>JABAYJ010000003.1 GCA_018609055.1 Flavobacteriales bacterium
CCCACTTTTGTCTATGTTTACAATTCTTGGCTTGCCATTATTACCTATAGCTTTGTTGAAAAACTTCTGTGCTGACATCTTCTGTCTCCGCCTAGTTAACAAGAAATCTACTGTATTTCCATACTTATCTACTGCTCGATATAAATACATATCTCTGCCTTTTACCTTGATATATGTTTCATCCATTCGCCAACTATCACAAACCTGCTTTTTTCGCTTATGCATATTCTTCTCTACTTCTTTAGAAAATTTAAACACCCATCTTTGGATAGTGGAATGGTCTACTTTTATTCCTCTGATTGACATCAATTCTTCCACATCTCTATAACTTAATGTAAATCTCAATTTGAAATAAACAGCTTGTAATATAATTACTCTTGGATATCGGTGACGCTCAAACATAATTTCAGTATTAGATGAAATCAAATCTAAACATTTATTAGTTACTCCAAGTTAATGCGACAGAACCCAGAACCCCTATCTTTCCTTTTACTCCATGTCCATTTTCTCTGTCACCTATTCCTTAGTTTTCAACATTCCAATCCAAATCATTGTTAGCATTAATTGCCCGCATGATTTAAAACTTTAACCCTGTAAATTTCTTTTGAATAATCTACACCGGTTTCATAATTTTCAGATATACAATTGGAGCGGACAATGACACCTGAAACTTTCTTCCCTATGTTTTCGTCTTCAATCCAATCAAAATCGCCAGTTGACTCTATTTTATCAGTATCAGAAGTGCCACAAGAATAATAGAGAAGCTCTGTTTTACCAGCTAATTCCCCTTTGTCTATTTTAACTTCAATATAAAATTGATAATCCCAGGTACTATAAAATTTAAATGTTCCTTCAAAATAGATTTCATTTGGGTTTTTATTGTTTTCAGATATATTTTTATTTAGTAGAACGTATACACATGCATCTAAACTATCAGATTTCAATTCAAGTTCAGCAACTACTAATTGGTAGTCTTGCTCCAAAGACTTAACTTCTTTTGTTAAAGATTCTATTTTCTCATTTTTCAAGCTTATTTCACCATTTTTTGATGCATTCTCTTTTTTCAACAAGCTAATTTTAGAATCTTTTGAAGAATTCTCATTTTTCAATAAGCTAACTTTAGACTCAAGGACTAACTTTGTGTCGCTTAATTTTTCATTATCATCAATAGACCTTATTAGTACTAAGTTAATACTATCTAACTTATAAGTTAGTGTTTCTATTTGTTGTTTCTTACTTTGAGAAAAGGAGATGCTTACACAAATAAGCAATAAAAAGACAGTGATTAATTTTTTCATAATCTAAATTAAAAAAAAATTGAAGTTTAGTTTACGAAACCATAA
Source organism: Flavobacteriales bacterium (assembly GCA_018609055.1). Lineage (GTDB taxonomy): Bacteria > Bacteroidota > Bacteroidia > Flavobacteriales_D > CAJJDF01 > CAJJDF01. Next base: position 1,344 of record JABAYJ010000003.1, read on the forward strand.
AAAAGTTACACTATAAAAAAGGACACTATAAAAAAGGGGGGCAATAAATTAGTTAACAGAATTAAACTATATAAAGAAGAGTAAAATTAGAGTGCTGTTCAATAGTAGTTCAAGTTCTAAACTAAAAAAACCTCAACTATCTATAAATTATATTTTTAAGGCTTTTATTTGTACCCAAGGACGGACAAATATCGAACTTTTTGAAAGAGGATATCCTATTAGTTCTGAGCAATTATTTATGATCTTTATCCTCGGTTATGAAGCATTAATTAGGTTCTGACGCATTAATTATAATTAATGCGACAGAACCCTTGTTGTTGAATATTACAAAATTTCATAATTTTATATTTAAAATTATAAAAAAGTCAGATAAATTAATTAACTTATTAAAATAATTTAAACCAAAACCTTATGAAAAAAGACTTCTCATTACCACAGTATAATTGTGAACTCACTTGTTTTTTTTTAAATAATGATAAAAGTGATGTTTTTGACAGATGGAAATACAAGAAGTTTTTCCAAAATAGGGGGGTATTTTTAAGGAGTTTATTAACATTAGTTTTAATCTTCTATTCAGTGTTCAGTATTGCACAAGTGAAAAATTATCTACCTAATAATGGTCTTGTTGCTTGGTATTCTTTGAATGGAAATGATGAAAACGTCAATACGAATAATGGAGTTGTAAATATGGAGAATTTAACAACTGATTGGTTTGGAGATAGTAATAGTGTTTACAGTCTTAATGGGGTTAATTGTATTGAGACAAAGGATATCAGCGCACAAAAGATTAAGATTATTCATGTAAATATTGAATCTAAATATCCAAACGTATTCTGGGAGTCAAAACAAAATTTAATAGTAAAAAATAAATTTGGCAAAACAAATTTAAAACCTCTTCATGTCGGTGCAAAATCAGATGAAGAATTTAAAGAGTATGTCGATACAAAATACTACCAACAGTGGGGTGGAGAGAGTCTTTATTCAGGGAACTTTCAGTTTTTATATAAAAAGAATAAAGATGTTGAAATAGTCTTTAAAAAAGATGGATTCTTAGACAAATCAATTACAATAAGTTCAGATGAAATAATAGAATTAAAAAAGAAAAATAAGATTGTTTCAGCTAGATATAAGGGCAAAACAGTAAATGCATTAAAACTAAATATCACAATAAACCTTATGCCAACTGAGGGATATTGGATTGAATTTAAAACTGCCTTTTTAGAAAGTTACAAAAATTCATCAAAAGAGAAAAGTTCATATCTTTCAGCAGTTAAGTTTTCAAAATTATATAGAAACTATTTCGCAGAAGATGAACAAAATAAATTTCTTCAAAACGTGAGGGAATATGAATATATAAAATATGATCTCCCCTCTTTAAAGAAGAAATTATTATCTATCAACGAAAATAATGGAGAGGCTGAAAATTATAAGGTTTATCCAAATCCTTATACTGGGGAGCTTAACATTAAAGTAAAAATTCCAAAAGGTGATGATAAAATTAGTGATAATGATATAAAATTAGATAGTTTAACCATCATTAATTTAATAAATAGAAGAGAAAAATCCATCCAAAAATCAAAACTACTCAAATGGAATGCGAATAGAGGGAAATATTTAAAGTTATACAAGTCATTTAATAATGTTGAAAAGGAAGGTATTAATCGACCAGATTTCTATGGAACAGAAGGTTATGCAATCGAGTTTAATAACCCAGTAAGTTATTTGTTATTAGATAACTACAAATGCATTAGTTTTCTATACTCACCAACCAATAATGATTTAACTGTGAATAATATAAGGATTACAAAGACCAATTTACAAATTGCTAATACATATGAGGATAGATGGGTACATGGAGAGAAAAAGGGTATTTCAAACAGTAATGGTTTTATAATAAACGATCAACACCTATTTGAAAGCAGGGAATTCAAATACAGTGTAAAAAATAACACCTACGAAAAATATCGCCCCGAAATCATAAATTTGAACAAAAAACTAGAAGAAGGTGAGTGGTATTATGTAACTATTATGCAAACTGAAATGTCAATTGCTAATTCAATTCCAAGACAGCTTTCTATATGGATAAATGGAGTGAGATATCTCTCAAAAAGAAGTGATCTAATGTCAAAATACAAGAATTCAAAGTCGGTAACCTTTGAAGGGGGAATAATAGACGAATTATCTATTTCAAATCATTTTGGAATTGATGACTTTAAGTATTTTCTTAATGATGAAGATGCAATTAAAGAAATTGAGGCATCATATGAATATTATAGCCCAAATAATGTAGCAAAAAGAAAACTTGATTCCGATAATATTAAGAAAAGTAAATTAGCAAAATTTGATAAATTACCGACAACAGAGTATCTAAGTGAAAAAAGGTTTTTTTTGAGCAAAAACGACAAATATATTGGCAAAACCAGCTTTACATATATGTTTGGAATTGGAGCAAAAACAGGAAGTTTACAATTTACCAATAATCGAGGTCAAACTCAATTCAGTCACTTTGATGTTGTTGATATCATAGGGGATAAAATTAGAATTAAATATACAAAAGGCTTAGCTAAAGGAAAGGTAGAATCATTTTTATTAGACAGAAGAACTCGCCATATTATTATGGGTAGTTCTAGATATTTTCTTCAGCAAAATAATTATTTTTGGGATCTCATATCTAACCTTTAGATTATAAAACAACTGCTGATAAAAGCCCCAATACAAGGGTCTTTAATAAAATAAAGCCCCTCCATTACTGGAGAGGCTTTAGTACCCGAGGCCGGAATCGAACCGGCACATCAAAGATACACGAGTTTGAGTCGTGCGCGTCTACCAGTTCCGCCACTCGGGCATTTAATGCTTTTCCACTCTGGTAGTTAGTTTTGAACTTTCAAAAGATGCTTTTTCAAAACAAGCGGATGCAAATTTAAAGATACTTTTAACTTTAGCAACAAATTTCTAGTAAAAAAACAAGGCTATCCCAATAAAATCCTTAATTTTGCAGTCAAAATAAGGGAAGTTATGTCTAACACAATTTTATTTTCGGGGAGTGCCCATAGAGAGTTTGCAGAAAAAGTTGCAGCTCACAGAGGGATAGAGTTAGGTAACGTAAAGTTACAGAAGTTTAGTGATGGAGAAATTCAAGCGTCCTACGAGGAAACAGTTAGAGGTAAGAATGTATACATTATTCAGCCAACCATCAGTTCTGATAGTATGATGGAAACAATGATAATGATAGATGCTGCAAAAAGAGCTTCGGCTGAAAAAGTTGTAGCAGTACTTCCTTATTACGGATATGCAAGACAGGATAGAAAAGATAGGCCTAGAGTTGCAATTGGAGCTAAATTAGTAGCTAAAATGCTAGCTGCAGCTGGAGCAAAAAGAATCATAACCATGGATTTACATGCAGATCAGATTCAAGGATTTTTCTCTTTTCCTATTGATCATATGTTTGCTAGTTCGGTTTTCCTTCCTTATTTAGAGGAACAAAAAGTACCTAAATTAACTATTGTAGCTCCAGATACTGGCGCAACAAAAAGAGCGAATAACTACGCAAAATATTTGAATGCGGATTTAGCAATTTGTTACAAACAAAGAAAAGTGGCTAATGAAGTGTCTGAAATGACATTGATAGGTGAAGTAAAAGGAAGAAATGTTATCATTATGGATGACATGATTGATACAGCAGGTACTATGTGTAAAGCTGCTGAAATGATTCACGAAAGAGGAGCGTTATCTGTAAGTGCAATGTGTTCGCATGGTGTATTGTCAGGACCAGCTTACGAAAGAATAGCTGATTCAGTTCTTAAAGAATTAATTATTACTGATTCTATTCCATTGAAAGAAGGGAAAGATACTAGTAAAATAAAAGTATTGAGCGTAGCAAAATTATTTGCTGACGTAATAACAAGAGTAGAAAAACATGAGTCTATTAGTACTCATTTCGTACAATAAAAAATATAAATAAAACAACAAACAAATGAAAACAGTATCATTGAGCGGTTCTCTAAGAGAGAACGTAGGGAGTAAAGATGCCAAACACCTTAGATTAGAAGCTAGAGTTCCTGGTGTAATTTATGGAAACGGACAAAACATCCATTTTCATGTTAAAGAAACCGAACTAAATAAACTAGTATTTACACCAGATGTAAATTTCGTAGGTATTGATTTAGACGGAAAAGAATACAAAGCTATTTTTAAAGAAATCCAATTTCACCCAGTAACTGATAGAATCACACACTTTGATTTATTAGCAATTACTGAAGATAAGATTATTGATATTGCATTACCAGTAAGATTGACTGGAAATTCTCCAGGTGTATTGAACGGTGGAAAATTAAGACAAAACTATAGAAAACTTAAAGTTAAAGCTTTAGCTAAAGATCTTCCAGAATTTATTGAATTAGACATTGCTGAGTTAAAAATTGGAATGTCTATTAGATTAGGAGAAATTGAAATTCCTAACGTAACATTAGTTGGTGACATGAGAGATGTTGCTGTATCGGTTAAAACTTCTAGAAATGCTGTTGCAGATGAATTAGAAGCTGCTGATGCTGCTGGTGCTGAAGGTGCTACTGAAGGTGCTGAAGGTGCTGCCGAAGAAGCTTCTGCTGAATAATATTATATCATGAAGTACCTAATTGTAGGACTGGGAAATATTGGTGATGAATATACTAATACCCGTCACAACATAGGATTTAAAGTACTGGACGCTCTTATAGAGTCGTCCAGTTCTTGTTTTGAGACAGCTCGATATGGAGATGTTACAAAAATAAAATACAAAGGAAGAACACTAATTCTTCTTAAACCTTCTACGTACATGAATTTGAGCGGAAACGCAGTAAATTACTGGATGCAAGAAGAAAAAATTACTCTTTCCAACACATTAATTATTACTGATGATTTAGCTCTTCCTTATGGTAAGCTAAGGCTTAAAGGAAAAGGGAGTGATGGAGGACACAATGGACTTAAACATCTTATTCAAATTTTAAAAACTAGCAAATACTCTAGGCTTAGGTTTGGTATAGGAAATGAATTTTCTAAAGGAAAACAAATTGATTACGTTCTTGGAAAATGGTCTAAAGAGGAAGAAAAAGAACTTCCTGAATTATTAGATCTATCAATAAAATATATCCAATCATTTGTTACAATTGGTCTTAATAGAACAATGAATGATTTAAACAAAAACAAAAAAGAAGAATAGTAAAGTCTTTTTTAATTCCCTTAACGAATTTACACCATACAATTTCCGTTAAAAACCTTATAATTCCTATATTTGAAAACCTTACTAAGGAAATTGGGTTATGCCTATAAAAATTCTTCAAATTACAAATAAACCAGCTTATCCATCTATTGATGGTGGGTGTTTGGGGATGGCTAAAATGAGTGATTTTTATTCCTCAAATCCAGATTTTGATTTAGATATATTAACTCTTGAAACGTTTAAGCATTCTTTTAACGAGCAGGTATTTAAAAATTCAATTCCTGGGAAGGCAAAAGTATATTACGTAAAAATTGATACTAAACCAAATGCATTTGGTGCAATTAAAGCACTAATTAGTAATAAATCATACAACCTTACTCGATTCAAAAGTATAGCCTTTGAAAACAAACTAAAAGATCTATTAAAGGAGAATAACTACGACATTATTCAACTAGAAAATATATTTGTAGCCCAATATATCGCGCTTATTCGAAAACATTCGACAGCAAAAATAATTTTAAATTCCGCCAATATTGAATATGAAATATGGCAAAGAATGTCTGGGAAGTATAGTTATGTTAAAAATAAATATTTTGGAAAATTAGCAACTCAACTTAAGGTAGAAGAGGAAATACTTTGGAAACAAACTGACGGAATTATTTGTGCAACAGACAAAGATAAAGCCATGATTTCTGAAGTTGTAAGTTCTGAAAAATTAATTACCCTTCCTTTTTATTTAAATATTTCAAAATATAAAGTTGTTCAAAAAATTGGGAATCCACCCTCTTTTTTTCACATAGGCGCTATGGATTGGCTGCCAAATGTTGAGGGAATTGATTGGTTTTTAAATTCGATTTGGTCAAAACTAAAAGTAGATTCAGTATTTAACATTGCTGGAAAAGGCATGCCTGCTAGGTTTAAAAAATTATCCAGTACCAATCTTGTTGTATCAGGTTTTGTTGATGACGCTCTGGAATTTATGGAAAATCATGATGTAATGATTGTTCCTTTACTCTCTGGTAGTGGGATTAGAGTTAAAATTATTGAAGCAATGGCTATAGGTAAATGCATTATATCAACTAGCATTGGTGCAGAGGGAATAAATTGTATCGACAAAAAAAATATTTTGATTGCTGATACTGAAGATGAATTTATTACAGTAATTCATTCTTTAATTTCTAATCCAAAAACCATTATGGAGATTGGAGTAGAAGCACGTTTACTTATCGAAAATGAACATGATATTTCTCTAATGGGAAGTGAACTTTCTGAATTTATCAATCAAACTCTTAATATTGGATGAAAAAACTAGTTGTCATAACTTCTAGGTTTCCTTTTCCTTTGGATAAGGGCGATAAACTCCGTGCATACCATCAAATAAAGGAATTGGCAAAAAGCATGGAAGTGCATTTGATATCTGTAACAAACAGCTCAGTACCCGAAAGTGATAAAAAAGTGCTCGAAAATTTATGTGCTAGCGTTACCATTCATAAACTAAACAAGATAGGTTTGGTATGGAGTCTTTTTAAATCTTTATTTAATAAAAAGCCTTTTCAGGTTGCTCTGTTTTATAACAAAGTAATTCATAATAAAATCTCAAAACAGATAAAAGAATTAAATCCTAATCATATTTATTGCCAGCTTATTAGGTGTGCTGAGTATGTTAAAGACGAATACGACATTCGAAAAACAATTGATTTCATGGATGTGCTATCCAAAGGGATAGAAAGGCGAATTACTTCATCATCATTTTATTTAAAAAAACTACTTAAAATTGAGGCTGAAAGACTTAAGGTATACGAACATATAATGTTCGAATATTTTGATAATCACTCTATTATTTCATTGCAAGATCAAGAATTAATTTATCACACTAAAAGAGAAAATATTACAATAATTCCAAATGGAATTGACAGTGATTTTTTTAAACCTGATGCAAATCTAGTTAAAAAATATACGTTACTTTTTAATGGAAACATGCAATACCAGCCTAATGTAAAAAGTGCTCAATACATTGTAGAGCATGTTCTTCCGATTGTTATCGCAAAATATCCAGAAGCAAATTTACTTATTTCCGGAACTAGCCCTACAAAAGAAGTACTGGCTCTTGCAAGCGAATCTGTAACCATTTCTGGGTGGATTGATGACATTAGAGATGCCTATAACTCGGCACACATTTTTATTGCTCCTATGCAAATTGGAACTGGATTACAAAACAAGCTGCTTGAAGCTATGGCAATGAAAATGCCTTGCGTCACCTCAAAGCTAGCTAACAATGCGCTTAATGCAACTCCCGGCAATGAGATTCTTATAGGAAACAGTAAAGAAGAATACGCTCAACTTATTATTAACCTTATCGAAAATAATAACATGAGCTCAGAAATAGGTAAGGCTGGTCAAGATTATGTTTGTCAAAATTTTAACTGGGCATCTTCGGTTAGGAAACTGAAAGAAACCATGAATTTGTAATATTACTTGATGTAAAAAAAGAGGGTATTCATGAATTCTTAATTAAGCTTTAACAACAAATTTGTATCTTAACTTTTATGAAGAGAATTTTCTTATTTAATCTGTTTTTGGCTTTCTTGTTTTTGGGAATGTCTTCAGGATACTCGCAATCCGAAGAGAAGAAAGAATCAGAAATTGTAAAGCTGATCATCTCTTTTGAGCAAAAGCGATTTTCTAAACCAGATGAGGCAAAAAAAGAAATTGAACAAGCCATTGCAATTGCAGAAACAGCCATTAAAAAAAACAATTTAGTATCTACTAAAATACTGATTGGCGAATATTATTACGACAACAATAATTTTAATAAAGCACTTTCTGTTTTAACTGAGGCAGAGGTTTTAGCTAAAGAAATTAATGACATTTCTGGTCTTGCTAAATGTCAATATAACTTAGGATTTCTTTATTACAATCAAGGGAAAACTGAGAATGCCTTGATACACTTTAAAGAAGCAATAGAGTATGCTCAGCAAACTAAAGACAAGTTTTTGCTGGCCAAGGCTTACAATGCAATTTCGTTAACTTACATAGCGCTTAATCAGCTAGATAAAGCCAATACTAACTCGGTAAGTGGTTTAATTCTGTTTAGAGAATTAAAACAAACAAACAGAATGGCTCAAAGCTATTTAATCCTTTCTAGAATTAATAATAAAAAGGATGAGTTTGCAGAGGCAATTGAATACCTAGATAGTGCTATTGTTATTTTTGATGAGACCAGAAATATGCCTGAAATGAATAATGCTAAACTGGCAAAAGTTGAGATATTTTTCAGAAAAAAGGATTATAAAAAAGCAATAATAGAAGCCAAAAAGGTAGAGGAAAGTCCTGATGTAATGCTTGAGCAAAAGTTATACGCACTTAACTTATTATATCAGATTAATAAATCCATGAATAAGACTTCTGCTTCTTTAGATTATTTAGAGGAATCTAAAGGGATTCAAGATAGTTTATTTCAATTGGAGCGGGATAAAATGAGTCAAAGTGTATTCTCGGAAGTGGAAGCTAAAAACAGGTTAGAAACTCTAGAGAAAGAATCGGAAATTAGCCGATTACAACTTGAGCAAAGCAAGTATCTTACCTGGGCATTAATAGGATTGTCGGTTCTACTATTGTTGGTTACTTTAATCTCTTTCATGTTCTATAGACAGAATAAAATGAAATCCGAAAGAGAAAAAATTAAGCTTGAACAGGAAAGTATTCAGTTGGAACAGAAACTACTGAGAACACAAATGAATCCACATTTTATTGCAAATTCTTTAGCTGCAATACAAGGAAACATCTACAAACAAGACAAAGAAAAATCAGTTACCTATTTATCTAAATTCGCTAAATTGATGCGCTTTATTCTGGAGAGCTCTAGAGAAAAAGAAGTGATGCTAGAAAAAGAAATCATCAGTTTAACTAACTATCTAGACTTACAAAAGTTATTGCTTGAGGAAAAATTAACCTACCAGATAAATATTCCCAAGGATTTAAATGTTGATGAATACAAAATCCCTCCAATGCTTATTCAGCCTTTTGTTGAGAATGCAATTGTACACGGAATTGAGCTTAAAATTAAACCTGGTAACGTGCTTTTGGAGTTTAAAAAAGAAAAAGAAAATCTGAAGGTAATCATACAAGATGATGGACTTGGAAGAAAAAAAGTGAATGAGATTTACGAAAAGAGAAAATCAAGTCATCTCTCTTTTTCTACCAATATAACAAACGAACGTATAGAGAAAATGAACACTGAAAGTAAAGAAAACATCTATTCAACTACTAAAGATCTGATGGAGAACGGAGAAGTTTGCGGTACAATAGTTGAGTTGATTTTACCTTTAAAAAGTGTATACTAAATTTATAGAATTATGAAAACAGTAATAGTAGACGACAGAAACAGTATTAGAGAATTTATAACTCAATTACTAGATAATGTTGATGGAATAGACATTGTAGGTGAGGCAGAGAATGTAGAAAAAGCGATTTCAGTAATCAATGAAAAAAAACCTGAGCTCATTTTACTTGATATCCAAATGCCAGATGGTAATGGATTTGAAGTGCTAGAAGGCGTGAATTACTCAGATTACAAAGTAATATTTATTACATCTCATGAGGAATTTGCCATTAAGGCTTTTAAGTATAGTGCTCTTGATTATGTTGTTAAACCTATTGATCCAGAAGTGTTTTATAAATCGATTGAAAAAGCAAAAAATTACTATTCCTCTTCGGATGAACAACTAAAAATTAAGAGTTTAATAGAAAACCTAACTGGTAACAAAAAGAGTAAAAAAATAGTCTTAAATACCCAAGAAACTGTTCATGTTGTTAGCAGTGAGGACGTGACAAGATGTGAATCTGACGGGAGTTATACCATGGTACATTTAAAAGACCGAAAGTTAATGATGTCCAAAAAATTGAAAGATTTTGAAGAATTGCTGAGTGGACTTTCTTTTTATAGAACCCACCGTTCGCACCTAATAAACTTGAATTTTGTTGACCGTTACGAAAAACGTGATGGCGGTTATATTATCATGAAAGATGATAGTTCTATTCCACTTTCAGCAGCAAAAAAAGATGAATTCTTTGAGTTGTTGGTAGCTATAAATTCCTAGTTACCTTACAACCTTATACTTACTTTTAGCAGTGTTTCGTGAACAACTATTCCAGTGCCACCATTCTGTTTGAATATTGAAAAAACCAGCTTTTTTCATCACTTTTCGTAATAAAACGCGATTTTCTATCTGTTTTTGTGTCAATTTCCCTTCTTTTAGTAATCTTTTTTCTTCACGAGGATGAGCCAATTTACCAATAAAATCAAATGGTGTTCCCATATCCAATTCTTCTCCATCTTTTGTGGTAAGCGAAATATCTACTGCAGCTCCATAATTGTGAATAGAATGGTTCCTAGGATTAGATAAAAATTTCGTTTTCTCTCTAATTGGCATTTTTAAAGTATCCCACATTTTTTGCTGAACAAAAACTGGACGAACGGCATCAAAAACTAATAGAGTAAGGGTAGAGTCTTCTTCTTGAAGATACTGATAAGCTTTCTTTAATTTCTCTGCAACATCTGGTTGGCAGAAGGCTTTTGTTAAATCGCCATACATATCAATTCCTACAAAATTATCTGTTGTAGAGTATTTTAAATCTACACGAATACTTGGTTCTACTTCTTGGATGTTAACCAAACCAAAATTCTTTAAATAGACTTCTAATCCTAATGAATCTAGCTTTACATTGGAGGTTTTAACTGGCTTTGGAACTTTTATCTTTTCAGGAATCTTGGATGTTTCAATAATTGAATCTTTAGCGACAGGAACAATAGTATCCTGTTCTATAATATTAGACACAGGAGTTTCCTCATTATTTTCTATATTTGTTTCACAGCCAAAAACTGTAAACAATATAACTATTAATACTACCTGAGAATATACCTTCATATCTCAAAGTTAATAAAATAAACCTCTATGGAAGACCAACATTTTTTAGATAACGACAACTTAAAAGTAGAAAACGAAAGACCTACATTTTTGACTGTGTTATGTATCATTACATTTGTGATAAGTGGATTGTTTTTTCTTTCGGGAGTATATGGAGCAATGACATATCAAAAAGAAGCCCAAATTGAGGCAAATGAAATAGCGTTAGAACAAATGATAGAGATAGCTGCTACAGATGAAACTGGTGCTGTGGATGGAGTTATTAGTTCAATGGAAGTATTTAATACTGAGAATATAGAAAATGCTAGTACTATAATGACAATCAATATAATTGCTTCTCTACTAAGTCTTTTAGGTGCTTTTTTTATGTATAGTCTAAAAAAAATAGGATTTCATACCTATATCGTTTCTAAATTGGTAAGTGCAATACCTCTGTTATTGTATACTCTTTCTATGCCTGTAGTATTAGGGTATGGGGTGTTTTTATTATTTACTCTTGCATTTATCATCATGTATTCTAGGAACCTAAAACACATGAAATAAAGATTAATCTTTATTAGCCAGCTGTCCACAAGCTGCATCAATGTCTTTACCTCTACTTCTACGCACATTTGCTGGTACTCCATTTTTTTCTAAATGAGCTGCAAATTTATCTGTAGATTTTGAATCTGATTTATCAAATTCTCCATCATCAATAGGATTATATTCTATTAAATTTACTTTAGATGGAACGTGCTGACAAAACTGAACTAACTCGTGAGCTTCTTTCAATGAGTCGTTTACCCCATCAAGTAAGCAATATTCGTAAGTCACCATATTACCCGTTTTATCGTAGTAATATTTCAATGCTTCTGCCAAAGAACCGAGTGAGTTCTGTTGGTTAATCTCCATTATTTTATCCCTAGCTTCATCATTAGTAGCGTGAAGTGAAAGAGCCAAGTTAAATTTTACATTATCGTCTCCAAGCTTAATAATCATTTTAGCAATACCTGCTGTAGAAACTGTAATCCTTCTGGAAGCCATTCCTAACCCTTCGTCCGAAGTAATTTTTTTAATCGATTCCAAAGTGTTCTTGTAATTAAGCAAAGGTTCGCCCATTCCCATGTACACAATGTTTGTAAGGGGCTTTTGGTAGTTTTCTTTAGCCAAGTTGTTTATTTCAACTACTTGATCGTAAATCTCGTCATAAGTAAGATTACGCATTCGCTTAAGCCTTCCGGTTGCACAAAATGAACAAGCTAAACTACATCCAACTTGAGAGGATATACAAGCTGTCATTCTTTTTTTTGTAGGGATTAAAACTCCTTCTACAATACTACCATCATATAGTTTGAATCCACACTTAATGGTTCCATCAGTACTAATTTGCTTGGTATCAATAGTTAATTTATTGAAATAGAAATGTTCTTCAAGCAACTCTCTTGTTGGTTTTGAGATGTTACTCATATTCTCGAAAGAGGTGAAAGATTTTTTCCAAACCCAGTCAAACACTTGGTTTGCTCGGAATTTCTTTTCTCCATGATCTTCAAAAAAAGCAATAAGTTCTTCTTGCGAAAGTGCCCTTATATTTCTCTTTTTGATTTCGGTATTTTCCATGAAATATCTAGAATTAATCCAATTTTGGCAATTCTATTTCATCCGCTATGATAATAGTATTAGGAAATACATCACTTATTTGTTGCTGAAATCTTTGTGCATCTAATTTGGTTCTAAAATTACCAACTAGAAGTTTAAAATTAGGTGCTTTGTAATCCGTGTAAGAACTCTCACGAGTATTGTGGCTCATAAATCTACCTCTTTCACTATCCACAGTTGCTTTGGTAGAAGAAGAAATTATTTGAATTCTGTATCCTTTTACTATTGGTCTTTGGGATGCTCCACCAGCTAAGTCCTTAGAAACTCTATCAATTCTTTCGTCTTTATTAATTGATACTTTTCCAGGCACAGCTGCTCTGTCCAAAGTTTTAACGGTATCCTTTGCCATAAGGCTATCTGCCTTAGAAGGGAATAATTTCCATTCAATATCGCTTTCTTGAGCAAAACTTGCTAATGCTATAACAAGTGAAAAGGTAATTAAAAGTATTTTTTTCATGATTCTGGTATTAATTCTCCCTTTCCTCCTTCAAGGATTGAGCCAAATTATTTACAAAAATAACTATTTTAACGAGTAGTCTCGTTTTTTAGTTATTAATTATGTCGTACAGCTTATCCAATTTAGGAGTCAAAATCACTTCAATTCTTCTGTTTCCAGCCTTATCTTCTCCAATAGGATTGTATTGACTTCTTCCTGCTGCAGATAATATTTTAGGATTAATACTACTGTTACCTGTCATTATCTCAACAACCGAAGTAGCTCTCAGCACACTTAATTCCCAGTTGTTTTTTGGGTGATTAGATGATTTTAAAGCATCTGAATCTGTATGTCCTTCCACCACTATTTCTAGTTCTTCTTCAGTCTCTAATGCTATTGCTAACTGGATTACGGCCACTTTCCCTTCTGTACTTACTTTTGTACTTCCTGATGCAAAAAGTAATTTGGCTTCTAAGCTCACGTATACTTTCCCGTTTCTTTGCACTACGGTTAATCCTTTATTTTCAAATGCCAATAAAGCTTTAGATACTTTGTCTTTTAATGCATTAACTGTCGCATCTTTTTGAGCTATTAGCTCTTCCAATTCCTTTACTCTTTGCTCTCTTAATTCTAGAGCATTTTGTTTCTTTTCAAGAGCATCTTTTAATTCATTCAAGTTTTTTTCCAGTAACTTAAGTTCATCTTCTTTTTGTTGTAACTCATTTTGAGTTTTATCCAACTTAGAAGTCAAAGTTTTGTTTTCGCTAGATGAGTTAGCTAATAACCTATCGTACCTCAACAAAATATCATCATGAAGTGAAGATAGCTTACTGTACTGCTGTTCTTTCTCCAAAAATTTTCTTTTCTCAGCAGATAATTCTTCTTGAAATTTTATTAATTCTTCTTTTTTGCTCGCCAAAAACTGAGTCAATTCCTTGTTCTCAGATTGATACTTCTCATTTTCAGCCTGAGCTTTTGCTAATGCCTCTTGGCATTGCTCACTCTTAGCTTTTAAATCTTGATATTTTTTTGCTGGAACACATCCAAACAATAACAGAGATGCTAAAGAGAAAGTTAATAGTACTTTTTTCATGTTGATTCTAAATTTTGTGGGTAAAGGAAAACCAGGGCTTTTACTAACAAAAAAGCTCAAGATTAACCCTTTTAACTCTAAATACAAACAAATATAACCAATACAGCCATGGGCTTGACCATAATATTAGGAAGTAAGTAATAGTGGATTGTTAATTTCTTTGATGAAAATTAAGCCTTTTTTAGCAAGCTTCTTCTTTTCATTTCTTTAGAGATTAGGGATAACTCTCGGCTAGTTTGCCCAGCAACCGAAGTGTTTTCTTCAGCTCTTCTTATCAAATATGGAATTACCTCTTTCACAGGCCCATAAGGTACATATTTGGCAACATTAAATCCATTTTGAGATAAATTGAAACTAATGTGATCGCTCATTCCTAGTAATTGAGCGAAATAAAAATCGGAGTTCGTTTTATCCAACTGCTTTTTTTCTATTAACTGAGTAAGAAGCTTAGAACTCTCTTCATTATGTGTTCCTGCACACAATGCTATGTTATGATCTACGCAGTATGCAACAGCCAAATCATAATCTTTATCTGTAGCATTTTTATCTGGCTGAATAGGATCTTTGTATCCTTTTTCACGAGCTCTTTCTCGTTCTTTTTCCATGTAAGCTCCTCTCACCAACTTCACTCCTACTTTGTAGTTTGCAGTTTTAGATTTCGCATCCAATCCTTTCAAATAATCAAGTCTATCCCAACGGTAAAGCTGAACAGTGTTATACACTATTGCTTTCTCTTTGTTGTATTTCTCCATCATTTCTTCCGCAATTCTATCAATCGTGTTTTGAATCCATGATTCCTCTGCATCAATAAAAATTGGGGTATTTGCCTCAAATGCTGCTTTACATAATCGCTCTACTCTTTCGTAAGATTTTTGATACTCATCAATGTTTGAGAATTCTTTGTTGTTACATTCTTCTAAAATAGAAAGTGTTGCCACTCCTGATATTTTAAAAACAACAAAAGGGATTTTAGTATTGTTTGTTGCTAAGTTTATTCCTCTCTCCAGTTCTTGGCAAGTGTTTTCTAGCTCTTTTTTATCTGATTTTGCTTCTACTGAATAATCCAAAATAGTACCAATTCCATACTCCGATAATTTGGTGATAGTAGTTTTACATTCTTCTACATCTTCTCCTCCACAAAACTGCTTGAAAATGGTTTTTTTAATTATTCCTGTAATTGGTAATCGTATCGCCAAAGCTATGTTGGTAGCAACTTTACCAAATTTAATTAGCGTGTTGTTCCCTATAAGCTTAAACAACCTATGAGCCCATTTTAGCTCCGAATTAGACTTGCCCGAAAAGGCAACTTCCGTGTTATCAAATGAAAGCATTCTTTAAAAATTATGGATTGTACAACTGCACAAAACGATTACGCTCAAAGTTAACCCATTTATTTATTATTATTCTCCCTCTCTTTTAGATTTATTTAAAAAAATGGCACAAAAAAAATCACTTTGAATTTCTTCAAAGCGATTTAATAAAATTAATTTATTTGTAACTCTTATTGAGCTGGTCCTGCTGGTGGTAACTGAACTGCATCAGGATTTACTGCTGGAGTAAACGAAGTATCTAATTTAGATTCTGTTGTTACTTGCTCTACTCCTGTTTTTTTAGAAATTAATAACGAAGAAGAAAGTGCTAGAACGACAATAAATATAGCTAAATACCAAGTTGCTTTTTCTACTACATCATTAGTTTTTTTTACACTTCCAAGCTGGTTTGCTGCACCAAAAGATGAATCAATTCCTCCACCCTTTGGGTTTTGGATTAATATGACTAGCATCAATAATACTGCTGCTACGATAGATAATATAAATACTAATGTTCCCATTTTAAATTATTTTTTAACTGTTTTTTTGTTTCAATTTCTCAATCAGAGTGGCAAAGTAACTGCTTTTTTCTGGATTTTTCAAACTTAATTTCTCGTAAACCACTATTGCTTTTTCATTTAAGCCTTGTCCTTCGTATATTCTTGCTAAAGTTTCGGTTACAAAATCATCTTTATCCATCAAGCTATTTTTGGCAACTTCAAGTGGCGAATAGAATTTTTTAGCCTCATCAGTTCCTTTGTTAAGCCTAATGTGTTCGTTATTCTTCTTACGTTCTTCAATAAATTTATCCACCATATCTTCTACAGATGGCTTTACCGATTCGGGCTCTTTAACAGATTCCTTAACCTCATTTGGAGCCAACCAATCGTAAAAAGTTTGTGGAGATTTCACCTCCTTTTTTTCTTCTTTTATTATTTCCTTCTCAGGCTTTTTCACCTCAATTTCTTCATCTAGCAACACAACCGAGCTCATTGCTCCAGAAATAATCAAATTATCTAACTCTTTACTTTGTTTGTCTTGCGTACCTTTTTCTCTTTCCTCTTGCTTTTGTTTTACAAAACTCTCTAGCTTTTCTTTTTTAGAAATTTCTGCTTTTTCTACTACCTCAATTGGCTGTGAAATATTTAGTTCAATAACTTTTCCCTCTTCTACAACCTCAACTTCTTTTATTACTTCTGGCTCTTTTTCTACTACAATAGTTTTAGCAACCTCACCTTTTACAGCTTGTTCTGAGTGAATTAACTCGTACAGTACATTTCTGTTTGGAACAGAAATAGCCGTGTTCTTAAGTTGTTTTTCAAATGAAATACTTTCATTATTATGGTAACTCTTAGCTAATAACAAAGAAATAGACTGACAATAAGGATAGTCGTTCTGCAAATTTTCCAATGCCTTTTCTTGTTCTTCCGAAACAGAAAAAGGATTGTTGATGAGCGATATTAAGGTGCTTTTAGTTACCAATCTCCCAAAGTTTTATCGTAAATATCTTGAGTCAATTGGTCGAAAATTTCTTCAATTAATGCATCCTGAACACTTGCAATATCTTGTGTACTCAAGTAATCGGCAAATCGAGTGAAGTTTTGGTCAAAGTTTTTTGTGATATCAGTCTGATTAACAAAACTTACTTTTATCGAAATAGTCAATCTGTTTTGTGCAGCAGTTTGATCACCCGAAAGAGAAATAGGTCTAATTGTATAACTCACAATAGTTCCCTCGTAGCTTAAGTCTCCATTAAGTGGAACTAACTCCAATTTGGTTTGAGCCTGAAACAACTCTCTAAGCGACTCAGTAAAAGTAAAGCCAATTGTAGATGGACCAAGTGAAGCTTGATTAGTAAACTGATCGATTGAAAAAGTTTTGATGTTCTCAGGCATTGGAGCTCCAGTAGTGGAATACCTAATTTTACACGATACAATCGTGAGAATTATTAAACCTAAAAATGCTACTTTCTTCATCTTTTGTGTTTGAGTGAGCAAAAATAACGAAAAAAGGTTGGTTTTGGTGTGTTAGGTCTAGTTAATACTCTTTAAAAAAATCATCCAGTCTTTCTCTAAGACCTTTGTTAAAAAGGTAACCAATAGTAAATCTTGTAAATTGGTCATGAATTGGTTGCGTAGGCCAATACGTTTCACCAAAGTTTGCTGCACCAATTTTATACTCTAATTTTATCAAAACTTCTTTTTGCCCTATGGAAAGTATAGCTCCTATTCCTGCATTTCCGCTTAGATTAAAACCTGGGGTTTTCTTTGCGAATTGACCTACTGATATTTCAGGAGAGAGAAAGTATGAAGTAGTGTAAGTATAGGATTTTTTATACACAGGAATAATATCAAAACTACCTCCAACCTCAAAAAAAATATTCTCATCATTCCCAAACTTATATCTCCATGTAACTGGTATTGAAATGGTATGAAAAGTATATGTGATGTCCGAATGGTAACCTGCCCTTGAACTTTGATACCCATCTAAATATTGACTCGAATAATTATAATGAATACCCATCACAAACCCAATACTACTTTGATCTCTGTATCTTCTGTTGATTCCTGCACCAAACCCTAAATAACCTAATTGCCCTTCAGCATAATTAGGAGTTTTGTTTATAGATAATATTACTTCATTAAAAGGGAATTTCATTTTGTCTTGTTGCGAAAACAAACAAAAAGGCATAAATCCAAAAACCAAAATATAAAATTTCACAATCTTCATATAATCAATATACTAAAAAAAATTGGAGCCTTAATTTTAGATGAAGAAATTTAGGATTCATTTCTACAAGTCCAAAACCTGATAAAAGTCAGGTTTTTTGGGAAAAGAAAATATCCTCCTTAATTTTAGATATAACCGAAACAAATTATATTATGAAAAAAAATATGGGGTCTATGGATAAAACAGTGAGAACAATAGTTGCCGCAATTATTGCTGTACTTTATTTTACTGGAGTAGTTACAGGAACATTTGCATTTATTTTGCTAATTGTTGCTATTGTATTTGCATTAACTAGCTTAATTAATTTTTGCCCTTTATACACGCTAATAGGCGTTAATACTTGTAAGGTCAAAAAATAAGGTTGTAGGTGAAATAACCAAGACATTCTTTTTTACCCTATCTTTGCACCATGGAAGAAAGATTACCCATAGAATCATGGTTGCCAATTACCAAGAAAGAGGTGGAGAAAAGAGGTTGGGAAGAGTTAGATGTAATTCTAATTTCTGGTGATGCTTATGTGGATCATCCAGCATTTGGAACCGCAGTAGTTGGGCGATTAATCGAGAGAGAAGGATTTAGAATTGCTATTGTTCCTCAACCAAACTGGAAAGATGATTTAAGAGATTTCAAGAAATTGGGGAAACCTAAATATTTCTTTGGAATTACTTCTGGGTGTATGGATACTATGGTAAATCACTACACGGCAAATCTTCGTTTACGATCAACTGATGCTTATACCCCTGGAGGGAAAGCGGGGTTTAGACCAGATTATGCAGCAGTAACTTACAGTAAAATAATAAAAGATATCTATCCTGATGTTCCTTTATTAATAGGTGGAATTGAAGCCTCGTTAAGAAGAGTTACACACTACGATTATTGGAGTAATAAACTAATGCCTACTATTTTAGAAGATTCTGGAGCCGATTTGTTGGTGTACGGAATGGGAGAAAAGGCATTGAAAGAAATTTTGAGTATGTTGAAAAAGGGAGTTCCTTTTCATCAACTTACTATGGTTCCACAAACTGCCTATTTAAGGCCGAAAGAAGATGGAATTCCTAAAAATAAAAACTGGAAAGATTTAACTCTTCACTCACACGAAGATTGCTTGAAAGACAAAAGAAAATACGCAGGAAACTTTAAACACGTAGAGCAAGAATCGAATAAACTAATTGCAGATAGAATTCTGCAAGAGGTAAACGGTAAAACCTTGATAATTAATCCGCCATACGATACCATGACGGAGACTGAAATTGATGCAAGTTTCGATTTGCCTTATACAAGATTGCCACACCCAAAGTATAATAAGAGAGGAGCAATACCAGCTTACGAAATGATTAAGTTTTCGGTAAATACTCACAGAGGTTGTTTTGGTGGTTGTAGTTTTTGTACTATTTCTGCTCACCAAGGAAAGTTTATTGCCAGCAGAAGTGAAGAGTCTATTTTGAAAGAAGTAGATAAGGTAACTTCCATGCCCGATTTTAAAGGGTATTTATCCGATTTGGCTGGTCCTTCTGCCAATATGTACAAAATGAAAGGGAAGGTGCAATCCATTTGTGATAAATGTGTGAGTCCATCTTGTATTCATCCAGTTGTTTGTAGTAATTTGGATACTAGTCATAAACCAATGACTGATTTATATAAGAAGGTAGATGCCAATCCTAAGATTAAAAAAGCATTTATTGGTTCAGGAATTCGTTATGATTTATTGACTGAATCTTACAATAAAAAAGGAGATTCTAAAGACATGGAAGAGTACATGGAACAACTCCAAACTCGACATGTTTCTGGGAGATTGAAAGTAGCACCAGAGCACACAGCTCCTGATACTTTGAAATTAATGCGTAAACCAGATTTTAAGCATTTTCATTCTTTTAAAGAAAAATACGACAAGATTGACAAGAAATTTAACTTAAAACAAAAGTTGATTCCTTATTTTATTTCTTCGCACCCAGGGTGTAAAGAAGAAGATATGGCAAACCTTGCTGCCGAAACTAAAGACATGGGATTCCAGTTGGAACAGGTACAGGATTTTACTCCAACTCCTATGACAGTTGCTACAGTAATTTATTATGCAGGGATTCATCCTTACACCATGCAACCATATTTTACTCCAAAAACTAAGCAGGAAAAACAAAACCAACACAAGTTTTTCTTTTGGTATAAAAAGGAAAATCAACAGTGGATTAAAAACCAATTGACTAAAGCAAAACGTTTTGATTTATTGGAACAACTACTTGGAAAACCAAGAGGGAGCAATGGGAATCAGGAGAAAAAAGAATTTTCTAACTCAAGAAAACAAGAGTCTGACACTGGAAATAAACCAAAATGGTTAGCTGAAAAACACAAGCAAACTTCTGCAGGAAGAAAGAAAAAGAAAAGGAGGTAAATAATTACTGTATAATCTGTTCAGAACTCTGGACAAAACGCTTAGATTTTTCATTAAAAATCCGTAGTTTTGTAGCTTAAAATTTCATACGAAAACTATGTCAAAAGCTTCCACTAGAATTGCTACGCTTGAACAATCAGTTGAATTAGGATTACTTCCTGAAGAGTTCGATAAAATCAAAGAGATTTTGGGTAGAACTCCAAACTTTACAGAAATGAGTATTTACTCGGTAATGTGGAGTGAACACTGTTCGTACAAAAACTCAATAAAATACCTGAAAACTTTACCAAAAGAAGGAGACCACATGTTGGTTGAAGCTGGTGAAGAAAATGCAGGATTAGTTGATATTGGAAATGGATTGGCTTGTGCTTTTAAAATTGAATCACACAATCATCCATCTGCTCTTGAGCCTTACCAAGGGGCTGCAACAGGAGTTGGAGGAATTAATAGAGATATTTTTACAATGGGTGCTAGGCCAATAGCACAATTGAACTCATTGAGATTTGGAAACATTGAAGAAGCCAGAACCAAATGGTTGGTGAAAGGAGTTTCTAAAGGAATTGGAGATTATGGAAATGCTTTTGGAATTCCTATCGTAGGAGGAGAAGTGTTTTTTGATGAATCATACAACACAAACCCATTGGTAAATGCATTTTCTGCAGGTATCATGAAAGTAGGAGGAACTATATCTGCTACTTCATATGGAGTTGGTAACCCAGTATTCATTGTTGGTTCATCTACAGGAAAAGATGGGATACACGGAGCAGCATTTGCTTCTAAAGATATTACTAAGGACTCAGTAAATGATTTGCCAGCTGTACAAGTTGGAGATCCTTTTCAAGAAAAATTATTATTGGAAGCAACTCTAGAATTAGCTGAAACTGATGCTATTGTTGGAATGCAAGATATGGGAGCTGCCGGAATTACTTGTTCTACCTCAGAAATGAGTGGAAAAGAAGGATTTGGAATGGATATTTGGTTGGAGAAAGTACCAACAAGACAAGAAAACATGCAACCTTACGAAATTCTATTATCAGAATCTCAGGAGAGAATGTTGGTAGTAGTTCATAAAGGAAAAGAAAAGGTAGTTCAAGATATATTTGATAAATGGGATTTGAACTGTGTACAAATTGGAGAAGTAACAAAAGGAGGAACTCTTAATTACTTCGAAAATGGAGAATTGATTGCAACTACTCCTGCTGAGCCATTAATACTTGGTGGTGGAGCTCCGGTTTACGACAGAGAGTTCAAAGAACCTTCTTATTTTGAAGAGTACAAGAAGTTTGACATTAACTCTGTGCCAGAGCCAAAAGATTTGAAAGCAACAGCAATGAAATTAATTTCTATGCCAAATATTGCTTCTAAAAGATGGATTTATGAGCAGTATGACTCAATGGTTGGAACTAAAAACATGAGTACAAACGCACCCTCTGATGCTGCAATTGTAAATGTGAAAGGAACTAATACTGCCCTTGCAATGACTGTTGATTGTAACTCTAGATATGTAAATGCTAATCCAGTAAAAGGAACTGAAATAGCAGTATCTGAAGCAGCAAGAAACATTGTAGTTTCTGGAGGAATTCCTTCTGCAATTACTAATTGCCTAAACTTTGGTAATCCTTACAACCCAGAATCATACTGGCAGTTTGTAGGAGCTATTGAAGGAATGAGTAATGCTTGTAGAAAATTTGAAACTCCAGTAACTGGAGGAAACGTAAGTTTTTACAATCAAACAAAAATTGACGGAGTAGAAACTCCAGTATTCCCAACTCCAACAATTGGAATGATCGGAATTGTGCCAGACAAGAACAATGTAATGACATTGAATTTTAAGAATGAAGGTGATTCTATCTTCTTACTTGGAAAATCAGTAAACGACATTAACTCGTCTGAATACTTAGCTAACATTGTTGGAATAAAAGAATCTACTTCTCCTTATTTTGAATTAGAAGAAGAATTTGAATTACAAAACTCAACTAAGGGGTTAATTGAAAACAAATTGATTAATGCAGCTCACGATTGTGCTGATGGAGGACTATTTGTGACACTTGCCGAAATGGGGTTTGTGAACAATATGGGATTTGATGTTACAACTGATAGCGAACTACGAAAAGATGCTTTCCTTTTTGGTGAAGTACAAAGTAGAGTTGTAGTTACTGTAGCTGAAGATAATAAAGAAGCATTTATAGAGTTTATGGCAGAAACAGAAACTCCATATAGTTTATTGGGAGAGACTTCTGGGAAAAATGTAACAGTAGACGGAGAAGATTGGGGAAGTTTAGAAGGAATGAAAACAACATATAACGACTCATTAGGAAAACACTTAAATTAAGAACTATGAAAATTAAAAATCTATTAGCAATATCGGGGATTGTAATTATCTCATCTTGTGTAGTAAGTAAAAAGAAATATGAAGCTGTGGAAGCTGAAAAAGCTGCTTTGATAGAAGCTAGCAAGCCTACTACTGATTTAACTAACGAAGAAACTAAAGTAGGTTACAGCCTTGGACTTAACATTGCTAAAAGTTTAAAAGGAGAAGGATTAGAATCAATTGATACTGCTGCTTTCGCACAAGCCCTTGGAGATGTGTTTTCTGGAAGAACAGCATTAGTAACTGAAAAAGAAGCTCAGGATTTTTTACAGGCTTATTTCCAAAAATTACAAAATGAAGCAGTTGCAAAACAAACTGAAGCTGGAGGAAAATTCCTAGCAATGAATTCTTTAAAAGCAGATGTAGTTTCTTTACCAAGTGGATTACAATACAAAGTAATAAAAGAGGGTAATGGAGCCATTCCTAAAGCAACTGATAAAGTTAAAACACATTATAAAGGAACATTAATTGACGGAACTAAATTTGATAGTTCTTACGATAGAGGAAAACCTGCCGTATTTGGTGTAACTCGAGTAATACCAGGATGGGTAGAAGCATTACAAATAATGCCAGTTGGTAGTAAGTGGGAATTATACATTCCTCATTACTTAGCATATGGAGAAAGAGGGCAAGGAACAATACCACCTTACGCTACTTTAGTATTTGAATTAGAATTATTAGCAATAGAACAATAAAAAACAATAAATAAAGAATGGATTTAAATAACGAAATCACTAAGATTAGCTACAGTTTAGGAGTAAACATTGGGCAAAGCTTAGCAGAACAAGGATTAAAAGAAGTAAACGGAGAAGCTTTTGCAAAAGCAATTAGCGACTTTTTTGAAGGAAATGATCTTGAAATTAAAAGTGATGAAGCTCAACAAAACTTACAAGAGTTTTTTGGTAAATTACAAGCTGAATCAGCTGGTATACAAGCAAAAGCTGGTCTAGAATTTTTAGAAGCGAACGCTAACAAAGATGGAATCATAAGCTTACCAAGTGGACTTCAATACGAAGTAATGACTTCGGGTGATGGTGAAAAACCATCTGCAGAAGACAAAGTGAATACTCACTACCATGGAACTTTAATTGATGGAACAGTATTCGATAGTTCTGTTGAAAGAGGTGAACCAATCTCATTTCCATTAAATGGAGTTATTGCAGGATGGACTGAAGCTTTACAATTAATGCCTGTTGGAAGTAAATGGAGATTATTTGTACCTTCGCATTTAGCATACGGAGAAAGAGGACAAGGAGCAATCCAACCTCACTCAACATTAATATTTGAAGTAGAATTATTAGCAATAGAAAAATAAACACAAACAAACATGAAAAAATTAATAGGATTTGGAGCTATAGCAGCACTAATGTTATCAACCTCTTGTGGAGGAGATAAAGATGTAACTGCTGTAACAGGGTTTAATGGATTGGATAGCTTTAACGATAGTTTAAGTTACTGTATTGGAGCTAACATTGCTGGAAACTTCCAACAAAATAGCTTAGATAAATCATTCTCTACAAAAGCTTTTGACAAAGGGATGAAAGATGGTTTAGAAGAAGGAACAGAATTGTTACTTGCTATGGAATCAATGGATGCTGTGATGAGACAACAAGTAATGATGTTAAGAATGGATACTACTCCAGTAAAATATACTCCAGAAGCTATTGGAGGTTTTACTTCATTAGGTTCTCTTAAAGATTCTATGAGTTACTTTTTAGGAGTAAACGTATCTGGAAGTATGAAAAGTGGAGGGATAATTGATTATTATTCTGAGCCTTCTTTCTACAAAGGAATGGAAGATGTGTTAATGGGGAAAGATGCTAAATTATCTGACTCTTTAGGAAAGATTTTATTTGAAAAAATTAGCGCAATAGAAACTGCTAAAATTCAGGTAGAAGGAGAGGAATTTCTTAACGCTAAATCTGCTGAAGCTGATGTAGTAACTTTACCAAGTGGATTAAGATACAAAATCTTAAAAGAAGGAAAAGGAGCTAAACCAACTGCAGTTGATACTGTATTGGCACATTACCATGGTACTTTTATTGATGGAACTGTATTTGATAGTTCAGTTGAAAGAGGTGAACCAAGTAAATTTGGTGTAACTCAAGTAATTCCAGGATGGATTGAAGCTTTACAATTAATGCCATTAGGAAGTAAGTGGGAATTATTTATTCCTTTCGATTTAGCTTATGGTGCTGGAGGAAGACCAGGAATACCTCCTTATTCTCCTTTAGTATTTGAAGTAGAATTAATCGAAATTATGAAAGCAAAATAATTCAGTTAAAAAACTGTATTTTTAAAGCATCAATTCAAATTTTGGATTGATGCTTTTTTATTTTAACACCTTTATGATGAAATATATATCCATAATAATACTGAGTTGTTTAATCTTCTTTTCATGTTCATCAAAGAAGAAAACTGTAAACTCCAAAACTCCTACTGAACTAAGTAAAGCAGACACTGGACCAAAAATTGGTGAAATCGTAGCATTGAAAAGTGGATTAAAATACAAAATCATTAAAAGAGGAACTGGAAAATCTCCAAAAATGAACAGTAAAGTGAGAGCTCATTATCATGGAACTCTTGAAGACGGAAAAGTATTCGATAGCTCTATTGACAAGGGAAAGCCATTAGTTTTTACATTGAACCAAGTAATAAAAGGATGGCAAGAAGGATTGCAATTAATGAAAGAAGGTGGAGTTTGGGAATTATATATTCCAACAAACTTAGGTTATGGTGCTTCAGGAAGACCAGGAATACCTCCCTTTTCAAATCTTACATTTAGAGTTGAGCTTTTAGAAGTTCTTTAAAAGTAAAATAAGTATCCTATATATAGATAAAGGAACAACCCAATAACATCATTAGATGTGGTAATAAATGGCCCTGTAGCAAGTGCAGGATCAATATTTCGTTTGTGTAGTAAAAGTGGAACAAGAGTTCCAAAAATACCAGCAAAAATAATTACTGCTAATAAAGAAAGCCCAACAGTAAGTCCTAATTTTAAATCGGAGTCTACCAAAAAGATAAATAGGAATATTAGAATAGCACATACAATGCCATTAAGTAATGCTACTCTAAATTCTTTAAATAGCTTTCCAACTATTCCGCTTAAATCAATGTTGTTACTCGCAATACCTTGTACTACGATAGCTGAGGATTGAACTCCTACATTTCCTGCCATTGCAGCAATTAATGGGATGAATAAAGCCATTTCAGGAAACTGACCTAGCTGCACTTCAAACAAACCTATTACTTTAGCACCTAAAACTCCTCCTACTAATCCAACAATTAGCCAAGGTAATCTTGCTCTTGTAAGTGCAAAAACACTATCACTAGATTCTACATTTTCGGATATACCACTTGCCATTTGGTAATCTTTTTCAGCCTCTTCTTGAATAATATCTACTACATCATCAATTGTAATTCTTCCTATTAATATCCTATCAGGATTAAGAACTGGAAGAGCTACAAAATCATATTTTTGCATCATAGATGCTACCTCTTCAGTACTCTCATCCGAATTTACCGAACGAACATTCTCGATATAAATGTCTTTTACCAATGTTCCTCTTTTGGCAAATAACAAACTTTTTAAAGACAACATTCCTGTTAGTCTTTTATC
Organism: Flavobacteriales bacterium; assembly: GCA_018609055.1. Taxonomy (GTDB): domain Bacteria; phylum Bacteroidota; class Bacteroidia; order Flavobacteriales_D; family CAJJDF01; genus CAJJDF01. Next base: position 28,051 of record JABAYJ010000003.1, read on the forward strand.
ATTATCTACCACATAAACCGTGTAGATGTATTGAACATCTTCTGCTTGTATACGCATTTCTTCAATACATTGATCCGTAGTCCAATTCTCATTTACACAAATAAGCTCGGTACCCATTATGGCACCAGCTGTATTTTCTTCGTATTGCATTAACGAAGCAATATCTATTGCTTGTTGTGGATCTTCAATCTGTTGTATTACTGCTTCCTGCTTTTCTTCGGGCATTTCTGCCATAATATCTGCAGCATCATCAGAGTCCATGTTATCCATTTGCTCTGCAATTTCCTTAGCAGATAAAGCCTTCAGAAATTTAAGACGGATGTCCTCTTCTAATTCAACTAGTACATCAGAAGCTCTTTCATCTTCCAGTAACCGGAAAATGTATTTAGCTTCCTCCATAGAAACCACATCCAATATCTCAGCAATATCAGCTTCATGGAGCTTGTTCAATGAATTAACCACAGCTTCTCTATTATCAGAAGCTATTAGCTCCTGAATTTCTTCAATAAAGTCTTTGGTTAATTTAAATTGCAAATCCATCTTATGGTGTTTTGGAAAAGTAAATATATTGTTTTTGAGCTATAATAGCTAATAAAATAGGCTGTTTAAGACTATTGTTCTCTTTCCAATAAGTTCTTTGCAAACAACTTAATTGGTGATAAATCTACTCCTTCGATACTGGACAGACTTTGGTCAGAGAGTTCAAAATATTCCGAAATCATTGCTTCGGTTTTTTCTTTCACTTCAATATCTTCAAAAATAACAGTTAGTTTCTCCACTCTGTTTTCATCTTGCGAGTTAATCAAAGTTTCTATTTGAGATTTTTGCGACTCGTTAGCCTCATTTAATGCTATTAAATAAGGAATTGCCTTTTTCCTGTTTAGTAAATCTCCTCCAACAGTTTTACCCATTTTTATGCTTTTAGGATATAAATCCAAATAGTCGTCTTGTAACTGAAAAGCTAAACCAAGGTTAATTCCAAATCGGTATATTTTTTCTTGAATCTCACTAGAAGCTTTTCCAAAAATAGCTCCAGCTTCAAAACAAAACCCAATAAGTACAGAGGTTTTATTCTTTATCATTTCCATGTATTCTGGAATAGAAACTTGGTCTCTTTCCTCAAAATCCATGTCATCTTGCTGACCTTCGCATAACCACAAAGCCATTTTGTTAAACGCTCTATAAATTGCTGGCTGAAACTCAACAGGAATTTTTTCGATAAGCTGGTAGGCCTGAATCATCATGGCATCTCCAGATAAAATGGCATTGTTCACATTCCATTTTTCATGAACAGTTTGGTTTCCTCTTCTTAGCGAAGAATTATCCATAATATCATCATGCATTAAAGTGAAATTATGAAAAACCTCAACTGCCAATGCAAGTGGCAAAGCTTCTTGCTTATTTCCTCCAAAGATAGAAACCGCATCCAACAAAACTATTGGGCGAATTCTCTTTCCTCCAATATTCAGCAAATATTTAACCGGCTCATATAAAGCATGGTGTTCAAATTGAGTTAAATACTGTTCTAACTCAGATTCAATTAATTCTTTTCCCTTCATTAAATTTCTTCTTCTTGAATCAATGTCATTAAATAATCTCCATATCCACTTTTAAGTAATGGAGTAGCTATGGTTCTTAATTGTTCTTTATTAATAAATCCTCTAGAGTAAGCTACAGCTTCAATACAACCTATTTTAAGCCCTTGTCTTTCTTCTACAACCTGAACAAACTGACTTGCTTGAATAAGCGAATGAAATGTTCCTGTATCTAACCAGGCTGTTCCTCTATCAAGAATAGAAACACTTAGTCTACCTTGCTTCAGGTATTCGTTATTCACATCAGTAATTTCGTATTCTCCTCTTGGACTTGGTTTGATGTTTTTAGCAATTTCTACAACCGAGTTATCATAAAAATACAATCCTGGAACTGCATAATTTGATTTGGGCTTTGTAGGTTTTTCTTCAATAGAAATAGCGTTCATTTCTGAATCAAATTCCACAACCCCATATCTTTCTGGATCCGAAACGTGATAAGCAAATACTACTCCTCCATCAGGATTTACTTGTTCCTGAAGGTTTTTAGATAAGTCACCTCCATAAAAAATATTATCTCCCAAAATAAGTGCTACGCTATCGTTTCCTATAAACTCTTCTCCTAGTACAAAAGCCTGAGCCAATCCATTAGGGATTTCTTGAACTTTGTATGTGAATTCGCATCCTATTTGACTACCGTCTCCCAATAGTTTTTCAAAATTTGGTAAATCCTGTGGAGTAGAAATAATAAGAATTTCTCTTATTCCCGAACTCATGAGAGTTGCCAATGGATAATAAATCATTGGTTTGTTGTAAACTGGCATTAATTGCTTGCTTACTGCTAAAGTAAGCGGGTGAAGTCTTGTGCCAGAACCTCCAGCTAAAATTATTCCTTTCATATTATGGGAATTAAATAAATTATTGGTTATAAATCGGCACTAAAATAAGGTTTCTTTCAAGGATTTACAAACTAAAAGCATTTTCCCTATCTTAGAAAACAATTTTATAACATGGCAAAAAAATACCAAGTAGATTACTATTCGTTTTTAGGATTTATTCTGTTTTCAATAATCATTGTTTTTATCTGGAGAACCTACTATGGATATTACATTCTGTACCCTTTTACCATAATGGGAACTTGGTTTCACGAAATGGGACACGGAATTATGTCCATTATTGTTGGTGGTAAATTTCAGTATCTCGAAATATTCGAAAATGGTTCTGGATTGGCTCATAGTAGTTATTACGATTCAGATTTTTATTTCAATAAAAATCTAGCGTTAGCAATGGTTACTACTGCAGGTTTATTTGGCCCACCAGTGGTTGGTTCTATTCTTATTTTGATGAGCAAGAATTTTAAGAAATCAAAAATCATACTTTACATTCTTTCTGTTTCTATGCTTATTTCGGTAGCCATTTGGGTGCGAACTACAGTAGGAGTTGTAGTAATACTTTCGTTAGGTGCGCTTTTACTTTTTATTTCCGTAAAAGCAAAGCCAATGATACATCAGTTTGTAGTACAAATAATTGGAGTAATAGCCGTAGTAAATACTTTTAGACAAATTGGTTATTTGTACATAGAAAAAGTAACTGTTGGCGGACTAGAAGAAAGTTTTTCTGATACAGGTTCTATTGCAAATAGGTTGGGAATGACTTATTACTTTTGGGGAACTCTTATTTTAATATTGAGTTTTGTGATGTTGGTTTACAGTTTGTATTTAAGGAATAAAACCAGAGTTTAATCCTCAACATCAACAAATTTATACCCAACACCTTTCACTGTTTTGATATAATCGTCTCCTATTTTTTCTCTTAACTTTCTTATGTGAACGTCAATTGTTCTGTCACCAACAACAATGTCGTCTCCCCAAACAGAAGCGAAAATTTTCTCACGAGTAAACACATTGTCTGGTTTTGACATTAACAAAGCCAACAATTCAAATTCTTTTTTAGGTAAGGATATCTCAGTATCTCTTTGGACGACAATATACTTTTCCCTATCAATTCTCATTGTAGCAGTTTCCTCTATAAGTTGATCCTCAACAGTTCCCCTCCTAAGCAATCCTTTAATCTTACTAAAAAGAACTTTTGGTTTAATAGGCTTAGTAATGTAGTCGTCTGCACCAGCATCAAATCCTGCAATTTGCGAATAATCTTCACTTCTGGCAGTTAAAAAAGCAATGATTGTATTGGCAAGTAATTTATTTTTTCTGATTTCACCACATGCTTCAATTCCATCCATTTCTGGCATCATAACATCCATAATAATAAGTTCGGGCAAAAACTCATTGGCTACTTCAATAGCTTTTTCCCCATTGAGAGCAGTTTTTACTTCATACCCTTCTTTAGTAAGGTTATATTCTAGTAAATCTAGAATATCCTCATCATCATCTACTAATAAAATCTTGCTTGACTTCATATTAATTTAATAATTGTTTAACAAATAAAAGGCTTTTTTTTGTTCTCTACTCACTTAAAATTAAAAGCTACATAAACATAATGGTGGCTTAACATTGAGTTAATATTAAACCAATTCCTTTGTTACAAATAAAAAAAGAAAATGAAAAAATTTATATTCTTAGCATTATTACTAGTTTCCTCTTATGGGAATGGACAGTTTAAAATTAACGGAACCGTAACAGGTAACACAGATGATTTAATTGAGCCAGTAGCCTTTGCAAATATATTAATAAAAGGAACTTCTATTGGTGCTTCTACTGATTTTGACGGAAAATTCACATTAAATATAGACAAAGGAACATATGTGTTAGTAATCTCTTCAATAGGGCTTGATAAGCAAGAAATAACAGTACAAATAGTAGATTCTAACGTTACTGTAGCAGTAGAACTTACTTCCTCATCCACTTATATTGGAGTAGTAAATATAGTAGGTAGAGAAGTTGGAGGAACTAAAACTATGGATATCTCCGAAGTAAAAAACTCTGATGGTGTTGATGCTGTAATAGGTGAAGAAAAAATGAAAGAAACAGGAGTTTCTGATGCTGGTGGAGCTGCAAAAAAGGTAGTAGGTTTATCAGTAGTAGGTTCAGGAAATGTATATGTAAGAGGTTTAGGAGACCGATACAATTCGGCATATTTAAATGGGCTACCAATTGCATCTCCAGACCCAGACAAAAAAGTAATTCCATTGGATTTATTCCCTACAAATGTCATAAAATCTATGACAGTGAAAAAGGCTTACATGCCAAATTTAGAAGGAGATTTTTCTGGAGGGGCAATGGATATTTCTACCAAAGTATACCCGGACGAAAAAGTGCTTAAAATTTCATTGGGAACAGGGTTAAACTCTCAATCTATTGGAAGACAAAGAATGACTTATGAAGGAGGAGGATTAGATTACCTAGGTTTTGATGATGGAATAAGAGCTATTCCAGATGCAATTACTAATGAAGATGCTTATCGTTCTACCGAAGGGAGTAAATCCTTATTTGCTAATAATTTAAATCCAGTACATAAGTCTACTTTACCAAATACAAGTTTTGGTTTATTTGCGGGTAATGTATTTGAATTAGATAACGATAAAAACTCTAAAGTTGGTTTTTTGGTTTCATTAAACCACTCTAACAGCAATGAATATGCATTTGGAAAATATAGAGTAATCAATACACAAGAAGATATACAAATTGATTATGACTTTGAAGATTACACTACTTCTACTTCTACTTCTGCATTAGCAAACATTGGTTTTGATATTGATGAAAACAACCTTATTTCTTATAATTTTTTGTATGTAAATACCTCTAGCGATCAAGTAAAAGAAGTATACGGATCACACTGGGATTATGCTAGAAACGTATACGCTAGAAGATTCACTTTTAAGCAAAACAACTTAATGAATAACCAAATTACTGGTTCTCATTTCTTAATGGATAAAAACAAATTAAGAATAAACTGGTCGGCAGCACTTAACAATGCAAACAGTACTGAACCAGACAGAAGACAATTAGTCTATTTCTTTGATGATAAAGAAGATCCCGAAAACTATACGATAAATGCTACCGATAGAATTGAAAACCACCGTTTTTTCTCTTTCTTATCTGAAAGACAATTCACTGCCAAAGCTGAAGCAACATACGTATTCAAATACAATACAGATAATGTAGAGGATGGAGCAAAATTAGCTTTTACAACAGGAGGTATGATTAAGAGAAAAACAAGAGATTTTGATTTTACTCAATTTGTATATGACATGAATTTGTCAGATAATTCATTAGATTTTCTTAATCCAGACTCATACATTAATCCTACAACTCACGAAGCAGGAGAGTTTAGTATACAAGAGGCCCTGAACCCTGCAAGTGCATATTTGGCAACACAAAGCATTAATTCTGTATACGGAATGTTAGATTATAACATTACTCCTAAAATAGAAATGATTGCAGGAGCAAGAGTAGAAATGAGTGACCAAAAAATAACTTGTTTGGATCAAACTCAACCAGATTTTAAACGAATTAATCGAATTGTATCTACAGACATTTTACCGTCTTTAATATTAAAGTACCAACCTAATGACACTAATATTGTAAGATTTTCGGCAAGTAAAACAATTACAAGACCTGGATTTAAAGAAGTAGCGCCATTTCAATATACCGAAGTATTTGCAGGTGCAACTACAGTAGGAAATCCAGAATTAATAAATGGAGAAAACTACAACTTTGATGTTAGGTACGAAAGATACCCAAGATTTGGTGAGTTTATGGCGGTAGGAGTATTCTACAAAAAACTAGTAAATCCTATTGAAAAAACAATGGAAGTTGCTACCAACCAATTACAATCTTTCCGTAATGCTGGAAATGCAACTGTAGCAGGAATAGAATTTGAATACACTAGTTCACTTTCTTTCTTAACTAAATCAGATTCTTCGTTTCTTAGGTTTGTTTCTTTAGGAGTTAACGGAACCTATTTATACTCTAAAGTAACTTTTGACCCAGAAGCTAACTTAGCTCAAACAAATAGCGAAAGAGCTTTACAAGGAGCTTCTCCATACTTAATTAATCTTGATTTAGCTTACTCTAGAACATTGAAAGAAAACTTAAAAGTAAACTTTAGTATCTCTTATAATGTATTTGGAAGAAGGATTTATAACGTAGGAATTTATGGCCTTGGTGATGTTTACGAATTACCTGTAAACTCACTTAATTTAGTTGCTGGTGTAGAACTAGAACACTTTAATTTTGGATTTAGAGTAAACAACTTACTAAATCAAGACATCCGATTTGAGCAAGAAACTCCAAATGAGCCAATCATCATTAACTCTGCAAGAAGAGGGGTATTTACATCATTAAGTGTTGGATACAAATTTTAATTAAAACTTAAACCATTTATATAAAGGCATTCTTACTTTGGTAAGGATGCCTTTTTTAATTTAATGTTAACTCCTAAGGTCATATTCTTAAAATATCCTTAACGCAGTAAATATATTCAAGTAAGATTCATTGTTGATTTTTGTATCAAATAAAAAAACAAAAAAAATGAACACAACAATCAAAAATTTTGGAATGCTGATTTTAACAGCAGGTCTGCTAACAACAACTGCCTGTAAAAAAGAAACTGGCTGTACTGATCCTAATGCAAGAAACTATAACCCTGATGCGGTTGAAGATGATAACAGTTGTGAAACTGTTCCTTACACAGTTACTACAACTGATATTAATGGAGTTTCTTACGAAAGAGTTTCTGGAACATTTGATGAAAACTATACATTTACTAGCAGTAAAAAATGGTTATTGAGTGGAGGTATTTTTGTTGATGCAAACGCTACATTAACAATACAAGCTGGAACAGAAATATATGCAGCTGATGATCAAACTACTCCGTTTTTATCCATATTAAGAGGAGGAAAAATTAATGCAGTAGGAACAGCAACTAGCCCTATTGTAATGACTACAATTAAATCTGTTACTGGAACACCAGCTGCAGGTGATTGGGGAGGAATTATAATCAATGGGAATGCACAAATAAATAACGGAACTGAAGCTGAAGGAGAAGGAGGAACTGGAAAATATGGTGGTTCTAATGATAACGATAACTCAGGTACTATAAAATATGTGAGAGTTGAATACGCAGGAAAGTTATTAGGAACAGACAATGAGCTAAACGGATTTTCTTTTAATGGAGTAGGAAGCGGAACAACTGTCGAATATATTCAGGCATACAGAGGTGCAGATGACGGAATCGAATTTTTTGGAGGAACAGTATCGGTAAAATATGCAGTGTCTACAGGAAATAAAGATGACTCATTTGATTGGACATACGGATGGAGAGGAAACGGACAGTTTTGGGTTGTAAACCAAGAAGTTGGAGGTGGAGACAGAGGAATTGAAGCAGATAACAATGGAAACGATAATACGTTATCTCCTTATTCTAACCCTACTATTACTAACGTAACTTTAATAGGAATTGACGATGGAGATGCTTCAAACACTGGAATGAGATTAAGAGAAGGAACAAAAGGAACAATCCATAATGCAATTGTTACAGGTTTTCCAAGTTCAGGAGTAAGAGTTTCTGATGCACAAACTACGACTAACATGACAAACGGTGAGTTGGCACTAAAAAACTCAAATGTGTTCACAAACGGAACTAACTTTAGAGATTGTGCAACTTTCTCTGGAGATATGACTAATTCAACTACAATTTTAACCTTAACGGGGTATGTTGGAACATCAACTACAAATGCAGCTGACCCAACTACTTTAGGTTCTTGGTTTTCTCCTGGAACATTTGTTGGGGCGGTAGAATCAACTAATGATTGGACTGCAGGATGGACTAAATAAACCCAACCTAATTAAACCTAAAAAGGGTAGCGAAAATTAATTTCGCTACCCTTTTTTAATTGTTAAAAATCCGTTTAGAAATGCAAATCTACTTGCATTCTATAAAATAATTTATCGTCTTTATTAAGTACATCTCTATAGCTTAAGTCAGCTTGAAATTTAAGCTTATGTCCTACCACATATTTAGATAATCCAATAGTATACTCGTTTTCTTTGTTAGATGAAGTTGGCGACATGTAAGTAAATCGTGCAGAAGGTTCCCAGTTATTTTTTAGTAAATAACCAGCCTGTAAATTTACTGCTTGGCCTGTATAGTAAGCGCCAACCTGATTGTTATTTACATCAAAAACTCTGTTGTTTCCACCTCCTACTTCTCTAAGTGCATACTCGCCCATTAATGAGAAACTTCTGTATTTAAACATGAAGTCAGCAAAAAAGGTGTTTAATGTTTTAAGTTGAGTTGGAGCCACTTCAAGGAAATTTCCTAACTGCCCTCTATCTCTACCTGCTCTGTCGTTTATATCGTAAGCAAATCCAAATCCAAGTTTTGGTTTCTTCTCTCTTTTTAAGTCTCCTCCTTTGTAATCTCCTCCAGATTTAAACTTACCAAACGGCAACATTTCTAATCTAAAAGTATAGTCGTATCCACCAATGTTTCCACTAGTAATGTTTCTTCCTTCTCCTTGCGAAAAAGAAAAGATCTGCTCCATATAAAATTGTTTTCCAAACTTAGATTTATGTCTTAATTGGATTCCCATATCACGGTCAATGTTAAACCTGCTATTCAATCTGCTTCGGTCTACCATTTGCATATTTGCAGACGAAACTACACGCTCTCTATTACCAGGAAGTTTAGTCTGTCCAGCCCACAACCAAAAATTTTTGGAGAAATTCCATTTAACTACAGCATCCAACATCAATCGAGATGCATTGCTATATTGTGGTAAATCACCACCACTCATATCTCTATTTGTGAGAGCTAGCTCTATTTTATATTGAACTTTAGGATTAAAAGCATATCCTTTAAATTTTAAACGAGATCTTCTCAATAAAAAATTAGAAGTGTGGTTGGATACATTTCCAAAGTCATCTCCTACAACATCCCAGTTGTTGGTATATAAAGCTTGGAATCTCATTCCTACATTCATAGTAAATGAAGAATCTTTTGCAATAAAATCAATTCCTTTTCCAAAACTATTAGTTTTAATCTGTGCTTGAGTCGGGTTAAATGCTGTGCATAAATAACATATAACTATAATCCCTGTCGTTTTCTTAAAATTCATATTAATAAATGGTTAATAAAAGTGTCCAAAACTAATTAAAATTAACATAGATTTTACGTTCCTTTGAGAAATGACACTTTGTTAATCTACATTTAACATTAATTTAATATTGAACTCCTGAAGGTTCGAAACATTACAATTACTTTTGAAAAAAAGTATAATAAACTACTTATGAAAAATCTAACTTTATTATTTTCATTCCTATTCACATTTGGTTTCTCGCTATTAGCGCAATCATCTGACAGTATTTTTAATGATTCTTTAGTGCAAGAGTCTGCCGAAGAGTTTGTTCCGGCTGCTGATATTTTACATAATATTTTTGCTAAGGAAAAAGAAGGTTCTGCTGATATTAGCTGGCTTATTGATTATGATGCAATGCCTAAATTAGAAAGTGCAGGGTACACAATCATCATTAAGTACAACACCAAAATTGGTGCAAAAAGAGATAAGGCAGGATTCAAAAATTCTGAATGGACAAAGGTTCATGACATTCCTCTTTCTTCTACTCATTTTAAATTGAAAAACTTAGCTGGTGGAGAAAAGTATGTATATAAAGTTGGAATTGAAAAGGGGGAAGAGCAGGTTTTTTCAGGTAAAATGAAATTTGAAACTGAGCGTCCTTGGGGATTGTTTAGAGTTTTAGTTCTTATTGGTGCTTTAGGAATGTTTATCTATGGAATGAAAGTGATGAGTGAAGGTTTGCAACAAGCTGCTGGATCTAGATTAAGAAAAATGCTTTCTTCTATTACTTCTAACAGAGTGAAAGGAGTATTAACTGGATTTGGTATCACTTCAATTGTACAGTCTTCTTCTGTAACTACTGTAATGACTGTAAGTTTTGTAAATGCAGGATTATTAACTCTTATGCAATCAGCAGGAGTAATGATGGGAGCAAACATTGGAACAACAATTACTGCTTGGTTAATTAACTTATTTGGATTTAAGGTAAGTATGGCAAATTATGCCTTAGTTATTATCGCAATTGGAGCACCATTCTTGTTTTTTGGAAAGTCAAAGTTAAAAGCTTGGGCTGCAGCAATCATTGGATTTGCCTTATTATTTATGGGGTTAGGTGAATTAAAAGGTGCAGTACCTGGACTAGATGCTGATTCTCCTTTAGTTCAGTTCTTTGCCGAATACAACACTGGAAGTTTCTTAAGTATATTAATGTTTGTAGGATTAGGAACAATTGTAACTGTGGTGATTCAATCATCATCAGCAGCAATGGCGTTAACAATGACACTAGTAGCAGCAGGAGTTATTCCTTTTGAGGTTGCAGCAGCAATGGTATTAGGTGAAAACATAGGAACAACTATAACAGCAGAGTTAGCTTCTTTAATTGGAAACGTACACGCGAAACGTTCTGCAAGAATTCACTCCATGTTTAATTTAATTGGAGTGTTCTGGGCAATTTTATTAATGCCTTTTTTAATTGATGGTATTGTTTGGTTCATGGAATATATTGGCGCAGGAAACCCTATTCCAGAATATGCAGCAGATGGAAGTATCATAAAGAAAGATTCTTACAATACAGGAATTGCTATCTTCCACACAACATTTAACTTAGTGAACGTATTATTATTAATTGGTTTTGTACCTCAATTGGTAAGATTAGCTGAAAGAACAGTAAAATCTAAAGGAGAAGAAGACGAAGAATTCCACTTAGAGTTTATTAGTGCAGGAATGATGTCTACTCCAGATTTATCTATTTCTGAAGCGAAAAAAGAAATGTTGAAATTTGGTAACATAGCTCAAAAAATGAACGGATACGTTTCAAGTTTGTTAGTTGAAAAAGACAATAAAAAAATCGCTAAACTTCTTAAAAAAGTAAAAAAATATGAGGAGATAACTGATAGAATAGAATTAGAAATTGCAGATTATTTAGCAAAAGTTTCTCAAGGAGAAATGAGTAATGAGACTTCGGTTAGAATTAGAGGAATGCTAAGTATGATTGGTGATTTAGAAAGAATTGGTGACATCTATTACCAAATTTCTAAAACTATCGAATCTAAACACGAAAAGAAAGTTTGGTTCAATCCTCAGTTTAGAGATTTATTAGTTGAAATGGTAAATACCGTAGACGAAGCAATGGTAATTATGAACGAAAACTTAGCTGCAAACTACAGTACAGTAAAAATTGATGCTGCATTGTCTAAAGAAAAAGACATTAATGATTTAAGAGATAAAATTAGAAAGAAGCACTTAACTGAAATAGGTTCTTCTGAGTACGATACGGTAACGGCAACTTTCTACAGCAACATTTTCCACTCTTTCGAAAAAGTAGGAGATCATATAATAAATGTAACTGAAGGTCTTGTTGGAAACATGGACTAACGAATAAAAAAACTAAAATCAAAACCTCTTTTCTTAATTGAAGGGAGGTTTTTTTATTTTATCCTTTTTGGATTCTTGGCTGCAAAAGCTTTCCAACCAGTATAGCTTTCACCTTTCTCTCCTAAATCACCCTGAAAATAATGGCAAACTGCTGCTGCAAGTCCATCAGTTGCATCTAATCTTTTTGGTAAAGTTTTAATTTTAAGTAAAGTTTGTAGCATAGCTGCCACTTGTTCTTTACTTGCGTTTCCACTTCCTGTAACAGCTTGTTTTATCTTTTTGGGTAAATACTCCGTAATAGGAATATCACGATACAAACCTGCTGCCATTGCAACTCCTTGTGCTCGACCAAGTTTAAGCATTGATTGTACATTTTTCCCAAAAAATGGAGCTTCAATCGCCAACTCATCTGGATGGTATTCATCAATGATACCGAGAGTTCGCTCAAAAATCTTTTTAAGCTTCATTGCGTGAGTTTCGTATTTGGTTAATACAATTTCACCAAAAGAAAGTAGAGTCATCTTATTCCCTTCTATTTTGATAATCCCATAACCCATTATGGTTGTTCCTGGGTCAATTCCTAATATGATTCTTTCTTTAGCCAAAAAATGATTCTTGTTTGTTCAAAGATAAGATAAAATCAGTTTGTTGAATTATTCTTTTATTCCCCTTTATTGTGGAATCCTCCCCAAAAACTGCTAATTTTACTCTTCAATTAAAAAAACAAACCCACATGTCTGACGATTTACTGAAAAAAGTAATTTCTCACGCCAAGGAATATGGCTTTATCTTCCCTTCTTCTGAAATTTATGATGGCCTAAGTGCTACCTACGATTACGGTCAAAATGGTTCGGAACTTAAAAACAATATCAAAAAATATTGGTGGAAATCAATGGTGCAAATGCACGAAAACATTGTGGGAATTGATGCTTCTATTTTTATGCATCCAACCACTTGGAAAGCTTCGGGTCACGTAGATGCATTTAACGACCCTTTGATTGATAATAAAGATTCGAAGAAAAGGTATCGTGCAGATGTATTAATTGAAGAGCACGTAGAAAAAATTAGAGGTAAAATAAATAAAGAAGTTGCCAAGGGATTTAAGAGATTTGGTGATGATTTTGACGAAACAGAATTTCGCAAAACAAACCCAAATGTGTTAAGAAATGTTGCAAAAATTGAAGAAATTGAGCAAAAATTCAAAGATTCTTTAGGAAAAGACGATTTACCGGCTGTAAAAGAATTGATAGAAGAGTTAGGAATTGCTTGTCCTGTATCTGGTTCAAAAAACTGGACAGATGTAAGGCAATTTAACTTGATGTTTAGTACCGAAATGGGTTCTGTGGCCGAAGGAGCAAACACTATTTATTTACGTCCAGAAACTGCTCAAGGTATTTTTGTAAACTTCCTTAATGTTCAGAAAACTGGACGAATGAAAATTCCTTTTGGAATTGCCCAAATAGGAAAAGCTTTCCGTAACGAGATTATTGCTCGTCAGTTTATCTTTCGTATGAGAGAATTTGAGCAAATGGAAATGCAATTTTTCATCAAACCAGGAACACAAAAAGAATGGTTTGAGTATTGGAAAAAAACGAGAATTAACTGGCATAATGCTTTGGGATTAGGAGAAGAAAACTATCGTTTTCACGATCACTTAAAACTAGCTCATTACGCAGATGCTGCCACTGATATCGAATTTAATTTCCCAATGGGATTCAAGGAATTGGAAGGAGTTCATTCTCGTACCGATTTTGATTTAAAAGCACACGAAGAGCATTCAGGAAAAAAACTACAATATTTTGATCCTCAAGATAATAAAAGCTATGTTCCTTATGTAATTGAAACATCTATTGGATTGGACAGAATGTTCCTTGCAATACTTTCTAATTCATTGAAAGAGGAAACTCTGGAAGATGGAAGTTCAAGAACTGTTCTTACTTTACCAGCTGCACTTGCTCCAACAAAAGCAGTGATAATGCCATTGACTAAGAAAGATGGCTTGCCAGAAAAAGCAATGGAAGTAATGAACGAATTGAAATACGATTTCAATTGCCAGTATGACGAAAAAGATTCTCCAGGGAAGCGTTATAGAAGACAAGATGCACTTGGAACTCCTTATTGCATAATGATTGATCACCAAACTTTGGAAGACAATACGGTAACAATCCGTGATCGTGATACCATGAAGCAGGATAGAGTTTCAATTACTGAATTGAATGCAATTATTGCTGAAAAAGTGAGTTTTAAAACTTTGTTGAAGTAAGATTTTCGATACTTATTAAAAGCTGTCATTCTGAACTTGATTCAGAATCTGAGGTTTTACGTTTGCTAATTTTAAATACTAGATCCCAAGTCGAGCTTGGGATGACAAATGAGAAGAAAATCAATACTTTATTATAAATAGAAAACTAATGAAAATAGCCTTAATCACAGGAGCAACATCAGGAATAGGAATGGCCACTGCCAAGCTATTTGCTGCCAAAGGATACAAACTAATCCTCTGCGGAAGAAGAACCGAAAGATTGAACGAATTGAAAAATGAACTCAATACCGAAGTTCATACTTTAACGTTTGATGTACGAAACAGAGAAGATGTTTTTAAGGCATTGGAGTCTATTCCTACTGAATTCAAAGACATTGATATCTTATTAAATAATGCTGGAAACGCCCATGGATTAAGCTCTATCCAAAACGGAAACTTAGACGATTGGGATGCCATGATGGATGGAAACGTAAAAGGATTGTTGTACGTTACCAAAGCAATCTTACCTAATATGATAGCCCGTAACTCTGGGTTTATTGTAAATATTGGCTCTGTAGCTGCCAAAGAAGTGTATCCTAATGGAAATGTATATTGTGCATCTAAACATGCTGTGGATGCTTTAAGCAAATCTATGCGAGTAGATTTAGCGGGACACAACATTAGAGTTGCAGCCATTCACCCAGGAGCTGTAGAAACAGAGTTTAGTGAAGTAAGATTTAAAGGAGATACAGAAAAAGCTGCTGGAGTGTATCAAGGCTTTGATGCACTGCAAGCTCAAGACATTGCCGAAATTATTGAATTTATTACTTCGCGTCCAGGCCATGTAAATATTGAAGACTTGGTTGTTTATCCAACTGCTCAAGCAAATACAACTACCTTAACCAGAAAATAGATAATTATGGCTAAAAAGGATTTAGGCTTAGGAGATGATTTTCAAGAAAACGAAAAACGCCTTTTTAATAAGGATGGTTCTTTTAATGTTCGCAAAATTGGATTGCTAACTGGTGTAAGAGATATTTACGTTTACCTTACAGAAATTTCTTGGTCGCGATTTATCCCCATTCTCTTTTTAAGTTACTTTGCCTTGAATCTAATTTTTGCTTTAATTTATTACTTTGTTGGTGTAGAAAATTTAAGCGGAGCACGAACAGGAAGCGAACTTCAAAACTTTATGAGTTGTCTCTATTTTAGCTCACAAACCTTTACGACTGTAGGTTACGGAACTATTTCGCCAACAGGTGTTCCTGTCAATTTAATTGCATCTATCGAAGCTATGGTAGGACTTTTAAGTTTTTCTTTAGCAACTGGTTTATTATTCGGACGATTTGCAAGACCCAATCTAAAAATGAAATTCAGTGAAAACATTTTGATTTCTCCTTATGGAAAATCAACCGAAAAAGGATTGATGTTTAGAATTACAAATAGAAGAGATACTACTTTATTAGAAACATCTGCTCAGCTTATAGCAACTACTTCTTACCAAGATAAAAATGGGAAGATGAAACGTGATTTTGCCAGATTGAACCTAGAAATAAGTGAGATCAAAATGTTCCCATCACTTTGGACTGTAGTTCATCCAATTGATGAAGAAAGTATATTTGCTAAGCATTCGTTAGAAGAGCTAATCAAACGAAATATTGAAGTTTTGGTAATGATAAAATCTCATGACGAAAGCTACGGAAGAGCAGTTTATGCGCGTACTTCTTACAAAGGAAATGAAATTATAGGGGATGCTAAATTCAAGACTTCTAGCCTGTTAAATGCTGAAGGTGAACTGACTTTAGATATTGATACAATTGGAGAGTATTTAGAGCTTTAAGAAGGCTTATTCAAACTTAATTACGAACTTTTCTCTTTGTAATTCTTTAGAAAGTTTAGTCTTCTTATTTTGTTCTTCACAAGCAAACACAAAGTAAATATCTCTGTCTATTTCAGAAATGTTTGATTCTCTATCATCTCGATTCTCAACTAGTCTATCCCAAGTGTTTTCTACCGTAAATGCGGCTTTTATCCAGCCATTTTCTACAACAACTCCTTTGTCAAATCTGTATCTAGGATCTTCTTTATCATAGTACCAGTATTGTTGAGCTTCTCTATCACCAACAATTATAGATTTATCTGAATTGTATAAATCAGTTGCCATTGTCATCCCATCTACAAATCCGCAACCATCCTCATACTTATTGTTTACGCAATAAAAGATATTTTTGTTCGAAGGAAAATTAAACATAAAATCATCCCAAGTAGCTGTCATAAAAACTCCCTCAGTTTTCTCTTTTATTAAACTTTAAACTTAAATGGTTTCTTTTTTAATGTTACAACATTATTTTTTGGAGAAACAATTGCTCCATCTTGCTTAACAGTAATAATAAAATAAGGTTCTTTTTCAGAAGTTGCCTTTTTGGATGTAGTACATCCAAACATCAATAAAGTAGCTAAACAAGCTACTAATAGTGCCTTTGTTTTGATCATAAAACTTAGTTTTTCATTGGAATACTCTTCAATACCTCTTTGGTAAATTTCCAATATTTTTGAGCAGAAGAAATACTTGCTCTTTCATCAGGTGAGTGAGCTCCTTTAATTGTTGGCCCAAAAGAAATCATATCCATTTCTGGGTAGTTAGTTCCTAAAATACCACACTCTAATCCTGCATGGCAAGCCATTACGTGTGGCTTTTCATTAAATAATTCTTCATATTTATTTTCCAATACAACCAATATTTCCGAATCTCTATTTGGTTTCCAACCTGGGTACGAACCTCCTGTTGAAACAGAAAATCCTGCCATCTCAAAAGTAGCTGTTAACGTATTTGCCATGTCCCATTTTCCTGATTCTACAGAAGAACGAGTTAAACACAACACTTCCATTTTCCCATCTTTAGCTTCTACTCTCGCTACGTTATTAGATGTTTCTACCAAGTTTTCAATATCTGGCGACATTCTAAACACTCCATTATGAGCAGAATAAACTGCGTTAATTAGTGCTTTTTGATCAGAGGTAGACATTACACTTTCTGCATCATCAGTTGCTTGTAATAAAATTACTAAGTCTGGCTCTATTGTTTTGAACTCAGCAATAATTTCATTTTTAGCTGTTTCAAAAGCTGTATTAAAGTTCTCGATATCTTCCGTTACAATAACCGAATTACTTTCTCTTGGAATAGCATTTCTTAATCCTCCACCCATCACAGTTGCAATTTGCATGTAGTTTTGAGTAGCATAAAAAATTCTATTCATCAATTTGTTTGCGTTTCCAAGTCCTTCGTGAATTTGCATTCCCGAGTGTCCTCCTTGCAATCCTTTTACCGTTATTTTTAGAGCAGTTCCGTTTGCTTCCTCTTTTGTGTAAGCTCTAGAAACTGTTAAATCTACTCCTCCAGCACAACCAATGCTAAACTCGTCATCATCTTCTGTATCTAAGTTCAATAATATTTCTCCTGTTAAATAACCAGCTTGTAATCCAAGTGCTCCAGTCATTCCAGTTTCTTCATCAATAGTAAATAAAGCTTCAATTGTTGGGTGAGGAATATCTGTAGATTCCAAAATTGCCATAATTGTTGCAACTCCCAATCCGTTATCAGCTCCCAAAGTAGTTCCTTCAGCTTTTACCCAGTCTCCTTCAATTTTCATTTTAATTCCTTCCGAATCAAAATCAAAAACAGTCTCGTTATTTTTTTGATGAACCATGTCCAAGTGCGATTGCATTACAATGGTCTTTCTATTTTCCATTCCAGCAGTAGCCGGTTTAGTTATAATCACGTTCTGAACAGGATCAATTACCACATCCAATCCTAAGTTTTTCCCAAAGTCAACCATAAACTGGATAACCCTTTCTTCTTTTTTAGAAGGCCTTGGTACAGCATTTAAATCTGCAAACTTGTTCCACAATTGTTTTGGCTCTAAATTTCTTACTTCTTGACTCATTTTTGGTGTTTTATTTTTGAAGTATAAAGCTAAAGTTAATTAGCCGATATGCCAATTATTGAATCCTGCATTTGTACTCTATAGTTATGCTGACTATTATATAAAAAATGAAGCTGTCATTTCGAGTGGTATTTATTGGAGCGTTAGCGGAAAATAAAAATTGTATCGAGAAGTGACTTTAAATAACAATTTCAACAAATTACCTTAACTTTGTACCATGAAAAAGAGAACAACTAATAATCCTAGAGGCAGAAACAAAAATGTGGACGAGGATAGATCGAAGAAGAGTGGGTTTAAAACAGCAGGAAGTTTTCACAAAGGAAGTGGTAAACCAGGAGCTAAAAGAGGAGAAAGCAAACCTTTTGGTGATAAACCAAAAAGAAGTGGAAAATCAGCTCCAAAACGTTCTATGGATGGGAAAATTAGATTGAATAGATTTTTGGCTCAAGCCGGAATTTGCTCAAGAAGAGAAGCTGATGTTCTTATTGAAACTGGTGTTGTTGAAGTAAACAAAAAGATTGTAACTGAATTAGGTATTCGTATCGATCCACAAGTTGATGTTGTTCATTATGGTGGTGAAAAAATAAAAGTAGAGGGATATCAATACGTGCTATTGAATAAGCCTAAAGATTTTATTACAACTTCCAAAGATCCTCAAAACCGTAAAACGGTTATGGAATTGATAAGTAATGCTTGTATTGAGCGTATTTATCCTGTAGGAAGATTAGATAGAAACACACTTGGGTTGTTATTATTTACAAATGATGGAATGTTGGCCGAAAAACTAACTCACCCTAGAAATGAAATAAACAAAACTTACCAAATTGAAGTAGACCAAACGATACAAGGTGGTCACATGAAGTTGATGCAAGAAGGTGTAGAATTAGATGATGGTTTTGCCAAAGTAGATTCTATTGATTATGCCGATAACGGAACAAACAAAAGTGGTGCAGTAATTACTTTGCACTCTGGTAGAAACAGAATTGTACGTAGAATTTTCGAACACTTTGATTACAAAGTAAAAAAACTTGATAGAATTCAGTTTGCTTCATTGACAAAAAAAGGATTACAAAGAGGAACTTGGAGGCACTTAACTGCTGAGGAAGTTGCGTTTTTGAAATCAATGTAATCATGGAAAAAGAAATCATAAATAAAGTAGCTAATAGTGGTTTAATCAATCTGGATTTAGCAGATTATTACCCAAAAGGCGAACGTGTTGTTTATGACATAAAGCAAAATTTGTGGCAGGAATTTGTGCTGAAAGAAAAAGACTTTAGACTTTTTGTAAAAGAAAATGATTGGTCGGTTTATCAAGATAAATATGTGGCGTTAATTAATTCTGCTGATGCTATTGTACCTTCTTGGGCGTTTATGATTTTGACAGATGCTCTGGAGCCATTTGCCAAAGAAGTAGTAAATGGAGATTTAGAAACTATGGAAACAGTTATCTTTTTAAACTCCATGGAAAAGAACCTAAACCCAAGTGACTACAAAGACCAAAGAGTAATTATTAAAGGATGCGGAGAAATTCCAATCCCAGATTCTGCATACGTAAAAGCCGTAAATTTACTTAAGCCAGTTGTTAAAAGCTTAATGTACGGAGAGGCTTGTTCGGCTGTGCCAGTTTTTAAGAAGAGGAAGTGAGTTAGGAGTTATAACTGATAATTATTAGTATCTTTGATAATGTATAAAGCACTAATAATTATATTGTTATTTCCTTTTTTTTCTTTTTCACAAGATTTTAAATTTGGAATAGAATTAGGCCCAAGTGTTAATTTTCTTAGAGGTAGTTATCAGCCATATTACACTTATAAACCTGAGCCAACAATAAAATACTTTGCAGGTTTAAATTTCGAGTATCAATTTACTGAAAATTTTTCTCTTAAAACAAGACTCATATTTGAAAATAAAGGTGGACTAATAAGTTATAAAAGCATTGATGGTTTCGATTCAAGTCAAGGAAATGTGACAAGAAACTTTACCTATGAATATATATCAATACCAATTCTAATAAAATACAAATTAGGAAAACAAAAACGATTCTACTTAACCTCCGGATTTAGTTTAGGGTATCTTCTACAAAGAAGATTAAGAATTAATTATTTCGACCAATATCAGTCTGAATTAATTTACTCAACTAGTAACACAAAAAAAATAGACTTTGGGTTTTTGATGGGCTTTGGATGGGATATTCAAATAAGTGAAAAAATAAATTTCACTTTGGAATTGAATAATAACCTTGGTCTTATTGACACTAGTAATCTAGAGACATACGGAGAAGGAGACATAAAGTCTAATTCGTCACAATTACTTTTTGGCTTCTCTTACCAATTTGGTAAATCAAAATAATAACGTCAAATATTCTCTGTAATACTTCGACTCTACTCAATCTGATAACATAGTTAAAATCGTCCTTTTAAAATTGACTTTTTTTGCGTCAAGGCAAAAAGAAGAAAAGATTGTCTGATGAAAAACAAATCACTATTTTTACTCATGATTACAATCGAAAACTACATAAACGGAGAATTAGTGGCTCCTGTTGAAGGAAAATATTTGGATAATTACAATCCATCAAAAGGAGAAGTGTACAGCCAAATACCTAATTCGCAAGCAAATGATGTAGAGAAAGCGGTAAAAGCTGCCTCTGAAGCATTTCCTGAATGGAGTAAAAAACCAAAAAATGAACGCTCCAAAATTTTAGTTCGTTTAGCTAATTTGATTGATGAAAATCTGGAAGAATTAGCCAAAGCAGAAGCTATGGATAATGGGAAACCTTATTCGCTAGCTACAAGAGTAGATATCCCAAGAGCAAGTGCCAACATTCGATTTTTTGCTACAGCAATTTTACACAATGCTTCGGAATCGCACCACATGGAAGAAGGGTTTACAAATTTTACATTAAACCATCCTCTTGGAGTTGTAGGTTGTATTTCGCCATGGAATTTGCCTTTGTATTTATTCACCTGGAAAATTGCTCCAGCAATTGCTTCGGGTTGTACCGTAGTTGCAAAACCGTCAGAAGTTACTCCAATGACTGCCTATTTGTTTTCTAAATTATGTATTGAAGCAGGAATCCCAAAAGGAGTTCTAAATATAGTTCACGGACTTGGTGCTCATGCAGGTGATGCTATCGTTTCGCATCCAAAAGTAAAAGCAATATCCTTTACTGGAGGAACTGCCACAGGAAAAATCATTGGAAGAAAAGCAGCAGATTCATTCAAAAAAACATCACTTGAACTAGGAGGTAAAAACCCAAATATCATCTTTGCAGATTGTGATTTTGATAAAATGCTGAGTACTACTTTGCATTCATCTTTTGCCAATCAAGGGCAGATTTGTTTGTGTGGATCCCGAATATTTATCGAAAAACCTATTTACGAAAAATTTAAAAACGCTTTAGTTGAAAAACTAAAAACACACACTGTAGGCGATCCATTTAACAAAGAGACTAGAATGGGAGCTTTGGTATCCGAAGATCATTTAAATAAGGTTTTAGGATACGTAAGTCTTGCCGAAGAAGAAGGCGGAACTGTATTGTTTGGCGGAAATAGATTAACGATTGCTGGTAGCGAAAACGGGTATTACATGGAACCAACAGTAATCGAAGGATTGGATTATAATTGTAGAACAAACCAAGAAGAAATTTTTGGCCCTGTGGTAACTCTTACTCCTTTCGAAACGGAAGAAGAAGTGCTTGAATATGCAAACTCCACTCAATATGGATTGGCTGCAACAGTTTGGACAGAAAACTTATCGAGAGCACACAGGGTTTCTCAAGAATTAGAATCGGGAATTGTGTGGGTAAACTGCTGGTTAGTGCGTGATTTACGAACTCCATTTGGTGGTGTGAAAAACTCAGGTCTTGGCCGTGAAGGTGGTTTTAGAGCTTTGGAATTTTTTACGGAACCTAAAAATGTTTGTATAAAGTATTAACTTTTAGAAACCACATACTCAAGAGCCTCTTTAGCAAACTCTTCCCACTTTTCTTTATATTCATAAGGAACTTGAACCCATTCTTTCATAGCTCTTCCTTTTTTGGAAGGATCAAATAATTGTGAGCCATCTAGACTTAATGCATCTGAATGAGATTCTCCTGAAAGTTTAAAAACCATTTCATTTTCAAAAAAACAAACAAATGCTTTTTTGTTAATCTTGAAGCAGGGTTTTCCAAACATCTGGCTTTCTTCGGCATCTGAAATTACATTGCTAATAAAAAGATAATATTTGTTTTCTTCAGTCAAAACTATACTCCAAATTGTGTTAAATGATGATCAGCATGTTTGTAAAACATATTGTTCCATTCCGTTTTATTTAATGGGCCAAAAGAATGAGATTCTTTTCCGTCAAAAGCAGATTCTCCTTCTTGTTGAACATATTCATGAACTCAATTAAACGTGCTTTTTCATCAGCAAATACTTTCTCTTCAGTAATAATAAACTCGGGAGCTGTTCTACCGTTTTTAGGATAAGACTTTTCATCACACACCATGTTTTTTGCAAATAATTTAATCATAAATTTCTTAAAGCCAGTGGCTTTAGTTGCTTTATGTTTATCGGTATATACAAATTCATAGGCAACACTCAAATGTGCAAACATTTGTGCAACTCCCATTTTACCCCATTGAGGTTGAGTTTCTGGACTTAGTTTTTCAATTCGTGCGATTACTTCGTCTGTAACCGATTTTTCAAAAATATTTTTCATGGCTTTTTATTTTATAACGATTCTAAAAATTGAAAAAGGGACACAAATTCATCTTTATTTATAGGTTGAAACTACTCAATAATTCTGAAATATTTACTTCCTTCGATTCATTAATATCAAATTTCTTTCCTAAAACACCCCATACTTTTGCTTGAGCTTGCCCTTTAATTCTGAAAGTAATTGTTTTTTTGAACAAGGCTCTTTTAATCAAAGGAACGAGTTTGTCTTTTAATGCGTTTTCTTCCAATAACAATCCTAAAGTATACACTTTTTCTGTTTTCTTGTCTATTTTCAAATCATCAACCATTGTAGCTAAACCAAGTTCATCTTCACCCAAAAAAACTTTAAAATCAGATTTTTTTAACTTGATAGAATAGAAATTTGGATTGTTTATTTTGAATTCAATATTCGCTAAAATACTAGAATCACTTTTTTCAAAACTATAGTTTTCTACTCCAAGCATTTCTACTTCTTCGTATAACGAACAAGATGAAACAGTTAGCATCAATATCAATGCAGGAAATAAATAAAGTTTCTTTAACATACTATATAGTGGATTTAAACTGGTTCAAAAATCGAACGTCATTCTCAAAAAACATTCTTAAGTCATTTATCTGGTACTTCAACATGGCTATTCGCTCTACTCCCATTCCAAATGCAAATCCTGTGTAAACTTTAGAATCTATACCACAGTTTTCTAGTACATTAGGATCAACCATCCCACATCCTAATATTTCAAGGAATCCAGTATGTTTACATACGTTACATCCTTTTCCTGAGCAAATAATACAACTTACATCTACCTCAGCACTTGGTTCAGTAAATGGGAAATATGAAGGTCTTAATCTAATTTCTGTTTTGTCTCCAAACATCTCTTTGGCAAAATAAAGTAGTGTTTGTTTTAAATCGGCAAACGATACATTTTTATCAATATACAATCCTTCTACTTGATGAAAGATACAATGCGCACGAGCAGAAATCGCTTCATTTCTAAATACTCTCCCTGGTGAAATCGTTCTTATTGGTGGAGTAGAGTTTTCCATTACTCTAACCTGAACACTTGATGTATGAGTTCTTAAAGCATTTTCTTTATCAATAAAAAAAGTGTCTTGCATGTCTCTTGCAGGATGTTCTTTCGGGAAATTTAAAGCAGAAAAATTATGCCAATCGTCCTCAATTTCTGGTCCTTCTGATATAGAATATCCTATTCGAGAAAATATTTCTATAATCTCATTTTTTACAATAGATAATGGGTGTCTAGATCCTAGGTTATCATCTGAAATTGGTAAGGATAAATCTAAAAAACTATCTCCTTCATCTTCTTTCTGAGCAAAGCTAGATGATAATTCAATTATCTTTTCTTCCGTTTTATTACGGAGTTTGTTTAGCAATAATCCTACTTCTTTCTTCTGGTCGTTAGCTACAGTTTTAAAAGAATTAAACAACTCCTTTAACTCTCCTTTTTTACCTAAAATCTTAATCCTAAGTTGCTCTACTTCATCAAGCTTAGAAGCTTTAAAAGCACTAACTTCTTCCAGTAATTGTTCTATTCTATCTTTCATTAGTTCTCCTCTTTATTCAGTAATTCTTCTTTTTCTTTAGTAGATAAATACAGTAATTCCATACTCATCATAACATCCGCAACTGGCCTGTTTCCATTTTGTCTGTTTACTTTTACCTTGGCAATTTCATCAATAACATCTATCCCTTTTATTACTTGACCAAATACTGTGTAACCTGCATCCAGAGAAGGAATCCCTCCAGTGGTTGTATAGGTATCAATTTGTTCTTGGGTAAATTTGAATCCAGGAATGGCAGCCGTTTTTGACCTAGCATTATACTTTTGTTTACTTGCTTCAATTTGTTTTAATTGAGCTAAAGTATAAACTCTCCCTTGGGCTAAATAAAATTGCGAACCGGATGATTCCATTTTTGGATTTTGTCCATCTCCTAATCTGGCTGTTGCCAAAGCACCTTTTCTATGAAATAATGTTGAATCAAATTCAGCTGGAATAGTGTATCCAGGACCTCCATTTCCTAGTCCTGCACTTGACTTTGCATTTTTAGAATCTGGATCACCTCCTTGTATCATAAAGCTATTAATCACTCTATGAAATAGTAAACTATCGTAAAAACCTTCTTTCACCAATTTGATGAAATTAGCTTTATGCTTAGGAGTTTTATTCGATAATTCCACATACATATCGCCCATTGAGGTGGTTATTTTAACGATAGGATCAATGTTCTTTTTCGAGTTTTTTCGCAACCCTGAGCATGCAACTAACGTACTAAGAGCACAAAACAGAGCTATATATCTAACAATTGTCATTTTTATTCTTATTTTTGAGAGTATAAAACTACTAAAATTAGATGTTATTCTTAAGATAGCAGTAAAAAACACATAAAATGAGAAATCTATTAATTGCCTCTTTTTTAATCCTATTAACAATTTCTGTTCCTGGATGTAGAAAAGAAAAAGAAACTACAGCAACTATTATAGTTGTAAATGCAGCTGGCGAAGCAGTTCCTAATGTATTTGTAAGAGTATATTGTCCTGATGCTACTTGTGGTACTGGAACATTAGAAGAGTCAATGGATAGGAATGATGAAACTGGATCTAACGGAAAAGCTAAGTTTAATTATACTGAAGCTTATAAACTAGGTCAAGCAGGTTTTGCTGTACTAGATGTAGAAGTGTTTTTGACAGAGGCAGCTTTAGATGCAAGGATTTTAAATCCTTCAGGAGCTACACCAGAAGCAAGTGGAGTTGTAAAAATTGAAGAAGAAGTTGAAAACGAACAAACAATTGTTTGTCAAACTTGTCCTTAAAATTAATTGAAAATTTAGTTAAATCCTGAGTCGCTTGATTCGGGATTTTTTTTGCTCTTATTTTTCCTTTTCAAAATACTCTAGAATCGCTTTTTTCATAAACGTTTCTTGTTCTGTTGGCTTAAGAACTGGTAGTTCTTTTACCAATTTAAAATGTGGCCAAGCATCATCATCATGCCCTGTGTATTCATAAAATCCATAAGGTTCCATTAGCGTGCAAATCGCAATATGCATCACGTCAAGCTTTTGATCTTTAGATAATTTTACAAATCCTTGGTTCAATTCCTGAACTCCAATCATAAAAAGAAGTGATTGCATGTCCAAAGGTTCATCCATATTTTTGGAAACCTCTACGAGTAAATCACGCCATTTTTTTTCAAATTCAAAATCCATGTGGCAAAAGTAAGTTTTTCTTTATTAAAAAGAGACTTCTAATTATGGATTTCGCAATTTTCTCTATTCTTAAAAAACTTACTCCTGTTCTTTGCTAGAAAATCGTAGAACCAATTTCTTATTGGCCTTGGGATTAACCATAAAATTAAAGTTAAGTTCCACAAGCCCCCTAGAGTTCTTGCGATTTTAAATCCAGCCCCTGTTTTAGAAAAAACTTTATCATTCGCTATTACAATAATAGAATCTATTGAGCTGTCAACTTTATAACTCTTAAGTAATTCCTTTCCCTCTGGTGAATTTAAAGGATAATAATTAAACTTATGCTGTGCCTTTTGCTTTTGAATTAACCCCACCCAAAAATTACAGAACTTACATTCTCCGTCAAATAATAATGTTGGCTTTTCGGTTTTCATTTTAAGTTTTCTAAAGCAGAATTAAAAGTTGGGAATTGAAATTTATATCCAAAGCTATCTAATTTTTTCGAAACAACCCATCTGCTTTTAAGTATCAGTTCTGTTTCAGTTCCAATCATTTTTGCTCCAGTTTTCAATAACCAAGCTGGAGTTGGAATAGCAATTGGTTGCTTTATTAAAGTCCTTAGTTGTTTCATAAAACTCATATTAGAAACTGGTTCTGGACCAGCACAATTTATTACTCCATTTACCCATTGATTGTGAATTGCCAAATCTATAATTTTAATTAAATCGGCAATATGAATCCAGCTTATCATCTGGTTTCCTTTTCCTTGTTTGCCGCCTAAGCCAAACTTAGCCATTCGCCTTAATACAGGAAAAGCTCCTCCAGAACTACCTAAAACAATAGCCATCCTCAAAGTAACCTTCTTAGTAATGAGCTCTACTTTTTCGAAAGTATCTTCCCATTTTGTGGCAACTTGCACTGAGAAGCCCTCCCCAACTATACCGTTTTCTTCATCATTAGGCGATTCATATTCATCTCTATAAATAGTTGCTGTTGAGGCTTGAATCCATGACTTTGGAGTTTCGTTTATTTCGTTAAACGCCTTCTCCAACACTTCAATAGAATTAGTTCTTGAATCAAAAATTTCTTTTTTATTTTTTTCTGTATATCTACAATCTACAGATTTACCTG
The DNA here is from genome assembly GCA_018609055.1 of Flavobacteriales bacterium. Classification (GTDB taxonomy): domain Bacteria; phylum Bacteroidota; class Bacteroidia; order Flavobacteriales_D; family CAJJDF01; genus CAJJDF01. The sequence goes on from JABAYJ010000003.1 coordinate 55,216, forward strand.
TGAGATTAATTAATACATCTGTCCCTTTCAATTCATATTTCCATTCACCTAAGGTCTTCCCATCCCATTGATGATAGTTGGGTTTGTCAATTTTGGTTCTTCCCAAAACTAGTACTTCATGATTTAGTTTTTCGAAATGAGGAACTAGTTCATTTCCTATAAAACCAGTACCTCCAGCTATTACAATTTTCATAATGAGTGTTTTTTAATTCCTAATAATCCAAAAATTCCAATTGGCAAAAGTAAAATCCATTGTGGAGCAAAAGTCATTGTATAAATGCTTACAATAATAAATATTAATCCAAACGCTAAGTATAAATTACTCAACAGACAAATAGTTATTGATGTTGGAAAATTCTTAATCCCGAAGAAAATAAAGACTACAGAAGTTGCTAGCAATAGTAGAGAAATCATATGCCAAACGGCCAATAGCTCCGTTTTAACTTGGGTAGTTAATCCGCTTTCTATAAGCGGATTAATTAAATCAATTTGTCCAATAATAAGATGAACAAAAAATGTAATTACTGAAATCCCTCCTGCAATTATCCAATATGTGTTTTTGTTTTTCATAATTCAAGTTGTTAAATCACGTAAGTATCTTGAGTCTCTTTTCTTCTCATTTCTTTGTCTCTTGTTATTCTTCCAATTAAATAAAGAATGTACATGTTAAAGAAATGCATTGCTCCAAAAATCAATACAATTGTTCCAATTTTAACCGCTAAGGCTTCAATTAATTGAGCATTGCTTTGTAAATTATAGTTATACCTAATAGAAATAAGTGCGTAGCCAATATTAACTAGATAAAATCCCATCTTGAGAAGGTTATTGATTGAGTTTGCCACACTTTCATTCCCCTTAAAAGCTGACAGAAGGAAAGATTTTCCATTCTTGAACAAATAATTTGCAACATAAATAATTAGTAGTGTTGTTAGTACAATTTAGATTGAGTAAAAAATTGTTAAGTAGTCCATGTTATTTTGTTTTTAATTTATATTAGTTTTTATATTTTCAATAATTTGTGAAACTTAAAAAGCAAAAAAATATTATTTAACCAGTTTGCTTAAAATTTTCAAGAACCAATTCTTATCCGATTTAGAAGCCATTTCAATCAATCCATCAAATTTGCTAATGATAGAATCAATGTCTTTTGTTACTTTTTTAAATTCTTTACCTTCAGCAGAGTCACCCACCTGAGCTGTTGAAACTTCAGCTAAAACATCTCTTATTGGTATAATTTCTCTCTTTCTTCTTTCTTTTGCAATTTGCTTCATTACTGTCCACAAATCTTTTTCGGCATAAAAATATTCTTTTCTTTCACCAGGTTTAAATTCTTTAAATACCAATCCCCAATCAATTAATGCTCTCATATTCATGTTTGCATTCCCTCTAGAGATCTTAAGTTCCTCCATTACTTCGTCAGTTGTTTTACTATCTGGCGAAAGTAATAAACATGCATGAATTTGAGCCATAGCACGGTTTATTCCCCATGAGCTTCCTAGGACTCCCCATTCTTGAATAAACTTATATTTTGCTTCGTCTAAATCCAATTTGTCTTAATTTCTATACTAAAGTAATTCTATTTTTTATATTTTCAAAACTTTTTGAAAATAAAATAACTGTAACATTTTGCCAACCTCAATCATTATAATGATAAAGAAAGTTAAAATCAAGTGGTATTTTGTTCAAAACCCTTAATTATATTATAAATAGTTGTATTTTTACTCTTGAAATTTTCTTCAACATGAAAAAAATAATTTTAATCATATTAACTCTTACATCCATAATGGGATGTGGGAATATTACAGATTCTGAAAATGTAATGGCCAATACCTCTACATCCATGAAAATTAGTGGGATGACTTGTGAAGAAATGTGTGCTGGTAGAATTGAAGATAAAATTAGTCGAATGAGTGGTGTTAAATCTTGTGAAGTTGATTTTGAAAATGAAATAGCTACTGTTTTTTATGATAAAAAGAAAGTAGACATTGATGAAGTGATATTAAAAGTAGGTGATATGAATGATGGCCAATATGGTGTGTCTGAAGTAAAAACTGAAAACATAGAGAATACAAATTCTGATATAAACTCCGGTGGGGGAAGCGAAACAGGACAGATAATAACTGCTCCAAGTTTTGAACTTCCTAATTTGGCAGACTATTTCAGAAACATATTATAGTTCATACAAGCTTAGAAATAAGCTAAACTTATAAAGAAAGGTGGAGGGAAAAGGCCCTTTGAAACCTTAGCAACCGTTCCAATTTATTGGAGAAAGGTGCTAAATCCTTCTCTAGAAATAGGGAAATATAAGTTGCATAAAAGGAATTTAAACCCCCTTTCTGCAACATGCAGAAAGGGGGTTTTTTGATTTAAAAAAGTAAAGCGTGAGTAAGTTAAAAGAAGAATTAAAGAAAAGAATACTAGTGCTTGATGGAGCCATGGGAACCATGATTCAGCAATATAAGTTAGGTGAAGAAGATTTTAGAAAAGGATGGTTTGAAGGTCACGATTTCCCATTAAAAGGAAATAATGATTTGCTATCTCTAACTCGCCCTGACATTATAAAAGCAATACACGCTAAGTATTTTGAAGCGGGAGCAGATATAGTTGAAACCAATACGTTTAGTGGAACAACCATAGCTCAAGAAGATTATAACGCACAAGACAAGGTTTACGAAATCAATTATCATTCTGCTAAAATAGCAAAAGAAGTAGCTGATGAATTCACAGCAAAAGAGCCTAATAAACCTAGGTTTGTTGCTGGCTCAATAGGGCCAACAAATAAAACTGCTTCTATTTCCCCAGTGATAAATGATCCTGGATTCAGAGCAATATCATTTGATGAATTAGTAGTCGCATTTTCTCAACAAGTGGAAGCGCTTATTGATGGCGGGGTTGATATGCTATTAGTAGAAACAATTATTGATACTTTAAATGCAAAAGCAGCTTTATTCGCAATCGAACAAGTATTCGAAAAGAAAGGAGTTGAAATTCCTATTATGGTTTCGGGAACTATTACCGACCAAAGTGGAAGAACACTTTCCGGTCAAACAACCGAAGCATTTCTTATTTCTACAGAGCATGCGCCAATTACTAGTATTGGATTAAACTGTGCTTTGGGAGCAAAAGAATTGAAACCTTATTTACAGGTTATGTCTAAAAAATCTCCTTTTTTAGTTAGTGCACACCCTAATGCAGGATTACCTAACGAATTTGGAGAATATGACGAAACACCAGAAATGATGGCGGATCAAATAAAAGTATTCCTTGAAGAAGGACTATTAAATATTGTAGGTGGATGTTGCGGAACATCACCAGCTCACATAAAAGCTATAGCTGATTTAGCGAAAAACTACGAACCAAGAAAAATTAACCAGAACTAAAAAACCATAAAATGGCTGCACCTAAATTATACAAAGAAATAGACAAAACTATTTTGGAAGCGATTCCAAATCCTTCGAAAGAAGCGTATGAGGTTAAAATTAAAATTCCTGAATTCACATTTTTGGGAGTTAAAGAACAACCAGATTTTGCTACAATATTTTTAACAATGTATCCTAACAAAAAAATTATTGAGCTTAAATCATTGAAGCATTACTCTTTTCACTTGCGTGATATTGTAGTTTCTTACGAAAGACTAATCAACATTTTTTACGATCACTTGATGGAAGTTTATGAGCCAGACAGAATGAGAATTGAAATGATTTGTAACCCTAGAGGAGGAATATCAGCAAAATTAGCTATCGATTCTGATTGGGCAGCAAGAGGCGGAAAAGAAAAATACAAAGATTGGATGAGTAATCCAGGAACTGATAACTGGAGCGTAGTGATGTAAAACTCTCTTTTGTGAGATATGATATTAGATAAATGAAAAAAGATTATACCCTAAAATTAAGTGGTCTTGAACCGTTACTTGTAACGCCAGAAACCAACTTTGTAAATATTGGTGAAAGAACTAACGTTACTGGTTCTCGAAAATTTCTTCGATTAATAAAAGAAGAAAGATTTGATGAAGCTCTAGATGTTGCTCGTGACCAAGTTGAAGGTGGCGCGCAAATTCTGGATGTCAATATGGACGAAGGAATGTTAGATGGAAAAGAAGCTATGGTTAAGTTTTTGAACTTAATTGCATCTGAACCAGACATTGCAAGAATTCCTGTGATGATTGATTCTAGTAAATGGGAAATCATTGAAGCTGGACTTAAATGTATTCAAGGAAAAGGAGTTGTAAACTCTATTAGTCTTAAAGAAGGAGAAGAAAAGTTTATTGAGCAAGCCAAAAAAGTTAAAATGTATGGTGCCGCAACTATAGTTATGGCTTTTGATGAAGATGGACAAGCCGATAACTACGAACGAAGAATTGAGATTTGTAAACGATCTTATGATATCTTGGTGGATAAGGTGAAATTTCCTCCTCAAGACATTATTTTTGATCCAAATATTTTTCCTGTAGCAACAGGAATTCCTGAGCACAATAATTATGCGGTAGATTTTTTTAAAGCTACAAAATGGATAAAAGATAACCTTCCTGGAGCAAGAATTAGTGGAGGTGTGAGTAATGTTTCTTTTTCTTTTAGAGGAAACAATAAAGTGAGAGAAGCTATGCATTCTGCTTTTTTATATCACGCAATAAAAAACGGAATGGACATGGGAATTGTAAATCCAACTATGTTGGAGATTTACGATCAAATCCCTAAAGAATTATTAGATAAAGTAGAGGATGTTCTATTAAATAGAAATGATAATGCAACTGAAGAATTATTAGATTATGCAGAAAGTGTAAAGGGAGATGGGAAGAAGAAGGTAAGAGATTTATCTTGGAGAGAAACGGATGTAAAATCTAGAATGACTTACGCTTTAGTAAAAGGACTTACAGAATTTATAGAAGAGGATACCGAAGAATGTAGACTGTTATTTCCGGAACCAATTCAAGTAATTGAAGGTCCTTTGATGGATGGAATGAACGTAGTTGGAGATTTATTTGGATCTGGAAAGATGTTTTTACCTCAGGTAGTAAAGTCTGCTAGAGTTATGAAACAAGCAGTTGCGTACTTAAATCCATTTATTGAAGAAGCAAAAAACGGAGAAGTACAACCAAATGGAAAAGTATTGATGGCAACCGTAAAAGGTGATGTCCATGATATTGGAAAAAACATTGTTGGGGTAGTTTTGGGATGTAATAACTATGATATTGTAGATATGGGGGTAATGGTTCCTACACAAGATATTATTAAAAAAGCGATTGAAGAAAACGTAGATGTAATTGGATTAAGTGGTTTAATCACTCCTTCTTTGGATGAAATGGTAGGTGTTGCTGAAGAAATGGAGAAAGCAGGGTTAACAATTCCTCTTTTAATTGGTGGAGCAACAACTTCTCGAGTTCACACTGCTGTAAAGATTGAAGAAAATTATACCAAAGGACAAACTATTCACGTGTTGGATGCTTCACGTTCTGTAACTGTAGTAGAAAAATTATTAGGAACAACTTCCAAGGAATTTGTGGCAGATATTAAAACAGAATACGAAAAAGTAAGAGTAAATCATGCGAATAAAAAATCTCAAAAGAGATTACTTCCTTATGATGTTGCACTTGAAAACAGATTTAAAATTGAGTGGAAAGCAGAAGACATTTATACGCCTAATTTTATAGGAAATAAGACTTATGAAAACTTTCCATTGGCAGAGTTAATTCCATTTATTGATTGGACTCCATTTTTTCAAACATGGCAATTGGCAGGACGTTACCCAAGAATATTAACGGATGAGGTTGTAGGAGAACAAGCAACTGATTTATTTGCTGATGCACAAGAAATGCTTGCTAAGATTGAAAAAGAAAACTGGTTAACTGCAAAAGCAGTAATCGGAATTTGGCCAGCAAACTCCAATGGAAAAGATGATGTATTTACTTATTCGGATGAAAACCGAACAGAAGTTGTCGATACTTTATATTCATTAAGACAGCAAACACAAAAAGCTAAGCAATTACCAAATTTCTCTTTGGCAGATTTTATTGCTCCAAAAGAAACTGGGTTACAAGATTACATTGGTGGTTTTGTAGTTACCTCTGGACTTGGAATAGAAAAATATGTGAAGCAATTCCTAGATGATCTAGATGATTACAGTTCTATTTTATTAAAAGCCTTAGCTGATAGATTGGCCGAAGCCTTTGCAGAATTAATGCACAAGAAGGTAAGAGAAGAATTATGGGGTTATGCTCCAAATGAAACTTTGGAAAACGAAGAGTTGATAAACGAAAAATATCAGGGAATTCGACCTGCACCAGGATACCCAGCTTGTCCAGATCACACTGAGAAAACTACTTTGTTCGCAAAACTTAACGCTACAGAAGAAATTGGTGTACAATTAACTGAGTCAATGGCAATGTACCCTGCAGCATCAGTAAGTGGGTTTTATTATGCTCATCCACAATCCAAGTATTTTGGATTAGGGAAGATAGAAATGGACCAAGTAAAGAGTATTGCTGAAAGAAAAGGAATGGAAATCGATAAAATGAAAAAGTGGTTGAATCCAGTGATTAACTAAATTTTTATGCTAAAACGATTGGTATTAATAAAATTTACTTATTTTTGCAGTCCAAATTAATAACCAGGGGTTTCGACCCTCTAAAATTTAAACCAGATGCCAGTTAAAATTAGATTAAGAAGATTAGGAAGAAAAGGAAGACCTTTTTACCACATTGTTGCTGCTGATAGCAGAGCGCCAAGAGATGGAAAATTTCTTGAAAAAATCGGAACTTACAACCCAATTACTAACCCAGCTTCAATTGACTTAGATGTTGATTTAGCAATGAAATGGTTAGAAAACGGAGCTCAACCAACTGATACTGCAAAGAACATTCTTTCACAAACAGGAGTTATGTACAAAAAACACTTAATGAGAGGTGTTAAAAAAGGTGCAATGACTATAGAAGAAGCTGAAGCTAAATTTACTGCTTGGGTAGAAGAAAAGAATGCTAAGGTTGCTAAAGTTGCTGACGGAATTAACGCCAAAGCAAGTAAAATAGCTGCTGAAAAAATGAAAGCTGAAACTGCTGCTAAAGAAGCACAAGCTGCTGCAATTGCTGCTGCTAACACTCCTGAGCCAGTGGCTGAAGAAGTTGTTGCTGAAGAAGCGCCAGTAGAGGAAGCTGCAACTGAAGAAGTTGTTGCAGAAGCACCAGCTGAGGAGGTTGTTGCTGAAACTGAAGCTCCTGCTGAAGAAGCTCCAAAAACTGAAGAGAACTAAACAATTTCTATAATGAAATTTGATGAATATTTTAACCTTGGAGTGATCTCCAAGGTTTTTTCATTTAAGGGCGAAATTGTAGCCCGCCTAGATGTAGAAGTACCAAATTTATTTGACAACTTACCTGCAATTTTTTTAGAAGAGAAAGGAAATCTCGTTCCTTACTTTGTAGAAAAGCTAGATCCACAAATAAATGGTTTTGTTCGTATTAAATTCCGAGGAATTGATACCCAAGAACAAGCTAAAAAAATACTGAAATGCCTTCTTTACTTACCCGATAACTTATTACCTAAGTTAAAGGAAGATGAATTCTATTTTCATGAGATTGTTGGGTTTACAGCTTTTGATGAAGACGACAAAGAAGTAGGAGAAATAGTAGAGGTTTATGATTTACCAAATAATCCTGTAGCCGAGATATTAATTAATGGAAAGGAAGTACTTGTTCCTCTTAACTTAATGATTGAGCTCGACAAAAAAAATCAAAAAATTTATATCGAAATTCCTGAAGGACTAGTAGATTTATAAATGTCTGTATTCCGTTTCAAAAAATTCTCTGTACAAAACGAAAAAAGTGCAATGAAAGTAAATACCGATTCGGTATTGCTTGGAGCTTGGGCACCTATTAATTCTAATGCAAAAACTGGATTAGATATTGGTTCAGGAACAGGAATTTTAACTTTGATGTTGGTTCAAAGAAATCCTAATTTAACCATTACAGGAATTGAAATTGAACCCAATGCTTTTGAAGAATCAAAAACTAACTTCGAAAATTCTGAATGGAAACAAAGACTTGTAGTCGTAAATTTACCTTTGCAAAAACATATTCCTGAGTGTAAATTGGATTGTATCATCTCAAATCCTCCATACTTTATTGATGATTTAAAAAATCAAGATGCTACTAAATCACAAGCAAGGCATACAGATACTTTATCGTTTAAAGAGCTTATCAATTTTGCTGAAATTCATTTATCTGAAATGGGAACTTTTAGTTTAATCCTCCCTAAAACGGAGAGTGAAATATTTAGAAATATAGCTTCTGAAAGTGAACTTCATCTTCAACAAATAGCATTTATTCAACCGAATAAAAACAAATCCATAAATAGAGTTATGATGTGTTTTGGGAAAGAAGAAAAGGAATTAAACGAAGAAACATTTTGTGTATATCAATCGCACCAAGTATATTCAGAAAGGCATCACGAATTGACACGAAATTTTTATTTAGATAAATAAATCTTAGGATTGATTGGTAGATAATTTCCTTACTTTTACTTTGTAATTCTATGACAGAATGACACGATAAATGAATATTTTTAAGGAACAATTTGTTGTTTTTTGTCATTAAAACGGTTGGCACAAAAAGTGCATAAGTCTTATCAGTATTTTTAATTAAGTATTAACTAAAAAAATTAAAACATTATGTCAGTAAATATCAAACCTCTTACAGATAGAGTTGTAATAGAACCTACTCCGGTTCAAGAAAAAACGGCTTCTGGAATTATTATACCAGATGCATCAAAAGAAAAACCTCTTAAAGGAAAAGTAGTTGCTGCTGGACCTGGTAAAATAGACGAACCAATGACTGTGAAAGCAGGAGATAATGTTCTTTACGGACAGTATTCTGGTACGGAAGTAAAATTAGATGGAACTACTTACCTTATAATGAGAGAAGCAGACATCTTTGGAATATTAAGTTAAACATTCAAAAAAAATTATAAAAAATGGCAAAGCAAATCACCTTTGATTTAGAAGCTAGAGACAGCCTTAAAAGAGGTATCGATAAACTAGCAAATGCAGTAAAAGTAACTCTAGGACCTAGAGGAAGAAACGTAGTAATTGACAAAAAATTTGGAGCTCCACATATCACTAAAGATGGTGTAACTGTTGCTAAGGAAGTAGAACTTTTGGACCCAGTAGAAAACATGGGTGCACAAATGGTAAAGGAAGTAGCTTCTAGAACTGCAGAACTTGCAGGAGATGGAACTACAACTGCTACAGTTTTGGCTCAATCAATTATCAATACTGGACTTAAAAGTTTAGTTGCTGGAGCAAATCCAATGGATTTGAAAAAAGGAATTGATAATGGGGTTGCAGCAATAGTTGCTGAAATGGCTAGCTTTTCTCAAGAAGTAGGAGCCGACAACAAGAAAATTGAGCAAGTTGCTACAGTTTCTGCAAATAACGACAAGGAAATTGGTGCTTTAATTGCGGAAGCAATGAAAAAAGTAACCAAAGAAGGAGTTATCACTGTAGAAGAAGCAAAAGGAACTGAAACTTATGTAGATGTTGTAGAAGGAATGCAATTTGACAGAGGATATTTGTCTCCGTATTTTGTAACTGATGCTGAGAAGATGATTACTGAGTATGAAAATCCTTACATCTTAATTTACGATAAGAAGATTTCTAACATTCAAGATATCGTTCCAATTTTGGAAGCAGTTGTTGCAACTGGAAGACCTTTAATTGTTATTTCTGAAGATATTGAATCTCAAGCTTTAGGTTTATTAGTAGTAAACAGATTAAGAGGACAAATGAAAGTGGCTGCTGTAAAAGCACCAGGTTTTGGAGACAGAAGGAAAGCAATGTTGGATGATATCGCTATCTTGACTGGAGGAACAGTTATTTCTGAAGAAACAGGATTAACATTAGCTAACACTACGTTAGAGATGTTAGGTTCTTCGGATAAAATTGAAATTGATAAGGACAACACAACTATCATCAATGGTGCTGGTAAAAAGGACAATATTTCTGCTAGAGTTGGACAAATAAAAGCGCAAATCGAAAGTACTACTTCCGATTACGACAAAGAAAAACTACAAGAAAGACTAGCTAAATTAGCTGGTGGAGTTGCTGTACTTTACGTAGGTGCAACTACCGAAGTAGAAATGAAGGAAAAGAAAGATAGAGTAGATGATGCACTTCATGCAACTAGAGCTGCAGTAGAAGAAGGAATTGTACCTGGAGGTGGAGTTGCTTATATCAGAGCTAGTTCGGCATTGGATTCTGTTGTAGCAGATAATGATGATGAAGCTACAGGAATTGCAATAATCAGAAGAGCTATTGAAGAACCATTGAGACAAATTGTTTCAAATGCAGGAGGAGAAGGATCTGTAGTGGTTCAAAAAGTAAAAGAAGGAAAGAAAGACTTCGGTTACAATGCAAGAACAGATAAGTATGAAAATTTACTTAAAACTGGAGTTATTGATCCAGCAAAAGTTAGTAGAGTTGCACTTGAAAATGCTGCTTCTATCGCTAGTATGTTATTAACTACCGAGTGTGTAATTACTGATTTACCATCAAAAGAAGAAGATCACCATCACCCAGCTCCACCAATGGGAGGAATGCCAGGAATGATGTAATCGTTTTATATAAAATTACAAACCCGAATTTCAGAAATGAGATTCGGGTTTTTTTATGGGTAGAATTTTACTAAATTTAGTTGAAATTATATCCCAACCAAATGAGCCACTACAACCTAACTTCAAAAGAACAATACTTAAATGCTTACCAAGATTCTATGGAACACCCAGAGAAATTTTGGGAAGAAATAGCTGAAGAGAATTTTGTTTGGAGAAAAAAATGGGAAAATATTGTGGATTGGGATTTTACCAAACCAGAAATAAAATGGTTTGAAGGAGCTAAACTAAACATTACAGAAAACTGTATTGACAGACATTTGGAAACAAGAGGAGATAAAACGGCTATTTTATTTGAACCCAATAATCCTGAAGATGAAGCTGAACACATAACCTACAACCAATTATCAGAAAGGGTAAATAAGTTTGCAAATGTGCTTAAAGATCACGGAATAAAAAAAGGAGATAGAGTATGTATTTATGTTCCTATGATTCCTGAATTGGCAGTGTCTATTTTGGCTTGTGCAAGAATTGGAGCGGTTCATTCGGTAGTTTTTGCTGGGTTTTCGGCAACAGCTTTGGCTACCAGAATAAATGATTGCGATTGTAAAATGGTAATTACAGCAGATGGTTCTTACCGAGGAGCAAAAACAATTGACCTAAAAGGAATTGTAGACGAAGCACTAAAATCTTGTCCCGTTACAACTGATGTATTAGTTGTGAAACGAATAAACTCTGAAGTTGAGATGAAGGAAGGGAGAGATAAATGGGTACAACCTTTATTAGATTCTGCCTCACCAATCTGCCCTATTGAAATTATGGATGCAGAAGATCCTTTGTTTATTTTATACACTTCGGGGTCTACTGGTTCTCCAAAAGGAATGGTGCACACCACAGCAGGATATATGGTCTATTCGTCTTACACTTTTAAAAATATATTTCAATACCAAGAGGATGATGTGTATTGGTGTACTGCCGATATTGGTTGGATTACAGGCCACAGTTATATCGTTTACGGTCCACTTGCAAATGGTGCAACTTCGGTTATGTTCGAAGGCGTTCCTAGCTATCCAGATTGTGGAAGATTTTGGGAAATTGTAGCGAAGCATAAAGTGAATCAGTTTTATACTGCTCCTACAGCAATTCGTGCTTTAGCAAAAGAAAGTGATGAGTTTGTAAATAAACATGATTTGTCCTCCTTAAAAATGTTGGGTACAGTAGGAGAACCAATTAACGTAGAGGCTTGGAATTGGTACAATGAAAAAGTCGGAAGAGGAAATTGCCCAATTGCCGATACTTGGTTTCAAACAGAAACAGGTGGAATATTAATTTCGTCCATTCCAGGAGTAACAGAGAGTATTCCAACTTTTGCTACTTTGCCTTTCCCAGGAATTCAATTGGCCTTGATGAACGAAAACGGGAAAGAAATTGATGAGAATAATACGGATGGTAGGTTAGTAATTAAATTTCCTTGGCCATCTATTGCTCGCTCAATTTGGGGTGATCATAAACGATACAAAGAAACTTATTTTACTGCTTTCGCAAACAATTATTTTACTGGAGATGGTGCTTTCCGTGATGAGAATGGAAACTATAGAATTACTGGTCGTGTAGATGATGTGATTATCGTTTCGGGTCATAATTTAGGAACTGCTCCTATCGAAGATGCCATTAACGAACATCCTTTGGTTGCCGAATCTGCCATAGTTGGTTTTCCTCACGACATTAAAGGAAACGCTCTTTACGGATACATTACTTTAAAAGAAGGAAACTATGAAGCAGATAAGCTAAGAATAGAAATTAACGCCCTTATTGCGGAGAAAATTGGATCTATTGCTAAGCTGAACAAAATTCAGTTTACAAATGGTTTACCAAAAACTCGTTCGGGTAAAATTATGCGAAGAATCCTAAGAAAAATTGCCTGTAACGAATCAGATCAGTTAGGAGATATTTCTACTTTACTTAACCCAGAATGTGTAGATGAAGTTATTGAAGGGGTTTTGTAAAAATAAATAAACTAAAATGGATTACTTTAATATAATTATAGACTTCCTAAAGGCTAATCTAACTCCAACAACTATAATTGCAGCTTTTATTATGAGTGTAATTATAAAAGGAATAAATAAATTATTCTTTTACTTAGCCAAAGTTTCAGCTAATAGATTTAATTATAATAATAAAACAAATGTTAGATACTTAATTTCATTTTATGAAAATAAATTAATAGAATTAGAAGAGTTAAAAAACATGAAAACAGAAAGAGTTTTAAAAATAGCAGATAATATTATGGAAAGTTCTTTGTCATTAATACTTTTAATATCCATCTTATTCATAATTAAAGAATTTTCTGGTAACATGACATTTTTTGCGTTTTTTGGAGCCGCTTTTACTAAAATAACTTCTGATATATTCAATATAATCTCCGACTATAAATTAATTCGAAACGCTAAAAAATATAAGGAATCTAAAGTGAAATTAGAAGAAAAGATAACAAAGGTTAGTCTTCTGCTAGACAGTGTCAGAAAGAAAAACTAACCTACTTCACCATGTCAGGGAAATCCTTTTTAAACCTATTTAATCTAGGAACAGAAACTGCTCTGATGTAAGATTGGTTTGGGTGCAATCTTTCGTAATCTTGGTGGTAGTCTTCTGCAATCCAAAATTTATCAAATTTAGTAACTTCAGCAGCTGGTTTTAATCCAGAAGCTACAAGCTCAGAAACTTTAGCTTCGATTATAGCTTTTTCAGAAGCATCCGAGTAAAATATAATGCTACGATATTGGCTTCCTCTATCGTTTCCTTGCCCATTAGCTTGTTCAATATTTTGAGTTCCGTAATAAATATTAACTAACTCCTTAAAACTAATCACACTAGAATCGTAAATAACCTCAACTGCCTCGGCATGTCCTGTTTTACCTGTGTTAGATGATTCGTAAGTTGGGTTTTTAGTTGTTCCACCTGAATAACCAGAAATTACTTCTTGAACTCCTTTTGTGTGCTCATAAATTGCCTCCACACACCAAAAACATCCACTTGCAAAATAAGCTTTCACTAAATTATCTGGATCTACATAAACAACTTCTTTAGGAGCTTCTTCTAACACTACAGCTACTTCGTTTTCGACTAAAGAGGTTGTTTCTTCAGCATCAGAAACAGAAGTGTCTGATTGTACTTTGCTAGAATTGCATGATATAAATAATGATATTGATAAGAGTATGGCAAATAAATTTTTCATAATAAGTTTTGTTATTCTTAAGACGAATTTAAACTTAAAATCTTACTATATCCATTTTAACAGACTTGTATTTAGAAAAAATCAGTCTATTAGTTGCATATACAACTAATTTAGTTTTACCTTTGTTTCGTGAACGAAAAACTACATATAGAATTCAAAAATTCTCTTGGCCCTTGGATAGGTAGAACAATGAAGTTGATTGATCATAAGATTGAAGACATTCTTTCTGAGAATAATATAAGTCTGAGTAAAATGCAGTTTTTAACTCTTAAAACTGTGGTAGAAAATGATGGAATTAGTCAAAATGAATTGGCATTCTTCGCCAATAGAGATAAATCATCTCTTACCAGAATGATTAACACCTTAATTACTAAAGGATATATTACCAAGTGTTCGTCTAAAGAAGATAAGAGAAAAAACCACATTCACATTACAAAAGAAGGAACCAATATCCTTGAAAAAGCTATTCCACATTTTAGAAAAATGGCAGGTAAAATTGAACAAAACTTGACTATTAAAGAGATAAAAGTAGCAAAAAAGATTTTAAAAAAAATTCAGGAAAACGTAACTAATGAAGAAGGTAAACCCTTTTTCTAATAAACTAATTATGAAAAAAAAACTTCAACTTCCTATTGCAATAGGAATTATAGCCTTAGCTCTTGGTGTTAAAAAAATGATGGAGAGTAGTAAAAAAGCACCCGACAAAAAGACAACCAAAACCATTAAATCCATAACTACAACTCTGGTTTCCAACTCCTCATTACCAATACAAATTCAAAGTACTGGTTCTATTATGGCAAAAGATAGAGCAGTTTTATACTCTGAGGTTCAGGGAATATTTCAGCAGACATCTAAGCCATTTAAAGCTGGGGTAAGATATAGTAATGGTCAAGCGCTTATCAGAATTAATAACTCAGAGTATGCAGCTTCAGTAAAGTCACAAAGAATAAATTTTAAGAGTTTAATCATAGGGACTTTGGCTGATATTCAATTTGATTATCCTGCTGAATTAACAGCTTGGAAAAACTATGCAAATAGTATTTCATCCGATAATTCTCTTCCATCAATGCCTAAAGTTACTAATGAAAATTTCTCTAATTACCTTTCGGGTAAGTCAATTTTTGGAAACTATTATACCATTAAAAATCTAGAAACTAGATTGGCAAAGTACACAATCACAGCTCCTTTCTCTGGGGTTTTAGTAGAAGCTAACATCACTCCAGGAACTTTAATCTCTCCAGGACAAAAATTAGGAGAATTCATCCGAACAGGTATTTATGAATTGGAATTAAATGTAAATGCAAGTTTGACTGATTTCTTGAAATTAGGAAAAAAAGTAACGCTATTTAATACTGATAAAACAAGCACTTACGAAGGAACCGTATCTCGAATAAATTCTCAAATTGATAGAGCTTCACAAACGGTTAAGCTATTTGTTGAAGTCCGTTCCAATGAGCTGAGTGAAGGAGAATATTTAGAGGCAGATATTAATGCTCAAAACATTGATAATGTTTTAGAAATAAATAGAAACCTAATTGTAGACGAAAGTTATGTTTTCCTTGTAAAGGATAGTTTATTGATAAAGCAACCGATTTCAATTGTGCATTCGTCACAAAACTCAATCATTGTAAAAGGATTAACAGATTCATCTGAGCTAGTTGCAACTCCTGTTCCTGGTGGATACGAAGGAATGAAAGTTATTGTAAAAAACTAATCTGACAACTCTAGAACAGAATGAAAAATTTATTAGCATACTTCATAAAATATCCAATTGCTGGATGGATAATCGTCCTCGGTTTTATCCTATTTGGTTATTTCGGATTCACTAACCTTACCTCCTCTTTTTTCCCACTTTCGGAGTCCAGAGTAATCACAATTAAACTTGCTTACCCGGGAGCTTCTCCCGAAGAGATGGAAGAAGGTGTAGTGCTTAAGATCGAGGATAACCTAAAAGGAATTGTAGGAATTGACAGAGTTACCTCCAAATCTTATGAAAACTCAGCAGCAATTACTGTAGAGACTTTCAAAGGGCTTGATACGGATGTAATATTAGCCGAAGTGAAAAATGCAGTGGATAAAGTTCCTAGTTTTCCTAGCGGGATGGAACCTCCTGTTATTGCAAAAAAAGAAGCGACAAGGCAAACTATTGCTTTCTCGGTAAGTGGAGAAGGAGTTCCATTGGCTGTGCTAAAGCAAAAAGCTCAGTTAATAGAAAAAGAACTACTAAGAAAAGATGGGATTTCACAAGTTACTATTTCTGGTTTTCCTGACGAAGAAATAGAAATTGCAGTTACAGAAGCTGGCTTAAGAGCTTACAATTTAAGCTTCCAACAAGTGGCAAATGCTGTTGCTAAAAATAGCTTAATAACTACAGGTGGATCTATAAAAACTGATGCAGAAGAATATTTAATTCGTGCTAGTAGCAGAGCCTACTATGCGAATGAACTGGAGAATATTGTTGTTAAATCGAGTGAAAACGGAAACGTAGTTTTACTAAAAGAAGTAGCTACTTTACGCGATAAATTTAACGAAAACCCAAACGGAATATACTTTAATGGAAACACAGCAGTAAACATTACGGTACAAAACACCAATAGCGAAGACTTAATTTCTACAGCTTATTATGTAAAAAAATACATTGGCGAATACAACCTTACTTCCAGTGATGTAGAGCTAAATGTAACTTCGGATTCTTCTATAACTTTAACCCAAAGAACAGATCTTTTATTGAATAATGCATTGGTCGGAATGTTTTTAGTTTTAATAATCTTATCTATATTTCTTAAACCAAGAATTGCCATGTGGGTAGCATTTGGACTGCCAATTTCCTTCTTAGGAATGTTTGCTATTGCAGGGTTTTTTGATGTAACGATTAATGTACTTTCTCTGTTCGCAATGATAATTGTAATAGGAATTTTAGTAGATGATGGGATTGTAATTGCCGAGAATATATTTTCTCATCACGAAAGAGGTAAATCTCCAGTACGTGCAGCAATAGATGGGACTCTAGAAGTAATTCCCCCTATTATTTCTGCTATATTAACCACTATGTTGGCTTTCTCTACTTTCTTATTTTTAGATGGAAGAATAGGAGAGTTTTTTGGAGAAGTCTCCGTCATTGTGTTGATTACACTATCTGTTTCTTTAATAGAAGCTCTTATCATTTTGCCATCTCACATTGCTCACTCCAAAACGTTACAAAAGGAAACTAAGCCTTTCAAATTTAACCTTAAAGCGGAGCAGTTTATGAATTATCTACGTGATAATTTATACCAACCTATTCTAAACTTTTTCTTAAGAAATAAAATAGTAGGATTTGCTATTATGCTGGGGTTATTCCTAATAACAATTGGAGGAATGAAAGGAGGAATAATTCGAATGACTTTCTTTCCGCAAATTGCAAGTGATAGAGTTCAAATTACTTTGAACATGCCACAAGGAACGAATGAAAACGTAACGGATTCATTAATCACAAACCTAGAAAATAGTGTGTGGAGCGTAAATGAAAAATATCTTGGGACTCAATCTGGAGGAGATTCTGTTGTACTCAATATTGTAAAAACAATTGGCCCTGGTTCTTCTGTTGCTTCGCTTACAGTGAATTTACTTCAAGGAGAATTTAGAGAAATTTCTTCACCCGAAATTACGAATGCCATTCAAGATACCGCAGATGAAATAATAGGAGCCGAGAGTTTAGTTTTTGGTTCGGGAGCTGTGTTTGGTGGTTCTCCTATTGCGGTTTCCTTATTGGGAAACAAAATTGATGAACTTAAAGCTGCAAAAAAAGAGCTAAAAGAGGCCCTTGGTGATATTGAAGGAATAAAAGACATTACTGACAACGATCCACAGGGAATTAAAGAAATAACAGTAAATCTTAAGCCAAATGCTTACCTTCTTGGTTTTACATTAAATGATGTAATGAGCCAAGTGCGAAGTGCATTTTTTGGGGCTCAAGCACAAAGATTCCAAAGAGGAGAAGACGAGATAAAAGTTTGGGTTCGTTATGATGAAAAAGAAAGAAAATCGATTAATAACTTAACTAACATGAAGCTTGTAGCTCCATCTGGTGCAAGAGTTCCCTTTGCAGAAATTGCCGATTACTCTATTGCTCGTGGAGAGATCTCCATTAATCATCTTGAGGGACAAAGAGAAATACAAGTAAAAGCTGATTTGGTAGACCCGAAAGCAAGTGCTACAGATTTTAT
This sequence comes from Flavobacteriales bacterium, assembly GCA_018609055.1. Lineage (GTDB taxonomy): Bacteria > Bacteroidota > Bacteroidia > Flavobacteriales_D > CAJJDF01 > CAJJDF01. The sequence continues at coordinate 73,251 of JABAYJ010000003.1, forward strand.
GGCTAATGTTAAGGATTCGCTAGTGCCCAATATTTTAGCCAAATACTCTTCTGTTACACCACTTTACGAAGGGCAGAATCGTGAAGCAGTAAAAACTCAAAAATCGTTAAGCCCAACAGGACCAATAATTCTGATATTTATCTACATAGTAATTGCCTTTACTTTTAGGAGTTACAGCCAGCCTTTTGTACTTATCGCTTTGGTTCCTTTTAGCTTAATAGGAATAGGATGGGGCCATTGGATTCATGGGTTTTCCATCAATATACTTTCAGGATTAGGAATTATTGCTTTAATAGGAATTATGGTAAATGATGGATTGGTTTTGATCTCTAAATTTAATTCCAACCTAAAACAAGGGATGACATTTGATGAGGCTTTAGCAGAAGCTTGTAAATCAAGATTTAGAGCTATTTTTCTTACTACAATCACAACAGTTGCAGGTCTTACCCCTCTTATTTTTGAAAAAAGTTTACAAGCTCAATTTCTTATACCAATGGCAATTTCAATTGTATATGGAATTATTATAGCAACAGTTCTAACGCTTCTTTTACTTCCAATTTTCTTGTCATTTGTAAATGGAGTTAAAGTGTATGCCCTTTGGTTTTGGAATTCCGATGAATGGGCTTTTTGGAATACCGACAAGCCAACTAAAGAATCGGTTGAAAGAGCAGTTAAAGAGTTGTCAAGCGATTATGAATATGACAACTCAAAAGAAATTATACCATCTAAAACGCAATTAGAATTAGAATAAAAATTTAGAATCAATGAAATACTTATTACTATTATTATCCTTGTCGATATTCCCAATTCTTGGAATATCTCAACAAACACTAACTCTTGAAGATGCAATTTCTATAGCTCTCAAAAATAATTACGACATTCTGCTTGCAGAAAACTCAGTGATGCAAGCAGATAATAACCAGAGTATTTACAACTCAGGATATCTGCCAACTTTAACTGGAACTGGTAATGCAACTTATGCCAATAACAATGCTAAACTAACAAATCAGGCTGGAGCACAAACTGAAATTTCAGGGATAGAGGCGACACAATTAAATGGCTCTGTAGCTTTAAACTATGTGTTATTCAATGGTGGAAGTAGAAAATATAATTTCGATAGATTAAAGAATCAATACGAATTATCATCTGCTACAAAGAAAATACAAATAGAAAACACGCTAATTGATGTGTACACTACTTTCTTTAATGTAGCCAGAAATCAAGAACAAAAGAACACCTTGATAGAAGCTTATGACATCTCTAAAGAAAGATTGGATAGAGTAATAGCTCAGCAAAAATACGGACAGAAGACAAGTCTTGATGTGTTAAATGCAAAAGTTGATGCTAATGCAGATAGTATTACTTTATTGAGTTTAACTGTTCAATTAGAAAACAATATTAGAAATCTAAATTTCCTTTTGGGAAGAGATATATCTACGCTTTTTGAAGTAAGTAACGAAGTAGTATTAGAAGAAAACTTAACCTATGAGGGTTTACTAGAGCAACTGAAATCTGACAATAATCAACTTAAACAAATAGCAATAAATCAAGCTATTTCTGAGCAAACACTCAAAATAAATCAGGCTGGATGGTTGCCTAGTGTAACAAGTTCAGTTGGTTACGGAATAAACTATAGCGACAATGGTCCTGCTGGTTTTTTTGCTATTCAACAGAGTAATGGTTTTAATGCTGGGCTTAGCCTAAGCTGGAATATTTTTGATGGTGGGGCAACTAAAGTAAATGTTCAAAATGCACAAATAGCCATTCAAAATCAAGAGTTGAATGCAAAGAAATTGAGCTTAAATCTAGAGAATCAATTAGCCAGTTTTTGGGCTGAATACAATACACAAAAAGTAATAATCCAAAACGAAGAAACTAACGTTAAAATAAGCAATCAAAATTTCTTGAAATCTAAGGAGCTATTCAATTTAGGAAAAATAACATCTTTAGAATATCGCCAAGCTCAATTGAATTTAATAAACAATAAGTTGAACTTATTAAATGCAACTTATAATGCCAAACTAGCTGAATTACAATTAAAAAGATTTGCAGGACTCTTGTTAAACTAAACGGTAAAAATTTAACAAGCAATTGATTTTTTGTGTAAATTACAAGAACAAAAAAAATCAATCTTATGAAAAAAATATACTTTTTAATGTTCTTGCTTAGCATAGGACAGCTTTACGGACAAGTAGTTAACCAAAATATTCCCGCTACCCTTGGTGCTAGTTCTACTTTAAGAGCTCCAAATGGAAATACATCCCATACTACCATAAGGGCTCATTATATGATTTACCCAGCTGACTTAACTGCTTTACCTCTAGGTGCTCAAATAACGTCAGTAGGATTTGTATATATTAATGGAGTGAATACAACTGCATCTGGAAATTTAAAATTTTATTTGGAAAACTCTACTGCGACTAGTAATACTAAATCTACTACTTGGGCTACTGCAATTACTGGGATGGATACTCTTTATGATGGTGTCTATTCAATTCCTATTTCAACAACCGCTACAACAAGTTCTTTTGTTCTAACTGACACATTTACTTATGCTGGTAGTGGAATTCAAGTAGCTTACGATTATTTAGGAACCACATTTGCTACTACTGCTGCAACATACGACTGTAACAATACTGTTGCAGGTGATTTAAAAATGATCGCAACAACAACTAATACACCTGGTGTAATTCTTAATGCTTCATCTAGCTGGAGACCTGGATTATATATTAGTTATGTTAATCCATTTACCAATGATATGGCTGTTGAATTTATAGTTTTAGACGCAGGTCATCTTAACAAAATTTACGACACCACTCAAACAATAGTAGGAACAATCAAAAATAACTCTATTGGTACACTTACCTCTGTTCCTGTAACGTTAGAGATTACTGGTGCTAATGCATCAACTACAACTCAAACTATTGCTACAATTGCTTCTGGAGCTTCGCAAGTTGTAACTTTCCCTGGTTTATCTGCTGCTAGTGGTGGAATTCAAACCATCAAGTTATCAGTTCCTAACGATCAATTTACATCTAATGATTCTGTTGTTTTAAAACAATCTATTAATTGTGACACTTTAAGTTATGCTGATAACTCAGCACCATATACCTCAATTGGTTTTAATACTGGTGCAGGAATATTAGGTGTGAAGCATACGGGTAGTTCTTCAGTAAATTCTTCAGTAAAGGTAGTATATGCTGATTTAGATGTGAGTACAAACATTACAGGAAACCAACTTCAAGCGGTATTACTTGACACAGGTGGAGTAATTATTGACTCTTCTGCGGTAGTTACTGTTGCAGCAACACAATTAGGGACAAGAGTTTCTATGTCGCTTACTGGAAACAATGTTATTACAACTGCCAACCCAGATTATTTTATTGGAATTAGGCAATATGCTAATGCTACTACTGGATATTTTCCTGTTTCATCAAATAATCCTAGTACAGCACCAGGAGATAGATATTATGCGTTTAATTTTGCAGGAGGAGGACAGTCTGCAGCTTTAACTACACTTGGTACTTTAGCAATTGGAGCACTTATAGAAGTTGAAAGAATTACTTTAGCGAGTTCAGATGCAAACGATTCAATCTGTGTTGGAGAGTCTGTTACATTTACTGCAAGCGGTACTTCATCAGCTACTTATGATTTTCAATCTGGAGGAACAAGCGTTCAAAACTCAGCTGTAACTACTTACACTAATTCACCATCAGCAACATCTATAGTGACTGTTGAAGGGGCTTATAATACATGTCCTATCCTATCTAATTCTATTAATTTGGTAATTGTAACTGTAGATAGCTCAGCATCTAAAACGAATGATTCTACTGGAGCTGCGACAATGACGCTAGCTGGAACAAGCTATCAGTGGATAGATTGTAGTACTGGTTTAGCTGTTTCTGGAGCAACTTTCCAAGTTTTTACTGCATCTGCATCTGGTAACTATAAAGTAGCGGTTACACTTAACGGCTGTAGCGACACTTCTTCTTGTTATGCTTTTACACTTCCAACAGCAAGTATCTCTAGTAACGGTATTAAATCTTTATCGGTTTATCCATCACCTGCAAACAGCTATTTAGTTGTAGAGACTGAAAACATTATAATTATAAATCTTAGTATTGTTGACGTAAATGGAAAATTAATCTCTACAAATACACCTCAAAATAGTTCAGTAAAACTAGATGTATCTCAACTTAAAACTGGAGTATATTTATTAAAGATTGAAACTGCAAATGGAAGCGAAGTAAGAAGATTCATTAAGCAATAAATAGTAACATATCCTATTACAAAACTCTTCCATTAAATTGGAAGAGTTTTTTTTATGCCTTGTTATTCATAAACCATTGTGAATAGAAGTTATGTTTAGAGTAAAAAGTGATGAGCTAATTCCTTAATTTTAAAAGAACAAAAAATCACTGAATGATATTTCTTGCTATTTTTATTGGAGGAGGGTTAGGAAGTATCGCAAGATATGGAATCTCTCAATTTTCTACTCCCAATTTTCCTTATGGAACTCTAATTGCAAATGTGCTTAGTTGTGTAATTATGAGCTTAGCTATTTATAGCTTTTCAACTAAAATAGAAGCGTCAAGTTTTCTTAAATACTTAATTGTAATAGGATTTTGCGGAGGATTTAGCACATTTTCTACTTTTAGTTTCGAGACTTTTGAACTTGTGCGCAATGGAAATATCATTATTGCAGGAATAAATATATTAGTAAATATCTCATTCTGCTTACTGGTCTTTTACATTTTTAGAAACTCCTTTTTCTCTGCTTAATGAAACAATCTAAAAACATATACTTTATCGCTATTGGAGGAAGTGCCATGCACAACTTGGCGATAGCTCTACATCTTTCTGGAAACAGTGTTTCTGGGTCGGATGATGAGATATTTAACCCATCCAAAGGAAGGCTAGAAAAATACGGGTTACTTCCAGATAAAATGGGATGGGATGAATCTAGAATTAGTAATGAAATAGACATTGTAATTCTTGGAATGCATGCGAGGGAAAACAATCCAGAGCTTATAAAAGCACAAGAATTAGGTTTGCCTATTTTCTCTTACCCAGAATATATTTACGAAGCAACTAAAGAAAAAACAAGAGTTGTAATTGGTGGAAGTCATGGTAAAACAACAATTACCTCCATGGTATTACATGTCTTAAATTTTCATAAAAAGGAAAATGATTACATGGTTGGTGCTCAACTTGAGGGGTTTGAGGTAATGGTTAAACTAACCGATTCGGCAGAAATAGCCGTTTTGGAAGGAGATGAATATTTGTCCTCACCTATTGATCGCAGACCTAAGTTTCATTTGTACAATCCAAATGTGGCATTACTGACAGGAATAGCTTGGGATCACATTAATGTATTTCCTACATTTGAAAACTACTGCGAACAGTTTGAAATTTTTATCAATAAAATTGAAGAAGGTGGAAGTCTTGTTTACTTCTCTGGTGATAAAGAAATTGAAAAGTTAGTTTCTAATTCTAAAAGAAATATTGACTTTATCCCGTACTCAACTCCAGAATACACAATCGATAATGGAGTAACAACTTTAATCTCCAATGAAGGAAGTTACCCTCTTGAGATTTTTGGCGAACACAACCTTCAAAACCTAAATGGAGCACGATTGGTTTGTGAGCAAATTGGAATTTCTTCCAAAGAGTTTTATTCTGTAATCCAAAAATTTACTGGTGCTTCTAAAAGATTGGAGACTATTACAAAAAACGATAAAACGCATATTCTTAAAGATTTTGCTCATTCGCCTTCTAAACTGCAAGCAACAACCAAAGCAGTAAAAAACCAATATCCCGATAGAGAACTTATTGCTTGTATCGAGTTACACACTTTTAGTAGTTTAAATCAGGAGTTTTTGAGTGAGTATAAAAACACTATGTTAGATGCTGACAAGGCTTTTGTGTATTTTAGTCCAAAAGCTATAGAACACAAAAAACTAGCAATGTTGAGCGAAAATGATGTGAAAAATGCATTTTTTAGCGAAAATGTAACTGTTTTTACTAATTCTGATGAATTAATGAAAACCGTAAAAAGCATTAATTTTGAGAATAAGAATTTACTATTGATGAGCTCAGGAAACTTTGATGGAGTAGATTTTGAGGAGTTGGGAAATGAATTGATAAATCGATAAACAATGAAAAAAACACTTCTTTTAATAGTAATAACCTTCTTAGCTAGTTTCTCTTTTTCACAAAAAGAACTTGCCAAAAAACTTATTGATACTCTTGCCTCTGATGCATTTTATGGAAGAGGTTATGTAAACAATGGCGATAAAATTGCTGCAGATTATATTGCTAAAAAATTCAAAGAATTCGGAGCATTACCTGTAAATGGAGATTCTTACTTCCAGGAGTATTCTTATCCTGTAAATACATTTCCAACAAAAGTCGAGGTTTCTTTTGACAACAAAACTCTAACAACTGGGTTAGATTTCATAGTTGCTCCTAACTCTGGTTCGGCAAAAGGTATTTTTAATCTAAAAGAAATTACCCTCGAAAACTATATAGAAGTAGTTTCAAAAGAAGAGTTTCAGAGCGATAAAAACTTGACGGCTTTTGTGATTAAATTACCTAAAGCAAATGGAAGAGATGAGTATTTTAAACAACTAAAACTTAAAAACTCTGTAGCTGATGTTGCTCCACTTTTTGTAATTAATGATGAAAAATTTACTTGGTCGGTAGCTCAAGAAGCACTTAATTATCCTGTTATTGAAATCAAAAGTGAGTTTCTGAAAGACAAAAAATCAGTCACATTAAACATTGTAAACAAACTAATTGCCGATTATCAAACTCAAAATGTTTTAGGATACATTCCGGCAAAACGAAAGTGTAAAAGAAAAAAATTCTTTGTGTTTACCGCTCATTACGATCACTTAGGAATGATGGGAGAAACTGCAACTTTCAATGGTGCTAATGACAATGCAAGTGGAATTGCCATGATGCTAACTTTAATGAAATATTTCTCTGAAAACAACCCAGAATATTCGGTTTTGTTTATTGCATTTGGAGGTGAAGAAGCGGGATTATTAGGCTCTAAATATTACGTAGAAAATCCTATCGTTCCCCTTAATAAAATGAAATTTTTGTACAATGTGGATATGATGGGGACTGGCTCAGAAGGAATTCAGGTGGTAAACTCAACCGAACACCCAAAAGAGTTTGAAAGACTAAAAGCGATTAATAAAAAGTATGACTTAGTTAAAGTAATTAAACCTAGAGGGAAAGCTGCAAATAGCGATCATTATTGGTTTGAGGAAGCTGGAGTTCCTTCGTTTTTCTCTTATACTTTAGGTGGAGTAACTTACTATCACGATATTCAAGACAGGCCAGAAACTTTGCCTTTAACAGAGTTTGATGATTTACATAAACTCATTGTAGAGTTTGTGAATTCGTTTTAGGAATAATAAATTCACTTAGGAAACTTCATAAAAAACGAAGTCCCAATATTTACTTTACTCTCAAAGTAAATAGATCCCCCATGATTTTTAAGGATATTTTTTACAATAGCTAATCCCAATCCACTTCCTGATGATTTAGTTGTGAAATTAGGTGTAAAGATGTTTTCATATTGTGAAGGGTCGATTCCTTTTCCATTGTCTTTTACCTCCACAAAATAATGGCTTTCATCTTCAGTCAGTATCACTTGAATCACTCCTACTCTTCCTTCTGGGATAGATTGCGCAGAGTTTTTTAATAAATTATTAAACACTCTTATCAATTGACTATCGTCTCCTTTAATTATAGCTGTTTCAATTCCATTCAGCTCCTTAGCTACTTTTATTTCTTTGTCAAATGTTCCTACAGCATCTCTCAATATTATTCTTAAATCTACTGGAGCCAAAGAGGTTGTGGGCATTTTAGCAAAACTTGCAAACTCATTTGCAATTTCACTTAAAGCATCAATTTGCGTAATCATTTTTTGCGAAAAACGAGTCATTTTATGTTTAAACTCTGGGTCCTCTGGCTTTAGTGATTGCTCTAAATATTGCACATTCAACTTCATAGGTGTTAAAGGATTCTTAATCTCATGAGCAACTTGTTTTGCCATTTCTCTCCAAGCAATTTCTCTTTCTGATTCTGCTAATAAATTGGCACTTTGCTCCAATTCATCTACCATAGTATTGTACCTATGTACTAGAACTCCTATTTCATCATTGTTTTTCCAAGAAATTTTTTCATTCTTTTTATTAAATGAAACATTCTTCATTTTATCACCAATTAAACTCAATGAACGAGTAATGTTTTTAGACAAAAAGAATGCGAAAATTCCTGCTCCAATTAATAGGGCTATATATAGCTCTATAAGAGTTTTATAAAATTTATTAGTCTCAATGCTGTTGGTAGAAAAATCATAATCTGGTACATTCAATATCCCAATATTCTCTCCTTTCCTATTTTTTAAAAAAGAATAAGTCGATAACTTATTTTGATCTTTTTTAAGAATATAAAAGGAATCTAGAGACGCGTATATCTCATTAAAAATATAGCTCGGTATACTGTCATCAGGATTTAATTCTTGATCTAGGCTAAGTAAAATTTCTCCATCAGTATTATAAATCTTCAGCTCCATTTCATTTTCCTTGGAGAGTTCTTCAATTTTTTCGTAAAACTCTCTAGGTACTGAGTTTAAGTCTTTCTCTATTTCATATTTATCAGTAAAAAACTTGATAGAGTTTGCCACCCTTTTTTCTTTTCTTTCTAATCTAGAAAGATGGTATTTTTCGTTTTGATTTTTGAAAAAATTTGCTGTAACTAATGCAATCACCAAGGAAGAAATTACAACCAATGCAAGCATAGCGATATAAATTCGCTTTGATAATCCTATATTAAAAGAGGGTCTTTTCATGGGTTTGTTACCTACAAATATTATTCCTTAAATTTTTGTGAAATAAATATAGCTATTTGAGTTTCATTCCAAGGGAATAACCTAAAAATGTTTTAAATTTGAGTCGCTATACCTAAAAGCCTTAATACATTTTATGAAAGAAAAGATTCAACATTTAAAAGACAAACAAGCTGAAGCTAAGCTTGGAGGAGGAAAAGAACGTATTGAAAAACAACATGCAAAAGGGAAGTTAACTGCCCGTGAGCGTATTCATTTCTTAATGGACGAAGGTTCATTTGAAGAAATAGGGATGTTGGTTACCCACCGTTCTACGAATTTTGGATTGGATAAAACTAAGTTTTTAGGTGATGGAGTTGTTACTGGTTACGGAACAATTAACGGAAGATTGGTCTACGTGTTTTCTCAGGATTTTACAGTTTTAGGAGGTTCACTTGCCGAAGCTCACGCTCAAAAAATTTGTAGAATAATGGATTTGGCAATAGAAAACGGAGCTCCAGTTATTGGGCTTAACGATTCGGGTGGTGCAAGAATTCAAGAAGGAGTTGTTTCTCTTGGAGGATATGCGGATATTTTTTATAAAAACACAATGGCAAGTGGAGTAGTTCCTCAGCTTTCGGCAATAATGGGGCCTTGTGCTGGTGGAGCGGTATACTCGCCTGCGCTTACAGATTTTATATTCATGGTCGAGAATTCTTCGTACATGTTTGTTACAGGACCTAACGTAGTAAAAACTGTAACTCACGAAGAAGTAACTTCGGAAGAATTAGGTGGCGCAAGTACACACTCTACAAAATCTGGTGTGACACATTTTACTAGCGAAAATGAATTAGCTTGTATCCAAGGATTGAAAGATTTGATGAAATACATTCCTCAAAACTGCGAAGAAGAATCGCCTCAATACGAATATGAAGCAACAGACGAAACTCGTCCTGCTTTGAATGACATTATACCTGCAAGCCCAAATCAACCTTACGATATTAAAGAAGTCATCTCTTCGGTAATTGATAAAGATACTTTCTTTGAAGTGCATAAAGATTATGCAGAAAACATAGTAGTAGGTTTTGGATTATTAGGTGGAAAAAGTATTGGGATTGTAGCTAACCAACCGGCATTTTTGGCTGGAGTTTTGGACAATAAGGCATCAGAAAAAGCTGCACGTTTTGTAAGATATTGCGATTGCTTTAATATTCCATTATTAGTATTTGAAGATGTTCCAGGGTTTTTACCAGGAACTGACCAGGAGTGGAACGGAATTATAAAAAATGGGGCTAAACTATTGTATGCTTTCTGTGAAGCTACTGTCCCAAGAATTACTGTAATTACTCGTAAAGCATACGGTGGGGCATATGATGTAATGAACTCTAAGCACATTGGTGCAGATATGAATTACGCATGGCCAAGTGCCGAAATTGCTGTGATGGGAGCAAAAGGAGCTTCGGAAATTATTTTTAAAAGAGAAATAAAAGGAGCCGATAATCCTGAAGATAAATGGATAGAAAAAGAGGCAGAATATGCTGAGCTTTTTGCGAACCCATACAATGCTGCTGCCAGAGGATATGTGGATGAAGTAATAGAACCTCAGTTTACCAGAGAAAAGCTGATTAAAGCCTTTGGAATGCTTAAAAACAAAGTTGTAAGCTTACCTAAAAAGAAACATGGAAACATTCCTCTATAAACCATGTGGGAGTTTGAAACTAAAATAGAAGATTTTGGTAAGTCCAACAATTTGTGGGGCGGGCATATTGTGGTAGATGATGATATAGTTCAAGAGGCTAAATCAAAAAACATAAAACGATTCCTTTGTACCATAAATAACCAAGAAACCTTGCATTGCGCTTTACTTTCAATGGGGAATGGAACCTATTTTGTAATGGTAAATGCTGAGATAAGAAAGAAACTACATTTAACTTTTGGCTCTGTTTTAAAAATAAAGTTAGAAGAAGACAAAAGCAAATATGGAATTCCAATGCCCGAAGAAATGGAGGAAATAATGGCTCAAGATCCTGAGGTTGATAAAGTTTTTCATTCCTTAACTCCTGGTAAACAAAGAAGCTTACTCTATCTAATTGGAAAGCCAAAAACCACAGAATCACGCATTAAAAAAGCCGTACTAATTACAAGGTATTTAGCAGAGGTAAATGGTGAAATTGATTTTAGAGAAATGAACGAATACATAAAAACAAACAATAAATTATTTTAATCTATGACGTTAATATTTAGAATTGTAGCCTTTTTAGAAGGAATATCTTACCTGCTTTTATTGGGAGTGGGAGTGCCATTAAAGCATTTTGCCGATAACGATTCTTGGGTAAAAGGATTAGGAATGCCTCACGGATTACTTTTTGTAGCGTATCTGATATTGGCTTTTTTAATTAAAGACACTCAAAAATGGAGTAACAAAGATTTTGGGATAGTATGCCTAGCATCAATAATTCCTTTTGGGACATTTTGGGTTGAAAGGAAATATGTTTCTAGGGAGTCTTAAACTCTTTTTGTCCAAAGGTTGTTACCCAATTATCATCAGAGACTGACATTAAAGTAAAAGTATAGGTTGAATTTGAATCCAAAGAAGGAACTGGATTCACATCTCTAATGTTAAGAGTAACATTGGATAAATCGTAAAAATTCCAATTTGTATCCGCAGTATAAGTCCCGCTTATTAAATTTTTGTTGGAATCAGAAACCACATTGAAATGAATAACATTTTCAAATATTGGATATGGTTGCCATTTAAACTCTGGAGTTAACCCGATCTCAGTAATAGTTATTCTGTTTGGTGACCATACAGTTTGTTGAAAATCTACTTTTATGTGAACAGGGTCGCAAATTCTTGTTTTACCATTTACTTCGTAAGTAACAATTCCCCATCTATTGTTGGCTTTTTTTAAAGGAAATCTTCTGAGGTAGCCATTGAAAACCGGAACAGAAGTTACTATTACCTCTTGATATTGAGCATAATCCCATTCGTTAATGTTATTGCCAGCCGACTCGAAATAACGAAAATTAGTTGCTCCTTCTACTGGGTAAAAAAACATGGAAACTGGATGGGCTACATCCTAATGATTATGATGTTTTTAGTTATGACTTAATAGAGGTGGTTCAAGAATCTGGTAGTTGGGTATTAAAAATTCGTGTAAATTATAGGAGGAATAGTTGTTTGGAAAAAGTAACTGCAGTAAAAAACTTTTAATTTAAAAGCATCAGTTAACCCTGATGCTTTTTTTGTTTTATCCTGCCCAATTCTCCCTATCTAAACTTCTGTATTGAATTGCTTCGGCAATGTGAGCTGCTTGAATATTTTCACTTCCAGATAAATCAGCAATTGTTCTGCTAACTTTTAAAATTCTATCGTAAGCTCTTGCAGATAATCCTAAACTATCCATTGCTGTTTTAAGTAGTGTAATTGATGCTCCATCAATTTGGCAAACCTCTCTAAGTTTTTTAGATTCCATGTGAGCATTAGCAAACACGTCTTGCATATTTTCAAATCTGCCTTCCTGAATCTCTCTAGCTTTAATTACTCTTTCTCTTATAGATTCAGAGTTTTCTGTGTTTTCAGAACTAGCCAACTCATCAAAATTAACTGGAGTTACCTCAACATGTAAATCTATTCTGTCTAATAACGGTCCTGATATTTTATTCAGATATTTTTGAACTACTCCTGGTGAGCAAACACAATCCTTTTCTGGGTGGTTGTAATACCCACAAGGACAAGGATTCATTGCGGCAACTAACATGAAACTTGCTGGATAATCTACCGTAAATTTTGCTCTAGATATTGTTACTTTTCTATCCTCAAGTGGTTGACGCATTACTTCCAATACTGTTCTTTTATATTCAGGTAATTCATCCAAAAATAAAACTCCATTGTGAGCTAATGATATTTCTCCTGGTTGTGGAAATGCTCCTCCTCCAACTAATGCAACATCTGAAATTGTATGGTGTGGTTTTCTGAAAGGCCTTGATGACATCAATGCTTCATTAGAATCTAAACTTCCCGTTACCGAATGTATTTTAGTTGTCTCTAGAGCTTCTTGAAGTGTGAATGGTGGCAGAATAGTTGGTAATCTTTTTGCCAACATACTTTTTCCTGCTCCTGGAGGCCCTATTAATATAATATTATGACCACCTGCTGCTGCAATTTCAAAAGCTCTCTTAATATTCTGTTGTCCTTTTACATCTTTAAAATCAAGGTCGCTACTCATCAATTGATTGTAAAACTCTTCTCTAGTATCTACAATCGTTTTTTCTAATTCTATTTCTTCGTTAAAGAAGTCAATTACTTCCTTTATGTTTTCAACTCCGTACACATCCATTCCATCTACAATAGCTGCTTCTCTTGCATTTTGTTTGGGTAAAATTATTCCTTTCAATCCATGTTTTCGGGCTTCAATTGCAATCGGCAATACTCCTTTTAGTGGTTGTAAACTCCCGTCTAGCGAAAGCTCTCCCATTATTAAATACTCAGATACTTTTTCAGGGTTTATTTGCTCAGATGCGGCCAATATTCCCATGGCAATTGTCATGTCATAAGCCGATCCTTCTTTACGAATATCAGCTGGCGCCATATTCACAGTAATCTCCTTTACAGGGATTTTATATCCATTGTTTTTAAGAGCTGCCTGTATCCTTTGCTGGCTTTCTTTTACTGCACTATCTGGCAACCCGACCAAGAAAAAATTTACTCCATTGCTAATATTTACCTCAACTGTAACAATAGTTGCTTCTATTCCAAATACTGCACATCCGTAGGTCTTTACTAACATAAATTATTTTTTTTGAATATACAAGATAAGAAAATTTAGATTTGTTCAATATTAACTAAGTAGTTATGCCAAGATGAGTTGAATAAGACTAATCGTAAATAGCACAATTAGTTAGTTTTGCCCTTAATTTAGCAACTTCTAATTCTGTAATAAATTCGCTTTGATAAAGGTTTAAAACTTTTAAATTATCTAATTCCATTAATACTGAGAACTCAATTAACATGGGATTTCTTGTAATGTTTAAAACAATTAAACTGTCTAGATTCTTGAGCTCATTTGGTAATTTTTCTAAATTGCAATTACTCAGTTTTATTACTTTCAGGAATTTTAATTTGCCTAATACTTCTAAATTTTTTAACCCTAGGTTATCATTCAAAACGGCATGAGTTAAATTTACTAAAGTCGCAAAACTTTCTGGAAGGGAATCTAATCCGGTCCCGTCAATTCTGATGTATGTTAAGTTATGTAAATCCCTAACTGCAGAAATATCAACCAAGTTTTTATTGTCATTTAAGAAAAGTTGTTCTAGGTTTTTTAAACTCGAAACTTCTTCTGGAACTTTTGAAAAATAAGAAAAGGCTAAAGAAAGTTTTTGCAAGTTGGTCATTTTAAGCAATCCCGAATAATCTTTTATTGGGTTAGAAGATATATTAATTCGGATAAGACTTTTAAGAGACGCTACTTCTTCAGGGATTTTTCTAATGTTACAGCTTTCTATGTAAATCTCTACTAAACTATCCAATCCTTTAATTCCGGTAAAGTCACTCAGATATATATTATCTGATAAATTGAGATATCTCAAGTTTATTAATGTGTTAAAATTCTTAGGAATAGATCTCAATTTACATCCATCTGCATAGATAGTTTTCAAGTGTTGTAGATTTTTTAACCCTTTTATTTCTGTTAACTTAGAGCAACCTCTTAACCATAAGGTTTTTAAGTTTTTCAATGAAGAAAACTTTCTTGGGATTGATGATATACTTGTTCTACTCAAATTAAGGTTTTCTAGGTTCTTCAAGTTTTTTAAAACAGAAATGTCCGAAAGATCCGGATTATCCATCAGGTTTAGGTTCTTGAGGTTCTTTAATCCCAATAGTCCTTTTGGAATTGAGGTTAAGTCACAATCTCGTAAAAAAATTGTTTCAAGATTGACCAGTGAAGATGATTCTAAAAGTGAATTAGAGATATACCTCCCGCTAAAACTTAATGATTTTAAGTTAGTAAATTGGTCTAAATCATTTGGGTCAGAAGATCTATAAGGGCCTAGAGCTAAAGACTCTATTTTGGACTTATCTGTTGAATCAGTAATTTTGGAATATTTCCAAGTTTTAGCTTGAGCTGATTAAGTATAGCAATTTAAATAAAGCGATAAAGCCAAGACAAGTGATATAATTGACTTAGTTCTCAATTATTCTTTAATTATTTTCAAAGTTGCTCTCTCGTTTTCGCCAACTACATTCAGTAAATAAATCCCTGGAGCTCCATCAAAATTAACTTCGTATTGAGCTGCATTTTGTGGTGTGATTTCTTTTATTAATCGTCCGTTAATGTCTGTGATGAAAATTCGGTTAAGCTGAGTTTGTTCTCCTAAATCTAGAGTAAAAGTTCCGTTTGTAGGGTTAGGGAAAAGAGTAATGTTTAAAAGTTTTAATTCTGTTTCCCCCACCGAAACTGTTGTCAAAGCACTTTGAATTGCTGCCGTAGCAGTCACTTTTCCATGTCCCCAAACTGGACTTCCGTTTGCGGGGAGTACTCCTGTTCTGGTATCTTCTCTTGCAGTATTTCTTAAAATATCTCTAATCTGTCTTGGTTCAAGAGTTGGACTTGCTTCAAGCAATAAAGCAACAACTCCTGCGGTTGCTGGAGATGACATACTTGTTCCAGAAAAAGCTGAAAAATGATAGGTTCTTCCATTAAAAGTGGTGCTTGCTGCCGAAGTATAACTTCTAGTTGTGTATGAGTTGATAGAAGAAATTATTCCTACTCCTGGTGCCGAAATATCTGGTTTACTTCGTTCGTCATAAGTTGGTCCTACACTGGAAAAATTAGCAATACTTCCTGGGAATGCAGTTCCATTTCCTGCTACAACTTCTGGACTGTGTGCAGCAACCGTGATAGCGCTTTCTGTACAAGCTGGTTCTCCTAATCCATATAAATTATCTCCTGCAACTCCATCATTTCCATAAGCATAAAACTCTAGTCCCCAGTTTCCTACTCCATTACTTAGCTCCACAACATTCCAATAGTGAACAGTTCCAGTTGTTGCATAAGAATGTAAAACTACTCTCAAACTTGTGTTCGTATTCTTAACTCTCATTCTTTGGTGAGGGCGGTTGTTATTTGGGTGAGCAGAATCAATTGAATAATTATAAAAAACAGAATCTGTTCCTACTAATAAATAAGTGTCGTGATATCCATTATCCGAATTAGTGTTGTAATATCTTGAACTTGCAACTAATTGGTTAGATGAATTGTAAACTTCAACTCTGGAATTAAATGGGTTAGCAACCTCTCCCCACATAGAAATACATTGTCCCCACATTGATGGATTTGCAGAATATGAATAAAATCCTATTCTTGTTCTAATACTATCGCTTGTAAAAGTCTTTTTAATATGAAAATTATCATTCCCGTTATTTCCGCCAGAAGTAACAAAAGTAACTCCTTGTGCGCTCAATGAATCAATTGCTTGGCTTACTAAAGAAGTTCCGTCCATTGTTCCCATGTAATACAATCCCCAACTCATGTTTACCACCAATCTTTTCCAATCATTTTCTGCAATGCCTTTCATCCAAACAAAAGCATCAATTGCTGCTCCTGCATCTAATTGGATAGAATTAAACAAATATTGAGACTCAAAAGCAACTCCTCTATATTTTAATCCTGCTCCACTTCCTCCGGCAATTCCTGCTACGTGATTTCCGTGTGTTGCATAATCGTAATAATCTCCTGCCGTGTCAGAGTTTGCATCATCTAATTCTGTTGGTGTTACATATTCAACTCCATAACCAAATCCTGTTGGTTGGTTTCCTGCATGTTTAAAATGATCCCAAGCTGCACGAACTCTAGATGTCGTTAAGCTAGTATCCATAAACATAGGGTTGTCGTAATCAAATCCCCAATCTGTAATCCCTATCAATACATTTTTACCTGTATAAGCTTGAGGTAAATTTACGCCTTCCCAAACGCTATCTGCTCTTACATCTGCAGTCATTCTGTTGTTGTGAGGAATGATTTTTTCAGCCACATTCAATTGGATAATATTTGCGAAATTATTTATCTCTGTCAGATTTTTTAATGGGATTTTAAGTGTAATAATATCCGCTACCTTACTTCCAATAAATGCTTTGTCATTTAAATCACTAACATTAAAATTAGGTGAAACTTTAGCCAAAGTAGAAAGACATAATTCTCCATTTACTTTGTAAATAGGCAGCAAAGGATTGTCGCTTTTTAATTCTAAATGAGTTTTCTCTTTTGATTGAGAAATAAGCCTTTGGATGTTTTCATGGGATTCGCTATTTATTCTAATTTGCGATATTCCGCTCATAGAAATTAAAATAAAAAGAAGAGGTAAAAATGACTTCATTGAAATTTGTTTTCTCTAAAGTACAACTTTAATTCCTCTCATAACAAAGAACACACTCATTGAATTAGTAATAAATTAGAGAATTCAGTACCTTTAATTCAATAATTTGATCCTATGAAATATCACAGAATAAACAAAGACTTATACATTCACCAAAGAAGTGAATTTACGAAACAAATGAAATCCAGTTCGATTGCTATTTTTAATAGTAACGATATTTTTTCTACTTCGGCAGATAGTACTGTTCCATTTGTTCAACACAGAGATATTTTAGCTTTATCGGGTGTGGATCAAGAAGAAAGTATCTTGGTTTTGTTTCCTGATGCTAGCCTAGAAAAGCACAGAGAGATTCTGTTTTTGAAAGAAACTTCAGAAACTATTAAAATTTGGGAAGGAGAAAAGCTGACAAAAGAAACTGCTTTTGAAACCTCAGGAATTAGAACTGTTTATTGGTTGCCCGATTTTAAAAAAGCACTAAAAACATTAGTTGCTGAAGCCGAGAATGTTTACATCAATAAAAATATGCACACTCGTGCAAATACTGAAATGGAAACGCGTGAAGACCGTTTTATTACTTGGATGATGTGTGAATATCCTGCGCTTACTTATTTGCAGTCGGCACCTATTATGCACAAAGTTCGTGCTGTAAAACACCAAATAGAAATCGACTTGATGCAACAAGCTTGCGACATTACCGAAAAGGGATTTAGAAGGATTCTTCCTTTTATCAAGGCGGGTGTAATGGAATACAACATTGAAGCTGAATTGATGCACGAGTTTTTAAATAATCGATCAAAGGGATTTGCTTACACGCCAATTATTGGTTCGGGTTATAATGCTTGTGTTTTGCATTACATTGAAAACAATGTAGAGTGTAAAGATGGCGAAGTTATCTTGATGGATTTTGGTGCAGAATATGCAAATTATGCAAGTGACATGACTAGATGTGTTCCTGTGAATGGAAAGTTTACCGAAAGACAAAAAGCGGTTTACAACTCTGTTCTTCATGTGAAAAAAGAATGTGAAAACTTATTGAAACCAGGCGTTATGTTGGGTGAATACCACACAGAAGTTGGCAAATTAATGGAAGAACAATTACTTAAACTTAAGCTAATTGACCAAACGGATATTAAAAACCAAAACCCAGATTGGCCTGCATACAAAAAGTATTTCATGCACGGAACTTCTCACTTTATTGGGCTAGATACGCATGATGTTGGATTATGGCATGAGCCTATACAAGCAGGAAATGCATTTACTATTGAGCCAGGAATCTACATTCCAGAAGAGAACTTGGGAATAAGATTAGAGGACGATTACATCATTCAAAAATCTGGAAACCCACTTAATTTAATGGGGAATATTCCTTTGGAAGCTGAGGAGATTGAAGATTTGATGAATAACTAAAGTTAGATTTTAGAACTTAATTTTTAGACAAAAGGGCAAGGTGAAATTCACTTTGCCCTTTTTTATTTAACTTTAAAAATGGCTCAACATAACGACACAGGAAATATAGGCGAAGAGATAGCCGCTCTATTTTTAATTAAAAAGGGTTACAAGGTTCTTGCGCGTAATTTCAGGTATAAAAAATCGGAGATTGACATCATAGCTCAAAAGGATAAAACTATAGCTTTTGTAGAGGTTAAAACACGAACTAATGCGTTTTTTCAAGAGCCAGAATTATCCGTAACTCGGAGCAAACAAAAGCAAATTACCAAAGGAGCCAATTACTACGTTCAAGAAAACGACATTAACTTAGATATCCGTTTTGATATCATTGCAATTACACTTTTTGGGAGTAAAATTAATCACATTGAGGATGCTTTTTATCCTTTGGTTTAGAGATTACCATTTATCATCAAAAAGATAAAATGACTTGTCACAATTATTACAAAGTTGGTATTAAGAAATTAAGCTTTGAATTTCATTACATCTAGGACACTGAACTTTTCTTTGATTTGAAATTTTTCCAGTTCCAACAATACCTAATTTTCTGATTTTTAATCCTATTAATGCATCTTTCCAAGAAAAACTACCTAGCGCCCCATTGTTAATTTGAATTGGAGCAATTCTAACTCTAAATTTTTTCTTTTTTCTAACTGTTAAAATAAAATCTTCTGGTTCATCCAAACCCTTAGTTAAGTATGAAAAAACTACTTTTTGCTTTATCTCCCAGTCTATGTTTTTCATAGTTTATCTATTTTAAGTCACCCTTCGATTCTCTCCCTATCGGTCGAACTCAGGGTTCGGTTCAGCAAAATCTTCGGGCTGAGTGGTTCCGATTTATCGGAATTGTATCGAAGCCCAACTTATGAAATGCAAACCGTAATATTCTCGCCTTAAGATCCCCGATCGGAGTCGAGGATGACAATGGGTAATATTCTCACTGTCATTCCAAACTTGATTTGGAATCTAAAGTTGTACAATTAATTTTCAAATTTTACGCTTCGTTAAACACTAGATCCTGAATCTAGTTCAGGATGACAAATGAATAAAAAGTCCGAAAATCTATTACTTCAACCCCTTCAATTTCTCTTCCAGAATAGCAATCTTCTGCTCAGCATCTTGTTGCTTTGCTTTTTCATTTGATACTACTTGCTCAGGTGCTCCAGCAACAAAACGCTCGTTACTTAGCTTTTTCATTACTGTATTCAAGAAACCTTGCGTGTATTTTAGCTCTTCTTTTAGCTTAGCTTTTTCAGCTTCTACATCAATAGTATCTCCAAACGGGATAAAGAATTCATTTCCTTTTACAATGAAAGAGAAAGAGTTTTCTTGCTTCTCCGTAACAAAATCAAAATTAGAAACGTTCCCCATTTTCTGGATAACAGAATCAAATGTATTGGAGTAGTTTTCTCCTTTTTTAACTAATAACTCAATGGCATTTTTCTGTGCCAAGTTGTTGTCTTTTCTAACAATACGAATTCCCGAAATTACCTCAGCAGCCACATCAAACTCAGAAAGTAAGTTTTCGTCTGTTTTTATGATTTCTGGCCATTTTTCGTAGTTTATCGTTTCATTTTCTCCTTTTTTGGTCAATAAATGCCAAGTTTCTTCCGAAACAAAAGGAGTAAATGGATGCATAACCACCAATACTTTTTCGAATAAGGCAATTAAATTATCGTAAGTAGTTTTGTCAATTGGTTGTTGGTAAGCTGGTTTTACCATTTCTAGTAACCAACCACAAAAATCATCATACACCAATTTGTAAGTGCTCATCAAAGCTTCCGAAATACGGAATTTATCGTAAGATGCATTGATGTCTTCTAATGTTTTATTCAGCTTATTGTCAAACCATTCCAAAGCAATTTTACTCGATTCTGGTTGTGCAATATCTGCCACTTCCCACATGTTGGTTAGCTTAAATGCATTCCAAATTTTGGTAGTAAAGTTCCTTCCTGTTTCACACAAAGATTCATCAAACGGTAAATCGTTTCCTGCTGGCGAACTCAACAACATTCCTACTCTTACTCCGTCTGCTCCGTATTTGTGAATTAGCTTAATTGGGTCAGGTGAGTTCCCTAGGGATTTACTCATCTTTCTCCCCTGCTTGTCTCTTACAATTCCTGTGTAATACACATTCTTAAAAGGCAATTCTCCTTTGTATTCGTATCCCGCAATAATCATTCTCGCCACCCAGAAAAACATAATTTCTGGAGCGGTTACCAAATCATTGGTTGGGTAGTAATAATTTATCTCTTCGTTATCTGGATTATTAATTCCATCAAATACACTAATTGGCCACAACCATGAACTAAACCAAGTGTCTAGCGCATCACTTTCTTGCCTCAATTCGGCAACAGTTAAACTTGCATTTCCTGTTTTTTCTTGTGCTAGTGGTAATGCTTTTTCAGCAGTTTCTGCCACTACAAAATCGTTCATTCCTTCGCCATAAAAGAAAGCAGGAATTTGATGTCCCCACCACAATTGACGAGAAATATTCCAGTCTCTCACGTTCTCCATCCAGTTACGGTAAGAGTTCTTGAACTTAGCTGGGTGAAACTGAATATCGTCATTCATTACATGATCCAAAGCTGGTTTTGCCAACTTCTCCATGCTCAAAAACCACTGCACAGAAACCTTAGGTTCTATTACAGCTTTTGTTCTTTCGCTCGTTCCAACTTTGTGTATATGAATCTCTATCTTTTCTAAAGAACCGTTCTCTTTTAGTTCTTTTACAATCTCATCTCTCACCACAAACCTATCTTTCCCTTCGTAATGAAGTCCAAAAGAATTAAGCGAAGCATCATCATTAAAAATATCTATTACTTCTAGCTTGTGAGTTTCTCCTATTACCTTATCGTTAGGATCATGTGCTGGAGTTATTTTCAAACAACCTGTTCCAAATTCTACATCAACATATTCGTCTTCAATAATTGGAATTGCTCTACCAACAATCGGCACAATTGCCTTTTTCCCTTTCAGGTGAGAGAACCTTTCGTCATTTGGATTAATACAAATTGCAGTATCTCCAAAAATAGTTTCTGGACGTGTAGTTGCAATCATCAAAGTATCTTCCGATCCTTCTATTTTGTACTTTAAGTAGTATAATTTTCCTTCTTCTTCAATGTGAATTACTTCTTCGTCAGATAAAGTAGTTTGTGCAGATGGATCCCAGTTTACCATTCGGTAACCTCTGTAAATCAATCCTTTTTCGTATAAATCAACAAAGGTTTTAGACACAGATTGAGATAAATCATCATCCATTGTAAACTTCGTTCTGTCCCAATCGCAAGAAGCTCCAAGCTTTTTCAATTGTTCCAAAATGATTCCTCCGTGTTTGTGGGTCCATTCCCAAGCGTGAACCAAAAATTCGTCACGAGTTAAGTCGTTTTTATCAATTCCATCCTCTTTTAACTTAGCAACAACTTTTGCCTCAGTAGCAATAGAAGCGTGATCAGTTCCGGGAACCCAACAGGCATTTTTACCAAGCAAACGAGCTCTTCTTACCAATACATCCTGAATCGTGTTGTTCAGCATGTGTCCCATGTGTAAGACTCCCGTTACGTTTGGCGGAGGAATTACAATAGTGTATGCTTCTCTCTCATCTGGAGTAGATTTAAAATGTTCGTTTTTCAGCCAGTTGGCATACCATTTATCTTCTACTTCTTGTGAGTTATATTTTGATGGAATATCCATGTATGTTCTTTATTTGAGATACAAAATTAAGAGTTTTGATGGGAAAATTAACAGTTTTGAAAATAATAAATAAATCAGTGTCTATAAAGCGGTTTTAATAGAAAAAGTAATCAAGCAATTAAGGTGAAATTAATTAAGAGTAGGGGTAAAATAAAATCTGATTGTCTTAATAGTATAACCATTAAAACACAAAACAATGAAAAAGGCATTTTTAACATTAAGCACAGGACTAATAATTCTCTCTTTATTATCGTGTAATAAAGAACGATTTATAAAGGGGTCTGGGAATATAACTTCTGAAAATAGAGTAGTGGATACTTTTACTGGAGTTGAATCTTCGAGATCTGCTGAGGTAAATATTATTTATGGGGCAATACAGAAAGTAGAGGTTCTTGTTGACGATAATGTTATGTCACATTTAGTAACTCGCGTAAATAACTCAACTCTTTATATTGAAAAGGAAAACGGAATTAATTATAGAAACTATTCCCTTACTGTAAACATTACTATTCCAAACTTGACTAGTATTAAGAATTCTGGTTCAGGGAAATTTGATGCTAGTGGGTTTCTAGGATTAACTTCATTGTCAGTAAAAAACAGTGGAAGTGGAAAAATAACTCTAGATGGATCAGGTGATGATTTAACTATTAAAAACTCTGGTAGCGGGAAGGTTTACGGATTTAACTTCAGTAGTAAGGATTGTTATATTAAGAATTCTGGCTCTGGTAAGTTCGAAGTTTCTTGTACCGACAATTTAGATGCGAAAAACTCAGGAAGTGGTAACATTTATTACAAAGGGAATCCTTTAATAAACTTTGATAATTCTGGGTCAGGTTCTATTATTGACGGGAATTAATCTAGATTAATTTTAAAAAGAAAAGCCTCTGAATCAAATTGATTCAGAGGCTTTTTAATTTTCTAATCTTAAGTTAATTCATCTTAACCACATAGTGCCCAACAAAACTGTGCCTCTCAAAAGACAAAATCCAAAAGTGTAGATTTCCTTCTTTATCTAGGTGCATTAAAGGGCCGTCAATTCCTATTTCATGACAATCTAGCCAATTGTGGTTTTCATCCGTTAAAAGACCGTAATATGGACTTTCTAGTTGGTTTGCTTTTGCAATCTCCGCATAGTTTTGATAAAAAGAGTAGTTTCCAATTCCGATTGGCATTTGATATCCTTTTTTAGAATCTTCGACAGTTAGAACTGGAGGCTTTGAAATGTCAATTCCTCCCACAACAAATAACGTAGTGTCTTTATCTGTTTCAAATCTCAATACTAACTCCGATAATAATTCTTGGTTAGAATTAAGACTTTTAGTCTTATTCAATTCTACCTTTTTTAAACTTGCCAATCTGTGCAATTGAGTTTTTCTTGGGTCGGATTGGTTGTAACATCCAGGAGCAGAAAATGTAGCGTAAGTTGTGCTATCCGTTAAAAAATCATCAATAGAGTGGATGTGTTTTGGAAACAGAATATTCATTTTCTTCTTCTTTCTTTCTCCAATTTCTGGGTAGTATTCGTTATCGTGATTTTCAAAAACTACTTCTTTACCTTCTAGCTTAGTTCTTAAAACATCAAGGTTTACTTTCTCACTTCCTGGGAAAATCCATTCTTCTAGTGAAGCTTGGTAATCAGCATATTTCAATCCGTTTTTCTCTTCAAATAAATCAGAATACAACTCTTTTGGAAAATTGAACCAACCGTGATAAACTGGTTTTGTGTTTTCTTCTTCAGTCGTATAAAAAATCAATTCCCATAAATAAGCATTGATACAATTACGAGCCAAGTCTATTCGTGATAACGCTTCTTTTTCTTTACTCTCATTAATCACAGAAAACTGGTTTTCTTTGAAATTTACCTGCATTCTGTTCCATTCTTGGTTAATTATTCCAATTTTGGTTAAATAATCGTCTTTTTTAACGTGAGAAGGAACAGAAGGAATAAACTTTTTTAAATCTATATTCTCAAGAAAAACCGTGTCACTATTTTCATTTTTTGGTAAAATAAAAATGTTGAACGTCTCGCCTATTCTCTCTAGTTTAATTCTAGTATGAGAAAACATTCCGTCCTTTTTGCTTCGGATAGAAATATCAGGATTGTCTGGATATTGAGTGTCGTTTAATTCTTAGATAGAATCTACCCAATAAATTATTTTCTCCTTTTTTGAGGAATCAATAGAGGAAATCTCTTTTGTGTTTCCGTCACACCCAAAAGCAAAAATGGCTACTGTTAAAGTAGCCATTGTAATTTTAAATAAATTCATTGATTTATAAATTGAAAGCAGATTTCACTTTTTCTACGTAATCTAATCTTTCCCAAGGAAAAGTAACAACATTACATTTTACAACATTTCCTGTTGTGTCTTCAAAAGAAATTTCTTTTTCTTCAGAAGGTCTTCCAAAGTGACCATAAGCAGCAGTTTCAGAATAAATAGGAGTTCTTAGTTTAAAACGCTCTTCAATAAAGTAAGGACGCATATCAAATACATTTTCTACTATTTTACTAATCTCTCCATCTGTCATTTCTACAGTTGATGTTCCGTAAGTTTCTACATTGATACTAGTAGGTTTTGCAACACCAATAGCGTAAGAAACTTGAACTAATACTTCTTTACAAAGTCCTGCAGCAACTAAGTTTTTTGCAATGTGACGAGTAGCATAAGCTCCTGATCTATCTACTTTAGAAGGGTCTTTTCCAGAAAAAGCTCCACCTCCGTGTGCTCCTTTTCCTCCATAAGTATCTACAATAATTTTTCTTCCTGTAAGTCCAGTATCTCCATGAGGTCCTCCAATTACGAAAGTTCCTGTTGGGTTAATGTGGTAAGTAATTTCATCATTAAATAACGCTTGAATTTTAGCTGGTAATTTAGCTATCACTCTTGGAATTAATAACGAAACAATATCTTTTTTGATTTTTGCCAACATCTCTTCATCAGCCGCATTTTTTTCTCCTTTTACAAAATCATCATGCTGTGTCGAAATTACTATGGTATCAATTCTAACCGGTACATTGTCATCAGAATATTCAATTGTCACCTGAGATTTAGCATCTGGTCTTAAATAAGTGATGTCAGTCATTTCTCTACGCATAGCTGCAAGCTCTATCAACATCATGTGTGATAATTCTAGTGCTAATGGCATGTAGTTGTCTGTTTCATCTGTTGCATAACCAAACATCATCCCTTGATCTCCTGCTCCTTGATTTTCTTTATCAGCTCTTTCTACTCCTTGGTTAATATCTGGAGATTGTTCGTGAATAGCAGACATTACTCCACAAGAGTTTCCGTCAAACATATATTCTCCTTTTGTGTAACCAATTTTGTTAATTACATCTCTAGCGATTTTTTGTACGTCTAAATAAGCATTGGATTTTACTTCTCCTGCCAACACTACTAATCCTGTAGTACATAATGTTTCACAAGCCACTTTAGATTGTGGGTCAAATGCTAAAAAGTTATCGATTAATGCGTCTGATACTTGGTCAGAAACTTTATCTGGGTGTCCTTCAGAAACAGACTCTGAAGTAAATAAATATGACATAGGTTTAGTTGATTTTAATTGTTATGAGCGAAAATATCATTTTCCTAGATATTTAGCAATAATAAAGGCGTTTTTAGTATATTATGGTAGAAAAAAGTATTTAAAAATGAAAAACAAATTGGTAGAAAAACATATTGGGCAGAAAACTATTTGGACAGGGGGTTATCTAGGAAATAGTATAGAAGTTCATAATTCCTGGTTTAATGGAAAAGTTTTGATAAATGGTTCTAAGCAAAAAGTTAATTATGGATGGTTTGGAAAATCTACAATGGAGTGTGACATTTTGAATCAAAATTCAAAAGCTAAATTCAAAATGAAGCTCGTAGCAGGTTTTTTTAAAGTAAAATGTTCTCTTTTTGCTGATGGTACTGAAATTAAAATGGTTGAAGTTTAATTAATTTCCTAAATCATCTTTATCCGTTTTTAAGCTTCGAAAACAAATCCCAAAGTACAACTCCGTTAGAAACTGAAATGTTTAATGAGTGTTTTGTTCCTATTTGCGGAATTTCAATTACTCCAGTGCACACATCAATTGCCTCTTGTTGAACACCTTGCACTTCGTTTCCGAAAATGACCGCAGTTTTCATTTCCTTTTTTGGAGTGAAATCGTCTAACATAATGGAATCAGATGTTTGTTCAACAGCATACACTTCGGTATTGTCGTTTTTTAATTTTTCAATTAACGAAACAATGTCCTCAGCAAACTTCCAATCAACAGATTTTGTAGCTCCTAAAGCTGTTTTGGCAATGTCTTTATTTGGTGGTTGGGCCGTGTAACCGCATAAATAGATTTTCTCAATTCTAAAAGCATCCCCAGTTCTAAAAACCGAACCAATATTATTTAAACTCCTAATATTGTCCAACAATACGATAATGGGCGTTTTTTCTTCCGATTTAAATTCTTCTACAGATATTCTGTCGAGTTCGCTATTTAATGTTTTTTTGTTCATTTTACACTGTTAATCATAGCTTCAGCTTTCAGTAAAGTTTCCTTATACTCATCTTCTGCATTCGCTTTATTTGTAATTGCTCCACCAACCATAAAAGACAAATACTTCTTTTTTTGATTGTACAACAAAGATCGTATTACCACATTAAAATCAAAATCTTGATTAGGTTTAAAATAACCTATTGCTCCAGAATAGACTCCTCGTTTGGTGGTTTCTAATTCCTCAATGATTTTCATAGACTCTACTTTGGGTGCTCCAGTCATTGATCCCATTGGGAAAGTAGTTCGCAACACCTCCACTGGATGAGTCGTTTTTTTAATCTCCGAAGTTACCGTAGAAATCATTTGGTGAACCGTGTCAAACGTATACACTTTGCATAATTCTTCTACTTTTACAGAAGCTCTTTTTGCTGTTTTGGATAAATCGTTTCTCACCAAATCTACAATCATAATATTCTCGCTTCTCTCTTTTTCATTCTGCGAAAGTTCTAATTTTATCTGTTCGTCTTCTTCTTCGGTTTTTCCTCTTTTTGCAGTTCCTTTTATAGGTTGAGTAATTATTTTATCTCCCTCTTTTTTGATGTACCGTTCTGGACTTCCACACAAAATATAGTTCTCTTTATTTTTATAAAAAGTAGAAAATGGAGCGTTCGTCAGCTCATTTAATTTGGTGTAAGTTTCAAAAGGATTTATCTCAGCATTTTCGGCATAAAACTCGTGACAAAAGTTCATTTCGTAAATATCTCCTTGCTGAATGTGTTCCTTTATGGCTTCGAATCTTTGCTCGTAATTATCTTGACTCATTCTTTGAGAAAAAGTAATGTTTTGAGTGTTTTCTTTGTTTTTTGTGGTTTTTCCATCCAAAAAAGTCAATAAACGTTCTTTTTCTTCCTTTTTTTGAAAATGTACTTTAGTGAATTCTGGTGATAATTCGCATACAATTTCTGGAACAAAAAAGTGAGTAGATTCAAACTCTAATTCATCTTTGTTTTTAGAAGATAATGATGGTTCAACTTCGTTTTTTAAATCATAACCTAAGTATCCAAATACCCAATCTTGGTATTCGTCAACAAATTGTGTTAACCCATCAAAAACTTGATTTTCTTTATGCTTAAATTCTGCTTTTATACCCAATGCTAAATACGAAATAGATACGTCTTCATTCGAATTCAAAAACACACATTCGGTATAGTTTAAAAACAGTTTTTCAATGTCTTCAAGCGAAAGTGAACGAGTTAGTATTTCTGTATTTCTCAATGCTTTCTAAGGTCTACTTGGGTTGTTGTTACTAGGTTGTGTGTGTTTGTCCTTAACTATTCGAATTGGTATGGCGATAAAATTTAATATTACACAAGTATACTAAATTTTGTCCTTTACGCATTACTAATCTATAAGGATAGAACCTATTAAACTGGTGAATTTACTACCGGACGATTGGTGATTCTATTCCCGTGTTTGTATTTTACTTCTTTGATAACCGTTCCGTTTTGATCATAAAACTCAGTTGTTCCGTGTTTTACATTCTTTTTGTATCTAACAATACTGGTTAAGTTTCCACTTCTATCGTATGATTTAAATGCTCCGTTCAATAATCCATTTCTATACTTCATTTCGCTAGAAACTAATTCACCACCTGGGAAATAATAAGTCCATTTACCATGTCTCTTTCCGCTTTTGTATTGTTCCTTGCTGATTACTGAACCATCATTTTGACTATAAAACAACCACTTTCCATGTTTTACACTTTTAGTTATTTCTTCATCAATCTTTAACTTTTTTCTTTTTTCAGTAACAATCTTATACTTTCCTTCTTCCTTAAGTATTCCGTTAGAGTGCCAGTGAGTCCATTTTCCTGTTTTAAAGTTATTGCTCCAAGAACCTTCGTATCTCTTTACTTTGTTAGGATACCATCCTTTCCAGTCTCCTTCAAATAATCCGTTTTTGTAGTTTCCTTCGTCTTTTTTATTTCCATCTTCATACCATGATTCCCAAAAACCATCTTCTTTTCCGTTTTTAAAACTTCCTTTGTGCGATAATTTTTTGTTCTCGAACCAAACTTTCCATTCTCCATTTTTTAAATCATTCGAATAAGTCCCTTCTTTAAAATCTCTGCCATTTTTGTAATAATAATTCCAAAATCCTGTTTTTTTGTCTGCAATAAAACTCCCTTTAGATTTTACTTTTCCAGAAGGATAATAAAAAATCCAAGCACCATTTTGTTTGTCTTTCAAAAAGCTCCCTTCCATGTCTTTCCCTCCATTCTTATCAAACCATTTCCACTCTCCATCTTTTTTATTATCTATAAAAGAACCCTTAATGTTTGTTTTTCCGTTTTCGAAATAAGCAATGTAATCGCCTGTTAAACTATCCTGGTCAAATGTTTTCTCGGATTTAACTTGGTCAAAATAAAGGAAGTAATCCATCCATTTTCCGTGGTTTTTACCGTTAAGATATTGTCCCTTTACTAATGTTTTTTGGCTCGATTTTCTTATTTCATACTCTCCATGGAGTAAGCTGTCTTTATAGGAAAATGATTCTTTTAATTTACCGTTTGAAAAGTAACTTTTTATACTTCCTGAACCGTTTACAATTGTTTTTTTTCTGTCTTTATCCCAAAAACTTCCTACTCTTTCCATACCTAATGAATCATACACAGTCACTTTTCTCATTGTGCTGTCTATGTACCATTCTTCCCACGTACCAGATTTATCTCCTTTGTTAAACATTCCGGTCTCAGCAATTCTTCCGTTCTCAAAGAAATAAGTATAAGAACTATCTTTTACTCCCAGATAGAAAAAACTCTTAATCATAATTTTCCCTGAAGAATAATACTGTTCTGATTTGTTCACGTAAACCCCTCTGTTGAAATAAGATATCTCCTGAAGATTTCCGTTTTCATGATAAAATTTCCATAGTCCTTCTTTTACACCATAGTAACTCATGAATTGATTATTGTTAATATAACCTGTGCTTCTTACTACTTTCTTTTTTTTGTCCCAATATGTTGTTTCAAGTTTATAAGGCGTTACTTTTTGTGTAAAAGACTGGCTTACAACAAACATCATTAATATAAAAGTGATTATTCTCATGAGTGGTTTTTTGGTTAATCGTATAACTACAAACTTACTTAAAGTTACGTGTTTGCCGACTGTTTTATTTTACGTGTTATTGAAAGTTGTTTGTTTATAATTGTTAGTTAGGATAAGTTTAAAAATCATTTTTGAATGACTGGGATAAAATTGTAGTAAAATAAGGTAAATAAAGAGGGTTCAAAACAACAATTCTTGGGTTAAATCGTAAGTTTGACAGTGAAGTTTTTTACAAAATATTGCTTAGTTATAGCTCTTTTGTTATTTACTCTTTGTTCATGGGGACAAAAAGTGACTAAATCAATCGTGCTCGACTCAAACTATATGCGTTTGGATTCGCTTTCTATTATACCAAGCTCTTTTGAAATTTATAATCAAAACAAACTTGTTTCTGATTCCCTTTATGAACTAGATTTTGCTAGCTCAACTCTTTATTGGAAAGGAAGTCTACCTGTTTCATTGAGAGTTAATTACTCTTTGTTTCATGTTGATTTTTCTGCAAATTACTCTAAAAAAGATACTTCCTTAATTCAGCCAGTTGTAGATTTTTCTAATCCTTTTAGAAGCAATGGAAACACTAAACAAGAAGTGGATATTTTTGGGCTAGATAACCTAAATAAATCGGGAAGTATTTCGAGAGGATTAAGTGTTGGAAACGCTCAAGATTTAGGGGTTAATTCTAATTTCAATTTACAACTTTCTGGTAAGATTGGTGGCGGAATATCTATTTTAGCTTCGGTTACAGATGATAATATCCCCATACAACCAAATGGAAACACACAACAATTACAAGATTTTGACAAAGTGTTTATTCAATTATCCGAAAAAGATTGGACACTAGTTGCAGGTGATTATTCAATCGAAACTTTTGACTCGCGCTATTTGCGGTACCGTAAAAAGTCTATGGGGTTGTCTTATTCCAATGAGTTTGTATTAAAAGACAGCAATAAAATTAAAGCAAATGCCGGAGTAGCGGTTTCAAGGGGAAAGTATAGAACTCAGTTTTTTCAGGGAGTGGAGGGTAACCAAGGGCCATACAAATTAACTGGAGCTGATAACGAATTGTTCGTTCTTATTTTATCTGGAACCGAACAGGTTTTTGTAGATGGAATACTATTAACTCGTGGAGCAGAAAATGATTACGTAATAGATTACAATACTGCTGAAATAATATTTACCCCTAAATTTTTAATCACAAAAAATAAAAGGATAGAAGTGCAGTTTCAATATTCTGATAGGAATTACTTGCGTTCAATTCTTCATTCTGAAGTTGAGTTTCAAACAAAAAAATCTACTTCGTTCATTAGGTTTTATAGCGAACAAGATCATAAAAACCAACCTTTATTTCAGGATTTACGAGATCCCGAAAAAGCCTTAATGGCATCAATAGGCAATAATATTTCGGAGGCAGTTATTCCAAATGAAACTAGGGTGGGCGAAGAAGAAAATGTAGTTTCCTACATTAAAAAAGACTCCTTAGGTTATTCGGTTTTTGAGTTTTCTACCGATTCAGATACAACCTTGTTTAGAGTTCAGTTTAGCGATTTAGGTCAAGGAAACGGGAACTACATTCAAGATGGATTTTCGCCTTTTGGTAAAGTATATAAATGGATAAAGCCTGATACTGTAGGCGGAAACATTATAAAAAACGGTCAGTATGAGCCCATTGTTTTACTTATTACTCCAAAGAGGAAACAGTTGCTAACGCTAGAAAACTCTTACCAACCCAATGAAAACTTAACAATAAAAACTGATGTTGCTTTCTCTAACGAAGATGTGAATACTTTTTCAGCAGATGGAAATGATGTGAATTATGGTTTAGGTTCAAAAGTTGAGATTCAGCATAGAAAGAAATTATCATCATCAAAAAAAGCAGCTACCTTAACTACAGGTGGTTTTGTTGATTTTACAAGCATCAACTTTTCCCCAGTAGAAAAGTTTAGAGCTATAGAGTTTAACCGAAATTGGAACTTAGGAAATCAAGAAATTACCACTCCTCTTTTTCTTGGAAATGTAAATTTAGGACTAGAAAAAGATAGTTTCGGAACGATAAGATATAGCCTGGATGTATTGGATTTGGGTGAAGATTTTAGAGGGATAAAAAATAATTTATTAGCCAATGTTCAATTAAATAAAGTAAAATTAGATTATCAGGGAAGTTATTTAACTTCTAAAGCTTTTACATCTACTGAGTTTTATAGGCATAAGTCTAATTTAGAGTATCCACTTGGTGGCTTTACACTTGGTTATAGAGATGAGGTAGAAAGCAATACTTTTTCTCAATCGGACACGCTTTTGGGAACTAGCTATTCGTTTTATGACGGAAGAGTTTATCTTAAAAAAGAAACTAAAAACTCTCAGTTTTATTCTGTTTACTATGGATATAGAGATGAAAAAACTACTCAAAACTCCGAGTTAAAACAAGCTGCATATTCGCACGAAGCAGGATTAGATTACAAACTATTTACTACCAACAAAAAAACTCAATTAAAAGGAAATGTTGCTTACCGACAGTTAGTGCCAACTGATACAAATTCGGGTTTAATACCTGAAAATACATTCCTTAATCAAACGAACTTTTCTACTTCATTGTGGAAGCAATTAGTAAACCTAAATACGTTTTATAGTGTTGGTTCTGGATTGGAACAAAAGCGTGAATTTTTGTACTTAGAAGTTAACCCTGGGCAAGGGGTTTTTACTTGGATAGATTATAACGATAATGGATCAAAAGAGATAAATGAATTTGAGATTGCAGCTTTCCAAGATCAAGCAAATTACATTCGTGTATTTACCCAGAGTAATGATTATATCCGAACTTTTTCTAATCAATTTAGTCAGTCAGTAACCATTTCTCCAAGAGTATTATTGAAAGACAAAACCAACAGGTTTTCAAAGATAATCTCAAGAGTTTCTTCTGTTTCAGCATTCCGTATTGATAGAAAAACTACTCAAGAGAGTTTGGCTACTAGCCTTAATCCTTTTGTAACAAATTTGAGTGACACCAACCTTGTTTCACTTAGTAAACAGTTGCGTTCATCCTTATTTTATAACAGAACAGGTTATAAATATGGTGCTGAACTCTTGTTTCAAAACACAAGTAATAAAACCTTGTTATCCAATGGGTTTGATTCAAGAGAAACAATCTTGTATGGTGTAAATTTACGTTATCAGTTTAAGAAAATTTTAGTAAAATGGGAAAACGAACAAACTCAAAAATCTCTTGAATCAGATTTCTTAGCTAGCCGTAATTTTAAGCTTAATACTTGGAAAACTTCCCCGACTATTACGTTCCAAAAAGGAAGTAATTTTAATTTAGATTTTCTGTTTTCGTATGAGGAAAAGGAAAATATTCTTGAAGGTGATTTTGCTTCTTTAAGTACTCTTGGTACTAGTTTAAAATACACTGTTGTTAACCAACTTAATGTTTCTTCCTCATTTAGTTTTGTAGCAATTAGTTTTATAGGAGAGGCAAATTCCTCTCTTGAGTATGAAATGCTTGGAGGTTTAAAAAATGGAAACAACTTTACGTGGGAAGTACTTCTAAACAAAAGGGTTGCAAAGAATCTCGATTTATCTTTAAACTATATTGGAAGAAAACCTGAAAACCTGAAAACAATCCATGCGGGTACTGTGGAAATAAGGGCGTTTTTTTAATTCAGTTTATTAGATGATTTTAATCAGTAAACCATCCTCTATAAACTAGTACTTTTAACTCTAATCTAAATAAAACACTATGGAGTTAGCATCAATTATAGAAGACCTTGAGTACAATGAATCTAAACCTATTATTAAGGTTTTATTTGAAACTTCATTTACAAAAGAAATAAGAATTGCAATGATGGCAGGAACAGAAATGAAAAAACATCAAACTTCGTTTCCTATTGTTGTGCAAATGGTTGAAGGAAACTTAGATTTTGGTGTAAATAATGAAATTTTGGATTTAAAAAAAGGAGATTTAATAGCTCTGGATGGAGGAGTTCCTCATGATTTGAAAGCAAAATTAGACAGTGTCATGAGATTAACACTTACTAAAAATGACCAAATCGATAGAGTAAAAAAAGTGTTGAAAGACTAATGTAAAACGATTGAAAGTATAGCTTTTTTATATTTTCAACCATGATTTATTTAACTAGTAGTGTTTAAATTTGCTACCTTTAAAAGCGGAGTTCTGATTCGCTTCAAATAACCTAAGTAAAAGAAAAAATGTCACAAAAAAATGTACGTCTAGAAGTAATGAAACACCTTGAAAAAGATATAGATTCTCTTATTCAAAAATATCTTATCCCAATTGATTCTATTTGGCAACCTCAAGATTTTTTGCCAGATTCAAGAGACGATAATTTTTTGGATCAAATTACTGAAATTCAAGAGTTAGCTAAAGATTTACCTTACGATTTTTGGGTGGTTTTGGTAGGTGACATGATTACTGAAGAAGCTCTACCAACTTACGAAAGTTGGTTGATGGATGTGGAAGGTGTAGATCAAGTAGAAGGAAATGGATGGGCAACTTGGATTGCTCAATGGACTTCGGAAGAGAACAGACACGGAGATTTATTGAACAAATACTTGTATTTATCTGGAAAGGTAAATATGCGAGAAGTAGAAGTTACTACTCAACATTTAATTGCAGATGGTTTTGATATTGGAACCGATCGCGATCCATATAAAAACTTTATTTACACGAGTTTTCAGGAGCTTGCAACTTATGTTTCGCATAATAGAGTTTCGGAAATTGCTAAAGCAAACGGAAACAAGAATTTGGCAAAAATGTGTAAAATGGTAGCTGGAGACGAAATGCGTCACCACACTGCTTATGCAGAATTTGTAGAGCGAATTTTTGCTGTAGATCCTAGTCAAATGATGTTGGCGTTTACAGATATGATGAAAAAGAAAATTACCATGCCAGCTCATTTCCTGAGGGAATCAGGCCAGAAAATTGGAACGGCTTTCGAAGAATTTTCAAACACGGCACAAAGAATTGGGGTTTACACTGCAACTGATTATGTAGATATACTGGATAAGCTTATTAAAAGATGGGAGATTGATAAAATCACTAACCTTACTGATGAAGCTGAAAAAGCAAGAGACTATTTAATGAGGTTGCCTAGTCGTATGTTACGAATTGCCGACAGAATGAAATTGCCAGAAAGTTCGCATCAGTTTAAATGGGTAGAGCCTTCTAAAATCTAGAGAGTTGTTTCTATATTTACCCATTAAAATGCCAAAAAAATAATGGAAAATGTAATTTACCCAGGTATTCTTTTAAGAATTAAAGCCGCTTTAACAGACTATCTTATATTGCTAGCTTTAATCTTTTCTGTTTCTTTTATTTTCAAAGAATTTGATCACGTACCAAATTATGCAAGAATAATTGCATTTGTATTTATCTTTCTTTTGTATGACCCTCTTTTAGTTAGTTTATTTGGAGGAACAATTGGCCACCACTTTAATGGAATTAAAGTCAGAAGAGAAGAAAATGAGAAGAAAAATATTTTCTTTCATCTTGCTTTAATCAGATATATTATTAAAGTTTTTCTTGGTTGGATTTCTTTCTTCACAATTAATGGAAATCAAAAAGGTAAAGCCATTCATGATTTGGCTGTAGGTTCTATTGTGATTTTTAAAAAATAACACAATATCCATTTTTAATGGTTGTACTTTCGTGCCGTAACGAAAGAAAAAAGTGAAAAAATTTAATCAAATAGTTGCCTATTTCCCTGCAATTGGAATGAGTGTTTATCTCATTATGTTTACTGCTGCTGCATCAATGTATCCTGGAGGTTCTGAGAATATCCAAACTGCTACTGATGGCTACAGTTTTTTCCATAATTTTTTGTGCGATACTAACAATGAGTTTACTCACTCTGGGTTGAAAAACAATGGAAAAGTACTTGCAAATCTTGCACACATTGTACTTAGTTTAACAATGATGTCTTTCTTTTATGTAATGCCTAATATTTTTAACCATTCTAACAGAAACACCAAACTGATAAAAATACTTGGAGTCTTAGCAATGGCTATTTTTACATTTATGTACCAAGAAGAACTTCATGACTTGGTTGTAACTCTAGTTGGTGTGTTTGCTTCAATGGCTTTTCTGCCAATCTTTATTGAACTAGTAAAGTACAAAAACAGACCTTTTAAAATTCTAACTTATATTGTGTTTATAATGAGCCTTGCACTATACCTTGGCTTCGAAACCAAAGTAGGGATTTACTACATGCCTTTTCTACAGAAGTTTGTGTTTATGGTAGATGCTACCTTAGTTTATTGGACAGCTATAATTGTGATTAGAAAAAACAATAGAGGATTAGAAGCTTAAATCATTAAAATAAAATTGGGCAAGCTTTAAGGCTCACCCAGATTTATAACCTCCCTCTAGTTTTGTGTTATTTTAAGGCTTTAAGTAATGTTTCGGCAGCAAGCTTTCCTAAGTTATTAGACGCTAAAGGACTTGCTCCGGTTATTAAATTCCTATCCAAACAAACTGTGTCATCCCCTTTGGTGTTTACTAAATTTGCTCCTAAGCTTTTCAGTTTTTCGCTTAACCCCCAAGGCATTTGTCCCGGTAAATATCCAATCATTGGCGTTTTCTTGTCTACTGAGTCAGGAAATACTGCCATATTATAGCCTTTATAAAGAAACTCTTGATTGTTGAGAGTGGTCGTTAATAAAGAACCTGGTCCATGACAAAGCGTAATAGTAAATAAGTCATTTTGGTGAGCCCAATTTAATGTTTTACCAACATTCTTATCTTCTGGAATTCCTAACATTGCTCCGTGTCCTCCAGGAACAAAAACTGCTGCATAAGACTCTAAGTTAGAAAATGAATTAGCGACAAAGTCTGAAAGTTTATCTGGTGCTTCTAGCCTTGGTTTTAACTCCTTGTAAATAGCTTTTACATGTTCGTCTTTTTCTGGAAAAGCCCACATTTCAAAAACAACTGGCTTTCCTGTTGGTGTAACAATATCAAATTCAAACCCAGCATTTTTTAAATGCAACATTGGTAATAGCGCTTCAACTGGATGGTTTCCTGTAGAAAACATTTTCCCGTTTTGCATTGTTAAGTTCTTTTGTTCGGTAAAAATCACTAGAATTTTGGATTTCTTCCCTTTGTATTTCTCGTAAGAAATATTCTCATAATCTGTTTTGTCAACAGTCCCTAGTTTTATTGCCATTTTAGATGGGCTGTAAGATCCATCTGATTCTAATTTTAGAGCAATTCCTAACATTTTTTTTAGCATAATTTTTTGTTTCTAATAGTTAAAACAAAAGTAGGATGCTAACTCCTAAATAAAATAACCCTATGGTAAGAAATGTTATTTCTTGGTTTTTTCAACTCTTATTCGGCTTAAACTTTGTTGAGTTATTCCTAGGTAAGATGCAATATGATAGTTGGGGGTGTGCTGTTCAATATCTGGATATTGTTCCAGAAATAGGTCGTATCTTTCTTCGGCAGTTAACTGCAGTTGATTCAAGATTCGTTTATGCATGCTTACCAAATGTCTCTCAAGATTTTTTCTTTGAAAAGTTTCAAATTCAGGATAAAGATTATAAATTTCTTCTAGTTCTTTAGCGTTAAATTCTATCACTTTACAATCAGTAATACTCTCTACAGTTAATGTTGCTATTTGATTGCTGTAAATAGCCATGAAATCACTCATCCACCAGTTTTTAATAGCAAACTGCAAAGTATGTTCTTTCCCTGTTTTGTCTGTGCAAAAAGAGCGTAAACAACCTTCATTCACAAAATAGGTTTTTCGAACCTTTTGTCCTTCGCGAATCAAAGTTTCTCCTTTAGAAATGTTTCTTTCTTTAGAAATAGAATACACATACTCTTCTGCTTTTTGACTGAGAGGTATGCTACTTTTAATTTTGCTAATTAATTCTTTCAAAGCAATAGGTTTTATTATTTAGACAAATTAATATCCGCTATTTTTTCAATCTTATTCCTTTCCAAAAATGCATCAATAGTTTCGAAATGTTCTATCACCCTTTGGTTCTTAAACTCAAATACTTTTTCGGATAATCCCTGTAGGAAATCCCTGTCGTGAGAAACCAAAATTAAGGTTCCATTAAAATCCATAAGTGCTTCTTTCAATACATCTTTAGATTTTAAATCTAAGTGGTTTGTTGGTTCATCTAGTATGAGTAAATTTACGGGTTCAAGCAACAGTTTTACCATGGCAAGCCTTGTTTTTTCTCCTCCAGATAGCACACTTACTTTCTTATCAATATCGTCTCCGCTAAACATAAATCGGCCTAGCATATTTTTTATTTGAGTACGAATTTCACCTACCGCTACTTCGTCTATTGTTTGGAAAACTGTTAGATTTTCATCTAACAAAGAAGCTTGGTTTTGTGCAAAATATCCAACTTCAACATTGTGTCCTAATTTACATTCTCCTTCCACTTCTAGCTCTCCTAAAATAGCTTTAATCATGGTAGATTTTCCTTCACCATTTCGCCCAACAAACGATACTTTTTCTCCTCTTGAGATAACCATGTTAGCATCTTTAAATACAGTATGCTCTCCGTAAGATTTGGAAACTTCCTTAACCGAAACAGGATAATCTCCCGATCTTGGTGATGGCGGAAAACGTAATTTTAATGCAGAAGTATCTACTTCGTCAATTTCAATAATTTCCAATTTTTCGAGCATTCTTTCTCTTGAGGTAACTTGATTTGTTTTGGAATAAGTTCCTTTAAATCGGTCGATAAAAGTTTGGTTATCGGTAATGAATCTTTGTTGCTCTTTGTAGGCCTTTACTTGGTGTGATCTTCTTTCTTCTCGCAATTGTATGTAATGCGAGTAATTGGCTTTGTAATCGTAAATTTTTCCCATTGTTACCTCAATGGTTCTGTTTGTAATGTTATCGATAAATGCTCTGTCGTGAGAAATTACCATTACTCCATCCGCTTTGTTTACAAGGAAATCCTCAAGCCAAATTACCGATTCAATATCAATATGGTTGGTTGGCTCATCCAGTAAAATTAAATCTGGTTTTTGTAATAGTATTTTTGCCAACTCAATTCTCATTCTCCACCCTCCACTAAATTCGCTGGTTGGTCTGTGAAAATCTTCCGATTTAAATCCTAATCCCTTCAGTGCTTTTTCCACCTCCGAATCATAGTTTACATCTTCCAAAGCATAGAATTTCTCACCTAGCTCCGATACATCTTCTATGATTTTCATGAACTCAGCACTCTCGTAATCAGTTCGAGTAGTAAGCTCATTGTTTAGCCTTTCCATTTCGTTTTTAATCTGAAAAACTTCTTTAAATGCTTTTGCAGCTTCTTCAAAAACTGTGCAATCATCTTCGGTTAATAAGTGCTGAGGCAAATAAGCAATTACAGCTTCTTTGTTGGCTCTAATCGCTCCACTTGTTGGTTTTTGAACTCCTGCCACAATTTTCATCATGGTTGATTTCCCGGCTCCGTTTTTACCCATTAAGGCAATTTTATCGGTTGGGTTTATTACAAACGAAACATTACTGAATAGAGTGCTTCCACTAAATTCTACGGCTAAATTGTCAACTGAAATCATGGTTGTTTTTTTGAAAAAACGAAAGTACTAAATTCTTCTCGTATATTTATGCTTATGAAAAACATGAATACTATTCACACCTTCTCAATAATAGTTGGTTCCCTAGCTTTAATTTTTGGAATTATTATGTCAATAATAAAAGGTTCATTTCAAGATTACTTTCAAATAGTTTTTATAGGGACTATCCTAGCAGGATTAGGTGTAATGGGCAGAAAAAATAAAAAGAATCCTAAGGTTTAACCCAAGTTGTGTCAAAATTATCGCTCATTATAATGGTGTTTTTAGTTAGTTAAATATACCATTTTTTGGCAATTAAAAAAAGTCTTCTAAATCTCTTCTGTCTTTTTTTGTGGGCCTCCCTGCTCCTTTGTCTCGGTAGGTTTTTTGAGCCAATTGCTGCAACTTTAGCTTTTCCTTTTCTTCTATAGAGGTTGTTTCAATCAAGTAATCTGGAACCAACTTAGCCCCTACTCTCTTAGAAAGAACTTCAAGCACTTTGTATTCAAATTTAACCCCTCCCTTTTTTATCAGAATATTATCGCCCTTTCTTACCTCTTTTGCAGGCTTTGCTTCTGACCCATTAATTAAAATACGGTTTTTTTTACACGCCTCTGAGGCTTTGCTTCGGGTTTTGAAAAGTCGCACGGACCATAAAAAAGAATCTATTCTTGGCATAAGGTGAAGTTAGCGGTAAATTTACTTTGTGTTGCGATAACATTTAAAAAATTATTACTTTGGTTGTACTTAATCTCCTCAATAGGAAATCTAGAATAACTGTGTTAATCAAAAAAATCATTCTACTTTTACACTTTCTACTCGTATTTACTATTGGGTTTAGTAATTTATAATTATTCATTAAAACTTATTTATCATGAAAAAAACTCTACTTATCGCTTTATTTTTAGTCTCATCAATAACGTTCTCTTTTGCTCAGTGTAGCAATGTTAATAGCGCTATATCCTCTTCGCAAACTGCTTTGGTAAACATGTACACTCCAGCCAGGTATTTTGTAACTCCGGGTTCTGCAAACACCTACTTCTGGGTTCTTTCCGATTTTAATGGGAATATTCTTGCTCAAGATTCAACACTTGGGAATTTTCAAATTTTAACTTTTACTCCAACAGTATTAGATTCTCTTAAAATTTGCCAAACAGTAAAAAACTCCTCTACTGGAGCAGTTTGCTCAGTATGCGATACTATTGCTAGAGGAGCTCTTGTAAGTTGGGAATTAATTACATCAAACACTGGTGACACAAACACAACTTCTGGAGGAGGAGGAACTGGTGGTGGTGGATCAACAGCCTCATTAGAGACTATTGAACCTATTGCTGCAAACATCTATCCTAACCCAACTAACGATATTATTAATATTAAAATAAAAGGTTCTTTCGATTACACAGCTAAACTTTTTAGTGTAAACGGAAAGCAACTATTCA
Organism: Flavobacteriales bacterium; assembly: GCA_018609055.1. Taxonomy (GTDB): domain Bacteria; phylum Bacteroidota; class Bacteroidia; order Flavobacteriales_D; family CAJJDF01; genus CAJJDF01. The sequence continues at coordinate 114,178 of JABAYJ010000003.1, forward strand.
CAGCTGTAAACACTCCTGTTTTTGATGTGAGTTCATTACCAAAAGGGTTTTATTTCTTAGAGATAAAAGGAATAAAAACAAATAAAAAAGTAGTGAAGAAAATTGTGAAATTATAGAATTCACTAAAGGTTTATTAAACGATTTACCAAATAGTTGCAGTAATGCGACTATTTTTTTTGTTTAAAATTGATTGATAAAACTAACTTTATTGTGTAATGCAAAACCCACTCATTTTCAATTTCACCACTGATATTTCGGGGATAGCAATTCCCAAGGAATTGAACAATCCGTTTGGGTTGGTGATTCCTAAAATTGCCTCTGTTTTTTACTTAAAAATAAATTAAGAAAATAATTTGTAAATTGCATTTGAAAACAAATTATACTAGATAAAATGATAATTAAATCTTATTTAATAAAACTAACCATTTTTATTCTGTCTTTTATTGGGATAGAAAACTCTTTAATTGCACAAGCTTGGAGCAAATCTTTTGCTGCTGGGTTTGTTGATTCAAACAGTAGTTTTCTTGGGGGTTCGGAAGTTTTACAATTAGTGTCTCATAAAAAAAAGCTCTATGCCTCGGTTGGATATTGGCAAGACGGAAACAATATTTGGTATGGAGGAACAAGCTCTAGCAAAGGTTGGAGCCAAATTATTCGGTTAGACAACTCAAATGGTAAATGGCTAGAAGATCATTTTCTTGGCTCAAGTTATTTAAGACCAGAATTACTTAAGCAAGTTGTTTTTACTAAAGACGCTTTGGGCAATCCTTTGACAAGTCCTGATACTGTTTTAATTGCTGCTGGCTATTCTCCAAACTACATTACAAGCACCGTTAAAGTCAAAACTTTTACGAGAAATGATGCAACTGGCAGTTGGGCAGAAAGTCAAATAGTGCAAGGAAATTTTCCTGCAGGAGAGAATTACTCTATTAGAGATGTTGAAGTCTATACAGATTCGGTTACTGGATTAGAAAGAATTTATGCCACAGTTGGAACAAAAGGTGTTTTTGCTGGAAAATACAATCCAGCTTCTGCAAGTAAAATTGACTGGATATCCACGGCCGAGTTTGGCCCTGTAAGTATTCGTCCGCTTGGAATTACTTTAGCAAATAATGCCTTGTATTTTTCCTCGGGCAATAAGTTATACCTAAGAACTGATGGAGGAACTCCTTCTTATTCTGTTGCTCATGATTTTAGCGACCTCAGCACTACCATTAATTCTGCTGTTGGCGGAATTCGTGGGTTAACCACTATAAATAACCCTAATGATACGAATCAAGCTTTGCTTTTAATGTGGTGTCCAAACGGACAATCAAAAGGAGTTATTTATAGACTAGAACCAAATAGCTTGGGTGGTTTTACCAGAATTTATGAAGCTAAAATTTCAGTTTTAGTTCAAAGTTATTTACCTGGTTCCTCTGTTAGTTATTTACTAGGTGCTTACAATGAATTTTATGAATATATTGATCCTGTTACTAATGATACTAGTCACCTAATTGGCTTTGAAGCTCAAATAACCGGTGGTGGGCATCAAACTTGGAATGGATATTACAAAGGTGCCTTATTCGCAAAACGAAATTCCAACATTCAATATAGTATTGAAGAGATAAATGGACCAATTGGAAATAGTGATCCTGCTTTGGTTTCAAACAGGTGTTATGTTCAATCTCCTTTTGCTGGAGAAAATGCAATCTATTTTGGTGGGTTTGACCCTAATGGAAATCAAGCTACCAATAAAGCATGGGTATTTAAAAAAGACAACTCCTTTACTTCAATTAATGAGGTTGAAGACCAAAATATCAAGTTGTTGGTTTATCCCAATCCTGCGGTTAAAATTCTTACAATTGAAATTGAAACGAATGATTGTTTGGATTATAAAATCATTTCCGTTTTAGGAAAAACTATTCGTTCTGGTAAGGTTTGCACTAAGAAACAAATTGATGTTTCGGAGTTATCTCCCAATATGTATTTCCTCAAAATTGGGAATCAAACTAAGAAGTTTATTATTCAACCATAACAAAACTAGAATTTATACCTCTTAGGGTAATGCAAAACCAACTCATTTTCAACTTCACTACCCATATTTCGGAGAAAGCAATTCCTGATGAATTGAACAATCCGTTTGGGTTGGTGATTCCAGAAATCGCTCGGATTGCAGCTAAGGAGTTTCAAGAGTTTATTGCCTCAGAAGCTCTTAATTGGGAGTATGATTTTACTACCCAAAGAGGAAAAATGTTTGGCGTTTTAGTGGTACAAAAACCTGATAAATCTTTTGGGTATTTGGGAACCATGTCAGGAACATTTCCTAGGAATAAAACCTGTGAACGATTTGTGCCCTCAGTATTTGATGAAGCTACAGATGACTTTTTTATTAATAAAGGAATGACCGAGCTTGCCGAAATGGGCAAGGCCATAAAAATGGCTGTCAAACCAACAGAAATAAACAAACTAACCGAAGCAAGAAAACAAAAATCATTTGCTTTGCAACAGAGGTTATTTGAAAATTACGAGTTTACAACTGCTGAGGGAAACAAGAAAAAGGTACTCCAAATATTTACAGACTCGGCTCATGGAAACCCTCCTGCTGCAGCTGGGGAATGTGCTGCTCCCAAATTGCTACAATACGCGTTTTCGCACCAATTAACTCCCATTGCCATTGCAGAGTTTTGGTGGGGAAACCCAAGTAAAAATAAAGAAAGAGAACCCCTTGGTTTTTATCCTGCTTGCAAAAATAAATGCAGGCCAATTTTGGAGTTTATGTTGGAAGATGATGTGTTATTTGAAATTACAAACAAACTTAAGGCGGAACCCTTTGACTAACTTTGATAAAGCTTATTTAAATTAAATCACAAAGCTTGATTAAAACTAAAAAAACGCCCAGCAAAGCTGAGCGTTTTTCTTTTATATATTAATGTGCTTATTAACTCTGCTTATCAATCACCTTTATATCTCTGGTGTTCTTCTGAACAGCAATAGAAGAAAAAAGGGCTAAGGCAAACGACATTCCGTAAAATCCTTTTTCGCTTAAGCCTAAATCAGCATTGCGGAGTCCTATTATCAATAGCGTGATTGAGGTAAGCGTCATAACCCAACTTATTCCGTAATAAATGTCGGTTACTTCTATGTTTTCGGCTCTGTCGCGCACACTTTTTTGTGCCGAGATTGCCGAGAACAATCCAAACAGAATTATGGCAAAATAATAGCCTTTTTCGTTCAGTTCCATGCTTGCATTCCACAGTCCTATGCAATACGATATTAATCCTATTCCCAGTGCTGCCCAGGAGGCTCCAATAAATGCAGCTGTTGGTCGTATTCCTTGTATGTTAGGCTTAGGTGTTGTTACCGTTTCTTCCTGTTTTCTAGTTTCTTCAAATTTTTGAATTTCCATAGTGTTTGGTTTTTAATTACCCTGCAAATATTACACATTGTAATTGGGTACGAAATACAATGATTGGTTCTTTATTACTGTATTTGAGCCTTGTAATTATTATAACTCCTTATTAAATAATAGTTTATACTAAATATTATTACTACTTATGACTGATGCAGAAGTGTATATTTTTTTGTTATCCTCTTCCGAAAGGATAGCTTTTGTGGCTCATTTGAATAAAAGAAACAAAAGAAGTGATACCAAAAACATTCATTTGTTTAGTGCTTTGGTAAAGGGAAAGCCAGAAGAAATAAAATTGGGAATGACTGCCAATGCCTACAGTGTACTAAAGAAAAGATTGACCGATCGCTTGGCCGATTTTGCTGCTGGTTGCCTTATAGAAACAGAGCAAACTATAGCGGTAGAGATAACGAAAATACTGGTGCTGAGCCAAAGGCTGTTTAAGCTTAATGAGTTTAAAACTGGCTACAAACAGTTGCGCAAAGCAGAACTGAAAGCCAAAGAGGTTTCGGAATATCATTTGCTAAACGAAATTTACCACACCTACATTCAGTATTCGTATCACGAGTTATCACCTGTACAAGAGGAATTGTTTGAGGCCTACGAACAAAATAAAAAAGCCTATGACAACTATGCCAACTTAACTATGGTATATGCTTTGGTGCGAAAAGCTTTTCAGAACCAAGAGCAAAAACAATTGGATTTGGATACTTTGATTAGCCAAAGCTTTACCGTTTTTGGTATTACCAATTCGGAGGGTTATACGTTTCAATCGTTAAGCCAAATTGCGGAGATTGTGGATATTTATGGGTCGCATACGCGTAATTATTACGGAACTGATTTGTTTTTTGAAAAGCACCTCAACCAGTTACAAGGAAGCAAACTAGATACCGAAAAGCAGTTGCCTTTTCATATTAATCTCTTGTATTTGGTAGCTCATATTTATTTCAGAAAAAAGGACTTTACCAAGAGTATGCATTACCTCAACAGCATGCAAACTCAAATGCAGAGGTACAACCACAAGTATTACGAGATTTACAAAATACGGTACACTACTTTGTTGGCGTTAACTCAAAACTTCTCGGGAAACTGGAAAGAGGCTTCAATATTATTGGATGAAATAGTCATAAAAAACGGACTGAAACACGATTCTGAATCGGGAATTCTGCAAGCTATTTTGGCACGGTCGGTTATTCATCTTCAGCAAGAAGAACATACCGAAGCCAAACAAACTATTGCCAAATTGTGGCAACAAGACTCGGCTTACCTAGATAGCATGGGATTTGAATGGCTTATTAACAAGAAGTTTATAGAAATACTAATAGCCATTGAGCTGGGCGATAGCGATTATGTGGATTCGCTAATTGCCAGCCTACTTAGAAAGCGAGCTGTTTATTTTAAAGGAGCCAACTCGCTTGCTTTTCCTTTCTTGAAACTGATTGAAGCCTACCATAAAAATCCTGAGTTTGTAAAAACAAAAGAATTTGAATCTCAAGTAGAATCGACTTTCGATTGGAAACCCTCGGAAGAAGAGGATTTGTTCTTTATCAGTTATTACGCTTGGCTTAAATCCAAAATGATTCAGAAACCAGTGTATGAGCTTACATTGAGTTTTTTGAGAGGGACAGAATAGTTGGTATACAAAAAACGCCCTCCTTTCGGAGAGCGTTTTAAATATTAATTAACCCTTAAGGTTTACATGTGATTGTCTTGCAATACAAACGTAGCCATTTCTGGTAAGTCGTATTCTTTGTCGGCTAATTTTTTAGCTACTACTTCAAAAGCATCTAAAGTTTCTACTACATCTGCCTCACTGTGAGAAGCTGTAGGGATTAACCTGAAAATAATCATTCCTTTTGGTATTACTGGGTACACCACTATTGAACAAAATATTCTGTGATTTTCTCTCAAGTCAAATGCCAAGTGAGTTGCTTCCTCCAAAGAACCTTTCATGTAGACTGGAGTTACGCATGAGTTGGTAGTTCCAATCTCAAACCCTCTGTCTTTTAATCCGTTTTGTAGCAAGTTTACATTCTCCCACAATTTATTTTTGAAAGACATGTCGCCTCTCATCATGTCTAATCTTTTTAATGCTCCAATTACAAATGGCATTGGCAAAGATTTAGCATAAACCTGAGAACGTAGGTTATATTTCAAGAAATCGATAATATCTTTGTTTCCTGCAATAAATCCTCCGATTCCTGCCATAGACTTTGCAAAAGTTGCAAAATACACATCAATATCGTCTTGAATTCCTTGTTCTTCTCCTGTTCCAAATCCTGTTTCTCCTAATACTCCAAATCCATGAGCATCATCAACCAATATTCTGAATTTGTATTGCTCTTTAAAAGCCATTATCTCCTTCAGTTTCCCTTGATCTCCTCTCATCCCGAATACACCTTCAGAAATCACTAAAATCCCTCCTCCGGTCTCTTTAGCTAGCTTCTCGGCTCTCTTCAAGTTCTTCTCTAAGCTTTCCATGTCATTGTGCTTAAACATGTATCTTTTTCCTTGGTGCATTCTCACCCCATCAATAATACATGCGTGCGATTCTTGGTCGTACACAATTACATCATGCCTGTCTACCAATGCATCTACACAAGAAGCGATTGCTTGGTAACCAAAGTTTACTACCAATCCCGCATCTTTTTGTACAAATTCAGCCAATTCATCTTCAAGTTGTTCGTGGTATTTGGTATTTCCACTCATCATTCTACTTCCCATTGGGTAAGCCAATCCCCAGTCTGCAGTTGCTTGTGCATCTGCCTTTCTAATCTCTGGGTGGTTTCCTAATCCTAGGTAGTTATTCAAACTCCAGTTCAACACTTCTTTTCCATTGAAGTTCATTCTTGGAGCCAATTCACCTTCCAATTTTGGGAACATAAAGTATCCTTCCGTTTTAGCTCGGTATCTTCCTAATTCCCCCCCTTTTGCGATTTTGTTAAATAAATCTGTCATCTTTCTTACTTGTTATTGTTGTTAAAATAAAATTCGTTTATCACTGTCGTTAATTCGTCTTCTTTCTCGTTTGAGTATCCGTTTTCTTTTTGCCAATCAAAATCATAAAACTTAGATAAGTACTTGCTTCCGTGATCCGAAAACAACAGCACTACCGTATGATTTTTATTAAGTCCGGGGGCAATAGCTTTTAATCCTTCAATGGTTGCTCCACAAGAACCTCCTGCCATAATTCCTTCTTTTTTAGCTAAGTGCAGAATGTTTTTAATACTTTCCTTGTCGCTAATTTGAATAAATCTATCAATATTATCCATCAATACATTTGGCGGAATTATGTCTTTCCCTACTCCTTCGAGCATGGTTTTTCTTTTTAAGCTCGTGTCGTATTCCCCTGTTTCGTGAAAATGTTTCAATACAGATCCTTCACTATCTACGGCAGTTACATCAATGTCTTCATTTTTCTCTTTCAAGAATTTTGAGATTCCCGATATCGTTCCTCCTGTACTTGCTGATGAAATAAAGTGAGTAATGTTTCCTTCGGTTTGTTCCCAAATTTCTGGGCCAGTAGTAGCGTAATGTGCTCCTAAATTGTTGAGGTTGTAATTCTGATTGATGTAATACGCATCAGGAATTAACTTACTCAATGTTTCAGCAGTTCTATAATAAGACCTTGGATTGTCTGCTTTTACAACACTTGGGCATAAAACCACTTTTGCTCCAAGAGCTTTAATAGCATTTATCTTTTCGGTAGACGCTTTGTCTTTTACACACACTACACATTTGTAGCCTTTTATAGCGCAAATCATAGCCAAACTAAATCCTGTGTTTCCAGAAGTTGCTTCTACCAAAGTAGAAACTCCTTTTTCAAGTTTTCCTTCTCTTTCGGCATGCTCAATCATGTTCAATACCGTTCTGTCTTTAACGGACAAACCAGGATTAGAGCTTTCCAACTTAGCATACACATTGGTGTTGTATATATCACTCAATTCTTGAAGTTTCACCATAGGTGTTCCTCCAATTGAATCGATTAGTGATTGTTGTGCTTTATTCATTTTTCTTTCTCAATATTAGTTGACTACTGCCGGCTCCTTTTCAAGTTTAAACAATAGGGTATTTCCGTCATGGTTTTTGAATAGTTTCCACAACTCATCTTCCATTTCATCTTGAGTTTTCTGCCACCTCCATTCACACTCTTTCAAGTGATAAGTGTAGTATTTAGAAACTCCATTAAACTTGCTTAATCTGTTTTTTACGTAAGTCAAAAACCTATTGGTTCTGCTTCCTTCTTCGTTACTAAAAGAGATGTACTTAATGTACTTGTGCTCTTTTATTCCTTTGTAATAATTCTTTAGTACATCAGGAACCGATTCTTCAATATTAGAAAGTCCTTTCTTTACTGATTCTGAAAAATGCTCGGCAAAATTATAAGGCTGGTAAATGTGCAGGTTGTCTCCGTTCTCCACAACAACTATTAGTTTGTCTTCCTCCCCTTGCATCTTTCCAGATGTAATAAAACTATATAATGAGTTAACGTAATCTATTGATAATGAGTAGCTATTAGCGGTTTCTTCTAATTTTTCTCTTTGGTGAGTATAAATACATTTTCTGAAAATAGAATAGTATCTATTGATGGTTTTACGGTTGAATCCCAGCAATAAGCTAGCTTTTGTTGCATCTACATCTGCACAAAAGTACTTGGTTATTTTTTTAACCTTATATGGGCTTAACTTGCTGTTTTTCATTTTAATACAAGGCTAAAACTATTTTTTGGTGGTCTAGCTTGCGCACAAATGTACTATATTTTGGAAATAAAAAAAGAGGTTTTGTTAAAAAACCTCTTTTTACTATTGAACTATGGAGTGTTAATTACTCAACCCAGTCAGCTACAAACATGTTTGTTTCTCTAGTTCCTCCATTATCTCTGTTGGATGAGAAAACGATTCTTTTTCCGTCAGGTGAGAACATTGGAAATGAATCAAACGCTTTGTCGTAAGTAATTTGTTCCAATCCCGATCCATCCAAGTTTATCATGAATAAATTAAAAGGAAAAGAAGCTGTTTTATGGTTTGAACTAAAGATTACTTTCTCCCCAGATGGGTGAAAAAATGGTGCCCAGTTTGCTCCTCCCAAATTGGTAATTTGTTTCATGTCGGTTCCGTCCACATTACACACAAATAATTCCATTGCAGTTGGCTGAACCAATCCTTTTGCTAATAAATCTTTGTATTCTTTTTTCTCAAGCTCTGTTCTTGGGCGTGATGCTCTAAAAATTAATTTAGTTCCATCTGGCGAAAAGAAAGCTCCTCCATCATAACCTAATTCAGTGGTAACTTGTTTGATGTCACTTCCGTCAATTTTCATAGTATACAATTCCAAATCACCTGAGCGGTCAGAGGTAAAAACGATTAAATCTCCTTTTGGTGAAACTGTTGCTTCTGCATCATATCCTTCACGGAAAGTTAATTGCTTCAATTGATTTCCTTTTAAGTCTGCTACAAAAATATCGAACGTATTATAAATTGGCCATACATATTTATCTCCTCTTGGCGGTTCTACTGGACAAGCAGAATCTCCCAAATAAGTAGATGCATAAATAATAGTAGAATCACCTGGCATAAAATAACTACATGTTGTTCTTCCAAGTCCATTACTAATTCTTTGCGGAATTGTTCCATCACTTAAATCTTGATCAATAGACATAGTATAAATTTGATCACATTCAGCACCCCACTTATCGTATTTTGTTTGGAATACAAGGCTTTTATTATCAAAACTCCAATATGCTTCTGCGTTATCTCCACCAAAAGTTAATTGTCTGATGTTTGCTAAATGAGTTTCGGTTGGAGTTTCTTCCCATTTTTCACTCGCTCCAGAATATGAATCTCCTTCTTTTTCTCCTCCACAACTAATTAAAGCGGGTAACACTAATAATGCGATTAATTTTTTCATGGTTTTAATTAAATTTCAAACAAAAGTAACTCTTCTATTTGAATCAAAATATATCGAATATCATAAAATGACTCCTAAAGGTTGTATTATCTTTGTACGTAATATAATTAAACTCTTTTTCCATATGAAAAACATTATCATAATTTCGCTAGTTAGTCTTTTAGCGTCTTGTTCATTAATAAATCCTAACAAAGAACCTGTTTCATTGATAGAAGATTACAGAGCTGATGTTACATTTTTAGCTGATGATGAATTAGAAGGAAGAGAGGTTGGAACTCCTGGAGAAATAAAAGCTGCTAAATATATTGCTGAAAGAATGAAAGAAAATGGGTTGACTCCAAAAGGAGATGACGACACTTATTTTCAGGTTTTTTCAAGGAAAATGAAAGCCCATCCCCATGATACAATCGGAGAAGGAGAAAGAATAGAAGGAAGAAACGTAGTTGGTTTTATAGATAATGGAGCCGAGAAAACAGTTGTTATTGGTGCGCATTACGATCACTTGGGGCATGGCGAAGAGGGTTCTCTTGCAGATAGTGCAGGACAAATTCATAACGGGGCTGATGATAACGCAAGTGGGGTTGCTGCCATGCTTGGATTAGCTAAAAAATTTAAAGGACAAAATTTAAAGACAAATGTGTTATTCATAGCTTTTACTGGAGAAGAAAAAGGGCTTTGGGGATCTAACTTTTTTATAAAAAACTCTCCTATTCCTGCTGCGGAAATGGCATACATGGTAAATATGGATATGGTTGGAAGGTTAGACTCTAATAGAAGATTAGCTATTTATGGTATTGGTACTTCGCCACTTTTCAAGCCCGCTTTAAATTCGTGTAATACTTTTGGTTTTAAATCTAAATTCGATTCTTCGGGAGTTGGACCTTCTGATCATACTTCGTTTTATTTGGAAGATGTTCCTGTACTTCATTTTTTCACAGGGCAACACAAAGATTACCATAAACCAACAGATGACACAGAATTTATAAATTTTAATGGAATTGTACTAGTTGCAGATTATATTGAGTCTATTGTAGAGAATTTGAACAATTACGATTCTATTCCTTTTACCAAAACCAAAGAGAAATCTAATAAAGCAAGGTCTTTCAAAGTAACATTAGGAGTAATTCCTGATTACCTTTTTGATGGAATGGGAATGCGAATTGATGGAGTAAAAGAAGATAAACCAGCATCTATTGCTGGAATTGAAAAGGGAGATATTGTCGTGAAAATGGGAGAATTTGAAGTGAAAGATATGACCGATTATATGGAATGCTTAAGCAAATTTGAGCCAGAATCAATTGTCAAGGTTTCTGTAAACAGAAATGGTGAAATATTGAGTAAGAAGGTGAAATTTTAATTTAAAAGTGTCTTCCTAATACACAAGTTCAGATACTATAGTTTGTGAAAATGAAATGATTGCGTTTACAAATACTTCTACAGGGGGGAATTCTTTTAAATGGTATTTTGGTGATGGTGACTCAAGTTTTTTAAATAATCCTAATCACGGTTATTCAGTTGCAAGATGTTTATATTTATCAAATATTTACTGTTGATGATAGTGGGAAAGCCCATACTAAGTCAGGTCATGTTACATTAATAAGATAAAAAAAGGGAAACTAATCAGATTAGTTTCCCTTTTTAAATAAAATGATAATTCTTTTTTAATGAATTAATTTTTCAAACGCATCTTCAAAATCTACTTTGTCTTTTACAAACTGAATCGTTTGGTCATAAATTTCTTCTGTTCTTTCTTCTGAGTAACCTAAACCAATAGCGAACTTGTGGATTAATCGATCTTGCTTTTCACCAATTATTCCGTCAGCTAACATCATTTGAATTAGTCTAAAAAATCTTTTATAACGATCTTCTTTTCCTGTTGGAGGGTTTATTGGGTGTTTCCCAATATTCAAGATGATCTCATTTAAATCTTCTTTTGAGATACTTAATCTGTTGGCAAATTTTTCTAATAGCGCTCTTTCTTCATCTACTATCTTTCCGTTTGAAAGTGCTACTTCTACTAAGTTTTCTAAGTGAGACTCATTTCTTTTTTGTTCTCCTCCTAAAAATGCATCTGATATTGACATAATCTTTTAAATTTTTTTACAAATATATTTTATTTTTCATTTAATTCTAACTTAAACCCTACCCCATGAATGTTATTTATAGAAATAGTTTCATCATGAGCTAAATATTTTCTTAGTTTGGTGATAAATACATCTAAACTTCTTCCGTTAAAGTAATTATCATCTCCCCATATTAAGTTAAGAACCAAGCTTCTTTCAATTACTTTGTTTCTGTTTTCACATAATAATTTAAGAATAGCCGTTTCTCTTTTTGTTAGTTTTTTATCTTCTTTAGGATGACTAAGTTTAAGGTTTCTGAAGTCTAATTCAAATGAGTTTAATTTGATTAACCCTTCATTTTCATCATCTTCAAAATCATTATTTGCTCTTCTTAATATTGCTTTTATTCTTAGTAAAAACTCTTCTCTATTAAATGGTTTTGTAATATAATCATCACCTCCTGCTTTAAATCCTTTTACTTTATCCTCTGGATTAGATTTTGCAGTCAGAAATATAATAGGAATTTCTTTATTCACTTTTCTAATATCTTCAGCTATTTCATAACCATCTTTCTCGGGTAACATTACATCTAATAAACATACATCATATTCGTTTTTATTAAATTTTTGTAACCCTTCTTTTCCATCTCTACAAAGGTGAACTGAATAACCCTCAAGTGATAAAAAATCTTGTATTACGATTCCTAAATTGAAATCATCTTCTACTAATAGTATTTTACTTTTTTCCATAATCTTAATTTATTATCGGGAAAGTTAAAATAAAGGTACTTCCTTTTTTATAAATGCTCTCTATTTCTATATTTCCTCCATGTTTTAACATCATTTGTTTAACGTAGTAAAGTCCCAATCCAAATCCTTTTACATTGTGAACATCTCCTGTTGAAACACGATAAAATTTATTAAAAATATCTTTACTGTCTTCTTTTTTTATCCCAATACCATTATCACTTACTTTAATTATTATTCCATTATTATTATTTGAAGTGCTAATATTTATTATTGGTTTATTAGGAGAATATTTGTTAGCGTTATCAAATAAATTATAAATAATGTTTGTAATATGGATAACGTCTCCGTTTATTAAAGGATTGTTAGCTTTTAATTCTGTAGAAATTTCACCCTCTCTCTCTTGTATTGGAACACTAAATGTATCGGTACAAGTAGAAATTATATCGTGAATATCAAGTGGTTCAAAATTTAAGTCAATCTTGTTTTTATCTAATTTTGCAATCTCAAGAACACGCTCTACTTGATTTTCTAGTCGTTTGTTCTCTGTTTTAATAATCGATAAATATCTTTTTAATCTTTCATCTTTATTATTTTCTTGACTTTTAATTAATACATCAGTAGAAAGTGAAATGGTTGAAATAGGAGTTTTAAGCTCGTGTGTCATATTATTAATAAAATCGTAGGTGATTTTAGAAATTTTCTTCTGTTTTAGTATTCCATTTGCAAGATAAAAAGTAAATAAAGAAGCAACAATAATAACCATTGATGCAAGCAACAACATGTAAGGTAAAGAGGAGTTTTTTATCGGTTCAGTTTTCTTAAAATCAGAGAAAAATACTCCAAAATAATAACCATCATGATCCCATTTTAAAGGGAATTTAGCATCAATATTTGTAAATTTATCAAAAATTATTGAGTCAGTAAAGCAATCATAAACACCTATTTTATAGGTTTTATCTATATAAAAACTATTAAATTCTTCTTTAATTAAGTTACCTAAAAGTGTTTTAGGAATCGTATCATAAAAACTCACAACAAAATAATTATCTTGAATTTGTTTAACTGGATCTAAATAAATATTTGCATTTCCTTTATTAAGAGAAATTAGTTTATCCCTAACTTTAGTAAGTGCAAGAGTAACTTCACTATTAAAATTAGATTGTTCTAATTTTATTGTTTCTGCTATAATCTCAATATTTTCTTTCTCAATATTTAAGGAGTTTTTAACTATTAAAAACTGTGTTATTAATAATCCAATTAAAATAATTACAGAAACCAGAATAATAATTTTAGTTTTTATTTTCATCTTAAAATTCTATTTCTATATTAAATGCTGGTTTAATTTTTACACCATCGGTTTTAATTAAGACACCATTTCTAAAAGTATAATTAATTAATTCAGTTCCAAATTCATCGTATCTACTCCATTTACCCGTTTTCTTTCCTAATTTGTAATCGCCAACCCATTTCTTATTTCCGTTCTTATGGTAATAAATATGTTTCTTTATTTCCTTTCCATTTTTATAAGATCCTTTAAAATATAATTGTTTATTATCATAATAATAAGTCCAATCTCCTTCTTTTTCTCCTTCAATATATTTACCTTTTTCAGTATGATCACCTACTTGATAAAACCAATCTCCTTCTTTTAATCCGTTTACATATTCACCTTTAGTTAATATATTACCTTCTTCATTATACTCAGTAAATTCACCATTTTCTTTTCCTCTTAAATAAAATTCTTCTCTTCTAATATCTCCAGATTCATAGTACCAAACCCATTTTCCTGTTCTTTCCCCTTTACTAAATTTCCCTTGTTGTTCCTTTTTTAAACTCGAGTATAAATAATTCCAAGTGCCAGTTTTTAAATCATTATTATATTTTCCTTCGCCTATTATTTTTTCTCCTTTGTAAAAATATTTCCATTTTCCTTGTTTTAAACCTTCACCATCTATAAATCCTTTAGCGAAAAGAGTGTCATTTTTAAAAATCTCTGTTTGTATAATATTTCCTTGTTTATCAAATTCTTGAGTTGCTCCTTGTCTTCGGTTGTAATCATCTTTTGCTACAGTAAAATGTAATTCTCCAGTTGGATAATAAATTTTATAAAGCTCTACAAATTTTAATTCTTCTGCATCAACCTGGAGCTCATCCATGTCGTACTTTTTCAACTCTTTTAGTTCACCATTGTATTTATACTCTTTAAAAATACCGTCTCTTTTACCATTTTTATAAATTCCTTCTTCACGCACAATTCCCGAAGTGCTAAACTCTTTCCATAAACCAGTTTTCTTATTTTGAGCATTATATCTATTTATTTTTTCTCGTATTACTAACTTTCCTTTGTTGTATTCAAATATCGAAATCACAGTTGAATCTTTAGCGTATTCAAAAGCTTCACCATGGTAATTTCCTTCCAAATAATTATATAAAAATTTTAATTCTCCTGTTGAATAATAAATTGTTCTTTTTCCTTGTAGAGTATCATTTACAAAAGTAGATTTGGAATACAAAATACCTAAATCTACAAATTCTATAAAAGATCCGTTTTTCCTGTTTTCTTGGTAGTTTACCTGTTCTTTGATAAATCCATTTTTATAAAATTTCCAAATACTATCAAGTAAAAAATCTTTTCTATTTCCTTCTGATTTTAACTTACCTGTGCGTTCGTAATTTTTCCAATATCCATTTGGTTTTCCTTCTTGTAAAAAACCTTCTGCAGAAACAGAATCATTTTCGTAATAAAAAACATTGTATCCGTTTGGATTATTTTTTTGGGTAAAGGAAATTG
>JABAYJ010000001.1 GCA_018609055.1 Flavobacteriales bacterium
CCGATACAAAATTTACTGAAGATATTTCCAAGTAGCTCATCAGTAGATATTTCACCAGTTATTTCACCTAAAAAATGAAGTGATTGACGAATATCAACTGCAACTAAATCTCCAGGTATTCCCATTTCAAGTGCATTTGTCACTTGATTGATAGCCTCATTAGCTTTTGTTAATGCTTCGTAATGACGAATATTAGTTACAACAACTTGTTGTTCTTGGGCATTTTTGGAATTAGTAATTTCAATTACTTTTTGAGTCAACTCTTCTATATTGTCTCCTTCTGAAGCAGAGATTTGGATACAATTTAATTCGTTTAAAACAGAATTATCCTTCAGTAAATCTATTTTATTAGCTACTAAAATAAAGTCAATAGATTGGTCGGTTAGTTGGGCTTTCAGTTCCTCCAACTCTTTTTTCATTAAATCCAATTCCGAGCTTGCATCAAACATATAAAGCACAATAGCAGATTTTCCTGCTTTTTCTATTGCTCTTTGGATTCCAATTTTTTCAATTTCGTTTTCGGTATCGCGAATTCCTGCCGTATCAATAAATCGGTATTTTATTCCTTCAATTACTATTTCATCTTCTACAATATCACGAGTAGTTCCTGCAATGCTAGAAACTATCGCTTTTTCTTCTTTCAAAAATTTATTGAGCAAAGTTGATTTACCCGAATTAGGTGCTCCAACTATTGAAATTGGGACTCCATTTTTAATCGCATTTCCGTAAGAAAATGAATCTATTAAACTTTTAAGTTTGGCAGAAATACGAACTAATAATTCATTCAACTGAGTTCTATCTGCAAACTCAACATCCTCTTCGCTAAAATCAAGCTCTAATTCAATAAGCGAAGCAAAGTTCACTAATTCCTCTCTCAACATATTTATCTCATCCGAAAATCCTCCACGCATTTGTTGCATAGCTAACTTATGAGAAGCTTCGGTTGTAGAAGAAATTAAATCAGCAATTGCCTCGGCTTGAGATAGGTCAAACTTTCCATTCGCAAATGCTCTCATGGAGAATTCTCCAGCTTTTGCAAGCCTACATCCTTTTGATAATAATAGTTTTAAAATTTGTTGTTGAATATAAACTGAACCGTGACAAGCAATTTCAACTACATCTTCGCCAGTAAAAGAAGCTGGGTTTTTGAAAACCGTAATTAATACTTCATCTACTAGTTTATTATCTTCTTTTATAACACCAAAATGAGCTGTGTGAGATTTTTGATTTCCTACTTCTTTAGAAAAAATAGAAGACACAATAGAAAAAGCTTCTGCACCAGAAACTCTAATTACAGCAATAGCTCCCATTCCATTGGCAGTCGAAAGTGCACAAATTGTATTGTTTGAATCTAAAATCATGAAACAAAATTAAGATTTATTTATGAGATTGGTAATGAAAATAATAAAGTCTTAATTTTTGTAAAAGAAAGGATAAAAAACTACTTTTGAGCATTCAATAAATAACAGAAAACAATGAGCATATTAGTAAATAAAGATTCTAAGATAATAGTACAAGGTTTCACAGGAACTGAAGGAACTTTCCATGCAGGACAAATGATCGAATATGGATCAAATGTTGTTGGTGGTGTAACTCCAGGAAAAGGAGGGCAATCTCACCTAGATAAGCCAGTATTTAATACAGTTGAACAAGCTGTGAAAGAAACTGGAGCTAACGTTTCTATTATTTTTGTACCACCTGCTTTTGCTGCTGATGCAATTATGGAAGCTGCTGATGGAGGAATTGGAGTTATCGTTTGTATTACGGAAGGGATTCCAACTAACGATATGGTAAAAGTAAAAGAATACTTAACTGATAAAGATTCAAGATTGATTGGACCTAACTGTCCTGGGATTATAACTGCAGATGAAGCAAAAATTGGAATTATGCCAGGTTTTGTATTCAAAAAAGGTAGAGTAGGTATTGTTTCTAAATCTGGAACATTAACTTATGAAGCTGCTGACCAAGTTGTAAAAGCTGGATTGGGAGTATCTACTGCAATTGGTATTGGTGGAGATCCAATTATTGGAACTACTACTAAAGAAGCTGTAGAAATGTTTATGAATGACCCAGAAACTGATGCAATTGTAATGATTGGAGAAATTGGTGGAGACATGGAAGCGAAAGCTGCAAGATGGGTAAAGGAAAACAGTACTAAACCAGTTATTGGTTTTATTGCTGGACAAACTGCACCAAAAGGAAGGAAAATGGGGCATGCTGGAGCAATTGTAGGTGGTGATGATGATACTGCACAAGCTAAAATGAAAATTATGGCAGAGTGTGGAATTAGTGTTGCAAGTTCTCCTGCAGAAATTGGAAAGAAAGTTGCTGAAGCTTTAGCAAAGTAATCTAAATTAGATTTTATATAAAAAAAGGGCTTGAATAATTATTCAAGCCCTTTTTTGTTGGAGTAAATTTTAACTATCCGTTAATCTTTGCTAGCACATCTAACATTTCTTCTTTAGATAAAGAAAGTTTAGCACGAGTAAAGTTAACATCATCAGCTGTATTCATAGGGACAAGGTGAATATGTGCATGTGGTACTTCTAGTCCAATAATAGAAACGCCTATTCTTTCACAAGGAATAGCTTTTTCGACCTTTAGAGCCACTTTCTTAGCAAAAACCATCATTTCCCCAAGAACGTTATCTTCTACATCAAAAATGTAATCTATTTCAACTTTAGGTATTACCAAAGTATGTCCTTTAGCCAAAGGGCTAATATCTAAAAAAGCCAAAAACTTATCGTCTTCAGCTATTTTATAACAAGGAATTTCTCCTTCTATTATTTTTGTAAAAATGGTTGCCATTATCTATTAATTTCTAAGATTTCGAATTGAATAGTTCCTCCAGGAGTTACAACATCTGCAATATCACCAACACTATGTCCAAGTAATCCTTTTCCAATTGGTGAATCAACAGAAACCTTTTTAGCTTTTAAATCCGCTTCGTTTTCGGCTACTAAAGTGTAAACCATTTCTTTATTGGTTTTCATGTGTCTTATCTTAACTATAGAAAGTATAAGAGCTTTGGAAGTATCCATCCCAGTATCATCTAATACTCGAGCACTAGAAATGATCGTTTTTAACTTTGAAATTTTCATCTCAAGTAATCCTTGAGCTTCCTTTGCAGCATCATATTCAGCATTTTCAGATAAATCTCCTTTATCTCTAGCCTCACCTATTTGTACTGAAATTCTAGGTCTTTCAAAAGTTTCACATTCGTATAACTCGTCTTTTAAAGACTTTAATCCTTCTGCTGTGTAATAAGTAATATCTGCCATAACTTTCTCTCTTTAGTGAGTTGATATAACGAAAAAAGAGAATCTTTCGACTCTCTTTTAGATTTCGTATATAAACAAATATACAAATTTTTATTTATTTGATTCCAACAAGGGAAATTTCTATTCCTCTTCTTCTGCGTCTCTTCCTAAATTAAGTCTTATTCCTATTCCATGAATAGAACCCAATACTGGTGCAGTCCTGAAAGAATAATCAATACCCATAGTTGAACCATTCTTTCCGAAAGGTAAATCTAATGATACTCCTGCAGTAGGACCTGAAAGTGCAGATAATGTTTCCGTTTCAGAAAAGATACCTTTTTCATACGCTATTCCTGCTCTTAAAATAACAACTACTTTTTTGAAGTCTAAATTGTACTCTGCTCCTGCTCTAAACTGATCTCTTTGAAACGAGTTTGAAGTAAAAGTTCCAGCTAGTGTTAAAATGTTTTCTTTAATCATGAAATCATAAGCTCCAGAAATATTAATCAAAGATGGTAACTCAAAGTTTGCTGTTCTTTGCTCAGTTGTTGTAGCAATTTCAGTAAAAGGGTTAACAGTTTCAATTGCAAATCCATCTCCTTTATATGTCATTGGTGGTCCAACATTTTTAAGAGCTAATCCAATTTTAATTTGATCTCTTTCTCCTGTTACATATCTAACTCCTGCATCAAAAGCAAATCCTGTAGATCTTGCATTAGCAATACCTTCACTCAGTATTTTGATATTTAAACCTCCTGTAATAGAAGTAGAAAATTCTCTTGCATAAGCTAAGCTTAAAAGTAAACTCGATGGAGAAAATGTTCCTAATCCTCCTTCTGGTAATTCAGTAGTAGTAATTGGAATATCCCCATAATTAGTATTCATCATGCTAATTGCAATAACGTTTGACTCACCTACTCTTTGAGCTAATCCAACAGAATTAATTTTAATTCCTGTTGACTGCATCCAAGTAGTATTGGTAAATCCTATTTCAGTTTTATCAGCTAAGGCTAATCCAGCAACATTTAATTGTATTGCCTCAAGTCCTTTAACGTGAGCTCCACCAGCACTTCCCCAAGCAGATGATCTTGCCCATGGGTTAATTAGTAATTGTGTTGAACCAGCTGCTCCAATTCTGTCCTCATTCCCTGCAAGAGATACAGAACCTAAAAAGGCTGCTACTGTTAATAATGTTAGTTTTAATTTCATACTGTATAAGTTTGGTCTATTAAAATTAGTTTTAAATCTGGATTAAAAGTTTGTCAAATCTGGTGGTCTTAATGCACCAAACCATTTAACTACTTTCTCTCCTACTTCTGGTACATCTACATGAATAATGTAAACACCTCCTGCGATTGGTACTCCATTCGCGTTTTGTAAATCCCAGTCAATTGATGTAAGTGGATCATCTTTTGTTAAAGTTCTTACTAATGAACCTCCTACATTATAGATTCTTACTGTACATTTTTCTGGTAAGTTAGTAATCTTAACTCTTGTATCTAATCTTGAATTCTCATAGTTAGAGTATGCATAGTAAGGATTAGGTACAATATTTATTAAATCAAGTGCACTTTTAGCCGTATCCAAATCATTGATACCAGTTGCTACTGAATTAGTATTGAACTTATATAAGTTAAACCATTCGTTAATACTATTAGCTTCATCATTATTAGTTAAATTGCCTTGAAAATTTACAACATAACCATTATTTGCATATCTCTCGTAATCAGTTTTAACTCTCACTTTTAAGATTGCATCAGTAGAAAGGAAAGTTTGACCTGGAAGTGTCATTGGCATTCCTACCCACATACAAGCTGTCCAAGCATCTCTATGGCTAATTGAAGAAGTACTAGATAATTTATTATATAATTCTCTCCCTTCATCATAATTTCTAATAGCACCAGGTCTAGAGGCTACGTTAGTAGGTATAGTAATAAGATCATTATTTCTGAAAATATACAGATAATGCTTTCCTCCTGCTATCCATGTTCCAAGACCTTCTGTGAAAGTAGAAGTAGGGTTAAACATCATGTCTCTTCCATTATCTCCTGCTAACCATGAATCTTCTCCATAAACAACATTCAATCTTTCACCAGTTTCCACATCAATAACATATCCTGGGAACCATCCCATTCCTGTTGCACTGACTAAATCTCCATCTCCACTGTTGTAACCAGCATCTCCAGATTTTCTTCCATTCTTATCAATAGAAGCTGATGCTCTTACTGAAAGTTTAGCTGCTCCACCCTCGGCCAAACTCGTCTTGTCTTGAGTTTCAATAACGGGACATCTAGTCCATAGTGATTTATCAGTAGTATATACTACATCAACACTATGTAAATTAGCTAGTGAGTTTTTTGAAAATAAATTTAAAGCAGTTGGTGCTCCAGAAAGATATGAAATTGACCCTATAGGTTGGTTATCACCTTCTGAACCAGACAGTAATCTAAATGGAGTGAAACTTCCTCCAAGAACAGTCTCAAACTGTTGTTCATCATCTAAACCTTGGTAGTCACTAAACGGACCTTCTGGAGTAGCAGGATCATTAATTTGAGCTCCACTTCTTATCCAGTTTCTATCAGAGTTACCGTCTACATCAGAGAAACCAAATAACCATGGTTTACTTTCATCATCATACTCTAAACTCCAAGTAATTAACTCAGAAGCTAATTCATCTGCTCCTGTTGATATTCCTGGGTCAGTTTTAACTGCTCTTGTAGGATGAATGTATTGTTCAATGTTAATAGAGAAACCTAATTCTGGGAATAATTGTTCATATCCTAGTGCTATACTTTCTGCTGAAGTATATACTTCACTTGTACTAATTCTAGTTAATTCCCATGTTGCTTCTGCTAATTCATCATTAGCATCTTTTACAAACCTTAATTCATAATCATCTGCTATTAAATTTAATGGATCAATCACTTTAATATCGACTGGTCCTTTTCCTGCAGCATAAGTTAATTCGTCAGACCTTCTATTTCTTGCTGCTGCAAGTCTAGATTCATCAGTTAAATCTAATTCTCTTCCACCGTTACCCATTCCTTCAATTCTAGTGATTTCAACTCCATCACCATAATTCGCATTCTGAACAGTTCCACCAGCTTCTGGAGAAGGGATGTGAGGAATTCCTTTATATTTAGCAATTTCACCACCATCAAATCCTTTTCTACTTGAAATATAAGGTTTTTGTTGTCCATCTAAAGAACCGGCATCTGTTGGATCGTATTTTTTAAATTCATTATACCCGTAGGCAATAATCATAAAATAATAAGACTTATGATTAACCAATCTACTATCACCTTGAGCAAATAAATCATCTGTTACTCTTAATGAGTGCTTAATTCCTTCATCTGTTCCGTTTACCATTAATTGTGGCACACCAACATTCATTACAGCATCAACTGAATAATTAATTAATTGAGTTACTCCATTAGCAATATCATATTGAGCAACTAATCTTGATTTATCTACATCATTTAAATCTGAAGCTGATACAGTATTGTCTTTTAATTGGAAAACTTGATATCCTTCAAATGTGTAGAAGTTGTTTTTACCATTTACAGTTTTTAACGAATCAACTAATAAATTAGTATCAATTGTTGGATCAATTCTAAAATAAGATTCAATATCACCACCATTAGCTTTAGGATCGATAGTTAAAATCAATTCTTTGTCCAACTCTTGTAAAGCCAATTTTGGCGCATCTGGTCCTTCAAGGATTTCGAAACAGTTATCAAATAAACTTTGTGCTTTATCATCAGCTTGCTTCATTTTAGCAATTGAAGATAAATTTCCACTTGTACCTCTCCCGTAAACCACACCAACAGTAATGTTGTTAAGTGCTCCTGGCTCCAATGTAAATGGACCTGCAGATTGCATAAATCTTCTGTCTCCTGCAGGTGTTCCTGCTGCAAACTCAGAAAAAGCTGTTCCTGATTGACTTAAATCACCTCCTGTTCCCCATCCTTCAGGGTCAGAATTTATTCCAGTTGCAGGATCATCTGTGTACATAAAATCACAAGCTAAAGTTGATACATTTTGTGCTCCTGGATAACCTGTCCCTCCATATCTAAACTCAGAACCATCTTTCCAAAAACCACTTAAATAACGGTAATGTTGTACTGCATTATTTGCATCAGGATCTCCTTGTGTTGCTCCTGCTCCATTCGTATAGTATACGAATTTTCTCATACCAAATCTTTCGTTATCTATTACACCATCTTCATAACCAATTCCATTTCCTGGTATTGCTTTAGTTTCTGGGTCAGCTGCACCATTTACATAGTAAAGGTTATCAACACCATCATTATTTTGGTAAGGTCCTTCAAAGAAATCAACCCCAACTGATGGAGGATTTGCTCCATAAGCTATAGCTCCACCTGATGGATTATCATCAATTGCATCAGCATTATAAACAAAACCTAATCCTCTGCTTACATCACAACCAACATAATCATCTACTGCTGCACCTAAATCTGGATCAACATATTGTCCGAAATAAGTTTCAAATAATGTTTGAGTAGAACGGTTAATTAACTCATAGTTATAGAAAGTCATATCATTAATTTCATCATTTGTAGCAAATGAGAAAGCTTGAGCTCTAATTTCCATTCCAATTGGCTCACCACCAGACTCAGTATGAATATTTCCATTATCATTAAAAATCCACCAAATAGTGTAATCTCCAAATAATCTAATGTCTCTATCACTTCTACAGTCGTAGTTTGCGTCATCATCTTCAAAACTATAGAAAGGATAATCACCATCTAGAGGATTATACAATCCGTCTTTTCCACTTGCTCCATTTGGATTATCGAAAAAAGGTGCGATATAAAAATCTTGATCTTTACCTGGAGATGGATCTCCATGAGCAGGCCACTCTAAAATACTAGTAGGTATTGCATATCCTGGAAAATCTACAGCAGCATCACAATTTGGGTCTTGAGAACACTTGTACCATGATCTAAACTCATTTACATCCTGTCTAGTAATTACATAAAACTTATCCCATTTTGCACATTCTACTTGATCAATAGCAGCTGCTCCAAAATCTTTTTTATCGCTTCCGTTACCCGAATTCGGACTTACAGACAATGGTCCTGGCCAGTAGTCGTTACCATCACCTCTAAATCTAATTGCAGCTAATTTCAATTGATTGGTAGCATCTACACCACCCATCCAAAGTCCCCCTGCAAATATAGGTGCAGTTCCTGCACCTTTAGGCACAAAATAAGAGGCTCTAGATAAGGATCTATTTAACCACAGTAATCCACTGTTTTCAATATAAGCACTAACATTGTTAAAGTCTAATACTCTGTTTTGACTTGCTGGTGCACAATCTCCTGCTCTTGATGAGATGTTACTCCCATTGTTATTACTTGAAGTAGTATTGCTTTTTGCTCCTACCCATTCTCTTGAAAAAGATTGAGATGCACATAGCAATCCTACAGTAATTAACGATAATTTAAATAATAATTTAGTTTTCATGATTCTGAAATTTAAAAGTCTAATTTCACACCAATTCTGATAGTTCTTGGTAATGAATAATTAAAAGGGTTATTCGCTCTTAAAGCGTAATATTGTCTGAATGAAGCTTCGCTTATTTGATTCTGGATAATAGATTGATATTGTGGATCAGATAAGTACCCATCATCATCAGCATTCCCAGTTGCTCTGTATACTCCAATTATGTTTTGAGTATTAAATAAGTTGTTTACTAATAAGTAAACATTTAAAGCTGCTGTTTTTTGTTTTTTCTCTCCAAACTTTAACATAAAGTTTCTATCAACCTGAAGTGCAACTCTAAAGTTACCTGGTCTTCTTGATCCGTTTGGTGTTCCTTCAAGTACATTTGCTACACCTCCAAAAATTGGTACTGCAAATTTAGAAGCTGAATAAGGTGTTCCTGAAGCGTAGTTTGCTGTAAAATTAGCACCTGTGTTTTCAAAAATCTTTTTACCAGCAATTACAAGTCCATTGTAATCTTTACCTTCTCCAAATCTATAATCAACTGTTGCAGTTACAACATGTCTTTGATCATAACTGTAAGGGAAAATTGCTCTTAAGTTAGGTTGACCTGCATTAATTAATGCTAAAGAAGATCCAGGATTAGAACCTGTTCCTTCAGCAAACTGTAATGTATAAGAAACCTTCATCCAAAGATTCTTAGATTTTCTTTTGTCGTAAGTTAAAGTAATACCTTTTACAGTTCCAAAATCTAAGTTACCATATGAACGGTAAGTTTTAGGATAAGCTCCTGCAACATTTACAACAGTAATTTCATCTCTTTGTTCTCTGTAAAACCCTGCAATTTTTAAAGAAGATGATCTGCTCAATACTTGTTGGAATCCAACTTCATAATCAATTGTTCTTGTTGGCCTCAAATCTGGATTATTAATTACATCTGCACTAATATTATCAATGTATAAATAATCTAAAGGGTTTAATCTAATTCCTGTTGTAGGTCTTTGTGAAAGAATATCATAGTGAGCAAAGAATAAGGCATCTTCTGATATCGGGAATGAGAACGAAATTCTTGGCATAACTATAATAGAAGGGTTGTAATCTTCAAAAGCATTTGAACTAATTTCATCATCATCACTTACTCCTTCAGCTAAATATGGAGCTATTCCGTTTGGTGATTCAATTGTTTTAGGATCACTAACTTCTACACCTTCAGCATTGTACCATGTATTTCCATCTCTATATCCATTAATGGCAGTAGGAGCATTAATATCATTCACATAAACAACATAATCATCTCCAATGTTTTCTGGGTGAGAACCAAAGTCACCTACTTCTGCAGCAGTTTTTGCTGGTCTTAATAAATATTTATCTCTTAATACTGCTTGGTTTGCATCAAATCTATCAACTCTAAGTCCTACGTTAAATATAATGTCATTAAAAGCAAATTTATCCATTACAAATCCCGCAAAATAAATAGGTTCAAAAGCTGAAACTGGTCTAGTGTTATTTCCAAATTCATCAGTTTCAGTAAAGAAATCATCAAGACTTGGGTTAGATGTTAATTTTTTTCCTGTGTGATCATATCCATAGTAGTTTACATAACTTCTATTAAATCCACCGTTTGTTAATTCATCAGCACTAAAGAAATCAACATTAAATTGAGAAGGATCTAATCCATCTACATTAATAAAGTCTGAGCCATTAGGGTCTAACCCTAAAGAGTTTCTCAAGTTATAATCAAAATAAGACTGACTTTCAGAACTGATTAATCTGTCATAAGTTCTGTATTGATAAGTACCTCTGTACTCATCAGTAAAATTTTCTAAATCAAGCTCAGAAATGTGGTTATTTGCCAATTGACGCATTCTTGTCCATAATGGAATTGGACTTAAGCTGTAAAATCTATCCGATCTCTGCTCATATTCAAATCCAACTGTTATTGCATGATCACCCATATTTGCACTTCCTGAGGCAGACACTCTAAATTGCGCATTGTCACCATAAGCATACTGTCCTGGCTGTAAACCAATGTTGTTAAAAAGAGGTGTAGCGGACGAACCGTAAATACCTCTTGGCGAATCTCCGTTTCTTAATGCGTTACCTCCCAAAATTTGGTCTAATGCAAATACATTATTATCTGCTAAATCATAATATTGTCTGGTAACTGCTGCTAAATCTGAATTTATATCAGAAGGATCAAAATCAACTCCAAATTCTTGAAATCCATTATGAACAAACCTATTATTTACTTCATCAAATTCATAACTATTTTCGAATTGTCTGTCAAAATTTCCGACATATCCATAATTGAATATATTGTCACCATGTCTTGTGTTTTGAGTCTGAGATGAGTTCCTACTGTAATCTACCATCACAGTATAGTAGGCATTTTTAATTTTTGATTGTTCTTCAGAATCTTCAGAAACATTATTAGCAAATCTCTGAGTTAACTTACCATAAACTCTCCATGTATTGGCTGTAGTGTTAGATAAATTATCTGAGTTTAATAAAGAACTATTAAAACTATAATTATTACCAGAGTTCCAATCTAAAGTACCTCCAAAAGATAAGTTTACATTAGGCCCAGTGTTAACATCAATCTTGGTAGAAATAGAAGCTCTCTTATCTACAACATTTTGTCTGAATTTAACTTCTTCAAAATCTTCAGCAGTTAAAAATTCAGACTTATAGTTTATCCCTCCTGTTCCATTAGAAACTACTGGGTTGTCTAAAATATCTTGCTTCACATCATCTTTAACTTGAAACTGATCAATTGCAAATGGACGTGTATCAATAATATGTGTCGCATTCCCTGAGATAAAGAAACCTAATATAGGTTTGATCTTTTTTCCTGTTGAGTCTTTCTTCATCAATAAAGGACCTGATAAACTTCCTTCTAATAAGTTATATCCATAATTATCTAATCCGTATGTATTGTCTCCAATCTTGTACCCAGAGGTTACATATTCAATACCCCCAAAATAAAAACTTGAAGGACCACGAGTAGTAATTGAAATAATTCCTCCTGTTGCATCTCCGTAGTTTGCAGGTAAACCTCCAGTAATTACAGCAACCTCTTGTATTGCTGATTTTGGCAGGTTAGATGACCCTCTAACTTTAATCCCATCAATGTAATAATAAGTTGCTTCTGATCTTGAACCTCTAATACTAGAGATACTTCCATTAGCATCAGTTTGTACACCTCCTACTTGTGCAGCAATAGATCCTGCAGATCTTCCTGGCATTTTAGCAATTTCATCTTTAGTCATTGTACCTCCCGAAGCACCTCCATCTCTATCAATCAATGGAACTTCATAATCTACAACTGTAAACTCTTCAAGCTCAACATCTCCAGACTCAAGTGGGATATCTTGAAAAGTTATCTTATTACTCTTTATTAATAAATTATTCACCTGAAACTTTTTGTAACCTACAAAACTAACTTTCAAAGTATATTCCCCTGGTTCTATAGAGTTAATAAGGAAATTTCCATCCAAATCAGATGCAGCTCCAGCCTTTTGAGAACCATTTTGCTCCAAAACTAAATTTACGAAAGGCAAAGTTTCACCTGTTGCTTTATCCGTAATTTGTCCTTTTAATTGACCTGTCCCCTGTTGAGAATAAATCAAAGACAAAGAAATTGTCGCTAATAATGTTAGAATAATTTTTTTAATCATACTAGTGTAATTTTTATAAATCCCTTAAACATAAGAGGATTGATTAGTGTTGTTTCATCCTAAATAGAAAACTATAGAATAGTTACAAGTCGTAAATATAAAATATTTTTAAGTTTTTTTAACATAATCTTAAGTCAAATATATTAGATATTTTCTTTGTACTAAGGTTTAATAATCTAAAAGAATATAAAAATATACAGGTCAATATTTTACACCATTAAAAGACTAATTATTTAAAGGTAGAATATTAGTATTTATGTACAGACTTAGGCTATAAAAGGTAAAAATCATTACTTTTTCTTCCTGTTAGATTTCCTTCTATTTCTCTTTAATCTTCTCCTAACTTTCTTGTCTTGTATCTTTAAATGTCTTTTATGAGCCTCTTTTGTTGCTTTCTTTTTTTTCTTTTCCTTTTTCTTTTCCGCTTTATCAACTTGTTTCTGTCGTTTTTTTGGAGACATTGATTTCCTTTTTCTAGAATTTTGTGAAAAGGAAATTACAGGAGTAATAATAATAAACAAAAGAAGTAAAATAGCAGATATTCATTTCATACTTGAAGATAAGAAAATATCGAATAAAAAATTAAAAAATTAAATCACAAAAAAAGCCTCACTATTTCTAGTAGTAGGCAAAGTATAGCCAACTGGTCCAGCAGTTAAGAAAAAGAATCCAGTAGGAGATACCGGAGTAAATAGATACATAGCTTCTCCACTTTGTGCACATCTAGATTCAACTAAAAAAGTTTGAGTCAATTGCGACAAGGCAGATGTCATACCAATTATTAGAAATGATACGGTTAACAGTAGTTTATTTTTCATATGGTCTTTTTTGAAATTACAATATTTGAGCAACTATATGTATTGATTACTTCCTAGACAAAAGTTTTCTAACATATTTTAACATATAAGTTTTGTATTGTATATATTAAATTTAAAAGTGTATGTTAATTAAAACTTATTCCTTTTATAAAAAATTGATTTACCTATCTTTACAAATAATAAATAACCCTAAGAATGAGAACACTAATCTTTATATTTCTTTTTTATTATTCAATTAATTATTCCTCAGCACAATCCAGCATAAATGATTCTTCCATTTTTATGCCTTTGCTAAAACTGGGTTATTCAAATAACTTTCCAACAGCTGATTTGAAAAATAGAGTTGGATACACATCCTCACTAAATGTTAGATTAGAAATAAAATTAAAAAATCAATTTATAGTTGGGGGTAGGTATGACTTCCTATTCGGAAACAACTTTAAAGATTCTGGAATGCTAAAGGATTTGGCAAATTCTGATGGACAGATAATAAATGTTAATGGACAGTACGGATCCTATGAAATGTTGCAAAGAGGACACCATTTAGGAATGTACATTGGGAGGTTGTTTCCTGTTTTTTCTCCAAATCCAAATTCTGGTATTATTGTCACTGCTGGTTTAGGTTTATTAGCTTATCGCGTAAATTTTAATAATATAAGTGGAGATATAGTACAATTCACCTCTAATTACGTAGCAGGTTACGATAGATATACCTCAGGAGTTAGTTTGACACAATATGTTGGATACAGGTATATGAGTAAGAATAAGTTGATGAATTTCTATGGTGGTATTGAATTTAATCAGGCATATACCAAAGTAAGAAGAGACTACCAGGTAGATTACGAAATAAACGATCCTAGATTTGGAATGCGGAACGACAACTTTTGGAACATACAAATAGGCTGGATTTTGCCTATTTACAAACGATCTCCAAAAGAGTTTTATTATTAATAAATAATTTACGTTTTATACCTTAATATGTAACTAAATTAAAAATATGACTATTTCAACTATTAACTTACTGTAAACGTATTGATTGAAATTGTTTTTCCATTGAACTTAGAGTATGTATTGTGTGATATCCATTCCCCAAGATTTATGTAAGTAGATGAGTCATTTAATTTCACTTCAATTGGGTGATGTCTGTGTCCAAAAATAAAATAATCAACATGCTTTTGTTTTAGTTTTTCTTTACAAAAAGTAATAAGCCACTCTTTGTCCTCTCCCAAGAACTTATTGTCATTTATAGAATGTTTTCGACTTGATTTTGAGAAAAAATTCGCTAAACCTATTCCAAAATTAGGGTGAAGTCGTGCGAATAACCATTGACAAACTTTACTCGAAAACACCTTCTTAATAAACTTATAGCTGTAATCTCCAGGTCCCAATCCATCACCATGAGCGATAAAAATGGAAGTGCTATTGACAAGTAATTCAATTTCTTGCTTGTGAATTTTAACTCCAAGTTCTTTTTCTAAATAATCAAACATCCACATATCGTGGTTACCAGTAAAAAACTCAATTTCTATTCCTGAGTCAGTAAGCTCAGCAATTTTGCCTAAGAACCTAGTAAATCCTTTAGGTATTGCTCGCTTATACTCGAACCAAAAGTCAAAAATATCTCCTACTAAATAAATCTTAAAAGCATCTCCTTTTATAGAATCTAACCATGATACAATCCTATTCTCTCGCTTTCTGCTTTCTTCATGAGTAGGAACCCCTAAATGAAAATCAGAAGCAAAATAAATATTTTTACCTTCAGGTAAATCGATAGCCTGAACATTGCTGTGGCTGTTGTTCTTATTTTTTTGGATGTCTTTTGTATTTAAATGGTTAGTTTCCAAAAATCTCTTTTAACTTACTTGCAAGGGCTGGCCCTCTAAGACGAGTCCCTATAACTTTTCCCTCTTTGTCTATCAGAACAGTGTAGGGAATTCCTCTGAACCCATAAATTTGAGTTGCTGCAGATCCCCATCCTTTAAGGTCACTTACATGACTTTTCCAGGTTAAGTTATCTTTTTTTATTGCTCCTTCCCATGCAGCTTTGCTTTTATCAAGCGATACGCTATATACCTCAAACTCTTGATCTTTGTACTTGTTATACAAATTTACTACATTGGGATTTTCTCTTCGGCAAGGACCACACCATGATGCCCAAAAATCAATTAGAACATATTTCCCTCTCAATGATTCTAGGGTAATAAAGGTTCCATCAGGACTTGGCATGTTTACTTCTGGAGCAACACTTCCTATTGGCGTCTTTGGTTTTGGTTTGTTTTGCTTAGCTTTTTCGGCTTGTGCAATTTGTTTTTGAGCAGTTAATAAACTACTATGATACAAGGTATTCGGATAAGATTCTCCTATTCCTTTTGCTGCAATACTAATGGCTTCTTTGGGTTCAATAATATCATTTAAAGCTACAAATACAACCAGTGATTTAGAATTATCTTTCACGAAGTTGAATGCATATTTCGACATTGAATCCTTAGTAATTTCGGAACTTTTGACCGAATAATATTGTTGTATTAGTTCATTGTCTTTAGAACCAGAAACTTGGTAGTTTTTATCTTTAAAATCTTTAGAAGTTTTGATTTTAATTTTCTCTTCTTTTTTTAGAATTAGCAACTGGGTTTCTTTGTTATTTTCAACAGTAGAAAGCGAGAAAAAATCATCAATTTCAACTGGTGTAGAAAGTTGGAAATTTCCAAAGAAATTAACTTTGCTGGAATCTACCTTCACCATTTTATTTCCTTTGTTATGATTAAGATAAACCATTGTTCCTCTTGCTTTCTTCATTTTACCTTTTACCACAGTATTTTCTTGCGAAAAACTATGACTACATAAAAATCCAATAAATAATGCTGTAACTAGTGTTTTATTCATTTTCAAATATTTCGTTCAGTTTTTCTTCTAACTCTACGCCTCTTAATCCTCGCGCCAGTACTTTACCTTTTCTATCAATTAACACTGTGAAAGGGATACTACCAAAACCATAAATATTAATAGCTTCAGTTTGCCATTGTTTTAAATCACTAGTATGTGAATTCCATACTAGCCCGTCAGCTTTTATAGCCTCTTCCCATTTACTTTTGTCATTATCCAATGAAAAGCTATATACTTCAAATCCTTTAGATTTATATTGGTTGTATAACCTTACCACATTAGGGTTTTCTGCTCTACATGGTCTACACCATGAAGCCCAAAAATCTATAAGCACTATTTTACCTCTTAATGATGACAACTTGATGTTTTTTCCATTTGGGCTTGGAAAATCTAGCTCAGGTGCCATTCCTCCGATAGGTAACATTGCATTCATTTTTTCATCCATCTTTTTTTGCTGTTCCATTTGGACAGCTAGTTGCTCCTCGAGTCTTTTAATATCCTCATTTAAACTAGTAGCATAAGGCGAATTAGGCAGAGTTTTGTTAATGTCTTCTGCCACTTCTTTAAGGAGTTCCATTTCTGAGTTTGGATCTATTTTTGCTATTACGGCAATTAATGCTTCGGAACCTTTATTGGTTTCAATGTAGTTTTTTCGGTACTCCAAAAAATCCTGATTCTTTTTCATCATCTGTATTTCAATGGATGCCATAGATTGCGGATTGTTTGAAACCAGATTTCTCTCTTCAGATTTTTTTTGATTAAAAATCATCATGTCATAAACTTTATTGTAAAACTCTGATATTTGTGCAGAAGATTTAGAGCCGGAAACACTGTAATCCATAGCGAATTGCTGATTATTTTTAATATCTAAATTCATTTCATTTGTTTCCGAATCCAATACTATTGGAAACGTATTACGAAGAGAACTTCCAAAATGAAAAACTCCTTTTTTAGGCTCCTTTATATTAAGAGTGAATTTTCCTTCTTTGGATAATACAACCGAATCAATTGGTGTTAAAAATTTATCTTCAAGGGCATATAAATACACTTGTTGGTTTTCAGCTAAACCTATCATATCAACAGATCCATTGATTACATGGTTAGCTTGTTTTTCGCAGTTTAATAATGCGAAAAGAACGATAATATATAAACTTAATTTCTTCATATTTAACTGATTATTTTTCTAATTGTTTCATTAATAGCTGATTTGCAACTTTAGGGTCAGCTTTTCCTTGTGATTGCTTCATTACCTCTCCCATAAACAAACCAAGCAGTCCTTTCTTACCGCTTTTGTATTCCTCTACTTTTGCAGGAAATTTAGCTAAAGCTTTATTTACAAGCTCCGACATTGCATCTTCATTAGATTCTTGTATCCAATTATTATCTTGAGCAATTGATAATGGTGACTTATCTGGTGTTTCAATAAGTAAAGGAAATACCTTTTGTGAAGCTACTGAATTACTTATTTTGTTGTCTTCTATCAAATCAATCAACTCCGAAATAGTAGCTGGTTCCACTCCAAACTCTTCAATTTCGATAGCCTTTTCGTTAAGGTATGACTTGATATTTACTGTTACCCAATTGGATGCAGATTTATAGTTTTTCTGAGTTTTTATTACTTCTTCAAAGTAAAGCGCCACTTCTTTATTTTCGGTTAATACATGTGCGTCATATTCCGAAAGTCCTAAATCCTCAGTATATTTTTTTATTAACTGATTAGGTAGTGGAGGCATCATTTCTCGCACTTTGTTTACATAATCTTCGCTAACTCTTAATGGCTGTAAATCTGGCTCAGGAAAAAACCTATAATCGTTCGCTCCCTCCTTACTTCTCATAGAAATAGTAGAACCATCTGCTGCATTAAAACTTCTTGTTTCAGTAGCGATAGTTTCTCCTTGTTCTAATAAATCAATTTGTCTTTTTACTTCATAATCAATGGCTTTCTGAACATTCCTCATAGAGTTCATGTTCTTTACCTCTGTTCTGTTTCCAAATTTATTAGCTCCTTTAAGCATTACAGAAACGTTAGCATCACATCTCAAACTCCCCTCTTCCATGTTTCCATCACATATATCCAGGTAGCGTACTAGCTTTCTTACTTCTGTAACGTAATCATAAGCTTCTTGTGAAGATTTAATTTCTGGTTCACTTACAATTTCAATCAATGGAGTTCCAGCTCTATTTAAATCAATAAGCGTGTTAAAAGGATCTAAATCGTGAATACTTTTCCCAGCATCTTCTTCAAGATGAATTCTGGTTAATGTCACCTTTTTAGGATTTCCATCAGCATCAGTAATTTGGACATAACCACCTGTACAAATTGGTGTTTCGTCTTGAGTTATTTGGTATCCTTTTGGTAAATCTGGGTAGAAATAATTTTTTCTTGCAAAAATCATGTCTTCAGTAATTCCGCTTTCACAAGCCAATCCCATTTTAACTGCAAACTTTACTGCTTCTTTGTTGTAAAGCGGCAAAGTTCCTGGGTGACCCAAAGTGACCACACTCACATTGGTGTTGGGAGTTGCTCCATATTCGTTTCTATCGCTTGAATATGCTTTGGTCTTTGTTTGTAACTGAGCGTGAATCTCTAGTCCAATTACTGTTTCGTATTTATCGTATATAGTGCTCAACTCTATTGTTTAATTAGTTTTATACTTTCGGTAAAAGTACTATTAAATATGTTTACTACATAAACTCCTTGATGCATTTCTGCTGGTAAAGGAATGATGTTTTTTTCTAAAAATTTACTGTAGAATTTTGTGTCGACAATCATTGCGCCTTTACTATCGAAAATCTGCAAAGTATACTCTTCATCATAATTACTTAGTCCTGCAATAACTAAATCAGAAATCACTGGATTAGGAAAAATCATGAACCTACTTTCTTCTTGCCTTTCCTCAGGCTTTTCTATTTCTAATACAAATAAACCTTCTTGCATGTCGGATGCTAATAATATTCCAGAAGGTAAGAAAGGATAAATACCCCAAGCTCCTCTAAAGCTTCCGAAATTTCTTTCTTTTGAAGTGTCATAAAAACCTACTAACTCGGGTACAGAAGGGTTAGATATATCATAAACATAAACTCCATTATAATAGTAAGCGACATAAACATAATCACCCATAATGATTTGATTATGGATAATTCCAACATTATCTTGCACGCCAACTGTATCTAAAAACTGAATATTAGTTAAATCAGAAACATCTAAAATCTTCATTTTTTTACCATGGGTTTCATCTCCCATTGCATATAAAGTTCCCGATTCATTTAACCACCCTGAATGGTTATAACCTCTATCAGGATAACTTGTTATTGCTCCCATTAATGTTGGTGTACCACTAAAATCAACTACAAACAAACCTGTTCCTGCATTGCAATAAACTGAATCATTTCTGGCAAAAGCATCATGTACATAGCCCAAAGTTCCTACTGTTGATGCCCACCAAGAAATGTCATTTTCACATCTCAATAATAGCTCAGGAGATAATGGGTTTGCCAATGAGAAAACATCAAATTTTCTTTGATTTCCGCCACCACAAGAATATAATTTACCCACTGCAGTATCTATAAAAATATTGTGCGAAAGTTTAATAGCCGTGTCTTGGTCATAAACTAAATGAACTGAATCTGGTAAGAATGACAAATCAACTATTTGCAAGGATGCATCTCCTTCGTCTGAAACCATATACAAATACCCTCGATAATCATGATAGTCTCTGTGTACAATTTGAAACCCTGTATCTCTTCCAATTACAAAATCTACTTGAATTGGTGAAGAAGGATTGGTAACATCAAAAAAGTGCGTACCTCTGGTAGAACCAATAATTGCATATTCTCTTCCATCTTTGGCATATCCCCAAACCTCATTGTAAGTATTGTTATAAAGAGATGTTGAGGAAATAGAGCTATCTTTCCATTGAAAAAGTTTATTCATTTTATAGCTATCCTGAGATTTTACAAATCCGGTAGACACTAAAAAAAGACAAACTAAAAGAAAGAGGTTTTTCATTATAATTGGTAATAGCTACTAATTTACATAAAAAAGAACATCCAATAGTAAGATAAGCAAGAGGTTATCATCCGATTTTTGTTAATTAATTAAGCTTTATTTTTAAAGAGAAGCTATTAATTCCTTGGTGATTTTAGTCACTTTAGGAGTCACTTTTCGTGCTACTTCTTGCACAATTTCGTGAGTCATTTCAATAATTTTTCCTGGAACTCCCAAGTCAGTAATAATTGAAAATCCAAAACAAGGAATCCCCATATGCCTTGCTGCTATTACTTCTGGCACGGTAGACATTCCCACGGTATCGGCTCCAATATTGCGAACATATTGGTATTCTGCAGGTGTTTCAAGAGTAGGCCCAGATAAGCCTGCATAACTTCCTTGTACTACTTTTATGTTTTCATTTTTAGCTATTTCATGAGCTTTAGCTATCAAATTTTTATCATAAGGCTCACTCATATCTGGAAATCTAGGTCCTAACTCATCCATGTTTTTTCCAATTAAAGGATTATCTCCAAATAGGTTAATGTGATCATCAATTATCATTATTTCACCAATTTCATAATCTGGATTTACTCCTCCACTTGCATTGGAAACTATAAGAGTTTCAATTCCCAAAAATTTCATTACTCTAACTGGAAAAACCACTTCATTCATTGAATATCCTTCGTAATAATGAAACCTCCCTTGGAGTGCAACAACTGTTTTTCCACCAAGAGACCCTATTATTAATTTTCCCGAATGCCCTTCTACAGTAGAGACTGGGAAGTTTGGAATTTCTTCATAAGCGAAACTATGTGTAGTTTCTATATCGTTAGCTAATTCACCCAATCCTGTTCCCAAAATAATTCCAACCTCACAAGTTTTATTTATTTTGTTCTTGATAAATTCAGCAGTTTCTTTAATCTGATTCAACATAATTATGTATTAATTTTTCGAAAATTTCTTTGTCTTGTATAAAATCTACTTCTATTGGCAAGTAGAATATTGGTAGGCTTTCTAGTGCTTTTTGCTCTTTAAGTCTCATTGCATCTTTTTCTGTAGTTACTATCACAGAATCCTTATTACGCTCAAAAATAGAAATAATTTCTTGAATATTTTTATCCGTAAATCTGTGATGATCAGGAAAATTAAAATGCTTTGAAATATTATTATTCTTGGTCAAATGATTTATGAAAGGTTCTGATTTAGCTATACCTGTTACAACAATTAACTCTTTTCCTTTTAAATCAACCTGCTCTTCAAGGTTGAAAAGAGAATTGAAACTTCCATATTTTACTGTAGTAAAAAACACTTTTTTCTCTGGCGAAGCATCTATTTTTTCTGTTATTTGCTGTTTCTCAGCATCAGATAAAACTGAAGGGCATTTTGATACAATGATTACATCTGCCCGTTTTTTACCTCTAGTAAACTCACGTAAATTACCGGTTGGTAACATAAAGTCTTTGTAAAAAGGAGCATTATAATCTGTAAGTAAAATTGAGAAACCTGTTTTTAATGATCTATGTTGAAACGCATCATCTAACAAAACAACTTCAGGAATTTCCTCTTTTGACATGATTCCTATAATTCCACTTACCCTACTGGTATCAACAAATACATTCACCTCTGGGTGTTTAGTGTAAAACTGAAGCGGTTCATCACCAATACTATCTGCAGTTGACTCTTTATTAGCTTGCTGAAATCCAGGGTCTTTCCTTCCATAACCTCTAGACAAAGTAGCTAGTTTTTTGTTACTAAGTAATCTGATTAAATACTCAACATGAGGAGTTTTTCCTGTTCCTCCTGCAGCAATATTTCCTACTAGAATTGTCTTAACATCAAATTCGCTCGACTTTAAAATATTGTTGTTGAACAAAACATTTCGCAAACCAACTATCAATCCATAAAGGAAAGATATAGGCAAAAGCAAATATCTAAATGCCTTTACCATTTGCCTCTAAACTCTTTAGGGTAACAAACAAAATACTTTTTTACTGGCTCAGTTAATGCTCTGATATTAAAGTTATCGGAAGCCTCAGTAATATTGGCAATTGTTCCGTCTTTATATTTGATATTAATCTTATCCTTAAGAGCATTGTAGGCATTATTAGCAATTTCACTACTTATTACAAAGTGATTTACTTCGCTATCAGTAATTCCATATGATTCTTTCACTTGGTTTTTTAAAGACTGTATTCTTTCAGCTTCAAAGGGTTCTCTTTGAATTAATACCTTAGGTAAATTCCTATTGATTAATGATTTTGAAATGGAAGATAAAGTAAAATCACTGTGTTCGCACCAAGCCTTTATTCCGCTATAAATATCCGAATCATCTAGCTTAGTAAAATTCTCTAAAATATCAGATTCCTCAAACTCTGAAACATCATAACTTTCGTACAAGAATTTTTTGAGAACTGGACTACAGTGAACATCTCCACCATTTCTTGCCAAATAAATAGCTCTTTTTAATATTTCTACCAATAAATTTTCAGCAGAAAGAACTGTTTTATGAAGGTAAACCTGCCAATACATTAATCGCCTAGCAACAATAAATTTCTCGATAGAATAAATTCCTTTTTCTTCAATAACTAGCTCATCCTCATACACATTAAGCATATTGATAATTCGATCACTACTCACAACTCCCTCAGAAACTCCACTATAGAAACTATCTCTCTTTAAATAATCCAATCTATCCATATCCAATTGAGAGGATACCAATTGGTGTAAGAATTTCTTTTTGTATTTATTAGTGAAAATTTTAATTGCTAACGATAACTTTCCGTCAAACTCTTTGTTCAACTTATCCATTAACAACAAAGAAATATCTTCATGAGTAACCCCGTGAACTAGAGTGTGCTCCAATGCATGAGAAAATGGTCCATGACCAATATCATGAAGCAAAATCGCTATTAAAACTCCTAGCTCTTCATCTTCGGTAATTTCAATATCTTTTACTTTTAAGACCTCAAGTGAATTCTGCATTAAGTGCATGCAACCAATTGCATGATGAAATCGTGTGTGGTGAGCTCCAGGATATACCAAATAGGATAATCCAAGCTGCTTTATTCGATTCAACCTCTGAAAATAAGGATGGTCAATTAAATTTAAAATAATTGAATAACGAATAGTAATAAAACCGTAAATTGGGTCGTTAAGTATCTTCATGGTATATATTGAACGCTTGTTGCTATTTCAAAACAAAAATAAGAATAATAACGGGTTATTGAATGATGTACTAGACTGAAAAGAAATATAGATTAATAAAAAAGAAGAAAATAATGGCAGGAAGAATTTTATGGGCTGATGATGAGATAGATTTATTAAAACCACACATCATGTTTTTGGAACAAAAAGGATTTAGTGTAGACACCATAAACAATGGTTCTGAAGCAATTGATATGGTAGGCGACAATAATTATGAT
This sequence comes from Flavobacteriales bacterium, assembly GCA_018609055.1. Classification (GTDB taxonomy): domain Bacteria; phylum Bacteroidota; class Bacteroidia; order Flavobacteriales_D; family CAJJDF01; genus CAJJDF01. The sequence goes on from JABAYJ010000001.1 coordinate 23,521, forward strand.
ATAGTTTTTTTGGACGAAAATATGCCAGGGATTTCTGGTCTTGAGGCTTTGACTGAAATTAAACGAATAAGTCCTTCTTTACCAATTATAATGATTACCAAAAGTGAAGAAGAGTCTATAATGGAAAGTGCTATTGGGAAAAATATTTCTGACTATCTTATTAAACCAGTAAATCCTAATCAGATTTTATTGGCGATAAAGAAAAACATTGACCAGAGTAGATTAATAAGTGAAGAAACTACTCACAGTTACCAACAGGAGTTCAGAAAAATCGGAATGCGATTAATGGACCGATTGGATATTGATGATTGGAAAGACCTCCATGACCAACTTACTTTTTGGGAGTTAAAAATGGACGCTTCGGAGGATAAAAGTATGGCTGAGATTTTTGAAATGCAAAAAAGAGAAGCTAATCAGTTGTTCGGAAGGTTTATAGAGAATAATTATCTTGATTGGTTAAATGGTACTTCTGATGAATCTCCAATTTTATCTCATACTTTATTTTCGAAAAAAATTGCTCCTTTCATAAAAGAGAAAAATACTTTTTTGATTGTTATTGATAATTTTAGATATGATCAGTGGAAAATTTTAAAACCTTATTTTGGTGAGTATTTTGATGTAGAAGAAGAAGATACTTATTTCAGTATTTTACCAACTGCAACCCAATATGCTCGAAATTCTCTTTTTGCAGGATTAATGCCTTCAGAAATCAGAAAGAGATTTCCTTCTAAATGGGTAGAAGAGGACGAAGAAGGAGGTAAAAACAATTTTGAAGAGGACTTCCTTAACGATCATCTAAAAAGGCTTGGAATCGGCTTAAAAACATCTTACACCAAAATCACAAGTAACACTAAGGGGAAAAAGCTTGTAGATAATTTTTCTGATTTATTAAATAACGACTTCAATGTAATCGTATACAACTTTGTGGATATGCTTTCGCATGCTCGAACAGATATGGAAGTGATTAAGGAACTTGCTGATGATGATTCGGCTTACCGTTCTATTACTGAATCATGGTTTAGACACTCTCCTTTATTGGAAGTTGTAAAAAAAATTGCTGAAAGCGGATGTAATATTATTTTAACTACTGATCATGGTATGGTTAAGGTTGATAACCCTGTTAAGATTGTTGGAGACAAAAGTGTAAACACTAACTTACGTTATAAGCTAGGTAAAAACTTAAGCTACAACCAAAAAGAAGTATTTGAGGTTAAAAATCCAGATGATGCATTTTTACCAAAAATAAATCAAAATACTCGTTATGTATTCTGTAAGGATAGTACTTTCTTTGCTTATCCAAACAATTACAATTACTATGTAAACTTTTACAAGGATACCTTTCAACATGGAGGAATATCATTAGAAGAAGTTATTATACCAATCGTTAGATTAAAAGCTAAGAAATAAATCAATTAAGATTTAACAAAATTCAATCCATAAAAAAAGCCTGATTCGAAATTCGAATCAGGCTTTTGCTTTTAGTTATGTCTGTAATTACTGAATCACTATTCTGTGTTGTTCCAGTTTACCATCACTTTGTAATAGTAGTAAGTAAACTCCTGCGTTTAACTTTCCTACTCTTATTTGCTTCATTCCATTCTCGTTAAAGTAGTACTCACTGTCGTAAACTACTCTTCCTTGAATATCCATAAGCTTTACACTTGATTGTTGTGCGTCTCCAATGTTCTGGATTGTAAACTCTCCATTGTTTGGATTTGGATAAACCTTAAAACTATTGTTAAAGCTAACTTCATCAATTCCAACCCATGTAGTATCTCTGATACTAAAGTTATCTACGAAAAAGTCAACTCCTTCGTTTCCTATGTTTGATAAACCATAGAATCCAAATTTCACAAATCCACTCGTGTTTCTCATTGTATAAATAATATGAGTTCCAGTAGTAGATGGCTCATTACTTGTATCCCACTGCATAATTATGTCAGCCTTTTTCCAAGTAACTCCTCCATCATATGATGCTACTAAAGCAACTGTATCATCAGCTCCAAATCCGTTTATTGCAGGGTTAGAGTTGAAATCATCTGTTAAAGCAACATCAAATTCAATTATCCTTGCAACATTAGGGTTTGGACCAAAATCAAAAGCTGGTGATAATAACCATCCTTCTCTTTGTCCAAAGGCAGAGATATTAAATCTTGCTGCTCCATTAAACCCAATATTTCCAAATCCATCTGGCTCCCAGTTAGATTCAGTCATAGAAGTTAATCCTCCTGATGTAGTAAGAGTTCCTATTGCTTCTTCCCAACATTGTGGTGTAATATCTGAAGGAAATTGTGATTGGTACGTAGTGAAATCCTCAAAATATGGAAGTTTAACTCCTGAAGGACACCCTGTAGAACCACAAAATGGTCCGGACCATGCACTCGTATCTCCATTTGTACAAATCGCTTTCACCCAGAAACAATATTCTGTTAATGAATTTAATCCATTAACTATTTGTAGATTATTTGTTGTAGTTACGGTATCTCCTCCAGCAGTGTTTGTAGTTGGATCATATCCAGTTGGGCCATAAGCTGTAAAGAAACTCACTTGGCTTGTATCAATATTCCAACCTAATCTTATTGTAGTTGAATCTTGACCAGGATTAAGCACTGTTACAAATGGTGCTTTTTCACATGTAGGAATAACCTCAAAACAGAATTCATCAATACTCATAGATTTAAATGTAGCTGTTGCAGGGTATAAAAAAGCAACATGTCTATCAGTTCCTGTATACGTATCAAATGCTATTCTGTAAAATTGGTATGCAGTTGTTACACCCTTAATTGTGTCCCATGGAGTAAATGTTCCTGGGTTAGTAGGGTCAGACATTGTTCCAATAATCATTGTAGTATCAGGATTAAATGATCCTTGTAACCAGAAACTAGCTCTGTGAGTTCCTGCTCCTAGTGCAGTCATTTCAGGAGAGACTAAAATCATAGTTGCATTAGCATCACTACCAGAATTCATTCTTACCATGTTAGTTCCTTGGTAAGCACCAAATGTGTTGATTCCTATAGTAGAAGAACCAGTAGTTGATAAGAAACTTGACCAACAGATTGGTAATTCACCAGCTGAGTAATTCTCAAATCCTTCACATAAGTCAACAACAGGTGCACAATCAGTACAAAATCTTGTTGGCCCTATCCATAAACTTGAATCACCAGCTCCACAAATACTCATTAAGTATACATCATAGCAAGTACTATTTACTAGACCATTAATTACAGCAGGATTTGTAGCTGAAGAAACCTGAGTTCCTGTTCCTCTTGTAAATCCTGGAGCTCCATATTCAAGAATCCAAGAAATATCATTAGAACCATTTGTCCAACTTAAGTTAGCTGTTGTTTGTGTTGCACTATCAAATGTTAATTTTAATGGTCTAGGACAAGTAGGCACTTGAACAACAGCAAAATTATCTACAAACGCATCATTATCTTCATTAGAGATAGAAGACTCAGCATACAATCCAAATCTTACTTGACCTGTATAACCTGCTGCTGTTAAATCATAATAGAAGTAATCACCTGCAAAAGAAGGCATATTAGCAGTATCCCAAATTTCAAGGATATTAGTATCAGACCAAGTTACTCCGTTATCTGGAGAAATAACTAATACTAATTTATCATCTGATCCCATAAGTCCTCCCTGACCTGTTGGAGCAGAAGCATTAAAATAATCTGTGATAGCTACATCAAATTCTACCTGGTAAGGAATAGATCCATTTCCTAAATCAATAGATGGAGATAATAACCATTCGTATTTATTAGTTGACCAAATATTCATGGATGCTGAAAGAGTATTTTGTCCATTATTAGCAAAATTTGCTCTGTTACCCCAACCAGAAGTTCCAACAGTTAATGTTGAAGCTACGGTAAGAACTCCTGTGGCTTCATCCCAGCAAGTAGGATTGTTATTAAACGTGTAAGTTGAAAAATCCTCTAGATATGGAGGTGTATAAAAAGAACATGGTGTTGTAAAAGTATAAGGACCAACCCATACACTTGTGTCACCAATCTTACATATACTTCTTACATATACATCGTATGATGTTGATGCACTTAGCCCTCCAAAGTTTGTTGAATCATTATTATCATTTATAATTGTTCCAGTTCCTAAAGTAAAACCTTGACTACCATATTGTACTTGATATATACTATCTCTTCCAAAGTCAACCCAGCTTAATCCAACGGAGTCAAAAAACAACAAGTAATGAGACAATGAAGTTGGTTCTGGACAACTTGGAACTTTTTCAATTTCCATATTATCAATAAATAAATCTGGACCAAATCCTGAAACTCCAATAAATCGCACTAGAACGTTTTGATTCATATAAGTTGCAGAATCCAAATAAACTACTTCATTTACAAAAGAACCTGGTGCAGTACTTGCCGCCCCGTCATTAGAATTAAAACTTGGGCCTTTGTCCCCATATACTTTAACCCATGTTGAAGAAGTGTCAATTTTAACCTGAACTTCTAATGAATCTAATGGATAAGATGCGTTATATAAGTGTGACCAATCAAATTTCAATCTTGATACGTCATTAACGTGAATAGGCTGTGATGTCATGTGAAAGTCACCTGAACTTATTCCCCAAAAGTTTGCTTCAGCAATACCTGGAGGAGTCGATCCAAAAGGAGTGTATGAATTCCATTGATTTACACCACCGTTAAGATCCCAACATATTGGAGGCCAAGTATTGAAATCCATTAAGTAAGGTATCGTATCATTAATACATACAGTTGTAAACGATATTGGTCCAATCCATTTAGAAGTATCTCCAACAGTACAAATACTTCTTAAATAAAGATCGTAAATCGTACCTGGAATTAATCCTCCAATTCCCGTGGTTCCACTAGAAGTATCAGTTTTCATTGTTCCAGTTCCTAAAGCAAAACCTGAATTACCATATTGCACTTGCCATGTACTATCGAACAATCCATTTACCCATGCAAATCTTGCGGAATCGGAAAGAACAAATAGATTAGAGAGTAAAGAAGGCTTAGGACATGTAGGTATTTTTTCAATATTAACATTATCAACAAATAAATCTGGTCCATAATCTGAAACTCCAACAAATCTTAATAACACATTTTGCCCTACATAAGTAGCAGAATCTAAATTAATTATCTCTTCTTTAAATGAACCTGGAACTGTATTCCCAGCACCATCATTAGATTCTAATCCCGGTCCTGAAGCACCCCATAATTCAACCCAAGTAGTAGAAGTATCAATTCTTAATTCCACTCTCATTGAGTCTCCAGGATAAAAAGTACTATATAAGTGAGACCACTCAAAAGTTACTCTTGCTCTCTCAGAGATATGAACTGGCAATGAAGTCATAAAATAAATTCCTGTTGAATTACTCCAAAAATTTGCTTCTGCTACTCCAGTTGTAGCGGCATAAGGCGCCCATGAAGCACTACCACCAGTCAAGTCCCAACATAAAGGAGCCCAAGAGTTATAATCCATTAAATAAGGAATTGTATCAGAAGTACAATTTGTTAAGAAAGTATAAGGTCCAGCCCAAGCTGATGTATCAGAACCTGTACAATATCCTCTTACATAAAATGAATATTGAGTTGCAGGAGATAATCCAGTTAAATTTAATGAATCCACTGTTACGTTGGTATAAGTACCTGTTCCTAATGCAAATCCTACTGTACCGGTTTCTATACTCCAAGTAGTACTTCCAGCTGGTCCAGCATTCCATCTAGCCGTAGCAGATATTGCTGTTACAGCAGTTGCAGTTAACGAAACTGGTGGTCTACAAAGGGTAAACTCTCTTACACTAATATCATCTAATGCTAAATCTTGATAAAAAGCAGACCCAGATGTGGTAGCACCAGGCTCTGCTCTAAACCTAACTACAATATTATTTGAGACTGGCACATATGCAGCCAAATTGTAATAATGCTCTGACCAAATTCCTAAATTATCTTGTTGAAGTGTGTCAATTGTTGCCCAAACTGTATCGTTATAAACTTCAACATACACTTGGTTCAAAGGACTTAGCGGGTTAGCGCCTAGGTGATTATTAAACCAAAAATTAAGTTCTGGAATAGTTAAAGCAGCTACATCAATTGTATCTGATTCTAATATTACACCTGCATCTGTACCCGAAAAATCCATCCAAGCAAATGTACTTCCTGGATTTCCAGTATGATCAGTAATGTTTGAAGCATTATACCCCATTATACCAGTAAAAATCCATGGACCACCAGTAGTATTACTTTGATTCCATGTTGCTGGAGTAGAAGTTGTGTTAAATTGCTCTACAAATGGAGCTGTTAACTGTGAATATCCACTAAAGTTTATGAAAACAAGCATTAACGAGACTAAAAAGTAATTTTTTTTCATGTTGTATTTTTTGTATTGAGTTATTTAAAGTCAACCAAGTTAATGAATAAATTTTAATTCGACAACAAAATGTTTAACTGTTAAAAAATAAAACAACTCCTATATTTCAACACAAAATCAAGAATAATATCTAATAATGAATCAATTCCAAAAAAAAGCCTCCTTGAACATTCAAGGAGGCTTTTGTAATTAATATGTTTTAGTTAAAACTTACTGAATCACTATTCTGTGTTGCTCTAGCTTACCATCACTTTGTAATAGTAGTAAGTATACACCTGCATTAAGCTTTCCAACTTTGATTTGCTTCGTTCCATTCTCGTTAAAGTAGTACTTACTGTCGTAAACTACTCTTCCCTGAATATCCATAAGCTTTACACTAGATTGTTGTGCATCTCCAATGTTCTGGATTGTAAACTCTCCATTGTTTGGATTAGGATAAACCTTGAAACTATTGTTAAAGCTAATTTCATCAACTCCTAAATAAGTAGTATCTCTTATCTGGAAGTTATCAAAACTAAAGTCATTAGACTGGTTTGATATTGTTGACGCTCCATAGAATCCAAATGTTACATATCCTGAAGTGTTTTTCATTTCAAGAATAACATGACTTGGAACATTAGTTGGCTCATTTGAAGTATCCCACTGCATGATAATATCTGCTTTTTTCCATGACACACCTTTGTTGTAAGATACAACTAATGCTACAGTATCATCAGGTCCAAATCCAGATGGTAATCCTGTACCAAATGCTTGAGTAAATGCTACATCAAATTCAATAATTCTAGCAACATTAGGATTAGGTCCAAAGTTAAACGTTGGTGATATTAACCACTCGTTTCTATTTGTAAATGCAACATTCATTCTTGCTGCTCCTGTTGTTCCATTATTTGCCAATCCGTCTGGCTCCCATAAACTTTCTCCTGGGGCTAAAAACGATGGTGCTGCTCCTAAAACTCCATTTGCTTCACTCCAACATTGTGGTGTAATATCTTCTGGGAAAGCACTTGCATAATTTGCAAAATCTTGGAAGTAAGGTACAGCAACTCCATCAGGACATCCTGTAGAACCACAGTGTGGTCCTGACCATGCACTTGTATCTCCATTAGTACATATTGCTTTTACCCAGAAACAGTATTCTGTTAATGATTTTAATCCAGTAACAATTTGAAGGTTAAATGGAGTAGTAACCGTATCTCCTCCAGCAGTATTAGTAATTGGGTCGTATCCAGAAGGTCCATATGCAGTAATGAAACTTGTTTGACTAGTATCTAGGTTCCAACCTACTCTCAATGTAGTAGAATCTTGACCAGGATTTAAGACAGTTACAACTGGTGCTTTTTCACACGATGGTAAAACTTCCCAACAAAAATCATCTATGTATACATTATCATAAGTTGCTCCTGGAGCCCATAAGAAAGCTATATAAGTGTCTGTTCCTGTATAACCAGTAAAATCTACTTTGAAATTAGTATACGACCCCGTATTTAATCCTTGCAGAGTTTGGAAAGGTGTAAATGTTCCTGGATTAGTAGGATTTGTCATTGTTCCAATTGTTACTGTTGTATCTCCTCTCATCCAGAAATTCGCTCTATGCGTTCCTACTGATAACGTACTTACCTCTGGTGCTATCAACATCATTGTTGCATTTGCATCATTTTGGTTGTACATCCTTACACAGTTCGTTCCGCTATTTGCATTGAATCCATAAGTTTGAATATAGGCAGCTGTTGCTGTTGTGTTAATAAAACTTGTCCAACATAGTGGTAACGATCCTACACTTGCTGATTCAAAATCAGTACAGTAATCTGGTAAAGGTGCACAATCAGTACAGATTGTTGTTGGTCCTTGCCATACACTTGTATCTCCAACTGAACATATACTTCTTACCCAAAACTGGTAACATGTAGATGGTGTAAGTCCTGTAACGTTTACTGGGTTAGTTGTTGAACTAACTATTGTTCCTGTTCCTAAGGTAAATCCAGCTGGTCCGTACTGAAGTTCCCAACTTACATCATTTGGTCCATTTGTCCAAGTTACGTTAATGTTGGTTGTCCCTGATGTTCCTGCTTGGATTGAATATGGGCTTGGACAAGATGGAATCATGTACTCATCTGCTCCAATGTCATATCCTGTTGATGGAGATAATGGTCTTACATCACCATCAATATCATCCATAATTCCTAATGTTGCATCTCCATTATCGTAAGCTATTGCTCCTAATAAGTGAAGGTCATCTCCTGCTACAAATCCAGGGTTACCATATAAACTATTACTATCTAATAAACTTCCTGCTTGGTGTAGAGTTAAGTTAGCATATGTTTGATTGTTATATCTAAATGGTGTTGTTCCTGAAGAACTATACACATTATAATCTAAGTGAGAAAGGAAAGTTGTGTTAGATGCTCCTGCTGTTGCATCTAAAGCAAATCCACCTGCACTGTTTACAAATATATTATTTCTAATGTCTACGTTTCCGTATAATGTAGAAGTTGAACCAGTTAAATACAATGCTCTTGTATTGGTTGGCGAACCACTTCTTACGTGAATAGAGTTATGATAAATCTTAGTGTTTAATGCATAATTCACATACATCCCATATGCTGATCCAGTCGCAGTTTGATTTGCAGAAAGAACGATCATGTTATTTGACACTTCATTGCTTGTTCCTGCATACCTTCCTACCATTATTCCGTAGTTAGTTGATGTCGAAGTCATTTCAATATCATTTCTCTTTACTGTTGAATTATCTATGTAATAAGATAAAATTGCATAACCAAAAGATGTTGATCCTGCAGCTTGCTTGATCAAGTTATCCTCAATTGTTACCGTATCTTGGTAGTAGAAGTAAGTACCATAAGATCTAAATCCTAATACTTTATTATTAGTAAAAGTTAAGTTATTCTCTTTGGTTGTAGTTCCACCACCCCACCAGTAAACTCCGTAAGATCCACCATTAATGGTGTTGTTGTCAATTGTTACATTATTTGACAAGTTTGATGCTCCAGACTGGTTGTAAATAGCTGCTGCTAAACTAGAAGTAGAATTTGTATTTCCATTAATCTCACAATTCTTAATTGTAATGTTATTGGCTGTTGTTGGGAAATAGAATCCATAAGCATAAGTAGCACCTGTTGGATTAATTGTTAAACTATCAATGATGATATTCTCAACTCCATCAAATCTTACAACATAATTATTTAAAGTTGCATTTGCACTATAAGTCATTATTGCTGCTGCTGTATTTGTTGGGTCAGCTTTAAATGTAACTGTGTTTACTGGACTAGATCCAATAATGCTAGTAAGATTTACTTGCTCCGTATAAGTCCCTTGATTTACATGAAATGTAGTAGGTCCTGATACTCCACAAATATTCAGTGCATTCATTGCATCTGCAAAAGAATTATAGTTAATTCCTCCTGTTGGAATTGTATTATCAATGGTATATAATCCATTTAGTGAAGACACACATCTTGTGGTAAATGTATAAGGTCCCATCCATAAAGAAGTATCTCCAATACCACAAATACCTTTTATATACACATCATAAGTTGTAACTGGAGTTAATCCAGAAATTGTAGTAGTATCGTTACTTGGCTGAGAAGATGTTCCAGCTCCAGCTGTATATCCTGTAGGTCCATATTCTACTATCCACCCTGTATCATTTGCTCCAGGAATCCAAGTTATATCACCTGATGTTGCTGTTAAGTTAAATGAAGTTGTTCCATATCCTACTGGACATGTTGGCGGAATGTATTCATCAGCTCCAATATCGTATCCAGTTGAAGGTAATATTGGTCTAGCATCTCCATCGATATCTACCATTACTCCTACATTGGCTCCAGCATCTGCTGCAACTCCTCCTTGTAAGTGTAAGTCTGTTGATGAGAAAAAACCTGGAACTGCATTGATACTATTTGAATCTAACCCTGTTGCTGTTGTCCAAGCTGCTAGAGTATTATTTGCTCCATTTAAACTTAAGATGTTTCCACTTGAAGCAGTATAAATATTATAATCCATTCCTGTTAAGAAACCTGTAGTTGCTCCTGAATTAACATAAGCAGCAACTCCTAATCCAGAGTTAGCAAAAACGTTATTTTTAATATCTACGTCTCCATATAGTGTTGATGTACTTCCTAATACATATATTCCTCTACCTCCTGTTGCGCTTCCTCCTGTACAATTTATAGAGTTATGGTAAAAATTAATATGTTGCCCATACCCTAAATATACTCCGTAAGTAGTTGCTGTAGATGATGGCGAAGTCGAAATCATGTTATTCTGAATTTCAGACTTATTAGTAGCTGAACCATGAGCACGGTATAAATACATTCCATAGTTTGTTCCTGTTCCTGTTAAAGTTACCTGGTTAGCTTTAATCTTCACACTGTCATTATAATATACATATAATCCATAAGAAGTAGAAGTTGCTGCTGGCATTTGCTCTATAATATTGTTTTCAACTATTCCACCACCTTGGTAATAGAACATCATTCCATATATTCTCCAGTTCTTGATTTCATTACCTTTAATTACGTTTCCTATTTCTTTGGTAGTTGTGTTTCCACCATACCAATACATACCATAGTATCCATAATTAAGTACATTGTTTTCAATAGTACAATGCTCAACATTCACACCTGTTTCATTACGGATAGGAATACTTAATGAACTTGTAGATGTTGAACTTGCATTAATCTCACAGTTTTTAACCGTTACATTTTCCGCACTGGTAAATCTTACTGCATAAGCATAAGTTGCTCCTGTTGCAGTAATAGTTAAACTATCAAAAGTTACGTACTCAGCTCCACTAAATTGAAGAACATAGTTATTTGCTGAACCTGAAGCAAATGTTAATATGGCTGCTGCTGTGTTAGCAGGGTCAGGCTGAAAAGTAATTGTATTTGTAGATGAAGCACCATTTGTCAACCCTAAGTCAACTTGTTCATTATAAGTACCTTGTCTTACATTGAAAACAATAGGTCCACAAATTCCTATTGTATTTAAATCTGCAATTGCTAAAGCGAAAGTAGTATAGTCAGGAGTTGTTCCTCCAATTGTATAAACCCCCGTTAAAGAAGGTTTAATAGCTGCAGAAGTTGAGTCGTTATTTGCTGTTGTGTCAATAACACCATTTGGCATTGTTGTCCAAACTATAAAGTTTTCTGTTGCCCCAGCAGTAAAGGTATGAGCTCCTAGGCTAACAATTGCCGAACTTGAACCAGTTCCTGCTGCAGTATCCAATAATGTTTTTAAATGAATAGGTGTTTGAAGTGTACCATTTTTTGACCAGTTAACCCATACCGAATCAATCTGATTTGTTCCGTAGTTATTAACCTGCACTTTTACCGTGTCTGTTCCTGGACAAATAATAGTTGGTGTGATCGAATTTGCACCAGCATCATTTGGACCTGTTGCAAATGGATAAGACAATCTTCCTGTTACACAAAATGAACTAGAAGAAAGACAAGCAGTTAAACCTGAATTTACAGAAGGATCTGCAACTGCTGTAATATTAATTTGATTTCCTGTTGCTGCCCATGCATTAATGGTAGCCATTGGAATAGTATAAGTAACAGAGTCAATTCCTGTACATTGAGTAACAAAAGCCGAAGTCCCTAAGGCAGGACCTGCTTCTCCGTTAAATGTAAGTATTTCACCTCCACTATTTAAATCACCTCTATAGATGATAGTTAATGTTCCATTTCCATTTGCATTTGGAAAAGTTCCAGTAAAGGCCATAGTTTCAGTACCTCCAGTGGTTGGATTACATTGTTGAGCTAACTGAACTTTGTAGCCTTGAGCATAAGTATTTGTACTAAAAAGCATTAAAAACGACATTGATAGCAGTGCCAACATTGAGTAAATTTTCTTCATTGTATAGTATTTATTGGTTAAAATTGAGTTGTAATTTCTCGAAAATAAGAAAATCAATTAGATTTGTCAAGCATTTTGGTTATTAAATGTTATTTTATACAGTGATGGGATTATTTTAACAAAAAATAATAGATATGTTTAAATAAAAACGTCTAAATCACTTATTCCTAAGTGATTATTTAGAAATTTAAAATCTCAAGTATAATTTGAATAAGACTTTTAGCCTAAAATAATGGTCGTAATACCTATATTTGGTCCAAATTAATAAAGAAACTAAATGAATTTATCTGGAAAGACAGCACTAGCTTCGGGAGCTACAGGAGGAATTGGAATGGCATCAGCAATAAATTTTGCTAACCTTGGTGCGAATGTGATATTGATGGCAAGGAATGAAGATAAATTAAAAAAGACCTTAGCAATATTAGATACTTCTAAAGGACAAAAACACTCGTATATCATTGCAGACCTTAGTAGTGATGAGTCATTAGAGAAGGCTTGTACACAAATAAAATCTTTGAAAATTGACATTTTATTGAATAATACTGGTGGACCTGCAGGTGGTCCGATAATAGATGCAAATCCAATTGCCTTTATCAATACATTTAACCAACACCTAATTGCTAACCATAAATTAGTTCAGGCAGTATTGCCAAATATGAAAAACCAACCTTATGGAAGAGTAATAAATGTTATTTCTACTTCTGTTAAAGCTCCACTAAATGGACTAGGTGTATCAAACACTATTAGAGGTGCAGTTGCTAACTGGGCAAAAACTATGGCTAATGAACTAGGTCAATTTAATATTACAGTTAATAATGTATTGCCGGGAGCAACCAACACTGGTAGACTAAATGAAATATTTGAAGCTAAGTCTCAAAAAACAGGAAAATCTGTTGCTGACATTAAAAAAGGAATGGAAGCAATTGTTCCAATGAATAGAATTGCTGAACCTGAAGAAGTTGCAAATGCTATTGGTTTTTTAGCTTCTCCTTTAGCTAGTTATATTAATGGAATTAACTTGCCTGTAGACGGAGGAAGAACTCCTTGCTTATAATCTTGATTAAATACGATTGATTCTTCTCAATAGTTTTCTAACTTTGTGGTTCTAAATAATACCATATACAATGTATAGATCGCACAATAACGGACAATTAAGAATTGAAGACGTAAATAAGGAGGTTACTCTTTGTGGATGGGTTCAAAAATCTCGTGACTTAGGAGGAATGACTTTTGTTGACCTTAGAGATAGATATGGAATTACTCAATTGGTTTTTAACGAAGAGTCTAACTCTGAATTGTGCGAAAGAGCTAGAAAACTTGGAAGAGAATTTGTGGTTAAAATTACCGGAAGAGTTACTGAAAGAAGTAGCAAAAACAAGAACATTCCTACTGGTGAAATAGAAATAGAAATTTCTAATTTAGAGGTACTTAACAGCTCTAAAACACCTCCATTTACTATTGAAGATAATACAGATGGTGGAGACGAATTGCGAATGAAATATCGTTATTTGGATCTAAGGAGAAATCCCGTAAAAGAGAATCTTATTTTAAGACATAAAATAGGATTATCAGTAAGAAACTACATGAATAACATGGAATTTCTTGAAATTGAAACTCCTTTCTTGATAAAATCTACTCCTGAAGGTGCAAGAGATTTTGTGGTACCAAGTAGAATGAACGAAGGTCAGTTTTATGCTCTTCCTCAATCGCCACAAACATTCAAGCAATTGCTTATGGTGAGTGGGTACGACAGGTATTTCCAGATAGTAAAATGTTTTAGAGATGAAGATTTAAGAGCGGACAGACAACCAGAGTTTACTCAAATTGATTGCGAAATGGCTTTTGTAGAACAAGAAGATATTTTACAAACTTTTGAAGGATTGATTAAGAATTTATTTGCTGAAGTACTAAAAGTTGAATTGCCAGAGGTAGTAAGAATGACTTATGCAGATGCAATGAAGAACTATGGTTCTGATAAGCCTGACATTCGTTTTGGAATGAAATTCAATTACATTACTGAGGCTGTAAAAGGTAAAGATTTCAAAATATTTGACGAAGCAGAAGACATCATTGCAATTACTGTAGAAGGAGGAAACTCAATTACAAGAAAGCAAATTGATAAGATTACTGATTACGTGAAAACGCCACAAGTGGGTGCGAAAGGACTAATATATTGTAGAGTAAATGAAGATGGAAGTTTTAAATCTTCTGTAGATAAATTTTATAACCAAGAGGAATTGGCTAAATGGGTTGAGATATCTAATGCTAAACCAGGAGATTTGATCATGGTTTTATCGGGAGATACGGCTAAAGTTCAGTCACAAATGAATGACTTGAGATTACACATGGGGAACATGATCGAATTAAGAGATGGAAAAACATTTGCTCCTTTATGGGTTCTTGATTTTCCTTTATTAGAATGGGATGAAGAGAGTGATAGATTTCATGCCATGCATCATCCATTTACCTCTCCTAAACAAGAAGATTTTGAATTGCTGAACACAAACCCAGGAGCTGTAAGAGCAAATGCTTATGATTTAGTAATAAATGGAGTAGAAATTGGAGGTGGATCGATTAGGATTCACGATAAGGAGATTCAGTCTCGTATGTTTGACTTATTAGGATTCACCAAAGAAGAAGCTGAAGCTCAATTTGGATTCTTGATGAATGCATTTGAATACGGAGCACCACCACACGGAGGAATTGCTTTCGGATTCGATAGAATCTGTTCTATTTTTGGTGGATCTGAATCGATTAGAGATTATATTGCTTTCCCTAAAAACAATAGCGGAAGAGATGTAATGATTGATGCACCTGCAAACGTAGATCATACTCAGTTAAATGAACTAAGCTTAAAATTAAATATTAAGGCATAAAAAAAGGGAGATCTAAATTGATTCTCCCTTTTTGAATAGTAATAAATTAGCTTAGTTAACCAGTGCTTTTTTATTAGCATTGTACATAGCTACAAAAGCAACAATTATAAGAATCCCTATTATCGTAGAAGTCCATGCTACACCACTAGCTGCACCAGTAAAATCTACAGGATCTACACCTTCAATTTCACTAAATTGAGAATTAATTTCTGACATAGTACTTTGAATTGTAAAAGCATTGTAAAGAGTAACTAAAATTGCGATTATACTTCCTGCAAGGTATAATGTGAAACCTTGTTTTTTTAGTCCCCACATTTGAATAGCTCCGAATAAACACAATCCAGAATAAACAAGACCAATGAGAGAAACTAAAATAGTTCCTGCTGGCATAAATGCAGATAAGGCAGAACTTCCTACTATTCCTAGTAAGCTTCCAAGAACACCGAGTCCTGAACCGATAAATGTTAAAATACATAATACAGTTAAAAACTGTGGTCTTTGGCCGTTATTAACGTCTCCTGAATCTATAATATCATCACTCATAATTTAATAATTTTTTGATTTATAATAACCAATGATAGTTAATAATGATGAAAGTTCAAAATCATTTTATTAACAGACTAGTGATATTCTATAACTTCAATTCCTTTTTTAAGTATTTAGCTGTATGAGATTTCTTTACTTTTATCAGCTCCTCTGGTGTTCCTGCAAAAAGCAATTCTCCTCCTTTACTTCCACCTTCTGGCCCAATATCAATTAAGTAATCAGAACTTTTTATTACATCCATATTATGCTCAATTACCAACACAGTATTTCCGTTATCTACTAATCTGTTTAGGACATTAAGCAACAACTGAATATCTTCGAAATGAAGGCCAGTTGTTGGTTCATCAAGAATATAAAAAGTGTTTCCTGTGTCTTTTTTAGATAATTCGGTTGCCAACTTTACTCTTTGTGCTTCTCCACCACTCAATGTAGTAGATGGCTGACCAAGAGTTAAATATCCAAGCCCAACAGATTGCAAAGTCTCTAATTTTTTATGAATTTTAGGAATATTTACAAAGAATTTTACAGCTTCTTCAATAGACATAGAAAGTACATCATTTACTGATTTACCTCTGTACTTAACCTCTAACGTTTCTCTATTGTATCGTTTTCCGTTACACACATCACATTGCACATGAACATCTGGTAAGAAATTCATTTCAATAGTTTTTACTCCTCCTCCTCTACACTCTTCACATCTTCCTCCTTTCACATTAAATGAAAATCTTCCTGCTTTATATCCTCTAATTTTCGATTCATTCATTTCGGCAAAAAGCGAACGAATTTCTCCAAAAACATTTGTATAAGTTGCTGGGTTAGATCTAGGAGTTCTACCAATTGGTGATTGATCAATTTCTATAACCTTATCAATATGTTCAAGTCCATCTATCTTTTTATAAGGCAATGGTTTTTTAACTCCATTATAAATGTATTCGTTAAGGATTGGGTACAAAGTTTGGTTTATCAAACTAGACTTTCCACTTCCCGAAACTCCGGTTACACACACCATGTTTTGTAACGGAATTTTTATTGTAACATTTTTCAGGTTATTTCCTGTCGCACCCTTCAAAACCAATTGTTTATCGTAATTATTTCTTCTCTCTTTTGGAATTTCAATTTCTTTAATTTCCTTAAGATAATCAGTAGTACTAGAAGATACTTTATCAAGATTTTTAGGCTCTGTAGCCACCAATATATTTCCGCCTTTAACTCCTGCTCCAGGACCAATATCAATAAGGTAATCACACTCCATCATCATGTCTTTGTCATGCTCTACAACAATAACGGAATTACCTATGTCCCTCAGTTTTTTTAACGATTGAATTAACCTATCGTTATCTCTTTGGTGCAAACCAATGCTTGGCTCATCCAAAATATACAAAACTCCTGTAAGCTCTGTTCCTATTTGAGTTGCAAGTCTTATTCTTTGTGCTTCTCCACCAGATAATGTACTAGAAGTTCTATTAAGGGTTAAATATCCCAATCCAACTTCAATCAAAAAGCTTAATCTAGTTCGAATTTCTTTTATGATTTCTTGCCCTATTTTAAGCTGCTTTTCATTTAAATCCTTCTCAATATCTTTGAACCAAATTACCAAATCAGCAATATCCATATCCGCTAATTCAAAAATATTTCGTTCGTTTATTTTAAAATAAAGTGCTTCTTTTTTCAATCTTGTTCCTTCACAAGAAGAACAATTAATTCTGTTCATGAACGACTTAGCCCAGTTTTGTAAAGAGCTTGATGAATCTTCTTGATAGCGAGATATAAAGTTTATAATCCCTTCAAAACCTGATGAATTCTCAGTGATTCCAGTTTGATTTTTTAATTTAAACTGCTTGTTTGTTCCGTAAAGTATTTCGTTAATAGCTTCTTCCGAAACTTCTTTTAATGGAGTGTTTACTGTAAAACCTTCCATCTCCAACAAAGCTTCAACTTGTCTAAAAATCCAATTTTGGCTGTATTTACCAAGTGGAGCAAAAGCTCCTTTTTTTACTGATAATGAATCGTCAGGGATAATTTTTTTGCTGTCAATTTCTAGCACAGTTCCCAGCCCTCTACAACTAGCACAAGCTCCATAAGGTGAGTTAAAAGAAAAGAAATTTGGTTCTGGTTCCTCATAAGCAATTCCTGTTGTAGGACACATGAGTGACTTACTAAAAAACTTCACATCTCCAGTCTCAAAGTCTTGAACCGATAGAGTTCCTTTTCCAAATTTAAAAGCTGTTTCAATAGATTGTTTCAGTCTATTTTCAGCCTCAGCATTTATCTCTAATCTATCAACTAAAATATCAATGTCATGGATTTTGTATCTATCCAACTTCACTTCTTCAATCAAATCTATTATTTCTCCATCTACTTTAGCACGGATAAATCCTTGCCTTTTAATCTTTACAAAAAGCTCTTTGTAATGTCCTTTTCTTCCTCTAACTATTGGCGAAAGCAACATCACTTTTTTACCTAAATAATCACTAGTGATTTTTTCAATAATCTGGTCATTGGTGTATTTCACCATTTTTTCACCAGTATTAAACGAGTAACCTTCTCCTACTCTAGAATAAAACAATCTTAAGAAATCATAAATCTCTGTAATTGTACCTACTGTAGATCTTGGATTTTTATTTACCGTTTTCTGCTCAATAGAAATCACGGGGCTTAGTCCGGTAATCTTATCTACATCTGGTCTCTCTAGATTTCCTAAAAACTGACGTGCGTATGAAGAAAATGTTTCGATATACCTTCTTTGCCCTTCGGCATAAATGGTTTGAAAAGCCAAAGATGATTTTCCACTACCACTTAATCCAGTAATTACTACTAACTTATCCCTAGGAATTTTAACATCAATGTTTTTGAGGTTATGGACACGAGCTCCATATACTTCGAGAAATTCCGTTTGGTTCTCCATTTATTTAGTTGGTTTTATTTCTTTAATACTTGTTTGCGACTTTATCGAATCTATCTTCTTTTCCACTTTGGGAACAGAATCTAAATTAATTATAACCGAATCCTCTACCTCTTCAATCTCCTCCTCATTATCCATGAATAATGAATCTTCTTCAAAAAACTCCTCAACATGAAAATCTCCTTTTGGAAATTTAATTGAGTACTTATTTCCTTCAGAATTAGGCAATTCATATCCTCTAATCCATGGGTTCAAATGACGCATTGTGGCGTAATTTGTTCCATTATCAATTGCAAACTGAGCTAAATTTGATATAGATGAATCTATAGTTACTGAATAGGTTCTGTATGGGTAATACAACTCCGATTTTCTTATTTGAAATCCAAAGTCATTTGAGTTAGATAAAATAAGCTTTGCAGCTAAAATTCTATACACATACCTTGATGTTTCTTTATTTAGATAAAGCTCATAATAACTATCTACTTTTTGCTTTGTAAGTTGATTATTAACTCCTCCTCTTCCCATATTATAGGATGCTGCTGCAAGAGACCAAGAACCAAATTGTTTATAAGCAGCTTTTAAATATTTACAAGCAGCTTCTGTTGATTTTTCAAGATTATATCGTTCATCAACAAAACTGTTAATCTCCAAATCATATCCTTTAGCTGTAGGTTTCATAAATTGCCAAAATCCAGCTGCTCCAGCTGGCGAAACGACATTATCTAAGCCACTTTCAATAAGTGCCAAATACTTTAAGTCATCTGGCATTTTGTTCTTTTTAAGAATTTTTTCGATAATTGGAAACCATCTATTTGCTCTTTTTTGAATTAAAAAAGTATTGGAATGCCAATAGGTATTAACCAATATTTCTCGATCTAAATTCTCGCGAACCATCAAATTTTCTAATGGGACTAGTTCATCAGCAAACTTTAATTTCTTTGGTAGTGGAATTGCAAAAACTTGATATTTACTATTGATGTAATCCTGATAATCTTTAATAGATTCCTCCGATTCTCCATTAGCCATATTTTCAACCCTAGGATCGGTTTTGGCCTTATTTTGATTGCATGATAAAGCTATCAAACAAACACTTACTGAAAAAATGTATAAAAAAGTCTTCATTAGAATTGAGATTTTAATTCATTAAAAGCAACAGAATTTTTGTCTTTTTCAGAAATAATAGGATTTTCAACCTCCCAGTTTATTCCTAAATCAGTATCATCCCAAGCTAAACTTCCTTCCGATTCTTTGTTATAATAATTGGTGCATTTATAAGAAAAAATAGTTCCTTCTTTAAGACTAGAAAACCCGTGAGCAAAACCTGGAGGAATCCAAAACATCAACTTATTCTCTTCAGATAATCTCACAGAAACATGTTCTCCATAAGTAGGTGAGTCCATACGAATATCTACCGCCACATCTACCACTTCTCCTTTAATAACTCGCACTAATTTACCTTGAGCAAAAGGTGGATTTTGGAAATGAAGCCCTCTTACAATATTAGCTCCTGACATTGATTGGTTGTCTTGAACAAAATTAACTTCTTTACCAGCTAAAGTATTAAATAGGTCATTATTAAATGATTCGAAAAAGTATCCTCTATCGTCCCCAAAAACATCAGGTTCGAGAATTAATAAATCTTTTATTTTAGTCTTAATTGCCTTCATATTTTTCCAATTTTGCAAATATACACATATTGTTACTAGCATTTTGTATCTTCACTAGTGAATACTGATTATAGTTTTGTTATGAAAAATATGCGCATTTTATTCCTTCTTTTTTCTCTTTTCCCTTGCTTTTTGTTTGGTCAATCAAATGAATATATTGTCTTCCTTAAAGGCAAAGAAAAACTAACGCAGAATAAGTTTGCAGAACGTTTTTCGCCAAGAGCTCAGTTACAAAAATCTAACTATGGGTACGATTTTTATGACCTTCCTGTTTCAAATACATATTTATCAGAATTATTAAAAGAAGGAGAAATAATTAATGTTTCAAGATGGCTGAATGCTGTTCATCTTTCATCTGTATTAAACCAGACCGAATTGGTTGATAGATTTTCGTTTATTGATAGAATAATCCTAATTAACCAGAAAGAGAGAGGTGAATTAGCAATTTTAGAAACTAAATCGACATTTTCAACTTCGGATAGCTCTAGTTATGGAAATGCTTTTGAACAACTAGAAATCACCAAAACAATTTCTTGTTTACATGATAATGGACTGGATGGAACTGGAGTATTAATTGCAGTTTTAGATGCAGGTTCCCCTGAATTAGATTCAATGAAAGCTTTTGAAACTCTTAGAAATGAAGGTAGAATAATTGACACTTGGGATTTTGAGGATAACGCATGCTTTGTTTATCATAAAAACTCTCACGGAACGCTTGTATCTTCAGTAATTGCAGCTCAACTTGACAGTAATTATTTGGGAGCTGCACCCAAAGCAGATTATGCTTTTTACCTTACCGAAATTGGAAGATTTGAAAGAAATGTAGAAGAATTTAATTTGATTCTTGGGCTTGAAAGAGCCGATTCAATTGGAGCAGATATTTGTAGTATTTCTTTAGGATATAGAAACTTTGATACGCTACAAGTAAGTTATTCTTATAACGACATGAACGGAAGTACAACAATTGCTGTACAAGGAGTGAATATTGCTAAACGAAAAGGAATCATCATTTCGGTTGCTGCCGGGAATAGTGGTAGTGGAGCAGGAACACTTTCTTCACCTTGTGATGCTGATAGTGTACTGTGTGTTGGAGCAATAAAATATGACAGCACAAGAGCTGGCTTCTCATCTGAGGGACCAACATCTGATGGAAGAATAAAACCAGATGTGGTTACAATAGGACAAGGATGTTGGTTTGTAGGATTAGATGACACAGCTAGATTTGGTAACGGAACTTCTTTCGCAACACCACTAATTACAGGAATGGTAGCTTGCCTTAAACAAGCTCACCCAAATAGATCAAGTTTTGAGATTATGGATGCTGTAAGAAACAACTCGGACAGAGCATCAAACCCAGATATTATTTATGGTTGGGGAATACCAAATAGTTGTAAAGTTGATTCTGCTCTAGCAGTTTTAGATTCGATTGCTTTAGGAATAAATGAATTAGAAAAATCTCTTAAATTTTCAATTTATCCTAATCCAACAAATGAATTTATCACAGTAAATACTACCGAAATTATAGAATCAATTTCTATCATTCAACTTGACGGAAAACTAGTTACATCTTTATTGCCTAGTCAAATGAATACTTCTTATAAGATTAACCTAACTGAATTACCAAAAGGAATTTACATTATTAGAATTCAATCTCAAGATGGTAGAGTATCAAGTAAAAAGTTGATTAAGCAATGAAAAAAGTAATCATACATAAAGGAGAGATTGAAATCTGTGAGTTAACAAAAGACATTGCAAAAGAAATGGCTCGACTTGGAGACAATCCTAATGTATTTAAATGTGTGAGCGATTCTTTTCCTAATCCTTATACATATGAAAAAGCATTAGAATTTATTGCAAAAGCTCAAGAACAAAAGATTGGCCACATTTTCGGCATTTATTGGAAAGGCACTTTCGTGGGGAATATTGGACTTCATTTCCAAACTGGATTGGAACGGAAATCTGTTGAAATCGGCTATTATATTGGAGAAGAATATTGGGGAAATGGAATTGGTACCCAAGCAGTTTCACTAATGTGCGACTATGGATTCCAAAACTTAGATATAAACCGAATTATAGGCAGTGTAATGGACTTTAACATTGGTTCCATGAGAGTGCTAGAGAAATGCGGATTCAAAAAAGAAGGAGTCTTTAAACAAGCTCTTATCAAACTCGGTGAGTTTCATGATGATTATCGATATGGACTCCTAAAATGATTAGAATATTTTAGAACTAAATATACCTTTTTATTAAAACAAAAAAGCCCGATTAAGAAATCTTAATCGGGCTTTCAATTTTATATTGTTAACTCTATTATTCTGCTAATACGATCACTTTATTATTCAACACTTCCACAATTCCTCCGTTAGTTTCGAAAGATTCGTTTTCACCTCCTGCTTTAATGATAGAAATAGTTCCTTTCTTTAAAGTAGTAATCAATGGTGCGTGATTATTTAAAATTCCCAAATCACCATCAATACCTGGCAAAGTAATAGAAGTTACTTCTCCTGAGTATAATTGTGTGTCTGGTGTGATAATATCTAATAACATAGTAAGTTCTTTAGTGTTTCAGAATTAAGCTTCAGCTGTCATTTTCTTTCCTGCTTCAATCGCTTCTTCAATAGATCCTTTCAAGTTAAATGCTGCTTCTGGATACTCATCCACTTCACCATTCAAAATCATGTTAAATCCTTTGATAGTATCTTCGATATCAACTAAACATCCTTTTAGTCCAGTAAACTGTTCAGCAACATGGAAAGGCTGTGATAAGAATCTTTGAACTCTTCTTGCTCTCGATACAACTAATTTATCTTCATCAGATAATTCATCCATACCAAGAATTGCAATAATATCTTGAAGTTCTTTATATCTCTGTAATATTTCTTTTACTCTCTGTGCACAGTTATAGTGCTCATCACCTAAGATATCTGCAGTCAAAATTCTTGATGTAGAATCCAAAGGATCTACTGCTGGATAAATTCCTAGCTCAGCAATTTTTCTTGACAATACTGTAGTTGCATCTAAGTGAGCAAATGTTGTTGCTGGTGCTGGATCTGTTAAATCATCTGCAGGTACGTAAACCGCTTGTACAGATGTAATAGAACCACTTTTTGTAGAAGTAATTCTCTCCTGCATTGCTCCCATTTCCGAAGCCAAAGTTGGTTGGTAACCTACGGCAGATGGCATACGACCTAATAATGCCGATACCTCAGAACCTGCTTGTGTAAACCTAAAGATGTTATCAATAAAGAAAAGGATATCTTTTCCTCCATCACTATCATCACCACCTCCATCTCTGTAATATTCTGCTAATGTTAATCCAGAAAGTGCAACTCTTGCTCTTGCTCCTGGAGGCTCATTCATTTGACCAAAAACGAATGTCGCTTTTGATTCTTTCATTTCTTCTCTATCTACTAAAGATAAATCCCATCCTCCATTTTCCATAGATTCCATGAATTTCTCTCCGTATTTGATAATACCAGACTCTAACATCTCTCTCATCAAATCGTTACCTTCTCTTGTTCTTTCTCCTACTCCTGCGAATACCGAAAGTCCTCCGTGTCCTTTTGCAATATTGTTAATCAATTCCTGAATAAGGACTGTTTTCCCTACTCCTGCTCCTCCAAACAATCCAATCTTTCCCCCTTTAGAATAAGGCTCAATCAAATCAATTACTTTAATTCCTGTAAAAAGAACCTCAGATGAAGTTGATAGATCTTCAAATCTTGGTGGTTTTGCGTGAATTGGTTTTACGTTTTCTCTTGTTGGTGCTTCTAATCCATCAATTGCTTCTCCAATTACGTTAAACAATCTTCCTTTGATTTGATCTCCGGTTGGCATACTAATTGGCGAACCTAATGCTGTAACTTCAAGTCCTCTTCTTAAACCTTCAGTTGCATCCATTGCAATTGTTCTTACTGAATTTTCACCAGTATGTTGCTGACATTCAAGCACAACAACTTCTCCGTTTGCTTTAGTTACTTCTAATGCATCAAGTATTTTTGGTAGTGATTCTTTGTTATCGAAAGCAACATCAACTACGGGTCCAATTACTTGAGAAATTTTTCCTTTTACAGACATATTATTTGAGTTAGATTATATTTAGTATCAAATTTGGTACAAAATTACTTTTTTTTATACAATAACCAATAGATTTAAAGAAAAAATTACCTTTGAAGTATCATTTAATTTTACATTGAAAATATACCGAAACATAGCTGATTTTAAACCAGAGAAAAAAGTTTTTTTGACTGTTGGTACTTTTGATGGAATTCATTTTGGACATCAAAAAATCATTGACTCTCTAAAAAGTCTTGCTAACGAAGAGGATGGCGAATCTGTAATGCTTACTTTTTCTCCACATCCAAGGTTAGTTTTATTCCCTGAAAACAACAATCTCAAACTAATTAATACTTTAGATGAAAAGATTAATAGACTGGAGAGTTCTGGAATTGACCACTTAATAATCTACCCATTTACTAAAGATTTTTCAAGAATCTCAGCACTCGAATACGTTAGAGACTTTTTGGTTAAAGAGATTAAAGTATCTACCCTTATTATTGGTTACGACCATCAATTTGGAAGAAACAGAGAGGGAAATTTTGAATACCTTAAAGAACTAAGTGAACTTTATGGGTTTGATGTAAAAGAAATATCTGCACAGGATATCAATGACATTAATGTGAGCTCTACCAAAATAAGAAAAGCTATCGAATTAGGAGACATTCCTTTGGCTAACGAATATCTTGGCTATACTTTTCCACTTAAAGGAAAAGTAATCGAAGGAAAAAAACTAGGAAACACTATTGGTTTTCCAACAGCTAATCTTTTAATAGAAGATAAAACTAAAATCATCCCTAAACCAGGAGCTTATGTGGTTTATGTTGAAGTTGATGGGAACCGATACAAAGCAATGTTAAACATTGGTAAGAATCCTACTATTGACGAAAGTGAGCAAGAAAAAATTGAAGTGAACTTATTTGATTTTGATGGAAATCTTTATCAAAAAACAATAAAAGTTGAGTTTATTGAAAGGTTACGTGATGAAGTGAAATTCGACAGTTTAGATGCTTTAAAAAATCAACTTAGGCTTGATAAAGCTAATTCACTCAAAATTTTGACATAAAAAAACCCTCTGTTTCCAGAAGGTTTTAATATTAAACTTAATAAGTCTATTATTTAAAATTTGTAAGCAAATCCAATATTTAGTACTTCTTTAAATTGCATTTTTGGTCCAGACATATCAAATACTCCATCGTTATTATCATCAGTAGCGATATTAATATCGTGATCGTAAATTAATGTAGTTCCAATACTTGCGTTAATGTATTTGTTAACCTTCATAGTTAATAATAAATCCCATAACACATCAACATTTTCTGGTCTATCTAAATAGTTAGAGAAGAAAGTAGCTTGAGACTTCAAGTTAATGTTTTTCATGATATCGTCTTGAAACTTAATCATTACTAATCCACCCATTTCATGTCTTACACTTTCGTTAGCTGTTGCTCCATATGCTCCTAAAGCATTTAATGCTGGATCTAAAACTACAGTTCCTCTGTAAGATACTGGAGCAAAGAATAGAGAAAAAGCACTTGTTGGCTTGTAATCAATACCTATTGCAGCAGTAATATATGCAGGTGACATAATTCTTGAAATAAGATTAGTTTGAGCAACTGTTGCAAAACCTGGAGCAAACTGAGATCTAAAGTTTACTAATCCACCGTAATACAATTTCTCATTGTTTTTAAATTGACGTCCATATTTAGAGTTCAATTCAATTCTATCGTCACTTTTTATAAAAGGTCCATTGGCTTGAGACAATAATCCGTAAGCTAAATCTAAAGAATTATCCCAAGCAGTTTTTCCTTGTTTGTAGTTTCTAAAAAGACTCAATAAAGAAGTTCCAGAAATAGAACTTTGTCCCCCACCTTGCCAGTTTGATAAAGCTACTTGACCCATATTAAGTCCAAGTACTCCTCCTTTGCTCCATCCTTCAGCTGCATCTGCATCAGCAGTTGCCAAAACTCCATCAGTTACGTTTTTTGTTGCTTCATCAGAAGTTTGTTGCGCTTTTGCTGCAGTAGATACTGCAAATAAAGCGACTAAAAATAATACTTTTGTTTTCACAATTTTTTTAAATTAATTGATAATCGATTTTTTTTGTGCATGAAGTTAAAACAATAATATCGTATCTTTAGCAAGGCAAACGCTATTAAAACTTATAGTTTTGTTAATAAATATCAGATAACACAAAAACCAAAGACTCGCATGTCAAACAACAAAGGGAAGAAGCTGAAAAAAAATATTAAGAGAAAAATCATTCAATTTTTAGCTCATTCTAATGGTAAACCATTCAATGCTGTTCAAATAGCAAAAGGAATAGGATTTACCCAACCAATACAAAAAAAACAAGTCTCAAAGTTCTTAAGTGAACTGGAACAAGACGGAGAAGTAACGAACTCAAGTGGAAACTATACAGTCAACAGTGAAAGCAATTTAGAATCAAGTGAGGCAAGAATAGAATTTACAGCCAAAGGAAGTGCTTACATAATAATTGAAGATGGAGATGATATATACATCTCAAAAGAAAAAACTAAAAATGCCCTTGATGGTGATTTGGTATCTTTTGTAATGGATGACAATCCTAACAGAAGAAAGCCTGAAGGAAAAGTAGAAAGAGTAATTGAGAGAAAAAAGACAGAGTTTGTAGGTACATTAGAAATATCAGACAAATTTGCATTTGTAATTACAGATAGTCGTAAAACTCATGTAGATTTCTTTATTGATTTAAAACACCTTAACAAAGCCAAAAATGGGGATAAGGTAATCGTTAAATTGATGAATTGGCCAGAGAAAATGAATTCACCTTTCGGTAAAATCACAAAAATTCTAGGTAAATCTGGAGAGACAAATACTGAAATGAATGCAATAATGGAAGACTTTGAACTTCCATATCAGTTCCCAGCAGAGATCTTACAAGCAGCAGAAGATGTTGACACAACTATCTCCGCTAAAGAAATTGCAAAAAGAAAAGATTTTAGAGATGTAGATACCTTAACTATTGATCCATTTGACGCAAAAGATTTTGATGATGCAATTTCTTATAAAGAACTAGAAAATGGAAACATTGAAGTAGGAGTTCATATTGCAGATGTATCCCATTATGTAACCAAAGGAACTATTATTGATGACGAAGCTATAGAAAGAGCGACTTCTGTCTATCTAGTAGATAGAGTTGTACCAATGCTTCCTGAAGTATTATCGAATCAAGTTTGTTCATTAAGACCAAACGAAGAGAAATTAACTTTTTCTGCAGTATTTGAATTAGATAAAGAAGCGAAAATCCAAAAGAGTTGGTTTGGAAGGACTGTAATAAACTCGAACAGAAGATTTACTTACGAAGAAGCTCAAGAAAGAATTGAAAACAAAGAAGGTGATTACCAAAAAGAGATAAACGTTTTAAACGATTTGGCTCAAATAATGAGAGCTAAGAGAATGAATTCGGGAGCTCTTAATATAGAATCTACTGAAGTTAAGTTTATTATAGAAGACGGAAAGCCTGTTGGAGTAAAACTTAAAACTTCGCAAGAAGCCCACAAGTTAGTGGAGGAGTTTATGTTATTGGCGAACAAAAATGTTTCTAAGTTTATTGGAATACCTAAAAAAGGAGAAGCAAAATATCCTAACATATATAGAATTCACGACAAACCAAGCGAAGACAGAATAGCTGACTTACAAAGATTTGTTAGTGACAATGGTTACGAAATAAAAGAAGTAAAAGACAAACCTCTTTCATTTGCATTGAACAATTTATTGACCGAAGCAAAAGAGAATAGAGAATTAAACTTCATTGGACCAATGGTAATCCGCTCAATGGCTAAAGCTGTTTATTCAGCAGAAAATATTGGTCACTATGGATTAGCATTTGATTATTACTCTCACTTTACTTCACCAATTAGAAGGTATCCAGATTTAATGCTTCATAGGATTTTACAGAACTTTTTGGATAAAAAAGCTCCACATATTACTGAAGATGAAATTGAGCAACAAGCTAAGTATTTCTCTAACCAAGAGAAAAAAGCTACTGATGCCGAAAGAGCTTCTACTAAGTTTATGCAAGTAGTATTCATGAAAGATAAAGTAGGGCAAGAATTTGCTGGAACTATATCTGGTGTTACTAGCTACGGTATTTTTGTAGAGATTAACGAAAACAAATGCGAAGGATTAATTCGTACTAATAACATTACTCAAGATCGTTTTTTCTTCGAAGAAGACGGAAAGAAACTAGTAGGTAAAAAATACGGAGACGAACTTAAAATGGGATCTAAAGTAACCATAGAAATTACTAAAGTAGATATGGTAAACCGAACGATTGATATGAATCTCTCGGATTATGAGAAGGTTTAAAATTCCTTCCAGGAAATAAAAACCCCAAATTTCAAGCATCAAATTTCAAAGCAAATGGGATTTGATGTTTTTTTTATTCAGTTAACCTAGCCAACATCCCATCCAACTTCAATATTGTAAAAAACAACCTTTTCTATTTCAATAGTGTCTTTAGATATTGGATGTAAGAACTTTAAATCTGTAAGTTTTACTGAAATATATTCTGTATTATATTTTTCTAATTGGTAAGTATTTTCTTGTTCAGTTTTCTTTTTCGTAGCAGCTATTATTTTCCCCGAAATAATTTTTGCCTCTAATCTTGATTGAGAATTAACATATCGCATACAACTACAGTAATCTATACTTTTTATAGAATCTCTATAATTTTTATTATTTCTATATACTTCTAATGCAATATCAACTTGATCTAGATTTAATTCTTGACACTTTCCTTTTAAAGAAACTTTTTCAAGATTTACATAAAAGGTAATTAATCCTTCTTTCAAACTTTTAAAAACAAAAGCATTCCCACAACCAAATCCTTGTCTTTCTTGGTTTTTAATTATCGAATCAAAAAAATTGCAACTCTCATAAACTGATTTTTAAAACATAAATATAACTACAGTTAGTCAATTAGTTACAACTATTCAATATTTAAAAACTAATCGAAAAATCAAATTCTTAATTATCCATTCTCAATTATTCATTATTAGGTATCTTTGCAAATCGAATAAACACGCAAAGAAAATTCAATGGAATACAATCACAGTAAGATAGAGAAGAGATGGCAAAAAGAATGGGCAGACAAAAAGACATTTACTGCACAAGAAAATTCTAAAAAACCTAAATTTTATTCTTTAGATATGTTTCCTTATCCTTCGGGAGCAGGATTGCATGTTGGGCATCCATTGGGTTACATTGCCTCTGATATTTATTCACGCTACAAAAGACTAAAAGGGTATAACGTGTTGCACCCAATGGGATACGATTCTTTTGGATTACCTGCTGAGCAATATGCTATACAAACAGGACAACATCCTGCGGTTACTACTAAAACAAATGTGGAGCGTTACCGCCAGCAAATGGACCAAATTGGTTTTTCATTTGATTGGGACAGAGAAGTGAGAACTTCTTCACCTGATTACTACAAATGGACTCAATGGATTTTTAAGCAATTATTTAATTCTTGGTATAACAAAGCAAACAACAAAGCCGAGAAATTAGAAACACTTACTGCAGTGTTTGAAACAGAAGGTAATGCAACAATAAAGGCCGCTTGTGAAGAAACAGAAGTTTTTACAGCCGACCAATGGAGTAAATTTACGGAGAAAGAACAGAGCGATATCTTAATGAATTACCGTTTGGCTTTTATTTCTAATTCTATGGTAAACTGGTGCCCTGCTTTGGGAACAGTATTGGCAAATGACGAAATAAAAGACGGAGTATCGGAAAGAGGAGGACATCCTGTGGTGCAAAAATTAATGCGCCAGTGGAGTATGAGAATTACTGCTTATGCAGATCGTTTGATTCAAGGATTGGATACGATTGACTGGAGTGACTCTATAAAGGAGCAACAAAAGAACTGGATTGGAAAATCTAAAGGAGCTTCTATGTTCTTTGACGTAGATAACTCAGATAAAAAGATTGAAGTTTTTACTACAAGACCTGATACAATTTTTGGTGTGAACTTTATGGTGCTTGCACCAGAACACGAATTGGTAGCAGAAATTACAACTGCTGATCAAAAACAAGCTATTGAGGCTTACATTGAGCAAGCTAGTTTGAAAACGGAACGTGACAGACAAGCGGATGTAAAAAACATTACGGGAGTTAACACAGGTGCTTTTGCAATTCACCCTTTCACGGGAGATAAAGTACAGATCTGGATTGGAGATTACGTATTGGCTGGTTACGGAACTGGAGCTGTAATGGCTGTTCCTGCTGGTGACCAAAGAGATTGGAGTTTTGCTAATCATTTTGGTATTGAAATAAGAAATATATTTGAAAACGTAGATATTTCTGAAGCAGCTTGCGAAGATAAATCTGCGCTATTGACTAACTCAGATTTCTTGAATGGATTGAATGCCAAAAAAGGAATTGGAGCAGCAATTAAAGCCATACAAGATAAAGGATGTGGTATAGGAATGACCAATTTTAGATTGAGAGATGCAATTTTCTCGAGACAAAGATATTGGGGAGAGCCTTTCCCTGTTTATTTCGAAAATGAAATACCTAAAGTAATTGAAGATGAATTTTTACCAATTGAATTGCCAGAAGTAGAAAAATATTTACCGACTGAAGATGGAGATCCACCTTTGGGGAATGCAAATACTTGGAGTTGGTGTAGAAATAAGAAGATTCTTAAAACGAACGACAAACAAAACGGTTCGTGCACTTGGCCAATGGAATTGAACACCATGCCAGGTTGGGCAGGAAGTTCTTGGTATTTCTTACGATATATGGATGCTAATAATCCTAATGAATTTGTATCGAGAGAGAAAGCAGATTATTGGGGACAAGTTGATTTATACATTGGAGGAGCAGAACACGCAACAGGACATTTATTGTACTCTCGTTTTTGGACTAAGTTCTTGTATGACATGGATTACATTTCTTTTGAAGAGCCTTTCAAGAAATTGATAAATCAAGGAATGATCTTGGGGAGAAGTAGTTTTGTTTATAGATTAAGTCTTAATGAATTTGAACCAAAAGCTGATATTTCTAAATTACCTCCAGTCTATATTTCAAGAAATTGGATTGATGAAAAGGAAGGAGAATCTGATGAATTCCTTTTTGAAAAAATTGAACAACTAATTATCAAAGCATACGATAATCTAGGCCTCAAATTAACTTCAATAACTAAGTACGACACAACAAGGTTACCTGTAGACATAAAATTTGTTAGCAATGATATCTTAAACAAAGCAGAAGCAGAAAAAGATCAAAAATATCCAGAATTTTTAACTGCTCAATTCATCAACAATGAAAACGGAGACTACATTTGCGGAAGCGAAGTAGAAAAAATGAGTAAATCCAAGTATAACGTACAAACTCCAGATGAGTTGGTAGAGAAATTTGGAGCCGATACATTAAGGTGTTACGAAATGTTCTTGGGACCACTAGAACAAGCAAAACCTTGGGATACCAATGGAATTAGTGGAGTAAATGGGTTCTTGAAAAAGCTGTGGAGATTATTCCACCAAGGAGAAACATTTACGGTAACGGAAACTGAAGCAGACAAAA
This sequence comes from Flavobacteriales bacterium, assembly GCA_018609055.1. GTDB lineage: Bacteria > Bacteroidota > Bacteroidia > Flavobacteriales_D > CAJJDF01 > CAJJDF01. The sequence continues at coordinate 55,374 of JABAYJ010000001.1, forward strand.
AATCGCTTAAAACGTTACACACAGCTATCAAGAAAATTACGGAAGATTTAGAAAGATATTCTTTTAATACAATTGTAAGTAACCTGATGATTTGTGTGAATGAATTGCAGTCTCAAAAATGCAACAACAAACAAATATTGAGTGAATTATTGGTATTAGCCTCTCCTTACGCTCCGCACATTTGCGAAGAGTTATGGAATAAGCTAGGAAATAGCGAGAGCATTTCTTTTGCGGCTTGGCCAGTTTTTAACCCAGAACATTTAGTAGAAGCAAATCACAATTATCCAGTATCATTTAATGGTAAAATGAGGTTTATGCTAGAATTACCCTCAACTATGCAGAAAGATGACATAGAAAAAGCAGTAATGGCTCACGAGAAAACTGCAGGTTATTTGGATGGAAAAGAACCAAAGAAAATAATCATTGTGCCTAAAAAGATTGTTAACATAGTGCTATAAGCATTCTGAACATCAAATATTTTAACTAAATTGCATATTTAAACAAATCAAAAACTAAAAGAAAATGGGACTAGGAAGCTTTATTAAAAATTTATTTGGAGGAGCTAAAGATGCTGCTTCAAGTGCTGCAAATGCAGCAGGAAATGTAGCAAAAGGCGCTACTAATGTTGCAGGAAACGTAGCAGATGGAGCTGTGAATGTTGCTGGAAAAGTTGCCGATAAAACTGCTGATGTTGCTGACGGAGCCGTTAATGTTGCTGGAAAAGTTGCTGATAAAACTGCTGATGTTGCTAAAGGTGCAGCTAACGTAGCGGGTGATGCTGTAAAAGGTGCTGCTAACGTAGCAGGAAATGTTGCTGATGGAGCTGCTAATGTTGCAGGGAATGTAGCTAGCAAAACTGCTGATGTTGCTAAAGGAGCTGCTGCGGCAACTGCTGGAGCTGCAGGAGGAATGATGGACAAAGCTGGAGACATGTTGGATAGCCTAAAAGATAAAGCAGGTGATGCTTGGGAAGGTGCAAAAGATATTGCTGAAAACATTGGAGACAAAATTGAAGATGTATATGATGCAGCTAAAGACAAAGTTGAAGATGTTGTTGAAGACATTAAAGATAGATTTGACGGAGACGAAGAAGAATAATCTCGAATACTTAAAATAATACTAAGCCACTTCAACCAAATTGAAGTGGCTTTTTTTATGTTACTTTTTCACAATTATAATCTTATATTTGTCCTCTATTAAAATAGGCTGTAAGCAATAATATGCATGACCTAACGTAATATGAACCTATGAAAAACCTTGTGTTATATTGTTTTATTGCTTTACTAAGTAGCTCTGCTATGGCACAAACTCAGCAATTTTCATTTTTGTTGGGAGGTTCCTACTACATTGGTGATTTAAATAAAAAGCATTTCGATAAAAACACCAATTTAGCTTTAGGTTTATCCTACAAAAAGAATCACAAAAACTTACGTTATGCCTATCGTTTACATTTTATGTACGGTAAAATTGAGGCTTACGATTACCAAAGTGATGATGCTTGGGAAAGAAATAGAAATTTAGATTTTAAAAGTACCGTGCTAGAGTTAGGAGCAATCTTAGAAGTGAACTTTGTAAAATACAAGCCTGGAAGTTTAACTAAAAAGTATCAAACTCCTTTTTTGTTTTTTGGAATTGCTGGATATAATTTCAAACCAAAAGGAATGTATAACGGTAAATGGTACGACCTACAAGCGTTAGGAACTGAAGGACAAAACACTTCTGCAAACACTGCTGATTATTACAAATTAAATCAAATTGCTTTTCCTGTTGGATTTGGATACAAAAAGAACTTAACCGAACAGCTTTCATTCTCTATAGAATATGGTGCCAGAATACTGGTTACAGATTATTTGGATGATGTAAGTAGAAACTATGTAAATCCATCAACACTTGCTAATGAATCTGGGGTGCTTACTCCAATCCTAGCAGATAAATCTACAAGCCAATTAGGTGACAGAAACATTGGTGTAAACAGAGGAAACTCTCCAGCCAGAGATTGGTATTTCTTTACAGCATTCTCTATTTCTTGGAATGTGGGTAAAAAACAAGAATGCGACACTAGTTTCGAAGAAAAATAAAATTCCATGTTAGAGTATATATTGAATTTAGATGCTGAAATTTTTATTTTCTTTAATGAATTCCATAGTCCATTATTCGATACAATCATGTATTGGGTAAGTCACAAATTCTTTTGGGTTCCATTTTACATGTTCTTAGTTTACTTGCTTTATCGCCATTATGGATTAAAAAAAGCGGCTATACTTACTGCATTAATTCTTATAACTTTTGCGCTAACCAATACACTTTCGGTAGAGGCATTCAAAAACGTTTTTCAAAGATTACGCCCATCTCATGAACCAAGTCTTGAAGGGTTAGTTCATTTTGTAGACGGATACAAAGGAGGAAACTGGGGATTTGTTTCATCTCATGCCAGTAATGTTTTTGGGTTAGCAACACTCATAGCTTTATTCTTAAGCAAACGAATAAAACACATTGCTTTTTGGATATTCTTATGGGCAACTGTTGTTAGCTACAGCAGAATATACTTGGGAGTTCATTATCCTCTAGATCTTATTTGCGGAGGATTTTTGGGAATCTCAATAGCTTTATTAATTGCTTCAATAGCTAAAAAATTAAAATTAATTAGCTTTTTAACTCTTCCTCAAAAAGGGTAATCTTTTCTTTTAAATCAGAAAGTAAATTTTCATCTACTAATTTTCCATCTTTAAAATTATCATAAAAACTAGGTAAGCTAAAATTTGCTGGAATGGTAGCTCCATGTCTTGGAAATCTATCCATTGCTGCTTGCATTACAGAAGAACCAGCTCTTCCTCCAGAAGAAGTCGATAACAAAAACACTGGAGTAGTTTCAAACACTTTAGCTTCAATTCTAGATATCCAATCGAAAATGTTCTTAAAAACGGCTGTATAGCTTCCATTATGTTCTGCTAATGAAATTACAATCCCATCAGCTTTTTGAATCAGTTTAGTTAGGCTTTGAGCATCTTTAGGCATTCCGTTTTCATTCTCTTCATCAATACCATACATTGGTACCTCAAAATCATTTAAATCGAGTTGAATTAAATCTACCCCTTCAATTAATTCCGAAACGTAATAAGCAAATTGTTTGTTGATAGACTCTTTGCTATTACTTCCTGCTAATGCAATTATTTTTTTCATTATCCCTTTCTGTTTGATACTATTTAAAACTAATCTTCATTTAATCTGAATCCTTCTTTTTGATTAATAGCAATTACTCCAGGCAATTCTTTTCCTTCAAGATATTCCAGCATTGCTCCTCCTCCTGTAGAAACATAACTTACTTCATCTCCTAAGTTATATCTATTAATTGCAGCTACCGAATCTCCTCCACCAACTAGTGAATAAGCTCCATTTTTAGTTGCTTCTACTACACTGTATGCAATAACTTTAGTTCCTTTTTCAAAACTTTCCATTTCAAAAACACCCATTGGCCCATTCCATAATATTGTTGACGAACGAGAAATCACTTCCTTAAACTGTTTAATAGATTTTGTTCCAATATCTAATCCCATCCATCCATCAGGAATTTCAAAAATATCGCATTCATCTGTATTAGCATCATTACTAAATGAATCAGCAATAACAGTATCGGTAGGTATATGAAGATTCACTCCCAATTTTTCAGCTTTTTTAAGAATATCTTTAGCAGTAGATATTTGATTGTCTTCTACTAATGAACTCCCAATTTTTCCTCCTTGAGCTTTGATAAAAGTATAACTCATTCCTCCACCAATAATTATATCGGTTACTTTATCTAATAGGTTTTCTATCACATTTATTTTACCCGAAACTTTAGCACCTCCTATAATTGCTGTAAACGGTTTTTTGGGAGCAGACAATACTTTTTCTAAACTATTGATTTCGTTTTCTAATAAATTACCAAATGATTTTTTTCCAGTAAAGAAATTTGCAACCATTGTAGTTGAAGCATGAGCTCTATGTGCAGTTCCAAAAGCATCATTTACATAAAAATCTCCTAGCTTAGATAATTCCTCAGCAAAATATAAATTACCCGAAGTTTCGTGTTTGTAAAATCTTAAATTTTCAATTAATAAAACCTGCCCTGGCTTTAATTCAGAAGACATTTTTTGAGCCTCCTCCCCTATGCTATCTCCACAAAACTGAATTTCTTTGTTTAATAAATCTCCTAAATGAGAAACTATATGTTTAAGAGAAAATTTTTCTTCAAACCCCAATTTAGGTCGCCCCAAATGAGACATAATAACAAGGCTTCCTCCATCATTCAACACTTTGTTTAAAGTTGGCAAAGCAGCTTTCATTCTGGTGTCATCAGTAATTCTAAAAGTATCTGGCTCCAAGGGAACGTTAAAATCTACTCTTACTAGTACTTTTTTGTTACTAAAATTTAGGTCTTTAAAACTCATAATTGATGGTGTTTATATTAATCTTTCAAAAGTAAAAAATATAGGAATATATTTCCATAAAAAAAGGTGAGCTTTTTGGGCTCACCTTATATTTTGTTAGTTGTAATTATATTATCTCTTAGGCATTAATCCTGGAACTGCATCTGCATAAAAAGCTGGAGGGAAAGCTCCCATTTTACCAGAACGATACATTGCAGAAATGTCTCTTTTAAGAATAGAAGCAAAGTTTTTATCTTCTTGAGCTGCTCTGTTTATTGCTCCTGCTAATTTAGCATATCCATCAGGGTTCATAGTTTTCAAGTCAAACGAATTGTCACTACTTCCTTGCTTTAAGGCTTCAAAGTGATTTACAAAATCTCCTATTTCCATGTACATTTTTTGGATGTAATCATTATTCTGATTAGCAAAATAAGTGATGTTTTCACTGTAGTAATCTGCCAACTGCTGACATCTCATTTTACCTTTAACAGTATCAAGAGCTCTGTAATACATCATTGCTGTGTAGTTAGATAACTCATCTATCTTACATGATTCTAAAGGAAATGATTCAAGTGATTTATCTAGAACATTTACAGCTCTTTGGAGATACTCACTTACTGAAGTAGCAATATCTTGTCCACTTGTGTCTGTAGATTGTCTTCTTTCTAGATTAGTAGCAGCATTAATGTACGACTCAGCTAACTGCATGTAGTGCATACGAGCAGAACGTATCATTCTCATTGTGTAGTAATCAGCAAATACTTCTTCTTTTTCTATATTACCCCAGTTAAATCCGTCATTACCCTCAACACCATTCACGTCTTTTTCTTCACCCATAAGCAAAGAATACATTTTTTCTCTGTTGTGAGCTGGCTTAATGATTGGCACAAACTTAGCCGTCATTCCTTCTGGCTGAAGATATCTACTAATTCCTCTATTAGCTCCTTGAATACCTGTTGATGTGAAACAAATTGGCCTATCCCATTTGTAAGCAGCTAACATATCAATTATTGCTAAATCGGCTTTAGTCATGAATCTTCCAGACAATGTCCATTCAATTCTATCAACCATTAAATTTGCTTGATCTGGTCTTACTAACCCACTCTTTAAACAAGCAGCTTTATCCACATCCACATATATCTTGTTATAAGGAATTCTTGAATAACCATATCTAGAATCTTGAGGATTTAAATCTTTTCCTCTCTTCATATACAGCATCAAATCCTTAGCAGATATTGCTTGTTTGTTTGGAGCAAAAATTACTAAATCTCTTGTTCCAGCTCTAAATTCTGGTTCATCCAAAATAGTGTTTACTGCTGGAGCTTCATAAGTTTGTCTCTTAAGTTGGTTGTAATGCCAATCGGAACTTAATAAACTATAGTTCATTACTTTCATATCGGTTCTTATTGCTTCAACTTCTTGTGCATACCATAATGGGAATGTATCGTTATCACCAAAACATAATAGTATAGCATTCTTATCACAAGAGTTTAAATAATTTTTTGCTATTTCCCTAGCAAAATATCTATCGCTTCTATCGTGATCGTCCCAGTTCTGGACGCCCATTATGACGGGGGCGGTTAATCCTAAAACAGTAGCCAATCCTGCAAGTGCTACAGCATTTTTAGATCCTTTGAAAACCAACATAGAAATTACTATCATAGCAATTGCAACAACTCCCATGAATAATAAAGAATAGGATGCTACATGGTTTCCTCCATTTAATGTTTCTACTAAGTAGAATAAAACACCAGCCCCTAAAACAGCTATTACTCCAATTCTAAATTGTTTCATATCGGTTACTTTAGCCCATCTGTATATTGCCAAAACTCCCATTCCTATCCAAATTGCAAACGCATAAAAAGAGGCTGCAACTGCATAATCTCTTTCTCGGGGTTCTTCTGGCCTTGGATTTAGGTAAATCATAATTGCTAATCCTGTAAAGAAAAACAATAAGAAGGTAGAGAAGGCATCTTTTGGTGCTCTTACAATCATAAATACTAGTCCAAGTAATCCTAAAATTAATGGTAAATAGTAATACGTATTATAAGCCTCAAATGACTTCATTGTTGTTGGTAAATCATTTTGTGTACCAACTCTTTCTTTATCAATAAAGTTAAGTCCTGTTAACCAGTTTCCTCTAGTTAAAGCACCTTTATAAATCATACCATCACCTTGGTAATAGGTATTATGTCCTTGAATATCATTTTGTCTTCCTGCAAAATTCCACATGAAATATCTGAAATACATCCATCCCATTTGGTAATCCTTAAAGTAAGTGAAGTTTTCTCCGCTTGTTGGGATGTAAGGATCTTTAAAGACTCCTTTTCCTGCAGAAACCTTAGGGCTTGCAGCTTTAATATTTGGATTTCCTTTGTAATTAGACCAATACATGTACCCTTTAATTTTCCCTGGCCTTCTGTCGAACATTCTTGGGAAAAGCACGAACTGATTGTCATAACTTTCACCTGTCTTTGGATCTTTTTCTGGGAATTTTTGTTCAAACTTTTCTCCAGTGGTTATGTACTCTTCGTTAATTTCTAAGTTAGGTTGTTTTGCTCTTTTAGTGATAAATTCTTCAGCATCAAATTGTGATTGAAAAGAATATTTTTTTCCTTTAAACTTAACCGTGTAAGCTTGAAAATATTTATATCCTTTTACTTTTCCAGTGTTCCCTTTTTCAGGTGAATTCCAATATTCTCCGTTAATCAATGCCCAATCTCCGTATTGTTCACGGCCAAAATATGACATTAATGAAGGTATCGTTTCTGGATTGTTTTCATCCAATGGTGGGTTTGCATTAGAACGAACCACAATCATTGCAAAAGTTGAGAATCCAATAATTAGAACTGTTACTGATACTGTAATAGTGTGAAGTAATCTTTGTCCATTAGTGTGAGCGTAATAAATTACACCTCCCAAAATAGCAGCTAATAAAAAGAAGAAAATTAATGTTCCTGTATTAAAGCCCATTCCCATTCCGTTAAATGTTCTCTCGAAATAATCGGCTAATGCTAGCGTTTTTGGAAAAAATACTGAGTTAAGTAATCCTAAAATAACAATTGAAGTTACTCCAGTAAGTAAAAACCCTTTGATTGTAAATTCATATTTCTTGAAGTAGTAAACAAATGCTGCAGCTGGTATCACAAGTAAATTAAGTAAGTGAACACCAACAGAAATTCCAATCAAAAAGAAAATTAATATTATCCATCTATCAGAAGATATTTTCTCAGAATTATCTTCCCATTTTAATATCGCCCAAAATGATAAAGCAGTAAAAAAGGAGGACATAGCATATACTTCACCTTCCTCTGCAGAGAACCAAAATGTATCACTAAACATGTAGGCAAATGCTCCTACAGCTCCAGCTCCCATAATTGCGATAATAGAGCCTTTATCTAGTAGTTCTTCGTCTTTAAGAATGATCTTTTTTGCCAAATGCGTAATTGTCCAAAACAAAAACAAAATAGTAAGTGCACTACTTAATGCAGAAAGAGAATTTACCATGTAAGCAGCATTTTCTTGACTTACAAAGGCAGAAAACAATCTTCCAATCATCATAAATGTAGGTGCTCCTGGTGGGTGACCAACTTCTAATTTATTAGAGGTAGAAATGTATTCACCACAATCCCAAAGGCTGGTACTTGGCTCTACTGTTGAAAGAAACACAAATGATGCTACTATCAACACAAACATCCCAACAATGTTATTCGACTTTTTAAAATCCATACTTTTATTTTTTGTTGAGCAAATATAAAGAATTAATAATTTGATTCGATACCCAAGGTTATAAATTATGTTAAGGCTTTTGAAAGGGTTGAGATTTAATTGTTGCTAATTGATTATATTTGCGAGATTAAAAAAAATTAGAACAAAAGATGTCAGACAATACAGCAGAAAGAGTATCCCTTAAAGATGTGAATAACTATGTGTTTCAGAGGTGTTTAAAAGCATACTACGAAGCAAAAGATATAGTTAAAGGAAATGTTTTGGAAATAGGTACTGGAGAAGGTTATGGAGTGAAAGAAATAGCCCCTTTTGTAGATAAATTAACTACTATCGATCAATACGTAACTGATATTGATTTAACAAAGTTTAATAATGTTGAGTTTGTAAAAATGACTGTTCCAGCATTAGATTTTCCAGATAATACATTCGATTTTGTATTCTCTTTTCAAGTAATTGAGCATATTGAAGATGACAAAGAGTATTTAAAAGAAATAAGTAGAGTGCTTAAACCTGGCGGGAAATTCATTTGTACTACTCCAAATATTAAGACTACGCTTAGTAGAAATCCTTGGCATATTAGAGAATATAAAAAGCAAGAATTGAAAGATTTGATGTTAAATTATTTCTCGAATGTAGATGCTAGAGGTGTTCATGGAAATGAAAAAGTAATGAAGTATTACGAAAAAAATAAGGAGAACGTAAACAAAATTATGCGTTTCGATATTTTTAATCTTCAATACAGATTACCAAGAAAATCGCTTCAGTGGATTTATGATTACATGAACGACAGAAACAGAAGTAAAATGCACAAACAAGACAATGATTTGTCAGCTTCTATTACTGTAGATGATTTTTACACACAAGAGGTAAATGACGATAGCTTAGATTTATTTTACATTGCTCAAAAATAACCGAGAATGATAGAAACTACCAATTGTCCGGTTTGTAATAGTACTGAAAGCAAAGTTCATCTTGAGAGTAAAAACTTTAGGATTAACATGAAGCCTTTTACTGTTAAGGAATGTACTTCGTGCACAATGAGATATACTTCTCCTTTACCAGCTGAAAATGAGATTGGTGAATACTATGCTTCTGAAAATTACATTTCGCATACTGGAACCAAAAAAGGATTGATTAACACTCTTTTTCACATGGTTAGGTTTATTACCATCAGAAGTAAATTCAGATTGATAAGCAAAGTTGGAAATGGTAAAAAACTACTAGATGTTGGTGCTGGAAACGGAGTGTTCTTAAACTTTGTAAACAAGAAAGGATGGGATGTAAACGGGGTTGAACTTGATGATACTTCTAGAGCGCATATCGAGGAAACACTTGGTAAGAAAATAGCCACAACTGTAAACGACAATGAAGAGAAAGAGGAATATGATGTAATTACAATGTGGCATGTATTGGAGCATGTATATCAATTAAAAAAGGATATTCAGACTATTAAAGGAAAACTAAAAAAAGACGGAACTCTTTTAGTTGCAGTTCCTAACTGTGCATCACATGACGAAAAACGTTACCAAGATTTTTGGTCGGCTTATGATTTACCTATTCACTTATATCACTTTAGACCTCAAAATGTAAAAGATCTTTTTGCTCAGTTTGATATGGAAGTGGTAGATATTAAACCAATGAAATTTGATGCTTACTGGATTAGTTTAGAAAGCGAAAAATATAAAAACGGAGTTAAAAACAGCTTAGGGGTTTATATTAAAGGATTCTGGTACGGATTAATTTCTAATCTTAAAGCCAAAAACGGAGAATATTCTAGTCAGATTTATGTAATTCGAAACAAATGAAAATCTTAAAATTCATAGTGTATTCAAACCTATGGATTTCTTTTGGAGCTTCCTTTTTAGCCTATTTAGTTTTTGCAATAAACAATATAGAACCTAATTTCAATTATTTATTATTCGTTTTTTTCAGCACTCTTTTCTCTTATAATTTACAAAGAGTTGCTCGACTAAAGCAAATAAAAGCCTCATCTCCTAATACCTGGATATCCAATAACTCAATAATAGCGAAAGGATTATTAATCGCATCATCTGTTGGAGCTCTTGTTACAATTCCAATATTTAACTATCCCTTCCTTGGGTTTTGGTTAGCCATATTGGGATCAATATCTGTAGGATATTCACTAAAAAATCTTAGAGGACTTCCCTATTTAAAAATAATTCTCATCTCCTTGAGCTGGGCAATAACTTGTGGGTTAATTCCTACATTATTTATGAATGAAGCTCCGATTTCTCTCATAATTAAAAACACTAATTGGATATTTTTTTACATCCTTGCCATCACTATTCCGTTTGACATTAGAGACATTGGCATTGATGAAGATCATCAAAAAACTATTCCACAATGGGTTGGAATACCTAATTCTAAACTAGTTGGGCAAATTAGTTTGGTTATAGCTTTAATTACATTGTTTTTTCTAACTACCTACCTTGTGTTGTTTGGACTCTTTATCTCTTTCGTTTTGGCTTGGATATTAATCCGTAATTCTTTTCCCCAGAAACAAGAACTCTATTTTTCATTCTTGGTAGACGGGCATATTATTCTTCAATTTTTACTCGTATTTTTTCTCTGTTAGGTTAAAATCCTTAAATTTAGCATTACAACAAAATCAAACTATGAAAAAAACAGCTCTAGCCGTTTTACTGTCAGTTATTTACACTGCTTCGTACACCCAAAACTCTGAGGAAGCTCAAATTCACGGAAACATCCAAACTGATGTTCAGTATTACAACCCCGATACAATAATTGGAGCCCCACCAGTACCAGAAAAAATGTTGATGAATGGATTTGCAAACATCAATTTTACTAAAGGAAATTTTTCTGCTGGTGTTCGTTACGAATCCTATTTAAACGCTCTTTTAGGATTTCCAGAAGGATACAGAGGAACAGGAATAGGTTATAGGTATGCATCTTATACACTTGATGGAATTGAAGTTACAGCAGGAAACTTCTACGAGCAATTTGGAAGTGGAATGATTTTAAGAGCCTACGAAGAAAGAGGTTTAGGATATGATAATGCCATGGATGGATTTAGAGTTAAATACAATCCTTACCGAGGTGTATACTTAAAAGGTGTGTACGGAAAACAGAGATTATTCTTTAGCCAAGGACCTGGAATTGTAAGAGGAGTTGATGGAGAAGTTGTATTGAACGAATTATCCGATTCTTTAGATAAATTAAAAACTAGAGTTGTATTAGGTGGTAGTTTTGTGAGCAAGTATCAAGCAGATGATAATCAAAGTTTAATTTTACCAGAGAATGTTGGTTCTTATGCCGGTAGAATAAATATATACAGAGGTGGTTTTTCACTAGGTGGTGAATACGTAGAAAAGATAAACGATCCTTCGGCTGATAATAACTTTATCTATAAAAAAGGAAGAGGATTAATCATAAACAGTGCTTATTCTATGAAAGGGTTTGGAGCTTCGTTTACAGCTAAAACAATTGATAACATGAGTTATAGATCCGACAGAAATCAAGGGCAACAAAACGTTTTTATCAATTACATTCCAGCTACAACTAAACAGCATACTTATAATTTACCTGCTACACTATATCCTTATGCAGTTCAGCCAAATGGTGAAGTTGCATTTCAGGGAGATGTTTCGTACAAATTAAATAAGGTGAAGAAAAAAAAGAATGAAGATGGAACTAAACCATTTAATTTAAGAAAATACGCTACTTATATTTCGGTAAACTGGTCATCTGCTTTTGCTCTAGATAGTACTCCTGATGCAAACAATACTGTAACTAGACAAGGGTATACAACTCGATTTTTTCGTCCTGATAAAAGAGTCTACTTTAGTGATTTTAATGTTGAATTAAAAAGAAAATTATCGCCTAAAGCGAGATTTACTTATTCGTATTTCAACATGAGGTATGACAAAGATTTGATAGAGGGGAAAGTTGGGACTGGTGTAGTTAATGCTAGTATTCACGTATTAGACTTTACTTACAAGTTTAACTCAAAAAAATCATTGAGGTTTGAGGCTCAACACCTTGGCACAAATAAAAACAAACCTTATTACAAAGATCAAGGAAACTGGGTTACTGGACTTGTAGAATATACCATTTCTCCAGGATGGTTTTTTGCTGTGTTGGACCAATACAATTATGGAAATGACAACACTACTCAAAGAATTCACTATTTATTTGGATCTGTAGGTTACATAAAAAAAGCCAATAGATTTACTTTGAGTTATGGAAGACAGAGAGCTGGGATATTTTGTGTAGGGGGTGTTTGTAGGGTTGTTCCTGCATCAAACGGGATTACGTTTTCATTAACTAGTACCTTTTAAAAAAAATCTGTTGTATATTTAATATTAAAATATTTAAAAATGAAAAATCTTGCAATACTTATAGCTCTATTTGCAGCCTTCTCTTGTGATTATGTAGAAAACCCATTAGGTGATGCAATAATTGTGGACCCAAGTTGTGTAGAGCCTACTTTTGCTCCCAACACAAATACCAAAAGAAATGTAATAATAGAAGATTTTACTGGGTTTAGATGTAATAATTGCCCAGCTGCTGCATACCAAATTGACACAATTAAGGGTAATATTGGCAAACAAATTATTCCTGTAGCAGTTCATGTGGTAGATCAGTTTGCCGCTCCAGACCCTTCTAAAGCTCCAAAATATCAAACAGATTTTAGAACTCCAGGAGGAACAGATATTTGGACAGCTTACGGAGGAGTTATTGGATTACCCTCAATAATGATAAACAGAATAGACACTTTTAATAATCCTGCAAGATTTCAAATTAATTATTTAACTCCTTTTAATGAGCAAGTAAGGAAGCTTATTGATGATGTACCAGTGGTTAATATTCAAGTAAAAGCAAACTATATTGCATCCAAAAGTTTAGTTTGTGCCTATGCTGAAACTGAAGTATTATCAACTTTAGCAGATGATCACAGCATTGTGTTTATGCTACTAGAAGATAGCATAATCGATTGGCAATTATATAGTGGAGCTGGTGGGTATCCTTTTTATTCTGCTGGTGATATACCTGACTACATTCATAAACACGTATTAAGAAAAAGCATGAATAATTATTTGGGAGAAACTATTATTACTGGAGGAAGTAATGCAGTTGGAGATAAAGCAATTTGGCCTTCTTCGTACATAGTTACTGAATCATCTTGGGATCCAACTCATTTTGAAGTAGTAGCATTTGTATACAATAATAGGACAAAGGAAATAATGCAGGCTTATAAAGCTAATGTGGAATAATTGAAGAACTTCTATAGACCTATAGGTATTTTTTTAGTTATTCTACTTTTTGAGTATCTAAAAACTGGTTTCCAAAATTTCACAATTCTTTACGTACTAAAAGTACTGTCAATTGCTTTTATTTGGGGATTAGGTATTACTTACTTCCTAAGTATCATTCTAAGTAAACTGACAAAAGTTAAAGTAGATTATAAAAAATTAATCTTTAACTTGCCCTTAGTCCTATTAACTACAAGTTCGATATTTCTATACCAATATTATCCAGATATTTTTTTGTAGTTTGGATTGTAACCATAGGACTAGTTTTATTATTTATCGTAAACTATTTAATAAAAAAAGAGAACTAAGTTAATTTCCTAAAACCAAAGCTCTATTATCATCTACGTGCCCAACTGGGATGTCGTAATAAATAGGGAAATCAAATTCTTGGGTGCAATTTTCAATTATTTCTTTCACAGAATAACCAAACTCATCATCCTTAGTTCCGCTAAATTGACCCACTAATAATCCTTTAAGATTATCAAACTTACCTGCTTTTTTCAAGCCATGAATCATTCTATCTATGTTATAAGCATATTCACCAATCTCTTCCAAAAACAAGACTTTTCCATCCGTATCAATATCAGAGTTTGTTCCCAATAAACTATATACAATCGCTAAGTTACCACCAACAATAGTTTCATTGCTCAAAGGAGTTGCCAATTGATAGTTATCTTCAAAAAGAGACTCCTTTAAGGAGTTTAAAGCAATTTCTGGTGTTGTATCATAACTATTTGCCATAGGCGCATGCAAAGTAGCTATTCCCGTATGAGTGTGAACGTGATTATGTAAAACAGTTACATCACTAAATCCAACAATCCATTTAGGATTTTGTTTGAATTTGGTAAAATCTAATTGATCAATAATTCTTACCAAACCATATCCTCCTCTTGAACAAAAAATTGCTTTTATGTTAGGATTATCCAGTGCTTGTTGCAAATCTGAAGCTCTGTCTTCATCTTTCCCTGCAAGCTTATTGTGTATATCAAAAGTGTAAATTCCAAACTCTACTTTAAGTCCCCATGACTCTAAAATTTTTGAGTTTTCTCTTACTTTTTCCTCATCAACTCTACCAGATGGAGAGAGTATGATTATAGAATCTTTTTTTTTTAAAACAACTGGTTTCATTTAAATTGATTTGTTAATCCTCTTTATCGTCAGCAAAACTATCATCTTCCTCTTCTTCATCCATTCCTTCAATATCTTCTGATGCACCATCATCTATAAAATCATCATCCTCTTCTTCTTCATCAATTTCGTAGTCATCCATTATATCCTCTAATTTCTGACTTACTTTTACTAAGTAAATGATGTCTTCAGTACTTAACTCAACTGCCTCTACTTTTTCGCCTTTAGCGTTTGTAAAAGTAACAATATCTCTATTTTTATATCCTAAAGGATATTTTTCTACTAGTTTCTGAAGAATCTCATCAGGAATTTTAATGTAGTCAACAATTACTCTTTTCATTTTGGCAATACTTAGTTTTTTAATTCATGATAATATTAGTGAAAAATAGTATTCGGACTTCAATTTTTTGATTAAAGTTTTAGCAAATAAGCAAAAATTAATGGAGCCACAATTGTTGCATCACTTTCAATAATAAACTTTGGCGTATCCATATCGAGTTTACCCCAAGTTATTTTCTCGTTAGGTACTGCCCCTGAGTAACTTCCATAACTTGTAGTAGAATCTGATATTTGACAGAAATAGCTCCAAAAAGGAGTATCCGTTCTTTCCATGTCTTGGTAAAGCATAGGCACTACACAAATTGGAAAATCTCCTGCAATCCCTCCTCCAATCTGAAAAAATCCTATTCCATTCTGCGAATTATTAGTGTACCAATCTGCCAAGAAAGTCATGTATTCGATACCCGATTTCATTGTGCTTGCTTTTAATTCTCCTTTCATAACATAGGATGCAAAAATATTCCCCATTGTGCTATCTTCCCATCCTGGACAGATAATTGGCAGATTTTTTTCTGCAGCAGCATACATCCATGAATCTTTAATGTCTATTTCGTAGTGCTCTTCCAATACTCCTGACAACAACATTTTGTACATGTATTCGTGAGGCAAATATCTTTCTCCTGCTTCCTCTGCATCTTTCCATATTTTATGGATGTGAGTTTGTAATCTTCTAAATGCTTCTTCTTCTGGGATACAAGTATCTGTAACTCTATTTAATCCTTTTTCCAATAAATCCCACTCATCTTGTGGAGTTAAATCACGGTAATTTGGCACTCTTTTATAATGAGAATGAGCCACCAAATTCATAATGTCTTCTTCTAAGTTTGCTCCAGTACAAGAAATAATATGCACTTTATCTTGGCGAATCATTTCGGCAAATATTTTACCAATCTCTGCTGTACTCATTGCTCCAGCAAGGGAAACTAACATTTTTGATCCTTTGTTTAATTGAGCTTCATATCCTTTTGCTGCATCTACTAATGCTGCTGAGTTAAAGTGAAGGAAGTGATCCTCCATGAATTTTGTTATTGTCATCTTATTAATTTTAATTTCTTTAATACTTATTTTTTACTGACCCTTTTCAAATCAAAAATATCTTTTCTTCTGTCTCTTAAATTTTTAACTGCTCCAAATTGGTTTAATTCTCTTAGTAAATCAACATCTACATCTGCAATCAAAATCATTTCGGTATTAGTAGTTGCTTGTGCTTTAATCCCATTTGCTGGAAAAGAAAAATCACAAGGCGTAAATACCATAGACTGTGCATACTGAATATCCATGTTATTCACTTTTGGTAAGTTTCCTACACTTCCAGCAATGGCTACATAACATTCGTTTTCAATCGCTCTTGCTTGTGCGCAATGTCTTACACGAGAATATCCATTTTGAGTATCAGTAAGGAAAGGGACAAATAAAATATCCATTCCTTCGTCTGCCAATAATCTACTCAGCTCAGGAAACTCCGAATCGTAACAAATTAATACTCCTATTTTGCCACAATCTGTATCGTAAGTTTTTAATTCATTACCTCCTTGCATTCCCCATACTTTAGCTTCGTCTGGTGTTACGTGCAACTTTTCGTAGCGCTCCATTGTTCCATCTCTACGGCACAAATAACCTACATTATACAACAATCCATCTCTCATTTCGGGCATACTTCCTGTAATAATATTGATGTTATAAGAAATAGATAATTCCGAAAATCTTTGAACGATTCCCTCTGTGTGCTTTGCCAATTCTCTTATTGCTTCTGACTCTGGCAAGTGGTTGTTGTCTGCCATTAAAGGCGCATTAAAAAACTCAGGAAACAAAGCAAAATCTGACCTGTAAGCAGAAACTGCATCCACAAAATATTCTGCTTGCTGCATTAATTCTTCCAAATCCTTGTATAACCTCATTTGCCATTGAATCAATCCTAATCTTACGTTCTTTTTCTTTGTAGCTGCTTTTTTGGATTTTTTTGTAAAATAAATATTATCCCATTCCAATAAAACTGCAAACTCCCCCGAGTTTTCGTCCCCTTCCAAGTATCCTTTTAGAATTTTTGTTGGGTGAAAATCGTTTGACATTTGGAAATTAAGAACTGGATCGTGAATTTCCTTTCTCTTTACTTTTTCAATGTATTCTTTTGGCGATAATTTATCAGCATGTTTGTGATAACCTGGTATTCTACCTCCAAAAGCGATTCCTCTCAGATTCAATTTTTCTACCAATTCTTTACGATAATCGTATAGCCTTCTGCCAAGGCGCAAACCTCTGTATTCTTTTTTGATAAATACGTCAATTCCATACAGCACATCTCCATCAGAATCGTGTGTGCTGAAAGAATAATTTCCTGTCATGTCTTTGTAAGAATCTAGCTCGTCAAATTTGTCATAATCCACAATTATAGAAAGTGCGCACCCTGCAATTTCTCCATTAATTTTAATCACAACCTGGCCATCTCTAAACTTATCAATTAAGGTTTTGATGTGCGATTCTTTCCAATACGAATCGGGCATGGATGAGTACGACAGTATCATTGCTTGCTTCAATTCTTGGTAATCATGAAGAGTTAAGTATTTTAACTCAATGTTTTCTATATCTTCTATCATTTTTGAGGGTAAAGACTAATTAGTTGTCTTCGCTATTAAATTTATTGTTTTTACCAATTGGAACAAAATTAGTTGTTGAGTTCTCTTCGATTTCTTCTCCTTTTTTATTCAACTCAAATTTGTAGGATAATAATTTATAATACAATTTAGCTGCCAAGAAATCAGAAGATTTTTCATCAGGATTTGGGCATAATTCTACAATATCAAAACCTACTACGTTTTTTTGTTCAAATACTTTTTTGAAGAATTCAAGAGATTCGTACCACATCAACCCTCCAGGTTCTGGAGTTCCTGTAGCTGGGCAAATAGAAGGGTCAAAACCATCTAAATCAATAGTAATGTACACGTTATCAGTCATTAATTCAATAGCTGCATCCATCCAAAATTCGTCTTGAGCCATATCGTGTGCAAAGAATACATTAACTAAATTCATCACTCTCTTTTCAGCCAAATCCATACTTCTTATTCCAACTTGAATAAGGTTGGTATTTTCATTTGCTTCGTACAAAGCGCATGCATGATTGTATGATGAACCTTCGTATTCTTTTCTTAAATCGGCATGAGCATCAATTTGTAATACTGTCAAGTTTTTAAAAACTTCGTTATGAGCGCGAATTGCACCAATTGAAATAGAGTGCTCTCCACCAAAAGTGGTTACAAATTTATCTTTCAAAATGTATTCTTTAGTCAAAGAATAAACAGCTTCTACCATTGCTTCTGGAGAAGAGTTTTCGGTAACTGGAGCTGGCATAAAAATACCGTTTCTATAAACTTCAGAATCAGTTTCTATATCGTATAACTCCATGTTTTCTGAAGCGTGTAAAAATGCCTCAGGACCTTTGTCTGCTCCTTTTTGCCAAGTGCTCGTCCCATCATAAGGAACTGTTGAAAGCACAATATTAGCTTTCTCTATTTTTGCGAATTCTTCTGGAATTCCTGCGAATGTATTTTTCATTGTTATTTATTAATTGTACCCTAAAATTGATAAGAATTTTTCTTGTGTCTGTTGTTCATTAAAGACCTTAGTTTCCAATTCACCCTTGTCATTTCTATTTAAAATAATATGCTTGGGTTGTGGAATTAAACAATGTTGTAAACCTCCGTAGCCACCAACTGATTCTTGGTAAGCTCCAGTGTTGAAAAAACCAATATAAAGCGGTTTTTCTTTATGAAACTTAGGAAGGTAAATGGCATTAATGTGTTGCTCCGAGTTGTAATAATCATCACTATCACAAGTTAATCCTCCAAGTAACACTCTTTCGTATTCGTCATTCCATCTATTAATTGGCAGCATCAAAAATCGCTTATTTATGGACCAAGAGTCTGGTAAAGTTGTCATAAACGAAGAGTTAATCAAGTTCCATTTCTCACGGTCATTTTGTTGTTTCTGGTATAAAATTTCATACAAAACTCCTGCGCTTTCTCCTACTGTATAAGAACCAAATTCAGTGAAAATAATTGGTACCTCCACTTCCGCTTCGTCACAAGTTTCCTTGATAATCCTAACAATTTCATTTATCATATACCCATAATCAAACTCAAACCCAAGAGAGTTTTTTATTGGAAATCCTCCTCCAATATTAAGCGAATCCAGTGAAGGACAGATTTTTTTGAGGTTTACGTATACTTTCAAACATTTAGTTAACTCATTCCAATAGTAGGCATTATCTCTAATTCCCGTATTAATAAAAAAGTGCAACATCTTAAGACTCACCTTTTCGTTATCTTGAATTTCACTTTTGTAATACTTCAATATGTTTTTGTATCCAATACCAAGTCTAGAAGTGTAAAACTCGAATTTTGGTTCTTCCTCTGAAGCAATTCTGATCCCTACATTCATTTTCCCATTTACCCCATGCGAAAGTAATTTCAACTCCTCGTAATTATCAATAATTGGGATGCAATTTTTGAATCCATTATTAATAATTCGTGTTATATTTTCTACGTACTGAGCTCTTTTGAATCCATTACAAATAATATAATTGTCTTTCGTTAATTTTCCTTTAGCCTCCAAAGACTCAACAATATTAATGTCAAATGCCGAAGAGGTTTCCATGTGAGTATCGTTCTTTAATACTTCCTCAAGCACATGAGCAAAGTGCGAGCTTTTAGTGCAATAGCAATAGTTATATTTCCCTGCGTAATTGTGTTCTTCAAAAGCATCTTTAAACCATTTTTTAGTGTTTATGATGTTTTCAGATATCTTAGGTAAATAACTAAATTTCAATGGTGTTCCGTGTTCTTTAATTAGTTCTGCTAAGTTTATTCCATGAAAAGATAAGTGGCCTTTTTCTATAGAAAATTCTTCTTGTGGAAAATCAAAAGTTTGGTCTATTAAGTCTGAATATTTTGTGTTCATTGGGTAAGTCGTTTTGTAATTAATTTAAAAAATTGGACATAGGAATTCTGGTCCTTTTCAATTGAAAAATTGAAATTGAGCTAAAGTTTTATTCAATTCGGCCTATACACGGATTACCGCACTCACAGAATTGTGAATGAAGAGAGACAACCAAGAAGAGATTACCACTGCGGCAATCGAAGAAATGTCCTTTATTCTTTTGTCAGATTTCCAAAATCCATTTTCTATTTTATTTCTTCTTTCAAATAGAAAATCAAAAGTCTTTAATAAGTTCAACTTTTATTAAAATTTTGGCAAATTTAAATAAAAAAATGATTCGTAAAACTTTTTTAGAAAAAAAGTGAATTAATTTTTTAAAATAAATTCTGTCGGGTCAATATACCCTTTACTATCAGAAGAATAACCGCCACCAATTGGCATATCCAGACTGTCTCTCAACTCAAAATGAAGGTGAGCTTTATACTTTCCATCACAATCGCCAATTTTACCAATTAGAGTTC
This sequence comes from Flavobacteriales bacterium, assembly GCA_018609055.1. Lineage (GTDB taxonomy): Bacteria > Bacteroidota > Bacteroidia > Flavobacteriales_D > CAJJDF01 > CAJJDF01. The sequence goes on from JABAYJ010000001.1 coordinate 75,723, forward strand.
CTCTTTTTATCCAATCGCCTTTATTTACTGGTATTTCACTACAATGAGCATAAAGTGATTCGTAATATTTTCCTTTATACAAATGTTTTATTCTTATCACTTTTCCCCAACCGCTTTTCATGTCTTTGGCAAAAGTTACTTGTCCATTTGCAATGCTATAAATAGAATCTCCATAATCGGTATTTCCTCCACCTACTCCATTCCAGTCTTCACCTAGGTGATTGTTGTCGCCAAATTTTTGAGCATTGTAATAGCCATTTCCGTTTGGTTTTCCAACAGGGAAATCAAAAGAATCTGCTTCGTACTCTTTTTTGAATTCTTCTTGATTTTGAGGATTTTCTAAATTTTTAACCTTTGAAAAAATCAAAGTGAAACTGACTAAAATTGAACATACTAAAATAAGGATAAAAAGGTATTTATTGGACATAAAAAAAGGCGTTTAATAAATTAAACGCCTTTTACTCTTAAAGTAACATGTGGGTTATTGTAAATAATGTTAAAGTCCTAATAAAACCTCAACTGGGTCTTTAGCTCCAAACAACATTTTTTCAGGATTTTCAAGCATTTCTTTCACTTTTACCAAGAATCCAACAGATTCTTTCCCGTCAATAATTCTGTGATCGTAAGAAAGCGCTACGTACATAATTGGACGTATAACTATTTCTCCATCCACTACCATTGCTCTTTCTACAATGTTGTGCATTCCTAATATTGCAGATTGTGGTGGGTTTATTATTGGTGTAGAAAGCATGGATCCAAATACTCCACCATTGGTGATTGTAAATGTTCCTCCTGTCATTTCTTCAATCGACATTTTACCATCTCTTGCTTTAATTGCTAATCTCTTGATTTCAGCTTCAATCTCAGCCAAACTCATAGTTTCTGCATTTCTTACTACAGGCACCATCAATCCTTTTGGAGACGATACAGCAATACCAATATCTGCATAATCATGCAATATCATTTCTTTTCCATCAATCATTCCATTTACTGCCGGAAAGTGATTTAAAGCTTCGGTAACTGCTTTTGTAAAGAACGACATGAATCCTAAATTCACCCCTAATTGTTCTTTAAATTTCATTTTATATTTAGCTCTAATATCCATGATTGGTTTCATGTCTACTTCGTTAAACGTAGTAAGCATTGCTGTTTCGTTCTTTACAGCAACCAATCTTTCTGCTACTTTTCTTCGTAGCATACTCATTTTTACATTTTTCTTATCACGAGTTCCTCCCCATCCGCTTGCAGCTTCGGATGAAAATCCACCTGCCATTGCAGCTACAACATCTTGCTTAAGTACTCTTCCGTCAGGTCCTGTTCCTGTAACTTTAGAAATACCATTTTCATCCATCAATTTCTTTGCAGAAACAGAAGGTACGTCTTTAGCATACGTTTCCTTTTTAGCAGGTTCAGCTGCTTTTACTGGATTAGGATTTGGAGCTGGCGCTTCTTCCTTTTTCTCTTCTACCTTAGCTTCAGCTTTTGGTTTTTCAGCTCCCGCAGGTCTTTTTGCTTTTGTATCAATTAAACATACAACTGCACCTACTGCTACAGCATCTCCTTCTTCCGCCTTGAGCGTAATAATTCCGGCTTCTTCTGCTGGTAATTCTAGAGTTGCTTTATCTGAGTCTACCTCAGCAATTGCTTGGTCTTTTTCAACCCAATCGCCAGTTTCTACTAGCCATTCCGCAATTTCTACTTCTGATATCGATTCGCCTGGTGAAGGCACTTTCATTTCTAACATAATGGTTTACTTTATCTCGTTAGGATTATTTTGTTTCAAATAGTCGAGTAATCAATGATTGGTGTCTCAATTTGGAGGCAATTGGCGAACCACTTGCTGGCGAACCTGACTCTGATCTTGATATCACATCAAACCTTACTTCGTAATTTCTTGTTTTCTTCATGATAAATGTCCAAGCTCCCATATTTTCTGGTTCTTCTTGTAACCAAACATATTTCTTGTCTTTACCGTATTTCTTTATAATTACTTCAATCTGCTTTTCTGGGAAAGGATAAATTTGCTCTAATCTTACTAGTGCAACATGATCTCCTTTTCCTTGCGCTTCTTTTTGTTCTAGTACATCATAATAGATTTTTCCTGAACAAAGAGCTATAGTTTTCACTTTCTTAGCATCAACAGTTGGATCATCCATTACTTCTTGGAAACTTCCTTTTGCCAATTCATCAATAGTAGAAATAGCTTTAGGATACCTCAGTAATTTCTTAGGTGTAAACACGATTAATGGTTTACGGAAATTCCTTTTGATTTGTCTTCTTAATAAATGGTAGTGGTTAGCTGGTGTTGTACAATTCGCTATTTGAATATTGTCGTCTGCACATTGTTGTAGGAATCTTTCCATTCTTCCACTTGAGTGCTCACTTCCCATGTCTTCATATCCGTGAGGTAATAACATAACTAATCCGTTACTTACTCCCCATTTTTCTTCGGCAGCTACTATAAATTGGTCAATCATAATTTGAGCTCCATTAAAGAAATCCCCAAATTGTGCTTCCCAAATAGTTAAGCCTTTAGGTACTGCAAATGCATAACCATATTCAAATCCTAGTACTCCGTATTCTGATAATAAAGAATTGTAAATAGTGAATTTACCTTGTTTGTCGTTTAATAGATTCAAAGTAGTTACTTCCTCCTCGGCATCTTCTGTAATTACAACAGCATGCCTGTGAGAAAATGTTCCTCTTTCTACATCTTGTCCAGAAATACGAACTGCATGTCCTTCATCTAATAAAGTAGCGTAGGCCAACATTTCTGCACTTCCCCAATCTAATTTATCTGAGTAAATCATTTCCTTTCGGTCCTTCATTAACTTCACAATCTTACGGAAATACTTCTTTCCTTCTGGCAATGTGGATAGCTTGTCTCCTAGCTCCAATAATTTTTTCTTAGCAACTTTGGTGTTTACTGTTTCAAACAACTCCTCTCCTTTTGCGTGCTTAAAATCTTTCCAAGTTCTATTTAAAAAGTGTTTTACACTTGCCTTTTTTATTTGTTTTGATGCTCCAAAATCATCTTCAAGAACCTCTGTAAATTTGGCTTTTAATTCGGCCGCTTCTTCCTCAGAGATAACTTTATCCGCCAAAAGTTTATCTAAATAAATTTCTCTTGGGTTAGGGTGTTTTGAAATAGCTTTGTACAATTTAGGTTGAGTAAATTTAGGCTCATCTCCTTCATTGTGACCATACTTTCTGTAACATAATAAGTCTACAAATACATCTCTTTTAAATTTTTGACGGTACTCTAATGCCATTGTCATAGTTTGAACTACGGCTTCAGGATCATCTCCATTTACATGGAAAACTGGCGCTAATGTTGTTTTCGCAATATCAGTACAATAAGTACTTGAACGTGCATCCAAATAATTAGTAGTAAACCCTACTTGGTTATTTATCACAACATGAACAGAACCTCCTGTTCTATACCCATCTAATTGAGCCATTTGAAGTACTTCATATACTATTCCTTGACCTGCTACTGCAGCATCTCCATGAATAATAATAGGTACAATTTTAGACTCTTCTTTTAAATATTTATCTATTTTTCCTCTTGTGATACCCTGCACAACAGGTGCAACAGCTTCAAGGTGTGATGGATTTGGAGAAAGTGTTAAATGCACGTCTTTCCCTCCATCTGTTTTTATATCGCATGACCAACCTAAGTGGTATTTTACATCTCCACTAAAATTCTCGTCTTCATAATCTTTTCCTTCAAACTCACTGAAGATTTTCTCCATTGGTTTGTTAAAGATATTAGCTAACACATTAAGTCTTCCTCTATGTGCCATACCCATTACAAACTCCTTAATCCCCATCTCTGCTCCTCTTTCGATAAGGGCATCTAATGCAGGAATTAATGATTCTCCTCCTTCAATTGAGAATCTTTTTTGCCCAACAAATTTCTTTTGAAGAAAGTTTTCGAACTCAGATGATTGATTAAGCTTGTGAAGAATGTGTATTTTTTCTTCTTTATTAAATTGAATCCTATTTTTAAGCTCAATTTTATTTCTTAACCATTCTAGTCTATCTTGGGCACGAATGTACATGTACTCAATTCCTATTGATTGGCAATATGTAAGTTCTAAATGCTCTATTATTTGGTTAAGTGTTGCTGGTCCAATTCCAGTAGTTTCTCCTGATTGAAATACAGTATTCCTATCTGCTTCAGTAAGCCCATAGTTTTCAATATCCAGACTTGGAGAATATTTTCTTCTTTCTCTTACAGGATTTGTTTTGGTAAACAGATGACCTCTTTGACGATAATCTTCGATAAGAGTTAGCACCTTGAACTCTTTGCCCATATTTTCGGAAAATCCACTATCGGAATCTTCGTAATTGGCTTTTTGAAATTCGAATCCTTCAAAAAATCTTGCCCAGCCTGTATCTATTGAGGAAGGGTCTTGTTTAAATTTTTTATAAAGGTCTTCGAAGGCATTAACATCTCCGTTACTTAAAAAAGAAAATTTGTCCATTTTATTTGCAAATTCGTTTACATAAGAGCACAAAATTATACTCTTCTTATTTGGAAATATAAAGATGCTACTTTTTTATTGCACACGAAAGTTTTGAATTGATTTTCTTAGGTTTCAGTGAATATTATCCGAAAATAATCACCACTTTGGTCCCAAGTATTTTTTCATTTTCATTTATCTGAAAAGGTCCTTGGATAGAAATTTCTTTCTGAATTACTTTTTGTAATAGTTCAATTCGATTGGTTGCTATTTTCATCCCTTTGGATGAATGTTCGTTTTGTTCTTGAGATTTATTCTTAATACTCTCGTCTATCCCTATTCCGTTATCTGTTATTTCGAAATGAGTTTTATTGTTTTTCTTAAAAACATCAATGGTTATTTTTCCTGGCACTTCCATTGGTAAAACCCCATGCCATATACTATTTTCTATAAATGGCTGCATGAACATTGCTGGCACTTTCGTCATTTCAGCATCTACATCTGGATCCATATTTATTTCGTAAGTAAACTTTTCTTTAAATCTCATGTTTTCTAAAGAGAGATAAAGCGTTAGTCTTTCAATCTCCTCGGAGAGTGGAATTAGATTGTCCTCTGCAGAAGAACTATCAAGGTTTTTACGTATTAACTTAGAGAAATTAGACAAATACCTGTTAGCCGAAAGTTTGTCTTCTTTATTTATATAAAACTGAATAGAATTTAAAGAATTAAAAATAAAATGCCTGTTCATACTCGAATTAAGGGACTGCTGTTCAAGCTTTATCAATTTGTTTTTGTAGTTCAACAATTCCACTTCTCTTTCTTGCCTAAGAGCCTTTCTTCTCCTATTCAAAAAATAAAAAGTTACTAAAAATAATGCAACCAGAACAGAAATTCTAAACCACCATGTAAGCCAAAAAGGAGCTGTAATTTCAAAACTTACTTCATCTATTTCACTCCAATTTTTTCCATCTATAGTCGATTTTACTTTGAAAATATATTTTCCGTGTGCAAGGTTAGGATACCTCGAAAAACTATTCCCATCCATAGGTGTCCATGCCTCATCAGAACCTTCAAGAAAATAGGAATATTTAACTGCACTTGGATCTTTAAAAAAATTGGATTGGTAGTAGAATGTTAACGTGTTTTTCTTGTAACTAAATTTAGTTTTCTTGCCTTTCCTTAATTGATCTAGATAATTTTGATCTTCAAAAAATAACTTAACATCCGTTAAATGGACTGAAGGAACTATTTGCTGATTTATTTGGTTCTTTACTCTTTTAAAAATATTTATTCCTTCACTGGTTCCAAACCAAATATTGTTATCCCAGTCCTGAAAAATTGCATTTAGGTTAGTCTCCATAGAAATTAACCCATTATTGGTAGTGTAAGAGTTTATCTCTAATCTCCCTTGGTTATATTGGGTAAGGTTAATCGTAAAAACACCTCTATTTGTTCCTATCCAAAGAAAATTATCAGAATCTATAAGTAGAAAATTGATTGAAGAAAGATAGTTTTCCTGAGAAAAATTAATTCTTTGATATTCATTACCATCAAAATAAATAAGACCTTTTTGAGTAGCTATCCATAGTTTATTCCCATAGTTTTTGATGGAGTAAATAGTATTATCCAACAATAAAGAGTCTTGAATTAATTGAGATTCAAAACCATCATAGCGAACAAGTCCATCACTAGTTCCAAACCAATAATATCCATCATCTGTACTAGCAATAGATCTGACATTTTTATAAGACAAATCATTAATTTTAATGAACTTATCGTCTTTCAAATAAGCAACTCCTTTCTTAGTCCCTATCCAAATTACAGAAGAAACTTCCTGAAAAAGTGATTGCACTTTATTATTTGGAAGTCCGTCTAACTCAGTGAAAGTTGTGAAACTGGTTCCGTTCCAATAGGATAAACCATTGGAGGTTCCAAACCACATCTTCTCGTTTTTATCATTTAGAATCGTCCAAAAATTATCGTTTTCTAAATTGGAATTTCTAACATTGTAGGACGAAACCTTATTATCATTCAATCTAGATACTCCTTCGCCAAAAGTCCCTAGCCACATTGCTCCATTTAGATCTTGAGCTATTGATAAAATTTTATCGCTATATAATTCTTTGTTCTTTGTTATGTATTTAAATTCTTTGTTTGTGAACTTTACCAATCCGCTACCGTTAGTTCCTATCCAAATATTGCCTTCAGAGTCTTCAAAAACTACTTCTGGATCATATTCAAATCCATTTTTATCAAAATAATGGTTTATTTCATCATCCTCAGATATTTCGGTAAGTCCTGAACTAGAACAAACCCAAACTCTATCTTTTCTATCTACTAAAAGATTTGTTAGGTAATTATTGGGCAAGTTTGAGTTTTCTTGCTGAATAGAATCCAACTTTCTTTTACTATACTTATATAGACCATTCTCAACAGTGCTTATCCATAATTCACCAAGTAAGTTTTCTTGAATCCACGAAATATCAATACCCTCTAAAAAATCTAGTTTTTTAACTTCAGAGTTGTGAATTGTAGCTATCCCTTTACTAGTAGACACATAAATTCTTGAGTTAATTTGAGCGATTTTTTTTATTTTAACTTGAGAAAACGGTTGATAATAATGCCTTATTAACTCAGGATTGAAATAATCATTGGTTATCCTGAAACAAAAAACACCATTTTCAGCTGTAGAAATCCACAGCTTATCTTCATGGATTAATACCTCTTTAATAGTATAATCTTCTAGTTGTTCATTATGAACAAAACCGTGAATTGAATCTCCAGAAACAATAGAAATTCCATAAGTTGTAACTGCCCAAACATTATCTTTTTTATCAACAAATAGTCTGCTGATCTTATTAGATGCTAGTCCATCTTTCTCATAAAAATTTTGGAAAGATTTACCGTTAAATTTACTTAACCCATCCAATGTAGCTACCCATAAATACTTACGACTATCTTGTTTAATGTCTTTTACTTGACTCTGAGCCAAACCTTCGGTTGTAGAGTAATTGATAAAACTAAACTTCTGAGAAAAAAGAGTCCCACTAACTAGAATCACACTGATTAAAAACAATACTATTTTATTCATTACTAGTATTATTTAAACGATTATTAGTAGAAGCAAAAAAGAACACAAAAAAAGTGAAAAACACAACTCCAGCTTGTGTTTCGAGCATAGACTCTGTGAGTCCAAAGAGTAAATATATTAATCCAATTCCCAAAAGAAGAAAGTTCTTTTGTTTCCAACCAGTCATTATTATCACAATAAAAATTAAACTTAAAGAAAGAAAACCTAGCAATCCAAGGGTGGCAAATGTTTGAAGAAATTGCTGATGCGAATCCAAATCAGAACCCTCTAAAGATTTAATTCCCATTTTTTTGTACTTAGTAGATAGCTCGTCTCTTGTATCGCCAAGTCCTACACCATGTATTGGGTTTTCTTTAATTATTTCATTGGTTGCTTTCCAAATCCAAATCCTAGCACCTGTACTTTTTAAATTGGCATCTGGCTGAAGGTTTGGATCGGTTAATTCAATGTATGCTTGTTCAAATTTTAATTTAAGATTCGTGTTATAAATCCCTACAACCATAACTATCAAAAAGAAAACAAAAAATCCAATTGCCTGGATTGTCTTTTTTTCTCGTTTAGCAAATAAGGCCAAAAGCATAACTACAACAATTCCCATACCTAACAAACCTGCTTTGGAGGAAGAGAAAAACACAAACACGAAAAAAGCTAAAAGCAAACTTACTTTACCAATAATAGACGAAGTAAATAGTTCTTTCCCACCCTCAATTAAGTTCTTTCCCCAAATTAAAATAAGTGTTAAAAAATAGAAAGAAACATAAGTTGGATGAACGAATGGAGCATCTTGAAACATTCTGAATCCTAAAGTGGAACCTAATAAAGTAGAGAAGTTTCCAGTTTCAGAATAGATGTAAATAGCTCTTCCAAAAGACAATGCAACATAAACTAAAGAAGAAATTGTGAGAACATTAATTACCCGACTGAAATTGAAACTCTTTACATTAAAAATCAAAGGGAGAAAAATGGCAAAAGCAATAAATGAAAATTTAATTTCTATTCCCTTCCACCCTGCAGCCATATTATCGGTCCATAATAAACTAACCAAACCTAATGTAAAAAAGGCAATGAACACCCAAGAAATTTGATTTTGAAGTACTCGATTTTTAAACTCATAAAACTCTCCTGTGAAAAAAGTAAGGAAAAAAGCAAGTGAAATAAATAGAGTTTGTAATCTTGGATAAAAGAAAAAACAGGCTACAAAAAGAAATACAAGTATGTTTCGAATAGCTATTAATTGCATGATTACAAGATTTCTTCTTTGTGTTGGGCTAAAAACTTAAGGACTTTATCAATTGACTTAGTATCCGTATCTAAATTAAGTATTTTTTCAGAGATTTCTTTTGCAATTGGAAATTCATCTGCATCTAAATGCCACAGTTCTAAATTATTTTCAATCGGATGAATCATGGATATAAACCAATCTCCTAAATTTATTGATACTTTTTCGGCTAAGAGTTTAAATTTTTCTCTGTCTTTAACCAGAATTGGATATTTTAAGAAAGAATGGTTTTCTTCTAAACTTTGAGAAACAAAAGTTCTCCCTTCAGATTCTAAAAATTTCGAGTATTTCTTGGCATTAGCTATTCTGTTTTCAATTACTTGGTCTAATTTCTTGATTTTTTTCAAACCAGTTTTTGCCTGTACAACTGAAAAACCTTTGAAATAACCATCTGGTATTTCTATCCCTTCGATTTCTTCTTTTGAGGAAGAACCCACTACTAATCCTATTTTACTCAAAAATCGATAAAGCTTTAATAAAGTCGAATAAGTAAAAGGATTTAATAGTAATTTTCTGGCTTTAATTAATGAAGAAAGAATAAATTTCTCTTTAAAAGATGGAGTTATTAACCCTTTATTTACATCTATTAGCTTAGATAAATAGTTCGTGTTTTTAACGTAGACAAAACCACCTATTCCAGTTGAAAACGGCTTATTCCATTGGGTAGAAAAAAATGAAGCATCAGCAAAAGTTCCATTTGGCTGCCCGTTATAAGTTCCTCCAAAACCGTGCGTGCAATCTTCAATAGTTGGGATGTTTTTACTTTTAGCAAAAACAATAATCTCCTCAACTTGGGTTGATAAACCAAACGTGTTTTGAATTAAAATACATTTAGTTTTATCAGTAGTTTTTTCTTTTATTTTATCAATTGTTGTGTTGTAAGTTTCCTTATTTACATCAACATAAATAGGTTTTGCTCCTAAATAAATAATCGCATTAGGCACCACTACACAAGTGAAAGCTGGAATAATAACTTCATCTCCATTACCAATTTGCATAGCTTTTAGCAAAGCATACAGCCCTACTCGTCCTTTCCAATAAGGAAAAACTTGAGTTTGCTCTACATTTAGCTCACTGGCTACTGCTTCGGTAAATTGTTTCATTTGGATTAATATTCCTAGTGAGTAAAAATAAGTTTTTTAATACGGAATGGGAAAAGTATTGCGATTTAGTATTTGATTCCTTTTCAAAAAGATTAATTTTAAGCTCCTAATCAAAGAAATTGATACAAATTAACGACCATATTTTCACGAAAAGCAACAACATGCTTTTTCCTAAGTTCTCCCCAGATGAGGATGTTGATATTTCTAAAAGTGACTTAAGAAAAGTACTAAAAAAGCACAAATGCTACTTAGCGCGATTTATTTCTGAATTCGATAACCCAGAATTTTCTAAATTTTGGTATGTAATTAAAGATCAGTTTATTCCTATTGAAAAGTTCTCGAAAAATACCAGAAATCAAGTAAAAAAAGGACTAAAAAACTGTGAAGTAAAAAAGGTGTCTCAAGAATATTATCGTGAAAATTGTTACGATATTTATGAGGCTTCAATGCATAGTTACGAGCTAACTCCAATCACCCGAGAGAGATTCGAAAAAGTACAAAGAGATGTTGAAAAAAGAGAATACTGGGTTGTTTTGGAAACAGAAACTAACACGCCAATTGCTTACAGTAATAACTTGATAAATAATGGAACTTGTAATTACGCTTTCATCAAATATCATCCTGATTATTTATCGTTATACCCAAGTTATGTGCTTCATTACGAAATGGATAAACATTATTTAGTGGATGAAAAAATGAAGTTTGTAAATATGGGAGCTAAAACTCTTTATCACGAAACTTCAGTTCAAGATTTTGTGATTCAAAAATTTAAATATCGCAAAGCATATTGTAAGTTAAATATCGTTTACAAACCTTTAATTGGATTGATTGTAAAGCTTGCTTTTCCATTCAGAAAATTGATTTATTCGTTAAAAATCAATAAAGTTTCTGCTCTACTTAAACAGCATGAAGCTGCCAACTAGTTTCTCTTAAAAATTCCCGTTAACCCAACTAAAGAGCCTATTCCGTAAGAAAAATGTAGCGTGATAAAAGCCGCTAACATATGAAGGAAAGTAGTGCCTTTTAAATCTATAGTTTTAAAAATAATGAGGATTAATGAGAATAAATAAATCCCTAACATCATCAAAGAAAGATAAACAAAAGGCGAGTTAAATAAAGAAGCCAACAGTGGTAAAAGAATTGACAATACAAATGCTAAAGGGACAAAATGCCTTAAACTTAATGAGTTAAAATCTTTGGTAATAAATACTGTAAATAAATTCCACTTCCCATTACGGTAATTGTTTTGAGCTAGCTTTTGGTAGGATTCACGAGCATAATAATAACACTTAGTTGCTGGTGTTAAAACTATTCGTTTTCCTTTTTTTAATAGTCTTTTGGAAAGCTCGATATCATGATTACGAATTAACTTTGGGTTATATCCCTCTATTTCTCGCATTAGTTCGGTTTTATATAACCCAAAAGGAACTGTATCTACTTCCATAGCTTTTTCAATTCCTACTCTAAATGAAGCGTTTCCTACTCCAAATTTATTGGAGAGCACTTCTTTTATAGCTTTTGATGTCGGAGTTAAATTTTGGACTTTTGTTTCCATAACTCCCCCAATTACATCAGCATTATGGATCTCCTTTTCTCGAAAAAGTGTAGAAATATATCCTTTATCAAAAGAAGAATGTGCACTTGCAATTATTAAGTAATCGTTAGCTGCTTTTTCTATTCCCAAATTAAGAGCAAATGGAGTTTTCTTTTTCTCATTGTTCAGTAATTTTACTTGAGGATATTTTAAACTTAATGAATTAACTTTTTCTATTGTACCATCGGTACTTCCTCCATCTACAACCAAAATTTCTATTAAAGAACTTGAATAACCATTCTGTAATAACGACAACACACAGTTTTCTATATAACCCTGTTCGTTATAACAAGGAATAACTATAGAAAGAGTTTTTGTATCGGTTTGGTGATCCATATTTGTGTTAAAACATCAACTTACATGCAAGCAAATATAACCAATTGACAAAATGTAGCAGGCAAAAGAAATAATTGTTTTAATTTCGCAGTGATGGCAAACGAAAGAAAAAAGATTGTAATGCTAGTTTTTAACTACTTCGAGAATGATTCTCGAGTATTGAAAGAAGCGTTTACCCTGGCCGAAAATGGTTACGACATCCATATTTTTTCACTCTGGAGAGAGGGAATTCCAAAAACAGAAACTCTTAAAGAGAATGTTTACCTAACCAGATTAGACTTTACTCCTTTTCATAGGAGAGTTATGGGAACCAAAAATTTCCAAAAACTTAAAACCCTAGTTTATAAAAAGAAAGTTGCAAAACCATCTTCAGGAAACGGGAATAATAAGATTGCCAATCCTTATAAAAATCACAAAAAATCACTGAGTACACTTAGGTTCACACTCAATGTGATTAATAAGTTTTTTAACTACAAAGGGTATTATTACAGAACAAAACAAAATCTAAAACAAACTGGACTTGTACCCAATTTTGTTCACGCTCACGATCTAAATACTTTGCCTTTAGGTTCTAAAATCTCTAGGAAGTACAAAGCCAAATTAATTTATGATTCGCATGAATTATACACTCATAAGAACCGTCCTTTTACAACTCCAAAGTGGTTTGATAAGGTGGAAACAAGAATTGAACAAAAGCATATTAGAAAATGTGATAAAGTGATTACTGTGAGCCAATCAATAGTTGATTACTTAGCAGAAACCTACTCGATAGCAAAGCCAACTCTTATCATGAACGCTCCTTTCATGAAAAAGAAAATGCCGTTATCGGATGAAAATAACTTAAGAGTAAAACTAAATATTGCTGACGATAAAAAAGTGGTTATTTACTCTGGAGGAATAGCATTTAATAGAGGACTAGACAAGGTTATTGAAAGTATTAAATATGTTCCCAATGTTCACTTAGTGTTTTTGGGTGGAGGCGACAAAGGATTTAAAAACTACCTGCAATCGGTTGCAAATTATAATGAAGTTGCCGATCGTTTTGACTTTTTTGGGCCCGTTCAGTCATTTGAAGTAACGAGTTTTGTTCAAAGTGCTGACCTAGGAGTAGCGCCAATTGAAAACGTATGTTTGAGCTATTATTTTTGTGCTCCAAACAAAGTATTTGAATATATCCAAGGAGGGATTCCTGTAATTGCAAGTGCTTTTCCAGATATGGAATTAGTCATAAAAAGTAACGATATTGGACTTACTTTTGACCCTGAATCACCTGAGGATATTGCAGAAAAAATCAACTTCATGTTCAATAATCCAAGTGAATTTGAAAAGTACAAAGAGAATGTGAGTAAAATTTCTGACAAATATAAGTGGGAAAACGAAGCCAAAACACTAATTTCATTGTATCAAGATTTAAGTTAAAATGAAATCATTAATTAATCAAATAAAAGGAGTTTTATCAAGAATTGACTTGGCAAAATATCTAATGCAAACGGATCTTAAAGTCCGTTATAAAAATAAAGCATTGGGGTTTTTGTGGGCAGTTTTGGATCCATTTTTTATGATGCTTATATACATCATATTGGTGAGTTTTGTTTTCAAAAAAGGAGATGCTCAATATCCTGTTTTGTTGTTTTCTGCTTTGTTAAGTTATAGATGGTTTGTGTTTTCTACAGGGAATAATGTTGCCGTACTTGTAAAGAACAGTAAACTACTACAAACAGTAAAATTTCCATTTAGCATATTGGTAATGAACGAAGTAAATATTGGATTATTCAATTATTTATTGGGTCTAATTGTTTTGTTTCCTATGTTATTTCTGTTTAATGCAACCTTCTCTCTAAATCTGCTTTGGTTACCAGTAATCATAGTTGTTCAATACATTTTTACTATTGGTTTTGGATTGCTACTTAGTGTAGCTGGATTATACTTTAGAGATTTACAGAACATCATGCTTTTCTTAATGAGAATTGTACTTTACCTTTCTCCAGCATTGTATGACATAGCGCTTATCCCAGCCAAATTTCAGCATATTTACTTGTGTTTAAATCCATTCGCATCTTTATTTGATACCTATAAAAATATATTGGTAAGAGGTTTACCACCCAATGGCTATTTCTTAGTATTCGTTGGATTCGCTATTGTTTTCTTGTTCTTGGGAACTTATTATTTCACCAAAAAAGAACATAATTTTGCTAAAGATGTCTAACATGGAAACTAACCCTATTATAGAGGCCAAGAATCTTGGCATAAAGTACAAAATCAGTCGATTTAAGCGAAGTAGCGTAATGAATCTGATGAAGACAGTTGCGACCAGAAATTCGTTAAAATCTAACGGAGAGTTTTGGGGACTGCGAAACCTTAACTTCGAAGTACAAAAAGGTGATATCCTTGGTGTATTAGGAAAAAATGGATCTGGAAAAAGTACGCTTTTAAGAACAATTGCAGGAATCTATTTACCTGATGAAGGTGAAATGAATGTTAACGGAACTGTATCATCTATGTTAACTTTATCTTCTGGGTTTAAAGAGGATTTAACTGGAGTAGAAAACATTTTTTTGATTGGTGTTGTTACTGGATTTACTGAAAAAGAAATTAAAGCAAAATTTGCTGAAATAGTAGAATTCTCTGAATTGGAAGATTTCATTTATCAGCCAGTAAAATCTTATTCATCAGGAATGAAAGCTCGACTTGGATTTTCTATTGCCATTTCGCTTAAGCGAGATATTATGCTAGTAGATGAAATACTAGGAGTGGGTGATTTTAAATTCCGTGAAAAGAGTAGAAAAAAAATGATTGAGCTTATTAAAAGTGATATCACAGTAGTGCTTGTAAGTCACAATTCCGAAACAATAAAAGAATACTCAAACAAATGTATTTGGATTCACGAAGGTGAATTAAAAGCAGCTGGAGAGACGGATGAAATGATGAAACTATATTTAGATTCTTAATCGAAAACATTCTCTCCGTTCAGAAGAGCATTGATACAATTGGTAGTTATTTGTTTTACCAATTTTTCATCTTCTCCTTCAAAACCATCTAAACACCAAGTGTTGGAACCAACATTAATGATTTTTCCAGAGCTTTTCTTTTTTTGAAACACAATAAATGATGGGTTTGTATCGCCTAATCGATATCCAATATCGTAGCCAATTAATTTTTGACGGTAAAAGTTAATGAAATTAGTATCCAAGGTTACTTTATCATTTTCAAAAATTAAATCAGCTCCATCACATTCTTCTGAAGGAACAGATAGAATATCTCTTTTTGCTAATTCTGTATTTTTAAGCAATATGGATTCGCCAACAATTTTATACCCATTCCATCCATTATCTTGCTGAATTCCGTAACCACCTTTGGTAAAATTAAGACCAATACTACTCTCAATCGGATACTTTAAATAAATCAATCCATAATTGAATGTCCTCAATGAATCTGGAAATAAACTATCATTATAATACTGATTAAAGCAAATCACTTTATCATCCTCGTATCTCACTTGCTTCCACATTGTATTGCCAGATAATATTAAAGGATCTCCTCCTTCATCAATAAATTTATCAAAATTTCTTCTTCCTTTTCTTGTCCAATATTCATTGTGAGCAGAGATAATAATTAGCTTATAATTCTTGATGTTTTCATAATCATCAAGCAATAATCATCCACCAAGGTTTGTAGCTCTGGATTTGTTTCCAGTTCTTTTGCAAAAGCACTACTTCCCTCAGTACTTAAATTTCCATTTAAGTAATCTTGGATTTGTGAGTATGTGTTAAAATTATCTTGCATTGGAGAGTTGCTGTTTTATCCTTGGGTTATCGTTTATTAAGTTTTTTAGTCTTTGTTTACACTTGTAGTTTTTTGTTTTTGCGGTATTTGGATTATTAAACCCTAACCGAGAACATACATCCTCCATGCTTAAATTATAAAAGATGGTGTAGGTAAGAATCTCTTTACACACGTTTCCTAGTTTTTCTAATAATTCATTAATAATAATCTGGTTTCCATTATTTATTTGAGATGAACTAGGCTCCATATTTATTGCTATATCTTCTTTTATTGATGTTGTTTTGCCTTCTTTTTTTACGTAATTAATCCATTTGTTTTTGGCAATTCTAAAAATGAAAGCCTCAATGTTCGACTCTACTTCAAATTTATCTTTAGTGGTGTTTCTATAGCTTCTTGTCCAAAAGAAGGAAAAGATAATAGACAACACAACCCAAAAGTTGCTAGAAAAATAGTTTTTGTCATAGGTTATACCTTATAATAAGAGATACAAATTGGTTAATCAAAAGTAACCCATTTTATAAAATAAAAAAACAATCTATTTATTAACAGTGATTTAAAAAAAAATAAAAACACTTAACTTTGTTTAAAATTTAGCCTTTTTATGAAACCATCTCGAATAGTGTTCCTTATTTTCCTTCTTGCTTTAGCAATTGGAGCTTTTGTTTTTTATCCAAAAATAGAAATGTACTTTGCTGGAATAAAAACAATAGGAGTTAACGAAAAAATTGATTTTTACGTACCAACTGGCTCTACTTTTAATTCGGTTGTTGATTCTCTTTCGGCTAAAAAAATAATTTCGAATCCAGAAAAATTTAAATCTTATGCAGCTTTCAGGAATTTGAAAGATGCTACGATAGAACCTGGTAAATATGAATTTTTACCAACTACTACTTTGCACGAGTTGGTTTCTTATTTAAGAAAAGGAAATGGGGAAAAAGAAGTACGAATTACTTTGAATAACACAAGAACTTTAGCTGATATTGCGGAGAAAATAACTGAGAATATTGAAGTGTCACAGTTTGAATTTTTGATGTTGCTAAATCGACCTGAAACTCAGTCTAAATATGGGTTTGATAAAGAAACAATCAGAACTCTTTTTATACCAAATACTTACAATGTTTGGTGGGATATTTCGGAGGAAGAATTGTTGACAAGAATGGCCAAAGAATATAAAAGCTTTTGGAATGGAGAAAGAGTGGCTAAAGCCAAACAAATTGGTCTTTCGCAATCAGAAGTTTCTACTTTAGCTTCTATCGTTTATTCCGAAACCAAAAAGGCTGATGAAGCTCCAAAAGTAGCTGGAGTTTATGTGAATAGAATTAAAAAAGGAATGTTGTTGCAAGCAGATCCAACTTTGGTATTTGCCTTGGGAGATTTTACTATTAAGCGAGTATTAAACGTTCATAAAGAGATAGAATCACTTTATAATACTTACAAATATACCGGGTTGCCACCTGGGCCAATAATCACTCCGCCAATTACTTACTTGGATGCTGTGCTTAATTACTCGAAACACGGCTATATTTTCTTTTGTGCAAAACCAGATTATTCTGGATATCATGCTTTTGCAAAAACTAACTCACAGCATAATGTAAATGCACGTAAATATTACGCTTTTTTGAACAAAGAAGGGATTAGATAATTTAGGCTTCTAACAATTTTATCGAAACAGAATTAATGCAATATCTCAGTCCACTTGGTTCAGGGCCATCTGGAAAAACGTGACCTAAATGAGCGTCACATGTATTGCAAATCGCTTCTACTCTTATCATTCCAAAAGAAACATCTTTGATGTAACCAACCGCATTTTGTTTGATTGGGTCTGTAAAACTTGGCCATCCAGTTCCTGATTCAAATTTTATAGAGGAATCGAATAGGGGATTGGCACAGCAAACACAACCATATTTTCCTGATTCGTGAGAAGTACAATATTCTCCAGAATTGGCTCTTTCAGTTCCTTTCATTCGTGCAACTCTGAACTGTTCAGAGGTTAAAATCTCTTCCCATTCTTGATCCGATTTTTCTACTCGGGTGTCAGGCTCAAGATTTCCGTGATTGGCTATTTTTATGATTTCGTTCCAGTTCATTTTGTGTAGGTTATACGATTATTTACTTTGACGAAAGAAGAGCAATATTTTTACAATATCAACTTTTCCAAGGATTAAATAAATTCTCTTGTTCGCCTCTTCCTGGTTCTTCTTCGGTAAGTGGTTCACATTCTTTAAGTGTGTCTTGGCAATCTTTTGGTAATTGCTGGTATAATTTGGTTCCTTTTGTTTTCCAGCCAATCATTTCGTCTGAGACTTCTTTTATTAATCGAGCTGGATTTCCTGCCATCAAACTTCTTCTTGGAATGATTGATTTTGCTTTTACAAAACTTAAGGCTCCCACAATACATTCTTCCCCAATTTCTACTTCGTCCATAATTACGGCATTCATCCCGATAAGGGAATTTTTACCAATAATTCCTCCGTGTATGATTGCTCCGTGGCCAATGTGAGCTCCTTCGTGCAAAATGGTATCTTTCCCAGGAAACATATGAACGGTACAGTTTTCTTGTACGTTACAACCGTCTTTAATGATTATTTTTCCCCAATCACCTCTCAAGGCGCAACCAGGACCAATGTATACGTTTTTGCCAATGATTACATTGCCAGTAACGGTTGCTTGTGGATGCACAAACGAAGAAGGATGGACTACGGGTTTAAACCCTTTGAATTCGAAAATCATAGTTTTAATTTAATATCCCGAACCACTAGCCCCAATCTTTTCAATAGGATGCCAAGTAGTTTTTACTTCGGTAAATTTAGTAATGAAATAAGGAGATTCGTTCTCATTCTTCATCCAATCAATGTCTTTTTTTACAACAATTCTTTTCAGGTTTGTAGTAGAATTTTCTTTGATTAACTGAGTTGCTTTTTTGTCGTTTCCGCAATATAGCATGCTGTTTACATCCTTGTGAGTAGAAAAATGAGGAATCAATTCTTCTGCATTTCCAGTTAGGATATTGATTACTCCTCCAGGAACATCCGAAGAATTAACTACCTCGGCAAAAGAAACAGAACACAAGGCTTTGCTTTCTGAAGCTAAAACAATACAAGAGTTTCCTGAAACGATAATTGGAGCAATAGTGGAAACTAAACCAATTAATCCGTTTTCTTCTGGTGCAATTACTGCCACAACTCCTGTTGGTTCTTGTATAGTAAAATTGAAATAAGGACCAGAAACAGGATTTACCGAACTACTTATTTGTTGGTATTTATCTGCCCAACCTGCGTAATATATTAATCTGTCAATGGAAGTAAACACTTCGTTTTCAGCTTGTTTTTTTGTAGATCCTATTTGCATCAATTCATCAATGAATTGTGCTTTTCTTCCTTCTAGCATTTCTGCTATTCGGTACAAAATTTGGCTACGGTTGTAAGCGGTTCTATTTGACCAAAGTTCAAAAGCTTTTCGTGCTTCTACCACTGCGTTTCTAAAATCTTTTCTTGATCCAGTACACATATTGGCAATTTCTTCTCCTTTGGTATTTTTTAAAGAATAATACCTTCCAGATTCTGTCCTTGGAAATTTCCCTCCAATGTACATTTTGTATGTTTTTAAAACTTCTATTCTAGACATAGTAATTAGTTTTCAAATGATAAATAAGCCTCAAGCCCATGTAAACCTCCTTCTCTTCCAAATCCACTTTCTTTGTATCCTCCAAACGGAGAAGTTGGGTCAAATTTATTGAAAGTATTTGCCCATACAATCCCTGCTCTTAGCTGAGAAGTCATATTGAATATCTTTGAGCCTTTATCTGTCCAAACTCCAGCAGAAAGCCCGTAAGGTGTATTATTGGCTTTTGTAATTGCTTCTTCAATCGTGCGGAAAGTCTGGATTGCCAATACAGGTCCAAAAATCTCTTCTTGTACAATTCTGTTACTCTGCGCAACTCCAGTAAATAGAGTTGGTTTGCACCAATATCCTTTTTTATCTAATTTACCTTCTGGCTGATAAATTTCGGCACCTTCTTCTTTTCCTAATTTGATATAATGGTTAATCGTGTCCAATTGAGATTTAGAATTGATGGCTCCAATATCTGTATTTTTATCTATTGGATTCCCTACAATTAGGCTTTCCATTCGGTCTTTTAGTTTTCTTAGTACAATATCATACACAGATTCTTGAACCAATAATCTTGAACCTGCACAACATACGTGTCCTTGATTAAAGAAAATTCCGTTTACTATTCCTTCCACAGCTTGATCCAATGGAGCGTCTTCAAACACAATGTTTGCAGCTTTTCCACCTAGCTCTAATGTTATTTTTTTATCAGTTCCTGCAATAGCGTTTTGGATTATTTTCCCAACACCTGTAGAACCAGTAAAAGCAATTTTATCAATTCCTGAGTGGTTTACAATTTCTGCTCCAGTATCTCCTGCACCCGTTACAATATTTACAACTCCGGCTGGCAATCCAGCTTCTTCTATAATTTCGGCAAGTAAGAGAGTGGTAAGCGAAGTAGTTTCGGCAGGTTTCAACACCACAGTATTTCCACAAGCTAATGCTGGTGCAATTTTCCAAGCAGCCATCAATAATGGGAAATTCCAAGGAGTAATTTGTCCTGCAACACCTAATGATTTAGGGTTTCTATTTGGAAAAGCATAATCTAATTTATCTGCCCATCCAGCATAATAAAAGAAATGATTGGCAGCCAAAGGAATATCAATGTCTCTTGATTCTCTAATTGGTTTTCCACCATCCAGAGTTTCCACCACAGCCAATTCTTTGGCTTTTTCTTGCATGATACGAGCAATACGAAAAATATATTTCCCTCTTTCTTTACCAGAAAGTTTGCTCCAAGTGGTATCGTATGCTTTTCGAGCAGCTTTCACAGCCAAGTCTACATCTTTTTTATTCCCATTTGCAATGGAAGCAAGTTTCTCTTCAGTTGCAGGGTTGATAGTATCAAAATATTTACCAGAGCTTGGTTTTACCCATTTCCCTCCAATAAATAAATCGTATTTATTTTTCAACTTCACATGGCTCGTGCTTTCCAAAGAAGGAGCCAAATCCCAGTTGCTTTTTAAGTTTAGTTTAGTTTCTTTTTTAGACATAATCCTTTAATTAATCTTTAGAAAAATAATCCTTCGATTGATAATTACCACTTCTTTGTTTCTCCAATTGCATCAATAAATCATTGGCAAGGCTACTCGCTCCAAAACGGAACCATTGATTGGTTAACCATTTGTCACCAAGTGTTTCTTTTACCAACATCAAATATTGCAAAGCCAATTTAGAATTAGAAATTCCACCAGCTGGTTTCATTCCTATTTGGATTCCTGTCTCGTAATAATAATCTTTAATGGCTTCCAACATTACTAATGTAACTGGCAGAGTTGCTGCAGGACTTATTTTTCCTGTAGAGGTTTTAATAAAATCAGAACCAGCATGCATTGCAATATCACTAGCTCTTCTTATATTATCCAAACTACCTAGCTCTCCAGTTTCAAGAATGGTTTTTAATCTTACATTCTTACCGCAAGTTTCTTTTATTTTAGCAATTTCATCAAACACATAATTGTATTCTCCTTGGTGAAATTTCCCTCTCGAAATAACCATATCCACTTCATCCGCTCCGGCATCAATAGCCATTTTGGTATCGGTAATTTTCACCTCAAGCGAAGAATTTCCTGATGGAAATGCTGTTGCAACAGAAGCCACATTTATTCCACTTCCTTTAAGTTGTTCTTTTGCTAATCCTACAAAATTAGGATAGACACAAATAGCAGCTACAGTTGGTAAATCTGGGTAAGCATCATGTAAATGCATTCCTTTGTAGCACAATTGTTTTACTTTATTTATCGTATCAGCACCTTCCAAAGTAGTCAAATCAATCATGTTCAAAGCCATCCTCAACCCATGAATTTTGGCTTCATTCTTTACACTTCTTTTTGTGATACGAGAAACTCTGTCTCCAATTCCTACTTGGTCAACTGTTATTATTTTAAAATCTTTCATTGTTACAGTTTTTCTCCTTTTACTAATAGAGTCAATCTTACCGATTCATTTTTTAAATGTACAAACTCCAGTCTAGACTCATCATTCATAAACTCTTTAAAGTCAATCTCCGATTCAAAAGATATAAAATGAATTTCATAAGGAAGCTCTTTTTCTTCTGAAATAAAACTTTCCTTAGTTGGTCTTATTCTATAAATCATTTCACCCTTATATTTTTCCATCAATGGAATAGCAAAACTTTCAAATTCTAAGAATTGCTTTTCCTTACCTGGTTTTATAAATATTAGTTGAGTTAAATAAATCATTTGAAATACCTAAAATCGTGTCCGTTTTTAATGTTTTGCAACACTTCTATATACAGTTTTATTAAGTTCTCTACATCATCTCTGTGAGCCGTCTCAACAGTTGTGTGCATATATTTAAGAGGCAAAGAAATCAATGCAGAAGCAACTCCTTCGTTAGAGTAAGCAAAAGCATCAGTATCTGTTCCAGTTCTGCTAGAAAGTGCCATTCTTTGGAATGGAATTTTATTTTTCTGAGCTGTATCAATCAATAATTTCAACAAGTTATTTTGAACTGCTGGAGCATAAGCTAAAACAGGTCCGTCTCCCGATTTAAAATCTCCTTGTTCAATCTTATCAATCATTGGTATGTTTGTATCGTGACAAACATCATTAACAATTGCTACATCAGGTTTTATTCTGGCTGCAATCATTTCTGCTCCTCTCAACCCTATTTCTTCTTGCACAGAGTTCACAATGTACAATCCAAAAGGAAGTTCAATTTTATCTTCTTTCAGTTTACGAGCAACTTCAGCAATTATGAATCCTCCCATTCTGTTATCAAGAGCTCTCCCTGTGAAGTATTTTTTATTCAATATCATAAATTCATCTGGGTAGGTGATAACACACCCAACATGAATTCCCATTTTTTCTACTTCTTCTATAGAATTTGCTCCACAATCCAAAAAGATGTTCTCCAATTTTGGTGCTTTTTCGGTTCCGCTTTTTCTTGTGTGTATAGCTGGCCAACCAAATAATGCAGGAACAATCCCTTTATCAGTATGAATATTCACTCTTTTTGATGGAGCAATTTGATGATCCGAACCACCGTTTCTTCTCACATAAATAAATCCATCTTTGTTGATGTAATGTACAAACCAAGAAATTTCATCTGCATGTGCTTCAATTACTACTTTGTATTTCGCTTTAGGGTTTATTACTGCTACTGCTGTTCCATAAGTATCCACAAAATATTCATCTGTGTAGGGTTTCAAATAGTCTAACCATAATTTTTGCCCTTCGCTTTCAAATCCTGTAGGTGAGGCGTTATTCAAATATTTCTCTAAAAATTTTATCGATTTGGTAGTAAGTATCTTTGCCATATGATTTGTTTTGATAGTCTTTAAATTTACAATACTTCTTGTATTGTTTCTAATTTTATTCCTCTAGATCCTTTAATCAAAAATAGAGTGTCTTTTTTAGGATTGGTTTTCAAGAATTTTTTTGCTGCCTCATTGTTAGAGAAAGTGATGTATTCGTTTTGTTTCACTGATCTAAAAAGTTTTCCAACCAAAACTCCTTTTAACTCATGATCCATTAATAATTCAACAATTGCTTCGTGCTCTTTTTTAGCATCTTTTCCCAATTCCAACATATCTCCCAAAATAAAAAATTTCTTTTTGGATTTGGATTGAACCAAGTTCGCAATAGCCACTTTCATGCTGGAAGGATTGGCATTGTATGCGTCCATAATAAGTTTATTACTTCCTTGGATTACAAGTTGAGAACGATTGTTGGTTGGCAGATAGTTTTCAATTCCTTTTTTAATCTGTTCTGCTGAAACTCCGTAATAATCTGCAATTACTACAGCAGAAAGAATATTGTTGAAATTATATGTTCCAATTAAATTAGAGCCTATTTCAAATTCATTTTTTCCATAGTTTACTTTCATTGTCAAAAAGGGTATGGTAGAAGTTACTTCACCAATACATTTACAATCCTTAGAGCCATAAGTAATAGCTTTCATTTTCTCTACATATTTAGCTAATCTGGAATCATCCACATTTATAAAAATCTGTTTTTCTCTTGAATTCAAATTTGTAAATAGTTCTGTTTTTCCTTTTTCTACTCCTTCTATTCCTCCAAATCCTTCTAAATGAGCTTTTCCAATATTTGTTATTAATCCACAATCTGGATTGCAAATATTTACAAGAAACTCTATCTCTTTTTGGTGGTTAGCACCCATTTCTATTATTGCAATTTCATGTTCTTTAGTTATCGAAAGAAGCGATAAAGGAACACCAATATGATTGTTTAAATTTCCAAAAGTTGCATAGGTATTGAATTTTTCTTGCAATGCACTCTTCATTAATTCTTTTGTAGTAGTTTTCCCATTACTACCAGTAATTCCTATTATTGGAATTGTTAATTGATTTCTGTGGTGTCTTGCTAAATCTTGTAATGAAACAAGTGTGTCTTCTACCAGAATATATCGATTGTCTTTTTGATATGATTCATCACTAATCACGGCATAACTAGCTCCATTTTCAAGTGCTTCATCTGCGTATTTATTTCCATCAAAGTTTTCTCCTTTTAATGCAAAGAATAGGGAATTCAATTGAATTTTTCTAGTATCTGTAGAGATTACAGGATGTTTTAAATATATCGAGTATAAGTCTTTTATTGACATCAAAATTTATTTTCCTAAATATAAAAAAAGCCTTGATAGAATACTATCAAGGCTTTTGGAACTTATTAAAGTTAAGTTGTTATTTTTTCTTTCCTCTTTGGTAGTTTAATCCTACTGGACTTCCTACTCTAGTCATTGCACATCTAAATCCAATAAAATCAGTAGATCTAAATTCATCATAATATCTTCTGTTTCCTGGAGATAACCAGTAAGCTCTATCTTTCCAAGAACCACCTTTGTATACTCTAGATTCATCAGTAATTAAAGTAGAAGGTTCTCCTCTTTTGTTTTTCTTAGATTGGTAAACCAAATCATCAGGATTAAAACCACTTCTGTTTCTTTCAGCTCCAGATTGTCCATCAAATTGTGAAATACCTTCTTTCTTTTCTTCATCATTAAAGTAGATACTAGAGTTTAAATCACCATCTAAATAATCAATGTAATTAGACTGCTCATAGTTTCTTCTGTCCAAGTTTTCTTCCTTTGTTACGTTTCTAACCTTCAAACTACCTGGTGTGTTTATTACATGGTCAGAAATACCATTTAATAACTTTGGAATGATTTCATATTGAAAATCTTCAAATCCAGGCTCATTTTGAATTCTAAACCCAATATCTGGAAGGTCAGTCTCAATGATTTCTCTTATAGCTCTTGATGCTTCTAATCTTCTTCCATCATTATACATTCCGTTAGCTTCTGTTACTAAAGAATCTAACTCTGCAAGTAAAATAAAATCTAATGAATCAGTAATAACACCTCCTCTTCTGTTTTTTCTAGCAGCAGTAAAGTCAACTATATATTCTTTAATTGCATTTACGTCATACATTGCTTCGTCTAGCTTCTCGTCAATTCCTCCTTCAGAGTTAAGAACTTTAGCTTTAAATACGTTTCCTCTAAATGGGCTAAATTCATCTACATCTTCTGATGATAAAGGACGGTAAACATCCATTACCCATTCAGCAACATTTCCTGCCATGTTATACAATCCATAATCATTTGGCCAGTATGCAGTAACTGGTGCAGTGATATCAGCATTATCATTAAGCTTTCCAGCAACACCCATATAATCACCTCTTCCTCTTACGAAGTTAGCCTGCATTTGTCCTTGGAATTTATCTTCAGGATTTCTTACCCAGTGACCATTCCATGGGTATATTCTTCTGCTAGTAATTCTTTCATCATCAAGATTGCCTATTAATCCGTAAGCTGCATATTCCCATTCAGCTTCAGTAGGAAGTCTGTATTTAGGTAAAAGAATTCCATCTTCCATTCTTACGATACGTGTAGCTAAATCTTTTTTCTTAATTTTTTTAGCTCCGTTTGATCCTGCACCATTACTTGGGTCTAGATCAAGTAATTGTCCTTTAGGATTATCACTATTACTAAATTTACCTGCAAAATAAGCATCAGTATTAAAAGGTTCGTTTTGTTGGTCATTGTTCCACAACAAAATTCCTTCTCTTACTAAAATGTATTCGTTTACACGATCACTTCTCCAAGAACAATAATTATTTGCTTGTAACCAACTTACTCCAACAACAGGGTAATCTTGGTAAGCAGGGTGTCTCAAATAATATTCTACTTGTGGTTCGTTATATCCCAACTTACTTCTCCATACTAAAGTATCAGGCAAAGCCTTCTTAAATATTAATGGGAAATCAGTATAAGTTCTTCTAGTCCAGTGTAAATAATCAACCCAATGTTGGTTGGTTATTTCTGTTTCATCTAAATAAAATGAACGAACAGTAACTCTTCTTGGTGTATTGTCCCAGTCAAAAGTAACTTCTTGTTCAGTTCTTCCCATTGTAAATGTTCCACCTTCAACCAAAACAAGTCCTGGTCCAGTTTCCTGCTCTACATATTTGGTTTTTAAATAACCTCCGTTTTGTGGGTCGTTATAATTCCATCCTGTTGCAGATGACTGTTCCTTTTTCTTACAAGAAACTGACATCATACTAATAGCAACAGTTGCTAATAACATTGATTTTAATTTTCTACTCGTCTTCATATCTTTTTCTTTTTTACTTCTCTACTGTGAAAATATCTTAATAATAACTAGAAAGAAGGGCAACTTATTGTTCTATACTTCTTTTTAGGTGGCTTACAAGTGAAGTTTAACCCGAATGAAAGTTCATGTGAACCTCCACTAGCAGTAGTTAATTGACTTGTTGTTACATCATAGTTGTATCCTATTCTAAATAAGTCAGTTTGAATCCCTACTAATACTATAAATGCATCTCCATTTCTGTACCAAACCCCAGTCCATAATGGTCCTTTGTTTACATAAACACCCAAATTTAATTGCTGAAAATTTGCTTGTCTTCGGTATAAAATATTTGGAGAGATAGTTGTGCTACTTTTTTTGTATTTACTTTTCCTAAGTGGAATAACGGCACCTGCATGCCCAGTAATCTTCATTGGTAAATTTCCATTATCTGATACAACTAAAGATTGATCAGGCTCAGTATAGTGATGAACTGCAACACCAAAAAAGAAAGTTTTACTAAATCCTAAGATACCACCAGAGAAATCTACTCCTGATTTTTTCCCGGTATTATTTGGTCTATCTGCTGTGGTGTATACAAATCCCCTTCTTGAGTCAATTTGATCTTCAAAGGTTAATTTATCCCAATCTAAACTTTTTTCAAAATATGTAGCTTGAAACCCAACCCTTATGGCAAATTTTCTGTTTACAGCTAAATGATAAGAGAAGATTCCACTTGCATTGAAGGTAGTAAGTGTTTGGGCAGCAATATCATTAGTAACTAATAACCCTATACCAGCTCCTTTGTTGTATCCTAACCTCTGGTCATATGAAACACTTTGAGTTACAAAACTTCCACTTAGTGCTGGCCACTGATTTCTATAGTTCATAGATATACGTGGGCAGTTATTAGACCCAGCAAATGCTGGATTTAAATAAAGTGGATTTGCATAAAATTGGCTAAATTCAGGGTCTTGGGCCAAGGCCGAAAAACTCAAGAATAAGCTCAAAATTGCTACAAATGTTTTCAACAAAAGTTTGTTCATAATGACGAATTTATTTCAATCAATACGGTAAAAATATAAATAAGTTTCATAATTCAGGCATAAAACAGCAAGAATTTCCGAGATTGAATTACATATAATAGAATAAAAAGTTGAGTATGTCGTTTAACAGAACTAAATTTAACTTAAATATGTCTGTAAAAAACAGATATTTGAATTTTTTATTGTGGTACATTAATAACAATCAAAATCTTAAGATAAAATTATTCTTAAAATGAAAAATATAAAAACGATACTTTTTTCTTTGTTAATCTCTTTTTCAATCTATGGTCAATCGGTTGTTAATCATAAGTTAGATTGGAAAACTTATGAGTTTGGTACGCAAAAGATTTTAGGTGTTCAGGGATATGGATATTCTTTTAATTCATTGCCTCAAATTACTTCAAAAGTATTATTGGGGTCTAATCAAATTTTAACTGCTTCAGTTTCAATTTTAGAATCTGAGACTGTTTCTCAATCTGAAAAAAAAACGATTCCTGTTTTTTGGGAATCACAATTTTCATCTACTCCAAACCTTAAAGTTGAGTATTCAATTGCTATGAAGAACAAATATGCTCTTATAAATATTGAGCCTTTATACTTGGAAAATGGAGTTTTAAAAAAAATCACTTCTTATTCTTTATCATATTCTAAATCCAATATTGATGTTGAATCGAGTAGGTCTGGTTCTAGATCTTTTAAGGGTACTTCTGCTTTAATTAATGGAACAATTGCTCGTTTTAATGTAATAAAAAATGGAGTTCATAAAATCACTTATTCAGATTTAGAAAATAACGGAATCATTACAGGGTCAATATTATCTAACTCTATTAATCTTTATGGAAATCATAATGGTATGCTTTCAGAGGTTAATGGAGATTCAAGAATTGACGATCTAGAGAAAAATGCCATTAAAATGATTGATGGAGGTGACGGACAATTTGATGATGGAGATTATTTTTTGTTTTATGCTCAAGGACCTCACAAATGGAAATTAAATTCTGCAGGCTCTTATTATACTTATGAGCAACATTTGTATTCTGATGAAGCAAGCTATTTTGTTAAAGTAAATGACAATTCGGGCACAAAAAGAATTGCAACCATTTCTGATGCAGGAACTTCTTTTACTCAGGCTATTAGTAGTTTCAATGATTTTGGAGTTAGAGAGGATGAAACGACCAACTTGATGAATGCAAAAAACAAAGGTGGTTCTGGTAAGCTATGGGTTGGGACTATTTTTGATGCGGTTAGAACTAATTCTTTTAAATTTTCATTCCCTAATATTAGTTCAACTTCTAATGTAAGAGTATTTGGATCTTTTTATGCAAGTAGCTCTAGCGCTTCTAATTTCAGCATGAATGTTGGGAGTTTAGCGAACACTAACATAGCTATGCCAGCAGTTAATTCTGGAACTCATAGCGATATAGCTATTAACAGAAGTGGAAGTCTTAGCTTTCTTCCAAATCAAGATAACATCAATGTCAATTTATCCTACACAACATCACCTGGAGTTGGTGGTGAAGGATATTTAGATTTCATTGAAATTAATGTGCGTAGGGATTTAACTATGGCTGGTAATCAAATGGAATTTAGAGACTTGTTGTCAACAGGAACTCCTAATATTGGTAAATTTGAGGTTGCAAATGCTTCGTCAATTGATGAGATTTGGGATGTAACCGATCCGCTTAACTCTAAAAATGTTTCGTTTGCTAGGGTTGGAACTAAAGCTGAGTTTATTCAAAAAACAGATTCTTTAAGAACATTTATTGCATTGACCACTTCAGGATATTTGGTTCCTATATTTGTTGAAAAAGTAGAAAATCAGAACTTACACGGAGAACTTATTCCAGATATGTTGATAGTGTATCATCCTCTTTTCGAAAATCAAGTTCAGCAGTTAAAAGAATTTCATGAAGGAAATGGGTTAACGGTTTTAGAAGCGACTGTTCAAGAAATTTATAATGAATTTTCAGGCGGAGTTCAAGATGTATCTGCTATCAAAACTTTCGCAAAGATGTTTTACGATAGAGGTGGATTAAATCCACCAAAGTATTTATTGCTATTTGGTGATGGATCTTTTGATTATAAAAACAGAGTTACTCCTAATCATAATTTTGTTCCAGTATGGGAATCAGTAGAGTCTTTGGCTGATATTAAATCATATACATCTGATGATTTTTTTGCCATTTTAGATGATGGAGAAAGTATAGGTTATAACCAATTAATGGATATTGCAGTTGGTAGACTAACAGTTACAAATGCTGGGCAGGCTCAAATTGTAGTTGATAAAATTATTAATTACCAAAAGCAAGGAACTTTAGCAAGTGAAATAAGTAATTGTAATGATCTTAACTCGGGAAGTCCTTATGGTGACTGGAGGAATAAATTAATATTTATTGCTGATGATGTAGATAATACCTGGGAAAAAGATTTTGTAAGACATATTGAAACAATATGCGATACTATTGAAAAAAACCAGCCCTTTTTTAATATTGAAAAGGTTTATATGGATGCTTACAATCAAACATCAGCTTCTGGAGGAGAAAGATACTTAGAGGGTGCTGAAGTTATTAAGAGGACTGTTGAAGAAGGTGCGCTTATTACTACTTACGAAGGACACGGAGGAGAAATTGGTTGGGGAACTGAAAGATTTTTAGATTTAGGAATCATTAATAGCTGGACAAACTCCAACAGATTAAGTGTATTTCTTACAGCAACTTGTGAGTTTACCAAATTTGATGATCCTTCACGTGTTTCTGCAGGCGAGCAATGTTTTTTGAATCCTAATGGAGGAGGAGTGGCAATGTTTACTACTACCCGCCCTGTTTATCAATTTTCAAATGAACAGTTGATTAATGCCTTTTATGAAGAGGTTTTTGTAAAAAATGCAGATGGTACTCCAAGAACACTGGGAGAGATTTACATGGAAACAAAAAATAGTAGTTCGGTTGTTAGAGATGTTAATTCCCGAAGATTTAGTTTAATTGGTGATCCAGCTCTTAAACTTGCCTTCCCAAAAAACAAAATAGTTACTACAGAAGTAAATAATGTTTTGGTTACAAATCCTATAGATACTCTAAAAGCATTAAGTAAGATTACTATTAAAGGTTTTATTGCTGATAATAATGGGGTTTTAAAATCAGGATATAATGGAGTAATATTTCCAACTGTATTCGATAAACCTGTTCAATTATCTACTCTAGGAAATAGAGTTTCTACTGATGTTATTCCTTTTCAACTTCAAAACAGTGTGCTATATAAAGGTAAAGCTTCAGTAAAAAATGGATTATTTGAGTTTACATTTCTTGTGCCTAAAGATATAAACTACCAATTTGGGAATGGAAAAATTAGCTATTACTGTTATGATGGAAGCGAAGATGGAGCTGGTGCTTTTACCGACATTGTAGTTGGAGGAACTAATACTGGTGCTTCTACAGATTCTGATGGGCCATTGGTTGGCTTATTTATGAATGACAATAATTTTGTATCTGGAGGAATAACAGATGACAAACCTTCTATTTTCGCAGAGTTATTTGATTCGAATGGAATAAACACTACTGGAAATGGAATAGGACATGATTTAACAGCAATTCTTGATGAGAAAACATCTAACCCAATTATCTTAAATGACTACTACGAAAGTGATTTAGATTCATACCAAAGTGGGAAAATAGTATATCCATTATCTAAAATTGCAGAAGGAAACCATACTTTAAGTTTAAAAACTTGGGATATTTACAACAACTCTACCGAGAAAAATATTGAGTTTTTGGTAATAGAAAGTCAAGAATTAGCAATTGACAGAGTATTAAATTATCCAAATCCATTTACAACTAGAACTCAGTTCTTTTTTGAGCACAATCAATCTTGCGAGTTTCTACAAGTTCAAATTCAGGTGTTTACAGTGTCGGGGAAGCTTGTTAAAACGATTAGCCAATTGGTTAAAACGGAAGGTTTTAGGGTTAAGGCAATTGAATGGGATGGGAAGGATGATTATGGAGATGACATTGGAAGGGGTACCTATGTATACAAGGTCAAAGTGACTGATGATAATGGAAATACTGTAGAGAAATATGAAAAACTAGTATTATTGAAATAAAATTTTCATAAGTTTATTCTATATTTGCGATTCGATTAATCTCTAAACACTATTATTTGACAATAATTTTACTTTAAAATTTTTAATATAACATCTTCAATTAGTATATCTAATACTGAAAGGAGTATGTAAAATAGCTTGCAAATGAAACTTCATAATACTATGAGATTATTCTCTTTTTTAATGGCAGGAATATTTATTTCTGCGAATACTTATTCTCAAAACACACAAAGCGGAGGAACTGATTTTAGTTTACAACTAAACACCATAACCACTGCTGTACCTTTTTTATTGATTGCACCAGACTCCAGAGCAAGTGCTATGGGCGATTTGGGAGCAGCAACAAATGGAGATATTAATTCTCAACATTGGAATGCATCTAAGTATGTTTTTGCTGAGCAAGATGGTGGAGTTGCTTTTTCATACTCACCTTGGCTAAGAAACTTAGGGATTAACGATATTAATTTGGTGTACTTAGTTGGTTACAAAAAACTAGATAAGAATTCAGCAATTTCTGGAAGTATGCGTTACTTCTCTCTTGGTTCAATAACCTTTACAGATGTAAATGGTGGAACTATAAAGGAGGCTAACCCTAAGGAATTTGCTTTAGATGCTGCTTACTCAACAAAACTAGGTAAAAATCTTTCGGGAGCTTTTACTGCCAGGTACATAAACTCTAACTTAACAGAAGGATTAACTGCAAATGGTGTTGACACTAAGCCAGGAAGATCAATCGCAGTAGATTTATCTGCTTTTTATAAAGGAGGAAAATTCGATTTGGGTGAATATGATGCGAATCTTAATATTGGAATGAATATCTCTAATGTTGGTGCAAAAATATCTTACACCAATTCTTCTACAGAAGATTTTTTACCAGCTAACTTAAGGTTAGGTACGGTATTAAATATTGATATAGATAAGTATAACGACTTTGCAATAGGAGTAGATTTCAATAAATTATTAGTTCCTTCACCACCACAAAGAGGTATTTTAACTAATGAAATTGTTGCTGGTAGAGATAACAATGTAGGAGTTGCTTCTGGTATTTTTGGTTCATTTAGTGATGCTCCAGGAAATGCTCTTTTCAATGAACAAACTAATGAGTTTGAAGGAGTAGAAGATGGAAGTGTATTCATTGAAGAACTTAGAGAGGTTAACATTTCTGTAGGAATGGAATATACTTATGCAGAAAAATTTGCTGTGAGAGCAGGATATTTTCACGAGCATTATACAAAAGGAAACAGAAGATTTATTACAATGGGAATGGGTCTTGAGTATAGTAAATTAGAATTAGATATTTCTTATTTAGTGTCTTTAACCAATAACAGTCCTTTAGCAAATACAATCCGTTTTTCTTTAGGGTTTAATTTTGCGAGTAACGAAGAATAATTTCACAATGAATATACGTACAGGAATTGGGTATGATGTGCATCAATTAGCCGAAGGCGAAGAGTTTTGGCTAGGAGGAATTTTGCTCGATTACCACAAAGGAGGAGTTGGTCATTCAGATGCTGATGTACTACTTCATGTAATTTGTGATGCGCTTTTAGGAGCTGCAAATCTTGGTGATATTGGTAAACATTTTCCTGACACTTCATCTGAATACAAAGGAATAGATAGCAAAATTTTATTGAAAAGAGTTGGTGAGTTAATTGCTGAGAACAACTATAAAATTTCTAATTTGGATTCTATCGTTTGTCTTCAAAAACCAAAATTGGCTCCACATTTAGATAAAATGAAAGCTGTGATTGCAGAAGTTTTGTCCTTAGAGATTGATCAAGTATCAATAAAAGCTACTACAACCGAAAAACTTGGTTTTGTAGGAAGAGAAGAAGGAATTAGCGCCTATTGCACGGTACTAATTTACAAGTAATAGCTTTTAAAGTCGCTAATTAGAATTTTCAAAAATCTCAGTTCCAAAAAGAATCCTAATGGAATAGGGGAGTTAAGAATTTTTATTAAATTTGCATTCTTGATTTCGAACTAAAATCAAGTAAACTAAATAAAAATTTATGGCTTTAAACATCCAAGAATTATTAGGAGAACAAAGTGATTCTCTATTAAATCATACTTGTAAGACGATTGATAAGAGTATGTTGACTTTACCAAGTCCTACTTTTGTTAGTGATGCATTTGCGATGACTAATAGAAGTCCTCAGGTAATGAGAAACTTACAAGCAATATACAATCACGGGAGATTAGCTGGAACAGGTTATGTATCTATACTTCCTGTAGACCAAGGAATAGAACATTCTGCTGGAGCATCATTTGCACCAAATCCAATTTATTTTGACCCAGAGAATATTGTGAAATTAGCAGTAGAAGGAGGTTGTAATGCAGTAGCATCAACTTTTGGAGTGTTAGCTTCTTGTTCAAGACAATATGCTCACAGAATTCCATTTATTGTAAAGCTTAACCACAATGAAATGTTGACTTACCCAGAAACGTTTAGTCAAATTTCTTTTGGTTCTGTAGAAGAAGCATGGAACTTAGGAGCTGCAGCAGTTGGAGCAACAATTTATTTTGGATCTGAAGATAGTAACAGACAAATAGTGGAGATAGCTCAGGCATTTGAAAGAGCTCACGAATTAGGAATGGCAACAATATTGTGGTGTTATTTAAGGAATCCAGGTTTCAAGAAAGACGGAATGGATTACCACACTGCAACTGATATTACTGCTCAAGCAAATCACTTGGGAGTAACGATACAAGCAGATATTATTAAGCAGAAATTACCGACAAATAATGGTGGTTATACGAATGTTGATTTTGGTAAAACTCACGATAAAGTTTATACTGAATTAAGTTCGGATAATCCTATTGACTTATGTAGATACCAAGCAGCTAACTGTTACATGGGTAAAATTGGTTTAATTAACTCAGGAGGAGCTTCTAAAGGGAGTAAAACTTCGGATATGAGTGAGGCAATTACTACTGCCGTAATTAACAAAAGAGCTGGAGGTCATGGATTAATTTCAGGAAGAAAAGCTTTCCAGAAAGATATGGCGGAAGGAGTGAAATTATTAAATTCCATACAAGATGTGTATCTTGATGGTTCTATCACTATTGCATAATTGCACTAGATTTTTATACTCTGAAATAACAAGTTGTATTTCAATAAATAGCACGAACTATGGGATGGTTTACTAGAAAAAGTAAAAATATAAATACACCTACGGAGCAGAAAAAAGAAACTCCAGATGGTTTTTGGCATAAAACGCCAAGCGGTAATATTGTTGATAAAGGAGCCCTAGAAGAGAACTCTTGGGTGAGTGTAGAAGACGGTTACCATTTTAAAATTGGTTCAAAAGAGTATTTTACTGTTATTTTTGATGACAATAAATTTACTGAATTGGACAAAGACATGAAGTCTAAAGATCCTTTGAAATTTAAGGATACTAAAACCTACGAAGACAGACTGAAGCAATCAATCAAAAAATCTAGTTTGAAAGATGCTGTAAGAACTGCTCACGGTAAAACTTCAGGTCAAGAGATTGTAGTTGCTTGTATGGATTTTGCTTTTATTGGAGGTTCTATGGGATCGGTAGTAGGAGAAAAAATTGCCAGAGCAATTGACTATGCTATAAAGAAAAAATGCCCTTTTATGATGATTTCTAAATCGGGTGGAGCAAGAATGATGGAAGCAGGATTTTCGTTAATGCAAATGGCTAAAACATCTGCCAAATTAACTTTGTTAGCTAAAGCTAAACTTCCTTATATTTCATTGTTAACTGATCCTACTACAGGAGGTGTTACAGCATCTTTTGCAATGTTAGGTGATATTAATATTGCTGAACCAGGAGCATTAATTGCTTTTGCAGGACCAAGAGTTGTGAAAGAAACAATTGGTAAAGATTTACCAGAAGGTTTCCAAACATCTGAGTTCTTATTAGAGCATGGTTTCCTTGATTTTATTGTAGATAGAAGAGATTTAAAAACAAAGCTTGAAATGCTTATCAAGATGTTTTAAAAAATAGTTTAAACCAAAAAAAAGCGACTGAATCAGTCGCTTTTTTTATGCAATATATGTTCGTTATCTCCTATTATGAATGTGCTTCTCAATCTGAGCAATTTGATCTTTAATCTCTTTAGTTTGTGGTTTAAGAGCCTTTGCTTTTTTGAAATAATTAGTTGCTTGGGCAGTGTTTCTTTCTTGTAACTCTATTCCACATAATTGAATTAAAGCTGCAGCTTTACTTTCCTTATCTGCCAATCCTTTGCTCATTGCAAGTCTAAGGTTTTTCTTGGCTTCACTTTTCTTACCATTTTGTATAGCAATCATTCCTAATTGCAAGTAGGCGCTTCCTTCGTTACCTGCACCAAGTACTTTACTTTTGCTCTTTATACTCTTGTTAATTAGAGTTTCAGCTGCTTCAAAATCTTGATCTGCCATTGCCATATTAGATTTTAACATGTAAAATCCTTGACGTATTGGCTTGAAAAGTAATTGAGGGAAAAACACAGTTTTCATATGTTTTTTTGCCGTTTCCATATCTCCAGCTTGCACAGCTTCTTGGATAAAACGAATAGGACCAAAAAATAGTTGAGAAAATACTGCAATAATGGCAAGGATAAGACTAAACCACCACCAACCGTCATACCTAGTAAAGCTTAAAGCAATTGTTGTAATTATTAAGGCAATCGCGATATACAATCGAAATTCAAGAAGTTTTTTATAAATCATTGTTAATACTAACATCATAGTTTTGGCGTGTTTCAAATTAGGATACAAATTTAGTGTAAAAAAATCTTTATCCGAAGCCTAATTATACTTGATGTAAGCGATTTTTTTATAAATCCTAAAAAGAGCAGTTAATTAACTTGATAAGAGTAATAACCTCCTTTTTTCTTAATGGAGTTATATATGATTTGTGCTTCTTTTAGTTTACCTAATTTCTGCAATGAGTTAGCTTTAAACCATTCGGCATCTTCCATAAAAAAATCAAATGCATTATTCATTGCTTTATTAAAATAAGGAATCGCTTCTTCATATTTACCTTGATAAAATTTAGCATAACCAATGTAAAACTCGGCATTTACATCACCAGGAAAATTAGTAAGAATTACTTTAAAGTTTGAAATAGACTTGTCGTATTCCTTGTTTTTCATAAGAAATAACGACTGCTTCAAAAATGTTTTGTAGCTAACTGTAGATTGAGTTTTACCATCACTCATTTCTACAGAAAGATTGTTTTTGTTTGCAAAACTTGCATCAGTTCCACTATAAGTTGGTAAAACAGGGATGGAGTTATTATAGATTTTTGAATAATCTACAGCCAAAAAAGTATAAAAACCAATAGCTTTTGTTCTAGCTCTTTTTAGCGTGTATGTTGCTTTTTCTTCAAGTTCAATAGGATTTAGTTCCATTCTTGGTATTTCGAATACCTCACGCTTTTTAATTACTTCTTTTGTAGCTTCAGGGCTCTTATTTTCTTTCACTGTTTTAGGAATAAGAGCTTTTGTGTCTTGAGGTTTTATAGATTTTTCACTTTCAACCTTTGCAATCACTTTTTCAAGTGGCTCAAGTTCCGAATCAATTAATGGTTTTGTAACTGTAATAGCCAGCATTCCTGAGTTGTCTTCTTTGGGAGTGTAATCCTGAATAAAATAAGCAGCCGTGATTAATAATGCAATTCCTCCAATTGCCATAATCCATTTGTATCCAATTTTGCTTTTTGGTTTAAAAGCAGGTATTTGATTTAACGCTTCAGGGAATTCATCAAAACCTTCCATAGCTTCCTCAACAAATTCATTTTCATGAGAAAATTGTTCTAAGGTTTTGGCTTCTTCCGAAGCTAACGTTCCTTGGTAATAGGCAGTGAGGAGCTCGCCTATATTGGATTCGTTTATGAGTTTAGTTTCTTTCATTTTTTGTTTGTTAAGAGGCAGAAGCTGTATTATTCAGCTTTATCTCTAAATTTCTTTTACCATTTTGAATGTTACTTTTTACTTCTTTTAAGCTCAACTGGGTCGATTGAGATATTTCGATATAACTTTTATTGTGAAGAAAAAACAACTCAATACACACCTTCTGATTGTCTTTAAGTTGAGGAATAAATTCTTCTAGTTTAACGAGTAAAGCTTCTTTTTCAAGATGTTCTTCTATCTCGTTTTCTTTTGGTTGAGAAATAGTTACGTTCTCCATAGAAGTAACTCTTCCTTTTTTCTCTTTCCTTAATTTCATCAAGCACTCATTTTTTGTGAGTTGGTATAACCAAGGTCTAAATTTTTGTATCTCATATTTTGGTAAGTCTTTAATTAATTTTTCAAAAACTTGCATTACGATATCTTGTGAATCGGCAACATTTTTTAAATACTTAAGACTAACTCCCATTACCAATGAGCTATATCGAGAGTATAGTTCTCCCATACACTTTTGGTCTTTTGACTGCTGGTATAGAAGAACTAAATTCTCATCCGTTAAGGATTGCATATGATGTTGTTTTAATCTCAAGCGTAGTTTTTTATTAAATATAGGTTTTTTGGGTTGGAACTGGGCTATTCATTTAGCTCAGCCATCCTCTGATTATACAGGTCAAAGTAACTTTTTGTTTCAATTTCTATCACTCCACCCGAAGTATCGCCATATTTTGCTGGCAGTCCTCCAGTATAAACCGAGTACGAACTTATTGCTACAGCTGGGAAAGTTGGTACAGTTCCATAAATTTTCATTCCATCTAAGTATGTTACAATACTACCAGTTCTTGAACCTCTGAAATAAACTTCGTCATCTTCACCTCCAGATCCTACTGAACTAATAGCCCCATCACTTAAGGTAGAAAGCAAAGTAGCAGGGTTTCTTAGTATTGCCATCCCTTTCATTTGTTCTCCATCCATAGTTGGTTTAGAAACTTCATAAGGATTAATTAAAGGATTTTTCCAAGCAATTACTTCTATTTCACCAATTATTTCTCCTGCGCTTAAGAAAATAGTATCTCTAAATGATATTTGTCCAGATTTAACTACAATCTCTTGTTTTATTGTCTGGTAACCAACAAATTCTACTTCTAAAACGTAGATTCCAGCAGTAAGTGGTTTTATACTAAATCTTCCGTCAAAATCTGCTGCTTCACCTTTTGTGTTTCCAGCATAAGTAACTTTAGCTGTTGCACTAAATAAGGGTTTGTTGGTTTCTAGGTCGTAAATAAGTCCTTGAATTTCTCCTGGCTCTTGAGCCAATGCGTTTAATCCAATTGCCACAAAGGCAGTTGCAAGTATTAGTTTAATTGTTTTCATGGTATTTGTTTTTAAGAATTAATGTCTGTTTTACCGGTCTTTGGTAATAAGATGTATTCTTAAAAGGATTCCATAAAAGAAATAGTACTAATTTTAAATTAAGTATTTATAACAAGTTAACTAGCTAATTAAATGAGTCTTAATTAATCAATAAAATTTAAAATTAAATCTAATAATTCCTGAGGTTTCTCTGCATGAACCCAATGTCCAGCATTTTCTATCGTTTCAATTTCTGAGTTTGGAAAGAGTCTTTCAATTTCTTCAAAATCGGAATCGTGAATATAACCTGAGTTACCACCTCTAATAAATAACGTAGGAATAGATATTGGAAACGGAATTGGAGTAATATCAATTACAGAGTTAACCTCTTTAGAAAGCATGTCTAAATTCATTTTCCATTCGTATCCTCCTTCTTTTTTTCTGTCAAGGTTTTTAAGCAAAAATAATCGGGTACCATCAACCGATATTTTTTTCTGCATTTCTGTGTCGGCTTCTCTTCTAGATGTTATTTCGTCTAAATTTAAAGAAAACAGAGCGTCAAGTATTTCATCATGATGCGGTGGATATTTTTTTGGAGCAATATCAACTACAGTCAATGATTTAAGTAAATGTGGAAACTCTGTTGAAAAAGTCATGGCAGTTTTTCCTCCCATTGAGTGACCAATTAGATTAACATCAGTCAAGTTTTCGTCATCTATTAATTCGGCAATATCATTTGCCATTTCCAAATAAGAAAACGAATCACTGTGCGGAGATTTTCCATGATTTCGCAAATCAACTAAGTAAACTAGATAGTTTTCTGCTAGTTTTTTACCAAGTGTTTGCCAGTTATCCAAAGAGCCAAATAATCCGTGAAGGATAATAATAGGTTCGCCTTCTCCAAATGTTTTAAAATTTAGTTTCATAGAATCGGTTTATGCAAAAGATTGCATTTCAATAAGTTTCGTGTAAGTGCCGTTTTCTTTTAGTAAAGAATCGTGAGTTCCTCTTTCAATAATTTCTCCATCTTGCATTACCAATATTTCATCAGCATGCTGAATAGTTGAAAGTCTGTGAGCAATAATTAATGAAGTTCTGTTTTTCATTAAATTGTTCAATGCCTGTTGTACCAATTTTTCTGATTCGGTATCAAGTGCAGAAGTTGCTTCATCCAACACCAAGATATCTGGGTTTTTAAGAACAGCTCTTGCAATACTAATTCTCTGTTTTTGTCCACCAGATAGCTTCCCTCCTCCATCTCCAATATTAGTTTGGTAGCCTTTTGGTAATTGCATTATAAAATCGTGAGCATTAGCAATTTTGGCTGCTTCAACCATTTTTTCTTCCGAGATGTCTTCTTTTCCAAAAAGGATGTTACTAGCGATAGTATCATTAAATAAAATAGCATCTTGAGTTACAATTCCCATTAAATCTCTCAAATTAGTAAGCGAAGTCTCTTTTATATTAACTCCATCAATTTTAATTTCTCCTTCGTTCAAATCATAAAAACGAGGAAGTAAATTGGCAATTGTACTTTTTCCAGATCCAGATTGACCAACTAGTGCTACTGATTTTCCTTTAGAAATTTCGAAGCTTACATCCTTTAAAACATAATCATCCTGATACTTGAACTTCATGTTGTTCAGTTCAATTTTATCTGTTAGGCTATCAATTTTAATAGGATTTTCAGGATTTAGGATAACATCATCTGCATCCAAAATCACATTAATTCTATCCATTGAGGCTATTCCTCTTTGTGCATTAGAAACAGCATCTGTAAGTGACTTAGATGGTGCGATTACATTATAAAACAATCCTAAATAAGTAATTAGTTCTTCTCCAGAAAGTAACCCTTGAAACACTAAGTTCCCGCCATAAAGCATGGTTCCAACAATAACCGATACTCCCAAAAACTCACTTAATGGTGAGGCCATGTCTATTTTACGAAACATACTTGTCATTTGAGAAGTATAATTCTCGTTCTCGTCTTCAAATTGTTTCTGCTTTAGTTTTTCTCCATTAAACCCTTTAATGATTTTTAACCCAGATAATGTCTCTTCGGT
This sequence comes from Flavobacteriales bacterium, assembly GCA_018609055.1. Taxonomy (GTDB): domain Bacteria; phylum Bacteroidota; class Bacteroidia; order Flavobacteriales_D; family CAJJDF01; genus CAJJDF01. The sequence continues at coordinate 116,479 of JABAYJ010000001.1, forward strand.
AGTCGACATCATTTCCCCAATCTTTTCTTGACTTCCTGCCGAAGCTCGTTTAAGTTTTCGAGTAAGAAAACCAATCAACGCAAAAATTGGAATCAAAATCAGAATAAAAACAGACATCCTTGGACTAAAAGCAATAAGAATAGAAATAGTAAGAATAATAGCAACAGGGTCTCTAAAAACAGCCTCTAGAGATCGCAGTACTGACCATTCGATTTCCTTTACATCATTAGTCATTTTACTAATAATATCTCCTTTTCTTTCGTCAGAAAAATAACTAAGTGGCAGGGATAATATTTTGATATAAAGCTTGTTACGGTAGTCTTTAACAATTCCATTTCGGACATTTGCCATAAAGAACAGAGCAAGGTAACGAGTAAGATTTTTCAAGAAAATCATACTGGCTATTGTTAAACAAAGAATTAGAAGTAATTCGAACTTAGAATGTGTTTGCAGAAACTCGAACATAGTATAATAGGCATTATCTAACATACTCTGTTTGTTAAATAATAATTCGGTTGGCGCTCCTTGTTCTCCAATCTTTTCTAATTCTTCGGAGTTTAATAAAACTCTTAAAAAAGGGAGAAAAAGTATGAATGAGAACAAGCCAAATATTACTGAACATATATTAAAAACAATGTTTAATATTAAGCTCGAACGGTAGTTTTTGGCAAGAGAAATAATCTTTAAAAAATTCTTCATAATGTGATTTACAGAACAAGTTGGGCTTAAGGTTCCGTTATTATATCGGAATAAGTACTTGTTTAGTATGTAAAAGTAATAATTTCTTTAATTTTACGGGATTCATAAACAAATTAGTACATGGCAACCATTAGGCAAAGTAAGATATCGGAATTATTAAAAAGAGAGTTAAGTTTAATTTTTCAGCAAAACGCAGGTTCCTATTGTAGAGGAGCAATGACAACAGTTACCATTGTTAGGGTTACTAAAGATTTATCTTTGGCCAAAGTTTATTTGAGCATTTTTGGGAGTAAAAATCCTGAAGAATCATTCAAAGAAATTCAAAAACATAAATCGAATATTAAAAATGATTTAGCTAAAGTGGTAAGGAATCAGCTGAGAAAATCTCCAGATTTACAGTTTTTTGTTGATGATTCGTTGGATTATGCAATGAAAATTGAAGAATTATTGAAATAATGGGATAACCCAAATTTGAACTTACCATTAAAAATAGCGCGCAGATATTTATTTGCAAAAAAATCGCAGAACATTATTAATGTTGTGAGTATAATTTCCATTGTGGGGATTGCAGTAAGTACAGCTGCAATGATAATTGTTCTTTCGGGGTTTAATGGAATTGAACAAATTGTAGAGAACATGTACAATTCGTTTGATGCTGAACTTAAGATTACCCTTAATGAGGGAAAGACATTTCAAAACAAAGAGATAGATAATAACGAACTTCAAAAAATAAATGGAGTGCTTTATGTGAGTGATGTAATTGAGGAAACTGTAATTATCCAAAAAGGCGAGAACTTTGAAACCTGCAAAATTAAAGGCGTGTTTCCAGATTATTTGGATAGTACTTTTTTAGATACTTTATTAGTTGAAGGGTTACAAGATTTAGAATATGAGGGAACTTCTTATTGTATTCCTGGAGCAGTTTTGCAAAGTAGATTAGGTTTTACATCTGATCCTAGATATGACAATACGATCAAGATTAATGGAATGCATAGAGACAAAAAAATAAGTCTTGGTTCTAGTGCGTTTAATCAAAAATTAATTGCAGTTGGAGGAGTATTTATGACAGGACTTTACCCAACAGATTCTAAGTATGTAATTACTTCTATTGGTTTTGCTCAAGAGCTCTTAAACTTTAAAGAGGAGATTACTTCGGTAGAAGTTTTTGTGAAAGATGTTTCTAAAAGAAGATTGTATCAAATTAAAGCTGAGATTAAAGAACTACTCGGAGATAAGTTTAAAATACAGACGAGAGAGGAACAAAATGAACTTATTTTTTCTGCTACTAAAAGCGAAAAAATAGCTGTGTTTATCATTTTATGTTTTGTGATGGTGATTGCCGCATTTTCACTAATGGCATCCTTAACAATGCTTATTTTAGAAAAGAAAAAAGATGTGTTTACCCTATATTCAATAGGTTTTACCAAAAAGGAAGTGACTAATTTATTCTTTTACGAAGGTCTTTTAATCAATTTATTAGGAGGTATAATAGGATTGTCGTTAGGGATATTCGTGTGTTATTTACAAATATGGTTTGGGTTTGTTCCAATTCAAGATTCTATTATCGAAACTCAACCAATGGAAGTGGAAGGGATGGATATTTTATATATTATGATAACTGTGATTACAGTTGGTTTTTTATCCTCTTATTTCCCTGTTAAATACTTAGTAAAACGATTAGAGATTTGAGTATTAAAGTCTGTCACATATCATCAGCTCACCCGCCATTTGATGTGCGTATATTCCATAAGGAATGTGTGTCCTTGGCTAAAGCTGGATTTGAGGTTTCTTTAGTAGTTACTCACGATAAAGCTGAAACAGTAAATGGAGTTAATATAGTTCCATTGCCTGAGAGTAAAGGAAGGCTTCATAGGATGTTCATTAAGACTCATTTTGCCTTTTACCGTTCATTAAAAACAAAGTCTAAAATTTATCATTTCCATGATCCCGAGTTAATGGGAGTGGGGATATTATTAAAGATTTTAGGAAAAAAAGTCATTTTTGATTCTCACGAGAATGTGTCTTCTCAAATTGAAGAAAAACAATGGTTGGGAAATAAGTTTACAAGAACAATAATAAAGTCATTCTATCGCTTATTAGAACGGTTCGCTATTCTGTTTTTTGATTCGGTAATATCTGTTACTCCAGAAATTGTTGAGTTTTTATCTCCTAAAAAAGGAGTTTTGGTAAGAAATTACCCAATACTTTCATTAATTGAAAATAGCAAGACACAGGAAGTAAAAAACAATTTGCCAAAGGTTATTTATGTGGGAGGACTTTCGAGAATTAGAGGAATTAAGGAAATATGTGAGGCAGTAGAAATGGTAGAGGAAGAAATGGAGTTAATACTGGTTGGACTTTGGGAGAGTGAAAGCTTTAAAGAAGAATGTTTAAGTAATAAATCTAAAATTAACTACCTAGGAAAAGTGCCTTTGGAACAAGTTTATCCTATAATGAAAACGGCTACAATTGGTATGTCAACTCTTTATCCAGTTCACAATTACCTAAATAGTTTGCCGATAAAAGCATTTGAATACATGGCATGTAAAAAGCCAATTATTATGTCTAACATTCCATATTGGGAAAAAGAATTTGATGGGTCTGCTATTTTTGTGAATCCAAAATCAGCAAAAGATATTGCTGAAAAAATTACCTGGATGTTACAAAATCCTGAGGAAGCGAAAAAGATAGGTGAGTTTGGATATAAGACTGTAAACGAAAAGTATAGTTGGGATAAAGAAGCAGAAACACTATTAGAATTATATCAAAAATTAGCGTCTAATTAATGAAAATAACTCCAATCCATATTGATGATTTACAAAAGTTAAAGACTGATTCAGTTTTTAACTCATCCGATTGGCTGAGTATTTATTCTGATTCTGGGATTAATTTATTGGGAATTTTCAATAAAAACGAAGAGCTTATTGGCACGTTTTACTACCAAAAACACAATCGGGCAAAAGTATTAACTCACATTGCTCCTCCATTTTTATCTCCAAATTGCGGGCTTTATATTGTTGATTCAACAATTAATCCTGCTCAAAAAAATACATTTTACAAAAAAGTAAACGAAGCATTGAAGGAACACTTCAAGGATTTGAAAAGTGATTTGTTTTCTATTTCATTTCCACCACATTTTCAGGATATGCAATCGTTTATTTGGACTGGCTATCAGGCCACTCCAAAATATACGTACCAAATTGATTTAAATCAAAACGAAGAAGCTATTTTAGCTCAAATGTCTCCAGAGCGAAGAAAGAATATTACTAAATCTCAAAAAGAGGGATTAGTAATAAAAGAAAGTATTGGAGATAAAGGCTCACTACAATTAATAGTGAACACATTTGTAAAACAAGGATTGTGGCACGATAAACTAGTACTGAATAGTTTATTTGCCAAGTTTAGTTCTTCAGCTAACGCAATATCCTATTCCTGTTATGAAGGAGATACGTTATTAGCAACAGTTTTTTGTATCAGAGATAACAATAAAGCCTATTACATATTAGGAGGATTTGATGGAGAATCTAAACATTCGGGTGCAGGAGCTTTTGCTATGTGGCATGCGATAAAAAAATCTAAAGAAATTGGTGTTTCTATTTTTGATTTTGAAGGATCCATGCAGCCATCTATAGAAAAGTATTTTAGAGGATTTGGAGGTAAGTTAGTACCTTACTTTTCTATCTCTAAACAAAATTGGAAAGGGAAATTATTATTGAAATTGAGAAAAAAGTAAATTCAGATGAAAATAGTAACCATCATTGGAGCAAGACCACAATTTGTAAAGGCAGCAGCCTTGAGCAGAGAATTTGCTAAGCATAATTCTATCGAAGAAGTTTTAGTTCATACGGGACAGCATTTTGAAGCTAATATGAGTGAGGTTTTTTTCGAAGAAATGGAGATACCAAAACCTAAATATAATTTAGGCATCAATAGTCTGTCACACGGAGCAATGACCGGAAGAATGCTTGAAGAGATAGAAAAAGTAATAATTGCCGAACAACCGGATATATTATTAGTTTATGGAGATACAAACTCCACTTTAGCTGGAGCAATTGCTGCGAAAAAACTTCTTATAAAAGTTGCACATGTCGAGGCTGGATTGAGGAGTTTTAATATGGACATGCCCGAAGAAGTTAATCGTATTTTAACTGATAGAGTTTCTGATTTCTTGTTCTGTCCTACTCAAACAGCTATTGATAATTTACAAAAAGAAGGATACGAAAATCTTAATTGCCAAGTAATAAATACGGGTGATGTGATGCAAGATGCGGCTTTATTCTATGCTGAAAAATCTGAAGAGAAATCTACAATAATAGAAGATATTAATCAGAAAAAATTCATCTTAGCAACTCTACACAGAGCTGATAATACAGATGATAAATATAAGTTGAAAGAAATTGTAGAGGCTTTAAATTACATTCATGCTGAGGTTTGTCCAGTTGTTCTTCCTCTTCATCCTAGAACTAAAGCAAAGCTTAATTTATTTGGAATCGATTTAAAAGTTAAGCTAATTGACCCAGTTGGTTATTTTGATATGATTGAATTATTAAAAAACTGTGAGTTGGTAATGACGGATAGTGGAGGATTACAAAAAGAGGCTTATTTCTTTAAAAAGAATTGCGTTACCATGCGTGAACAAACCGAATGGTTAGAATTGATTGAGACAAAAATTAATGTGCTTGTAGGTTCTGATAGGGATTTAATAATAAAAGGTACAAAGGAAATGCTTAAGACTAAATCTGATTTTTCTAAGAATTTGTATGGAAATGGAAACGCTACTAAAAATATAGCTGAAGTATTATTATCTAAAATCAACTAATAAATTGAAGTCCTTATTCTACATATCGATTGGTTTATTAATTCTTAATTGTGCTAAGCAAAAAACCTACAGGTTATCAAGATAAAATAAGTTATTTTCCTAATGAAAACATAGAGGTTTACTTAGCCTCTGAGTCTGATTATGAAAAAGAAATAAAGCTTTTTGATATAAATGGGAAAAAGTAAATCAAGTAAAAGCGAAACTGATAAAACAACCAAAAGTAAACAAGAAGACCTGGTATGAAATTGGTTATCAGTATAAAAAAACATTCGATTATAATTCGGGTAATCTAAAATCATGAATATATTATTTTGAGACTTCGAGCCCTTTTGTAATCAAGAATCCAAAAAAGCAAAACGATATTTTGGTTGTTTATCCTAGCAATACAATAAACGCTTATAATAAAAATGGTGGTAGAAGTACTTACACCAAACCAATGGGTGTAAAGCTAAGCAGAAAGAGACCAACCGAACTTATGAGGCAAGAACTTGAATTTTGGAAGTGGCTTCCTAAGCAAGGCTTTAATGTTGATTATATTGGGGACGAAGAGCTTGGTTGATAATCTTATTGAACAAAACGAGTTGTTTTCTGTTAACTCTACACTTACTCAAATTCACAAAACAACAGTTAGAAGAAAAAGAATTGCAAAAGGATTAATAATAGCTTCTTTAGCTGGAATAGCTATTGCAGGAGCAGTATTAATTTCTAATATTGATAACACTAAAGATAAAGTTGTACTGGCAACCGAAACTAATAAAGCTGAGGATTTTATAGTGGAGGCAACACCATACAAAGTTATCGATTCAATGAGTGAAGTAGAACTTAATTCTGCTATAAAAGAAAGCAGAATTGCTCTAGAAACGATTATTGAAACTGATTCTATTATTCATGTTGAACCAAAAAACACTCCATCCGCAATTTTACTAAAAAAAGATTCTGTTATAAAGCCGATACAAGTTTTACCAACTAAAATAGATTCCGTTTTTCAAAAGCCTCAAACTACAAATAGAGATTCACTTAATGTGAGAAAACCTTGTGAAATTAAATTAACTACTGAAGATGTTGATTTAACAAGTACATGCCAAGAAAAAAGATCTGGAGCTATTCTGTTTACAAACACAGAATCAGATTATTTATACTCTATTAATAATCAAGAGAGTTATACGAAAAATCCTCTTTTCAATTACCTTGAAAAAGGACGTTACTTAATCTCTATCAAAAAAGACCAATGCGAAAGCGAACCAATTGAAATTACTATTGAAGGATACCAATGTAATTATGTGATTGATCCTGCTAACCTGATTTTCTTTGAGAAATCACTTATAAAATTTCAGAAAGAAAATACAGTAGAGGTATTTATATTTAACAGATATGGAGTAATGGTTTACACCAAAACTTTACCTACTACCGAAAACTTTACGTGGGAGGGAAGCGCTAATAATAGCACCCAAGCACCAATGGGTAATTATACTTACCTGATTAAAAGTGGTCAAAAGATTGCAAAAGGGGAGATTACCGTTATTAGATAACTGAGCTTTCGGTTATTAATACGCAAACTAATTTACTCATCAATCTTTAGAAACTATTCTCTGCCAATTCTTGTATTTTAACTAAATATAACGGTTAGTTAGACCTTTTTTCGTAATTTTGTCAGTCAAAATGACCTTTTAAAAACGTAAGCACAGTTTTTGTTAAATCACTGTAACTACGCGACAAAAATATACTATAAGATGATTCAAAATATCCTTAAAAAATTACTAGGAGACAGTAAAAAAAATGTTTTTAAAGACATTAATCCTTTGGTAGACCTTACTAAAGAAGCTTTTACTACACTTCAGAGTTTATCCAATGATGAATTAAGAGGAAAAACTTTAGAGTTTAAATCTAAAATTAAAGCTTACACAGCTGATGTTGATCATGAAATTGCTGCTCTTAAAGCTAAAACTCAAGATGAGAATACAGATGTAGATGCTAAAGATGAAATTTTTCAGGAAATTGATAAACTAGAATTATTATCTAATGAAAAATTAGAAGAAGTATTATTAGAGATACTTCCAGAAGCATTTGCAGTAATTAAAGAAACAGCTCGTAGATTTAATGAAAACGAAGAGATTGAAGTAACTGCAACTGAAATGGATAGACTAGTTTCTACCCAAAAAGATGCTGTAGAAATTGATGGAGACAAAGCGATTTGGTTTAACTCTTGGACAGCTGGTGGAGCAGAAGTTACTTGGGGAATGGTTCACTATGATGTACAATTAATTGGTGGTGTAGCCTTGCACAATGGGAAAATTGCAGAGATGCAAACGGGAGAAGGAAAAACATTAGTTGCAACTTTACCAGTATACTTAAATGCACTTGCAGGAAAAGGTGTTCACATGATTACAGTGAATGATTACCTTGCAAAAAGAGATAGTGAATGGATGGGAACTCTTTATGAGTTTCACGGATTATCAGTAGATTGTATCGACAAGCACCAACCAAATTCTGACGAAAGAAGAAAAGCATACAATGCTGACATTACTTTTGGAACGAACAATGAATTTGGATTCGATTACCTAAGAGATAACATGAGTAGCGAAGTAGATTCTTTGGTACAAAGAAAACACCACTTTGCTATTATAGATGAAGTAGATTCAGTATTAATTGATGATGCAAGAACTCCATTAATTATATCTGGACCAACACCAAAAGGAGACGAACAAGAGTTTACAGCTCTTAAACCAAAAGTGGAGCAGTTATTTGCTGCACAAAGAAAACTAGCTAAAGAGAACCTACAAATTGCAAAAGAAAACATTGCAAAAGCTGAAGATGAATCTTTAGATAAAAAAGTGAAAACTGAACATACTAAAGTTGGTCAAATGGCTTTATTACGTTCTCACAGAGGAATGCCTAAGAATCCTGATTTAATTAAATATTTGAGTGAACCAGGTATCAAAGTTCAACTTCAAAAAGTAGAGAATTTCTACATGCAGGATCAAAGTAAAGAAATGATCAAGGTAGATAGAGAGCTTTATTTTGTTATCGAAGAAAAGAACAATCAAGTTGATTTAACTGAAAAAGGAATTGACTTAATTTCTGGAGTTGAAGATCCTGATTTTTATATTTTACCAGATTTAGGTGGACTATTTGCAGAGGTAGAAAACAAGAATCTTGCAGTAGATGATACTATCTCCAAAAAGGATGAAATCATCAGAGACTACACAATAAAAGCTCAGAGAATTCACTCTATCAATCAATTACTAAAAGCATATACGTTATTCGAAAAAGATACCGAATACATTATGGTGGATGGTAAAGTGAAAATTGTAGATGAACAAACTGGTCGTGTAATGGAAGGAAGACGTTATTCTGACGGACTTCACCAGGCGATTGAAGCTAAGGAAAATGTAAAAATTGAAGCATCTACTCAAACATATGCAACAATTACTTTACAGAACTATTTCAGAATGTACCACAAGCTTGCTGGTATGACAGGAACTGCCGAGACTGAAGCAGGTGAATTCTGGGATATTTATAAATTGGATGTGGTTGTAATACCAACTAACAAACCAATTGCAAGAGATGACCGTGAGGATTTGGTTTACAAAACAACTAAAGAAAAATACTTTGCTGTAAGTGACGAAATTGTAAAGCTAGTAGGTGAAAATCGTCCGGTATTGGTTGGAACAACTTCAGTAGAAATTTCGGAATACTTAAGTAGCTTATTGAACTCAAAAGGGATTAAGCACAATGTACTGAATGCAAAAAAACACCAACAAGAAGCAGATATTGTTGCTAGTGCTGGTAAAGCAGGAGCAGTGACCATTGCAACCAACATGGCTGGAAGGGGAACAGATATTAAACTTCAAGAAGGTGTTAAAGAAGCTGGAGGTTTAGCAATTATTGGAACAGAACGTCACGATTCTAGACGAGTTGATAGACAATTAAGAGGTAGAGCAGGAAGACAAGGAGATCCAGGATCTTCTCAGTTCTTTATCTCTTTGGAAGATAACTTAATGAGACTTTTTGGTTCGGAAAGAATTGGAAAAATGATGGATAGAATGGGATTCAAAGAAGGTGAAGTAATTCAGCATTCTATGATTTCTAAATCTATAGAAAGAGCTCAGAAAAAAGTAGAGGAAAACAACTTTGGTATTCGTAAGCACTTGCTTGAGTATGATGATGTAATGAATGCGCAAAGAAATTCAATTTACTCGAAAAGAAAGAATGCTCTTTACGGAGATAAACTTGATTTAGATATTGCTAATACACTTTATGAGATTTCTGAAAGTGTAGTTTATACGGCTCGTGATGGAGAAGATTTTGAAGGATTCCAATTAGAATTAATTAGAATTTTATCTATTCCTTCGCCAGTTAACGAAGTTGATTTTACTAAAATAAATGAGCAAGAGTTAGTAGAAATGGTTTACGACAAAGCTAAAGAAGCTTACAACAGAAAGTCAGAATTAATGGCTTCTCAAACATATCCAGTAATTTCAAATGTATATCAAAACGAATCTAATTCGTACGAAAACATCATTATCCCAATTACAGACGGAAGCAAAAGCACACAGTTACTTGCTAACCTAAAAGACTCATTTGAAGCTAAAGGAAAGAACTTAACTAAATTGCTAGAGAGAAATATTACACTTGGTGTAATTGATAACGAGTGGAAAGAGCATTTGAGAGAAATGGATGACTTGAGACAATCGGTAAGAGGAGCTCAATACGAGCAGAAAGATCCATTACTTATCTATAAATTGGAGTCTTACGAGTTATTTAAGCAAATGGTGAGCAAGGTGAACAAAGAAATTATTTCTTTCTTGATGAAGGCTAACCTACCTCAAAATGAAGGTGTAGAACAAACGAATAACGAGAAATTAAGATCAAAATCTCAGCCTAAGCTACAGACAGGAAGAACAGATATTGGAGCTGGAACTGAAGCTAACCAACAAGTTGCAAGACAGCAACAAAATGGGGAAAGAGTAAAACAACAGCCAGTTGTAAATGAAGCTAAAATTGGAAGAAACGACCGAGTTCAAATCATAAACTTGAGAAGTGGAGAAACCAAAGAAGTGAAATACAAGCAAGCAGAACCTTTAATTAAAGAAGGTACTTGGCAAATGGCTCAAAAATAAACTATGACAATGTTCAAACAACATTCAAAAGCAATGATGATTATTCTTATAATCTCATTGCTTTTTTCTTGCAACAATAATTCTAAAGTAAAAATCTATGTATCCTGGCCAGTTGGCGAAGGACTGCCTCATTACCAATGGGAAAAAGGAGATTTGAAACCAACAGGAATAGAACCAGCATTTATCGAAAGAGTGCTCGAAGAAGCCGGTTTAGAATATGAATACATCACTGATTTAGCTTTACAAAAAGGGGGTGATCCAAGGATGTATTCTATTACAACTGGACGAGCAGATATCTGTATCAGAGGAATGACTATAAATGAAAACAGAAAGCGATTTGTATTGTTTACCAATCCCTATTATGTTGATGGACTTTCTGCATTAGTTCGTAAGTCAGATTCATTAAAAACTCAAGAAGATTTAGTGGGTAAAAACGTGTATGCTTTAGAATTTACAACAGCTTACCCTTGGGCAATTAGCAACATGCCTAATAGTACGGTAATGACTTATTCGGAGTTTGACACAGCTTTCGTTAAGCCCGAAAGCTTGTTACTAAAAAATGAAATTGATGCATACATCATGGATAAAAGTTTCTTGAATTATATAGAACAATTTAATCCTAGTCTTGAAGTAATGGAGCGTAAATTTACGGAGGAAAGCATTGGTATTGCTGTATCTAAAAATAGACCAGAGTTAGTTGAAAAACTAAATACTGCTATGGAAAAACTTAAAGAATCTGGAGAGTTTAATAAACTATTGAAAGGATTATTATGATTTTAAAATCAGATATTCCAAGTGATTCTAGTTTGCATAATCATATTGATAATATAGATTTTGAAGACTGCTTTAGCTTTGACATCTCTAATAATTCCATGTGAATTAATGATTTGTATGTAGCTATTTTTTCTTCAGCTCCAAAATGGGTGGAAGCCTTAATGAGATTTAGAAATAGTATTGTAAGAGTTTTTGGATTAAAAACTGAGATGAAAGAAACACCTAATTCTGATTTTAAAGTTGGAGATAAGGTCGGTATTTTCTCTATTTATGAAATCCTTAATAACGAAATAATTGCTGGTGAAGATGACAAACATCTAAACTTTAGGGTTTCTATTCACAGAGAAATAAAGGAGAAAACAACAGTTTCGGTTTCTACAGCAGTTCTTTACAATAACAACTTTGGTAAAGTTTATATGACAATTGTAAAACCTTTTCATAAACTGGTGGTAAAATCATTGATGAAGAAGGCTTGTAGAAAACTAAGGTAAAATCCATCTAACTCCTTATATTTACGGAGCATGAACAGAAAATTCATAACCAATCTTGCATTTTTGCTCTTCCTCAATTTTTTGGTGAAGCCATTTTATATTTTGGGAATTGATGCCGAAATACAAAATCGTGTAGGTGCCGAAGATTACGGAATGTACTTTTCTCTTCTAGGGTTTACATTTCTGTTCACTATTTTTCTGGATGTGGGAATTGTAAATTTCACTACCCGAACCATTTCACAACAACCTTTTCTAATTCAGAAATATTTCTCTAAAGTATTTTCTCTCAGAATATTCTTAGCGTTAATTTACGGAGTTTTAGTGCTGATTATAGGTGGAATTATTGGTTACAACCAATCCGAAATTTACTTATTACTCTGGCTTATTTTTAATCAAATATTAGCTGGTTTCACTTTATACTTCCGTTCCAATTTAACAGGATTGTTATTATTCAAATACGATAGTATAGTTTCCGTCTTAGATAGATTTCTACTTATTATTATTTGCTCAATACTTCTTTGGGGAGGAGTAACTACCGAACCTTTTCAAATATATTGGTTCGTGTATGCCCAAACATTTGCCTACGGAGTTTCTGCAATTACCGCTTTGATATTTTTATTGAGCAACCAAAAATTAAAAAAACTAAACTGGGACAAGCTTTTTTCAATGGCAATACTAAGGCAAAGTGCACCTTATGCTTTGCTAATTTTATTAATGACATTCTATTACCGAGCAGATAGTGTAATGCTCGAGCGAATGCTCGAAGATGGTAAAACACAAGCGGGAATTTATGCCAATGGATTTCGATTCTTTGAAGCAGCTAACAACATTGCTTTTTTGTTTGCCACTCTCCTACTCCCTCTATTTTCTAATTTATTAAAGAACAAAAAACCAGTAGCAAGCCTAGTAAAAATTGCAAGTAGTATTCTTATTCCTGGGGCTATTTTAGTGGCAATAACCTGCTTTTTGTTTAGCCAACAATTAATAGATGCTCGTTACATAAATAGCACCTTTCAATCAGGGCAAGTATTTGGAATACTCATGATTTGCTTTGTATTTATTTCTACTACTTACATTTTTGGGACATTACTTACAGCAAATGGAAACCTTAAAACATTGAACAAAATTGCTTTTGGAGGAGTTGTTCTTAATATTATTTTAAACCTTATTTTAATACCTAAGTACCAAGCTTACGGAGCTGCAATAGCAAGTTTAATAACCCAAGGGTTAACAACCATTGCTCAAGTTTGGCTATGTAAATCCTACTTTAATTTAAAAATGAATTCTTCGCTCATAACTAGAGGTTTTATTTTTACTGCAATTTGCTTAGCCTTAGGTGTTATATTAAATCAAGAGTATTTCAATTTCATACCTTGGTATGGATTAATGGCAATTTTATTCTTCTCAGGAATACTTTTCCTTTTTGTTCTGCAAATAGTAGAAATTAAAAACGTGAAGAAGTTATTTCAGAAAATATCCTAAAACTTTTATATTTAATAAATGAAAAACCTAGGTACCATAATTCCACTTGCTTGGCCAAACACTCCCGTAATTCAGGAGGGTAAATGGTATGATGGAATAATGCGGACTCTTGGTTTTATAAAAAATGGATATTACAAAGCAGGTCATGCAGCTTTGGTTTTGGCAAATCACGAAACCAAGGAATTCTATTACTATGATTTTGGAAGGTATCAAACTCCAAAAAAACATGGGAGAGTAAGAGATAGTTTTACCGATCCTGATTTAATACTACAAACGAAAGTAGAATTAGAGGATGGAAAAATAACTAATATAGAAGCGCTAATGAGCGAATTAGCTTCTTTGGAAGCAACACACGGAGAAGGAAGATTAATTGCCTCTACAAAGGTCGTTTTGGATATTGACAAGGCATTTGCTAAAGCGAAAGCCATACAAAATAGAGAAGCAATAATTTATGGGCCATTCAATATTGGTGGAACTAACTGTTCGCGATTTGTAGCACAGACAGCCAAGACTAGTAATTTAGGTTGGTTCAAGAATTTAATTATTCGTTTTCCCTATACTATAACGCACACTACTATTACTAATGTGAAAATCATTAACGATAAGCGGTATTATTACGAACTAAAGAATGGAGTTTTTACCAAACGAATGAATATCCTTTACCCTTTGATAAAAAAATAATGGATTTAACCGGAAGACTCATAGCACCCGAAAAAATTGGGAAAACACCTTCAGAAGCACAATGGCTTTCTGGTGAAGGTGGTGGAGCTTGGTTTTACATCCAAAAAGAAGAAAACAACTACCGAATAAAACGATATACTCCACAAGGAATAGTAGATTGTGATAGAGTTTTTGAGTTAAAAAGCACTGAAAATTTTAATGAGAATGAATCATTTGAAGTACAGCATATTTCTCATGGTGCTTTGGTTCGAGTTAAGCAAAAAGAAGTTTTGTTTGTGTTTGAGTGGTTGGGGAAATAAATTTCTTCAAAATCCGTGTTACTTTTCCAAACCATTGCATTACACAATAAAGAAAAAGCCCTTCTTTGACAGAAAAAGAAAAACATATTGAACTGGAGTTCATCCAAAAAGCGAAGGAAAACAAGCAGTTTTTCGGGTTTTTGTATGAGAAATACTACGAGCAAATTTTTGTGTTCATTTTCAAGAAACTTCAAGATGAGGATATAACTGGTGAGGTCTGTTCTCTTACCTTTCTTAAAGCCAAGTAGAAAGATATGAAGATTCAAGTATAAATTTATTTAAAATTGGAATTGCTAAACTTGACTCTACTCCTACTCTTAAACTTAATTATGCAATGTCACTAAGAGAGAGAAATAACATCTCAAATATTGAATTTTATACTTTGGTAAGAGATGCTATTTATTGTGATAACAAAAAAATAAAAGACCATGTTGTATCTCAATTTTTTGAATCTGCTAAGGAAGCTTCTGTAAATAATAAGGTTCCGAAATCTCAACTAAGCTTTGACTTTTTTCAATTATTAAAAATAGAAAGCAGAAAAAATACTTGGCAAACTAACCAATCTGATAGGTATATGGAAGATGCTCATTTGTTTTTAGATTGTGAAAATTTAACTATTGAGCTCAAGCTACTCAATAAAAATTTTGGTTATAATTTCCATGCTATTAAATTTTATCTTAAAGCTTACAACAAATTAAATTGTTCAGAAGATTTGGAGATAAACAAAATGAATAACAAAGTAAAAAAGGAGGAGGAAAGAGAGAAAACTGTAAGAATTGATAATTCCCGTACTAAAGCTCCTAGGGTAGAAGAAATATTTGAAGTAGTCGAAACACAGCCTTCTTTCCCTGGTGGAGAAGAAGAGCTATTTAAGTTTATTAGACAGAATACAGTCTACCCAGATTCGGCCAAAGAAAATGGAATTAACGGAAAAGTATATGTACAATTTGTAGTCACAAAAACTGGTGAAGTTAACGACATTAAGGTGATAAGAGGAATTGGTGGTGGTTGTGATGAAGCTGCAGTTGCAGTAGTTAGCAAAATGCCAAATTGGATTCCTGGCGAACAAAGAGGAAAGAAAATTGATGTAAGATTTGTTCTTCCTATTTCGTTTAAATTAGAATAGATTCTAACT
The DNA here is from genome assembly GCA_018609055.1 of Flavobacteriales bacterium. Classification (GTDB taxonomy): domain Bacteria; phylum Bacteroidota; class Bacteroidia; order Flavobacteriales_D; family CAJJDF01; genus CAJJDF01. The sequence goes on from JABAYJ010000001.1 coordinate 131,979, forward strand.
TTTATACAACCAAATAGCAGGATTCTGGGTACTCATATCTGAACCAGATATTTTCCAAATTTCGAAATGCGATTCAGAAATTGTTCCAGATGGATCGGGTAATAAAACGCCAATTTCTTGCTTAGTTTTTACTGATTGCCCAACCTCAACTTTAACAGATTTAAGATTAGAATAAACAGTTCGATAAGCTCCATGGCTAATAATTACCGTTTGTCCGCTACCGGGTATTGTGAAAACACTTGTCACTTTTCCTTCGAATACAGCTCGCACATTAGATCCTTTGAGAGTGCTAATATCAATTCCATTGTTCTGGACATAAGCAGTAGATATTTCGCTATGCCTTTGCTTTCCATATCTCTTGGTAATAGTTCCTCGAGATACTGGCCAAGGTAATTTCCCTCTATTTTTCTCAAAACTATTAGAAGCTAATTTGGCTTCTGGGCTCAAGGCAAACGAATTGTTTTTTCTCGATTTAGCCATCTGCTTTTCTATCTCCGCTCTTATTGCTTGGGCTATTCTCTCTTGCTCTGCTTCTTGCTTTTTAAGCTTAGCTTGCAAAACTTCCTTATTCGATAAAATTTTGTTCAGCACAATTTGTTGCTTGTCTTTTACCTCTTGAAATTTCTTTTTTTCCTCATCATATGAGGCTATCATTTCCTTTTTAGACTCAATGTTGGCAAGTAGTATTTCATTCTCCTTTCTTAGCTTAACCTGCATGTTTTTTACCTCAACAGCTTTCAATTTTCTGTTTTCAGAATATTGCTCAATGTATTTTAGTCTTCTATAAGCTTGGTTATAATCCTCTGATGAAAAAAGATAAATAACACTATATTCTCTCTTCCTATTTTTATAGGCAAACCTTACCATTTCACGGAATTCCTTCTTCAATCTTAATATTGACTGATTAAGGGATTCAACTTCTTTTTTATTAGATTTTATTTGATAGGTTGTCTCTTTTATCTGGTTCCCCATGTTAATTAAAAGCTCCTCTTTAAAAGCGATTTGCTTATTAATGATTCGCAGTTCAGATAAAGTAGAATTCTGAGATTTTTGAGTGGCAGAAAGTAATTCTTGAGTTTGCTCAAGCTGTTTGTTTAATTGCTTTTCTTTAGCTTTTAGCTTATCTGTTTTACTCTGAGAAAAACTAGTAACTCCCATAAAACCCATCAGCATTACCAATGTAATTAATCTCAAAATATGGAAGTTCTTATTTCTCATTATAAGTTTTCGTAAGCTGTGTAGTGGCTAGGAATTACAAAGGTGTAATCCATTTCCGAATTTATTTTTACCCTTTGATAATTCAAATTTACTGAAATTGAATCCTTTTTGGTAATAATCTGTGCTTTGGTTCTATTAGGAAAGTTTTGACCTTCTATTTTCTTATAATCAGCCTGAAAAACTTCTATACTTGTTTCAGTAGAATCATTTGAAATGATTGTCTTTCCTGTTTTATAAAGCTCGTTAATCCAATACTTAATAATCCATTCGTTTTTTTTGTTTGCTTGACTCGCCTTTTTACGAAGTTCATTTCTTGAAAAACTACTTAAGAAAAGATCGTTCTCCTCCTGAACTAAATAATAATTTTGATTCGTATCGATAACCAAAGGATTACCTACTAATAAGTTTTGTAATTGATTAAAAGTAATCTCGGTATTCAACATTTTAGACACATAAGAAAAGTCACCAATAAAATATTTCTGATCTCTTTTGTTTAAAAACTTTAATGAATCAGGAGTGATGTAAGCAACAACAATAGGGAATCCAGCTACAGAAATTGTAGCATGAATAATAGAATCTCTCTTCATTTTAAGAAAAGTTCCAAAAATTAAATTCTGTTTTTCTCTTCTCTTAAACCTAGTGTTAATCTTAGCTTTTAAATTATCGAACTGGAAGTTATTTGCAACTAAATTTTTTACAATAGTATCTGCTTTTGATTTAGAAGTAAAAATTTGCTCTTCGGTATCGAGCAAAGGTTTTTTGGCCCTGCAACTTCCTAATATTAGGGAGCTACAAATCAAAAACATAACATACAATGTCTTTTTATTCCACATAACTTTTAGTTCTTATCTTTTGGTCAATCTTACTGGTATGCTCTCCATTCTCTTTAGCTTTTTTCCAATATTCTAAAGCCTTGGCAGTATTTTTGAGCTTACTCATAACATCTCCATAATGTTCTAATACCTTGCCACTTTTGTCTCCTCCATTATTAAGAGCCGACTTAATCCAAGCTTCTGCTTCGGTATATTTACCCTGCTGGAACAAAATCCAACCATACGTATCATTAAATGAAGCATTGTTTGGCATTACCTCATTACATTTTTTAGACATTTCAGCAGCTTTCTCTAGCCTGTCTTTTCGTAAAGAAAGAAAGTAGCTGTAGTTGTTAAGCATAAATGGTTCTAGACCATTTATTTTCATTGCATTATCGTACGCCTCATCCGATTTTTTATACTCCTTCAATTCATTGTAGCTCTCTCCCATTTTAGAGTAAAACTCAAACATCATTTTTTCGTCATCAGCAATCATATTCTTTCCAGCTTTAAAAGAAGAAATCGCTTTAGTATAATTCTCTTTTGCTTTGTATCCCATTCCTTGATACAAGTAAAAAACTGGCTGAGTAGGATAGGATTCTAATGCTTTTTCAGAGATAGAAATCACCTTATCAAAATCTTTAGAATTGAAGGAGTTATCCATCAACTGCATAAGAATTGGATAGGAATTAGTTGAGTATTCTAATGATTGCTCATAATACTCATTTGCCTTTTTTGTATCTCCTAGCTTTCCGAAATAATCTCCTGCTCCAACATATGATTTCACATCTTTCGGCTGCGTTTTAAGCATGATGTTTATCAGTTCAAGAGTTTCTGCTTGTTTCTGTTTATCATCACCCATTCTGGTAGTGAAATCAGTAAGCACATTAAGTTTAGGCTCTGTATTTATTGATGCATCTTGAAAGACATAAATCAATCGAGAATGTACTTTTTCTCCCTCTCCAATTTTTTCGTAATGTTGAGCCATTGCAAGGTTTGCCATACCATTTTCAGGATCTAAAACTAGTATTTCCTTAATCTCTTTCAATCCTTCTTCATCTTTACCTGCATCCATAAGTAGCATATACTTCTGGTAGCTCAATTCAGGATTTTTTCCTCTAATTAATTCTATTTTATCTAGAATGTTAACTGTTTCGTCATACTTACCTACACTTTGGTACAAATTTGCCATTTCATACAGAACTCCTAGGTTTTTTTCATCCATCTTTATAAGCTCTTCATAAGTGGTCAAAGCTTTTTCTGCTTGTCCCGTAGCTCGATAAACTGTTGCTTGTTGCAACACATACCATTTGTTATTTGGATTAAGTTCGTAAGCTTTCTCGGCATTGCTCACAGCCATCATTGCATTTTTCTTTTTGGCATACATACGAGATAACTCATAGTGTACAGCAGCATTTTTTGGCCTCAAAACTTTACACTTTTCATAAAGCTCTATGGCTTTATCGTAATCTTCTTGAATTGCTAATGTTGTTGCTTTAATAAAAAGAGAGGTAAACTGGCTATCCTGTTTTTCCGAAGTCGTCATCTCTGGCTTTACTTCTTTGGAAGTTCGGCAAGACAAGACAAAAACAGATAAGAATAATATGGCTGCTAGTTTACGCATAAATTGATGTTATTTCATTTCGGTATAATCTCCAACACTTAAGTCCTGAGAGTTACCAGTGATTTTAGCATAGTTTCCTATCATGGAGTTTGTCATATTTCCTTTTTCAATATGAGCATGATTTTGAATAATGCTGTTGTCTATAACTGAATTTACTATGGTTGTATTGTTTCCAATAGAAACGTGGGGTCCAACAACCGAATTGGTTAATGTTACATTATCCCCAATAAAACACGGTTCAATTATTACCGAATTGTTATTTGTAAAGTTTCCTTCAATGATGTTTTTACCTTCAAAATCTAAAACTCTTTTGTTTGTATCTACAGTAATATTTTTGTTTCCGCAATCCATCCAAGCCGAAACTTTTCCGGTTTTAAATTTAGCTCCTTTGCTCTTCATGTTTTCAAGAACATTCGTTATTTGGTATTCTCCATTTTCTCGTTCACCACTATCAATTAAGTGTTGAAGCTCAGCTCTTAGGTTTTTACCGTCTTTAAAATAATAGATCCCGATTATTGCCAAATCCGAAACAAATTCCTTAGGTTTTTCTACAAAGTCAGTAATTGTTCCTTCTTCGTCTAATTTTACAACACCAAAAGCACTTGGGTTATCAATTTGGTTTACCCAAATAATTCCGTCATTTTGAGTATCTAGAGTAAAATCAGCTTTAAACAAAGTATCAGCAAATGCTACTACAACATTCCCATCTAATGAATCGCCTGCACACAATATAGCATGAGCAGTTCCTAAAGCCTCCTCTTGGTGGTAAATACTTCCTTTAGCACCTAAACTTTCGGCAATTTCAAGTAGTTGTTTCTCTGTTTCATCACCAAAGTCGCCAATGATAAAAGCGATTTCATCTACTTTTTCATTACTTACTTTAGTAATATCTTCTACTAATCTATGTACAATTGGTTTCCCAGCAACTGGCATCAAGGGTTTTGGAATTGTAAGTGTGTGAGGTCTCAATCGTGAGCCTCTTCCTGCCATTGGAACGATTATTTTCATTGTAAAATTTTGATTTTTATTACACTAACGAAGATACAAATTTCAAGGTTTTTTTTGTTATCCAAATGCTAATAAAACTACAAATCAACCGTTATAGTCAAATAATTTCTCTAATGTTAGAGATATTAGTAATTTTGACCCTCATTTAAAAACTAATATTCAGTTATGACTACTAGCCAAAACAACCATGCAGAAGACTTACTGCAATTTATTTGGAACAAAAGAAAGTTAATCATTTTGATAACTATTATTGCTGCAATTGCTGCAATCATCTATTCTTTATTGATAGAAGAAAAATTCAAATCCACTGTAACCTTGTATCCAGCAATGTCGAACACAGTTGCCTTTACTGATGAAGTTCATCCAGAGCAAAGTGCGGCCCAGTTTGGTGAGGAAGAGCAAGCTGAACAGATGATTCAGATATTGCAATCTGCAGAAATTAGGAATAGTATTGTAGAAAAGTATAACTTGATGGAGCATTACGAAATTGATACTGCTAGTAAAATTAAGTACACTTCTTTGAACAAGATGTACGAAGAAAATGTTTCTTTTTCGAGAACGAAATACGGTTCGGTACTAGTAGATGTAATGGATAAAAATCCACAAATGGCTGCTGACATGGCAAATGATATTGCCAATCTATTTGATAATACGAAGAACAGAATGATTAACGAACGTTCTTCTGAGGCATTAAATGTGGCTCTTGCAGAAAGAGACAAATTAAAAAATGACATTAGTGAGATTGTAGATACTCTAGGTGAACTAAATAAGTTGGGAGTGGTTGATAAAGAAACAAGACCTACTTTAATTACTGCGCTTTCAAATGCTAAAGATGGATCAACAAAGAAACTGATTCAAAATAAGATTTTGGCTACCGATAAATTTGGAAGTATTTATTCCAATTATGAAAATAAACTTGAGTGGATGAACATTCGTTTATCAACAAAAGATGCGGTATACGAACAGCTTAAGTCGGATGCTAAATCAACTTTTTCACACAAATTTACTTTAGAAAAGGCTTCGGTTTCTGAAAAGAAAGCTTATCCAATAAGATGGTTAATTGTGGCTGTTTCTACAATTTCAGCATTTCTTTTTGCAATTATTTTATTGTTGATTTTTGAAAAATTAAAAGAGTTAAAAAGACAAGAATCATAAGTTCATTTGTTAAAATCCAACTTTAGATATAACTCAATAATTTTACTTTTCAGTATTGCATTTATTGCACTGAATGGGATTCTATTGTTCAGTAATATCTACTACCTTTCTTTTTTACCACTTGCTTTAGCAATAGTTTACTTTGCTTTTTACAAAACGAAAGAGCTCTTATTTTTTACTATCCTTTGCACTCCTTTATCACTTAACTTGGAGCAACTTGCATTAGGTAATATTGGTTTCTATTTACCTACTGAACCCATTCTTTTTGGCTTGTTGATTATCCTCATTTTACGATTTTTAAAACGAGGTCCTTATGATAAAAAGCTAGTGAATCACCCAATTACAATTGCTACTCTTTTTTATCTTATTTGGATGTTTGTTACTGTTCTTACAAGTGAAGATATTCTTGTTTCGTTCAAATTTTTTATTGCAAAATTGTGGTTTGTAGTTCCATTATTCTTCTTTTTGATTGTCATTTTTAGAGAGAAAGAAAATATGTATCGAGTAGTTTGGCTATATCTTGCTTCTTTGGCATTTGTTGTGGCTTTAACTTTAATAAAACATTACGCCTGGGGATTTGATCAAAAAGCTGCTCACTGGATTATGTCACCTTTTTACAAGGATCATACCTCTTATGGAGCTATTGTAGCATTTTACATTCCACTAACTATCGGTTTGTTATTCAGAAAAAAGAATACGGCAATAATCCAGTTTACACTGATTTCAATTCTAACTGTATTAACCGTAGGTTTAATTTATTCCTACACACGAGCTGCTTGGCTTAGTTTAGTTGCTGCACTTGGAGTTTGGGCTTTGTTCAAATTAAAAATAAATTTCAAATACGTAGTTTTAGCTTTAGCTTTTGGTGGATTTGTTGGCTACCAATATTTCACGGATATTTCTATTGCACTTGGTAAAAACAAAACCGATTCTTCAGAAAATCTTACCAAGCACATTGAATCCATGTCTAATGTATCTACGGATGCTTCGAACTTGGAACGAATAAATAGATGGAATTGCGCCATACGAATGTTTGAGGAAAGACCGGCTTTTGGTTGGGGTCCAGGGACGTATGCTTTTCAATACGCACCTTTTCAGCACTCAAGCGAGATTACTGTAATAAGCACCAATTTTGGAACTAAAGGGAACGCTCATAGTGAGTATCTGGGAGTTTTAGCCGAATCTGGTGTAGTAGGTCTACTATCATTTTTATTACTGCTATTCTTTGTGTTTTACAAAGCTTCGGTCCTCTACATTAAATTAGAAGACAAAGAAATAAAAACACTCTTGCTTTCGGTAATACTTGCGCTCGTTTCCTATTTTACTCACGGAGTTTTAAATAATTATTTGGATACCGATAAGGCTTCTGTTCCAGTTTGGACATGTATCGCAATAATTGTTGCTATGGATATTTATCACAGTAAAACGAAAGAAAAATCTATCGAGAATTAAAGATTTACTTTTAATTCAATACGAGTTGAATCTCCTTTTTGAGTCCCTACCAATACAATTTTTTTCCTTTTAACAATATCCATCTTTGGTGATAAATAATTGAGATAAGTAGAGTCAACTTTTGTAAAATCAGATTCTAGAACTAAAAACTCATCAAAAGTTCCACTTACTGGATTTTCGTATATTTTAGTATTCAGTTCTAATAAATTTCCTTGTTCCTTTGCAATTACTTTTGCAAATGGGAACGAAGTGAAAACTGGAGTTTCATCCACATATTTAATAATACTATCGTTAACCAAATAGCTGAAAAAACCAGGACTTCCGAAATGTGTAAACAGACTGAAATTTGGAGAAACCTGGTTGGTTACTTTTGTAACTTCGACTTGATTAAAGTTTTCATCATACTCGTAACTTATTGATGAATCCTGAGTAATTGAAGGCGAATGCAAAAACATACTCCAACTATTAGGACGATAGTTTAGCAGGCTATCTGAGTTAAATCCTGTAGTTTTTTCGAAATTTTCTTTATCAATTTTAGATGCCAATTTACTCCAAAAATTAGATTCTCCAAAGTTCATGTAAAAGCTAGCTTGCGAATTATCGCTTTCTAACTGCCATTTAGAAGTTTCGGGAAATTGATACTCTTTATTAAGGAATAAATCTCCTTCCAAGCTCATCTCATTATCTTTGATATTAAGCGTAAGCCAAGATTCTTCATCAATAGTCTCTCCTTTTTTGAACCAAACCAACCCGTGATTGTTACTCTTATAAATTTCTTGAAATAGACTGTTTTCTGGCTTCATCAGATTTTTAGTAGTAAAAATATCATTCGCAACTTCCAAAGTGTTTTCTTTAGTTAGTTGGATTCCTATACATAAAACCACAAGAGATTTTTCTTTGTTACAAGTAATAATAATGTTCTTATTCTCCCAAGAATTATTGGAAGCTACAAAGTTGTAATTCAGAACCAGACTATCTGTCCAAGATGAAAACAAAGTAGAATCTGTTATATCAAAAGAAGTAAAAATGGTATTTGGAGCTTTTTCTGTACAGCCAAATGCCATTACGTAATTAGGGATAGAAAGCCCGTAATTTTTAATATTTAGATACTCATAATTAGACTCACCTGAACCAAATAAATAGTCGTTTAATAAGGTGTTACGAATGTTTACGTAATCCAATACCCAAACCGAATCTGCATAGCTTGGAATTGGATTAGTTACCTTTTCTTTTTTACTATAAAAATAATATCCAACCAAAAGAATAGCTCCAACAACAACACTAAGTCGAATAAAATTCTTTTTCATCTGTTTCGAATTAGTCGTTTAACTCTATCATTCGGTTAATGAAATTGAAGAAGTATAAGGCACTATTCATTTCATTATTTGGTGTAGAAACGTATCCTGTTGTTTCCATATTTCCATTTTTATTTTTTGATGAAACCACTATTTCTTCACAACCAAACTCCTTGTACATGGCATACTCATCTTGACTTCTTCTTGAGAAAAAATCAGCAGGAATATACTCTGTTATCTTTTGATTATTAATGTAAATCACCTGCGAATTACTGCTTACCAACTTTTGGTGTCTACTTGCTAAGTTGTTTTCAAATTTACCTCCTTGTACAATCGTTTTAATTTCAATTTCATCAGTTGAGATGAATACGATTCCATCTTTAATCACAAAAAAGATATCGAATGGTAAATCTCCTTTTTTACTATTAATTGTATAATACTTATTGTTCTCAATTAGTATTTCATTTTTAATACCAAGACCCATTATTTTAGTTAGCATTTCTTCATTGCTAGTGCTAAACATGAATAAAAACTCTGGTAATAATTCATTTTTCGTTTTCTCTACTAAAGTACTCTTGTAGTTCTCATCATATTCGTAAGAATTGTAAGTTACTTCCTTTTTAACCATGTCTTTCAATACAAAAAAGGCATTTCCTGTAGCCAACTCCCCAATGGCTTTTTCATCCAAAAAGATAGATATCATATCTACCATTACCTGGAACTCTTCTTGGTTATCTTCAGCAAACCTTCCGTACTGATCCATGTACAATTGTGGCATAACCTCAATAAGCGATTTAGAATCGAAAGAAAGAGAAGTATATGCTAAAAAGTTATCTCCATTTACGTAATCAAAAAATCGTGAATCCTGTTTAGTGCTATAAATGTTATTTGTGCTATTTAGCTGAAATTCATTATTCTCTGTATTGTTTTCAAACTTAATTCCGTCTTTTTCAAAAAACAATTTAGTTACCGAGTAAGCAGAGTTCATTTGATTAAGCGAAGTACTAAACACCCCTAAATCTCTGTACATACTAGAGTACCTGTACCCATACATCTCGCGTAATAAACTTGCAGTAAGTGCATTGTTAGAAATTTCGTTTCTTACCCAAAAGGTTGCATCAGCTTTTTTATCCTGACTATTAGTAAAAGAAGAATTAGATGTAATACTCTTGAAATTAGATTTGGAATTAAATACTGCCGAAACTCTATTGTCGTAAAGTAATTGAGTAAGAATGTCTTTTTTTCTCTCTGTTTTCTCTCTCAAATAATTTCTGTAATCGTTTCTTTTATCAGCTCTGTAGCTTCTTAGTTCTCTTTTTCTAGATTCATTTTTGTAATATTCATCTTCATTATACTCATCTTCTACCTCTACTGAAACAGCCTCTATTGCTTCAGTAATTTCATCAATCATAACATCTTCAGCAAACTCAACCTCAACATTTTCTTTAACAGGATCTGCTTGGTTAGCTCCAATAGTTAAATTCATTTCGCTTTTCACTTCGTTAATTTCTTTTTTAGTGAAATTTTCAGGAAACTCTGGGTGATTGTCCAATTCCGACACTTTAAAAGACAGTCCCAATATCTCGTCCATTCTATCAGATTGTTTCTGAAACCCCCAAGTATTTTCGCTATCCTCCTCTATTATTTGCTTTATAGCTCTATTCTCTGTGTAGTAATCACTTTTAAGAAACTCATTGTTGTAACTGTATCTGTACCTATATTTTTGACCCACATAATAACCAGATATAAATACTGCAAACTCTTTATTCCAAGCTATTTTCTTTCCGTTCTTTTCTAGAATTTTATAACCCTTCTCCTTTTTCACCTCAGAACCATAAGAGGCAGGTATTAATTTAGCAAACTTTGCTTCATCCTTTATTGGCATAAAAAATATGCTGATATTCAAACTTGTATCCCACTCTTGAGCAAACACAAAACTCTTTGTAAAATCCAATCCAAAATCAGAAAGAGTAGAAACATCAGGGTTACCAAATTCTTTCTTAAACTCATTAAACACTGCTGATTCATTAAGCTGCTTTTCACTTACTTTACCTAAAATAGTATTCCCATTTAAAGTGAAAACCATAGTAGCATTTTCGGATATTTTAGACGAAAAATTTTGTGAGTTACCTACTAACGCAATAGCTAGTATTAGTATAGTTGAGAATATTTGCTTCATAACAGTTAATTATTTCCTTAAAGGTCACAATTATTTTGTTGTTCATCAAATATTTAGCCTAAAACTACTGGGCTAAAGTGACACTATTCTTTATTGAAGATTTATTGGCAATTATATCCACAGCCTTTAGTTGCATCATAATGGCTTTTTTATTAGCTGCAACCCTAGCATTGGAATTGGATACAGAAACTACTTCTTGTTCAAATTTGCAGATGGAAACAACCTTTGCTCCTTGAAAAATCTTTTTGTCTTCCAGGTTTAAATCTTCGTACTCTTCCTGAAAAGTAGGATTAAAGTATCGGTAAAATACATTCTTTTCCTTGTCGTAACCAAACTGATTATCATGAGTATTATCCTGAAGATTTTTGGCAATTCTTACATTCTTAACCGCAGTGTTTAGGGCTTCTAGCTTATCAAATTTACAACTGAACACAAAGATGAAGTTATCAAAATCTAACTTTTTAGTAAACTCAGATATTCCTTTGGTTTGCTTTACTAATTGCTCCAATTCCTTTATTTCTTCTCTAATCTCTGTTTCACTAGGAACAGTATGTCCATTAATTTTATCCATTAACATAATGGACTTTAGTTTTGTTTTACTTTGGCTAAAGTTGGCCGTGAACGAATAGGTCCCAGATCCATCTTCTTTTAGGTTCACTTCCTCAAACAGCTCAAAACAGCTAGATGAAACTAAACACAATAGAATAAGAAAAAAGTAGGTAACTCGGTTTTTCATGTTCTAAATTAAGGCTTTAAGAGTTAGTAGAATGAAAAATTAACCTTTTTATAAGGTTGTGAATTAAGCCTTTTTCTTTTTGAAAATACTCAAAACTGAAGTTCCAATTTTTCTAAAAAACCTCCCATACAATTCAAAATCAAATATTGTGGATTCGGTTGCGGCTTGGTAAGTGAATATGATTCCTAACGGCAATAGTACAATCGAGCTTAACCACATACCAATATAAGGTGGGAATACTAAGCTCTCGCCCAATCGCTCCCCAGTGATAGAAATAATGTAATACACTACAAATAATGTAATTGCAATTGCTACTGGGATTCCCAGCCCACCTTTTTTTACAATTGCACCAAGTGGTGCTCCTACCAAAAACAAGAGTATACAAGCCAATGAAAGGGTAAACTTTCTGTGCCATTCGGTTTCTACTTTAGCCTTGTATTTGGCTCTATTCATAAAATCGGAGCTTCGGTTATCCAGATAGTTTACTGAGTTATTTAATCTGTTTACAGTAGCTTTTAGCACTGCTTTTTGTTCCTGAGGCAACAAGGAGTCTAAATGATAATAAGCAGGTTGTATAGTGTCCCAATCAAAGTTCTCATGTTCTCGTGTTACTGTGAGTGAATTGGAGTAATAACCCAATAAGGTTCGCTTTATGGTATCGTAATTTGCCTGGAGCGAATCTACAATTTTGGTTAGTTTAAATACCGGTAACAAGTTAGGTTGCTCGCCATAATCTTCTTCGGAGGTTCTATTGAGCTGCAAAGAAGAAATGTCAATTTTTTGGGTGGTTTCGAAGAACTCAATCTTTTGATTGGGAAGAGTACTCTTTTTCTCCATGGGATTATTATATGGGTTCATCACCTCATTTATTTCGCCTTCATATAAAGTTAAAACTAGGTAAGCTCCGTCATCAGATTTTTGCATCTGACCTTGTTTAGCTCTTATTACTTTTCGGTACTTAAAAGTGGGGTCGTGCTGGTATATTAATATATCGCCAAGCATGTTGGTAGTTTTGTCTACTTCATTTGCTCTTATGCTGTAATTGTCTATTTCATTAAAAAACACTCCCTCTTTAAGTACTAAAGAAAGCTTTTTATTGGTCATGTCGTTTATAAGAATCCGCTTTTTTAAGTAGGCGTTCCCCCAAACGTAATTAGAAAAATAAAATGAAATCCCTGCAAACATAATCATGATAAACAGCAAAGGACGCATAACTCTTAGTAAAGAGACTCCAGCAGCTTTGGCAGCAGTAAGCTCATTCTTTTCTCCCAAGTTCCCCATTGCCATTATAGATGACAATAAAATTGCCAAAGGAAGTGCCATTGGAACAAATTCCAAAAAGGCATACAGCATTAATTCTGAGTAAATATTAATTCCTACTCCTTTACCAACTAGGTCGTCTAAATAAACGAACATAAATTGGATGATTAGCACGAATTCGGCTATGAAAAACGTAGCCACAAAGGGTACGATATAGGACTTTATGATGAACCAATCGAGTTTTTTCAACATAAAAGGTTAACTAATTGGATAGGTAATTATTGTTTAAGCACCAATAACTCTTCGCAAATCATTGATTTGACTTTCCCAAAGTAAAATATTTTCTTCTACTTCTTCTTGGTCATCAGCAAAATCGGTAACTATTATAGCTACATCTTTAGTGATTCCGTCAATTTTAATAGCAAGCTCAAAATAAGTTGAAGGATCTTCATCCTCTACCCATTTAAATCTTACGTATTCGTTTTTACTTACTCTTATAAGTTCCGCTTTTTCCTCTGAACCTTCCCAGAAGAAAGTATATATATCTCCATCAATGTTTACATCATTACAGAACCAATCGGAAAGTCCACTTGGTGTAGTCATCATGTCAAATAGGATTCCTACTGATGTTTTAATCGCTATCTCTTTTTGAAACTTTATTTTTTCTGACATTCTTTATTTGTTATTGAGCCCAATATAGTAAAAAAGTTGAACCTTTGATAAAATTCAATTTTTTTATTACTCCCAACTTATTAACCAATAGATTAAATTATTTAATATCAGTATATTACGCTTATATATTTGTTTGAATTTTAATGCTCATTTTAGGGTAATCCACCCATTCTAGCGAACCTGTGTCTCTAAAAATCTCTTGCCAGTCTTGGGTGTCAAAAGTGATTTTTACCATTCCTAAAGTTGGGAATTCAAAAAAATCACCACATAAATAATCGCACAACATAGATATTCCTGGATTATGAGCTACTAGCATCATGGTATCAATCGAATTATCTACATCATTAATAAATTGCATCATTATAGTGACTGATGAGTGATAAATTGTATCTTCAAATTGAATATCAGAGATTGGATAATTAATGGCTTTCACCAAAGCAATACTAGTTTGCGTAGTTCGCTTTGCCGAACTTGAAATAACTTTTTCAATGGATTCATTCCTCTTTTCAAGCCTTGCTCCCATTGTAATTTTATCTCGGTTTCCTCTTTCGTTCAATGGTCTTTCAAAATCTGACAAATCTGTTTTACTCCAGCTAGATTTTGCATGCCTTACAAGAATTAGATTTTTCATTGTTTGTTCAATTTTTATATCAGAAAGTTAAGAATGCTTATTACAAGGTTCTAAATTAATTAATAATCCAAAACATGAATACTTTTGTGGGATTATAATTACCTTTAAAGTCGATTTAAAAATCGGTTGAAATCGAGCAAAAACCAAACAATAAGAGTGAGTAAAAATACTACGAAAGACTATATCCACATTAAAGGAGCTAGAGTTCACAATTTGAAAAATGTAGAACTTAAAATTGCTAAAAATAAGCTTACCGTAATCACAGGACTTTCTGGGTCTGGTAAATCCTCTTTGGCATTTGATACGCTTTATGCCGAAGGGCAAAGGAGGTATATTGAAAGTTTATCTTCTTACGCAAGGCAGTTTTTAGGGAAATTAGAAAAGCCAGAAGTAGATTTTATAAAAGGAATAGCACCTGCTATTGCTATTGAACAAAAAGTAAACTCTCGTAATCCAAGGTCAACTGTGGGAACAACTACAGAGGTTTACGATTATTTAAAACTACTATTTGCAAGGATTGGAAGAACCATTTCACCAATTTCTGGTAATGAAGTAAAAAAAGATACGACCGAAGATGTAGTAAATTACCTCAACACATTTCCAAAAGGAACCAAAGCTGCTGTATTATCAGAAATTAGTATCTCTGAACCAGAGAAGTTTGCTCTTTACCTTGCTAACATTCAAGTAGAAGGTTACAACAGAATAGAATTAGATGGAGAAGTGTTTTTGATTGAAGAAGTACTAGAAAATCCACCTAAGAAATTTGATATAGTAAAAATCGTAATTGATAGAGTTTCTATTGATCCTGAAACGGAGGAAAATGTCTCTCGTTTATATGATTCTGTAGAAATTGCTTTTCAACAAAGTAATGGAAATTGCGAAGTGCAAATTAATGCAGAAGAGCAGGTTTCAAGAGTTTTCTCTAACAAATTTGAGCTTGATGGGATAGAATTTCCTACACCTCACGAACATATTTTTAGTTTCAATAATCCACTTGGAGCTTGCCCAACTTGCGAAGGGTATGGTAAAACAATAGGGATTGATGAAGACCTTGTAATCCCAAACAAAAATTTATCTGTTTTTGAAGAAGCAATAGTTTGCTGGAAAGGGGAGAAAATGAGTGCTTGGAGCCACGAATTAATTCAAAACTCTCATCAGTTTGATTTTCCAATTCACAAACCTTATTATGATTTAACTCCTGCTCAAAAAAAATTACTTTGGACTGGAAACAAGTACTTCAAAGGTTTAACTGAGTTTTTCAAATTTGTAGAAACTCAATCGTACAAAATCCAATACCGAATAATGCTTAGTCGTTATAGGGGAAAAACTACTTGTACAACTTGTGATGGAAAAAGACTGAAAGCTGAAGCAGGATACATTTTTGTTGGAGGTAAAAACATCTCCGATTTAATTGATGTTTCACTAGAAAAATGTGCTCAGTTTTTTGAAGATTTAAACCTAACGGACAGAGAAAAAGATATTTCGAAAAGGATTCTGACTGAGATAACGCAAAGGATACAATTCTTATTAGATGTTGGTTTAGGATACTTAACGCTTAATAGACTTTCGTCAACACTTTCTGGTGGGGAAAGCCAAAGAATAAACCTTGCTACCTCTTTGGGAAGTAGTTTGGTAGGTTCCATGTATATTTTGGATGAACCAAGTATTGGATTGCATTCAAGAGATACAGAGAGACTAATTAAAGTTCTAAAATCACTAAGAGATATTGGGAACACAGTTGTGGTTGTGGAACATGACGAAGACATTATGCGAATAGCTGACGAAATAATTGACATGGGACCAATGGCAGGAAGCCATGGTGGTGAGGTTGTATTTCATGGGAATCACAAACAGCTTATTGAATCAACAGCAAGTTTAACTGCCGATTATCTTACCGAAAGAAAGAAAATAAAAGTACCTACTGAAAGAAAAGTAAGTACAAGAAGTATACAGTTTTTAGGTTGTAGAGAAAACAACTTACAAGGGGTGGATATTTCTATTCCGTTAAATATATTCTCGGTAATTACTGGAGTAAGTGGAAGTGGAAAATCATCTTTGATAAAGCAAATTATATATCCTGCTCTTAAAAAACTGAAAGGAGGTCACGCGTTTAAAACTGGAGACTTTATTAAAATGGAAGGAGATACCGACCATATTGATGAAGTTGAATTTATTGATCAAAACCCAATAGGAAAATCATCAAGAAGTAACCCTGCAACATACGTTAAGGCTTATGATGAAATTAGAGCTTTGTATGCTAGCTTAACACATGCGAAAGTAAATGGATATAAAACCAAACACTTTTCATTTAATACCGAAGGAGGAAGATGCGAATCTTGTTCTGGTGATGGAACAATAAAAGTAAATATGCAGTTTATGGCTGATATTTCTTTAGTTTGTGATGAGTGTAGAGGGAAACGATTTAAACCAGAAGTACTTGAAATAAAATACAAAGAGAAATCTATTTTTGATATTCTTGAATTGACAATTGATGATGCTATTGACTTTTTTATGGTTTCTGAAGAAAAATATGGGAAGAAAATTGCCAATAAACTTCAGCCATTACAAGATGTTGGATTGGGATATTTAAAAATGGGACAATCTTCCAACACACTATCTGGAGGTGAAGCACAAAGAATTAAATTAGCCTCATTTTTAGTAAAGGAAAAATCATCAAAACGTACTTTATTTATTTTTGATGAACCAACAACAGGTCTTCACTTCGAAGATATTCAAAAGCTACTTAAAGCATTTTATGCATTAATAGACAAGGGAAATTCCTTACTAGTTATTGAACACAACATGGAAGTTATAAAGTGTGCAGATTGGATATTAGACCTTGGTCCTGGTGGAGGTGAATACGGAGGAAATCTAGTTTTTGAAGGAACTCCCGAAGATTTAGCGAAAAACAAAAAATCGTATACTGCTCAGTATTTAAAGGAGAAGTTGAAGTAGACCAGATGAAAAACTTACTAAAATATAGCTGTATTCTATTAATGGTAGTATTTTATTCTAGCTCCGTTTTTGCACAGAGTCAATTAAGGCCTCCGTCAGCAATTATTGCTTTAGTTCTAATGGGAATGATTGTATTCGTGGCAGGAGTAAGTTTTCTTTTTGCAAGACTTGTAAAAGCTGTCTTGCAAAAAGCCAGAAAAGAAAAAAGAAAACATATTGGTTATCAAATAGTTTTTGGGGTCCTCTTTTCTATTATATCTCATTTTGCTCGAGAAAACCAAAGCGTAAACGACCTACTTATGTCTGGGGGTGATGAATATTTCCCAAATATATATACGGTTGCTATTTTCACTGCAATATGTATTTTAACAGGGTCAGTAATTGGATATTTCATTACACCTATCGAACATTTAGAAAAAAATTCATAGATAATACCGCTCAATACTTAAAAGAGAAATTGAACTAAGTTTAGCTCATTTCTCTTTTAATGTATTTCTCAAAATTAGTTAATTATGGGGCATAAATCATTGCGTCCGAAACTCTTGTTGCACAATGATTAGTTAAGTCACTTACAGCAGAGTTAAAACTACTTACACCTCCTGTTAAGAAAGTATAACCAGCTTCTTCATCAGTTGCTGAAGAAGTAAGTAAAGATTGTTGATTAGAAATGATTGGATTCATTCTGCTAGTTGCAAAAGTAGTTGTATAAAAGTCTTTTACATACGATTTATAAGTTGCTTTATATCCAGCATCATCTATTACATAATTTATTAATGGCCAATTTGTTCCTACTTCATTCATGTCATAAGTAAGAGAGGTTCTACTTCCAGAGCCTGGTGCAAAAGCTAAATTACAATCCCAAACAATCCATCTCAATTTACGCATAGCTGGGTCATTGTATAAATAATAGTTGTGAGGTGCTCTTCCGTAACAATCCCAGTTTTGAATCGTATTCATTACAGCTAAGTATTTCAAAAATCCATCTACATCAAACTTTGATTCTAAATCGGCTTTCCAAGCAGTTGGATTAGATGTTCTTGTACTAGAATTTAAGGTTGTAATTAGAGCTTGAATATCACTGTGATCAGCTAAATCATTAGTTTTATTTGGAAAACTAGACGCTACAAATGATCCAAGTCTTGCTCCTGTTCCATCTGGCTTATAACAGTTTCCTGATTCTGAGCCAAAATAGTTTTTAAGAAAAGTATCTTCCACAACTTCGTTCATAGTGTAAGAACCAAAGTATTGGTAGTTTCCATCTCCTTTATCAATATACACTTCGTAAAAAGCAGAACGTGTTGCTGGAACTCCAAAATGCCTAAACACGTCAGAGGCTGTTTTATCTTTCATTAAAGATAAATCCTTGTAACCACTTCCCATTGCTAGTTTCCTGAAACCATAAAATCTTTGATTATTTATTTCTGGAAATTCATCTTCGAACGTATCAAAATTAAATTTGAAAGGTAGCTTATTTGAGTTAGCATTTTTTAAACTAGAGTTCCCTTTATATCTAATACCTACATGGTACCATTGAGTTCCATTAAAATGAAAATCAACAGGGAAATAAGCTGGTTCATCACGGTATCCTCCGTTCTTAACAGTCTGTAAATTAGATTGCATGTCTGCCCATTCTTGAGCTGTAAATACAATGTGAATTTTATTTACTTTGGTTTGATTAAAAACCACTCCGTAATTTGGACCAACATTATTAGAGTGTGTTTCTGTTGTCCAATCAGCAGGCCTATTTTTACTATTCCCGTTTTCCTCTTCTTCTAGTAAAACTACTTTTCTACAAGATAAGACTGAACTTATTATAGCTAACAATAAAACTGTTCTCAATAAAATACTTTTCATAAGGAGTTAATTAAGGTGCGTATATATTTGCCGCACTAACTCTTGAAGAGTTATGGGTATTCAATCCACTCACAGCAGTATTAAAACTTCCTATTCCACCAGTTAGATGAGTATATCCGTTTACTTCGTTTCCTACCGAAGTAGAAATAAGCGATTGCTGAGCAGAATAAATAGGACTCATTCTTGAAGCAGCAAATGTTGAATTTGCAAAGCTCTTTACATAAGCCTTGTAAGTTGTTTCATAACCAGCATCATTAATTAAAAAATTAATTAATGGCCAATCTGTACTAGTAGTGTTCATTGCAAGAGGAATTGCTCTTCTGTTATCACTTAAAGCTTCGTTATTGTCCCAAACTATCCATCTCAATTTCCCCATTACTGGATCGTTATATAAATAATAATTGTGAGTCATAACTCCATAAGTATCCCAATTTTGAATTGTATTATTAACTGCTAAATATTTCAAGAAACCATCCACATCAAAAGTTGCTTCTAATCCTGCTTTCCATAAAGTTGGATTAGATGTTCTTGTATTAGCATGAAGTGCAGTATACATTGCAGTTATATCATCTCTTCCTGAAGTTTCGTTTGTTTTCTTTTCAAAGTCATTTAAATCAAATCCTGAAGTAGAAAACTTTGCTCCATCTCCATCTGGCTTATAACAGTTACCTGTTTCACTTCCAAAATAATCCTTTAAAAAAGAATCAAACACAACTTCATTCATTGTGTACAATCCAAAGTACTGGTAAGATCCAGTTCCTTTATCAATGTATATTTCATAAAAAGCTGTTCGTGTTGCCGGTACTCCAAAACTTCTGAAAATATCACAAGCAGATTTTTCTCTCATCAAAGATTCATCTTTAAATGCACTACTCATAGCTAATTCTTTAAATCCAAAGAATCTTTGGTTGTTAATTTCAGGATATTCATCCTCGGACTTGTCAAACTTGAACCTCAATGGTAACTTTCCATTTGTAGCAGTTAAACTTGAGTTCCCTTTGTATCTAACTCCAACATTATACCATTGCTTATCATCATAATAAAAGTCGGCAGCAAAATATAACGGGGTTTGATCAGAAAAAGTTCCTCCACCTCCGCCTCCAGGACCTCCGCCTGAACCACCCAATACATCTGATAAATCAGCTTGCATAGCCGCCCATTCTTCCGAGGTAAACACAATATGAATTTTATGTACTTTGTTTTCTTCAAACACAACACCATAATTAGGCTCAACATTATTTGAGTGTGTTTCTGTAGTCCAATCTGCAGGTCTTTGTCCGTTTTCTTGTTCTTCTGATAAGGTGATAACCTTTCTACAAGAAAAAGTAAGAGCTAAAATTGCTATGGCAATTCCGATATTAATTTTATTATTAGTCATTCGTTTTTATTTTAAAAGTGTACGTATAATTCAATCCTATGATATTTGTAGTTTTTGGATAATCTACATAAGTAGGCATTAGCTCTCTTTCCATTCTGTAGAACAAACTAATATCCCCATATTTCTTTAACCCGTAACTAGTTCCAACTGTTAATCTTAATTTGTCAAATCCAGTACCAAGAACATTAAACATCTCTACTGATGCTTTAGGATCTAATTTCCATCCTTTAATGTTATACTCTGTACCTAATTTGATTCTTAATTTGTTTATAGCCTCATCTCCTTCTAATTCGGATACGCCAAGTTCATTTTTATTCTGGAATCTCACTCTGTATCCCATTTTAAAATCTCCTAGTTTATGTTTGTATCCTAGATCTAAATTATATCTAAAGTGAGATTCATAACCTTGAATTTTTCCTTGATTATCGTTATTCTTAATATATCTTAGTCCTACTCCAAGTTCAAATCCTTTTAAACCAGAGTATTTTGCTTCTAATTCGGTGAAATAATTATCTACTATTGTAGAATTAGTTTTTAATCTAAGTTGTTCCGAAAGAGTAAACTTCCAGTCTTTATTTAGTTTCATTGTTACTCCTGCAGAGGTCCAAGTTTCTAAATCTCTCACTTCAATTTCGGTCTGGTTTTGAGAAAAACTAGAGCTAAAAATAGCTGAGAAAATTACAACAGATAGTATTGATTTATAGGTTTTATTCATAATTAATAGTTAGCTAGGCTTTGATTTTAAAAGCATAAATATATTACATATTCTTTGACGAAAAAAAAATTACAATCCTTTCTTTGATTTTAAAAAATAGTAAAGTGGCTAATTAGAATTTATAATTTAAGTACTTTTGAGGAACTTAAACAGCTATGAAACAAACTATTTTAATCCTTCTCACCTTTACATTATTGTTTTCTTGTGGAGATGAAACTAATACCGAAAAGACAGCAAAACTGATTGATAAATCAACTCCTGAAGCAGTTGTTATTCCAGAAGAAATTAATTCATTCCCAGTAGAAATCGATTTACCATTGGGATGGGAACTTGCTAAAGATGAGCAACTAAAAGTACTTCATATACTTTCGCCAACTGATGAGCTTGACGAGTTCCAAGAAATGGTAAATATTGTTGTGGGGGCAACAAGCGACAGGGAATTAGATGCATTTTTTGAATTAAACTTAAAAATGATTCAAGGGATGTTTGAAGAACTAAATCAAACTGAAAAGCCAAGTTACGAAACTATTAATGGTGTTAAATATAAAAAAGTAAGATACAATTATTTGTTTGCAGGCTTGCCTTTAACCGCTCAGTTATATGTGACAATTAAAGACGATAAGTCGTTTATAGTGAATTGCTCAGCACTTCAAAACACCTTTGATGATTATGCCAAGGAGTTTGAAAACATAGTTAACTCTTTAGAAATAAAGTAGTCTTAATTTAGAGCTAAAAAATTAAGCTTAACATTATCTATCCAAAAGGATTCTTTCCCTTTGTTCCAAACATAAACCTTAATTCTGTCTCCAGAACTTCTTAATTCTGGGATTTCGATATTATAATATTCTCTTTTCCAAACCTCTGTTTCTTGAGAAGGAATACTCCTTATTGGAAAAGTGTAATAATGATAATTCTGTCCATTTGTATCTGTTATATCTACTACAAATAATGCTTCGTTTGTATTTGTAATCTCTTTGTCTAAAATATCTATTTCTACTTGAATAAAAACTCCTCGAGACGAAATAAAATCTTCGCTAACAATAACTTGATGATCAAAATTAAATTCTCTATCTGAGTAATCTCGATAACCAATTTCTATTTTGTCTAGTCTTTCGTATTTCCTCCCTGAATTTGGTTTTTCACGATACTCAAAATCAAACTCCTTAGAATAAACTGAATCTATCTTAGTATTGAAAAGCATGATATCATTGTTACCTCCAAGATTGTTCTCAAAATCTGAACCGGTTTTTAAGAACGAATATTGGTATTTCTCCCAATTCATATCCCAGCTTGAAATTATTCCTTTTTGGAATTGATAAGTCTGAATTAAGTTCATGAAAATCAAACTAATAACCAAAATTCCTATTGAAATTTTGATCAATTTAGATTTTAAAAAACTCAACAAATAGGCAATTAAAATTCCTGAAAAAGCATAAAACTCAACCAAAGGTCTTTGCCCAAAAGATGGTCCGTAATACCAGTTCCACCAGGAGCTTAACAAATAAATTAATCCTAAAGAAAATAATATTCCTGATACTGCTTGAAATCTATTTTTCCTAATTAAAGCAATAGCTCCAGCAGTAGAAAGAAGCAAAATAGGTGTGTAAACTAGTGCACCTTTTCTAAAACTAAATAAAAACTCTTGCCAGTGTGGATTTGCGAATTCAAACCCTTCATTCGCATAACTCCAAACCAAAAATTTACCACATTGCAAATACCAAAAAACAGACTGGATAAACAAAATTGTAATCACAATTAGAATTGAAACCATGAGTCTCTTTTTAAAAAAAACACTCTTTAAAACGGAATTGAAATTAGCTTGTGACTCTAATAAAAAGGGAATTATAAATATGATAATCCCATCTAAAGGGCGAATCAAAATAACTATTCCTAAAAATAAAGCTGCCCAATAAAGTATTGATTTATTATTGTTAATCGAATACTTTTTGATGAAATATAAAAATCCAGAAATCCAGAAAAATGAATAAACATGAGACATGGATGGTTGCCAAAGGGAGTACACTAATAAGTTGGTTCCAAAAAACAGAACTAAAGTAGTGATTGAAATTATTCCTTCAGAAAAATCGAACAACTTTAGTATCCCTCTAAAAAAAAGCAAGCCTCCCAATAAATAACACCAGCCAGCAAATGAAATAACTACTTGGTAAGAAAGTGTAAAGCCATCTGTTTCTTCGCCTCTAATTAATGCCAATCCGTTACCCAAAACATAAAAAGGAAACATAGAAACTGCTGTTCCCGAGAAGTATTTGTTTACTCCTTTATCTTTTACTTCATTAAAAAAACGATTGTCAGGAGTCTGATTATCTAATGAATAATTGTTGAAAGTATTTGGTAAATAGGAATAATAACCAATTCCATCACTGGCAATAACTTTGTAATTTCCTTTTTCTTTAAGTAAAACAGAAAACACCAATATCCCAGACACCAAAGCAATAAATACAATGGTTAGCAAAGAAATAGATTTAGATTTTATCCAATTAATCATACCCAATAAAGGTAGAAAAAGAAATTTGGTTTAATAATTACCTCATTTGTTCAAGCTTCATTTTGTCGGCAAAATGAGCACAGTAATCTCTTAAGTCTTCTACGATTTCGTCTTCGCCAGTAGCTTTCTGAAAATTATCTGCCATGGTAACCAAAGTTTGATAAAAGAACATTTTCATTTCATCCACCATCATTTCTTTAGTCCACAAATCCATTCGTAAAGCAGCTTTGTCGTCCTTATCCCAAACCGATAAAATCATGGCTTTACATTCCTTATTTTCAATATTAGCATCAGTTGCAGTCCAGTTCATTTTCTCAGGAACATTATGCTCATCTGTTTTTACTGAAATATTAATTTGCGAATTTTTTTCCTTAGCCATGTTTTTTTCTTTAGAACTCAAAGGTCTTAAAATTTTAGGAGATTCGTGAACTCTTTAGTTAGTTTTTGGCTAATTAATAATTAACAACCTCTTCCGTATTTGCTTTCGGCAACAACAAGCGAAAATTCTTGTTTTACAGTATTTCCTCAGGAGTCCCTTGCAGGTTTCCATTGAGGCATATCTCTTATTAATTGTTGAAACAACTCATCCGTTTCAATATCCCCTGAAGTTCTTTCCATCCTAACATTATCAGTTATTCCTTGTTCATTTACAACAAACAACACATTTAATGGGCCGGGTATTACAATACTATCGGGACCAACTTTTATAGTCGCTACTTTTGTTAGGTTGATTTTATCTTCGCTATTTTTTGTTAAATAATCAATCAGTGCTTCTTCTTTCTTTATATATTCTGCTGAGTATTTTGGCACAATAGTAAATGACCTTTCCATGTGTGATGACTCTAGTTTTTTATTTATCGTATTGGTTTCTTTAAAAAACACATTTACCTCAATTCTAGAAGAATAATCGAGCGATTGCAACATGCTTATTTGTGAAGTTGACAAATTATTATTTTTACTCGCCAATGATTTTTTATTATTTCCTTCGTAAGCAACAAGTACAACAGAATCATATTTTTCAATCCAGTTTACTGGATAATATTCAATAAAATCGTCTAGTTTTTTTACTCCTTGTAACTTTTCTTTCACTAAAGTTTTAATAAATCTTGATCGTACACTATAAAAGACTGTTAGCTTTTCATCAGTATCTTTAGTTAAGTCTAATCCTAAAATATTGTTCTCCTTAACCTCAGTTTTATTTATTTCTTGAGCTTTACTTACACATCCAAAAATGAAAAAAGTAAAAGCCAGTTTTGCTATAAATTTTATTTTAAAGTTCATGACATTGAGATTTAATGAATTTAGTCGTCTTAGATATAACGAATTAAATCTACTTAGATAATCTTTTCAAAATATGCTTCCCTCTATTTTTAAGTCCAGAAGAGGCTGTTGGTAACAACAATTCTATACAAGATATTAATTCATTTTTGAGCTCAGGATATAATTTTACCATGTTTTCTAGCACTCCTAACGAAAATGCTTTTACAGCCACAGCAGATTTTTTTTCTACTAATAATTCAAAACAAGAATCAATAATTGATGCTTGGTTTTCTTCCGGAATTTCAACAAACTGAAGTGTTCTTAAAACACTTCGCTTAAGTGAATCGGAATAATCTTTTCCTGCCAACATTATTGCCCATTGCGGAAAATAATCACAGAAAAAACCTTGCTTATTATCATGGCAGTGAATAATTGCCCAAGTGGCTTTATCGCTCATAATTCCATCATTTGCTAGTGCAATTTCTACAAGTTTTTTATACTCATTTTCGTTCCTGCCAACAAGTTCTACAATTTTTAAACTGTTGCTTTTAGATGCCGGTTTTGCAAGTAATTCTTTCATTGGTTTGTTAAATCTCTTTAATATTATAAAAAAAGGAAGACAATTTTATTATAGCCTTAGGATATTTTCTACATTTGTGTATGAGTCAGCCAAAAAAAAATAGGTATAAAACCACCTCGTTCTATGTAACGATAAGTATGGCATTTATACTGTTTTTGCTACTTATTTTTGGAATGGCAATCATGCGTTTGGATAAAATTTATGGGCAAGAAAAGGAAAAGATTGAAATAGATGTTTTTTTTAGAGAAAATGCCAAAACTAGCCAAATGAAAAAGGTAGAGAAGGAAATCGCTATGGATTACCGAGTAAACTCTACCGAATATATCCCAAAAGAAAAAGCCTGGGAAAGCATTAAAAAAGAAATTGGAAGCGAACTAGCTGAAGAAATTGCAGAAGGAAACCCACTTTATAATAGTGTAAACCTTACTTTAAAAAAGGAATATGCAGTACTTGATAGTGTTGAGATATTTGAGCAAAACTTAACTGAAAAGCACGAAGATATTATTTCAGAAATATCTTATAGCAAAGCTCATTTCCTTACAATTAACGAGACGTTATATAACGGATTGTGGTATGCGTTAGGGTTTTGTAGTATCCTAATAATTATTGCTGTAGTATTAATAAACAATACAATAAGACTTTCTATTTTCTCTAAACGATTCTTAATAAGAACCATGCAATTTGTTGGAGCAAAGCATAGTTTTATCCAAAAGCCATTTTTACTTAATTCCATCACACAAGGAATTCTGTCAGCCTTGTTGGCAATTTTAATCTATATTGTAATGAGTTTGTTTTTGGAGAATTACAACTCTTATATAGGTGAATTAGTTTTTAAACCCGAAAACATGAATACTAATTTAATCATGTTTGCAATTATTACAGGAATTGGAGTTTTGGTTAGTTTTGGATCTACTTTTTTCTCAATGAAAAAATACCTGAAGCTAAGCCAGGATGAATTATACAAAAGATAAAATACAGATTATGAAAAACAATATATATTTTACAAAACAGAACTACTTTTTAATTGTTGGTGGACTTATTCTTTCTATCATTGGATACATGTTAATGGCTGGAGGAAATCCTGATAACCCTGCTGAGTATAGTAAAGATATTTTTAGTGAAAGAAGATTAACTCTTGCTCCATTCGTAGTTATGTCTGGTTATGTAATTGTTCTACTTGGTATTATTAAAGTTTTTAAAAAGGAAGAAGATTTGATTGTAACTGATGAAATTGAAGTTCCTAAAAAAACTAAGAAATAATAATCATTTCTTAACAAATGGAATTACTAGAAGCGATTATCCTTGGAATTATTCAAGGTCTTACTGAATTTTTACCTGTTAGTAGTAGCGGTCATATTGAACTAGTAAAAGCTATGTTCGATAGAGAAGATCCTTTTTCAGACGAAATGACAATAGTACTTCATTTTGCTACAGCACTAAGCACATGTGTTATTTTCAGGAAAGATATATTAGAAATTTTTCAAGGATTATTTCAATTTAAAAATAATAACCAGTTTAAGTTCTCAATTAAGATAATTTTATCAATGATACCTGCTGCAATTGTAGGACTCTCTTTCGAAAATGAAATTAAATCATTATTTAACTCTAATGTTTTATTAGTTGGTTTGATGCTAATTGTTACCGGATTACTTCTCCTAGTTGCTGACAAAGCAACCGCAACCAAAAAAAAAGTTTCTTTTGGCCAAGCAATAATTATTGGAATTGCGCAAGCAATTGCAATTTTACCTGGTATTTCGAGATCTGGAGCTACAATTTCTACTTCAGTACTATTAGGGATTGACAGAGAAAAAGCTGCTCGTTTTTCATTTCTTATGGTTGTTCCATTAATTTTTGGGAAAATCGCCAAAGACCTTTTGGATTTAATAAAAGAACCAGCCGTAACAGATAATGTAAGTTATCTACCCTATGTTTTAGGATTTGCTTTTGCTTTTGTAACTGGTT
This sequence comes from Flavobacteriales bacterium, assembly GCA_018609055.1. Taxonomy (GTDB): domain Bacteria; phylum Bacteroidota; class Bacteroidia; order Flavobacteriales_D; family CAJJDF01; genus CAJJDF01. The sequence goes on from JABAYJ010000001.1 coordinate 159,231, forward strand.
TAATTGCCTGTACTTGGATGATAAAATTAGTTAAGAGCAGCAAACTTTATTATTTCTCTATTTATTGTTTTATAGTAGGTATTGCTGCAATAATTTACACTTTTTTATAACCTATGGCTTCATTAAATTTTATAGATGGCGAAGTTCTTTTAGTAGATAAGCCTGGAGATATTTCTTCTTTTGGAGCGGTTAACCGATTGAAAAGAGCCTTTATTAGTAAAACTAAAAAGAAACGTTATAAAATAGGCCATGCAGGAACATTGGATCCATTAGCAACTGGTTTATTAATTATTTGTTCTGGAAAAAAGACTAAAACCATTTCGGGTTTTCAAGGATTACCAAAAGAATATACTGGAAAAATAGTACTTGGAGCAACTACTCCATGTTATGATTTAGAAATGGAAATAGATCAAACTTTTGATTATTCAGACATAACAGAACAACAAATTCTAGATTGTGCCGAAACATTTATTGGCGAAAACAATCAAATGCCACCTATCTTTTCTGCCAAAAAGGTGAAAGGAAAACGAGCATACGATTTAGCAAGAAAAGGCGAAGAAGTAATATTAAAGCCGAACTTAATTACGATTCATGAATTTGAAGTTGTTAAAATAGAAATGCCAAAAGTCTCTTTTAGAATAGTTTGCAGTAAAGGAACTTATATCCGTTCTATAGCTCACGACTTTGGACAAAAACTAAATAATGGAGCTTATTTGGAAAATTTGAGAAGAACAAAAATTGGTGATTATTCTGTTGAAAATGCTTTGTCAATAGAAGAAATTCAGGACCAGATTTTTGACTCAGAATTTACTCCAGAAGTAAACTAAATAAATCCTTTGAATAAGTAATAACGAAAGGTATTTCGCTACTAGTTTTAAAATAAGAATTCACACTTAACTTCGTTAGGAAAAAAGCTAGTAAAAACGTATTTTTGTTTTCTTAAAAATAAACTTACATGAAATTATCAAAATTTGGATTCGATTTACCTGATGAGTTACTAGCAGAATATCCTGCTCCTAACCGTGATGAATCAAGGCTTATGGTATTGAACCGAGCTACTCAAACAATTGAGCACAAGCAATTCAAAGACATTATCGATTATTTCGAAGATGAGGATGTGTTGATGATGAACAACACAAAGGTTTTTCCAGCACGTATGTTTGGAAACAAAGAAAAAACTGGTGCAGAAATTGAAGTATTCTTGTTAAGAGAGCTTAACAAAGAAAGTTTACTTTGGGATGTGTTAGTTGATCCAGCAAGAAAAATAAGAATTGGAAACAAATTATATTTTGGTGAAGACGAAGAGTTAGTTGCCGAAGTAATTGACAATACAACTTCAAGAGGAAGAACATTAAGATTCTTATTTGATGGTTCTTACGAAGAGTTTCAACAAAAAATTAGAGATTTAGGAAAAACTCCACTTCCTAAATACATAAAAAGAGAAGTAGAAGAGTCTGATGAAGAGCGTTACCAAACTATTTATGCTAAGCATGAAGGTTCAGTAGCTGCACCAACTGCAGGACTTCACTTTAGTAAGCAATTACTTAAAAGATTAGAAATTAAAGGAGTTAACTTTGCAGAAGTAACTTTACACGTAGGTCTTGGAACTTTCCAGCCAGTTGAAGTTGAAGATTTAACGAAACACAAAATGGGTTCTGAAAGAGCTTATATCAGTCAAAAAAACTGTGATATAATTAATAAAGGAATCTTAGAAAAAAGAAATGTTTGTGCTGTAGGAACAACTACAGTAAGAACAACTGAATCTTCTGTTTCTTCGGATAATTTATTAAAGCCTTATGATGGATGGACAAATAAATTTGTTTTCCCTCCTTATGATTTTAGTATCCCAAATAGATTAATTACTAACTTCCACACACCTTATTCTACTTTATTGATGATGGTTTGTGCATTTGGAGGTTATGATTTCGTAATGGAAGCTTACCAAGAAGCTGTGAAAGAAAAGTATAAGTTTTTCTCTTATGGTGATGCAATGCTTATCATCTAATAACTATTTTATTTCAAACGAAATAGATTTTAACAAAAAGGAGAGCTAAAAAGGCTCTCCTTTTTTTATTACCTTTAATTATGGAACCAAATCACTTTGTAATAATCGTAGCTGGCGGAATTGGAAAAAGAATGAATTCCCCATTACCAAAGCAGTTTATTAAAATCCATAACAAGCCAATTATCTTTCATGCTATTGAACGTTTTTTAGAAGCCGATAGTTCTATTCAATTTATTATTTCTCTCCATCCTGATTATATCGAATACTGGGAAGAGTTAATAGATGAGTATCAATTTAACTTTAAGCACAGAACGGTAAAAGGTGGTCAAGAACGATTTTTCTCTGTTAAAAACGCACTGGAATTAGTTCCTAATAATGCCATTGTTGGAATTCATGATTCTGTTCGACCTTTGGTTTCACCATCTACTATTCAAAGATGTTTTTTGGCAACACAAAAGCACTTTTCTGCAATTCCTGTTATTGATTCTGTTAATAGTTTGAGGTATATAAACGAACACAGAAACGAAATTGTAGAGCGTAGTTTTATTAAGCAAGTTCAAACACCACAATATTTTGATGCAGAGATGATTAAAGAGTCATACTTTAAAGATTACTCGCGTAAATTTACGGATGATGCTTCGGTATTTGAGGCTCACAATCACGACATTCATCCTGTAGAAGGAAACCCAGAAAACATTAAAATCACTTCTCCAATTGATTTGATAGTAGCGAAGGAACTATTGAAATAGATTTTCAAAATTCTTCCTATCTTCAACTTATGAAAACAATTCTACGAAAAGCAACAAAACAAGATTTACAAGGGACTCTTGATTTAGTAAATGAATTAGCACTTTACGAAAAAGCTCCTCAGGAAGTAACTGTTACTTTAGCAGATTACGAAACTGATTTTGACACTAATGTGTTTGATATTCTTATTGCTGAGCAAGAGAGTCAAATTGTAGGAATTGCTTTTTATTACATGGCATATTCCACATGGAAAGGAAAAATGCTTTACCTAGAAGACTTTGTTGTAAAAGAAGAGTTGAGAGGACACGGAATTGGAAAACTATTGTTTAAAGCTTACTTAGAAGAAGCTAAAAAACTAAATGTAAGCCTTGCAAAATGGCAAGTATTAGATTGGAACGAACCAGCTATTAACTTCTACGAAAAATACAATTCTACTATCGAGAAAGAATGGTTTAATGGGAAGATATTAAGCAAGGATTTTGAAGGGATATTAGAGCTATTAAAATAAAACAACTATGTCTTTTTTAAAAAATTTATTTAAAAAACCTATATCAATAAAAGATGAGTTCTTTGGAAACATGGTTTTTATTGAAGTAAAAGAAAAACATGGCAATTCATATTTTGAATGTCGAAGAGATTTTTCTCCTTCTCAACAAGAAATTGAAATTGGAATTGATGGAGACATTAATGGTGTAACACAATATCAAAAAGTTTTTTTTAAAGAAATTGAATCAAACTATTCAGAAATTTCGCAATCAATTATTCCTTTAATAGAAAATCAATTAAGAAATTGGAAACCCGACTTTGAAATTAAAAATTTTCAAAATGAATTTCATCCATGCCATTTAATTTTACCAAATTGCAAACAACAACCCGTTATTTGGCAGATAACATTCACAAGTAAACATGATGAAAACCATGTGTTCGAAGCATCAATAACAGATTATACTGCAACAAAGATGTTTATTGACGGATAAATAGAAAAGAACAATTCTTCGCTAAATCCTGAATCAAGTTCAGGATGACAGATGGAAAGAAAACTTACTATTTACTCTTCTTCACCTTTTCCATTAAACTCTTCTTCTGATTCTCTTTTCAAAAACGCATCCCAGCCTTGAGCTGTTAGTGGTTGTGAAGAATTATCTCTTGTTACCAAGTTTACACCAGCATTTTTATCCGTCATGTGCCCAATAATACTCATGTGAGGATTTCCTTTTACTTTCTCAAAATCTTCTTGCTTTATCGTGAAAAGTAATTCATAATCTTCACCTCCATTAAGCGCAACAATTGTTGGTGACATACCAAAATCCTGTGCAGTTAAAACTGTTTGTGGATCAATTGGTAACTTCTCTTCGTAAATACTACAACCAACTTCACTTTGCGTACAAATATGAAAAATCTCTGAAGCCAATCCGTCCGAAATATCAATCATACTGGTTGGTTTCACTTCCATTTTAGCAAGTAATTCAATAATATCTGCTCTCGCTTCTGGCTTTAAAATTCTTTCTAAAACGTAGTCGTTTCCTTCTAAGTCTGGCTGAATTTTATCGTTTGCTTTAAAAACTTCTTTCTCTCTTTCTAGCAATTGTAATCCAACATAAGCAGAACCTAAATCACCAGTTGCAACTAACAAATCATTTTCTTTAGCCCCGTTTCTGTAAACGATATCTTCTTCGTTTGCAACTCCCATTGCAGTAATATTTATAATCAATCCTGATAAAGAAGTAGTAGTGTCTCCACCAATTACTTCCACTCCATACATGTTTGCAGCAAGTAAAATTCCTTCGTACAATTCATCAATTGCCTCAACCGGGTAACGACTCGAGAAACTAAGTGCAACCGTAATAACTTTAGGCTGAGCATTCATTGCAAAAATATCAGACATATTTACTACAACAGCCTTATATCCAAGATGTTTAAGTGGAGTGTACGATATATCAAAATGAACTCCTTCGGTTAAAGTATCAGTAGTAATTACTGTTTTTTTATCACCAAAATCTACTACAGCAGCATCATCCCCTATTCCTTTAATTACAGATTTATCGGTAATTTTAATTTTCTCCATCAATCTATTGATGAATCCAAATTCTCCTAATTCGCTAAGTGCAGTTTTTTTCTCTTCCATATTGCAAAATTAAGGAATATAATGGGATAAATCACGCCTAAAAATGCCATTCATTTTAAAATAATTCCTATTTTTAATTACATCAAAAAAGGAAACATGAAAAAATTACTTTGCATCACATTTCTGACACTATTATTATCACAATGTGGAGAAGAAAAACCATTGATAGAGCAGGCTGTAGAGCAAAGGTGTGCGTGCCTTGAAATGTATGATAGTGAAAAAGATAATATCATGGAGGTGCTTAATTGCTCTGATGAAGTTTCTAAAAACGAGAAGTTTTCAAACTTAGATCCACAAGAAATAATGGAAGGAATGGAAAAAAGCTGTCCTAATGCTGCTCTTCCGACTAATGGAATGATTCAATAAAATGTGATTTATATCATTCGTAGATGATATAATTTTTGACTATTTTTATACTGAATTAAGAAACGAGTTAAACTCTTTTTTAAAAAGATACTATTTAAATGAAAACAAGCTGGGAAAATATATTTTCGTTAAAGCTCTCTGTGATTATCAAAAATCCTGAGTAAACGGGCAATTTACGCCCATTTTCATTTAGTTTTCCTATTAATTTATTACATTTAAGTATGCCTAGATATCACAAACTGGGGAATATCCCTCCAAAGAGACACACTTTTTTCAAGAAGCCTGATGGAAGTTTTTATTACGAAGAACTATTCGGAACAATTGGGTTTGATGGAATGTCATCATTACTTTACCATACACAAAGACCTACACAGGTTAAAGCAGTGGTGAAATCATACTCAGTAGAGCCAAAAATTGCTGTAGCTAAAAACATGAAATCTTTAGCTCTTAAAGGGTTTAAAGTTCCACCAATTAATGATTTTCTGGAAAGTAGAAAATGTGTGTTGATGAATAACGATTGCCACATAGTACTTGCATCACCAAAAAAATCTTTAACCGAGTATTTTTATAAAAATACGGATAGTGATGAAGTCATTTTTATCCATGAAGGAACTGGGAAACTAAGAACTATGCTCGGAAACATTGATTTCGAATATGGAGATTACTTGGTTATTCCTAGAGGAATGATTTACCAAATAGACTTTGATACGGAAGACAACAGATTGTTTATTGTTGAATCTAAACATCCTGTTTATACTCCAAAAAGGTATAGAAACTATTTTGGGCAACACTTAGAATCTTCGCCATTTTGCGAAAGAGATTTACATGGTCCTTCAGAATTAGAAACATTTGACGAAAAAGGAGAATTCTTGTTAAAAGTAAAAAAGCAGGACATGATTCATGAATATATTTATGCTGCTCATCCATTTAGTGTGGTAGGTTGGGATGGATATAATTTCCCTTACAAGTTTTCTATTCATGATTTTGAACCGATTACAGGAAGAGTACATCAACCACCACCAGTTCACCAAACATTTGAAACAAGTGCATTTGTAATTTGTTCATTCGTTCCAAGAATGTACGATTATCATCCAAATGCAGTTCCAGCTCCATACAACCATAGTAATATCGATTCTGATGAAGTATTGTATTATGTGGAAGGAGATTTTATGAGCAGAAAGGATGTTGAAAAAGGACAAATTACCTTACATCCAGCTGGAATTCCTCATGGCCCTCACCCAGGAACTATGGAGAAAAGTATTGGAAAGAAAGAAACAAAAGAGTTAGCAGTAATGGTAGATACATTTAAACCCTTAATGATAACGGAAGAAGCAATAAAATTACAAGACGAAGATTATTTTAAGTCTTGGTTAGATCATTAAAATTAAAGAAATGAGTAAAGTGAAAAACGTAGAATACGGATTAGAGAAAATATTTGAAGGAGCACAAGATTTTTTGCCTTTATTGGGAACTGATTATGTAGAGTTTATTGTGGGTAATGCTAAACAAGCAGCTCATTTCTATAAAACTGCATTTGGGTTTCAATCTTATGCATACAAAGGATTAGAAACTGGTTGCAAAAACTATGCTTCTTATGTTCTTAAACAAGATAAAATAAGAATTGTACTAACTACACCTCTTAACTCTAAGTCTTGGATGAATGATCATTTAGCTAAGCACGGAGATGGTGTGAAAATCACAGCTCTTTGGGTTGAGGATGCTAAAAAATCTTGGGAAGAAACTACGAAAAGAGGAGCTAAATCTTACATGGAACCAACTGTTGAAAAAGACGAGCATGGTGAAGTAGTAAGGGCTGGAATCTATACATATGGAGAAACTGTTCACATGTTTGTAGAGAGAAAAAACTACAATGGAACGTTTTTACCTGGTTACCAAGAATGGAAATCGGATTATAATCCAGAACCAACAGGACTTAAATTTATTGACCACATGGTTGGAAATGTAGGTTGGAATGAAATGAATACTTGGGTAAAATGGTATGAAGATGTAATGGGGTTTGTAAACTTCTTATCGTTTGATGATAAACAAATTACAACTGAATATTCAGCCTTAATGAGTAAAGTGATGAGTAACGGAAACGGGAGAATTAAGTTTCCAATTAACGAGCCAGCAGAAGGAAAAAAGAAATCTCAAATAGAAGAATACCTTGACTTTTATGAAGGACCAGGAGTTCAACATATTGCAATGGCAACTAACGATATTTTGGATACTGTAGCTAAAATGAGAGCAAAAGGAATTGAGTTTTTATCCACTCCTCCAGAGGAATATTACAAAGCTGTACCAGGAAGATTAGAAGCACATAATCATGAATTAGGTGAAGATATTGAAAAATTGAAAGCTCTAGGAATTATGATTGATGCAGATGAAGAGGGATATTTATTGCAGATATTCACTAAACCAATTGAAGACAGACCAACTTTGTTTTTCGAAATCATTCAAAGAATGGGAGCAAAAGGATTTGGTGCAGGAAACTTCAAAGCGCTATTTGAATCTATAGAAAGAGAGCAAGCTAAAAGAGGAACTTTATAATATTAAAGATGAATAGAGAAGAATTATTAGCTGCAATTGACAAGAAATATGAAGCAATGGGGCAAAACCCAGATGTTCATTTATCGGGATTGTTGCATGCCGAACCAATGACATATTGGGATTTTGCCAATGTAGATGCTTTATTGAGTCTACAAATTCAAAGAACACAGCTCAAAGATGAAATGGTATTTATCATGTATCATCAAGTGAACGAGTTGTTGTTTAAAATGATACTTTGGGAGATAAAGCAGATTGGTGATGAAGAAGATATTCAGCCAGAAAAATTCACCATGCATCTTGGTCGTATTAGTCGCTATTTTGATGTGCTAGCCAATTCATTTACCGTAATGGGAGATGGAATGGAACTAGATCAATACATGAAATTTAGAGATACTTTAACTCCTGCAAGTGGATTCCAAAGTGCTCAATATAGACAAATAGAAATTTCTTCTACCGAGTTAATAAACTTAATAGATTTAAGATTTAGGGCATCTATTGATAGAGATACACCATACGAACATGCCTTTGAGCATATGTATTGGCAAGCTGCCGGAAAAGACTTTAAAACAGGAAAGAAAAACGCTTTGTTAGTCAATTTTGAAAAGAAATATAAAGACGAGCTTATCGATTTCATGAAGGAGTACAATACTGTAAATCTTTGGACGAAGTTTAAGCAACTTCCTGAATCATTTCAGAAGGATGTTACTTTGGTAAACGCAATGCGTCATTACGATTACACGGTAAATATAAAATGGGTAATGCACCATTACCATGCAGCTTCAAAATACCTAGGTAAAGCAGCAGCAACTGGAGGAAGCGATTGGCATAAATACATGCATCCTCAATACCAAAAACGTATTTTCTTCCCAGATTTATGGAAGGACGAAGAGAAAGAAAATTGGGGAATAACCAACCTAGAAAGCATTAATATACTGACAGAAATATAATACACGATATGATAAATTTTGATTACTTAGAGGCAAACAAAGAAAAATTAAGAGAAGAATATTTGAATGCAAAACCATTTCCAAATATTGCAATTGATAATTTTTATGATGAAGAAAAACTGACTGCACTAGTAAATAATGTGCCAGATATAGAAACAAAAAGTGCTGATTATGCTTTTTCTAAAAACAAATTTGAGAAGTCTAAAATAAAGGAAATTGCTCCCGAGTTTGAAGAGTTTCATACTGCAATGACTTCAGATAGATTTAAAGCTTTGTTACAATTTATTACTGGAGAAGATATTTTTGTAGATCCAGAATTATACGGAGGTGGAATTCACCAAGGGAAAGAAGGAAGTTTCTTGGATATGCACGTAGATTTTAATTACCATCCACTAAAGCCAACTTGGTACCGTAACTTGAATATCTTGTTATACCTAAACAAAGATTGGAAAGAAGAATACGGAGGACATTTGAAACTAGAGCACAGTGAAACTGGAGAGAAATCTGAGATTGGAGTTCCTTTTAATAGACTAGCAATTATGCAGTGTAGAGGTTATACTTTGCACGGATACGATAAAATTAATTTCCCTCCAGGGAGAGCTCGTTTATCAATGGCAACTTATGCTTTTTCTATCCATGAAAAACAATTGGAATCTGCTAGAACAACTAAATGGAAGATTGAAAAGGACAAGCCTTTGAAATACATTCTATCTAAGCTTTGGATACCTGCAGTGAAGATTAAAAGTATGTTTTTCAAGAGTAAAACTGGAGATCATTAATTGATAAAGTTTAATGAAAAAGAAAAGGGAGGTTCAACAGTGTTGAATCTCCCTTTTTAAATTTAGATAGTTTTATCTTTTAAAAACTCCAATCATATGTGTCTATCTCGCTCAAGCAAGCAACAAGGATATCAATACTTCCTTTAATGTCTTTCTTGTTCGCCATTTCTATAGACTGGTGAATGTGACGAGTAGGAATTGAAACTGCTCCTGCAATAGAACCTCCAGGAGTCATTCTTTGAATTCCTGCTGTGTCAGTTCCTCCAGCAGTTAGTATTTCTGGTTGCCAAGTAATTTTATGTGCATCTGCTGTTTTCTTCATGAAAGAAACCATTCTGTGATCACAGATAGTTTGAGAATCCATTATTTTAATAGCCGCCCCTTTTCCAAGTTCTGTTACTTTTTCGTGAGCTGCTGCTCCAGGAACATCAAATGCAATAGTTGTGTCTATTCCAAAACCAAAATCTGGCTGTATATTTAATGCAGAAACATTCGCCCCTCTTAATCCTACCTCCTCTTGCACAGTAAATACTGCATATACATCATAAGGAATAGTTTTAAGCTGTTTTAACACCTCAATAAGGATGTAAACAGAAACACGATTATCTATCGATTTACAGTTCACACAATCACCCATTTCTATCAATTGTCTTTCTCTTGTAATAGGATTTCCAATCTCAATATGTTTCTCCACTTCCTCTTTATTCATTCCCATATCAATAAAGTAATCCGTAGACTTTGGCACTTTATTTCTTTCTTCGGCAGTCATAACATGAATTGGTTTAGAACCCATTACTCCCATCAAATCTTTTTTACCGTGAACAATAACTCTTTGTGCAGTTAAAGTTTTTGGATCAAATCCTCCAAGTGTATGAAATCTTACAAATCCATTGTCATCAATATGAGTAACAATAAATCCTATCTCATCCATGTGAGCACCCAACATTACTTTTTTAGAACTGTCTTTACCTTTTTTAATAGCCGTTACATTTCCTAAATTGTCAATAGAAAATTCATCTACAAGAGATTCAATTTCTCTCAATACTAATTTTCTTACTCTGTTTTCAAACCCTGGAGCTCCAGCAGTTTCACAAATTTCTGCAAGTAATTTTACGTCTATCATAAGATTAAATTTTTGGTCTTCTGAACAATAAATATTGTCCAATAATAATTAATAAGGTACTAAATATGGTGCTTAAAAGAGTTTTTAATAAAATCATTGGGATTCGAGAAAACGAAAATTCTTCTAGTAAAAACAACCAAAAGAAAAATCCTGATAATAATAAAACCGTGTATGTAATATACTTTTTTAAATCCTCAGTATACACAGTTAACTCCTCTACTTCATCTATTGGGTTTTGACTTTGTAATCTCCTTAAAACAAACGGTCTCAAAAAAGCTAAAAACAAACAGGCTGATGCATGAATCCCACCAGAATCTTTAAACATATCCATTGTTAATCCTAAAATAAGAGCAACAACAAGTAATAAATAGTTAGACGTATTAATAGGAAATGTAAGTAAAAATGAAACGTAAATGACCAATGAAATATAGTTTTCCATAAATCCTAAGCTAATTTGATCAACAACTAATAATTGAATCAATATCAGGAATAAAAACCGGACTATATTTAGACTAACTAATCTCATTCAGGCAGAGGGTTTTGAAGTGAATCTAATTCTTCTTTATATAAATTCTCAATTAAAAAAACGTGATTAATAACTCTAAAATCTACAGAGGTCTTTACTTTAAGAAGCCAATTATTACTTCCAATTTGCTTTAGTTTTTTCTCGATAACTCCTACTGTTTCTCCTTTAGGGAAAATCCCTGCACCACCTTGAGTTACAATAGTATCTCCTACTTTTAGCTTGTAATAAACTGGAATTCCCTTTACCGAAACAACATTAACTCCATCATTAAAATCCCAAAATAGTGTGCCTTGACAACTATCTTTCAAAGGGATTACTGGAATATTCATTTCAGTGTTCATCAAGCTCATTGCAGTAGAATAATGTCCAGAAACATTACGCGTAAAACCAACTATTCCTCTGGAGGAAACTACTCCCATTTCTGGTCTTATTCCTTTGTTTCTTCCAACATCCATGGTAATAGTGTTCTTCTTTTTATTAGTGGTATTGTTTATTACGACTGCCGGCTGAAACAAGTATTGCTTTTTGTAAATATCATTTACAACTTTAATCGAATTACTCGAAACTATGGTGTAATTATGAAAAGACTCTTGTTTTAGTTGAGCGTTTTGATTAGCTAATATTTTATTCTCGTCTCTTAAGTTCCAATAAGATGAAAACTGATTTTTAAGAGAATAAAACCATCCAGATACTTTTGCGCTAGAGTTCAATATACCCGATTGTTGATAGTCTGTTTTGGTAACAACTACATTAAAAACAATGAGTTGAAGTACAATAAAAAACAAGAAAAATTTAATTTTATTAAAAAACAAGAATAAATTTTTCATGAGAATGGAAGGGTGTTATGAGTTGTTAGAATTAAATCCCTTTCATTAAAAACTGAAATTTTTCAATGTTTTGAAGAGCAATTCCTGTTCCTCTTACAACTGATCTCAATGGCTCATCAGCCACATGAATTGGCAGTTGAGTTCTTAAAGAAAAACGTTTGTCTAGTCCTCTAAGTAGTGAACCACCACCTGCAAGGTAAATACCTGTTTTGTATATATCTGCAGACAATTCTGGTGGTGTCATTTCCAAGGCTGATAAAATGGCTTCTTCAATTTTAGTTAAAGATTTGTCTAAACATCCGGCAATCTCTTTGTAAGAAATTGTAATCTCTTTGGGAATCCCAGTCATCAAATCCCTACCTCTTACTGCGTAATCTTCGGGTGGTTGATCCAATTCAGTTGATGCTGCTCCAACCTCAATCTTAATCATTTCTGCTGTTCTTTCACCAATTAAGATATTGTGTTGTCTTCGCATGTATTCCTCAATATCAGCTGTAAAATCATCTCCAGCAACTCTTATCGATTTATCACATACAATACCGCCTAGTGCAATTACAGCAATCTCAGAAGTCCCTCCACCTATATCAATAATCATGTTACCCATTGGTTCCAAAACATCAATTCCAATTCCAATTGCAGCTGCCATTGGTTCATGAATTAAATAAACTTCTCTCGCTCCTGCATGCTGAGCCGAGTCGCTTACCGCTCTCTTTTCTACTTCTGTAATTCCTGAAGGAATACAAATCATCATTCTCATTTTGGATAAACTAGATAATATTGACTTCTTTTCTTGAGTCATTCTAATCATCCCCTTTATCATTGCTTCAGTAGCTTTGTAATCAGCAATAACTCCATCTTTCAATGGTCTTATTGTTTTGATGTTCTCATGGGTTTTACCATGCATCTGCTGTGCTTTTTTACCAATAGCAATAATATTGTCTGTTTTGATATCAATTGCTACAATAGAAGGCTCATCAACAACTATTTTTCCGTTTTGGATAATAATTGTGTTAGCCGTACCTAAGTCAATTGCAATTTCTTTTTGAAAAAAGTTAAATAACCCCATTCTTATTTTAATGTTTAAAGTGTCTGGTTCCCGTAAAAACCATTGATATATTATTTTCGTTACAATAGTCTATAGACAACTTGTCTTTGATAGAACCTCCCGGCTGCACTACTGTTTTTATCCCTTCATTACCTGCAATTTCTACACAGTCTGGAAAAGGAAAAAAGGCATCTGATGCCATTACTGCTCCATTTAAATCGAACCCAAAAGATTTAGCTTTATGGATCGCTTGATTAAGAGCATCAACTCTAGAAGTTTGACCTGTACCACTTGCTAACAACTGACCGCCTTTAGATAAAACAATCGTGTTAGATTTAGTATTCTTACAGATCTTACTCGCAAACTCTAAGTCTATTTTTTCAGTTTCTGATGGGGCTTTAGTTGTAACTAACTCAAAATTTTCTTTTCTATCAGTTATTCCATCTTTATCCTGCACCAAAACTCCGTTTAAGATAGTTCTAAATTGCGTCTTTGGCAAATTAAACTCCTTCTGTATTAGTATGATTCTGTTTTTCTTACCTTTTAGCGTCTCTAAAGCATCCGAAGAATAAGAGGGTGCAATTACAACTTCACAAAATAATTCGTGAATTTTGGCAGCTGTTTCGCTATCAATTTCTTTGTTTGAAATTAAAACTCCTCCAAATGCAGAAACCGGATCCCCAGCTAATGCATCAGTATAAGCTTCAGAAATTGTTTTTCTCGAAGCAATACCACAAGCATTGTTATGTTTTAGTATTGCAAAAGTTGGATCTGCATCTTGAAATTCAAGAATTAAATTAACAGCAGCATCAACATCTAATAAATTATTATATGATAATTCCTTTCCATGGAGTTTATCAAAAAACTGATTTAGCTCCCCATAAAACGTTCCTTTTTGATGAGGATTTTCACCATATCTTAAACTCTGCTTTTCAGTAATACTTTGCTTAAAAGCTGATTGCTCATTATTATCAAAGTAATTAAAAATATGAGTATCATAATTAGATGAAACCTGAAATGAATCTTTAGCAAAATCTTTTCTATCCTCTAATGAAATAGATCCATTACCTTCATTTAGCTTATTAAGTAAACTATCATATTGCGATACCGAAGAAACTATGGTTACATCATTAAAGTTTTTGGCTGCAGCTCTTATTAAAGAAATACCACCAATATCAATTTTTTCAATAATATCTTGCTCATTAGCTCCAGATTTAACTGTTTCCTCAAAAGGATATAAATCTACAATAACCAGGTCTAACTCAGGAATCTCAAATTCATTGATTTCCTTTTTGTCACTTTCATTATCTCTTCTTGTCAAAATTCCTCCAAACACTTTTGGATGAAGCGTTTTTACTCTTCCTCCTAGGATTGATGGGTAAGAAGTTAACTCCTCTACTGGCACAACAGATATTCCTTGATCCTCTATAAACTTCTGGGTTCCTCCTGTTGAGTATATTTTTACTCCTAGTTCATCAAGCTTTTTAACGATTGGTCCTAATCCATCTTTGTAAAAGACAGAAATCAAGGCTGATTTTATTGGTTTTTGGGACATTATTTCTTCAATTTTCACAAAGATAAGTATATCTAATGGTTTTTTGGAATAAAAAAGCCTTTAAATAAACAAATATATAGCGCCCTCAAAGTCAGGCTCTAATTGGCTTACAAAGAAGGTTAGAAAACAATACTAAACTTTATTTATCTTTTTTTTGAAGTTTTATGTCTGCATTATAAAAATATCTATATATTTGCAATCCCTAATGGAAAAAGGGGCAATTAGCTCAGTTGGTTCAGAGCACCTCGTTTACACCGAGGGGGTCGGGGGTTCGAATCCCTCATTGCCCACAAAAGAAAAGCTTCAGTTATACTGAGGCTTTTTTTATGTCTCTTAGTTTTTAACCTTAAGTACCGGTTCTTCTTGTAAAAAAGAATGCCTATATCTGATAGAATCAAACTAAAACAATCAAAAATTTAAGCACAAAAAAAGCCTCAATCGAAAGATTGAGGCTTTTTTAATTCTAAATACGTTTTACAAATTACTTTGTAATCGTCATTTTTTTAGTAATTGTTTGTCCGTTAACAACTAAAGAGTAGAAATAAATTCCTGCATTTAAATCGTTTGTGTTGATTTCAATTGTATGAGTCCCAGCATTTCTGTTACCTTCCACTGAAGAAATAACTTTTTTACCAGTTACATCAATCATTTCAAAAGAAACGTTAGCTTGGTTTTCCAATGCATACTTTACAGTTGTAAATCCAGTTGAAGGATTTGGGTAGTTTTGGAATAAAGTTGCTCCGTTTTCAAATTCATTGATACTTGCGTTGTCAAAGTTAGACTGGCTAATTTTAACGTTCATATCATACATTTGGTATGGGTGATCACCTGTAAAAACATATGGAGGTAAGAAATATGACCAAGTACCATAGAGCGAATTGTCATCATTAAAAGCTCCAACGTTGTTGTCAGGTCCTGCTCCGATTGGGAATAAAGTACTAGCTCCTAAAGGAGTGGAATAAAGAACTCTTATCGAATTTGAATTAACAAACAAAGTATCTGTTGCTTGAGAATAAGTTTTTCCTGGTAAAAAGTGAATAGATACTCCGAATATCCCATTGTGAGTATTACCAACAGTTAAATTGGATGCAACCTGAAATAAATGAAGTCCATTTGGTAATGTATCATTAAAGAATGTGGTATTCATAGGAATTTTGTATGTCCCTAATGGAGCATCAGCTTCTAATGCAGTTTTAGTACTGTAATCAAGCACTCTCTTAGTAGAATCTGGGTTACTAAACCAATTTGCTCTACTATAGTTTCCATTGTCATTAGCATATACTGTAATTACAGCAGTATCTACTACAGTCATATTCAATCTATTGTAATAACCTTGAACAAAGATAGAATCAATAGTAAAATCTGTTGACCCACTAAAAGGTTGTACCATTGGGTCAAATACTTTACCAGCATCAGTTGCATATAAACCTCCTAAATCGAATGTTTGAGCTACTGAGTGAAGCCATGCAGGAGATGTACTACTTGTATAAGCAATCATTGCATTAGAATCTGGAAAAATAGGATTAGTAAATCCTAAATTTTGACTTGATGTAGTTCCCCACCAATCAGTAACTAAATTAATAGCACTAATGTTTTCAGATATAGTTGTTGCTCTGTTGTTAGAAATTTTAAAAGATGATCCTCTCAAGTCTTTGTAAGTCTGAGTGATTACTTTGTCGTTTGTAGCTACGTGTCCTGATTCAGCATTTTTTTGTGCCTTAAGTGGAGCTTGAGCAAAAAGACTAGCAACAAACAAAGTTGTTGTAAGTGTTAAGTAAATTTTTTTCATTTGAGTTGTTTTAGATTTGTTTATGTAATCTCAAATATAATGGATTTTTTTAATTAAAGCATAGTACTTACATAATTTTTTCCTAATTTAGATTTCAAGAATTAATTATTAACATTTCAAACTTATGAAAAAAACACTACTATCAATTTTGTCATTAATCTTAACAGCAGGTTTAATGGCTCAATCTAATACTAACATTATACCTAGCACATCAGGAGATGTTGCGGTAAAGAAAACTTTAGTTGCTGATGGATCAGAAATCATTGGAGGACCAGTTGCTACTCAATCAGCAGTTAGGACTTTATCTAGTGATGTAATTGGTACAACTGTATATGACCTACAAACAAACGGAACTTCTCAAAGAAGAATATTCAACCACTCTGACGGAACTATTTCGGCAACTTGGACTATGGATAATGGTGCAACTCCATATACGAATAGAGGTGCAGGTTACAATTACTTTAATGGAACCTCTTGGGGAGCAAATCCAACTACTAAAGTAGAAACTACAAGAAACGGTTGGCCAGCAATGGCATCTGGATCTGGAACTGAAATTATCGTTAGTCATTCTGGGACAGGAGGTTTAACTTTAAACAAAAGAGCTAAAGGAACTGGAGCTTGGACAGAATCAATCATTCCATCTTTTGCAACACCAACAGGATATGATGTATTATGGCCTAGAGCTGTAGTTGGAGGTGCTAATGATAGTACTATTCACGTGATTTCAATTTTAAGAAGTTCAACAACTGGTGGTCCAGATTATAAAGGACTTTCTAGTGCTTTAGTTTATTACAGATCTAAAGATTTAGGTGTTACTTGGGATATTAGAGATTCTATCCTACCTGGATTAGATTCTTCAATATTTACTTTTGTTTCTGCAGATGCTTATTCAATTGACGCTAATGGAGACGTTATTGCTTTTAGTACTTTTAACTCTTGGGGTGATGTATTAGTATACAAATCAACTAACAATGGAGATAGCTGGGCTAGAACAATTGTAAGTGATTTTCCTATTAACAAATATAGAATTGATGATGGTTCTGATTTTAACAATGATGGAGTTATTGATACAATTCGTTCTTGTGATGGATCTGGTTCTATTGTTATAGATCAGAACAATAAGGTTCATGTATTTTATGGAATTGTAAGGGTTTTAGATTCTGATACAACTGATGATGGAACTTCTTATTTCCCTGGAACAAATGGTTTAGATTATTGGAATGAAGATTTTGGTGTAGATTCTACTCAAACTATTACTGGAATGTTAGATTTAAACTTAGACGGTACTTTAAACACTGTTGCTGGAGGAACACTTCCTTCATACCAGGTAGGGCTATCAAGTATGCCAACTGCTGGTGTATCTGCAAGTAATGCTATTTATTTAGCTTATTCTTCAATGAATGAATTATATGATAATGGTTCTCAGAACTACAGACATATTTATTTAATGAAAAGTAGTGATGGTGGAGCAAGTTGGTCTGACCCAGAAAACTATACACCTGATTTTGCTTTCGATTTGTATGAAAGTGTTTACCCTTCTATGGCTAAAAGAGTTGATGGAAGTGTTCACATAGTTTACCAAAGAGATTTTGCTCCAGGTCAATCTATTTCTGGAGATTTAGATCCAGCATCATTTAACGATATCGTTTATTTAAAAATTGATACAGTATTAGCTGAACCATTTGCTTCTGTAAACGAAATTTCTAATGATTTTGCTGTGAACTTATTCCCTAACCCAACTACTGATGTTCTTAATGTAAGAATCAGCAGTACATCAAATAAAGCTGAAAAAATTAACATTACTTTGGTAGATGCATTAGGAAGAACAGTTTCTTCTTTTGGAGAGAACTTTAACGGAAATTCTGGAACATTTACAATGAATGTTTCTTCTATTGAAAATGGAGTTTACTTCATCAGAATGGAATCAGAATCTGGGATGATAACTAAATCATTCGTTAAAAAATAATTCTTAAACAGACTTAGTTCTGTAATTTAAGCCCTACTAATTAATTAGTAGGGCTTTTTTTTTATCTTTGATTTTCAATTAAGGTCTATGTCCCCAAAAATTTCTGCGGTAATAATCACATACAATGAAGAGAAAAATATCAGAAGATGTTTGGCTTCTTTACAAGGGATTGCTGAAGAAATTGTAGTTGTTGATTCTCACTCTACAGACAGAACAAAAGAAATTTGTTCTCAATATGAGAATGTCAATTTCATATCTACAGATTGGAAGGGTTTTTCTGACACAAAGAACTACGGTAACGACATTGCCAAGCACTCATGGATAATTTCATTAGATTCGGACGAAGAGCTTAGTAAAGAGCTCAAAACTAACATTGCTTCTTTGGAATTGAAAGAGGAAAATGCTTATGAGTTTAATCGATTAACAAATTACTGTGGTAAATGGATAAAGCATTGCGGTTGGTACCCAGATATTAAAGTGCGGCTTTTTAATAAGTCGATTACCTCTTGGGAAGGAGTTGTTCATGAAAAACTAGTTTATACCAAATCAATTTCTACTGAATTAATTATAGGCGATTTAAATCATTACTCATACTATACAGAGCAAGAACATCTTGATAGATTAAAAAAATATGCTCAGTTATCTGCTGAAGAAAAATTTAAAGCAAAAAAAGGAAATGAAAATTATAAAATAATCTTTAGTCCAATCTTTAAATTCATCAGTGTATTCTTTTTAAAATTAGGATTTCTAGATGGAATAACTGGATTTAAAATTGCCAAGAATGAGGCTAAGTATAATTACTGGAAGTACTCAATCTTAAAAAAATTACACCAGACTAACGCCTAACAAAATCTTCGTGCTGAATCTCTGAAAGTGTATTGAATATTTCTTCGCTATCCAATGAGGTAACAAGCTTCATTCTATAAGGTTTAAAGTCAGGAATTCCTTTGAAATAATTGGCATAATGCCTTCTCATTTCTACAATTCCTTCATGCTCACCTTTCCACTCTAGCGACATTGAAAAATGCTTTTTTACCACCTCTACTCTTTCACTAATTGTAGGTAAAGCTAATTCTTCGCCAGTTTTAATAAAATGCTTAATCTGATTAAAAAACCATGGGTTACCTATACTTGCTCGGCCAATCATTACCCCATCAACTCCGTATCTATTTTTATATTCTACTGCTTTTTGAGGTGAGTTAATATCACCATTTCCAAAAACAGGAATATGCATTCTAGAATTGTTTTTTACATCAGAAATTAACGACCAGTCAGCCTCTCCTTTATACATTTGCTTTCTAGTTCTTCCGTGAATAGAAATAGCTTTTATACCCACATCCTGAAGTCTTTCTGCAACCTCTACAATAAACTTTGTATCGTCATCCCAACCTAGTCTGGTTTTCACAGTTACTGGTAAATGAGTAGATTTTACAATCTCTCTAGTCATTTCTACCATTTTAGGAATATCTTGCAAAATTCCAGCTCCTGCTCCTTTTCCAGCTACTTTTTTAACTGGACATCCGTAATTAATATCAATAATATCTGGGTTAGCACCTTGGGTTAATTCTGTTGCTTTACGCATAGAATCAATATTAGATCCAAAAATTTGAATCCCAACAGGGCGCTCATATTCAAATATGTCAAGTTTTTTGACACTCTTAACAGCATCTCTTATTAAACCTTCCGAAGAAATAAACTCAGTGTACATTAAATCTGCACCATGTTGCTTACACAAAGCTCTAAACGGAGGGTCACTTACATCTTCCATTGGAGCTAATAATAAAGGGAAGTCCCCAAGTTCTATGTCTGCAATTTTTACCAATTTGTATTTCTTGTTGTGTTAATTTGATGCAAATATAATACCTTTGATTCTATGGTTTTAGAATTTCTTCGAAGAAAATATAGTTTACAGCTTTTAATGTATTTATTAATTGCATTTCTATGCTGGATTTTTTTTCAACTTATTGGCATTATTGTTCTGTTAACCTTTGTAGATTTCAGCATTTCGGATTTAACGCAGATTAATTTACTGGAAGTGTTAAAAGATAATCCAGATGGATATTTCATTTTGTTTACTTTACTAATTACTCAGAGTATTGGCTTGTTTATAGCTCCTAGTTTAATTTTTGCTCGATTAATAAAAGATTCTAACAAACCTTTTCTACCTCTTAAAACTAAAAATTTAGGGTCATTTATTCTTCCTCTTCCAATTTTTGTTGTTGCAGGAATTGTGTTGGTTAGTTTTATGGGTGAACTAAATATGAAACTGAATTTGCCCCAGTTTTTCCATGACATGGAATCCCAAGCTACCGAAACAATAAAATATTTGCTTTCGTTTAATAGCTCATCTCAACTTATTACCACAACACTACTAATGGCAGTAGTTCCTGCTATTGGTGAAGAATTATTTTTTAGAGGGATTATTCAAAAAATATTAGCCAAATGGACCAAAAGTAATTGGCAAGCAATATTAATTACCGCATTTATATTTAGCGCTATTCACTTTCAGTTTTTAACTTTTCTTCCAAGGTTTTTCATGGGGATTATGTTAGGTTATTTGTTGGTTTGGTCTCGTTCTTTATGGATTCCTATTTTAGCCCATTTCTTACATAATTTTATTAGTGTTTTAGTAGGAATACAAACAGCTGATAATAGTTTAGAAACTACAGAAGCCATTAATCCATGGCTTGTTATTGGCTCAACCATTGTAATTCTTCTTATTGGATATTGGTATTACACCTCTTATAAAAAAAACTATGTTCCAGAAAACTAGAGGTATTTTATTAAAGAAAACTAAGCTAGCCAATGGTGGTCTAGTTTTAAAATTCTATACCGAAGAGTTTGGGGTAAAATCATTTATTGGTAGAAGTTCCAAAAAAGTAAAAAACACCTTTTTACCTCTTAGTATTGCCTCTTTTTCGGCATATGCCAATCCTAAAAATGAGCTAAATAACATTAAGGATTACGAAACAGAATATCCCTTAAGAGATATTTATCAAGATATTTATAAATCAAATATTTTAATATTCCTGAACGAGATATTAAATCATGTAATACAAGAAGAGGAAAAGAATTTACAGAAATTTAATTTTCTGATTAAAACTATATTGGAGCTGGAAACTCAACCTCTCTCAATGGATTTTCATCTTATCTTTTTAATGCAATTCACTTCATATTTAGGTCTTGAGCCAGACACAGAAAGTAAAGGAACATATTTTGATTTTGCTGAAGGAGAGATAAAAGGTTCTATACCAACTCATATTCACTTTTTTGACGAAAGTGAAACCGTTCTTTTCAAACACTTATATGATTTAGCGTTTGAAGAAGGGATTTCTGCTCAGTTTACTAATCAATCACGTAAACGTGCTTTGCAATTAATAGTTACCTATTATCGATACCATACAGATATGAGAGAGTTAAAATCATTAACTGTTTTGGAAACTGTTTTTGGTTAGAATTCAAGCTCGTAGATAGACCTTCCTCCAAAAATTCCAAATCCATTTTCTACGTTAGTGTAAACCTGAACTGGCTCAGCAAAAGGATTTCCATCAGTATTCCTAAATGCTTCATATGACTTTGTGTAATTATATGTAGCTTCTGAAAATGAATAAAATTTTATCTTGCTTACAATGTATTCGTTTGGAGAACTAATATAGTAGTAACTATAATCAAAGGAAAGCGTGGTTCTTTCACCTTCAATTAAATTGTCTTTAAAAGTAAGTGTTTGTGAAAAATTATCTGTTCCGCTATTATCAATTATTGGGTTGGTTGAATTAATATACGGCTCATAAACATCTGATAAAATGGTGTCAAAACCACCTGAGGTGTTTGATTGAATATAATATCTGGTAATCTCTAAACCAATTCCATAGTAATTATCACTTCCTCCTGGATCTTGAAAAGTAACATCAAAAGTCACAACACCCTCATTAAAAGAATTTATAGCGGTATCTGTAACTACGTTAATTAATGGAACTGAAACTGGACAAATATCTTTCGAAGAAACTGAATTATAGTTGGGAGCTGACACTTCTACTCTATACTCTTTGCCAGCAATTGGTGAAGAAATAAGACCTAAAGCAATGTATTTTTCCCCATCATAAATTAAGTTCGAAACAAGATTGCCTCCTTCATAAATAGAAACGATTGCATCATCAATAATAGATAATTGGCCATTGTCTAATACACTTAGGCTTCTACTTACGTTAACTTCCCATCTCCCTTGGTCATCAAACAATGAATTAACAACAAGCTTAGATGTTTTTGTCTCTTCATCCAACTCCAACACTTTTTGACAAGATACAAAGGCAGAAACTACAAGTATTGATATGATTATATTTTTCATTACTCTAAAATTTAAAATTATAACTAAATGACGGTAAAATAGGGAACAAACTAATCTGCTTAAGTACTCTTTCATTATTTTCGAATCCAAAAAATAAGTAGAAAGGGTTTTGACGGCTATAAGCATTATATAATCCAAAACTCCAAGTACGCTCTCCTCTTTTAAGTTTTGTATGGATGTTTACACCCAAATCTAATCTGTGGTAATTGGGCATTCGATAATTATTTCGCCCATCAATATGCACAATTTCATTCCCGAAAAAATTACCATTTCCTGCTCCATTATACCTTTCTAGTCCTAATGTTGTAGCGTTACCAGTTCCATAAACAAATACAGCTCCTACATCAATCCATTTATCTCTCCCTTTCTTATCTACTTTTTTATTGAATTTATGAGTAACGGCAATTCCAAGATCATGTCTTCTGTCGTATTTATAAGGAAAAACTTCACCAAAATTGATGTTGTCAAACTGTCTGTTGGTCCATGATAACGTATAACCAATCCATCCTGTAGTTTTACCAAGTTTCTTTTCTAATAATAGTTCTCCTCCATAGGACCAACCTCTACCCGACTCTACTTTGTCTTGCCAATCAGTTTCTGAACCAAAAAATGAAGCTCCATCTTTATATTCTATTAGGTTGTTCATCCATTTATAGTATCCTTCAACACTTACTTCATATTGTTTCTTCAGAGTTTTAGCAAAACCAATTGCAATTTGATCAGAGGTTTGTGGTGCAATTCTATCAGTAGCAGGAACCCACAAATCTGTTGGCAAACCAATAGAAGTATTCGTTAGCAAATGAAGAAACTGAGCCATTCTGGCATAAGAAGCCTTTATACTCATTGTTTCATCTAATAAATATCTCCCAGAAAAACGTGGTTGAAAACTCATGTAGTTCGTGTTATTTACAAAAAATGCCGAACCATGAAGTCCTATGTTTACTTTTAATAATTCGCTTATTTTTAAATCATCTTCAATATATATACTTGCCTCATGAGCGTATTGATTTCTGGAGCCGAAAGTAGTATCAATTGAACCAGCAGCCTCTGTAGTTTTAAATTGATTTACACCTGGACTAAATGTATGATAAGTGTTACCTATACCAAATTTAATGTAGTGATTAGGTGAAGGAACAAAGTCAAAATCGACATTTCCCGACCAATCCTCTATTCCAGAAATATAGTTGAAGCTAAATGAATTAGTATTATCAACTCCTGGCCCTTTTTCGGTTGAAGTTTCCGAAAAACCTACATTAAAATTGTACTTACTGTATCGCAGTGTAGTATTTACAAATAGTTTGTCATTTATGATACTATTCCATCTTAATGCAGCAATAGCATTTCCCCATTTTAAAATATTTTCACTGTCATATGTACTTTCAATTGCATTGAAAGTATAACTTTCTTGAGAGTTAGCATAGAATTTATCATTCCCAACATAGGTACTTAAGAACAGTCTATTATTATCGTTAATCTTATGATTAATTTTTGCGTTTAAATCATAAAAATAATAGCCTGCAACTAAGTTCGTCCCTTGGCTTTTTGCAGCAGCTTTTATAACAGGCCTAGCTAAAAGGTCTATGTAAGTTCTTCTTGCCGAAATAATAAAAGAGGTTTTATCCTTAACTATTGGTCCCTCAAAAGAAAAACGTGATGCAATTAATCCAATAGAACCTTCACCATGAAACTCCTTCTGATTCCCTTCTTTCATCCTAATGTCAATTACAGAAGATAATCTCCCGCCATAACGGGCTGGAAAACCTCCTTTTATTAACTGAACTGAGTTAATAGCATCTGCATTAAAAACTGAAAAGAAACCAAATAAGTGTGATGCATTGTAAACAGGAACACCATCTAACAATATTAAATTTTGATCTGGCCCTCCTCCTCTTACATATAATCCACTTGAACCTTCACTTCCAGATTGTACTCCTGGTAAAAGTTGAATCGTTTTCATAATATCTTGCTCACCCAAAAACACTGGAAGTGATTTTACTTTTTCCATGGATACATCTACAGTACTCATTTGGGTTCTTTCTTGAATCTGTTCAGATTCAGTTCCAACAACCGTAAATTCATCAAGAGTAGAATTCGCCTTTAGCTCAATGTTTATTCTAAGATTTGTATCTAGCTTAATTGTTTTAATTATAGATTGATATCCTACATAAGAAAATCTAACCTGAACTTCTCCTTTGGGTAGGGTAAAACTGTAAAAGCCATATAAATTAGAGGAAGTGCCAAATGATGAATTTAAATCAAGAACTGTGGCTTGAATTAGCTTTTCTCCTGAACCTGCATCAGAAATAAATCCTGAAATAGTGTAATCTTGAGAAAAAGAGAAAGTTATAAAAATTGAGAAAAAGAGTAATAAAAAGAGATTTTTCATTGATTTAATTATCTATTATTAGAATAAAAGTAGTTTTAATATTTAAGTTTTTACTAAAGTTAATTGTTAAATAATCTGTCTGGATTAAACCAAATAAACTCAATTTATACTCTTTTAGTATTGCGATAATCAATTTATTGATAGAATTAGTCTGTGAATTGTATCTTTGATAAAATCATTTTTTATGAAAACATCTGTTTGGATTCTTGTCCTTTTTACTCTGTTTGCTTGTTCGAATCAAAAAGATTCGAATAAAGCTCAAACACTCGAGATAATTGAAACTGAAAAACCTTTGATTAAACTTCCAAAAAATATCATTTTGATGATTGGTGATGGAATGGGTATTTCTCAAATTACTGCAGGGATGTATGCCAATGGAAACAAATTGAACTTAGAAAGGTGTAAAGTTATTGGACTTATTAAAACGAATTCTGAAGATGATTTAATAACCGATTCAGCTGCAGGAGCAACAGCATTTGCCACAGGTAAAAAAACCAAAAATGGAAAGATTTCTCAGTCAATGAAAGATTCTATTAATTATAAAACCTTTATAGAATATGCCGAAGAAAACAATAAAGCCACTGGAATTGTAGTAACTAGCACAGTTACTCATGCAACTCCAGCTTGTTTTTATGCCCACTTCCCAAGGAGGTATGAGGCTAACGAACCTATTTCGGCACAATTTATTAATAGTGGTATAGATGTGCTTATTGGTGGTGGTGAAAAATATTTTGAAAAAAGATCTGACGGAAGAAATTTATACGAGGAATTAAAATCTAAAAACTACACTGTTTTAGATACTTTGACTGAAGATTTTTCTACTGAAGGAATATCTAAAATGATATATCTCTATTCTCCTACCCAGCCAGGAAAATTAGTGTTCGAAAAAGGGGATAATGCTCCAAGTAGAGGTCCAATATTACCTTTGGCTACAGAAAAAGCATTGGAGGTTTTAAAGAAAGATACTAATGGTTTTTTTATGATGGTAGAAGGTTCTCAAATTGATTGGGGAGGGCATAATAACGATTCGCCTTATATTATTCGTGAAATGATTGACTTTGATAACGCAATACAAAAAGTACTAGACTTTGCAGACCAGGATGGTGAAACACTTGTAATTATTACAGCCGATCACGAAACG
Source organism: Flavobacteriales bacterium (assembly GCA_018609055.1). Lineage (GTDB taxonomy): Bacteria > Bacteroidota > Bacteroidia > Flavobacteriales_D > CAJJDF01 > CAJJDF01. Next base: position 185,453 of record JABAYJ010000001.1, read on the forward strand.
GGTGGGTATGCAATTATTGGTGGTGATTTAGACGGAACAAACCTTGTTGGTGGTTTTTCTACTTTAAAACATAGTGCAGCAATGATTCCTGTTTTTGCTTACGGGCAAGGAGCCGAAAATTTTGTTGGTATTTACGACAACACACAAATTTTTTATAAAATGATGGAAGCTTTTCAGTTTTCGTTAGACCAATAGAAATGGCAGAAGATTTAAACCTATCAAAAACCTTATCAAAAGAAGGTAAGTACGAAGAATTAATCCCTCAACTGAAGGCATTAATAACTGGAGAAGAAGATGTAATAGCTAATTTGGCTAATGTTTCTGCTGGATTGAAAGAGGCTTTCGGGTTTCTTTGGGTTGGATTTTATCTTGTTAAAAATAATGAATTAGTTTTAGGACCTTTTCAGGGGCCAGTTGCTTGTACCAGAATTAGAAAAGGAAAAGGAGTTTGTGGTGTTTCTTGGGATAAAGCTGAAACTGTAATAGTTCCAGATGTAGAAAAATTTAATGGACACATAACTTGTAGCTCATTATCAAAATCAGAAATCGTGATTCCTATTCTCAAAAACAAAGAAGTAATAGCCGTATTGGATGTGGATAGTTCAGAATTAAATACCTTTGACGAGATTGACAATAAGTATTTATCGTCATTACTAAATGAAATAATTTTTTAAGTTTTAAGTTACTATAATCTCTAAATGAAATTCATTTACTACATATCGCTTTTGTTAGGAATTATCCTCTTACAAAACTGTGCGCAAATATCTGCCCCTACCGGAGGAGATCCAGATATTATTCCACCAGCTTTAGATAGTAATGGAACTGTTCCATTAAATTATTCTACAAATTTTAGAGGAAACCAAATCGTGTTAACTTTTAACGAATATTTTGTGCTAAAAAATCCTACTGCCAATGTGTTCTTTTCGCCAAGTATAGAAAACGAACCGAAGTTTATTACCAAAGGAAAAACGCTTACTATTCTCTTTGAAAGGCAATTAAAAGAAAATACTACTTACACCATTAATTTTGGTGATGCCATTTCTGATTATACTGTAGGGAACAAGATTCTTGATTTTAAATATGTGTTTTCTACAGGGGATTATATTGATTCTATGTCTACCAGAGGAAAAGTAATTGATGCTTTTACAGGAAAACCAGCAGAAGGAGTTGTGGTTATGTTGTATGAAGATTTTTCGGATTCTATAGTCTCTAAAAGCAAACCTATTTACTATTCCGTTACTGATAAACAGGGTAATTATTTAATGAATTATCTAAAATCAGGAACCTATAAACTGTTCGCACTTAAGGATGGAAACAGAAATTTTTTGTACGATTTACCTAACGAGCAATTAGCTGGTAAGGATTCTCTAATCTCCTTATTTTCGGATACAGTTCCTTCTTATTCAGTAATTTCTATATTCACCAAAGATTACAAAAAACAAGCTTTAACAACAAAAAAATATTACTATCCAGGTAAATTGGTAATGACTTTTGCACGTACTGCAGATTCAATAACTATTTACAAAAGCGATAGCACAGAGTTAAAATACGAATCTATAGAAATAAACGAAAAGCGAGATTCTGTGGTTATATGGAAACCGAATTTAGGTCTTGAAAAATCTACTTTAAAAGTTTGGTTGGATACAACCCTGGAAGCGATTAACATTTATCCTTTTCCAGCACCTAAAAAAGCTCCTAACTTAAAAGCAAAACCTAAGTCACGAACAATAAGCAAGAATAAGCCATTCACTCTTGTTTTTGAACAACCTATAGATAGTTTTAGCATAAATGGTGTAACAGTGTTTAAAGACACTAACGAGTTAGCTTTATCATCTGTTTCTAAGAATAACCAAAGTCTTATTTTAGTTTTTGACTCAAAAGAGGACGAAAGCTACAAATACTTAATTCTACCAAATACGGTTACTGATATTTTTGGAATACAAAACACGGATACAATTACAGGAAGAATCACAATTAGAAAAGATGATTACTTTGGAAGTTTTACTCTTAAGCTAAAACCTAAAAATGACTCGGTAAATTACCTCATTTCAATTTTAGATGATAAAGGAAACTTGATAGAGAAACAAACTGCATCTGGAGTTTCTGAAGTCAACTTCAAAAATCTAAAACCTGGAAAATACTCGATAAAAGCAGTAGAAGATTTAAACCAAAATGGAAAATGGGATACTGGCGATTATTACCTAAAACTAAAACCTGAACAAGTTTTTTACTTCCCTATGGAAATAGAAATACGATCTAATTGGGAAATGGCTGAGAGCTGGGGGATTTAGGATTGAATTAAGATTTCAAAATGGAAAAATCGGAATTAATATTAAGTATTTTAAAACTAACTATTGAGGGAGAGAAGTACGAAAAGAAAATATCTCAACAAATTCAATATTTAAACGTAAAAGATACTGAACATACTGGAATAGGACTTTTTGTTTACTTTGATTATAACGCTAAAATTGAACAATTCAGGCTGTCTAAAACTGAACTAGAAGATTTGTTTGGAGATTTTAATCATCAATTAGAAAAATATGAATTGATAAATAGCTCAAAAAATATTTTGGCTGATTTGACAATTCATTTTGAAAATGGAATAATTGATTGTATTGAAATTTGGAATAAAACAGGTGCTTATCCAATTGAAGAATTAACCAAATTTGAAATAAAAAAATTTTAAATATAATTTCTTTAGAAAAGTCACCTCCCTCAATCCCTCCTCAAGGAGGGAAGTTAAAACATTAAAAACTATTCGTGTCATTCCCTTGAAAAAGTGAATCTCATCCATCAGATTGATTCTCGCTTTAAGATTCCTGCCTTCGCAGGAATGACAATGTGGAATGTAATTGCGACTTTCCAAATCACTAAAACAACTAACAAAAAAAGCACCAACTTTCGTCAGTGCTTTTCAATATCAATTTAATGTTTAGTCTTAGTTTTTCAAAGCCTCTGCTCCACCAACAATCTCAAGGATTTCGTTAGTAATAGATGCTTGTCTAGCTTTGTTGTAAGTAAGTTTAAGATCGAATAACATATCACCAGCATTATCTGTTGCTTTGTGCATTGCTGTCATTCTAGCTCCGTGCTCACCTGCATGGGAATCAAGCACTCCTTTGTACAATTGTATCTTCAATGATTTAGGAACTATATCTTCGATAATCTTTTCTTTAGAAGGAACAAAAATATAATCAGCATTACTAGTTACATTTTCTTCTGCATCTATAGATTCAATAGGCAAAAACTGCTCAGTCATTACAATTTGGTTAGCAGCATTTACAAAGTGATTGTATACCAATACTACTTTATCTACTTTTTCCTCTCTGTATAACTCCATTATTAATTCAGCAACTTCCGATACTGACTTAAAGTTTAAATCTGCATATAACTTCTCTAAGTCTGTAGGAATCTCAGGCATATTAATGTCTGCGAAGTTTTTCTTCGAAAACTCTTGTGCTTTCTTTCCTATTGCCAAGAAATGAACGTTTGCATTAGCATAATCTTTAGCCAATACATTCACTCTTTTAGTAATGTTGTTGTTGAATCCTCCACACAATCCTCTGTTAGAAGTTACAGCTACAAACATCACGTTTTTCACTTCTCTTTCTTGAGAGTAAACACCTTCTGAGGTGTCCAAACTTGCACTTAAGTTTATCTGGATTTCTTGAAGCTTGTTGGCATACGGTAATAATTGAGTAACTGCATCTTGAGCTCTTTTAAGCTTTGCAGCTGATACCATCTTCATTGCAGAAGTAATCTGCATTGTTGAATTTACCGAGGTAATCCTATTTCGTATTTCTTTTAAGTTAGCCATGTATTACTCTTTTAGAGAATAAAAATCTATTTCTTAGTACTTTGCGCTTAGTTCAGCTGCAACTGCAGTTAATGTATCAGTTACTTCGTCAGTTAATTTACCAGCTTGTAACAAGTCCAACATTGGTCTGTGCTTTGCTTCCATATAAGCAATGTACTCTTCTTCAAATTGCTTTACTTTATTAACTGGCACCTTACCAATTAATCCTTTAGTTCCTACGTATAATACAGCAATTTGGTGCTCTACTGATAATGGAGACCCTTCGTTTTGTTTCAATAACTCTACGTTTCTTGCTCCTTTATCTAGTACTGCTTTTGTACTTGCATCTAAATCAGATCCAAATTTAGCAAATGCCTCTAATTCTCTATATTGTGCCTGGTCCAATTTCAATGTTCCAGCTACTTTTTTCATTGATTTAATCTGAGCGTTTCCTCCAACTCTAGATACCGAAATACCTACGTTAATTGCTGGTCTCACACCTGAGTTAAATAAATCTTGCTCTAAGAAAATTTGTCCATCCGTAATAGAAATTACGTTTGTTGGAATATAGGCCGATACATCTCCTGCTTGCGTTTCAATAATTGGCAATGCAGTAATAGAACCTCCTCCTTTTACCATTCCTTTCATAGAATCTGGTAAATCATTCATTTCTTTAGCAATTTCATCAATTTCGATAATCTTTGCTGCTCTCTCTAATAATCTTGAGTGCAAGAAAAATACATCTCCTGGGTATGCTTCTCTTCCTGGAGGTCTTTTCAATAGTAGTGATACTTCACGGTAAGCAACTGCTTGCTTAGATAAATCATCATATACAATTAAAGCTGGTCTTCCAGTATCTCTAAAAAATTCAGCAATTGCTGCTCCAGTAAATGGTGCATAATACTGTAGTGGTGCTGGATCAGATGCATTAGCTGCTACAATAGTTGTATAAGCCATTGCTCCTGCTTCTTCAAATTTCTTTACGATTCCTGCAACTGTAGATGCTTTTTGCCCTATCGCTACGTATACACAATAAACTGGTTCTCCTTTATCAAAAAATTCTTTTTGATTGATAATAGTATCAATAGCAACAGTAGTTTTACCAGTTTGCTTATCTCCAATTATCAATTCTCTTTGTCCTCTTCCTACTGGAATCATTGCATCAATTGCCTTAATTCCTGTTTGTAATGGCTCAGTTACCGGTTGTCTGTAAATTACACCTGGTGCTTTTCTTTCGATTGGCATTTCGTATAATTCACCTTCAATAGGTCCTTTTCCATCAATTGGTGCTCCTAGCGTATCAACAACTCTTCCTACAATTCCTTCACCTGTTTTGATAGAAGCAATACGGTTAGTTCTTTTTACAGAAGCTCCTTCTCTTACAACATCAGATGCTCCTAAAAGTACAGCTCCAACATTATCTTCCTCCAAGTTCAATACAATTGCTTGCAATCCATCTTCAAATTCAATAAGCTCTCCTGATTCTACATTAGATAATCCGTGGATACGTGCAACTCCATCACCTACTTGTAATACAGTTCCTACTTCTTCTAATTGAGCTTCAGTTTTAAATCCTGATAATTGCTCCTTGATAATTGCAGATACTTCTGCTGGTTTTATTCCTGCCATTTTAGTTAATTGTAATGGTTATTTAGTTTAATGAAATCTCTTTTCGTAAATTCTTAAATTTAGTTGCAATGCTTGCATCTATTTGCTTATCTCCTACTCTTACAATAAATCCTCCGATAAGCGAAGCATCTACTTTTTCTATAATCTCAACTTCTCCTTCGTGCTTTAACAAAGAAAGTACTTTGTTCTTTTGTTCTTCATCAAGCTTTGTAGCTGATGTTACTTGAGCAGTCACTATGTTTTTACTCTCTTTATATAATGCTATAAACTGCTCAGCTGTTGTTCCCAACAATTGCGCTCTTTTGTTCTTAATTAATAAGTTAATCAAGTTCATAGTTCCTTCATTAAAAGTAGAGCCAAACAAAGCAGTAAATACTTTACTTTTTTCGTCTTCTTTAATTGTAGGATTGCTTACCAACGAACGTAAATCAGAACTATCTGCTATGGTAGCTGATAAAGACTGCATGTTTCCATACACATCTTCAAGTTTTCCGCTTTCTTGCGACAAACTTAACAATGCTTTTGCGTATCGTGATGCTGTTTTACTGTCTTTCATAGTATTATTTAAAAGGTTAAAACCTTAGTTAAGGTTTACTTCTTCTACTAATTCGTTAACCAATGCTTTTTGCTTATCATCTCCTGTTAAAGTTCCTTTCACCACTTTTTCAGCTATATCAATTGATAAAGTAGCAACTTGGTTTTTCAAATCTGCAATAGCTGATTTTCTTTCCATTTCGATTGTTGCTTTTGCATTTGCAATCATTTTTTCTCCTTCTCCTTGAGCTTCTTCTTTTGCTTTAGCAACAATTTCAGCCTTCATTTCTCTTGCTTCTTTCATCAAAGCATCTCTCTCTTCTCTTGCTTCGTTCAACAATCTTTCGTTAGAAGATGTCAAATTAGCCATTTCTTTTTTCGCTTCTTCGGCAGAGTTCAAAGCATTAGTAATGCTTTCTTCTCTCTCGTTAACTGCTGTAAGAATTGGTTTCCAAGCGAATTTTCTCAATAATACAAGAAGTATAATAAAAGAAACTGCTGACCAAAATATTAGTCCTATACTAGGTAGTACTAATGGATTTATTTCTAACAATACTGTATTCATAATGTGTGTTTTTATTAACTACAAAAATTTTAAATAATAACTCTGTAACCAACCGTTACAGAGTTAAAATTAATTTTGGTTTATATTATAATCCCATTAGGGCTACAACAATACCAAATAATCCAGCTCCTTCAACTAATGCTGCTGCAATAATCATAGTAGTTTGGATTTTACTGTGTGCTTCTGGTTGTCTTGCGATACCGTCCATTGCTGAACCTCCGATTCTACCAATTCCTAATCCTACTCCGATAACTGCTAATCCTGCACCAATTGCTGCGATACTTCCTCCCATTTTTGTTTGTTTTGTGTCCCTTATTTTTTAACGGGACTGGTTAATAATGCTTTTAATGATGCTCTTCTACTGCCATTCCAATAAATAAGGCAGTTAATAATGTAAATATGTATGCCTGTAATAATGCTACAAGTAATTCTAAAACTGAGATAAATAATACTAATGCAATAGATGCTGGTGCAACCCACATTGTTTTTGCTACGAATATTAATGAAATTAAACTTAAGATAACAATATGTCCTGCTGCAATGTTTGCAAACAAACGAATCATTAATGCAAATGGTTTAGTGAAGATTCCAATAATTTCTACTGGTATCATCATTGGCTTTAACCATTCTGGAACTGGTGGGTTAAAAATGTGACCCCAATAAGCTTTGTTTCCATTTATTGCTACAACAATCATTGTTACAACAGCTAAAACTAAAGTTACTGCAATGTTTCCTGTTACGTTTGCCCCTCCTGGAATTAAACCTAATAAGTTCAATACCCAAATGAAGAAAAATATAGTTAATAAGAAAGGAAGAAATTTTTTGTACTTCTTTTCTCCTATGTTTGGTTTAGCAATGTCATCTCTTACAAATAATACTAAAGGTTCCATCCAACCCGTAAGTTTTTTTGGAATCCCTCCATTCTTCTTGTAACTTCTTGCTACTGATGTAAAGATTAAGAATATGATTAATATAGCTAAGAATATTCCTGCTACATTTTTTGTGATAGAAAAATCAAGTGGTTTTGCACTTGCAACATAAGTTCCTAACTCTAATTCTTTATGTCCTACAACATAATCATGAAGAAAATCTTTAGTAGGAATATTAGCTAGTGTATATGAGAAAGTAGAATCTTCTTCTTGTCCTTTTCTAATAATTTTAACGGTAGAATCTTTAGCAATTGGAATAGATTCTCCAACTGTATAAATTTTGTTGTGATAAAGCATATATTCTTTATCGTTTGATTTAACTAAATCATGTCCATGATGAAACTTGCTTGATGAAAACATTTTCAATCCTCCATCCAATAAAATCACTGGTAATGGAATAGAAGCAGAGTTTTCTCCTTCTCCCCAAAAATGCCACTCGTGTGCATCTGCAATGTGGTGCATAATAACTGGAACAGGATCGTAAGACTCGTCCTTAGTTTCTTCAGTATTGTGAGTTGAATTTTCAGCATGCGCTTGTGGCTCATTTGCCATAACGACACTAGCTGTAAATAGTAAAAATAAAAGGATTAAATTCTTTAGCATTTGGCTGTTTCTACAAATTTTATGCAAATGTAGATAAACTTTTAACTTTCTAAAAATTATTAGGCGGTTTATTCTCACTTATTATTTGTCGGTTTTTGGTTTATTATTGAAAAGACTTGGTAGGACAAAAACGCTATGTATAAAAAATAGGCTCCTGCATAATGAACACCAATTGCTTTTGGTTTACCTAGCCCTTTATACAAAAACAATATAATGGATGCTGAGACTAATAATTTGATAGTTGATATTGCCAAAAAAGTAAACCCTATTTTAATTGGATCCAATTTCTGCATCATTAATAATAATAAATACCCTCCAACAGTTAAAAAAAACATAATAATATGAATCAATATAACATCACTATATAAAAGTGACGAGGACACATAATTCAACAAAAAGTGAATTACAAATATTATTATTGAAAATATTAATGTAGGCTTGAATGCTAATTGAAACATGAATTGTTATTTACTCATTTTTATTACTTCTCTAATTACAATATAAAGCCCAATAAAGACCCCTAATAATGCAAATACTATAGTCATCCAAGGAGAGTCGAATTGAAGTTTTTCATCTAAATACTTTCCAAAATACACTCCGGCTAGAATCAACACACCCATTTGTATGCCTGCTGAGGAAAATTTCGCAAAAGAATTAACTTTTTTTATCTTATCCCCTTCATTCTTCTTCATCAGATACATTTTTTGTAACCATAAAGAATATAATCCCTGCAACTAGTAAAAAAACCACAGTAAAAAACGGAAGAGAAGTTCCTATATATCTATCGCACAAGATACCTCCAAATAGAGCGGCAATAAATAAAAAATACAAAGGTGTTTTATCCATTAGTAATTGGAGTTTCAACCTTAACTGAAGACGACATAGATGTATATCCATTATGAACTGCACCTGATTCCATAGATAGTTTTTGAGTAGTTACATCTCCTTCTATTCTTGCTGTTGACTTTAAAGACAGCAATCCCGAAACATGAATATTCCCTTTAATTGTACCTTCAATTTCTGCACTTTCACAAACAATCTCTCCTTCGACAGTTCCTTTTAAACCTAAAACTAGCTTACCTTTTACTTTAAGTGTTCCAGAAATTGTTCCATCTACACGAATATTATTTTGAGAGTCTACATCTCCCTTAAGTGATGTATTCTCAACAATTTTATTCAACTGATCTACGTTTTGAATATTATTCTTTGCCATCTTTTTGCTTTTTGTTCCTTGTTATTTGCTAGCAAATATAGGTAAATATGACAATTATTAGTGGTGTTAAAGAAAGTTAAAAACCTTTTAGGTTATGCAATTGGACAGAATTTAATCTTAATTTAGCTCTTAATACAATGAGACTTAACTTAAAAACTATCGTTACACTTATCAGTGTTGCCATTATTGGCTTAATTATCGTTCAGATGATTTGGATAAATAGCGCCATAGAAGTTCGTAAATCTCAATTTGATCAAGATGCAAGGAATACATTAATAGAGGTAACTCAACTTATTCCAAAAGTAGTTCAGCAAAATGAACAGAATAGACAAATTAAAAGTCAAAAGAAATTAACCTCAGGCGTTACTGATATCAATGCTTTGTTTGATGCCATGTTGGATAATACTCCTTTTCAAAAGGTGTCGGATAAAATAACTTCGAAGCAAATTGATTCGCTCATTAAAGCTCAGCTTCAAAAGAGAGGAATAAACACTTCATATGTATTTGGTGTGTATGATGTAAATGCTGAATCCCTTTTCGAACAAGATACTGCAACAAAAAAATACACCAAACAATTAATTAGTGAGGGAATTAACTTACAGTTTTTTGTAGATAATTTCACTCTTAAACAGCCTATTATCAGTATATTTTTTCCTCAAAAAAACAGGTTTATTTTCAAAAAAATGCTGTTCATCCTGAGTATTTCTTTAATTCTTATCCTTACTGTTATTTATGCTTTTTACTTCACAGTAACTACCATCCACAAACAAAAGCAGCTTTCAGAAATTAAGAATGATTTCATTAATAACATGACTCATGAACTGAAAACTCCTATATCAACAATACAACTTGCTTGTGAGGCTCTTAATGATAAAGACATGAATTCACCAGAGTCGCAGCAAACATTTGTTGCCATGATAAACCAAGAAAACACTAGGCTTAGTGGCCTTGTTGAAACGGTATTGAAAACAGCAATTCTGGATAAAGGTCAAATGAAATTGAAGAAAGAGGAAGTGAACTTAGTAGAAATTATTGAACAGGTAAAAAGTAAATTCTCATTAAAAATTAAGCAACTAGGTGGAGATATTTCTATTGCTAGTGATTTAGCCGACATGAGTTTTGAAGGTGATGAACAACACTTAACCAATGTGTTTCAGAACTTAATTGATAATGCTATTAAATACACGAGTGAAATTCCTCAAATAAAGATTTCTGCTTTAAAAACCGTGAAAGACTTTGTTATAAAAGTAAATGATAACGGTATTGGAATTTCTAAAGAAAACTTAAATAGAGTATTCGAAAAACTATACCGAATACCAACTGGTGATTTACATAATGTAAAAGGATTTGGACTGGGACTTAACTACGTGAAATCTATAGTAGAGCTGCACGGAGGAACTATTTCTGTAAAAAGCACCAAAGACAAAGGAAGTACGTTTATTATATCATTACCAATAGAAAACAAATAAAGAAACTATGGAACCAACTAAAATTTTATTAGCAGAAGATGATCCGAATTTAGGAATGTTATTGAGCCAATACATCCGAGCAAAAGGATTTAAATGCACTCTTGCCACTGATGGTGAGGAAGCATATTCTGCATTTACAGCCGGTTCATTTGATTTTGTAATCTTGGATGTAATGATGCCTAAAAAAGATGGTTTTTCTGTGGCTAAAGATATTAGAGGTATTGACCGAGAGGCTCCAATCCTTTTCCTTACTGCAAAAAGTATGAAGGATGATAAGCTTAAAGGTTTTGAACTTGGCGCAGATGATTACCTTACTAAACCATTTAGTATGGAAGAGTTATTGGCACGAGTAGAAGCAATTCTTAAACGTACAAACAAGAAAGAGGAAACTCATTTATATTCAATCAATAATTATTTATTCGATTTTAATACTCGTATTCTTTCATTTCAGGGAAAAGAACAAAAACTAACTACCAAGGAAAGTGAATTACTTAAAGTATTGAGCAAAAACATTGGAAGAGAGGTAGATAGGAACGATTTGTTAAAAGCCGTTTGGGGAGATGACAATTATTTTAACGGGAGAAGTATGGATGTTTACATCACAAAATTAAGGAAGTACTTATCCTTAGATGAGAAAGTGGAAATTGTAAATATTCACGGTAAAGGGTTTAAATTGACCTTAAAATAACTTGTTAACCCATTGTTAATGAACGGAACGGTTGTTGAAGTGTACAGAAAAGTACTAATCAACAATAAAAACGTTTCGTTATGGAAATCAAAAAAAACAAACACGCTAACCTAGAGCGTAAAAAGGGAAATCTATTTCTTTTTGGTTTAATAGTATCTGCCGGGAGTATGCTTATGGCATTTGAATGGATAAACTATGATGAATATTTTACTTTGCCAGAGATTGAAATAGGCGAATTAGTAGAATACGAACCAGCTGTTGAGGAACTAATTATTGAACAACCAAAACCTAAGGTTGAAATCCAAAAACCTATTGAAGAGGAATTTATTATTGAAGAAATTCCTGAAGAAGAATTACCAAAAGACCCTGTCGTAAAAGACGAAGATAATTCTGAGGATGATGGATTAGATTTTGATTCGGTTCCACAATTTGCAAATAATAATTTACCTACTGTGGAAGATATTCCTATCAGTATAGCTGAAGTAATGCCCGAATATCCTGGAGGTATGAAATCTTTATATAAAGATTTAGCAAAAAAGCTATCAAGAAATACCACTGGAATGGGTGGTAAAGTTTACGTAGAATTTATTGTAGAAAAAGATGGATCGATTTCTAATGTTAAAATTAAAGGAGGTCTAAACGAAATACTAGATCAACAATCTGTTGAAGCAGTAAAAAGTCTTAAAAATTGGACTCCTGGTGAACAAAATTATCACAAAGTGAGAGTGAAAATGGTGTTGCCAATAAACTATATAATTAGGTCATAATCTAAAAATCAACAACTATGGAAGTTAAAAAAACAAAAACAGCAAGCCTAGAAAACAAAAAAAGAAGCTTTTTCCTTTTTGGATTTCTAGCGTCATTGGGAGTAGTTCTTATGGCATTTGAGTGGGCAACATTTGATGTAAACTATGATTTACCAGCAGATAAAATTGGCCTATTAGCCGAGACACAGCCAGACATTGAAGATATAGAAATATTAAGACCCGAGCCTAAAACACCTCAGCAATCTCAACAAGAAATTCTTGATACTTTTGTAATCGACAATAAGTTAAAGCCTGATACAATGAGGGTGAGAAAGCCAACTCCAGATCCTATCCTACCAGATCCTGGAGCATTACCAGATACTTTTAATTTTGGCCCTAAAAAGAAACCAAAAATAATCACGGTATTTAAAGTAGTAGAAGAAATGCCTCAGTACGGAAATTCATCTAGTGCTTTGTTTGAGTATTTAGGTAAAAAAATAAAGTACACTTCTTTTGCTCGCGAAAGTGGAGTGCAAGGAACGGTTTATGTTCAGTTTGTTGTAGAGCCTGATGGGACAATAACTAATGCTAAAGTTGTGAGAGGATTAGACCCAGGTCTTGATAAAATTGCTTTGAAAGCTATAGAAAACATGGGTGATTGGAACCCTGGAAAACAAAGAGGCAAAGAAGTAAGAGTGCAATTGGTAATTCCAATAAAGTTTAAACTTCGATAAGTTATAGACTATTTAAAAAATCGATTGTAACAATACAATCTGATTTTTGTGATTTAACTTGTTGAAGCTGTATGTTTTTTAACAAGTTATATTTTACTATGACATTAGCTTTACCTACTTTTGGACTTAACCTAAAATTATATATATGATGAAAAATTTACTTTTAACACTTTTTACTGCATTGATGTTCAGTGCTTCATTCTCTCAAGTTTCGCCTAGGATAACTGCACCAACAACTCCTGGAGATACAATTAGAGCTACTAATTTAAGCTTTACAATCGATATCGAAAATACTTCAGCTACAACTATACCTGCAGGAGATACAATATGGTACTGGTTTAGACTTGGTGGGGGTAACTTTACATCTTTCGCACTTGTAAGTGGTGGTGTCTCTGGAGCATTGGTTCCAGCAGGAGGTTTAGCTCCTGGTGCTTCAATTACAAGAACTCTTGGTCCAGTAAACTTTCAAGCTGATCCAACTGCAACATTATTCCAGAAAATTTGCGCATATGCTGCAGTAGGAATAAATAATGTGTCTCTAACTTCTGATTCATCTTGTTATACAATTGAAAGATCATTTGCATCAGTTAATGAAAACACTTTAGAAAATGGAACTAAAATATTCGCAGTAAATGGAGTAATTAACATGACTTCTACTTCAAACGAAAACTTAAGTTATTCTGTTATTTCTATTACGGGACAAACAATTAGCCAAGGAAACTTTATAAACAACAAACAAGTTGATTTAAACAATGTTTCTAAAGGAATTTACATGGTGATGATTACTAATGGAACTGAAAAAGTTACAAAAAAAGTAGTGATTCAGTAAAGATTACTTTTTAATTTATTGAAAACAAAAAAGCCTTCGTTCAAGTGAACGAAGGCTTTTTTTATGTGAAAATTTAAGGCTATATTAGTTTTAAATAATAAGAAAATGAAAAGCTTCACCATAGTTCTATGCTTTACTCTACTAATTGGTTCTGCTCTATTTTGTCAGGACAAAGGAGATTCTACAGGAGTAAAATCAACAAAAAATCTTATTTCTATTGAGCTAATTGGTAGATCTGTGGGTTATCATTAAATTATGAAAGAGTACTCTTAAATAAACATAAATTTGCTTTAACAGGTTTAATGGGATTTGGGACTTCCCTTCTCTACGACTCTGATAATACTTTTACAATAGGTTCTAATCTTATATTAAGAAATGATAAAAAGCTAAACTTTGAAATCGGACTTGCCACTTCTTTATTAGTAAATTATAATGCAGGATTAGATGATGAAGAAAGAAGAATAATGGCTGAAGGTGGTTCTTGGTATTGCCATCCCCTTCTTACTTTATTTAGTACTTTGAATATAGGTATGAAATATAATTTTGAAAACAATTGGTTTGTAAAGCTTAATTATTCACCTGCTATTTACAGACGTATAAATCATTGTACAACTCCAAGACTACATACTCTTTGGGGAGGTTTTTCAATTGGGAAAAGGTTCTAAATCCAAATTCTATTAAAACAAAAAAGCCTTCGTTCCCATGAACGAAGGCTTTTTTTATGAATAAGATTAAAACTTATAAACTCCCAGTCATATTCATTGGGATAACCCATTGATCATATTCTTCAGCAGTTACATGTCCTAAACGAATAGCTTCTTCTTTCAAAGTAGTCCCGTTTTCGTGAGCAGTATTTGCAATTTCTGCAGCCTTGTAATAACCAATCTTGGTATTAAGAGCTGTAACTAGCATTAATGAGTTATTCAATAACTCCTCAATTCTTGCGTAGTTTGGCTCAATACCTTTAGCACAATTTTCATCAAAAGACTTACAAGCATCTCCAATTAATCTTGCAGATTCCAAAAAGTTAGAAGCCATCATTGGTTTAAAAACATTCAACTCATAATGTCCTTGCATTCCTCCTACCGAAATAGCCACATCATTCCCCATAACCTGAGCACAAACCATAGTTAATGCTTCTGCTTGTGTTGGATTTACTTTCCCTGGCATAATAGAAGAACCTGGCTCATTTGCAGGAATAATTAATTCCCCAATTCCTGATCTTGGTCCAGATGCCATTAATCTAATATCATTTCCTATTTTATTAATAGAAACAGCCAATTGCTTTAATGCTCCATGAGATTCTACAATCGCATCATGAGCAGCCAAAGCTTCAAATTTATTTTCTGCAGTAATAAAAGGCAATCCTGTAAACTCTGCAATGTATTTAGCAACCAGTACATCATATCCTTTTGGAGTATTTAGTCCTGTTCCTACAGCAGTTCCTCCAAGTGCCAATTCAGATAAATGAGCTAGCGTATTTCTCAAGGCTTTTAACCCGTGGTTCAATTGCGAAACATATCCAGAAAATTCTTGACCAATAGTTAATGGAGTTGCATCCATTAAGTGAGTTCTTCCAATTTTTACTACGTTTCTAAACTCTTCTGCTTTTGCTTGAAGCGTATCTCTCAATTGCTCAACTCCAGGAATTGTAGTTTCCATAATCATCTTGTAACAAGCTATGTGCATTCCTGTAGGGAAAGTGTCGTTACTCGATTGAGATTTGTTTACATCATCATTTGGTGACAATACCTTTTCTCCTTCTTCTATTTTTCTTCCTGCTAACTCTTGAGCTCTGTGAGCTACAACTTCGTTCACGTTCATATTACTTTGCGTTCCCGAACCTGTTTGCCAAATAACCAAAGGAAACTGATCCCATAGTTTTCCATCCAAAATCTCTTCGCACGCTTTGGCGATTAAATCTCTTTTTTCTTCAGATAAAACACCTAATTCGCAATTCGTATAAGCAGCAGCTTTTTTCAAATAAGCAAATCCTTCCACAATTTCTTGAGGCATAGATGCCGAAGGACCAATCTTAAAGTTATTTCTTGATCTCTCAGTTTGAGCTCCCCAATATTTATCGGCTGGTACTTTTACTTCACCAATAGTATCTTTCTCTATTCTGTATTCCATGATTTTTATTTCTTTTTCAAAATTAATTAAATGCTTTTTCTTTTACAATTCTTTTACCAATTCTGGTGGTCTTCCGATAATAGCTTTATTTCCTTTAACAACTATTGGTCTTTCAATCAATTTAGGATTTTCAAGCATCACTTTTATCCATTCGTGATCGTTCAAATTCAGTTTTTTGTATTGCTCTTTATAAAGCTTTTCTCCTTTTCTAACTAGGTCAAATGGCTTTATGTTAAGCTTTGCAAGTAATAGTAACAACTCCTCTTCTGTAGGTATATTTTCTAGATACTTAATTACTTCAATTTCTGCTTTCTCTTCTTCCAAAATAGCTAGAGCTTCTCTACTTTTAGAACATCTTGGATTGTGGTATATCGTGTATTTCATAGTTTAATTTTCCATTAAATAAGCTTTCAAAAAGCCATCAATATTTCCGTCTAATACAGCATCCGGGTTACTTTCTTGATAATTAGTTCTGTGATCTTTAACTCTTCTGTCATCCAAAACATAACTTCTTATTTGAGATCCCCACTCTATTTTTTTCTTGTCTCCTTCAATTTCTTCTCTGGCAGCCAATTGCTTTTGCATTTCAATTTCATACAATTGAGATTTAAGTAACTGCAAAGCTTTTTCTCTGTTCCCAAGTTGTGATCGAGTTTCCGTGTTTTCAATAACAATACCAGATGGAGCGTGTCTAACTCTTACACCTGTTTCTACTTTGTTTACGTTCTGCCCTCCTGCTCCTCCACTACGGAAAGTATCCCAAGAAATATCAGCAGGGTTTATTTTTATATCAATCGTATCATCTACTAATGGGTACACATAAACAGATGCAAAAGAAGTCATTCTTTTTCCTTGTGCATTAAATGGACTAACCCTTACCAACCTATGAACTCCATTTTCACCTTTTAAATAACCAAAAGCAAAATCTCCTTCTATTTCAATCGTTACGGTTTTTATACCTGCAGCATCTCCTGCTTGGAAATTAAGTTCTTTTACTTTAAATCTATTCTTCTCGCTCCACATCAAGTACATTCTCATTAGCATTTCTGCGAAATCGCAACTTTCTGTTCCTCCAGCTCCTGCCGTAATTTGTAATACAGCACTCAGTTTATCTTCATCCGAAGAGAGCATGTTTTTAAATTCAAGTTCTTCAAGTTCAGTTTTTACTGTGGTATGTAAAGCGTCTATTTCATGTTCGTTTTCCTCCCCTTCATTAAAGAATTCAACCAAAACTTCTAAATCTTCTTTTTTATCCATCAAGGATTTATGCATAGAAACCCAATACTTTTTTGAGTTAATCTGCTTTAAAATCTTTTCAGCTTTAGCAGGATCGCTCCAGAAATCAGGGTCATGAGTTTTAATCTCTTCTTCCTCAATTTCTACTCGCTTTCTGTCTAAGTCAAAGATAGCGGTTTAGGTCCGCCAGTCTCTGTGTTATATCATTTATTTGGTCTTGGTTAATCATAAGTCAAAGTTAATGTAATTGTTATTAAATATTAACTTTTCAACTTCAGAAAATTGAGTTTGAGAGTTTATATTTTAACCTATAAACAACTGATTAAGTTAAATTATACTAATTCATAATTCGTAATTCGTAATTTCTTCCTAACTATTCGTAATTTTAACCTTTCAATAGATACCAAATGAGCAACCTAAAAATTTACAACACCCTTTCGGGAAAAAAAGAAGAGTTTAAACCAATCTTAAAAGATCATGTTGGGATGTATGTTTGCGGACCTACGGTTTATAGTGATGTTCATATTGGAAACGTTCGTACTTTTCTTTCTTTCGATATCGTATACAGATATTTGAAGTATTTGGGTTATTCTGTTCGTTACGTAAGAAATATTACTGATGTTGGTCACTTATTAAATGACGAAGACTCTGGAGAAGACAAAATTGGAAAACAAGCTAAACTTATGAATTTGGAACCAATGGAAGTAGTGCAGCACTACACCAATGGATTTCATGATGTGATGAAAGCATTTAATATTACTCCACCAAGTATCGAACCCTCTGCAACTGGTCATTTAATCGAGCAAATTGAAATGGTTCAGGAAATAATAAAAAACGGATTTGCGTATGAAGCAGGCGGTTCGGTTTATTTTGATGTAGAAAAATACCACGATAAATTCCACTACGGTATATTATCTGGAAGGAAAATTGAAGATTTAATTTCCAACACAAGAGAACTTGATGGACAAAGTGAAAAGCGAAATCCACTTGATTTTGCAATTTGGAAAAAAGCAGACGAATCACACATCATGAGATGGAACTCTCCTTGGGGAGAAGGATTTCCTGGGTGGCATCTTGAATGTACTGTAATGAGCACAAAATATTTGGGCGATACGTTTGACATTCATGGAGGAGGAATGGATTTAAAATTTCCTCACCACGAATGCGAAATTGCGCAAAGCAAAGGGGGAGGGAAATCGGAGCCAGCTAATTATTGGATGCATACCAATATGCTTACAATGAATGGAGCTAAAATGAGTAAATCGGTAGGGAATGTTGTTTCTATAGAACAACTTGGTTCTGGCGACCATCCATCATTAGAAAAAGGCTTTTCTGAAATGGTGATTCGATTCTTTATGATGCAATCGCATTATTCGAGTACACTAGACCTATCTAGCTCAGCCATAGCAGCAGCCGAAAAAGGATTTGAAAAGTTGATGAATGCAATGCAAACAATTCAAAATCTTTCAACTTCTGATAGCTCAACTGTTGATGTGAGTGCACTTGTAGAGAAATTTGCAACTGCAATGAATGATGACTTTAATACTCCAATCCTAATTGCACATTTATTTGACGGAGTTAAAATGATTAATTCTATTCACGGAGAAAAAGAAACTATTTCTGGGTCAGATTTGGAGCTACTACTTACTACTATGAATAGTTATGTTTGGGATGTCTTGGGATTAAAACCTGTTGAAAATTCTGGAGCTAAAGACGAACTTACCGAAGAATTGATGTCCCTTTTTATCCGATTAAGAAAAGAAGCAAAAGACAACAAAAATTATAGCCTTGCTGACGAAATAAGAAACAAACTTACGAGTTTAAGCATAACACTTAAGGATTCTAAAGACGGAACAACATGGGAAAAAGAATAAGTTTATATTTCATATTATTTACGATTATTTTCTTATCATGTGATGATGAAAATAGAGTTATTCCAACTCCTAATACTCAAGTTGAGGAAAGAATTCCTACTCCAATTTTTAATGCTGATTCTGCTTACGATTTTATCCAAACTCAAGTAGATTTTGGGCCTAGAGTTCCTAATACTAAAGAGCATACTGCTTGTGCAGAATGGTTAGTAAAAAAACTAGATAGTTATGGAGCTAAAACTATGGTTCAAGAGGGAGAGGTAACTGCTTTTAATGGAGATAAACTACAGATAAAGAATATTATAGCTCAATTTAATCCGGAAAAAACTTCTCGCTTATTATTATTTTCCCATTGGGATACAAGACCAGTTGCTGATAAGGATAAATCTCGTCAAGGAGAACCAATTGATGGAGCAAATGATGGAGGAAGTGGAGTTGGTGTATTGTTAGAAATAGCACGTCAATTCAATTTACAGGAAACGAAACTTGGTGTTGATATTATCTTTTTTGATGCAGAAGATTATGGAATATTTGAAGGAAGTATGAATAGAGGTGCTGAGGATGATTGGTGTTTAGGTTCGCAATATTGGGGTAACAATCCTCCTATCGCAAATTATCGCCCTCGTTTTGGAATTTTATTAGACATGGTTGGAGAGACAAATGCTCAATATCCAAAAGAATATTTCTCTACATATCATGCTGGCAATATAGTTAACAAAGTTTGGAATACAGCTAGAAACATTGGTTACTCGAACTATTTCATTAATACCAAAATAGGTCAAATTACTGATGATCATAGATATGTAAATATCTTAGCTAACATCCCGTCCATTGATATTATTGGTTGGAATACAACTACAAACACATTTGGTGATTACCACCACACTCATAAAGACAACATGGAAGGAATTGATAAAAACAGTTTGAAGGCAGTTGGTCAAACTGTGATGGAAGTTGTCTATCAGGAGAAATAAAAATTTATTTAGAATTCAAAAAACTCATGAAAATATAGTGATTTAAGAAAAAATCATTACATTTGTACCGTATTAGAAGGAGAGAAGGAGCCAATGAGCTCCTTTTTTATTGGTAAAAAAATGATAAATAAAGAAACAGTACTCAGCTTAATCAATGAGAAGTTAGACGAGAATCCAGAATTCTATCTAGTTGATTTAAAGATTAATACCGCAAGCAAAATTTATGTTGAAATAGATCACAAAACAGATCCTATTTCTATTAACGACTGTATTGCGTTCAGCCGTCAGGTGGAACACAACCTAGATCGTGAAGAAGAAGATTTTGAACTAGAAGTTACTTCTCCAGGACTAAGTTTACCTTTTAAGGTTCACCAACAATACGTTAAAAACGAAGGTAAAGACGTAAAAGTGATGCTTAATTCAAGTAAATCTTACCAAGGATTAATGCAAGATGTGACTGAAAAAGACATTACCATTACTTTTGAAACGAAAGAAAAAATAGAGGGTAAAAAAAAGAAATTAAAAGTAGAGCACAAACTTACGTTTGCGTTTGATGAAATAAAGGAAACCAAAATAATTGTAAAATTTAAATAAAAACCAATGGACAGTATAAATTTAATTGATTCATTTGCTGAATTTAAGGAGTTTAAAAACATTGACAGAGTTACCATGATGGGAGTTTTGGAAGAGGTGTTTAGAGCTATGGTAAGAAAAGCTAACGGAACTGATGATAACGTAGATGTTATTATCAATGTAGATAAAGGAGATTTAGAATTATGGATTAACAAGGAAATCGTAAAAGATGGAGAAGTTGAAGATCCTGCATTGGAAATTGAATTGTCGAAAGCGTTAAAAATTGAAGCTGATTTTGAAGTTGGTGAAGAGATTGCTATTGAAGTGAAAATTGAAGATTTTGGAAGAAGAAACATATTAGCTCTAAGACAGAACCTTATAAACAAGGTGATGGAACTAGAGAAAGACAATATTTTCAAAAAATACAAAGATAAAATTGGTGAATTATTGACTGGTGAAGTTTACCAAATCTGGAAAAGAGAAATGCTTATTTTGGATGAAGAAGGTAACGAGCTTATTCTACCAAAATCTGAGCAGATTCCTGGAGATTTCTTCAAAAAAGGAGATACTATCAGAACTGTTGTAGAAAGAGTTGACCATACTAACAACTCACCAAAAATCATTTTATCAAGAACATCAGGAGCCTTCTTAGAAAGATTATTTGAATTGGAGATTCCAGAAATATTTGACGGATTAATTACAATCAAGAAAATTGTAAGAACACCAGGAGATAGAGCAAAAGTGGCTGTAGAATCATATGATGATAGAGTTGATCCAGTGGGAGCTTGTGTTGGAATGAAAGGTGCAAGAATTCATGGAATTGTAAGAGAATTAAGAAACGAAAACATTGATGTAATTAACTACACAGAAAATGTGAAGTTATTAATTCAAAGAGCATTGAGTCCTGCAAAAGTTGGTTCTGTAGAACTAGTAGAAGACACAGGGAGAGCAAATGTATATTTACACCCAGACGAAGTTTCTAAAGCAATTGGAAGAGGTGGACAAAACATTAAATTGGCTGGTAAATTAACTGGTTATGAAATTGATGTTTACAGAGAAGGAGCTGAAGATATTGAAGATGTAGATTTAGGAGAATTTTCTGATGAAATTGAATCATGGGTAATTGATGAATTAAAAGCTATTGGTTGCGATTCTGCGAAAAGCGTATTGGCAATTGGTAAAGAAGATTTAATAAAAAGAACAGATTTAGAAGATGAGACTATTGATGATGTTCTCAAAGTTCTGAAGTCGGAATTTGAATAAATTATTTGCAGTTCAGCAAATAAACTATATTTTTAAGCATAGAGTACAAACAATAATATTGCATGGCGGTTAAAAGACTAAGTAAAATAGCAAAAGAGTTAAACGTTGGGATTTCATCCTTAGTGGACCATTTGAAGTCCAAAGGAATTGAAATTGAGTCGAGCCCGAACACGAAAGTGGAGGAAGCTCCGTACAATGTATTGCTTGAAGAATTTGCTGATGCCAAAGAAGAGAAAGCAAAGGCAAAAGAGGTAGTAGCTAGCAGGGAGAAAAAACCTGAAGTAGTAGTTGAAAAACCTAAAGAGGTTGAAACTATTAAGGCAAAGCCTGCAGAAGTGAAAAAGCCAGAAGTTTTGAGAACAATTAATTTGAACCCAAAACCAAAAGTAGTACCTCCTGCACCAAAACCTGTTGAGACTCCTAAGCCTATTGAAAAAAAGGTAGAGAAAAAGGTTGCTAAGAAGAAGGAAGAGCCTGAAACAATTAAGGCAAGTATTGAAAAAATAGCTAAACCAGAAGTATTAGGAACAATTGACTTAAACCCTAAGCCAAAAGCAAAAGCTCCGGTAAAAGAAGAAGTAAAGGTAGAGGCACCAATAGAGGTGAAAAAAGAAGTAAAGCCAGCTGCTAAAGTTAAAGCTGAGCCAATTGCACCAGTTATAGAAGCTCCAAAAGCGGAGGTAACACCTGTAACACCAGAAGATAAAACGATTGTTGCAAAAGCACAAAAGTTAACTGGAACAACAGTACTTGGTAAGATTGAATTACCTGTTGATAAATCGAAAGAAGCAAAAGGTAAGAGAAAAAGAATAAAAAAGGTAAACATTGAAAAGTCTATCGGAAGAGGTAACGATTCAAGAAAACCTGGAGGCGGAAGAGGTCCAAAACCTAAAAAAGCTGAAATTACTCCAGAATCAATCCAAAAAGAGATTAAAGAAACTCTTGCTAGATTAAGTGGAAAATCTGGTGGTAAGAAAAAAGGAGACAAATACAGAAGAGAGAAAAGAGCTGCAGTTGCAGAAAAGAGGGATGAAGATATCCAAAGACAAGATGAAGAAAGTAAAACATTACAACTTACTGAGTTTGTAACAGTTTCTGATTTAGCTTCATTAATGGATGTTACGCCAACTGACGTAATCTCGGCATGTATGTCCTTAGGTATTTTTGCTTCGATCAACCAAAGAATTGATGCAGAAACTATCACTATTATAGCTGATGAATTTGGATTTGGAGTAGATTTCATATCTGCCGAAGATCAAATAGGTGTAGAAGAAGAAGAAATTATAGATGCAGAAGAAGATTTAGTTTCTAGAGCACCAATTGTAACTGTAATGGGTCACGTAGATCATGGTAAAACATCTTTACTTGATTACATTAGAGAAGCAAAAATTGCATCTGGTGAAGCAGGGGGAATAACTCAGCACATTGGAGCATATAAAGTAACTGGAAAAGATACAGGGAGACAAATTACTTTCTTGGATACACCTGGTCACGAAGCATTTACTGCAATGAGAGCAAGGGGTGCGGCTGTTACTGATATTGCAATTATTATAGTTGCTGCAGATGATGCAATAATGCCACAAACAAAAGAGGCTATTAATCACTGTCAAGCGGCAGGAGTACCAATGGTATTTGCGATTAACAAAATTGATAAAGACGGAGCAAACCCTGATAATGTTAAAACTCAACTTGCTGCCATGAATTTATTGGTAGAAGAATGGGGAGGAAAATTCCAATCTCAAGATATCTCTGCTAAAAAAGGAACTGGGGTTGAAGATTTACTTGAAAAGGTGTTATTAGAAGCAGAATTATTAGAACTTAAAGCAAACCCTAACAGAGCCGCTCAAGGAACTGTTCTTGAATCTTCTTTAGATAAAGGAAGAGGATATGTAACCAACATCTTAGTAGAAAAAGGAACTTTACAAGTGGGTGACATGATGCTTACCGGAAATTACTATGGTAAGGTAAAAGCAATGCACAATGAACACGGAAAGAAAATAAAAGAAGTTGGTCCTGCAACTCCAGTATCAATCATTGGATTGAACGGAGCGCCAAATGCAGGAGATAAATTTAATATTCTTTCTGATGAAAAAGAAGCTAAGCAAATTGCATCTAAAAGAGAGCAACTACAAAGAGAGCAAGGTGTTAGAACTAAAAAGGTTCTTACTCTTGAAGAAATTGGAAGAAGGCTTGCTATTGGTAACTTTAAAGAGCTGAACATAATTATAAAAGGAGATGTAGATGGTTCTATCGAAGCATTAACAGATTCATTATTGAAATTATCAACTGAAGAGATTGCAGTAAATGTGATACACAAAGCGGTAGGAGCAATTACAGAAGCTGATGTTAACTTAGCTGTAGCATCTGACGCAATTATTATTGGATTCCAAGTAAGGCCAACTGGACAAGCAAGAAAACTTGCAGAAACAGAAGAGGTAGACATTAGGTTATATTCTATTATCTACAAAGCAATAGAAGAAATAAAAGATGCAATGGAAGGAATGTTATCTCCTGACATTATTGAAGAAGTTCTTGGAACTGCTGAAGTTAGAGAAGTATTTAAGATCTCTAAAATTGGAACTATTGCAGGAAGTTATGTACTAGAAGGTAACGTAATGAGAGCAGCCAATGTTAGATTGATTAGAGATGGTATTGTTATCTATAACGGTAAACTTGCTACTCTTAAGAGATTTAAAGATGATGTGAAAGAAGTGAAATTCGGTTACGAATGTGGTATTGCACTTGAGAAATTTAACGATTTACAAGTAGGTGATGTATTTGAATCATATCACGAAGTAGAAGTAGCTAAAAAATTAAAATAATATAATTTGTCATGAATAAACTAAAAGCAATTTTCAATACGCGAAAAATTGCTTTTGGTTCTGACGAAGAGTTAATTCAGTTTTTTCATAAAAACTTTAAAATAAAGCCAAAGAACATTGAGCTTTATAAGCAAGCACTTACACATAAATCTAAGTCCTCTGACTCTAATAACGAAAGATTAGAATATTTGGGTGATACACTACTATCTAGTATAGTGGCCAGTTACTTATTCGAGAAATTCCCTGCCAAAAACGAAGGAGATCTTACTGTACTTACATCAAAGTTGGTTAACAGAAAAAAGCTCAATACTTTTGGTGAAAAAATCAATTTACAAGACCATGTTATTGCTGTAGATTTCGATTGTGGATATAAAAATATACTTGGTAATGCATTTGAAGCAATTGTTGGAGCAATGTATTTAGATCATGGTTTCGAGAAAACTAAAAAATCTTTAATAAAATGCTTTCTTAATAAAATGGATTTATCCAAGCTAGAAAAAGAAGACAATCATAAAAGTGTGTTAATTGTATGGGGACAAAAAACAGGAAACAAAGTTGTGTTCAAAGGGAAAAAACTTTCTGAATCCAATAAATATAAAAGTGTCCTTTATATCAATGGAAAGAAAATTAATTCAACTGCTCAAGAATCTAAAAAAGAAGCAGAGTTAGTACTTTCAAAAGAAGCATTGAGCAGTATTACTATTAAAGATTAGAATCATGAAGAAAAAAACATTGATACTATTAAGTATGATTGTACTATTAACTTCTTGTAAAAAAGAAGATACAAGACTATTGCCTTGCGAGGAGACAGAGCTGAAACTGGAAGGTAATTATTCTGGGACTGTAACTCATTATCCATGGCAGTCATCTCAAGAAGGTGATGAAATCTTTTTTGTTTTATCAACTGACATAGAATGTAAAGGAGATGGAACAAATGACAATATCCACCTTTATGATTTCTTTACTTCGGATTGTGCAGAATATAAACTTTTCGATAATAATTCATTTACTGTAACTTACACTGGGCGATCCTCTTGGTCGGGTGCTGGAATAAAAGGAACTGGTACATTTAAGGATAATAAATTTCACTTTGAAGGATTTGTGAATACAACAAGTGGTGATCAACCAATAATTTTAGACGCTTCTAGAATAGAAGAAAAAGACACTTCTATTTGTTAAAATTGAAGAGGATAAAGGGAATTAATTTATCAAAAAAACGACTATATATTAATTCTGGTTGCTGAACTTAAATTGATTAAGAGTACTCAATTAGAAAGATTTTTGTATAATTCCTCAGAAAACTCTACTTTTGCCAGTCTTATTTAGATACAAAAAACAAAAACTATGGAAAAAATGATGATATATGTACCAATAGTCCTTGCGATTGTAGGGCTTATTTATATGGTAATAAAAAGAGGTTGGGTAATGAAACAAGATGCCGGAGACGGTAAAATGAAAGAAATTTCTGACCATATTTATGAAGGAGCATTGGCTTTCTTAAAAGCTGAATATAGATTATTAGCATTCTTTGTAGTAGGAGCAAGTATAGTATTAGCTGGAATTGCTTTCTATATGGATAGCACTTACTTAATTGTAGTAGCCTTTATTATTGGAGCTGTCTTTTCTGCATTTGCAGGAAACATGGGGATGAAAATCGCAACTAAAACAAATGTAAGAACTACACAAGCTGCCAAAACTAGTTTGCCACAAGCACTTAAAGTGTCTTTTGGAGGAGGAACAGTAATGGGACTTGGTGTTGCAGGACTTGCAGTATTAGGATTAACAGTATTTTTTATCATTTTCTTCCAATTATTTATGGGGGGAGAATGGACGAACACTGCTGATATGACTATTGTATTAGAAGCATTAGCTGGATTCTCACTAGGAGCTGAATCTATTGCTTTGTTTGCAAGAGTTGGTGGAGGTATTTATACTAAGGCTGCAGATGTTGGAGCTGATTTAGTAGGAAAAGTAGAAGCAGGAATCCCTGAAGATGACCCAAGGAACCCAGCAACAATTGCTGATAATGTTGGAGATAACGTAGGAGATGTAGCAGGAATGGGAGCCGATTTATTTGGATCTTATGTTGCAACTGTATTGGCTGCAATGGTATTAGGAAACTATATCATTAAAGATATGGGTGGATCTATTGATGATGCATTTGGAGGAATTGGACCAATCTTATTGCCAATGGCAATTGCAGGATTTGGAATTATCATTTCTTTAATTGGAACTTTGGTAGTAAAAATCTCATCTAATGATGCAAAAGAAGCGCAAGTACAAAGAGCTTTAAACATTGGAAACTGGTTTTCAATAGTTTTAGTAGCAATTTCTTGTTACATATTAGTAAAATGGATGTTACCAGAAACTATGAAAATGCATTTCTTTGGTGAAGGACTAAGAGAGGTTTCTTCTATGTTTGTATTCTATGCAACCTTAGTAGGATTAGTTGTAGGAGCAGGAATCTCTGCATTTACTGAATACTACACAGGATTAGGAAAAAAACCAATTTTAAATATCGTAAGACAATCAAGTACTGGAGCAGGAACAAACATTATTGCAGGACTTGCAACAGGAATGATTTCTACATTTTCTTCGGTATTATTATTTGCTGCAGCAATTTGGGCTTCGTATGCATTAGCAGGATTTTATGGAGTAGCAATGGCTGCCTCAGCAATGATGGCAACAACTGCAATGCAGTTAGCAATTGATGCTTTTGGACCAATTGCAGATAACGCAGGAGGAATTGCTGAAATGAGTGAGCAAGAGCCAATCGTAAGAGAAAGAACTGATATTTTGGATGCTGTAGGTAACACTACTGCTGCAACAGGAAAAGGATTTGCAATTGCATCTGCTGCACTTACTGCTTTGGCATTATTTGCTGCTTATGTAACGTTTACTGGAATTGATGGAATTAACATCTTTAAGGCACCAGTACTTGCCATGTTATTTGTTGGAGGAATGGTTCCTGTAGTATTTTCTGCATTAGCAATGAATGCTGTAGGGAAAGCTGCTATGGAAATGGTAGAAGAAGTAAGAAGACAATTCAGAGAGATTCCTGGAATTATGGAAGGAACTGGAAAACCAGAATACGATAAATGTGTAGATATTTCTACTAAAGCATCTTTAAGACAAATGTTATTACCAGGAATCTTAACTATTGGTT
Organism: Flavobacteriales bacterium; assembly: GCA_018609055.1. GTDB lineage: Bacteria > Bacteroidota > Bacteroidia > Flavobacteriales_D > CAJJDF01 > CAJJDF01. Next base: position 213,226 of record JABAYJ010000001.1, read on the forward strand.
TCCCAATTGCAATTGTATTATTAGGGTTAGCTATTTACGGAACTGAAACAGAAGGAAGTCAACTTGTAGCTGAAATGCTTGGAGGTTATATGGCTGGTGTTACAGTATCTGGAGTTCTTTGGGCAATCTTCCAAAACAATGCTGGAGGAGCTTGGGATAACGCTAAGAAATCTTTTGAAGCGGGTGTTGAGATAAACGGAGAAATGACTTACAAAGGTTCTGAAGCTCACAAAGCGGCAGTAACTGGAGATACAGTTGGAGATCCATTTAAAGATACTTCTGGACCATCAATGAATATCTTAATTAAATTGACTTGTTTAATTGGATTAGTAATTGCACCAATCTTAGGAGGGCATACAGCTGATGGACACAGTGAAGATATGAACGGAACTCACACAGAAATGAATGTGGACGGAACAACTACTGATATGAATGGAACTGTTCCTACAAACTCTGGAGACATGAACATTGATTTTGCAGATATGTCTGATGAAACTTTAATGTCACTAGAAAATGATGGAATAGCTATTATGGGAATGATACCTGCTGATAGATATGAAAGAATACAAGGAATTAAAAACGGAACTGTAACAATAATTAGAGATACAGTAGAAGTGGAAAGAGAAGGGATTCTTAAAAAAGCAGTGAATAAAGTAAAAGATAAAATAGAGGAAAGAAAAGATGCTAAGGATAACATCTAAGTTTTAATTCTTAAAAAATACTTAACCCGATTTAATTCATTTTAAATCGGGTTTTTTTGTGCTCTTTAACTTCGTTTTTAAAAACAGATTAAAACCTTTATCTTGGTAGGATGTTAAAAACAAGCTCCTATTATTGGATATTTTCGGTAGTAAGTTTCACACTTACTCTTGTGCTTATTTTAACTCTTTTTGGAGATTTTGACGGGTCCGATTATCGCTATTTTTTTAGTTCAGATACACTATACCTTCCTTCAGTTTATCAAGATTTATTTATTGACGGAAACACTTTAGCGGGTTGGGAACTAAATCCAGCACCCAACATCTTTCCTGATATGATAATCTATTCTCTACTCATGTTTTTGGTAGGAGGAAAATTCTTGTTAGCCTCTCTCCTATTCGCAATAATCCAATACTATTTTATCTTTTTTCTTATTTATAAACTTGTTCGATTTAGGTTTAATAAAAGAGAAACACTTATTAATTTAGGGATTGGAAATCTACTTTTAACCTTGTTCTTTTTTAATTATTTAGAGTCAGGAAATCTTCGATTAGCCTTTCAGGTACTTTCCAACTCTTATCATCTGGGTTCTTTTATAAATACGTTACTAGCAACATATTTAATCCTCAGTTATATTAAAACTAAAAGCATTTGGAAGCTAATAGTATTTTCACTTCTGATAATTTTAGCCAGCTTTTCTGATAAATTATTCATTGCTTATTTCACTGGAATTGGTTTGGTCATATATCTTTTTACTGGAGTAATAAACAAGTTTAGATTCCCAAGAGTCATTCATATAATTGCTCTCATCTCAATAATTTCTTCAATTATAGGCTACTCCATTTATTCGTTTATTCCTTCTCGATATTTAACTTTTGGAACCCCCTATTCGTCTTCAGCTACAATAGAAAGTAGAATTCTTTCTTTTAAAAACCAATGGTTTCACTTTTATCAAATCGCTACAGAGACATGGAGTGGGTTTTTCATTATTCTACTTCTATTGCTATCAATTATTGGGTTAGTAGTTATTTTCTTTAAAACCAAATCACAAAAAAATAGCTCTTTTTGGATTTCATCAATATTACTAATCTACTTTGGAGGACTCATTTTTATTCCATCAATAACAGGTTCGTACATAGGTTTAGATTGTATTAGATACAACATCAATTTATATCTTGTTGCTCTTGTAATCCTCCCTTTTATTGGTTCCTATTTTTCATTGAATAAACTATTTACCTTAATTAGTTCAAGTTTCATTATTGGCTATATCGTTTTGATAAGTTATAATTTTTCTTCTTTAATAAACATCACAAATTACAACTCCCACTACCCAGAAGTAACTGAAACTCTTGATGAACTAAAAAGAGAATACAACCTAAAGAATGGGATTAGCGAATATTGGTATGCGAAGTTCAACACCATGTTCTCCAAAGAGGATTTGAGGATTTATTCAACTCATTTCAACTTAAGAGCATACTATCATGTTACGAACTTGAATTGGTTTTACACAAACTCAGATGGGTCTCCTGCTGTGTTTAATTTTGTTATTGCCGAAAATGAAATTACAGTTGAAGAGGTTAAAAAAGTTTTTGAAAACGTAGAAGTAATTTCTAAAAATGGCCTTACAATTTGTCTAACTCCCGATTTTATCTTTAATAAAGACAGCCAATTGCCTGTTTTAGTTTCAACTATGGAAGACTAAATTTTACTTTTTTGTAAAAATAATGTTCCTAAATCGTCTATCAAATCACACGGTTCAAATTGCTTTTTTTAAGTACATTTGTTTTCCTTTTAATTAAAGTAATGTAGCCAATGAGTGATAGTATCAAACACGAATGCGGAATAGCCCTTTTGAGGCTGAAAAAACCTCTAGATTTTTACCTCGAAAAATATGGAACCGCCTTTTATGGATTGAGAAAAATGTATCTCCTAATGGAGAAACAACATAATAGAGGACAAGATGGTTCTGGATTGGCGAATATTAAATTGGATATGGATCCTGGAACTCGCTACGTAAGCAGATCTCGTTTTACGGGAAACAACAACATCCAAAGAGTATTTGAGCACATTAATGCAAGGTATGATGGCCTTACAGATGAGCAACTGAACGATACAGAATGGCTTAAACAAAATAAAGCATTTACTGGAGAAGTATTTTTAGGACACTTGAGGTATGGAACTTATGGGAAAAATAGTGTAGAAAATACGCACCCCTTCCATAGAGCAAATAACTGGATGACTAAGAACCTTATCTTAGCAGGAAACTTTAATCTTACTAACGTAGATGAACTGTTTGATGTTTTGGTAAACATTGGACAACATCCGAAAGAAAAATCGGATACGGTTACTATTTTGGAGAAAATAGGACATTTTTTAGATGTAGAAAACGAAATCCTTTTCGAAAAATACAAAGCGCTTGGTTATGATTATCAAAAAATTACTGAATTAATTGTTCAGAATTTAGACATTCAAAGTATACTTAAAAACTCCTCTGTAGATTGGGATGGAGGTTATGCAATGGCAGGAATTCTTGGTCATGGTGATGCATTTGTGTTTAGAGATCCTAACGGAATTAGACCTGCATATTGGTACGAAGATGATGAAATTGCTGTGGCAACATCTGAACGTCCAGTGATTCAAACTGTGTTTAATGTTCCTTTGGAAGAGATAAAAGAAGTTACTCCAGGAAGCGCATTAATCATAAAGAAAAACGGAGAAGTTTTTGAAAAAGAAGTACTAACTCCATTGGAAAGAAAGTCTTGTTCATTCGAGCGTATTTATTTCTCTAGAGGAAGTGACAAAGACATTTATAACGAAAGAAAAGAATTAGGAAATAAATTAGTTCCTCAAATTCTTACCTCTATCAATCAAGATTTAAAAAACTCTGTATTTACTTTTATTCCTAACACAGCAGAAACTGCATTTTACGGAATGATAAAAGGAATAGATGCTCACTTGAATCAAGTTAAAATAGACGAAATTCAAGCTTTGGGTGATAACAAAACTCCAGAAGCTTTAAGAGAAATTCTTGAGTTTACTTACCGTGCCGAAAAGATTGCAATAAAAGATGCCAAACTAAGGACTTTTATCACTCAGGATGACGATAGAGATGAATTGGTTGCTCACGTATACGATTTAACTTACGGTACCGTAAACGAAGGGAAAGACAACTTAATTGTTGTGGATGATTCTATCGTTAGAGGAACTACATTAAGAACTTCTATCCTGAAAATGCTGGGAAGACTTAAACCTAAAAAAATTGTAGTTGTTTCTTCGGCTCCGCAAATTCGTTACCCTGATTGTTATGGAATTGACATGAGTAAAATGGGTGATTTTATCGCTTTTCAAGCTGCTGTAGCTTTATTGAAAGAAAGCGGAAGACAATCTATAATTGATGATGTGTACAAGCAAAGTATAGCGCAAGCTAATCTTCCAAAAGAAGAAATGAGAAACTTTGTTAAAGACATTTATGCTCCATTTACTCCAGATGAAATTTCGGCTAAGATTGCTGAAATTCTTAAACCAGCAGGAATGGATGAAATTGAAGTTGAAATCATTTACCAAACATTGGAAGGATTACACGCTTCTTGCCCAGAAAACTCTGGAGATTGGTATTTCTCTGGTGATTATCCTACTCCAGGAGGAAACAAAGCTGTGAATCAAGCATTCATTAACTATTACGAAGGCAAGAACGTGAGAGCTTATTGTTAAGATTCTCGATACAGAATTCATTTTAAACACAAATGAGTCTGTCATTCCTGCCTTCAAAGGAATGACAATAAATATATTAGACCACAAAAAAAGCCCTTAATTGAAATCAATTAAGGGCTTTTTTATTGGGTTAACTTTTTCTTAGTTACCTAATACATTTACTTTATCTCTGTTGTCTTCCATGTTAGATGCTTTCTTCAAGGCATTGTAAGCTCTGTCAGATGCATTAGATCTTAACTGGTTTCTAGCAGCTTCTTTTTGTTGATCCAAGTTCTCTGGAGCTGGTAAAGTATTTACCGAAGTAACATTAATTACAAATACACCATTTTCACCTTCAATTGGTTTAGATACCGTGTTCAATGGAGTTCCAAATGAGCTTCCTGCAACTGCTGGCTCATTTCCTGCAGCTTCAACTGTTGGGTTAGCAAGTGTTACATTACTAGCACTTCTTACTTCCAATGAATTTGTTTTAGCAATTTCTTCTAAAGAAGAACCTGCCATTTTTCCTTTCAAGTATTCAGCTCTTTTTTTGTTCAATAATTCAAAACGAATATCTTCTTTAATATTGTTTGGAAGAACATCAAAGCTTACTACACCAGCTGCTGTTTTAGAAGTCAACTGAGCTACAACTACTTTGTTCTCAAAAACTAAATCATCAGATATATCTCCTTGATCAGTGTTTTTTGAGAAAGCCCATTTTTTCATTTGCATGAAGTTAGAACCAAAAGCTGGCAATTCTTTTTGAGTTACCAAGATTCCGTTTGCTGGATTAATTTGAAGTCCTGCTGAAGTAGCTTTACTTCTGAATGAAGAATCACTTACTTCTTTTCCTAAACCTCCAATAAATTCAATTGCTTGATCTTGCACTAGTGCAATGGTTTCTTTTGATCTAATAATCTCACTATCTACAGTTGCCACTTTAAGTTGCTTAGAATCTCTTCTTCCTAATACTTCAATAATGTGAATTCCAAATCTTGTTTTAGCTTGAGAAAAAGAATTAATTGGTTTCTTAAAACTTACTTCAGTAAATTCAGCTACCATTTGTTTTTCATCAAACCAAGAGTATTTTCCTCCGTTTGGTACAGATCCTAAATCTGTAGAAAACTGAGCTACTAATGCTCCAAAGTCTCCTCCAGCTTTTAATAATCTTGTAATACTATCAGCCGTTCTTTGTTGAGCAGCTTTGTCAGTATACTTATCATCTCCTAAAAGGATGTGTCTAACCTCAGCTTCTTTCTTAGAAGAGTTATCCAATACTTTAGAGATTTTGTAAAAGTCACCATCTCTGTATGGTCCAATTACATCTCCTTTTTCAGCTCTTTGAACAATGCTATCAATATCTGATGGAAATTTAGCTACACCAAAATCATAGTTTTTAGAATCACTATTCTGGTTAATGAATGTAGTATCGTTATCAGCATTTTTAAATAATTCAACTCTAGGCATTAAATATTGTCTAGCAATATCTAAATCTTCAACAGAAGGTTGAATTGGCATCTCAACATATTGAAAAGATACTTTGTCTTCTTGCTCATATTTCTTTTCATTCTTGTGCTCATTGTAGTATGCTTTTACTTCATCATCACTTACCGAAACTTGTTCGCTAGTAACAGATGCATAAGGAGCAAATACATAATTGAAGTTAGATGTGTTTCCGTTTGCTTCAAAATCTTTTTTAGCTTCAAAATATGTCACATATAAACCTTTGTTTATCATGTTCAAATATTTCTGTTGTAGCTTAGATTTTTCAGCTTGTTCTCCAACTACTTTTTCAATAAAGAAAGGAAAATCAGGTCTCTGCATTGCAAGAGGCATTAACTTTCTTAATGAATCATTACTGAACTTTCTGTCTGGACCAACAAATAAACCATATTGCTCATACAAACTTGGATCAACATTTTGTCCCTGAACTAAATCGTTAAATTCATCTCTAGAGATTGACAATCCTAATTTATCATATTCAGCTTGAAACATAGCAACAGTTAAATACTGACTCATGTAATTATCGCTTAATTGCTGTCTCAATGAACTTGGTGCTGGCTGACCATATAGTGCTTTGTAAGCTCTATCTGTTTTGTTGTATTCAGCATCAATCATTTTTTGGTATTCTGAGCTTTTTATCTCTTTCCCATTTACTGTAGCTACTGCCGATTCTTCGATAGAACCACCTCTTCCAGAGAAAGTATCTCCCAAGATAAACGCTAACATTCCTATTACAATTACTACTACTAATAGCCAAGATCTTTTTCTAATTTCTCCTATTGCTGCCATTCTGGTTTTCTTTTGTTAAAAATTTAAGACGCGAATATACAATTAGTTTATAAAAAACCATTCGTAAAACGCTCTAAAATTGATTGATTAAAGGGAATTCTTGTTAAAAATCTAATTCAAATTAACTCACTGAATTTCCAGATTCGATATAATCCTCTGATGGATTCACAAAAGAAAGCTTGCCTTCTTTGTTTTCTGCCATCAAAATCATTCCTTGTGATTCTATTCCTTTTATTGCTCTAGGAGCTAAATTTACTAGCACACTTACTTGTTTTCCAATAACTTGCTCAGGAGTATAGCTTTCTGCTATTCCTGAAACTATAGTCCTAATTTCTCCTCCAACATCTACCTTTAAGTGAAGTAATTTTTTAGTCTTTTTAACTTTTTCAGCTTCTACTATTTTTCCAATACGGACATCCAATTTGGTGAAATCATCAAAAGTAATTTCCTCTTTAATTGGTTCTGCTGGAACATTATCTAGCTTACTTGCTTCCAATTTTGCTAATTGAGTTACAACCAACTCATCTTCTATTTTATTAAAAAGAAGTTCGGCTTGGTTAATTTTTGTGTTTTCTTGAATTAATGAAAAACTACCCAAATCGTTCCAATCTAGCGAATCAGTTAACCCTAACATTTGTTCTAATTGCTTGGCTTTTTTAGGCATAAATGGTGCAAAAGCTACTGCAAGATTTGCTGAAATTTGCAAAGCAATTTTCATAATCGTTTTAACTCTTTCAGGATCAGTTTTTATCAATTTCCATGGTTCAGAATCTTGCAGGTATTTATTCCCAATACGAGCAATATTCATTGCTCCTGATAATGCTTCACGGAAACGGTAAGCCTCCATACTTTCACCAATTTTGATAGCAGTTTGCTTTACTTCTTCAATAATTAATTTATCCGAATCACTTACTTCACTCGCCTCAGGCACAACACCTTCGTAGTATTTATTAGTAAGCACCACTACTCTATTTACAAAATTTCCAAATATGGCAACTAGCTCATTATTTATTCTGTCTTGGTAGTCTTTCCATGTAAATTCCGAATCTTTACTCTCGGGCATTATCGAAGTCAAGACATACCTCAACTCATCAATTTTATCTGGGTATTCTTCTAAGTATTCGTGTAACCAAACTGCCCAATTTCTCGAAGTAGAAAGCTTGTCTCCCTCCAAGTTCAAAAACTCGTTTGCAGGTACATTATCTGGCAACACATATTCTCCGTGTTGTTTCAATAATATTGGGAATATAATAGAGTGAAATACAATATTATCTTTTCCTATAAAGTGAATTAATTTAGTTTCTGCTTCACCAGTTTCTGAGTTTACTTTCCAGTAATCCTCCCAGTTTTTACCATTGTCCTCTGCCCATTTTTTTGTTGCAGAAATATATCCAATTGGTGCATCTAGCCATACATACAATACTTTTCCATCTGCTCCTTCAAGCGGAACTTTTACTCCCCAATCCAAATCACGAGTCATTGCTCTTGGCTTAAGCCCAGCATTTATCCAACTCATTACTTGCCCAGTTACTTGGTTCTTCCATTCTTTAGGATTGTGTAATTGCTTCCCGTGAATTTTTCCTTCCTGTATCCAAGAGGTTAACCATTCTTCGTGTCTTTCCATTGGTAAAAACCAATGAGATGTTTCTTTTAAAACTGGTTTATTTCCCGAAATTGTTGACTTAGGGTTTATTAAATCCATTGGGCTTAAATCCGATCCGCATTTTTCACACTGATCTCCGTAAGCATTTGGGTTGCTACATTTTGGGCATTCGCCAGAAATATATCTATCGGCAAGGAATTGGTTGTTTTCCTCATCATAATATTGCTCGGTAGTTTGTTTTGTAAACGTATCCTTGTCGTTTAACTCCAAGAAAAATTTCTGAGCCATTTCGTGGTGCTCAGGTGCAGAAGTTCTGTGATAAATAGAAAAATCTATCCCAAAATCTTCAAAAGCTTTTTTGTTTATCGTGTGATATTGATCTACAATTTCTTGTGGTGTTTCCCCTTCTTTTTTTGCTCGTAATGTAATTGCAGCTCCGTGTTCATCAGACCCACAAACAAATACCACATCACGTTTGTTCATTTTTAAATAACGAACATAAATATCAGATGGCAAGTAGGCTCCAGCCAAATGTCCTAAGTGAAGAGGTCCGTTTGCATAAGGTAATGCTGCGGTTACGGTATATTTTTTTGGGTTTTCCAAGGGTAAAAGTTTTCGTAAAGATACTACTCTCTTTTTAGAATTTAAACCTTTTGAAATAAAAGGAATAATCAATGAAACAATCTCCTGAAAAACCCTCCCATTCTTTGCCTTAATGTTGGTTTTCGATAACTGTAGTGTGTAACCGTTAGACCTTTTAAAGTCTGTTCAGTAAATTGAATCACTCCAATATTCGTGTCTTTTTTTAAATCAACTAATTTAGTTTCAATAGATCCATAGCCAATATAGGAAGTTTGTAGTGTTATAGAATCTTGATATTCGATTGGAACTATTAATTCGAACTTCCCATCAAAGTCGGAAGATACTCCTGTTTTGGTTCCTACAATCATAATATTTACGAATGGCAAAGAGTCTCCATTTTCGTCTAAAACATGCCCCATAATGGTTATGGAAGAGTCGTTTTGATTCAAAGTAGTATCCTCTTTAAATGAAACCCTATCCATTAAAGGCTCATTAATTTCATCTGTTACAATAAAGCCTCTTGTCGTGTATTCTTCAGTTGACCATCCAATAAGTTTTGTTTCTGAAATTGTCAAATTAAGTGTGTCAAGTTCTATTAAAGATTTATTTAATTTTACTGTTTTAGTAAAGGTTTCATAACCAACAAATCTTACCTCAATTATAACTGAATCTCTATTTTCTTTGGCGAAACTTAGCCTGAAATTTCCATCAATATCTGAAGAACAACCTTGTTTAGTCCCTTTAATAATAACAGTTACAAATGGCAAGGTTTCTTGTGTTAATGAATCTACAAGTGTTCCTCTTATCTCAATTTCTTTTTGGAGCTCGTTATTACGAAATAGTGCGCTACTTATTTTTGGCTTTTTGTTCAATCTAGCCGTATGATCAGAGTGAGTTGCTCCCTGGGTGAAACCAGGTTTAGCAATGAATAAAAAAGTTGCTGCTGCAATCCACCAAGGTTTTGGACTGAATCTGCTGGTTGTTTTCTCTTCTCTATTTAGTTCAACTAATTGTTTGTTTTGAATTCTACCACAAGTAGCTTCTGTTGTTATATTAATAAAGTACTGTTGAATATCGTGTTTAGACATTGACGTAAAATCAACTACTTCCTTTTCGCAACTTCCACAAAACCTTCCTTGTTCAGTTGGTGTCATTTTATTCCAATTTTCATTACAAGGTTCTGGGATTTGAATTTTCATAGAGTTGTTTTATACTAAGATGATAAACTTAATAAATTACATAAAATTATTTTGCCCCCCAATTAAATCCTGATTGCATTTTTTGAAAATTAGATAAGTCAACTTTGTTTAATTGTAGTGTTATTTCCTGATTTAGGATTTTTCCTTCAATCCATGTTAATGTGTTTTTTTCAGATTTGTAATTGAGCGGAAATTTCTTTTTTGTTCGATAATCAAAAATCAGAATCTTATTATTTACTGAATCCAATTCCATTTTAAAATCTTGAAATTCGTCTTTTTCATTCTGAAATATTAAATATCCATACCTATGAATAAATACATTTTTTATTCCCATTTCATTTTCAATTACCGAATAAGCTCCATGAAATTTTGGTCTCTCAAAAGTATCGTCATTAAAGTTTCCTGTTTGCAAATAAGGTGTGAATCCTTCTAGTAAAAAAAGTGAAATAATTCCAGCTTTTAACAACGATTTTTTCGGCTGAAATTTTGTAAAAATCTCTGTCTCTTCTTTAGGTTTTTGAATGTTCTCTTTTTGCGTAAACACTCCATACAAATAATTAAAATACGGACTCAATGGAATTATGAAACTAAGTAATAAAAATAAGCTATAAACCTTAACCGAAATATCAAAACTAAAATTTACCGCCACCACATTAATCAATATTCCTGTTCCCAAAACTATTGCTATTAATCTTGTTTTCCTAAACCATAAAAACACTGCGACTAGAATTTCAGCTCCCCCCAAAAACAAAGAATATCCTCTTGATAATCCAATAGTGCTCCAATACATAATATCCTTAGACAAATCTTTAATAGGAGTAAAAAGTGTGTTAGGCTCTGGAAAGAAAAACTGAGCTTTAAACACCTTGTCTAAGCCGTAAATTAACAGCTGTATAGATAAATAAAAAACTAAGCTATTAAATAGATAAAGTCGTAAATTTACTTCTTTATTCTTAAATAATACTTTAAGTAGTATTGTTAGCGATATCGAGATCCATATTAGATTAAAAGCATGAATATAAAGTCCTAATGAATCAGATGAAATTTCGGGATTAAAACCCTCTTTCCTTCCAAATAAATACTCCCCAGAAAATGAAACTATCTTCTCGAAAAATGGATTTATCCATTGATAAATTTCTGGCAGAATGGAATACTCAAACTTAAAAGTAAGAATAAACAATAGACAAAATACGGACAGAAAATTCCAGAAAATAGTTTTCATACTGAGAAAAAATTAATTAGTCTTTAAGCTTAGAGACTTCCTCATTCACTATTCTTTTTACTCCCATAAAAATAAAAATTGAGAATCCTAAAAGAGCAAAAACAACCCATCTAATAATTGTAGAATTTGGGCTTGATGGAATCGATAAAACCGGTATAAATTCATTCTGAGTTTCATCCGTTTCTGGATCTAATTCAGACTCCTTTTTCTTAGCTTTTCTATCACTCTTTCTTTGCTTCTTCTTAATCTCTTTTTCAACTCTCCTTTCAGATTTTTCAAGATCATTCTCTGTAATAATTGGAAACGATTTTTTTGGTGAAACTGGTTGAACTAATTGCCTGGTTAAGGTATAATCCAAAATAGGATAAGACATGATTATACGTGCATTGTTTCCATCTCTTATAAAAGAACTTGAGTGCCTTATGTATCTTTTTTTCTGTTCCCAAACTTGAATAGAATCACTAATGGTTAAAAAAAGTTGAGTGTTTACTTTGGTATTATAATATTGATAAACCCAAAATTCTTTGGAAACAATATCATAAACTATTGCACCATGATGAAGGTATTCTCTGTAATCTCTATCACATCCAATCAATGAATCTTTTAAATCAAAAAACCGCATAGTTTTAGCTGCTGTATCTAGTGTAACAAGTGGATATCTGTATTTTCCCGATATCAAGTAATTTAATTTAATACTAGATTCTGGTGTTTGATACCTAACTGGTGCCATTCCTGGACCGTAGCTATTAGACATATCCATGAACATAGTTCCGGCTTTTCCACTGTGGCTTTTGTGAAATATTTTTTTAGTTTGCCCCCAAGATAAAGAGGTAATTAGCAAAAATAAAAGGGTAGTTTTTTTCATAATGTTTGTTTTTAATACTTTTCTGTACACTCGTTTTTATCTTAGGTTCATTACAAAACAATATTAATTTTGAGAGTTCGACTAAAACACGATAATTAATTAATCGCTTTACTTACCTTTGCGCCATGGTTTCAGTAAATAATATGTCAGTGTTTTTGGGTGGGAAAGATCTTTTTGATCAAGTCTCGTTTATGGTAGATAAAAAAGACCGAATTGGACTGGTTGGAAAAAACGGAGCAGGTAAGTCTACCATGCTTAAAGCTATAATGGGGCTTTTGCCACCATCTGGCGGAAATGTATCCAAACAAAAAAATGTTACAATTGGTTATTTGCCTCAAGAAATGAAGCACAATAATGGTGCAAGAATTATTGATGAAGTAGAGGGAGCAAACTCCAAAATTACCGTAATTGAAGACAGACTAGAGGAAATTAATGTGGCTTTACAAACCAGAACGGATTACGAAAGTGACTCGTATATGGATTTAATTGAAGAGCTAAATGACCTTAACGAGCAATTTAGTTTGCATGGTGGGTTTAATATGCGTGAAAATATCGAGAAGTTTCTTCTTGGGTTAGGATTCGATTCTAAGGATTTTGAACGTAAAATGAGTGAGTTTTCTGGAGGTTGGAAAATGAGGGTTGAGTTATGTAAAATATTATTGGAACAACCGGATGTATTATTACTTGATGAACCTACAAACCACCTTGATATTGAATCGATACAATGGTTAGAGGATTTTTTGAAAAACTATAACGGAGCCATTATATTAATATCTCACGATAGAGCATTTTTAGATTTTGTAACCAACAGAACTATTGAAATTAATGCTGGAAAAATTTATGATTACAAGTTTTCTTACACTAAGTATAAGGTAATCAGAGAAGAAGAGCTTACTATTCAAAAGGCAGCTGCCAAGAATCAAGAAAAATATATTAAGGAAACTGAAGAGCTAATTAATAAGTTTAGAGCCAAAAAGAACAAAGCAGCTTTTGCACAATCATTAATTAAAAAACTAGATAAATTAGAGATTGTAGAAGTGGATCAAGTAGATGCCGGAGGACTTAACTTTAGGTTTCAGCCAGCTCCACGTTCAGGGAAATTTGCAGCAAAATTTGAAGGATTAACTAAACAATATCCTGAAAAAACGATTTTAAAAAATGCCGATTTAATGATTAATGCCCAGGACCGTATTTCTCTTATTGGAAAAAATGGTGTGGGAAAAACTACTATCATCAAATTATTGGTAGGTGATGAAAGTCACCAAGGTGGAGAATTGGAGCTAGGTCATAATATTTCGGTAGGGTATTTTGCCCAGGATGAAGCTGAAAAATTGGACGGAAACAAAACAATTTTTGAAACGATTGATGATATTGCAACTGGTGTCATGAGAACTAAAGTGCGTAATATCCTTGGTTCATTCTTGTTTAGTGGTGAAGACCAAGACAAAAAAGTAAAAGTATTATCTGGAGGAGAAAAAACACGATTGGCTTTGTGTAAGCTATTGCTTGAGCCGCATAACTTTTTGGTGCTTGATGAACCAACAAACCACCTTGATATAGCCTCTAAAAACGTATTGAAGGAAGCATTGATGAAGTTTGACGGAACATTATTAGTTGTATCTCACGATAGAGATTTCTTGGATATGTTAACTAACAGGATTTTTGAAATTAAAGACGAACAAATTAGTGTTCATCACGAAGATGTGGCTAGTTTCTTGAAAAGAAAAAAGCAAGAATCTATTGCTTTATTCGAAAATACTGGAAAGAAAAAATCTTCACCTAAAAAGGAGGAAAAGAAGGTTGAGGAAAACAAACTAACCTATGAAGAGCAAAAAGAGCTTAAAAGGTTGGAAAACAAGGTTCAAAAACTAGAAAAGGACATTGAAAGCCTTGAAGGAAAAATTAAGGAATATGATGTAACAATGGCATCTCTTGATTATACTGACGAAGAAAAAGCAAATAAAGTAATCGAAGAATACAAAATCCTTAAAGACTCACTTTCTCAAAAAGAAGGGGAATGGGAAAAGGCTGTTGAGTTAATTGGCTAAGCAACTGTTTAATTAACATAGGTTAATAAAATTACCATTTAATCGAATTACTTTTGTTTAATGAAAAAACAGGAATTATACGATTGTAAGCCTAAAGTTCTAAACCAGTTATCCTTAAATTGTTCCTATTAAATAATTTAACAACCTAATATTTCATTTTGTTCTAAATTTGTAAAAATAAAAAATAATGAAAAACCTCATTTTTATTGCTTTGATGTTCATATCGAGCATGGCAATTTCGCAAGACTTCACAATAAGTGGAACCATAAAAGATGCCTCTAACGGAGAAGATCTAATTGGTGCTACCATTAAAGTTAAAGAACTACCAACTGTTGGTGCAATTACCAATGTATATGGTTTTTTCTCTTTATCACTTCCTGCAGGAGATTATACTATTATATTTAATTCACTTGGTTTTCAACCTCAGGAAAAAAAGATAACACTTACTGAAAACAAGAAATTTAACATTGAACTTTTAATCACGTCTACAAAACTTGAACAATTTAATGTAACAGGAGAAATAGAAGACGAAAATGTTTCTTCTACTGAAATGGGAATTGAAAAGCTTGACCCTAAAAGTATTGAAGCCATTCCAGTTTTATTGGGAGAAAAAGATATTATTAAAACCTTTACACTTATGCCAGGAATAAAAAGTGGTGGTGAAGGAACAGGAGGTTTTTTTGTAAGAGGTGGTGGAGTTGACCAAAATCTTGTGTTATTAGATGAAGCTATAGTCTATAATGCTTCTCACTTACTAGGGTTTTTCTCAGTTTTTAATTCGGATGCAATAAAAGATGTTACACTTTACAAAGGAGGAATGCCTGCTCAGTATGGTGGTAGGGGTTCTTCGGTAATGGATATTACAATGAAGGATGGTAACAACAAAAAATTTGGTGCCTCTGGTGGTATAGGAGTAATCTCATCCAGATTAACGCTTGAAGGACCAATAGTAAAAGATAAAGGTTCGTTTATAGTGTCTGGAAGAAGAAGTTATGCCGATTTGTTTCTAAAACTATCTCCAAATCCAGATTTTAACGATACTAAATTGTATTTCTATGATTTAAACTTAAAGGCTAATTATAAGATTAATGATAAAAATAGAGTTTTTCTATCTGGTTATTTTGGTAGAGATGTATTAGGTGTTGGTACGGATTTCGGATTTAATTGGGGAAATGCTACAGGAACATTAAGATGGAACCATTTATTTAGCGACAAGCTATTTGCCAATACTTCTCTTATAGTGAGTAATTATGATTACGAGTTTATTATTGGTGGTGGTGGTGAATCTTTTGGTTTTAAAGCTTCTATTTTGGACTACAACATAAAACAAGATTTTTCTTACTACTTAAATGATAAAAACACTGTGAAGTTTGGTGTTAACGCTATTTATCACACTTTTGATCCAGGCCAGTTATTATCAGAAAACGAAAGCTTTACTCCTATTGATATCAATGATTTATTAGCAACCGAAAGTGCTATTTATATCCAAAACGAACAAAAATTCTCTGAGTTATTTAGCCTTCAATATGGATTGAGATACTCGTTTTTTAATTATCTAGGTAACTCAGATGATGTAAAAACATATAATCCTGCTGGTGATGTAACCAACAGTCAGTTTTATGATAGGCACAAAACTGTTCAGTTTTATGGAGGATTTGAACCAAGACTTGCAGCTAAATATATGTTAAGTGAAATTTCATCTATAAAGGCATCTTACAATAGAAACTACCAATACATTCACTTATTATCTAATGCAACAGCATCATCACCAACTGATTCGTGGGTGCCAAGTTCTAATAACGTAAAGCCACAAATAATTAATCAACTTGCTTTGGGTTACTTCAGAAACTTAAAGGATAACATGTATGAGTTTTCTGTTGAGGGTTATTTTAAAACTCTTGATAACCAAATTGATTATAAAAATGGAGCTGAGTTATTCCTTAATGGAGAAGTAGAAAAGGAACTTACTTTTGGAAAAGGAATAGCCTACGGAGCTGAGTTTTACTTAAAGAAAACCAAAGGTAAATTCACAGGATGGTTAAGCTATACTTATTCAAGATCATTAAGGAAATTTGATGCTATTAACGAAGGAGAATATTACCCTGCTCGACAAGATTTAATTCATGACATTTCGGTGGTTGGAATTTACAAATTCACTGAAAAATGGGTAGCCTCTGCTAGCTGGGTATACACTACTGGATTAGCGGTTACGTTCCCTGCTGGAGGATATGAGGTAGAAGGAGTTCAGGTTCCTTATTATTCTGGAAGAAACCAATCAAGGTTTCCAGATTACCACAGAATGGACCTAGGAGTTACTTGGTACAACAAGAAAACTGATAAGTTTGAGTCTAATTGGAATTTCTCAATTTATAACCTTTACGGAAGGGAAAATACTTTCTCTATAGCTTTTATTGAAGACGAAAATAACCCTGGACAAACAGTAGCAGAACAAACTTCTTTATTCAAGATTATTCCTGCAGTTACTTACAATTTTAAATTTTAATACAAATGAAAAACTTAATAATCGCATTGTCTGCTCTAGCAATTACAGTAAGTTCTTGCAGAAAAATAATTGACATTGAACTTGAAGAAGGAGATAAAAAAACTGTTATTGAAGCAAGTCTTTACGAAGGGACTAATGACTTTAGGGTTAAAATCACCCAAACCGGAAATTTCTTTGGTGATAATTCACCAGTGATAATAAATAATGCAACAGTAAACTTAAGTGATGGTGTCTCAACTTTTCCTCTATCATTTACAGGAAATGGAAATTATTATTTACTTAATTTTAATGCCGTTTCAGGTACTGAATATACACTGACAGTAGATGAAAATGGGAATAGTTTTGAAGCAAGTGTTACTGTCCCAACTTTAGTTCCAATTGATACAATTACTTATCAGTTTGTTCCTGATAATATTTTTACTGATGAAGGATATTTGAGTCAACTTGAATTTGATGATCCTGCAGGAGAGAAAAACTTTTATCGCTTATTTGTAACAATTGCAGAAAGCACTTATGGTGGAATAGAAGATTTAATTCTGTTAGATGATGGCTTTACGGATGGAAATAGAGTTGAATTTCCTACGTTCGTAGCAGGTGTTGCACAACTTAATGATACAGTTAAGATTGAGTTACATTCATGTGATGAAGCTACATTAACATACTTAGAAGGAGTTGATGCTGTTCTTGGTGGAGGAAATGGTGCACCACCAGCAAACCCTGATGGAAACTTTAACAATGGAGCTTTAGGAAACTTTAATGTATATGCTGTTTCTGAAAAAACAGTAGTAATCGTTCCTTAAATTTTAATTATTGAGCATAAAAAAAGGGTCAGCTAATTAGCTGACCCTTTTTTTGTAAACTATATATAAATTGGTTGCTATTTTTTCTGATTAGTAGCAGCATTTTCATAAAAATACTTAATACCTTGTTTTTTCCAAATAATAACACCAATTGTAATGTTCTCTTTTTTGTAAGTAGAAGGAATAGTTGTTTCGAATGATTTATCAAAAGTTTGACCAGCAGTTGCTGCTCCATTTATAAATTCATATCCCCAAATTCCACCTTGAACAGATCCTCTCATTGCTAAGTGGTGTTCTACAATTCCATTTTGACCTGATTGAGTAGCTAAAACCTTATCCTCTACAATATAAACTCCCATGTGGTATTTACCATTTATATCATTATATAATTTAGCCTGAACATCAACCGTAATTTTATCTCCATTCCACTTAAGTCTATAAGCAGCAGAAACATTTACAGAAGAAGCATCAGTAGCAATAGATGTATTTGCATCAGTAACAGAAGCTGTTGAACTTGTAGACTCAACTCCATTCACATAGAATAATGGTTTAGAACCTCCATATGGAAAGTTTGCTTGAAAAGCATTCATAACCGAATTTGTTGGATCCATTTCTTGATTTACAAAGAAAGAGTTTGACACAAAATAATCACTGTAGTTAGACCAAAGAAAAGCATCACCTTCTAAAACATCAATTACATCAGTCCAAGCTGTCCATCCCCATGATCCACATGGTCCACATAATTCTCCTGTTTCTTTTAATACAATTGGTACTTGTACTTGTGCATGTGCACTAAATGCAGGCTCAGCTGTGGGAGTTGGCTCTGGTGTTACTGGAACTTCTTCCTCTTTTTTACAACTTGTCATTGTAAGTCCAAGTGCTAAAAATGAAAGTATTACATACTTTCCAATAGTTAATTGTGTTTTTTTCATTGATTCAATTTTTATTATTAAGTCATTAAGGTAATTAAAATAAATGGACAGATTTTGATTTCAAACAAAAATTCCAAGCTGTGTTAAATTCTTAATCGTATTGTTTTACCAACATATAAAACCCATTTTCAAGCTCTAAATAACCTTGATTGTATACAAAATAATAGACAGTCCCTTTTTTGGTTGTATAAATACTAGTGAAGTATTTAAAGTCAAAATTCATAGCTATTAACTTATCTCTATGAGTTTTAGATTTCTCTCCTTTATTTAACTCGCACAGTATTTTGTAGTTTTTCTTTAGTCGATTATTGATGTTTCTAATCAGATTTTTATCCCCAACATCTAACTTATTGTTGTAACTATTACGGCAATAATCCGAACAGAATTTTTTGTCAGCTCTTCCCTTTACTGGGTCTTGGCATTCTAAGCATAATTTTTCCATGGACTTAAATTTTTAAATAAAAAATTGTTTATCAAATGATTATGGCACAAATATAGTGATAAATAATCGTTTGCAAACGACTACAAACATTTACAAGCGAAAGTAAACGAAAACAAGCGGTTACCAACCGAATAAACTTTTGGCACTGTCGCATATTTGCACTGTCGAAACAAACAACTCAGTTTGACGACAACTAAATCGAACCTGCTTAAGTGCGGAAGAAAACACAATACATTATGAATAATTTAAGAAACAAAGTACAATTAATTGGAAGATTAGGTCAAAACCCAGATGTAAAACACTTAACCTCTGGAAAGACAGTAGCTAACTTTAGCCTTGCTACAAGTGAGAAATATAAAAATGCTAAAGGAGAATTAATCGAAAATACTGAATGGCACAATTTAGTTGCATGGGGTAAAACTGCAGAAATAATTGAAAAGTACGTGCAAAAAGGAAACGAAATAGCAATTGAAGGAAAACTTACTACTCGAACTTGGGATGATAAAGAGGGAAATAAAAGATACACTACTGAAGTATTAGTAAACGAATTACTAATGATGGGTACTAAACCAAATGACTCTAAAAACACTAAGAAAAAAGAAGATGATTTACCTTTCTAAAAGTTGATAATTTAATAACTAAAGCCTCTTTCCTCATAATAGGAAAGGGGCTTTTTCATTTGTTTAACTTTCCTTTTTAACAAGATGCCATTAAATCAAGTATATTTGGTAATAAGATTTGAAATAAGACTTTAATGAAAACAACAACTATTCTACAAAATTTTCTTTCGAAAGGAATTCTATTAACCCTATTTATAACTTCCACATTCAACTTTTATTCTCAGGGAAAAATTGAAACAAAACAAAAGAGTCACGTTTTTCAAGAAATAAACTCCCCTAGAAATTTTGAGAAATCATTTGTTGAAAATGATTTTACTTATTCTATTTGGACAGAAGGAAGAGGAGCTAAAGAAGTAATAAAAATTGCAAAATTTAATACTGATCTTAATTTGATAAAAGAATCAACTTTTTATTATAATCGCATTGGGGAAAAATTTATTCGAGCTGAAAAAATTGGAAACACTCGTTTTTTAATTTTTTCTGCAATTAACGAAAACACGAGACAGATTAGTTTTTATACAAGAAAAATTGACTTAGAAACATTAAAAACAAACCTTGAAACGATTAATTTATCTACTCAAAATAAACGTCAGAACAATAAAGACACTGAACTAAAAACAATATTTACTTCTAACGGAATTGTAGTTTACAACTTGCTTAGAAAAAATAATACTAGTAATTCTTATCAGCTTAAGGTTACTTGTTTTGATTCTGAACTAACTTCAAAATGGCAAAAAAATATTACTTTGTCTTCTTCTGAGGATTTGAAAATAAGAGAAGGAGTTTACACACAAAAAGAAGAGGTGGTTTTATTAATTGAAAGTAAATCTAAAAATATTGAGAGGAGTTTAATATTAGTTTCTAATGAAAGAGAGTCCAAGCTAGTTCATAAGATTGTAGAAGAAAAAGAAAGTCCCTACAAGGACATGAAACTAACTATCTTGGATAATGGAGACATTGCTCTTGTTGGTATTTATGATGGAAATGAATTTAACGGAAACAGAAAAGGAACTTTTTTTAATACCTACAACCCATCAGATTTATCATCAATTATTAAAACAAATACGCAAATCCCTATTGCTTTACTATTGCATGATGAAAGCGAAATTATTAAGAAAAAAACATATAAAAAAGGATTGAAAAAGCAAGAACTTAGGATTGATAAATACTTCGTAAGTACTGATTTACTAAAAGGTATTGATGGAGGAGCAATACTAATTGCTGAGCATCAAAGAATTGATGGAAATACAGTTAAATATGCTTACAATAACAAAACCAAAGGAGATGAATTTGCATTTATGGACATACTAGTTATTGCCATGGATAAAAACGGAGATGTGCTTTGGGAGAAAAAAATTCCTAAGTCTCAAAAAAATTCTGGTTCCGAATGGTTGGTCTCGTATAATGTTGTGCAATCATCAAACGGTTTTTACTTTGTTTTTAATGATAATATTGATAATCACATGTCTGACAATGAAAGAACACAAAACATGACTCGAAACAAAAATGAATTTGCTTTGTCGGTTTATTTCATAAACGAAAGTGGTTATATGAGCAGAGATGTTTTGGCATCATATAATACTTATACAGGGTTTTTAGTCCCTTCATTTTCTAAACAAACGAAAATTCACTTATTGGAATCATGAAATCAAAAAATGGAAGTGAAAAAATAGTGTCTTTTCAATTTTAAATTAAAACCTTAATACTACTAAATGAAACTTACCAGAAGAATATTAATCTTTGCTTCGCTATTTATTATATTACTGATTGTATTGAATATAAAAACATGCAATTGGTTTGGTGGAGATGGAGGAAGTATAATAGAAATCTAAAAGTCTTCGGTAGACATGGGTAGATTAATTTCGGGTAATAAAATTTCTATTCGGGACAACGTTATTTTTCGCCAAACAGGAAGCCTAAAGTTTTGAATTAAAAGTAGTCCCTTTCAATATAAAATACTTCAATCCGAATCATAATTTTACTATTTTGGTAGATTTCAAGCTTTAATTATTCTTGGAGGCAACTTTAAACAGACTCATTTTAAGAGTAGTATTTGGTCTACTTTTATATCGTTATCGTTTTGTATATTATTCAGACTTTTTATTAAATCGAAGCTCACACCCAAGCGTTTGGAAATACCCAATAAAGTTTCACCACTTTTGATATAATACTTAGTTGGGAATATAATATCCAAAGGTATCGTTTTATAAAATGTCTGTCCATCTATCAGAGTTGTTAAATTCAATACTGTATCTTTCAAGCTCAGTTTGTTTGTATATGTTGTCGGGGATAATTTACAAACGGAATCTAACATTTCATTATTATTGATTTGATACAGGAAAAACTGGCAGTTTGAGTCAACAGCATTCGGAAAATTGGAGACTGTCAACTCAGAAAAATCATATGTAGCTCTTATCTTACTCTGTTTGATATATTCCTCAGCATTGGCCGTATCAATTTCTTTCGATTTAGTTCTACTTGTAATTGATTTATAGGAAGAATTAATCGATTCATTTTTAGTTTGATTGGTTAAATTAATAATAAATGAAATCAAAGAAGCAATTAGAATTATAATGATTAAGAAAAAAAGAATTCCTTTTTTCTTAATCTGACGGTTGTTTTTCTCAATTTCTGGATATAAATCATCCAATGTATAGCTTAGACTGATTGTTCCTATTGTTATTTTTTTTAATAACTCATTTGTTTTCAAAGTCTTAATCTCAATTAAATCTGATTGATTTATCTGAACTTTGGAAGAAACAACCTCAACCTTCTTTCCATTTTTAATTACTTCATATTCTACTGGGTCAAACCCATACAAGGTTAAAAACAAACCTTCACTTAATGTGGTAATTCTTTCTATTCCATCAATCTGCTCAATATTGGAGTTATTAGAAGAAATGAAATAAACTGTTTTAAAATCACCGATAAAGGCCTTCTGAAATTTATTTTGAATTTCCAGCTTGCTTTGAAAAATAATATAACCTATTCTTTCACTGACGTGTCTTTCTCTTTTTTGCTTAGGAATTAATTGAAGTTGACTAATTTCATCTTCTAACATGTTTTTCAAATTGTCCATCAGACCTTTGTTACATAGTTCCATCAAGTTTTGAAGGCAACCTAATACGTCACCTTTTATGGAGTGTCCTACAGGTAAAATCAAGCTGATCAATTTGTAATCGTTCTGTACTTTATTTTCAATAGACTTGGGATAAATGATACTAAGAATACTGAACTTACCAATTTTTTCGATAGTAAAGAACATATTTTCCAAACTAGAACAAACATTCGATAAATTATCTGTTAATTGAGTTAGAACAGAAGGAGGAACATTATCAGAAAATAAATTGTTTGGTATTTCTTTCTGAAATCCCAATACTATGTAACCTATTTCCTCTTGCATAAGATTTTAATTGAATACTTTACTATAATTATTTAAGTGTTTTTCTCAAAATACTAATTAAGATTGTGTTTATTTATATCAAGACTCACCCAACCGAAATGTTTGAAATTGACAAATAACAAGATGCACCCTCAAAGGCAAGTATCATAATATACTTTTTTTTTAAAGAAAAACAATAAAAGTTTATAAAAGCATCACAATGATTAACTAAAGTTTTTATAAATTTATAAAAAATATTTTACTTTGATTTTCGGTTCTGTCGCATTAACAAGGAGTAACTAATAAATGTTTAGATTTGGGTTCTGTCGCATTAATTATTTTTCAAACATTTTTAACTACAATTGCACTTCCTTCAAAAAATTAAATCACTAATAAATAAAACTTTAGGTTTTTCCGTTTTTATCAAAAACAACAAAAATAAGTCGTTTTAAGTTTAATGCGACAGAACCGAACATTTATCCCATAAGTGACCATCAACTAATGCTGTGATAACTTGTTTTTTCATAATTCTGGGTGAGTCGTAATAATTTCCTTCTTCTGAGATAATATTAAAATAAAACCTTGCGCTGTCATATTTGTTTTCTTCATATAATCGTTCTGCTTTTAGGTAACTTTTTGGTGGTCCACCACAACTTGTAAGAAAAAGCAAGATTATTCCTGAAATAAGTGTTATTAAATTTTGTAAGAAGTTAGTACTCAAAATAATCTATTTCATCTATTTTGAATATGTAATAATTTCCGTTAAACTCTATTTTAATTGAATGAATTCCTGACAAAATAATCTCCGACC
This sequence comes from Flavobacteriales bacterium, assembly GCA_018609055.1. Lineage (GTDB taxonomy): Bacteria > Bacteroidota > Bacteroidia > Flavobacteriales_D > CAJJDF01 > CAJJDF01. The sequence goes on from JABAYJ010000001.1 coordinate 236,916, forward strand.
TGACTTGCATAAAATAAAACGAAGACAATTGACCACCAATTTTTACTGGAGTATTTTGGGCTACTCCATCTATATATATGGTAGGATAAATATTGTTGTATCCAGGATTTGAAGTATTTAGCCAAAATTCAATGTATCCACTGTCTGAAAAGGTTTTATTAAATTGAACATAGTGTGTCCCAATTGCTCCTGTACCTGTAAGACTTGGATCTGGAGCTAGCCAACATGATCCTGAGTAACCTGAATTGGAGATGGTCCAGGGAGAATAAGTATAAGAGGAACCATTCCATCTTCGGTAAGATGAATTTACTCCAGAAAGGCTTGAACAATTATCCGTTCCAATCAAAGAGGCTATTGTCGGAGGGGATGAGCTGGACAAAGTACTGAAAGAAAATTGATTCCCGTAAGTAGTACCTATACTATTTGTGGCGTAAGCTCTAAGATGATATGTTGTATTAGCTGAAAGGTTTGAAACGATGCTCGTATAGCTCCCTGTTCCAGATCCATTGCTTGTTGTATTGTCTGAAACTGTTGGGTTTAAGATTGTACTCCAACAAATACCACGTCTGGTAATAGCTGATCCGCCATTTGAAGTTATATCGCCACCTGAATTAACACTTGAAGCAGTTATATTTGACAGAGGTAATGTGGAAATTATAGGTAAAGTTCCGGCAACATTTGTTGTTTTAAAGTCTAATTGCTGCCCATAAGAAACACCATTTTTATTTATGGCATAAGCCCTAACAAAGTAGGTTGTATTTGGATCGAGGTTAGAAAATCTTGACTCATATTGTCCAGTCCCTAGCCCGTCAATTGTAACTCTATTGGAAATTGTAGGTGTCGCATCAAGACTTAAGCAAATACCCCTCTGAATAACTTTTTCTGTTTGATCCATCATTACCTCGGACAAAACAGATGTCTCCGAATTGTTATACGAAATGATCCTTAGAGTTTCTACAGAGGGCGTCATAGATTTTTTTTCCAAGTCCCAACTTAAATCGTTTTTTTCGCACGAGGTAATTGAAATAATTAAAAAGATGAAAAGTGAAAGTTTAAATGTCATGCTAAATTTTTTATAATAAATTTATAAAAAATCTGTGTTTTAAATTAAAAAAATACGAAACATAGTAATGGTTCGTATTTTTCGCTTTATTGTTATTTTTTTAGCCAAGATAATAGTAAATTTAAAAATAAACATTTTTTATGAAAAGAGTAATAATCTTCTTTTATACTTTTAGTTTTTGTTTAGTTTTTTTAAGTTGTAATAATGCATCTTCCCATAATTCTGGAATCTTGATGGGGGGCAAACAATTTAAGGTAAACATAAAAGATTCTCTCCTGTCATCTCCAAAAAAAAGTATTAAAGAGCTAACACAATCTATGATAAAAGTTCGCTCAATAAAAAATAATTGTTATTTGCCTTTGCTAAATGATAGCTCGCTTTACCCAAATGACAAGCGTTCTTTTTTTAATTTGGAGGAATTATACAATCAAACTCTCGATTCAATGTCAAATTACAGAAACAGGTTTTTGGTTGGAAATTTTATGGTATTAGATTCTAACATGAAAAATAAGGGGATAACAGAAAAAAACCCTGATTTAGGCAAATTAGAAGATTTTAAAGATTATGAGATTAAATTATTGACTTTGCTGAATGAGGCAACAGATGATCTAAATAAAGGGGATTCCAACCTTATGGTTTATCTTCAGGATAATTATTCAAAAGATAAAGATATTATCTATAATTTTTTCGATAAAGTTTGGAGATACAAAACACCAGGATTAAAAAGGGAATATGGAATTTTGAATAAAAAAGCTTATGCTCTAGGACAGACAATTTGCCTATGTGAATTAAAAAAAGATACAATTGAATTAATTGCTGAATTTGCAGTTTCCTCAAAAAGATTGACCACCACCCATACAAGAGACTCGAATGACAAGGTGAAAATTACAGGATACATTCCAAATCTACCAATAGGTAAGTATAGAAACTATTATGGTGCTCAATATACAATAACTTCTAAAAACTGGGAAACGAGAAGAAAATATACAGAATTAGACCAATTACATGATACAAAACTTGGTGGAGGTAATGATCGTGTTACATTTTTTAAAACTGGGGCTCAACTACCTAACTTTCTATTAATGTCTCCTACAGAAGAATTTCCTAAAGCGATGAAACAAAATGGGATTCACGAAGTAGCTTTGAGAGGTGTATCTCGAGGAATGCTAGGCTCATCAAATAGCATTGGTTGTGTGCGAGTTTCTGATTTTGCCTCTAAATTTCTACGGTGGTGGGTCCCCAATAATGCAAATTTTTTTATATTGTATGATCAAAATAGATATTATTCTGAGTTAAGGCTTGATTCGATAGCAAATCTCCTGCCTTTCAAAAACGAAATTGAAGGTAATGAATTTAGAAAATGGTTAAATGAAAACAAACCACTTAGAGCCATACAACTTCAGATAGATCTAGAAGGAAAACATGACAATGGTTTTATTTTAGATGCCTATAATTTATATGGCAATGATTACGAAAATGCAAAACAATGAAAATAAAATACTCAATCATAACATTATTGCTAATAATGTCTGCATGTCTTAACACTCTTTTTTCGCAAGAAATAAAAATGAGAGTGACGTGTGATACAACATGGGAGTATAATGGGAAAATTTTTCAAACTCGACCAGAAGTAAAAAGTGACGAAAATATAAATAAAGCATTTACATTTCAATTTAATTCGAAACTACAAGAAAATAGTCCTTATTTGTATAGAAAATTTATTGATTCAATAAAAGCTGACCCAAATTTTTGTTCTTACCAAGATTCACTTGTGTCGCTTGTCTTGAAAAATGACTCTATGTTTAACTCATCTTGGTGTACAAATTGTGTTTTTGAAAGTTCTGTGTCCAAACTACCATTTTCTAAAGAATTGATTATCATTTTAGATAAGGAAAATTATTATTTCAATCAATGGGGAAGTTTAACTTATGGTTATGGACCAAGATGGGGAAGAATGCACAGAGGATTAGATTTGCCATTAACAACAGGTGATACCATATATTCTACCTTTAATGGAATTGTAAGATATGCCCAATATAATGATGGAGGTTATGGGAACTGCGTTGTGGTAAGGAATTTTAATGGGATTGAAACTTTATATGCACACATGAGTAAAATATTAGTGAAACCTGGTGAGCTAGTTTATAGCAAGGATGTGCTAGGTCTTGGAGGGTCAACAGGTCGAAGTTCTGGACCTCATTTACATTTCGAAACGCGTTATAAAGGAAAGTCTTTTGATCCTTTAAAGATTTTTGATAAGAAAACGTTTGAAATTAAATCAGATACCTTAATAATTCAAAAGAAAGATATTACCGATCCAATAATACCAAGAAAATATCATGTGGTAAGGAGTGGGGAAACCCTCTCAGGTATTGCGAGAAAGCATAGGACTTCAGTTAAAAAATTACAGAGACTTAACAAGATAAAAAATCCAAATAAAATTGCTGTTGGTAAAAAAATAAGAGTTCGTTAACTTTAACTAATCAAAAAATGAAATATCTTTTTTTTATACTATTTATGACTTCCTCAAATGCTATTATTCATTGTCAAATTACAGATAATGAAAGTTTTAAGACGTATTTAAGTGGTAAATCAGAACTGTTAGATTCGATAATGAACAATGAAAACTATCGGGTTCAAATAAAGTATACTGAAATAAAAGAGCAAAAAGGAACTTTGCCTATTAGATTAACTTACGATTATGGCGCGAATAAATATTTTTATCCAGCAAGTATAGTGAAATTACCACTCTCTATTCTGCTGATGGAGAAACTAAAAAATAAGGGAATCTCTATCAATGATTACTTGATCATAACTTATATTGACCCGTGTAGAAAAAATAAAATATTGATTGATAACCAATTATTAAACATTACAATAGGTCAAATGATTGAGGAAATGTTAGTTGTAAGTGACGACTCTTATTTTACTTATTTTTTTTACTTTTTATCTCCTTTTGAAATAAAAAAAAGTTTGAGGCAAAAAAGTATAAATTCTACTCAAATAGTTCACTCTTTTTCTAGATGTATGAACCTTAATGGAGTGGACATTAATTTTGAAATAGTTGATAAAAATGGAAGAAGACAATTAAGTGAACGTGTGAAAATCAATCCAGTGGACAAAACAAATAAAAAGGACTTGACCAAACTTATTGGCTCTCAACAAATTAGACATGGAAAAATCATTGATGAACCCTATGATTTTTCAAATATGAACAGCATGTCACTTGAGGATATAGAAAACACTTTATATGATTTGTTGTATCTGGATAGCACTCAATTTAACAAAAAATGGAATTTGAATTATAACCAAAGAAAATTTTTAAAAAGATGTTTGAAAAAAGTACCTAGAGACTTATCGAATAAACAATACTCTGATAGCAACCAATTTCCCGACAATTATCACAAATTTTCAGATCTTGGCTATTCCATTATTCCCAAAGACATTTTAATTTACTCTAAAATCGGAATTTCTTATGGATTTGTAACCGAGTCTAGCTTTTTTGAGGTAATTGAAAACGGGGTTAAATTTGGTTTGACATACTCCATTTATGTTAACAAAAATAACATCATAAATGACTCCTACTATGAATATGAAAAAACTGCTAGGCTTTTTGCTACAGAACTTTCAAAAACCTTGTATAAATATAATATGCTAAAAACCAATAATTAACCTAGCTAAATACAGAGATTGCCCCGAAATTCCATAATTTTAAAATCTCAATAATAATTTAATATTCAAAAAAACTATTGACTCAAATATAATTTTAAAACAACACACAATGAAAAAATTAAAGACAATCCTTTTTATTCTCTCTATCTTTTCACTATTTATCCTTAATTCATGTGGCAATACAGGTAATATTCCTGACTTTGAATTGATTCCCGTTCAAGTCGATGGCTTATATCAATACATTAATAGAGACGGAGAAATAATTATTAATCCACAGTTTAAAGAGGCCGATTTATTTCATGATGGTTTAGCACGTGTAAAATCAGATGGGAAAAACCAAGGTTATAAATATATAAACAAAGAAGGAAAATATGCATTTCCCGGAAATTACGAAAATGCTGGTGCATTTTCAGAAGAAGTAGCTTGGATAGTGAATGAAGACTCTTATCCAATATTAATCAACAAACAAGGTGAAATATTGGTTAGTTTACCTGAAGCAAGAGAAACCCGAAATTTTTCTGAGGGATTATCAGCTATTCTAATTAAATCCAATAACAGTCAGAAATGGGGGTTTGTTAACAAAGAAGGGGAAATAGTAATTGCCCCTCAATTTGAAAGGACCGGTTATTTCAGTGAGGGATTGTGTAGCGTAACTCTAGATGGAAAAGATGGTTACATAAATCAGGAAGGGAAATTCACGGTAAATGCTCAATTTTATATCGGTAATGAATTTAGCGGTAAATTGGCAACTGTTGCAAACGAAGATAATAAATGGGGTATCATCAATGAGAGTGGTAAATTTATTGTAAATCCTCAGTACGATATGATAAAAATTGATGGAGATTTATTTCAAGTTAGATTAAATGGGAAATATGGATGGATAAATCGAGACGGTGAGGTTGTGATAAACCCTCAGTTTAATGAAGCTTATATTTTTGATGGAAATGCATTGGCTCCTGTGAAAATTGGAAAAAAATACGGATATATTGACAAATCAGGTAAAATAGAAATCAACCCTCAATTTGAGCATGCACTAGAATTCAATGGAGGTTTAGCTCCAGTAAGAAATGTAAGAAAATGGGGGTTTATTGGACTAGATGGTAAGTATAAAATTAATCCTCAATATAGCTACCTAGTTTGGAGTAATAGTTTCAAAAGGACCAAAAAATCAGAATCTATCATTTCAGATTTTTTTGATATTAGTTCTATTCTCAATGTTTTAAACTTTGGTGAAGGACTTAATTCACCTAAAAATCAAACCATAGATGAAATATTGAAGGACTATCCAGAATCAGATTTTAAATCAAAGATTGACGCTCCAAGAAAGCTATATAATGGAAGACATGTTATTTCGAATTTAACTGCAAATGATGAATATACAAACGTAGAGTTCAGTGTTCATTGCAAACCCTACACAACTGTTCGCGATGGGTGGTACGAAAAAAAGATTTATAAGTCTGATGCCCCAATAAATAAGTATGAATACCGCATTAATTTTGATTATTCTAGCACAGGTTATGGTAAAATTGACAAACTGGTAAAGAATATTGAAGATCATTTGTTAAATGATCAACAAGGATTCAAACGGATTGATGATTTATTTGAAAACGAAAATTGTACAATTCGATTGAACCAAAGAAGAAGAGAATTAAGAGTAATAATTACTTCTAAGAAGAAAGAAAGTGCCGTATCTCAGTCAGAAGTAATAGAATAGGAGATCGAGGATAAAATTTTTCCGTAAATGAATTTAGAAAACATGCAGTACTTGAGACTTTCATTGCCGACAAAGGACTTAGGCAATGAATGAAGTGTTGCTGACTATTTATGAATACAAATACGGTAAGGAAATATTTAAAAAAACTATGCTAACAACAATTAAAAGACTTTCGTTTTCGTTTCTTTTTTCAATATCCATAATTTCGCTTTTTTCGCAAAGCACAAATAATTGCTTAAAGGATTATCAGCTCATCAAAATGACCCGTGAAACTAAACAAAATATTCAATCTTTTTTGTCAAGTGTAGGGTATGAGCCGGCAGATTATCCAGTTCGCGATGATCAAATGGTTTTCAAGGGTTTTCAATATGAAAAATCTTTTTCTTGGAGTAAAGGTAGTAACACGTTAGTTTTAATTACCAAAAAAGGATTTCCAAATATTATTTGTTATGACAGTTATGATTGTTTTGACATTCTTAAAGAATCAAAAATAGGGAATGTTGATAAGGGACAAACTACAGGTGAAATAATTTTTAATTTCGATGACGGCTGGATATTGGTTTTTAATAACGAGCAACTAAAACAAAAACAATTAGCTAGAGAAAATAAAATAAATGATAAAAAAGGAGAGATGTGGGAATTGAAGAGTTCTTTTGAATCTTTTATTATACAAGGAGAAAACTTCATCAAAGAAAACTTTTTAGAAGAGGCAAAATCATCTTTACTGTCATCAAAAAACATAGCACAGAAATATATCTTTCAATACGAAACGAACTATAATCTACTTTCTAAAGATCTAGAATTCTTAGATCTTTATCCTAAGCCTGATTTTTTTGAGTCCAGTTTAAGTTCACTCGAATCTCTTTTGTTGACAAAAGAGCGAAATATAGAATTCAACCAAATAATTGAAATTGCGGATAGTTTATTCGGAACAGGAAGCTATATTTCTGCCATAGAAATGTATGAAAGAGCCCGTCCATTTGACGATAACTTTCAAGTTGACTCTAAAATTGAGATAAGCAAACAGGCAAAGTCTAATGTTTTAACGAACTCTGCTGAAGCTGCTTTGTTAATCAATGACTTTGATGCTGCCTTGGATTACCTCAAACAAGCTATAAACTACTCAAACAATTCTTATTTAATTGAAAATAAAATCAAGGAAGTAATCGAAAATAAATTGGATCATAACCTAGCCTCTATTGAAAAAACTGGAGATTCATTGTACCAACTTTCAAATTACGAAAAAGCAATTTTGACTTTTGAAAAATACCTTCTTTTGAAACCTAATTCGCCTAGGATTAAGGATAAGTTAAAAAAGTCTTATGAAATTAAAAATATTTTATTTGCACGAAGAGAAAAAGTATTCGATTATAGAAAAACAAATGAAAAAGACTTCTTTTTTTTTAGAAATAAACTTTCAGATGACTTAAGAGAAATAGTAGTGCAAAAAGAGAAAGGATTAATGAAATTTGACTTTCACATAAAATATGACACTTTTGGAAACAACAACAGTTTTTTATCCATGAGGGAGAGCTCAATACATGGTCTAGAAAAAAAAATAATCAAATACACTCAAGATAATTCGTTGCTTCCTCCCACCGCAATAGGCAATTATTTCATTGCGTCAACAGATAAAATATCCTATGATTTAAATTGGTTGACCTATACTAATATTTTTAAATCAAATTATAAAGGAATAGTTTCTTTGAACAAAAAATTATCTACTTCTCATCTCAATGAGATAAATTCTTATTTATCAAAAAACTCTGCCAACAAGGGGAAATTTATTTTTAAAATTAAAGAAAAAGAAATAAATGGTAATACTTTCACTGATATCTCATTGATCTCCTATAAAGTGGCCCGGCCAAGGAGTGCTATTTATTCATTGATAATGCCCGGAATGGGAACGCTCAAAGTTTCGTATGGAGAAAAAGGATGGGGAAGACTCACTTGTTTTCTTCTTTCTTCTGCCGTATCTGTAGGTGCAAAATTATATTCTGACCAGAACTATGAAAGATATTTGAGTTCAACAAACATTGTTGAACAAGGCCAGTTTTACGAACAAGCTAATATTGCGAATAAAATCTTCTTGGGATCTGCAACACTGTCCGCAACTATTTACACCTATGATTTCTTTTGGGTAATTTCTAGAGGCATTAAAAATTTGAGATCAAGTAAAACTATAAGAAAGAGATTGAGGCACTCACCAATTCCAATACAAAGTCAAGATATTGATTTTATGTTTAAACACTAATGGGAGCAGACAATAAATATTCAAAATCTGCTGCGCTTAGTATGGTGGTAGCAAATATGATTGGTGTTGGAGTCTTTTCTGCCATTGGTTTTCAAGTAATACCAATTGAAAAAGGCGGTATCCCTGATAATTTCGCCATTCTTTTAGTCTGGCTAATCGGAGGACTTATTTCTCTATGCGGTGCTTTTGTTTATGCTGAAATTGCCACAACGTTAAAGCAAAATGGTGGAGAGTATACATTTTTAAGTAAGTTATATCATCCAAGCCTTGGATTTGCAAGTGGCTGGATTAGTTTGATTGTGGGTTTTTCTGGGGCTATTGCATCTACAGGTTTGGCAATTGGAAAGTATAGTGGTCCTGCGCTTGGATTTGATCCTTCTTCACATATTTATTTTTTTGGTATGCCACTAACTTATCAGAAAATAGTAGGATGTGTTGTTATTTTAATTATCTCAATTTTTCATTTACGGAGTGTGAAAATAAGTGGTTTATTACAAACCATTCTCACTGGATTCAAGGTACTTCTGTTAATAATTTTTTGTTTGGCTCCATTCTTTATCGGTTACCGCGATGGGATAAGTTTTTTCGAAAAATTTTCTCCAACTACTTCAAGTTTTTCAATAATTTATAGCTTGCCCTTTGCTTCAGCCTTGGTTTGGGTTATGTATGCTTATTCAGGATGGAATTCGGCTGCCTATATCGCTGGCAGTATAAAAAAACCAAATAAATCTATTCCCTTTGTATTAATTTTGGGTGTTTTGTTGGTTACATTCATTTACGTATTGCTGAATGCATCTTTTTTGTTTTTTTGCACTTTCGAACAAATGATGTATCAGGAAGATGTAGGGAATATCGTTTCAATTGAATTATTTGGCCTTAGAGCAGGAACAGTTTTTGCAGGTTTCTTTTCCCTGGCATTGCTAAGTACTATGAGTGCAATGGTAATTGCTGGGCCGAAGGTATCGGAGCAGGTTGGAAATGATTTTTTATTTTTTTCTAAGCTATCTAAAAAATCTAAAGGAGGCTCACCAGTTTTTGCTATTTTACTCCAAGCATTCATCTCAATACTACTTGTTTTATTTTCTAGCTTTCAAGAATTAATTGAAACATTAGGAATCACACTTGCTTTCTTTTCCCTGTTAACTGTTTTTGGTGTGTTCATACTTCGAAAGAAATATTCAGCACATGAACGCCCTGTAAAAACAATTGGTTACCCTATTACCCCTCTTATTTTTATCTCCATGATTTTATGGATGATTGTAAGCTTTGCAATTGAAGACCCTATGAAAATTTGGTATTCGGTCGTTGCAATAGTACCTGGATTTATTATTTACTTTTTAATAGAAAAAAATGAAAAAAAACAATAGCATACCCTACCAAAATATCCTGTTAACCTGTCTGGTTTTTACAATGTTTTCATGTCAAATTGAGTTATCCGAAGAAAATCAAAATCAACCTGGTAATGAAGAATTATTAACCCAAGACACCAATATGATACCTGAGGTTTCATTGTCTGAAAAATTAAAGCCACTCAATTCTGAATTTGATCAAATAGGTAGATTTTTGGCTGGATTACCTCAACAAGATTCAAATTTATTTTCTTCTCTGTCAGAAAATAAAGTGTGGGAAGCACATTCCAAACAAATGGAGGAAATATGGGATAAAGCAAAAAAGAAAAGGTTAAATGCAATAGGCAATTGGGAAGACACTACGTTTTCTAAAAAAATAAATGATAGCCTTCCTTTATATTATCCATTTTCTGGACCTGATTTTTTACATGCAAACTATTTTTACCCAAATGCAAGTTCATATCACCTAGTGGCTATGGAACCTATAAAAGAGTTCCCTGATTTTCAAAATTTATCACAGCTTGAAATAAAAAAATATTTAAGTTCAATCAGAGTTGCCATGAGAGATGTAATTGGAAAAAGTTATTTTATTACAATGCACATGCAAGACGATTTAAGAGATGAGAATAATTTAGGCGTTTTACCATTGTTGTCAGTGTTTGCGATAAAAACTGGGCATTCAATATTGAACATAAAAAATATAAAAATAGATTCAGTTGGTGAGTTAATCGAACACACCCAAAAAAGTTATGCATTGGAGATTTCTATTACTAAAAATGGGTATACATCTAAAAACATTACTTATATGCAATATGACTTAAGTAATAAAAAGTTAATGAAGGATTCAGTATTTTCAAATTGGGTAAGCTCTATAGGTCAAAAAAATGTATTTTTAAAAGCAGCTTCCTATTTACCTCATTATTCTTCATTTAGTAAAGCGAGATCAACTATTCTAAACAACACCCAATCTATCTTTCAGGATGATGCTGGGTTGGCAATAAAATTTGTGGATACAACTATTTTTTCTATTCAACTTTTTGGGGATTATACCAAACCTATTAAGGACTTTGCAGACCATACTTTTCAAGAAGGACTTAACGAGATGTATGCTAGAACCCCAAAAAATATGAGGCCCTCGTTACCCTTTTCCTTAGGATACCATATTGTGGCGGATAAAATTCAAAACCATCAGTTACTAATATCAAAATCCAACTAGACTTTTAAGAATCTTAATTACGAGTAGCTCCAGACTCTCGCAAGCGATACATAAATTTAATGAATCAAATAAATTGTATTTATGATTAGTAAAAAAACAATCGCCACAGTTTTATTGCTTAATTTACAGGAAACTCCATTTCTCAAAGCAGTGGCTTTAATTAATAAAAAAAGGATATATTTACTTTTTTGAATTAGTTTTTAAAACGGTTCTGTCGCATTAATTATTTTTTAAACGTTTTTCACTAAAATCAACCTTCCTTCAAAAAATTAAATCGCAAACAAACAAAGCTTTAGGTTTTTCAACTTTTACCAAAAACTACAAAAATCAGTTGTTTTTAGTTTAATGCGACAGAACCCAATACGATATCATTAACTATGTTCAATTGTGAAAATGATCCATTTTTTAATGGTTGTAGACCCTTTACTTTGAAGAATTAAACCAATTCATTAATAACTTACCAATAAAATTGTATATTTAATAATTGCGTGCTTTTATGATAAATAAATCTTTGTGCAGGATAGCGAAGACTTTTTATTTTCTTGAATAAAACAATATGTGGTTTTTGCTTTACATTGATGATTGTGATTGCAGTGCTTAATAAACAAAACGCTAACAACAAATAAACGGCATTAAAACGCCCGTTTATTCAAGCCTTTATAACCAATTAAAAACAAAACTTATGAAAAAAACAATAAGCATTATATTGTTATCATCATTTACAATCGGTAATGCAATTTACGCTCAAAATCAAACTATTTATGCAAATGGTGGTGAAACTAACGTGAATTGGGATGTAATTATGAGCGAGTATGAAAGTCCAGATTATGACGGGGCACCCTTTTGGTATTCATGTATTAATGCGCCCGATAACGTAAAAGCCTCCTCAACATTAAGCCCTCAGGGAAAACACAACTATAGCGCTAACAATATAAATGATTATGACCCGCGCACAGCATGGGTTGAGGGAAAAAGTGATTACGGTATAGGAGAGTACTTAAGTCTAAAGGGGGATATGTTTGGAGGTACTAATATTTATATATTTAATGGATACCAAAGTTCTTACTCCTCCTGGAAAAATAACTCTAGGGTGAAAAAATTTAGAGTCTATGTAGATAATAGACCTATCTGTTATTTAGAGCTAAAAGATAAAATGGGTGGTCAATATTTCGATCTTTCAGATTATGATTTATATGGCCAATGGATTAGATTTGAAATTGTAGAGGTTTATAAAGGAGACAAATGGAATGATGTCGCTATTTCTGAGATTCATACGAGAGGTTGCTGTTTTAACAGCAATACTAATATTCTTAATTTAAATGAACCTCTTACAATCAAAAAATTACAAAAAGGAGATGAAATTTCTTCTGTAGATATAACAACAGGTGAAATTAGAGTTACACAGGTAATCCAATCAGCTAAACAAATCCATCATACATTACTTAAAGTCTCAACTGAAGATCATACTGTCGAATTAACTCCATCACATCCATTGTTTATTAAAGAGTATGGTTTAATATCTTTGTATGCCTTAAAAAGAGATTCTAATTTCAGTAGTTACCAAGAAATGCTTGGTAAAGTTGAAATTTTAGTCTGGAATAGCGAAAAACAAAAAACTGAATATCAAAAACTTACAAAAGTTGATAAAATAACTGGCGATTTTGAAACACATACTATACTTAAATTAGAAAAAGGAAAAACATACATAGCTAATGGTTTTGTAACTTCAGTTTACTGATTCAAATGTTCGATTCATTTTAATTTTTTCCTCAATTTTGATACATGAAGGTTCTGTCGCATTAATTATTTTTCAAACGTTTCTAACTAAAATCGCCCTTCCCTAAAAAAGTTAAATCGTCAATAAACATAACTTTAGAGTTTTCAATTTTGATCAAAAACTACAAAAATCAGTCGGTTTTAGTTTAATGCGACAGAACCAACAAACAACTGCTTACAAAAAGAAATCTTATATTTCGTTTTATGAATATGATTGAAAGAGGTTAACTTAATATATTGCCAAATCAAAAACGGTAAACAAATAAGGAACCGAAAATCCTAATACTGCTCCTGCATAAACTTGTGCTGGAGTATGTTTATGGAGTATTAATCGGCTTGTACCAACTAATCCCATGCAAGTTAAAAGGGCGATTATCATTCCTTGATGATTTACAAATGATACTTGGGTAATGCCAATAAATAGTCCTGCTAAAGAAGATATTCCCTGAGAGTGTAAACTTATTTTCCATCTAGGAGTTATAAAAGCTGCTATAAGCAATGCTGCACAACCTCCAAGGTAACCTGCAAGTATTGATGAGCTCATCCCGTCAATCCTAGCAATAAAATAGTAAAAAGCCATGTAATAGCATAGCGTAATAATTGTTGGAATAGTTCTGTCTTCTTTCTTGGATAAATTAATGTCCGAGACCATACCCGATTTAAATAGCACAAAAATAGAGAGTAAAGGGAATATAATAGTTAGTAAAAATGCCAGAATCACTAAAGAGTTAGTGAACTCGGATCGATAGATAATAGAAAACAATGAATGATACTTTAGGACCAAAACTACGCCCAAAAAAGGCATAACAAAAGGGTTAAGTATAAAGGAAATTACTTGGGTAAGTTGCTTCAAAATGATTAGAGTTCTTTTCTTAATCGAGCTACTGGAATCCCCAATTGTTCTCGGTATTTAGCTATAGTTCTTCTTGCAATATTGTATCCTTTATCTTTCAATAATTCGGTTAACACTCCATCTGTCAAAGGCTTTTTCTTGTTCTCGTCTTCTACAATGTTTTGCAATATTTTCTTTACCTCACGAGTAGAAACATCTTCACCTGAATCGGTAGAAAGTGATTCAGAGAAAAAGGATTTTAACAAAAATGTACCAAAAGGAGTTTGAATATATTTAGAGTTTGTAACCCTAGAAACTGTTGAAATATCAAGCTCAACCACATCAGCAATATCTTTCAATATCATTGGTCGGAGTTTTGTTTCATCTCCACTCAAAAAATACTCTCTTTGGTATTTTAATATAGTTTCCATGGTGCTCATCATGGTGTGTTGCCTTTGTTTTATTGCATCAATAAACCAAGAAGCCGCATCTAGCTTTTGTTTAATAAACATCACAGCCTCTTTATCCTGCTTTGTTTTCTTACTCTTATCGTAAGTCTGGAGCATATTGTGGTATGTTCGGCTTACATTAAGTTGAGGAGCGTTTCTTGAGTTTAAGGTCAAGTTTAGTTCTCCATCATCTTCCGTTAAAATATAATCGGGAATAATGTGCTGTGCCGGTACTGAAGATTCTTTAATTGAACCTGCTGGTTTTGGATTTAACTTGGTAACAACCTCAATAGTCGCTTTTAGTCTTTCTTCAGTAAAGCTTAATCTTTCTAAAATTTTTGAATAGTGCTTTTTTGTAAATGCTTCGAACTGGTGTTCTATCAAATTAATTGCATCAGCAAGTACTCCAGGCTCTTCTTCATGCAGCATTTGCTTTCTATCAAGTTGTATCAGCAAACACTCTTTTAAGTCTCTTGCGCCAACTCCTGCTGGGTCTAAATCCTGAACTTGGTATAAAACCTCTTCTATTTCATCTTCCTCAGCCATTATGTTGAACATAAAAGCTAAATCATCCGAAATATTAATTAATTCTCTTCGTAAATAACCCGATTCATCTAGGTTTCCAATAATATTTTGGGCAATAGTCAACTTTCTTTCTTCACGTAATCTCAATGAAATTTGCGAAGTCAATCTTTCTTGAAAAGTCTTTCCTCCAGAAATTGGAATATTAGTCTCCTTTTCTGGGTCAGCATAATTATTAGATTTTGTTGAATAATGTGATTCACTATCTAGATAATCGCTTACATCAAAATCATCACGAGAGTCAGTTAAATCCTCTTCGTATTGTTCCTC
This sequence comes from Flavobacteriales bacterium, assembly GCA_018609055.1. GTDB lineage: Bacteria > Bacteroidota > Bacteroidia > Flavobacteriales_D > CAJJDF01 > CAJJDF01. Next base: position 252,093 of record JABAYJ010000001.1, read on the forward strand.
TCCAAATTCATCCTCTTCTTTCTGGATTCCTTCCTCCAAAGCAGGATTCTCCTCAATTTCGTCCTTTATCCTTTGCTCCAGCTCAACCGTAGGCACCTGCAACAGTTTCATTAGCTGAATCTGTTGTGGCGAAAGCTTTTGCGATAGCTTATGTGATAAATATTGTTTTAACATTGCCTACTTTTTCTTAAATATAATAAAAGTTTCGGTCAGAAATTTCTTATTCTACCGTTACCAAAAAATTATTCTTCTTCCCTTTTTGCAACAAAATATACTTCCCTCCTATCAAGTCTTCCTCTGTTAGTACTTTGGTATCTGTTACTTTTGCTTTGTTTACACTTATCGAATTTTGTTTCAATTCTCTTCGTGCCTCTCCATTCGATTTTAAAAACCCTCCTTTTTCTGCTAAAGCAGATACAATATCTATACCATTCGCTAAATCAGCTTTGGTAAAACTCGCTTGTGGTACTCCTTCAAAAATATCTTGAATCAAATTAGCCGACAATGATTTTAATCCATCTACAGCTTCCTGTCCTTTTTTAAATAAAATTTCAGATGCTTTTACCGCATTTTCATAGTCTTCTTTAGAGTGAACTCTTGTTGTAACATCTTCTGCTAAAGCTCTCTGAAGCTTTCTTTCGTGTGGAGCTTCTTTATGATCAGAAATCAATTTATTTGTTGTTGCTTCATCAAAAAGAGTAAATATTTTAATGAATTTCTCTACATCTTCATCACTTGAGTTTAACCAATATTGGTAAAACTTATATGGAGATGTTTTTTCAGCATCCAGCCAAATGTTTCCACCTTCAGATTTTCCAAACTTCGTTCCGTCTGCTTTTTTAATCAATGGTGCTGTAAGTGCAAATGCTTCTCCTCTTGCTTTTCTTCTTATCAATTCAGTTCCAGTTACAATATTCCCCCACTGGTCACTTCCTCCCATTTGAATTTTGCAGTTTTTGTTTTCGTACAAATGCAAAAAATCATATCCTTGAATTAATTGGTAAGTAAACTCCGTAAAACTCATTCCAGATTCTAATCTCGATTTTACAGAATCCTTACTCATCATGTAACTAACGGTAATGTGTTTTCCTGTATAACGGATAAAGTCCAATAAATTAATATCCTTAAACCAATCGTAATTATTTACAATTTCAGCTGAGTTATCGCCACAATCAAAATCAAGAAATTGTTCTAGTTGTTTCTTCTGGCAATTCAGGTTATGGTTTATGTCATCCAAAGAAAGTAATTGTCTCTCTGCAGATTTTCCACTTGGATCACCAATCATTCCTGTAGCTCCTCCAACTAAAGCAATAGGTTTGTTACCTGATAATTGTAAAAATTTCAGTAGCATTACTGGAACTAAATTTCCAATGTGCAATGAATCGGCAGTTGGGTCAAATCCTACATACCCAGAAGTAATTTCTTTTGCTAATTGTTCTTCCGTTCCTGGCATGATATCGTGTATCATCCCTCTCCAAGTTAATTCTTCTATCAAGTTCATCTTTCAACCGTTTTTTATGGCTGGTTAAAATTAACGTTAATTGAGGAATTAACCAATAAGTATGCTAGTCCTGTTTCGGTTTCCTTACTTTGGGAAGTTTAAAGGTTTAACTCGCTCCAAAATAGAAGCCTGTTTGGCGGTTCTCTAATTCATAACTGTAAAGTGACTCTCCTCGGCCGTAATTACTACTCACATTAATACTATAAATTATCGGATCAAGAAGTTCATATCTTCGGAAAACCCCTAGCTTATATACCATTATCAAATCCAAACCTTTGTAAATAATTTTAGAGTTTCCTTTAAAGGGGAAAGTCAGAGTTCATTAAGTCTAAAAATACTTGACCTTAAAGGTTCAATAGTATTAAGCAACAATCTTGTGTATGATAATCAAATCATTAATACATCTAATTTAAAAGAAGGTGTCTATTTTGTTGTTATTAACCAAAATAACATCCCTGTAAGTTCTAGAAAATTAATAATAATAAAATAGCTGGTATAAAATACATTTTCAGTTATCTAAAACTGTCTTCTATAATTTTATCAAGACTGTCTATTTCCTGCGAAATAGTATCGAGAATTGGGAAGTTAATTCCATCCAACATTGGTCTTACAGAATCTACATATTTAAGATAAGTTGGGATGTAAGTTGTGTCCATTGGCTTGGCATTATTAAACTTTTGCTTACGGGAATCTACTTGTTTTCCATCTTTCCAAAAACGATAGCACACATGATTTCCTGAAGAAGAACCTGTGCTTCCTACATATCCAATAATGTCTCCTTGTTTTACATAGTCTCCAACCTTAAGCCCTTCTTTTATTTTTGACATATGAAGGTATTGAGTAGAATACTGAGGATTGTGCTTTACTTTTACAAAATTCCCATTACCGCTTCCATATCCTCTTTTTGATATTGTTCCGTCCGCAGTAGTCCAAATTGGTGTGCCATAAGGTGCTGCATAATCAGTTCCTTTATGTGGTTTAATTCTGTATCCGTATTGTCTAATTCTTCTTTTTAAATTGTACCCAGAACTCATACGTGAGTATTTGAGTGGTGCTGACAAAAACATACTTTTCATGCTTTTACCTTCTTCGGTATAAAAGTTTGTAGTGGTTTCTGTTTGGTACATAAAGGCATAAAAATCTCTGTCTTTATAATTAAATAAAATAGCTTTTATATCTCCAATTCCTATCGCTTCTCCTTCAACAGATCGTTCTTCGTACATGATCTTAATCTTGTCATCTATCTGTAGGTGAAAGAAATCGATAGACCAAGAATAAATGTTGGCTATTTCATCTATCATAGGAAAAGATATAGCCGTATTTTGAACTTGCCTGTCAATTGCGAAAGAGAGATTACCTCCTTTTCTTATTCTGGCAGCAATTTCTTTAATCTCAATATCAACCTTCTTCTTTTTGGCCAATACTTTTACTGTATCTCTAAAGTCGAAAATAAAATACTCAACTGCATTTTTGATGTAAATAGCATACTCTAAATTATGAACCGAGTCATCATCTGGTGTGCAAAGCATGTAAAAATCATTCCCTGGATTGATGTAATTAAGGTTTAAACTATCCTTAGAAATTAAATATGCTTCGTTAATCTCTGCCTGAGAAACATCATACTTAGCAAATAAATGGCTAAGTGTCCAGTCTTTTTCAACTTGACCAGAATGCACGTCATATTTTTCGAAATCAAATCCGTAACGAATGTCAGTTGGGATTACTTCTTCCTTGGTTTCCTTCTTCTTCCTTCTTTCTTCCCCATCACAAGAGAATACTATAATTGATGCTGTAAATAGCATCAATGCAATCTTTATGTTTCTCATTAACTGTTACTTCTTATTGTTGCCTATTTATTGTTTTATATGCTTCTAATCCGCATTTCAAGAAATCAACATAAAATGGTGCTCCTCCTCCTTTTTTAATGTCAGAATAACTAATTGGGTTATTCAATAAAACTCCCTCATCAGAAAGAAGAATATATCTTGGTTGAGCGTTATTTTTAAATACTAACGTTTCAAAAGTGAACCACTTATCTCCAACGGTTCTTATTTTCTTCTTCTTAATCTTTCCTGATTCATAAGTAATATCAACTTCTCCTTGCTCTTCTTTTGGTAGCTCAATATCTTCATCTACGTATAACGAGACTAAAATGAACTCTTCAGAAATTAACTTCATTACTTCTTCGTCCGGCCAAATGTTTTCTTCTACTTCTCTACAGTTTACACAAGCCCAACCAGTAAAGTCAACTAACATAGGTTTTCCAGATGCTTCAGCTGCTTTTCTTCCTTCTTCATAATCTTTGTAAACATGGAACATTTCTCCTCCACAAAAGCTATAGTGCATTGGTGGTGGGAATCCACTTACTAATTTTCTGTTAGCATTTTCTCCACAAGTTAATCCTGGAACTAAATATATTACAAAAGCCAAAATCAATAAGGCAAGTGATATTCTAGGGAAAGTAAGCTTTGTTTTTCCATGATCGTGAGGGAACTTGATAAGCCCAAATAAATAAGCTACTAGTCCTAACCCTATTAAAATCCATAAAGCGAAGAATACTTCTCTTTTTATTAATCCCCATTGCATTACTAAATCCGCATTAGATAAGAATTTAATTGCAAGTGCTAATTCTAAGAAACCTAAAACTACTTTTACTGAATTAAGCCATCCACCTGATTGAGGCATTTTTTTCATTAAACTTGGGAATGCAGCAAAAAGTGCGAATGGTAATCCTAGTGCAATTCCAAATCCTGCTAAAGCAACTGTAAGTGGTAAAGGACCATCTTTAAGAACCCCTGCTAACACTGATCCTAATATTGGACCTGTACATGAAAAGGAAACTAAAGCTAAAGTAAGTGCCATTAAGGCTATACCTATAATTCCGCCAACATTAGAAGCTGAATCTACTTTATTACTCCATTTTGAAGGAAGCGTTAATTCATAATATCCTAAAAATGAAAAAGCAAAAAACACGAATACTGCAAAGAATACTAAATTCAAAATAGGATTTGTTGCAATACCATTTAGTACTTGAGGATCTGCATCAGTAAACCAAAAAGGCAAACTAAGTGAGGTATATATAAGAAATATAAATAAGCCATAAAGTGCAGCTTTACCAAATCCTCCTTTTGCATCTTGTCCTCCTTTAGTAAAAAAACTAACTGTTAATGGTATCATTGGATACACACAAGGTGTTAAGAGCGCAAATAAACCTCCTCCAACTCCTAATAGGAATAGTACCCAAAGTCCTTTTTTCTCTTCAGTATTTGTCGATTCTCCTCCACAATCTGCAACTGGATTATTCAAATCAAATTTATCCATTGCTGGCAAAATTCCCATTGCTGAATTGTTATCAGAACTAGATTGTTGTTTCTTAATGATATTTCCTGTAGCTACATCTACTTCAAACTCTTCGTATGTTGGAGCTAAGCAATGGCTGGTATCACAAACCATATAAGAAATTTCAGCAGTAAATGACTTTAATCCTTTTGCTGATTTTATTTGTTGAATAAAAGTGACTTCATCTTCAAAAAATCTACTATTTGCATCATTTACTTCTTCAAATTCTTCATGAACATTCCCAATTTCTTTAAGCTTTCCTTCAAGAGAACCCATTGTGTCGGATACATAAAAAGTGGTAGGATGGATGTATTCGCTTTCCTGAGTAGTAGCATAAATATGCCAATGTTTGTCAAGTTTAGCTTTTGCAGAAATTTCATAGACATCATCCCCTATTTTTTTTGAGCTAAACTCCCAATCGATAGGATCTTCTAAGCCTGAATTTTGTGGAGCCTCGTTAGAATTTTCAATTTCCATATTCTCTACTCCAGAAACTGTAACACTAGCATTCTCAATAATTAATTCTGTCTCTTCAGTTCCTTCATTTTCTACCTCAACCTCTATAAGTTTTACTCCGCTTTTATTGTTTAGTTCAAACTCATGTTCTTCTAATGAAGGCGGTAAACACATTGATTCATTACATACCATAAAATCAACACCTCCTTTAATTTTAAAAGGACTGTCTGTTTTGATTTTGATTTTTTGCTTAAGAACTGCTTTCGTTTTAAAGAAAGTCAGGTTCATTTCAAAATTTGAGTCGTATTCGTTATAAGTTTTAGACTCTGAAGCTTTTCCAATTAATTCATAATTAGCACTTGGCTCCAAAACAACTCTGGTTGCAACTGGCCCATCATCACTCTCAAGTACTTGAGAATAAACGTGCCATCCTTCTTCAATACTAGCGGTAAAAATTAATGTTGCTTCTTTTCCATTTTGTTCTACAGAATAGTCCCATTCTACAGGGTCATATATCTGCGAAAAGCTAAGAGTAGCAATAATTGCTAAAAATAATGTGGATAGCGCCTTTTTAATCATAATGTGTCATTTTACTATCAGTAAAGATAATTTTTTTCAATAGTATTAGAGAATAAAAAAATAAAGTTACTCTATCTCGAATTTAGTTTTGTCTTTCTTTTCTTCGTTTCCTTTCAATTTATCCAACCATTTTCTTTTCTTTTTCTCTTTCTCTGGTTTTTCATCCTCTTTTTTATCTGTTTTTTTGTCAGATTTATCATCACCTTCTTCTCCCCATTCTACCTCAAATTTTGGCTTAGCTTTTTGTTGTTCTGCAGCTTTTTTTGCGGTTGAATCTTTACCAAAGAGACCAAATTCATCTTTTAATATTCCTTTCACATTCTGCTTTTCAGCTTCTCTTTGTTTTTCTTGATATTCCTTTTTACCCGCTTTATCAAGTTTAAATTCAGGTTCATCAATTGTTCCTGTCATTAATAAAAAGAGCCTTACTCCTTCTCCATCATCAACAATGTAACCGTATTCCGTGTCTTTCTTTTTTGTCAGAATATCTTTTAACCTCAGGTTCATTCCATAGTTAATATCATAGTCAAAACTTTGGGTTCCATAAATTCCAATATCCATTGCAGATGTGCTCAGGCTCATTGATGGAATTGTTATCATTCTATTTTTGATATTGATGGTATTAGTGAATTTAGAAAACTCAACTGTTTTTAACTTTTTAGCAAGGTCATCTACTTTTATAATATTTCTTGAAATCACATTTCCTTTAAGGTATTCTCCTATCTCATCAAATAATTCTAGGTTACGCAATACACCTTCTGCAATAGAAAACTCCATGTCTGCTTCTAGTGAGTTTAAATCCAATTCTAAGTGTTTAGAGGTTTTAGAATTAAAACTAATTATAGCGTTTGCTCTTCCGCTAAGATGATCGTGACGAAGAGTTGATTGACCAAAATTGTTGAATTTTTTTAGTAAATCACTTATATCAACTTGTCCACAAATAATTTTAGAAGCTAGTGTAAATCCATCAGCCTTCTTTTTCAAATCTCCTGACAAACTATAGTTCCCTGAGTTTGAATTAAAAATTAAGTTGGATGTCCTTACTTGGTTCTCCATTACCTCTACCTCTCCAGATACGTTTGTTAGTTCGTGGTTTTGGTAGGTTAATTTAGTAATTGTAGTTCTTAAATTAGCTTTTACCCTTTTAGGAAATTCAACTCCATTTGTATCAATTCCGCTTTCAACTTCTTTTTTATCATTTGCTAATAATTTATCCAATTCCAATAATTCGGATTGTAAATATATATTAGCCGTTAGCTGCTCATTATTTACCAAGTAAGGGATAAAGTTGGTGAATTGTGTGCTTATGTTTAAATCTGAATTACCATATTTACCTGTTGCAGTAGCGCTAGAGTTAAACCTATTAAAGTTAACTTCTCCAGTAAACTCCTGAAACTGTCCTTCTGCACCTTCAAGTTTTAATAGCACATCTTTAAGTATTGCTTCTCCCAAAAACTCAGAAACTTTCATGTCTCCATTTTGGTTTAGTGTTCCTCTAAACTCATTGTTCAAATTAAGTGAGCCCGACATTTTTTCTATCCCATCAAGATTTAAAAATTCACCTAGCTTTAGTAAATCAAAATCTCCATTAATTTTGCTAAAAATAGTGTGGGTATTTTTACCTATCATCTTTCCAGTAATCGAAAACTTACCTCCACTCAGGTTTCCACTTCCATCTATTAACTCAATTCTCTGGCTTGACTGACTTGACTCAAAATTTCCGCTCAAGTTTAGGTCTTTAAGTTCCACACCAGAGTTTTGCTCGGTAATTGTTCCTTGTTTAACCAAAAACTTTGCTTCAATCTTTGGGCTTTTCCACTTTTTATTGTTTTCAATTACTACACTCCCATTTATTTTCCCTTTGGTGCGATACTCTGTTAGTTTCTCCCTAAAACTCTCTGGCATTAAAGAAAATATTTGTGAAATTTCCACATTCCTTGCCAAAGCCGAAATATCTGAATTATCATTCTTTAAATCAAAGTTTCCGTTAACACCCAACTCCATTTCTTCGATAGATATTTGCCCTTTGGATAGTGAAATGTAATCCGAGGTAAATATTCCTTTTTCAATAGATAATAAAGAGTTTTTATCTTTAAAATAAATGGTGCTATCCGAACTAACTTGGTTAATAAAATGATCTGAAGAAATTGTTAAATCTGATGTGTCGCTTGAAAAATTACCCCCAAAAGTAGTTTCGCGAATAGTTAAATCAACTAAAATTTTACTTTTATCATTCTGATAAATAAGAAAAACATCATTTAGATTTAGTTGTTTAAGCGCAAAGTTAAATTTGGTTTCAGTGGTATCTTTAGATTCAGCTTCTTTCCAAAAAATATAGTTCTCGTTTCCCTTTTCATCTACATGCAAATTAACTTTCGCATTATCCAAATCCATTTCTTTTACACTATAATCTCCTGAGAAAATTGCACCAAGTCCAAATTCTAAAGAGAAATTTTTTGCAAATAAAATGGTGTCTTTTTGGTTTTCATCTTCAATGAGGATGTTAGCAAAATTAAGGCTTGCGCTAGGAAATTTTTTGAAAAATGAAAAAGAAACATTTTCTTCGTTAATCTTTAACTTAGCTTTAAGATGAGTGTTTATTTCATCAATTGCGTAGCGCTTTATTTCTTTCTCGTATACATTAGCCAGTACAATTCCCGAAATAATTACCAATAAAAAAAGAGATAGCAAAATCACGAAAACTCTTTTGAATTTTCTGAATTTCTTTTTTGGCTGGGGAGTTATTTGAATTTGTTCTTCCATTAATTGTATACCACTACTGGCAGATTTACATTTGGGTTAAACGCAAATTTAACGGAATAATTGCTTGGTTTGAAGCAAGATTTAACTAAGATATTAAGGGTGGTTTTTTAACAAAATCACTCTTCCTCTTCTCTTAGTTCTTGAAGAATTTTAAGCGCCTCTTCAAAATCAGAATCGCTTACTTGCAATTTAAGATTTGGTTTATATCCATCTGCATGAATTGTAAACGTATTTTCATTGGCTACAAACGACTCAATTCCTTCTAAATCAAGAGCGGCCTTATCAAGATAAGACTCGTGTAAATGAAAATAAACTCCTACTGTTTTCATAATTCTAACTATTACATAAAACCTAGGTCAAGTTGAGCTTCTTCGCTCATCATATCTTTGGTCCAAGTTGGGTCAAATACTACTTGTACTTTTGCCGATTTTACTGCTTCTATTCCTCTAATTTTATCCTCAACTTCAACAGGTAAAGTTTCGGCTACAGGGCAAGAAGGGGAGGTTAATGTCATGTCAACATCCACATTGTTATCCTTATCAATTCTTACATCATAAATTAATCCAAGTTCGTAGATATCTACAGGGATTTCTGGATCAAAAATAGTTTTGATTGTAGCAATGATAATGTCTTCTAATTTTTTCTTTTTCATTCTCTCTTTTATGAAGCTTGTTGCATCAACAAAGCGTATATTTTCATTTGTTTTACCATACTTACCAGTCCATTGGAACGTGTTGGCGACAAATGTTCTTTTAATCCTATTTCATCAATAAACCCTAGTTTAGCTTCCACTATTTCTTTGGGGTCTTGATTGTTCATTACTCTTACCAATAAAGCTATTATTCCTTTAGTAATAATTGCATCACTGTCAGCAGAATAAGCAATTACTCCATTTTCATTATCTGCATGCAACCAAACTCTTGATTGACATCCTTTAATAATGTTTTCGTCTGTTTTTTGTGAATCATCAATTATTGGCAAATCTTTTCCTAGCTCAATTAAGTGCTCATACTTTTCCATCCAGTCATCAAACATGGAAAACTCCTCAATAATTTCATTTTCAATTTCAGAAATTGTCATTCCTTATTTATTTTGATTCAAAATTAGTCAAAATTGGAATGTGGTGCAATGTTATAGTGAGAATATGCAAAAAGTGTTATTTCAACTCTTCTATTTTTCTGTCTACCCTCATTAGTATCATTAGATTCTATCGGTTGAGATTCACCAAACCACAAAGCTATTATTCTACTTTCGTCAACACCCTTCTGTATTAGGTAATTTTTTACTGCTTCAGACCTCTCTTTAGATAGTTGCATATTGGAATTATCGTTACCTACATTATCTGTATGACCAGATATTTTTATATTCCATTCTTTCTTTTTAGTCATCAAACTTTTTAGTCATCAAAACCGCTAACTCATCAAGAGAGGAATATGAAGAGGCTTTTATAACATCTCTTCCCGATTCAAATTCTAAATTATCAAAGGCTCTTTTTAATATCTCCTCTTCTTCTTTTTCAATTTTAGGACAACCTTTGTTTTCAACTATTCCTTTAACTTCTGGGCAAGCATCATCTTTATCCAAAACTCCATCTTTGTCTGTAAATGGACAACCTTCGTTTTCAATTGGACCTGGTTGTGAAATTACTAAAAATCAGGACATTAAAGTATAATGGCCTTCCCTTAGGGATTTAGTGCTCTAAAATTTCTTTTACGTTATCCTTTATTTTAACACAAAGACCATCTGTAGGTAAATCATTCTCATCTCTTCCAAAAGGATCTTCAATTTCTTCAGCAAGAACTTCCATACTAACTAAAATATAGAAGATGAAAATTGCTATAAAAGCAGAGAAATATCCGAAGCTAGAAACAAACGAAAGTGGCATTGTGCAAACGAAAACAAAAATGAACTTCTTTAAAAAAGAACTGTAAGAATGAGGTATTGGAGTATTTTTAATTCTTTCACAAGCTCCTGTTATATTCGAAAAATTCTTTAAATTATCATCAATTGATAAAAACTCTTCTTCTGAAAGCTCTTTAGAAACTTTCATTTCGTTAAGCTTTGCATACATTTTTTGAGCAATGTAACTTGTTTTGTGTGCTTTTTTATTTATCTCTATCAGCTCTTCTTCTGTCAATTCAAGTTCATGAATTAATACTCCCTCTCTTAAATGTTCTTTCATAGCAAAAGCATAATTAGGAATCATCCTTGAAAAAAATTCATGAGAGGTTTTATTCTTGGTCATTGTGTCAACTTTTATTGCCAAGTTTCGAGAATTATTAATTAATTCTCCCCATTTTTTTCTTCCTTCCCACCATCTGTCATAAGCAGAGTTTGTTCTGAAAACTAATAGTAATGATAAAACGAAACCAATTAAAGAAAATACATCTTTCAATTTTCCTAATACAGAAACATGAAACTCATCTTCTACATAATTCAGCACCAAGTATGCAAGAATGGTTGTAAACAAGCCGATATAAATCATCTCCTTCCAAAGGACAACAATTGTATCACTTTTACGAAAAGTAAAAATATGTTTGAACCAAAACTTTGGGTTGTATTTTATCATAATTGATTTTTTTAAAGTTAAAGAAATTCACAAGCCTTCCAAAAAACTTAGATAAAGAAAACTTCAACATGTTATGCGTGCATAACATGTTTTTGCTATATTTGGAAATAGCAAGATAAATGAAACCAGAAGAAACCATAGATTTTAACATTAGAAGTACTTGGCACAAAATTGCCAGAATGTACAATATACAGGCGTCAGAATATGGCGTTAGTATGGCAACAGGTATGGTTCTACTGAATATAGATTTAAAAGAAGGAACACCCTCTACAAGCTTAGGTCCAAAGATGGGAATGGAGTCAAGAAGTTTAACCAGAACTTTGAAAAACTTAGAAGACGAAAAAATTATTTATCGTCAACCTGATAAAAAGGACAAAAGAATGGTTAGGATTTTCCTAACTGAACTTGGAATGGAAAAAAGAGATCTTTCGAAAGAAAAAGTAATAAAATTTAATACTCATTTAAGGAATAACATTAAAAAGAAAGATTTAGAGGTCTTTTTTAAAGTAATGGATGGAATAAATGAGTTGATAGACGAAAACAATATTTTTTAGTCCTTAAAGGACAAACAATAATAAAAGTAAAAAAATGAAAAGAAACATCAAAAGAGTAGCGGTAATCGGTTCCGGAGTTATGGGATCTCGTATTGCTTGTCATTTTGCCAATGTAGGATTGGATGTTTTGTTAATGGACATTGTGCCAAAGGAAGCAAAGGAATCTACCAACAAAATGGCTAGAAACAAGATTGTGAATGATGCGTTAAAGGCTTCATTAAAATCGAACCCTTCGCCAATTTACAGTAAATCTTACGCAAGCAGAATTACAACTGGAAACTTGGAAGATGACATTCATTTAATTTCTAAAGCAGATTGGATTATTGAGGTTGTAGTTGAAAGACTAGACATCAAACAAATCGTTTTTGGAAATATTGAAAAACACAGAAAGCCAGGAACTATAATTTCTTCAAATACTTCAGGAATTCCTATTCATATGATGTTGGAAGGAAGAAGCGAAGATTTCCAGAAGCACTTTTTGGGAACTCACTTTTTTAACCCACCAAGATATTTAAAATTGTTTGAAGTAATTCCTACTCCAAAAACTGACCCAGCTGTGGTTGATTTCTTGATGGAATACGGATCAAAAATATTAGGAAAAACTACGGTTTTGGCTAAAGATACTCCAGCTTTTATTGCAAATAGAGTGGGCGTATTTTCAATTCAAGCATTATTTCACACAGTTGAAGAAATGGGACTTACAGTAGGGGAAGTAGACAAGCTTACTGGCCCAGTAATGGGAAGGCCAAAGTCTGCTACTTTCCGTACTTGTGATGTGGTAGGACTAGACACACTGGTTCACGTAGCAAACGGAGTAAAAGACAATTGCCCTGATGACGAAAGAAGAGATTTATTTGAAATACCAAGCTATGTTTCCAAAATGGTGGAAAATGGATGGCTAGGAAGTAAATCGAAACAAGGGTTTTATAAGAAAGTAAAAAATGCGGAAGGTAAAAGTGAAATACTTGAACTGAACCTAAAAACATTAGAATACCAGACTAAAACTAGAGGAAAATTTGCAACTCTTGAGATGACAAAATCTGTCGACAATTTGAAAGACAGAACAAAAATGTTGTACAATGGAATGGACAAAGCGGGTGAATTTTACAAAAAATCATTCAATGGGGTGTTCCAATATGTATCGAACAGAATTCCAGAAATATCGGATGAGTTATATAGAATTGACGATGGGTTAAAAGCCGGATTTGGTTGGGAACTTGGTCCTTTTGAATCTTGGGATGCAATTGGAGTAAAAGCGGCTATCAAACATATGGAAAAAGCTGACGCAAAACCTGCTCAGTGGATTTATGATATGATTGAAGCTGGAAACGAAACTTTTTATAAAGTAGAAAACGGTACTCGTTTATATTATGATATTCCTAGTAAATCGTACAAAGTAATTCCTGGAACTGAGAACTTAATTTCACTTGAAAACTTAAGAGAAAGTAACACAGTATGGAAAAATGCTGGAGTTCATATTATTGATTTAGGGGATGGAGTATTGAATGTAGAATTCCACACTAAAATGAATACGATTGGTAGTGAAATTCTTCAAGGATTGAACAAAGCAATTGATTTGGCAGAAACTGATCCGCAATGGAAAGGAATTGTAATTGCTAATGAAGGTCAAAACTTCTCGGCTGGTGCCAATGTAGGAATGATATTTATGATGGCAATTGAGCAAGATTGGGACGAATTAAACTTCTCTATCAAGGCTTTCCAAAATACAATGATGCGATTGAGGTATTCTTCAATCCCTGTTGTGGCTGCTCCTCACGGAATGGCATTGGGTGGTGGTTGCGAAATTTGCTTACACGCAGACAAAGTGATTGCTAACGCAGAAACTTATATGGGTCTTGTAGAATTTGGTGTTGGATTAATACCTGGTGGTGGTGGAACCAAAGAATTTGTTGTTCGTTTGAATGATGAATTAAAAGACGGAGACATCAGAACAAATCAGTTAAGAAATAGATTCTTGACAATTGGTCAGGCTAAAGTTTCTACTTCAGGAAAAGAAGCCTTTGAACTAGGTTATTTGAGAGAAGGAACTGACGAAGTAATTGTGAGTAGAGCACACCAAATTGGATATGCAAAACAACAAGTTATTTTGATGGATGCTAAAGGTTATGTGGAGAAACCACAAAGAACCGACATTGAAGTAATGGGTAACGAAGGAATAGGAATAGTTTATGTAGGAGCTCATTCTATGAGATCTGGAAATTACATTTCTGACCACGATCAATTAATTTCTGAGAAATTGGGAACTGTTATGTGTGGTGGTGAATTATCGAAAAGAACTAAAGTATCTGAACAATATTTATTGGATTTAGAAAGAAAGACTTTCTTAGAATTATGTATGCAAGAAAAGACGCTTAAGCGAATTGAAAGCATCTTGAAAACAGGAAAAGTTCTTAGAAACTAATCTTATTCAATAACTAATTAAAAAAATTAAAATGAAAGATTCATATATAGTAGCAGGGTTTAGAACAGCAGTAGGGAAAGCGCCTAGAGGGATGTTTAATTTCTATAGAGCAGATGATTTGTCGGCAGATGTTATCAGGCATTTGATGAAAAATGTACCGAATGTAGCTGCAGATCAAATTGATGATGTAATTGTAGGAAACGCAACTCCAGAAGCAGAACAAGGACTGAATATTGGAAGAATGGTTTCTTTGATGGGATTAGATTCTGAAAAAGTGCCGGGAATGACTGTTAACAGATATTGTTCTTCGGGATTGGAAACGATTGCGATTGCCTCAGCAAAAATCAATAGCGGAATGGCTGATTGTATTATTGCGGGTGGAGTAGAAACTATGTCGCCAATTCCTTTTGGAGGATGGAGATTAGTTCCTAATGCAAGTGTTTCTAAAAAAAGCCAAGAATGGTATTGGGGAATGGGATTAACTGCAGAAGCAGTTGCCAACCAATACGGAGTTACAAGAGAAATGCAAGATGAATTTGCTGTAAATTCTCACGCCAAAGCAGAAAAAGCAATTGATAGCGGAAGATTTCAAGATGATATCGTTCCAATATTTATTGATGAGACTTACCTAGACGAAAACGAGAAGCAACAGACTAGACAAATCATTTGCGAAACAGACGAGGGGGTGAGAAGAGGAACGAATATGGAGGGTTTAGCGAGATTAAGACCTGTGTTTGACGCAAGAGGTTCGGTTACTGCCGGAAATGCCTCACAAACTTCGGATGGAGCTGCTTTTATAATGGTTGTTTCTGAGAAATTTTTGAAAGAAAACAACTTAACGCCAATTGCAAGATTGATGTCTTACTCAGTTGCTGGATTAGAACCAAGAATAATGGGAATGGGGCCTTTGTATGCAATGCCAAAAGCATTGAAACAAGCGGGACTAACAATAAATGACATTGAGCAAATAGAATTGAACGAAGCATTTGCTTCGCAATCTGTTGCAGTAATGAATGAGTTGAACTTAAACCCAGATATCGTGAATGTAAACGGAGGAGCAATTGCATTGGGTCACCCACTTGGGTGTACTGGAGCAAAATTATCTGTTCAATTATTTAACGAAATGAGAAAAAGAGGACAGAAGTATGGTGCAGTAACTATGTGTGTAGGAACTGGACAAGGAGCTGCAGGGATATACGAATTATTATAATAAGAACTTTAAATCTAAATAAAATGGAAGCAATAAAAGGAGGTGAATTTATCATCAGAGACACAAAAGCAAGCGAAATATTTATCCCAGAAGAATGGACGGAAGAGCAGAAAATGCTTGCCGAAATGTGTAAGAATTTTATTAAAACTGAAATTATTCCTCATTTAGATAGAATGGATTCTATGGAAGAAGGATTTATGTCTGCTTTGATGGAAAAAGCTGGAGAATTAGGTTTGTTATCTATCTCAATTCCTGAGGAATTAGGTGGAATGGGAATGGATTTTAAAACAAGTATGTTGGCAACAGAAAGCTTAGGTGGAAGTTACTCTTTCTCGGTAGCTTATGGAGCGCATACAGGGATTGGAACTCTTCCTTTGTTGTATTATGGAAATGCTGAACAAAAAGCGAAATACATTCCAAAATTAGCTTCTGGAGAATGGAAAGCATCTTATTGTTTGACTGAGCCAAGTGCAGGAAGTGATGCTAACTCAGGAAAGACTAAAGCTGTACTTTCTGAAGATGGAAAATACTATTTGGTTACAGGACAAAAAATGTGGATTACCAATGCTGGATTTGCCAACTTACATACTGTATTTGCAAAAATTGATGATGACGATAAATTAACTGCCTTTTTAATTGAAGCAGATAGCGAAGGAATCACTTTGAATGCTGAGGAAAAGAAGATGGGAATTAAAGGTTCTTCTACTCGTCAGGTGTTTTACAACAATGTAAAAGTACCAGTTGAGAACATGCTTTCTGAAAGACAAAATGGATTTAAAATTGCTTTGAATATCTTGAATATTGGAAGGATAAAATTATCTATTGGAACAACTGGAGCTTCTAAAGAAATTGTAACTGAATCGGCAAATTATGCTAACGAAAGAGAACAATTTGGAAGGCCAATTGCTAAATATGGAGCAATAAGAAACAAGATTGGTAGAATGTCTACTTGGATTTATGCAAATGAATCGGCAAACTACAGAGCTGCTCAAAACATTGATGATGCAATAAAAGGCCTTGTAGACGGAGGAATGACTAAAGAACAAGCAACATTGAAAGGAATTGAGCAATTTGCTCCTGAATGTGCTTTGTTGAAAGTTTCTGGATCTGATTGTTTAGATTTTGTTGTAGATGAAGGAGTTCAAATACACGGAGGAATGGGTTATTCTGCTGAGACTTTAGTAGAAAGAGCTTACCGTGATGCAAGAATCAACAAGATATTTGAAGGAACAAACGAAATTAACAGATTGCTATTGGTGAATATGATTCTTAAAAAGGGAATGAAAGGACAGTTGGATTTAATGGGTCCAGCAATGAAAGTTGCGGACGAATTGATGTCGGTTCCTAGTTTTGAAGAAGGAGAAGAAGGTTTGTTTGCTGAGCAAAAAAAATCACTTCAAGGTTTTAAGAAGGCTGTGCTAATGGTTGCAGGTTCTGCAGTACAAAAATTGATGGCTACTCTTGCTAAAGAACAAGAAGTATTAATGGGTAATGCTAATATGATTATTGATACGTATTTGGCAGAATCTATGATGCTTAGAGTTGAAAAACTAGTTTCAATGAAAGGAGAAGAAGCTTGTGCAGAACAAATAGAAATGGTTAAAATATTCTTCTATGAAGCTTCTTACAGAATAAACAAATCAGCAACTGATGCTTTAAATTCATTTGCAGAAGGTGATGAGTTAAAAATGATGTTGATGGGGCTAAAACGTTTTACAAAACACGCTCCATTTAATATTAAAGCTGCATATCAAAAAGTTGCACTTAAAGTAATTGAGAAGAACGAATATTGTTTTTAAGCCCAAAAAATCTTACTTTGATTAAGAACTTTTGAGAACTAACTATGGCATTGATTGAAAATAAGGATAAACTCTTGATTGAGAGGCAAAAACTAAATGCCCTTCTTGAGATTACGAATGCAGTTAATAAAAACTATAAGGTTTCTGAGCTAATTGTTCAGTTCGAAAATGTGATGCAGAATTACATTGGGATTAAAAAATTAGCTTTTGTAAACAAAAGAGATTCGTGGAAGTGTATCTTGAATTATGGAATGAAAAATCATTGTAATGATTTAAAAATTAAGGAACTCCTTAAGATTGATGGCACCCTCATAATAAATAAAAATGAGAATCATGTTTTTGATCAATTTGACATTATTTTACCTGTTTTTCATAAAGAAAAGGCTCTTTCTTATTTGCTTCTTGGAGGAATCGAAGAAGATGAAATGATGCAGTTTATAGAAACCCATTTAGGGTTTGTTCAAACGCTTGCAAACGTAGTTTCTGTAGCGATTGAGACAAAAAATCTAGCAAAAGAATTAATAAAGAAAAAGCTAGAAGAAAAGGACATGAAAATTGCTGCAGAAATGCAGAAATTACTTTTGCCTGCAAATTTACCTTCCAATCATTTAATAGATATAGCGGGCACCTATATTGCTAAAAATATGGTTAGTGGTGATTATTACGATTTCATTCGAATTAATAAAAATGAATATATTTTCTGTATAGCAGATGTGTCTGGAAAAGGAACCTCAGCAGCTATGCTTATGTCTAATTTTCAGGCTACACTCCGAGCAAATGTAAAGTACAATCATGCAAACCTAACGCTTAAAGAACTTGTTTCTGAATTGAACACCAGTGTAATAAATGCAGCTAAAGGGGAGAAGTTTATTACTTTTTTTATTGGTTATTATAATGAAAGTAATCGTAAATTAAAGTATGTAAATGCTGGTCATAATTTTCCTATTCTACTTCACAAAGGAGAAATTAAAGAGCTACAAACTGGTTGTACACCTCTTGGAGTTTTTGAAGAGTTACCAAGCCTTGAAAGTAAGGTTTTAACCATTGAGCCTAATACAATTATTGTGTGTTATACAGATGGAATGGTTGAGGTAGAAAATGAATTAAAAGAACAATTTGAATCAGAAAGGTTAGCTAAAGGAATACTTGCAAATAGTTGCCTAAATATGAGTGAGATGAACAAAGCTCTGTTTCGAGAAGTAAATAAATTTAAAGGTGAAAATGATTACCCAGATGATACTGCTTTATTAAGCCTAAGAATTATTTAGCATTTCGGCTATTTTTATATTTTCTTTTTTCTTTTCAATTCTTGATGTTTTTGCCGTGTCTGTATAAAACATATGTGTTTTCAAAAACGAGACCTGTTTTTCATGAAATTCTTTCTCTGAGCTAACTATTCCGTTAATTAAATACTCTTTTTTCAATTTCTCACTTATGTCTTTAAAGTCCCCTCTTCCCAGGTAATCTAAGTCGGCATCTTTTATTATTTCTTCTAATAAATTTTTTGGTTCACGGTTTATATCTGTTGCCAAAATTAACGCCTCAACTTTATTAATTTGATCCATATTGAATCCATAATTTGGCATCATTTCCCTAGCATATTTTGCCCCAATTATTTCATTATCATAATACTTTTCAATAAAACCAACATCATGAAAAAGAGCTGCCGTTTTCAATAATAAAATGTCTTCTGTGTATATTTCTTCACCAAAACCGATAAATTCCACTGCATTCATTATGTTCAAAGCATGGTTCTCAGTATGATAAAAAATACCTTCTGGTAATTTATCCTTCAATAACTTAATCACATCTCGTGTCATACGAACGTAATCTTGCTTTATACTTTTTAGGTTGTTAGCATATTGCCAAAATATTTTATTTGGCTCTGTGCCTTCTGCATTTGCAGATAGTTCTGGTTTAATTCTGTCTACAAAATACATAGGGATATTGCCTACGTTCTTTGTGTTAATTTCTCCTCGTTCTTCACAATCAAAGTAAGGATATATTTTCAGATAAGTAGCTTCAGATATATTTACTTTTCCTGGAAAACCAGACTCTTGAACTCTGCTAGCTACATTCACAGAACTGCCCCAAACATCAAACATTGGTCGCTTAGTGTCTAAAACTCCAGCAACTATTTCTCCTGTGTTTAAACCTATCCTTATTTTCCAACCAGACTCATCAATATAATTTATCATTGATACTGCTTCTTGCATCTGTAAAGAAGACAAAACACTTAGAATAGGACTCTTAAATGATTTTTTTGGTACACCACCAACAGCAAAATAGCAATCGCCAATTGTCTTTATTAAAATCATTTTATTTTCAGTAATGATTTTGTCAAAAGCACGAAAATAAATAGTCAGTTTATCTACTAGTTCTTCTGCTCCAATATTGGGTGTTATTTTAGAAAAAGAAACTACATCAGCAAATAATATGGTTGCTTCTTTGTAATAATCAGGAGTTAAACTCCCTTTGTTTTTAAGTATTTTGATGATCTTTTTTGGGAAGATATCTTGCAGTAACTCATCCGACTTTTTGTGTTCAACCTCTAAGAGTGAGTTCTGTTCTTCAATTTTGGTTTTTTGATCCAAAATTGTTTCTGTTCTTCTCTCCATAAACTCACGCATATTTTTCCTTTGTTTTTTACCAAAGAGGAAAATAAAACCAATTCCTATAGCTAAAGACACAGAAATTAATTGCCAAAACCACACTCCAAAGAAGTTACTTTGAGAAAGTAATGGAACAGAAAAATTCCATTCTCCCATCATAGATAAATTTGCTATGAGTGAATATGGAATCATTATTTAATTGAGTTTATTAGTAAACTAGACTAATTCAAAGTAGAAAAGCTTAATCAGCTTTTTTAGCTCTTGGTTTTGCTTTAGCTGGTTCATTTAATTTTTGACCTACAAAAGTACCCTCCATTATTTGTTGTTGAAAGTCTTTCATTCCTCCTGGAGAGTGAGGGACTAGAATCGTGTTGTTACCTTCTTTTGTTCCGATACTGTTCAATGTATCAAAGTATTGAGTAAGTAGTACAAATTGCATTACCTCTGTTGAATTAATTTCATCCAATGAATCTTTAAAATCTTCTATCGATTCTTTAAATCCTTTTACAATAGCTATTCTTTGTGCTGCAACTCCTTCTCCTTGTAACCTCTTACTTTCTGCATCTGCCTCAGCTTCCTTTA
This sequence comes from Flavobacteriales bacterium, assembly GCA_018609055.1. Lineage (GTDB taxonomy): Bacteria > Bacteroidota > Bacteroidia > Flavobacteriales_D > CAJJDF01 > CAJJDF01. The sequence continues at coordinate 272,479 of JABAYJ010000001.1, forward strand.
CAATAGTGATTTTAGTTGCTTCTGCCTCCTCTAATGCTGCTTCTTTGTCTCTTTTAGCTGCATTAATTCTGTTCATTGATTCTTTTACATTCTTATCAGGATCAATATCCGTTATTAATGTTTTAATAATCTCAAAACCGTAATCATCCATAGAGGTAGAAAGGCTGCTATTTACTGCATTTGCAATATCATCTTTTCTCGAGAATACATCATCCAATTCTAGCTTTGGCACTTCGGCACGAATTACATCAAATATAAATGAAGAAATTTGTCTTGCAGAGTCATCCAGACTATAAAAAGATTCTTTTGTTTTACTTCTAATAACTTTGTACTGAACGGATGCTTGCATGTTTACAAAAACATTATCCTTCGTTTTTGTTTCTACATGAACGTCTAATTGTAATACTCTTAAATTTACTGTTCCAGCAATAGAATCTATAATTGGAATTTTAAAACTTAACCCAGAGAATGCAATCCTGTTGAATTTTCCTAATCTTTGAATCACCTTTGCAGATTTTTCTGGTACAATTACAATTGACATTACCAGAAAAATAACTGCTAATACTACCAAAACGATTAATCCTGGTGCTGGGCCTGCTGCTAATAAAATCATAGTTTTTTATTTTTTTTAAATGTTATTATTAATTGTGATTTGTGGAGTCTTAATGTTTTTTAAGTCTCTATCAAAGTGATACAAACCACTCTTGTCATCTCCTATCAAGTTAAGCTGATCCAAAATTGTTCTTACCACAGCTTCTTCTTCAATTTGTTCCGAAACATACCATTGCATAAAATTCATGGTTGGAAAATCTTTTTCTTCATGGCAAATTCCTACCACTTCATTTACTTTAGCTGATACAGCTAATTCATGTTTTAAAAAATCTTCGAATACCTGTCTTAATGATTTAAAATCGTTTTGCGGCATTTCAATTCTTGGGATTACTGCCTTCCCTCCTCTTTCATTAATAAACTTAACAAGCCTTAACATGTGCATTCTTTCTTCGTCCGATTGCTCATAAAAAAACTCCGAAGTTCCTCCTAGTCCGTTCACCTCTGCCCATGAAGCTACTGCCAAATAATAATGTGATGAATAAGCTTCGACTATTAATTGAGAATTAAGTGCTTCTTCTACTCTTTTGTTTAGCATAATTTAATTGTAGTTTTGTTTTACATTATATTCATATAAAAATACAAAAAAATTAAACAACTAGATAGCATTTATCATTAATAAAGAATGGATATGAATAAAATTGAACACATAGGAATTGCGGTAAAAGACATAGTAAAATCAAACGAATTATTTGCTTCGTTATTCAACAAGCAGCCATACAAACAAGAGGAGGTGAAATCGGAAAACGTACTTACTTCGTTTTTTCAAACAGGAGAGTCTAAAATAGAATTGCTACAAGCCACTCACGAAGACAGTGCAATTGCAAAATTTATTGAGAAAAAAGGAGAAGGGATTCACCACATTGCTTTTGATGTTACAGATATTCATGCGGAGCTTGAAAGATTAGAAAAAGAAGGCTTTAGAATCATTACCAAAGAACCTAAAAAGGGTGCCGACAATAAGTTGGTGGCGTTTCTTCATCCAAAATCTACTAATGGAGTTTTGGTGGAATTGTGTCAGGAAATAAAATAGATTCTAGTTTAGAACTAGAAAAACGGTTTGAAAAAATATCCTGAAATATTCAAAATAAAAAATGTAATGAGAGTAACTATTACAATTGAAATCCAAGCTTTTGGTTTTTCAATATAAATCTCTCTTATTAAATGAGTGAAATAGTTAATTGCAATAAAAAGAAATATACCTCCTAACATTTTATTGCGCTACCAATTTCTTCACAACAGAGTTATCTCCGCTTGTAATTTTAATAAGTAAAACACCCTTTGGTAAATCAGTTAATACTATCTTTTTTCCTTCATTTTGAGCGGATTTAGATTGAATTAAAGCTCCCAAAGTAGAATACACCTCAACTGAATTTATTGGAAATCCGTTCTCAATAGTTACTGAGTTATCGGCTGTTGGGTTTGGGTATAGCGATACCGATTCTAATTTGTTTTCTTCTATACTCGCGTAAGTTGATAATCCCCATATTTGAGTTACCCATTCTGGGTGATCTATGTATGGATTTCTGTTCCCTTGATATGCGTATGACCCATTGTTCCTTACAATTTCCCTTTGATTAACAGTATCTTGTAAGTGCCAAGAAATTAATACATTCAAAAACCATTGGTCATATACTTGAGTAGATGTTCCGTTTAATTGTGCCCAAGGCCAAGAAGAAACTTGAGTCTCGTACCTAGTTGCAAAATACAACATACATCTTGCTATGTCTCCCTTAAATTCGTCTATTGGTTCGAATACAATGTTTTGGTATCCAGGAGAAGCTGATGGTCCTTTTTTAGATCCATTCATACTAGTCCAAGTAGTAGAAGATACTTCGCCAAAAGGAAAACTTCCTCTTTGCCCGTTTACGTATCCATCAGAAGGAACAACATGGTGAATGTCAGTTCGCATAGGATATCCTCTCCCAAATCCGCTTTGCGGAAATAAGTGTTCTCGGTTATAGCAATCGTTTTCTGAGTTGTAGTTCCCACAGTTTCTGGTATTGTGACTGTAAAAATAACTGTCTACCCCAGTAGGATTCTCGGAATACATATCTAAAACAGTACTGTCATTGTCGTAAAACTTGTCGGTATCTGTAGTCATATAACCTCCGTATAAACTTCCATATCCTCTATCAATGTGACCGCTAGTTATAATTTTATTAAGAGCAGTTTTTAATACATATCCTGTTTTTCCAACAGTAGAATCATAGTATCCAAGAGGGATTTGAGTAAATCCGTTTAGACAAACAAAAAATGTAAGTAGTAGTAGAAAGTGTTTCATAGTATTAATCTATATAGCTTAATTTAAGCATGTTAGTTTTTCCACTTTCTTCTAATGGAATACTAGCAGTGTTAATTATCAAATCTCCTTCTTTTACATAACCTTCTTTTTTCAGCATGTAGTGAATGTCAGCAATTGTATGGTCAGTACTTACCATTTTATCGTAATAAAAAGTTTGCACACCCCAGACAAGACTCAGTTTAGTAAGTAGCTCCCTATTTCCAGAAAACACAAAAATATGAGCTTTTGGCCTTTTACTTGAAATTTTAAATGCTGTGTATCCAGAAAAAGTCATTGTTACAATTGCCTTAGCTTCAGTTTTGTCAGCTAAATTACTTGCATTAAAACATATAGAATCGGTAATAAACCTATCTGGGCTTCGTTCTGGGTTTTTTTCTTCTGACGTTTCAGTTAATCTGAAATCACCTGTTTCCTGAAGAATTTTTACCATTGCCTCAATTACATAAATTGGAAATTTCCCTACAGAAGTTTCTCCACTAAGCATAACAGCATCTGCGCCATCAAGCACTGCGTTTGCTACATCATTTACCTCAGCTCTAGTTGGAGTAGATGATTCTATCATACTCTCCATCATTTGAGTAGCAATAACTACTGGCTTTGAGTATTTAATGCATTTCTCAACAATCATTTTTTGTACAATTGGCACCTTTTCCATAGGTATTTCAACACCTAAATCACCTCTGGCAACCATTATTGCATCTGCTTCTTTTATGATTTCATCTATATTTTCAACTGCTTCTGGCTTTTCAACTTTAGCTATTACTTTAGCTTTTTTATTGTTAGCTGAGATTATTCCTTTTAACTCAATAATATCTCTTGCTGAACGAACAAATGATAGTCCAATCCAATCTAAATTATGCTCCAAAGCAAAGTCTAGATCAGCTAAGTCTTTCTCTGTTAATGATGGAAGTGAGATAACTGTATTTGGAAGATTTACCCCTTTGTTAGATTTTAAAACTCCTCCTTGAGTAATCTTTGCTTTAACAGTATCTTTTCCATTAGTTTCAAGAATTTGCATTTCTAATTTACCATCATCTAACCTGATGAATTCGCCTGCCTTTACGTCTTTAGCAAAGTTTTTGTAATTCATGTAAACTCTTTCTGCATTACCTAAACAGTCTTCACTTGTAAATGTAATTTCATTCCCATCTACCAAAAGAGTGTTCTCCTCCATTTTACCTACTCTTAATTTAGGCCCTTGTAAGTCACCTAATGTAGCTATATGAATTCCTTGTTCTTTATTAATTTCAGCAATGTTCTTAATTACTTTTAAGTGATCTTCGTGTGATCCATGCGAAAAGTTAAGACGGCATACGTTTACACCTGCCTTTATTATTTTTTCAAGATTTACCTTAGATTCAGTTGCTGGACCTATTGTTGCTATTATTTTTGTTTTTCTCATTCTTGTTTTTAAAATAGTAAATTATCCTTTGATTTTAAGGTAGATACTTCCACTTCAAAAGCTGTTAAGACAATATTAATTTTTCTTATTTCCCTTAACATCTCACTAATTTCGAAGTTGTCGTAATCGTAAAACATCAAGAAAAAATCGGATGGCTTAGATTCTGGGACAAGTAATCTTCCACTTGATTTATTGCTAATAAGCCTTAAATCTTTTTCCTCCATCTCATTTTGATAAAAGTACATTGAAAAATTGGCAGTATCTCCTTTTTTACTAGAAAACAACACATCTTTCTCTTTGTACAGTTGCACTCCAAACTTTTTATTAATCTCCCAGCAAAGCCTGTAGTCTTTGGAATGGGTGCTAATCCCAATTAGTTTAAAATCATATTCAAACTCAGTAAGTAGTACAGTTTTACTCATGCTAACCATAAAAATACGAAATAATAGCACAAAAAAAGAGCCGTTTAATAAAAACGGCTCTTTTAAGTTTTAAAATAATAGTTGACTAGTTTCTACCAGCTCTTTTTCTTTCAGATTCGCTCAATAAGATTTTTCTTAATCTAATGCTTTGTGGAGTTACTTCCACTAATTCATCTTCTTGGATATACTCCAATGCTTCTTCTAAAGAGAAAATAATTGGTGGAGCTAACTTTACTTTATCATCAGCACCAGAAGAACGCATGTTAGACATTTTCTTTGTCTTCGTTACATTCACTGTTAAATCATTGTCTCTAGAGTTTTCTCCTATTACTTGACCTGCATAAATTTCTTCGTTTGATTTTACGAAAAACTTACCTCTGTCTTGTAAGTTGTTTAATGAAAATGGAATTGCTTTCCCCATTTCTAAAGAAATTAACGACCCTGCAGATCTTCCAGGGATTTCTCCTCTGTGTGGTGCAAATTCTTTGAATCTGTGATTCATAATTGCTTCTCCTGCTGTAGCAGTCAACAAATAGTTTCTTAATCCAATAATACCTCTTGAAGGGATAATAAAATCAATAGTAACTCTATCTCCTTTAGGAACCATGTTTAACATTTCTCCTTTTCTCATAGAAACCATTTCAATTGCTTTTCCAGAAACAGTTTCTGGTAAATCAATTGTCAATTCTTCAATTGGTTCGTGTTTCTTTCCGTCTATCTCTTTTATAATTACTTGTGGTTGTCCAATTTGTAATTCATATCCTTCTCTTCTCATTGTCTCAATTAATACAGACAAGTGAAGAATTCCTCTTCCAAATACCATAAAAGAATCTGCAGAACCAGTGTCTTCTACTTTTAGAGCCAAGTTTTTCTCAAGCTCTTTGTCCAATCTATCTTTAATGTGACGAGATGTTACAAACTTCCCTTCTTTACCAAAGAATGGTGAGTTGTTAATTGTAAACATCATACTCATTGTAGGTTCATCAATCTTAATCGTTTGAAGTGCTTCTGGGTTTTCGATATCAGCAATTGTATCGCCAATTTCAAATCCTTCAACTCCTACGATTCCACAAATATCTCCTGTTTGAACTTCAGTTACTTTTAATTTCCCCATTCCTTCGAATACAAAAATTTCTTTCACTTTAGATTTTACAATACTTCCGTCTCTTTTTACCAAAGAAACATTCTGTCCTTCTGTTATAGTTCCTCTTTGTAGTCTACCTACAGCAATTCTTCCTACGTAAGCAGAATAATCAAGTGAAGTAATCAATAACTGAGTATTTCCTTCATCAAATACTGGAGTTGGAATATGTTCTAATACACAATCCAATAATGGAGTAATGTCTTCAGTTGGCTTTTGCCAATCAGTACTCATCCATCCGTTCTTTGCAGAACCGTATATTACTGGAAAATCTAATTGTTCTTCACTAGCTCCAACACTAAACATTAAATCGAATACGTTTTCGTAAGCGATATCTGGTGTACAGTTTTCTTTATCTACTTTATTTACAACAACAATTGGCTTAAGCCCAGCTTCAATTGCTTTTTGCATTACAAATCTTGTTTGTGGCATTGGCCCTTCAAAAGCATCTACTAATAGTAAAACTCCATCAGCCATGTTCATCACACGCTCAACCTCTCCTCCAAAATCACTGTGACCTGGTGTATCAATGATATTAATCTTTACTCCTTTGTAATTTACCGATACGTTTTTTGCAAGGATAGTAATCCCTCTTTCTCTTTCCAAATCATTGCTATCCATGATTAATTCTCCTGGAGTTTCGTGATCTGAAAACAATTTTCCTGCTAAAATCATTTTATCTACTAACGTAGTTTTCCCGTGATCTACGTGGGCGATAATTGCTATATTCTTTATTTCTTGTGACATAAAATCAATTAAATTTTGTGCAAAGGTAGTGTATTTGTTTGCAATAGCATAAAATAGAAAGTTAATTATAGTAGAATGAGCTAATAATTGGCTTAATGAAGAATATTTATATGTCCAAATTTTTCTCTGACCTCTCTATTTTCTGCTTTTAATCTAATCTTATATATATAAACTCCTGCAGGAACTATTGCTCCATTAAATTTTCCATCCCATGAGTCTAATGGATCAGAACTCGAATAAATTAATTCTCCCCAATTATTAAAAATTAGGATTTCGTATGAGTCAATTCCTGTTGCAGAAACAGAAAAATCATCATTGATATCATCATTGTTTGGGCTAAATGAATTGGGCACATATAATAGGAATTCATCTAAAACTATAACGCTTACATAAACCGAATCTAAACATCCTTTGTCAGAAGTGACTAGGAGTTTAACATTGTACGTTTTTTCCTGATTAGATGGAAATTGAACAATGCACGGGTTTGTAAGCAAAGAATTACCTGTTGCACCTATAAAGTCAAAATCCCAATAATAATTAATTGCACCTGTGGATAAATTTGTGAAACAAACCCCTGGATTGAAAGTGTAAATTTCTTTAGGGTTAAATGTGAAATCAGCAATGGGCAATGGGTTAACAACCACATTTATTGTTGTATCATCAATACATCCAGAATCTGAAACCACAATATGGGTTATAGAATATACTCCATCGGTTCCGTAGATTATTGTGGTGTTTTGGGTCGTAGGGTTTCCTGGCACATTCCATCCCCACTGATTAATTGATCCTTTGGAAATATATGAATTATCCATTAAAATTGAAGCCTCACCTAAGCAAATCGAATCAGTAATAAAGCTGGCGACAGGCATATTAAATGCTCCAATCATAATTATTTGAGATGACTCACATAGATTAGAATCTCTAACGGTTAAAAGATAGTTTCCAGGAGAAAGTTGATTGAAAAAAGTATCAGTAACAAAAGTGATTGAGTTCAAACTTAAAGTATAAGGTTTTGTTCCTCCTTGAATGTTTGAAACATAAATTTTTCCTGTTGATGGGCCAACTGGACAGGATCCGGATGAATCAATATCAAATGTGACGGAAGTTGCTATTACATTGAAGGGTTTTGTAATTACACACCCAGAATCATAAAGCAATTGAACTTGGTAAGCACCTATTCCTCCTATAAGAACCGAGTAATTTGAATCTGTTTCACCTACTAGAGCTATACCGTCTTTATACCATTGAAAAGAGAGGGGAATCGAATCAAAATCAGCTTTTAATTTAAGATTTCCTTGGCAGTAATGACCAGAATCAGAAATACTAACAGTTGGGGTAAAAAGTGAGGTTTCGTTCAGGGTTAAGTTGTCTATATAATAGTAATTTGAACCCGAATTATTAGTACAACTTGGTCCCAACACTATAGCAGTATAATTTTGGGTAGCAGTGAAATTTAATGTAACTCTAACCCATGAGCTTGATGAGCAAGTGGCTGTATCAAAAGCTAATATCATCCAATTTGCAGGTGTGACAGTGGTAGGGCATAAACTAGAAGCAGTAGGCAAAAGATTTCCGAATGGTAAATTAGTGCAATTGGTGGCCCCATAAATAGCTATTTCGGTGGTTAAATTACCAAAAGAATTTGCTAAAAAAAATTCTACTTGATAGTTAACTCCTATTTTCATTGTATCTGTGAGGCAAGTTCCTAGGTATTCCTTATAGATGATACTATTAGCAGATGGAAAAAAATCATCAAAAAAGCCCACATATCCAGTTCCGTTTGGCAAGGGAGTAGGTGGTGGTGGAAATGTTCCAACCGCTAAGAGGCCACAGCTATTAAAATAATCTGAAGTTGCTCCAGATGCTTGAATCCAGTTGTTTACACAATTTAGTTGACTTGCAGCAGAAGGACAGCATGATCTCTGATCAAAAGAAGGGTTTGGAATTAAAGATGAAATAGAAGAGTCTGGTTGCGATAATTCGCAAAAGCAATCAGTAGTGTCTTGTAAATCAATTAAACCATCCAAATCATCATCTATACCATTATTACATATCTCTTGAGAGTAAAGGTTGAAGTTTATTATTAGCAATAAAAATAAAATTAGTCTTTTCATAACAGTTGTCCTATGATAAAAATAACGAATTATAGTTAGTTCGGATGCCTAGTTTTACTTGAGTTTTTTAATCTTCTTTCAGCTCCATCCAATCGCCATATTCTTTAATCAACTCAATCATTTCATCCAAAGCATCTTCTTCTGGGATATTTTTCTTCACAACCGTTTTTTCTTTATAAAGCGTGATTTTTCCTTTACCAGTTCCTACATATCCATAATCGGCATCAGCCATTTCTCCTGGACCATTTACAATACAACCCATGATTCCAATCTTCAAGCCTTTTAAGTGGCTTGTTTTGGCTCGAATTTTTGCTGTTGTTTCTTGTAAGTCAAATAATGTTCTTCCGCAAGAAGGACAAGAAATATATTCGGTTTTAGAAATCCTAGTTCGTGTTGCTTGTAGAATTCCAAAACCAACTTCATTAATGAATTTATCTCCTCCACAGTTTTCTGCTGCAATAAAAACACCATCTCCTAATCCATCAACCAACAAACTTCCCATGTCTACTGAAGCATCAATTTGTAATTGTTCTGGCTCTAAATCTCCGTAGGCTCTTCCAATAACAACTGGTGTTTTACATCCGTAATGGAACAATCCATTAAAAAGCTGTCTTTGCTCAGCCATTCCGTGTTCGTTATAGCTATCAATAACCAATACTGCTGTAGAATCTTGTTTAATTCTATTAGCAAACTCCTCCGTTAAATCCGGAAGTGTGGTATAAATAAAATTGATTTTGCTGTGCTTTTCTGCATCAGTCAAGTATAGTTTTGCATCTAAAAAAGGATATGAACGAGGGTTGTTTTTCTTGGTTTTCCAAGTTTCATATTCATATACTAATCCTAATGTTCCTGGTATTTCAAAATCAATCGAATTCTTATTTAAAAAAATATAATCGCATGCTTGATCGGTTAAATTCCATTTATCTAATTGTACCGAATAGTTATATCCTAAGGCAAATAAATTAGCTGGTTTAATGTCTTTTTTTAGAGCAAAATCTGCCATCACAATCGGAACATTTCCTCCTCCTATATTCTGAACTTTAATAGTCTCTCTGTGAGTATATTCAAATGGGTTGATGTAGTTTGGAAAATCAAGAGCAAACTCTTTGTGCTTAGCTCTGTTTTCGTATCTCGCAACTATTTTCTGAGCTACAGGAATTTCTGCCTCTGCTTTTTCGGTTAACGAAACACGGATCGTATCTCCTATTCCATCTTCTAATAAAGCTCCTATTCCTACTGCTGACTTTATTCTTCCTTCTTCTGCTTCTCCTGCTTCGGTTACACCTAAATGAAGTGGATAATTCATTCCTTGTTCCAACATTGTAGCAACCAACAATCTATAAGCTTGCACCATTACTTTTGTATTACTTGCTTTCATAGAAAGTACCATTTCATGATAATCATGATCTCTACAAATTCGAATAAATTCCATTGCAGATTCTACCATTCCTAATGGTGTATCTCCGTATCTACTCAATATTCTGTCAGATAAAGAACCATGGTTTGTTCCAATTCTCATTGCAACTTTATTCTCTTTACACAAAAGGACTAGAGGAGTAAATTTACTTCTTATTCTTTCTAGTTCTTCTTGGTAAGAATCGTCAGTATATACGTACTCATTAAACTGTTTTTTATCTGCATAATTCCCTGGGTTCACTCTTACTTTTTCCACAATTCCTGCAGCAACCTCAGCTGCATTAGGAGTAAAATGAATGTCAGCTACCAAAGGAACATTATATCCTGCTTCTCTTACCAATCGCTTAATTTCTCGAAGGTTTTCTGCATCTTTTTTACTTGGAGCTGTTAGCCTCACAATTTCACAACCCACTTTAGCCAAGCTAATAGTTTCTTCTACCGATTTCTCGGTATTCATTGTGTCAGCAGTGGTCATAGATTGAATCCTAATTGGATTATCTCCTCCTATTCCTACTTCTCCTACTTTTACTTCTCTCGTTTTCATTCGAGAATAATGAGTGATGCTATCGCAGTATGGTTTATTATTATTCATTTATTCCTAATTCTATATCTATTCTTTCAATAATTTTATTGGCAAGTTTCTCTGTTTTATCAATTACCGAAATGTTATAAACCGACATTAATAATTGATATTTTATTATGTTTCGAAACTCATGCTTTTCCAACATAGTTGAAATATATTGAGAGCTTGGTGAGCCCTCATAATTCATGTTTTTAATTAAATACGGAGTAATATTTGTCGCTACAAGTTCTTTATGTGTGTTAGACATTGTCTCTAATCCTTGATAATAAGTTTCGTAATACATTATCAAACCTCTTCTCAAAGTATCATTTTTAAAAATCCCAAATTTACCGCTATACTTTAGATTAACATATGTTGCATTTCCCTCTTGTAAATCAAAACTATTTTCTAAATACATCTCAACAGAATCAATTCTATCGTAATTTCTTTCATGAATTGGAGTTAAGTATTCTTCATTTTTTACAAACCTTTCTTTATAGAAATTAAGTACATATAGATCTGATTTTAAATCACTCTTTAGTGCTTTATAAGATTCTTGTTCTTCTAAAACTAACTTTTTATTTTCATCCCACTTATTAATATTGAAAGCAGTTAAAATTCCCAATGTAACTATAAGAAATTCAAAAAAGAACTTCTTAATTAAGGAAACTATGCTTGCTTTTTTCTGTTTCATTTACTTAGTTGGATTTGCATATAGTTTAATCTCTTCTGCTTTAATTTCTTGACCACAAAGTATTACAAGCCTTTCTACAATGTTTCTTAACTCTCTGATGTTTCCAGTCCAGTCAATTTTTTTCATTTCAGATAACGCATCTTTTGAAAAAGTCTTTTTTGGGATTCCTTGCTCTTCGCAAATCATAGCGATAAAATGTTCTGCTAGCATTGGAATATCATCTCTACGTTCATTTAAAGAGGGAACGTGAATCAAAATTACGGCTAATCTATGATATAAATCTTCACGGAATTTCTTTTCCGAAATTTCTTCTTTCAGATTTTTATTGGTTGCAGCTAATACTCTAACGTTTACTTTAATGTCTTTGTCTCCTCCTACTCTAGTAATTTTATTTTCTTGTAAAGCTCTCAATACTTTTGCTTGTGCAGAAAGACTCATGTCTCCTATTTCATCTAAAAATATGGTTCCTCCTTCAGCTTGTTCAAACTTTCCTTTTCTTTGTTTAATAGCAGAAGTAAACGCTCCTTTTTCGTGACCAAACAATTCACTTTCAATTAATTCTGCTGGAATTGCTGCACAGTTAACTTCTATAAAAGGTGACTTTACTCTTGAGCTTTGTTCGTGTAATTGTCTTGCGACTAATTCTTTTCCACTTCCATTTCCTCCAGTGATTAATACTCTAGCGTCTGATGGTGCTACTTTTTCAATCATTTTTTTAATGGCGGCAATCTCTTTGGATTCACCAATAATTTCGGTTGTTTTTCCTTTATGAATTTTTCGCTTTAATACTTTGGTTTCTTCTACCAAGTCACTTCTTTCAAAAGCATTTCTTATGCTTACTAAAGTTCTATTTAAATCTAGTGGTTTCTGAATAAAATCATAAGCGCCTTTTTGAAGACACTCTACAGCTGTGTTAATTGTTCCGTGACCAGAAATCATTATTACAGGAGAGTCAACTCCTTTTTCTTGTAATTTCTCTAGCACTTCCACTCCGTCCATTTCTGGCATTTTGATGTCGCATAAAATTACATCATAATTGGTTTTTGTAGCTAAATCAAAACCTATCTTCCCATTTTCTGCTACGTCTACAGAATATTTTTCGTTTTCTAAAATCTCTTTTAGTACGCTTCTAATTGGTCTTTCGTCATCAATTACGAGTATTTTAGTCATAGGAAATTAGTTTTTTACTTCAGAAAGCATAAAAATAAGAGTTTGGGAGGAGTATCTCCAATAAAATGGCATTATTTGTTGTTAAAGTATTGTAACCAAATCTGCTTTTGTGGTTTTAGAGGTTACAAAAAAGATAATTATGAAATTCCTAAACCTAATTTTACTGCTATTCCCGTTTATTTCTTTGGCTCAAATTCCAAATTGTGTTCCTATTCGTGGGGAATATTTATATATGAGCAGAACGGAAGTCAGTAATAAAAAATATATCAATTTTTTGGAGAGTATTTCTGATGAAGACAGTATTAAAAACAGACCTAACTCGGCTATGTGGAATTCTGTTTTTAAATCAGAAACTCCTATGGTTGAATATTATTTTTCTCATCCTGCTTACCAAAATTACCCTGTGGTAAATGTTACTTATGAGCAAGCAAATAGTTATTGTGAATGGTTGACTAAAATGCTAAATAACTATTATAAAAACCAAAAAGTCCTTATTCGATTACCTACAGAAAAAGAGTGGAAAGATGCTGCTAAGGGCGGAAATGATTTTGCTATTTATCCTTGGGGAACAGAAACAATGAGAGTAAAAACGGGTAAATATCAAGGGCAAATGCAAGCTAACTTTGCTAGAGGAAGTGGAGATTATTTGGGCGTTTCTGGCGTATTAAACGACAATGCAGACATAACAGCCCCAGTAACCGCTTATTGGGCAAATGATTTTGGATTGTACAATATGAGCGGAAACGTAAGCGAAATGATTTCTGAAAAGGGAATTGTGAAAGGTGGTAGCTGGAAAAACAGAGCCGATTATTTAAGAATTGATAAACAACAATATGTGTATTCGGCTTCACCAGAAGTGGGGTTTAGATATGTGGTGGAAATTGTAGAATTACCTCAACCTAAAAAACAACCAAAACCACTTGTATTAAATAAAAAATTCTTTAAACAATATTTTGCTGAGATTAATGATACGATTTCTGTTGGTAGGTTTGAAGTAACTAATGAACTTTTTCAACAAATGATTTCTCTTGCTAAAGTTCAAGTTCCTAATCGAGATTATGATGGTACTGAGTGGGAAAGTGTATTCCCATACAGTCAGTTATGGATGAATAACTATAATTCTCATCCAGACTTTTATAATTATCCAGTTGTAAATGTTGATTTAACGGATGCTGAAGCTTTTTGCAGGTGGTTTAAGAATGCTTATTTTGAAGTTTTTAATGAAAAAGTAGAAATCCGATTACCATCAGAACAAGAATGGGAACTAGCTGCAAGCGGAGGAAAATCAGGTTCTCCTTATCCTTGGGGAGGACCTTTTATTCGAAACAGTAAAGGGTGCTATTTGGCAAACTTTAACCCAAAAATGAGCGAAGATGAAAACGTGAATGGATACGATACCTTATCGCTCAATAATTTTTTTCAATCGCATTTTACCGATTTACATGATTATGATGGAGAGGCTGTAATTGCTCCTGTAGACTCCTATTTTCATAATGATTTTGGGTTGTACAATATGGCTGGCAATGTAGCTGAAATGGTTTTGGACTCCAATTATACCAAAGGAGGTTCGTGGAAAAGCAAAAGCTACTACCTACAAATAAACTCCGAAGAAAAATGGGATAAACAAGCAAATCCGTTTACTGGATTTAGAGTTGTAATGATTAGAAAGCCTTAGTTTTTTGGCCGTTTATTAGGCTGGAAAACTGTTCCTAGTTCGTCTGCTAAGTTATTAAACTCAACTTTTTGAGTCTCATTACAAAGGTTTTTAATATCCTTAAAGTGGTTGAAATGTAATACTTCAATTTCATTAACTCCTTTTGTTATAACTTGTAGTAACGAATCGTTAAGCATTGGGCTTTCGGTCTTTAAACCCTTGTATACTTCGTTCTTAGTTTTTGTTATTCTTCTGTGAGTTGATTGAATATTGTCCCTGTGAATTTCTATTAATTTTTTAAACTCTTCTTTTTGAGATTTATTAAAATCTAACCTTTCAATAATCATTTTCATTGGTGGTTTTCCATGATTATTCTTGGGTTTTCCAAAATATAGAAATCCAATTAGTATCAAGTTTGAGACTAAGAGTAAGGCGATAATGATTTTAGTGTTCTTATTCATAATACGAATAATTTAAAGTGGTGTATGGGTTAAATTCTGTTTCAACCTGAGTATTGCCTTTTAATTTTTGTTGACCAATAATTCCAATATTAACAAAAAGAATAATCACAGCAGCAGCCAATAAAAGTTTAGATTGGATGCTCGATTTTTTTTGTTCTAAATGAATTTTATTTTTGATTTTATCCAACAAAAAGTCAGGAACCTCAACCGAACTAAATTGTTCTTTATGTAGTAATTGTTTTTCCATTTTCTTATAATCTCTTTTTAAGATTTGCTCTTGCTCTTGACAATAATGACTCTAGAGCTTTCTCTTTTATTTTTAATATACTCGCTATTTCCTTTTGCGATAAGCCTTCTATTCCTTTCAGTATCAAAGCAGTTTTCTGATTTTCTGGGAGGCTGTTAATCTCCTTCATTATTTTTTCTACCACTTCTTTACTTTCAACTTTAATTCCTGGATGATCGAAATCTATCTTATCGTTATCCTCATATTCTCTCGAAAACAAGACTCTTAATTTTCTGTTTTTTGATTTTATTACATCCAAACTATGGTTTATCGTTATTCTGTATATCCAAGTTTTTAGACTAGATTTATTATTAAATCCTTCTATCTTATTGTAAATTTTTACAAAAACATCCTGAGTTGCTTCTTGAGCATCCTCGGTATTGTGTAAATAATGTAGGGAAAGGTTGTACACCAATTTAGCATATTCATTGTAAATGACGTTAAATTGGGTTTCGTTTTTCATGCGTACTTCTTAATCCATATATTTGACGATACTAGTAATCGTATCCTTTGAAACTGGACATAATACTATAGAATTAGTTGTTTCTAATCGTTCCAGACACACTAATCACGGCAATTTTTCGCTTGGTGTTAGCGGTAACTGTAACGTATTTAGTTTGTTCTCCTAATGGTATTCCAGGAGTAAATTTAACTGTAATTGACCCTGTGTCTCAAGATTCAATAGCTTTTTTCGTGTATTCAGGAACTGTACAAGTACACGAACCTCTTACACTAATAAAAACTAATTTTTCTGAACCAGTGTTTGTAAATGTAAACGTGTGCTTGTATTCATAGCCAAGAGCTATAAACCCAAAATCATGATTGGTTTTATCAAACTTGTAAGTGGTAATAGGTGTTTCTTTTGCCTCTTCACCAAGAGCTGTTTTAAGAGCTAATTCTTGTTTTAATTCGGCAATTTCTTTTTGAGCTTTAACAAGGTTATTCTCAATATTCTCGTAATATTGACCAAGCTCTCAGTATTTCTTCTTGCTAACACAAGAAGAAATGCTGAGAGCTAAAAATATAAATGCAATGTGTTTTAACTGCATTAAATCTGTTATTGGATGTTAATTCCTTCAGGAGCAATCGGCTGAGCTGGTTGCTGAGGTGCATTTGGATCTGCTTGAATATCTCCTGTAATAGTTAATTGAGTAGTTGCTGGTGACGTGTTAGCAGTAATTGTTACATACTTAGTCTGAACACCTGATTGTCCAGCTGGCTTATATTCAACTGCTATTTCTCCTGTTTCTCCTGGAGCAATTGGTTCTTTTGGCCATTTTGGTACTGTACATCCACAAGATCCTTTTGCGTTTGATATAATCAATGGCTCAGTCCCTGTATTTGTAAACTTAAATGTGTGCTTGTTCGAAGAAGTAGATAATACTTGTCCAAAATCTTTCTTTGGCGTTTTAAAGTTTAAAGAAGTTAAAGATCCTGTTGGAGCAGCTGGTGCCTGAACTTGTGGTTTTTGCGGCTGATCAAAATTATTAGCAAAATCATTCGTTTCTGGCAATGTAGATGGGTTTACGGCTCCCACATTGTTTGCTTGAGAAGTTGGTGTTGCTACTACTCTAGATTTTTTTGTAAAAATAGAATAGGTGTTAAATAAAGTAAGCGCTCCTATTACAGCAATTGCTCCTATTATTATGTTTTCTTTTTTCATGATTGTAAATTTGTTTTTGTTTTGATACACAAATATAAAAAAATATTAATTTTTTGTAGAGACTTATTTTTATTTAAATATTCCCTCTCTTGCAAGTTTAAGTTTTTTATAATCCCCATTCTGTAATAGTTCTATTCCCTCTTTATATATTGGGTTTAATTCATTAAAAATTTCATAAAACTCACTAAATCCATAAAGGTTCTGAGCAATCATTGCTTTTAACCTTATGGTTATAGCTTCTTCAGCTTCTTTGTATTCCTCCTCGTTATATTCAAGTTTGTTTTCTGCTGCAAATGCTGTTAGCTCTGCAACTGCTGATTTTAAATCAAAGGTGGCTTTAAAAGACTCAAAATCTGGATATAATGAAGCAAAGTTTTCTCTGTTTTTATTTACATACTCTAATGCAAACCTATTCATGATTCCTTTTCTTACTAAGCTTAAAAAGTAAGGAGATATTCCTGTTGTGTCAACCGGTACAAATACATCTGGAATAATTCCTCCACCTGCATACACATCTCTTTTTTTGATTAGGGTTTTAAATACTAAAGAGTCTGGAATTTGTATGCTGTCTTTGTTAAATGATTCTCCGTTAAGATATCTCTCATACTTTTCTTTTCGGTATTCTTTACTCCCGTTTGCGTATGATTTTTGAATACATCTTCCTGATGGTGTAAAGTATCTTTGAGTAGTTATTCTTACTTTAGATCCATCCGGTAATGTAACTGGTCTTTGAACCAATCCTTTTCCAAAAGTTCTTCTTCCTACAACAGCTCCTCTATCCCAATCCTGAATTGCTCCAGATACAATTTCACTTGCAGATGCTGTTCCTTCATTCACAAGTACAACTAGTTTCCCTTTTTCATAACCTCCTTTTTCTGTGGCTACATAGTTTTCTCTTTTATAGCTTCTACCATCAGTAAAAACAATCATTCTTTCGTTAGATAAAAACTGATCAGCAAGTTTAAAGGCTTGATCCAAATATCCTCCTCCGTTATTTTGTAAATCCAAAATCAATGATTTCATTCCAAGTCCAGATAACTTTTCTAGAGCATCAATAAATTCTTGCTCTGTAGTTCTAGCGAAAGCATTTATTTTAATATAACCGATTTCATCATCAATCATGTAAGCTGCATCCAAGCTATAAATTGGAATTTTATCTCTTGTAACTTCAAAATCAATTAAGTCTTTTTCACCACTTCTTCTAACAGTCATAGTTACTTTAGTCCCTTTTTTTCCTAAAAGTCTGCTTCTAACTCCCGAGTTTTTTAATCCAACTCCTGCTACAGTTTCGTCATCAATTTTAATTACTTGGTCGCCTGCCATTACCCCTACTTTTTCACTTGGGCCACCAGAAATTGCTGCCACAACCATAAGTGTGTCGTTTAATATTTGGAAACGAACTCCAACTCCTTCAAAGTTCCCTTTAAGCGGAGCTTCCACTGCGTTTACTCTTTTTGCTGGAATGTAGGCCGAATGCGGATCGAGTTTTTCTAACATGGCGTTTATTGCCGCATCAACTAACTCTGGCGAGTTAACCGAATCCACATAATATCTTTCTATAATCTCAATCAGCTTTGAGATTTTTTTTGTTGTTAAATTTTTGTCTTTCTCTACTTGAGAAAAAGAAATCGTGCTCGAAAATAGCAGTATAGCTATCGAAATTACTAGTTTATTCATTAAGTGTTTATTTAGAGGTCTCCATTAAGTCCCCGAATTTGTTGTATTGTTTTTTTGAAATCAGCTTATCTTTTTTGTAAACCAATTCCTCTTTTATTTTTCCATTTTTATAGTATTCAGTCCACTCTCCGTCTTTCATACCTTTTTTATAATTCTCTATTCTTTCTGGTGAGCCATCTTCAAAATTATAAATCCATTCCCCATCTTTCTCTCCTTTCAAATAAGAAGTTTGATAAGCGAGTGTTCCATCTTCAAAATAAGAATTATCCTTTCCTTCTATCACTCCTTCTTTGTATTCTTTTTCGATTAACAAAGTGCTGTCATCAGCATACTTCATATAAGGACCATCAAATTTATTTGTTTTGTAAGTTACAATCTTCTTTAGTCCTCCATCTTCATAATACTGTTCAAAAGTTCCGTTTTTAACATCCATTTCAAACATCTCTGTTTTCTTCATGTTTCCATTAGGATAGTAATATGTTTGTTTACCGTGTTTCTTATCAAACCTAAAGTTTTGAACCCACATTAAAGTGGAGTCTTTCTCCCAATATTTCCAAGTTCCATAGGCTTTACCTTCGGCATAATTTAGCTCCAACCAAGGAGTTCCGTCTTCATAAAACTTATACAATACTCCATCTTCTCGACCCTCAACATAAGTTACTTTCATCTCCAATTTTCTGTTTGGGTAAAAGGTAACGCAAGTCCCTGTAAACAATGGTTTTCCTGTTTTGTTCTTATCTAATGCTTGTTTAGTAGTTGGGTCAAATTCTAAGTCGTTTTTGCAATTACACGCTTTTTCTTTTGTGCTTGTTGCATTTACTTTTTGGGGTCTTTGGTCAGTAGAGTCTTTTCTTACAGTAACAGTTGGTGTTGATTCTCCAGCTTTATACACTTTTCTTCTTTGAGAAAAAGAGGTGCTTGAGAGAAACGCTATTGTCACTATTATTAAAACTATCTTTTTCATATCTAACCTTTTGATTAATACACACGCATAAACTGTACCATTAGTGTTCTATTCCTTAATTTAACAGTAATTAACAGGGTTTGTATTCACAATCGTTTTTATTAATTCTACGCCAGAAACTTTATCTTTCAGGATATCCTCAAATAACTCAATTGTAAATTGTTCACTTTCGTAATGGCCAATGTCTGCAATAATTATCTTGTCTTCTGCATCAAAAAACTGATGGTATTTGTAGTCTCCAGTTACAAAAACATCTGCTTTATTTCCTTTGGCAGCATCTAATAAAAAACTTCCTGAACCTCCGCAAACAGCAATTTTAATTACCTTTTCTTTATGTATATTAGTATGTCTTATGCATTCCGTTTTCATTGAAGATTTAAGATGCGAAAGGAATTTTTCAGTTTCCATTCCTTCTTTCAAGTCACCAATTATTCCTGCGCCAAGTTGTTTGTTTACGTTAGCCATAGGGATTATTTCGTAAGCTACTTCTTCGTAGGGATGTACTTTATTTACCTCAGTCACTATCCTGTTGGCTTCTTGGTTCATTACTATAACCTCAATTTTGGTTTCATCCATAAAATTGGTTTTTCCTTTATCGCCATAAGCTGGATTGGTGCTTTCACCAGGTAAATAAGTTCCTTTTCCTTCTAAATTGAAACTGCAATTAGAATAATCACTTATGTGACCTGCTCCATTTGCAAAAAGGTTTTCTCTTACTTTCTCTACAATTTCTAGTTTATCGCTAGGGCAATAAACTATTAGTTTACTCATCCTATTTGCCATTGGCGACAAAATTTGGATGTTTTCTAATCCTATTTTCTCGGCAATTTTTTGGTTTACTCCATTTTTCAGGACATTATCTAAATTGGTGTGACACGCATAAATAGCTATGTCATTTTTAATCGCTTTTATGATTACTCTCTCAATATAATTTTTCCCGTTTAGTTTTTTCAGTCCGCTAAAAACTATAGGGTGATGCGCTATAATCAGCTTGCATCCTTTTTCTATGGCTTCGTCAACAATAGACTCTAAGCAATCTAAACATAATAATACTTTAGAAACTTCTAACTCATTATTCCCGGTTATCAATCCGCTATTGTCATAAGATTCTTGATAAAAAAGAGGTGCAACTTGTTCTAGTATTTGAGTAATTTCTCGGAGTTTCATTCTAAAAGATGTTTAAACTTTAAATATAAGGATTCCTTTCTCCTTTTATTAAAAAAGGAGACACCTTTTGTTAATTGTTCTGTTGGTGTGGATTTATTTTTACTTAAATAAAAACAGTTTAAGATTATGATGGTAGTATATATATTGGGGGCTTTACTAGCTGGTTTAGGTATGCTTGCGAGCGGACAATTAAAAAGAAAATTTGCAAAATATTCTAAAATTCAATTGCAAAATGGAATGAGCGGAAGAGAAATTGCTGAAAAAATGCTTGCCGATAATCGAATTACTGATGTAAAAGTAATTGCAGTTCAAGGGCAATTAACCGATCATTACAACCCTACCAATAAAACTGTAAACCTTTCGCAAGTGGTTTACAATGAACGAAATGCTGCAGCAGCAGCTGTTGCGGCTCACGAAGTAGGACATGCAATACAACATGCTACTAATTACTCTTATTTACAAATGAGATCTAAGTTAGTTCCTGTAGTAAGTTTTGGTTCTAAATATGTGCAGTGGGTATTAATAGCAGGAATTGCAATGGTTGCTAAATTTCCACAATTACTATTAGCTGGTATTGCTTTGTTTGCTTTAACAACTTTATTCAGTTTAGTTACTTTGCCTGTTGAGTTTGATGCAAGTAAAAGAGCCTTAAAATGGCTTAAGAGTTACAATATTGTAAATAAAGAAGAATATGCTGGTTCTAAAGATGCTTTAAAATGGGCTGCCATGACTTATGTAGTTGCAGCAGTTGGTTCGTTAGCTACTTTGCTTTATTACGTTAATATTTATTTGAGTAGGAGGTAATGAAAGTCAACTACTTAATTTTATTACTGCTTTTTTGCTTCAACTGTAACAGTTCAAAGCATTCTTATAAAAATGAGAGTTTCTATGATGGAATTAAAACTAAAAATGACTACATAAAAACTCATGGAGATCCAGACTTTAAATACTATGGGATTTCTACTAATGAAATCTGGGCTTACAATGACTCAATTAAAGGAGGTGTTCATAGTATAACATTTGCCGACAGCATTGTTAGAGGGCATAGTTGGTCTTTAAATTTCAATTTACCCGACACTACTGAATCAGTTTTTTTTAAAGAGGCGCCAGAGCTACCTTTTTATCAGTATTTAACTAGTAATCAATGTTTAATCAAACATACTGATGACTACAATCATGAAGCCATTATTAAATTTAATCTTAACGATAGTATTGGAGTAATTACTAGAAATAGTAGTTCTTCAAAAATAAACGTGCTTTCGATAGTTAAAACATTAAAAGAACATCCTATTCATAAAATAGGATGCATCAAAAAGAATGCAAATCCAGTGTTTTTTCACATGGGATTTGTCCAAATATGGGTGAAAGAAAATAATTCAACATTCTATTCTTCTATGATAACTTTAAACTGGTATGATAAAAGATTTGAATCAGTTATGCAGGAAATTTGGAAGTTAATATAAGACAGTTACTACTTCACTCCAGTACTTCCAAAACCACCTTCTCCTCTATTTGTTTCTGATAATTCAGCAACTAAATTCCATTCGGCTTGGTCGTATTTTGCTATCACTAATTGAGCTACTCTTTCGCCATTTTCTACTACAAAATTTTCATTACTCATGTTGATTAAAATCACACCAATGTCTCCTCGGTAATCAGCATCAATTGTTCCTGGAGCGTTCAGTACAGTTACTCCTTTTTTGTATGCTAATCCGCTTCTTGGACGAACTTGGGCTTCATAACCATCTGGCAAAGCAATATGCAATCCTGTTGGGATTAGTCTTCTTTCTAGAGGTTTAAGAGTAATAGATTCTTCCAAGTTTGCTCTTAAATCTAATCCTGCTGATTGTGGAGTTGCATATTGCGGTAATTCGTGTTGCGAATTATTGATGATTTCTATTTTCATGGTATTGGATTCTGTTCTTTACAAATTTGATTGTTTTATCGGCAAACTCAAAGAGAATTGAGAAAAATTTAAATTGGAGGTTGTTAAAACCGAGTTCTTGCCTATTAAATTTCTTACCTTTATTTGAAAATAAATTATCAATGGAGTTTTTAATCATATTAGCTACTTTCTGGGGAATGGAATTCATGGCTTGGTTCACGCATAAATTTGTGATGCACGGGTTTTTATGGAATTTACATTTGGATCATCACGTTCCAAATAAAGAAAGTTTTTTCGAGAAAAATGACGCGTTTTTCTTGATTTATGCCATCCCATCATGGTTGTGCATTATGTTGGGTTCTATGTTTGCCGCTTGGACTATTATGTTTATTGGTTTTGGAATTTTAGCCTACGGAATAGCTTATTTTCTGGTTCATGAAGTGTTTATTCACCAAAGATTAAAATGGTTCAGAAATAGCGACAATGTATATTTAAGATCCATAAGAAGAGCACACAAAATGCACCACAAACACCTTGGAAAAGAAGAAGGAGAGTGTTTTGGAATGTTGATTGTTCCGTTTAAATACCTAAGGCAAGAAATTCAAAAAGCAAAAGCTTAAACTCACATTTTCTATGAAAAAAGCTGTTGTTGTAGGTTCTGGAATTGCGGGAATAGCTTCGGCAATTCGCTTGCAAAACAAAGGATACTCTGTTCAAGTATTAGAAAAAAATTCTTACCCTGGAGGTAAACTAACTCAGCTTACAGGAAACGGATACCGATTTGATGCCGGACCTTCGCTTTTTACAATGCCTAATTTGGTGACGGAATTATTCGAGATTTCTGGTAAAAATCCTTCCGACTATTTCAATTACGATCAGCTTGATGTGTTGTGTAATTATTTTTATGAAGATGGAACTCGTATTTCAGCTCACAAGGATATTAAGCGTTTTGCGGATGAGATTGATCGAAACACGGAAGATTCTGCCGAAAAAGTAATAAAACACCTCAACAAAAGTAAATTCATTTACGGAGCAACTGAAGAACAATTCTTAAATCGTTCGCTACATAAAATTGGTTCATTTCTATCTTTCAAAACTTTAACTTCTATTGTCAAATTGCCTTTTTTGAATATATTTAGTTCAATGAATCAAGTGAACGAAAAAGCTTTTAAAGATTCTAAAACGGTACGGCTTTTTAATAGATACGCCACCTACAATGGATCTAATCCTTACAAAGCACCAGGGATTTTAAATATTATTCCTCACCTAGAGTTTGGACTGGG
Organism: Flavobacteriales bacterium; assembly: GCA_018609055.1. Lineage (GTDB taxonomy): Bacteria > Bacteroidota > Bacteroidia > Flavobacteriales_D > CAJJDF01 > CAJJDF01. Next base: position 296,101 of record JABAYJ010000001.1, read on the forward strand.
AGCTTATTTGCCAAAAGGTGGAATGCACGAAATAACCAATAGTTTAGTGAAATTGGCCAAAGAAATTGGTGTGAAATTTCAGTTTAATGCGGAAGTAACTTCAATAGAAACAGAAGGGAATAAAGCGAAAAGCGTTCACACAAAATCAGGAAATTACGAAGGAGAAATTATTGTGTGTAATGCAGATATTCACACGGTTTACGAGAAATTAATTCCTTCGGCCAAAAAATTAGAACAAGTTGACAAACAAGAAAGATCGAGCTCAGCTTTGATTTTTTATTGGGGGATTGGCCAGGAATTTCCAGAACTAGATGTCCACAACATTCTATTTACTGAGGATTACAAAACAGAATTTGAGCATCTGTTTGATTCTAAAACTATTTCTGATAACCCAACTATTTACATCAATATTACCAGTAAACATCTTAAACAGGATGCTCCCAAAGGGAAAGAAAATTGGTTTGTGATGATAAATGTCCCTTCAGTTTATGGGCAAGATTGGGACGAAATGATTGCCAAAGCAAGAAAAAATATCTTTACTAAAATATCAAGAGTTCTTGATCAAGATATCGAATCACTCATAGAATTTGAGGAGCAATTAACTCCGCAACTTATTCAGGATAGGACCAATTCGTTTAAAGGTTCGCTCTACGGAACTTCCAGCAATAACAGATTTGCTGCATTTTTCCGTCACAAGAATTTTTCTTCGGAATTCAAAAACTTGTACTTTTGTGGTGGAAGCGTGCACCCTGGAGGCGGAATTCCTTTAGCACTTTCGTCTGCTAAAATAATTGATAAACTGATTAAATGATAAAGAACATTTCTATAGAAAATAGGTGGATTGGGCTATTGCTCCTATTCTACTTTTTTGGTTTATTAGGAATGGCTTTACCCGAATATCGTGATTTCTTTTTGCCACTAACACCTCTTAATTTACTTCTTACTTTGGTTGTTTTTTATAAGATGAATAACAATTTTAGCGGGAAGTTTTTGATTCTCTCAGCTATCATTTTTCTCATAAGTTTCTCGGTAGAAGCAGTTGGTGTGGCTACAGGTGTTCTTTTCGGAAATTACGAATATGGAGCTCCTTTTGGGTTCAAAATATTTGAAACTCCTTTGATGATTGGTGTGAACTGGTTGTTTTTGGCGCTTAGCACTTACGGAATCGTTCAGTATTTTACCAAAAAGGCCATTTTACTTATTTTGATTCCACCACTGTTAATGACTGGACTAGATGTTTTGGTTGAACCAATTGCTATAAAATTAGATTTTTGGAGCTGGGAGAATGATATTATTCCTATTCAAAATTATGTAATGTGGTTTGTAACCAGTTCAGTTATACACTCAGTCGTTTACTTCTTTAAACCAACTATAAACGCTAAAATTAGTTTTGTAATTTTGATTGTGCAAGTCTTGTTTTTTGGAGTATTGAATTTCGTGCTTTAACAGAGTTTTACTCCGGCTTTTTAAGCATAGATCTTACATCAATTCCTTCTAGTTTGATAATAAACCAAATATAGAATCCGAAGATTAAGGTGTTAAATCCTAAGCAAAGTATTACTGAATCTTGGAAGAAATATTTGAAGCCTAAACTTAATCCGTACAAGCCAACCGCAAAAATCAAAAAGAAAAATACTTTCTTAAGATTATAGGGAATTGGATAGTGTTTTTGACCTAATAAGTATGAAGTAACCATCATTCCTCCATATACTAAGAAAGTTGTCCAAGCGGAAGCTACATAGCCTAGAATTGGAATAAAAATAAGGTTTAAACCTATAGTTAAAATTGCTCCTCCAATAGCAATGTAAGCTCCAAATTTTGTTTGCCCAGAAAGCTTGTACCAAATAGATTGATTGTAGTAAATCCCCAAGAAAATATTTGCCATTAGCAATACAGGAACTATGTGTAAACCTTCCCAATAGGCGGTTTTAGGCAATAACCATTTAAAAATCTCTAAGTACAAGAGAATGAACAAAAACATGGAAGCAACTGCCAAAACGAAGTAATTCATGACCGTTCTGTAGGTTTCATTAGCATTTTTATCTTTTGCTCTAGCAAAGAAAAATGGTTCAGCAGCATACCTAAATGCTTGAATAAAAAGTGAAATTAAAATCGACAGCTTATATACTCCAGAATAAATTCCTACTTGCTCTTTGGCAAACTGGATTCCGTGCTCGGGTTCAATTACTCTTCTAAGTAAAAGCCTGTCAAAAGTTTCGTTAATTATTCCTGCAAAATTTCCAATCATTAACGGTAACGAATAAATCAACATTCGTTTAAGAAGCAGCTTGTTTATCTGCCATTTTACTCTAATTATTTCTGGGTACAAAAGCATTAATTTAACTCCTGTTGCAATTAAATTAGAAATGAAAATATAGGCTATTCCTATTTCTGGATTGTACAATAATTCAACTAAGGCCGTTTTATTTCCTTGATCAAAACTAGTTTTAGCGTAAGCGATAAACAGCAAATTGAAAAAGATATTGGTCCCAATATTAATCAAGTTAATTTGAGCAAATCGCTTTGCGTTTCCTTCGTTTCTGAGCTTTGCCATTGGAATAGATGAAAAGGCATCTAATCCAAGTATTAAAGAAAGGTAAATTATAAAATCGGGCCTTGAAGCATAGCCAATAAAATCGGCTATGGATTGAGTAAATGTTAACCCTATTAATATAAAAAGCCCTCCAGAAAACGCAATAGAAGTTAGTGCAGTTCCATAAACTTTAGATTGATCATTTTCTGATTTAGAAAATTTGAAATAAGCAGTTTCTAATCCAAATCCAAGCAGAATAATAAAGAAGGCAACATTGGCATAAAGTTCCGAAACTTCTCCGTATTGAGCTACACTGAAACTAGTAACGTAAAGTGGAGTAAGTAAAAAATTTAGGATACGTGCGAACATACTACTTACTCCGTAAATAGCGGTTTGCCCTGCTAATTTTTTAATTACACTCATTAATTATGGTAATGATTTTTCTTTGGCCCAAATTATAGTTTTTTCCTCTTTGGGTCTGTCCAAAATATTAATACTAGTTCCCATTTCTAATTTGAATGTTTTATCAACCAAAAATAAATCAACCCCTAATGTTATTCTTCTTGATGTATCTTTTTTAATCATATGAGTATAGAATCGATACAAACTATCTGGAGCAATTTTTAATATAACTGGGGTATTAACTGGGCAGGTTGTAAAGTTATTAAAACTAATTTGAGAGTTGTCACTTGTAAGTAAGTCAGATTCACCTAGGCAAGACTTACAAAGAAAATACGCAGTATCCTCATTGGTATTTATCAAAAACACCTCTATGCCAAAATTATAAGACTCTACTTCTACTGGGTAAAGCCTGTATTGAAAATCAATATTGTCATATATTTCCTGATCTGCTTTTTTAGGGACACTAACAACTTGTTCTCTTAATGGTTTTTCATTGCTTCTAATTTCCTCATTAGTATTTCTAACCTCTGTATTGCAAGAGATTAATAAAAAACAGGATATTAGTAGCGTCCATCTCATTATTTACTTAAAATTCGCTTTTCTTCTTTCGATAAAAGCAGTTGTTCCTTCTTTAAAATCATCTGTTCCAAAACAGTTCCCAAACTCTTGTATTTCTGTTGCAAAACCATCTACACCATCTACATAATTAGCGTTTACTGCTATAATAGCAAGCGATATTGCAGAAGAAGAATTCTTTACTATTTTACCCGCAATCTTGTTACATTGCTCCAATAATCCTTCTGGAGTTGTTACGTGATTTACCAATCCCCAATTATGCGCATCATCTGCTGAAATCATTCCTGCTGTAGCAATCATTTCCATTGCTTTTCCTCTTCCAACTAGTTGCGCCAATCTTTGTGTTCCGCCATATCCAGGAATTACTCCTAATGATACTTCTGGCAATCCCATTTTAGCATTATCCGAAGCCACTCTTATATGAGCCGACATAGCTAATTCTAATCCTCCACCCAATGCAAAACCGTTTATTGCTGCAATAATTGGAGTAGATAAATTCTGTGCTAAATCAAATAGCTTATCGTGTCCTTCTTTACTTAGTTTTTTCCCTTCTTCTACTGAGAACGAAGCAAATTCTTTAATATCTGCACCAGCTACAAAAGCCTTTTCTCCAGAACCAGTTAATATTATGGCTTTTACTGAATTCTCTTTTTCAGCATCTTTCAAAGCTTCTGACAATTCATTAATTGTTTGTGAATTAAGCGCATTTAACTGTTTTGGTCTATTTATAGTTATCGTTCTTATTGAATCGTTATTTTCTATAATAATATTGCTTTCTGCCATTGTTTTTTATGTTTTTTTATCTCTAACTCAAAGTTAAGAGATTACTTGCTATACTTTTTAAGTTTGATTTTTATTATTCCATACTGAGTGTTAATAAGTGAAAACAATCTTTAGTGATTTATGGTTCCTGAAAAATCAATACCTTTATACCATGAAATTATCCTCTGGAATTGTATTTTCTTTTTTGCTCGGTTTTCTCTCTTTTGGGATTACCGCATTGGGAATTTATATCGTGTTAAATGACCTTGATAAGGAGTTCATGGTGTTGATAATTTCATTGATAATTGGGGTTTTGATATTTGTTGTTTCTTATTTTACTCTTCAGGTTTACACCAAACGAAAATTCAAAAAAATATACCGTTCCATAGGTTTAGTTTACGAAAAAAATGGAGATACGTTTGGAGTTGACGCCCAGTTAGAGGTTGAAAAATGGTTAAAGAATAAAACATCCGAAATACAAAAACTAAAATCTACTGAAGAATACCGAAGAGAGTTTTTTGGAAATTTAGCTCATGAACTTAAAACACCCGTTTTTAGTGTTGAGGGATATATTTTAACCTTACTAGAAGGTGGGTTAGAAGATGAAACAATCAACCGTAAATTCCTTAGTAAAGCAGCTAAAGGGATTGACCGTATTACGAAAGTAATCGCAGATATGGATACGATAACCAAAATAGAATCTGGTAATTTAAAGCTTGATTTAAAAAAGGTTTCAATTATTGAAGTTATAAAAAACGTAATGTCAGAATTAGAAGATCTTGCTAAATCAAAAGAAATTAAGCTAATAATTGAAAAGCCAGCTGTTGCAGATTTGTTAGTAAATGGAGATAAATTAAGATTGGAACAAGTTTTAACAAACCTAATAGCTAACTCTATCTTTTATGGAAACGCTGGAGGAAAAACTACTGTTTTGATAAAAGAGAATTTGAGGGGAAAAATAACTGTTTCTGTTTCTGATGATGGGGTTGGGGTTGCTCCAGAACATCTTCCTAGATTATTTGAACGCTTTTATCGTGTAGAAAAAAGTAGAAATAGGAATCAAGGTGGCTCAGGTATTGGACTAGCCATTGTAAAGCATATTATTGAGGCTCACAATCAAAAAATAACGGTAGAAAGCACAGAAGGAAAAGGAACTACTTTTTCTTTTTCTTTGGATCGGGTTTAAACTCTATTTCCAATTGCTCAGGCAATAACCTAAATGATTTCCTGTGATAGTCTGTTGAACCAAAATCTCGTATTGCTTGCCTATGAGCTTTGGTTGGATATCCTTTGTTTTTATTCCAATCGTAATGAGGAAACTCTTCGTGATACCCTTTCATAATGTCATCTCTATAAGTTTTTGCTAAAATAGATGCTGCAGCAATTGGCAGGTATTTTCCATCTCCTTTTATTATACAAACATGTTCGGTTTCTTTATATTTATTAAATCGATTTCCGTCAATTAATAACAAGTTTGGAGTCTTTCTAAGCTTGTCTAAAGCTCTATGCATTGCCAAAAAAGAAGCGTTCAAAATATTTATTTCATCAATTTCTTCAGGAGATACAATTCCTACTCCCCAATCAATGGCTTCTTTTTCTATAATTGGACGAAGTAAATCTCTTTTTTTTTCTGAAAGTATTTTAGAATCATTTAGAATTTCATTTTTAAAATTCTTTGGTAAAATTACTGCTGCTGCTACAACTGGTCCAGACAAACAACCTCTTCCTGCTTCGTCACAGCCAGCTTCAATTTTAGTTTTATCGTAATAGAGTTCTAGCATAGTTAATTCTCTTCATGAACCTCAACAATAGTATCCCAAACAATTTTAGCTGTTTTGTCCCAACTAAATAATTGAGCTCTGCTCTTTCCATTTTCGATTAACTCCTCACGTAAGGATTGATCTTTAAAAATTCGCAACATTCCATTTTTAATGTCTTCTGTAGAAAATGGATTTACGTAAATAGCTGCCTCTCCTCCTACTTCTGGCAATGAAGTTTTATCAGAAGAAATAATTGGAAGCTCACATTTCATTGCTTCTACCAAAGGGATTCCAAACCCCTCGAAATACGAAACATAAGTTAAAGCCAAGCCTGCTCCGTAAACATTTTTTAAATCTTCGGCCTGAATATGGCCTGTGAATATAACTTCGCTTTGATAAGTCATGGCGTCAAAAACTTGTTTTATTTCTTTGTTCCACCAGTATTTTTCACCTACCATCAGTAACTTTACATCACTTTTTGTTTCTTTTTTAAATTGATCAAATGCCTCGAACAATTTAGTGACGTTTTTCCTTGGTTGTAAAGCGCTTACAAATAAAAAATATTCTTTTCCATTGGTAAATTTACTTCTTGTTTCTTTCTTTTTTTCCTCAAGGATAGGTTGGAAAAAATCTCCAATTCCGTTATGAGCAACAGTAATTTTATCCTCAGATATTCCAAAGCTTTTCTCAATATCAGATTTAGAATACTCAGAAACAGTTATTATTTTTGATGCTTTCTTCGCAAATTTTGGAAAATAGTGATTCACATATTTCTCATTCAAGAAAGGTAAATCTTCTGGGTAATGAACAAAGCTCAAATCATGAATTACAGGGATTTGTTTTACATCTGAACCTAAACTTAAGTAACCATCAGGAGACAAAAACACATCAATATTGTGTTTTCTTAGAGCTTTCTTTACTCCAAACTCAAACCATAAATAATATAAAAATGGATGCCTTGCAGGAGGGTTTATTACGATTGGAGTTACATTATCTCCATAAATAAATTTTGAGTCGTATTTTCTGTCGAAGAAAAAATAGAACTCATGCTCAGGATTATTTTGCACAATTCGTTTTACCACTTCATGGGTAAACCATCCAAAACCTTCGAGCTTGGTTGGTAATAAAAAACGTGTATTTATTGCAATTTTCATCTTAAGGGCTAAGGTAAAATTTTAAAGTCAATTCAACAAAAACACAATGGAATTGAGGGTTAAAAAGTAGGCTTTTCAATTCTTTTTGACAATCTAACAATATGAATGTCTTCAACTTGTTCTATCTCTTGGGGTTGAATTTGCTCTATTTGGCTATTTATATAGGCGTGTAAAGGCGAGTTGTGCTTGTAAATTACTATTCCTGTGGCGTTAGCTTTTATTAGCTCTTGGAGCTTGTTTGAGTTTAGTTGCGAATGTTTAGCTCCTTCTTGTAAATATATTTTACTTGGATGGTATACTGATTTTAAAGCAATGTTGTAAGTAGATTCCCATGATAGAAAATCGACTAATAAATAATCTGCTTTTTGATCTTGGCTTTTAAGAATTGTGTTGATTTGATTGCAATAGCTTTCTTTCACAATAGGAAATGGTTGAGCTCCTTTGTTTAAAGCAATTTGAAAGAATGAAAGCCCAATCGTTATCATTAAAAACAAAATGGCATAATTTCTTTTTTTAGTAGAATATTGTTCAAAATAAAGAGCAAAAAAAGGCAAGCTAAATAAAACTAAAGTTCCTGTAAACCTATGGTGATTAAGTAGGTTTCCTTTAAGCGAATTGTAACCCATAAACAGAAATAGAACCAAAAAAGGAACAAGCCAAAACAGTTGTTTTTGATTTTTAATAGTGAAAGTTTTCCATCCGTTTTTTAAAATTATTATTCCCGTAGGAACTCCAACCAATAAAAGCCAAGAGTATGGAAAAAACACCAATCGTTTGATGTATTCTTTCCAGTTTATATCTTCATTTACACCCATAATTACATGTGTCCACTTGTAGTTTCCGTTTATACTATATAGTGCATTTCCTGTTTCTACATAATTAGAATACATCCAAGACAAAGGAAATAACGAAGCAAAAGCACCTAAAATAAAAGCCTGTTTTGGTTTTTTATACACGAATAATAATCCCGTAAAAATGGCGATTATTAACCAAGATTCGTATCTAAACCCTGAAGACAGAGTGAGGAAAAGTCCTGCAAAAATGAATGAACTATTCTTCTTAAATTCTAATCCTTTGGAAATTTCATTTATCGCTAATGCCAGAAAAAACAGGAATGGAGCATTAGACAAAGACATAAAACTAGTTCTGAATAAAATTGGGCAAAAGGCTAAAAATAGAGTGGCAAAAAAAGCTCCTTTTTCATTGAATTCTCTTTTTACAAAAAAGTAGAAAGGCAAAAGTGTAAGACATGAAATAGTCACTTGAACCAACTTGGGCATAATTACACGGTTATCCCATATAGAAAGTGAAAACGCATTTAAATAGTAATGAAAAGGTGCCCACACATCAGTCATAATCCAATGAGGATTATCCAACCATTTTATGGATAAAAATATTCTCGTTACTGCATCTGCATCAGTAGTTTCGGAGAATGGAAGCAGAATTAATTTGAAAATAAATACTGCAGCAACCAATAAAAAAATGTTTAGTTTTTTGCCCATATCAGGTTATAACGCCATTAAAAGCAAATCTATATTTTTGAACGGTAAATTAAATGCATCACCTAAAGTTTTACTTGTTAAAGTTCCCTTGTAAACGTAAACTCCATGACGGAAACCTATGTCTTCCCTCACTTTTCTTGCTATTCCACCTTCTTTTCCTATCTCCATTAATAGTGGTGAAAATATATTGCTTAAAGCAAATGAAGCCGTTCTTGAAACTGAAGAAGCAATGTTTGGAACACAATAATGAATTACTCCGTGTTTAGTATAAGTTGGTGATTTATGGTTAGTAACCTGAGAGGTTTCAAAACAACCTCCTTGATCAATACTTACATCAACAATTACTGTTCCTTCTTTCATGTTTTCTACCATAGATTCTGGAACAACACAGGGTGTTCTTCCGTTTACAGATCGTAAAGCGCCTATAGCTACATCAGCTCGCATAAGAGCTTTTTCCAACACTTTTGGATTAATTATAGAGGTCCAAACCTTAGTGTTTAAATCATTTTGAAGTCTTCTTAATTTATATACGTTATCATCAAATACTTTAACTGATGCTCCCAATCCTATTGCAGATTTTGCTGCAAACTCTCCTACTGTTCCTGCTCCTAAAATAACAACCTCTGTTGGGGAAACACCTGCGATTCCTCCAAGTATTGTTCCTCTTCCTTCGTTCAAATTACTTAAATAATGAGAGGCAATTGTAACTGATTTAATTCCAGCAATCTCTGACATAGATCGGATTACAGGATAAACATCTTCTTCGTCTTTGATAAAATCCCAAGCGATTGCTGTGATTTTTTTCTGAATTAAAAGTTCTAATGTGTTTTTTGGATGAACAGATAATTGAAGGGCTGCAAACAATGTTTGGTTCCCCGGCATCATATTAATTTCTTCCTTAGTTGGTGGCGCAACTTTTATAATGATATCTGCTCTAAAAACCTCCTGAGGGTCGTAACAGATTTCTGCTCCTACTTCACTGTAATCGTTATCCGAGAAATTAGCGTTTTTACCTGCATTTGTCTCAACACAAACCCTATGCCCATTATTCACAAGTAATGAGACTGCTTCTGGTACGAGTGAAACCCTGTTCTCTTGAAAACTCGTTTCTTTAGGAATTCCTATAAATAACTTTTGGTTTTTCACTCCAACTCTTTGAAGCTTTTCTTGAGGCATCATTAACGCCTCTTTTGCTAAGGATTTTAAAACATCTGAAGACATATTAGCTGGTTATTTTAATTAAACGGTTTTCCTTTTTTACTTCAATTTCTATTTTTACGTATTCTCCTGGTAAAAAGTTTAAACATTTTTCTGGCCACTCGATAAAACAGACTGATTTACTGTCTAAAATTTCTATCATTCCTATATCAAAAAGTTCAGTTTCATCATTTATTCGGTATAAATCAAAATGAAAAATGGAGTTTTTTTCTTCTCCAAGATACTCATTTACTATGGAATATGTGGGGCTAGAGGTGTGTTCTTTTACTCCCATAACTTTACAAACCTCATTAATTAATGTTGTTTTTCCTGCTCCCATTGGCGCTTCTAAACAAAAGTGTGAGTTTGTTTTAGCTAATTCAGATATGAATTTAGCTGGTTCAATTAACTCTTTAAGTCCTTTTATTTCAAATGATTGAGTTTTCATAGAATTGAAGTTAAAGTTTTATTTTTCTGACATTATCAATAGCCTGAGAAATTGTTTTAATTGAGCTAAATATCAATCTTAACTTATTATTTCTCTCGCTCATTTTGCAATTCCTTGGGTTAGATTGAATGTAAATTAACACATTTGTAAACCTATCAGATTCGAAATAACTGGATTGCTGCTCTGATGTAAAGTAACAAATCATAGTGTCTTGCTTTAGTACTATTTTCTTGAAACCAATTTGTTTAGAAAGCCATTTCAGCTCAATCGTTTTTAACAGTTCTTTCGTTTCTTCTGGTATTTCTCCAAACCTATCTATTAATGCCTTTTCATATAGGTTTAACTCGGCTTTAGTTTTTACTTCATCCAACTCTTGGTATAAAGATAATCGCTCGGCAATTTGATTTACGTAAGTATCCGGTATCAATAATTCTAAATCTGTTTCCAACTGAAAGTCTTCTAATTCGAAAAACTTGTCGTTTTTTTCGTCCTTAAACAACTCTTTAAACTCATTGTTTTTGAGCTCTTCAATTGTCTCGTTTAGTATTTTTTGGTAAGTAGCAAATCCTATTTCGTTTATGTATCCGCTTTGGCTTGCCCCTAGTAAATCTCCTGCTCCACGGATATCCAAATCTTTCATTGCGATATTAAAACCACTTCCTAGATCACTATGTTGCTCAATAGCATTTAATCTTTTTGTAGCATCATCACTCAACATGTGTCTTGGTGGAGTAATTAAATAGCAAAATGCCTTTTTATTGGATCTTCCAATTCTACCTCTCATTTGGTGCAAATCACTTAGTCCAAAATTATTAGCATTATTAATAATCATGGTGTTGGCATTAGGCACGTCAATCCCTGATTCTATTATAGAAGTGGCTACAAGTACGTCATACATTCCGTTCACAAAATCCATAAGTACGGCTTCCATTTTTTGCCCTTCCAATTGCCCGTGGATAATTCCAATTTTTGCATCTGGAACCAATCTCTGAATCATTCCAGAAACTTCTTTAATGTTCTGAACCCTGTTATTTACAAAATATGATTGACCTCCTCTTTGCATTTCATAAGAAATGGCATTTCTGATAAGCTCTTCGTTAAAAGTGTGAATCTGTGTATCAATTGGTTGCCTGTTTGGTGGTGGTGTATTTATTACTGATAAATCTCTAGCGCCCATCAATGAAAATTGCAATGTTCTTGGAATTGGAGTGGCGGTTAAAGTTAAAGAATCCACATTTTCCTTCATGGTTTTTAGCTTGTCTTTTACTCCTACACCAAATTTTTGTTCTTCATCCACAATCAAAAGACCTAAGTCTTTAAATTTTACACTTTTTCCTGCTAATTTGTGTGTTCCAATCAAAATATCTATCTCTCCGCTAGCTAATCTTTCTAGGGTATCTTTTACTTTTTTGGCCGATTTAAAACGGTTCAAATAATCTACTTTACACGGGAATTCTTTTAACCTTTCCGAAAAACTACGGTAATGCTGCAAACTAAGAATTGTTGTTGGAACCAAAATTGCTACTTGTTTGCTATCGGCAACAGCCTTAAATGCAGCTCGAATTGCAACCTCAGTTTTTCCGAAACCAACATCTCCACAAACAAGTCTGTCCATTGGAATTTCCTTTTCCATGTCTTCCTTTACAGCTAATACTGCTTTGTGCTGATCGGGAGTATCTTCGTACATAAAAGAAGCTTCCAACTCGTGCTGTAAATAAGTATCTGGTGAAAAAGCGAATCCTTTTTTTACTTTTCGTTTTGCATACAGTTCAATTAAATCAAAAGCAACTTCCTTTACTCTCTTTTTGGTTTTTTCTTTTAGCGCTTTCCAAGCTGGAGTCCCTAACTTGTTTATTTTAGGTTGCTTGCTGTCTTTTCCTGAGAATTTTGAAATCCTGTGAAGCGAATGAATACTCACATAAAGTACATCTCCACCAGCATATAAAATTCTAATTGCCTCTTGTTCTTTTCCGTTTACATCAATTTTTTCTAACCCAGAAAAAGTTCCTATTCCGTGATCGATATGAACAATAAAATCTCCTTTTCTTAATCCGTAAACTTCTTTTAAACTAACTTTTTTATTAGCCTCTTTATAACCTTCTTTTATTCTAAACTTATGGTAACGCTCAAAAATTTGGTGATCTGTGTAGCACACCATTTTTAAGTCATTATCTATAAAACCTTCTTTTATACTGGTGTGAACGGGTACAAATTCTGCTTCTTTTTCAATGTCTTCAAATATTTCTTCGAGCCTTTGAATTTGGTTCGGGTTGTCCGAGAAAATGTAATTTTCGTATTCGGCAAGAGTGTTTTCTTTTAAGTTTTGAGCCAGTAAATCAAACTTTTTATTGAATGCTGGTTGTGGCGATTGATGAAACTGTAAAACAGTTTTTCCAAAGTGAACCTGGTTTCCAAACTCCATAATTTGAAACTCATTAAGTTCTTTTTCTAATTCCTTAGAATTTATGTAAAGGTCCTGAGGATGTAATCTTCTTAATTCATTATCTAGCTGATTGTAGGCGTATTGTGCCTTTTCAAATCCTTTTTCAATTTTCTTTTTTGCCACTGAAAAAGAAGTCATCCAAAGCATAGATTTACTAGAAACAAATTCAAAAAATGAACATCTTGCTTCTTCCAAAAGTTCTGCTTGAACATTTGGGGTAATAGTAATTTTTTTGTGAGTGTTTATTGAAAGTTGGTCGGCTATATTAAAGCTCCGGATTGAATCTACATCATCACCAAAAAACTCGATTCGGAAAGGGTTATCAAAGGAAAACGAAAATACATCTACAATTCCTCCACGAACAGAAAACTGCCCTGGTTCATAAACATAGTCAACTTTATGAAAGTGGTGTTCTATAAATAATTCATTCAAAAAATCGATAGAGTAGGTGTCGCCCACATGAATATCGAGAGTGTTTTTCTTGAGTTGTTTTTTTGTAATTACCTTTTCTACTAGTGCCTCAGGGTAAGAAATTACAACTGTGTTTTTTCGGTTTTTAGAAATAGCATTAAGTACTTCTGTTCTAAGTAGAACGTTTGCATTATCTGTAGTTTCTATCTGGTAAGGTCTGCGATATGATGCTGGGTAAAAGAAATACTTTTTCCCTCCTTTTTCTGGGTTTATATTTTCTAAAGTGTTGTAAAAATAAACGGCATCTTCCTTTTCAGGAAAAACAAATAATTGAAGGTTGTCTATTTCTTTCGTAGCTGCAGAAGCAAAAAATGCTAAAGAAGAGCCCAGTATCCCTTTGAGATGGACATGAGAATCTTGTTGCGACCATATATTTTTAAGGTCGGTTACTTGTTGAGAATTGGCATATTTCTCAATGATTAAAGATGAATCTTGCTTCATTTGTTTGTATCGGTTGCAAAGATAGTAAATTCAATAATGAGAATTTATAGTAAATCATTAGAGTTTTAAGCATCAAAAACCACCCTAAAAGAAATGTGTTTATGTTAATAATTTGCTTAAATTTACGTTATTAAGACCGTTATGAAAGAACAACAACATCTTTTACTTCAAAAACTTGATGAGTTTATTAGGAAGTTTTACAAGAATCAACTTGTAAAAGGCTTGATATATACTTTTACAATTGTCTTTCTGTTCTTTATTTCGATAATACTTTTTGAGTATTTTGGAAATTTCAACTCTACTGTTCGTAGTGTTATTTTCTTTAGTTTTTTGAGTGTTGCTTTGGTTTCTATTATTGGATACATTGCAATTCCTTTGTTCAAATTAAATAAGCTTGGTAAGTTCATTAATCACGAATCTGCAGCTGGTATTATTGGAGATCATTTTGAAAACGTAAAAGATAAGCTGCTAAATACTTTACAACTGATAAAAGAAGGTAAAAACTCTGATAATGAATTAATTAATCACAGTATTAACCAAAAAATATTCGAACTAAAGCCTGTTCCTTTTTCTAGTGCAATTGATATTTCGAAGAATAAAAAGTATTTAAAATATGCTGCAATACCCGTTTTACTGTTTGTTGCTATTTTATTCATCAATGCGAGCATTCTATCTGATGGGGCAAATAGGATTGTTAATTACAATCAAGAGTTTGTTCCTGAAGCACCTTTCCAATTTAATGTTGTGAATGAGAATATGAAGGTGGTAGAGAATGATGATTTTAATTTAAAAATAAAGCTTAGCGGAAAAGAAATACCTAACGAAGTTTTTCTGAAGATTAAAGACAATGTTGTTAAGCTTAGAAAGAAATCTAATACTGAATTTGAATACACGTTTAAAAACGTACAGAGTAAAAAGAATTTTAATTTAGAAGCGGGTGGTTTTTCATCTAAAGATTTTGAAATATCATCAATAATTAAACCTGTTGTTATGGGTTATTCGGTTAAAGTTAATTATCCTGCTCACACACAAATGATTTCTGTAACTCTGGACAATATAAGTGACATTTCGGTTCCTCAAGGAACTAGATTAACTTGGGTGTTTAAAACAAAGAATACTACTGAAGTTATATTTTATGAAAACGATAAAAAAGTTGAGCTAACTGAGACTATTAAATCTACTTTCACTGCAAGTAAGAGTATTAGAAAAGAGACTAAGTTTGCGCTTAATATTGCTAATCAATATATGACAAACCCAGATAGTTTGTTGATTAGGGTGTCTGTATCTTCAGATCAAAATCCATCAATTTTTGTAGAAGAGACTTCTGATAGTTTAAATGATAACATCACTTATTTTGCTGGAAAAATTGCTGATGATTATGGATTTAATAGACTAGTCTTTCATTCTAGGAAATACCTTGCAGATTCAAACGAAACTAAAGGTAAATTTACGGCTAAGGCAATAGAGTTTAATGGTAATTACAACCAAGCTATGTTTTACCATTTATGGAATTTAGATGAGTTGAATATTGGCCTTGGAGAAACAGTAGAATATTATTTTGAGGTTTGGGATAACGATAAGATTAATGGTTACAAATCAGCTAGAACTTCTATTAAAAAAGTAACTGCACCAACCAAAGAAGAGCTTGATAAATTGCAGGAAGAAAAGAGTGAGTCTATAAAAGATGATTTGGAAAAGAACATCAAGGATTCTCAAAAACTTCAAGAGCAAATTCAGAAAATGACTGAAGCTATTTTGAATAAAAAGAACCTTGATTGGCAGGATAAAAAGAAAATGAAAGATTTGCTTAATAAGCAAAAAGAGCTATCTCGCCAGAACAAAGAAATTCTGAAAAAATCTCAAGAGAAAAATAAAGAAGAAGAGAGATTTAACAAAAACAATGAAGAGCTAGAAAAGAAACGTGAGAAACTAGAAAAACTCATGGAAGAGTTGAATAGTGAAGAGATGGAAAAACTCTATGAAAAACTAGAGAAAATGATAGAGAAAATAGATAAAACTAAACTTCAAAAATCATTAGAAGAGTTGAATCAAGAAAACATTGATTTAAAAAAAGAGATGGAGCGTACTCTTGAAATGTTTAAGCAAATGGAAATGGATGACAAACTGGAAGAGTTTGCCAAGGAAATGGAAAAACTTGCCGAGAAACAAGAAGAACTAGCAAAAAAAGAAGAAGAAAACACTCCTGAAAAGCAAGAAGAACTTAATGAAGAATTTGAAAAAGCTGAAGAAAAACTTGATGAACTTAAGAAGCAGAACCAAGATTTAGAGAATAAAAAAGACATGGATGATTTGGAGCAAGAGAAAGAAGAAGCCAAAGATGACATGAAGGAAAGTTCTGAAGATCTTAGAAAGGGAGAAAAAAGTGATGCACAGAAGAAACAAGAAGATGCTGCAGAAAACATGAAGCAAGCGGCAAAAGCGGCAAGGGATATGAAATCTTCTAGTGCTGAAAGTGCTGAAGAAAACATGGAAGATTTAAGAGCTTTGTTAGAAAATCTAATCAGCCTTTCCTTTGATCAAGAAGAGGTATTAAGCGAAATTAAAATTACGAGTAGTAATAATCCTAAGTATGTTGCATTAGGTCAAAGGCAAATTAAAATAAAGGAAGACGCTAGAATGATTGAAGATTCATTATTTGCTTTGAGCAAAAGAATTGAGCAAATACAACCTATTGTTCATAAGGAAATGAATAAGATTAATGATGGAATTGAAAATTCACTTGACTACATTGGAGAAAGAATGACTCGTAATGCAACACAGCAACAACAACTTACAATGACTTCGGTTAATAATTTAGCCCTGTTATTAGATGAAGCATTAAAGCAAATGCAACAACAAGCTGCAGCTAAAAAGAAGCCTGGAAGCGGAAGTTGTAATAACCCAGGAGGAAGTAATCCTAAGCCAGGACTGTTACCAAGTTTGAAAAAAGCAAAAGGAGAAGCTGGAAAGTCACTTGGTAAACTTGAGAAAAAATTAGGTGAAAAAGGAAAAAAAGAAGGTGGAGAGAGTGGTGGAGAGCAAAGCAAAGAGTTGGCAAGAATGGCTGCTGAGCAAGCTATGCTTAGAAAAGCTATTAATGAAATGAGTCAAGAACTAAATGGTGATGGTAGTGGATTGGGTAATGAAATGAAAAAAATAGAAAAAGAACTTGAAAAAGTAGAAGAAGATATTATTAATAATAATATAACTCAAGAGACAATTAATAGACAAAAAGACATTTTAGGCAGGTTATTAAAATCTGAGAAAGCTTTGATGGAGAGAGAGTTAGATGAGAAAAGAGAGTCGAATGAGGTAAAAAATCCTAAAACAAGTAACCCAAATGAATATTTAGAGTATAAGAAAAAGAAAGAGCAGGAATTGGAACTGTTAAAAACCATTCCTCCTTCATTGGTCCCTTATTATAAAAACAGGGTGAATGACTACTTTAATCGAACGAACTAAAATGGATAATACATTAATACAAAAAACAATACAGCTTGATTCAACTCAAGAAAGTATTAATAAGGTTACTGCATACATTGACGAAATCTATAGCGCTCAGAGTGATATATTGAATGATGCGTACGGTAACATTATAATCGCAATGACAGAAGCTGTGAATAATGCAATTAATCACGGTAATAAAAATATACCCGAGAAAAAAGTAACAGTTGGATATTCCCAAACAGATACTAAGATTTCATTTACAATAGAAGATGAAGGAAACGGTTTCGACTATGAAAATGTTCCTGACCCAACTGACCCTGCTAATCTTGAAAAACTTAATGGTAGAGGTATATTTTTGATGACTAATTTAGCAGACGACATTCATTTTCATGAAGAAGGAAAAAGAATAGAATTGATATTTAACCTTGCTTAATAAATGGAAAACATTTCCTTTTTTTCTGAGGATATTAGTTTTGAAATTGATAATTCTCATAAGCATATAACCTGGATAAACTCTTTAATTTCTTCTCACTCCAAAATAGAAGGAGAAATTACTTATATATTTTGTTCCGACAACTACCTTCTTTCAATAAATAAAGAACACTTAAATCACGATACATTTACTGATATAATAACCTTTGATTATTCACAATCAGGAATAATCAGTGGTGATATATTTATTAGTATTGAGAGGGTTATAGAAAACGCAAAGCAATTTTCTCAAGAATTTTCTCAAGAACTAAAAAGGGTTATGGCTCATGGAGTTCTTCATTTAATTGGTTTTAAAGATAAAACTGAAGAAGAAAAGAAAGATATGAGAGAAGCTGAAGAAAATGCAATTAAACTATATTAAAAAGGCTAAGGCGCTATTTTTAAGAAGAGAGTAATTGTAAATACTATATTCCTTATCTTTGTGTAAAATTTTAATGTATGCATCCTAAGTATGATTTAATAGTAGTAGGTGGAGGACACGCAGGTTGTGAAGCTGCTGCTGCTGCTGCTAATCTTGGCTCTTCAGTTTTATTGGTAACAATGAACATGGAAACGATCGCTCAAATGTCTTGTAACCCTGCTATGGGTGGAATTGCCAAGGGACAAATAATTAGAGAAATAGACGCTTTAGGTGGATATTCTGGAATTATAACAGATCACACAGCTATTCAATTTAAATTATTAAACAAATCAAAGGGTCCTGCAATGTGGAGTCCAAGAGCTCAAAGTGATAGAAAACGATTTGCTGAAGCTTGGAGAATGAAATTGGAAGCAACTGAAAATGTAAATTTTTGGCAAGATACTGTTACTGATTTAATTATAGAGAGCCACAGAGTAGAAGGTGTGATTACAGGAATGGGAATAAAGATATATGCACACTCAGTAGTTGTTACAGCAGGAACTTTCCTTAATGGAATTATTCATTTGGGTGAAAAACAATTTGGTGGGGGTAGAGCAGGTGAAAAATCATCAACAGGAATAACTGAAAGACTAGTTAAAGAAGGGTTTGTGAGTGGTAGAATGAAAACCGGAACACCAGCCAGAGTTGATGGAAGGTCTCTTGATTTTGCTAGGATGGAAGAGCAACCAGGTGATGAAAATCCTGGGAAATTTTCTTATTCTCCGGAAACAAAACCACTGACCGAACAAAGGAGTTGTCACATTACTTATACGAATCCCGAAGTACACGATATATTAAGAACAGGGTTCGAAAAATCACCTCTTTTTAATGGTCGAATTATTGGTTCTGGACCAAGATATTGTCCCTCTATTGAAGATAAATTAGATAGGTTTTCTGAAAGAAATAGGCATCAAATTTTTGTAGAGCCTGAAGGATGGTCAACATGTGAAATTTATGTAAATGGATTTTCAAGTTCATTGCCTGAAGAAGTTCAGTTCAATGCTATGAAATTAATTCCTGGCTTTGAAAACGTGAAAATGTTTAGGCCTGGTTACGCTATAGAATATGATTACTTTCCACCTACACAATTGTCATATACTTTGGAGACAAAACTGGTTGAAAACCTATATTTTGCTGGGCAAATTAACGGTACAACAGGATACGAAGAAGCAGCATGTCAAGGATTGGTTGCTGGTATAAACTCACATAACAAAAAGTATGAGAAAGAGCCTTTTATACTTACAAGAGCTGAATCATATATTGGTGTGTTAATAGATGATTTGATTACTAAAGGAACGGAAGAGCCATACCGAATGTTTACTTCAAGAGCTGAATACCGTTTATTATTAAGGCAAGATAATGCAGACATTCGTTTAACGCCTAGGGGTCATAAAATAGGATTAGCTAGTGACGAAAGAATGAAAAGGGTAGAGGAGAAAATTAAAGAAACAGACTCATTAATTAAAAGCTTACGTGATACTTCGGTAGATCATCACTTGATAAACCCAATTCTAGAAAATAAAAAAAGCGCATCTATTTCACAGAAAATGAAGTTTGATAAGATTGTTTCTAGACCAAACATTTCATTAGATGAGGTTTTATATACGTCAGAAAAATTAAGTGCTCAAGTTAATAGCCTAAATACTTTGAAGGAAGAAGTGATGGAACAGGCTGAAGTTCAAATTAAGTATAGCGGGTATATATCTAAAGAACAAAATGTAGCTGATAAAATTATTAGGCTAGAAGGAACTTCGATTCCTGCCGACATGAATTATACTAAACTAAACTCTCTATCTAACGAAAGTAAAGAAAAACTTAATTTTGTTAAGCCAACAACAATTGGTCAAGCCTCAAGAATTTCAGGAATAAAACCTACCGACATAAACATACTCTTAATTTATTTGGGTAGATAAACAAAATGTTCCACGTGGAACTAATCACAACTTTAAGTTTAAAAAATATCGTTTATCAAAAAAGAGTTTAATGTTTCACGTGAAACATTAAACTCTTTTTTATTTAAGCCTGGCTAAATTATTGTGACCTATAAACGTGTTGGTTTGTGTTAAAAGTCAACAAAAAACACCTTAAGCCTCTTTAGTTCAGTTGATTAGATTTAAACCTATTTACAGAATAATCATTTGGAAAGCCGTTTGTTTTAAGCTTGGTTCTTGGTTTTTTAATGCCTATATGGGTGGGAAGGGGTTAAAACCTCTTAAATCGCCTATAAAAGGGTTTTAAATTAAAAAACATAGTCCTTTCGTCTAACGAAAGGACTATTGTGACCTTGACGGGAGCAAAATCAAACCATATTTTGAACGTCTTGATGGCTTTGAAAGCGTTGGAGGGATAGCTTCTTTAACTACCAAACTTTTATTTGTTTTTTTTATGGTTCTGTCGCATTAACTTCATTAAAGATAATAAATTTAATTTTTAATATATTGTTAAGCAACTAACGAACAGAATGTTTTAAACGAAGTAGAACAAGGATTAATGATTTGATCCTTTTTAATTATGCTGACTACTTCTATTCCTGAGAGGGTTCGCTGTGCTGATTCAAACTCCTTGAATCCTGTCATTATTCTTATTCGCCTTTTTATTCTCCGGTGGTCTTGTTCTATGATATTATTCAAGTACTTGACCTTTCGTATCTTTATTTTCTTTGTGCTTAAACTTCTTTTGTTCACTGTCAAAATTGCTGAACTATTAGACCCACTTTTGTCTATGTTTACAATTCTTGGTTTGCCATTATTACCTATAGCTTTGTTGAAAAACTTCTGTGCTGACATCTTCTGTC
>JABAYJ010000008.1 GCA_018609055.1 Flavobacteriales bacterium
GATAATCCACTAGATGATACACAAGTTGGTGCAATTGATTTATCAAGTCTTGAAATTTTTGATCAAAACAACAAGAATGAAGCTCTTCAATATCAGATAAATGCAGATGCTCTACCTGAGTCTACTGCAAATTATGAGCAAGAAGACTTTTCCTTTGATTTGGTTGAAGAACCAGATCTATCAAGTATCTAAGAAAAGCCCAAAAGGGTCAATTATTAACCTTCCGTAATGAACGGAAATAAAACAAACAGTCATGACAGATGAATTAATGAATAGCGAATACAACAATGTTGGAGAATTGTTCGGTATTGGCGAGCTGGAAAAAGCGACACGCAATATGTCTCCAGTAAAGAAAGCAATGTTTATTAGAAAAATTGCAGGACAAGTTCACGGATCAAGAAGATCGAGAGCTGAAATGGAAAAATTCTTTAAGCAAGTCCCTAAACACGTTAGAGGGGAATTACTTAAAGGAGGTGTAAGATTAGCAGATTACACCATTTACTCCACTAAAATCATCACAAGTAAGACCATTAAAATGTTCGAGCCACAAGATGATAAAGAAGTTGGAGTAAGAAACATCTCTAACGCTAAACTGCCTAAGAACATGGTTTTCTTAGTAAGTGGAATATTCCTTTTAACAGGCACAAACCCTGAAGCAGATAACAGAGAGGGCTTAAAAGCAATCGACTTTAAAAGCGTTAGAGGAATTCCTGCTATATGCAATGGGGAGTTTAGTTTGAAAGCTAACCGAAAACAAATCATTCCAGAGAATCAATCGATCAGAAGATTTGCTACGGATAACGATCATACCATTCCATTGGGTTACTACAAACTCGATAATCCTAGGCTAATTAGAGATGAGGAATTGATTGAGTTTACTGTTGAGCTTGGTACTCAATTTAACATCCCTCAAGATCAATACCTCTATGTAGGACTTGATGGAACTGGAACAACTCCATAAGTCCATGATGGACATCCTTGCACCCATGCTGAGCATCTATTTCAACCCCCTGAAGTGGATGCTCTGAAAATGGGCTAAGAGTAAAAACGCAAAAAAAACAAACAAATGAATAATTATAAGCACAATATCATAAAAGAGCGATTTGACATTAAAATTAAAGATCCAGACCAAACTATAAAAGCAGAATTTGAGCTAGATAAGAACGCTAAATATGTTCAAGGAATTTTAATCACTTCTGATAGAGACGAGCTTTTGTTTTACAGAGGATCACAAAAAATCCAATTAAATGACAAGGAATTATTTCCTGAAAACTTTGAATCCAGATTGTTAATGGCAGGGTTAAATGTTGCTCCAAATAATAGGGCTATATGTGTTGGAAATGTAGCAACTGGAAACGGTCGCCTAGAAGTTTTATTCAAGGATCAAAACCATGAAAATACAAGGTTTACCCCTTATCGAGTTTCGATATACACATTCAGTATTGTCGATTTAGAAACAGATCATCAAAATGATTAAGCAAGTAGTACATATCGAAAATATTGAACGAAATGGAATCAAACAACAATTTCAAATTAAACTACCGAACAATGCAAAAAGGATACTTGCAATTAAAATTACTGCAAATCCATTTGATAGAACTTGGGAAAGCAAATTTGAATCTGAAATTGGTTGGCTATGGTTAAGATTACCAGAAGAACGAGATGTTTTTTATGCTCATAAGCTAAGTACTTATAAAGACAATTACAACTTGACTTTACCAAGTATAAATGAGATTAATCCTTTTGGAAGTAATGAGTTTAAACAACATGGTAAAAAGGAAGTTTTTCAAAGTATTAGTGCGGAGTTAAAGACTAACATTTTAGAAGGGTATTACATAGATAGAATCTATTCTCAAAGAAGTAAATACCAATTACGAATCTATTTAAAACTTGAATTATGACTGAAGGAACTGCCGTAGAGTTTGCAAAATTGACTATGAAAGAATTGGGAGTTGGAGATAACTATACGTTACGATATAGACAAATTCAAATTCCTCCTTTTAGAAAAGTAGAACTTAAAGCTACAAATGAAATTATCATTTTAATTAAGCCCTCCTACTTCTTAAAAGCATATTCAAAAGCAGGAATACTCAATCGTACAGATAGGCTTATAAACGAGCATCAATATATACATAGAGGAAAAACAGTTCTCATCAATCAAAATGGTAGAACTTATCTAAACGCAACAATAATACAAGTAATACCTCAATTAAAAAATTAGAAAAATGGAACAAGAAAATCAAGAAATAGACATAAAGCGTAGAGCCACTGGTTCAACCTTTACTGAAGGATTTGATCCAGTAAGAATTGAGCGATTGAAAACCATTATTCAAGATTATGAGGATCAAGGAAAAGAAAAGTGGTACAGTATTATAGTTGATGGTGAAATGGTTGTACCAAACAATTCAACAGCAAGTAATTTCGATAAATACAAGCGATACATTATTGGAAATTCCAATACAGTTGAAGTTAGAATGTACTTTGGAAAGTCGCCAAACTTTAACCGTCATGTTTTCAAAACTAATTACAGTGCATTAGCAGGCACTCCTTCTAAAAATGTAGATCAAATTGTTAAAGATGCTTTAGAGAATGAAAGAAAGAACAATAAGATTCTTACGCTTCAACAAGAGTTAAAACGAAAAAACAAAAAACTCAAGCAATTCAAATTATTACAAGCAGAACTTGATGATAAAAAGCTCGATATAAAGGATCTGTTAAAAGATGGAATACAGCTTATGGGGCAATTTCAAGCCATGAGAAACGGATCTACGCCAGTTCAAGGTATTCAAGAATCAGAGGTAGAAGTTCATGCAGAATCAGAAACTCCAATTGATCTACATTTCAATCAACTTAAAAAAGATTATGAAGGCGAAGAATTAGAAAAAGCAATCAAAATCTGGGAAATATTCACGGCATACCCTCAATTACAAAAAGAGTTTATGTCAATTATTAATCAAAAAATCAAGAAAAATGGAAAAGCATAAATTTTCAATCAGCATTTCGGGAAGCAAAAAAGATGCAACCGAAAAAATCAATGGTCTAGCAATATTAGCTAGTAAACTATCGGCAGAAACCATAACTGCATTAGCAAAATTAGTAAAATCAGATCCAGCAAAAGTAGAAGCTGCAAAACATTACTTAGGAGTTTCCTAAGCCTAAAATTGAAGCAATGAAAAATGAGATGGTCATATCGAAAAAAAGTCAAACTCCTACTACACAAATCGTATTGGACAGAGAACAGCAGTCTTGGTGGAATAGTTTGAGTGACGGACAAAGAAAAACGATTGTCTCATTCGCAATTGCTCTTGGAATTTCGGTTGTAGCATTTATAGCAATAAAATTCGCTAGTAATAAAATTAGAAATGTTATTGCTAACAATGCAGAAAGTAACAGTTTCGGAGAAAGCAATCATGCTACTTGGGCTAAACAACTAAAGATGGCTTTCGATAATGATGGTTGGTGGGGAACTGATGAAGCCTCCATTCGGAGGGTTTTATTATCAGTACCCTCTAAAGAAGATTTTGCAAAAATTCAATCTCAATATAGAAAGCTATACAAAGGTCGAAATCTAATTGAGGATATGACAGATGAGCTAAAAACCACTGAATACAATGAAATGTTAGCCATACTTCAATCTAAACCTGAAAAAGCTAGAGATGTAACTGGAGGTAGAATTTATGATCCTCACGGTTGGGCAACTAGATTATATAACGCAATGAGTATTTACTACGCAGGTTTTATTCCTGGTACTGATGAAGAAGCAATAATAGCTGTTTTCAATGAGATCGAAAATCAAAAAGAATTTGAAGACACTAAAGATGCTTACCAAAGTATGTATGGCTCTTTATTAGAGACTGACCTTGATGGAGATCTTGATTGGTCAATGGACTGGAGAGCAATTATCAATAAGAAATCTTAAAACTAAAGAAATGGAAAAGAAAACAAAATATATCGTATTGGGATTAGGGGTGGTTGCATTAGGAACAGGAGCTTATGTCTATTATCTACAAAAGAAAAAGAAGAAAGAACAAAACAACAGAGAATTTACTCAAGCGATTACTTCAAGTAATATTCCTTCACTCCCTTCTCCAAGTAGTTCTAGCTCTAGTAGTACTTCAGTAAGAAGTAGTTTCCCTCTTAAAAAAGGAAGTTCTGGAAGTTTAGTTAAAAACTTACAAAAAGCACTCATTAAAAAATATGGAAATTCAATTCTTCCCAGATATGGAGCTGACGGAAGTTTTGGATCAGAAACATCTACAGCTTTAGCTTCAAAGGGACTTCCAACCACAATAGATAGTGATACCTATACTAAAATCATTATAAGTTCTGGAAGTAGTTCTTCTAGCAATTCAAGTCAAGTATCCAATGCCAGTAGTATTGCAACAACAATTTACAATGCTATTGTTAAAGATAGTATTGGCTCTGCAATTACTGGGTTAAAACAAATCAATAGTGTTAGTGATTATACAGCAGTAAATACCCATTTCAAAAAGAAAAGAGTTGGACTAGTTAGAATGACTTTAGTTACTGGACTACTAACCACTTTTAACTCTACAACCGAAAAGAAACAAATCAATCAAGAATTATATCGCATTGGATTAAAGTATGACGGTTCAAAATGGTCATTATCTGGTGTGTTTGGAGTTGCCATGGATCAATTGGTAACAATAGAAAACACTAAGATATGGGATGAATATGGAAGCGGAATGATGATCCCTAAAGGAACAATCATAGGAGAATATCTTGACGCAAACAATGGAGTTACAGAAGTAGAAACGCTAGATGGTAAAAGACTTTTTATAAAAACAACCTCAATAAGCTACGTATCATGATAAATAGAATAAAAACAATAGCACAAGAACAAGGACATGTGATTTACACAGAACCTTATCGTTTAAACATTTGGGGCTTTAGAGCCAATACAGAAACCCCTAATGTATTTGATGATGAACTACATGTATTTACTAATATCTCACAAACCAAAATTGCAAAGTGGGCATATCTAGTATTTAAGATTACAACAGATCCTGGTACTTATTGGCTAAAGAACCCAATGAACCCAAAAGGAACTGCAATTCTTAAAGCAGGACAATACAGAAATGCTTATCGAATAGACAAACATAGAAACAAGTACTATGCACTCTGCCAAAGGTTAGCCAAAGTAACGGTAATCAGAGATTATGATCGAGATGCTGTTCTTGATTTTAATAATGGTAAAGAACAAACTGGAATGTTTGGCATCAATATTCATAGAGCCAGAAAATCAGGAGAAACATTCTCGGTTGATAGACATTCAGCAGGTTGCCAAGTGTTCAAAAATGCACAAGACTTTGACTTCTTTATGAAACTATGCGAAGTACATAGAAAACTCTATGGTAATAAGTTTACCTACACCTTAGTTGATAAGCGAATGGAGTTTAGAAGAACACTTAAAAAAATCACAATCAGTTCAGTATTAATCAGTCTTCTTTTGGGAGGATTTTATCTAGTAAGCAATGACTAAAAAGAAATTCACATACAGTAAAATGACTTTCATATTATCTGTTATCGGATTTATAGGAAGTGTAGGTTTTTACTTAGGAGTATTAAAGCAAGTGTACGCTACACCTGATAATATTCAAGTAAAATCAATCGAATTAGAAAGAGAAAACAAACAATTAAAATCACAAGTTCAGGTGTTAACCAAAATGGTCGAAGAATGTAAAAAAAATGAGTAACCAAGATCAACATATAAATACAAGTCGTGAAAATGATTTTGTAAGTTTTATTAGAGAAAATCTAAATGAACGAACAAAATTAACTCTTCCACAAACAGAAAAGCAAGCAAAACGACTTGGTATTGTTGATCGAACCAAAGTTAAAGAGTTAACAGAGCTAGCGATTGTATTAGAAGCAAGAAAAATTGCTCATGGACAAGGGAATGAACTCCATAAGTTTCAGGAAATAGTTGAACTATATGAAATTCAAACCAACTTATCCTTTAGAACAAGTATGAGTGTATTGCTTCAACAGTACTCCACTCCTGCTCCAATTGGTTATTTAATGGGCTTGTTTTGTGGTATTGATGATCCAACTAAAACATTGTTTGAACCCTCAGCAGGAAATGGACTACTAACTATAACAGCAAAACCAGAACAAGTAACTGTAAACGAAATTGATGCTATAAGAAATGTAAACCTAGTCAAACAAGGATATAAAGAAGTTATGAAAACAGACGCTTCTATGCCTTTTAAAGGATTAACTAAAACTTTTGATACCGTTATTACAAATCCACCTTTTGGAAGATTAGATACAGGAAGAGTGTTTGATGATTTTCTAATAAAAGAGTTAGATCATTTAATGGCTCTTAACGCATTGAAAACAATGAAAGATCATGGTAAAAGTGCCATTATCATTGGAGGTCATACAAATTGGGATGATAAAGGAAGAGTTCAAAAAGGTAAAAATAGAATCTTCTTTAACTACCTCTATTCACACTATCATGTAGTTGATGTAATTCCTATTTCAGGCAGAGATCTATACTCCAGACAGGGAACTTCTTTTAATACTCGATTGATACTCATTAATGGTAGAAAACTAAAAAACGAGGGAGTTGCACCTCCAAAGAGTACAAAATTAGCTGATGTAGTTACTGATTACAATGAACTTTTTACACGAATTAAACAGAATATGAAATCTTCAAATAATAATAAAATAGACACCCATCATGGGTTAAGGAAAAAAGCGATCAAAATGAAAGCATTGCTTTTGGCGGAAGAATTGGGTGCTCCATATATTCCTGCTTCTGATAGTTGTTTTGTGTTAGATACACACGTTCCTGATGCAATGGAGTTTGAAATGCACCAAGCCATTAATCGTATTAAAGAAGATGTTGGCGGAGATATGGATAATTTTGTTCGTCATAGATTGGGTTATCAAACAAAAAAGCAATTATGCAAAGCCTTATCAGCCGAACAAATTGATGCAGTTGGTATGGCTATTTACAATATCGAAGCATTAAGCCAAGCGGTTATTATTGGAGATCAAACAGGAATTGGGAAAGGTCGTGTAGCTGCATCTATTATCAGATACGCTACTCAGCAAGGCATCACTCCTATTTTTTTAACAGAAAAAGCAAACTTATTTTCTGATATATATAGAGATTTATCAGCTATTGGCTCTCCCCAATTAAATCCATTCATTGTTAACGCTAGAGCAAGTAAAACACAAATTAAAGATGAAAACGGTAATGTCGTTTACGAAGCACTAAGTAAACCAGAGCAAGATCAAATATTCAGTAATAAAAAGATTCCATCAGAATACGATTTTGTAGTTGCTACATATTCTCAATTTAATTCAGCTCAAAAAAAGCCTGTAAAACCTCAATTTTTATTAGAAATAGCAAAAGGTTCAATTATCATAATGGATGAAAGTCATAATTCAAGTGGATCATCTAACACAGGAATATTCATGCAAGGTGTATTAGCTAGAACATCTGGTGGAGTTTTTCTTTCTGCAACATTTGCAAAACGTCCAGATAATATGCCAATTTATGCAATGAAAACAGCTATTTCTGAAGCTAATATGTCTAAAGAAGAATTGGTGGATGCTATATCAAAAGGAGGTGTTGCATTACAGGAAGTTTTAGCCAGTCAGTTAGTAGCCGAAGGGCAAATGATAAGACGAGAAAGAACCTATAAAGGTGTTGAAGTAAACTATCTCACTTTACATGATAAGTCAAACGAGCACAAAGCAATAGCAGATAATATTACAACCATAGTTCGTGACATAATTGCTTTTCAAGCAAAGCATATTGATGAGCGTGTAGATGAACTAGATAGCATTGCAGTTGCAGAGGGAAAAGAAGTAAATGTAAGAGAAGGAACTGCCGAAGGTGGTGTCGATAATCAGCCTTATTTTTCTAAAGTTTTTAATGTCATCAATCAAATGCTTTTTTCTATAAAAGCAGATGCAGTTGCCGATAAAGCAATAGCTCGATTAAAGGAGGGTAAAAAGCCAATTATAGCTTTTGCAAGTACTATGGGTAGTTTTATCGAACAAATGGAAACGGATGGCGGTATGCCTGTTTCAGTTGGAGATACAGTTAAAGCTGATTTTGCTATTGTTTTAGACAAAGGATTGGATGGTGTAATGAGATATACCGAAACATTACCTAATGGAGAAAAAGAATACAAAAAGTTTGAATTATCTGAACTTTCCTATGAAGCACAAGAGGAATACAGTAGAATCTCAACTAACATTAGAAAAATAGCAACAGGAATTACGATCTCTCCTATTGATGTTATTGTCCAAAAGATTGAAAAGGCAGGTTTTTCAGTTGCCGAAGTAACGGGTAGAAAATTAAAACTTCAACTCAACCTAAAATCAGGTATGGGAATAATTGAAAACCGTAAGAAAATCAATACAAATGATGCTTTTAGAGAATTTAATGATAACGAAGTAGATGTTTTATTGATTAATCAATCTGGTAGTACTGGTGCTTCTGCTCATGCTATTGTTACTGATAAAGTAACAGAAGATGAAGTAAAACAAAGGGTAATGATTGTTCTACAACCCGAATTAGATATAAACACAGAAGTTCAAAAAAGAGGTAGAATTAACCGTACTGGTCAAATTTTAAAGCCAATATACGATTACGTAAACTCTGCTATTCCTGCCGAACAAAGGTTAATGATGATGCTACAAAAGAAACTAAAGAGTTTGGATGCAAATACGTCATCTAATCAAAAGCAGAGTAATAGTATTTTAGATGTTCCTGATTTTCTAAACAAGTATGGAGACAAAGTAGTTGCTGAATATTTAGAGGAAAACCATGAAATCAATAAACTATTGGGTAATCCATTGAAAATTGGAACTGGATCAGAGTTTAAAGATGGAGGTGCTCATAAAGTATCTGGTCGTGTAGCTGTTCTTTCTACCAAAATGCAGGAAGACTTCTATAAAGATATTAAAGACCGCTATGATACACTTGTTGATTATTTAAAGCAGTCTGGTGAGTATGATTTAGAAGTAGAACAATTGGATCTAAAAGCGGAACTGATCTCCTCTTCTATTATTAAAGTTGGTAAAGGCGGAAATTCAAGTTTTGGAGAAGATAGTATTCTGGAGAAAGTAAATGCAAACGTGCTACGTAAACCTTTTAGTGCTGACGAAGTTAAAAACATGATTTTTCAGGGACTTGAAGGGCAAACAACCGAAAGTTTAAGAGAAAAACTAACAAGAGAGTACGAAACATTTGTTTCTAATAGACTTGGGGAGACTTTTCAAGAACTTGAAATTCGATTTTTAGAATTAAAACGTAATATTTCTAACGAAAAGAAAATACAAAAGCTAATTCAAGCCGAAGACCCAAGTGTTGCCCAAGCTATTGAAAAGCGTAAAAACGAATTAGATGAAGCTTACAGAAAAAGAGTTTCTGATGAAGATAAATCTGCACAAAACAAAAAGTCATATATAAAAGGGCTATTTAGGTATTTTGGAGTTGGTAAAAAACTATTTTATCCTGTTCCAACCTTTGACGGAACTTCTCAAAATCAATTAGCTATTTTCTTAGGTTTTCAAATTGATAAAAAGAAAACGAACCCTTACGCACCTAGTGCAATAAAATTAAAGTTCGCAGTAGCATCAAGTCAAAAGTACATTGCTATTCCTGCAAGTTATATCAAAGACATAAATGCTATTAAAGGTGCAAGTATTGGCATTACAGATTATGATATAAACACCAATATCGAAGAATGGAGTAATCGAATTAAAGCCACTACTAAAGATAGAAGCGTTCGATATATCGTTACTGGCAACATACTTCAAGCATTTGCGAGCTTCAAAGGTAAATTAGTGAGCTACACTACCACAACCAATGAGATTAAGAAAGGAATATTAATGCCTGAACATTGGTCGGCAGATACTGAAACCAAAGGAAAGGTAATCGTTCCTATTGCTAAAGCAACTAAAATAATTAAATCCATGAGTAATGGCTCTTCTATTTTCGGAACTAGTAACATTTCATTTTTCAAGTTATCCGATAATCGTTACAGAGTTTCTGTCCCAGCTTCACGAAAAAAGGGAGGGGAAATTTACCTAAATAAAGACTTACTGAAGCTAGTTGAAAACAATCTATTTGAGAAACTCGGATCACAAATGACAACACATGTTCCATTTGAAAACATTGAGCGTTTCCTAGCTATTCTACAAGATCAATCAGGTATTACGATTAGCGTAACACAAAGCCAAATAGATGCAGTTGGATTGGTTGTCACTAAGATTAAAAAGAGAGTTAAAATTCAAGCTCCACCTAAAGAAGTCATACCAAAGGTGAATCCAAAAGCATTAAAGCTAAGAGCTACAGCCCTAAAACTTAAACTAGAATTATTATCATTTTAAAAAACATTCGCCATGATCACAATTAGCAATTACTATACGGAAATAAATAAACTGGATAAAAAATCACTTCCAGATACATTACAAAAGAGTTGGGATTTTGTAAACGAAGCTACTATGGATGGTAGTGATTGGGATATGTATAAAAATGATGAGGATATTAAAGCCGTAATTGACTTATATCTCCAAAAGTTAAATGACTTCGTAAAGGAAAATACTAAAACGAATAAATCTAGCCAACCAACTCAATCAAAATTAAACTGGCAGGTTAAACCAACTCCTGCTAAGAAAACAAGAGCGTCTAAACCTAGAAAAGTTATTAATAAAAAGCCAACTGCAAGAGAATTAGCTTACCAAAGAGCCGATAAAGTTGAACGTATTAGTGATGATTTAAAAATGATTAAACGATTTGTGTTAATGCACGAAAAAGTTAAAACACAAAATCAAATTAGGTTATTTATTAATGCTTTGCAGAAAGCAATTATGGAGAAACGCATTAGAAAAACATCTCCATTTTCTCGTGAAATAAGTGAAATTCAAGAAGCTCTAATAAACCTACATGGTAAGCTAGCAAATGGCGGAAGTATTCAAGTTGAGATAAGCGAAAAGAAGAGAACTAAATATTTAACCTTGATAGGTAAACAAGCTGAACTACATTCGGTTAAGTTTATTAAAAGCTATATTAATCTTCAGGGTAAAACAATTGAAAACATAAAAGCGAAAAGACTTTATAACCGTGTTGCTAATGCAGTTAATAATGGAAAATTAACTAAAAAAGATAAATACTGGAACGAAATTGAAAGCATACTTTCTACGCTCAAATCATTTGTAAAGAAAAATGTAGAGCATGGAGAGTTGTTGGTATCATCTAAGGAACTGAACGGACTAAATAGTATTCTCTCTGAGTGTGCGTGTGAGCATATTAATGGAATCCAATCAGTACCTAGAAATACCATAATGAGCAGTACCGATATTGTAAACCTAAGTTTTGACAAACTGGGCTTTAAAGGTAAATGGCTCAATCTCATTGGCGATCCGTCAAGTGGATTTACAGCAATGATTTTTGGGAAACCCAAAATGGGGAAATCATATTTAGCAGTAGATTTTGCAGGGTACTTGGCGAGAAACCATGGGACAGTTTTATATGTAGCTCGTGAAGAGGGAATTGACGATACGCTACAACAAAAACTAAAAGACAAAAATGTTGCTCATCCTGATCTTTATGTGAGTGACTACTTACCTACTGACTTATCTAAATACGATTTTGTGTTTTTGGATAGTGTCAATAAGTTAATGTTATCTCCAGAAGATTTAGAAGAGTTAAAACACAATTATCCTGAGACATCATTTGTATATATTTTCCAAAGCACCAAAATGGGGAATTTCAGAGGGGGCAATGAATTTCAGCATGATGTAGATGTAGTGATTGAAGTACCTGAAAAAGGAATAGCAACCCAATTCGGTAGGTTTAATCAAGGTGGCGAAATCAACATATTTAGTCGATAAGCCAATTTATTAATCATTAAAATTCTTGTAATATGAAAAAGAAAAAAATAGCATTAGTTCTTTCTGGTGGTGGATTTAACGGAGCATTCCAAGTGGGTGCGTTAAACTATATCAATGAGAACTGGAAAAAGATAACAGGATTAAACTCACCAATGAAATTCGATTTAATTGCAGGAGTTAGTGCTGGAGCATTAAATGGTGCATTAATTGCCATGAATAAGCTCGAATTATTGAATGACCTTTGGGTTAATCAAATTGGTAAAAAGGGAGTAACTGAAATTTATACTTCGGATATTATTGATACCAGTTCAAAATCTTCAAAAATTAAACTCAAAGTTGATTTAAAAAGCATTTCAAAACGACTAATTCCAGAATTAGATTTGCAGTTTGGCTTCTTAAAGAAGTTAGGAATAGTATTCTCTAAAAAGAAGAGAAAACAAGTCCTTAACGGATTATTATCAAGAATTGAGAAAGGAATTAAAGTTAATTTCTCCGATTTTAAATCAGTTGCAGACAACACTCCTCTTAAAAGAAAACTAGAGAAGTATGTTTCTCAAAAGGAAATGAAAGGCACAAAATACTATTGTGGTTTTGTATCACTCGATACTGGAAAATATCATAGTGTTCATTCAGATAGTTTTTTGTCTAATGAAGATTTTATCAATGGTATTTTAGCTTCAACATCTATTCCAGTAGTTTGGAAGCCTGTTCCTAAAATCAGTTTTAAAACAGTATCTGGTATTGTAAATAGTACTAATAATGTTGACGGAGGGATTAGAAACGTATCTCCTTTGGGAGATATAATCAAACTAATTAATGAAGATGATGCAGAATATAAAATCATTGTCATTAACTGTAATAGCGGAACTGTTAAGCAAGAAGATTTTGGACAAAAATCAATTGGTTCAATCACTTCACGTTCTGTTTACGACATAGCATTAACAGAGATTTTCAATAATGATGTTAGTCATTTTATGCAAATCAATGAATTAGTAAAACAAACAAAACAAGTTTGTGATAACGCTATTCTTAAAAATAGATATGCTAAAGAACTAAAAGCTTTTGATGCAATAGTTATTAATCCTCACAAAGACATTGAATTAGGAAGTGCCTTGGTTGCGAATGAGGAATTGATTAATTATCGCATTTTACATGGTAGAGCTATGGCTAACAAAGCCTTTAAAAATTATCAACAGTGAAAAAGCCGTCTAAAGACAGCATACAAAAAGCAACCAAGAGGTTTGTAAAAAAGCATAGTCTAGCTAAATTAAGGACTAAGCCAGACTTTCAGGACATCTCTCAAGAAGAGTATGACCTGTTAGTAACGAATCTCGAAAAATTCTCCATTATAATTCTTGAGTCATATATTGCTGTTAACAACAGCAATATATGATGTTTATGGATGAAATAGTCAAGGAACAATCACAAAAGTTACGCATCAATTGAAGTAACAAATAACAACTATTCGCCATACGCTTCATATTGATGATTAACCATTAAAAATGAAGTATTATGAATGATTTAAGTTTATTACAACAATTCGCTCCACAAAGCGACAAGCCATTAACTGACGGTAAGAACGCAGTTATTTACACCAGGGTATCTTCTTTAGAACAAGAAGACAATACCAGTCTAGGTTCTCAAAAGAAACATTGCGAAAACTATGCAATGAAAAAGGACTTAAACATTGTAGGGTATTTTGGTGGTACATACGAATCTGCAAAAACAGATGATAGAAAAGAATTCAATAGAATGTTGAATTTTGTTAAACGCTCTAAGAATATAAGCTATGTAATAGTTTATTCTTACGAGCGTTTTTCTCGTTCTGGAATAAATGGTGCATCAATAGCAGATGACTTACTAAAACAATACGGGGTAGTTACACTCGCAGTAAGTCAAGAACTAGATCCTACAACTCCCTCTGGATCTTTCCAACAAAAAATACTATTCCTATTCAGTCAAATGGATAACGAAATGAGACGAGATAAATCTGTAGCAGGAATGAAAGAAATGCTTTTAAAGGGCTACTGGATATGGGAAGTACCAAGAGGATATGTTGACCTTCAAAAAGGCGGTAGAGCTTCCGAACGTCAATTAGTAATTAGTGAGGAAGGTAAAATTCTAAAGAAAGCTTTTGAATGGAAAGCCTATAAAAAGATGTCTAGTGCTGATATTGCACGAAAACTTAACAAAATGGGTGTTAAAATTGACGAGAGACGATTAAATAACCTTTTTTCTAATCCTTTTTATACTGGTGCTATAGTAAGTAAAATGTTACCAGACCGAGTAATTCAAGGACATCATGAACCTATGGTGTCAGTTGAATTGTTTCTATTAGTTAATGGTATACGTAAAGAAGCTCGCTCATTACCTTATACCAAAGATCCAGACAAAGAAAATCTTCCGTTAAAAGTATTTACTAAATGTGAGAAGTGTAATACTAACCTTACAGGCTATATTGTAAAGAAAAAGAACCTCTATTACTACAAATGCAGAACGAAAGGCTGTAAAACCAATAGAAGTGCCAAAGTGATGCATCAAATGTTCTTAAACATGCTTAATTCGTTTTATGTAGAAGAAAAACACGTAAATCTGCTAAAAGATATGCTTGAAGAACAGATTCAAAACTTCTTTGACCAGAAATTAGATCAGAAGAAATATTTAAAAATAAATCTAGCAGAGGTAAAAAAGAAAATTGAGAAGGTTGAAGAGCGATTTGCAGTAGGAGAAATTGAAAAAACTTTTTACGAAAAATTTGTAAAGAAATTCCGAAAAGAACAGGCTCAAATACGTAAAGAACTCAGTCAGACAACTCTGGAGAGTTCGAACCTTAAAAAAGTAATTGAATATACGCTTGAAATATGCAGAAACACTGGCACTCTGTGGAAAGATGCTAATATATATTCTAAACGAATATTGCAAGAAATGGTCTATCCAGAGGGTATTTCTTATGATCGAGGAACAGACAAAGTTCGAACCTATCGAGTGAATACATTTTTTGCGTTAATCCCAGAGTTAATAAGGCTTTTGAAGGGAAAAGAAAAGGGGGACTTGATTAATTTTAATCAAGTCCCCCATGTAGGGTGGATGACGGGATTCGAACCCGCGACCCCCGGCACCACAAACCAGTGCTCTAACCAACTGAGCTACAACCACCATTTTTTCGGTCTGCAAATATAGATAATTAATTCTATTCTATACAAGCTAAATTTTTAGTTTTTTTGAATTAAAATTTAAACGCTAAGAAAAAAAGTTCATTAACTCCTTTTTCGCTCCTGAAGACACTAGTACTGAGCTACCATCACTCATAATTGCTTGCCCTACTTTTCCCTTTTTATATTTCACTATTTGAGCCAAATTAAGCAAATGAGACTTATGAGTTCGTAAAAAACCGTATTCGGTCAGTAATTCTTCGTAATATTTCAAGGTTTTGGATAAAACATATTTTTTATTCTCTTCTAAATACAGAATAGTATAATTGTCAGAAGCCTCTGCTCGAATTATTGAATTTATTTTAACAACCTCAAAACCATCTAACTGAGGAATTACCATCTTTTTCTCTTTGTTATTGAGTGATTTAATATTCTCTGCTAAAATTTTGGTATTACTTAAAGAGTCTTTGTTATTCCTTTTTACGTTAATCTTATCTACTGCAGCAACTAATTCATCAATGTCTATAGGTTTAAGAATGTAATAACTAGCGCTTAAATTAAGTGCTTTAATAGCATAATCACTAAATGCAGTGATGAAAACTACTTCAAAATCAATAGTTTCTATTCGTTCAATTAAATCAAATCCATTTCCGTAAGGCATTTCAATATCAAGAAAAACAACTGCTGGTGATTTCTCTTTTATCAATTTTTCTCCATCTGTAATGTTTGCTGCTTCTCCAATAATTTCAACATTTGGACAATAATCGGTTAAATAAGAACGCAAAATTTCTCTGCTAATCTCCTCATCATCAATTAATATTGCGGTTAGCTTCTCCATTTCTTAATATAATTTTAATTCGACCAGTGTTCCTGTATCCGAACCTGAATTCAAATCTTTGATATCTATCACAAGTTCTTTTTTAAATACAGATTTAATAATGTCAAGACGATTCTCCACATTTTTAATTCCAGTTGATTTCATTTTCTTCTGATTCACAGTTTTAGATTCCATTGAAAGCTTTCTCCCTATTCCATTATCAGAAATGGTGACTTTTAAATAATCAGTTTCTTGTGAAAATTTAATATCAAGATTTCCTTTCTCCTTTTTATATCTCAATCCATGCCAAATTGCATTCTCAACAAATGGCTGTAATAGCATTGGTGGAATTTGATAATTATCCAAAACTATATCTTCTCCAACATTAAAAGTATAGTCAAAATGACTGTTAAACCTAAAATGCTCCAGTTTTAAATACCGTTTTAATAGTTCAATCTCCTTAGCCAAAGGAATAAAATCTACTTGTGATGTCTCCAGTACTTCTCGCATTAGCTTAGAAAATTCGGCCAAATATTTATTAGCTGATTTCTCATCTTTTTTAGCAATAAAACTATTAACCGAGTTAAGAGAATTAAAAATAAAGTGAGGATTCATTTGGGTTCTCAAGGATTTAAGAACTAGTAATTTATTATTATTTCTTCTTTGTCTGTTATTCTTTAGTAATAATAATCCAAGGATAAATATTAGCGTTAACCCCACGATTAAAAGAGTGGTAATTGTTTGTTGTCTTTTTATAGTTTCATTCTGTATTACCTGATCTTTTTTGAGTAACTCAATTGTCTGTTCATTTAATTCTCTGTCTTTATCCAAGAGGAGCATTTTGTTCTCAACATTCAGTAAAAACTCATTTTTAGCTTGTTCAATTAGTTTTTTTTGTTGCTCATTATAATTAAAAGAGTCTACAAGGATTTCGTATTCATTTTTAGCTTGTGCTGCCTTTTGCTCTAAACCTTCAACCTCATAAACTTTGGATAATGTATTTGCAAACTCTCTTTCAATGAATGAGTTATCCTTAATCTTTAATAGGGGTTTAGTCTCATTAATGATTTCTATTGCTTCTTTGGTTCTCCCTTGTTTTAAGAAATTTTGAGAGATACTGTTGGAGTTGTTTAGTGCAGAATTCACATTTCCTCTTGAGTTATTGTACGAATAAGCCTCTTGCTGAACAGCAATACTTTTGTTCAAATTTTGTTGTTTTTCATATAAAACAGCCAATAAATCATAAGCTTCATTAGCCAAATCATCTTGCTCTATTGATTCTGCCATCTGTTGAGCCGATTCAAAAAAGGATTGTGATTCGGTAAAATTTCCTTGAACCATTTCTACTTTACCCAAACCAATATTTGCATGTATTTGGTATTCTTTATTTCTTAAAAAAACAGCCTTTTTAAGAAGAATTTTATAACTGTTTTTTGATTCAATTAACTGATTACTATTTAATTGTAACAACCCTATTTTCCATTGACTAAAAAAGGAGATGTAACTATTATCAACCGTTTTAGAACTTCTGCTCTTTTTATTTATGGGAGCAGTGGATAATTCAACCACTTTTTTATGGAATGAAATTGCCTTCTCAGTTTGTGAATTTTTCTCGAAATTTAATGCTGCCTCTTGAAGAACCTCTAAATACCAATTTTCATTATTTTGATTCTTAATAATATCTACTGCCTTTTGATAATTGGAAGATGCTACAGAATAATTGGAAAGAGAATTATTAAACCTCCCCAGTATCTGATAACCCAGAGCTTCTTGAGCTTCATATTTATATTCTACAGCCAATAATAAGTTAGTCTCAACCAATTTAACGGCCTTTGATATACTATCGTTAAAGATAATTTCAGCATACCTTAAATTTTGCTCTACGGAAGTTTTACTCACTTCTTTTTGCTCACTAAATGAGCTTAACTTCTTGAATTTAGATTTTTGTGAAACCCCAGTAGAAGACAACAAACTGAAGAATAGTAATATCGATATGTATTTATATAATGACAAATGAGTGCTTATTGAGACTAAAAATAGTTCTTTTTTATTTATCCGATTTTAGAATGATGCTTGTATTAGAGTGAAAGTAGTGCTTAACTATAGTTTTGAACTATTACACTAATTGAAACGACCAGTTCACTCATTCTTGGTTTCTATCTAAATGATTATGCCTTTAATTTGTTTCAATAATTATCGAATAAAACAGAAAACCTATGATTCAAATAAAAATAACTACTAAGTTTTTACTATTAGTTTTTGGTATAATAATATTGGCGTTTACAGTATTCTCTTTCACAAACTACTCAACAGAAAATCCTAACAAAGGAAGGACTATTGAGGTAATTGGTAGTGCAGAAATGTCATTAAAGCCAGACAAAATAAAACTGCGTATTCAACTGACTTTCAATAATCAAAATAGAAAAGAAAAAGAAGAAAAACTATTTAAGATTCTAAAGAAGCATGGAATAGATGAGGACAAAGTAGAACTAACCAGTTATAATGGATATGGGGGAATCTACTATAATTGGTATAGATATTACTATGAATTATGGTACTACAACAATAGTTACTATCACAATTATGATGTGCCAATTGATAACACTATAGATCCACAAAAATTAATGCATGATTTAAAAAAACCAGCTGTTCATGGTTTGTGGATAGAAAATGATGGATTTAAAGACATTACCGGACAAAGAAAAAAGGTAAAAATAGCAGCAATACAGGCTGCTAAAGAAAAAGCTAGCTACTTGCTTGAAGCTGTGGGCGAAAAATTGGGAACTGTAGTTTCTATCCAAGAAGTTAAAGCCCAAGGAAACACTAACCATTTCAATCCATATTGGGGATATGGTTATAGAAATCAAAACTCTTTGTCGTCAAGCTCAAGTAACGTATCTGTGAGCTCTAATCAAAATAAAAACGAAACAGTAAAAGGAGCTGCTACTGATAAATTAAAATATGAAGTCAAAGTATTATTCACTATTCAATAACCTTAAAACCAATTACTATGAAAACGATAAGAACCTATAAACAAACAATTTGCCTGCTATTTTTAAACTTGTTTTTATTCTCTTGTACATCTAATGGATATTCTTATCCTAACGTACCAATTCAATTTGAAGATGAACAACAATCTAATGAGATAAAAATTGCTCTGTTACTCGATACCAGTAGTAGTATGAGTGGTTTAATAGATCAAGCAAAATCACAATTATGGAAAATTGTAAACGCTTTATCAATGGCCAAAAAAGGCCAAGAAAATGCAAAACTTAAAATCGCATTGTACCAATACGGAAATGATTTATTAAATGGTAGTGAAGGATATATTGAGCAAATATTACCCTTAACCAATGATTTGGACGCAATCTCAGAAAAGCTATTCGAATTAACCACTAATGGTGGTGAGGAATATTGTGGAAGAGTAATTCAAACTGCTGCTAATCAGTTAAACTGGAATACTTTGAACGAAGGATTGAACTTAATATTTATAGCTGGAAACGAGCCTTTTAATCAAGGGAGTGTTGATTACAATACAGCTAGTATGCAAGCAAAGGAAAAAGCTATTACTGTGAACACAATTTTTTGTGGAGATCACTCAACAGGAATGAATAGTTTTTGGCAAGCTGGAGCAATTGCAACAGGAGGTAATTACATGAATATCGACATGAATAAAAAAACCATTTATGTTTCTACTCCTTATGATGAAAGAATATCTGAGCTTAATGATTTATTAAACACAACTTACTTATCCTATGGTAAGCAAGGTAATAGAAGTAAAATAAATCAAACTACTCAAGATAATAACTCAAGTAGTTTTGGATTAGAAAATAAAGTATCGAGAGCAGTTAGCAAAAGTTCACATAATTATTCCAATGCCCATTGGGATTTAATAGATGCTTCAAAAGATGAAAGCTTTGAAATTGAAAAGGTTAAAACTTCCACTCTTCCAGAAGTAATGAAAACAATGACTAAAAGTGAAAAACTAGCTTACATCAAAAAAATGAGTGATGAGAGAACAAGAATAAACACTGAGATTAAGACTTTAAACGCAAAGAGAATTACATATATTAGCTCACATCAATCAGAAGGAAATAAATCTTCTTTAGATTTTGTGATGCTTAATGCCATAAAAGATCAAGCCATAGAAAAAGGATTTATATTTGATGATATGCCTAATACTGCACCAGTTGAAAAGGCCTATGTTGATTTTGATTATTTTGAGCAAGTAAGCACAGAAGCTAAGGCTCACAGAGCAACAAGGTTAATCAACTTCAATACTTTTACAAAATATGCTAAAGAACCAAAAACAATAATTCTTGATACTAGGTCTAAAAGAATGTACGATAGGTTACACCTTAAAGGAGC
This sequence comes from Flavobacteriales bacterium, assembly GCA_018609055.1. Taxonomy (GTDB): domain Bacteria; phylum Bacteroidota; class Bacteroidia; order Flavobacteriales_D; family CAJJDF01; genus CAJJDF01. The sequence goes on from JABAYJ010000008.1 coordinate 20,221, forward strand.
TATTCACATTAACTTTTCTGATTTTACACAAGAGTATTTAGCTTCTATGATTCCAGATACTAATACAAGAATATTAATTTATTGCAACAATAATTTTAAGCAAACAACCAGTGTTCAAAATCTGCAAGTCTTACAATCTTCTATTAGAAGAAACATGGCGTCAAAAGCTTATATTCCTAATAAAAGGTTTTTTGTTAATCCTATAAAACCAATTAATACCATGGCACTGAACATACCAACCTACATTAATTTATATGGATATCATTACAGAAATGTATTTGAGTTAAGTGATTTAGTCTCAGTTGATAATCCATTATTAGAGTTTGAAGGAACTGAAGCTAATTTGAAATAAAAGTTAAGATATTTTCTCAAAAGAATATCGAATCCCTTTAATCATAAATTAAAGGGATTTCTTTTTTCTATTTATTTATCTTTATGTTCATTTTGACATGCATTATGCATATGTGTTATTGTACTGTTAACGAAAGCAACAAACTTTAAATACAACCGTACCAATAGTAACTTAGAAAAGATAAAAAAACAGATAATAATGAAGAAATATATTCTATCCCTAATTGTATTAGCTTATGGTTTAAACAGCATTGCACAAACATATACGATTGATGTAAAAATAAAAGGCATAACGGATTCATTAGCTTACTTAGCATCTTACACTGGAAAAGATTTACTACTTGTAGATACTGCTGTAGTAAGAAAAGATGGGAGTTTTACATTTACAAAAGATAACTTACCTCATGGTGTTTATTCAATTGTGGCGAGTATGAGTCCACCAAAATATTTTGATTTTTTATTAAATGAAACTAAAGTTTCTCTTGAAACATCTTTGGATAGATTAACTCAGGATATGGTTGTGAAAAAATCAAAAGAAAATAAATTGTTCTTTGAGTACGTATCATTTTTATCAAAAAGCTCTGAGTTAAAACAACCTTTATTAAGCCAGAGAGAAGAATTTAGAAAATTGAATAATACTGAGAAAATAAAAGAACTTGAAAAGAAAATTTACGAAATTGATAAAGGTGTAACTGAATACCAAAAGAATTTAGTGAAGTCAAACTCTGATATGTTTATTGGTAAATTAATAACTATGTCTTTGGAAATTAAAATTCCAAGTCCTCCAACTGAGCTTAAGGATACAGCCTCATTTAATTATGAATATTACAAAAACCACTTTTGGGATAATGTAGACTTATCGGATGATAGATTGGGTAAATCTGCTTTGTTTTTTAATCAAATGGAGAAATATTTCATGAATATTATTCCGCAAACACCTGATACGATCATTAAAAGGATTGATATCTTTTTAAATCAATTAAAGCCTAATGGTTCTATGATGAAATCGGCTATTGAATTTCTTGCCTATGCTCACGTTAAAACAAAGCTAATGGGAATGGAATCTATTTATGTTCATGTTTGTGACAAGTACATCCTTAATGGAAAAAGTGCATGGATTCCTAAAGATAAGATTGAAAAAATAAGACCTAAGGTTAATAAAATGAGGCCTGTTCTTATTGGTAAAGTAGCTCCAAACTTAATTCTTGCTGATACAACTGAGAAAAACTGGATAAATCTTCATAAAGACATGAAGGCTGAATATACATTATTAGTTTTTTGGTCAGATGAGTGTGGACATTGTAAAACTGAAATACCTAAGTACAAGAAGCTATACGATAGTATTAAAGCTAATACTGATATTGATTTTGATGTGTTTGCAGTAGGAACTATTATTGATAATGATGGATGGAGAAAGTTCATTAAAGACAATTATTTAACCTGGACAAATGTATCTGACTTTAGAGCAATGAGAGATAGCCCTGACCAATATATCCTTTCAGGTCAAACTGACCTTAGGAGTATTAATTACAGAAATTCATATGATATTTATGTAACTCCAATTGCTTTTTTATTAGATAAAGACAATAAAATTATTGCTAAACAATTTGAACCAAAACAACTTCAAAAGCTTTTGGAATTTGAAATAGCTAAAAAGAAAAGAGCCGAAGAAGAAAACAAGTAATAATTTATACTATTGGATTCTCAATTTTTTATCTTTGGTGAAACAACTAAAAGATAAAAAACCATGCTGAACGAAATTAGAGTTGGAATCCCAAATGAATTACCTCCTAAAAAGGAATATGACACAACTATAAGTCATGCTCCAAAAAGGAAAGATATTCTTACAGATGACGAAAAAAAGCTTGCATTAAGAAATGCTCTTCGTTATTTCCCTAAGAACCTACACCTTACTCTAATTAAGGAATTTAAAGAAGAATTAAATACTTATGGACGTATTTACATGTATCGTTACCGTCCAGATTACAAAATGTATGCTCGACCAATTGAAGAGTATCCGACAAAATCTAAACATGCTGCAGCTATAATGCTAATGATCCAAAATAATTTGGATTACGCTATTGCTCAACACCCTCACGAATTAATTACTTACGGAGGAAATGGAGGAGTATTCTCAAATTGGGCACAGTATTTACTAACTATGCAATATTTGTCAGAAATGACAGATGAACAAACTCTAGCCATGTATTCTGGTCATCCTATGGGATTATTTCCATCACATAAAGATGCGCCAAGAGTTGTTGTTACAAACGGAATGATGATACCTAACTACTCTAAACCAGATGATTGGGAGAAATTCAATGCTTTAGGAGTTACTCAGTATGGACAAATGACTGCTGGTTCTTATATGTATATTGGACCTCAAGGAATAGTTCATGGAACTACAATTACTGTATTAAATGCTGGACGAAAAATATCTAAAAATGGAGAAGGATTAGCTGGAAAACTATTTATTACTTCTGGACTTGGAGGAATGAGTGGAGCTCAACCAAAAGCTGGAAATATAGCTGGTTGTATTACAGTTTGTGCCGAAGTAAATGATCATGCATCAGTAAAAAGACATGAACAAGGTTGGGTAGATGAATTGATTAGTAATATTGATGAATTAGTAACTCGAGTTAAAAAGGCTAAAGAGAATAAGGAAGTTGTATCCATTGCTTTTCAGGGAAATATAGTTGAAGTATGGGAAAAATTTGATAAAGAAAACATTTATGTTGATTTAGGATCGGATCAAACTTCATTACACAACCCTTGGGCTGGAGGCTACTACCCTATTGGACTTTCTTACAAAGAGTCTAATGATATGATGGCTAATAATCCTGATGAATTTAAAACTCACATTAAAAAATCATTAGTGAGGCAAACTAATGCTATTAATGCCCATGCTGCCAAAGGAACTTATTTCTTTGATTATGGAAATGCTTTCTTGTTAGAAGCATCAAGAGCTGACGCAAATATAATGGCTGATAACGGGATTGATTTTAAATACGCATCTTACGTTCAAGATATAATGGGACCTATGTGTTTCGATTATGGTTTTGGGCCATTTAGATGGGTGTGTGCAAGCGGTAAAGATTCTGACTTAGAAAAGACAGACCAAATAGCTTGTGAAGTGCTTGAAGGGCTTGCAAAAGGTGCTCCAAATGAAATTAAGCAACAAATGCTCGATAATATCAAATGGATAAAAGGGGCTAAAGAAAATAAATTGGTTGTTGGTTCTAAAGCAAGAATCCTTTATGCCAATTCTGATGGAAGAATAAAAATTGCAGAAGCATTTAATAAGGCTATAAAAAATGGTGAAATAGGAGATATAATTCTTGGAAGAGATCATCATGATGTTTCTGGTACAGATTCTCCTTATAGAGAAACTTCAAATATTTATGACGGGTCTAGTTTTACTGCTGATATGGCAATACAAAATGTAATAGGAGATTCATTTAGAGGTGCAACTTGGGTATCAATTCACAATGGTGGTGGTGTTGGATGGGGAGAAGTTGTAAATGGAGGTTTTGGAATGCTACTTGATGGAAGTTCTGATAGTGACAGAAGACTAAAGTCAATGCTTTTTTGGGATGTAAACAATGGAATAGCAAGAAGAAGTTGGGCAAGAAATGAAGAAGCTATTTTTGCCATAAAACAAGCTATGAAGGATAATCCTGAATTGAAAGTAACTCTACCTAATTTTGTTGATGACGACTTGTTATAGAACTTCTATTTAACTAAATAGAATATTAAAAAAGGCTTTGGTAATTACCAAAGCCTTTTTTGATTAGGTTATTTAAGATATACTTTACTACTGTCAACTTCTTAGTTTTGACAAAGAATTATTAGAAACTGAAACAGTATATAGTCCGTTCAAGTCCGTCTAAATCAATCATAACAGTGTTGCTTTCTGCATTCACTTGTTTAGTAATAAACAATTTTTCCAATTGCATCAAACAATGTAATTGTTACTTCTTCGTTCATATTTTGAGTTAAGATATCTACTATTACAAAATCAGCTGCCGGGTTGGGTAAACTGAGATGTTATCAGCTGAAATTTCAAACTCTTGTAAATCAACATTTCTATATTTATTAAGAACTGGAGAGAATAATTGTTTAAAAGCTTTTGAAATTATTAATAAGCATGACGAATTCAAAAAAAAAGCCTCTTGATTAAACAAGAGGCTTTTGAAATTATATGTAGTCTAGAAACTTATTTTACAACTGTAACTTTTTTAGTTGTATTAAAGTATTTGTTTGATACTGATACAGAATAAACTCCACTTTCTAATTCTGATACATCAAAAGTAATTTTGTTATTTAAAGAAGAAACTTCTTTAATATAAATCACTTTTCCAATTGCATCAAATAATGAGATAGTTACTGACTCAGTATTGTTTTGTTTTAATATGTCAACAGTAACAATATCATTAGCAGGGTTAGGATAAACTGAAATATCTGATGCAGAAATCATAAACTCTTCTAAGCTAACACTCATTATAGACTCACATGATGTTGTATCACTACATCCACTAGTAGTTGTGATCTCAACTGCATAATTTCCATTTCTATCTGGAGTAAATGTTTGAGCTGTTTCTCCTAATAAATAAGAATAACCGTTATCACAATCCATCCACTTATAAGTTACACCTGTTGCAGAAGCAGAAAGAGTTATTCCAGTTACAGAAATTGTACCTGCAGTTGCAGCATTAATTGTTAACACAGTTGTAATTGTGTGAGGACAACCAAAAGCATTAGTTGTTACATCAGTATAAGTTCCACTTGCAGTATACACACTTCCTGTTTCAGGAACAGTATAAGTACCACAAGAAGAAATTGTTCTACTTTCAGCACTTGTTGGCTTAATAGTAAGATTAATAGTCATTAAACTATCACATCCTGTTGCGTTTGGTATAGTATCAAACCTTAAACTTGAAGTCGTCCAAACTTTTCCTGAAGGAGAAGTATAGGAACCACAAGCTGTAACACTAGTTGATGAAGAAGTAGAGTAGTTAACAGTTAATACTGTTGTTACCATACTATCACATCCTGATACTGTTTGAATTGTATCATAATAAGTATTAGAGTAGTTTGCTACTGTACCTCCTGGTCTTGTATAACTGTCACACACTGTTAAAGTATTAGTAATAGATATTGAGTAATTAATTGTTAAATCAATAGTAATTATACTATCACAACCTATAGCATTTGTCAAAACATATGTTGCTGAGTTATTTGATGCGGTGTAAGTATTACCATCTATCCAAGTGAAAGAATCACATGCAACATTAACATCTGTAGTTGAGGATGAATATTTAACTGTAAGATCTAAACTCCAAATGGTATCACAAATTCCAGCTATATTACTTTTCAAAGTGTCAATTGCTGTATTGTTAGAAACAGTATAAGTATTCCCGTCTCTCCAAGTTAATGAATCACAAGTAACTATAGTCTCTGTCATATTTACAAAACAAGGAGGAATAACATTTACTGTGTAATCTTCAAAAGAACCATAAGAACTTGAATAACATGGATCCGAAGGTCCAACATTATTGTCTGTACCACCAATTCTCATAATATGAGATCCTAAAGGAGCTGAAGCTGGAATTGCAAAAGTTCCAGTCAATACTGTTGGATTAGTAGCAGCTGATAAACCAAAGTAAACTTGCTCATTTGCATCAAACACTAAATCATCGTTCCAATCAATCCATATTTTAGTACCGTATGTGTATCCCGTAGAATATTGAATAGAGAATGCTTGTGCCGGTGCACCTTGAATTATGTCTGTCGACAATGAATCGTAATCTCCGTAATTTCCTGGTTCAGGTCCAGTTGTATTGTTGATTGTTCCAATTGTTACATTCGTTATTCCACTTCCATCTACAGAAGTTGGCGAAGGCACACAGTACCAAGTGTAGAATGAAATTGGACCCACCCAAGCACTTGAATCAGTTCCTCCACAATATGATCTTACGTAATAATCGTAATTTGTTTTCGCTGTAAGACCGGTTAACGTTGTAGACAAAGTACTAGAAACAACATTTATTCCAGTAGCCAAAGGATTAAATCCAGCAGTGTCATATCTCACGATGTAACTTGTAGGAGTTCCAAACAATGGAGCCGACCAACTTGCAGTTGCACTCGTACTAGTATTTACGGTCACTCCAGCCATTGTTGGTGAGAAACAAGATGGTGATTCTATCACTGCTATATCATCTAAACTTATATCACCCTCCCAGGATCCATTACTAACAGCAACAAATCTTAATTTTATAACACCTGTATAAGAAGATAAATCAACAAACTGTTGGTTCCATGGTGAAGCTTGATTTGGCTGTTGTGCACCATTCAATGTTAATACATTGGTCCACGTTGTACCACTTAATACTTGAACATTTAAGGATCCCATCTGTGCTCCAGTCATGTGATAATAGAATTCTAAAAAAGGAGTAGTAAGGGTTGATAAATTAATTGAAGGTGAATTCAATATGGCTGTATCACCAATTCCTGCTCCAGAAGCCTCTGTATAGAAGAATTTACTTCCACTATTAGCTGAAAGAGCACCTGTAGAACTTGATGGTGTACCAAATCCTGTAATATTCCAATCAAAAGAAGCAGTGTTTGTTGCTGACCAGCAGTTTGCTATTGCAGCAGCAGATGTTGTTGTTCCGTGTCCTTCCACATCATCCATCCAAGGTCCTACATTAGTATCGTTACATAAAGTAGTGAAACTATAAGGTCCAGCCCATGGACTTGAATCAGAAGGAGTACAAATTGATGTTACATAATATTGATAGCTTGTAAAAGAATTTAATCCAATTAATGGAACTGTATCGTTAGAAACAATCATTGAGATTCCTGCACCTAGTGTGAAACCTGCTGGACCATATTCTATTCTTGAATTTGCAGAACCTGCAGTGTTTGACCAATTTATCATTGCAGATGTTGCAGTAACATTATAAGAATTTAGATTTAAAGCATCTGGACAATTTGGAATTGCTTCAACAATTACGTTGTCAACAAAAAAGTCTGGTCCCCAATTCGAAACTCCAACAAATCTTATTTGAATGGTTTTATTAGTATAAGTTGCAGAATCCAATATTATTGTTTCTGTCACAAAAGAACCAGGAGATGTATTACTTGCTCCATCATTAGATGATGGATTAGTCATACCCCAAACTGTATTCCATGAACCACCCACTTCTTTAATTTGAACAGCAACTGAATCATTATAAAAAGTAGATGTATTTCTTGACCAATCAAATTTAAACCTAGCATTTGAATTAACAATAATTGGTTCAGACATCATATGAAGATCTCCAGAATTAATGCTCCAGAAATTTGCTCTTGCAATTCCACCAGAATAAGAGATCCAATCATTAGACCCACCTGTTAAATCCCAACAAGTAGGAGGCCAAGATGAAAAGTCTTGTAAATAAGGGATAGTAGCTGCATCACATAAAGTTTTAAAAGTAAATGGTCCTGCAGCAGAACTGCTATTACCTGGGCCACAATTTACAACTACATATACATCGTATGAATTATTTGCAGTTAATCCTCCTATTGATGTATTCGTATCTGTTGAATTAATTGTTGTTCCTGTTCCATATGTATATCCTAGTGCACCATATTCTATTGTATAAGTACTTGATGAACTATATATCCAAGAAAAAGCAACTGAATCGTTAAAAACATTATCAAATGAAACACCAGCTATTGATGGACAAGAAAGGCATGTAGCAGAAGCTCCGACAGAATTTCCAGAAGGAGTTGATGAGCCCGCGGTAATACCTACCCCTGACATGTTTTCTGAGAATAAAACTGAACCATCGTTATTAATTATTTCATAACCAACCTCATAACCATATGATCCACCACCATTCCAAATGGTTCTTACAACATCTCCTGTAGCAGCTGAAAATGATAAATCTTCTGGTCCAGATCCTGAAGTAGGTCCAGAATTTAACAGAGTAACATTAGTTAAAACTGCTGTACCATTAACTGTTACTGTAAGTGTATTATTATTCCAACTGTCTCCATAATCATCATACATTCTTAGATTTAAAGCACAAGGGATAGCTGGACAAGCAGCAAGGTTAGTTGCCAAAGAAACTCCAGAAGGAGTTGATGAACCTGCTGTGACTCCTACACCTGACATGTTTTCTGAGAATAAAACTGAGCCATCGTTATTAATTATTTCATAACCAACCTCATAACCATATGATCCACCACCATTCCAAATGGTTCTTACAACATCTCCTGTAGCAGCTGAAAATGATAAATCTTCTGGTCCAGATCCTGAAGTAGGTCCAGAATTTAACAGAGTAACATTAGTTAAAACTGCTGTACCATTAACTGTTACTGTAAGTGTATTATTATTCCAACTGTCTCCATAATCATCATACATTCTTAGATTCAATGTACACTGGGAATATATTAAGCTTCCAGTAAAGAATAATAATGTTAGTAAAAAGTAATTTTTCTTCATTTTTTGTTTTTTGATTTATGTTTTATTAAAAAAATGGCATTATTATACCATTTCGATTCGTTAAATTAATAAATCTTCTCCGTTAAGCTAAAGTTAAGAAGTATTAAAGTTATTAACAATGTACGATAAATTGTTTAAAACTCAAAATAATAAAAATGATGGAATCAATTAACTGACTGAGGTATAATTGATGAAGTAGTAATATTTAATTCTTCACCAAGGCTGTTAAACATGTTAATATTACCAATTTGATTATAATTTTTTGCGTTAGTTGCATAAATTATTCCTTCAATGACATTTAAACCATAGAAATTTTCATTGTTTTTTTGATAAAAAACACTCGGAATAAAACCAGAAACATCATTGTTTACAGTGTATATAGATGAATTCAAAAAATAAAATTTTTTTATATCAAAGTCATAAGTTAATCTAGATGGTTTATCTGTTGATGAATTAAAGATGTAAGTAAAATCAATTTTATTAGAATCTAAATCAATTCTTTGAAATCTACCGTTTTCTATACCACTATAACCAGAAGTTAATATCCACAACTTAAGATTAATATCAAGAACCATACTATTGGGATTAATTCCTACCTGAATACTATCTTCTTTGATTAAAGTAGTTGGATTGATTATATAAAGAAAATTTTGTGTGCTATTTGTCAAGTAATCCCCCCTATCCATAACATATAACTTGTTATTATGCATTATAATGTGCTCGGTCCAGCCTTGTGTTGGTATCTGATTTATTATTTGATTGGAAACTAAATCGACTACATAAACTGCTTTTTGTTTTAAATCTGTTACGAAAGCTTTATCACCGAAAAATTCCATATATCTTGGACTGTTGAATCCTGTGATTTCTGTAATGAGATTAAGATTGGTGTCTGTAACAACTACTTTACCCGAGTTATTCACTACAAAATAGAATTTATTGCCGTGTCTTTTTACTGATTGTAGTACATCTCCTATTCCTATACCATTAACTTTTTTGTATTGGTTGTTAGCTATTTCACCAGTATTAGGATCATATAGAGATACTGAAGCATTCCCAAAACCAAAATTTCCTTCATTTATTACTATTAGCTTTCCTATTCCCTTTTCGTCTAGATTAATAGATTGTGGGCCAACTTCCTTTTTGCAACCAAAAAGTAACAGAACTAACCCTATATATATGTGAATACTTTTCATTAGAAAGATAAAGTTAAGTTTATTGAATAATTTCTTCCAGGTATTGGCCTGTTAGCGACTACTTGATAAGGTTCATTAAATACATTATTTATCCTTCCCCCTATTACATACTTTATATTCTTCAGGCTATTAGAATAACTTAACCCAGTGTTTGCAGGAAAATAATGAGGCAAATAAGTAGAATTACTTTCATCAATAAATACTCTACCATTATATAATTGCGAGTAGAACAGAGTCAATCTATTTATTGAGTAAGATAAGTAAGCATTGGCTTTGTGAGTAGGTATGTAAATAGGAATTCTATTTACTTTTTCGTTATTCTGACTTAAAAAATCTTTATTTCGAGAATGAGTGAAGGAGTAATTAATTTTTGCCTCTATTTTATTAGAATTCTTTTCATGATAAAAACTAGTTACAACTTCAATTCCTTTGTTTTCAATTTGTTTCACATTACTTGGCGACCAATAACCAAAATCTGTTGGTGTCCACTGAATCCAGTTTTCTGTTTGGTTATAAAAAGCTGTTAGCCCAAAATTAAATCTATTCTCATACAGTTTACCTGATAAAACGGTTACATCATTTGTAGTAACAGCACAACTATAACACTCTAGTACCTTTTCAAAATCAACACCAACCTCTGCACTCCAACCATTCTCAGGTAACAAACTACTATTCCCACCTTGTGCCCAATACAAATCATTAAGAGTAGGAACTCTGTAATTACTTGAGATGTTTCCTTTAAATTTTACATTATTATTAAAAGGATTGTAAATAAATCCTCCACCAAAAACAACTGGTGAAAAGTCAGAATCAATCAACTCTTGCCTGGCAAATACTTCGTAATATCCTTTTTTCAAAGTTTCGGATATTTTCACATAAACCCCAGCTTCGTTTCTTCTTTTCGATTCATCAAATCCTGATGACATTGCTAATACTAAGGAATTTTGAATTGAAGTTTCTACATCAAAATTCTTTAATATCTTAAATTTCAATCTTTGCTGGGCTTGATAGGTTTTTACTGCAACTTCTGAGAAAATTGAAGAAATAGTATCTATATAATTTAGTTTTTCACTGAAAAAAGAAACGCGTAAATCAGACTTAAATTTATCTTGGTAGGATTTCCAACTTACAAAACCTCTGAATATTTTATCCTCTTGAGTTTCTTCATTAGAAACTCCTCCATTAATAGGTGGAATTTCTCTCCAGCTATCATAGTATATGGCTGTTGCTTGGATTATGTTTTTAGTATTAATAATATAACCAATTTCATATTGTCCTCCCCATTGCCAAAGCTTGTTATTTGTCTGGTTGTCAGTTGGGTTATTGATTTTACTCGTATTAGGAAATGAAAAATCATTTTCGCCTTTTTTAGTCAAAAACTTAACTTGTTGGTAAAACTTTTTTGTTCCAAAGGAAACTTTATAACGTGAAGTAGATTGAGAAAAACTCCCGAGTTGTTTTCCATAACTCCCATCTATTCCTTTTTTCCAATTTAGTTTGTTCGATAAATCTAGGCTACCTCCTATTCCTCCACTACCATTTACAGAGCTTCCTCCAGAATAATTTAATTCAAAATCAGAGATAAAAAAGGTTGGAATAAGTGATAAATCAGATTGACCTAGTGTTGGCGAATTCATTTTGAATCCATTCCAAAACAATTGAGTTTGAGATGCTCCATTCCCTCTTATAGAAAGAGTAGCTAATTGGCCATTTCCATAGTTTTTTAAATAAACAGGAGAACTTGTTTCTAACACTTCTGCAAGTGTTTTAAACTGAGATGAATCAGTTAAAGTAAGACTAGAAAAGGATTCTAAATCAGTAAGAAATTCAGATTTAGTAAACGTACGTAATGTATCAGTTTTAATTTGAGAAAAACTGACGCTGACCCCAATAAATAAGGTGAAAAGAATGCTATTTTTTAACCACTTTTTTAACATAAACTGACTTTTCAGTCGAAATTCTTAGTAGATATATTCCCGAAGGTAACTCATTAATCTCTATCGAACTATTAGCAGAAATTGCTACAGTTTTTCCAGAAAGAGAAATCAATTCTAATTGTTCAATTTCAACATCCGAATTAACAGTAATTAAAGAAGTAAATGGATTAGGAAATACTTTAAATTCTTGTTGTTTTTCAGTTAATGTATTAATCCCATTCACATGGATTAATCCTACTGCATCTAAATCAAAACCTGATGAAGCAAAAGGTGTTGGCCAAGGATCATTTATTTTTCTGTTTTGAGAATCATAATTCGCAAATTCTGGAGTAATATTTCCAATTACATCAATAATTTTTATGTGGGTTATATTCCCTTTATTCAATAATGAATCGTTGGAAATTTCATCCAAATCAAAAGGAGATCCATAATTTACTTGGTATTTTCCAGCAAGATTATTAATGTTTGTAGCATCAACTGCTCCAAAAGTTCCAATTTGAATAGAGTCTTGTGTTTCACTATTGGCAGGAAATCTAAAAAAATGAATCCCATCCGAACTAACTTCGACAAAAGCTAACTCTAAAAAGCTCGAATTGAATCCATTTTCAAAAATTGCAAAATCTGGTCCAGGACCATTGTGTAAAGATTGGTATAAGTTTAAAATAGCCTCCCCTCCATCACCAAGACTAACTACAGTTCCATTGGCTTTGCCATAAACATTAGTTGAATCTCCTAGTGAGGCTTTACCAAGAGTAGAATCATTAATTTGTTGATATCCCCTATTTACAGAACAATTTGTTGCCCATGCTACAAAACTAGAACTATCCTTGTGCATAGCCGTAGTTCCAATTTGTCCAGCAGCAGGCGCATAACTTCCTTGCCCCATTGTAAAATGAGATAAGAAAAAAAATACTACTATTTGAACTGATTTGTTCAACTTATTGTTTGATTATTTTTTTAGTGATTACTTCACCTTCAATGTTTATCATTAAAAAGTAAACACCATTATTCTGGTTTGATAAATCAAGCTTAAGTGAGCTAACTCCATTTAATGTAGAACTAACAACTTCTCTACCTGCAACATCAATCAACCTATATGAAGCATTATTAATAGTTTCTTCAAACTTTACATTAATGTTATTTTGTGTTGGATTAGGGTAAATTGATATTGAATTTTCGATATTCTCAACAACAGATAATGAAGTTGTGTAAGTCAAGTTATCCATACAAAAATATTTAGGCGTATTCATTCCAAAACCACCAACATCAGATGATGACATTGAAAAAGTTAAGTTTTTAGAATTTGGATTCAAAGTAGATAAATCAACATAAGTCCAATCTTTAAGGATATAATCTGCAGAAGCAGAACCTCTAAAATCAGCTAAATAAAATTCTACTGAATCAGAGTTTTCTCCGTGGATTGTTAATTTAAACCAATCATTTCCATTTGTACCATCATCAACTCCAGCTGCATTAGTAGAATCTCCAAATTTCTTAGCAAATGAATCTCCATTTTTCATAGATAAATAGGCATAAGTAGAATTATTAATCCAAAAACCTGTTAAAGCCCCATAATTAGGAATTGTAACTAATATATTAGACTTTGGATTAAATATGCTATAAGTTGCACTTGAATTATAACCAATTGCTGCAATACAGCTAAATTGATTTCCATAACCAGCTGTAGTGTCATCTTTCATATTAGAATAAGAAACACCAGACCATGAACCGCCCCAAGCAGTATCATATGCATTATTAAACATAACTGTGTTTGAGATAAATTGACCAGACTGGTCACTACCATTCCAATAGCTATCAGTTGATAAGTTTAAATCTTCAAAATCGGTAACATTAGATTGAGAATAAGAGGAAAAAGAAATAATCCCTGCTAAAATTAAAATGTAATTTTTTTTCATGTTTTATATTTATTATTAGTTGTTTTAGTTTCTAATTAATAAATACTACTTACGAAAAGGCATATGAGAAGAACTCCTCTTAAAGAAAAGTAATAATCACGTGTTTCTATCCCGAAAACAGTATTTACATGTAAATTGGCAGGTCTCCTGACTCACTTCATTTCTTGTTTTCCTTCCCATCAGCATTAGGCTAACAGTGGATTTATTGAACAAGCTTTTATCGAAGCTTACAGTTGCGGGAACAGTCTAGGTTTTTCACCTAATTCCCTTTTAATTTCGATTTCTCGAAAACCAATTACACCATAAAGATAGATTAATTTTGTTTGTTATCAATTACTGAAATAGTTATTATTAAATGTAGCATGTGAATAATAATTAATCCCTATTTTTGTTTAGACACAACACTATGAAACATTTAATATATTTATTCCTCTTTGTTATAGTCTCCTGTACAGGTGCTAACAAGGTTGCATCTTCAGATTCTAATGAAAATGATACTACTGCAGATATCGAAGATGAATATGCTGTAGAAGATTATGGAGTGTACCGAAACGAAACATTTGATAAAAATGTAAAAACAGTATGGCTGCATAAAAAAAGTTGGAATATGAGTAATCCAGCTATTAATAAAGAAGAAAACGAAACCCTTAAAATATCCTTTGACAAACTAGGCCCAGACTTAGGTGACTATTACTACACTATTATTCATTGTGATGCCGAATGGAAAAAATCTGATTTAATGCAGACTCAATACATTCAAGGATTCTTTCAAGATTTTATCCAGAGTTTTAAATTTTCATTTAACACCTATGAACAATACATTCATTATGAATTAGAGATTCCTAATAAGAATATGAGTTTCAAATTAACAGGAAACTACATTCTTAAAGTATTTAGAGACAATGATCCTGAAGATGCTGTTTTTACTAGGCGTTTTCAAGTGTATGAAAATAAAATAATTACTCGCCCAGATGTTAAAAGACCTAGTAATATTCAAGAAAGAAACTACAAACAAGAAGTTGATTTTGAATTGAACTTACAAGATGTTGTGATAAACGACATTAAACGAGATTTGAAAGTTGTAATACAACAGAATAATAGATGGGATAATGCAATTTATGGATTACAACCTTTATTCATAAGAGGTAATCAACTTATTTATGACTACAATAGTATGGAGAATGTATTTGATGGTGGAAACGAATATAGATTCCTTGATACTAGAAACTTAAGATATAGAGGGCAAAAAGTACAACAAATATCTTTACAGAATAGATCTACAAATGTGTATTTATTTCCTGAAGAAAAAAGAAGGTTTAAGAACTACCTGTTTTTCGAAGATTTAGATGGAAAATTCATTGTTAAAAATCAATTTGCTGTTAATGATGCACTTGAAGCTGATTATGTACACGTTCATTTTGCATTAAACTACCCACAAGCATTAACTGATGGTGACATTTATGTATTTGGTGGACTTACAGATAATCTGTTTTTAGAAGATTTTAAAATGACCTATAATGTACTTGCAAAGCAATACGAAGTTGATGCTTTGATAAAGCAAGGGTATTATGATTATGTATTTATGTTCAAGAAACCACTAGAAGGAAAAGGTGATATTACCATGTTAGAAGGTGATCACTTTCAGACCGAGAACAGTTATACGATTACAACTTACTTAAGAAATCAATTGTGTGATTGTGATTTAATTATTGGTCATTCTACAATTAAATCTAATACAGGAAACTAATGGAAATAAAAATAATTCCCCATTACAGCAAGGATTACTGGAAATGTGTAAGACTTAGAGATAAAATATTGAGAGAACCTATTAATCTCATGTTTTCTGAAGAAGAACTATATCTTGAAAATGACCAAATTCATGTTGGTTGTTTCGAAGGAGAAAAAGTAACGGGATGCTTTTCATTTGTAAAAATTAATTCTGATATACTTAAGATGAGACAAGTATGTGTAGATTCTGATAAGCAAAGAAATGGAATTGGTGGAGAAATGATGACTTTTTCGGAAAAGTGGGCAAAAGAAAATGGCTATTCAAAAATTGAATGCCATGCCAGAGAATCTGCGGTTGCTTATTATGAAAAACACGGATATAAGACAGAAGGTAAATTATTTAGCGAAGTTAGTATTCCTCATTTAAAAATGAAAAAATCACTTTAACTATAGTATCGGTTAAAATTTTAACCTTCTCACTATACATTGACTTCATAAAAATGTACCTTTGTATTAATTAGAAACAAAAAGAAAAAAACATGGCAGGAACTGCACTAAATCTAGATTTTTTAGCTGAATTAGGCTTGAAAGATATAAATGATGGAACTTCTACTGGAGTTAATAACTTCTCTAACGGAGAATTAATAGAGTCATACTCACCAGTTGATGGTCAGTTGATTGGAAAAGTAAAAGCAACTACCAAAGAGAATTACGAAAGAGTAATAAAGGCAGCAGAAGAAGCTTATAAAGATTGGAGAATTGTTCCTTCACCAAAGAGAGGAGAAATTGTAAGACAATTTGGAGAAAAACTTAGGAAATACAAAGAGCCATTAGGGAAACTAGTTTCTTATGAAATGGGTAAATCTTTGCAAGAAGGTTACGGAGAAGTACAAGAAATGATTGATATCTGTGACTTTGCAGTAGGATTATCAAGACAATTGAATGGATCTACACTTCACAGTGAAAGACCATTACACAGAATGTACGATCAGTATCACCCAATAGGAATTGTTGGGATTATTTCAGCATTTAACTTCCCAGTTGCAGTTTGGGCATGGAATACAGCATTAGCATGGATTTGTGGAGATGTTTGTGTTTGGAAACCAAGTGAAAAAGCACCAATGTGTGGAGTTGCTTGCCAAAACATAATGGCTGAAGTATTAAAAGAAAATGATTTACCAGAAGGAATTTGCGGATTAGTAAACGGAGATTACAAAGTAGGTGAAATAATGACTAAAGATCACAGAGTTCCATTAATTTCTGCTACAGGAAGTACAAGAATGGGAAGGATTGTAGGGGCTACAGTTGCTGAAAGATTTGGAACATCATTATTAGAATTAGGAGGAAATAATGCGATTATTATTACGCCAAGTGCAGATTTGGAAATGACAATTGTTGGAGCATTATTTGGAGCTGTAGGAACTGCAGGACAAAGATGTACTTCTACTCGTAGATTAATCATTCATGATACTATGTACGATACTGTAAAAGAGAAATTAGCTGCTGCTTACGGACAAATTAAAATTGGAAACCCATTGGACGAAAGCAACCACATGGGACCACTTATTGATAAAGATGCAGTGAATACTTACTTAGCTGCTATTGAAAGTGCAAAAGCAGAAGGAGGAAAAGTAGTTGTAGAAGGTGGAGTGCTTGAAGGAGAAGGATACGAAACTGGATGTTACGTGAAGCCTTGTATCATTGAAGCTGAAAACTCAATGGACATAGTTCAATCGGAGACATTTGCTCCTATCTTGTATTTATTAAAATACTCTGGAGAATTGGAAAATGCAATTGAACAACAAAATGGTGTTGCACAAGGGTTATCTTCTTCTATAATGACAAACAACATGAGAGAAAGTGAATTATTCTTATCTCACAAAGGGAGTGATTGTGGAATTGCCAATGTAAATATTGGAACTTCAGGAGCTGAAATTGGTGGAGCATTTGGTGGAGAAAAAGAAACTGGAGGAGGAAGAGAATCAGGATCTGATGCTTGGAAAATCTACATGAGAAGACAAACGAACACAATTAATTACTCTACTGAATTGCCATTGGCACAGGGAATTAAGTTTGAGTTTTAAAAATATTAACTAGAAACTAAAAAAACCTCAATCATTCATTTGATTGAGGTTTTTTTTATTGAACAATAACTTTCTGAGCAATTCTACTCGCATCACCAAAAATTAACTCAATAACATAAACTCCAGGTTTTAAATTAGACTCCAATACATTTCCATTGAAGCTTGATACTGAGATTACTTTTTTACCTGATAAATCAGAAATTGACATTGATGTATTAGATAGATTTGAAGAAAAACGAATTTGACCATTATAAGCTGGATTCAATACATAAGGTGTTATTCTCTCTAATTCATTGATATCAATATAAATATAACACGAATCTGTCATAGTATTAATATTCTCAATTGTTCCTGATTTTGACAGGGTTTTCCCAATAAAAGCAGGGTAAGAAGTTGGATATTTAGTTGCCCTAAAAATTCCATTGAATGTTACTGAATCGAACTGATTAAAAATAGAAATTCCAACAGGATTTTTGTATGTCCAAACGTTTTTACCACTTTTAGAGATCTCAGTAATTTGCCCTTTTGAAGTTTCACAAATAAGTAAGTTACCATCTTTAGTAGATTGAACTCCAGATTTGTTTTTCTCATAAAAAACATTTCCTAAAATTGAATCACTCCAAGAAAAATCAAAGCTAATTGGATCATAAATATTTACTGTTTTAGTATAGTTAATCCCTAAAATAGATGGGATTAGTACATTTACTGAACTTTGATTATAATTAGTATCAATACTGTTATTAAACACAGAGATTTTTCCTCCATCTGCATATCCAGAATCTATCCATTTTGCATCATGTTGCAAAAATAATTTTTGGTCTAGAATAGTTCCTCTTTTATATACAGCTGGATTTCCCCATCTCCAAATGAAGTCTCCTCCTTTTCCAGAAACACCTCCAGAGTGACCACTAGCTTGAGCTGTTGTAGTACTGTGGTCAATTATCATTATTTCATTTAAATGCCTTGCAGAGAGAAGAATTTGGTCCAAATAAGGATTGTAATCAATTGAATTACAATGTGTGTAATCTACTAATTGATTGTTTTCATAATTTAAATCTAAAAGCTCAGGATGATTAAGAACGTTTCCATAGTTGGCTTTGCTACTATCAAAATCCTGAATTAGATGGTCAAAATATGTCCAGTCCCAAACTATAATTGCAGAATCAGTTCCAATTGGTTGGATTTCAATAATTCTATCTAAAAAAAAGTTAGCTGCTACTTTAGACGAATCTCTACCGTTTTGAATAATTACAGAATCAGTATAATTATCTTTTAAAAGAAGTAAAATATTTCCATTAGGAAGATGTTCTATATCATGATGTTGCCTCACATTCAAACTGTTTTTTAAAACTTTCCAAACCAAATTATCGTTCCAATCTCTTATTTCAATATAACTTCTTCCAACTCTTAAAAGATTCCCATTCTCTAATAAATAGCATGTTTGAGCTGGTCTTTCAGTGAAGTTCCATTGATTTATTATTTCCCCGCAATTATTAATTAAATATGCGTCTGTATTCTGATCTGGAGTAAATAAAGTATATCCTTCAGAAACAGAATCAGTTTTGTGAAGTACCCCTACTGTATTATTTTGACATAACCCAACTTGTATTGTAAAACAGAAAAAAGCACCTATAAATATTAATTTTTGTAAAAACATATCTCGCATTTATTCAATCCTAGCCAAATATACTAAATACTCGATTGAAATTAATTGAATATAAACTCGGAATTTAAAATCTATATATTGATTGGATTTATTATTACTAATTTAGAACCATGAAAACAATAGGAATTGATATCGATAAGAAAAAGGCAATTTGTGTAGCTCTTGAAAAAGACAATGATGGAAACTTCCATAACATAACTGGATCTAAAAAATATTTTGAGGTAACTGATGATAGAGATGCTAATGAATTGAGAGATTTTATGAGTCAGCTCCACTCCTATTTTGATTCTATAAACCCTGATAAAATGGCTATTGTGACTCGCCAAACTAAAGGAAGGTTTTCGGCTTCTCCGTTTTCTTTTAAGCTAGAAGGATTGATTCAATTATACTCAAAAGAGATTGAATTCATTACTCCACAAGCTCTTACCTCTTATTATAAAAAAAACGAATTAAAACTTCAACCAGATTTCTCCTACCAAGAAAAGGCAATGAAATTGGCCGACTTTTTAGTAAATAAATAGTTAAAACTATCTCAAATTAATAAATCTTGTTTAACTTTGTTTATATATTGTTAAACAAAAAAATAAATGAAGTATATACTTTCTACTCTCCTGCTAATAAGCACTTTGTTAGTGAATGGACAAAACAAAGGAATAATAAAAGGAACCGTAAAAGACAAAAACACTCAGGAATTATTGGGTTTTGTTAATGTTTTAGTTGAAGGAACTGATTATGGAACTACAACCGATTTTGACGGAAACTACCGATTAGAAATACCAACAGGAACTTATAATTTAAGAGTTTCATTTGTTGGTTATCAAACAGAAACTAAGTTTAACATTGAATTAAACTCAGGAAACGCTCAAATCATAAACTTCGAATTAAGCCAAGGAACAGAACTTGATGAGTTTGAAGTTGCTTACGACAGAGAAAAAGAGGTTTCTACTACTGACATGGTTACTCCGCTTTCGGTTCAGCAATTAACTGCTCAAGAAATACGATCTAATCCTGGAGGAAACTTTGATGTTTCTAAAGTAGTACAAACGCTTCCTGGTGTTGGTGGTTCTGCTGGTGGTGGTGGAAGAAACGACATTACAATTAGAGGTGGTGCTCCAAATGAAAACGTGTATTATTTAGATGGAATAGAAATTCCAGTAATCAATCACTTTCAAACTCAAGGTTCGTCTGGAGGTGCTCAAGGAATACTTAATGTTTCATTTATTGAAGAATTAAAACTCTCCTCTTCTGCATTTGATGCTAGGTATGACAATGCTTTAGCATCTACTTTTGTAATCAAACAAAGAGATGGAAATAACGAAAAGCTTTCAGGAAATGTAAGAACAAGTTTAACAGAAAGTTCATTTACTCTTGAAGGTCCTTTAAGTAAGGACAAGAAAACAGTGTTTTTAGCTTCTGCTAGAACAAGTTACCTAGATTTATTATTTACACTCATCGATTTACCAATAAGACCTAACTTTTCTGATTTTCAGTACAAAGTAACTCGCCAAATTGATAGTAAAACAACTTTTACAGCTCTTGGAGTTGGAGCAATTGATAGATTTAAGTTTGCCGAAACTGCAAATGAAACTCCCGAAAACACTTACTTAAGAGGTTCACTTCCATTTATCAACCAATGGAATTACACAACTGGTTTTGCCTATAAAAAATTGGTGAATGATGGTTATTATAACATCACATTAAGTAGAAACATGTTCGATAATCAATTGGACCAATTTGAGGGAGCACAAAACGATCAAGAAGAGTTTAGAAACTTGGGACTTAATTCTCAAGAAATTGAAAACAAGTTTCGTTTTGACATGAATAAATTCCAAAATGGATTTAAATACTCCTATGGAGTTATGGGGCAATACGTAAAATACAATACGAGTATTTATAATAAACTATCGAGCGAAATAACTGATAGTACTGGAAACGTTATTCAACCAGAGGTAATACTAAACTTTGGAAGTGCAATTGATTTCTTTAAATACGGAGTTTTTGGAGCTGTTTCTAAAAATTTCTTTCAAGATAGATTATTAGTATCTGCTGGAATACGTTCGGATATGAACTCATTTACCGATAACGGAAACAATCCTTTAAGCACACTTTCTCCAAGAGTAAGCTTCTCTTACCAATTGACAGATAAGGTTGATTTAACTGCATCTATCGGTAGCTATTACAAGATTCCTACGTACACATCTTTAGGGTTTCAGGATAATACGGGTTCATTTGTAAACAGAGGAATGGAATACATCCAATCCAATCATTATGTTTTGGGAGGACAGTATATCCCAAATAGCGGATTAAGAATAACTGTAGAAGGGTTTTACAAACAATATAACAACTACCCAGTTTCTATTGCAAATGGTTCTTCACTTGCAAACCAAGGAACACAATTTGGTTCTATAGGAAGCGAAGCAGTATCGAGTACTGGAAAAGGACAAACTTATGGTGCTGAGTTATTTATACAACAAAAACTGGTTAAAAATCTATTCTATGTTGTGAGTTATACTTACGTAAGAAGTTTATTTTCTGGATTAAATGGCGAATTAGTTGCTTCGGCTTGGGATAACCAACATTTAGTATCTGGTACATTAGGTTACAACTTCAATAAAAACTGGAAAGTGGGAGCTAAATACCGATTTGCTGGTGGTGTTCCTTACACCCCTTTTGATGAAGCTGCATCACGAAGAAACTTTCCTACTTTAGGACAAGGAAGCCTTGATTTTAATAGATTAAACGAGGTTAGATTAGATAACTTTAGCCAATTCGACTTGAGAGTAGACAAAATTGTAAACTTCAAAAAAGTAAGTATTGATTTTTATATCGATATCCAAAACCTATTTTTAACTGAACAAGAAACTCCTCCATATTACACATTTAAAAGAAATGATGACAATACTGGATTTGAAACTACTGATGGACAAGCTTTACAGCAAGATGGATCAAACGGAATACCTGTATTAATCGAAAATAGATCGGCAACAGTTACTCCAACTTTAGGAATAATATTCGAATTTTAAGAACTACACGAAAGCATAGAACAACCAACTTTATCGTTAGCCCATTCTGGTCGCTTTGCATACCATTTGTTATGCTCTGGTTGGTTATCGTAAGGATTTTGAAGCAATTGATATAACTCATCAATTAACTCATAGTTTCCATTCTCGGCAGCTTCAATTGCTAGCTGAGCCATGTAATTTCTTAAAACGTATTTAGGATTAACTGCATTCATCTTTACAGAACGAGCTTCTTTATCCATATTTTCAGAATCAACTAGGGCTTGATATGATTCATACCAACTCATCCAGCACTTTTTGTGAAGCTTCAATTCCTTTTTCTTTAAGTAGGTTGTAGCTTTTAAAATATGCCAAAATTTCTCTGGAGTTTCTTTAGATAATTCTCTGTAAAACAAAGTCATATCAATTTCACTATGCGTTAAATTCTTTTCTAGTTTAGCTGTAAACTCTTCTGTAACTTTCTCTGTTTGGTACAACCCTAATTTATGACAACTCATTTCGTGATACTCTTTAGTAAACGTATCCTGAAAATCATCTAAAATTGATTGTAAAGGCTCAGTTTCCTCTATTAAAGGATAAAAAGCATTTGCCAATTGCATCAAATTCCATTGTGCTACCGAAGCTTGATTTCCAAATCTATATCTTCTGTGTTGAGCATCTGTTGTATTAGGCGTCCAACCAGGATTAAAATCTTCTAACCAACCATAAGGACCGTAATCAATAGTTAATCCAAGTATAGACATGTTATCGGTATTCATTACACCATGCACAAAACCTACTCTTTGCCAATCCAGAATCATTTTTCTGGTTCTATCAGATACCTCTTGTATAAACTTAATGTAGGTTTCCTTACTTGGTTCTCCAAGTTCAGGATAATGATGCTTAATCGTGTAATTAGCAAGTTTTGTTAGGTTCTCTTTATCTTGGCGAGAAGCCAGAATCTCGAAACTTCCAAAGCGGATAAAACTTGGTGCTACTCTACAAACTACTGCTCCTTGCTCCTCCTGCACATTTCCGTTATACAACATATCTCGAGGAACAAAATCTCCTGTAGTAGCCAAAGACATTGCACGAGTTGTAGGAATACCCAAAGTACTCATTGCTTCACTACATAAATATTCTCTTATTGATGATCTCAAAACGGC
Source organism: Flavobacteriales bacterium (assembly GCA_018609055.1). Taxonomy (GTDB): domain Bacteria; phylum Bacteroidota; class Bacteroidia; order Flavobacteriales_D; family CAJJDF01; genus CAJJDF01. The sequence continues at coordinate 43,752 of JABAYJ010000008.1, forward strand.
CAATCCATCTGCAGTTCTTGAGTATGGAGTTGGTCCAGCTCCTTTTAACTGAAATTTTATTGGTTTTCCATCTTTCTCAGTCTCAGCAATGTTAATTGCTCTTCCGTCACCTAATTGTCCTGCCCAGTGCCCAAATTGATGGCCACCATAGCACATTGCATAGGATTTAAAGTTATTGTAAGGTTTTTTTCCACTAAAAACTGCTGTAAACTCTTCTTGATTTTTAACTTCCACCCCTATCTCTTTCAGTAATTTACTAGAAAAATGAACCAGTTTAGGATTAGAAGGTTCTAAAGTCTTTACATAAGAAAAGCAAGCGTCTGGAACCTGTCGGGAAGAGTTCTCCTCATTTTTATCAGCTGCTAATTCGGCTGAGAAACTAGGCGCTAAAGGCAAGTCTAAAATGTGAGTCATGTTATTATTTAGTGGTAAAAGACAAATATAAATTTGTTTTTATAAAGATGCATGAAAAAACTAATTGTAATAGTTAGTGTTTTGTTAAAATCGAAATCACTCTTTTTTGCTAAACAATTTCAAAGAAAATCTACCAAATAGCAAAAACAGAATAAGTACAAACAAACCGCCAATTACAAATCCATTCTGCAGTATAGCCTCATAGCTATAATTCACTAGTAATAATATAATTACTATCACAAACTGAAGTAATCCATAAGCAATATTCCCTTTTGGACTATAGCCAAAAAGACCCAAATAATGAGTCTTTGTTATTCCAAAAATGAAATGGGCTAAGGCATTCACAATGAATGCTCCTATTAAAAAATCTACTAAATTCATGTTATTTATTTCTTACGTAAATCAACTTAATATTTCTGTTTCCTTTTGATGTTTCTCTGTGGTCTATTTCAAAATTAGAAATAGATTTAATTAATGGAGTTAATTTTGGAAACCCATAATTACGAGGATCAAAATTAGGTTGTTTTTTTTGCAATAAATTACCAACATCTCCTAAAAACGCCCATCCATCATCATCAGATAAATCATTGATTGTAGTAGATATAAGCTTAATAGTTTTGTTGGATACTTTATCTACCGTTTCTTTTTCCTTTGTTTTATCTTCCTCGTTTCCTTTCGATTGATTCTTAAGGATTTCGATATAAATAAACTTGTCACAAGCCACCACAAAAGGCTCTGGAGTCTTCTTCTCTCCTATTCCGTACACTTGCTTGCCAGCTTCTCTTAATCGAGTAGCAAGCCTAGTGAAATCACTATCACTTGATACAATACAGAATCCGTCTACATTCTTAGTATACAAAACATCCATTGCATCAATTATCATTGCTGAATCGGTTGCATTCTTTCCTTTGGTATAAGCATATTGTTGAATTGGCGTAATTGCGTTTTCCAGTAATACTGCTTTCCATTTGTTGAGTCCTGGGTTTGTCCAGTCTCCATATATTCTTTTGATAGTAGGATTACCATATTTGGCAATTTCTTCCATCATTTCTTTTACGTACGCAGATGGGATATTATCTCCATCTATTAGCACTGCTAATTTTTTGTCCATTTTATTGGGGTATTTTCTTCTTTTAAAGTTAAGATTAAAAAATTGATTTTTAGAGTCTTGAAATTTTAACTTCAGTTAAAAATCTATTTTTTTTTTGGTTAGATGAATTACTTCGTTTCTGTAATTCATTAAGCTAAATTACAAATAGGATGCCACAAAATCAATTAGAATATGGAATTTACTTTAAATACTCGTTAATTAGACCTTAGAATTCAAATACTTAAACAATTGTTTCAAATTTTTCTTACCAATAAAATAAGAGGTAATGTAAATAGTTTTACCAGTAAATTGATTACTAAATATAGTATTTCGGGTGTTAATCTGATTTTCTTTTGTTTTATAAATCACTAGCTGACTTGGTCTTGAAAGAAATCCACTAGTATATGAAATATAACTAATAGTATTAATATCAATAGCTAATCCTCCCTTAAACAAGGCAGAATGATTGATCAAATTTCCTTTTGAAATAAAGATTAATTCACTTCTAAACCTCCAGAACTTAGATAATTTAATAAAAAAATAAAGTAATAAAAATCCACCAAAAGTCATAGGAATTGAAATTAGTCTAAACTCTCCATTTCTTTGAAATTCTAAGAAAGGCAAGAAAATAGCTAGTAATGAAAAAAGTAATACTGCTAAAATAACAACTAAATATTTTAATTTTAACAACTTAATCGAAAACTCTTCCATCAAAAACTTGGTTTATAATCACTCCTATCTGTTTTCACAATTTTCAACAGAAAAATTCCAGCATCTAATAATTCTAATGAGTTTTTTATCTCCGAATTTAACAAAGCCATTACTTCATCATAATCTCCATAAACTTGCGTACTCAAAGGGTTTTCTAATAAGGTAAGTCCCGAAGCTCTTAGTTTCTTTATAAAATCCTTAATTGGAGGTTCGTAATCATTTTGTAAAGGTGTAAGAGTTAGTTCTACGGATATTTTCATGATATCAATTAGTTATTAAGTTTGTTTTCAATTTTTTCCAACTGACTATTAGTTACAATATCCTCAAGATCAAAAGTAAAGACTTTATCTCCCATTGATATGTAGCTTTGAAATTTAGTTTTATTACTCATGGTTATTTCGTAATAAAAATAACACTCGCACTCATTGGATAACTTAGTCCCTTTTTGATAAATTTCAAAAACTAATGTGTCAGAAGTATTTATAGATTCTTTAATAAAAGCTCCGTTTTTAAAATCACATGAAAGAGTACTACCTAACAATAGCTTTACCTCTCCATTGGTAATACTTGATTTGTATAAAGTGTATTCTGAAGAGTGTATTCTGTCAAAACTACAACCCGATAGTTTTATATCTATCGACTTATTCTTAGACGTATTAAGTTGAGGCAATGAAGCGAATTCGTCTTCAATCTCAGCACCACTAAAAGATTCTGAGTTATTACACGAAAATAATAAACAGACTGCTACAAAGTAAATCCAAGATTTACTCAGCATAAATTCCATTAATCAAATCAGCATATCTTTCCATTACCACATTACGCTTAAGCTTAAGGGTTGGTGTTAATTCTCCTGTTTCAATGCTCCACTCTTTTGATAAAATTCTGATTTTCTTTACTTTTTCCCATTGGGCAAAGTCTTCATTGTATTTAGCTATCTCACGGTTAAACTTGTCTATTATCAATTTGTTTTTAACTAAATCATCATGGTTAGAATAAGCGATTTTTTTATGATCTGCATAATCAGTAAGAGCTTCCCATGCAGGAATTACAAGTGCTGCTGTATGTTTTTTGTTTTCTCCAATCACCATTATTGTTTCAATAAATGGCGAAAGTTTAAACTTATTCTCCATCAACTCAGGAGAAACATATTTACCTCCAGATGTCTTGAAAATCTGCTTAATTCTACCTGTAATTTTCAAATAGTGTTTATCTACAAAAGCTCCTTTATCTCCTGTATGGAACCATCCATCAGCATCAATTACTTCAGCAGTTTTTTCTGGGGCCTTGTAATATCCTTGCATCACGTTTGGTCCTTTAACCAAAATCTCTCCTGTTTCTGCAATCTTTACATCTACACTTTTAAGAACTCTTCCTACTGTTCCAATTCTAATTCCGTCATTAAATTTAGAAATCACACTCACAACTGGCGAAGTTTCTGTTAATCCGTAACCTTCGTAAATTGGCATTCCTGCTGCATAAAATACACGCATTAAGCTAGATTCTAGTGCTGCACTTCCCGAAACTATTAATTCAATGTTTCCTCCAAGTGCTTCATTCCATTTACTAAAAATTATCTTTCTAGCTATTTTCAATTTAAAATTATACCATGCTCCTTTGTCTATATCCCACTTTAATCCTAAATTAACCGACCAGAAAAACAAAGCTCTTTTTATTCCTTTTAAATCTTCTCCTTTGGCAATTATCTTAGCATATACTTTTTCTATTAATCTTGGTACAGCAGTAAATAAGTTTGGTTTTACTTCTTTAATATCTTCACTAATAGTTTCAAGCGATTCAGCAAAATAAGTAGACACACCTATGTATTGGTACAAATACAAAATCATACGTTCGAATACATGACAAACTGGTAAAAAACTCAATGCTTTTGCCTCTTTATCCACAGGAACTCTATCCAAACTATCCTTAACGTTACTTACCAAGTTTTTGTGAGAAAGCATTACTCCTTTTGGTAATCCTGTAGTTCCAGAAGTATAAATTAAAGTAGCCAAATCATCTTCTTTCACAGCATCTCTAGCGTCTTCTACTTCTTTATTTGGAATATCAGATCCCATTTCAAGTATCTCTTGCCAATTCCTAGCTCCTTTCACCTCATTATAAGTGAATATTTCGCCTAATGTTGGTACATCTGACTTTATTGAAGTTACTTTTTGATAAAGTTCTTCATCAGAAACAATACACAGTTTAATCTCTGCATTATTAAATATATAAGTGTATTCTTTTTCGGTAATTGTAGGATAAATAGGTACACTCACAGCTCCAATTTGTAACAAAGCAACATCACTAATATTCCACTCCGAACGGTTATTAGAAATTAACGCAACTTTATCACCTGGCTTAATCCCAAGTTTTATTAATCCACGACTCATTTCTATAGCCTTGTCCAAATATTCCTTTGTAGAAGTTTTTATCCACTTCCCATTTCTTTTATCAGCAAAACATACATCTTGTGGATATTTCTCTAATTGATAATAGGCAAAGTCAAAAGTTCTTGAGATTTTAGTCATATTTCTATTTTCTTTTATGCAATTTACGTTAATTCAAAATTATATACAAATGGAAAACAAAGGGATTTGAAAACTTATTTTTTCTTTTTAGATGATTTAGCAAAAGGATTAAAAGCCTCACAATATTCTATCCATTTTTCTAATTGTGTATCCAAATCATATCCATCTGGATCTACAAAAACATATCCTTTCATTAGTCTTCCTGTGAAATCAATTGGATGGCAACCTTCCATTTTAAGTGCCTCCTCACTTACTTCTTCGCCTATTAATGCCATCAATAAATCGGTATTCATTTTCTTTGAAAAGTGAATGCCTAAAAACATCTTATCATCAACCATATAAAACAATCCGCCCATCATATTTTTGGCAAAGTATTGAATATTCTTTTCTTTAAGAATTTGATTTATTCTATCAGCTAAATGTTCGTCATATGATATAATTCTGGTTGTTTGTTATGTGAAAGATAATAAATTCTGTTGTGAATAAATCATCTAATTATCAATTAATTTCATCAATTAATTTTCGTTATTTATCCTTATGTTTGTTCGTTATAATTCCTGAAAATAAATGAAGCCTTTTTTAAAACGACTTGTAGAAACTGTAAAATCTGAACACCAAGACATTGGAAAAGTTACGCTAGTTGTTCCTACACAAAGAAGTGGAGTTTACATTAAGAAATATCTTTCTGAGGTTGCTTCAGAAACAACTTGGTTACCTACTATCATTACTATTGATGATTTTATAAAAGCAAATTGCGAACTGAATCACATAGATTCTATCGAGTTATTGTTTTTGTTTTATGAACTATACCTAGAGATAGAAAAAGAAAAAGCAGATTCGTTTCATCATTTTTCGAGATGGGCTCCTACTCTATTAGCCGATTTTAATGAAATGGACCATTATATGGTTGATTCAAACATTATTTTTAATGATCTTAAAAACATTAAAGACATTGATAATTGGAGTTTTAACGAAGAGCAACTAACTGATATTCAGACAAATTTTACTAATTTTTGGGCAAAACTTCCTACTTACTACAACAAGTTAAACGATAAGTTAACTGAGCTCAAAAAAGGATATTCTGGGAAATTGTACAAATGGGTAGCAACCTCTATTTATGAGGTTTTGGATGATCACGAACCAAACTCAGTTTACTTTGCAGGATTCAATGCACTTTCGACCTCAGAGGAACAGATTATCGAAATGTTTGTGAATAGCAAGAAAGGGCAATTGATAATGGATGCCGATCATTTTTATGTAGATAACGAAGAGCATGAAGCAGGTTTTTTTATTCGTCAACAAATAAAGAAAAACGGAAAAAACTCCATCAAATGGATGGATAATTACATTACCACTTCTCCAAAAAATATCGAGATTTTATCATCTCAATCAGAAGTAATGATGGCGAAAGCTGTGGGCGAATTATTAAACAGTTTTTCGGAAGAAAAAAGAAAGAAAACTGCAGTTGTATTGGCAGATGAACAATTACTATTACCCGTAATTAATTCCATACCAAATGATATTGAAACGTACAATATTTCTTTAGGTTATTCGCTTTACAACTCTCCTATCTTCAGTTTATTAAATGCAGTTTTTACAGTTCAAGAAAGTTATCATAAATACAATAAAGGAAGCCTACATTATAAAGGATTCTTGAGTATAATTGAGCATTATTTACTTAAAAATGTAATAAATACATATACCGTAAAGCAAGACATTGTAAAGAATAATGTCACTTTTATTTCGCAAAAATGGATATCCAATTATAAAGAATTAACTCCTATCTATTTCTTGTTTGAACAATGGGATGAAAAGAATTTATTACAATCAGTTTTTACAAGTCTTAAAAGACTAATTGATGTAATTGCTTCGAGTATTTCATTTTCGGGAAACACCATGGAAATTGAATACCTGTTTTCAGCAAAAAAGCTGATCCAGAAAGTGGAGAATAAATTATCGGATACAACATATATTCAAGATATAAAGACTCTTAAATTCTTATTCTTTCAATTATTTAAAGCCGAAACTGTTGCTTTTATTGGAGAACCACTATCTGGACTACAATTGATTGGAATGCTGGAAACGAGAGCTTTAGATTTTGAAAACATTATTTTGGTATCAGCAAACGAAGGAGTTTTACCAAAAGGAAATACAGCCAATAGCTTTTTTCCTTACGAACTTAAAAGATTGTATCAATTACCTACTTACAAGGAAAAAGAAGCGATTTACGCCAATCACTTTTACCGATTGATGCAGAGAACTACAAATGCCTATTTGTTGTACAACAATAGCTCAGATGGACTTGGAGGAACTGAAAAGAGTAGATATATTGAGCAACTGAAAGAAGAATTAAAGCCTTACGAACACATAAAAATTTCCGAAAAAGTAGTGAGTGCTCATTTGGTAAACGACAAAATCACTTCTAACTCAGTAAAGAAAAGTGAGAAAATAATTTCTAATCTTACTGAGCTTGCTGAATATGGATTTTCGCCTTCAGCACTTAAAAAGTATATCCAATGCCCTATGGATTTTTACTATTCATATGTGGTTGGATTACGCGAAGAAGATGAAGTAGAAGAAACAATTGAAGCCTCTACTTTTGGAAATGTAATTCACAAAGTATTGGAGGTTTTATATGAAAAATTCCTTGATAGAGTTCTTATAAAGGAAGATATAGCTGTAATGCGAAAGAATCTTGATTCAGTTTTGGATGCACAATTCAAAGAGTTTTATTCGCCTTATTTTGATACGGGAAAGAACTATTTATTACATCATGCTGCCAAGAAAAACTTGTTAGATTTCTTGAAGCAAGAAGAAGAATTAGTCACTAAAAATGAAGTGATTATATCTGGTTTAGAGAAAAAAGTTGAAGTTGATTTTCCAATAGAAATAAATGGAAAAGAAGTAAAAGCCAAGCTAAGAGGAACTATTGATAGAATTGACCGTGTGAATGGTAAACTAAGAATAATTGACTACAAAACTGGTAGTGTTTCTGCTGGAGATTTGGAGTTTGGTAAAATGGAAGAGTTAATTGCCAATTCAACTAAAGAAAAGGCCTTTCAGCTAATGATTTATGGGTTATTAATGGAGAACCAAGTGGATTCAACCGACTTATTTACTTCAGGAATCATTTCATTCAAACGATTGAATAGCGGATTGATGGAAGTAATGATGAAAGAAGGAAGTGGAGCCAAAAAAGAATCCTGGATCCCAACTGCTAAAAACCGTGTTGAGTTTAAAGAACACTTAGTTGGATTAATTCAGGATATTTTCGATTATTCTATTGATTTTGAACACAATGAAAAGGCTAAGTATTGTACTTATTGTTAAATAAAAACAAATCAATTAATCAAACAACCTCCATTTAAACCCAAATTTAAATGCTCTATCCTGTCTTGGGTAAAGAGTAGTTGCTAAATAATTATCGCCAGTAATTGGAGTTAATAAATTACTATTTACGTGAGTTACCGTCATAAAGAATGCAAAACTTTTTCTTAAATAAAACTCTGCAAAAACATCTATAAATAGATAATTACCAACAGATTGATTCTCTTGAACAAAAAACGCATCTAATGATGGATTATAAGCTCTTGCATTAAAATTAGAATAGTACAGCACATTAATTCCTGCATCAAAAGAAAGTGTTTTTTTAATTAATTTCCCTCTAAAATAAAGCTTGTTATTCGTTACAAAATTTGGAACTTCTATTGCAGATGATGACAAAATATCCTGCACATTTATTTGGATAGAAAAATACATCCAGTTGGTAAGCCTAAACTCTTTAGCTAAAGAAAAACTAAGTAATGAAATAGAAGTTTGTCCTATTTGTGATGATGTATCGAAATAAACAGCATTAGATTGAGACTCGAAATTAACACCAACTTTAGTCCCATGATCAATATTCTCTGCAGAGAATGAAGCTTGAACAATTGTATTCAAATCATTTGTTCTATTCCAGTTAAAATTATTAGCCGAATATGAATTAAAATACAATTCGGGTAAATCAGTGATGTAATTTAATCTTCCACTATACTTCTGAAAAATAGATTTTGAGCTGTCTTCAAAAACAAAATTATTTTTAATATAATGAGATTCATATTTACCTTCAGAAGTTAAAAACTCTGCTTGACTATTCAATTTAAATTTGTTCTTAGCATACGTCAATCTTCCATAAAGAAAGTTCTCTAGGTGAACTTCAAATGGAGCTAAGCTATTATATTCGAAATAGTTCTGACCAAAGCCTAAATTAATTTTAAAGTCTTTAGCTTCAAAAGAAATTCCTAAAGTGTGCGATAGCTGTTCCAATTGCATGCTATCCTGAGTTTGAAAAGAATCTAAAAATATATCATCAAAAAAATCAGTAGCACTAGCTAAAGTAAAATTCCTTTTGGTTCTATTGTAACTAAGTGTTTGCTCCAATTTTAAAGTCTTTCCGCTATCAGTTTTAGGATTATATAACTTAAAGTTGTGAGCATAGTTAATATCAAGAGCTTTATACTGCATAAAGTTCACATATGAAGTTCCTATACCTTCAATATTTACAGGGAAAGTAGTTTTAACATTCGCATTTCCTGAGTCCATAAGAGCAAAAAACGAAGTGTCTGGAACTCCAGCATTTACCTCATTAAATCTCTTATAATTTTGAAATATAACAGTTGCATTGTATCGCTTATCCTCGGGCGAATAGTTTAATTTAATTCTAAAATCAGATAAATCAGCTTGTTGAAATCTGTAGATTCCTTGTGAGTTGGTTTTTAATAATTTTGCTTCTCCAAATAAATCTTTTGCTAGGTACTGATGGTGCTCTAAATCAAAATAATTCTCTGTACCAGAACCTAATACATAAAATATATCTGTGTAAGTTCCTGTGCTACTGTTTACTGGGAATAAGTTTTTAACCTCAGGATTATTAACATCAAAAGGATTCAGCAAGTTATATTTTGCCATACCCATATTACCAAGATATACCTCATTATAGTTTCTATATTCAGATACTTGAGTAAAAATGTTGGTGTAGCTCGTATCCAAGAGTTGCCCTTTGACTAATAAAGGAAAGCTGATGACAAGAAATAATAAAAAGTGTTTCATTTGGTGTTAAAAGTACATATTAACGCATTCTTATCCAATGTTGGTATTTACTTATTTAAATAAGTTACTAAATTGAGTTTTATCCAAAGGGTATTTATTAAAAGTACCAATTGCCTTAGCTACCAAAATTTCTTCGTTATCAGTTACTTTATATATTTCCCCAGTAGAGGAAATTAGTTTTTTTCCTTCAAAATCGACTTTTCCCCTTCCGATTAATTTATCACCCAAATAAAGTGGGTGAAAATAATTGATTTTGAACTCGACTGTACTAACTAAAGCCCCAGACTGAAAAGCAATCGACAAGGCTGCTGAACCCAATACGGAATCCATAAAACCAGCTACAACTCCACCATGACATACATTTGGAGAACTGATATGTTTTTCTAAAACTGTCATTTCGTAATGACTCTCACCTGGTGTTTTAACAGTAAGCTCCATGCCGTTTTCTTGAGCAAAACGATTGATTCTTTTGTAAATCTCTATAGGGTTATCAAACATTGTTAATAATTATTGGAGGTATAAAGGTACGAATACCTTAGCATAAATTTTTGATACGAGAAACAATTACTAACTTTACATCAAGCGTTCAATTTGCTTAATTTTAAGTGAAATTAAACTAACAAAAAATGACTTGCAGAACTGTACAAGAAACTGTTAAAGGTATATTCACCAAGTATTTGGAGCAAAACGGCCACCGTAAAACTCCAGAAAGGTTTGCTATACTTAGTGAAATCTTTGACCACCCAGAACATTTTGATGTAGAAGAGCTTTACACGCTAATGAAAGAAAAAAAATACCGTGTAAGTAAGGCAACTATTTATAACACAATAGATTTACTATTGGCTTGTAACCTAATTAGAAAACATCAGTTTGGTAAAAACTTGGCTCAGTATGAAAAATCGTATCAATACAAAAAGCACGATCACATCATTATTACTGATACCGAAGAGGTTATTGAGTTTACAAACCCAATGATAAATGATATTAAAAAGATGGTAGAAGAAAAGTACGGAATTAAAGTACTTCACCATTCTTTGTATTTTTACGCAGAAAAAAACGACTAATTATGAATCTTAACTATCAAAAAGAAATATCAGATTCGGGAATAGTAATTTTCGAATTATCTGGTCAAATTTTATCTAATGACGATTCTAGTAACATTCATAAAGAAGTTATTGAATGTATTGAAAAAGAAAAGCTTAAGATAGTTTTTGAAATGAAAGAACTAGAATACATAAACAGTACAGGTTTAAACTTTATCATATCTTCTTTTACAAAGTTAAGAAATGCTGGAGGAGAGCTTACTATATGTTGTATTTCTAAAAAAGTAGAAGAACTGCTTATTATCACTAAATTAAATACGATTTTTTCGACATACGAAACTTTAGAAAAAGCTTTAGAAAGCTTTGAAACAAAAAAATAATAAATAACAATACCAAACAAAAAAACTACATGGGATTAGATGTATTACTAGGACTTCAATGGGGAGACGAAGGAAAAGGAAAGATTGTGGATGTACTAACACCAAAATATGACATTATTGCTAGGTTTCAAGGTGGTCCAAATGCTGGTCATACTTTAGAATTTAATGGAATAAAGCATGTTTTACACACTATTCCTTCTGGAATTTTCAGAGACAATGTGATGAACGTAGTTGGTAATGGAGTTGTGATTGACCCAATAATCTTTAAAAACGAGATTGATGCTCTTACCAAAATGGATGTAAAAGTGAACGATAAATTGTTCATTTCTAAAAAAGCGCATTTAATTCTTCCAACACACAGATTGCTTGATGCTGCATCTGAAAAAGCTAAAGGAAAAGAAAAAATTGGTTCTACATTAAAAGGAATTGGTCCAACATACATGGATAAAACCGGTAGAAACGGATTGAGAGTTGGAGATATATTAAGTGCAAATTTTAAAGAAAAATACGAGAAATTGAAGAGCAAGCATATAAAAATGCTAGATTTTCAAGATTTTGAATATGACTTAAATGCAATGGAAACTGAATGGTTCACTAGTATTGAGTTTTTGAAAACACTAAACATTATTGACAGTGAGCATTTTTTGAATGCACAACTTAAAGAAGGTTTGTCAATACTTGCAGAAGGAGCTCAAGGAACTTTACTTGATGTTGATTTTGGAACTTACCCATATGTTACTTCATCTAACACTACTAGTTCGGGAACATCTACTGGACTTGGTATAGCACCAAATAAAATTGAAAAAGTAAACGGAATATTTAAAGCTTACGTTACAAGAGTTGGAAACGGTCCTTTTCCTACAGAATTAACTGATAAGGTTGGAGAAGACATGCAGAAAGCTGGACATGAATTTGGAGCTACTACTGGTAGACCAAGACAATGTGGTTGGTTGGATTTACCTGCTTTAAAATACGCTATAATGATTAATGGTGTAACTGAACTAAGTATGATGAAAGCTGATATACTATCAGGATTTGATCCAATTAAGGTTTGTACACATTATAAAATTGGAGATGAATTGTACGATTATTTTCCTTTTGATATCTGTGACGAAGAAATAGAGCCTGTATACATTGAACTAAAAGGATGGACAGAAGATTTAACTCAAATGGAATCTATTGATCAAATACCTTCTGAATTAAACGATTTTATTGAGTTTTTGGAGCATGAAGTAGAAACTCCAATTACCATTGTATCAGTTGGTCCTAACAGAACTCAAACTTTACTACGTAATAAGTAATACCGAGCTCAATATTTCGTTATTGGTTCAAAATCTACCTAAAATAACTGGTGAAAACTAATATAAAACATATTCTAAAAGCAACTATAAACAAAGGGTTTATGGTTGCTTTTTTGGTTTCGATAAGTTTTTTATCTCAAGCTCAAATCTTTAATGACTCTTTGTTAAATGACACTTCTAGCAATGTAATAAACTTACTTGGAGCTGATTACCAAGGAGATAATGATGGAGACTTGAAAGTTGCAAAATTTGTAGGTAACGTACGTCTTATGCAAGACAGTGTTTTTATGAGGTGTGATGTTGGTTATTTAGATTTAAATTTTGAGTTTCTGAAAGCAGTTGGTAATGTAAAGATTAATCAAGGTGATTCTATATATTTATATGGTGATTCGCTTGATTACAATGGTTTAACTAAAATTGCGTTCGTTCGAGGAAATGTAAGGTTAGAGAAAGGAGACATTACACTTACTGCACCATCATTACGTTATGATATTAACACCAATATTGCAAGTTACTTTGAAACAGGTAAAGTGGTGAGTAAAGCCAATAATAATACTTTAACCAGCAAAAGAGGATACTATTATTCTAATGAAAAAAAACTTTCGTTCAAAGACAGTGTTACACTAACTAACCCTGAATACGTAATGACTTCGGATACTTTGAACTATGAAGAAGATAGCGAAATAGCTTACTTTTTTGGGAATACACTTATAAAGGGTGATGGCAATCTTATATTTTGTAAAAATGGTTTTTACGATACTAAAAACGATATATCCGAATTTAATAAAGATGCCTATTTAATTTCTGATGGCCATACAATTATAGGTGACAAACTATATTACGATAGAAACAAGGGAGTTGGAAAAGCGATTGGAAATATCTCTTTAACAGATACTACTAATAAAATAATCATTACTGGTGATTATGGAATTAGAAACGAACAAACCAACACTTCTTTTGTTACTGGAAAACCTATGGTAAGTAATTGGTTTGAAGAAGGTGACACTCTTTTTTTAACTGCTGATACTATCAAGTTATTAAAAAATGAAGAAACTAAAAAAAATAGCCTGTTCTGTTTTAATTCGGTAAGGTTTTTTAAAAATGACATTCAAGGAATATGCGATTCTATGACTTATCTTCAATCAGATTCAGTTATTCAACTGTTTCAAAATCCTTTTATTTGGTCGGAAAATAGCCAAATGAATGGAGATACCATTTTCATTAATTTACAGAATAATAAAATTGATGAGTTGAATTTAAGACGAAACTCTTTTATAATTGAAGCTATAGCTAGTCTTGATAGCTTGAGCGAAAACTCTACCGATCAGTTTAATCAGATAAAAGGAAAGAATATAAAAGCACTATTTAGTGAAGACACAATAAGGAGAGTATTTGTAACTGGTAACGGACAAAGTATATACTTTACGGGAGAAAACAACCAGCCAAAACAAGGCTTGAATAAAATTGATTGTAGTGATATTGAAATTAGATTTAATGAAAACAAAATCAAAGAAATACTTTTTAAAGTAAATCCAGATGGAACTCTTTTTCCAATTCAAGATGTGACAAAGGAGAATGAAAAACTAAAAGGATTTGTTTGGAATTTAGATTTAAAACCAAAATCCAAAGAAGACTTAATACTTCTTCAATCGAATGAATAACAACCTATTAATCATAAATAACAATCGATTTTTTTGGGGAATAATTCTCTTCTTTACATTGATCTATTTTAAAGGTTTATTTATTATCATATATGGGATTGATGCGAGTATTTATGCATCTATCAGTGCAGAAATGTATGAATCTGGAAGTTACCTTCAAATATTTTCAAAAGGTCAAGATTATTTAGATAAACCACCTCTTCACTTTTGGCTTTCATGCTTTTCTTTTAAGCTATTTGGCATCAATACATTTGCCTATAAGCTTCCCTCTTTTCTGTTTTCAATTGTAGGTGCTATTTCTACCTACAAATTGGGTAAACTTTTTTATTCTAAAGAAATAGGAAAACTAAGTGCCCTCCTATTTTATACAACATTTGCTATAATTCTTATTAATCAGGATGTAAGAACAGACACTGTACTTATAGGAATAACAATTTTTACACTTTGGAAACTTATCGATTACATTAAGAATAACAATTACACGAGTTTTGTACTTGGTTTTGTAGGAATAGGACTAGCAATGATGTCCAAAGGTCCAATTGGATTAATGGTTCCGGCATTGGCTTTAGGAACTCATTTTATAATTAAAAAAGAATGGAAAAACATCTTTAAATGGCAGTGGATTTTGGGTTTAATCATATCGTTTGTAGTTATGTTACCCATGATCCTAGGATTGTATTATCAATTTGATGCTCAGCCAGACAAAATCACTAAACTATCTTCAGGTATGAGAGTTGAAGGTATTTCTGGACTTAAATTCTTTTTCTGGGACCAAAGTTTTGGAAGAATAACTGGTGGAAATACAGAATGGAAAAACAATACTGGTTACCTCTTTTTTACTCATACATTTTTATGGTCATTCTTACCTTGGTCCATAATGGGAGTAATGGGTTTGATACAAAAAATCAAATCTAGTTTTTCTTCATCAATCAAAAGCGAGTATTACCTTTTAGGAGCAATACTGTTACCACTAATTACTTTTTCTTTATCTCAATACAAATTACCTCATTACATTTATGTGTTCTTCCCAATGTGGATAATACTAACAGGGGTTTTCTTAATTAATATTAAAGAAAAATCAGCCTGGTATAAAGTGTTGTTGGTATTTCAGAATATTATAAACGTAGCTCTTACTCTACTCCCAATATTTATTATCACTTTCCTATTCCCTACTAGCTCATTCTTAATTTGGATTCCAGTAATAGTATTGATTGGAGTTCAAATATACACTTACATCAAAACTAAAGGACTAAATAGAATGTTGCTAACTAATCTTCTAGCTTTTGCAACTACTATGTTTGTTTTAAACTTTCAGTTTCTTCCTCAAGTACTTAAATATGATGGATTTAATAATGCTGCAGAGTATACCAAAACTCTTGAAATAAATAAGCTATACTCCAATTCAGCAGGAGCTTTAATTTTTGATATCTATAGCAACAAAACTATGGAATACCTGGATGGTTACAATTTAGATAGCTTAACAAATCAGAACAACTATGTATTTCTGAATGAAGCCGGTTATAAAATTATCAAAAAGAAATACGACATAAAAAGCACAAAAGAGTTTAAACACAACTCAGCTACAAGATTAACGATAGATTTCTTAAATCCTAAAACTAGACAGGCTACATTAAATAAAACTTCTTCTTTTTACCTTATAGAAATTTAATCTACAATGTAATAGTAGATATTAGTCAAGATTTCATCAGGAGAACTAACTGTAGTTGGGTCATTTGCATATTCTTCTACTACTAATCCTGTTTTAAGTCCCTTCTCTTTAGTGTAATCATCTAATGCATAATGTGCAGAAGCAGATTCATTATAAGGTCCATAAAATGCAGCTTTAACAACTTTACCTTTTGGCATAGTTATTACTTCCATTCCATCAAAACTTAAACTAGCATCAGATACAGGAAACGCAGGAACTATTTCAATTGTACTATCTTCCTCATTAAAAGAATAGTAAATAGCTACTGGAGGACCAGTTATTTTATTTTCATTTCCGGCTAATGCTCCCATTATTTTACCAAAATTAGTAGCATAAAAATCAGATTTCATTACCTCAGAAATTGTGGTTTTATGTCTTATTCCCAAATAAATACTTTCAGGTAATTCAGCTTCAATTATTTCTAATGGCTTTGAAACTCCTTCTGATAATTTTTTAATGTTGGCTAAACCTTTTTCAAAATCTGGCCCCATCATTTCATCCATTTTATCTGTATTCATTCCCATGGCAAACATTATTGGTCTTGCCCAAAAATTTATCTCCATGTGATCAGACCAAGAAACAGTAGTTTTTCCATCTTTTTCGGTAAGAATAAAAGTGTCTTCTGAACTTGATTCCCAAGGTTCAGTAAAAGCTAGTATAGCAACTAATTTTTCATTTGGAACAGATTCTAATATTTCCATAAAACCAACACCTGAGCTATCACTCGTCCAACTCATTTTAGAGCCAAGATCTCCGTCAGTTCCAGTGTAAACATTATTAATTGATGGGTCATTCTCTATCCAAGGTGACCAGGCCTCCCAATTTTTAAACACAGAAATTTTAGACCAAACTGTTCCAGCTGGTGCATTAATTTCAACATTTCTTTCTACATGAGTATTAGATGGCAAGAAAAAAGACAATAATACGTACACAGCAAATAAAGCTATTAGCGTGATTAACAGTCCTTTTAAAAATTTCATAATAATTTGTTTTTGGTTTATTCTTATAAATTTAAAGAATAAATTTTAAACCAAAAAAACTATTTATAAATAAATAAGATTGGTACTATTCAGAAACTACACCCATTGCAGAGAATTTTTCAATTCTTTGGTCAATCATTTCTTGAGTTTTTAGCTCAGATAAAGACTTAAGATGTTTCTTAATTTCAGATTTTACTTTCTTAAATGCTCCTTCTGGATCAGAGTGAGCTCCACCACAAGGTTCTTTAATAATTCCATCAATTAATTTGTTCTTTTTCATGTCTTTAGGAGTAAGCTTAAGTGCTGATGCTGCTTCCTCTTTATGCTCCCAGTTTCTCCATAAAATAGATGAACAAGATTCTGGAGAAATAACAGAATACCAAGTGTTTTCCATCATTAATACTCTATCACCTATTCCAATTCCAAGGGCTCCACCAGATGCTCCTTCACCAATTACAATATTGATTACTGGCACTGTCAAATTCATCATTTCAAATAAATTTCTAGCAATAGCTTCTCCTTGTCCTCTTTCTTCAGCTTCTAATCCAGGAAATGCTCCAGGAGTATCAATTAAACAAACAATTGGCTTGTTAAATTTTTCAGCTAACTTCATTAATCTTAATGCCTTTCTATATCCTTCAGGATTTGGCATTCCAAAATTTCTATATTGTCTTTGCTTGGTGTTTATTCCTTTTTGCTGACCAACAAACATTACTGATTGTCCATCTAACAAACCAAAACCACCAACCATAGCTTTGTCATCTTTCACTCCTCTATCTCCGTGTAATTCTATAAAATTACCATCAGTCATTGAATTAATGTATGCTAATGTATAAGGTCTTTCAGGGTGTCTAGATACCTGAACTCTTTGCCAAGGCGTAAGTCCTTCGTAAATTTCTTTTTTAGTTTCAGTGATTTTAGTTTCCAATTCCTTCATTGTAACTGAAATATCTACTTCACCTTTACTCTCTATCTCTTTAAGCTTAAGCATTTGCTCATCAAGCTCTTCTATCTTCTTTTCAAAATCTAAATATACAGGCATAATCTATAATTTTATCGAAGATACGTAACTCCTATATAACACAGAAAAAACTGCAAAGTTTTTATACCAATTTATTTTGTTGAAAACTTAAAATTCTCAGTTAAATCCTATTAGATACATTAAATTAAAATAACTTTGTACTTTTAAAATATACTGATATGGATACTGAAAAACAAACCAAGTTGATTGATGATTTAATCTCCGATTTATCTTCGAAAGATTCTAAAAATCTAGCATCTGCTTTAAAAAGAGTGAGATCAAAAGGAAGTGAAAAAGTTATTCCTGCTTTAGTATCTATTATAGAGAATAATGAAGAGCCTAAACTAGTTGAAGAAGCTAAAAGCATTATTCTAGAATTGAAATCTACGGCATCTATCCCCTATTTATTAGATATTTTAGAGAATCATAAAAACTCTGAAATCAGGGAATTGATTTTAAACTCGTTTTGGCAAACTGGATTCAATGCGCATCAATACATTGATAAATATGTGCTTGCAGCTACCAAAGGTTCTTACATGGAAGCGTTTGAAGCTGATACGATTATCGATAACCTAGAAGGTCCATTTGAAGAAGAACCAATAATGGAAGCTCAGTTGATATTAAAATCTTATTTTTCTACTGCAGATGAAAAAGATGAAAAGTATACTATTTTAAAAAACATTGCTAAGCAACTTGCTAATTACGAAATAACTATTCAGTAGTTTTTGGTTTATGCTTTACAATATCTACACATAAATGTGTAGACATCCTTCTGGCTTTTTCTTTAGCTAATTCAGCCTTTTCTCCTTCAAATAAAGAGTTTATAGTTTTACTCCAAATTCCTAACCAATCAACAAAATGATCCTGCGTAATTCCGTAGTTCATTGCCTTGTCAGTTTCCTGATGAGCCTTCATTGGATTCCCATTAAACTTTATAATATTGAATAAATTGGTTTCCCAAAAGTCAGTGAGTTTTATTAAGTGAACATCCCATATTTCTTTAGATGTCAGTCTTTTATTAAAAATTGGACCTAACACTTTGTCTTTCCTTATTTCGGAATAAAAAGTAGTTACCAAAGTAAATACATCATCTCTATTCTCTATGTCTCTTTTTGATTCCATTGTTCATTAAAGGTACACAGAATATCAATTCTGTCGGTATCAATTTATCTTAACTTTTAGTAGCTTTGGTAAAAGCTTGAAATTTATGTCGTCATTACAATTCAGAGAAAAAATTACAAAAGGGTATTCTTTTAAAAAAGATTTTATAACTCTTGGTGGAGCTATGTTCGAAGGAGAATGTATATCGGATACTCATGTAAAAATCCCTTTGAAAACAATTTCGCGACATGGATTAATTGCCGGAGCTACTGGAACAGGTAAAACCAAAACCTTGCAAGTAATGGCTGAACAGCTATAACTAAAAGGAATCCCAAGTTTATTAATGGATTTGAAAGGTGATTTATCTGGATTGGCTGCCGAAGGAGAATCTAACGAACATATAATTTGGAGGCATATTTCTATAGGCGATTTACCTTATGATGCAACTGCACTACCAACAGAATTAATGACAATATCTGGAGATAAAGGGGTTAAGCTAAGAGCAACTATAACTGAGTTTGGTCCTGTGCTAATGTCAAAAATTTTAGATTTAAATGATACCCAAGGAGGAATATTAGCTTTGGTTTTTAAGTATTGTGATGATAACTCATTGCCTTTATTGGATTTAAAAGATTTGAAAACTTCCATTCAGTATTTAACTAACGAAGGAAAAGAAGAGATTGAAAAAGAATATGGAGGTTTTTCTAAAGTATCTGTAGCTACTATTATTAGAAAATAATAGAACTAGAACAGCAAGGAGCAGAAAATTTCTTTGGAGAGGAATCATTTGATGTAAATGATTTATTGAGACAAGACAAAGATGGCAAAGGGATTCAGTCAATAATAAGATTAACAAATATTCAGGACAGACCTAAATTGTTTTCTACATTCATGTTGAGTTTGCTAGCCGAAGTTTATGCTAATTTCCCTGAAGAAGGTGATGATGACGAACCAAAATTAGTGATATTTATAGATGAGGCTCATTTGGTTTTTCGTGAAGCATCTAAAGCTCTTTTGACTCAAATTGAAGCAATTATAAAGCTAATTAGATCTAAAGGAGTTGGGATTTACTTCTGTACTCAAAACCCAACAGATATTCCTGATATTGTATTGAGTCAGTTAGGGTTAAAAATCCAGCATGCATTAAGAGCATTCACTGCTAAAGACAGAAAAGCAATTACCAAAACAACTGAAAACTATCCTGATTCTGAGTTTTATGATACTGACACTTTAATTACCTCTATGGGAATAGGAGAAGCATTAATTACTTGTCTTAATGAGAAAGGAATACCAACTCCACTAGCTCACACATTATTAAGAGCACCAATTTCTAGAATGGATATATTAAGTGATGAAGAAATAGATGGAGTAATTTCATCTTCTGAGTTAGTAAAGAAATATGAAGAATCTATAGACAGAGAAAGTGCTCATGAAATGCTAAAAGCTAAGCTTGAAAAAGCTCATAAAAAAGAGCACCAAGACGAACTAAAGAAAGAAAAGAGAAAAGCTGAAAAAGCCACTAAAAACAAAAAAGGATTTTTCGAAAAACTAAGTCAAAATACTATGGTTCGCCAAGTAGGAAGAACCTTAGCTCGTGAACTTGGCAGGAGTTTATTAGGAATTTTAGGAGTTAGAAGAAGGTAATTACTTACTCTTAAAATACTGGATACTAAAGTCTTTCACATGTGAATTGCTTCCAGAAGGATCGTATAGGTATACTTTTAATCCTTCAAAATCCTGTTTACAGAAATAGGTTTCTTGAATTAATTCAAAGCCATTTTTTATTATTTTAGTTGAATGACATGTAGTGGTGAAATACTGTGAATGAGGCAAATCATCAAATACAATACTAGCTTCCTCTCTGTCTCTCCAAGCTTCTATAACTATTTTGTCTCCTTTTTTTACATTGTTTATTGTAACTGTGTAACCATAAGGATTTTCAGAACTAAGAATTAGACCTTTTGGTATTAAAATTGAAAGTGGTGGAACTTGAAATACATTAGAATTTCCATTAATTTTTCCAAATTCAAAAGAGTGTTCATTTCGTAAATATTCTTGTGACTTATCACTAAAGTCTTCTTCCCAAACTAATTCCAACTCAGCATTCACATAAAATGAATCTATCATTTTATAACCAGTATAAGCAGTTGCAAGCATTCCATATCCTACAAAAATTAGTATAGACAGTTTTTTTGAGACTTTAAATTTCCTAATCATAAGAGCTAAAAACAACATAGGATAGATTGGGGTAAAATATCTTCCCATTAATGGCCAAACTTCATGATAACCAACTGGATTCCATGTTAAATACTGAGAAAGCATGACCAATAAAGTACAAGCTCCCACAACTCCAACCAAAATGATTTTTTGTTTTATAGAAAGAAAGTATTCATCTGAATTATGAGAAAAAGCAAAGAATAATATAATTGCATAACCAAAAAGGATAAACCAAAAAGGCATTCTAAATCTATTCCAACCAAGGTTTCCAATGTAACCAGTTGTCATTTTATCAAATTCTCTAAAATAAGACTGAGCAAATACTTTTACAGTTTCCCATTTATTGGCTTTAATATGATCCATTTGGAGGTTCATATCTGCTTTGTGGCCGAGAGTTATATTATCTCTAAACTCAGGATTGTAATCTAAATAAGAAGTATAAAACGAATCAATGTTCCCTTTCCACAAACTAGCTGAACCAAATCCTAAAATCATTGAAACAGCTATAAAAACCGCCATTCTTAATTTCGTTTTAAATTTCTGATATGGAATTATAAGTAAAACAGCCACAATAGGAATATAAACCAACTTAGATAATCCAATTAACATTATCAGTCCTATTAGCAATAAAAGATACTTAGTAGAAAGTTCTTTTTTGGTAAGCGCAATATTCAAGATTACTGCTAAATACAACCAGCTAAGTCCATTAATCATCATATCCGCACTAAACGAAGTATTTATAAATAATGACATTGGAAGCAGAACCAAAACTCCAAATAGTATCTTTTTTATTGGCAAAAAACGGAAGGTTAACACCATCATTCCAAACCAAAAGAAAAAGGCAAAAAACCTAACTAAATAGTAAATAGTAATTGGTTTTAAATTGAGCCACAATCCTATTCGCATTGCAATAACCTGAGGAATGTAAGATATTGGCGAATAAACTCCAGTATTTGGGAAGTGCATGTAAACTTGATCACTTTCATTGAGTTCAATCAGTTTAGCACTATCCAAAATTGCACGTTCCATTTTGTGATACGAATTGTAGCGATAAGGAGTAAAAGTAGCCTGAAGCTCATTAAAAGAACTTGGAACCCAACCTCCTACTGAATTATTGTCATTACTAGGGATTACTTGACCTGAAGCCAATTGATAGGTTCTAAAAAAATGATTGGGTGAATCGGGAACTTGAAATGGTGGAGAAATATAGATGTAAGATAAACCCATCACTAAAGTGATAACAAGAATAATGTTCTCAAGTTTTCCAAGCAATATTTTCTCAAAAAGTTTCATTGAGATAAAAGTAGAGATAATTTAATTATTCAAGAATCTAAATCTCGATAGTTAATTTAAATAACTGATAGATGTCATGATTTTAGGATTATAGCTTCTCAAAAATTAGATTTAAGAAAAAAATAGAATGGCAGAAGTAAAAGTAAGACCTAGAATAAGAGAGGAAGTATCCTTAAAACCTGATGAAGTTCGAAAGATTTTAATTGCTAATGAGCAATTTCATTTAGAGGATTTTACCTTTAGCAAAAGGCATAATCACTTTACTATTGATATCCATCCAAACCATCAACATTACTGGTCGCCACATGCAAGTTTCAATTTAGAAGAAACTGAAGAAGGAACAATTATAAGAGGAATTGTTGGCCCAAAACCAAATCTATGGGCAACTTTCATGGTCTTGTATCTGTCAACAATTGCAGGATTCACAATTACTGCTGTAATTGGTTCTGGAATGCTTTCTATTGGTAAAAGCGGAACACTACTTTATGTCTCTCCAATATTTTTAGTTATGTTTTTAGTGTCCTATGTTGCTTCACAAATTTGGAAAAACAAAGCAGCAAGTCAAACTCAACAGATTAAGAATTTTATAAAAGAAGCATTATCAAAAGCTGAGTAGATTTATCCCCAAATTAAGGTTCATATCTCAAACCAAAATATGAACCTAAAACTTCATTTTTTCTTACCTTTGGTTAAACATTTAGCTAAAGAATGACATTAATAAAATCTATCTCGGGAATACGAGGAACAATTGGTGGAGAAATCTCCGAAAACCTTACTCCTATTGATGTGGTGAAATTTACTTCGGCTTACGCCCAGTTCATTAAAAACCGCTCAAACAAATCAAAAATAAAAATTGTAATAGGCCGTGATGCTCGACTTTCTGGTGAAATGGTTTCGAACTTAGTTTCAGGAACATTAATCGGAATGGGTGTTGAAGTAATTGATTTAGGTCTCTCAACTACTCCAACTGTAGAAATTGCAGTACCAATGGAACATGCTGATGGAGGAATTATAATTACAGCAAGTCACAATCCAAAACAATGGAATGCACTTAAATTACTGAACGAAAAAGGAGAATTTATCTCTGGAAGCGAAGGAGAAGAATTAATAAACATAGCTGATGACGGAAATTACTCCTTTTCAGAAGTAGATGATCTTGGAACATATTCTAAAGATGACACCTATTTACACAAACACATAAATGCAGTATTAGATCTAGAATTGGTAGATAAAGAAGCAATAATAGATGCAGGTTTTAGAATAGTTGTAGATGCAGTAAACTCTTCAGGAGGTATTTTTATTCCTGAACTTTTAAAGGAGTTTGGAGTGGAAGTAATTGAATTATATTGCGAGCCAACAGGACATTTTCCTCACAACCCAGAACCACTTGCCGAGAACTTAACTGAGATTTCTAAACTAGTTGTGGAGCACAATGCCGATTTAGGAATTGTAGTAGATCCTGATGTGGATAGACTAGCATTTGTTTGTAATGATGGATCTATGTTTGGCGAAGAATACACTCTTGTAGCAGTTGGAGATTATGTGACTAAACACACTCCTGGAAACACGGTTTCTAACCTTTCTTCAACTCGAGCATTAAATGATGTTACAGTTAAGAATGGTGGAAAATACTTTGCTTCTGCAGTAGGAGAAGTAAATGTGGTAGATAAAATGAAAGCTGAAAATGCTGTAATTGGTGGTGAAGGAAATGGTGGGATTATATACCCAGAAAGCCATTACGGAAGGGATGCCTTAGTTGGTGTTGGATTATTTTTAACTCACTTGGCAAAAGAAAAAGTTACTAGTAGAGAATTAAGAGATTCATACCCAAATTATGAAATGAGCAAAAACAAGATTCAATTAACTCCACAAATTGATGTGGACGATATCTTGTTGAAGATGAAAGAAAAATACAAAAACGAAAGAGTAAACGATATTGACGGAGTAAAAATTGACTTCGCTAATGAATGGGTTCATTTGAGAAAATCAAACACAGAGCCTATTATCAGAGTATACTCAGAAAGTGGAACTAAAGAAGGTTCAGCTAAAATAGCGCAACAAGTGATTGACGATATCCACACAATAATTAACGAATAAATAGAAAGAAATGGCGATATATTTTGATAGTGCAGCCACTACACAACTAGATGAACAAGTAATGGAGGCAATGGTGAATTGCATGAAAGAAGAAGTTGGAAACCCGTCTTCTACACACTCTTTTGGGCGAAAAGCTAAAAATAAAGTAGAAAACTGCAGAAGAGAAATTGCAGCTCATCTTGGTGCTCAGCCTTCCGAAATTATTTTCACATCTTGTGGAACTGAATCGGATAACATGACTATTAAATGTGCAATTGACGATTTGGGTGTTACAAGAATTATTTCTTCAGAAATTGAACACAAAGCTGTTTTAACTACTGTAAAAGTACTTGCAGGAGATAAAGTGACTATTGATTACGTAAAAGTAAATGAAGCTGGAGAAGTTGATTTAGATCACTTAGAAGAATTACTTTCTAGTTCGGACAAAAAGACTTTAGTTACATTAATGCACGCCAACAATGAGATTGGAACAATATTACCAATGAAAAAAGTGGGTGATTTGTGTAAAACGTACAAAGCCTATTTTCATTCAGATACCGTTCAAACTGTTGGGCATTTCCCAATTAACTTTGAGGAAATGGGTGTGCATTTTGCTGCTTGTTCTGCCCACAAAATTCATGGACCACAAGGTGTGGGATTTTTGTATCTAAATAAAAAAATTGCTCTTAACTCTATGCTTATTGGTGGTGGACAAGAAAGAGGACTTAGAGCTGGAACCGAAAACTTAATAGGAATCACTGGATTAACTAAATCTATTGAGCTAGCCTACAAAACTCTAGACAAAGACAAGGCTTATATTCTTGAATTAAGGAATTACATGAAAGAGCAATTAATTGCTCAATTTGGAGATCAAATAAGGTTTAACGGAAGTGAAACCGATTATTTATATACCGTACTTTCTGTTTGTTTTCCAAATAATGAAAATAATGGATTATTACTGTTTAAGCTAGATATGAAAGGAATAGCTTTATCTGGAGGAAGTGCCTGTAACTCTGGTGCAAACCTAGGTTCGCATGTAATAAATGGAATTTATGAGAATGCGAGTGATTATGCTCCAATGAGAATTTCTTTCAGTAAACACAATACCAAAGAAGAAATTGACACTTGTATAGAAGCTCTTAAAGAATTGGTAGAATTAAACGAAACTACATAATGAAAATCACATTTTTAGGAACTGGAACTTCACAGGGAATACCTGTTATAGCATGCGATTGTGAAGTTTGCATTTCTAAAAATGAAAAAGATAAAAGACTACGAGTTTCGGTTCTTATAGAAACCGAAAATAACACGTTAGTTATAGATTCTGGCCCAGATTTTAGGACACAAATGTTGCGAGCTAATGTTCAAAATATTGATGGAATCCTTTATACTCACGAGCACAAAGATCATGTTGCAGGAATGGATGATGTGCGCCCATTTTGTTTTAAACACAAAAAAGAGATTGAGATTTATGCTCATAAAAGAGTTTTAAATCAATTGAAACAAGAGTTTCATTATGTGTTTGATGAACGATTTAACTATCCAGGAATCCCAAGGATTAATGCCAATGTAATTACCAACTCCCCATTTGAAATAAATGGAGAAACCATTACTCCTATTGATGGATTGCATTATAAATTGCAAGTATTTGGGTTTAGAATTGGAGATTTCACCTATATCACAGATATGAATGCTATATCTGACGAAGAAATTGAAAAAGTAAAAGGAACAAAAGTATTGGTACTTAACGCTCTTCAAAAAACTCCACACATTTCTCATTTTACTTTGGAAGAAGCCATTGCAATGGTAAAAAGAATAAACCCTGAGAAGGCTTATTTCACTCATATTAGTCATACATTGGGATTACATGATGAAATTATGAATGAACTACCAGCAAATATAGAACTTGGGTTTGATGGGTTGGAAATAACTATTTAATTCAATGACAAATAACCTCACATGGCAAGAGTTCGAAAAAGTTGAAATGAGAGTTGGAACAATCCTCACAGCTACTAATTTTCCTGAAGCCAGAAATCCATCTTATATCTTGACTATTGATTTTGGTGAGTTTGGAATTAAAAAGACCTCTGCACAGGTAACAAGCCTCTACTCTACTGAGAACCTTATTGGAAAACAAATAATTGCAACCATTAATTTCCCTAAAAAACAAATAGCCAACATACAAAGCGAGTGCCTTGTAATGGGAGCTGTGGGAGAAAACAAAGAAGTAACTTTATTAAGCACAGATAAACCCATAAAAAATGGATTAAGAATAGGTTAATTACTATTTTTGAGACAACAAAATCAAACTATGACCATACACAAATTTGAGGCAAACAAACCAAATGGCGAATCCATTTCGATGGAAGAATATAAAGGAAAGGTAGTGTTAGTAGTTAATACAGCTACCAAATGTGGTTTAACTCCACAGTTTAAAGGTTTAGAAAAGCTTCATCAAGACTACAAAGGAAAAGGTCTAGTAGTATTAGGATTTCCTTGTAATCAGTTTTTGGGGCAAGAGCCTGTAGAGAATGATAAAATGGAAGAAACTTGCCAAATTAATCACGGAGTTACTTTCCAATTAATGGAGAAAATTGATGTGAATGGGAGTAAAACTCATCCAATCTATAAGTATTTAAAAAATAAGATTAAGTCCGGATTGTTTTCGAGTAGAATAAAATGGAATTTCGAGAAATTTTTGATAGATCCGAACGGAAAAGCTATAAAAAGGTATTCTCCTAAAACTAAACCTTCAGCATTTGAAGGAGATATTATTAAGGAATTGAAAAAACTATCTTAATGAAAAAACTAATTTACGCTTCTCTGTTAATAGGTCTTTTTGCTTGTGAATCAACTGAAAAAACTCCAGCCGAAAGCAAACCTATTACAATTGAAAATAACACTGAAATGACTTCGACATCTATTTACACTCTCAATTATGAAACTCCAAGTGGAGAAGAAAAAAATCTTTCTGAGTACAAAGGAAAAGTAATGCTTGTAGTAAATACAGCTACTAAATGTGGACTTACTCCACAGTTTGAGGGATTGGAATATTTGAACAAAACTTATTCTGATAAAGGACTTAAGGTTCTTGGATTTCCTTGTAACCAATTTGGTGGGCAAGAACCATTGACAAACGAAGAAATGGTGGAAACGTGTAAAGTAAATCACGGAGTAACTTTTGAATTGGCTAAGAAAATAGAAGTAAACGGAGCAAATCTGCATCCTATTTATTCTCATTTAAAAGCAGCTCAAAAACTAGATGATGAAAATGACATCAGGTGGAATTTCGAGAAGTTTTTGGTAAATAAAGATGGAGTTGTTGTGAAAAGATTTGCTCCCCAAGTTACACCACTAGAGATTGAAGAAGAAATAAAAAATCTACTTTAGTAAAAATAAGCACTTTAAAAATGAATCAAAATATTGATTTACTGACAATTATAAGCTTAAACGAAATATGTAAGCTAACCGAACAATTAAATTCTAATCTTGATAAAGCAGTTCAGTTGAAACGCCAAACTAAGATGTTTGAATTCGAAAATTACAGATGCTTTGGTTTTTACAATGAAGAAAAGTTAATTGGAGTAATGAGTGGTTGGATAACTGTAAGGTTATATTCTGGTAAGCAAATTGAAATTGATAATGTTGTTATTGACGAATCTCTTCATGGAAAGGGTTATGGTAAATCGTTTATAAACTTAGTTCAAGAATGGGCTCAAGACAATGGCTGTGTCTCAATGGAATTGAACACTTACATTGAAAATAGTAAATCACATAAATTCTATTTTAACGAAGGGTATAGAATAATGGGCCTTCATATGCAGAAGGATATTTAAAATCACAAAATGAATAGATCCAGAAAAATAATGAACCTTGTTAATGAATATGTTCAAATTTTTATTGGAATCATATTAGCAAGTATAGGGTTAAAAGCATTTTTACTACCGAATGGATTTTTGGATGGAGGAGCAACTGGAATTGCTATTCTACTTAGCGAAGAATTCCCAATAAACATCTCTTTAATTTTAATATTTGTAAGTATACCCTTTCTTATAATGGCTTGGTATACTGTCTCCAAAAAAGTGTTTTTAAAATCTATTTGTTCAATAATAGGACTGGCAATTTTTATTCACTTCGAGAATTTTCAATCTATTACTGATGACAAACTTCTTATTGCAATTTTTGGCGGATTATTTTTGGGAGCAGGAATAGGACTGGCAATTAAAAATGGTTCAGTACTTGATGGATCTGAAATACTAGGTATTTATGTGAACGAAAAATATGGAATAAGCATTGGTAAAACAATTCTAATATTTAATGTATTTCTTTTTGGAATTACGGCATTTCTCCTTTCAGTTGAGATTGCTATGTACTCAGTACTTACTTACCTAATTACAAGTGTTGTAATTGATTTTGTAATCAAAGGATTTGATAATTATGTTGGAATAATGATAGTCTCTAAAAAATCAAAAGATATTCAAGAATTACTTGTGAAAGACATAAAAACTGGAATTACTGTTTATAAAGGAAGTCACGGAATTGGTAATTCTGGAATTCAAAAAGATATGGATATCATCCACATAATAATCAACAGAATTGATATTCGTAAGACTTTCAATTTAATAGATTCTGTTGATCAATCGGCTTTTGTAACTGAATTTGATGTTAATCATGTAAAAGGTGGCATTAAGCGTAGAACTCTCTTAAATTAGAGTTATGAAATTAATTAGTACTATTTTATTGATATCTGCCATGGCAAGCTCCTCTGTTATTTTTGATTTTAAATCAAACTCCAATTTAAATAAATGGAAAGTAGTGGATGACACTGTTATGGGCGGAAGGTCACAAGGAAATTTAATTCTTAACGAAGAAAAGAATGGGGTTTTCTTTGGTACTGTTTCAACCGAGAATTATGGTGGTTTTTCTTCAATAAGATATAATGGTGAAGCAGTTTCAACTAAAGACAAAACTCATGTTTTGCTAAGAGTAAAAGGAGATGGAAAAAGCTATCAGTTTCGAATAAAGAATGAAAATAGCCTCAGGTATTCTTTTATAACTGAGTTTAAAACTAGCGGAAAATGGGAAACAATCAGACTTTCTTTAGCTGATTTCTACCCATCTTTTAGAGGAAGAAAGCTAGACAAACCAAACTTTAATCATTCTGAAATAGAAGAAATCGCTTTTTTAATTGGTAACAAGAAAAACGAAAGCTTTAAATTGATAATTGAGTCAATTACTTTAGATTAATTATAACTTTTCAAACTCAAACTTAGGGTATCCTTTTATTCCTGAAGAATTATAAAAGTCAATGAATCTTAATTTGTAATAAAATCCTTTTCTATCCAGAAGAAGGTAACTTTTATTAAAATCTATTTGATACAATTCTGTAGTGAAATCAAAGATTTTCCAGTCATACCCTATTCTATTCCAAAATCCTGACAAAGGATTTGTAGAAACTTCGTCAATTGTAATATCAGAATAAGCTTTGTCCAAAACCAATGCAGCTTTCACATTCTTAGGGTTCAAAAGAACTCCATTAACCGAGTAATAAACATAAGGATCCGAATCATAAAAAGTATGCATGTATTGAGTAAAAACTAAATCCCAATCATCAGCATCTGGTTCAGCATTTATTACATCACCACTTCCTGCTAAACTAAAGCAAGTAAAATTCTTGTTCAACTGCTTAGGAATCGTTTTGGTTTGGTCATTAGATCCATCCACATTAGCATATCTAATTACATACTCAGTATTAGTAACACTTAATATTTGAACTTTTTTGTATCCTCTAGAAGATAAACTTGGAGTTTCTCCCCTATCTACAATAAATACTTCATTAGTCGCTACACCTCCCGAAATCCAATCCATTAAAGCTACTGAATCCACAGAACCACTTGCTTTATCCCAATCAAAAGTTAAGGTTAAAGAAGTAAGATTTGTAACAGCAGTAAAATCAGTTATTCCAGTTGTAGAAGCTTGCATTTTATTAGCTCCATTCAATCTTACAACTGTTCCTGCAGATGTTGTCTCGAAACCTAAATCCCATGAAGTACGGTCAACTACTTTTACCACATTATTATCAGAAATACTGTAGTAAACTTGGTCACCATAATCTCCGTTATTTCCCGTAGAAATAACTTGAGTAGTTGAGTTCCCTCTATCAAATGGCGTTATTGGATCTTCTTCTTTAAAGCAAGAAGTTGCTACAACCATTAACAATATGTAAAATAAAAAATGTTTCATTTTTTATTAAAAATTATAAGCTACACGAGTAAAATAAGTTCTTCCCCAAGCCACTGGAATATTATTACTACCAGCAGTGTGAACTCCACCACCAATTGCTTGATTGGATTGTATTGTACCAATGTCAAAAATGTTTTTAGCACCTAAAGTTACATTCAATTTTTTATCGAAGAAGTATTTTATCACAGTAAAATCCATCATGTTATACGAATCTAACTCATACTGAGTAACTCCATCCAATTCACTTTCGAAATAACCCAACACTTTACCTGTATATTTATAAAACAAATTAAATGTTGCTTGCCATGATTCAACTTCATAGCCAAAACTAGCCATTATTTCTGGAGTGTAAAAGAACTTTTGAAGCTGAGGATTCCCATCTGATTCAATGTTGTATCTACCAGTCCAAGATGCACCAAAATTAGTTTTGTAAGTCTTGTATCTAAACCCAGAGTTGAAATTTAATCCTTGGCTGTAGAACTTGCCAATATTGGTATAGGTATACAATTGACTAGCTTGATCCACCAAAGCCAAGCTAATTTGATTCTGAACTGAGTTATAAAAACCACTTAAATCAAAATTATAAACTCCTCTTTTAATTCCTCTTTTGTATGTCATTTGGAACATCAAGTTATCCGATTTTTCTGCCAATAGATCAGAGTTTCCAGCAATATTATGATTTATGTCTACAAATAAAAAGTGAAGTTCTTTAAGCGAAGGAGCTCTAAATCCTCTTCCCCAAGAAAAACGAGTAGTCATATGTTTAGTAAACTGATGCCTAATATTTAAAGAAGGAATTATAGGCGCTTTGTAAGCAGTATTATAGGCATATCTTATTCCTGGCCGAATAATTGTTTTCCTTGAAGGACGGTACTCCATACTCCCAAAGACTGCATAATCTCCTATTTGCTTTTCTCCGTCAGTTATCCTTCTTCCTCTGTTAGATTCCACATTGATATCATAACCTAATTGAAAATTAATTTTTGACGAATCTTTGGCAAAAGAATAAGTTCCTCTTGAAAAAATCAAATCAAAAACACTAGTGTCTTGCTGATTAGCTGCATTTACTAATTCATAAGAAACATTCACCAAGTCTTTTAAATACCTATTCTTGATTCGATTATAATAATTGTAACCACCCAACACATTTACAGAAGAGTTTTTATTTGGAGTATATCTAAAGTTTAACGCATTAGAATATCTGTTTGTTGTAAAGTAATCATCAAAGGCAAATTCCTTGTATGGCTGTCTTGGCCCACCTCTAGATTCAAGTTTTTCATTAAAAATATCTGAAGTAAAATCGTATGATATCTTTTTGTAAGTATTAGAGTATTTAAAGTTTCCAAAAACCTGTTCTTTAGGCTTCCACTCCATTACTCGCGAAGTATCTAATTGAGAATAACCATCAAAAAAGTTACGCCCTAATGAGAAAGAAAACGAATGTGATTTTAAGGCTAAATCTACTCTACCATTAAGGTTATATTGACCAATAGTTTCGTAGTAAGCATCCACATTTCCGCCAAACTTCTTTTTATTTTTTTTAGTAATGAGGTTTATAGTTCCAGCCAAAGCATTAGTTCCATAACTCACAGAAAGCGGTCCTTCTACAATTTCAACTCGCTCAATATTGTTAAGATTAATTTGAGATAAATCAACACTTCCATTCAATCTTCCAACCACAGGAACTCCGTCAATCAATATCTTTACATTCTCTCCAGATAATCCTTGAACACTCATAGAAGCTCCCAAAACATTATCCTGAGAAACTCTAATATTCATTTCCTGCTCCATTAACTCTTGAAGAGTAACAGCACCTTGAGCCTCAATTCTTTTGCTATCAATCACTCTCACTTTATGCGAAGTGTTTTCATCCGAACTTGGAGCATACTGACCTGTAACTACAAAATCGGTAAGCTCAGTTTGATCTAAATAAAGAGTTACTTTATTATTAATTGCAGATACTGAGGTGAACTTAGTTTGATAGCTAATGTGCTTTAGCCTTAATCGTACTTCTTTCCAGGCTGTATCTATAAAAAGCAAACCATTACCATTAGTGATAGTTTGTTTAGATTTTTTCTCTGAATTAACAGAATAAATTATCTCAGTAGCAACAAAAGGAATAGCAATATTATTTTCATCTACTACAGTTACTTTATAACTCTGGCTATAGCCAAAAGAGGAAATAAATACGAGCGATATGAGACAAAAATATTTCATAAAAAAAGAGCTAGCTCTCACTAGCTCTATTTAACTATTGTTTGATAATTCTTTTAGTAATTAAAGATTCTCCTGATTGGATTATCAAGAAATAAACTCCTTGATTTAAATCAGAAATATCTTCGCTAATTTGAATAAATCCTTGAAAGCTATTTCCGTTTGAGATTGTTCTTACGATTCTTCCGTTCACATCCATCAGTACAATGCTAGTTTCTTGGTTAGCATTAATTAATTCAAAATTAATGTTTAACACACCAGTTGTTGGGTTTGGAAAAACACCAAGATTAGCAACAGGAGAATTTTCATTTACACTTGCATAAGCAATTGCTTCTTTTGTAAAATACATTTTACCTGTGCTTGAACCACTTGTTCCAGTAAAAATCAATTGGTACACATCTCCATTGTAATCTTTCATTATGTATGAAAGTGAATCCTCAATATTCCATTGAAAAGTCATGTTATTGAAGCTTTTCCAATCGTAACCAATTACATTAATTGCACTATCTAAAGTGTAAGTAGAAAAGTTGGTTTTTGCAGTTGCTACATCAATTCCTCTTGCTTCAGATATTCCTAAATCGTAGTTAGACAAAGCTCCTGTAACATTGTAAAATTGTGGTCCAGCCATATCAGAATATGTTCTAAACACTAGTTCCCATGAAGTTTTAGCTGGTTCAGAATCTAAAACAGCATCATTTTCTACATCATAGTAAAAATGTCTTTTTGTAGAATAAGTACTTCTGTTTAATGTTTTTGTTACTAACCCAGAACCATCTAAATTCGCTACTGAAAAAGTTAACATTCCACTTGTTCTAAATTCCTTCATCCATATTTTTTTCAACACTCCTGAAGATAATTTGATGATGTAAACTTTAAAACCAACAATATTTCCTAATCCTTGGTAGCTTCCCCAACCATAGTTTGGGTGACCAGTTTGTTGAGTTGTGAATGCATCATTTTCCCATGTTGCATATCCATCTCTCATTATAGTTAATGAAGAAGTATCTATAGTTGCAGTTGCAAAATTTGTTGTGTCAGTACTATTCCCATAATAAAGCTCTACTCCTGCACCACTATTAACACGGATAGATGCTGAAAATAAACTTGAGAAAAACTGTAAATCCCAATCTTGGTTACTAGCTGAAGTTTTAGTTCCAGTAGATAGTTGGTAAAACACCTGGTTTGCATATCCTGAACCTAAAGTTACAGAGTCAGATACAACCTGTGCATTTGAAAATTGAAATAGTGACACTAAGGCCGTAATAAGAGTAATTTTTTTGATCATCATTTTTAAGAAAAATTTGTTAGTTATTGTTTTCTGATACAAAAGTCAGGCTTTGTTAAGTAAGTTACTATGACAAGCATCATAACATAAACTGATTGAAATTAATCACCTTTTTTTTGTTCAATACAAAGAACATACTTCTCGGAAAAAGAAACCATGACACAGGTCATATGACCTACGTCATAAAACAAAAGAATAAGCTTTACATTAAATGAGATAGAATACTAAATCACCTTTGGTAACTTTAAAATAAATTTCTAATTTTGAATCAGTTATAAATAAAACCAATAAATGAAAAAAACACTATCCTTCCTATTAGCATTCGGAATGCTATTCAACTCTTTTTCTCAAGATGAAGAAAATGAAGAATTTGACATAAGTGCTTTACAGGAATTACTCGAATATCAATTCTATGCAGATAGTATTGATTCTACATTTGTGTATCAAACAGGAATAATATCATTAGGAAATGGTGTTGCAACTTTAACTGTACCAGAAGGATATAAATATTTAGATTCTAAACAAAGTGAATTTGTACTAACCGAATTATGGGAAAACCCACCAGCAGAAAGTTTAGGATTATTATTCCCTGAAGACGAAAGTCCAATGGATAGTGGTACTTATGTTGTTGAAATACAATACGAAGAAGAAGGATTTGTAAATGATGATGATGCTGGAGACATTGATTACTCCGACATGATGGAGGAAATGAAAAAAGATCAAGTAAGCATGAACTTAGAAAGGCAACAAGCAGGTTACGAAACTGTTGACATAGTTGGTTGGGCTTCTTCTCCTTACTACGATAGTGAATCTAAAAAATTACACTGGGCAAAGGAATTAAAATTTGAAACTTATGATGTAAACACATTAAACTACAACATTAGAGTTTTGGGTAGAAAAGGTTTTTTAATTCTAAATGCTATTGGAGATATTGATGTTTTAGAAACTTTTAATGAAGACAGAGATAAAATTATCGCTAGTGTAGAATTTGAAAAAGGATACAGATATGACGAATTTAGCCCAGGGATTGATAGAGTTGCAGCTTATGGTGTTGGAGGATTAGTTGCTGGTAAAGTATTAGCTAAGGTTGGTTTCTTTGCTTTAATTATTAAATTCTGGAAGCTTATTGCAATCGCAGTAGTTGGATTTTTTGCAGCTTTCAAAAACAAGCTATTTGGTAAAAAGAATAACAACCTTCCTTCTAACAGAGAATAATTATGAATAGAATAACTTCTTTATTTAATGTAGAGCTTCCTATAATACAAGCTGGAATGATTTGGTGTAGTGGTTGGGAACTTGCATCTGCTGTTAGTAATGCTGGTGGATTAGGAATAATTGGTTCAGGATCTATGTATCCTGATGTTTTACGCGAGCATATAACTAAGTGTAAACAAGCAACCGACAAACCTTTTGCGGTTAACTTGCCTATGTTATATCCAGATATTGATAAGCACATTGAATCAATCATTGAGCTTAAAGTGCCAATCGTATTTACTTCGGCTGGTAATCCAAAAACTTGGACAAAACACCTGCAAGATCACGGAATTAAAGTAGTTCATGTTGTATCGAGTGTAAAGTTTGCTTTAAAAGCACAAGGAGCTGGTGTTGATGCTGTTGTAGCCGAAGGTTTTGAAGCTGGAGGACATAATGGTAGAGATGAAACAACAACTCTTTGTTTAATTCCTATGGTAAAAGAAGCCATTGATATTCCGTTAATTGCAGCCGGAGGAATTGGAACAGGAAGAACTATGCTTGCAGCTATGACTTTGGGAGCTGATGCAGTTCAGGTTGGAAGTAGGTTTGTTGCATCAGAAGAATCTTCTGCTCATATTAATTTTAAGAAAACGGTTGTTGACGCCAAAGAAGGTGACACTCAATTAACACTTAAGGAATTAACTCCTGTAAGATTAGTTAAAAACGAGTTTTATGGTAAAGTTGCTAAGGCTTATGAAGATGGAGCTAGCAAAGAGGAACTAACAGAATTACTTGGTAGAGGAAGAGCTAAAAAAGGAATGTTTGAAGGAGATTTAGTAGAAGGAGAGCTTGAGATTGGACAGATTAGCGGATTAATACATGCGATAAAACCTGCTAAAGACATTGTGGAGGAAATTGTAAGTGAGTATAATATGGCTCTAGCTGAATTAAAAAACCAAGAAAACTTATAAATTATAATGAAAACAATATTCCCTTTTTTTCTTTCAATATTCATCTTAACTTCTTGTGTATCTAAGGCTATCATTGTTAAAAATCAATATTACCCAAACGGAAAAGTTAAACTAGCTTCTGAAATGGTTAAGAACAAACCACATGGAACAACCAAAGAATATAACGAAACGGGAACCTTACTTTATGAATACAACTTCGAAAATGGTGTACTAAATGGAATAACAAAGCAGTATTATTTTGATAACGAAGATTTACCTAATGTTAACTATGCTGAAATTGTATTTGTTAATGGGGTAAGAACATCCTACGAAGCATTTTATAAAAGTGGAAAACTCTTTGAGAAAGGAAATTATTTGAATGATGAATTACATGGAAAAATGACCCAATACTATGAAACTGGTGAAAAATGGGTAGAATGCATGTATGATAATGGAAAAAGTAAAGAACAATTAATTTTTTTTAAAACTGGATAACTTCTACAAAAAGGAGAAACTATTAATGGTGAATACAATGGAGAGGTAACACAATATTATAAAGATGGAACAACTGAGATAATATTTAATTACAAAGATAACGAGCCTAACGGACGAGCTATTAAATATTTAGATGAAGACACGTATCAAATCTGTGAGTACCAGATAGGAAACTTACTTTATTGCCGAATTTTTGACAATGCAACTGATAAACTTCTTGAATACGTTCCTTTTGACAACTTTCTGAGACATGGAATTGGTTATGAGTATTATTCTACTGGGTTTGATACACTTCGTACTGTATATTTTGATTCAGATACTGTAATAAAAACAATCTCTTTTTATGAAAACAAACAGGCTGAAAGAATTATTCCTTTTGTAAACAACATCCCGTATGGAATTGTTATCGAATATCATGAAAACGGAAACATTAGAATGGAACTAAATATTGTGAAAGATGTTCAACAAGGGATTACAAAATCTTACTTTGAAACAGGAGAATTGGAATGGGAAGAGAATTACTTAGATGGAGATAAAAAACGGGATATCCAAACAATACTATAAAAATGGTGAGGTGAGATATTTTTTTTTATACAAAAACAATCAGTTAAACGGAGAAAGCAAGTATTACTCATCACAAGGAAAACTGATTGACACTATGATTTTTATAGATGGAGAACCTCAAGACGAAGAGGATTAAAAATAATTTAGAGCTAAATATAAACCAACAAAAAAGACTTGGACCATTATTATTGGCCTATTTACTATCTTTACTTTAGATAGTATTTTCATCTAAAATCAACTCATGTTTTCATTCCTTAAGAACAAAAAAATAAACATCAACTCTATCTCCTTCCCTACTTTTGATTGGGAAGTTATGAAAGAAGACGACTATTTTAAACAATGGATAAATAAAGAACAGACTGTTGCTTTATCAATTAACTTTTTTGATTCTAAACCGGACTTACCATACTTGAATGAAATTGATGTAGTAAGAGAATTTTACCGCAAAGAACTCTCTGCACATAACGGAGGATTGATTGAAGTGAATATCAAAGAAATTGAGGACTACAAAACAATAAAAACAATTTTTAAAATTTCTCAGGAGCCAACAGGAATATCCTATTTATCTTCTTTAACTTTTCCTTTTAAAGAGTATAGCTTTGTTATTAAAATTCAGTCACTTGAGTACGGAATGACAGGAACTAGAGAATCAGAAATTATAGCTTCTTTATTGGAGAATAATGAACTTACTCCAAATGGAGACAGTTATTTAGAATGGGCTAGAGATCCATATAAAAATGAGTTTAAAGAAGGACTTTTGATGAACTTGTCTGAACAAGAAATTTACGATTCATTGTACTCTAATCATGCATTAAGTAAAGCCAGAAAATTGATTAATACAATTGAAGGTAAGCTTGTTTTTGATGATGAATT
Source organism: Flavobacteriales bacterium (assembly GCA_018609055.1). Taxonomy (GTDB): domain Bacteria; phylum Bacteroidota; class Bacteroidia; order Flavobacteriales_D; family CAJJDF01; genus CAJJDF01. Next base: position 82,179 of record JABAYJ010000008.1, read on the forward strand.
AAAGAATTTGAAACGACTAAAAAAGTAAACTTGTTTACCCTAAATAGCTTAATTTTGTATTACTATGAAGAACAAATTTTACCTAAAAGCACTCGATAAAATCACAGAAAAAAAATTAGCTGAAGCTATTCTCTTTCTGGATAAGGCAATTGAGGAAGAGCCTAATAACCCTATTTATTTTAGCGAGAGAGGAGTTTGTTATTTAAACCTTGACCAAACTGGCCGAGCATTAGAAGACATGAACCAAAGTGTGAAACTTGATCCAGATTATGCTTACCGATATGCCAGTAGAGCTTTTGTAAAAGACCGAATGGGCGATATTGAAGGAGGAATTGCAGATTATGAAATTGCAGTAAAATTAGAGCCTGAAGATGCTATTGCTTATAATAATCTTGGGATGCTTCAGGAGAAATTGGGTTATAAGAAGGCATCTGAAAGAAATTTTAAAAGAGCCGATACCTTAGCAGATGAAAATCCTAACTCTTTGCCTGATGTAACTGAGGAAGCTGTAAACAAAGAAAACGATAACTTAAAAAAAGACAGTAGTTTACCACCAGTTAATTCTAGATTAAAATCAGTTGAATTAGCTAAAAAAGAAAATTTCGGTTCAGTTTTAACAAAAATAATCACTGATAAAAACACCAGAAGAGACTTTTGGAAGTTTATTAAAAATGGATTTATGATTAAATAATTCGCCATATATTAAGAATAAAATAACTTTAAACTTAATCACCTGATAAAATAAGTAGTACTTTTGCACTCGATTTAAGAAAAAAATAAAACGATTAAATATGGCATTTGACATCACACAACTACTATCAGTAACACTTATTCTTTTTGGGGTAATAGATATTATAGGTTCTATACCTATTGTACTAGACATAAAAAATAAAGGAATAAAAATAGAATCTGGAAAAGCAACAATAGTTGCTGGTGCCATTATGATTATATTTTTATTTTTTGGAGATAATGTTTTAGGGCTTTTTGGAGTAGATATTCGTTCGTTTGCTGTTGCTGGTTCATTAATACTTTTCTTTTTAGGAATTGAAATGGTATTGGGAATTACCCTATTTAAAGAAACTGAAGGAACTAGTTCGGGATCAATAGTTCCAATTGCATTCCCAATTATTGCTGGTGCAGGAACAATGACTACAATAATCTCATTAAGAGCCGAGTATTTACCATCTAGTATATTAATAGGGATTTTAATAAACGTTCTAGTAGTTTATATTGTATTAAGAAGTTCTAACTTTATAGGAAGAAAAATAGGAAAAAGTGGAATGGCAGTACTCCGTAAAGTATTTGGAATTATCTTATTATCCATTTCTATCAAGCTTTTTACAGAAAATATCACCACTTTAATCGCAATTACCAATGATTCTATATAACGTTACCGTAAATATTGATGTTACCGTTCATGACGAATGGTTACAATGGATGAAAGAGGTTCACATCCCAGAAGTAATGGCAACTGGTTGTTTCCTTGAAAACAAGATTTGCAGAATATTAGCTGAGGAAGAAGGTGGGAAAGCTTATTCTATCCAATATTTTGCTCCAGATATGGAAACGTATATCAAGTATCAAACTGAATTTGCTCCAGCTTTACAAGTTGAGCACACTAAGAAGTATAATGGGAAATTTGGTGCTTTTAGAACTTTATTGGAGGTTGTTCATACATCTTAGAGAAGAAAAACTATAAAGATTTAGCTTTATTTAGCTTTCTTATCTCTTTGATTAATTTTTGAATATCTTGTTTAGCATTTGCAACAAAAACAACATCTTCTTTTGTCCCACCATTTAATTCTATATCTGCCCTTCTATTGGAATTGTTATAATCATCTTTATTTTTGACATTTGTCATTATAAAATCTGAGCCAGAATCATGTGTTATTCCCTCTATCATTGGAATCCAATTACCTTCTGTAGAATTGTCTAACCTTTTTTCTATTTCTTTCAATTCCCATTCAGTCATTCTTCATTATATTTAATAATCAAAAAGCGGCCTTCCTCCCATCAAGGTATTAACCTTAGCTTTTATTCCAGCAATTTTCTCGTCATTGTCTTTGTTCATCAATACTTCGTCTATTAGCTCAACAATCTTTGGCATGTCAGCTTCTTTAAGACCACGAGTGGTAATTGCAGGTGTTCCTATTCTTATTCCAGAAGTAACAAATGGTGATTTATCATCAAATGGCACCATGTTCTTGTTTACAGTAATATCTGCTTTCACAAGTGTGTTTTCAGCTTCTTTTCCAGTAATGTCTTTACTTCTCAAATCAATTAACATAGAATGATTATCGGTTCCACCAGAAATAATTTGGTATCCACGAGCTACAAACTCAGCAGCCATTGCTTGCGCATTTTTAATTACTTGTATTCCGTATTCTTTAAACTCTGGTTTAAGCGCTTCTCCAAAAGCAACAGCTTTAGATGCGATTACATGTTCCAATGGTCCACCTTGTGTTCCAGGAAACACTCCAGAATCTAGTAGTGATGACATTTTTCTTGTAACACCTTTCATAGTCTTTAATCCAAATGGGTTGTCAAAGTCTTCTCCCATCATAATAACTCCTCCTCTTGGTCCTCTAAGGGTTTTGTGAGTAGTTGTAGTTACAATATGGCAATGTGGAATTGGATTATTCAACAAACCTTTGGCAATTAATCCTGCAGGATGCGAAACATCTGCAAGTAATAATGCACCAACTGAATCAGCAATTTCTCTTAATTTCTTGTAATCCCAATCTCTAGCATAAGAAGAAGCACCACAAATAATTACTTTTGGTTGTTCAGCCTTAGCTGTAGCTTCTACTTTATCAAAATCTATTAAACCTGTTTCTCTTTGTACTCCGTAAAAAGAAGGTTTATATAATTTTCCTGAAAAATTTACTGGCGAACCGTGAGTTAAATGTCCTCCGTGAGATAAATCGAAACCTAAAATTTTATCTCCAGGTTTAAGGATAGCTAACATAACTGCAGCATTTGCTTGTGCTCCAGAGTGTGGCTGCACATTTGCCCAAGCTGCTCCAAATAGTTCTTTCAATCTATCAATAGCAAGTTGCTCTACTTTATCTACCACTTCACAACCTCCATAATATCGTTTACCAGGTAAACCCTCGGCATATTTATTAGTTAAAACAGATCCCATAGCTTCCATTACTTGGTCACTTACAAAATTCTCAGAAGCAATTAACTCAATTCCATTAAGTTGCCTGTGTTTCTCTTGTTCTATTAAATCAAATATTATGCTGTCTTTATTCATAGTTAGTAGTTTTGTTGGTTAAAAATAATACAATTACTAGGTAAATGAAACTAAAAAACCGTTTTAAAATAAAAATTATGGATTTTCATTCGTATCACAATCAAATACCTAGTTAAAATAGTTAACTTTAAGAATTAGTACTCAGGTTTAAATCTGCTTCAAAAATAATTAATACCCATTAAAACAGCTAAATACATACTTGCTTTTATATTTTTATTTGTATTACAAATAGGAAATGCACAAAGAGTTGGGTTGGTATTAAGTGGTGGAGGTGCATCAGGAATGGCTCACATTGGTGTATTAATTGCCTTAGAAGAAAACGGAATCCCTATTGATTATATTACTGGTACATCTGCAGGAGCTCTTATAGGAAGTTTGTATGCCGTAGGATATACACCTGAGCAAATAAAAGCTATGGCAACATCAGATGATTACTATGATGTAGCTAACGGAATTATAGATAAAGACTATGTTTATTTCTTTAAAGAAAGTACTCCTAATGCTAGTATCGTAAATTTTAGTTTCGATAAAAAGTTTAAACTAGCATCTTCTATTCCGCTTAACTTTACGGATCCATCTTTAATAGATTACTTCATGATTGAGAGGTTTACTTTACCCTCATCAACTGCACATTACAATTTTGATAGCTTAATGATCCCTTTTAGATGCGTAGCATCTGACATTGATGCAAACGAAGAAGTTGTATTTAAAGAAGGTAATTTATCCGAAGCAGTAAGAGCATCTATGACATTTCCTTTTTATGTTCCACCACTAAAAGTAGACGGCAAAATATTGGTTGATGGAGGTTTATACAATAATTTTCCTGCTGATGTAATGTACAATGATTTTATGCCTGATGTAATAATTGGGAGTTCAGTTTCTGCACCTAGGGATACTCCTGGAGATTATGACTTAATTTCTCAGGTAAGAAGTATGATTCAGACTAAATCTGATTTTGAAATTAGCTGTGATAATAGCATCATTTTATATCCAGATATTCAAGAAATTGGGACTTTTGATTTTAAACTTACAAGAGAAGCAATAAGACAAGGATACCTAGAAACCATAAAAAATATGGATTCTATTAAAGCAATGGTTTCTAGAAGAATTGATAGCGAAGAACTTAAAAAGAAGAGAAGTAAATTTAACAAAAACATTAATAAAGAGATTGTTATCTCTACAATAGAAATAGAAGGACTTAAAAAAGGAGAGGAAAATTACTTTATCAATACACTTAAAAACAAAAATGAGAATACTACTCTATCCGAAATAAAGAGTAAATATTTCAGACTTATAACTGATGATAAAATAAAGTTTATGTTCCCTAAAGTGACTAAAAATCCTTTAGATGACTTTTATACATTAACCATTAAAGTAAAAAAAGAACCTGAATTTGATTTTAGAGTTGGAGGAAGCTTTACTTCTAAAGCAAACAATACTGGTTACTTAGGTTTAGATTATAAAAATATAAACAAATACGTATCACTTACAGCTGCTTCTAACTTCTATTTCGGAAGGTTTTACAACTCTATTGATATTGCTCCAAGAATAGATTTTCCTCTTGATTTACCATTTTATATAGAACCTTCTATCACTTACAATCGTTGGGATTATTACAGAAGTTTAACTACCTTTTTTGATGATACTAAACCTTCTTACTTAATCAAGAACGAAGCATTTTGGGGGTTATCACTTGGTTTTCCTGCAAGTAATAAAAGTAAAGTTACTTTCGATTTCAAAAGTGGATTAATTAATAACGAATATTACCAAACCGACCAATTTTTATCGGTAGATACTGCTGATGTCACTGAGTTTTTCTTTAATAATTTGAAAGCAAGTTTCGAACGAAACAGCCTTGATAATCTGTATTATTCTAAGGACGGTAGTAAACTAAAAATAAGTGCTGGTTTCACCCAAGGAACTGAAACAAATCGTTCTGGATCCACCTCTATTTTTACACCCGATTCACTATCAAGATTTAACCATAATTGGTTCAAAGCTTCTTTCGAGTATGAGCAATACTTCCGATTTATAGATAATTACAATGTAGGTTTAATGCTACAAGGAGTATTTTCTAATCAACCCTTTTTCAACAACTATACTTCTAGTATTTTAATGGCTCCTCAGTTCAGCCCAATTCCAGAAACACAAACTCAATTTATCCCTTCGTTTGCAGCTAACACATATGCTGGAGTAGGAATTAAAAATGTACTTACTATCTATAAATCATTAGATTTAAGATTAGAAGGTTACGCTTTTATACCTTACGCAAATATATTAGATAATAACAAAAAAGCTGAGTTCACTCCCACTCTGGGTTCAACATCACAATATTATATTGCATCAGCAATTATTGTATTTAATAGTCCACTAGGGCCTGCAAGTTTTACTACAAACTATATGGATTACAGAGAAAATAAATGGTCGTTCCTTTTTAACTTCAACTTCCTTATTTTCAATAGAAAAGCTTTAAACCATTTCTAATTATTTTCTTTCGAAAATCTTGATAAAATAATACCCACCTCCCAATACTGTGTATGCTATTTCGGGATTAAAAGTGGCCAATGGAATTAGATTCTCATTGGAATCTAATTCATCAATAAAAACACCTCCTTCGTTAGGGCTATTTTGTCCATCCCAAATTAATATATCACCCGATTTTAATTCTTCTTCTGGATGAGAGCGATTATCAATCCCTGCTACTATTTGAGAGTTATTTCTATCAAAATGATCACCACCAAACTCTGCTAAATAATGAGCTTGAAAAACATACATTTTCCTGTCTTCAAGGTTGTGATTCTTTAACCAATCTATAGATTGAATTATTAATCTTTCCTTAGGCTCTGGCTGAACTAATATTACTGAAGAAACGTTACGAAACGTATGCTTGAGCATAAAAAAACAACACAATGAAAGTATACCAACTTGAATAATTGATGACTTATTAAATCCATTAAATAATTTAATAAAACTATCCAATCCATACATGGCGATTATAGCCAATAAAGGAATTACTCCTCCTACAATTCTGTGTAAGCCTACAGAAGCACTTTTACCGGCATACCATAAGTAGGAATGTCCAAAAATATAGATACAAGCAGGTATTAAAATCAAAGCTAAAAAGACAAGGTTTTTATGTTCAAAAACAGTTTTGATTTTCAGAAGGAATTTTATACAGACAAAGAAAAAAGAACCTGCAATAAAGTATGAGAGTGGAGTTCCAGTAATGTGTTCTTGATTAATAAAGTAGTTCCAAAATGGTCCTGTACCATAAATAGATGCTGCTGAATCGTGATAAGGATAATCATAATAATACCAAAGAAATCCTTTATCTACAGCTAAACCTATGAGGCCAAAAACTACAAAACCAAAAAACAATCCTAAAATTGGCCAGTATTTTCTTTCTATCAAAAAAGCAACTAAATATATGGGTATAAACAGCATACCTTCTGATCTGGAAAAAATGATAAATGACACCACTAATGCAGACCATAAATACTTTTTATTCAGGAATAAATAGGCTGACAAAATAGCTACTAACCCAAACAAAGGTTCAGTTAAAGCAGACTGGGCAAATCGAAAGTAAATTGGAGCAAAAACAACAAAAATAGCTAGTGGAAATGCAAATTTGAAGCCTAACTTTTTTCCAATTTTAAAAGAAAAGAAAGCCGACAAAATCATTACTAAACTGTTGAAAATAAAGACTCCTTTAACACCAAAAAAGGTAAAAGGATATGACAATACAATGAATAGTGGTTTACCCCAATGATTTACAATTATCTCCGGATGATCTGCGATAGCTGCTGAATGGAAATAATGAAAAATTGATTCTGATCCTTCGTAATGGACCTCAGAAAATAAGGATACATAGCACAACAATACTAACGTTAAGGCTAGTAAAGAATAAAAAACATAAGAATCTAGTCGATTTAAATTCATTTATAAAAGTAGGGAATTCTTAACTATTCGCCTACTGGTGCAAGTTTTACAACTAAATTATCTAATTCAGGAGCTATATGAAGTTGACATCCAAGTCTACTTTTTTCATCATCTACAAAAAAAGCTTCATCCAACATATCCTCTTCTTCATCCGATTTTTCTGGCAATTCATTATCGGACTCAATATACATATGACATGAAGCACACATTGCCATTCCTCCGCAGGTTCCTTCAACTGGTAGTTCGTAAGATTTACAAACTTCCATCATATTCATACTCATATCAGTAGGAGCTTCTAATTCGTGAGCTACTCCTTCCCTATCAATTACGGTAACTTTTATAATATTATCTTCCATAATTTCTAAAATCCATTAACACCATTAACGGTAGTATATTTCAAAACATTCTTTTTATCTGGATGAATTTTAGCAAATGCAGATTGTACCATAAGTGTTGCCTCATGAAATCCACAAAGAATAAGTTTAAGCTTTCCAGGATACGTATTTACATCACCAATAGCATATATTCCATCCACATTTGTACTGTAATCAAACGTATCAACTTCAATAGAGTTTTTAGAAATGTTTAATCCCCAATTTGCTATAGGTCCTAGTTTTGGTGACAAACCAAACAAAGGAACCCAATGATTAGTTGGCATTTTTATTTCTCCTTGAGTCTTATGTTTTATTAAAACCTCATTTAAAGCTCCGTTTCCTGATACACCAATAACTTCAGCTTCAGTAATTAAATTAAGCTTACCATCATCAGCCATATCCATTACTTTCTGTACTGAATCTAAATGACCTCTAAAAGAGTTTCTTCTGTGAACTAGAGATACTTTGTTGGCTACTCCATTAGCTAAAAAATAAGCCCAATCCAAAGCAGAATCTCCACCTCCAGAAATTACAACATCCTTTCCTCTATAAAATTCAGGATCTTTAATAATGTACTCTACTCCATTGTCTTCAAAGTTTGATAAGTTTTCTACTGGTGGTTTTCTTGGTTCAAAAACACCTAAACCTCCTGCAATTGCTATAATTGGTGCTTGGTGCTTAGTTCCTCTGTTAGTAGTAACTATAAAACTTCCGTCTTCTTGTTTTTCTATTGTTTCAGCAGATTCTCCAAGAGTAAACCCTGGTTTAAATGGTTCAATTTGATCCATTAATCTATCTGTTAAGTCTCCAGCAAGGATTTCTGGGTAAGCAGGTATATCGTAAATAGGTTTTTTTGGATATATCTCAGAGCATTGTCCTCCAGCTTGTGGAAGAGAATCTATTAAATGACATTTTAGTTTTAATAAACCAGCCTCGAACACGGTAAATAAACCTGTTGGCCCTGCTCCTATTATTAAGATATCTGTTTGTATCATGTATTCTTTTTTCTAATTGTGGACAAAAATAATGAAACCAAATCTAAAAAGTAATTAAAAATGAGATTTATCATGAAAATTTTAAGGACTTATAACATAAACCTATAATCAGGTATAATTAACTTATTTCAATCTTGATAAAACATAGTTAAAGTGAGAACTAACTTTAATAGTTAATGAATCGTTAAAATTATGAAACTGAATATTTGCTACTAAGTTTGAAAAAAGGTAATTTAGAGTCAAAATAAATAAACAGATAAATGAAAAAAATACTGCTAACTACTTTTATTTCAGTGATTTACGTAAGTTCTTGGTCTCAAACAAGTTCTTCTATTCCTGTTAAACTTAAGAACGGAACTCAGTTTTATGCTAATAATATCTCAGAATTCATTGAAGATAATTCTCAAGAAGAAATTATTGAAGGTAACTTTTACAAGTTTGTTCAATTCAATGCTATCCCATCTCAAGAGGCAAAAAACGAATTGATAGCACTAGGATTAATTTTTTTAGAATACATACCTGAAAACACTTATTTAGTGTCTTTTCCTTCAAATTTTGACAAAACGAACTTATTATCATATAATGTAAGAAGTATTCAAAGCATTACTAATAATGATAGAATTACTCAACTTGCAACCGAACGTCCATTCCCATCTTGGTCTTTAGAGGAAAATAACCTAATGGTTTTTATCTCTTTTTACTCAGATTTAAATTTCAATACTTGTCTTGAAAAAATGCAAGGAGAATTTATATCTGTAATATCAACTAATAATTATAGTAATAATGTTTTAGCTGTTATTAACCCTTCTGAGCTTGAAAATTTATTGAAGTATAAATTCATTAGAACTCTAGATTTAACTCCTGAGCCAGGGAAACCTGAAGGTGATAGAGCAAGAAACATGCATAGATCAACACAAATAAATTCTAGATCTAAAGTAGGTAGGAAATATGACGGGACAGGTGTAGTTGTAGTAGATAATGATGATGGTATTGTAGGTCCTCACATTGACTTTACAGGAAGAATGACTCAACCAAATGTTACAGGTAACAGTGGTAATCATGGTGACATGACTGCTGGGATTATAGGAGGTTATGGGAATTTAGATCCTACAATGGGTGGTATGGCTCCGGGTTGTGATTTAATTATTCAACAATACAGTGCTGCACTACCAAATACTGTTTTATTTCATACTAGAGATTCTGCAGTTATCTTTTCATCTTCCTATTCTAATGGTTGTAATGCTGGATACACATCACTTGCAAGACAAGTGGATCAAGAAATAAGATTAAACCCAACAATGATTCAGGTATTTTCTGCTGGTAACTCTAATAACCAAGATTGTGGATATGGAGCAGGAAACCAATGGGGTAATGTTACGGGAGGTCACAAACAAGGAAAAAATGTAATTGCAACAGCAAATTTATTTTCAGATATGTCATTGATTAGTTCTAGTAGTAGAGGACCTGCTGATGATGGAAGAATCAAACCAGATATTTCAGCAAACGGAAATGGAAACTTAACTACAGACGATAATAATCAATACAGAGTTGGTGGAGGAACTTCTGCTGCTTGTCCAAGTATCTCTGGAGTTATGGCTCAAATGTATAATGCTTATCAAGATATAAATGGTGTAAGACCAGAATCTGGATTAATGAAAGCTATTATTCTTAATACTGCTGAGGATTTTGGAAATGTAGGGCCTGATTTCAAATATGGTTGGGGAAGAGTTGATGCTTTAAGATCAGTTGAAGCTATTGAAGCAGTTCGTTATTTATCTGCCAATATTACTAATGGAGGAAACAATACACATCAAATTACTATTCCAGCCAATGTAAAAGAGGTTAAAGTAATGGTATACTGGCATGACTACGAAGGAAGTACTTCTGCTGCAAAAGCTTTAGTAAATGATTTAGATGTGAAGTTAGAATTAGGATCATCAACCTTTTTACCATGGATTCTTGATATTACTCCAAATGCAACAAATTTAGATTTGCCTGCAACAAAAGGAGTTGATACACTAAATAATGTTGAACAAGTTTCTATTGTTAACCCTGCAGCTGGAAACTATTCTTTGAAAGTAGCTGGTACATCTGTACCACAAGGTCCTCAAAAGTATTTTGTTACTTACGAATTTATTTATGACGAAATAAGATTAGCTAACCCTAATGGAGGAGAAGGTTTTGTTCCTGGAGTAGCAGAAAGAATCTTTTGGGATGCTGTTGGAAATGTAGGGAATTTTAATCTTTCTTATTCTGTAGATAGCGGAATAAATTGGATTTCTATTGGAGCAGCACCTGCTGCTAATAGAGCATTTGATTGGAATGTCCCAAATAACGTTACAGGAAAAGCATTAGTAAAAATAGAGAGAGGTTTACTTTCTGATATCTCAGAACATACTTTTTCTATCATTAGCAGACCAACAAACTTAACTGTAACTAGCGTATGTCCTTCTTATATGGAAGTTTCTTGGACAGCAGTTACAGGAGCTGATGAATATGAAGTTTATTTGTTAGGTAATAAATATATGGACTCAGTTGGAAGAACAAGTGGAACTACGTTCCAAATTCCAATTACAAACCCTAACGCAACACAGTGGTTTTCAGTTTCTGCAATAAAAAATAATAATGTAGGAAACAAAGGAAGAAGACAAATAGCTGAATTTTATGCTGGAGGATTATTGAATTGTATCTTACCTAATGATGCAGGAATTACTTCTGTAATTAGTCCAAACAGCTTAGATTGTTTTAATGGAGCAGCTACCATTACTGTTAGAGCTAAAAATATTGGAGCTTCTTCAATATCTAATTTAGACGTTAAATACAGAATTAATGGAGGAACTATTTATTCAGGAACAATAGGTGGACCAATTGCTAGTCAAACTTCTATTAACCATTCTTTTGCAACAACTTATAATTTTACAACAGTTGGAACTTATGTGATTGAAACATGGACAGAACTATCTGGGGATTCTTATATTAATAACGATACTACAGTATTTAATTATAATTACGCTCCTACTTATACTATTCCTTATTCGGAAAACTTCAATTCATTTTCTAATTGTTCAACTGACTCTGATTGTGAAGAAACTGAATGTAGTTTAGGAAATGGATATACAAACCTAGAAAATGGTGTTAAAGATGATATTGATTGGAGAACAAACACTGGCTCTACTCCATCTAATGGAACAGGACCAAGTGGTGATCACACTTCTGGATTTGGAAAATATTTATACTTAGAGTCATCAGGAAATTGTTACAACCAAATAGCTTCATTTATTTCTCCTTGTATAGATTTAGGAACAACTGTAGCATACCCATTTGTTACCTTCTGGTACCATTTATATGGTGGTGCATCAATAGATTCATTAACTGTAGATGTATTTGACGGAGTAAACTGGAACAATAGTTTGTTTAAGATTGAAGGAAATCAAAGTAATAATTGGAACAGAGGAACTGTTGATTTAACTCCTTTTACTGGTAAAGTAGTGAAACTAAGATTTAATGGAGGAACTGGCGCATTCTGGAATACAGATATGGCTGTTGATGACATCAATATTTCTGATCATACTTCTATAAACGAAGACTTCTTAACTAATGCTGTGAGCCTTTACCCTAATCCAAACAATGGTGAATTTAAATTAACTATTGACAATGCAGGTTTAGAGAAAGTAGAAGTTACTATTTTCGATATCTATGGAAGAATGGTTTATGCAAACCAACTTACTGATAAAGTAAATGACATATCTCTATTAGGAGTATCTGCAGGAGTATACACTGTTAGAATAACTGCTAATGAGCAATCTATCACAAAAAAGATAGTTGTAAACTAGAAAATAATAAAGTTTAATAAAACCTTCAGCTAAATAGCTGAAGGTTTTTTTTATGAAAAAAAGTAGGGTGTTCATGAAATAACTATCAACTTATAAAGTTTAAGTACCTACATTGAAACTCGGTACAATTCTTGATACAACACAATAGTGAATTAATACATTGTATTTCTCAAAAGTTCACTTTAAGCCCTTTTCTTATTTGTAGGAAAAGGGTTTTTTTATTAGTTTTTTTCTCAGATTCCACAAAAAGAATTACCTTTCTATTCTAAAAAAAAACTATGTCTGTACACAAAAAAGTAAAAAAAGTAACCACTCATGTGCTTCAGGAAATGAAAGCAAATGGTGAAAAAATATCAATGCTAACTGCTTATGATTTTTCATTGGCAAGAATTGTAGATGATGCTGGAATTGATGTAATACTTGTAGGTGATTCTGCTTCAAATGTTATGGCTGGTCATGAAACTACATTGCCAATTACTTTGGATGAAATGATTTATCATGCATCTTCTGTAATTAGAGCTGTTGATAGAGCTTTGGTTGTTGTAGATCTTCCATTTGGATCATACCAAGGGAACTCAAGAAGCGCTCTAGAATCAGCAATTAGAATAATGAAAGAATCTGGTGCTCACTCAGTAAAACTTGAAGGAGGTTCAGAAGTTATAGAATCAATAACAAGGATACTTTCTGCAGGAATACCAGTGATGGGGCATTTAGGTCTTACTCCTCAATCTATATACAAATTTGGAACTTACACAGTAAGAGCAAAAGAAGAGGAAGAAGCACAAAAACTGATAGAAGATGCCAAATTATTAGAAGAAAAAGGATGTTTTGCAATTGTATTAGAAAAAATACCAGCAGAACTTGCCACAAGAGTAGCTAAAGAAATTTCAATTCCTATAATCGGTATTGGAGCTGGATCAGGTGTTGATGGACAAGTACTTGTACTGCACGATATGCTTGGTATAAACAATGAATTTAAACCCCGTTTTTTAAGGAAATACTTAAACTTATACGAAGAAATAAAAGGAGCAATATCTTCTTATATTTCTGATGTAAGAGCTGTAGACTTCCCTAGCGACAAGGAACAATATTAAATGAGACAGATGCATTAACTTTGATTTAACTCATCTTAAAAAAAATATTAATAAATTTGAAGTTAAAATTTGAACTAATCCTAGTAGAACACTATGCCGAAAGAACTTATTAAAGAACAAGAAAAAACGCTAACACTTGATACTATTTTGGAAAACCATAGTATTGTGCTGTTTAATGATGATGTGAATACTTTTAACCATGTAATAAACTCTTTGGTTAAATACTGCAAACACTCAGCTGTACAAGCAGAACAGTGTGCACACATAGTTCATTACAATGGAAAATGTCAAGTGAAAAAAGGAAATATATTTAAACTAAAACCAATATGTTCGGCACTGCTTGATAAAGGATTGTCAGCCGAAATAATTAAATACTAAACAATGTAAAAAATACTAATCGCCCTATTAATAACAAGTACCATGATGGTAGCTTGTAAAAAGAATCCAATGACTGGAAGAAGACAACTTCGTTTTTCCCAGAAAGTCAAATGATTAGAATGAGTGCTGCTGCTTATACTGAGTTTATGACGGCTAATCAAGATAATGCTTTACCACCTAGTGACCCTAGAGCTGCAAAAGTTATTGAAATAGGAAAAAGAATGGCTGCTGCAGTAACTTCTTATATGAATGATATTGGTCACCCAGAATTAATTGAAGGTTTTCAATGGACTTACAATACTATTGATGACCCTACATTAAATGCTTGGTGTATGCCAGGAGGAAGAATAGTTTTTTACACAGGAATATTAGAGTTAGCTAAAACTGATGATGAAATTGCTGCTATAATGGGTCATGAAATTGCACATGCTGTTGCAGGACATGGAAACGAAAGAATGTCGCAAGCTGCTGCCTTGCAAGGAGCAACTTCTGTTGGTCAATTTTTATTAATGAGTGATACTAGTCCAGGACTAGGAAACGCTATTTTATTACAAAGTATAGGTGCAGGAGGTCAATTAACTTCCCTTGCTTTTGGAAGAAAGCACGAATCAGAGTCTGACAATATGGGATTAACTTTCATGAACAAAGCAGGATATGACCCGTACAGTGCAGTTACTTTTTAGGAGAAAATGAAAGAAGCTAGCGGAGGTCAAGAACCACCTGAATTTATGAGTACTCACCCAAGTAACGACAGAAGAATTGCTGATATTAAAACTAAATTATCAGAAATGGAAGCAACAGGAGAAATATCTCCTACAGCCAAATAAAGTTAATATTAATACTATATTTGCAACCTAAATAAATTAGGCCCTGTAGCATAACTGGATACTGCACCTCGTTACGGCCGAGGAGATTTGGGGTTCGAATCCCTACAGGGTCACTATAGCGGAGAATTGATCAATATTGATCGGTTCTCCGCTTTTTATTTTAGACAAACCTATTGATAACAAGGGTATTGAAGAGAAAATTGAATTTACCTTTTTGGTTAGAACTTTGCCATTTAACTTGTCGTAACCTATTCCAGACGGAAACACTAAATTTTGTAATTTCTTCTTTTGAGTTAAATCTCCAGAAGTCCATAATTCACTGAGATTAGAAGAAATTTTTAATGCTTTATCGATTACAATTTGGAGGTTCGAACTCGAAATTGAAGAATTGTTTAAATTCGACTTTAATTCATTTATTTCATTCTGATACTTTACTTTGATTTTCTGATAGATTTCGTTATTAATTTCTCCGATAGCAAACCGTTCTTCAATAGTTTCAATTTTTGATTTTAACAGACTAAGTTGTTTTTTTACACTTGATTCATTTTCTCTATTTTCTTTGGTCAAAGAATCATGAGTATAACTCATAATTTCTTTCATTATAGGTTCTGTCGCATTAATTAATTCTTAATGAATTTCCCTGGGTGCATTTCTCCAATTCGTATATAATAAATACCACTTTTAAGTTTCGATACATCAATCATGAGGTTTTAGTTTAATGCGACAGAACCTCATAAGGTAATTAAGGAAATAAAGTTGAAATATTTTAGTCCAAAAAGAAACCTAAAGACCAAGTAAAATCAACAGGGTAAGCAATGCCACTATTCCAATCGTCTAACCTGAATTGACTATATTTTGACTCTTTTTCGTTGAAATTCGGTGTTGAATACTTTATGTATCCTAGTAAGAAATCAAATGTTACCCTATCAAATAATATAAATTTATATCCCAATCCAAGACCGTAATTATAGACAAAATGTCTTGAATCATCTACATAATCTGTATTGTATTCCCGTTCATTAAGAGCCTCATTGTAAACATAAACTGAATTGGGCAAATAGGGCATCCCTTTCATTATTCCGTAGCCGATTTTTCCTTGAACATACCATTTTGAATTTTCCAAGTCTCTTTTTCGAGAAAAATAAGCTCTATTGTTATACTCAAAAATAAAACCTTTATTTTGTCCTGTTGCATACCTCCAACGATACAACTGTGAAAAATTTTCATTTTCTTGATAGGAAGTCTCTAAACTAAATTGAACTTCAGTTTGATCCATATTAGCTCCGGAAAATCCGTAAGATCCGGAATAAGTGGTGATTTGGGAGTTTAAGCATATTCCTACTCCTAATGCTATTATTGTTACGAATAATTTCTTCATATTTTTTTTTTCAGCTTGAATTTCTGTGTTAATTATATATAAATAAATAATTATTTACACTTATACTTAAAAGTACCATCGGATGACTCCAATAAACCATTTGAATATAGAATGTATACTGCTGACCCTCCTATAGATGGAAAATCAACACTAATCCTAGCTGTTTTATAGCCTGGTTTAATTCTAACGTTAATTCCTTTGACAATTTTCCCGTTATCGAATTTAATTTCTAATCCTACTGTGTTCCAACTAGACAAGACTTTATATTTAATCGTAGATCCACCATTTGTCTCTGTTCTTAGTCCTCTTTCAAGATATCTTTGAATACTCGATTCAGAGGATATATTTACTCTGCAATCACTTCTATCCGATCTCAAATTTTGTTCCCAAATTTTCTTTTCTTCAATTCTTTTTATTCTCTCTTCAGCCAATCGCTTTTCTTCAATATTATTTAAGTAAGCAGTCCTATTGTCCTGATTATTATTATATAACTGTGAAAAATTTTCATTTTCTTGATAGGAAGACTGTAAGCAAAATTGAACTTCAGTTTGATCTATATCATAACCTGTAACTCCGTATGAAGAAGAATACGTGATTATTTGTGGGATTAAGATTAATCCAATAGATATGATAGTTATAGTTAGAAATGATTTTTTCATAATTTTGCTCATTTTTTTTGATTTGGTTATGATTAGGTGTAATGGCTTATTCTCTACAATAGCAATTATTTATTTTTGTTATAATTTATAATGGTTACCCATCCATTCAAAAAGTACCTAAATCCTTCATCATAACACTACCCGAACTAAAGTTTCCTGAGTAACTATTCAGTGTCCAAGGACCACTCCGCCCCCCAGCTGCCCAAGTATACCAAAGAGATTCATTGTTGGAGCTCCAAGTTCCTTTTTTCATAGCACCAATATCAGTTGCCCGACTTAAGCTAGGACCGCATAACATGACGACACCTCCATTTGAATAAAAGCTCAAAAAATAATACATCCGAGTTATTTGTCCAGTTCTTTTATCTCTAACATCAATAGAAGTTGGATTACCATATGTATCGCTAAGTACAAAAACATGATTAGTTACCGCATTTGCAGCTGAGTTTCTCCTTCTTTTTTTCTCTTCAGCCAATCGCTTTTCTTCAATCTTTCTTAAGTAAGCATTTCTTTTGACTTGAGTCTTTTTAATAGAATTTGTAATTCTTTTATTTAAGGGAATTGTAACAGGATAATCATTCTTGCAATTTTGAGTATAAAGTTTAAGTGCATAATCATAATTAATTTGTGCTACCTGCTGGTCTGCTTCCTTTATTTTTCTTTCAAGTTCTATCAATGAAAGATTTTTACCATTCTCAAATTCATAAAAATAATTTACATTATTAATATCAGAATACTCAGTTTTTACAAGTTTACCATCAATATAAAAAGATATAGATTTATATTTAAGACTTTGTCTTGTTTTATTCAATTCAAATTTTGCATCAATTATTTTTTTTGAACCTTCTAAGACTATTAACTGAGATACTTGTCCATTTTTTATTGTAATTTTCTCAACATTTCCATTTTTGTAGGGTTGATTATAATAAGTGCCTTTATAAGTAAAGCCGGTTAAGTTAAGGAAAGCATCACCTTCATAGGAATTTTTTAAATAACTTGTTAAGTAGTTTTGATTTTTCAATATTAATGTTCCGGAAAAATTATCAGCAAGCTGAACAATATTTTTTATTACTGGATTATTATTAAATGTTTGTCCATCCAAATTTGGGAAATCTAACCTTGCTTGATCTAAAAATTTATTCTGTAATGTTTCACTTTTTAATTTATACAGTTTTCTAATTAAAAAATTTGCAATATTTTTATTTTTATTTAAAGATCTTGGCAAATCAGTTACATTTTTGTTTTCTTTTTTTACTTTAATATAAGTCATCCAAAATTCAGAATAAGCATCATATTTACTTTTTTTAGAATTGACTAGTTTTTTCATTAAAATATCATCAACTTTTAATGAAATTTCTTTATTTCTTTTAATAAAATCTTCATTTGATAAAAAACCTTTAAATTTTAATAAATAGTCTGAATTAGCTACTAGAATAGATTCTAGATCATTTTTTTCTTTCCCCTCCTTTATTGCGCTATAAACGAGTAGTTTATGTACCTCTGTATTGTGAAGAGATCTAGGAAATCTATTAAGAAATTTTTCGAAGCCGGCTACTGTATTTTCTATTTTAACTTCTGCAAATAGTTTCCTTGCCTCAACCATTTCAACCTTTATTTTTTCTGCTTCAGAAAGAAAATTTGATTGTTGATGAGATTGAATAAATTTATCTATTGCTTTCTCTGATTCTTTACTTAACGCAATATTTAACTCTAATGAATCTTTGTGATCAATTACTTCTTGTAAAATAAAAGAATGTCCGTAATTATCAATCCAATTTTGAAAAATAGCTGGTTTTGTAGCCCCCTTTATTTGATTGTATTCTGCCAACATAAATTCTTGTTTAAACACAAAATGTGCAACAAAATCTTTATCCATGGGAGAAATCTTGTAAAAATCACTTTTAAAAACATCAATAATTAAAGGAATACCGAAAGTAAAAACACCTAATGAAACATCTTTAACTAGTGCTTTTTTTCTGACTACTCTTATTGCATCAACTCGGATAGAGTCATAGTTTTCATGAACTAAATAAAGAGATAGATTTTTCTTTTTTAATTTAATGAAATATGCTGAAGCGCTTCCATCTCGAACTCTAGTTTTTCTTAAATTCTTATCTTCAGAAACTACCCTATAATCATTTAAATTATCTGACTTTATTTGAATTGTATTGTTATTTCTCTTTTCTGTAGTCTTATAATTATATGATGCACATGATATTGAAAATAATATAAAACTTATTTTTATTAATGATTTCATTTTTTAAATATTTTATATTAGTAGTAGTCTTTTAAATTTATTGTTTTTCCTGCAATATCATTAGAAACGCTAAATAAAATTCTTTTTGCTTTACCATCATAAACAACATCCCCTTCATTTCCGGAAAATGAAACAGTAGCATAAGGACTAACGCCTGAACAGCAAGCTCCATAACCAGGCTTACTCCCAACTCCTATTGTTACTAAAATATTTTTTGATCCTGTTCCTCGAATTTTAAAGCTTATTCTCTCACTTGTTTTAATCTCTTTTCTAATAATATTTATAGTAGAAAATGAATGTAGAACAATTGGTAAGCTAAAGAATAGAGCACCTATTATTAATATTTTTTTCATAATGTTTTTTTATTAAATATATAAATGATTAAAAAGACCTAACAGCACGAACTGAAAGAGTCACGCCCTTATTTTGGAGGAACACATAGCCAGCATCGAAAAAGAAGCCAAACGAATTGGTTGCAGTCCTCTCAGTGCTAGACCAATAAGAATCAGTATTTGTGAGTAATGTAAAGCCACCTTCCCGCAATGCTTTATTAGTTAAGAAACGGTTATTATATAACAAAGCTAACTCATCAATAGAAGGAAGAAACCAATCTCCCCCGAAGCTTCTTACATAAGTTGCAGCTGTACTGTTTATCATTAATGATGTATTATAAGCACCATCTTCAGTCCTGTCAGCATTAATTAGTGTTGCTGTATCTTGCCATTTTGCTAGAGTTTGGTTTTTGTTAACTATTAGTCCATGTTGGTTACCATCACTACCAATGTATATGTAGTAAACAATACCTCCTAAAGTGTCTTTCCCTAGGCTGAATGGACCAACACCTTCATTTGTATTGTTGTTATGTATCGTTGTGGTTTCCCGTATTATCTCTTTTTTACAAGACATAAAAACAAATGTTGCAACTAAAATAAAAATACTTTTTTTCATGTTTTTTTTTTAAAATTAATATGTTAAAAAAACAAACTTCTATCGAAAGAAAAACTGCAATTTATTTTAAGTGCCTGTTTCTTTATTAAACGTTATTCCCTTAATCTATAGTGAAATACTATATTAATTTCAGTTCCACTTGAATTAGAACTTACGGACAACCTATTTTTTGAATTCAATAAGGCTAATCGCTCTGATATCAATTTTAATCCTTTAGAAGATTCTTTTGGTTGAGCGTCAAAACCAATTCCGTTATCTCGAATTGTAGCAATTAATGAAGTAACCAAATTAAAGAAATCTAACAAACGTCAGAGAAACGTACCGATTGAAATCTGATCAAGGCAAAGCAAAAAGAGCAACCAAAATTTGCTGCTCATTTTAACATAAATAAAAAGACAATTACTTCAATTCACATGTTGTTGTGCTCATTGACGAGGATATACTTATGTTTTCACATGCGTCTTTTGCATCTCTTTTATTTTTAGCCGCAATGGAGTTGTTAATTATTGAAGTTTGACCTAAAGTGTTCTGAGTACACTCACATTCGTAATATTTCGTACAAGAAGAAAGAAGAATAATTGAAATTCCAATGATAAAGATAGTTTTTTTCATGATTTTTTTTTAAAATTAATAGGTAAAAGAACAAACTTCTATGGGAAGAAAAACTGCAATTTATTTTAAGTGGCTGTTTCTTTATTTACCGTTATTCCCTTAATCTATGGTGAAATACTATATTAATTTCAGTTCCATTTGAATTAGAACTTACGGATAAACTATTTTTTGAATTCAATAAAGCTAATCTCTCTGATATCAATTTTAATCCTTTAGATGATTCTTTTGGTTGAGCGTCAAAACCAATACCGTTATCTCGAATTGTCACAATTAATGAAGAAACTGATACTTGAAAATTAATTGCAATAAACTGATGTTCAATTTCCTCATCAAAGGCATGCTCAAAGCAGTTTTCAAGAATTGGCTGTAAAATCATTGGAGGGATAACCGTTTCAGAAAATTTTATATCTTGTGATTTTTGAACTTTAAACTTTACTTTATTTCCAAATCGTAGATTTTGAATCTTCACAAATAGTTTTAAAAATTCTATTTCTTCTTTTAAACTTATTTCTTTTCTTGAAGAATAATCAAGAGATTTCCGCATCAGTGAAGCAAAGCTATTCATGTAATTCAGGGAGCTATCAATGTCATTATCAATAACAAAATTTTGAATTGCATTTAATGAATTAAACACGAAATGAGGATTCATTTGACTTTTTAGTGCCTCTAGTTTTGCTTCTGAAACTTTCATTTCAAGTTTCGCTCTTTCCCTTTGAATTTGAGTTTTTCTATTGAAATTTTTCTTTAATCCAATATAAATAATGAAAACAAACAAAAAACTTACGAATAGATAGAAAAATGGAATTTGCCAAAAAGGAGATTTAATTTGAAATTCTGACAAAATTAAAATTTCCCTAATTCCATTATACTCATCAATAAGCTGAACTTCCAATTTATAGTTACCAGAAGGGACAAATGGCAAGGTCACCTTGTTTGATTGGTTATAACTAATTAATTCAGACCAATTATTGTTTTCAAGTCCGTTGATACGGTAGGAGAAATACACTTTTTTTGGGAATTTTATACCCACTCCACCCAATTCAAATTCCAAATCATTTTCGAAATAATCAAGAGTAATTTGCTCTTTATCGTGTATTGATCTTTGTTTGCCATTCACTTCTAAAGACGAGACAAATAAACATGTTTTTACTCTATTTGCTAAATAATTTGGTATGTCAATCGAAGTGTATGAGTTCTCGGCAACTAAAAACAAGTTGCTGTCTTGTAAATAAATCTCTTTCAGTGCTTTCCCATCGAATCCTTGTTCTTCATCCAAAAATATGATATTACCAGATGATAAATCATACAAAGTAAGTCCTTTATTTGTTCCAACTATAATGATAGAGTCATATTGCGATAAACCTACCACTGTTTGTCCATGAATCGTCTCCGATTCCAATATTTTACTGAAAGAAATGTTTTTGTCCTTTAAAAAAAGTTGATAGATATTTCCTAAATAATCCGCTAATAGAAATGAACTCTCAGAGTTTTTAAAAGCCTTTACAAATTCTCGCACTTTTATCTTCTTATTTTTAAGTAATGAAACAAAAGTGTCTGATTGCAGAAGATAAAGGCCTTTGAACCTACTCACTCCAAAAAGAGAAGAATCGATTTCTATGAATTGAATAATATCCCTTGGATTATTTGAATTTCTTAGATCAAAAGAATGAGCGATTATTTCCTCATTACGAAGATTGATTCTTTTTAAACTTGCGTAAGGAGTTTGAACAAATAACTCCTCATTTCTATTTAAATAAAACCCTGAAATAGTTGATAAAGGAAAATATTGATTGAGCTGATACTTATGATTCTTTATTTTGAAAAGAAAAAGGCCAAGTGTCGTATTCACATAAACATCACCATCTAGTGAAGAAATCTCAGTGATAGAAAAATCTTTAAATTTTTTAATGTTTTTAAGAGAAAACTGCCTCAGAGCTTTGAAAGTTTTAATTTGTTTGGCAAGGTTGTTTGTGTTAATTTGTGAATAGGCAAAAGATAAAAAATCTTCTAGTCGGTATTGACCAATTTCTCCATTATTAGCAAATTCAATGTGATCCGAATAACCAAATAATTCAGTTGAATTATTCGGTCTTAAATAAAATTGTAGGTTTTGTTTTAAATAAGTGGAAACAGTATTACTCATATCAATGAGAAATAGTCCCTTGTCCAATGAGCAAATAATTAACTGGTTAATTCTTGGTGAATACTTTATGCTGTATATCGATTTTGAGGTTACACCAAATAATTCATTCAGACTTTTCATCTTGTGATTTGTGACATCAAAAATCCCACCGTTATCAATATTTACTCCCCAAGCCGCTGCAAGTATCTTACCATTTACGGTTTGAAAATCCCAAATAACCGAGTTTCCGTGAGAAATAGAATGAGGTTTATCACTTAAAAAATCTTTTATCCCAATTTTGTGAATACTATTTCTCTTTTCAGGATTCCCATCCTTAGAGTAGTAAAGCGTGTCGTTTATTATTTCAGTACAAAAAATATTCTCATCAGCATTAACTTTTATTAGCCTCTCTTCCCCTATTTGATAGGTTCCATGTTTGTAACCTGCGCAATAAACAGTATTTTGGTATATAAAAAAATCCATTACCTGAAGACGAAAATCAGATAATTGATAGTTCTTAATTACTTTGGTTGTGGTGTTTACAACAGATACTCCATTATGAGTTCCAACGAACAGGTTATTCTCATGATAAAACAGTTTCCTCACGCTATTTTGGACCAATCCATCTTTTTCTGATACAGAAACAAAGGTATCGCCTTCTAAATAAGCTATTCCTCCTCCATAAGTTCCAATCCAAATTGTCTGGTTGTCGTCTTCCGTTATTTGCCAACAATTATTATGTGGTATTCCCTCTTTTTCTGTAAATGTTCTAATCCGACTACCTCTTACTTCGGCAATCCCATTTTCGGTTGCCACCCATATAGAACCAGAATAAGAAAGTAATGCATCATAAACTTTGTTACTTGGTAATCCATCTCTAACTGAAACATTTCTGTTTGGAATAAGTTGCCCGTATCCGTTAGAAAAAAGCAAAACAAGGATAAAGATCGTGAGTTTATTTGCCCAATATTTTTTCAATTACTTGAGTTTTTTTTCGGCTCGAAATAGGGAGCTTTTCGTTGTTTGTAAGGATGACATAACTGCCATCGGCATGGGTGTATCCTTTTATAAAATTCACATTGACCAAAAAAGATTTATGAATTCTTAAAAAAAAATCTTTAGGTAATAGTTCTTCTACATTTTTTAGTGTTTTCGCAATAGTAAAACTGCTCTCATCCATTTGCTTTATGACTGTATAGTTCGTGTCAGCTTTGCAATAAATTATCGCATTGCTTTTAATTAACTTATATCCTTCAGAAACTGGAAATGCAATTTTTGGATAAGGATTAATATTGGTATTCATATTATCCAACAAAATCCGTATTCTATCTAATTCATTTTGATATTTTGTTTTCTTTTCAAATTTCTTAATTGCAGTACCTAACTCAATATGATTAATCGGTTTTAGCAAATAGTCCAACGCACTTTGTTTAATTGCCTCTAAAGCAAATTCAGAATATGCCGTAGTGAAAATAACTTCAAAATCTATGGATTTAATTTTTTTTAACAATTCAAATCCAGAACCACCTTGCATTTTGATATCTAAAAAAACTAAGTGTGGTTTTTGAAGCTTTATTTGCTCGAAACCTTGCTCAATATTACCGACTTTGTGCACAACAACAAATTTATTAGGAAAATATCGGTTTAAGAGTTTTTCCAAAAACTCTCTTGCAGGTTGTTCATCATCAATTATTAGAGTTTTTATCATTATTAAAAATAATCAATATTCTGATAAATTTCGGTATCAATTTATTTAAAGTAGTTATTTGTTGATTTATCGATTAACGTATATTGGTATAGAAACAAGAGTTCAAATAGAAACTAAAAATAACAAAAAGCCATCTTAATATGGCTTTTTGTTGACTCACTAGGACGATTAAAAGTTAGGCTGTAACTAATTTGAATACTGTGACTCTCTATTTTTGGTGTCAAATGGGTAACACAGAAAATAGTTGTTTTAGTATTTATTAAACTTTTCAGTTTTTAATACTTCGTTATTTTCTCCTTTTACTAACAAGATATAACTCCCGGCTTTCAAATTAAAAACATCAAGTGACGTGACACCATCTCAATAAGAGAAACGATAGCAAAAGAGAAAACAAACAAGAATAAGTGAGAGTAAACCTTATAAAACAAGGTATTTAAAACTACTATTATTCTCACTACTTGGTTACGGATTTTCGTAATATCCATTTTTCCAACAAAAACGTCCTGGGTTCTAGGGTATCCCTTGCAGGAACTTTGGGTTGAATTCCAAATTTTCAAGTTGATTTAGATCCTTCAAAAAGTTTGAACTCTCAACACTTGAGGTCACAAAAAAAAAGCTTCAGTTTTACTGGGGCTTTTTTTGTTTTAAGGCGGCTCTATCTGGTTCTGTCGCATTAACTAAACAATCACTATTTGAAGCCTAATTCATACAAAACAAAAAATCATAAACCGTTGAACTAATGTGCGATAACTTTTTAAACATTCAAAGAATTTGATGAAAAATGGTCGAAAAATAATTAATGCGACAGAACCTCAGAAAATACATAAAAAACAATTAACTTAGTTAACTAAAATTTTAACTAAAAAAACAAACAAAATGAAAACATTGAAATTCACAACTCTATTATTGGCTTTAGCCATAGTTTTTGGCGCTACATCTTGTAAATATGAAGATGGTCCTGCCTTGTCATTAAGAACTAAAACATCAAGAATTGCAAGAGAATGGAATATCGAAAAATATGTTGATGCAAACGGAATCGAAACAACTGAAACAGATAGTCCAGTTTATGAGTTTGAAAAAGATGGAAATCTTAAGGTTACTTACACTTTTTTAGGGACAACAACTTCACTTGATGGAAAATGGGAGTTTGTGGATAGTAAAAAAAGTGTAAAAATAACTTTCGATGGAGATTCTTATACCGAGGAAATATTAAGATTAACTTCAAAGGAATTATGGCTCAAATATTCTGACGGAGAAGTAACCCACTTCAAAGCAAAATAAAGAATTGACGGTACGTTGATTCACTTCAGCGGAGAATTGATCATAATTGATTAATTCTCCGTTTTTTATTTGAGCCAAACCTTCTGATTATTAAAAATTAAATTTATTATCTTCAATGACCTTAATGCGACAGAATCCAACTTAACATTGAAAAAATACTTTCAAAAATAGTGTCTCAGAAATAATTTAATTCATTCAAGTCACTCAATAAGTTAGAACTCTCAGCACTTGAGGTCACTCTAGCGGATAACTGATCATAATTGATCGGTTATCCGCTTTTTTTTACTTAAATCTATTGATATTAAAGGGATTAATGAAAATATAGAATTTATTTTATTGGTTCGAACTTCCCCATTTAACTTGTTATAACCTGTTCCGGAGGGAAAGACCAAATTCTGTATTTTTTTCTTTTGAGCTAAATCTCCAGATAGCCATAATTCATTAAGATTAGAAGATATTCTTATTGCTTTTTCAATGGCTTTTTCAAGGTTCGAACTCGAAATTGAAGAATCAACTAAACTTGCCTCTAATTCATTTATCTCAACTTGATATTTTTTTCTAAACTTCTCGTAGATTTCTATGTTAATTTCTCCAATGGCATACCTTTCTTGAATAGTTTCTAATTTAGATTGTAATCCGGTAAGTTGTTTTTTTACACTTGATTCACTCTCTTTATTTTCTTTTGTTGCTGACTCATAGATATAAGTCATGACATCTTTCATTACATCCATGTATTTATCATCGAGTTGATAGCTGCTTAATTTGTTTTCAAACTGTAAATGAAGTTTTTTAGCTGACTTATTACAACAACATCCCTTTGTTCTGCATTTGTAATAATACAACCCCTTTTTTTTAACCAAATATCCAGTCAAAGGCTTATTACAGGAATCACAATGAATAAAATGCTTTAATGGCAACATTATATTGTCTGTCTTATATTCCTTTAACTGAGAAGTCCTTTCTGAATTGATTATTAAAAAATCCTTTTTAGAAACGAGAGGCTCGTGCTTCCCTTCTATTATTTCTCCCGGTACTAGGTTCTGTCGCATTAATTATTTTTTAAACGTTTTTCACTAAAATCAACCTCCCTTCAAAAAGTTAAATCGCAATTAAACAAAGCTTTAGGTTTTTCAACTTTTACCAAAAACTACAAAAATCAGTCGATTTTAGTTTAATGCGACAGAACCAGATAAGCTCCATTTATCCTAAATAGGCTTAAATGTAAAAAGGAATCCCTATTTTTATTAAAACATTAAAAGAATGTCAGTAATATTAGAAATTAATAATCTATCTAAATACTACGGAGATTTTGCCGCAGTAGACGACCTCTCCCTAACTATCTCTGCCGGACAAGTATTTGGAATACTTGGGCCTAACGGAAGTGGTAAAACAACTACTCTAGGAATGATTCTAGATGTATTGAATCCTTCTTCGGGTTCTTACTCATGGTTTGGAGAACCTCAAGAATCAAATAGCAGAAGAAGAATTGGTTCAATTTTGGAGCATCCTATTTTTTATCCTGAACTTACTGGATATAAAAACTTGGAAATATCGGCTATGATTAAAAATGTAGACCGAGAAAGAATTGATGAGGTATTAAAACGAGTTGAGTTATTTGAAAGAAAAAACTCTCCTTTCAACACCTATTCTTTAGGAATGAAACAGAGACTTTCATTAGCTGCTGCCCTCCTATCCAACCCTGAGGTTTTGGTTTTAGATGAACCTACTAATGGACTTGATCCTGAAGGAATAAAACAAATGAGAGAACTAATAATCTCCATTGCTCAAGAAGGAAAAACGATCATTATATCAAGTCACATTCTAGATGAAATTCAGAAAATGTGTAGCCATTATTGTATTCTTAAAAATGGTAAAAAATTAATGCAAGGAAGCATTTCGGATTTATCTACTTCCAAAAATGAATTTTTAGTAAATGCAGATAATCTAACTGAAATAGAAACTAGTATTAAGAACCATCCTCTATTCAAAGAATCTAACAGAGAAGTTGAAAAGCTGAAAATTTCCTTTTCTGGAGAAATAAATGGAATGGAACTGAACAAATACTTATTCGATAACAATATTGTATTATCCGAATTAGTGGAGCTTAAAACTTCACTTGAAGACGAATTTTTAGAAATTGTAAAAAACTAAACCATGAAATTACTACGAATCGAATACAAGAAAATAGTAGGAAACAAGTCTTTTAAAGTCTTTACTATCATGTTTTTGGTGTTTTTACCACTCTTAGTGTTTTTGGTACCCAGCATGATAAAATTTCCTTTTCAAGGATTAGAGTTTCATCCGCTTATTCCTATCAATTACCAAACCTCTTGGTATGCAGTTACATTAATATCAAGTTGGTTTTGCTTCTTCTTATTATCCTTTGTACTCATTTATCACATTACAAATGAATATAACTACCGCACAGTTAGGCAAAATATCATAGATGGATTTACCAGAAATGACTACCTATTAGGAAAGCTATACTTAATGCTTGCCATTACCATATTGGCAACTCTATATGTACTAATTATTGGGATTGCTGGAGGATTGTACTTCTCCACATTTGAACAACAAGAGGATAATGTAATTCAGGAGTTTTTTAAACTAGGTGCTGAATCAGATGTTCAAGCAGGGTTTGGTTCTTTGTTTGATGGAATCTCCAATGTGTTAAGGTTCTTTGTTCAAACATTAGCTACGTTCTCATTTGCCTTTTTAATCGCTTTTCTGACCAAAAGAGGAATATTAGCAGTACTCGTGTTTTATGCTTCGTTTATTGCAGAAAAAATTGCAAGGTGGCAATTCTCTGAAAATGGAATGGATGTAATTGCAGATTACTTCCCTTTACACAACATTGCTAATACACTACCATTCCCTGGAATGACTTCTCTTATTACAGGAATAAACTCTCCAATGTTCATTAATTGGACTTATTTGGGACTTTCTATGATTTATGCGGTAGTATTTATCTTCCTAACCAGATTGGTGTTTTATAAGAGGGATATTAGTTAAATGAAGATAATTACTACAATACTAGCTCTTGTTTTACCTTTTTTGATGTTTTCTCAAAAAGAAGTAAAAGGAAAAGTGACTGCAGGTGATTCTGTGAAATTAAAAGTTTCATATGTGCTTCCTACTGAGCACCCTTCGATTGAAGTATTATTTAAAGCTGAACATCCTAATGGATTTCCTTATTGGGGATTAGAAAAAGAAGAACTTCAAGTATTTGAAGCGAATAAAGAGTGTGAAATTATATATTTAAAGCATTTTGGAAATGAAAAACCTATAAATATTGCTTTAGTATTAGATCATTCAGGCTCTATGAATCATAGTAGGTCAGATATTATTGAGTTTTTTGGTGGAGACACTACTTTATTTTATAATCCAAATGATTCTTTATGGATAGCCTATAGTAAATCTGATTTTAAGCCTATTATAAATTTACAAAAAGCAGTCTCAAATTTTGTTGAGGGTTTTGATTTTAATAAAGATAAAATCAGTGTCTATGGATTTTCTACTGTTGTTGATTTGGTTTTACCACTTTCTAACAATAAGCTTAAAATAAAATCTAAAATAGACTCAATGAAAGCACAAGGTTCTACAGCTTTTTTAGATGCTATATTTATGGCAGCCAACCAATTACCTGAAAATGATGAAATTAATATTATTGTTGCTATCACAGATGGTGGGGATAATGCATCCTCTCACACGACAACTCAAATAATCAATTTATCCAATTCAAAAAAACTACCAATATATTGTATTGGTCTTGGGGATGTCTGGGAATTGCCTCTTAAATCACTATCAGATTCTACTAATGGGTTTTATTTATACACCAAAAAATCATCTACTTTAGATTCTATTTATGATTTGATAAATAAAAAAATTCAAGCAGTTTATGAAATGACCTATACCTCAGATAATTGGTCTTCTGATAGTTCTAGAGATTTTATTTTAAAGTTTAATACAGAGGGTGTAATTCAACTAGACAGTAACTTTAAATTTTCATTACCTCCAGAAGTTATTCTAAAAATAGAGGAAAGAAATAGACTGGAAAATCTTCAATTAATAGGAATTGGTGGTGGTGTTTTTGTTATATTTTTATTAG
Organism: Flavobacteriales bacterium; assembly: GCA_018609055.1. Classification (GTDB taxonomy): domain Bacteria; phylum Bacteroidota; class Bacteroidia; order Flavobacteriales_D; family CAJJDF01; genus CAJJDF01. Next base: position 111,951 of record JABAYJ010000008.1, read on the forward strand.
GTATGGGTGTTGTATTATTTAAACGAAAGAAAAAAGAAAAAATAGAATTTATTCGGTTGTATCCAAATCCAGGAAATGGAATAGTAAATCTAGAACTTAAAGTTCCTGAATCAATAAAAGAATTAAACCTAAAGGTTATTACACCAAAAGGAAAAGTAATATTATCAGAGTCTATAAATTACGATCTCAAAATTTTAAATTTAACAAGGTTAAGGGCTGGACTATATTTGATTTCTATTAGTAAAGAAGGATACAATACTGTTTCTAAAAAATACTTTAGACGTTAAAAAATCTATTTTTTTTCAATCATCAATAATTTCTGTACTCATGAGTTTATTACTAGCTTTTTCTTTTTTAGCTGCTTGTCTAATTTCGGCAAAACCAGAAACTGCTTTTTGGGTAAAATAATACCCACTAGAAGTTGAAGCTCCACCAATTAATAACGTAAGGATTGCTGGGCCGTAGACAACACAAATTGTTAACAATACTAATCCAATAATTAGCATTACAATACCAAAAGTTAGTTCTAAAGCTCTTATAGTAAAATTATTAATAGTGAGGTCTCTTTTATTTGTTACTGATAATAAAAACTCGTCATCTATTTTATTTACCCAATAAAATACTTCTGATTTGGAGTATCCTTGAGTTTCAATTTCTTTTCTTATCTCCGAATTTGCAATACTTTCCCTCCTCTTCTGAACAAAATATTGAATTTCGGAATCAGTCATTTATTCTATAAAAAGTTAACGGAATTTGGTCCTTCATTAAATAATAAATCAAAAATAAATAGATTGGGGATGAATCCATATTTATCTTCAAAAACCTGATTGTAAGGTTCTTTTGGAAACTCTAACGATTTTTGTTTTGGAGTAAAATAACCTCTGTAATTTGTAAAACCTTCAATCTCTTTGTGATGTTCTTTGCTAAATGTTGAATTAATTTTAATTCCCAATGCATCTAAAATTTTATCTTGTAAAGCAAGATTAAACTCTACCAAAGTATCATATTTTGCCATGTAAATTGGCTCAAAATCATCTTCGAAAAACTCGAAATATGGGGAAGATCGATAAGCAGAAGCTATTGACTTCCAGTGGTGTTTTTGCCACAGATGATCATAAGATACTTTAATATCCTGCAATGCAGTATGGTTATTATGCTTTACCACAGGGATAATTAAATTTAATTTCCCATTCGCTCCATACATTTCTGCTCTGTTTCTGAAGTTTTGTTTTAAATAATGTCCGTGTAAATCAAAAAACACTTCGTCTGCTTGGTTAAGCAAACTGTAATACTCAATATTTCCTAAAAAAACTACGGGTACAATTATCTTCATTCTTACTTATTTTGGCATTCTACTGCTTTTCTTACACTTCCTTCGCTTAATAAAATTGCTTTTGCTTCTTCGTATTCCAAATCTGTTTGTTTCATCACCATTCGGGTTCCTCTGTCTACCAATTTATTGTTACTCAGTTGCATATCAACCATTTTATTTCCTTTTACTCTCCCCAATTGAATCATAACCGAAGTAGAAATCATATTAAGAACCAACTTTTGAGCTGTTCCCGATTTCATTCTGGTACTTCCAGTTACAAATTCTGGCCCTACTTCTATCTCTACAGGGAATTTAGCTACTTCTCCTATTTTACTTCCTTTGTTACAGGTAATGCAACCTGTAGCTATATTTCTGCTATTGCATTCATTAAGCGCTCCAATAACATACGGAGTACTTCCAGATGCTGCAATTCCAATTACTGTATCTAATTCAGTCACCTTATATTCTAGCAAGTCTTTCCAGCCTTGTTCCAAATCGTCTTCTGCAAATTCTACTGCTTTTCGTATTGCCGAATCTCCTCCTGCAATAAGTCCTACAACCCAGTCGTGAGGAACTCCAAATGTTGGTGGACATTCACTTGCATCAACAATTCCTAATCGCCCACTAGTTCCTGCACCTAGGTAAAAAAGCCTTCCTCCTTGTTTCATTTTAGGAACAATTTCAGAAACTAATGTTTCTATCTCCTTCAATGATTTTTCAATTGCATCTGGAACAGTTTTATCCTCTTTGTTCATGTTGGTTAGCAAATCTGCTACCGACATGTCCTCCAAAGAATTGTAATGCGAATCCGATTCTGTTGCTTTAGTCATTAATTTATAATGTTTTAAAGATTCTTCCCCATCTTACTCCACCATCTGTCCAACCAAGTTCTTGATCTTTACTCATCCAAATAATTAGTCCTTTTCCTACTACGTGATCAGCTGGCACAAACCCCCAAGATCTTGAATCTGCTGAGTTATGCCTATTATCTCCTACCATGTAATAGTAGTTTTGCTTAAATGTATAAGTGGTTACTTTCTCCCCATTAATAATGAATTCACCATTTTTATACTCCGCTTCATTGTTTTCGTAAGTCACAATACACCTGTTGTATTTTGCCCAATTCATTTCGTTAAGCTCAATTGTTGCTCCTTCTTGTGGCATCCAAAGTGGCCCATAATTATCAATTGTCCAAGGAAGTAATTCGGAATTAGGGAATATCTTGATGTACGATTTAAGAGCATCTTTAGTCGAATCAATCTGTTTATCGATAGATAGTATTCTTAAATCACCAAAAGCACCTGCACTGATAGAATCAATTAGCATCTTTTTCCCTTTTTCGCTCATATTAATAACGATAGGATTCTGATTGTATGGTAATTGACCTCTAAACTCAGGGTTAACAGATGTTATGTCGCTATAGTTTCCTAGATTATACTCAAACTTTTCCTTCATTTTAGGATACTCCAAATTACCTAAAGCACGATTGAAAGTTACTACATGTTTGAAGTTTACATTCTCCCCAACAATACTTCGCTCTCCATTAATGTATAAGTCGCCATTTCTTATTTCTATAGTTTCGCCAGCTACTGCTACACATCTTTTGATGTAGTTTTCCTTCTTATCAATAGGTCTGTGAGTGTATCCGTTTATATCGAAATAGAATAGTTTTTTATCGACTAATATCTTTTTTCGAGCCATTGCCTCGAACTTATCTTTATTAGCAAAAAATTGAGCTTTGTTTTTAATTCTACTATCTCTTGCTTGTGAGTAAGCTTCTTCTCTTAATAACTCGTAGTAATTGTGTCCCTGAATTTCTCCTCCTGCACCTTCGGCACCAGGATATCTTCCAAAAATAGCCGTATCACCTACTGGATGGTTAAAAACAACAATATCATTTCTTTCTACTTTCCCCCAACCTGGCAATCTGTTGTAAGGTAATTTAATAATCTCCGAATAAGAGTTAATATAAGTAAACGGAATCGTGTTGTGAACCAATGGGTAAGAAAGTGGTGTAAATGGAACACGTGTACCGTATGATAATTTATTTACGAAAAGAAAATCTCCAACAAGCAACTCCTTTTCCATTGATGGTGTTGGAATTGTAAATGCTTCTAACACATATCCTCTTATCATTGAGGCTGCTATTAAAGCAAATACGATAGAATCTCCCCATTCTTTAGCCATAGACTTTACTCCTTTTTTCTCTTTAGAGCCAGTCATTTTTTGGAGTATTACAAATACCGTAATTATCCCAAATGAAGCTAAAAACAAAGCTATGTGATCGGATATTCTTCTTCTTTCTACTTGTTTTGGATCATCCCAATTAGTTTCTCCTTCATACACCAATTCTTCTTTACCAAAAGCAATCATTGGAAAATAAATAAAAGGAACAAAAATTTGCATGAGTGTATCCTTTGCCGAAAACTTACCAAAAGCACGACCCATAGAAACGTTCATAGCCATGAACATCAGTATCTGACTGAATCCTGGGATTAACAGAATAATTGCCCACCACCATGGTCTTTTAATGATTTTAAGCCAAATTAATATATTATAAACTGGTACAAGTCCTTCCCAAGATTTTCTTCCTGCTTTTTCGAATAATTTCCAAGTTGCCATAGCGCAATACAGCACTATTATTGAAATCCAAAGGGTGATAATTGATATTGTCATACGGTTATTTTTTTCTTTAAAAAGGATTAAAAACAAATATAAGAGTTATACAGAAGTAACAATCACAATTTGTTCCTAAATAAATGTTTGATTAAAGATAAGTCTCATACTTCCAAAAAGAATTATCTTTATTGATAAGATACCCTCCGTTAACTATTTTTAACTTAAACGAATATCTAACAAATGAAAAAGTCTATTTCTATCCAAAATGCACCAGCTCCAGTTGGGTCGTACAGCCAAGCTATACTATCAAATGATACGCTTTATATAAGTGGGCAAATTGCAATAAATCCTTTTGATGGTGAGTTCAAAACTGAAAGTATAGAAACTGAAACACATCAGGTAATGAAGAATATCTTGGCATTATTGGATGCAGCTGAAATGGACGTGAATAACTTGGTTAAGTGTTCTATATTTTTGGATAGTATGGATAATTTTGGAACTGTAGATGGAATTTATTCTTCATATTTTGAAGCTAATAACTTCCCTGCTCGCGAAACTGTGGAAGTAAGTAAATTACCTAAAGGAGTTAGGGTTGAAATATCTGCTATTGCGGTTATATAAATAAAATTATGACTAAAGTTATTCTATCTATACTTACATTAATTACACTTAATCTAGGTAGCTTTTCTCAGAATGAAAGAACTAGTTATCTTGGTGTAAACATGCCTCCACTATTTGGTACCGTACCGCAATAGAGCTTGGTTATGAACTTAATCTAAAACCCCAACTAACTTTTAATGTTAGCAGTGGTTATACATTTAATAGTGAGCTAAATGGCTCTTGTAAAAAAGAAAATGCTAGATTAAAAATTAGTAAAAAATCTGGTGGATTTATTAAAATTGGTGTCAGGTATAATTGGAGAAAAAACTTTAATAAAATCGCTCCATTTTTTGGAGCAAACCTAGTTAATTCAATCTCTACAGAAGAAGGTACACAAGAAATGGGTGCAATTATAAATGGTGAACCAACTCTTTGGGTTGAATCAGTATTCTCAAATAATTATAATCTAGGAGTTAGTGGAATAATTGGAATTACAGGTAATTCAACTAATCGCTTTAATTTTGATTTAGGAATTCAGGTTGGAAGAGTAGTTGTAAATAATCTTTTAGACTGCAGAAGCTATATGCCAGGAATGGGTGCTGGTTTTTTAGAAAATAGAGTTCAAGGGATACTTAGACTTAAATATAGAATCAGTTAATACTATCCCCTAGTAAACATCCACTCCATTTCTGTAGATAGATTAGTATTAAAAGTGTAGTTTTCATAATCGAATCCCTTAATTTCTTCTACATCAGAAATTTGATTTTTGATGATGTACCTACTCATTAATCCTCTAGCAAACTTAGCGTAAGTCATAATGGTTTTATATTCCCCATTTTTAAAATCTTTGAAGCCGATAGTCAGTATTTTTCCATCTAATTTTTTAGTGTCGATAGATTTAAAATATTCGTTACTAGCTAAATTAACCAAGTAATCTCCTTTTAATTCTTCGCTTAAAGCTTTGGTATTATTCTCTTTCCAAACGGCATACAAGTTTTTTTCCTTTGCAGAAATTTCAATTCTTGTACTCATTTCTAATCTGTATGGTTGTATTAAATCCAATGGTTTTAGCAATCCATAAAGTCCAGATAGTATTCTTAAATGATTTTGAGCAAACTTAAATTCTTCTTTAGTAAATGAAGACGCATCCATTCCTCGGTAAGCATCACCAGTAAAAGCTAAAACTGCTTGCTTGGCATTGTCATCAGTAAATTCATTAGAAAACTCTTGAAATCTACCATAGTTTAAATCACTGATATTAGCGCTTACTTTCATCAACTCCCCTATTTGCTTAGCAGATAATTTCTTAAGTTTCTTCATTATCTTTTCGGTTTTATCTGAAAAAGAAATGTTGGTAGAAGTCGAAATAATGTCTTGCTTATCAAAGTTCATTGACTTTGCTGGAGATAATATAAATTTCATGTCAGTTGATTTGTATCAAAAGTACAAAATTTATATTCTAAAACTCAAGAGGATTTACTCAGGCGCATTGAATAAATCGTCCGTTTTCGATTTATCATTTTTGATTGTCACATCACTTTCGAATACCCACTTTCCTTTTTTAAGTACGAATCTGTCATAACTTAAATCTGGGTAATAATACTGAGGATATCCTTCCATTTGCTTAGTAGATGGGGATAAATGAGAAAACACAATCTGGCTTTGCTTTTTAGTTTCAAAGTGTTTTAAACTCACGTATGCTTCGTTAGAGTATTCTAAAATAATTCTCTTTTTCTTGACTCTTGGTTGATCAGGAAAATTAAATAGAGCAAAACCAAACTTAGCATTTCTGCTACCTAATGACATAGTTTCGATTACTTTTTGAGTAGTAATATCGTCTTTTCCATTCCATCCCAAAAGTGTATATTTGCCTCTTCCCATTGGAATAATCTTGTAATAACAAGCTCCGTACCAGTTAGTTTGAGATAGTGTCTTAAGTTCAGGACTTATAATGTTTCGGTAATTATCTTTCAACTCGATAATGGTTCCATCTTTTTTAAGAATCAAACAAAAGAAATTATTCATTCCGTTCTCCATTTCAACATTCCAATTAAATAATCGAAACTCTTCGTCTGGCGAAGTTATTTTAGACATAGATTGAAGAGAGTCAAAAGGAAAGGTAAACGCTCCATTTATAGCTAATACTTCTTTCATCTTAGCTTTAAACTCTTTGTTGTAGTTAACAAAATCAGTGTTTTGGTAACTCTTTCTCAGTTTTTTGAAAACAGAATCTAATTCCAATTCTTCAGCTATTAACTGATCGTTTACCTCTGGTTTAGAAGTAAAAGAAAGCAACATAATTGTTGCTATAGATAGTATTAAAGCCTTTTTCATAATCGGATAACGATAAATTTATATAAATCTTGTTTAGTGATAAACAAAAAGGATACCAAGTTAAACCGAAACAGCTTCTTGGTGAACTTTAAAAGTTGGATACATTTCTTCGTAAGTCTTAATTACATTACTTTCTATCCTATGATTAATGTGTCCTCTGGTCAATTTTTTTTTGTCCGTTAACCCTGCAGCTAAAAGTAATTCAGCAAAACTGTCCATTGTTTTTTTATGGTATGATGCTACACGAACTTTCTTATCTGTTACATCCAATCCTTTCATTAATTTTTTATCCTGTGTAGCAATTCCTACAGGACAAGTATTTGTATTACACAATAATGCTTGAATACACCCTAATGACATCATCATTGCTCTTGCACTTTGACAGAAATCTGCACCCATTGCTAATGCTCTCACAACATGAAAACCAGTAACTATTTTTCCTGATGCCGAAAGTTTAATTTTGTCTCTTAATCCATGTTTTAATAAGGTATCATGAACGAAAGCCAATCCATCCAAAAATGGTGTTCCTACCGAATCAGAAAATTCTACTGGAGCTGCTCCAGTTCCACCTTCTCCGCCATCAACAGTAATAAAATCAGGCGTTACTCCTGTTTCTATCATTGCTTCGCACAACTCTTCAAATTCTCTTTTTACACCTACACATAATTTAAATCCAGTTGGTTTTCCTCCAGAAAGTTCTCTGGTAAGTTTAATAAACTCCATAAACTCAATCGGATTACTAAATGCTGAGTGTGCTGGTGGTGAATTAACATCTACACCTGGCTCTACTCCTCTTATTTTAGCGATTTCGGGTGTATTCTTTTTTGCTGGTAAAATTCCTCCATGCCCTGGTTTTGCACCTTGAGATAATTTAATCTCAATCATTTTTACTGAATCAGCACTTGAAGTTACTTTAAATTTTTCTGGAGAAAAACCACCATCAGCAGCTCTACATCCAAAATACCCTGTTCCTACTTGCCATATTAAATCTCCCCCGTTTTGTAAGTGATAAGGACTAACTCCTCCCTCGCCAGTATTGTGAGCAAAATTATTGAGCTTAGCTCCTCCATTAAGAGATTCTACAGCCTTGTGGCTTAATGAACCAAAACTCATTGCCGAAATATTTAAAATACTAGCAGAATAAGGCTTAGTACAATCTTTTCCACCAATCATAACTCTAGTATCAATGTCTACATCATGGTGCGATTTTGCATACAAAGAATGGTTTATCCATTCGTAACCAGCTTTGTAAGTATCTTCTTGTGTTCCAAAAGGTGTAGTATCTGTAGCGTTTTTAGCTCTTCGATAAACCAATGATCTATCAATTCTATCAAACGGTCTTCCTTCAGTATCTGTCTCTACAAAATATTGCATTATTTCTGGACGGATTGCCTCAAGCATGTATCTAAAATTTCCTATTACAGGGAAATTTTTACGAATTGCGTGTTTCGATTGAATCATGTCATACAATCCTACAGCCACAATTGGAAGTACAATAATAAACAACCACCAAATTGGTGTAACATATATGGAAACCAAAATAATGGCTGCTATACTAATTATGGATAGTGCTAAAAATACTCTTCTTACCATTTTCTAATTCTTTAAAGTTTTATAATTTTTCCCCACAAAACTTACAGTGAACCGCATCATCTGCATGTCCTTCTTTGGAGCAATTGGTACAATGTTCTGTGTTGGTGTAAGTCAAGTTTCTTTTTACAACACCAGCAGTAACCATTCCTGTTGGTACTGCAATAATTCCATAACCAAGAATCATTATTATTGAAGAGATAAACTGACCTAACGGAGTAACTGGAGAAATATCACCAAAACCAACAGTAGTTAGTGTTACAATAGCCCAATAAATACTTCTTGGAATACTGGTAAAACCATTTTCACCACCTTCTACGACATACATTACTGAGCCTAAAATCATTGCCATACAAAGAACTGCAACCAAAAAAACAATAATTTTTTCTTTGCTTTCTTTCATTGCTTGCCCAAGCATTTTTCCTTCAGTAGTAAAACTTCCTAATTTGAATACTTTGAATAATCTTAAAAACCTAAGGACTCTTAATACTTTAAACGCACTTCCACTTCCTGGTAGGAAAAGGGTTATGTATGATGGGATGGTTGAAAGAAAATCTATCACTCCATAAAAGCTAAAAATATATTTCATTGGATGTTTTACCGAAATAATTCTTAGAATATATTCTAAGGTAAACGCTATGGTAAAGAACCATTCTATCTTATCAAGAGTATCGTGAATGTATTGGTTTGTATCTTCATTAAGATGAAGAACCAAAACGCTATCAAGCATTACAACTAGTAAACTAGATAAAATAAATACAAGTAACAATACATCAAAAGCTTTTCCAGCTTTGGTGTCTGCCTCAAATATTACATCATGTATTTTTTCTTTCCAAGGTTGCATGAAACAAATATATGAGTTTTAGGTGGTTTATTTATCGGTTGAATTAAGAAGAAAATGCCTTTCTCTCTCTGGCAATCCTTTTTTAGCATACTCATCATCTGGTGCTCGGTAGGCATCTTCTAGTTTCTGGTGATTTTCTGAGCTTACATCAATCTCCGAAAAAGTAATCCAGAAAGCTTCCTTAGTCATTGAGTCCCAATGCAATTGCCACCATGATTTTTTGTGAGTTCCCAATATATTGTAAAAGGTAGTAAACATAAAAATAGCTATAAACCCGTAGTTCAGATATTTCACTTTAGCAATTCGTTCGATAAATACTGCTAAAGGAAAAATTAGAAAAGCATAAAACTCTACCATTGCTCTTGATCCAAAACTACCCCCAAACCACCAGCTCCACCAACTAGACAGAATATATACTGCCAAAATAATCATGAGAGCGATACTCCATTTCATTGCTGGGATTTTCTTTGGCAACCAAAACAAACCAATTAATGCAAAAATCATTAATGGGGTGTAAAGCAACCATCCTTTTCGGTAGCTGACAAGGAAATCGATAATATGAGCTGATTGAAAATAAAACTTCTCATCTCCATAACTCCAGTTTAACCAAGTTCCTCCATAGATTTTCCAATAGAGCATTTGAATAAAAAAGGGAAACACAAGTAACAACAAAGCAACTGAATAGCTTTTCCAATTGTGCTTTAAATGAACGATAAAATTAGTTTCTTGAATCCCATATAACAAAGGAAACAGACCTACAATAACACTGGTTGGTCGTATCAAAATTGCCATTCCTAAAGCCAATGCTGTGAATAGTAAATTTATTGTTTTAAAGTTCTCGAACCATTTAATGGTATTAAATATAATTACCGAAAACAGTACAAATAGATAGGAATGAGTCATTTCTCCTTCGCACAAAGTATAGTAATACAAATTAGTAGAAATAAAAATGAGTACAATAGATACAGCTGAAATACTTGGTTTAAAATACCTTAACAAACATAAATACAGTAAATAAAGAGCAATAGTTACATAAATAAAAGTAAACACTATTAATGATATACTATAAGATAATGAATATCCATCTGACTCATAACTAGTATTACTGGCTATGATATGTCCTACAGTAAACCCTGGCAAATACATAATTGACATACCAAGAGTCATTTTTGGTAGGTTTATTCCGTTTTCATTTGGGATAAGCCAATACTTTCGGTCGAAGTTCTTTTTGTAGGCAGGATCGTTATGAATAAAAGTTTGAGGAAGGTATCCGTAATATTGATTTACATCTGTTCCATAAACAAACTGATAGGGATGATCTTTATAAATTCGCCATGAACTATTGGTGTATGAAACTACAAGCACTATCGCGAGATAGGCTATCAAAAAAGCTTTATGTTTTAAGAGTTTCATTATTAAGTTTCGGCTAATATAATAGAAAAAAAGTAGTTGTAATAAAAAAGGGAAGCGTTTGCTTCCCTTTAAGTTTAGTTATGTTATTCTAATTATCTAATTACAGTAATGTGCCCATCTTTAGTGAAGATTTCGAAACCGTCTAGTACCGAAGAACCAACTGGACCAACAAAACCACCTGCATAATTAATACCGGCTGGCAGGTCAAATTTAAATGTTAAACCACTTAAAGCAAAAGGTGAAAAGTTATCTACTGATATAGAGTAAGCTGTAGGAGAAGTTTCACAAGCATCTATTTCCACTGATGCTGTGACTGGAGTTGGAAAAGTTCTACCAGGATAGTCTATGTCCAAAAACTGCTGCGAATTTATGCTAAAGGAGATAATCCAAGCAAAAAATATTAATAAAAAATTAAATCTTCTCATTCAAATATGTTAATAATCATGTTACTCATGATTAACGTGCTAATTTTATTGGGGTTGCCTCTATAGCAAACCGAATTCTTTACAAGATTATAATTTTTTTCCTATCCTTGTACTGTATCAGCATTAATCTTGCTTAAAATGCGGTTTTTAATAGTTGAAAAAGAGTAATCACAAAAGGTTTTTTTTATCTTTATCCTTTCAAAAAAAATACCTAAATAATTCAGTAGAAAATGATTGAAATAAATCGACTTAGAGATAATAGTAACGAAATAATTGAGCGATTAAGTATAAAGAATTTCGATTCTAAAAAAATAATTACCGAAATCCTTGAATTGGACAAACAAAAAAGAGAAATTCAAGTTAGTAGTGACGGGCTTTTAAGTCAAAGAAATTCTATCTCCAAAGAGATAGGAAATTTGTTTAAATCTGGACAAGCTGAACTTGCCAATAAGAAAAAGAAAGAAACTGTATCGTTAAATACTGATATTCAAGAATTAAAAGAGAAGTTTAACGTAGTTGATGAAAAACTAACTGATTTACTTTATCTGTTACCAAACACTCCACATATTGATGTACCAAAAGGTAAAACACCAGAAGAAAACATCACAATATTTGAAAAAGGAGACATTAAAAAACTTCACGACAAAGCAAAGCCACACTGGGAACTTGCTTCTGAGTTCGACTTAATCGATTTTGACTTAGGAGTTAAAATTACTGGAGCAGGCTTTCCTGTATACAAAGGAAAAGGTGCTAAATTGCAAAGAGCATTAATCAACTTCTTTTTAGATGAAGCTGAAAACTCTGGTTACAATGAAGTCATCCCCCCTTTGTTGGTAAATGAAGCTTCAGGATATGGAACTGGTCAACTTCCAGATAAAGAAGGACAAATGTATCATTCAACTGAAGATAATTTTTATTTAATACCAACTGCTGAAGTTCCAGTAACTAACATCTTTAGAGATGTAATAGTTAAAAAAGAAGATTTTCCGCAAAAATTAACTGCCTATACCCCTTGTTTTAGAAGAGAAGCTGGTAGTTACGGTAAAGATGTGAGAGGACTTAATAGATTACACCAATTTGATAAAGTTGAGATTGTACAAGTTCAGCACCCTGATAAATCATATGAGGCTTTGGATGGTATGATTGAACACGTAAAAGGTTTACTAGAAAAACTAGAATTACCTTATAGAATTTTGAAATTATGCGGTGGTGACTTAGGTTTTACAGCAGCTATCACTTACGATTTTGAAGTTTACTCTATTGCTCAAGAAAGATGGCTAGAAGTAAGTTCTGTTTCTAATTTTGAAACATACCAAGCCAATAGACTAAAACTAAGATTTAAGAACGAAGAAGGTAAAACTCAACTTGCCCACACACTAAACGGAAGTGCTTTGGCGTTACCAAGAATAGTTGCTGCTTTATTAGAAAATAATCAGACCGAAAATGGTATTGAAATCCCAAAAGTATTAGTTCCTTACACAAGATTTGAAACAATATAAAAACACCCTATTAATGAAACATATTCTACTACTTTTAAGTTTAGTTATTTTAGTATTTTCTTGTACTACCAAAACTGAAGAAAACTCAAAATACGCAGGCTATATATCTGATTTAAAAAGATTTCAGGCAGAAGTGGACTCAGTAAAAGAAGAGTTTTCTAAAATAAATATTGATAGTGTTGTAGCAATAAGAAAATCTGCTGACACAAAATATGGTGCAGTCAAAAAAGTATACCAAACTGATAAAATTGACACTAAATACGAGAAAATAATGCTCCTTGTAAGAGGACAATTAGTGAAAAAATTAAGAACAGTTGAATCTGATTTTATGAGACTTAATAACGATTATAGTTTAAGTAAAAAAAAGTACTTAGATCTTAAAGAAGATTTGATTAACGAATCATGGGATGATGAAAAGGCAAAAATTTATTTTAACGAAGAGCGAAATGCACAAATACTATTAAATGGAGAAATGTCTGGATTTATTTCTAATGTAAATTCATCAATGGAGCTTGCTCCTAAACTTAATTTTCAAATAGACTCGATAATAGCTGAGCATGAGTAAAAACTTTCAACATATAGTTTATACTTTTTGTATATCCATCCTATTTATGGTTGGATTTTCATCAGATGCATACTCTCAAAATACTGATTTACAAATGGCTCAGTATTACTACGAAAATGCTGATTTTGAAAAAGCTAAACTATATTACGAGAAAATATACAGTAGCAATCCTTCAACTAGTCTTTACACTGAATACTTAAATACTTTATTAGAACTAAAAGAATTTAAGGAGGCAGAAAAAATCACAAAAAAGAAAATAAAGGAGGAACGATTTGGATACTTTTTTAAAGTTAAACTTGGAGAGATTTACGAAAAAAAGGGAGAAACAGAAGAAGCGAATAAATACTATGCTGAGTTAATTGAAGACCTTGATGAAAAATCAAATCCTAGTGAGTATTCTATGCTTTCTAATGAATTTGAAAGACTATTAAAATATGATTTAGCGATAGAGACTTTGGAGAAATGTCAATCGAATGTACCTAATGCAAATTATAGTATTGCAATCGCCAATCTTTATGGAATGAAAGGTGATTTCGAAAAAATGGTTGATTCTTATCTTAATCAAATTGAAAAAAGACCTACTGACGTAAATAGAATAAAACAATATTTACCAAGATCAATAAATTTTCAAGAAGACACTGATATTGCTGACATGCTAAGGATTAAACTTCTTAAGAAAGTTCAAAAAAACCCTGAAAAAAATGGGTTTTACGATTTATTAATTTGGATGTTTCAACAAACTGGAGACTTTGAATCTGCATACATTCAAGTAAAAGCTTACGACAAAAGAACAAAAGCTAAAGGAGAGAAAATTTACAAGTTTGCCAAACTGTGTGCTTCCAATAAACAATTTGATTTAGCTATTGAGTCTTACGAAACTGTTATTAAAAACGAAAATGAATTCAACTTTTTTTCAATAGCATCGAAACAAGAAATTCTTGATGTACTTAAAAACAAGATTTTTTCTAATGCGAGTTATACTTCTAATGATTTATTGAATTTAAAATCAAGATACCTTAAAACGATTTCTGGAATTCCAAATATTAGTGATAGAGCTCCGTTAGTAGAAGGGTTAGCTTATTTAGAAGGTTTTTACATTCATGATATAGATACTGCAGAGATTTTATATCGTGACCTACTCACCTACCCTGGTATTTCTATAAAAAACAAAGCGCTTTATAAAATTAGCTTAGCAGATATACTAATGCTTAAAAATCAGGTTTGGGATGCTTCTCTTTTATATATGCAAGTTGAGAAACAGTTTAAGGAAGATGTGATAGGCTCAATGGCCAAATTCAAAAATGCTAAACTCTATTACTACACTGGGGATTTTGAATGGTCTCAAAACCAACTGGACGGATTGAAAGCTAGTACATCTAAACTAATATCTAATGATGCCATAGATTTATCTTTACTTATTACTGATAATTATAACATGGATACTACATTGATTAATATGCAACAATTTGCTCAAGCAGATTTACTTATTTTTCAGAATAAACTTGTTGAGGCAAATCAAAAATTAGATTCTATAACTAATAGAGCTCCTGACCATACTTTGGCTGATGAAATTTTGTATAAAAAATATGAGATAGCTTATAAAAAACAAGAGTTTAAAAAGGCTAAGAGTTTTCTTGAGAAAATAATATCTACTTACCCAGAAGACATATTAGCTGACAATGCGATTTACAAACTTGCTGAGCTAGAGGAAAACCAATTGAATAATTCTAAAGCAGCTTTTGCATTATACGAAAAGCTATTGTTCGATTATCCTGGAAGTCTATTTGTAGTTGAGGCAAGAAAGAGATACCGTAAGTATGCAGAAACACTTTCTCCGCAAGAGAAAACATCTACAGGTATAAAGAAAGACGATACAAAAATCGACACAAGGTTTTAGTTCTATTTTATTAGAACAACACTAATTACCTTCATAATTATCGAAGTTAATTCTGAGCTTAACTATAAGCAACCAAAATTTCACAAAAATTTAGACATAAAAAAAGCCTCAAGTTTCCTTGAGGCTTTTTTATATTAATTTCTTTAAAAGAAAATTAGTTCTTTCTTAACAAGTCTCTAATTTCTCCTAATAAATCTTCTTGAGAAGGTCCTGCTGGTGCCGCTTCTGGCTCAGCTTTCTTCATCTTGTTATATCCTTTAATCATCATGAACATTACAAGACCTACAATAATTAAGTTGATGATTGTATTTATCCATTCACCCCACATAATTGCGTTTTCTGCAACTGCTTCAGTAATTACAGTATCACCATTCTTAACTTCTGCAACTGCTTCAGTTAAAGTTATTTTTAAATCAGAGAAATCAGTTCCTCCAGCAAAATGACCAACGATTGGCATTACAATAAGATTTACAAATCCTTTTACAACAGTTCCAATAGCTCCTGCCATTATTACTGCTACAGTAAATTCTATAACGTTTCCGCCCATGATAAAGGCTTTAAATTCTTTCAACATAATTTATAGTTTTTTGTTAGTTAAGCTCAAGTATAGATTAAAATATCAAGTAATCTGTTATTTATTTGTTACAAAATATTGTGTCATTGTACGGGCTGTAACCCGCCCACAGACCTAAACCACCATTAGAAATATTAGAAAAAACATTAGTTGGTGTTGCAAATGGACTTCCAGTAGATATTATTTGTTCCTCCGCCCCATCAATAAAATCATACACTGATTTATCTATGTTACAGAACTTTACAACAACAGTATCTCCATCTTTATATAAGCTTCTTTCAGGTCCACTATCATCAGGATTACCATTTGTTGATGGTCTATTATAACCAAACTCAAAAGTGGTTCCATTCACAAATTCATCATCAAAAACAGAATTAGTTGGTGGCAAAAAACTATTATCTTTTACTTGTCCTTTTAATGGACCACTTTTATAAGTATTTATTCTCCTAGCAAACCATCTATAGTAGTTGATATCATTAGCAGGCTCAGTTAAATTAGCATATATAAACCCTAATGAATCTCTATTGCCATAGACTTCAAACCAAGTAGAGTCAAGTGGCACAGGATTCAATATAGTAGTAGAGCTTTCGTACACTTCTCCTTTCCAAGTTATAGCAATAGTATAGGTTTTACCCACCTCTCCTACTCTAGTTAAATCAGTAAAACCACAAATATTATAAGCTCCAAGTACTTGTCTTGGAATTCCCAATGCAATACTAAGCTGGTCTTTTTGAGGCTCAGTAAGTGTTCCAGAACACAGTCTTGTCATTTGAGTTGTGGTAACACCATCAGAAAGAGTAATTGTTGCCTCCGAAACATAAGAATTTGCAACCGACTCAACATCTGTTGGATCAAAATAAGGAGAGGTTTTACTAAGCACGACATAAGGAAACGCTCCAGTTTCTACCACACCTTCAACTACAAGTTTTTCCTCTGGTCTTGGTAAATCAACATCAATCTCTTTTTCGCAAGAAAAAAGAAGTGAACTGATAAAAACCATTAATATGTAATGAGTTACTTTCATAATTAAAAACTAAAATTCCAAGTTACTGAAGGTAAAACAGGAAATAATGATACTTGAATAGCAGCAACATCAAGTGTTCCTTGTGTTAGATTACCAGTATTATCAAAGTAAATAAAGTAAGGGTTCTTTCTGTTGTAAAGATTAAAAACAGAGAAATTCCAATTACTAGTAAATTTCTTTGGCACTTGCTCCATTTCTCCAGTCTCAATATTTTTAAACTCTTTGTACTTTTTACCATACCAAGTTGCCGAAATATCCGCTCTGTGATATGGTGCCATTCGGTAACTATTTCTATCAGCATACTCAACAAGCAACTCACCTTCTACAAAATACTTTGATGCAGGAAGTGTTATGGAATTACCTGTTGCATAAACAAATACTGCTCCAAAAACCCATCTTTCATTCAGTCTATAAGCTCCTGTTATGGATAAATCATGTCTCCTATCAAACTTAGCTGGATACTTATTCCCGTTATTCAACTCATCAAACTGACGGAAAGTTTTAGACCAAGTATACCCAATCCATCCTGTCAATTTTCCTTTATTTTTTTTAATAAAAAGCTCTGCTCCATAAGAGTACCCATCTCCAAAAGTTACTTGATTATCAATGTTATCATTAACTCCATCACTAGGATCAGCTCCATCTTTAAACGCTATTAAATTCTGTAAATCTTTGTAGTAAACCTCCACTGAAGTCTCGAACATATTGTTTTTAAAGTTTCTGAAATAACCCATATTAAACTGTATAGCTTGTTGAGGCTTAATAACATCAGTTGAAGGAATCCATAAATCAGTTGGTAAAGAGTTCCCTCCTACCGAAACCAAATGCATGTATTGATAATTAAGAGTTGACCCAAATTTAAATGAAGAATTTTCATCTAAAATAAGACGACCTGTTACCCTAGGTTCTGGTCTTACATAAGTCTTAAGAGCTTTCTTACCAGTGTATTCAATAGTTTCAATGATGTTGTCATTGTTATCCTTAATGTAGCGTGTAAATGGACCAATATGCTGAAAGCTAGATAATCTAAACCCAATATTCATTTTAAGTAGTGATGTTAATTCCACATCATCTAAAAAATAAAGCGCTCCTTCATTGGCATAAAGTCTTACTGCTCCTCCCAAATCAAATTCAGTATCACCCTGAGTGGCAGTAACATTATTTGGGATAAAAGTGTGATATGTATAGTTTGCACCAAACTTAATTGTGTGTTTTGGATTGGGATAATAACTAAAATCTGCTTTTAAATTCCAATCTCTTATTCCGGAATACAAACCAAAGCTAAAATCTTCTTGCCTACCCTCAAATTGAAAATCATAAGAACTATAAATTGCCGTAGTATTCAAAAATAATTTATCAGAAAATAAATGATTCCATCTTAATGCAGCAGTCGCATTTCCCCAAGGAATATTAACTGTAAAGCCTGATTCTGCTTGAACATAAGTAAATACATCTTTACCAAAATAACCACTCAAATAAAGTCTGTCCTTATCCGATATTTCGTAATTTAACTTGGCATTAAAATCATAAAAATAATACCCAGATCCTTTCACGGGCGAATCATCTTTAATAAAAGGTTGCGCTAATTCAGATATGTAAGTTCTTCTTCCTGATACTATAAATGAACTTTTGTTTTTTTGAATTGGTCCTTGAAGTGTTAATCTTGAAGCAATTACTCCAATCCCTCCATCTGCTTGAAATTTCTTGGCATTACCATCTTTCATAGAAATATCCAAAACTGAAGATAATCTTCCTCCATAATTAGCTGGCATTCCTCCTTTTACCAAATTCACATTCTTAATTGCATCTGCATTAAAAACAGAAAAGAAACCAAACAAGTGAGCAGCATTATAAACTACTGCTTCATCAAGCATTATTAAATTTTGATCGGGCCCTCCTCCTCTTACATAAAAACCTGTGTTTCCTTCACCAGACGACTGAACTCCTGGCAATAACTGAATAGATTTAAGAATATCAACTTCTCCCATAAAAGCAGGCAAAGTTTTTAGTTGTTCTACATCCAATTCCACTTTACTCATGTCAGTATCACGAGTGTTTCCATCTTCGTTTTCTCCTTCAATAGTTACGATTGGGATAAATACATCTGTAGGGACTAATTCAATGTTAAGTTTCTGACTTTCATTAATTTCAATTTTTTTAACCACTTCTCTGTATCCTACAAAAGAAACTTTAACAGTATAATTTCCATTAGGAATTGTTAAGCTATAAAACCCATAAAGGTTTGATGAAATACCTTGTTTTAATTTCTCAACAAAAACACTTGCTCCAATAAGTAATTCGCCAGTTTCAGAGTCTTTTATGCTTCCGCTTAACGTACTGTTTTGCAAAAAGCTAACAAACGAAATGAGAACAAAGAAAAAAGTTAATTTTAGTTTTAACATATTGGGATTACCCTTTTAGTATTGAAAAGTAAATGTATAAAAAAAGGAGCCGATTTGCTTACAAAAGGGCTCCTTTAACATTTATCAATCCAACTTATTTAGTAAACAATAGTTCTCTGAATTTTGGCATAGGCCACAATTCATCATCAACTAATATCTCTAGTTTGTTTAGGTGATAAGCTATATCATCAAAATGAACTTTAACTGTATCACAATACGCTACAGCTTTCTTGAAAGGATCTTCAATCTTATTAGCCTTCTTTCTCATAGCCAACATCTTCTCAAGCTTTTTCTTTAATTGAGTTAAATGGATACACAATTCTTCTAGTAAACTTAATTGTGTGTAAGCCATTGCTTTAAACTCCTTATCACCATAAATATCCTTAATTCCTTCGATGTTTTTCATCAATAAATTTTGATACTTTACAGCAGCAGGAATAATATGGTTTTGTGCTAAATCTCCTAGCATTCTTCCTTCAATTTGAATCTGTAATTGGTACATTTCCAATTGAATTTCTTGTCTCGCATGGTATTCAACTTCTGTGAATATTCCCATGTCTCTGAACAAGTCCACATACTTTTTATCAGATACTTTGTTTACAGCTCTTGGAGTATCTTTCATGTTAGATAAACCTCTCTTTTCAGCTTCTTTTACCCATTCGTCTCCATATCCATTTCCTTCGAATCTAATTTTCTTAGAATCTTTAATCATTTGCTGAAGCTCTTTCAAAATAGCCATATCTTTCTTCTCTCCCTTTTTTATCTTAGAGTCAACAGATTTTTTAAACTCTTGTAATTGCTTAGCAATAATTGTATTAAGAGCAATCATTGGAGTAGCACAGTTTGCTGTAGAACCTACTGCTCTAAACTCAAATTTGTTTCCTGTAAATGCAAAAGGCGAAGTTCTGTTTCTATCTGTATTGTCCAACATCAACTCAGGAATCTTTCCTATGTTCAGTTTTAAAGCTGTTTTCTCATCTGGAGTCATTGTTCCAGACTTCACGTTTTTCTCTAAGTCATCAAGCATTTTAGTCAATTGCTCTCCAATAAAAATAGAGATAATTGCTGGTGGTGCTTCGTGTCCACCTAATCTGTGATCGTTACTTGCAGTAGCAATACTTGATCTAAGGATGTCCGAATAGTCGTGAATCGCTTTAATTGTGTTCACAAAGAAAGTCAAGAAACGAATGTTCTCTTTAGGGTTTTTACCCGGTTGTAATAAGTTAACTCCAGTGTTAGTAGATAAAGACCAGTTGTTGTGCTTTCCAGAACCGTTAAGATCTGCAAATGGTTTTTCGTGAAGTAACACTCTAAAATTATGGTCTTCAGCTACTTTTTCCATCACATCCATTAATAGCAAGTTATGATCTACAGCTAAGTTAGTTTCTTCAAAGATTGGAGCACACTCAAATTGATTTGGTGCAACCTCATTGTGACGTGTCTTTACAGGTATTCCTAATCTCAAAGATTGCTTTTCGAAATCTCTCATGAAAGAAGTAACTCTTTCAGATATTGTTCCAAAATAATGATCGTCTAATTGTTGTCCCTTTGCTGGCTTGTGACCAAACAAAGCTCTACCAGTCATCATAATATCTGGACGTGCATTGTACAATGCCGAATCAATTAAAAAATACTCTTGCTCCCAACCTAAAGTTGCTTGCACTCTATTTACGTTTTTATCAAAATACTGGCAAACAGCTGTTGCTGCATCATCTACTGTAGTTAAAGCTTTTAGCAAAGGCATTTTATTATCCAAAGCTTCACCTGTGTAAGCAATAAATATAGTAGGAATACATAATGTAGTTCCCATAATAAATGCAGGTGACGAAGGGTCCCATGCAGTATAACCTCTTGCTTCAAATGTATTTCTTATTCCTCCGTTTGGAAAACTAGAAGCATCTGGCTCTTGTTGTACCAATAATTCTCCTCTAAATTTTTCTATTGCTCCATTTTCTGATGTCTCAAAAAATGCATCATGCTTTTCGGCAGTAGAACCAGTTAATGGTTGAAACCAGTGAGTATAATGTGTTACTCCTCTTTTTACAGCCCATTCTTTCATTGCATTAGCAACTTGATTGGCAACACTTCTGTCTATTCTTGTTCCGTCATTGATTGACTTCTGAACACTTTTAAAAACTTCACCCGATACGTGATCGGCCATTTTTGAATCTGTAAATACATCCTTTGCAAAAATCTCAGAGATTTTTTCAGTGGTGATTTTCATTTTTTTAGCCTTTCTACTATTAATAGTTTCTAGTGCTTTAAATCTTCTTTGAGACATTATATGAGGTTTTAATTAAATAATAAACAAATGTATTTAATATTTAGGGGGGGCAACACAAAAAAACATGTTTTTTATCAACAGACCCCTAATTTTATAAACCAATTTAACTGAAAATTGAAAACTGAACATAATTACTGTTAAATTATTAAGATATACCGTTACAAAAGTCAAACGTGCCATTAAATAATTAGTCACCTGAAAATCAAAAGATAGTGCATATAATTGAGTAATCATTAAATAACGAAGAAGGAGATTTCATTGTATTGAGAATTGTAAAAAATTAATTTCTTCAGCAGAAAGCCACCTCAATCTTAGTTTAACGCTTTTAATTGAGTGCGAGGTGGATTTTTGTATCTTTCTTTTTTTATGAATAAGGATTCGTTTACTTTTGGGAGTGAAACTAGCCGTAATCATAGTAAACTATAATGTAAAGTATTTCTTAAAGCAATGCTTGGAGTCAGTAATGAACTCCGATTGCCTAGAAACTCTTGAGGTTTTTGTTGTAGACAACAACTCCAAAGATGGTTCCATAGAAATGGTTAAGGAATCATTTCCTACTGTAAAGTGCATTGCTAACAAAGACAATGTTGGCTTTTCTACTGCTAATAACCTGGCAATTAAAGAATCTTTTTCGGAGTATGTTGTTTTACTTAATCCCGATACACTAGTTAAATCTACTACTTTTAGTAAAGTGATTGAATTTATGGACAATACTCCTGAAGCAGGAGGATTGGGTGTGAAAATGATTGATGGAAATGGAAATTTCCTTCCCGAATCTAAAAGAGGATTACCTACTCCAGAGGTTGCTTTTTATAAAATATTTGGTCTTTCTCGTTTATTTCCTAAATCTAAAAAATACGGAAGGTATCATTTAGGTTATTTATCTAATGATGAAAACCATAAAGTAGATGTATTATCTGGTGCATTTATGATGATGAGGAAAGAGACACTTGACAAAGTTGGTTTGTTAGATGAGGACTTTTTTATGTATGGAGAAGACATTGATTTATCCTACAGAATAACCCAAGGAGGCTATAAAAACTACTATTTTGCTGATACTACTATCGTTCATTACAAAGGAGAAAGTACCAAAAAAAGTAGTGTGAACTATGTTTTTGTTTTTTACAAAGCCATGGCAATTTTTGCGAAGAAGCATTTTGAAACAAGTAAAGCCAGCCTATTTTCTAAGTTGATAAAAGTAGCGATTTTCTTCAGTGCGAGTATTGCAATTGTTAAGAGATTCTTTTCCTTGTTTTTTCTTCCTATTATTGATTTTTGCACGGTTTTCTTTGGGTTGCATGTTGCTAAATATGTCTATCAATCGGAACAAGGTTTATACCATCAACCGCAATTAATTAATGTTTCGTTTATCATTTATTCGTTAATAATATTAATCTGTTTATTCTTTGCTGGCGGTTACGACAAGCCGGTTAAAATTCAAAAAGTAATCAATGGAATTGTTATTGGGTCTGCTTTTAATGCATTGGTATACTTCTTTTTAAAACAAAATTTTTACTTCTCCATATCAGGTGCAATACTTGGTATTAGTATCATAATGGTAGGGCTTACTTTAGTAAGATGGATTCTCCATTTCTTTAAAATAAAGAAGTATAAAATAAATTTCTTTAGGAAAAACATTGCCATAATTGGGAATAAAAAAGAAAGCGAAAAAGTGAATAATTTGGTGGAACATACTCAACTATATTCTTCGGTAATAGGAACTATTTCGCCACAAATAAATGAGCAAGAAGAATACCTTGGAAACATAAATCAACTGGCTAAACTAAAAGATAAATACAAAATTAATGAGGCTATTTTTTGTTCAGAAAATGTAAACTATGATGTTGTAATAGATACCTTGGTTGCTTTTAACAAAGAGAATATTCAGTTTAAATTAGCCAATACTCAAGAAATGTTTATCCTAGGAAGTACGGATAATAATACTTCTGGAGAGTTACACACTATAAACGTGCTTGGAATAGAATCTGCTCAGAACAAAAGACTTAAGAGGTTACTAGACTTTTCTTTCTCCATTAAAGCATTACTCTTCTCTCCCCTATTAATTCTATTTCAACAGAATAAAAAGAACTATTTCTCAAATGTGTTTTCGGTATTATTTGGAAAAAAATCTTGGGTTGGTTACTGGAAGCAAAATTCTAATACGGAGCTTCCTATTATTAAATCTGGTATTCTTTCATCAGGAGATATACTAAGTAATGAAATAAATAAAGAGAATGTGATTCCTTATCAATTAAACATTACTTATGCTAAAAACTATTCTTTTTGGAAAGACGTAATGATTATTAAGAACAGCTTAAACAAGCTTGGTAACGCGAATTAGTTATTTACTTGGAATTTTAAATTACCTGTCTTAAAATCCTTAAAACGTAATGATAACATAGCTAGTAGCTTTGTAAATGATTCAAAAGCCATTTCTGTTTCATCAGAAATTTCTTTTTTAGCCATCCTAAGTGTTAGCTTACCAAAAATACCAGTTAAACAAACCTCAATATCACTTAAACTATTGCTTTGCGATCTATCTCTTAATTCCTGAATGTAAGGTCCAGCTTCGGTATGTACTTCTTGATATTCGGTATCTTCTAATGAAGTTAAAAGCGTATTATGCAAAAAAGTAAGTTCATCCATACTCTCATGAACAAGGCCAATATGACCTTTCTCTTCTAACTTTTTTTCTCTCATTTCGGCAATTATCTCTTCGTACCATTTTTTCACATCTTGCCTTGCCTCTGGAATAGAAGTCATCTGACAAATGTAGTGATCAAAGATATCGTCAATCTTAAAATCAAGACTACGGATAATCATTTCTACTTGAAACATGTAAATTACATATTCAGCAATGTTTTCTTTTTGTTTTTGAAGCGCTATTAGCATGATTTACTTAACCTCTGTTGATTGTGACTTATTCTGAGTATACTCTTTATTAATAGCATCTACAACATAGTTAGAAATGTCATAACTAGTATTAGAATACAAAATTGACCCTCCATTTTGGTAAATTAAGATGAAATCAAATCCTAGTGTTTGTGCAAATGATTGGCAAAACTGTTGAACTTTTAAGTAATACTTTTCCATTTCTGCAGCTTTCACCATCATGTATTCTTGCTCTTGTTGCTGAGAAAATTGATACAAGCTCTGTTGTAGAGTCTGTTCCATTTCCATAATTTGCTGTTGTATTTTCACTAGTTTATCTTGCTCTGATTTTAGCTGAGCATCTGACATACTAGGAGCATTAAGCGTATACTTACTTTTCCCTTCTTCGTACTGCGAGATTTTTCTCTTGTAGTCATTCTCAAGAGCTCTCTTCTTCCCTTCTATTCTTCCTTGTAATTCTTTTTCTTTCTTAGCTATTCTTTCTTCTACATCTCTCAACATATTCAAGTTCTTGTTTAAAGAATCATTGTTTACGTAAGCAATTTTTATTGGCTTGGCAGATATGTTAGAATCTAAGTCCATGTACTTAGTTAACGAATCCTCCATCATCACTGTTGGTGTATCGTCTTCAGTTATTACTTCTTGAGCTGATTTACCATTACTAAATTGTAAATAGAATAAGATAGCTACTGCTATCACTAATATAACGTTAAGTATTGTTCCTGCTTGTTTCATAGTTGCTTTGTAATTTATGATGCAAATTTAACACAATCTTACACATCAGCAATTTAGTTCTGATGTTTATACTAAGAGTAGGTTTATTTTTAACTTATTTTAATAAAAAAAGCCTCCGTTATTGCTAACGAAGGCTTTGTAAAGATGTATTCTTAATTATTTAAAACCTATTGTCTGTTGTTACCAAATTTGGAAATTTAGTTTTATCAAACTTAAACTTAGAACCAGAAATAGCAGTACCTGATGAGAATCCAGTGATGTCATACACCATGTTTACTCCATCTCTCCCTTTAATTTCTACTTTAGTTAATTCGTTTTTAGTTTTATCTACAATTATAGTAATTGTATGATACTTAGATTTTTTAGGGTCTACTGGAAACAACCTTACTTCTTGTAACATTTTTGAACCAACTTTTCCTTCTCCAATAAACTGATATTTAAATCCAGTTTCCCAGATAGAAAGAAGCTTTGCTGGACTCATTAATCCATTTCCTTCATCAGCATCTTCATTAGAGGTAATAACTACTTCGTTATCTTTTTTAGAGTATAACCAGTTGTCTCTTCCATCATTAACAACAGTGTAATCAGATGTGTAATAAGCATATTTTTTTGCTGCTTTATACGCTTTTCCAATTATTATTTGCTTCTTAATTTTAGCTCCAGAAAATGTTGCTTTAAAATCAATAACAATATTATCTATTGACTTGTGCTTTGCACTTAACTTATCCAAGATAGCTTTAGCCTTTGGATCTTTTTCTTGATACGTGTTTTGACCAACAGCAGTAAATGTTGTTCCGATTAGTGCTGCTATAAAAAGTAATTTTTTCATTTATTCTTATTTATGAATTAAAAGTAATATTAATAAAAGAGGTGTTTTCTACTATAACAAAATGATAACGAAATATATCTAAATGATATTCCAACCATAAATTAAAATAGATAATCAGTCTTAATTACTATAAGTCTTTCAAATACTGTTCCAAACTCATTTCATCTGATATCAGTACCTTTCGAGCCTTGCTTCCTTCAAATGGACCTACAATCCCAGCAGACTCTAGTTGATCAATAATTCGTCCTGCTCGGTTGTAACCAAGTTTTAATTTTCTTTGCAATAAAGAAGCTGATCCTTGTTGGTGAATAACTAAGATACGAGCGGCTTCCTCAAATCTTTCATCTCTATCCTCATCATCAAAACCTCCTTTTGTAGATGCAGCACTTTCGTCAACATATTCTGGTAAAAGTAACGCATTTGTATATCCTCTTTGCTCTCCAATAAAGTTACAAATTTTCTCAACTTCTGGTGTGTCAACAAATCCACATTGGAGCCTAATTATTTCACTACCAGTAGAGTAAATCATATCTCCTCTTCCTATTAGTTGATCCGCTCCTCCTGCATCCAAAATAGTTCTTGAATCTATTTTAGAGGTAACTCTAAATGCAATTCTTCCTGGGAAATTGGCTTTTATAACCCCAGTAATTACATTTACAGAAGGTCTTTGTGTTGCAACAATTAAGTGAATTCCAATGGCTCTAGCAAGTTGTGCAATACGAGCTATTGGCGTTTCTACCTCTTTACCGGCAGTCATTATTAAATCGGCAAATTCATCAATTACTAATACTATGTAAGGCAAATATTGGTGACCTTTTTCTGGGTTTAATTTTCTTTGAATAAACTTAGCATTGTATTCTTTGATGTTTCTTACTTGTGCTTCTTTCAATAAATCATACCTGTTGTCCATTTCAATACACAAAGAGTTTAATGTTGCCACAACCTTTCCTGTATCTGTAATAATAGCCTCCTCTTCACCTGGAAGTTTGGCTAAAAAGTGTCGTTCAATTTTATTGAATAATGTTAATTCTACTTTTTTAGGATCAATCAAAACAAACTTAACTTGCGAAGGATGTTTCTTATACAAAAGCGAAACCAAAATAGCATTTAGACCTACAGACTTTCCTTGTCCAGTAGCTCCTGCCATAAGTAAGTGAGGCATTTTTGTTAAATCAGCAATCAAGGTTTCATTAGAAATAGTTTTACCTAAAGCAACAGGAAGCTCATATTTCGAATTCTGAAACTTATCAGATTGTATCAATGCTTTCATTGATACAATTTGAGGATTAGAGTTTGGAACCTCAATTCCTATTGTTCCTTTTCCTGGGATTGGCGCAATAATTCTAATACCTAAAGCAGATAAACTCAGAGCAATATCATCCTCCAGGTTCTTAATTTTTGAGATTCTAACTCCTGGAGCTGGAACAACTTCGTATAGAGTAACAGTAGGACCTACGGTTGCTTTTATCTTATCAATTTCAATTTTATAATTAGATAGAGTATCTACAATCTTATTTTTATTTGCTTCTAATTCTTCCTTGTTAATATTAATACCTGTTGTTTGCCCATGTGTTTCTAGCAAGTCAATTGGTGGTAATTTGTAGGATGACAAATCCAATTCAGGATCATATTCGCCAAATTCTTTCACCTTTTTGTTAATCTCTCTAACAGTCAGTAATTCTTCTTTTACAGTCTCTACTTCAATTTCAAAATCATCTGTTTTTTCTTGTTCTACTTTTTCTGGAACTTCGTTACTTAACTCTATTTCAGATCCTTCTTCAACTACTTCTTTCGTCTCATTTATAGTTTCAGATGTCTCTTCTGATTGATTTACAACAATTTCCATTTCATCATCAATCAAGTCACTATCCATATCCACATCAAAGTTATTGGATATTTCTTCATGAACTTTTTCTGCATTTTTTTCTGTCTTAACTTCCTCTCCACTTCCTGCAAATAAAGAAGAGACAACTTTAAATCCTGCTTTTATGAAATTAGTGAACATTGCTCCTGTTATTCCGAAAAAGGAGAATAATAAAAAGAAGAATGTTCCTATTCTTCCAACAGAATCTGATAACCAAAGACTAATTTGGTAACCAAAATTCCCTCCCATAAAAAGATTGTTTTCATTAAAGAAATAACCAAAGAATATAGATCCCCAAATTAAAGCTAATACTGCTATTTTTAGCGTTTTCATTAACGGAAGAAGTGTTTCTCCTATAAGAATTTTAAACGCTACTAAAAACAAATAGAAAGGGATTAAGAATGACATAAATCCAAATCCATTGAATATAAAACTGTGAGATACTATTGCTCCAAGTTTACCTAGCCAATTACTAACAGTAAAGGGTTGTTTTGTAAACACAAAGTCTATAAAACCAGCTCCTTCAACTTTATCCTGATCTATTCTCCAAGTGAACAAATAAGATAAAAAAGCGATAAACAAATAAATACAAGACATGGCAACTAGTAGACCTAGAATTCGTTTTGTATTTGGACCTAGTTTAAAAGAAGACTTAATAGATTTTTGCTTTTTTGACTTTTTAGAAGTCTTTTTAGCTTTACTCTCGTCTTTTTCGGTTTGAAATTTATTTTGTCTTTTTGCCATTGCGCATTTCACGTTTAAACAAATATACTACATGCCAATGGTTGCACACAACTATCCACAACAAGTTTTAAAGGATAGTTTGTTCACTAAATAATAATCGAAAATCAATAAAAAATAAGTGCTATATGACTTGTTGAAACTGACTAAAAAAAATAGGGCAATTGTGCAGATAAATCGCTATTTTTGTTAAAACGGAACTCTAAATGAATAAAATAAGATTTAGTATTTTACTTATGGTTATCCTCTCCTTCGCTTGCAAACGCGAAGAAGCAACAAGATGGAACGTAGATATTTTATCTCCAGTTGTAAAAACCACTCTTACTATTGATGACTTAGTTGCCGACTCTATTTTGTCTATTAATTCTGATAATTCAGTTGATTTAGATTATAGTTTTTCGTTTTCTCCAATTCAGGAAGAGTTTTTCCTTACAATACCAGATACAGCTGTAAAGCTTAGATTTGGATTCCCTTTTTTATCTGCAATTCAATTACCTGCTGGTTCTCAATTTGTAAATGATCCTTCCGAAGAAAGTTTTGATCTTGGTGACGCACGAATAGAAAAAATGACAATTGAAACTGGTAAATTACAATACACCATCACAAGCTTTGTACAAACAAAAACAATTTACACCTATACTATTTTTAAAACTTCGAATCCAAGTGGAACCAGATTCACTAGAACTATAAGTGTTCCTGCAGCTTCATCAGCATCAATTCCTGCTGTTAAAACTGGGACTTTTAATTTTGATGGATACACGTTTGATCTTACAGGAAATGATGGAACAAAATTCAATACTTTTGAGTCTGAAGTTACAGTTAATACAGACCCTAATGGTGGTACTGTATCAGTTAGCAACCTTGATAGTGTTTTTATTGAAAATAGACTTTTGTCTTTAAAACCTGCTTATGTTGAAGGCTATATTGGTCAATCATCATTTATTGAAGGCCCAACAGTAAACAACTTTTCTGTGTTTGATCAAATTATTAGCGGAACCCTTGATATTGATTCGATTGATATTTTTACCGAGATTAAAAATTATGTAGGAGCAGAAGCAAGAATAAAGTTGAGACAATTAATCTCTAACAATTCTAGAACAGGAAATAATGTACCATTAATACATTCTTCTATTAATAATTGGATAACCTTGAACCGAGGAGTTGACAACAATGGATTAGTTTCGCCATCAATAAATAGAGTGTTTTACACAAAAGCGAACTCGAACATTGATAGAGTTATTGAAAATCTATCCGACCAAATGACGACTGAACTAGAAGCTCAAGTGAATCCTCTTGGTAACATAGGAAGCGGGAATGATTTCTTGTATTTTGATCAGGTTATTGAGGCTGATTTCCATATTAGATTGCCACTTAAATTCATTGCCAAAGATCTTAAACTAAGACAAAAAATAGATTTAAACCTTACTGATGATAGCAATCCTGTTAATAATGCTCTAGTTACAATTTATGCGGAAAACGGTTTCCCTTTTGATGCAGAAATTCAACTATTTCTTCTTAATTCTGGCGGAGCAATTATTGACTCGGTAATGGTTCAGGGATTAATTAGATCAGCTAATACTGATGCATTAAATATTGTTACAAATCCTGTAAACTCGATTTTGGAAGCTGTCATTCCTACTGATAAAATGACTATAATAAATAATAACTCCGAAGTAATACTTCAAATAATTTTTAACACTAACAATTCTCCACACACTACTATCTATAGAGATAACTATATAAAGTTTAAACTAGTGACTGATATGAATATGGAAATAAAGTACAATTAATGATTAGATATAACTACATAGTTTTTTGTCTGGTTTCAATTTTATTTATTTTTGGAACTGAAACTGTTTATGCCCAATCGGATAGCACTACCAAAGACTCTACTAATGTTTTAATTATTGATAGTAACCGAGATAATTATCAAGTTTTGGCTGTATTTTCAGCTAATTATGGCTCTACAAATTTGAGTAATGAGTTCATGCAAAAATTACTTTTTGGAGGAGAAATTACCGAAAGACTTAAAGAGTTAGCAATTGACAAAACTAACAACAGAAATAGATTTGGGCTCGAAGTAAACTACGAAGGTCAATTTGTAGATATGACAGACACATTAATTAAAAAACTACCAAATTATCATTATTACATAGGCTTTGGGAGTTATAATAATATAAGTGCTTCCTACACTCGAGATTTATTTTCGACTATTTTCTACGGAAACAAACAATTTGAAGACCAAACTGCAGAACTTGGTAGATCAAATTTCACTTCTTATAAATTTGAGAAATTAACTATTGGCCTAATGAAAAAAGATTGGTCTCAATCATTTGGATTGTCTTTAATTATTGGTGACAGATTTAATTCTTTCAATTTTAGACAAGCAGATTTATATACAGCACCAGAAGGAACTGAACTTAACATGCAGTACAATGGTAAGATTCGTTTGTCTGATAACAATTCGAGAAACTTTATGTCTTTTAATGGAGCTGGAATTGGGCTAGACTACTCTCGCCTTTTACTAAACAAAAAATATACTTTCTCAGTTACAAATTTTGGATTAATCTTTTGGGCAAGAAATACAAGATTCTCTAATACGGAGATAAACTATGATTTTGATGGAATAGAAATTGATAATGTTTTCCAAACTGATAATGACGAAATAGTAACTAAAGCCGAAGCTATTTTACCAGAATTATTTGATAGAAACTTTGTATCAATGCTACCAACTATTATTCGTTTTGATAAAAACTTTGATAACTCTATTCAATTTCAATCAATTTATGGAGTTCGTTATAAATTCTTTTCCAATTACTTACCCTCAGTTTATGGTGGTGGAAGTTTTCAGATAAACAAGAGTCTAAGAATTCAAGGATCTTTAGCTTGGGGTGGTTATGCAGGATTGCGAGCTGGAGTTGGCGCCTATTATTCTTACAAAAAATTTAAAGCAGGAATTGAATCTCAAAACATTACTGGATCATTTTTGAAAAGCGGAAATGGAAATAGTATTGGTGGTTATGCTTTTTATACCTTTTAACTAATGAAGTATCTAATTTACATATCATTCATATTCTATTTGACTCCTTTCATAGGAGCTTCTCAAATTTCATTTGAAATAAGTTATTCTACTGGCAGAAATGACCAAGCAAGAGCTATTGTTCAAACCAATGACATTGGTTATGCAGTTGTTGGATCTACTGTAAACTATGACGGAAATACGGATCTATATTTAATGAAAGTGGATTCTGTAGGAGCATTTCTTTGGGCAAAAAGATATGGTGGTTATGGAATGGAAAGAGGAGAAGACATTATTGAAACACATGATGGAGGGTTAGCATTTGTTGGTTACGGACAACCACATGGAGATTATGATATGTATGTATTAAGAACTGATAATATGGGTGATACAATTTTCACCAAGTATATTGGAGATGAAAATTGGAATTTTGGTCACAGCATAATTCAAACAAGTGATAAAGGATTTGTTATAGCTGGAGAAACTTATATAAATGGTTCACCATCTGGGTATTTAGTTAAAATAGATTCAATGGGAACTGTTGTGTGGGAAAAAACTTTTGGAGGAACACAACCTGATAAGTTTTATGAGCTCGTACAATCATCCAATGGCGACTTTATTATGGCTGGAGAAAGCGAAAGTTTTGGAAACGGAAGACAAGCTTATGTAGTTAGAACGGATAGCTTAGGGGTCTTAATTTGGGAAAACAACTATGGAAACCCTGGAATTAACTTTGCCAAAAGTTTAGTTGAACTACCTTCTGGTGAAATTGTACTTTCTGGAGGAAGTAACACACCTCCTGAATTTGATATTGATAACTGGGGAGCAAAAATTGATAGTGCAGGATTATTCTTTCACGAGCATATCGTTACTGATTATACTTCTTCATTACCTTTTGTACAAAATGATGACTGGAACGAAAAAGTATTTAATTACAAAGATTCTTTAGTATTTGCAGGTTTTAGAACCTTTGATTTAGCTGAACCTGGCAATATTAACTTCTATCGATACACCCAAGATATTGCATTTGGTGACAGAGGAGGGTTTCAAAAATTTATTTCTTCAAATAAGGAGATTGCTTATGATGGGCAAATGACATCAGATAATGGAATGATTTTAGCCTGTACAGGTGACTTTATGGATGGCAGCCAAGCAAATATATATTTAATAAAAGTAGATAGTAATCTTAGTAATCCTCTCCCATTTTTTAATAGTATTTCTTACCAGGATGACATTACTTCGATTAATGAACCATTGTCGCAAATGGAAATAGAAATTTATCCTAATCCAACTCAAAACGAAGTGACGATTAATTTGTCTTCTTTCAAGAATGAGAAAGTGAGGATAAGAGTGTTTGATATTTACGGTAAATTAATTCAAGATTTGCAATCCACAAATTCAATTGAAAAAGTAGATTTTTCTAGCTCAAAATCTGGAATGTATTTGATTTCAATAGAATCAAAAGATGGAATATCTCAACAAAAAGTTATGGTTACTAAATAAAAGTAAGCATACTGCAATTCTCTTTTATTAAAATCTCGTTAGCGATTTCCAAAACATTTTCGCTAGTAATAGCATCAATTTTTTCGAAAATTTCCAGATTAGTATCCACCTTATCAAATAACAATAACGACTTCCCTAAAGCAAGCATAAGTCCTACTCTATTCTCCTGAGCCAATGCAATATGTCCTTTAAGTTGTTGCTTTGCTAAGTGTAACTGATTCACACCTAATTTTTTATTTTTGAGAACTTCAAACTCTTTGTAAATCAACTTTACAATTTTTGAATGGAATTTTTTTTCAGCACTAAAGTAAACCTGAAAAATTCCTGTATCGAAATAAGGGATGTAATTGGATTCAATGCTGTAAGTTAACCCGTATTTCTCTCTAATATTTAAATTCAAACGGTTGTTAAGCCCTTGTCCTCCAAGCACATTGTTTAGTAAAATTAATCCTCTGCGTTTTTCGTTATGCATGTCATAAGCCATGTTACCTATCATAGTATGAACTTGATGAGTATCTCTTGTTAGCTCTAACTTAGTTGGTTCGTAAGAATAAATAATCTCTTTATTGGTATTCGCTTTTTTATCAAAAGCATGTCCAAAGTGTTTTTCACAAAGCCTTTCAAATTTCTCTGTTTTTATATTCCCAACTGAGCTTATCGCAATATTTTTAGGATGATAATTTCTCTCAACAAATCTCAAAATATCATCTCTTGTAAATGACTTAACACTTTCTATCGTACCCAAAATATTTCGCCCAATTGCTTGGCCTTTATAAACTTGTTCTTCAAAATCATCAAAAATCTGTTCAGATGGAGAATCCATATAGGAATTTATCTCATCAATAATCACATCCTTTTCTTTCTGAATTTCATGATCAGAAAAAGTAGAATTAAATAAAATATCCGAAATTAATTCAATTGCTCTTTCGTAGTAAACATTAAGGAAAGAACCGTAAATACAGGTTTCCTCTTTGGTTGTGTAAGCGTTTAATTCTCCACCTACTGCATCCAATCTACTTAATATATGAAATGGTTTACGCTTAGTGGTTCCTTTAAAAATACAATGTTCTATAAAATGTGCTAAACCTTGTTCATTTTCCAATTCATCACGGGAACCTGCTTTTATGGTAATACCAAAATGCGATACTTCAGATGAATCCAACTGCTGATGAATTCCGGCAATGCCGTTTGATAAATAAAATTGATTCAAATTTTCCACATGCAAAGATAGAATTTAGTATTGTAGTTTATCTAATTTTCTCGAACTTCCATTTTTCGTCCATTTATCCTCTATTAATACTAAGTTTTAATTATTTTTACTGATAATGAAGAATATAGAAATAAGAACCTCCAACAATGTGGCAATTCAATATGAATTGGCAAATGTGGGGCAAAGAATATTGGCTTCATTACTCGATTTTCTCATCATATTTGGATATTCACTAATCTGTAGTTTAGTAAGTATTGTATTTACTTTTAATTTGGAATCTAGCGGAGATGCTATTTATTGGATTATGTTATTTCCTGTTGTTACCTTTTATAATTTAGTGAGCGAAATCTATTTTGATGGACAAACTCTTGGTAAAAAAATACTGAAACTTCGTGTAATTAAAGTGAATGGTGAACTGCCAACAGTAAACGATTATTTCCTAAGATGGACGTACAGAATAGTTGATATTTATATCTCTTTTGGAGCTTTAGCAGCTATTTTTATTGCCTCTTCTGATAAGAGCCAAAGATTGGGAGATTTATCGGCAAACACTACCATTATTAAGCTTGAGCCAGAAACTCAATACGGAATAAAAGACATTCTGAAAATAGGAGTTAAAAAAGACTACGAACCAACTTACCTCAATGTAACTCTGTTATCAGATGAAGATATGTTGCTGATTAAGAATACTATTGATAGAGTTCAGAGGCTTCCTAATAAAGCAAACAAACAATTTGCAAGAGAATTAATTGACAAAACAAGAGAACTTTTAGGAATAGACAACCGACCTAAACATGGTATCAAATTTTTAAAAACTCTTTTAAAAGATTACATCATTTTAACTAGATAAAAAGCTCATGACAGGAAAATTATTTTTGGTCCCTACTCCTATCGGAAATCTTGAAGACATTACTTTCAGAGCGATTCGCGTACTGAAGGAAGTTTCGCTAATCCTTTGTGAGGACACACGAGTTAGCGGTAAGTTATTGAAGCATTTTGAAATCGGTACTCCACTAAAACCATTTCATCAGCACAATGAACATCAATTAGTTGCCGAAATGACTCGCCAATTAAAGTTAGGTCAATCGTTTGCACTTATCTCTGATGCTGGTTCTCCAGGAATATCGGATCCAGGATTTTTATTGGTGCGTAAATGCTTGGAAGAAGGTGTAGAAATAGAATCATTACCAGGAGCAACTGCACTTATTCCTGCATTGGTAAACTCTGGCTTACCAAGTGATAGATTTGTTTTTGAAGGTTTTTTACCTCAAAAAAAAGGGCGTAACAAACGAATGGAAGCTCTATTAGAAGAAACTAAAACCATTGTGTTTTACGAATCACCTTATCGTGTGGTTAAGACATTCAAACTATTCAAAGAGTTTTTTGGCGGAGAACGCAGAGCATCATACTCACGTGAAATAACCAAACTACACGAAGAAACATTTAGAGGTACTGTGGATGAAGTAATTGCTCATTTGGAAGCTAAAGCTGCTATTAAAGGGGAGTTTGTATTAGTGTTGGAAGGGGAAAATTAAAGAATTATGGGAGATGGTGAAAATACATGGATAGCAATATTTATATGCTTAGCTGGATGTTTTTCTATTCTAGGTAGTATTTTTAATTGGGGGTTTTTCTTTGAAAGTAGAAAAGCAGAACTCTTTTTAAAGTTACTTGGAAGAAAAGGTGCCAGAATATTTTATGTTCTTTTAGGAATGGTTTTAATCTTTATGGGGTACAATTTAATCAATAGTTAAACTAAATCCATTTGCCAGTCCAACTAACACATACCGAAGTAACTAATACTAAAACAAACAAGGAACTAATTGTAGTTGCCGAAGAAATTCGTTCGCCCGATAATGTGGGGATGATATTAAGAGTTTCTGAAGCTTTTGGGTGCAAAAAAGTTATCTTCCTTGGTGACACAGCCAATTTGGAAAACCGAAGAGTAAAACGAACTGCTCGCAGTGCTGACAAAGAACTTGAAGTCATTTTTAATCAAGATTCAAATCAAGTAATTAGCCATCTTAAAGAAGAAAATTTTAAACTAATTGGTCTAGAAATTACTGATGATAGTCAGCCTTTAAAAGGCTTTGATTTCTCTATCACAAACAAAATAGCCATATTCATTGGTAACGAAAGAAACGGAATAGATTTCCCAATTCTAAAAGAAATGGACTCAATCTTACATTTTGATTTATTTGGAAAAAATTCCTCAATCAATGTGGTAAACGCACTTTCGGTAGCTCTATATGAGATTACTAGGTAAAAAATTATTAAACAATAATTTACCTACATTTGTAATTGCTGCTGTTTTGTAGCGAACCCGTGAAACCAATTCATGTCCAAACTTCCTGAAGAAAATCAATTCTTTGATGTCTCCGATTATGGCAGACCTGTTGCAAGAGCTATTGCTAATTCGTTAAAAAACACCTCTACTACTCCAATCCATGTTACGCTTTGGTTTGTAGTTGCAGGAATTATTGCTCTCTTTTTTATTTATAAAGAGTGGTTTGTTTTAGCTACCATTTTCTTAGTATTAAAATCAATATTAGATGCTGCAGATGGTGAACTAGCAAGGGTTAAAAATACTCCATCCTACACTGGAAGGTATTTGGATTCTGTTTCGGATATTATTCTTAATCTGTTCCTCTTAACTCTAATAGGAATTACCAACAATGACCATTGGTGGTGGATTGCACTTGCTTTTATTGGTTTACAATTACAAGGAACACTTTACAATTATTACTATGTAATCCTTCGAAACATTCATGGTGGCGATACAACTAGCCGAATAATTGAAGGAAAAACTCCAGTAGCTTTTGATATTGAAAAACAATCTCATGTCAACATCCTTTTTGGGATGTATAAGTTCTGTTACGGAATTTTCGATTTCGTTATTTACAAGCTAGATGCTTCTGCTCAAAAAACTAAGAACCTTCCTAATTGGTTTATGACTCTTGTATCCTTTTATGGCTTAGGGTTTCAACTTTTATTCATTGGGGTTCTATTAATAGCAGGATTAAAAGCTTTTGTACTTCCTATACTAGTAATTTATTCTTTTGGAATTCCTGTGTTCATTGTAATCCGAAAGTTTTTTCTGTAAAGTCATACTATATTACTAATTGATATATTTACTTTATGAAAAAACGGTTACTATTAATATTATTGGTTATTTGCTCATTAAATTCATTCTGTCAAGATTTATCTTTTGGTTTGGTAATTAACGATACTTCTAATCATCCTATGCAGGCAATTTCAAAACCTGGTTATTTGGATACAATTATTAACCCTTCTTTTGGAACAAAAATTAGAAGAATAACAAATGCTGGAGCAGGTAATGTAATTGTACCAATGAACAGTACAGTTCAAGCTTGGAATTCAGATGAATCATATATGATATTATATAACCAGACAAACTCAAACCACATTTTGCTTAATGGAATGAACTATGCTCCAATAAGAGCATTAACTGATGTTAACCCTATTGATTTAGAATTAATTTATTGGGATTTTAATGACCCTCAGGTTTTTTATTACCCAGAAAAAAACACTTTTAATTTCATAAAATACACGGTAAATACTTCTACTAAAACAGTAGTTTTTAATCTTGATTCTGTTACTTCCTGTAATGGTTCTTTTACTATGGGGAATGATGTGCAAATGATGTCTTGGGACTCGGATGTGGTATCATTTAGATGCAATAACGATACTGCCTATTATTATAAGATATCAACTCAAACAATTACCAAATTTGCAATTAGCACTTTGCGAAATATTGCTCCAATGGTAGCACCAAGTGGAAATTTGTTTTTACATGATTCTAAAGTTTATGACACTTCAGGCAGTTATAAACTTAGCTTAAACGAAAGTAGTACAGAACATTCATGTATGGGGAGATTATTTAACGGAAGAGATGCCCATTTTACAGTAGCATTTGCACAAGGACCAAATGGTGGTTGTATTGGCGATATAATTGCACATGATTTGGATAATGGATATTGTTATGATATTATTAGCCCAAGCAGAGGATACAATTACACTCAATCAGGAGATCAAATATCAGCTTTGGCTCATAAAAATACCGAAGGTGGATGGGTAGCTGCATCTATGATGGGTTACGCCAAGGATGGGCAATCACTTTTAGATCAGGAACTTGTAATCGCAAAAGCAGAAGATGGAAACGTAAAAGTATGCAGAATTGGGCATCACAGAAGTGACGAAGATGATTGGAATTACTGGGGGAGAACCTCATGCAGTTATTAGTCCTACTGGAACTAGAGTGTTGTATGCATCAGACTGGAGCGGAGCTCAAGATGGACATTCGATAGATTGTTATGTAGTTGAATTACCAATTAACGTTTCATTCGTTAATTCGTTAATAGAGGAATCTTCCATCAACCACACTATTTACCCAAACCCTTCTGATAATATAGCTGTAGTTGAATTTGATAATAAAAATAACCTATCATTTTCTTATAGTTTATTCAACTTTCAGGGACAATTAGTAGCTAATGAAATTGAGCAAAACTCTTCTAGCTTTTCTATTAATAAGGATGATTTACCTGAAGGAGTTTACTTTTACTCACTGATTTTTAGTGATGGTTCTTTTTTAAATGGGAAAATAATTTTCAATTAAAATAGAACTCAAACCTATCAACCCCGTATAGGTTTCATAATATAAAATACCGCTTATACTTTAAGAGCAACTATTCAACTAAAGTTAACATACATTTAATCGAAACCATTAAATTGAACTTTATAATAAATACTATCTTTGGATATAATTAATAAACGACTATGATTGAGCATAAAATAAAATTTGGAACAGACGGATGGAGAGCAATTATTGCTGAAAACTATACTGTAGAAAACGTAGCAAGAGTATCTGAAGCAACTGCAAAATGGGTAAAAACTAATTTCCCTGAAAACCCAAGTATTGTAGTTGGGCATGATTGCAGATATGCTGGAGAATTGTTTGCAGAAACTGCAACCAAAGTATTTATCAATCATGGGATAAAAGTAATCTTAGCCAAAGATTTTGTTTCTACTCCAATGGTTTCAATGGCCTGTGTAGAACTTAAAGCATCTTTGGGTGTTGTAATAACTGCTAGTCACAATCCTGCTAGTTATAATGGTTACAAACTAAAAGGTCATTTTGGTGGACCACTTCCTCCAGCTCAGGTTCAAGAAGTACAGGATATGATTCCTGATACTGCCGACAAAAGCTTTGAAAAAATAGCTCTGGAAGGAAACTCATTGTTGGAATACAATGACATGGAAACTATGTACGTGAATAAAGTTGAAGAAAATTTTGACCTTCAAGCTATAAAAGATTCTGGATTACAATTTGGTTATGATGCCATGTATGGTGCTGGACAAAATGTACTTAGAAGATTATTACCAGATACATTTTTCTTACACTGTGATCACAACCCATCATTTATGGGACAGGCTCCAGAGCCAATTCACAAAAATTTATTAGAGTTTTCTGAAGTAATAAGATTATCAGGAGATATTGCTTGTGGACTTGCAACAGATGGAGATGCTGATAGAATTGGACTGTACGACAGTAAAGGAAACTTTGTAGATTCTCATCATATTATGCTAATCATTGTGAACTATTTATTTACTCACAAAAAAATGACTGGAAAAATATTGACTGCAGCCTCTTCTACTCCTCGTTTGGGTAAAATGGCTAAAGAATTTGGTTTAGATTTTGAAGTAGTGAAAGTAGGATTTAAATACATTGCTGACATCATGATAAGAGAAGATGTACTGCTTGGTGGTGAGGAATCTGGAGGGATTGCAATTAAAGGACATATTCCTGAGAGAGATGGAATTTGGATGGGATTAGTTATATGGGAATACATGGCCAAATCAGGTAAATCATTAGAAGATTTAATTGAAGAAGTATACAAGATTGTAAGACCTTTCAAATATCAAAGAGATGATTTGCACATTACAGAAGAATTGAAAGTGGCTATAATGGCAAAATGTGAAAAGGATGGATTCCAATCATTTGGTGATTACAAAATAACATCTATTGACAAAACAGATGGTTTCAAATTCTTTTTTGATAATGACGAATGGCTAATGATAAGAGCATCTGGAACTGAACCTGTACTAAGAACTTATGCAGAGAGCAGTGACTTAGCTGGAGCTCAAAAAATATTGAAAGCTTGTAAAGACGAAATTGGAGCTTAACATATTTTAAGTAAAAAAAGAAAAAGGATAGTTGAAAACAGCTATCCTTTTTTTATATTTAAAACTTAATACAACATCACAAGTATATCTTGAAAAAAACTCAGTTTTATCTTTATTTAATAGTGGCTTTATTATTCTTAGGAATAGTAGATATGCATTTATTTACTGATGGAATGTTTATGGATGGGTTAATTTATTCAGCCCTTTCAAACAACATGGCAAATGGTTTTGGAAGCTTTTGGTCTCCTTACCTTTCCAATTCAGTTTTTCCTGAGTTTTATGAGCATCCTCCCCTAGCCCTTGGTTTACAAAGCATGTGGTTTCAGCTATTTGGAGATTCTATTTATATCGAAAGACTTTATTCTCTGTTCACCTATTTACTAACTGGAATTGCTACAGTACTTTGTTGGAAAGAACTTGGTAACAAGGTAAAAACTGGATGGATTCCTTTACTATTCTGGTTATTAGTAACCAATGTTCAGTGGGCTATTGCTAATAATATGCTTGAGAACACAATGACTGTTTTTGTAGTTTTTTCAGCCTATTTTTGTCTAAAAGGAATAAATCGATCTAAGGTAATTTACATTGTAATTGGCGGGTTACTACTTTCTTTATCAGTTTTATCTAAAGGATTTGTAGGATTATACATTTGGATAATCCCTTTTACATTATTTTTGTTTTTGAGAAAACAAACTATTATTTCAATGGCAATTAAAACAATAGTTTTAGTTCTTTCAACAGCACTTCCGATTCTATTATTATATCTATTTTCTGAAGATGCATCCAACAACTTTACCAACTACATTAATAACCAAGTTTTAAAAAGTATAGAAACAGCAGTAACCGTAAACTCAAGGTATCAAATATTTTTGGAGTTCATTCAACACATTTTGGTTCCATTAGGATTGGCTATTCTCATCTTTTTATTTGGAAGAAAAACAGTAGATTATAAAACACATTTCTCTAAGAATAAAAAACTAATCTTTGCTTTTTGTTTTCTTTTATTCTGTGGGATAGCACCAATAATGGTTAGTTTAAAACAAAGTGGATTTTACATTCTTACTATTTATCCGTTTTTTGGGATATTGATGGGACTTATTATTCTTCCAATTATAGAAAAGTGGATGGAATCGAATTTAATTAAATCCAAAAATTTAAGATACTTAAAAGTTGTAGCTTTTGCTTTTTTAACTGCAGTATTTGCTATAGCAATAAACAAAAATGGTGAAATAGGAAGAGATATTCCTGAAGTAAATGATGCTTATATAGTCATAAATCACATAGGAAAAGATACTGAAATCGACATCTGTAAATCACAATTTAATAATTGGAGTAAGCACGGTTACTACTCCCGTTATGGAAAAATTACCCTATTAAGAGAATCAGAAAAAAATGCTGAGTTTTACTTAGTTTCGAATGACGATTGCAAGCCTAACCCTGAACAGTATAAGAAAGTAAACCTTGAAATGATGAATCACACTTTATATCAAAAAAAGTAGAATTCTTTCTTATCTTTAAAAACACATGAAATCTATATTATGAAAAAATTACCACTTCATTTAAAAATATTAATCGGAATGTTCCTTGGAGTAATATTCGGGTTTATAATGATGCAAGTTGATGGGGGGAAATCTTTCACTATAGATTGGATAAAACCACTAGGTACAATATTCGTTAATTTATTAAAGCTTATTGCAATCCCATTGATAATAGCCTCTTTACTTAAAGGAATCTCAGATTTAAAAGACATCTCAAAATTTGCTAAAATTGGTGGAAGGTCTATCCTTATATATGTAGGGACGACAATCATTGCTATCACAATAGGATTATTTGCTGTAAATATTGCAAAGCCTGGAAGTGGAATTTCTGACGAAACAATAGCAACTTTAACAGAAACTTATGCCGGCAACTCTAGTATTTCTAGTAAAATAAGTACAGCTGCCTCTCAACAGCAATCTGGCCCTTTAGATTTTTTAGTTGATATGGTACCGAGTAACTTATTTAGCGCGCTAAGTGATAATGGTAGTATGCTTAAAGTTATCTTTTTCATTATTTTCTTTGGAATTGCTATGCTTTTAGTTCCAGAAAAAAGTGCAAAACCTATAAAAGACTTTTTTGATGGATTGAATGATGTGGTACTGAAGATGGTTGATTTAATAATGCTTACTGCACCATTTGCTGTATTCGCATTACTAGCAACAGTAATTGTTTCGGCAGAAAGCTGGGAAATAATTGTTGCACTAATGAAATATACATCCACAGTAATTGTAGGTTTATTATTAATGATAGGTTTCTATCTTTTGCTAGTTGGTTTAATTGTAAAAAAGAATCCATTTTGGTTCTTGAAACAATTAGCTCCCGCACAATTATTAGCATTTACTACAAGTAGTTCAGCTGCAACATTACCAGTAACAATGGAACGTGTTGAGGAACACCTTGGTGTTGATAAAGAAGTATCAAGTTTTGTATTGCCAGTTGGTGCAACAATCAATATGGATGGAACAAGTCTTTATCAAGCAGTGGCAGCTGTTTTTATTGCTCAAGCATTAGGAGTAGATTTAACCTTCGGAGATCAAATTACTATTGTAATCACAGCACTTATGGCATCTATTGGTTCTGCTGCAGTACCTGGAGCTGGTATGGTAATGTTGGTTATTGTATTACAAGCAGTAGGAAAATTTACACCAGAACAAATTGCTATAGGATTAACATTAATATTTGCTGTGGACAGGCCTCTTGATATGTTAAGAACTACAATTAATGTAACTGGAGATGCAACAGTATCAATGCTCGTAGCTAAATCATTAGGCAAACTTCATGACCCTAAACCAAAAAACTGGGACGATAATTTAGAGAATCTTTAAGTATGTGGGATTTTATAGGAATAATTTGGGAACAATTAAGCGAAACATTTCGTTGGTTTTTCCTTGGATTCTTAACCACAATTGCTGTTCTCATTTTACTTTATCGGTATCATTTTATAAATAATACTGGAGGAATAGCTTTTATCAAAAAAGTGAGTTACTACTTGTTTCTACCTCTTTATATGGGGATTATTTCTTGGTTTTTCTCAGCTACTTATATCCTTCAAAAAGATGCGCAAGCATTTGCTCATTATTCAGTAAATAAAATAGAAGATCTGTTATTACCTCAATTATCAAAATACATTATATCTCTATCAAAAGAGTATACAAAGGATGAAATCACATCAAGAGATGAGATAGTAGATAGTTATTTAATGAATTCTGGATATAAAAATGGAGATTTAACTACTACTGCAATGAGATGGACACTAACCAATGGTTTGTCTATGGTAGAAGAAAGTGCTATTAAGCATCACAAATCAAATTCAAAAAAAATAAAATCAGATTATCTAACTATAATTATAGATTACTTATTGAGCAAAAATGGAATTGTAGGCATCCCTGCTAGTTATATTGAGGGTATGAGTAACGAGACAATAAATTATTATAGTCGATCAGTATATTGGTTGCTATTTATAATGTCTTTACCAGTATTGTTAGTTCTGAGTTTAGAGTTTTATTTTGGATTTAAAAGAAAGAGAAAAAAAGAGCTTATTTCGCCTTTTAAAACTACTGTAGAAAATTCCACAAAGATT
The DNA here is from genome assembly GCA_018609055.1 of Flavobacteriales bacterium. Classification (GTDB taxonomy): domain Bacteria; phylum Bacteroidota; class Bacteroidia; order Flavobacteriales_D; family CAJJDF01; genus CAJJDF01. The sequence goes on from JABAYJ010000008.1 coordinate 155,949, forward strand.
GAGCAACAAACACCACAGGTTGACAACCAAAAAAAAATAAACTAAAAAAGGGAATTCCAATGGAATTCCCTTTTTCAAATCCTCTTACGATTAGTACCGTAAGAAAATGTTAGTCACGAACCACCGTGACATTTTTTGGAGTGAAACTATTAAAAACACTCCAAAAAAGCAGTTTAATTATTTTGTTAGTTATATAACTTCACTAATTGTCTTTTTAGTGTGTTCATATACTTTAATTGTTCAATATATTCTTTTACCAAACCTCTATTCATTAATTCAATAGCTCTATCTCTTGCTAATTCGTATCTTAATTTTAAGTTCAACATAGTTAATTAGTTTTATGGTTTATATTAGATATATAACAATAGACGTGCCAAACTAAATTTTATTACATGAAAAACGACCGTTAAATAATTATAGTCTCCTTTAAATAATTGTCATAATTTTTTGTTAAATTTATACTTTATAATTAATCATAATACATAATAACAAATGAAAAAAATTCTACTTTCAATAATGGCACTTGGTGCCTATTTCACGGTAAGCGCGCAATATCACTTCTTTTTTGAAGCAAATGGAGCTAATCCTGGAGGATTAAATACTGAAGCAACTGAATATCCAGTTGGTGGAGGAATGGGAGCCGGTTGGGCACCAGTTCTAGGTACAACAAATGCTTTGCCAACAGCAAGTGCTTCACAAACTATACCTTTTGCATTTAACTTTAATGGAGGAGCAGTTACTACTTATACTGCAATGTCAAATGCATCTATCTCTTTTGCAGCTAGTCCAAGTGCACCATCAACATATGCTACAGTTACTATGCCATCTGCAACATTGCCAGATAGCTCTGTAAACATTATGGGTATTCAAGGTTCTGGAGCAAGTGATAATATTGTATCTAAAACCTTTGGTACTGCACCAAACAGACAACACTGGATACATTTTGCTTCTTACACTCCATCAACTTTAACTGGATGGACGTACTGGGCAATCGTACTAGAAGAAACTACGAACAATATTTTTGTTGTTGATATGAGAGCTAATGCTGTATATACTGGAATTACTGTAGGTATTCAAGTAAACAGTACTACTGCTTATGTTACTGGAGCTCATTCAACTTTGGCTTCGAATGATCCTTCACCTACTGATAACAGATACTACGAATTTATTCCTGGTGTTCAACCTTTAACTGATATGGCTGCTAAAACAAGTACATTAGCTCCAATTCAGGTTTTAAGTACTGGACCTTTTACAATTGCTGGTACAATTCAAAACAGAGGTTCTGCTACTGTTACTTCATATGACTTAAACTATAAAGTTGGTGCAGGTGCTGTTGTAACATCTGCTATTACTGGAGCTAGTATTGCAAATGGAGCAACTGGTAACTTTTCTCACCCAACTACATGGGCTCCTGCAACTTCAGGAAACTACTCTATCGAAGCATGGGCAACTAACATTAATGGAAATACAGATTTAAATACTGCTAACGATAAAGTTACTTTTAGTATCTCAGTTGTAGATACAGTAGTACCAAGAAAACCATTATTAGAAGTATTTACTTCTTCTACTTGTGGACCTTGTGTTGCTGGTAACCAAAACATGGATAATGTTGTATTACCTGCAATTACTGATTACACAGTAATTAAGTATCAACAAAACTTCCCTGGTGCTGGAGATCCTTATTTTACAAGTGAAAGTGTAAACAGAAGAGGATTTTACGGAGTTAACTCTATTCCAAGAATGGAAATTGACGGAGAATGGGATCAGAATGCTGCTTCTTTTACAGCAGCAATTTTTAATTCTTACAAAGCTGAACCTGCTTTTGTAGGGATTAACATTACAAGTGCAAGATTTGCAGGACCACAAGTAAGAATTGAAGGTGTAATTACTCCTTATGCTACTTTATCTGGAAACCTAAGATACCATGTTGTAATTAACGAAAAGAAAACTACTCAAAATGTTGGGTCAAATGGTGAAACTGAATTTTTTGAAGTAATGATGGATATGATTCCTGATGAAAATGGTAATGTTTTAACATCATTAAATAATGGAGTTGTAACTAACTTTAGTACTTTCTCTAATATGTCAACTTCTAATGTTGAAGAATTTAGCGACTTAAAAGCTGTTGTATTTGTTCAAGATATGACAACTGGTAAAGTAATGCAGTCTGAATGGATGGACGTTACTGCTTCTCCAGCTTCAATTGATGAAAATGCAACTAATGCTACTTTAAATGTATTCCCTAACCCAAGTAATGGTTTAGTAAACTTAGAATACATTTCTGCTGAAACTGCTAACGTAACTGTTACAGTAATGAATACTTTAGGAGCAGTTGTTTACAATGCTAACATGGCACACAACAACTCTACTATGAAGTCATTTGATTTTTCTCACCTTACTAAAGGTGTTTATTTAGTAAATGTTTCTTCTGATAAAGGAACTGTAACTAAAAAGATGATTATTCAATAAGTAAAGAATACTTATAAACTTAAAAAGCCTTCTGATTCATTTCAGAAGGCTTTTTTTTGGTTTATACAGTAGTTGATATTAAGATCTAATTGTCTGATTATGTTTAATAGGTAAGTTACATGAATTAGCAATAAAGCACATTTTATTGGCTTCTTCATGAAGTAGGTTTGCTTTATTTATATTAATGGAATGAGATATAATTATCTTAGGGTTTAAAGTTACCTCAACAAATTTTCCGCTTCCATTTTCAAATTCCTTCATGACTCCAATAACTCCATCTATATATTCTAATGCTATAATGTTATGTATTGCACATAGATGAAGGTACCAAAGCATATGGCAAGACGAGATTGAGGATAGAAAAAGTTCCTCTGTATTATATTTTGTCTTATCACCAAGAAAAGAAGGGTCGGACGAACCAATTATCGAATCATACTTTCCATCTACTATGATTTTATGATCTCTATTTTAAGACTTAAAGTTAGAAGTTCCTTTTCCTTCATTTCCTATCCATTCAACTTTAATCTCGTAGTTATGCTTTTTCATTAATTAAATCTAGCGTGATTCTTTTACTTTGGCTTTTTTTTTAATTCCTAACCACCTCAACCCATTTTCCATTTTTAACAGAACTTATTGAGTTGTCATACATGGCTTCACATAGAATTGATGGTAAGTAATATTTACCGTCATAAGTTGCATTTAAGTTCACTACAAATGTTTTTGTTTTACCTATTCCTAAAGAGAAGTATGTATAAACTCTATCATCACGAATATCTTGGTAATCGTAAGATGAATTTTCTTTGTTGAAAGAAGTTGAAGAGTTTGACATTCTTGAATTATGAATTTCCCAACCAGATGGGAATATTTGTGACAATGCCATCTCTCTCAGGTATCCTCCAGAACCAGTATTATAAATAGTTACTTTCATTTTAAAATCAGTTCCTTGCTTAATACTAGTTGGATTAATTGTCTTACCATCCATATCTAAGTAATTCACATTCATTGTAATTCCGCTTTCGCTATTCAAATCATTACTCTCAATAGGAATTCCTTCTTTAACTACTCTTACGTACAATAAGCCATCTCCATTGTTTTGTAGAGTTACCTTTCCATTTTTAGTAGTTATTTTAGTTCTCTTATCTACATACATAGGTTTAACCTCTGTTATGTTTTTCATAGAACTTCCGTTTAAGGAATAGCTAAACTTCAAAACTCCGGATGTACTCGTGTTTTCTATAAATTGACTCATTGCAATTAAAGAATAGGCAGTAGTTTGTGTACTCATCCATCTTCCTCCTCCCATGTTTTGAGCCACTTTCTTAGCTAAGTTAGCAGCACGAGATTTATCTTTCATCAAACTCAATACTTCCAATATAATCGCTTCATCTCTTTGGGCAGAACCATAAGAATATGACAACTCTCTATAATCGTTTATAACTACCGAACTTGATTCAACAAGCTTTTTAGCTGTAGTAGTTTGTTTTATCAATTGATAAGCTCCCGCAAGTTTCCATTTAGCTGTAACTGATAAATCAGAGAATTCTCTTAATCTGTTCATAGCTCCTACTTCTGGCTTTCCTGCCATTGCCAATATGAACAAACGGTATGACTGTGTCAGTTCATTAGATTGATAACGGTAGTATTTATCATTTCTTGAAGGTCTTCTCCAACTCTTAGCCACAGAACCTAAGTGTTGTAACATTTTGTTTTTCATTCCAAAAGGTAAAGCATATCCTTCTTTCTCTGCTTCAAGCAAGAAATGAGAGGCATAAACACTTCCCCAGTTATTTGCATAACTATCTCCTGGCCAATAAGAGAATCCTCCATTAGCAGTTTGGAACTTTTGTAAACGAAGTATTCCTTGTTTAATGTTATTCTCGATTTCTATTTCTCTTTGTTTACCTAGTGTACTGAATTTACTTAAGTACAATTGAGGGAACACAGATGAAGTAGTTTGCTCTACACAACCATGAGGGTATCTAATTAAATACCTCATTCTTTGTTCAAGGTTTATTGCAGGGAAAGATGATACTTCCAATGCTACAGTATTTGTTCCAGTAATCCCATCAAATGCAGTTTCACTTTCCCAACTATCGCCAGCTTGTATAACACCTTCCTGAACACTTGTAACAGGTGGATTGGCAGGACGAACGTCTACTTCAAAATCGTAGGTAGCTTTTTCTTTTCCACTTGTAGCTACTATACTTACTTTTCCTACTCCTAGTTTATTTGCAGCTTTCATTTTAAAACGAACTACTTGATCTCCAGTTTTTTCAAATGTTAAATTCTTAGTAGATTCATCTAATTCAAAAAACTCATTTGCAGTAACAGTCAATTTAACGTTCTTCACGTGATCTTCCATAGCAAATACGTCTATTGGTAAGGTAATATCTTCTTTTGGCCCTACAACTCTTGGTAACGTCCCTAAAACCATTAACGGGTTACGAACTGGAACTGTCTTCTCTGCATTTCCATATTTCAAGTCTTCTCCAGCTACAACCATCACTCTAACTGAACCTACGTAATTTGGTATATCAACTTTATGTGATTTAGATTTTCCATTACTTGTGAATGGACCAATAAACCTAACCATTGGTTTAAATCTATTAGCTCTGGCACTTTTCTTATCAGGGTTTATTTGTCCACCTCCCCCAATGGCAAGTATCTTATCTTGCTCTATCTTATAGGCATTAAGTACATAATCGTACATATCCCATGACTTAACTCCTAGTGCCTCTCTTGCATAAAAAGTAGACCAAGGATCTGGAGTTTGGAAACTTGTTAAGTCTAATAAACCTTCATCTACAATTGCTAATGTATAAGACATAGCTTTACCATTTTTTTCAGATACTTTAATTGTAGCTGTTGTTTCTGTTCGCAATACATCTGGCATAGAAATAACAGGCTCCAAATGAGAGTTTTTGTTTTCGATAGTAATTGGCACTATTCCATACATTCTCATTGGTACATCATCCATAGTATTCTTATATGGCTGAAGCATGGTAATATGCACATACACATTTGGTGTCATATCAGCAGTTACTTCAAAAGAACCTTTGGTTTCTTTATCAGAAGTTGTTATCCATTTCTTCTCTACTATTTTAGAACCATTCTCTATACTTACCAAAGCTCTTCCTCCTTCTCTTGAAGGGAAAGAAAACTTAACCTCCTCTCCTACTTCATATGTTTCCTTATCAGTAGAGAAAGCTAACATTGTCATGAACTCTTTATCTGTTCTATTTGATCTTGACCAATACCTTTGATCTGCAAAAAATATCTGACCTGTAGAGTGTCCACTGGCTTTATCTTTAACCACAATTAAATACCTTCCCCAAGTTTCTGGTTTAAAGTTTATAGTTCCTTTCCCTTTCTTCAAAGAAACTTTTTGTGTATCAATTGGTGTTACTCCCGAACGAGATATATAACTTGATAAGTCCGAATCATATCTATCCCACCAATATCTCCAACTTACTTTGTAAATCTTAGTTTCTAGTTTAGATGAAATTGGTTTACCGTCCTCCGTAACATTAGCAATCTGTATTTTATGAGTCTTATTAATCTCTAGTGTTCCTGCATATAAATCTCCTTTTGGAACTTTAACTCCAACATAGGATTTATATGGCGAATACTTTAGTGATTTTCTGTTTACACTAAACCCTCCTCCATCTTCAAAAGCCTTAGTTGTAAAGTGAGCGTTAAGCATTCCTGGAGCAGCATTCTTTATAGTTAATTTAAGAGGGAATTCTGCTTTCCCTTCTTCATCTAATCTAGAGTCAAATACTGTGTAGTCATTGGAGTTAAATCGCTTTGTAGGATCATCAAACTGATATCCTTTAAAATTATCGAAGTTTGTTCCTACCTGGTCAATAGACATATCTACTTTAGTTTTTAGTTTAGATGCTGGCGAACCATGAAGCCATGTTACATTAAGCGATAACTTAGTATCATCAGAACTAGATATAATTTTCTTTTCAGTTTCTAGTTTAACCTTTAGTCTATTTGGTTTAACTGTTTCAATTTTTAAATACCTAACAAACTGTCTGTTCCCTACTTTAATTTGAGCTCTGTAGTTTCCTGTTAATGCATCTTGCCCAGTAGCTGTTCTAAAATCATAAATACCATTTACGGATTTAGTACTAACACTTCTGGTTACTAATTGATTCTTTGGATTATAAAGCTTAAACTCTACAGGATGGTTATCTGGTAAAAGACTGTTTTTATCTTCCATCATAAAAGTTAAATAAACAGAATCTCCTGGTCTCCAGACTCCTCTTTCGGTATAGATAAATCCTTTTATTCCTTTTTGAATGGTACTTCCACTTACATCAAATTTAGATAAGGATAAAGATTCCCCGTCACGTAATCTCAAAAAACCTTTTTGCCCTTTGGCAGATGCTACAATTACAAAAGGCTTTTCATCTAATTGAATAGATCCCATTCCTTCCCCATCTGTGGTTACAGTCCCTATTGATTGCTGTTGGTAATTAAAAATTTCTAAACTTACACCAGACATTGGTTTAGTAGAGTTTATATCATTGGTGATTACATGAAGAACTTTGTTACTTCCTGCTTTAGCTATAATACCAATATCCGATAAAATAAGATTTTGAGTAATGTTCTTATTCCTATAGTACATAGAGTGACACGGGTTTTCTCTTTCGCTATAATTATAATCATACCTACTATAAGAATAACTGTCATAATAATCATAGTCATAAGTTCTCCAAGTGTCTTCGCTCCATTCTTTCTCTTCAGAAACTGTTTCAGTTTCAGTTAAGCCATCATCTCCTTCTTCTTTATCGCACTTATAATTAGAATATTCTTTTTTGAATCTAACGTGTACTTGGTATATTGCTCCCTCACTCTTATCAATAACAGACGATAAATCAATAGTGAATCGGTTCCATTTGTTAAGGTCTACTCCAGTTTCTTGAAGGCTTAGTTTTTTTGTAACCACTTTCTGCCCAACTCTTTTCAATTCATCAGAACCAGTAAAGCTATTTGTCTGAAAAAATTGAACTACGTTACTTTCGTATATTTTAGTAAGAACAATGTCAACTGCTTTTAAATTAACTGCTTCGAAAGGGAAATTCATTTGTCCTTCACTTGGAATAATTACACCATCTCCATATTTTCTTACATCAGGCTTTAATGCTTCAAAAGTTAATTGCTTAGAGTAATCTGTTCCCAACTTATATCCTTCTTTGTTTTGTACCCCTGCAAAAACTGTTAGTTCTTTATCTCCTATTAGCTGCCTGCCAGGAAATACTTTTATATCATGTCCATCAATTACTGTTTGTATACTCCCCGAGTTATTAAGAGTAACTAGTCCTCTTAGGTTTTGATTACTTTTTAAAGGATCGGTAAAATGAATTAAAATATATTGTTGTGGTTCTTGAACTATACTTACCTCTGATATCTTGAATGATTTCTGAGAGTAAACTGTTTTCTTTTCTTCGTAATCCTTTGTTACTCCTATTGCTCCACCATCAAATTTGATAATAACTTCACTCTCTTCTCTTTTTGCTCTTTTGATGTTTCCTACTACAAATCGATACTGATTATTAGGCATAGCCGAAATAGATAATGGTAATACCGTTCCCTTTTGAGTTGCTTTTAGTCCCCTAGAAATAGCTAACGAATCTACTATATCAGCAAAATGAATAGTTCCCTCCATATCTTGAATTGCCATATTAGATTCATCCGGAGTATGAAGCCCATGAATAGATACTTCGTAACTTTGATTAATAACATTAAAATCAAAGACAAATTTTTCTAATTCTTTAGGAACATCTTTAAATTCAGATAGTTTAAAATTAGATACATACTTTTGACCCGATTTTAATCCATTGGTTGGGATAAATTCTATGGTTCTATTGTCAATCCATCTTGCAACTCCATCAACATCTGGTGAAAAAGTAAATATTGATTTATCCAACTCTTTAGTTAAATCAACAGATTCATCAACACTTTCGGTAAGTTTAATCTTAATACTGGATGCTTTAGAAATATAGCCTGAAGTATATCCTGAGATAAAACTTGAGAAAGCTTGTCTTGAAGACAAGTCTGTTTTTACATTATTTCCACAAGCAAAAATAAAGGCAACAGCTAGGATAGAGAAAAGGATTTTTTTCATGAATAGTTTTTTAAAAAGATAAAAGGTAAATACTAATGATTTAACGACTTAAATTTAAATAAATTATACTATTCCTAAAAAAGAACTTATCAGAATTTATTAGTCTAAATTTTGGACTTTATAAAGTAGATAAAAACTGCCTAAATATTTTTTAATATTATTCTTTTTAATAATTAAATCTTCTTTCTCTTTTGCCATTAATAATTGGTTTTTAAACTCCTGGAGTGGCATTATAAAATCCATAAACAAAGCTTGTTCTTCTCCTTCTATTAATGAAGAGCTCTCCATCAACTTATCCAATTGCAAATCCAATTCTTCTATCTTATCATCAGATAGCTTATCATCATTTAATGAGATAATTAGTAAAATAAATTTTTCTACTTCAATAAATGGTTCATTTGGAAGATTAATTTTATTTTCTATTCTTTCTAATACATGTGGTGGTAAATCTGGGCTTAGTTCTGTACTATTTTTAATAGTCTCTAATTGTAATTGTATCTCGTTTTTTGAAACAGAACTCTCACAAGAGAAAAACATCATGATAAGTAAAAGGAATATTAAATTTTTCATAAATTAATTTTAAGATTTTGATTAGATTTTCTTCTTTCAAAAATAACAAAAAATACTAAGGCTAAGTATTCCAAAGCAATAATAAAGTAATACCAATTATATTGATGGAAGTCTTGATCGGGAGCGAAATTTAGAATATAACTACTGTAAGCGAAATAGCTTAAAAAGACTGTTAATGACCAAAGGAGATATACTCTGCTATTTAAAAACACACTTAACACTACTAAATTAATTACATACCATGGATGAACAGTTGTTGCTAACATATAATAGATAAATAATAAAACAGCAGCCTTTTGTATAAATAACTTAAATGGAACCTCTCCTACTTTTGACTCTTTGTAAAGCTTAATGACTAAATACATTTCGAAACAAAATACAAACAGTGGGATTAACATACCTAATAAGCTTGATTTATATCCTATAGTTATATAGCTTATCTCTTTCAGTAAATAATAAACACTAGCATTAAACTCAAAGGTTTGAAAATAAAGATTTACACTTTGGCTAAAATTATCAATTAACTCAGTAGTTATAAAAGGTAGTAATGTTAAAATAAAAGTAATACCTAACGCTACATATAATTTAGTACTCTTTTTCCATCCTAATAGCGGTAAAAACAAGGGCAATATTAGTAATGGAATTAGTTTAACGCTTACTGCAAGTCCAAGAGCTATTCCTGTTAGCCATATTTTGTTTCTTAATACCATGAGTAATCCAAGCATCAAAAAGAACAACATTACTCCTTCGAAGTGAACATTACCAGTTAGTTCAATTATAACCAATGGATTTAAAAAATAAATTTGCGAAAGAGTTTCTGGGAGTTTTAATCGTTTCAGGATTAAGAACAAAATATAGAAAAGTCCTATTTCGAATAATAAGATGATGACTTTCATCCAAATTACTGTTTGGTATATACTCCCATTGGAAGCTAACTCAGCAAGTGCAAAAAAAGATTGATTTACAGGTGGATAAACTGTGAAATACTCCTTTGAATTTAGATTTAAATATAAATCATGAGTTTCTTCGACTTTAAAATCAGTGTTTTCGGCAACAAGTTGAGTAGGAGTTTGCAAGTAAGGATTTATACCTTGGGTTTGTAATTTACCATCCCAGGCAAAGCGATAAAAGTCATCAGAAAAATTAGGTGTATCAAACAACAGAACAACTCTAAAAAGGACTCCGATTACTAGAATCATTTTTACAGTTAAAGACTTGTTTTTTAGCCAATAAAAATATATCAGCCCTAAAATAAATACCGAAATAATGAGAGAGAAAAACTCAGTTCTATCTATTCCATAATACAAAAAAATATATCCTAAAAGAGATATAATTATGAAAATTAATGATAGAGGTTTTATCGACTTCATGAGACCAAATATACTATAAAATAAACAGTTAGATGTGTATAAATACAAATGAGGTTTACAGTATCATCAACAAACCTTTTTACTTTTACAACCGTAGATATAAAAACAACACTACTAATTTGATAAACCAAAACGAAATAAAAGCATTGATAAGTCTGTTAGACGATCCAGATGAATTTATTTACAATGAAGTCAAAAATAAATTGATGGAATTGGGTGGAGAATCTATTCCTTTTTTAGAGGAATATTGGGAGACACATCCCATGAATGTAGAGTCTCAAAGTAGAATTGAAGATTTAATTCAGCAAATACAATTTGAAAACACCAGAGCAGAACTAGAAAAATGGATCGAAAAAGATAATCCTGATTTACTTCGTGGAGCTTTGTTAATTAACCAATTTCAATATCCTGATTTAGATGTAAAACCCATTTTAGAAGGGATTGAAAAGTTAAAAAGAGATATCTGGTTAGAACTTAATCCTAACCTTACGAGTTTCGAAACTATTAAAGTGATTAATAAAATCATTTTTGAAGAATATGGTTTCTCGGGAAATAAGACTAATTATCATTCGCCACACAGTTCGTTTTTAAGTAATGTAATGGAGACAAAAAGGGGAAATCCACTTTCTCTCTCTATAATATATTTACTTGTTACACAAGATATAGGTTTACCAATTTTTGGGGTTAATTTACCAAGCCACTTTGTATTATGTTACTTGGATGAACAAATGACTAACCTTCATCTTACCGAAATGGAATCGGAAGATGTTCTTATCTATATAAATCCATTTAGTAAAGGAACTATGTTTGATAAAAGCGAAATTGATTCATTTTTGTCACAACTTAATTTACCTCAAAAAGAACAGTTTTACTCACCTTGTTCAAACAAAGACATTATTAAAAGGATGGTAAACAACTTGGTTTTTTCTTACGAAAAAATGGGATATGCGGATAAAGCAGAGGTAATGAAAGAGATTCTTGGACTGCTCTCTTAATCGAAATCAGACTCTTTAATCTCGTTTGCCAGCTTTTCGTTTAATTCACCATCTTTTACCAACCATACTTTATCGCAATGCAATTGGCAAAATGTAATATCGTGTGTAGAAACCAAAATTGTTTTGTTGTGATTTTGAGATAAATCAACTAATAATTCGTGAATCATTTTCTTGTTTTTAATATCCAAAAAAGCAGTTGGTTCATCTAAAAGCAATAAAGGTGTTTCTTGAGCCAATGCTCTAGCAATCATTACTTTTTGAAACTGACCATCACTTAAATTATCTATCTGATGTTCGGCAATATCATCTAACTTTAGGCTTTTGATACTTGCATTAATAACCTCTTGATCTTTGCTAGTTAATTTTCCAAATCTATTGGTATGAGGCATTCGTCCCATTGCAATCATATCAGTTACACTAAATCCGTAAATAGAAATTCGCTCCGTATAAACTACACTTATTTGTGATTGAAGCTGATTTAACTCAAGTTCTTTGTCTCCAAATAATACTTTACCCGAAAGCGAAGGGGTTTCTTTTAAAATAGTTTTGAATAAAGTAGTTTTCCCTGTTCCATTCAACCCCATTAATGCTATCAACTCTCCTTTATTAGCATTTAGGTTTATAGCATTTAAGAGTGGTGTTGCGTTATAACCAACATCTAAATTAATGAGCGACAATATGGGAGTTTGGTTTTCCATTTACACCATTTTGTTTTTAAATATTATCCAAATAACCAAAGGAGCTCCAATAAAGCTTGTTACAGCATTTAAAGGTAAATTCCCGTCTAATCCTGGTAAACGAGAAATGATATCGCAAATAAGTCCTAAACTAGCTCCCAGCATTATTGTGAAAGGTATTACGTGTTTATGATTAGAGCTTGAAATAAAATTACGAGCTAAATGAGGAGTTGCAATTCCTAAAAATGCAATAGGACCACACAAAGCAGTAATTAACCCTGTTAGTAATCCTACAATTAAAATAATAATAAATCTATTTTGCTTTACATTTAATCCTAGTGAAATGGCATACTTCTCCCCCATTAATAATAAGTTGAGAGGTTTTTGAAGTAAAAAAACAAAAACGATTAACACTATAATTGGAACATAATAATAGGGCAAAATTGCAAAATCTACTTCTTTATCAAAACTCCCTAATCCCCAATAAACAAAAGACTGTAAGTTTGTTTTGTCTCCGTAAAAACTGAAAACATTCACGATAGAAGAAACAAAATAACCCACCATTAAACCTACTATTAGTAGTGTATTGCTTTTTCGAAGGTATTTGGAAACAAACAACAATAAAAAGGTAACTGCTAGAGCTCCTATTACTGCTAAAGTTGATACTGTAAGTCTTTCGCTTACAATGCTAATACCGGTTCCATTTAAAATAAAAATTCCTAATGCTACTCCAAAACTAGAACCTGAAGAAATCCCTAAAACAGAAGGTCCTGCCAGTGGATTCCTGAAAAGTGTCTGCATTAGCAAACCTGCAACAGCAATACCTGCCCCACAGAATATAGCCGTTAAAGTTCTTGGAATACGGAGTTTAAGAATAGACTCATTAGACAAATCTAATGACACCAAAACCGAACCCAAAGCTAACCCCATAAAAAAAAGGGTTGCTAAAAGGACTACCATACCGATCATTTTTTTGGTTAGAGTCATTTTCAAAATTAATATATAATGGAATTATAACGAGTTAAATTAAGTTTTAATTTGAGTTATAAAAATAAAATGAATTACAAAAACAAAGTTGATTCCTATATAAATCTTCTACAAACCCTTATATTTAAATAAATTAGGAAATCATGACCGAAGAAAAAAAGAAGAATAGTACTGGAATGACAATTTTACTTATCGTAATTACCATTTACTCGATATATAGAGTTACCACTTGGTTTTAAAATTAACTCTGAACTTAATCTACAATAAATATTTTTTGCACTTTATTGTTAGATAACTTAACAAAATAAACTCCTTTGGCTAAATGAGATAAATCAAGTTTTTGAGAGGATGATATCGTTTGATTTTCAATTAACTTTCCAAAAGTATCGTATACTTTAATTGTTTCATTTTTCCTTGAAAAGGAAATTGTGAATACTCCTGTTTTACTAGGATTGGGATATAATTTAAAACTATCTCTGTTTTCCTCATTTAAACCAGAAGGATTTATTGATACAGTTTGTGTTATTGTATCTGAAATACCACATTTAGTTGCAATTAACTGAACTTGGTAAGTACCATTACCTGCATAATTATGAGTTGGACTAAATAAACCTGAAGTATTTCCATCACCAAAATCCCATAAATAACTGGTTGATTTAACTGAAGTATTTGTAGTGGTTATTGTAGTTCCAAATCGGTTATAGCTGAAATTAGCAACAGGATCAAAATTACCTACATTCCATTTTGACAAACTATCAAAACATACAGTTTTTACAGCATTTCTTATTAGCTGAGCATCCGTACTTGATAATGACGAATTGAATGTAATTGCAGTTGGATCCTTTTTAAAAATAATAGAATAAAATGTACAAGCTGCAGCATATGATCCATTTATATTAGGATGAGAGTTATCACCATTGTACAAATTAAGAGTTGGATTATTGTTTATTAAATAATTCCACACAGCTCCAACAGGCGAAACAAACGCATCATTCTGTTGCCCCATTGTATTATAACTTACTGCCAAAGCACTATCCATACCTTGGTAAGTACATAGCCATGGTAATGCGGCACAGTTTCCTGCGTCACCAAATTTTCTTCCCCAAGTCATGTAAAAAATAGGCTGAGTACAACTATCAAAATATCGCATTGTATCGCATAAAATTTTTGCATAAGGAAATACATCATTTGCTACTTGCGAAGGAGAAAAGGAAGGCTTTTGACTTTGCTCTTGTAATACTACAAAATCCCATTTACTATTAGCAATAAGGTTAACTACTGTGGGATTGGAAGCATGCTGAACTAATTGAGCTCCTCCAAGAGTATGAGCTGATCTAATAAGTGTATCGCCAACAGAAGTAGCCATTTGCTGAACTAAATTCGGTAAGTTATTGTAATTAGTATAGCTGTTACCAATAAATAAAGCTGACTTCTTTAATTGAGCAAAAGAACCGTTAGATGAAATTAGCAGAATTAGAATTAATATTTTTTTCATTTATTTTCTTTAGATTTCTTGTTTTTTTGCTTCTCTTTTTTTGCTTTGCAAGTGCCACAAGTTTTAGGGCATTTTTTACAGTAATCTTTCTTTTTCTCTTTGTACTTTTTGCAACATTTTTTCTTGCAGCACTTATCTTTCCCCATTTTTATAATGGTTTAGCTCTTTCTCCTAACTCTATCACCTCCATATTTCGAGGGGTTTTATTAATGATATCAAACCTTAATAAAGTTCTTACTTTATGAAAACCATGAATCCCTGCAGCACCTGGATTTAAATATAAAAATCCAAATCTTTTATCATATCCTACTTTCAGTATATGCGAATGTCCACAAACAAAAATATCGGGCGGATTTCTTTTTAAATCTTCTCTTATTGCTGGAGTATAAACGTATTGTTTACCACCAATGTGCGTTATCATTACAACTAAACCTTGGCAGGTAAAACGAATGGTCTCTTTAAACTCTTTTCTTGCTTCAGTTCCATCAATGTTACCAAAAACACATTTTAGTCTTTTAAACTCTTTTAATCTGTCTGTTACTTGTAAATCGCCAATGTCACCAGCATGCCATATTTCATCACAATCCTTAAAGTATTTGAAAACTTGTTCGTCCAAATACCCATGAGTATCTGATATTACACCAATTTTCATTACAACTTGTTTTTATGCTTGATTAAAGAAATACCTATACCAAACCCTACATTAATATGTTGGTAATTTCCATTGTAATCTTCTGCCTTGTAATTATCAAAAGAGGTTCTACACATATCTTCTGGTTGAAATCCTGTTGATGAAAACTGATAACCTAAGGATAAATAAAAACTAAAGACTTCTTCAGTTTTAAGATACAAATTAATGTTAGGAGAATAAAACAGTCCTTTTTTAAGCATGTGACCCGGAGAATCTGCAGGACATAATACTGATGTTGCAGAAATACTCTCTTGCCCTACTTGAAAGTTGGCTTCTATAGAAAGAATCTCGTAAGGATGAAAGAAATAACTCAGCTCTCCATAAAATCCTTGTTGAATTATTTTACCATCATATATTTTATTAGTTGCAGCTCGGGCTTGTATTTCATCTAATTTAAAATAGGAATACTTGTAACCTACACCAGCATAAAATTCTTTGAAGAATTTGAAATTAAAACTTCCATTTAAGTCAATAACTCCATCTGCTACTTTATTCATAAAATGGTTAGAAGTAGGAAAAGGAAGTTTGAAGTTTGTTTTGATTAAAAACTTACTTATTGGCTGTATTGGTCCTAGTTTTTCTTCTTGAGAGAAAGATGAAACCCAGCTAAAAAGTAGAAGGATTATTAATAATCCAATATGTTTATTTTTAATTATCAATTATAATTTGTTTAGTTATTGTCTGATTATCAGTAGTTAATTTAACAAAATATCTTCCGTTACCAAGTTCTTTAGTATTGATATCAATCTTGTAACTACCACTCTGCTTTACTTCTTTAATGAGGTTACGTAAAGTATTAAATTTAGTGTCGGTTAGATCTAAAGAAACTTCTGATTTGGTTCCAATATTATACCACAATTCGTGATTATTATTAACTGGATTATCAAATTCATTAATAAATGAATAGCTGTCGTTTAACTTCTTTTTATCGTTAAAAAGCCATTTTACCCATGCATAAAGCATTGATAGTATCCAAAATACTAGCGGGGCTGCTATTAGTATTAATAGAATAATAAAAAAGTAACCAATTGCATCTTTTCCCATACTTATAATCTAAATCTTAGAAACCCAAATGCAGTTGAATACATTGGATTATCCAAATCATGTCTTTTAATTAAACTCTGAATATCTCTTGTAGAAACTCCTAGTTCCCAAGTTCTGTTTATTGGCGCGAAAAGAATACCTACTGGAATTCTAGTTTGACGGTTTTGTTGAAATACTGTACCAGCAGATAACACTATAAATCCTAATTTCACATCTCCACCAAATGAATAAAGTGCTGATGAAAAATTACCCGGATTAGAATTAAGTGGAGCAATTACCTCTCCTCCTATTTCTAGTATTTTTCCGAATTGTATTCCAAATCCTAATCTCATTGTTGTTGGCAGATTAACTTTCCTTTCAAAACTACCTTGTTGAATATCTACTAAACTATTTAAAATACTATCAAATGTTACACCACCTGTACTAGCTGAAATAGAATTTGAATCTTTGTAAAAACCTGCTACTCTAAAATTAGTTAAAGAAGAACTGGTAGTAACATTATAGGTGTTTTTAGACCAAGTAATACTTCCAATATCATTTACTGCTAATCCTATTTTAATTCTTTTAAAAAGTTTTACGTTAACTCCTAAGTCAACTCCAAAACCTCTACCAGCTGCTTTAGGAATTTTGAATCTAGCATTACCAACAGAGAAAAGCCCTACATTATTTGGGTTAGAAAAAGATGGACTATAACTCATAAATCCATTTAGGTTATTCCCATCCGAACTTACATCCAACAATGCCATTCCTTGTAAATACTTTACTCCTATCCCTACATATAAACCAAATTTCTCCTTTCTTATAAGCCCAACTCCATATCCAAAGTTAAACTCTCTTATCCATGATACTTTAAGGTTTGTTCCTTCAAAAATTTCAGGAATAGATTTTGGATTAGATGAATTCCCAGCTATAATTGAAACTGAATTATCTTGTTGTAAAGAATCGTAATTCTGTGGATTATTGGCAACATTAGACAAATTACCATTAGATTCTACTAATAATGAATCAAAATATGGGGCACCAAATCCAAATGTCATAATATCTGCAACATCCTTACTCAGGTTCATATTCATTGAGTATCTCTCTGTTACATTAAATGCAAAACCTCCTAATCTTTTACTAGTAACTGCAACTCCAAACAGTCTAACATCAGCATTTAATCTTGCACCATCTTGTAAATCATATGATAATTCAGTAAAATCATTATACCTTTTTGTAGAATCAAAACTAAGATTAAACGGTATAGAGCGAACCTCACTAACTGCTGGATTATTAATTATTTTTGAATCGAATGAAAAACCAGTTTCTAAAAAACCAAAAGCAATTGTTTTACCCTTAAACTCTTTATCCCATCCTAAGTTAGCTGGGTTAATTCCTAGTGCTTGATAATCGGTAGCAAATGTAGTAGAAACACCTCTTCCAGTTGAAGTAAATACACTTCCTTCTCCTTGTGACAAGGAGAAAAAAGTCATAAATAATAGCGACAATAAAAGAGATAAATTTTTCATAATAAACTAGTTTCCAAATTTCTCAATCACTTGCTGAGTAACCCCAGTAGCAGAGAATCCTCCATCATGAAATAAGTTTTGCATAGTTACATAACGAGTGTAATCAGAGAACATTGCTACGCAATATTCTGCACAAGCTTCTGCAGTTGCATTACCTAATGGACTCATTTGCTCAGAGTAATTGATAAACTCATCAAATCCTTTAACTCCACTACCTGCAGTTGTAACTGTTGGTGATTGTGAAATTGTATTTATTCTTACTTTTTTAGCAACACCATAATGGTAACCAAAACTTCTTGCTATTGATTCAAGCAATGATTTTGCATCTGCCATATCTCCATAATCAGGAAAAATTCTTTGAGCAGCAATGTAAGTTAATGCTAATACAGACCCCCAATCATTTAATGCATCATGTTTTTTACATAATTGCAAAGTCTTGTGAAATGATATAGCCGAAACATCTAAAGTCTTGTTGTACCAATCGTGATTTAAATCTGTGTAATGCTTTCCTTTTCTTACGTTTGGTGACATACCAATTGAGTGAAGAACGAAATCTAATTTTCCACCTAATATCTCTTGAGACTTAGTAATTAAGTTTTCTAAATCTTCGTTAGAAGTTGCATCAGCTGGAATTATTTGTGAATTAGTCTTTTCTGCTAATACATTAATCTCTCCCATTCTCATTGCGATTGGCGCATTTGTTAAAACAAATTCAGCACCCTCTGCATGAGCAAGTTCAGCTACCTTCCAAGCAATAGATTGCGAGTTAAGCGCACCAAATATGATTCCTTTTTTTCCTTTTAATATGTTGTTAGCCATTTCTGTTGTTTAAAATTATTAAACAAAGATAACACTTTAGTGTAAGTATTGTGTATCCGTAATGACCAAAATATAACATTGAATTGTTTGTTACTTTGAATTCCAATTATTCTTTCCGCTACTAAATTTGTAATTAATTTGCTTTACTTATCTTTGAAACAAATTAAAGGTAATAATGATTGACGGAAAAAAAATTATTGTAGTGATGCCAGCTTATAATGCTGAAAACACACTGGAAAAAACCTATGGTGAAATTCCTTTTGAAATTGTAGATGATGTTGTTCTTGTAGATGATAAATCGAGCGACAACACTAGCGAGCTTGCAAAAAAAATTGGAATAAAGCATATCATTGTTCACGAAAAGAACAAAGGGTATGGTGGAAATCAAAAATCATGTTACAATAAAGCGCTTGAATTAGGAGCTGACATTGTAATAATGTTACACCCTGATTATCAATACACTCCTAAGTTAATTCATTCAATATCTTATTTAATTGCAAACGGGGTTTATCCTGTTGTATTAGGTTCAAGAATCCTTGGAAACGGAGCTCTTAAAGGTGGAATGCCCATCTATAAATACATTGCTAATAGATTTTTAACATTAACTCAAAATATATTAGTTGGTCAAAAGCTTTCTGAGTACCACACTGGTTATAGAGCTTTTTCTAAAGAAGTTTTGGAATCAATTAAATACAATGAGAATTCAGATGATTTTGTGTTTGATAATCAAATGCTTTCTCAAATCATCTATAAAAAGTTTGAAATTGCTGAAATCACTTGTCCAACAAAATACTTTGACGAAGCATCTTCTATTAATTTTAAGCGAAGTATGACTTATGGTTTTGGAGTATTAGGTACTTCTTTCAAACACTTTTTTACTCGTATTGGGCTTTACAACTGGAAACTTTTAAAATAATCTTTGAAGAGTCTTTTTCGAAATAACCGATCCTTTATATTTGTTTACTTTTTGTTTGCAATAGCAATAATTTCTTTGCTTTCAATAAAAGGAAAGCAGGGAGCACAGTTGTTTGCCAACCAATATTATTCTTCATTTTTTGATTCGTTCTTCTTTTGGAGCACTAAAATTGTTGAGTGGTTTTCATTAGCTGTATTGTTTATAATTTTACTTTTTAAAGGAGCAAAATTCTCAATCAATGCGCTATTCATTTATGCATCTACTGCTGTTATTACTTTTTGCCTTAAAAGATTAGTTTTCCCAAACTCAGACAGACCAACATTTAACAATGACTTATTCAGGACTATTCCCAAAGAATTTGGAATGAATCAGCTTGATCAAAATTCATTTCCATCAGGACATACAACTGCTGCATTTACCTTATTTTGTTTAATAGCAATACTTTCTAAAAGGAGAAGCCTAGGATATTTCTATGGACTTGTTGCTGTGGTAATTGGTTATTCAAGAGTCTATCTTTCACAACATTTTTTCGAAGACATACTTGCAGGCGCCACAATTGGAACGTTTGCTACGTTAATATTTTATTACTTTTTTGATAAAATCAATTACGGTAAATGGGCATTAAAACCCATCATAAATAAAAGATAATGAGCAGAAACCTTACCAACATACTTTGGTTACTTGGATTAGGGATTTTATTTTTTATTCCTTTTTTGGGGAATGTGCATTTATTCGATTGGGATGAAATAAACTTTGCTGAGTCGGCAAGAGAAATGCTCGAAACTGGAGATTTCTTTAGAGTTCAAATAAATTATGAGCCTTTTTGGGAAAAGCCACCATTTTTCTTTTGGTTGCAAGTAATTTCTATGAAACTATTTGGCATCAATGAGTTTGCAGCTAGATTTCCGAATGCACTTATCGGTATAACTTCATTAATAACACTTTACTACATTGGAAGAAAGCTAGTTTCTGAAAAATTTGGAATGATTTGGAGTTTGGTGTACCTAGCCTCCATCCTACCTCACTTATACTTTAAATCTGGAATTATTGATCCCGTTTTCAACTTCTTTATATTCCTGTCTATTTACTTTTTGATTCTAACACTTCAAAAAGCGACAAATAAGAGTCTAAACTCTTTATTAGCTGGGATTTTTATTGGTTTAGCCATAATTACCAAAGGACCTGTTGGTCTTTTAGTTCTTATTCTTTGTTTTATTATTTATCTCATTTTCAAAAAAGGAAGGGTTAAAATTCCAATACTAAGTGTTATCATATTCTTTATTAGCTCATTGGCTGTTACCTTTTTATGGTTTGGATACGAAACAATAAACAATAGCCCTTGGTTTGTTTTGGAGTTTGTTCAATATCAAATTGAGCTACTTACAGAGCCAGTAGCAGGGCATGAACAACCAATATATTATCATTTTGTAGTTGTGCTATTAGGATGTTTCCCAATGTCAATATTAGCATTACCAGCTTTTAGGAAAAAGGCTAGCGAAGTACCATTTGACTTTACTCTTTGGATGAAAATCCTTTTTTGGGTGGTAATGATTCTGTTTACTATCGTGAAAACTAAAATAGTACATTACTCCTCTCTTAGCTATTTACCATTATCATTTTTGGCAGCTACAGCTTTATATCCTAGGCTTGGCGAAAACCAACACTTTAAATTACACAAAGCTATAAAAATCAGCTTTTTGGTAATTGGTTTTATTTTCGGAATTCCCTTAGTAGCAGTTCCCTATTTATTTAATCATAGTGAACTTATCATTCCTTATATTAAAGATGATTTTGCAGTAGCGAGTTTTAATACTGAAATGAATTGGCAAGGCTGGGAGTTTTTACTTGGTTTTATATTCATTATTGGCTTATTGGTTTCTTCCAGGTATTTGTTCAAACAAAAACTGATGCCTTTCCTATTTACAATGGCAATTTCAACAGGTATAACACTTTTGTGTTATTCTATTTTTGTAGTTCCTAAAATTGAAAAATTTTCTCAAGGACCAGCTATCGAATTCCATGAATCTATGGAAGGGAAAGATGTTTATGTAACCACAATTGGATTTAAAAGTTATGCTCACTTTTTTTACACCAAACTTAAGCCTAGTAATAGTTCAGATTGGATCGAACAAATAAAGAATAACTACAAACAAGGCTTATCAACTAAAAAAGAATTCAACCCAAGTGTTTTAACAACAATCACCAATAATTGGTTGATGGAAGGTGAAATAGATAAGGATGCATATTTCGTAACCAAAGTAACTTTACGTGATGAAATGAAAGGAAGAGAAAAATTAACGTTATTAAAAACTGAGGGTGGTTTTGATTTTTACTTCCGATCCAAAAACAATTAATTATGAGACTTACAATTTTATTTCTTTTCATTTCTACAATACTTTTTTCTCAAGGTCCTGTGGATGGTTATATGAAAAATAATCGTGATTTTTCAGTTGGACTTTCAGTCTCAAGAGAAACAGCCACAGTTCTTTATCAAGGAACAGAACCTCTTAAATCGGGACGTAATACTATGGCTTATGGTGTATTTGGTATTTACGGAATTAGCGACCGAATAAATGTACAAGCTAATATCCCTTACCTCAATGTGAACAAAGGAAAAGTTACTGATTTTCAAGATTTTTCACTTTATTTCAAGTACTTATTATTGAGTAAGGATAATTCTAAAGGGAAGCTAGACTTAATGGCAGCTACTGGTTTATCTCAGCCTTTAGGCGAATATGTGACTTCTGGAAGTAGTGCAATTGGTCAAATGGCAATTACTGGAGATGGAAGATTAATTGCTCAACAAAATTTCAACAACAATTTTTTCGCCAGTTTACAAGCTGGATATTTTCTTAAAACTGATCCTACACCAAATTCAGTGTCTTCTTCATTAAAAATAGGATATGCAGGTAAATTTTATGCAGATGTTTGGTATGAATTTTTACATGCTTTTGGAGGGACAGATTACCTAGGAACCGGAAGCTTAGCTACTACTTCAGCTTCAGGTGGATTTAGAGGACTCGGATTCTCGTATAATAAAATTGGAGGTACCGTTTACTATCCTGTTTCGAAACACTTTGGAGTATTTGGTGGTGCATCATACATTCTTTCTGGAAGAAATGCGTTTAAAAATACTGGTTTCAATCTAGGATTTGTATTCCAATAAATTCTCATTTCATTATTGCTATGAATTTTGTTACATTTATGTAAGTAGCTTAATCTTTTTTCGATAAAAGCATATCAACTTACTAAACAAACTATGAAATTCATTAAACTCACTCTTTTAGCTTCAATACTAATATTTAGTTGCGGGTCAGAATCAACTGAAACCAATACTCAAGAACAAACTTCTGAGTTTACAGACTCATCATCTAAAGAAATCACTGATAAAATAGATTCAACCAAGGTTGGATTTAGAAATGTAGAAGAATATTTAGGTGAAGGTGGAACTAATGATTCTGTTGACAAGGAATTAAGAGAAATTGAACCAGTTAAATTAAAAGAAAAGAAGACAGTAGTAGCTACACCAAAACCAATAATTGAAAAAGAGAAAATTGAAATTATTAAAGATGAGGTTGAAGTAATTACAGAAATGGAAGCTCCCGAAAAGCCACAAGTAAAAGCTGAAATTCACAAAACTTGGGATGACTTAACAAGAAAACATATTTCTTCTTCAGGTAAAGTAAACTACGCAGGATTTAAGGCTGATAATGATGAAATAGTAAAATACATCAAGGAATTGCAATCTTATCACAAAGATTTAAGTTCATGGGGAAAGAATAAGAGACTAGCTTATTGGATTAATGTTTACAATGTTGTAACAGTAAAACTGATAGTAGATAACTATCCTGTTAAATCAATTCAAGATCTTCATGGAGGAAAACCTTGGGATCAAAAACTAATAAACTTAGGAGGTACATCTTACACGCTTAATGTAATTGAAAACAAAATCATAAGACCAAAGTTTAATGAACCAAGAATTCACTTTGCAGTCAATTGTGCTGCTAATTCTTGTCCGAAAATTCTTAATAGAGCCTGGACAGAAGATAACATCCAAAGATACCTAACTAAGCAAACTAAGGCATTTATAGCTAATACTACTCAAAATACAATTGGAGAAAGCGAATTAGTACTTTCAAATATATTTAATTGGTACAAAGCCGATTTTGGGACATCTAATGAGAATGTAATAAAATTTATCAATAAATATTCTGATATCCAAGTAAAACCTGATGCTGTAGTAACATACAATGATTACGATTGGTCATTAAATAATTAAAACAAATGGGAAATCACATTGTAATTATCGGTAATGGTATTACAGGAATTACTTCTGCAAGGCATGTAAGAAAAAATGATTCGGAAGCTAAAATCACTGTCATTTCTGCAGAAACAGATCATTTCTTTTCTAGAACTGCACTTATGTATATATACATGGGACACATGCGCTATAAGGATACCAAGCCTTATGAAGATTGGTTTTGGAGTAAAAACAGAATTGATTTAGTAAACGGATATGTGAATTCAGTTGATTTTGATAATCAAACTTTAAGTCTGGAAAACCAAACTATTAATTATGACAAATTAGTAATCGCCACTGGTTCTACTCCTAATAAATTTGGATGGAAAGGACAAGATTTACCAGGAGTGCAAGGATTATATAGTAAGCAAGACTTAGACATATTAGAAGAAAGTACGAAGGACAAACAAGTAAAAAGAGCTGTAATTGTTGGTGGTGGATTAATTGGTGTTGAATTTGCAGAAATGCTACTCTCTAGGGGAATTGAAGTTACTTTCTTGGTTCGTGAAAATAGATTTTGGGGAGGTGTACTTCCACTTGAAGAAGGAGCAATGATTGCCGAGCACATGAAAAAAGACCATCATGTTGATTTACGATTAGAAGAAGAACTAGACGAAGTAATTGAAGGGGAAAACGGAAGAGCAATTGCTGTAATAACAAAAAAAGGCGAAAGAATTGATTGTGAATTAGTAGGATTAACAGCTGGTGTACGACCAAACATTGATTTTTTAAAAGAATCGAATCTAGAAATAGGAAGAGGAATTAAAGTAAATAAATTTCTTGAAACAAACATGCCTAATGTTTATGCTGCAGGAGATTGTGCAGAAGTACAAGAAACTGTGACTGGAAGAAGACCAATTGAAGCAGTTTGGTATGTAGGAAGGATGATGGGTGAAACCCTTGGACATACGCTTACAGGGAATAAAATTGCTTACGAACCAGGAGTTTGGTTTAACTCAGCTAAATTCTTTGATGTAGAATACCAAACTTATGGGAATGTACTTGCTAACGAACAAGAAGGTGAAAAGACCTTTTATTGGAAACATCCTACAAAGCACATTTCATTTAGAGCTGTTTACGATACTGAAACTAAAGCTTTGAAAGGAATTAATAATTTTGGGATTCGTTTAAGACACAAAATTTGTGATGCTTGGATTAAAACCAATACTCCTATCGAAAAAGTGATGGTAGAATTGAAAAATGCCAACTTTGACCCTGAATTTTACAAGCAATATGAAAATGATATCATTGCTCAGTTTAATAAGGAAAATGGGACTAGCATAAAACCTAAGAAAAGGAACTTGATGGCGATTTTTGGTAAGTAATTTATCACCTTAAATAACGACAAACTTATAACTAGCATAAGCTCCTGAGCTTTCCTCTACTACTCTAATAATGTATGAGCCTGAATTGAATGAACTAGCTAACACAATTGTTTTAGCTTCATTAAACTGTCCTTGAGCCACTAACTTTCCTTCTATAGAGAAAACAGAGTAAATCATCTCAGAATTATCAACATCAGTTTTGGTTAGATAGATTTCACTAAAGAAGCTATTGTATTTAAAATCTACTTTTATCTTGTTTTTCAAACTAGTATTAATACCCACAGTATTCACTTTCTGATGTTTATTAAAAAAAGCCCAAATCACTTTACTAGCATCAAAATCTCTATTAGTAACACCAATTGTAATTAATGAATTTGGCCAAGTATGTTCACCATCAATAACTTTATAATGAATTACCTCTGTATTTGCATTTCCTCCTGCATAAGTATATCTAATTGCAGTACAGTTATCTGCAGTGTTAATGTCTGCTAAAGAATCTATAACAGGAGTGGTAGTTGTAGAATTATAACCAATCCAATAATTTAATACGTTTTGAATACTTTTAGAATTAACATCTCCAGAGTAATTAACTGTTGAGTCTGCAGTCCCATGAATTTGAAGTACAGAAATTGATTTTGTATTAGTAGGTGTTACTGGAAAAATATTTGTCATAGAACCTGTTACAGAAGCAACCGAAGCTATTTTATCATTTAACCCAGCTGCCAAAGCCAAACTCATGTATCCACCATTACTCATTCCTGTAGAGTGAATTCTATTGATATCAATATTGTAATTAGATGAAATTGTATCGATCATTTCTGATAAGAAATTAATATCGTTAACTGAACCACCAAAATAAGCATTCCAATAAGTTGAACCCAAAGTAGCACTTGTAGTTCCTTGAGGATGAACAATAATGAAATTAGCAGTATCTGCAATACTCCTGAAATCACCATAAAACATTTGCTGTACGCTATTACTACCCAAACCATGTAAATTTAAAACTAATGCAACCGAAGTTGAACCGTTATACATTGCAGGAATATACAACTTATAGGATCTTGTAATTCCACCAGAAACTATTGTTTTATCAATTGTTGTTTGTGAAAAGTAAGAGCTCGAAATGAATAATAAATTTAACAGAAGTAGCTTTTTCATATAGTATTGGTTATTTGTAGCGATATAAGTAAACAAATTACTTAACTTTTATTTAATAAATAGCTTTCGTGGAATAAACACCCAGTTTCACAAAAAGAACAGCCGAGTTAAAGTATTATGAACCAATAAACTACTTGTAATTATTACTTTAGTTTAAAATCTCATTAAAATGAAGGCAAAACTACTTTTCTGCATCTGTATTTCTTTTTTAACTATTACACATAGTTTTTCTCAATCACCAGCTAAATTAGACTCTAGCTTCTTAACTATTGGTGAGTTTTGGGATGGTTACCTTAATCAATACCAATCGATAATTGCTAGTGAAGCACTACACAAGTGGTAATTGTTATGTAGGATGCAGATTCACAGATTTATCTTCAGGAACTACCGAATTAACCGTTACTAAAATAAATTCAAGTGAAAATGTAGTTACAACTTTTGGAACTGTTGGGAGAGCTTCTTTCATTTTACCAACCGGAGCAGTTTCCGCATTCTCGGATTTAGCGATAGATTCAAGCCAACGAATTATAGCTTCTGCTTGCGGAAGTAGAAGCTGATCAGTTTAAGTGATTTGCCATACATTTCTTTATAAAACAAATTAATACTACCAACAATTTGTCTTTGAGTAGATGCAGCTATGTATTTTGTGTTTACCAAGTGAAAAACATAATTAAACCAATCTTTTTCATTTATAGAAACAAAACTCTTGTTCTCAAAAAAAACCTGAGCCAATTTCAAATTAGATAAATAGGAATTTATAGTCTGTTTACTGTATCTTTTTAATTGCAATATCTCTTTAAAAGATTCTAATTCATTTTTCATACACTTGCGATTTACATCCAGTTAGGTACCCTAATCAACAATAAGCTAATTTACAAAAAATTATAACTCCTATGAATTTTAACCATGACTATTAACGTATTACATAAATTATTTTGTAACTTGTGGATATAAACAAGTTCCGACCAATAACCCTTCGGGGCGAGAATTTCCATGGGCTACCCGCCCATTCCCAATCCTCTTTATTGGTCGGAACGGTCCTTGTTCAAATACATAAGAGGTGTCTGATAAGACAGAATGGAAGTTCTCGAACTACCCAAAGAACACAGGTCCGAACATACTGTATAGCAAATTATGTATTTGATGGCTTTTGTCATATATTAGTGTAACACTAGCGTGTTACATCAAATACATAACTCGCCATACACAAGGACCGTTAGCAAGCATTAAAAAAATGACAAAAAGAGATTACATAATTCGTCAAATAGCGAAGACAAATAAGAAAAATTACGAAAATTATGTTGTAACTCGAATATACCATTTATTAAATCGACCAGATTTAAAATTTGTAACACAGCAATATGTGAATCGTCCAGATGGTCATGCTTTGACAGATATGTATTTACCACAAATACAGTTACATATTGAAATTGATGAGCCTTTTCATAAGAAGCAAATCGATTTAGATGTAAACAGAGAAACTGATATAATACAGGCAACCGATCATCAGATAAGACGGATTAAAATAACGGAAGATTTAGACTCAATAAACAAACAAATTACTAATTTGATTGTTGAAATAAAGGCTAAGATTGAAATTTTAGAGAATAACAAACAATGGGAATCATGGGATTTGGATAAAGAGTTTAATCCTAATTATTACCGTGAGAAAGGATATTTAGACGTTGAAGAAAATCCAGCTTTTAGAAAAATAGTAGATGCTTGTAATTGCTTAGGTCAAAATTATAAATCTGTCCAGCAAGCTTGGTTTAGAAGTAAAGTTTATCCAAATCACAATTTATGGTTTCCAAAATTTTACGAAAATGAAGATTGGGATAATCAAATCAGCAAAGATGGAAAAGTAATAACTGAAAAGTGTAAGAATCCAGATAAATATGAAGAGTGGTTTAAAGGGGTGACTTCAAATTTAGTGAAGCGGATAACGTTTCCAAGAAGTATAGATAATCTTGGATTTAGGCTTTACAGGTTTGCAGGAATATTTGAGACCGATCTAAATTCATCTTCTTTAGAAAATGGAGTAATTCACAGGTTAAAAGAAACTAGAATTGAAATAATTAAAGAAAACGCAAGCTAACAATGTATACAAAGTCATAGCTCGTTTCTCGCAACGCTTCATATACAAAACCGTTATAAGCCATTAGAAAAAAGGAAAAGCCAACCGCACATTTTAGCACATTTGGTTTTTGCCAATGCTCTTTCCCAACGCTGAAAAACCAAAAGAGCAAAAATCACCCCACGCTCTGAGGACGAGAATATTTCGAACAGTTTTTATATTGAAAAGCGAGATAGTTGAGGTTAAAATATTATCTTGGCTAGATAAATTTAGACGGAAATGAACCGAATAAAAGAAGTGCTGGAAGAAAAAGGCATAAAGCAGACATGGTTAGCTGAAAAGCTACAATATGGTGAATGGCTATGTACAAAATAGACAGCAACCATGATAAAGTAATGGTAGAGCAAGAAGCATATCAATACTCAGACTCTAAACCAGTTACCTTAGCCTCTAAAGCACACAGACCTGCTTACGGAAGTGATGGAGATTATTTCTCTAAACCTAATGCAGAATCGATACTTGAAGCAGTTTATGACATTATGATCGAAGCTAACCCAAGTAAATATTCTAAAATGTAACATTATTAAAGTCAGTAAAAATTAATACTAGACACTACAAAAGAATAGATTAAGGAAATACAAATAAAAAATCAAGTCAGTATTTAGCTAATATTAACTAAATCAACTAAACTTCATTGCTTAGTTTTACAAAAAACAAACACTATGAAAACTTTAAAAACAATTAAAAAAAGTCTATGAAACGAAAAATAAATATTCTAATCTTATTTGTTGCTGCACTATTCCTAAGCGGAAAAAATGCTATTTCACAAACCAACAGTTACGCTGTTAATCAAATAGTTACAGTTTATTCAGGGTCATTTACTATAGACGTTGACAATGATAGTAATAATGATTATACTTTCGAAATTTTACCATTATCTGGTAGTTTAAAAGCCGCCAGAGTAATTTCACTTGGAATCTCTCAAGTAATGGATGGCTCCACTTTTGGCTATCCTGACACCCTAAATTTCGGTGATAACGTGACAGGTCCTTACAGTTCGGGTAATGCTGTATTAGGAACTGACGTTGGTGGTGCTGGACAATTCACTGGTGCTGGAATGAAGTACCTTGGACTAAACATAGATATCTCTGGAGGAAGTCATTTAGGTTGGATTTCACTTGAAGTCGTAGCCAGTAATGATACAATCATCTTACATGATATAGGCTATAACACCACTGCAAATGAAGGGATTACTGCTGGCCTAATGGACCTAACATCTGTTAATGAAATTCGTCTCATTGGTTTTGAAATCTACCCTA
The DNA here is from genome assembly GCA_018609055.1 of Flavobacteriales bacterium. GTDB lineage: Bacteria > Bacteroidota > Bacteroidia > Flavobacteriales_D > CAJJDF01 > CAJJDF01. Next base: position 185,802 of record JABAYJ010000008.1, read on the forward strand.
ATCCATGTCAAAATTTAATTAGATTTGATTGGCCTAATTCAAATAGTAGCGTTAGTTATTCTATTTCTGATTTAACTGGTAAATTAATCCTGAATGGAGCATCTGCCAAGAATATCGATGTGTCAATTTTATCTTCTGGAACATACATCTTAACAATTACAGGAGGCCAGAATATTGGGAGAAAGAAATTCACGAAAAATTAATCTTACTTTTTTTATTAAAAAAGAACCCACCATAACAATGGCTAAAAATCATATACCTAACCAACCAAACCGTTTCTAAACTTTTTAGCCGAAACGTTAGGCACAATTAAAGATATGATTGGAAACGCACCAGGTACTATAATCAAAACTTACCCTCAAAGAGGGCCGATAAAACAATTTCGTTTTGAAAAAATTGTTGCATTTAATTGTTTCAGATGTGGCAAAGCAAAAAAAGCAAAATTAATCACCATTTATAAAGATAATTGGTAATGGTGTGATTGAGGTAATAAAATCAAATTTTACTCAGGAAAACAAAACCTACAAACAATATAGTGCCACTTCTGTTAGGATAGAAAAAGACTCTATTTACTATAGCCAATATCCTGTTCAAAATGACTTTTCATACTATCATTTTGCTAATAATGATCTTACTTACTCATACGAAACAGATGAGTTTAACCCTGGCTTAACACTTCTTTCAGTTGCTGTAGTTATTTCTGCAATAATCATAAAAGTAGTAATTCCAGATAATGAAGATGATTATGATTATGAAGACGACTGGGAAGAAGATGATGGATGGGAGTAATAAATTCTCAATTTGTATTTAGCTTCTAAGTCCATGAAGTTTTTTCACTTGTAAGAATAGTTTTTAAGCTCGTTTAAGTAAGAAACATTCTTACTCATGATAATACTTCTATTTTTAGTCGCTCTCTTCCTTGCTTATAGCAATGGTGCTAATCACAATTTTAAAGGAGTTGCCATTCTTTTTGGAAGCAAAACTACTTTATATAAGAAAACCATGTTCTTGCAGTTAATTACCAAACTGGTTCACAAATAGGAAACTCACCATTCTACAACTACTTTTATCTATAATCTGGTAAAAATGCTAGAGGATTTGATGATAGGAGGTTTATTGATAAAAATATCAATTTATTACAAGCAGAATATCGCTTTCCTATTTATAAAAGACTGAGAGGAGCAGCTTTCACTTCCATTGGTTCTGTGGCAAATGAGTACCATGAATTATATTCTAATCCTCAAAAATTCTCTTATGGAGCTGGATTAAGGTATCAATTGAGCAAAAAACAAAAATCTAATTTAAGACTAGATGTGGCTAATAGCCATGAAAGATTTCAATTTTATGTAATAATTGGTGAGGCATTCTAAGTCAAAACTCTATTGAAGTCATATAAAACACGTACTTTTGAAAAAAAGTAACCTAATGTCTACGTTTCACGATTTCAAAATATCAAAATATTTACTGAATGCTCTAGAGGATCTAGAGATTATAACCCCTACTCCTATTCAGGAAAAGTCGTATTCTGTAATTAAATCTGGAAGAAATGTAATTGGTATTGCCCAAACAGGTACTGGAAAAACATTGGCTTTTTCATTACCGTTTTTAGATGGACTAAAATACTCTGAGCAAAAAAATCCTAGAGTTCTTATTTTGGTTCCTACTCGTGAGTTAGTTCTACAAGTAGTTCAAAACATTAAAGATTACTCTAAATACATGTCTACTAGAGTTGTAGGAGTGTATGGAGGTACCAATATAAATACACAAAAACTTGCTGTAGGTGAAGGAGTTGATGTATTAGTTGCTACGCCTGGTCGATTGTACGATATGGTAATGCACAGAGCTTTAAGCCTTAAATCAGTTCAAAAACTGGTGATTGATGAAGTGGATGTAATGTTGGATTTAGGATTTAGATTTCAATTGACTAATATTTTTGAATTACTTCCAGAAAAACGTCAGAACACTATGTTTTCGGCAACTATGACGGATGATATCAAAGAATTGATTGAAGCTTTCTTTATATCTCCAATTACTATTGCTATTGCCCTTTCGGGTACTCCTTTGGCAAATATTAAGCAAGTATGTTATCCTGTTCCTAACTTTTATACCAAAGCGAATCTTATCATGCATTTGCTAAAAGATAAAGACCAGTTTAAAAAAGTATTAATTTTTGTTGGTAGTAAAACCAATGCAGATAGGCTATTTAACGCCATGGAAGAAAGTTTTGGAAGAGAACTAGGTGTTGTTCACTCCAATAAGTCTCAAAACTACCGTATTAAGTCTATAAAACGATTTGATGAAGGAACAAACAGAATTCTTATCAGTACTGATGTAATGGCTCGTGGATTAGATTTAGATGCCATATCGCACGTAATTAACTTGGATACTCCCAACTATCCAGAGAATTACATGCACAGAATTGGTAGATCTGGTAGAGCAGAGAAAAAAGGAAATGCAATCCTTCTTTATACAGAGAAAGAAGCTAAGGATAAAGAGAAGATTGAAGAATTGATGGGAATGACTATCGAGAAAAAGAAATTTCCTGAATCAATTGCCATTTCTAATGAGTTAATTCCTGATGAACGTCCAAAAGCTAAAGAGCTTAACATTCATGCTGAACAAGATGAAACTAGAGGAGCTAGTTTCCATGAGAAAAAGGAGAAAAACTTGATGCAGAATGGTGGAAACCCAAGAATGAGAAGGAAAATACTTAAATACAAGAAACCAAAAACTCGTGGAGATCAAAACAAAATTAGAAGAAAACCTAAGAAAGGAGATGGGCGTTAGAACTCATTAATTCTAATTACTTTTTAACTAATAAATCAAAAATGCCAGCCCACCGTCATTTCTTGCTGTACAAGCCATACGGATACCTTTCTCAATTCATAAGAACTGAAACTACTCGTAAAAACAAAAAACTTTTAGGCCAATTAGGTGATTTTCCAAAAGGAACAATGGCAATTGGTAGATTAGACGAACATTCCGAAGGATTGATATTCCTTACTACTGATGGAATGCAAAGCCATATCATAACAAGCACCAAAGTAGAAAAAGAATATTATGCTCAAGTTGATGGCGAAATCACCTTAGAAGCTCTTAAAAAGCTACAAGAAGGAATTGAAATAACTGTTAAAAAGCATAAATACCTAACACTTCCCGGAAAAGCAGATATAGTAAGTCCTACTCCTATTTTTGAAGAAAGAGCCAAAAAAATCCGTGACGAAAGACATGGGCCAACCAGTTGGGTTTCCATTACTATTAAAGAAGGAAAATACAGACAAGTACGTAAGATGACTGCTGCTATTGGATTCCCTACATTACGATTGATAAGAGTTAGGATTGGGAATGTAGTTTTGGGAGATTTAAAATCTGGGAAAAGTATTGAGATTGAACAGTTTGATTATTAATTCTTTATATTTATAAAGAATGAAACAAACTTACTCCCAAACTAAACAAATTAAAAGTCTTTCAGTTTTTGGATTAGTGTGCGCAAACTTAACTATGGGCATTATATTTCTTGAAATTCTAGTGACTGAGGCCGTCTTAATTGAAAACATTTACTATTTGCTTTCGTGTTTTAGTTTTTGGATTGCAATTAATTTTGTACTTATAGCACAACTAAAAGAGAAAGTTATTATCAGTTCAAAATCAATCACTTTACACACAGTTTTTAAGAGGAAAACTATTCAACTCGAGGATGTAAAAGGCTATAAATTAAAAGATAAAAATATCTTTATAATACCAAAAAACTCCGAAAAAAAAGGAATTTCTTTTAGTGACAACTTAGTGGGCGAAGAGAAAATAATCAATTATTTCAAATCAGATAAAAAAGAACAAACTGAAAGGAATAATTGGAGCTAAAAAATTAATCGAACTTTTCTCAAAACTCAGGATAGCACTACAAACTAACTTTTGGAGATATAATACATAGGTAAATAATTGAAAAAAAATCACTTATTTAGTGATGCAATAACTTTGAAATCCACTCGTTTTAGAAAAAACACACCTACTTATGTAAAATAGCTACTTAACCAAAAACCACAAAACAATGAAAAAGCCAATCCTCATTTCTTTAGCTTTAAGTAGTTTATTTTCAATCACATTTTCACAAGACAATTCTACCACATCAACACCTTCCAAAAAACTTAGTTTTGGCTTTAATATGGGTGTAAACCAGTCGCTTTTAGCCACTTAATCTTCGGATGTAAATGCCGAAAACAGTCTAGGGTTTGTAGTTGGAGGTATTGGAAACTATCAGTTTACTCCCATTTTTTCTTTAGCTCCCAAACTAGAAATTTCAATTAATGAAGTGGAAATAGTATATCGAGAAGAGTCAAATTCAAACAAAGATTTCTCTCCTATGCCTGTTACTAGTGAGTTTGCTCTACATGCAATATTTACATCACAAAACGGATCTTATCTTCCATTCTTTTCTTTTGGACCTAGTATTAAAATCCCTATTTCTAAAGTTAATAATCCCTTTGTCAGTGATTATAGTTTTTCTGCAGATGTAAGTATTGGATTTAAAAAAGGACTTGAATTTTTTAATTTATCTCCAGAGTTAAGGTATTCCCATGGATTAACAGATATAAATCTAAATCCAAATTTGGGAAGTATTAAGCTTTACACCATGTCATTAATTTTGAATTTTAACTAAAATTATCCCAAAACTCAGGATAACTCTTAACCACCACTTCAGGATTTTCAATTTCTACTTCGTTCATAACAGTTACTAATGGTGCGAAAGCCATTACCATCCTATGATCGTGATAGGTTGCAATTGAAACTTTATTGGGCAACTCCATTAGTTTCTTAATCTCAAAAGAATCAGAATCAATCATTTTTAGTGAATAATTGAGTTTGGCTATTTCTGCTTTTATGGCTTCTATCCTATTTGTCTCTTTATAAACTAAATGGGAAATTCCTGTGAATTTTCCATTAATTCCTAATCCTACACAAGTCACCACAAACGTCTGAACCATATCTGGAATAGATGAAAAATCGTGCTCAAATTGAGTGAAATTTGGTTCTTTTATTTTTACTATTTCTATTCCTGTATCACCTTCTAAAGTTAAAACCCCTAGTTTTTTAAACAGATTTTTAACTTCACTATCTCCTTGAATACTAATTATTTTAACTTCATTTAATTGAAGCTTTGAGTTAATATTTGAAAGCGCTATTAATTCATACCAATACGAAACAGAAGACCAATCTTTTTCTACTATAATTGACTGATTATACAATCTAGTAAAAGGCGCTACTTTTATCTTGTTTTTTTCTTGTAAAACTTCAATTCCTAATTGTCTCAATAACGAAATTGTCATCTCGGAATAAGACTGTGATTTTATTTCACCAACCTGGGTAATCTCCAATCCATTATCCAAAAATGGAGCGATTAGCAACAATGCCGAAATATACTGACTACTAATATTCGCTTTTACTGATACTTTTTTTCCAGTTAGCTTCTTTCCTGTGATTTTAAGCGGAGGAAATCCTTCTTTTTCCACATACTCAATTTCTGCTCCTAACTCTCGCAAAGGATCAACCAATTCCTTTATTGGGCGCTTTTTCATATCGTCCGTTCCAGTAAGAATAACCTCATTGTTTCCAATAGCACAAACTGCAGTTAAAAACCGAAAACAAGTTCCTGCATTCTTTACATTTAATTCTCCTTTAAGCTCTTTTAGTGATAGAATTGAATGCATTATTTGAGAATCATCTGCCGAAGAAATTCCTTTTAATTCAAACGAATCATTCATTAAATATTGAAGCACCAAAAGTCTATTGCAAATACTTTTTGAAGATGGCAAATCAACTGAATTTTTCAGTTTAAATTTTTTATTTAATAATATTTTATTCAATTAATTAACTGTTATAAGTTCAAGTAAAACATTAAACTCTCTTTCACCTTTTCTTCTCCTAAAAAATGGTTAATACTGGACTCTCCTATGCCATTTATCAAAGTAAAATTCATTACTCCATTTTCATTCTTTTTGTCGGCTTTTAATTCATTAATCAAAGGCTCCATCATTTTCTCCTCCAATTCAATTTTCGAGAAAAAAGAAAACACCATTTCTATTACTTGGTTTAAGTCTTCTTGGGAAATTAATTTCTCCGTAAAGGACAAGTAGCTTTCGCAAATCATTCCTGCAGATATAGCTTCTCCGTGCAATACTTCTCCCATATAGCAGGATTCTATTGCATGCCCTACCGAATGGCCAAAATTCAGCTTTTTTCTATCTCCTGATTCTTTAAAATCATTCAATACATAACCTTCTTTTATTTTTATTGAAGTAGCAATGATTGAATCTAAGTTCTGAATTAAGTTCTCTTTGTCTTTTAATAGCTCAAATAAGGATTTATCGGCAATTAAACCGTATTTAACCACTTCTCCTAAGCCAGATAATAATTCGCGTTCAGGAAGTGTTCTTAAAAACTGTGAATCAATAAATGTAAAAAGAGGATGAGCAAAAGTTCCTACTTGATTTTTGGAATACTCCAAATTAACTCCTGTTTTACCACCAAAAGCTGCATCTACCTGCCCCAGCAAGGTTGTAGGAATATGAATAAAATCGATTCCTCGTTTAAATGTAGAAGCAACAAAACCTCCCATATCAGTGATTACTCCACCTCCCAAGTTAATTATAAGCGATTTTCTATCTGCTCCAGTATCGATCAATGAACTCCAAAGAGAATCACATATCTCTAATGTCTTATAATCTTCTCCAGCATCCAAAACCAGTAGATTAGCTACTTCAAGAAACGGATTAGCATCCAATAACAATGGATAACAATGTTTTTTGGTGTTTTCATCTACCAAAATGTAGATGTTAGTCCAAGTCTTGCCCAATTTATTAATTCTGTTCTCGAAACTGGCTATTGAATCTATGTGATAAATAGGGTTTGTCATATAATTAAAAACTTAATACATCCTGCATTCCATAAATACCATCTTTGTTCTTAGCTAGCCATTCAGCAGCTAATAATGCTCCATTAGCAAAGCCACTTCGACTGTGAGCCGTATGTTTTATCTCAATTTCATCAATGGCCGATTTGTAATAAACCGAATGTGTTCCTGGAATTTTATCTATTCGTTTAGAAATGATTGCCAATTCCTTTTCATCACTGGTTTCGTTATTAACCCAACTGTATTTAGTTTTATGATTTTCTATAATTTGTTCTGCAATAGAAATCCCTGTACCACTTGGTGCATCTAGCTTTTGAGTGTGATGAACCTCCTCTACTTCTACTGAATACTCTGGGTATTTACTCATTAAATCAGCCAACTGAGTATTTAATTTAAAAAACAAGTTAACTCCAATACTGAAATTTGTTGCGTATAAAAGCGTTTGGTTTCTAGCTACACAAATGGTTTCAATTTCATCTAAATAATCGTACCAACCTGTTGTTCCAACTACTACTGGCACATTAGCATCAAAGCATTTTTTTATATTAGATACAGCAAATTCTGGACGACTAAACTCAATAGCTACATCTATTCCTAGTAATTCGGCCGGAGAAAACTCAGCATTATCAGAAGTTACTTTCAATCCTATTGTATGTCCTTTGGTAATGGCGATTTTTTCAATCTCCTTTCCCATTTTTCCGTAACCTAGTAATGCAATATTCATACTTAATAGCTGTTTAATAGTTAATTGTGCCTACAACAATGTATAGACTAGTAAAGTTAAAAGTCTTGACATAGAATTTCGCCAAATTGTCAAATTATATTCAAGATATTCCTATTTTTGGTAAAACCAATCTAATCGCATGAACAAATTAACCTCTCTTTTCATCCTTATAGCTTGTATAGCTTCAATCAGTTGTAATTCGGTAAAAAAATACAACACAGCAATTTCTAAAAAACATACTGTTGCAGAAATTCATGAAGATATCGACTATACTTTTAAGAAAATAAGAAAGCTTCACCCGAATTTACATTGGTTTATTACCGAAGAAAACCTTCAGAACAAGATAGATAGGGTAAAAAACTCAATCACTGCTCCATTAACTAGTGAAGAGTTCTTCTTTATCTTATCTCCTTTGGTTTCTGAAATAAGACAAGGACATAATGCAGTTGGATATCCATTTGAAAAAATGGAAAAGGAAGAAAGAAAAAGATACAAAGGATCTAAATTACCGTTTAACAAATTACAATTCGAAAGCATTGGTGGAAAAGTAATAATTAGTGAAATATACGACAGTGTTAAAACACTTCAATATGCAGAATTACTTGAGATTGGAGGAATGACCGTAGATGAACTTAGTGCTAAGTACAACAACTTAAGATCAAGTGATGGTTACAACACCACTTTTTACGAAAGAAGAGTTGGACTTTTTCTTAAATCATATTACAGATATGAAAACCCAACTTTTGATACTGTTACTTTAAAGTTGAGTATTAATGATTCTATTTTTGATACTACTTTTTATAGAGTTTTTAAGCCAAACCCTATTGACGATAGTGCTAAAGACCTAGAAATTGAAGCTGAATTAGATTCTTTAGAAAACTTGCCTGAACTTACTAAGGAAGAAAAAGAAGCAAAGAAAAAAGAAGCTAAAGAAAAATCTAGGTATGAAACGATTAGAGGTTACAATAAAACACAAGACATTTACACAAGAGATTATAAATTTTTAGAAGAAGATAGTTGTATTGCATACCTTAAGGTACGTGGGTTTATGAATGGGCCATACGAACAGTTATATGATGAGTTTTTTGCCGAAGTTGATACAGCTCAATCCGAAGCCGTAGTTTTAGATTTTAGAGATAACCTTGGAGGAAGACTGGCTGAAATTCATTATTTAATAAGCTACTTAGCTCAAGAAGAATTTGTAACTATCCTTCCTATGGAAGCTAAGACTAAAACGCCTATTACAAAAGCATTGTGGAGCGGAAATAACAAAAACCCTTTGTTACTTCTTATAAAAACTGTTGCTACACCATTTGTTTTTTCATACGAACAAATTAGAGGGAAAAAAGAAGATGGAATTTATTACATCACAACCGGACAAAGTAAACCAACTGAGCCAAAGCCAAATGCTTTTAAAGGAAAGGTATACATTTTGGTAAATGCAAACTCATTCTCGGCAGCATCTGTAGTGCCTAGTGTGTTACAAAACATGGGAGTTGCTACTGTTGTAGGAGAAGAAACTGGTGGAACTAGTAACGGAACTGTTGCTGGTATCTTTAAACCAATTACATTGCCTAACTCTAAATTAGGAGTTCAGTTTGGAATGGGAATGATAAGAACTCCTTACTTAGATACCCCTGATGGATTTGGAGTAATTCCTGATGTATTTTTACTACCTACTCTTGAGGACAGAACAAGTGGAGAAGACACTGAATTGAATTGGATAATTAATGACATACAATCTGCTAGAGAAACTAAGGAGGTAGAAATTAATGAAGATTTGGAAGATGACTCTAAAAAAGTAGATGAGGATACTGAAGAACCAGCAGAAAAGGATTAATTCTATTTAAAATTAAGTGTTAAACTGAGTCCAGCAACAGGTTTTCTTATTTCCCAAGAATACGTGTATGGCTGCCAGTTTAATGACAAATCTTCGCTCACATCAAAGTTAAATAAGTGTGCATCTACATTTGCATCAACTATATTTAGTGCGTAAGCTACTCCTGTGAAAATAAACATGTTATCCCTCCATTTTCTGTACTCATTGGATAATGCCAATAATTGAGAATTTTCGTAAAACTGAAAATCGACATTACCAGCAGCACTAGGACAATTAACTCTTAACAAAAGCTCAGTTCTAGTTATTTGATAATTCTTGTTATTAATTAACGCAGCAGTTAAACAACCACCAATAGCTCCATAAACCAAAGGAATTTTCCAATACTTACGGTTGTAAGCTTGTCCTAACCCTGGTAATATTGCTGAATAAATTGTGGCTTTCCTTGCAGAATGAGAAGTATCCATGTCATAAAACGAACTATACTGTTTTACAACTGTATCATTATCAGTTTGGCTGTTTCCATTATTAGAAATCAAAAGAAATAAAACACTAACTAGTGCTAGTTTCCAACTATGATTTAGGAATTTAGTCATTTAATAAATCTAAGATTTTTCTTAGGTGAGCATGATCCGAAAAAGGGATAGAAATTTTTCCGTTTCCTTTATTCGTCTTACTTATAGCTACTTTACTAGCAAATGATTTAGAAATTACGTCTCTCATCTTTTGTTCTTCGTATGATAACGCATAACGTGGTGATGATTTACTTGTTGCAGAAGAAGCTCCTTCTTTATGATTCTTAACTAATTCTTCTGTTTTTCTTACAGATAAACTACCATCAAGTACTTTTCTATAAAACTTAATCAGAGTCTTTTCATCCTCTACACCCAATAAAGCTCTTGCATGTCCCATTGAGATAGTTTTGCTAGATAATGCCAACTGAATAACGTCTGGAAGTTTAAGAAGCCTTAAAAAGTTTGTTACAGTAGATCTGTTTTTACTCACCTTCTCCCCTAACTCTTCTTGAGTTAACTCACATTCATCAAGCAATCTTTGGAAACTGATTGCAACTTCCATTGGGTTTAAATCTTGTCTTTGTATGTTTTCTACAATTGCCATTTCAAGCATAGCTTGATCATTGGCAATTCTAATGTATGCAGGTACTTGTGTTAATCCAATAATTTGAGAAGCTCTAAACCTTCTTTCTCCTGAAATTAACTGATACTTACCATAACCTAATTTACGTACAGTAATTGGTTGAATAATACCATGTTCCTTTATAGAATTAGCTAAATCAACTAATGCTTCTTTTTCAAATTCTGTTCTTGGTTGAAAAGGATTTGCCTCTACATCTTCTACTTTAATAGCAGATACACTTCCTGCATTTGCTACAGGCAAGTCTGGCGAATCCGAAGTTATATCCGTATCGGAGTTTTCTAGCAAGGCTCCCAAGCCTCTTCCTAAACCACTTTTTTTATTTGCCATTAGTTTATAATCTTATCTTCTGCTTTAATTTTAGTTAAGTCATTGTTCTGAAGAACTTCCTTAGCTAAATTCAAATAATTTATTGCTCCTTTGCTTGATGCATCCATCATTATTACTGACTCACCAAAACTAGGCGCTTCACCTAATTTAGTATTTCTGTGAATAATCGTATCAAAAACCATTTGTTGGAAATGAGTTTTCACTTCATCCACTACTTGGTTCGATAAATTTAATCTTGTATCGTACATAGTCAATAAAATTCCTTCTATTTCTAAATCTTTGTTCAGCTTGTTTTGAACGATTTTTATCGTGTTCAATAGTTTTCCTAATCCTTCTAATGCGAAATACTCACACTGAACAGGAATTATTACAGAGTCTGCTGCAACTAATGAGTTGATTGTAATTAATCCTAATGAAGGTGAACAATCAATAATAATAAAGTCATAACTATCTCTCATTTTATCTAGAGCAGCTTTAAGCATATATTCCCTACTTGGTAGGTTTATCATTTCTATTTCAGCACCAACTAAATCAATGTTAGAAGGCAACATATCCACAAATGGAGTTTCTGTTTTTAATACAATGTCGTTAGCATCTAATTCATTTATTAAACAATCATAGATACTAGCTTTTATGTTTTTAGGATCGTGTCCCAATCCAGAGGTAGAATTGGCTTGTGGATCAGAATCAACTAACAACACCTTTTTTTCCAAAGCTCCTAAACTAGCAGCTAGGTTAATAGCAGTAGTTGTTTTCCCTACTCCTCCTTTTTGATTCGCTATTGCAATTATTTTTGCCATAAATTATATTAATTCTTTTTCTTCTCCTATGTTAAATACTTCAAGTCTAAACTCTTGAAACTCTTCCTTTGCCTCTTCCATATCTACTTTTATTGGGTCAAAAGTATCGTAATGCATTGGTATTACTGAATCGGCATTTACTAAATAAGCTGCCTCTACTGCATCATCAATTCCCATTGTAAATACATCTCCAATTGGTAAAAACGCAAAATCTACGAACCCAAACTCTTCTTGAATTAGCTCCATATCTTTATGCAAAGCTGTATCTCCAGCAAAATAAATCACCTTATCTACATCATCTTCTTGGTAAACCAATACAAACCCTGCTGCTAAACCTCCGTAACTTCCATCTGGCATTGAACTAGAATGAACTGCACTTACCATTTTAATAGCAAAATCTGGAGTTCTTTTTATTCCTCCAATATTCATTGCAAAACCATTTTCTACTCCTTTCTTCTGAAACCAATTAATCAATTCGAAATTAGCAATAACCTCAGCTCCTGTTCTTTTAGCAATAGATTCGGTATCATACACATGATCTTCGTGACCATGAGTAAGTAAAATGTAATCTGCTTTAATAGCATCAACCTCAACAGTTTTAGCTAACTCATTAGGCGAAATAAATGGATCAATCAAAATAATACTGTCGCCAATATTAATTGAAAAACATCCATGTCCGTAATAAGTAGCTTTCATTTGCCTTAGTTTTCTTTTTTAAAGATAATAATTATAATATTTTTCAATCTTAGTAATTATCAACAAAACGGAAGTAGTTATTACTGCTCCCTATTCTCAAATCATTACTTTACTCTTACCAAATCGTAATCTTGATACTTCAAAATGTAAACCGATTGGTTCTCGTAACCACTGTTACTTTCACTTTGCTTTAGCGCATAATTAGTCTGTAATAAAGGTACTTGTACTTGATTGTAATAAGCTGGGTAATTCTTTCCAAAACTATTTAAAGCTAATGCATGGTAAAATGCTACATCAAATCCCATAAAGGCATATTTAGTAGGCTCTGTTCCGTATGCTGCTCTATATTTTCTTACAAATTCTTTTACTTTTTCGTCTTTATAATCAATAAAAGAAGAAGTTAGAACATGTAGATTAAATCTCATTTTAGAATCTACATTAATATCATGATAATCTAAGATGTTTTCAAGGGCAAAAATTTCAATTTCATATCCTCTCATTTTACTCCTACTCATTAACACAGTAAGTTGAGTAAAAAATGCTGAAGCCATAGCCTCATCAAGTATTGGTATTATTATGATATTCTTTTTCCCTTTTACTAGTTTTAAATCAAATCCATGTAAAGAGGAATACGAAGTTAGATTGTGAGTTGATGCAGAAGCTCTATAGTTATTAGTTTTTCCCTCTATAAACTTGTTATATCTTTCTGAGAAGAGATTAGATAAGTATTTTTCCTTTTTAGATTTACCAGATAAACAGATAACATTTTCAGTATTTCTAGCATAAGATAAGTAACTAGCTAAATAACTTATTTGTGTTGGCAATGAAGTTCTAAGTGTTGTTACATTTTGGTTATTAAACAACAATTTATTACTCTGAGTTACTGGACAAACTGCTTGAATTCCATTCGCTTTACTAAATTGAGCAACTTGAGAATAAGGCTTTTCATAAAATGGGCCAATTATTATATCAGATGATTTAACCTCCGTAGATCGTAAGTATTTACCTACTGTACTTGTATCGTTCTCTGTATCATATACATTTAAGTCAATAGAAACACCTGATGCCTTTGCAGAATCTAATGCAAGTGCTGCTCCTTGATAAAAGTGAACTGACATCTCTGTGTAAGAATTAATCTTTTTTGATTTATTAACTTTTTGAGGCATTCTGTCATTCTTATCTAACATCAATGGTAGAAACATAGAAACCGTATATGATTCTTTCTTAACCATATCGTTCAAGTTATCCTTTAGTGGATTAATCTTGTTAATCTTACTAAAGTCAGCATCTGGAGTTTTAGGATCACCAAGTACAATTTTAATATCTTCATTATAACCTTCTGGTAAATCAATATTAAGTTTGTCACCAGCTTTTAGTGTAGTTACTCCAGGATTTAATTTCTGAATACTTTCAACAGAAGTACCGTATTTCCTTGAAATTCCATAAAGCGTTTCTCCACCTTTTACAGTGTACTCAATTCTTTTAAGTGGCTTATCTACTTTAATAACTTTTGGATCTAGAACAACTTTAACCTCTTCTTTTCCATCAATATATGGTACTCGAATTTTTTCTCCTACTTTTAATTCTGTTCCTAACTGTGGGTTAAGTCTCTGTAGTTCCTTTACGTTAGTATTAAACTTCTTAGCAATACCGTATAGAGTTTCTTTCTTAGCAACTGAATATTCTTTTGTGTTTAGTTCAGTTACAACCTTTGGTTTATTTTCAACAACTGGTGTTTTTTCTGTAACTGTTCCTTTAAGCATTAGCTTATCTCCTTTTTTAAGATTAGCAGCTTTTGCAGGATTCAGTTTAGTTAACTGATCTACACTTACTCCGTATTTCTTAGAAATCCCGTATAAAGTCTCTCCTGCTTTTACAATATGAAATGTTCTTTCTGATAATGGTAACGGGATATTAAGCTCTTGCCCTACTTTTATAAAAATCAACATTCCATCAGAAGCTCCTCTAATTTCTTTTTTAGAAACATTATACTTTTGGGTTAACCCATAAAGCGTTTCTTTTGCTTTAACTGTGTGTATAATTACTTCTTCTCCGTTTACAACTGCTCGTCTATCCTCTTGAGAGAATGTAGCTGCAGAAATCATCAAAAAGATGACAATGATTATATTTTTCATATTAAAATACGTTTTATTTTCTTAAAAATTATTCCCACTCAATTGTAGCTGGTGGTTTAGAACTAATATCATAGGTAACTCTATTAATTCCTTTTACTTTATTAATTATATCGTTAGATACTTTTGCTAAAAACTCATAAGGTAAATGACACCAATCTGCTGTCATTCCATCTGTAGAGGAAACTGCTCTTAATGCTACTGCATTTTCGTAGGTTCTTTCGTCTCCCATAACTCCTACTGACTGAACTGGCAATAAAATCACTCCTGCCTGCCATACTTCATCATACAAGTTATTGTCTCTTAACCCTTGGATAAAGATATGATCCACCTCTTGTAGAATTCTTACTTTTTCTTCCGTTATATCTCCTAATATTCTAATAGCTAATCCTGGCCCTGGAAAAGGATGTCTTCCCAATAAACCTTGATTAAGCCCAATTGATTTCCCCACTCTTCTTACTTCATCTTTAAACAAAGCTCTTAATGGTTCTACAACTTTTAGTTTCATGTAATCTGGCAATCCACCAACATTATGGTGAGATTTTATTGTTTGCGAAGGTCCTCCTGTAGAAATAGATTCGATAACATCAGGATATATAGTTCCTTGTGCTAACCAACTCGCACCCTCTACTTTTTTAGACTCTTCATCAAATACATCTACAAACACTTTGCCAATTGCTTTTCTCTTCTCTTCAGGATCTGTTAATCCAGCCAATTCATCATAAAATAATTTAGATGCATTCACTCCTTTTACATTAAGTCCTAAATGCTCGTAATTTTTAAGAACTTCTTCAAATTCATTTTTACGTAACAATCCATTGTCTACAAATATGCAATGTAAGTTCTCCCCTATTGCTTTGTGCAATAACATTGCAGCCACAGTAGAATCTACTCCTCCAGACAAACCTAAAATCACTTTGTCATCCCCTATCTTTTCTTGAAGCTCAGCTACTGTTGTTTCCACAAAAGCATCTGGAGTCCAATCTTGTTTAGATTCACAAATATCAACTACAAAGTTTTTCAAAAGTATTGCTCCCTCAGATGAGTGATACACCTCTGGGTGAAATTGAATTCCATATGTTTTCTCTCCATTAACTTTGTAACCTGCAACAGCTACATCAGTCGTACTAGAAATTATTTCATAACCTGATGGCAATTCTTTAATGGTATCTCCATGAGACATCCAAACCTGAGAACCATCTGTCATTCCTGAAACAAGTTCGTTACTTTGATCAATAAAACTTAGGTTAGCTCTTCCGTACTCTCTAGTTTCTGATGGCATAACCGAACCTCCGCTAGAATGAGCAAGTAATTGCGCTCCATAACACACTCCCAACAAAGGAAGTTTTCCTTTTATTTCACTTAAATCTGGATTAGGCGCATCTGCACTTCTAACAGAAAAAGGACTTCCAGACAAGATAACCCCAATTACATGGGACTCTATTTTAGGAATATTGGTGTAAGGATGTATTTCGCAATATACATTTAGCTCTCTTAATCTCCTAGCAATCAATTGTGTGTATTGAGAACCGAAATCCAAAATTAAAATCATTTCTTCCATAGAACAAAGATAAGATTTGTTGTGAATTGATAAGAAAAGAAAAGGTGGAGTTGTTAACTATTTAGTGGGGATAAACGTTCGTATAAAGAGAAGTAAACTTTGATATTATCTCCTTATAATTTTTTGATACTTAGTCATATTTCCTGGGTCAAATCTTCTTACGAGATTAAATACCGTTTGCTTATTAAGATTATCAGCTTCAGAATAAATGTTTACTACCTCATCTGATTTAGCCACAAAGAAAAGCCTCATGTTTGCAGACCCGGGCTTAATTTGATGTACTTGATCTAAATAACTTAATGCCTTTGTAACATTCTTCACAGCTTCTTTTGGATCTTCGTAGGCTAAATCCAATCCTAATCTATGGTATTCGTAGGAGCATTTTCTCATCCCTTTGAACTGTGCATTCAATAAGTTTTCAACTATCCAATATCGGTTATCGTTATCACCACTTGCCGACCAACCAGATTGACCAGAAGATTGAGCCAAGTTAGCAATCTCTTGTGCCATTAATAAGTATTTAGTCCCTCCTTCTAAATAATAAGTATCATTATCCATCCCTATCACATAATAAGCATAATAGGCTAATACAGCAGATAAATTATTTGCGTAAGATCCTTGAGTATATATAATTGGTGCATTTAATTGAAAAGAAAAATTAAATGATCTATCCATAGTACTTACAACAGTAGAAGCATAATCACTATTGAAAACTGGTCGCCTTGAGGACACCTGAATATTAGCCTCAAAGTTACTCCCGCTTCTTTTATTAATTGTAATCAATAAAGATGTTTCAATTTTTTCGTGCTCTTTATATGTTTCAGTAGTCCATTTCTTATTATTCATGAAATCGAATACCGAATTCTTCAACTGCTCTATAACCTGTGTATTCTCTGGATCACTTTGTAAAGTAGGTGCTAAAATATCTACCTGACATCTTAATTCTTGAGCTTTAGTCACAAAAGCTAACCCTACAAACAAAATACATATTAGGAATTTTTTCATACTCTAATTTATCGTTTTAATAAGATGCTGCAAAATATCATCAGCAACTTCCAATTTTGACTTTAACTCAAAATCAATAACATTATTGTCTTTTCCTATAATGGATATCTTGTTGGTATTGTGTGCAAAACCAGCTCCTTTATCTTTCAAGGAATTTAAAACTATAAAATCTAACTTCTTTTTCGTGATTTTCTTTTTTGCATTTTCCACCTCATTATTAGTCTCTAAAGCAAAACCAACCAATGTCTGTGATTTTTTATTCTCTCCTAAATAAGCTAAAATATCTTTAGTTCTTTTCAAAGGAATTTTTAAATCATCCTCAGCTTTCTTTATTTTAATATCAGATACCTCCATTGGAGTATAATCTGCTACTGCTGCTGCCATAATTACCACATCAACAGAATCGTAATGCTCTGTCATTGCACCAAACATATCTTCGGCAGAAGTAATCATGATTCTTTTTATACCAGCATTAGGTAATTCTAATGAAACAGGTCCACTTACCAAAGTAACATCAGCTCCAAGCTCAAAAGCTCTTTGCGCTAGTGCATATCCCATTCTTCCGGTAGATCGATTTCCTAAAAAACGAACTGGATCAAGCGGTTCATGAGTTGGGCCTGCAGAAATTAGGAATCGTTTTCCGAATAATGGTTTTTTACTTTTTATATCATTTGATAAAAATGATAGAATATGTTCTGGCTCGGCTAACCTTCCTTCACCTTCTAACCCACTTGCTAATTCTCCACTCTCAGGATAAATTATAGTGTTTCCAAATGATTCTAATTTCGAAATATTGTCTTTGGTAGACGGATGCTTGTACATATCTAAATCCATAGCTGGAGCAATATATACAGGACATTTTGCAGATAGATAAACTGCCATCATAAAATTATCAACTTCACCAGTTGCCATTTTTGATAGAGTATTTGCAGTAGCTGGAGCTACAACCATATAATCAGCCCATAATCCTAAGTCAACATGGTTATTCCATGTTCCTTTGTCTTTACTAGAAGTAAAGTCGGAAAAAACTGGATTATTAGATAATGTAGATAAAGTAAGGGGTGTAATAAAATCAATAGCACTTTTAGTCATTACAACTTTAACAAGTGCACCTTGTTTTGCTAATAGACGAACAATTAAGGCAGATTTATATGCTGCAATACTTCCAGTAACTGCTAGCACTACATTCTTACCTTTTAACATGATGTTTTGGAATTTTAAGCTTCTTCTTCAGTAACTTCTACTACTTGTTTAACCTTTTCTTTCAAAAATTCTTCAAGTGCAATTGCTACCGGCTTAGGAAGTTTTTCGTAAAACTTAGAGATTTCTATCTGCTCTCTGTTTTCAAAAATTTCTTCTAAATTATCACTTGGTAAAGCAAAAGCTTCTAATTTTTGCGATAATTCTTCTTTAAGCTCCACAGTAACTTGATCAGCTCTTTTAGAAATGATATTTAACGCTTCGTATATATTACCAGAAATAACCTCTAATTGAGATGTGTTTCTTGTAATCGTATCTTTCTCTGCCTCAGTATTTTTATAATTCATTTCTTATTTTTTAGATAATTTAATCTCCTGTTGCGCTTTCAAATAAATCATTTCTAATTCTTTTATCTTATCACTCTTAGGGAAATTGTCCACAAATTTAGTATAAGATTTAATAGTTTCCTCAAATCTCTCTACTTTTTTTTGGTCAACACTATTTAATGCCAGGTTATAATTAGACATTACCATCAAATAAAGTGCTTCTTCTCGGTAATCTGTGTCAGGATAATCGGACAACATATTTGCAAATGTTACAGTTGCTGCTTCGTATGATTCCATGTGGTAATAAAGCTTAGCACTTTCAAATGCTTTTATCTCCAACTTATCTCTCAAGTTATCGATAATCAAGTTACATGTATCTTTCCTTGTAGTTGCAGGGTACCTATTCATAAAGGATTGCAACTCATTTATAGCTCCCATTGTATAAGTTTGATCAAGTGAAGATTTAGGTGAAGCCTGAACCTTGCAATTTGCACTCATAAAAGCTGCTTCTTCTGCATGATTGCTTAATGGATAAGTAATATTGAAATTTTTGAAATAATATCCTGCCAGCTGATATTGCTGCATATTATAGTGGCAATAACATAAATAGTAATACGATTTTTCTCCCTTTTCTGATAGTTTAGAAAAAATAGAAATCACTTCTTCGAAAAGAGGCACAGCTTTTACAAACTTTTTCTTTTGGTAAAGTTCAACTGCCATTTCATATTTTTTGTCATAATTATCTCCTTTAAGTACTTGCTCATATTCCGAACAAGAAAACAAAAGCAAGGATGTAAGAATAACTAAAAGGGCTTTTTGTAATAATTTCATTTATAATCAGGTTAACTGCGTTTGTGCAAATATAGTATCTATTTAGGTTTTTAAAATTTGTTTTAACTTTTTTTAACCTTAACAAAGCTGTTAAATTTACTTAATCTGGAATTTGGTTTCTTTTTTCTTTTCTAATTGCCAAATACTTCATTACAAAACCAAATGCTAACCCAGTAGCCAACCAAATTGGGATAGACAATATTAATTTATCATAATCAATAGGAGTTCCTGAAAGCCAAGGAGATAAAAGCTGTGTGTACAACACCATAAATGTAGCCCAAACAAGCCCAAGAACTATTGCTCCTTGATTTGTCATTATGTATTTTTTTCTTTCTTGATTTTCCATAGTATTAAAGTTACAAACTTTTTTATTTATCCTGATAATGTCTGTGCAATATGCTATTTTTGTTTTTAAGAAAAAAAGGATGGCATTAATACTAAACATAGAAACAGCAACAAAGGTTTGTTCTATTGCACTTGGCAAAGATGGAAACCTATTAGGCTACACAGATATTAACGAAGATGAGTATTCTCACTCGGAGAAATTGAACATTGCAATTGTTGAATTGTTAAAAAACAACAACCTTTCGTTTGATGATTTGGATGCAGTAGGAATAAGTTCAGGACCTGGATCATATACTGGTCTCAGAATAGGAACTTCTTCTGCTAAAGGTTTTTGTTATGGAAAGGATATCCCTTTAATCTCTGTAAATACTTTAGAAGAACTCTGCCACCTCTCTCCTATTGAGTCCGGAATAAAAATTCCTTTAATTGATGCAAGAAGAATGGAAGTGTTTGGTGCAGTTTATTCTCATGATAACAAACGAATACAAGAAGACTTTAACTTAGTGATAGATGAAGACTCTTTTGCAAACATTGAAGGAGAAAAGTACCTATTCGGAAATGGTGCTGATAAAATAAAAGAAGCTTTAGCTAATAACACAACAGTTCATTTTATAGATGACATAGTTTGCTCAGCAAGAGGAATGATAACGGTTGCTGAAGATAAGTTTAATACAAATGATTTTGAAGATGTAGCTTACTTTGAACCGAATTACGGAAAGGAATTTTATACAGTTCCTTCTAAAAAATAAATTTTAATGATAGAATTCAAAAAATTCACTTTACCCAATGGCCTTAGAGTTTTGTTTCATGAAGACAACTCCACTCCCATTGCTACAATAAACACGGTTTATAATGTGGGAGCCAAAGATGAGGAAGAAAGTCGTACTGGGTTTGCTCATTTATTCGAACATCTAATGTTTGGTGGATCGGTAAATATTCCAGAATTTGATGCATCTCTTCAAAATGTAGGTGGGCAAAATAATGCCTTTACCAGTAACGACATTACCAACTACTACATCACTTTACCAAAGCAAAACATAGAAACTGGACTTTGGTTAGAATCGGATAGAATGTTGAGTTTGGCGTTTACCCCTGAAAGTCTAGAAGTACAAAGAAGTGTGGTAATTGAAGAGTTTAAACAAAGATACCTGAACCAACCTTATGGAGATGTTTGGTTATTGATGAGACCTTTGGTTTACAACTCTCACCCATACAAATGGGAAACTATCGGTAAAGAGATTTCTCATATTGAGGAAGCTACAATGGAAGATGTGAAAGCCTTCTTTTTTAAATTTTATAATCCTCAGAATGCCATATTAAGTATTGCTGGAGATTTAAAATTTGAAGAGGTGAAATCATTGGTTGAAAAATGGTACAGTGATATTCCTGAAGGAATAAAGTACGAAAGAAACTTACCAAAAGAGCCGAAGCAAACCGAAGCAAGATTTTTGGAAGTAAAAAGAAACGTTCCTCAAAATGCTATTTACAAAGCTTGGCATATTTGCGACAGAATGCATCCAGATTACTATGCTATAGATTTGCTTTCGGATATATTGAGTAGAGGGAATTCTTCTCGTTTATACCAAGAACTAGTAAAAGAGAAAGGATTGTTTACCGAAATTGGTGCTTACCAAATGGGAAGCATGGAACCAGGATTGTTTATTGTTTCTGGAAAAGTGAAAGAAGGTGTAGAAATGGAAACTGCCAACCAAGCTATTTTAGATTGTTTGGAATCGGTTAAAAAAGAACTAACTACAAAAGACGAGTTGACTAAAGTGATAAACAAATTAGAATCTACAGATACTTTTAATCATATGAGTGGGCTGAACAAAGCCATGAGAATTGGTTATTGGGAGTTACTTGGTGATGCCAATTTGTGTAATCAAGAAATGGAAGATTATAGAAAAGTAACTGCCGAAGACATTAGAAGAGTAGCTCAAGAGAATTTAATTGACACCAATTGTTCTACGTTATATTATTTATCAGAATCTAATTCTTAAAAAAGAAAAAAATGACAGAATTGAACAGAAAAACTGCTCCCGATTTTAAGGAAATTGATTCGATAAACTTTCAGTTACCTGAAATATCTACCT
This sequence comes from Flavobacteriales bacterium, assembly GCA_018609055.1. GTDB lineage: Bacteria > Bacteroidota > Bacteroidia > Flavobacteriales_D > CAJJDF01 > CAJJDF01. Next base: position 207,744 of record JABAYJ010000008.1, read on the forward strand.
TAGATAATTCTATTCCTTATGTTGAATATAATATGGGTTCTCAAGAGCTAATTAAGATTGACTTAGTGTTTAGAGCCGGAGTAAAATTCCAATCTAAACCATTACAAGCATCAATGACTAGCGAAATGCTAAGAGAAGGAACAACAAACTTTAACTCTTTAGAAATTGCTAATAAAATAGATTTTTATGGTGCTTTTTTAGAAACCGATTTAAACTCTGATTTTGCTACAGTTAGTTTATATGCCTTGAACAAGCAACTTGATTACGTTCTCCCAATGCTTAAGGAAGTAGTTACTTTGAGTAATTTTCCTCAGAAGGAATTTGACAAAAAAATCAATATTAAAAAGCAGCAATACATCATAGGGCAAGAAAAAGTAGAAACTTTAGCCTCTAAGGCTTATTCGCATGATGTTTTTAAGGGGACTAAATATGCTAACAAAACAACAATAGAGTCATTTGATGAATTATCGCACGAAGATTGTATTTCGTTTTTTAACGAATGTTACAACCTAAACGAAATGGATGTTTTTGTTGCTGGTAAAGTAGATTCAAAAGTAAAAACAAGATTGAATGAACTATTTGGACAAAAACCTTTAACTCATTCGGTACCCGAATTTGAAATAGGAAAAAGTGAGTTCAGCCCAAGTTTCCAGTTTATAGAAAAGAAAGAAGCTATCCAGTCATCAATAAGAATTGGTAGCCCTTTAATTTCCTATGAACATAAGGATTTCACTAGACTCAAAGTAATGAATACGATTTTTGGTGGTTACTTTGGTTCAAGATTAATGGCCAATATTCGTGAAGAAAAAGGATACACTTACGGAATTGGTTCTGTAGTAATGGCCAAAGAAAACATGGGTAATTTAATTATTTATACAGAAGTAGGAACTGATGTAACTCAAGCTACTTTAGATGAAATAAGAAAGGAAATTAAGCTCATGCAAACCGAAAAAGTGGGCGAAGAGGAGCTATACAAAGTGAAAAACTACCTTTTAGGTTCTTTATTACAAAATACGGATGGAGTTTTTGATCAATTGGAACGATACAAAACCCTTTATTACTTTAATCTACCGAATAATTATTATTCCAAGTATATTGAGGAAGTGAGAGCAACCACTCCCGAAGAAATTATTACCTTGGCAAATACCTATTTGAATGATTTATCGTTTGTAGTAGCAGGAAGCCAATCAGTTTCTTAATAATTTGTACCGAATGAAAAAACTTGTTACCTATATTATTCTTTGTCTATTTAGCTTGCACTTTGCTTATTCTCAAGAAGGTTTGATAACTTTTGGGCTTCAATACAAACCTATATTACCTTTTAAAATTCTGAATGTATCCGATTCTAAATTAGAAGGTGATGGATTAGCAGGAACAATCTCCCCTACTCTGGGTCATAATTTTGGAGCAATTATCCGAAGAGGATTTACAAAAAATATTTCTCTAGAAGCTGGACTTAACTATAATCTTAGAAACTTTAAAGTTAACGCTACCCTTGATGATACGTTAGATGGAGAACTTAACTTTGGAGTTGTTACTTATGAAATTCCAATCCAAGGATTAGTTTACGTTCGATTGAGTGATCAATTTTATATGAATGTAGCTACAGGGTTTTCTATGAATTTTAGAGCCTCTGATATTGGAACAACTTCTGATGATAAAAACTTTTCGGCACTAGGAAGAATCCAAACAGTAAACTTGGCTTATGTTGCCAATATTGGTTTTGAATTTAGAACCAAAGAGAGCGGTTATTTTTATCTTGGAGCAACACTTACTAATCCTTTTAGACCTTTAGGATTGGTACAAGTAAAAAGTGAAGTAGAATTTAATTCTAAAACTGCACTAGCAGACTTATCAGGGAATTATATTTCTGTTGATTTGAGGTATTTTTTCCATGAGAACAAACAAAAAAGAGCTAAATAATGAAACTCGTATTCGCAACCAACAACCCCAATAAACTTAAAGAAGTACAATCTAAACTTCCTCAGTATGAAGTTGTATCTCTTAAAGAATTAGGAGTAACCGAAGACATTCCTGAAACTGGCGATACCTTGGAAGAAAACGCATTGATAAAAGCCCGTTATTTATACGGAAAATTTAATTTAGATTGCTTTGCAGACGATACAGGACTTGAGATTGAAGCTTTGAATAATGAGCCTGGTGTTTACTCGGCACGTTATGCTGGTGGAGAACGATCATCTGATGCAAACATGGATAAAGTATTATCTAAGTTAGATGGAAAAACGAACCGTAAAGCAAGATTTAGAACTTCTATAGCTCTTATTCAGAAGGGAAAAGAAACCGTAATGGAAGGAATTGTAAATGGAGAAATTTTAATAGATAAAATAGGTGAAGATGGTTTTGGTTACGACCCAATTTTTCAAGCTGATGGTTTTGATATTTCCTTTGCCCAAATGGATATGGAAACTAAGAACAGAATTAGCCACAGAGGATTAGCTGTGGATAAGTTGGTTGAGGTTTTGGGTAAATAGATTTCTTTCATACTTATATTTACATTGTAAAAATTAATGATGAATCAATTCACCAAAATATCGCAATCTCACATCAATCAGTTCACAGAACTGATTGGAAAAGAAAACGTATTCTTTAAACCAGAGCAATTAAAAGAATTTGGGCATGATGAAACGGAAGATTTAGTTTTTCCTCCAGAAGTTGCTTTAACTCCAAGGAATACTGAGCAAGTAAGCCAAATAATGAAATATTGCTTTGCCGAAAATCTTCCTGTAACCCCAATGGGTTCTCAAACTGGACTGAGTGGTGGAGCACTTTCTGTTCATGGTGGAGTTGGACTCAGCATGAAAAAAATGAATGCAATTGTGGAGTTGGATGAAAAGAACCAACAGATAATTGTAGAACCAGGGTTAATAACCGAAGAGTTACAAAATGCTGCAATAGAAAAAGGATTATTCTACGCACCAGATCCATCTAGCAAAGGAAGTTGTAGTATTGGAGGAAACCTTGCCGAGAATGCGGGCGGACCAAGAGCTGTGAAATATGGAGTAACCAAAGATTGGGTTTTGAATTTAGAAGTAGTTCTTCCAAACGGAGAAATTATTTGGACAGGTTCTAACACATTAAAAAACTCCACAGGATATAATTTAACTCAACTTATGGTTGGTAGCGAAGGAACACTTGGTATTATTACTAAAGCAGTGATTAAACTAATTCCTTACGTGCCAAATAATGTTTCTATGTTGGCACAGTTTCCTAGCTCAACAAAAGCTTGTGAAGCAGTCTCGGCTATATTTAGAGCAGGAATAACTCCATCAGCATTAGAGTTTATGGAAAGAGATGCTTTGGATTGGATTATGAAGTTTGACGATTCGGTAAGTATTAAAATTGACGATTCTACCCAAGCCCATTTATTGATAGAAATTGATGGAACCAACATGGACATCATTTATCAAGAATGTGAAAAAGTTGCTGAGGTTTTAGAACAATTCGAATGTGGAGAAATCCTTTTGGCTGATAACGAAGCTCAGAAAGACGAAATTTGGAGAATGAGAAGAAGAATTGGGGAAGCTGTTAAATCTAATTCTATCTACAAAGAAGAAGATACTGTAGTCCCAAGGTATGAGCTTCCTACCCTACTTTCTGGAGTAAAAGAGATTGGTAATAAATTTGGTTTTAAATCGGTTTGTTACGGTCATGCTGGAGATGGGAACTTACACATCAACATCATAAAAGGAGAATTGACTGATAAACAGTGGAACGAAGAATTACCTGTTGCCATTAGAGAGATTTTTGAGCTTACAGTTTCACTTGGTGGAACATTATCTGGAGAACATGGAATTGGTTATGTTCAAAAAAACTACATGGATATTGCTTTTAGCAAAGTAGAATTGGGATTACTAAAAAGCATTAAAAATGTATTTGACCCAACAGGAATAATGAATCCAGGAAAGTTGTTTGTTTAGAATTAATACTAAACCAATGTCATTCCTGCGAAGGCAGGAATCCTATTCATTAGGCTGATTCTCGGATATAGATTCCTGCCTTCGCAGGAACGACAGATGAATAATTTTGAAAAAATGGCACACAAAAAAACTCTCTTCGCAAGAAGAGAGTTTTTTATAAAATTGATTTAATCTACTAGTAAGCAGACTCTTTACCAAATTATTTTGTAAGCATATAGTAAAACATTGCTCTGTATTTGTTTTTGTTAGATGAACCAAAAGTATCGATCACCTTTGAAATTCCTTTATCCAAATCAGCTCCATCTTTCATTCCTAATTTCCCAATTAAGAAATTGTTTTTTACAGTTGTAATTCTTTTGGATCAGAACCTGCAAAATTAGAAGCATCTTTGTTATAAATAGAAGGACCACATCCTTTTGCTACTTTAGTTAATAAATCTTCGTCAAAACTTACTCCTAGTTTTTTAAATTCTGCTTTGTATGTATCCATACACTCGTCAAATTTTCCCATTTTTTGATTGTTTTAGGTTTAAATAATTATTTACATTTTTAATTTACTTACTAATTTTCAATTTGTGAATTATTCTAGGTTCTTTTTTTGAGCTTTAACTGTTTTTTAACGAAGAAATAGAATTCCTCTTCATTTCTAGTATTAATAACTAACTTTGCCACTGAAAGCAAGATTTTCTATCGCTTCAAATTTATTTTGAAGAGGAAAGTCCGGGCATCACAGAGCAACATACTTCCTAACGGGAAGGGTTTTGAGCAATCGAAATACAGATAGTGCCGCAGAAAATAACTACCTCGCTTGCGGGGAAAAGGTGAAAACGTGAGGTAAGAGCTCACGAATTATATTGGTAACAGTATAGTTGGGTAAACCTTATGTGATGAAAAACCAAATAAACCAGAGCCTAAGAGCTGCTCGCTCGATTCTGGAGGGTAGGTTGTTGGAGACTGCGAGTGATTGCAGCCCTAGATAAATGATAGACATCTCACCTTGGTGGGTAAACAGGACCCGGCTTACAAATCTTGCTTTTATTTTTAAAACCTCACTCCTATTTTGGCATTAAATTGAATGCTGTAATAGCTTCTATCAATAGGTTCCGATAAGGATAAATTGTTAAGTCCCATCCTGAAAAACGGTTGAAATCCTAAATAAAGTTTCTCGTTAAATTGAAAATTAAATTCTGGACTCAATAAGTAATTCCAAACCAATTGCTGGGATTGAGCTACTTGCATAGAAACTAAATTTTCATCAATGAAGCTTCCACTACTCTGCGTCAAAAGCCCAACACTCACTCCTGTATTTAATCCAAAACTCCATTTATTTATCGTTTTGTAATACCCAATGAGCAAAGGAAGTTCTACATACGAAAAAGAAACTTATACTTATGAGGTAAGTAATGGTGAATCAAAAATTCAAACTGGAGATTTTAAGGTTAAAGGAATTTGTAATCATTAATACCCGTACCTCTCTTTCCAAGTAGCTCTTAAGTTTTTTCTCATTTCATTTTCTCTAGTATTATTACTAGGATCAAATAGTTTTGTTCCAGATATTTCTTCAGGGAAAAACTCTTGATTAACGAAATTCCCTTCGTGATTATGAGCATATTTATAATTAACTCCATAGTTCAACTCCTTCATCAATTTTGTAGGTGCATTTCTTAAGTGTAGAGGTATTGGCAGGTTACCAGTTTCCTTAACCAACTGTTGAGCTGCAGAAATAGCTACATAACTAGCATTACTTTTTGCGGAACAAGCTAAATAGGTTACACATTGTGATAAGATTATTCTAGACTCAGGAAAACCAATAATATTAACTGCCTGAAAGCAATTATTTGCCATTATTAATGCTGTTGGATTTGCGTTTCCAATATCTTCAGAAGATAAAATCAAGAGCCTACGAGCAATAAACTTTGCATCTTCCCCTCCCTCAATCATTCGTGCTAAATAGTACAAAGCCGCATTAGGATCACTTCCTCTTATCGATTTAATGAATGCAGAAATCACATCATAATGCTGTTCTCCAGATTTATCATAAAGAATAGTTTTATTCTTTATCAAACTAGAAACAAGCTCATTATCCATTTTAATTTTACCCTCACCAGCACTATTAATAACCAACTCAAGTAAGTTCAATAGTTTACGGGCATCACCACCTGACAAGCCAATTAGAGCATCAGTTTCTATTACTTCAATATCTTTTTTAGATAAAAATACATCATCAGCAACAGCCTTTTTTATAAGGTCATCTAAGTTTTGCTTAGAAAAGTGTTCCAATACATATACCTGACTTCTAGATAACAATGCAGGAATAACTTCGAAAGAAGGATTCTCGGTAGTTGCACCAATTAGAGTAATAATTCCTTTTTCTACTGCTCCAAGCAATGAATCTTGTTGCGATTTACTAAACCTATGAATCTCATCAATAAACATGATGGCGTTACTACCACCAAACATTCCTTGATTTTTTACTTTATTAATGATATCTCTAATATCCTTAACCCCAGAATTAATGGCACTAAGCGTGTAAAAAGGTCTTTTGAGTTCATTGGCAATAATGTTAGCCAAAGTTGTTTTACCTACTCCAGGAGGGCCCCAAAGTATAAGCGAAGGAATGAAACCCGAATCAATTGCTTTTCGTAATGATGCACCTTCTCCTATGAGCTGTTCTTGACCCATATAAGTATCCAATGATGTCGGACGCAACCTTTCTGCGAGTGGTATCTTATTCATCTACTCCTTTAAATTTTTCTGGAAAAACCTCTTCTTCACTTTGTTTCCACCTATTGTGAGACCAAAGCCAATATGCTGGGTCATTATTAATAGTTTGTTCTAATTTTCCGACAAACAGTTGCATCATCTCTCCTTTTTCAAGTTCTACAGGGTTTTCTGTTAGTAAATGGAATTTTATTTTGAAACGACCTCTTTTTAATCTAACTATCTCGCAATAAACAACTGGCCAATTAAATTCTTTAGCATATTTTTCAACTCCATATAAAAAAGGAGTTCGCTTACCCAAAAATTTTGTCCAATGTGCTCCCTGAGGATTAGATGGCCACTGATCTGAACCAAAAATTATTGAAATTGGATTCTCATTTTCCTTTAAGAAATAGGCTTTTGTTTCTTTCATAGGAATCAGTTTCATCCCATACGCTCCTCTTGTTGAAACAACTTTATCATCAAAAAACTTATTCTTTAATGGCTTGTAGATTCCATATTGCTGATGCTTTGAAATATTACCTGCAGCAACAGCAAACATCTCCCAGTTTCCGTAATGCCCACCTACTGTAACAATAGATTTACCTTCGTCATATAAAGAATCTATCAATTCAATATTCTCAAACAAGACTCTTTTCTTAATTTGTTTTTCAGAAACAGTAAAGTTTTTGATTGATTCCACTATTAAATCAGTGAAATGAAGATAGAATTTTCGAACTAATTTTTTTTTCTCTTTTTCTGATTTATCAGGAAAAGCACTGTATATATTCTTTACTATTACTTTTTTTCTATACCCTACAACATAATAGAATAGAAGAAACATAACATTAGATATTCCATACAATACAAAATACGGCAAAACCGAAAGAGGAATAATAATTAAATAGTATAAGATTTTTGAGCCCATAGATGTTATCAAAGATAAAAAATAGCGAGCTATTAAACGCTAAAGTATAAAACAAAAAAAATCCTCTTGATTGCTCAAGAGGATTTCCAATTTCTGTTCCAAAGAAATTAATTCACCTTATTTTTTTAAATTATCTACTACTGCTTTAAAAGCTTCTGGGTGATTCATTGCTAAATCAGCCAATACTTTTCTGTTCATTACCATCCCAGATTTGTTATAAGCCCCCATAAAGGTTGAATAACTCATTCCGTTAAGTCTTGCTGCAGCATTTATTCTTAATATCCATAGTTTTCTGAAGTTTCTTTTCTTCTGCTTTCTGTGAATGTAAGAATAAGCCATTCCTTTTTCTACTGCATTCTTTGCAACAGTGTAAACATTTTTTCTCTTACCAAAGTATCCTTTGGCAGCTTTAATGATTTTTTTCCTTCTTTTACGTGAAGATACGCTATATGTAGTTCTTGGCATTTTGTTAATTGTTTTTAGTAGTCAGTGCTCTTATGAGTCTTTAATTACTGAATACTTGGCGTTAATAATTGAACCTGTTTCCTTTTTAGTGTATTAGATACACAATTGTTTCTTAATGTTAGCTACATCTGATTTGTGAACCAAAGTTGCTTTCGTTAAGTTTTTCTTTCTTTTGTGAGCCTTTTTAGTCAAAATGTGACTTTTAAAAGCATGTTTTCTTTTAATCTTTCCTGAACCAGTCACCTTGAATCTCTTCTTGGCACTAGATTTTGTTTTCATTTTTGGCATAATGCTAAAATTTTGTTTTGTGGTTTATTTTTTCTTTGGAACTAAGTTTACTATCATTTTTTTACCTTCCATCTTTGGCATGGCTTCTGGTAATCCATACTCTTCTAGTTCATCTACGAACTTAAGTAAAAGTACTTCTCCCCTTTCTTTAAACACAATTGTTCTTCCTTTAAAGAATACAAAAGCCTTCACCTTTGCACCTTCTTGCAAGAATTTTTTAGCATGGTTCAATTTAAAATTGAAATCATGTTCATCTGTGTTAGGACCGAATCGTATTTCCTTTATTACAACTTTGGTCTGTTTCGCTTTCAAAGCTTTTTGCTTCTTTTTCGAATCGTACAAGAATTTCTTGTAATCTATTATTTTACATACAGGTGGCTCAGCTTTAGGAGATATCTCTACCAAATCCAATTCCATCTCATCTGCCATTTTAAGGGCTTTTTCCAATGAGGCCACTTGCGGTTCCACATTATCACCAACAAGTCGTACTTCTCTAGCACGAATTTTGTCGTTAATTTTGTGCGGGTCTTCTTTTTTGACGTACCGCCTGTTTCTATTGTTGTTTCTTAACGCTATGGCTAATAAATTTTAATTAATATTTTATCTGTTCTTCAACTTCTTGTTGAATCTTTTTTGCAAAATCTTCTAGTGTAAAACTACCTAAGTCACCCTCTCCTTGTTTCCTTACAGCCAACATGTTATCACCAGCTTCCTTCTCTCCAATAATCAACATATAAGGAGTCTTTTCTAGCTCCGTATCACGTATTTTCTTTCCAATCTTCTCGTTCCTAGAGTCTACGAGGGCACGAATATCGTAATTTTTTAATGATTTAGAAAGGTTTTCGCAATAATCATTATATTTTTCACTTAATGGTAAAATTGCCACTTGAGTAGGCGTTAACCATAATGGAAATTTACCTGCGCAGTGTTCAATTAATACTGCTACAAATCTTTCCATAGATCCAAATGGTGCTCTGTGAATCATTATTGGTCTATGCTTCTGATTATCAGCTCCAGTATATTCTAATTCAAATCTTTCTGGTAATGTATAATCTACTTGTATTGTTCCCAATTGCCAACTTCTACCAATAGCATCTTTCACCATAAAATCTAGCTTAGGACCATAAAATGCTGCTTCACCATATTCTATTGTAGTATTTAATCCTGCTCTTTTGGTTGTATTAATAATTGCTTGTTCTGCTTTTTCCCAGTTTTCATCTGATCCTATATACTTATCTCTATTATCTTTATCTCTTAAAGAAATTTGAGCCGTATAGTCCTGAAAATCTAGCGCTCTTAATACATACTTAACTATATCAATCACTTTTTCGAACTCCTCCTCTACTTGATTTTCCATACAGAAAATGTGAGCGTCATCCTGAGTAAATCCTCTTACACGAGTTAATCCATGGAGTTCCCCACTCATTTCATATCTATATACTGTTCCAAATTCTGCGTATCTCACTGGTAAATCTTTGTATGATTTTGGTGATGAAGCATAAATCTCACAGTGGTGAGGACAGTTCATAGGTTTTAACAAAAACTCTTCGTCTTCATTTGGAGTTTTTATTGGCTGAAATGAATCTGCTCCATACTTTTCGTAGTGACCAGATGTTACGTATAAATCTTTGTGTCCAATATGTGGAGTACACACTTGGTCATATCCTGAATCATCTTGAGCTTTTTTCAAGAAATTAATTAACCTTTCTCTTAAAGCAGTTCCTTTTGGTAACCATAATGGCAACCCAGCACCTACTTTTTGTGAGAATGTAAATAACTCTAGTTCTTTCCCTAGCTTTCTGTGATCTCTCTGTTTAGCTGCTTCTAATCTTTCAAGATATTCAGTTAATTCTTTCGCTTTAGGGAATGTAATTCCATAAATACGAGTAAGTTGCTTGTTTTTTTCATCACCTCTCCAATAAGCTCCTGCAACACTTAATAGTTTCACAGCTTTTATTGGACCAGTGTGTGGCATATGAGGTCCTCTACATAAATCGGTAAAGTTTCCTTGAGTATACATTGTAATAGTACCATCCTCTAACTCATTTATTAACTCTAATTTATAAGGATCTTCTTTTTCAGTAAAATAAGCCAAAGCATCAGCTTTAGAAACTTCTTTTCTTTCGAAAACTAGTTTTTGTTTAGCTAGCTCTTTCATTTTATCCTCCACTTTTTTCAAATCATTTTCTGAAAAAGTATAGTCCATAAAATCTATATCATAATAAAAACCATTCTCAATAGGTGGACCTATTGCTAATTTAACACCTGGATAAAGAAATTCAACAGCTTCAGCCATTAAGTGAGCAGATGAATGCCACATAGTTGATTTCCCTTCGGCATCATTCCAAGTCAATAAACTCAATGTAGAATCTTCGGTTATTGGTCTTGATGCATCCCAAACTTCACCATTTACTTTTGCAGAAAGTACATTTCTAGCCAGTCCTTCACTAATAGATAATGCTACATCCATAGCAGATGTTCCTGAATCAACTTCTTTTATTGCGCCATCTGGCAATGTTATTTTTATCATACTAATTTTAATTGGTTGCAAATATACAAATTTGTTAAAACCTTTAGAATAAGGAACGGTTATATTTTTATGTGATTTTTTTTAACTTCGCAAAGTTTTTTAAACCAATTGATAATTAAATTATACACTATTTCAGAAATTTCTGAAGACCAAGGTATTTATTCAATATTAGAATCTAAACTTACCAATTTTACTGTTGAATTTATAGCTTACTTACCTAAACTAATAGCTGGTATTTTAATTCTATGGTTAGGATTTAAATTAGTTAAAAAACTAATGAAGATCTATGACGACAAGTTTGCTGTAAAAAAATTATCGAAAGAAATTCGTCCTTTCTTTGGTAACATGTTAGACTTCGCCTTAAAGTTAATTGTGATTTTTAGTGTGATAAGTATAATTGGATTTCAAACTTCTTCTTTTGCTGTATTACTTGGTGCTGTAGGTTTTGCAGTTGGTATGTCATTACAAGGAAGCTTAGGAAACTTGGCATCTGGTATCATGATCTTAATTTTTAAACCTTACAGGGTAGATGATGTTGTAATAATTCATGGAATTGAAGGGACTGTAGAACAAATTGACATTTTTAATACCATTGTTATCTCCTATGACAATAAAAAAGTAATTATACCAAATGGAAAAGCTATTAGCGATATTATAATTAACGTTACTGAAAAAAAACATTTGAGAGTTGACATGTTTATCAACCTACCTTACACAGAGAACTTTGAACATGTACAGCAAATAATTAGAGATGCTTTTCTTAGAACAGAAAACGTTCTTAATACTCCTGAGCCTTTCGTAGGGATAGAAGATTTTGATTCGCATGGAATGAAAATAGTTATTTTCCCATATTGCAAACCGGAGCATTACTGGGAAGTATACTATACATCCAAAGCTAGTGTAAAGAAGGCTTTAGGAGAAAATGGTATTAAAATGGCTTACGTAGAAGGTGTTGCTTTTGGAGAAATTAGTTCTTAATTAATTCTGCCTTCCTACTCCTCTAAAAATACTGATGCTCCCTTTAAGATTAGTTTCATCTAAACCATCTAATCTTATACTGTAAACTCTGCACACATAAAAGTAGACCCCTTCAGAAACAGGCAACCCGGTTTCTTGATCATTACCATCCCAACCTAGGTCTGGATCGCTAGTTCTGTATACTTCATTACCCCATCTATTGTAGATTACAAACTCAATACTATCTACAAATTTGTATGGAAGTATTGGAGTGAAAAAATCATTGATTCCATCACCATCAGGGCTAAAAACATTTGGTAAAAAGTAAATAGGACAATTGTCTACACAAACTATATTACTTGGCACACTCTCATTATTATATTGAATAGAATCTAATGCTGTTATGTAGTAACAGCCAGCAATAGAACCAAAGAAATTATGATCAAATGTTGTGTCTGTTGGGTCGTTTTTAGTTCCTATTTCAATAAAAGTTCCTCCAACAGTAGGTGAATAAAAAATACGGTAACGAGTTACATCATCAGCACATGAATTATTAGGGTTTGTCCAACTCAAATAATTCAATTCGTCCACACAATCATTATCTACAGTTAATATTGGAGGACAAGGTGGAGTTAAATCAATTGGAGAGTCACATACTTCTTGCGAAAAATTCTCGATTGGATTTACCAAACTAGGATCTGAATATTGACCTATACTCTTTACTTTGTAACAATATGTTGCTCCATTAATTAAATTGGTATCCGTATATGATTGAGAGGTTGTACTACCTATTAAAGTAAAAATACCTCCAATCGAATTACCTCGATAAACTTCATAATTTAAATTTGTCCATGGTACAGTCTCTGTCCAATTAAGAGTTATTTGATTGTCATTGGGAACAGTAGATAAAAACACAGAAGATGCTGAATTTGTGGCTCCTACAAGCAAAGTGTCTGGCCCAACTATGTGGTACATTTCTACTTTGTAATTATTAGGAGTGCTCTCAGTATTAACACTAGAATACACATAAGTAGTATCACTCAAATATAATTGAGCATAATCAGGGCTTGTATGAATCAGTGTATTTGCACCTGTGAATCCATTATTGTGATATACTTTATATAAATATGGTGGAGGATAATTTACTAAAGTATCTAACTCTGATGCTTTTGCCCAAACTATTGAATCAATTCCTGAAGAAGAATTGGTAGTATTTACAGTGACATTAGTAATTATTGGGACATCCTTTATTAATTTGACACAACTCTCTGTCGAAAGACAACTTTCATAATTAATTGGAAAAATTGCAGTTATTGCATAACAGTACTCCTCTCCTACTGCTAATACAGAAGCATCTACAAAAGATGTATCATTTATTGAATTAGTTTGTCCGATCAAGTTATACCCTAAATTAATCGGAGATTGACCTGAACAACAATCTTGTGTTGATCCTAATGCACCTCTTTTTCGGTATATTTTATATCCTATAGAGTTTGTACAAGATGAGCTATTCCATAATATATTTACTCTTCCACTAAGTGGAGTAGCTATTACTCCAGTTGGTGCTGGTGCTTTAACAATAATATTTACTTGTCTATAATCTGATAAATTAACGGGAGTACCGTCATCTTTAGCTTCAAAAAACACTTTGTAAGGAGCTTGCCTAATGTTATCACAGCTAGTGTTCCAAGTAAAAGTAGAACTCACTGGAGATAAACTTGTTGCAGATGGAAATACTGCAGGATTCGTTCCATTAAAAACACCCCCATTTCCGGTTAAAGTTATTCTATCCCCTACATTTGGATCTGTTGCTGATACTGAAAAAGTTAATATATCTCCCGAAACTATACAGGTATCTGATATGGTATTAATTACTGGTGGATCATTTAAACAATTTTCAACAGTCAATTGCATATCTCTTAAAACCGATCCTACCCTAACTCCACTTCTCCACTCTTCAACTAATATGGCAATATTAAATTCACCTAATCTTGTTGGGTTAACCCAACACATTGTTCCTGTAACAGGATCTATAGAAATTGTACCACCAAAATTATCTGGATATTGATAAACAGCTGGAGTAGCCATAGGATTACAACCTAAACCTAAACATGGAACTAAACTATATGATAAGCTATCACCATCTGGATCGGTAGCTTGAGAATTGTAACAATATCGTTTATTAATACAAGCAAACTCTGGACATGGGCAATCATTAAAAACTACAGAATTATTAGGCCCAATAAAAGGAGAAATCACTACTTCGGTTGCTATACAAAAGGGAAATTGATCAGAATTACTTGCACCACCAATATTAACAATACCACCATTTCGGTTTGGGTCCTCCATTGTCACTCTAAAAGTTCCGGCACCAGCAAAGGTGTGATTAATTATATAAATATTTTTTTGAGCATCTTCACCAGGAATAGAGACTATATTAGATCTTTGGACAGTATCACTTCCTGTTCCATCACCCCAATTGATATCTAATTCGCTTCTGTCGGCTGGAGCACTTGTTTTAGTGCATGTGGTAATAGTAAATTGATAAGTATTACCCGAAATGTGTATATATGTGATTTCTCCACCTCGATTATGAGTTGACTTAGCCACAAAAGCTAAACTAATAAACAGTAAAGAAATAAGAAGTTTCATCAGATACGTTAGGTATTAATACATTATAAATTTACTAAAATAAAAAATAAACTATTTACATAATAAGATTAATTAAATGTTATTACCACATAATTTATTATTTTTATACTGACAACACAACCATGTTTTATTTTTTACGTTTAAAAGCAAAACGAATTACAATTATGAAAAACTTAACCCAACTCCTGAGCTTAGCCTTTTTAATGGCAATGAGTGTACAATTTGGTTACAGTCAAAGTACTGTTTCTAGAGAAGTATTGATTGAAGATACCCTATTTCATTTTGAAAAAAGTTACAACCTAGCTCAAAAATTAATTGATAGTACATCTATTAAAAATACTTCAATTAATAATCAAGAGTTATTTAGACGATTTATAAGAGAAGATCAAAGCGCTTTTTTCATGAGTAATTTTAGTGCTATGTTAAATGGTACCATTACCTCTAGCTTTTTACCACAAACCTATAATGACAGATTTAATAATTTAAAAAACAATCAGGCTTTATTAACTCGTTTTGAGAACTGGAAGATTGACAGAACAAATAATTCGCATCAAGGACACAGCCATGGAGCTGAAGCTGGTAATTGTGACAATGTAGATTTTGAACTTGGTACTTACCAACACTGGGTTCTTTCTAATGGAGACGTATTATGTCCTGCTGGTCATGCTCCAGGTTGTATACAAAATGTTGTTGCTGGAACAAATGGGGCTGGAGTAAATGCAGAACATAGAATTGTTACTGGTGGAAATGATGTTGATGTTGCTGCAGTACCAAGGTTAAACCCAAGAGGAGGAACATATTCTGTAATGCTTGGAGATGAAAATGGAGGAGCTGATGTAAGTATTATTAAACATGTTGCTACAATTACTGCTGACAAGCCTTACTTTACTTATGACTTTGCAGTTGTTTTCAATGACCCTAGTCACCCAGTTGCAGAACAACCTTTCTTTTCTGTTTCTTTTTTAGATTCTAACGGATTACAAATCCCGTCATGTGGTAACTATTTTGTAATTACTGGAGGATCTGTTCCTGGTTTTATTACTACAACTAGTGGTGGTGGATTTGGAACATATAGATATAAGCCTTGGAGTAGAATTACAGTTGACTTATTTAATTATATTGGTCAAGATATTACTGTTGAATTTTCAGTAGGAGATTGTGGATATAGTGGTCATGGAGCAAGAGCTTATGTTGATGGTAACTGTTTTAAACCTGAAATTAAAAAAACACAAGATTGCCAAGGAATTTATTTAGAAGCTGATTCTGGTTATTTAGATTACCAATGGTATGCTGGTAATCCTTTGTTGCCGATAGCTGGCCAAACTAACCAAGGGTTCTATATTCCTGGACCTGGTATTTACCAAGTAGAGTTAATTTCTGAATCTGGTTGTACATTACTTATAGATACTTTAATTAATTCAATTTACATTACACTTAATCAAACAATTACTCAAGTTGACCCTAGTTGTATAGGAGTAAATGATGGACAAATTACTATTAATGCTTATGGAGGACAAGCGCCTTACACCTACTCCATAGATGGTGGAGCAACAATTCAAACATCTCCCACATTTACTGGACTAGCGCCTGGAGTATATACATGTATAGTATATGATACTGTCTGTTCTGATACAGTCACCTATAATTTGACAAATCCACCCAATATCCTGCCCAACTTGGTAATTGAAGATGCGAAATGCTTCTCTGAATGTAATGGTGAAGTTCAAGCTTTCCCATCAGGAGGAACTTCTCCAGGAGGAACTTATTTAGTAGAGTTTAACAATGTATTTTCAGTTAGCAAATCAAGAAACAACTTATGTGCTGGAGCACACACTGTTAAAGTTACTGATGAAAATGGATGTTTTACCATTACACCATTTGTTGTTTCACAACCTGTTCCTGAAGTAATTGATGCAGTTATCATTCAAGATGAACAATGTTTTAATTCTTGTGACGGTTCTATCACAATTAATGATGCAACTGCTACAGAATATAGTATTGATAATGGAAGTACTTGGCAAGGAAATAATGTATTTAATAACTTATGTGCTCAATCTGGTCCTTATCAAGTTGCTATTTCAACAGCTGATGGTTGTATCGGAAGAAGCATAGAAGTAGTTAATCAACCTCTTCCTCTTGTTATAGTTCCAATTAGAGATACATTTATATGTTTAAATAAATTTGCAACATTCAATGCTGCTTGTTTAGGTGGAACTCCACCTTACTCAGTAGTATGGAGCGAAGGAACAAATGGATTTACAATGAGTGCAAGTCCTGCAGTAAGTTCACCATACTCGGTTACAGTAACTGATGCTAATGGTTGTACTTATACTGATGACTTTAATATTGGTTTACATCCTCAACCAGATGCAAACTTTACCTTTGATCCAGGACCTAAAACTGATGTATTTAATACTAAAGTAAATTTCACTAATACTACTGAATATGGTGCTGACTTAGACTACGAATGGTACATTAGTACATTCACTACAGCAGCTACAAGGGATATGTATTATGAATTCCCAACTAATGGTGGTAAAACATTTACTAATTGCCTTAAAGTTGAAAACATTCAAGGATGTAGAGATAGTATCTGTAAACGACTTTATATTGAATTTGAAGTTTTATTATTTGTACCAAATTCATTTACACCTAATGATGATGATGTAAATGATGTGTTTATCCCAGTATTAGAAGGATTAATAGAAGACAACTACAAGTTTATGGTATTCAATAGATGGGGACAATTAATGTTCTCAACTACAGATCAAACAGAAGGATGGGATGGAAAGTTTAAAGGTGAATTTGTAAAAGAAGATGCCTACGTTTGGAGATTAGAAGGAATTACCAAAGAAACTGGTGAAGACTATGAAAAAATGGGACATGTTACTGTTTTAAGAAAATTTTAAACTAATTAAATACTTAAGTAAACCATCTTGCTAATTGCAAGATGGTTTTTTTTTTGGTTTATACTTACATACCAAATTTGTATCTTTGCAAGCATTGTATAGCAAAGCATAAATAATAGACATGAATCAATATCAAAAAGTAGCCTTTTATACATTAGGTTGCAAACTCAATTTTTCAGAAACATCTACCATAGCTAGGCAGTTACAAGAAGCTGGATTTGCTAAAGTGGAGTTTCAAGAAAGTGCTGATATTTATGTGATAAACACATGCTCCGTTACCGAAAATGCTGATAAAAAATGCAAAAAACTTGTAAAAAAAGCTCTGAATTTTAATCCAAATGCTTTTGTAGTTATACTGGGTTGTTATGCTCAGTTAAAGCCTGAGGAAATTGCTCAAATACATGGAGTTGATTTAGTTTTGGGAGCTCAAGAAAAATTTAATTTAACGGACTATCTTGATGGCATTGAGAAGAATCCAGCTGCAATAATTCAGAATTCATCTATTAAAGAAACAAAGGAATTCGTTCCTGGATATTCTATTGATGATAGAACTAGGACATTTATGAAAATCCAAGATGGATGTGATTATTTCTGTTCTTTTTGCACCATTCCTCTAGCCCGAGGAAAAAGCAGAAATGCTTCGATAGATAAAACATTAGTAGAAGCTAAAAAAATAGCTCTAACCAAAGTTAAAGAAGTAGTTCTTACTGGAGTTAACATTGGAGATTTTGGACAAGGAGGTGAAGAAAACTTCTACCAATTAATTCAAAAATTAGATGAAGTTGAAGGAATTGATAGATTTAGAATTTCTTCTATTGAACCCAACCTACTTACAACTGATATTATTGAGTTTGTAGCAAAATCAAATAAGTTTGTTCCACATTTTCATATTCCTATGCAAAGTGGATCGGATTTTTTGCTAACTGCAATGCGAAGGAAATACGATAAGGCTCTTTATCAATCTCGAATTGAAAAGATAAAAGAATTAATGCCTGAATGTTGTATTGGTGTTGATGTAATAGTTGGTTTTCCTGGAGAAACAGAAGAAATATTTGAAGAGACTTACCAGTTTTTAGTTGACTTAGATGTATCTTATTTACATGTATTCACCTACTCTGAAAGAGCCAATACAGGAGCTCTAAAGATGAAAGAGGTAGTTCCTATGAATATCCGTAAAGAAAGAAGCAAAAGACTTAGGATACTTTCTGAAAAGAAAAAAAGGGCTTTTTATAAGTCAAATGAAAATAAAACCGAAGAAGTTCTGTTTGAAGCTGACCAAGAACATGGAATCATGAATGGGTTTACATCTAATTATGTGAAAGTAAAAACTGCTTACAATCCTTTAATTGTAAATCATGTAGCGCCAGTAAAAATGACAGAAGTAGATAGAGATGGATTAATGAAAATTGAATTCATAGAAAAAAGACAATTAACTGAACTTAAACATTTAACTAACTAATATGTATCCAACTCTTTATCATTTCTTTAAAGGTGCTATGGGAATAGAAATTGAATTCCTAAGAATAATCCCTATGCTAGGATTTTGGATTGGAATTGCGTTTTTAGCAGCCAATTTTTTTGGTGCAAGAGAACTAAAAAGAAGAGAAGGCTTAGGTCTTATAAAAACTCAAAAGAAAACTATAATTATTGGGAAACCAGCTAGTGCTTTAGATTTAATCATAAATGGAGTTTATGGATTTATTATTGGATTTAAATTTATTCCACTATTCTTGGATTCATCAATTTTTGGCGACTTTGTAGGATTTCTATTATCATCTAAAGGTAATTTAGTAGCAGGTATTTTAGTAGGAATAGGAATGGCTGTATGGAAATACTGGGAGGCCAACAAAGAAAAATTAGAAACTCCTATTGAGAAAGAGATTGATTTTAGGCCTCATGAACACATGGGAAATGTAACTTTAATAGGTATTGTTGGAGGAATTGGTGGAGCTTTAATATTTGCAACTCTAGAAAAGCCTTGGCTAATCACTGAGCTTATTTCTAACCCTAGTTTAGGTTTTTCTCACCTATACAATGGACTTACAGTGTATGGTGGAGTAATACTATCTGTGTTGGGATGTGTCTACTATTTTTGGAAACAAAAATTACCAATATCGCAGTATTTAGATGCTCTAGGACCAACTGTCTTGTTTGCCTATGGTGTTGGAAGAATTGGTTGCCAACTAGCTGGAGATGGAGACTGGGGAGAAGATAATCTTGCGGTTCAACCAGATTTTTTAGCTTTTTTACCCGATTGGATGTGGGCTTACGATTACCCAAACAACATAAATAATGAAGGGATAGAAATTGAAAATAGTATTTTCTCTGATTACAATCATAAATTAGAAAACCCTGTCTACCCTACTCCAATTTATGAAATGTTTATGTGTTTTGGTTTGTTTGCTTTTATCTGGAGTTTAAGAAAAAAACTTACTGCACCAATGATGATGTTTAGTATTTACATCTTAGTTACAGGATTGGAAAGAATACTAATAGAGAGCATAAGAGTTAATACCAAATACCCTGATGGAATATTTGAAGGATTTACTCAGGCAGAAGTAATCTCAGTTTCATTAATAATACTAGGGATTTTAGGAATTGTTTTTTCTTATAGACAACACAGAAAGAAAGAGACTTCTATCGTTAATCAGATAGATTAACCGAATAGTATTTCTTGTCCAAAAACACTATTTCTATATTGGTTGTATCTAAATACTTTAGATAATAATTGGCTTTATAAGGTCTTATCGAGCTATCAAAGATTATTTTTTCATTAGGCCTTGGAGTTAATTTATTAATCAATTTCAGGTTTTGTTTTGTAACCAAAGTCAAATCAGCAGATTTGAAATTTATATTACTCTTATTTAAGAGTCTAATTCTCTTATTATTAAATATGAAAACCCCATTCATTATCAATAGATTTTTGTTTTGATAATCAACTGGCAAACTGTCAATATCTAAATAAATCTTGTTGGTGATGTTCTGATTATTCCAGTTATTGTTTACGTTAAACAACATGCTACTCCAATCTTCTTTCAGTTTTTTACTACTAATAAAGTAGGTGCTTTTTCCTGATACAAATTCGAAAACAGTTTCATTATTAACTGAGTAAAAAGTAATATTAGCTTGCTGTGTAGATTGGTATTGTTCATTCAGTTGTATCCCTAGAAAAAGAATAGTTAGGATGCCTGTAACGTATACTAATCTTACTTTTCGGTAAACCAAAGAAGCTAAATATGAAATAATTATAGCATAAAGAAGAAAGGTTTCATGAAATGAGATAGCTATTTCTTCAATGAGTGAATAAGCCATTTTTTCGGTAATACAAATTGCTTGGTTCAATACCCAAATAATACCATTCATGGCTTTACCAATTACCAATGAAAGCCCACCAAATGGAGCAGTTACAAACAAAAATATTCCAAGATAAAAAATTCCTATAGCTGCCGGGATTACAATTAAATTAATGATAAAAAAGTAGACTGGAAACTGATGAAAATAATGAAGACTGAGAGGAAATGTAGCTATTTGAGCTGCTATAGAAACACAAGTTATTGCCCAAACTTTTTGTAGAAATATATTTTTAACATAAATCAGTTTATACAACTTGGGCTGGACATAAACAATCCCCAAAACTGCTGAATAAGACAATTGAAAACCTACTTGATAGATAATATATGGATTTATGAGGATGAGAACCAAAGCAGAAATAGCAAGAGTATTGTAAATAGAACCTTTCCTATCAATTATTTTATCTCCAATAATAATGAAAGTGAACATTGTGGCTGATCGCATTACAGAGGCCGACATGCCTGTCATAAGCGCATAAAACCATAAAATGGATATTAAAATTAGAGCAATCCAAATTTTGCTATTCTTGATTTTGGAAAATACTTTAAGCAAATTTGCCAAAAGCAAATAAAGAATTCCAACATGAAGTCCAGATACAGCTAATACATGTATTGCACCAGCACTTGAATATGATTTTACTAAGTCTTTGTCTAAATTCTCACGATAACCTAGGAGAAGAGCTGATGCTACTTTTAACTGATCCCCAACTATTCCATTATCTGATAAATAATTATATAATTTCTGTCTCATTCTTTGAGAAAAAGCGACCAAACCATTTCCAGAATTAACTCCAGTTTTCTGCCAAGAAACTGAATCCAAAAAAACTTGGGAGTTTATTTGATTAATATTTAAGTAATGCTTGTAGTTAAACTGATTTGGATTTCTCGCACCTCCTACTTCATTCAACTTATTCTTTATTAGCAGTTCATCTCCATAATTAATACTAGATATTTTAATTCCTTTTTTAAAATAAGCCAATATTTTACCTGATACAATTCTATTAGTGTCTGAAGAAATTTGCTGTACCTCAAGTATAGTTTTATATGAATTCTGCTTTTCTTCTAAATTATCACAAACCTTTACCAGCAAGTAATCATTAGGATTGATGAAATTTGAATAATGAGTTTTCTTAAACTTATCTGTTCTTTCAATCGTGTATTGAAAACCGACAAAAAATAATAAAAGGTGAATGATAATACCAGTTAGTTTTCGGTATTGAAAACGTGAGAAATATATACTAATTCCAAAAAAAAGTAGAAGTGTTATTGAAATATAAAAGGCAAAACTATTTGTAGTTTGTGATTCTGCAGCCGCAATTATTCCCAATATAAATGGAAACACTAGCCTAATCCCTGGATGATTTTGCCAAAATTTCATTGTATAATATAATGAAATTTGAATACACTGAATAGTTCTAATTGTTATTAAATTAGAAAAACTAATTAATTTAGACTAAAATCTATATAGTTCATTCCAAAAAAAAAACTCTTTGCAGTTAAGCAAAGAGTTTAAATAATTATAGTGATGAAGCTATTATAAGCTCACTAGGTTAAAAGATATGTTGACATAAGGCATAGGACTCATTCCGTTAAGAAAAGTGAATGTTTGCTCTCCAAAGAACCCTCTAAAGAACTCTTTATTATTAGTTGCAGTTAAATCATCTACACTAAAATTATAATTAGCAATTACTCCTGCTTGAATTCCCATCCAGTAAAATCCTTTTATTTGTCTTTGGTAATCTAATCTGATACGGATTTCGCTTCTTCTTAGCTCCAAATTTTGAGCATTAAACTTAGTATCATATAACCTGTAAGTTGTTCCTTCTAACTCATAACCAATCAATAAGATGTTTGTTGGATTAAATTTTCTTCTGTAAGCAGCTTTTGCAGGAAATAGAATTTCTGTCCCCCATTTTCTGTTTTTCGAAGTGTAGTTATACATCACAATAGGAATGTAGTTCATTTCTCCAGCTCTAAAAGTTCTGGATAAACCAACTCCCCATTGTAACCTATCGTGAGGTCTTTTTCCCCATAAAAGTGTACTTGATAGTCTTGTGTTTTCAAACTTTGGTACAGAATTAGAGTTTTTGAAAGTATAATTTCCATTCAACTCTCCCATTACTTGAAGAATTAAAAAATTCTTTTCTCCAAGAGGCTTAAAGATTGTTGTGTTAAGATTCACACTTGTCAGCCCTTTTTCTAATTCATCTATAAACCTTCCGTGATCTCCAGTATCTATATTTTGTGCATTAAATCGTGCTTGATTAATACCCCCACCCATTTGCCACACAATACTTGATTTAGATACTACTGGAATATTTGCATTTATCCTTAGTCCATTATAAAAAACACTACCACTTCTGGTTGTGTTTCCTGGAACAGAATCAGGTGCATAAGCTCCTTCACGTGATGTTGTTAACTTACCGGCTGCAGCAAAATCATGACCAATTGAGATAAACCTATTAGGGCTTAAATCAAAAATCTTGGGGCTGCAATAGGTCGTAATTTCACCTACATCTTCCACATCATCATACATGCTATAATCTTCCTCATCCTCTATTATTGTATCGTTTTGGGCAATTGCCGAATAACTACTTCCTAGGAGAATAGCTCCTAAAAAGAATGACCTAAAAATTATAGACATAGTTTATTTATTTATTTTTTCTTTAGTTTAATTCTTTTCCAAACATCAGTTCTACCAAGAGCTTTAACTCCTACATATCCTCTGATATTAAGTACATCACCATCTTTGTTAATTACACAACTGTACGTACTTCCACTTTCTGGATCGTAAATCGTTCCATCACTCCATTCGTTTTTATCTGTGTAAACGAAATCTTTAAGTAATCTGTAACCTCTTAATGGCACCTTTTTTAATTTATCGTCTGGGTTATTCTTATCTACTTTTGGTTTGTTGGTGTTAGGGTCTATTGGTTCTCTTAACCAAACGATTTTTCCGTAATACTTTTTACCGATTTTTTCGATTTTTACTCTGGCTTTTCCATTACTTGGCTCCCAAAGTCCTATTAAATCATCCCCACTAGCAGCCTTGTTGCTTGCTATTGTAAAACTTGTTAATCCGATAATCAGAGCTAATGCTCCTACTATTCCAATTATTTTTTTCATTGTTTTGTTTTTTTAAAGTTATTAATTAAATATTATAAAGTAAGAAAAATCCTTTTTTTCTTACTACAAACTGTAATATCCAAAAATGATGCCAACACCTGATGTGTTATTCTTATTAGGATAAAACTAACAAATATTCTATTAATTATAAAGTTCTTTACATAATGTTTTCAATACAATAAGATAGACAAGATTATGATTAACATTGAACTTGGTATAATAATTGGATAATGTGAATCAAATTTAAAAAACAAACTCCTACATTTAAATAAATATTTCTAAAATGAATCTAAAACAAATATTTACTGTTACTCTGCTACTTATAAGCAGTTTACAATTATACTCGCAAAATAGTGTGATGAAAACTTTTAACACCTTGCTTTCAGATGATGATTTGAAAAACGCAAGTATTAGTTTTAGAGTAATAGATGTTGATACTGATTTAGAAATTGCATCTCATAATGCTACTAATAGTTTAGTTCCTGCAAGTACAATGAAAATTGTATCAACTGCATCTGCATTGGTCGAACTTGGATCTTACAAAAGATTTTCGACTAATTTAGAATATGATGGAATTATTGATTCTAATGGTATTCTTCACGGTAATATATTTGTGAAAGGTGGAGGAGATCCAACATTAGGTTCAAAGTATTTTTTGAAAAAAGACGAACAGCAAACTGCCTTCTTAATGACTTTTGCTCAAGAAATAAAGAAACTAGGAATTGATTCGGTTACAGGAAAAATAATTGGGGATGCTAGTTATTATTCCTACAACACGATACCTACATCATGGCTTTGGGGAGATATTGGAAATTATTATGGAGCTGGGCCAAATGGATTATCAGCTTATGATAATACTGCTAACCTTTATTTTAAATCGGGAGCGAATGATGGAGATACTACCACAATTGAAAAAGTAATCCCCTACTCTCCTAACCTAAAGTTCGATAACTTGGTAAGAGCTTCTAATATTAATAGCGACAAAGCCTATATTTATTCGGCTCCTTACTCCAATTACCGAAAAATTGAAGGAACGATTCCTAAAGGAAAAGACGAATTTATTGTAAAAGCATCTCTTTCTGATCCAGCATTTCAGGTAGCATATGACCTTAAAACTTATTTGAAATTATTAGGTGTAAAGGTTGCAGAGGCATCTACTACATTAAGATTAATGGCAATAAATGGCGAATCAAATAGTAATGAACGAACTAGTTTTTATGATTATAAATCACCTGATATTGGTCAAATCGCCTACCAAACTAACCACCGAAGTATTAATTTATTTGCCGAACATTTATTGAACGAAATGGGAAAGAAAGAATATAATGAAGGAAATAATTATTCTGGATCAAGAGCGGTTAAGAGTTTTTGGAGTAAACATATTGATACAGATGGAATGTACGTGAGTGATGGAAGTGGAATGTCACGAATGAATGCTATTTCTGCTTATCATTTAACTTCAATTTTGGATTATATGGTTACTAGTAAAAATTATAAGTCATTTTACTCCTCTTTGCCAATTGCAGGTAAATCTGGAACTATGTACCGTATTGGAAGGAATACATACGCAGAAGGACGATTAAGAGCAAAAAGTGGAACAATGACTCGTGTTAAAAGTTATGCTGGATACGTTACTAGTAAAAGTGGAAAGAATTTGGCATTTGCATTAATTGTAAATAATTATACTTGTTACAACTCAGTTGTGACAAAGAAATTAGAGAAATTGATGGTTGCTATTGCAAATCACTAATAGCTTCAAACATCTTTTTTGCATTTCCAATATTGGAGTAATTTTCTGATAAAACCGCTATTCGTTTTATTTTATCTTCAAGTCCAATTGGCATTTCCATTAATTGCTTAACTAATATAATCTGTTTGTCTACAGAGTCTTCTACTTGGCAAATTTCTGACAAAGTTGTTCCCTCCACCATTTTGGAGTTAACCAAACAATGCCTTCCGTGATATAATACATTAAGCAGTTTTAGCTTTAATCCTGTTGCTTGATTGGTGTATAAGAAGTTAATTTGAGCATTCTCCAAAAGCTCAGTCATCTTTTCTTGACTTACATTAGCGATTAACGAAATATGTGAATGTTTTTCAACCTCCTTTATCAAAAACTCTGGTGGATTTAATCCAGCAATTATGAATGGTACTTTGATAACAGAAAATATATTTTTAATCAAATGCATAGCTGCCTCATAATTTTCAGAAACTGAAAGATTACCATGATACAAGACAAATTTGCCTAATCCATCTGGAATTACAACTTCATTATGTTCATGAAAACTAGGAATAAAATGGTTGCTTAGCTTACCATATTTCATTTCGAAATAATGGAAATCAGTTTCAGAAACAATAAAATTCATTGAGGCTTTTTCAACCGTAGATTCAAACTTTTTTAATTTTCTGGCTTCTATATTTAAGTAGATTTTCTTTATCCAATATACCTCCGATTTTGCTAAATGGTTGTAATACCTGTGTTCAATATTACTCTCTCTGTAAATTGTAATTCTGTCTTTTAAATCTTTATCATTCAGTAAATAGCAAGTGTGAAGTCCTTCGAATAAAATAGGAAAATCATTACTTAATAAATTCTTTTTAAGCTCTCTAGATTTTCGGGTAATAACAATATATGGCTTGCTTGATAAAGCATAAATCCAAGAAGACTTTCGTTTGTAATAGTTTACTGACTCACAATATTGCTCTAGTTCTGGTTGGTTTCCTCTGCCGTATTCAAAACAATGCAAATGTACTTTTACACCAAGCTGATTAAATGTTTTGATTTTGTGAAACACATCAATCACTCCTCCATAATTTGCTGGAAAAGGTACGTCAAATGCTACTATGTTTATTGCTGAAATCATTGTAATAAATCAGAGTATAAGTGTTTAAGAACTAACTCTTCGTTTTCCCAAGTTAGTTTTTCAGCTGCTAACTTAGTATTTTCTTTCTTTGCCAAATAATCACTTTCATTGGTAAAAATTCCTTGAATTTGATTAGCAATAGTCTCTGGATTATGATTTTGAAGAATCCACCCTACTCCATTTCCTTCTACAATTTTTCTTATTTCAGTAAGATTAGATGCTAAAACTGGAGTTTCATGATGGATATAATCGAATAATTTATTGGGTAAAGAAAACTCGTAATTCAAGTTAGTATTCTTATCCAATGAAAGTCCTAAATCGGCTTGATACGTATATTGTATCAGTTCCTGATATGGAACTTTACCTTTTATCATTACTTTGTTTTCTAGCTTATTATCTATAATAATTCCTTTCAACTTTTCAAATACATCTCCCCCACCAACAATAACAAACAGATACTCTTCTGGCAAATATTTCATTGCCTCCACCATTTCCTCCGAACCTCTATCTAGGTTTATTCCTGCTCCTTGTAAGAGTAGTATTTTCTTATTCTCTGGTAAACCAAGCTCTGCTCTATTTCTATACTTTTTTATCTTCTCTATTCTAGGGATATTCCTCACAACTTTTACATTTACTCCGTATTTAGTGGAGTAAATATCTGCTATTGAATCACAAACAGAATACACTTTATTAAGTTTAGGAAATATTTGTTTTTCGATTTTCAACCAAGTGTTTTTGGCAAAGGAGCCTTCTTTTAGCTCAGGAACTTCAGTAAAATACTCGTGAGAATCATATACTAATTGTGATCCTTTTAGCTTACTTACCCATCTATTTGCAAGCAAAGTATCTAAATCGTTTGCCAAAAGTACAGAGTGCTTTTTGAAAAGTAAATACCAAAACAATCTAAAATTAAACTCTGCATAAAACAATGCTCCTTTTTTAAATAAGAGTTTAAGCCTTTTTGTTTTATAATTTCTATTTGTGAGTGGTAAGCTATTCGGTAATTTTCTTCCAACTAAATGAACATCAAATCCCATTGAAACTAATGTGTTACAAACTTTATCTACTCTCATATCCGAGAATAAATCATTGGAAACCGACACATAAATTCGATTTTTAGTTTGAGACATTTACTTAACGTTTAAAGTGATTTTTCGGCTTTGTCCTTAGGTACAAAACTAAGTAAAATGAAAGCGATAACGAAAAATATACCTACAGCAACAATGGAAATTCGCATATCACCAGTAACTTGCTCTAAAAACCCAAAAAGAAACAACCCAACAACAATCCCAATTTTTTCAGTAACGTCATAAAAACTAAAGTAAGAGGAAGTATCTTCTGTTTCAGGCAAAAACTTAGAATAGGTTGATCGTGAAAGTGCCTGAACTGAGCCCATTACAAGTCCTACTAACGCAGCCGTAATATAAAACTCTAAAGGACTATGGATGAAATATGCCCATATCACAATACAAGCCCAGGCAAAGACAATAAACTGTAATGATTTTATATTCCCAATTTTTTGCGAAACTTTGGACATGACTAAAGCTCCAAGGATAGCAACAATTTGTATTAATAAAATACTTATAATCAATCCAGAAGTTTCACTCTTCTCATCTGCCCAATCTATTTCTTTACCTGCAAAATAAGTCGCTACAAGCATCACTGTTTGAACTCCTGTGCTAATCATGAAAAAGGCTGGAAGAAATCTTTTTAATTTCTCAATACCCATAAATTCTTTATAAACAACTTTTAGTTCTTTAAAACCACTACTAAGGACTTGTTTGGTTATTTTTTTCATTTTACTTTCTTCCTTTATCCTAAAAAAGAAAATATGACTAAATCCAAACCACCAAACGCCAGTTAGTAAAAATCCAAATCTTGAAGCTTCACCTGCTCCACTAAATCCAAAAGTTTCAGGATTCAATACTAATACAAGACATATAAGTAATAGCAAAACACTACCAATGTATCCCATTGAAAATCCTTGCGCACTTATTTTATCATGGACTTTTTTCTCAGCAATTTCTGGTAAATAGGCATTATAAAAAACCAAACTTCCCCAAAAACCAATTAAAGCAAATAAATAAAACAAAAAGCCTATTTCAATATTTTGATAGTTAAAAAAGTATAAAGCCATACAGGAAAAGGATCCCAGATAGCAGAAAATTCGCATGAATATTTTTTTATTCCCAATGTAGTCTGCAACTCCAGATAAAATAGGAGAAAGAATAGCTACTACTAAAAATCCTATTGCCATTACATAAGTAATTAACGAAGTATTAATCCATTCTGAACCAAATGCTTCTATTATTACTTGTTTATTCCCATTTATATTTACAATACGTCCATTATTTTCAGTAACACCCTTATAAAACATTGGAAAGATTGCCGAACTAATAACCAGGTTGTAAACCGAATTTGCCCAGTCGTACATCATCCATCCTCGGATGGTCTTTTTATTACCTTTTTCTATTGCCATGGATAAATATAAAGTTATTTTTTTGGAATCAATGCTCCTCCCCTTTAAATTGAACCCCAGCATAAATATAAGTAGTGATTGAATTCTCTTTAGGCGGAACTGGACAGGAATATCGATCTGTATAAGCACAATAAGGATTGTAAGCCTTATTAAAATCTAAAATGATAGTGCTACCATCTGGAATTCGTAAATCTAAATAACGTCCTCCTCCGTAAGTTTCGTTTCCATTGGTGTAATCGTTAAATGGTAAGAAAAGAAAATCTTCATATCCTTCCTTTTTGGTCAAATTAACGTTCTGGTAAATCATCAATTCATAAGTTGTATCTCTTAGTGTAAAAACTGCTTTTCCGTACACTTTATATTCTGGCTGCCTGGTTGTTGAAGTTTGCATTTTAAAATTCTTACCTCGCTTTATCTTTACAAATTTTGCAACTACATAATATGTTGTATCAATTGGAAAAAATGGAATAGAATCAAATTCTTTTCTTGCTTCTTCGGTTAATGGAGAATGAGCCGAATCGGCATAATGCTCGTTTGAGTCATCTCTAAACTCTCGGTTTTCAGCTAAAATAGAATCGTTATTTTTTTGAGAAAAACCAAAAATAGATAAAAAGAAAAATAGAATTACAAGTTGTTTTTTCATACTTAGTTTTTTATAATTTTCTTAGTAACGGTACCCTTCTTAGTCTCAATAACCAATAAGTATACTCCAGATTTAAAATTAGTCACATCAATTTGATTTGTATTTTCAGAAGTTTGAAGTAGTTTTTTACCTGATAAATCAAAAACTGTTAATAGCTTAATTACTTCATCAGATTGAATATTAATCAATTTATTACTGGGATTTGGAAATATCTCAACTTTAAATAAGTCAATCTCAGCAATTGAAGTATTGGTATTATCAACTGGCAGAACTAAATGACTTGGGTGTGTTGTACCAACATGTATTTTATTAATCACAAACTCAGGATTATGTACTGAATCTAAATTTCCTCCAGGATACATTTCTCCTCCATTATTCATGTTACGGTTATACATTGGGTAATTACTTGCAGTAATTATAACTCTCAACTGATGCCCTGCCTTAATTGTAATAGCAGTAGAAGGTAAATCGACAGAAACAGGATAAACTACACCCGAATCTAAAAAAGAAGTGTCAGCCACTCTGTATCCGTTTCTAACTCTCATTCTTTGTATTCCATCAAGCAATAGCATAGATCGTCCATCTGGATACACATCAGTTATTCTAATTGCTACATCAGTATCTTTTTTATCTGAACTGACATAAAAATTAGCTTCAATTTTTCCCTTAATTTTTAAATCCTTTGTTAGGATTGGAGTATCAAAAGTCAATAAATCAAATCGGGATTCTACTAAAGGAACCTGATCATAAGGGCCTTGGTCTAAATTAGCATTTAAAGTTGCTCCTCCTACAGTTGGTGAAGGTGAAGTAGGATTGAATGAAAAAGTCCAAGCTCCTGTTACCGAGGTGGTCGTTTTTAAACTGAAATCATTCTGTAAATAATAGTTAGTTGGAGTAACATATGAAACTGGCCATTGCGAATCCTCTAACCATTGGTCGTCTCCCATTTGGTAATACATTACAGCTGGTTTGGAATCCCATCCGTTATTTATACTTCTCAAATGATAATCGAAAAACTCTAAGGCAACTGAATCACTAATTCCTGCTGCATTATTATAAGTTAGTTGACCTTGAATAGCAGACCCAACATAAGCAGCTCCTGAACCTCCATGAACCCATGGACCCATTAATAAATGGTGTTTTGTTCCTGCTGGTAAAATTGAGTTCTTTGTACATGTATCAAACTGAAATAACATTCCATCAGTATTATGGTCGTACCATCCACCTGTTAGCAACATTGGTACTTTTATGCTATCAGGATAAACAGTACTGGCTTCAGCTGAAGACCACAAAAAATCATAGTAAGGATGAGCAATAACTGTTGAAGAAACTCCAAAACCTAAACCATCTAGTTGCTCGAGATAAGCAACTCTTGCTGAACCTCCAGCATAATAATCTTTATAAAAAAACTGAGGAGAACAAACTTGTGGGACTGCGCAAGTTAAGTGTGGTGGTTGCTTTTTTGCTGTTTCAAATTGCACATTACCTAGAGCAGAAGGGCCCCAAGTACCAATTTTACCCGTACACCAACTTTGGGTTGCAATCCATTCTACCAAATCATATCCATCATCTCCTTTATCTACACTTGCATCAAATTTTGATAAATTTGCAAATCTTCCTCTCCAATCTAATATTACAAACGCATAGTTACTTGAGCTTAGATTTCTTTTAATACCTAAAGGCATTCCATTTCTGAAAGAGAATTTACCGTATGGAGTTTGAATTAATATTACTGGAAAAGTTCCTGTGTTATTTGGTAAGTAAACATCTACTTCTAAGCTATCTCCATTTGATGTAGGATACATCATTGTTTGTGGAGTAAGTAATTGAGATTGTGCTCCAAAACATAAAGTTAAAAGTGAGATAATTAATACTAAATATTTCATAATTATAATTTCGGTAGATATCTTTCTTCAATAATAGATAAATGATGTTGGGTGTGACCTGCAATTATATGAGCTATCTGATTAACTGTCATTTTTTCTCCACTTGCAATACCATTTCTATCAATCGCTTCACTTGGTAATTGATTAAAAAACATGATAGTAGCTCTATGAACCGCCACAAATTCTTTTAATAACTGATCTTTAGATTTTTGTTTGGCATTAGATTCCGAATTATATGTTTCATGATCATAACCAGGTAATTCAGTTTTGTCATTTCGGGCAAATCTTAGTGCACGGTATACAAATATTCTCTCTGTATCGATAAGGTGTTGCATTAGTTCTTTAATGCTCCATTTTCCTTCTTCGTAAGCAAAATCCATTTGCACATCAGTCAAAGGTTGGATCACTTGAATCAAATGATTGTGGCTTTCTACCAAGGTAGTTTCAATATCTTGAGATGTTGAAAGTGCAATGTATCGATCGAAATAAGGCATAGTTTATTAGTTTTCGGTTACTTCAAAGTTAACAACAAATTCGGTTTGCGCAGGATTCGAATTTGAGGTGATTTGAATAACCTTGGTTTGCTTGCCAGATAATTGCTCCGTATCAATAGTAGCATTTACTACTCTTGACTCTCCCGGTTGCAATGGAACTTGAGAAGTATTTACAACAGTACAGCTACAAGAACCTTCAATTTTTTCAAGAATTAAAGGAGCATTTCCATTATTTGTAACTGTAAAAGAAACTGGAATTTTAGTCCCTTTTTTTATACTTCCTAAATCTATTGATTCTTTGTTCAAACCAATTCTAGGTTGCTTTTCATTGAGGTAGTTAACCGATATTATTTCAATTTTTCTTTCTAATGCAGCTGCTCTGCTATACACTGAGTTTCTTTGGTCATTTACATTATCACTGACTAAAGTACTTGCAGTATACTCACCAAATGGAACCTCTTTAAATGTAAGTTTACTAGAGTTGATGTAAGGTAAAAACTTCCCGTTTTCATATTCTTTTAAATAATTCTGAAGACTAGAAATTCTTCTTCCAGTAAGTTTTACGTTATAATCTGTTTTAGCCAAAGGACTTGCAAATCCTTTTACAGTAAGCTCTACCTCTGTTCCTTTTTGGAGCTCTAGCCAAAGTAACTGAGTAAATAATTCTAAATCATCCACTCCCTTTTCTACATATTCTTTAAAAAAATCATCTATATCCAAAATAGCTTCTTCCTTTTTTAACCCAGATAAACCTCGAGAATACTCAGCATTGTAGGTGGGTAAAAGTTGGATGTAATCTTTATAGGTTGCTGTGTAATTAAGTGTGGTAGTTGTAGCTGTAGTTCTTGGATTTGGACAATCATTATGGAAATACAAAGTTACTGGCAAGTACTTATTTAAGTCCTCTAATGTTTCTATTACAATCTCTTCAGGAACAATTTTTTCAGGAAAAGCCACAGAATATATATCGTTACAACAAGTAGCATTTTTATCTGTCATACTCCCTTCTCTATTAGAAGCCATGTAATTAGAGTCAGTTACAGTATCGACAAAATAATACATATCATTCCATCTGGAATTAATTGGAGCTCCAACATTCTTTGGTTTTCCCAGCCTTTCTGGAATCCCAAAAGATTGAAAAATATCGAAACCTCCTAGCCCAGCATGCCACTCGGAACTAAAGAATAGAGAACCAGATTCTGAATCATAAAAAGGAGTGATTTCATTATCGGGAGTGTTTATTTGTTTCCCTCCATTTTCTGGTTTTTCAAATTCTCCATTTTGCTTTTTCTTAGTATACCAAATATCTAATTTTCCAAAACCACCCTTTCTATCAGATGCAAAAAACAGATATTCTTCCCCATTAATGATACAACTCATTGGTTGGGTATTTTTACCTGTTGTGTTAATTGATAACGATTTTGGAGCTTTCCATTTTCCATCTAAAAAAGAAGAAACCATTATTTCGCAAGATGAATTATCGATACATCTTGTAAAATAAAACTGAGTTCCATCTGGACTAAAACACGCATTGGCATTATGATACTGTGGCGAATTAATAATAAATGGTAAGTCATTTTCTAATTCCCATGCAGAGTCTTTAACAAGAGCCTCATAGACTTTTACTTTGTAAATTTCATCCAATACTTCTCCATTGGGATTAATGTTTTTAGCTCTTTGTGAAGAAAAATATAACTTCTGATTATGTACCCAAGGATTAAATTCGGACTCTACCGTATTAACCCCTTCTCCAACATTAAGTACTTTGGCATTATTTCTATATTTCTCAGCTCTTCGTGCAAATGCAGAAGCTTTTATCTCTTGTTTAGCTTTCTGATTTTCATAGGTATTACTCCTGGGAAATAAGGTTTTAACATGTTTCCAAGTTTTATAACTCTCTAAGTATTTTCCATTAATCTTTTGCATGGAAGCTAACCAGAATACAGCTTTTTTGTATTCTCTACCTCCATCTTTATAGTAAATTTTGTTGTAATAGTATTCGGCTTTCTCGTAATTGTTGTGAAGCCTAAAAGACTCGGCATACTTAAAAATTAGATCTAAGTCAGTAGAATCGTAAAGCATTGCTTCACCAAAGTATATGGAAGCTCCATAGAAATCTCCTTCTTCCATGCTCTTTTCCCCTGCCGAAATATATTGCGATTGCGATTGGTTCCAACCAATAGTTGAAATCAATAAAAATAAAACGATATAGAATATTCTAGTAATCATTAAATATAATCAGGACAAATTTTGTGTTTGTACTTAGTTGGTTTAAATAGTTTTAAAATATAAATAGCTGATAGTTCAATTCCTCCTCTCCCATTACTTGCTTGCCTTAAGGTAGATAAATTGATGTCATAACTCAATCCAAAATGCCAATTATTGTAATCGTATTCTGCAGTTATGAATCCAGCATCTTTGGTTCTAAAAAACATTCCTAAATAGGCTGCCTGTCTACTACCTGCTACTTCTGAAAGTATATACTTTCCTCTTCCTCCAATAATGTACTCAAAGTATTTTCCTTGAGCCATAAAAAACGTAGAAGGTATTATATCAATAGAATTTGAAACTGAAAATTGATAAGAAGCAAAACCAGAGATTCTCCTGTCGAGCTTAATCTCTTGGTTGTCAAAATAACTCTCATTAGGTTTAGTAATATTGAACAAAGCCAATCCTGCAGAAATTATGTTTCTGGAATCTATTGTTCTCTTATAAGCTAGGCCTGCATGTAGATTTAAGAAAGTTTGTGAAGTAGAATTAAAGTTTTCCCTTGTTGGTAATCCTCCCTGAAAAGAAGTTCCATTATACTGAGCATCAAATCTTAACTCATCAAAACTTAATGTTTTATTGGTAACACCAGTTTGAATCCCAGCAGTTATTCTGTTAGAGCTATCTCCATTAATATCAAAGCCGTAACTTCCTGCTACATTAAAAATGGTTGTTCTAAATCGGGAATCTCCAGTATTGTCGTTGTTAAATATAACTCCTGCACCAGCTTTTGATATTCCAAAAACATTTCGGGCATCACCCGACATACTAAAAGTAGCAAAAGGAATAGTTACTGAACTCCACTGATTACGATAGTTACCTGCAAAACGATAGTTACCATCAAAGTTACCTGCTAATGCTGGATTAAGATTTAAAGGTGAGTTGTAAAATTGTGAGAAATGGATATCCTGAGCTTGTAAATCCAAAGAGAATAAAGCTAAAAATACTATTCCTATTTTTACAAGTCTGAACAAAAATTAGTTTATAATTAATTTCTCTGTTTTGGTTCCATACTGAACTAAATAAGCTCCTGAGCTTAGTATTGTAGTTGAAAACTGTTTGGCATTACCTACCAGCACTACTTTTCCTGATACATCTATCACTTGATACGAATAGGATTTGTCAAAAGTAATAACTTGTCCTGGATTTGCTGGATTAGGGAATATCTTAAAAGAATTATTATCTCTTTCGGTTAAGCTTAATACTTCGTTATCTTGAATAAAAATAGTATCCGAAGAGTTAGCTCCAATTTCTCCATTTATTGTAGATGTGATGTTAAATATTAATGTTTCAAGAGATTCTACGTCTGGATTATCAACTAATAAAAACTCAACACTATCTTTAGTCTCACCTGGAGAAAATGTGAATGTTTTAGGGGAAATTGTGCTTAAAGTATAATCAGAATTTAATGTAGCTGAACTTGTTACATCAATATCAACAGTTACTCTTACCGTATCATCCAACTCGTTAGAAAGTGAAAAGTAAGCTTTTTGTAATCCATCAAACTCAAAGTAAGTTTGGTTAGTTACATCAAACTCTATAGTTGGAGTTGTTAAATGTTGCAAAACAAATAATCCATCTTTCCTGTCGGAAGCTAATATTTTTCCTGAAGGTAATAATGGATAAACTCCCCAACATCCCTCTCCTCCAGAAGCATTAGCTCCTTGGTAAGTGTCGTAATAAGCTACATTGCTAACATTGTACTTATCTTTAATATCGTACACTTGTACTCCATCATAGTAATAACTAACGTACGCAAAATTATCTTTGATTATAGGATTGTGAGCTATTTGAAAGAAATTAGGTATTCCAGTACCTTCTACATCTGTTACTAAAATAGTTGATGGAGTAGATACATCCATAAACTTCACTCGCTTTGCGTGAGTTTCATCACACATTACATAGGTTGTATCATCTGCGGATAAATATCCTGAGTGGTTATAACCTTTATCTACATAACTTGAAATAGAACCTAAAATAACTGGCGAAAGTGGATTAGAAAAATTAATGATATGCATTGCATCATCATCATTTGTATAAGCTATATTATCTCTCACGTATATATCGTGAACATAACCAACATTAGATGACCACCAGCTTATTCCATCTGCACAATCAACTATTAAAAATGGACTTGCTGGTGTAGAAATATCAATTAATCTTAACTCATTAGATCCTGTTGTTTTGTTCCCACCACATGAGTACATTATATCATTGGCCAAATCGATAAAAATATTGTGTGACCTTACTAATAAATCTGTACTATCATAAACTACATGGACTGAATCTGGCAAATAAGATAAATCAGCAATTTGTAAACTACTAGTTGCTTGATCGCAAACCATGTATAAATGTCCATTATGAACATCAAAATCTCTGTGCGTTACATTTCCTTGATATCTTGCTGGAACAAAATCAACTTCAACTAAATTACTTGGATCAGTAATATCAATAATGTGAGTTCCTTGGGTAGATCCAATTACAGCATATTCTTTTCCGTTCATTTCAAAACCAAAAACTTCGCTATAAGTATAACCTCCATTATTAGCTGGTAAATTATTGTTATCCCAAGTTCCTAATAATCGCATGTTATAGCTTTGTCCATAACAAACTGAAAGAAAGGATATAAAGATTAAGATTAAAGTCGAAAAGTAATTGTTTCTCATTATTAAATATTGTTTTTTAATCGTTAAACTAAAATACGTAAAAAAAAATCCTTAGTTGCGAAAAACTAAGGATTTGACTATTCAAAATTGTTTGAAATTCTACTTTTCTAACTTTTTCATTGACATGCTATTAGTCAAATTTTCGATTTCATTATTTATCTTAATTAAATTTTTATCACACTCGAATCTACAAACTACCTTTTTCATTTTTCCTTTGTAATTAATGTAAGTAGTTGCTGTAGGCATATCAGATACGTATTCATTGTCGTATTTAGGATCTAATTTAAAATATCCCATTTCACTAGCAGATTCTAATAGTTTATTTATTTGAGGCAATTCTAATTTACCTTTAAATTTTCCTATTCTTTCTACATTTTCTATTCCTTCATAAAGTACAGTTCCATCTTTGTAAAACTGAACAGAGTATGCTGGACACTCTCCAAAACAAACCGTTTTAGTTAGTGAAATCAACACCAAAGAACCAAAATCATCTTCTTCGAGCATAGTAACAGAAGCAGGTGCTTCTTCAGTCATAGCTGGATTTTCAGTAGCAACAGGTGTTTCTGCTTTATCAGTCACTTGAACTTTTTGTCTTTTTTGTTCTTTTCTGTTTTTGCAAGAAAATGTAACTAAAGAAAGTGCAAGGATTATATATATTATTTTTTTCATTTTGTTTTATTTAGAAGTATTAATTCAAAAACTATTCCAACTTATTTTTTACCTTTTTTTTGAGCTTGTTGCTGTTTCATAGCTTCTTGCATTCTTTGTTGAAACGCAGATTGTTTTTTTGGTTTAAGCTTATTAGAATCAATTGTAGCTCTAATTTTATCTTCGCTAATCAAATACTTTTTTACAAAGATCATTAGACCCATAGTAATTAAGTTACCACAGAAATAATAGAATGTTAGACCTGCTGCATAGTTGTTCAAGAAAAACAACATCATTAGCGGCATCATGTACATAATGATTTTCATGTTGGGCATTCCTGGGTTACTAGGCATGCTCATTTGACTACTATTCATCCTTGTGTAAAAGATAGTGGAAATACATAATAGTAATGTGAATAAACTTACGTGATCACCATAGAATGGAATATTAAAACCTAAGTCCATTACAGATTCATAAGTAGATAAATCTTCTGCCCAAAGGAAAGATCTTTGTCTTAACTCTAATGAAGAAGGGAAAAATCTAAATACTGCTAATAATATTGGCATTTGTATAAACAATGGTAAACAACCTGCCATTGGGTTCACTCCAGTTTGGCGATAAAGTGCCATGGTAGCTTGTTGTTTCTTAGCAGCATCTCCATCCTTAAACTTAGCGTTAATCTCTTCAATTTCAGGCTTAAGAACCTTCATTTTAGCACTGGACTTGTAGTTTTTATAAGTCAATGGTAGAATAATTAACCTTACTGTTATTGTTACCAAAAGAATGATTATTCCCATAGCAATACCTAACCCATTTAAAAAGTTAAAGATTGGCATAATAAGCCATTTTGCTGTCCATCTAAAAACTCCCCAACCCAAGTCAATAATATCTTCTGACTCATTATCATGTGCTTTAAGCACTTCATATTCATTAGGTCCAAAAAAGAATTTAAGAGGAACTTTAGTCTTATCATCAATTTCAGTTGAAACATTTATTACTGCTTTGTATTCATCCGAATATTTAGCTGTTTTTATTGGATTAGAATAAACATTTCCTCCTTTTTCAAATCCATTTTCGGACATTACCATTGAAGAAAAATAACAATGCTTAAAAGCTACCCAATCAGTTTTAGATTCTAACTCTTCTTCAGCTTCAGTTAATTCAGAAAGGTAAGTTCTTCCATCATCAGATGGCTTATAAAAAACACTACTCATTCTACTTTGCCCTTCAGCTTCCTTCTCTGTTATAAGAGATTTCATTTCCCAGTTAAGATCAATTTTACCTTCCACTTCATCTTCAAGTCCTGCAAAAGTTAAATTAAAATCTACATCATAATTATCTTCTAACTTATAAGACATTTCAATGTACTTACCTTCCTCTGATGTCTTTGCACGTAAAACAATGTTATTGCTTTCAGTTTTAATTGGTGTAAAATATAAGTCGCTTGTCTTAAGATTTTTGCTGCTATTCATAGCTATATCAAAAAACATTGTTGAAGAATCTTCATCAAACAACTGAAGAGGTTCTAATATTGGTAAATCCTTTGCAGCAATATCTTTTAAAGAATCTCTTGCTATCATGTAGTTAGGGTAACTCTGGTATTTTTTAAGCTCAGCCTTCACTACTTTTCCTCCTTTGCTAGATAAAGTAAGTTTTAGTAAATCATTCTCAATCGTGTAATAATTTGCTGCTCCTTGAGAAGCTGAAGCAAAAATCCCAAATTGCTTTGTCAATTTAGATTGAGCTAAAGAATCAATCATTCCAAAATTTGGGCTAGCAGAATCAGAAACTGTAATTACTTCAACTTCCTCAACATTTTCAGCTAATTGCTCAACATTTTTTAATTCTTGAATACTGTCATTATACTTAGCTTCTACTTGCTCTCTTGCAAGTTGTTGTTCAGCAGTTTCTTTGTTCAAAAAATTAAAAGTGAATAGTATTCCTAAAATTAGGACTATTCCTATTATCGTATTTTTATCCATGGGTTGGTTTTATTCTCAAATAAGTTACGAAGATAATTTTTTTTGAGCGAAAAAAGGTCTTAAATTCCAATTAATCCTAACTAAAACCCCCCTTTAATTGCAACCTTGGAAAAGAATTTAGATATTTGAAAACACGAATAATCAGCTATCTTGAAAGTATTAGTAATAAATGGACCAAATCTTAATTTGGTAGGAACACGAAAAACAGAAGTTTATGGTAACGAAAGTCTTTCAGACTATCTGATTTCACTGCAATCTAAATATGATTTTGAAGTGTACCAATCTAATGTAGAAGGTGAATTGATTAACCGATTACAAAAAGCCGATACCGAGAACTACAAAGGAATTTTAATTAATGCTGGTGGCTACACTCACACTTCTTTTGCAATTTCTGATTGTATAGAAGCTATTGAAACTCCGGTTATCGAAATTCATATCTCCAATATATTTGATAGAGAAGATTTTAGAAACAAATCACTTATATCAAAAAACTGTACAGGACATATCACTGGATTTGGACTTAAAAGTTATGAATTGGGATTGAAAGCTTTATTTAGTTAAGACTAAAATCTACTCAACTATTAGTTTCTTAGTTATTGAACTCTTTTTTTGATAGAAAGAAACTAAGTACAAACCTTTGGATATTACTGTTACATCAATAGTTTCATTATTAAATAGTTCACTAATTAGAATTTTTCCATTCACATCTCTTATTACGATAAGGGTACCTTTTTCAATTCCCATTACATTTAAAAACCCACTATTATTAGGGTTGGGATAAATTTTTAAGGAAGAAAAATCAGATTCTAAAATAGAGCTGACATTAGAAAAAGTAACAATTATAGTATCGTAAAACACACAACCTAATCCATCAGTAATTTGAACCCAAATTGTATTGGAACCCAGTGAAGAGTTTGAGGTGTCTACATTTATTTGTGAAGTAGTAGCGGAGTTACTCCATAAATATGTTGCTCCAGAGATTGGGGAACCAAGTGTTATCGATTGATTAAGGGCTAATGAAGTGTCATTCCCAAGACTATAATTTGAATTAGAAACTACCATTTCAACAGCTAATCTTGGCGAAACACAGTCTCCTTGAGGTCTAAATCCATAATGATAAAAAACTTCTCCGCTAAAATTTCTTGGTGAGT
The DNA here is from genome assembly GCA_018609055.1 of Flavobacteriales bacterium. Classification (GTDB taxonomy): domain Bacteria; phylum Bacteroidota; class Bacteroidia; order Flavobacteriales_D; family CAJJDF01; genus CAJJDF01. The sequence continues at coordinate 248,667 of JABAYJ010000008.1, forward strand.
ATGAAGTTCCATAAGTGTGACTAATCCCTGTTCCACTTAATACTTGAATTGTTGAGTTTGATACATTTTGAGCTCCACCAGAATTTTGGTATGATAGGTATGAAGAACTAGTTTGTAAATACAAATAAACTCCTAACGTATCATTGGAATTAAGTGTTACAGGAGAAAAAATAACTGTTTTAAAATCACCAGGATTAGCAACTGTAATATTTTCTGTTCCCCAAGGAACCCAACCAATATTACTCGATTCATGTCCAATATGACTTCCCATTCTATTTAATCCAATTACTGTTTGTGCACCTACTGAATTCATATTTATCTGAATACTATCAATAGTTAACGTATCGTTTGCAACAATATCAAACATAAATCCATTCCAGTTTGTAGAAGCATTGGAAGTGGTAAATAAAGAATTACTATAAAACAAATCACCTCTAACAACTTCTGGGTAATAGGTGATTGAGGTTAAGACATTAGACAAATTAAAGTTATTTCCATATCCAATAATTTGTCCTCCAACTAAAGAGTCATACCAAATAACTGTATCATTAATAGAATTACCTTGAGCCATAAGCATACCAACACCTCCTCTACAAATAGTGTCGTTTTGCACAGAAATTAAAGGATGTCCTAAAGTGACTATTTTTTTGTTTTGAGAAGTATCGTTAGACTTTATTGTATCACTACTAACTATGTATGATCTCACAGAGAAATCAATAGAATTATAGGTATTAACAACAAGGCTAACAGTATCAATACTGCAACTGTTAATTGCAGAAATGGAAAACGGAATTATTGAGAAAATACCAGTAGCATTATCTTTAATCTCAAAATTTAAACTTAAATTACTTGAATTATTAGTCCCAATATTTCCAATAACTGCATTGATACTTGTATTGCTATCTCCACATGCAGAGATATTTTCAAAATAAATATCATTTAAAACATAATCTAAATATTGAAGTGTATCGGAAACTAGATTTACAATATCCTCTGAAACCACTCTATTATAAAGTATTCTATGACCAGCATTATTAAGGTGAGTTCCATCACCAGAATCGTACAAAGTATCAATATCATTATTAGTCCCAACAATTGTTGTCCAAAAGTCAATGGCATAATTTCCAAAATAATTAAAAATAGAATCTCTTACCTCTGTCTGAATTATTTTTTTTGCTGTATTGGTGTTCTTAGGTTGTGTTGTACAAACCCACATTTGAACTCCAGCAGTATCTGCTTCGTTATAAAGAGTTATAAAATTTGACATTTGTTCGTTTACATCAAATCCATTTGCCCCATCATTTGATGGCATATTAACTATAATAGCATCTGGATTTAAGCTTAGAGCCATTGTTACGTTTTTGGCAGGTGTTACTGCTGGCTTTCCAGTAGGTGTAAGAAACCAACTAGGCATTATATGATAAGTTGTTGTGCCTCCTACAGCAAGGTTTGTTACTTGATTTGCAGGATTTATATTTTGCAGATATTTTCTGTATCTATTAACCCATGTACTATCAGATGAGGATGGTCCTGACCCTGCACAGCAGTTGAAGAACCAATTACTACCACATGAATTGGAGTTAATTTTGCACAAGGACTAATTGTTATTTGAGAAAATGATAAGTTGCTTATCAAATAAAAACAAGTGATTAATGTAAACCTTAATAAAAGTGATTTATGCATTCTTAAAAATACCTAAATGAATCTGATTATACTAAAAAATCAAGAGATGCTTTTTTTGCATCCAAACTAGACACCTTGAAAGGAGCTTGCCCATAATATTTTTTTCTTTTTTTAAGAAGTTGATTTATCTTTTCTTCCAGTTCGATATCAGATAAATCGGATAATAATGGTCTTTTTTGTTTGGCATTTTTCAGCCTATTTATTACACTCTTAGGATCAATATCAAGATAAACTACCTTCCCATTTTTTAACATTTTGTTCAACCTATGTTGATTACAACTCATTCCTCCACCTGTTGATATAACAGTGTTACTATCTCTCTCAAGAATCTCGTTTAGAGCATATTTCTCTAGTATTCTGAAATATTTTTCTCCGTATTGATTAAAAATATCAGGGATAGATTTTCCTTCTTTTTGTTCGATATAGTTATCGGTATCAACAAAATTATATTCTAGCTCTTTGGCTATTCTTTTACCAAAAGTAGATTTTCCACTAGCCATAAATCCAATAACAAAAATGAATTTAGGATTCTTCATTTAATATAGATTTTGTGTTGTTTCGTGCAAAAAGCTCAAAGCCTAATATCAGAATAGTTGTAGAGATATTTATCCAAATAAGAAACACTATTAATGAACCAATAGAACCATAAAGCTTATTGTAGGAGTTAAAATTATCGATATATACACTCATTCCTATTGAGGCTAAAATGATTAAAATGGTAGCCCAAGTTGCACCAGCAGAAACAATTTTCCAGCTCTTTCTATTGATTAATGCCACATTGTATAAAGTGGAAATAGAAATGATGAATAAAAACAGAACAGCTATCCATTTAAGAGCTCGCATACCAATAGCTACCCAATCACTTTCAATAATATAAGAACTGATAACGTAAGAGATGACATTTTCGCTAAATAGGATTAATGCAAATCCTATAATCATCATAAGAGTAATTGTAATCATTAGAAACAAAGACATTAACCTTTGTTTTATTGGATTTCGCTTAACCTCTACTTGGTATGATTTTGAAAAAGTATTAAGGATAGAATTTATAATTGTTGAGGAATAATAAATTGTAAGAATAAACCCAACTGACAAAAACCCCGTGTGCTTCTTAAAAATTAAATCTTCAATAGTTTGGTTAATTATGTCGCCTACATTACTAGGTAAAATCCCAGTAATCCCATTCAACAATTCGTTCTGGAAATCAGGAATAGGAACATAAGGAATTAGCGATAATAATAGAATTACTGCTGGAAATAAAGAGATAAAAAGTTTAAAGGAAATTGCAGCACTTTTGGTTGCAATATCACTTCGAAGAAATGCTTCAATAGTAAACTTCACCCCTTCATATAAACTCATTCCTTCTAAACCAGGAAGGGTTATTTTCTTAAACACATTCCTCCCAAATTTCACAGGCTTACTGTAACGAACGGTGGTGAAAATTTGTTTAAAATTCATTTATTTAAGCTTAGAAATATACTTTTCCAATCTCTTAGGACTAGGTACTCTGTTCTTATCCCATTTACCAAGAATTACTCCTCCTTTCATCAACACAACTCCAGGATTGGAACGAATAATCGTTTTCAATATTTTTTCATCTGCCGAAGCAAAATCAAACTCAACATTGTTTGCATTCTTAAAGTCTTCAGCTAAGTAATCTTTAGCAGTAGCTGCATAAAATTTATATCCTTTTGCTTGAGCATGAGTATATAACTCATTAATTTTTACAAATGCTTTTTCTTTAGAAAGAGATAAATCCCAAGTCACTACAAGTAGTAAATACTCTTCACTTCCTAGTATATCAGCATTAATTACATCATCATTAAAATCGAAGTCTAGAGGAATCTTAGGTTCATACCCAGGCACTTCTACAAATGGTGCAGAACTTTGCTTTTTATATCCTTTAGCCTTCCATTCTTCCTCTTTGTAATCTTTCTTTTCTACTTCAACTATATCACCAGTTTTTTTGTTTATTAAAACATATACAAAATCCCAGTTCTCCCACAATTTCTCAGATGAGTACAGTGTACTAGAAAATTTCTTTCTTTCTCCAGTCTCTTTGTTTTGCAAATAGTACATAGTTGCATAAACAGGTGGTAATAGGTTTGCTCTTTTTAATGAATCCATTGCAAACACTTCTGCATTTTGCATTACTAAGTCTTCATATCTGTAAGTTATTTCTTGCATTAACTCAGTTTTTCTTTCATTTTTTAATGAATCTGAAAGATTGGCTATTTGATAAATACTGTCTGTTGCTAATAAAATAAGAACATCCTTTTCAATTGCATCAGCATAAGTAGGCATATTTTTAGCTATTTCAGCATCCATTATTTCTTGCTTAAAATCATCAGAGGATTTTCTTAACTCAGCCACATTGTTTCCAACTGCATAAGGTCTGTAATCTTTTACTGGTAAGTAAGTAAGAGTGTACCAAGCAAATGCACTCGATATACCGATTAGCATTGCAATAATTACCCATTCTCTTCCTTTACGCACATAAAACCATTTGATAATTACATACAAAATAGTTGCTATTGCAATAAAAGCCAATGGCATCCACCATCCAAAAACATAACCTCCAAATCCTGCAGTGAACAACAAAGCTCCACCTAAAATGATCTTGTCTTTTCGTTCGTTATTTAGTTTTTGAGATTTAAATCCAAAGAATAAAAAGATGGTGAAAAATAAGAGTACCATGTCTTTTTGGAAAGATTCCCATGGTGTTAACGATCTACCCAACGAACCTTTAAGTGCATCACCAAAACATCCACAATCTAATACACACTGTCGATTTGTAGTTATAGTTTCTCCTGTTTCACCAACATAAGTAACTATTTCATAAGGATCGCATTGTGCTGTGTAATAAGTTAAGAATCCAAAAAAGACTAAGAAGGCAGAAATGAAAATAACTGTTAGTTTATATTTTGTTCCAAATAATAAAGAAAGCCCTAAAACTACTTCGGCTACACAAACCAAAATGGCTATTGGAAGTGCAAAATTTTCGAACATAGTCCAAAAAGAACCAAGAGCTGCTGGCTCAAAATACTCTTCTAGTTTATAAGAGAAACCTAAGGCATCATTTGCCTTAATTAGTCCAGAAACAACAAACACAGATCCAACAACAATTCGAGCTATATAAATAAGGTATTTCATAGTATTTTGGTTTAAAAAATTAAATTAAATTTAAGTATAAATTATCGACAATGTATTTAAGCTAAGACGAATAACTAATAATTAACTTTCTCACTCATTTGTATTAAAGCGAATACCGCATAATTAATCATGTCATAGTAATTAGCATCAATCCCTTCGCTCATTATAGTTTCTCCTTTGTTATCTTCTATTTGTTTCACTCTTAATAATTTCATCAAAATTAAATCAGTAAAAGAAGAAACTCTCATGTCTCTCCAAGCTTCACCATAATCATGGTTTTTAGTTTCCATTAGTGATTTAGCTTCCAAAAAATATTTTTTATATAGATTTTGAGCTACTTTCGTTTCCAACTCAAGATTCTTATCATCAGTTAATTCCAACTGAATAATTGCCATTACACAATAGTTAATGATTCCAATAAATTCATCTTCTATACCCTCTCCTACTTTGCTATATCCATTTTCTTCAAGCGTTCTTATCCTTTGAGCTTTTATAAAAATTTGATCAGTTAACGAGCTTGTTCTTAATATTCTCCAAGCAGTACCATAATCTTTGGTTTTTTTGGTAAAAATGTCTTCACATTTACTTATAATTGTGTCGTATTGCTGAGAAGTATTCATCTTATTAGAGCTAATGTATTTAGTATGACTATTAACTGTAAAGATAAATTATTAAATCTGGATTCCCCAATAGTAATGGGAATTTTAAATGTTACTCCCGACTCTTTTTTTGATGGAGGAAATTACGAGTTGGAATCCGATATTTTACAACAAACTAAAACAATGTTGCACGAAGGCGCAACCATTATTGATGTTGGTGGATATTCATCTAAACCAGGAGCAGAAGAAGTGAGCGAGCAAGAAGAACTTAATCGAGTTATTCCTGCAATTGAAACAATCTTAAAAAACTATCCTGAAACAATAATTTCGATTGATACTTTTAGAAGCAAAGTTGCAATAAAAGCAGTTAAAGCTGGAGCAAGTATAATTAACGACATATCTGCTGGTGAAATGGATAGCAATATGTTTAATACAGTAAAACAACTACAAGTTCCTTATTGCATTATGCACATGAAAGGAACTCCACAAAACATGCAGAAAGAACCAAAATATGACAATGTAGTTACTGAGGTTTATCAATACTTACATAAAAAAGTAGCTGAACTGAATAGACTCGGAGTAAATGACATAATAATAGATTTAGGCTTTGGTTTTGGAAAAACGATTGAACACAATTATGAATTACTAGCTCATTTATCTAATTTTAAATCGCTTAACTGTCCTGTTTTAGTAGGTATATCTCGAAAATCTATGATATACAAAACTCTTGGAGTATCAGCTATAGAAGCCTTGAATGGAACAACAGCTTTACATTCAATTGCTCTCCAAAGTGGAGGTAATATTTTAAGAGTTCATGATGTAAAAGAAGCTGCTGAAGTAATCTTTCTTAATAATAAACTAAATGAAAATGAATAAACTAATTGCACTTTTTATATTGATAACCTTATCAAGTTGTACTCTGACTCAAGAGCCTGATTTTGTAAAACTAGATGATTATAAAATCATTACACTAAATAAAAATGAAATAAAATTAAGCGCAGATTCTTATTTCCTAAATCCTAATGATGTGGGCTGTGAAGTTGTAAAAACTGATATAGAACTCCTAGTAAATGGATTATATGTTAGCAAAGTGAATCAACCAAACTCAATCTCGTTAAGTGCTGGTAAAGAATTTACAGTCCCATTAATTGTTTCAGTCCCTACAAGTTCCATATTAAAAGATAAAAAAGGAATACTTGGAGGTGTATTAAGTGGATTATTCAACAAAAATATTAAGATTAAATACAAAGGAATAATTACCTTAAAAAAAGCTGGATTTGAATACAATGTAGATATTGAGGGGGAAGAGGTGTTAAAGGATTTTAAGAAAATTTGAGAAAATTGAAAGCTTTCTTTTTAAGAACTAGCTAATTTTGTGTAGATTTAAGTATTAACCTAAATAATCAAAACTATGAAAAGGAATTTAATAATGGCTTTTGCCACAGTTGGAATACTTGCATCATGCGGAGGTGGAGCTTCTAAAGAAGAAGTGAAAGCTGGAGCTGATAAAATGTGTAAATGTATGGCTGACAAAACTGCTGAAAGAGGAGACGTGAGTGATGCACTTGCAGCATCTTCTGCTGCTATGGATTACGCTTTATGCGGATTAGATTTAGCATTTGATGGAGTAGATGCTTCTACAGATGATTTTTCTGCTGCTATTTCTGAAAGCTGTCCAGAATATGCTGAAACGCAAGCTGAATATGCTAAAACATTAAAAGAAAACTAAACCTAGTTAACTTTATAAAAAAAGTATGGATTCGCCAACTAACTTAACTAAATCACTTGGTAATTCATTGAATTGAAATGGATGATTGGAACCAAAAGTATGACCTGCATTCTCAATAATTATAATTTGAGAATTAGGAATTAGATCATTTAATTTTTCAGCCTCTTCAACAGGAACAACTGTATCCACTGACCCATGAATGATACAAAAAGGATTGGTTATTTTCTTTCCAATTTTTTCAATATTTAACTCCGCTATGTTCATTTGCGTGTTTTCATAAAACTGAAAATATAGTGGCATTTCTTGTTTTGTTCTCCCATTAGTTTGGTAAACAACTCCATCTTGTTTCCATTCTTCAGTATCTCCAGGAAGTCTTTCGGTTAAATTATATACACTAGCCCAAGTAATTGCTTTCTTTATTCTAGGGTCTTTGGCTGAAGCTAAACTCACTATTCCTCCACCTCTACTGTGACCAATTACATAAATATTACTTGTATCGAATAAATCCTTAAACTCATTTTCATCAGAAACTACCCAATCAATCACTGCGTTTAAATCAAATAATTCTTTGCTGTAATTGTTATTTCCAAATGCTTCTAAGTCATCAAAATCAGTTGGTTTATTTATTGTAACTCCATTGTGTGAAAAATTGAATTTAACGAAATTAAATCCCTGACTAGCAAATTCTTCTGCAACCAAATTCCAACATCCCCAATCTTTAAATCCTTTATACCCATGACAAAAAATTACCACTGGTTGTTTAGTTAATTCTTTGGAGTTAAGAACAATATCCATTCCCATTTCACGAGTATTGGATCCTCTTATTACCAATTCTTTTTTTGTGAGTACCATAATTTTAAATATCGATTCCCTTAAATTTAATCAAAACTTACCATTATTACTTACCTTTGAGGTAAATTATTACCCAATTATGATCGAGACTGTTCAAGACATTATAAACCAAGAAGTAAAAGCGCTTCAAAACCTGGTTGCTAATGATAACTACCAAAATGCTGTTGATTTAATAGAAGAGCAAGTTCACCAAAAAGGCGGAAAAGTAGTAATAAGTGGAATGGGGAAAGCCGGACAAATTGGTATAAACATTGCTACAACACTTGCCTCTACAGGAACTCCTGCTGTATTTCTTCACCCAAGCGAATCGCAACATGGTGATTTAGGAATAGTTCAGAAAAACGACATCTTAATTCTTATTTCTAACTCAGGAAAAACAAGAGAAATAGTAGAATTAGAAGTTTTGGTAAAAAGAATGTACCCATCTATTAAGATTATTGGATTAACAGGAAACTTAGAAGGAGACTTAGCAGGATTTAGTGATGTAGTTTTATACACGGGAGCTCCAAAAGAAGTTGGTCCTTTGGGATTAGCACCTACTACTTCAACTACGGTAATGACTGTTATTGGAGATATAGTAATTGTATTATTAATGAAGAAAATTGGATTCACCAAAGAGCAATATGCCTTGAGACACCACAGTGGTTATTTGGGAAGTAAAGCTAGAGGGGAACAATAAATATTGAAAATGAAAAAATTTACACTTATAGCAGGGCCTTGTGCCATTGAAGATGATATGATTCCTTTTAAAATTGCCAAAGAAGTAAAGGCGATTTGTAATAAATTGGATATCGAATTTATATTTAAAGGAAGTTACAGAAAAGCAAACCGTTCTAAACTAGATAGTTTTACTGGAATTGGTGATGATATTGCTTTAAATATCATCAAACAAATTGGAAAAGATTTAAGAGTAGAAACAATTACAGACATTCACGAAAGCCATGAAGTGGCTCATGTTGCTAAGTTTGTTGATCACCTTCAAATTCCTGCATTTTTATGCAGACAAACTGCTTTGTTGCTTGAAGCTGGGAAATCTGGATGTGGTGTAAACATCAAAAAAGGACAATTCCTGTCGCCTGAGGCAATGATTTTTCCTTTAGAGAAGGTACTTTCTACAGGAAACAAAAATGTATGGCTTTGTGAAAGAGGAACTACATTTGGTTACTCGGATTTAATTGTAGATGCTACAGCAATTCACAGAATGAAAAAATTAGGTGCTCCAGTAATTATGGATTGTACCCACTCAGTACAAAAACCTAACAAAACAGAAGGTGTAACTGGTGGTGACCCAACTCTTATTGAATCTATCGCTTTATCAGCAATTGCTACAGGTGCAGATGGTTTCTTTATGGAAGTTCACCCAAACCCAAGCGAAGCAAAAAGTGATCCCCATACTATGTTACAACTAGATAAATTGGAGGGGATTTTGACTAAATGCATGGCTGTAAGGAAGGCTTTGAATAGTTAAGATTTACTTTATGAAAAGAATCCAACTATTTGAAATTGAAGACCAAAGCTGGTTTCCGGCTTGGATAAGAGATAGTATGACTAGGCTTATTAACGTAATGCACAAGTTTTTGGAAACTAAGAAAGACTAATCAGATTTGCTTAAAAAAGTAATGGATAAGACAGGTAAATCGAAGATTGTTGACTTATCTTCTGGTGCTGGAGGTCCACTAATTGATAGTGTTGACATACTGAAAGAAGAGATAAACGTTAACTTAACACTTACCGATTTATACCCCAATAAGAAAGTTGCAGCTAAGCTAAATTCAGATTCTGATGATTCGGTTACTTATATGGAATTGCCAGTTAATGCGGTAGATGTTCCAGAAAACCTTAATGGAATAAGAACAATGGTTTGTAGCCTACATAACATGAGACCAGAAACTGTTGAGGAGATTCTTACGAATGCTCAAGAAGCGAAAGAAGGTTTTTGTGCCATTGAAATAAGTGATAATTCTTCACCTAAAGTCCTTTGGTGGTTATCAATTCCATTTTCGTTTATAATTAGTTTAATAGTTACTCCAATGTCAAAGGGATTAACTCTTCCGTAGGTTTTTTTTACTTACATCATTCCTATTATACCAATTTGTTTTGCTTGGGATGGTGCAGTTTCTAACGCACGAACCTATACAATGGATGATATTGAGGTTATCTTATCAAAAATAAGAAAGCCCGAATACACCTGGGAACCAGGAGTATTGAAAGGCAAAAAATCTAAGAAAATGTATTTGATTGGATATCCAACTGTTTAAAGGTTCTTCATCAAATACTCATATAACTTTACCATCTCCAATATATCTGCTTTATTCACTCTTTCAGTAGGAGTATGAACATTGTGTTCGGCCGCCCCTATGAAACACCAATCAAAAGGATAAGGAGATTTTTGTAGCGCATTTCCGTCACTTCCTCCAGCATTCTCTACTTCTAATTGATATTGAACTCCGCTTTCTTTAGCAAGGTCTATAATTCGGTTAATATAACTTCTTCTTGGGATTCCAGAATCTCTCATAGAAATTGCTACTCCTCCTCCATCTGTTACTCCATCAGTAATCCAAGTAATATCAGAAATTAAGGCTTGCTTCACTCCCCAATTCTCGAACATATATTTGGCTAAGTAACCTACAGAACCTCCTCCATGTTCTTCCCAACAAGAAAAACAGATAACTCCGTTCTCTAAATTTTCGGCAACTTGTAAGGCATTCCAAACTCCCAATCTATTATCCATGTAACAAGATTGCACATGAGAATCGGTTTCAATAAAATCTCTTTTAAAAACTAAATCAGTTCCTCTATCAATTTCTCTATCGCACACATATTCGTAATGTTCGCTACCATTTTCATGCTCCACAATTAGCAATTCACACTCTACTTTTCCTTTGCTGTCCTCCCCTACTAATTTTGTTCCTTCAATAGTTCTTGGCCCTCCAACTTTCACAATTTCCTTGTTATACTTTACGGTAAATCCTATAGAATCTATGTGTGCAAAAATAGCTGTTTTTGGCTTTCCAAATTTCAGCATAATACAATCCTGAAATCCAACTCCAAAGAAAATCTCTGGTTGTACTTTCCATGATGATTTGTTCTTTTCTATATAGTCCAATAAAAAATTAGTCATCTCAATTTCATTCCCCGAAGGAGCATGAATACCGCACATTTCTTTCAATAATTCCATTTAATCTTCTTTATTTATCAATTGATAAAACAATTCTGTTTCCCAACCATTTATAGTTTTTACCCAATCTTTTTTAGCTCCAGTTTTATTAAACTCATTCTTTTCGAATAACTTAATACTATGTTCGTTTGATTCAAAAATATTACAAAACAATCCATGTAAATTCAATCTATCAAAACTGTATTTAATCATCAATTTAAGCGCTTCATCCGCATATCCTTTGTTCCTTTCACTCACTTCATCAATCAATACTCCCACTCCTGCTCTTCTATGTAATGGATCGTATTCGAACAAATCAATTGTACCAATTGGTTTGTCATTCTCTAGCAAACAGATAATAAAACGCAATTGTTTTGTCTCAAAAATATCCTGAGCCGAGTTTACATATTGCAGAACTAAATGCTCCGAAAAAGGGACTAAGGTGTTACTCACAGCCCAATTATCTGGGTTATTTTCCCATTGTAGCATAAGTGCTGCATCTCTTGGTTCAATAGTTCTAAGGTATATATTTTTGGAGTTTAACATAGTTTATCTGTATTGAATTTCACTAAGGTTTCGGTATATGCCATTTTCAATTTTCACTAATTCATCATGAGTTCCTGATTCCACAATCATTCCTTGATCCATCACTACGATTTTGTCACAGTTTTTAATAGTAGATAATCTGTGTGCAATAACAAAAGAAGTTCTTCCTTTCATCAATCCCTCCAGTGCTTCTTGTACCAATAATTCCGATTCTGAATCTAATGAACTGGTTGCTTCATCAAGAATTAAAATAGAAGGGTTCTTAAGAATAGCTCTTGCAATGGCAACTCTTTGTTTCTGTCCTCCAGATAATTGTATTCCTCTATCTCCCACATAAGTTTCGTATCCATCAGGAAAAGACATGATGAAATCGTGAGCATTTGCTCCTTTTGCAGCTTCAATAATTTCATTCTCGGTTGCGTTCAATCTTCCGTAAGCTATGTTTTCTTTTATCGTCCCTCCAAAAAGGATTACTTCCTGAGGTACAATTGCCATTTCATTTCGCAACTCACTTAAATTGTACTCTTTGGCAGGTTTACCATCAAATAATATTTCTCCAGAATTAGGTTTATAAAACTGTAACAACAAAGCCGAAACGGTAGATTTTCCTGCACCTGAAGAACCGACTAAGGCTATTTGCTGTCCTGCTTCTACATCTAAAGATATTCCTTTCAACACCTCCACATCATCCCTAGTTTCATAAGAAAATGAAATGTTTTTAAGATTTACATTTCCTTTCAAATTTAATGAGGCTTCAATTGGAGTTAAAGCTAAATCTTCTTTTTCTCCATCCAAAATAGCCATCAAACTCTGTGTAGAACCAATTGCTTTTTGAACTTTAGCATACAAATCAGGAAGATTACTAATAGCTCCACCAACAAAAATGGTATACAAAATAAAACTAATAAAACTCTTATTACTCATGTCACCAGTATCAACCATTAGCTTCCCTTGCCAGATAATAAACACGATTGAACCGAACATGAAGAAAATTACAAATGAGAAAAATAAACCTCTCCATTTTACAATTCTCATTGTTTTGTCGCGCACTTCAATAACTTGTTTTCGGTAGCGAATTATTTCAAAAAACTCATTTGCAAATGCTTTTACATTATTTATACCCATTAAGCTTTCTTCCAAAACAGAATTTGATTTTGCCGAAGCATCCTGTGTTTCTTTTGCAACTTTCTTAATAAATTTTCCAAAAACAACAGCAATTATTGCTACTATTGGAACAACAGAAAGCATAATAAAACATAACCTAGGGGACATAAAAAATAAGGCTACTAAACTAAAAACAACAGTAATAATTTGTCTAATAAATGTAGCTAAAGTTGTATTCAAAGTATCTCTAAGAAGCTCTACATCAGAAGAAATTCTACTTGTTAGTTCGCCTACTTTATTTTTATTGAAAAAATTTAATGGAGAAGATACTAAGACTTTAAAAGCTTCTTCTCTTAAATCTTTTAGAGAATTAGCCGTAAAATATCCAAAAAGATAAATACGAAAGAAAGAGAAAAAAGCTTGAGCAGCAAATACACAAATCATAACCTTAATAAGAGTGCTTGTGTTATTTAAATCGAGCCATTGTTGAGTCTCAGGAATAACATTTGTAACAGATGAAATTACTTCGGGTGTATCTTTACCTATAAGTTGTCCCATTAAATATGGAAATAACATTCCTATTAAGCTAGATAAAAACAAAAATATCATACCAACACTAAATGCTAATCTGTATGGCTTTATAAATCTGAAAAATGTAGAAGCTTTTTTAAAACTCCCTTTTTCTAATTTAATTCGTTCTGATCTTGCCATTAGTTATTTTGAGAAATTACATAGTATGACTGAAATGTAAAGAAATCATTCAACCATGGAATTCCTCCAACAATCGGAGTCAATTTCTTAGGATTCATTCCAAACTTGTATTTATAGATTGGTGCAACAAAATACTTTTGCTTCTTTTCTATTTTAAAATCATTCTCTTTGGCTAATCTCTCAAAACGAGCAGTTGAAATACGAGTTTCTTTAACTTCAACCAGTCCTTCTATCTTATCTTTCTTCTCACCCATCACTTTCAACATACCTTTGTATACTGGCATAGGTAGTATATGATAATAAGGAAGTTTAGATGCTAATTTACCCACTGCAACTTGCTGGTGTCCTCCATAAGGCATTCTCCAAGCAGGGAAACCAAAGAATATAACTCCATCAGGTTTTAAAAACTTAGAAACCTCCTTCATGAACTTCTTTTGATCGTGAATGTGTTCAATTACATCTTTTAATATCACTAAATCAAATTTTTCACCCAATCCATCTGCATCAATATCATAAATATCTTTTGCAATAAATTTTAAATTTCCTTTTTCAACATCCTCTTTTTGGAACTCATTTGCAAGTTTAGTTCGATTTTCACTAAGTTCAATACCCACACAATAACATCCTTCTTCTACAAAAGCTTTTAGCACACCTCCCTCTGCACTGCCTATTTCTAGTACTCTTTTCCCTTTTTCAGGAGTAAATGAATCTTTTAAAAAAGGTAAAATAGACTCTTTAGAGTTTAGGTATTGAATTTCAAAATACCTTGGTTTATCAGTATGTATTTCTTGCATGACTTATTTTATATGGTATAAATTTAAAATTATTTTTAAATATACTTTGTATAAATAATAAATTATGTATTTTTGCAAACCGTAATAACAACTACTATGAAAAGAACATACCAACCATCAAGAAGAAAGAGAAGAAACAAACACGGTTTCAGAGAAAGAATGTCATCAGCTAATGGGCGAAGAGTTCTTGCACGTAGAAGAAAGAAAGGAAGAAAGAAGTTAACGGTTTCTTGCGAGGCAAGACCAAAGAGATAATGTTAATAAAAATTAATAAGGACAACACTAGTTGTCCTTTTTTTTTGCCCAAGATTCTGTATTTTTGCTCAATTTGAATCTAAACTATTTAAAAACATAGAAAACTTGCACTCATGCCAAAGAATGACAAAATAAAATCGATCTTAATTATTGGAAGTGGACCTATTGTAATTGGTCAAGCCTGTGAATTTGATTATGCAGGATCTCAAGCCTCTCGTTCTCTTAGAGAAGAAGGAATTGAGGTTACTCTAATTAATTCGAATCCTGCAACTATCATGACTGATAAGATGGTAGCAGATAATATTTACCTTAAACCACTTGAACCTGAGTATGTAGAGGAAATATTAAAAAAGCACAATATTGATGCTGTACTACCTACAATGGGAGGGCAAACAGCACTTAACCTTTGTATTAAATGTAAAGAGTTAGGAATTTGGGAAGAACATGGAGTTGAAATCGTAGGTGTAGACATTGATGCAATTGAAATCACTGAGAATAGAGATGCATTTAGACTTTTAATGGGTGACCTTGGGATTCCAATGGCTCCACAAAAGCCTGCAAAGTCTTTCTTACAAGGAAAAGAAATTGCACAAGAATTTGGATTTCCATTATGTGTTCGTGCCTCTTACACACTTGGTGGAGCAGGCGCATCAATTGTTCATGATCCAGAAGAATTTGACCAATTATTAGAAAACGGATTAAAAATCTCTCCAATACACGAAGTAATGATCGATAAGGCATTACTGGGTTGGAAAGAATTTGAATTGGAACTTTTGCGTGATGCAAATGATAATGTTGTTATTATCTGTTCTATTGAGAACTTTGACCCAATGGGGATTCACACTGGTGATTCTATTACGGTTGCACCAGCAATGACTCTATCTGATACTACGTATCAAAAGATGAGAGATATGGCAATCAAAATGATGCGTTCGATTGGGAACTTCTCGGGAGGTTGTAACGTTCAGTTTGCTGTTTCACCTGATGAAAAAGAAGAAGTTATAGCAATTGAGATTAACCCAAGAGTTTCTCGTTCTTCTGCATTAGCTTCAAAAGCAACTGGGTATCCAATTGCAAAAATTGCTTCTAAATTAGCTATTGGTTATACTCTGGATGAATTGGATAACCAGATTACAAAAACTACTTCTGCCCTATTCGAACCAACTTTGGATTACGTTATCGTAAAAATCCCTAGATGGAATTTCGATAAATTTAAAGGAGCTAACCGTGAGTTAGGACTTCAAATGAAATCGGTAGGAGAAGTAATGGCAATTGGTGGTTCTTTTCAAGAAGCATTACAAAAAGCTTGTCAATCTCTTGAGGTTGGAAGAAACGGATTGGGAGCTGATGGAAAAGAAGAAAGAAACCAAGAAAAATTATTACATAGTTTAAAGCACGCAAGTTGGGATAGATTATTCCATGTGTATGATGCGATAAAACTTGGAATTCCTTTTAAAACTATAAAAGAACTGACTAAAATTGACGATTGGTTCTTAAGACAAATTGAAGATTTAATTAATACGGAGAAGAGAATTCAAAAACACTCTTTAACAGATATTCCTAAAGAATTGCTATTTGAAGCAAAACAAAAAGGATATGCAGATAGACAAGTAGCTCACTTACTTAAATGTTGGGAAAGTGAAGTTTACAACAAAAGAGAAGAATTTAACATTAATAGAGTTTACAAATTAGTAGATACGTGTGCGGCTGAGTTTGAGGCAAAAACACCTTACTACTACTCTACTTTTGAAATGGAAAATGAATCTGTTGTAACAGAAAAAAAGAAAATCATTGTACTAGGTTCTGGACCAAATAGAATTGGGCAAGGAATTGAATTTGATTACTGTTGTGTGCATGGAATATATGCTGCAAAAGAAATGGGATACGAAACGATCATGATTAACTGTAATCCTGAAACTGTTTCTACCGATTTTGATACGGCAGATAAATTATATTTTGAACCTGTATTCTGGGAGCATATTTATGACATCATTCGACACGAAAAGCCAGAAGGTGTAATTGTACAACTTGGAGGGCAAACTGCTCTTAAATTAGCTGAAAAACTAGAGAAACACGGAATTAAGATTATTGGTTCAGGATTTGATTCTCTTGATTTAGCTGAAGACAGAGGAAGATTCTCTCACAAACTAGAAGAACTAAACATTCCTTACCCAAAATTTGGAGTTGTAGAAAGTGCTGAACAAGCTTTAGAGAAATCTAAAGAGTTAGGTTTCCCATTATTAGTAAGACCATCTTACGTATTAGGAGGACAAAAAATGAAGATTGTAATAAACGAGCAAGAGCTAGAAACGCATGTGGTAGATATCTTGAGAGATATGCCAGATAACCAAATCTTGGTAGATCACTTTCTTGGTGGAGCAATTGAAGCAGAAGCTGATGCAATTTGTGATGGAGAAAATGTATACATCATTGGAATGATGCAGCACATTGAACCTGCAGGAATTCATTCTGGAGATTCATACGCTTTGTTACCGCCTTACAACTTGGGAGATTTAATATTGACTAAGATGGAGGAATACACAAAGAAAATTGCTTTGGCATTGAATACTATTGGATTAATAAACATCCAGTTTGCTATCAAAGATGATGAAGTGTATATCATTGAAGCGAATCCAAGAGCATCTCGTACAGTTCCATTTATTGCTAAGTCTTATGACGAGCCTTACGTAAACTATGCAACCAAAGTAATGTTGGGAGCCAAATTGAGTGAGTTTAACTTTACACCTAAAAAAGAAGGATACGCTATTAAAATACCAGTATTCTCTTACGATAAATTCCCAGAAGTAGCCAAAGAGCTGGGACCAGAAATGAAATCAACTGGAGAAGCTATTTACTTTATTGATGACTTGAAAGATAAATTCTTTAGAAAGATTTACTCTGAAAGGAATATGTTGCTTTCTAAGTAATATCAATCTGATT
Source organism: Flavobacteriales bacterium (assembly GCA_018609055.1). GTDB lineage: Bacteria > Bacteroidota > Bacteroidia > Flavobacteriales_D > CAJJDF01 > CAJJDF01. The sequence goes on from JABAYJ010000008.1 coordinate 266,190, forward strand.
AAGGTTTTAAAAAAGTGAGAAAACAGTTGTTCTCTCACTTTTTTTTTGTGCTTTATTTAAAAAAAATCAACACTAAATAAAGTAAAATAATTAAAAAAATATTTTATTCAAATTACAATTATTAACTTTAAAGATTAACTAATTATTTATAACTATGAAATCAATTTTACTTTTTGCATTTGCAATTTTACTGTCTGTTACAGCTATTGCTCAATATCCTCCACTTCAAATAGATGCTAGTGTGGTTACTACAGCAACTGGAGTTACAGTTGACGTACCAATTACAGCTGGAACAAACTGGCAGAATATCACAAGTCTTCGTGGAACTATTACATTTGACACAACAATTATAACATGGAATCAAATGTCTTTTTGGGGCTTAACAAACCCAAGTGGCGCTACATTTACATACCAAGGTGCTGGAGTTATTACATACACTTGGGCATCACTTATAACCATTGGACCAACTTTAAGCGCAGGTGCTACTGTATTTACATTAAGGTTTAATGCTGTTGGAACTGGAGGCCAAGTTTCTCCTATTACCTTTACTAATACTCCTCAAATCTTATTTTGGAACAATGGTTTTGGTTGGTCAGGTAATAATTTTACTTCTAGCAATGGTTCTGTAACCATAACTGGTTGCTCAAGCCCAACTGCGGTATGGGGTGATAGTACAAATCAATTGATTGGTAGTTTTACTGATTCATCTACAGGAACTCCAACCTCTTGGGCATGGGATTTTGGTGATGGAAATACGAGTAGTTTACAAAATCCAAGTCATACTTATGCAGCTGCCGGAACTTATTCGGTTTGTTTAATTGCAACTGATACTTGTGGTAGTGATACTTTATGTAAAAATGTGACAGTGACCAGTTGTCCTGTTGCGCTTGGAACTGACACAAGAACAGAATGTAACTCTCTACTTTGGATTGATGGAAACACATACACTGCAAGTAATAATTCGGCTACTCATACTATAGTAGGTGGAGCTTCTACTTCTTGTGATAGCTTAGTTACTCTAAATTTAACTATTATAACTACTGATAAAACAGTATCACAAACGAACGTTACTTTAACCTCAAATCAATCAGGAGTAACCTATCAGTGGATAGATTGTAACGGAGACACGCCTATTACTGGAGAAACTAACCAAGCTTTTAATGCAACTGCTAATGGAAGTTATGCAGTAATAATAACTAATAATGGATGTGTTGATACTTCTGCATGTTATACTGTAGCATCTGTTGATGTTGAGGAGAATAAATTGGATAATGAATTTAGTGTCTATCCTAACCCTTTTGAAAATCAATTAACAATATCATTTTCTGAATTAATTAACAGTTCTTATTCTGTTACTATACAAAACGCTTTGGGACAAGTTGTTTATCAATTTCAACCTTCAAACCAATCATCAAACATAGATTTAACTAGTTTTGATTCAGGCGTTTATTTTGTAAATATCAAAAATTCAAAAGGAACTCAAACTGTTAGGATTATTAAACAATAGATTAACTAATCTAACCAGAAATGAAATCGACAGGTTAAGCGATTTACTTTATAGATGACCTGAAAGGTCCATTCTTTAGAAAGATATACTCTGAAAAGAATATGTTGTTGAGTAAGTAGAATAAAGTTTACTAATGGTTAAAAAAAGGCGAGAACAATTGTTCTCACCTTTTTTTGTTTAAATATGTATGTAAAGAAACTGAATACCAGCGGGATTTTGTTTTTAAAAAATAAGAATCAGAAGAGTGAAGATCTTCCAATTGTTATAGAATCTATTACGAGACTTAAAAAATTAGTCTGAAAGGAATATGCTACTTTCTAAATAGAACTAACATTTTATAACTAATTTTGAAAGCAGAGAACAATTGTTCTCTGCTTTTTTTATTCCACAACTTACTATTATGATAAAACAATCCATAAAAGAGAACATACTTTACTTATCTATTTCGAACGAAGATTTTTCTTATCGAATCCCAGTAGAGAAATTAGGAACACCAATTGACTGGAAAGTAGGACAAAAAGGAACAAAAGGGATAGTATTTGAAAACGTATCTAAATGGACGCTTCAATTATTTACCAAAAAAGTAACTGAAGGAAAATACGTGAAAGAATTTGTGGCTATTATTCAAGAGAATAGTCCAAATAACACTGTGAATTGGGAGAATACTAAAACGGCTGTCACTCTTCAAAACCAATATAATTGGTTGGTTGAGACAAACAAAACTGCTAAGAAAAAACTAACTGAAGAAGAAATTATTGAAAGCCTGAAAAAGAAATTCAATTTGGATTGATTCCAAAAACCTACTAGTTTTTTCACTCTTGTAAAAAAAATTCCTATCTTACTGTGTCAATTACAATAAGCTAGATGAAAGATACAATATTAAAAGATTCAAAATCCCTTGATTACATTTTTCGTGCTGGTTTTTCTGTTGATATTGTCATAGTCACTTATCACAATAAAAAACTAAAAATTCTACTTCACAAAAAGGAGGAAGAAATAATTGAAAATGATTTGGGATTGCCAGGAAAACTTATTTTACCAAACGAAAATATTGACAAAGCAATAGATAAATTATTGATTAACATTATTGGGGTTAACTCCTTTTATAAAAAAGAATTAACCACATTTTCGGACATTGGAAGGCATCCTTTAGGACGAATAATTACATTTGTATATTATGGGTTGGTTTCATTTGATGAAATAAATAAAAATTTGTCTGCCGATTTAAAATGGTGCGAAATTACAGAAGTTCCAAATCTAATTTTAGATCATAATCAGATAACAAAAAAAGTATTTAGCCGATTTAGAAAAGGATTACTAAGACACCCAATTGTGTTCAATTTATTGCCAGAAAAATTTATTATTTCAGATATCATTGCCATTTATGAGCAAGTATTTAATAGAAAAATAGATGTCCGGAATTTTAGAAAAAAACTTTTGTCTAGCGAATTATTAATGCCTTTAGGAGAAATTCAAAAAAATAAATTATATAACGGGAGGCCTTCTCAACTCTATTCTTTGAATAAAATTGATAAAAAATTGCAAGCACAAATTCATTTTGAATTGTCAATTTTTCTGACGAGAATTTTAAACCATGTGTAAAAAAAAACTTTTTAAAATAAAAAAAAATAATTATGATAAAAATAGGAATAAACGGATTTGGAAGAATAGGAAGACTGGCATTTAGAGTTGCTACTCAAAGAGGCAATGTCCAAGTTGTGGCTATAAATGATTTATTGGATGTAGATTACTTAGCATACATGCTGAAATTTGATTCGGTACATGGAAGATTTGATGGAACTGTTGAAGTATTAGATGGTAAACTAATAGTTAACGGAAACGAAATTAGAATAACTGCCGAAAGAAATCCAGAAGACTTAAAATGGAATGAAGTAGATGCAGAATATGTTTTGGAATGTACAGGTATTTTTAAAACATTAGAAACTGCTCAAAAACACATAACTGGAGGAGCAAAAAAAGTAGTAATCTCTGCACCATCTCCAGATGCTCCAATGTTTGTAATGGGTGTTAATCACAGACAGTTAAAAGCTTCTGACACTATATTCTCTAATGCATCATGTACAACCAACTGCTTAGCTCCTATTGCTAAAGTATTACACGATAATTTTGAAATAAAAAGTGGATTAATGACTACCATTCATGCGACTACAGCTGCACAAAAAACAGTTGACGGACCATCTGTAAAAGATTGGAGAGCAGGAAGAGCTGCCCTGCATAACATTATTCCTTCCTCTACTGGAGCTGCCAAAGCTGTAGGAAAAGTCATTCCTGCATTAAATGGAAAACTAACTGGAATGGCATTTAGAGTTCCTACAATGGATGTTTCTGTCGTAGACCTTACAGTTAATCTTGGTAAAAGCACAACCTACGAAGAAGTGTGTAAAATAATGAAATCAGCTTCTGAAAATGAACTGAAAGGTATATTAGGATATACTGAAGAGCTAGTTGTATCACAAGATTTTATAGGTGAAATATGTACTTCTGTTTTTGATGCAAATGCCGGAATTGCTTTAAATGATAATTTTATAAAAGTAGTTTCTTGGTACGATAACGAATATGGTTACTCATCAAAAATTATAGATTTATTAGAGTATTCTGACTCTTTAAGCTAAACAACTTACTATTTCTGTATTAGTAGAGTATTTGATTAAATGCTCTACTAAACAGATGAAATCTGTGTATTATTGTAACTCCCTAGTTACAAGATTATGTATTGAATTTCTTTTGTCTTACATTTGAAATATTAGCAGATTTCCAATGGTAATTATTCATTTTCTTTTGGAATCCCAATTTAAAACAACAGCCAATGTCACTGGATAAATACACTCGCTCTATTCTCGATAAATTTGAGATTAAGGATTTAAATCCAATGCAAAAAAAGGCTGGTCAAGTCATCCGAAAAAATGAGGATGTGGTAATCCTATCGCCTACTGGAACTGGAAAGACACTTGCTTTCTTATTACCCTTAATAGAAAAATTAGATACTGATTGTAACGAAATTCAAGCACTTATTTTGGTTCCTTCTCGAGAGTTGGCTCAGCAAATTGAGCAAGTTGCACGAAAAATGGGTTCTGGATTTAAAATAAACTCTGTTTATGGAGGGCGAGCAGGTTCGCTAGATAAACTAGATTTAAAACACAGGCCAGCAATTCTTATTGGAACTCCAGGAAGAGTTGTTGATAGATTTAGAAGAGATGAATTATCTCTTGAATATATTCAGACTTTAATTTTGGATGAGTTTGATAAATCGCTTGAGATTGGTTTTAAAGAGGAAATGAAGGAAATTATCGAAACACTACCTAGCGTTAAGCAAAGGATTTTGACTTCGGCTACCCAAGATTCACAAATACCAAAGTTTGCTAGACTGATATTCCCTGTTTTCATTGATTACTTGCAAAATACTGATGGTTCTAATCTGAAAATAAAAACGATATTATCGCCAGAAAAAGACAAGCTACAATCCTTAGAGAAAGTAATTAAGTCTTTGGGTAACCAACCAGGTATTATCTTTTGCAATTTTAAAGATGCACTTGGGCGAGTAAGCGATTATCTGGATAATAAAAATATCAATCACGAGTGTTTTCATGGAGGAATGGAACAAGTTGATAGAGAATTAGCTTTAATTAAATTCCGTAATGGAACAAGTCAATTGTTGTTAGCAACCGATTTGGCTGCTAGAGGATTGGATATTCCAGAAATCAAATTTATACTGCATTATCACCTTCCACTACACGAAAAAGAATTCACTCACAGGAATGGAAGAACAGCTCGTATGAATAAAGAAGGTGTTGCTTACATACTTCAATTTCGAGAAGAACCTTTACCAGATTTTATTGAAGCAATCGCTCCAGAAACTCAAGAAATTGATGAGTTAAAACCTGATAATTCAACTAGTCCAAAGTGGACTACGCTTCATATTACAGGTGGTAGAAGAGATAAAATATCTAAAGGTGATATTGCTGGGTTGTTTTTTAAACAAGGCAAAGCAGAGAGAGATCAAGTTGGTGTAATTGAGGTGCAACAAAAATCTTCGTTTGTAGGAGTTCATGCAGATGCTTCAGAAATCCTTATAGAAAAAACCAATAACTCTCGACTGAAAAAGAAGAAAGTAAGGATTAGTTATATTTAAATAAAACCAATGGTAATAAGTTATTCGGCATGGTGGATACTTGTAATATTGATTATTTTATCAATACCAGCTATATTAATTACAGTATTGATTAAAAAGTATCTTCTCAAAAAAAAATTGACTAAACCAAAACTCACATTTGCAGTTTTATTTATTTTAAGCCTATTCGTTTGCTACATGGCTTATGCATTTTATCACAGCATAAAAATGGATGAAATGAGACAAAGAGTTTATGAAATGGATCAAATGGATAGAAGATGATTTTCAGTTTACTATAATCGAATTGATTTTTAAAAAATGAACACTAGTAAGTTAAATGCTTATAAAAAAACTCTATTGAAAACTTAATAACATTGAATTATAACTCTCTTGAACTGATTTAATGATAGCAGACTTATCAGAATCCAAACCTTCTATATCATCTATTCTATTAAACTCTTGCATATTATCAGTACCCCACAAACTAAATTCAATAACTATTGGGGTTAAACGAACTCCTTTTTCAGTTAGTAAATAAATATTTTCTTTTTTATTTTCAGGAAGCTTTGTTTTGTCTATTAATTTATAAGATTCCAACAATTTTAACCTAGCAGATAAAATACTAGGTGCAATCTTTTCGTCCGAATCGGATATTTCCTTAAAAGTCTTCTTGTGCTTAAGCAGCATATCTCTAATAATTAGCAAAGACCATTTATCTCCTACAACATCCAGTGCAGAACAGATTGGACAACCAGATCTAAATTCCTTTTTCATTTTATATAGATTATTACTATTAATTCGATAGTAATTATTACTTTTGCTTTCAATTCGATAGTAAAAATACAAATTAAATAAACAAAAACTATGTTAGCAGGACATTTTACAACAGCATTAATAGCAAAACAGAAATTCCCAAAAGGAATGTTACTTTATTTTTTAATCATCTCACAATTACAAGATTTATTGTGGTTTACTTTTCACTATTTAGGATTAGAACATACTAATCCAATTGATGCGTTTGATGCAACCTTAAGTAATATGGCTGTTGATATGCTTTACAGTCACGACTTGATGCCTTTATTAATTTGGCTACCTCTTGTTTTTCTTATTGGAAAATTCTTATTTAAAAGCACACAAATAGGAATAGTGAGTATGGTTTTAGTATTGTCACACTTTGTATTGGATTATTTTTCTGGTCACATGCACCACCTATTTGGAGCCGATACAATGGAAGCTGGTCTTGGTTTGTATGCATCTAGCCCATATATAGCAATTGCAATAGAAGCTGTTTTTAGTATTGTTGCTCTTTGGTATTTCTTTAGTCAAGAAGCTAAAAAAGGGATTATAAGAACTATGAAAAATAGAATTGCTATCATTTCTGTTTTCGCCTATGGAATTATCTTTATGTTATTGATTGCTACAAGTTCTTTCAGAGAATTATTAAATATTCCAGAATTTGATTTAGGTTTTAATACCAATATGCCTACCTTAATATTTACTTATGGTGCAATGCTTTATTGCTTGAATTATTTTGTGCCAAAATTTACTACTAGTAAAAACTTATAAAACTATGTTAGAAGGTGTTTTAGGCTTCATCAAAGAATTAAAACTTCGTAACGAAGAGTTATTTTATTTGGGTGCATTGTGTTTAGCTCTTTCCATTGTTTGTTTCGTTTTATCTAGATTCACATCAACACAAGTTGGTGGAGTAAATGGCTGGCTTAAGCCTTTCAAGTTTGCAGTTTCAATTGGATCTTATGCTTGGACTATGGCTTGGTATTGTCATTATTTATCCAACTTTAATACAACATTATTCAGCTGGACAGTCATTATTTTATTTGGCTTTGTACAGTTTTATATCGTATTTCAAGCAGCAAGAGGGCAGTTATCGCATTTCAATATTAGCTCACCTACCTATTCCATGTTGTATTCATTAATGGGGTTAGCGGCAGTTATTGTTACGCTTTATACCGCTTTTATTGGGTTATTATTTTTTACCCAATCATTTCCCGATTTGCCTAATTACTATCTTTGGGCAATTAGGTTGGGAATACTAATTTTCGTGATTTTTTCTTTCGAAGGTGGGTTAATGGGATCACGAATGAACCACAGTGTGGGTGCATTAAATGACAATTCTAATTGGTTTATTGTAGGTTGGAGCAAAACGGTTGGCGATCTTCGTGTTTCACATTTTATTGGAATGCACGCACTACAATTATTACCACTGCTTTCTTTTTATGCATTTAAAAACACCAAAGCAATCATTATAATTTCAATACTATACGGACTTCTTGCAACTACAACTCTAGTTCAAGCCTTAAAGGGAAAACCTCTTTTTGTACAAAAAGAAAAAACGACTAAAAATGTTCAACCTCCTTTAGAGTAGTATTAAAAGTGAAATTCCCTACAATTACACTTACTTTTTTTCCTTTTATTTCTAATACTTCTCCAGGTTTGGCTTGGTTTTTTATTCTCACCTTATCCCCTACTAATATTGGTTTCTTTGGAGCAGATTCTTTCTCTATAATTAACTCTTTTTCTACTTGTTGTACTTGCTCTATTTCAAGTTTCACCTTAGTTAATTTAGGAGCTTGTAGGTTTTTATTGAACACAACAGGCTTATCCTGAGCTAATAATTTCGATTTTTCTATCCCTACAATTTTCTTCACTGCTTCGTAAAGCGCTTTATTCGATTTATTTTTCTTGTGTTTGCCAATTAAATCATAAATCTTCTTCCCCATATTAACAAACTTATTCTGCTGTTCAAAATATTGAATTTGTGTACTTTGCTTGGTAGCCAAGGCTATTAGCTTTTTATCATATTGAGTTATTTTTCCTCTGGCCTCAGACTTGGCTATGTTTTGTTCGTTATTTATTTTCTTAAATCGCGATTTTTCTTTTTGTAATTCTGTAGTCAGTTCGTCAATCTTAATCTTACTTTCCGAAACCTTAGTTTTTGCTTTATCAAGTAAATCTGTTGTAATACCATTGTGCTGAGCTACTTCAAAAGTAAACGAAGAACCTGGCTGACCAACTGATAACTCGTAAAGCGGTTTTAGGTTTTTGGTGTCAAATAACATACACGCATTTACAGCATTTGGTAAACTAGCTGTTAGTATTTTTATATTGGTGTAGTGAGTTGTGATTACAGCAAAAGTATTTCTTGCATATAATTCTTCGTAAAAGACTTCTGCCAAAGCTCCTCCAAGTTCTGGGTCCGATCCACTTCCAAATTCATCTAACAACAACATAGTATTTTCATTGGCAGCACCCAGAAAAAACTTCATTCTATTAATACGATAACTATAAGTACTCAATTGGTTTTCTATAGATTGGTTGTCTCCAATATCTGAGTATACATTATCAAACCAACAACATTGGCTGCCAGAATTTAATGGTAAAAACAATCCCGATTGAAACATCATTTGTATTAAACCAACCGTTTTTAACGTGATGGATTTCCCTCCTGCATTGGGCCCAGAGATTACCAAAAATCGAGTTTCATCATCCAACTCAATGTTTTGACCTATAGTTTCTAAATCTAGCTCGGTATTTTTTATTTTAAGTAAAGGATGAGTCGCATTTTCCCAGTACAGTTTTCTGTGAGAGTTTACTTTAGGAATAATTCCCTCATACACATCTGCAAATCGTACTTTAGCATTGTACACGTCAAACCTCACTAATAACCTTTGAAATGCCTTTAAATTATGTCTTTGCGAACGAAGTTCAAGCGTAATCTTTTCAAAAATCAAATACAACTCGTGCTTCTCTTGTATCTTTAATTGCTCTTGATTTCTATTTAATTGAATATTAGATTCTGGTTCAATATAGCTCACCACTCCTTTGGAACTAATCCCAACAATTCGTCCTTTAACTCTTTTCTTATAAGCAGAAGTTACTGTAAGTAACCTTCTGTTATCCAAATGAGTTTCTTCTGTCTCTCCCAAAAATCCTTCATTACGGTAATGAATGAGGGCTTTTTCAAAATTCTTGTTAATCGCTTTTTTGTTCGATCTTAGTTGGTTTCTAACCTCATATAATTCTTTAGATGCTTTGTCTTTAATATCAAACTTCTTTTCATCCAACACTTCTCTAATTACAGCAAGAACTTCATCAATACTGTTAATATGCGAACAGGCTTCAAAAATTAAAGGAGCCTCTACTCTATTTGCATTCGAAAATTTCAGCAACTCTTTAGTTCCTAAACAAAGTGCAAATATCTTTAATAGTTCATCCAGAATAAGAACACCATTTTCAACTCTCAATAATTTAAGAGCTCCATCAATATCTTCGGAATTTGGGTGAGGCAGGTTTAAGCTTTCACTTTGGTGGATGTATTGAATCTCTTTAAGTAATTCAAATTCCTTTTTAAGAGTGTTTACATCCGAAAAAAACTTGAGGTTGGTTGCAAGCTCTTTCGCCTTGGTAGATTTGCAAAACTTAGCCAACAATTCGCAAATGGAATCAAATTCTAGGTCTTCTTTAGTTTGTTGGTCTAGTTGCATAATGAATTAAAACACGAAGATAAAAAAATGTTATTTGAGAAACTGATTTAATAATGGAAAGCAGAATTTTAGATTCAACTATTTATGAGTATTTTGAGATTGAAAAAAAAAACTCCAATGAAATCAATTTCTGCATCTCTTTTGATTTTACTATTCTTTACTTATTGTAAACCAGAAGAAGTTAAAATAATAGAATTCGACTTCAAAGTATTCAAATTGGAACTACCCAATACTTGGCGAAAAATTGAACGCAATGGAATTGATAGTTTTGTGGGTGAACTGACAGATGGTAATGATTCTATTTATTTCGATTACGGTAGGTATTCATCTGATTTTAAACACGAAGATGATTTAACACAATTGTTTTCGAAAGAAAAAGTAAATGGTAAAAAAGCAATAATCACAAAACCAACTAATTATGGTAAAGGATTAGTTGGTATTCTTTTTAAAAAAGCAAATCACAAAAATAAATTTGTACTTGCAGGAAGAAACTTAAAAAATGAAGAGATTGTTTTAGAAGCCTTTAAAACAATAGTATTTGAGGATAGCGAAAAGGATACTATTCCAATAAAGTTTAACTTTAATGGAGATTTTAACCCCAATATTGGAAGAAATTTATTCATGCAAAATTGCGCAAGTTGCCATCATCCCTCTAAATATGGTACTGGTCCCAGTATCAAAAGTATGGATTTAATATCAATGAAAAAATGGATTCTTGACTCGACCGAAACTAAAAGAACAGAAACTATTGCTGATAAATTTTATCATCAAAAAAAATTTAATCAATATCTTTCAGAAGAGGATTTAATGAAAATAATAGATCATTGTGAGTAAAATAATAGTCTAGTCCATTGTTCTGAGAGACTAGTTTTTATTAAAGTAATAGGATGCTATCAATAAGGTAATTTATTCTTTTGCTGAAAATGTTAAAATTACTACCTTTAAAAAGCTGACGAACAAACGTCTGTAAATCATTTAAATAAATAACACCATGAAAAAAAACATCCTCATACTAGCTGTAGTTCTATTAGCAAACATTTCTTTTAGTCAGAATTTCAAAAAGTTGGTGAACTATGAATTTAAAACTGAAGAGAGCTACACTACCGAGATGGACAAAGTGCTAGAATGTGCTAATTATTTATTTGAAAATCCTAATGATGAAAATGAGCTGAATAGATTAATTGCAACTCAGTATATCATGAATTGGATGAATGGAACACCTGATTATACTTTTGAAATTGGTGATGATGCAATGAGTTTAACTAAAGGAAAACAAGAATTACTTGGTTTGTACTTAGCAGCTATGACTAAAGTTGTATTGGATAATCCAGAAGAAGAATTAAGCAACAAGGAAATTCACAACCAGTCTCAAGAAATTTTGGTAAAGTATTGCTCTGATGAGAATAACAACATCAAGCCATCAAAAAAAATCAAGAAAATAATTAAGAGTAGAAAATAATGAATAACATAATTACTAATTCTCTCTTTGCTCTTGGATTAATTACTCTCACAAGTTGTAATTTATTATCTCAAGATAAAAAAGAAACAAAAACACCAATTAATCCTCATGAGGTTGGTGTATACGATACCGATTTACTACCTGCAAGTTTTCATACAGACCGAAGAGAACAATTAAGAAACTTAATGCCAGATAGTTCAGTAGCAATATTTTTCTCTGCTCCTATTCGTAATCGTTCCAATGATGTAGATTTTGAATACCATCAAGATCCAAACTTTAGATACTTAACTGGGCTTAATGAACCACATTCTTTGGTTATCATTTACAAGCATCCAACTTTATTTAATGGCAAATTAATAAAAGAACTGCTTTTTGTTCAACCTCGTGATGCGAATAAAGAATTGTGGCTAGGAAAAAGATTAGGAGTAGAAGGAGCTAAACAAATACTTGAATTTGAGATGGTTCTGCCAACAACAGAGTTCAAATCTACTAACTGTAAGATTGATGGAACCAATTATACTTATTTCCCTATTGATAAGAACGACACACGCGATACACGTTCTAAAATTGATTTATTCGATTTAAAAAAACACTTTTTAACCCAAACTGTTAGAAAAACAGGGAGTAAAAATTTAGCCCGATTTATGGGGCTACTTAGAGAAATAAAGACAGAAGAAGAAATGGTGCTTATGCGAAAAGCAATTGATATTACTTGTAAATCGCAAACAGAGTTAATGAAAAAGTTAACTCCACAAATGGCTGAATACCAAACAGAAGCCTTAGTTGAATATCATTTTAGAAACGAAGGAGCTGAGCATGCTGGCTTCCCTTCTATTCATGGAAGTGGAGGTAACTCTTGCATCTTACATTATGTAAGTAACCGAAGAATGTTTGAAGAAAATGATTTATTAGTAAGTGATATTGGTGCCGAATATCATGGATACACGGCAGATGTAACAAGAACACTTCCTGTAAATGGAAAGTACTCTTCGGAACAAGCAATCATCTATAATTTAGTATTAAAAGCTCAATCTGCAGGAATAGATTCTTGCATGGCTGGAAATAGTTTTTGGATTGCAGGACGAGTTGCTAATGAAATCATAGCAGAAGGATTAGTTGAATTGGGTATTATTAAAAATAAATCTGAAGTAAAAAAGTATTTCCCTCACGGAACTTCTCATTATTTAGGATTGGATGTGCATGATGTTGGAAGTTATGGAAAGTTAACTCCAGGACAAATCATAACTGTTGAACCTGGAATTTATATTCCAGCTGGATCGGATTGTGACCCAAAATGGTGGAATATTGGAGTAAGAATTGAAGATGATATATTAATTACTTCTGGTGAGCCAGAAAATTTATCGGGCTGTGTACCCCGAACCATCAATGAAATAGAGGCTTTGATGAAAAAATAAGCTTACTTTAATTAATAAAAATAATTGCAGTTAAATATTTGATTGTAAAATTATAGTTTATATATTTGCACTCTTGAAATTAAAGCACAATGGCGAAGACAAAAGGAAATAGAATACAAGTAATCTTAGAATGTACAGAACACAAAGCGACAGGGGTTGCTGGAACATCTCGTTACATCACAACTAAGAACAGAAAAAACACTCCAGAAAGAATGGAAGTGAAGAAGTACAACAGAATTTTGAGAAAACACACAATTCACAAAGAAATTAAATAATTAAGATATGGCTAAGAAAGTAGTAGCATCCTTACAAAAAGGAGGAGGAAAACAACATACAAAGGTTATTAAAGCGGTAAAATCAGCAAAGACTGGGGCTTACCAATTTAAAGAAGCGATTGTATTGAACAACCAAGTAAAAGATTTTTTTAGTAAATAATTAATTTACTATTCACTATATTGAGCTTCTTTCATATTTATGGAAGAAGCTTTTTTTATATGTATTAAAATTACTTGCCATGAAAAATTATTCGATTGTATTTTTACTTTTTTTTACTTCTTGCTCTATAAGTAATATTTCGAGACAAAACTCTCAGAATATTGAGAGCCAAGAATCATCTGCAAAAGTTAGTTTTTACTTAACGAAAACATCTTCGGAGTCAATACCTCTTCTTATTCCTTCTGTAATGAATCCGAATTTATCTCCAAATTCGTCTAGTGCAGTTGTTTTATCAATAGGACAACAAGTATATTTCAAATACAAAGGGAAGAAATACATACTTATAGAAGTAGATAAATCGATAAAAAAAGGAGACAAAATTGAAGTTTCTGAACTACTTAAAAAACGAAAAGAAGAACTCGGATTAAAATAGATTTATAGTGAGCATATTTAAAAAAATATTTTCGAAAGAAAAAAAAGAAACTCTTGACAAAGGGCTCGAAAAAACTAAAGAATCAGTTTTTTCAAAACTCTCAAGAGCTGTTGCCGGAAAATCTTCTGTTGACGCAGATGTATTGGATGAACTAGAAGAAGCGCTTATTACTTCTGATGTTGGTGTAAAAACTACAGTTAAAATTATCGAAAGAATTGAAGCTCGTGTTTCTAAAGACAAATACATCAATACTTCTGAACTAAACAAAATACTACAAGAAGAAATTGCAGGTTTACTGGAAGAAAATAATTCTGTAGACCAAACTGATTTTTCTGTACCTGATACACACAAGCCTCATGTAATAATGGTGGTAGGTGTAAATGGTGTAGGAAAAACTACAACAATTGGAAAGTTGGCACATCAATTTAAAAAGGCTGGTAAAAAAGTAGTACTTGGTGCTGCCGATACATTTAGAGCTGCTGCAGTTGATCAACTTATTATTTGGGCAGAACGTGTAGGGGTTCCTATTGTACAACAAGGAATGAATGCCGATCCTGCTTCTGTTGCATTTGACACTTTACAAAGTGCAGTGACTCAAGGTGCAGATGTAGTACTTATTGATACAGCTGGAAGATTACACAATAAAGTGAACTTAATGAACGAGCTTACTAAAATTAAAAGAGTAATGGATAAGGTTGTGCCAGATGCACCTCATGAAATATTACTAGTTTTAGATGGTTCTACAGGACAAAATGCAATTGAGCAATGTGCTCAATTTATACAAGCAACAGATGTTACTTCCCTTGCTCTTACCAAACTTGATGGTACGGCAAAAGGTGGAGTTGTGATAGGAATTTCTGATCAGTTTAGTATTCCTGTTAAATATATTGGTGTTGGTGAAGGAATGGAAGATTTACAAGTTTTCAATAAAATGGAGTTTGTAGATTCATTATTTAGTTTGAAATAAATGAAAACAAAGACATTACAAAAAAACAAAGTAAACGTAATCACTTTAGGGTGTTCTAAGAACACTTTTGATTCGGAATTACTAATGGCTCAGTTACACGCCAATAAATTTGATGTGGAACATGAATCTAATAGTCAGGATCACGAAATTGTGATTGTGAATACTTGTGGGTTTATTGATAACGCCAAGCAAGAATCTATTGATACCATTTTGCAATACGCAAATGCTAAAGACAATGGATTAGTTGATAAATTATACGTTACTGGATGTTTATCAGAAAGGTATAAAGAAAATTTAGAAGAAGAAATTCCTCAAGTAGATGCATATTTTGGAACTCGTGAGTTACCACAAATGCTTAAGGTATTGAATGCCGATTACAAAAAGGAATTATTAGGAGAAAGGATTTTAACTACTCCTGCTCACTTTGCTTATTTCAAAATTGCAGAAGGATGCGACAGACCTTGTTCATTTTGTGCAATTCCACTAATGAGAGGAAAACACAAGTCTACTCCTATTGAACAATTAGTTAAAAACGCAAAAAGTTTAGTAGCTAATGGAGTTAAAGAATTGATGCTTATTGCTCAAGATTTAACTTACTACGGATTAGATTTATACAAAGAAAGAAAATTAGCCGAATTACTTCGTCAGCTTTCTGATATTGATGGATTGGAATGGATTAGGTTGCACTACGCCTACCCTTCTGGATTCCCATTAGATGTACTGGATGTAATGGCAGAAAGAGACAATATTTGTAATTATCTGGATATGCCTTTACAACACGGCTCTACAAAAGTGCTTAAAGACATGCGAAGAGGAATTACTCGTGAAAAGACTACCGCTTTGGTAAAAACTATTCGCGAAAAAGTTCCTGGAATTGCAATTAGAACTACATTAATTGCTGGCTACCCTGGCGAAACTGAAGAAGACTTTCAGGAAATGGCAGAATGGGTAAAAGAAATGAAATTCGATAGATTGGGAATATTTGAATATTCGCATGAAGAGAATACTCATGCTCATAACTCTGATGATGACGTTCCTGCAGAAGTAAAAACTGCAAGAGCCGAAGAAATTATGGATATTCAATCAACTATCTCTTACGAGCACAACCAAGCTAAAATTGGAAAAGAGTTTAAAGTATTGTTTGATCGTATTGAAGGAGAACACTTTGTAGGAAGAACAGAATTTGATTCTCCAGAAGTGGATAATGAAGTTTGGGTTCCTATCTCTGAAGAAAACCATGTTAGAATTGGTGATTACGCTACCGTAAAAATCAATACTGCTGATTACTTTGATTTGTTTGGGAGCATTGTGAAGTAAACCTCATAATAATCTAAAAACCATATCCCAATAATAATTCGTAAATTGTAGTATTATCCATTGATACCACTTACAGATGAAACGAATTATTACTCTAGCTGCTTTATTTATTGGAACACTAAGTTTCGGTCAGTTATCCTATACTTCATCTAACCATGCTTCGGGTAATTATAACCAACAGATGTCATCAGTTACTGTCGGAATCAATGCATTTGATTTTGATACCACTGGTGCTAATTTTACTTGGGATTATACTTTACTTGGTTTAGATTTAACAGGAAACTTAGGAGCTATTTCTCCTGCAAGCTCAGGTTACCAAACTCCTTTCGTTACTCAATGTGTGCTTAATGGTGGTGGATTTACTTGTCTTTTTAAATGGAACAACCTTACCAATGTTGGTTTAGTTGATTTAGATTCATTTCCGGCTGTTGTTGTAACACTATATGATGTAACAACTATGGCTAAATTGGCAAACAACAGGCTAATTGGAAACATTAAAGGACTTAAAATAAAAGACACTAATAACCTAACTGTTCCTTTAGTTACAGAATATTACGATTCTGATACTATTCTTACATTCCCTTTTACTTACCAGGACTCTGGTAAATCATATGGCTCATGGGGATTGGATTTAAATAGTGTAGGACAAAACATTATTTACAAAGTTACTTACGACCGTGAATGGACAGTAGAAGGATGGGGAACACTTATAACGCCTTTTTCTACTCATAGTAGTGTTCTTAAAGTAAAAACTACTTTGGATCAAGTAGACTCACTAAGTTACTTAGGAACAGCTTTTGGTATTCCAAGAAAAATTGTTGAATACACATGGTATGATGCTGCTTTTGGTTTGCCAGTAATGAAAGCCGAAGGAATAGAAACTTTGGGGTTAACTACTATTACTACGGTAAGATATTACGACCAAAGGTTTGCTTCTATTGATGAGAATTACAGTGATATTAAATTTACTGTTTTCCCAAATCCTGCTCAAGAGTTTATTCAAGTATCTACAACTGAAAACAAACCAACCTCCTATCAACTAATTGATATGCAAGGAAAAGTAGTTGGTTCAAGCTCTTTTACTTCTCAAATAGCTATTGGTGAACTTACTTCTGGTGTTTACTTTATTCAATTACTTAATGAGAATGGAGTAATTGGGGTTGAGAAGTTTGTGAAGGAGTAATTTATGAAATTAACAAACTTATATTTTGAAAGGATGTTAATCGAGTCTGAAGACTTTCCTTATAACAGCCAACAAAATTTCGTCAATCTTATTCATGATGACACTTTAGTTTTAGAATTTAATGAAAACACGCTTTAGATTTTCACTTTAGATAATAAAACTATAGAATATTGTTTGAAAATATTAATAATTGGAAAATCTAATATATTTAATTTTAATAAAAAGCATAACAATCATGTTATTAATGAAGAGTCTCTATAAATAATGTATTTGTTACAGAAGATGGAAGTATCGTATTTACAGCAGAGGACTATTACAATTTTATGGTTGAATCGTCTCAATTTTCTTCTACAGAACAATGGATTTTTGGAAATGTTATTTGTGGTAAATTAAATTCAGGAGGAGAACTAAAATGGATCAATATTGCTAAAAAAACTCAAATTGCTTCTAAAACTAGACCAAAAGTTGCTTTGGGTACTGGAGGTGGTGGAGGTCTTTCAGTAGGAGCTTCATTTACTATTGGAAGTAAACTAACAGCTGAATGTAGTAACTACTCTTACCTTGCTGGAATAGCTAATAATACATTGGTTCTTATTTATAATGATCACATCAAATTATCGGATAGAGATGCTGAAACCGGAAAGTCTAAAGCACTAAGAGACCCAAAAAAGAGTTTAGTATATAAATATACTTTTGACTTAGAAACTGGGGAATCAAAAAGAACAGCTTTAATAAAAGAGAGTAATCAAGGAGGAACCTATTTAGCTCCTAAAGTGTTTTTTAGAAATGATGATAATAGTATAATTGTTTGGGGTAGGTACAAGAAAACACAAAAATTTGGACACCTTATATTTTCTAATTAGTGTAACTAATAAATAAGTTATTGAATAATAATTTATAGGTAATAAAAAAGCTTCTTTTGAAAATTCAAAAGAAGCTTTTTTGTTTTAATTATATTAGACTGAATCGAATGCCGACTTCAATTAGACTAGGATGTTTGAACCTATCTTAGCAAAGTGAGTAATTAAAGTTTCATTTCAATGACAGAAAACAAACTATTATATTCACAAGAACTCTTAGCTCTTGTTCAATTTAATCAAGTCTTTCTCTTCTTTTTCTTTGCCGCAGGAAACAAAATATTATTCAAAATCAACCTGTAGCCAGGTGAATTTGGATGTAGGTTTAAATCTGTTGGTGGATCCCCTACTCTATGTTGGTAATCCTCTGGATCATGTCCTCCATAAAAAGTCCATCTTCCTTCACCAAGTTCCCCACTCATATAACGAACAGTTCCCATTGCTTTGGTTTCTCCCATTATAGTTACACTAGATTTTATATATTCTTTCTTAAAATCAGTTGTTTGCCCCATAAATCCTTGTACTACAGAAGTATGGTTTTGACATAACATAGTTGGAACGATATCCCATTTAGCAGAAAACTCAAACAAATTAAAAATATCTTGGTTCTGTGGAACTCTTTGTTTAAATCTCATACTTGTTCCATCTATAGATGAAAACTCATATTGCAATGGATTTGTCACCAATTTAAAATCTTTGAAAGCGAGTGTTTGAGAGAAATCAAGTTTCGATTGTGCTTGCCTATCAGCAGCATCACCATCAAACATAGAGGCACAAATATCAGTATTGTGAGCTGCTAAAGAAATGTCATAAGAGTCTGTTCCCGAACACATTGTAAATAAAAAACCTCCTCCTGCTACAAATTCTTTAATTCTTGTAGAAACACCAAGCTTTAACTCAGATACTTTATTAAATCCTAAACTAGTTGCACTTGCTTCTGCATCTCTTTGTTGTTTTTGGTACCAAGCCGCATTCTTGTAGGCTGCATAAAATTTCCCATATTGACCAGTAAAATCTTCATGGTGTAAGTGCAACCAATCGTATTTTGGCAATACCATATTAATTATAGCCGAATCATAAATCTTATCATAAGGAATCTCAGCATACTCTAGAACCATTGTTACAGCATCATCCCAAGGCATTTTTCCTGTAGGAGTGTAAACGGCAATTTTGGGAGCTGTTTCTAACTTTACTACTTCTTGATTTACCTCTGGATCGATAATTGCATTTTTGATTGAACTTGCTTGTACATCTGCAATTAGTTCATAAGAAACTCCTCTAATTACACATTCCTTTTCAATGTCTTTATAGTATTTTATTAAAAAGCTTCCTCCTCTATAATTTAACAACCATTCTAGCTCAATGTCATTTTGCAATACCCAAAAAGCTATTCCGTAGGCTTTTAAATGATTAGTCTGTTTCCCTTCATCCATTGGAATTAATAGGTAAGACGAATAACCAACTTTAATAAATAAACTTAGGACAAGAAGTAAAACAATTTTTTTCATGAAAATATTTAACAATTTTAAGACTTAAAGATAATCAATAATTGTTCGTTTTGTAAACGAGATAATTAGTGAATATTAAAACGGGCTGTCATCATCCACATCTGATGCAAAATCATCATCATCAGAATCATCCCAACCTTTACTTTGCATGGTCATTGTTCCCCCAGCACTAGAATCAAACTCATCATTTGGTGTTATTGTACCGCCACCATCATCAAAAGAATCTAGGTTTTCGAACTTAGCAAACTGACCAACAAACCTAAGTTTAACAGTTTCAAGTGAACCGTTTCTGTGTTTTGCAATGATAAACTCCCCTATTCCTTCAAGCGAATCACCAGTAATTTCATCAGTAGTTAATCCGTAATATTCTGGACGGTAAATAAATGATACGATATCTGCATCTTGCTCAATTGCTCCCGATTCTCTCAAATCCGATAGCATTGGCTTTTTATCTCCACCTCTAGTTTCTACTGAACGACTTAATTGCGATAGTGCAATAATTGGCACTTCCAATTCCTTAGCAACCGTTTTTATAGAACGAGAAATAAAACTAATTTCCTGCTCACGATTTCCTTTTCCTTCACCTCCACCAGTCATCAACTGCAAATAATCAATTACAATTAACTTGATGTCATGCTGGGCTTTAAGCCTTCTACATTTTGCTCTAAATTCAAATACCGAAAGAGCTGGAGTATCATCAATAAAAAAAGGAGCTTCCGATAGTTTACCAATTCTAGCATGTAACTGCTGAAATTCGTGTGGCTCTAAATTTCCTTTTCTTAATTTTTCTGCAGGAATTTCTGTTTCTCCAGAAATCAAACGATTTACCAATTGTACCGAACTCATCTCCAAAGAAAATATCGCTACAGCTTGGTTAAACTGAACAGCTGCATTACGAGCCATTGATACAACAAAGGCTGTTTTTCCCATCCCTGGACGAGCAGCAATTACAATCATATCTGATTTTTGCCAACCCGAAGTAACTCTATCCAATGCAGTAAATCCAGTAGGAACTCCACTTACTCCATCTTCGTGATCTTGCGCATTTTCAATTTCTTCAATTGCATGTTGCATCACTTTGTCAATCTTCTCGTAACTCTTACTTAAGTTTCCTTCAGCTACCTGAAATAAGCTACTCTCAGCTTTATCTAATAAATCAAATACATCAGTAGTTTCATCATAAGCCGATTTAATCGTATCAGATGAAATTCGAATTAATTCTCTTTGTATAAATTTTTGTGCAATAATCCTTGCATGGTGCTCTACATTGGCTGCAGATGCAATTCTATTGGTAAGTTGAGAGATATAATATGCTCCTCCAACATACTCCAATTCTCCTCTATTTCTTAGTTCTTGAGTTACCGTAAGTATATCAATTGGTTGACTATTACCAAACAAAGAGTGAATAGTATCGTATATTTTTTGGTGCTGATCTTTGTAAAAACTCTCTGGGCTTAATACATCAATAACATCATTTACTGCATTTTTTTCGAGCATCAAAGCTCCCAAAACTGCTTCTTCAAAGTCTACAGCTTGCGGAGGTATTCTACCTGAGTCCTGAAAAAATGGGGATGCCTTTTTCTTAGTTGCCATTCTTGTGACCGGATCGTTATTAGGTAAATTGTTACTCATCAATAATTTAGTTAAATATGTAAGTGTAATATACGTCTATTAAACGTAAATATTCTTTATTTCTTTCCTCCAAAAAGGATAACAAATATAGCTCGATTAGTTCGGTTTTTTACCACTTGTAAAGTAAAAAAGTTACTAAAAAACTTTATTAACAATTGTTGGTAACCCTGCTATTATTATGCTTGCAAAATAATATCTTTAGACAAGTCTAAAAATATATTTATATTTGCATAATGAGCTACACTAAAACAGAAGAAAATTACCTAAAAGCCATTTATGGTATAGAGAGTAAGTTTGGCGAATCGGTTTCAACAAATATGTTGGCTAACAAACTGGAAACCAAAGCTTCTTCGGTAACTGACATGGTTAAGAAATTAGCTAAAAAAGAACTTATCACTTACGAAAAATACCAAGGTGTTTCGCTTACTGAGTGCGGGAAAGACATTGCCATTAATATTATTCGTAATCACAGAATATGGGAAGTTTTCTTAGTAGAAAAACTAAAATACAAGTGGGATGAAGTTCACGAGATTGCTGAGCAACTGGAACATATCAAATCAGAAGAGTTGGTTGATAGGTTAGATGATTTCTTAGAACACCCTTCATTTGATCCTCATGGAGATCCAATTCCTGATAAAAAAGGAAACATCCCTACCCGTAAAGAAGCCATTCAATTAAATGAATTGGCAATTGGTGAAGAAGGAATTATAGTAGGAGTAAAAAACACGAACAATGAGTTTCTTCAATACTTGGAAGAAATGAACTTGACTTTAGGTAAAAAAATAAAAGTAGAAAAGGAGTTTGATTTTGATAAATCGAAGATTATAAAAATTGAAAAAGAATCGGTAACTATCTCTAAAGAAGTTAGTTCCAATTTAATTATTGAAAAAAGCCAATAACTGGCAATTAAAAAACTATCAATATGAAAGAAATAATACAATGGTTTGAATCAGTAGATCCAGTGATGGCAGCATTTGCAGCAACAAGTTTTACATGGTTTGCCACTGCAGCAGGAGCTTCCTTGGTGTTCTTTTTTAAATCACTGAACAGAGCAGTATTGGATATTGCCTTAGGATTTACTGGAGGAGTTATGGTAGCAGCAAGTGTTTGGAGTTTAATAATGCCTGCACTAGAAATGAGTGAAGGAACAGGGTTTGATAAAGTTGGGCCAACTGTTATTGGATTCTTATTAGGAGCGCTATTTATTTTTGCTTTAGATAAATTGATACCTCACATTCATCTTAACTACGAAAAAGTATCTGAGGCTGAAGGACCAAAAACTAAAATGAACAAAACATTATTACTTGTAATGGCAATTACACTTCATAATATTCCTGAAGGATTAGCTGTGGGTGTTTTGTTTGGAGGAGTTGCAAGTGGAGTTGAAGGAGCTACTATTGGAGGTGCAGTTGCTTTAGCTTTAGCCATGGCAATTCAAAACTTCCCAGAAGGATTTGCAGTATCTATGCCACTTAGAAGACAAGGAATGAAAAGAGGAAAGAGTTTTTGGTACGGACAATTATCTGCCATTGTAGAACCAATTTTTGGAGTTTTGGGAGCAGTAGCCGTTTTAACTTTTACTCCACTCCTGCCCTATGCACTAGCATTTGCAGCAGGCGCAATGATTTTTGTAGTGGTTGAAGAAGTAATACCAGAAACCCAAAGAGATAAATATACCGATCATGCCACTCTTGGTTTTATTGGAGGTTTCCTTGTAATGATGGTACTTGATGTAGTGCTAGAAGATGTATTCGCTCAATTAGTAGTTTAAAAAAATAACAATGAAAAATTTAACAATCTTATTTATCCTGTTTTCGTCTATCTCATTTAGTCAACAAATTGATACGGACAGACCAGATCAAACAGAAAGTTCTTCGATTATTCCTCACAAAAGCTTTCAGATTGAAAGTGGTTTTTTAATCGAATTTGATGAAATGAATACTTCGTATGGAACAACTTCAAATACTTTACCTACAACATTATTTAGATATGGATTATTTGATTGGTTAGAATTAAGATTAGTGACTGAATACTCTTGGACAAAATCTGGGAACTTCAGGTTACAAGGAATGAATGATTTACAGTTAGGAGCTAAAATCCAGCTTTTAAAAAAAGAGAATGTAAATACAGAAATTGCATTTATGTCGCACGTAATTGTGCCTTCTGGAACAAGAAATTATTCAGCTAGATATGGAACAATTAATCGTTTTTTAATTTCTCATCAATTAAACGAAAATGTGAATTTGGGTTATAACCTAGGTTGGGATTATTATGGTACTGGAAATGGAAACTTTACCTATACAGTTGCATTAGGAACATCTGTTGGTGATCGATTTGGATTTTTTATTGAACCTTTTGGAGAAATACTTGAATTTGAAGAACTTGTAGCTAGTTTTGATGCAGGTGTCACTTATTTAATCACTGATAAATTACAAGCCGATTTCTATTTTGGAACAGGACTTAACCACAAGAATAATTTCATGGGAGGTGGTTTAAGTTGGTTGATTTTAAATAAATAATCTATTAAAAAACAAGACCTAATAACTTGTTTAAAACTTCCCTCCACCTAAATAGGTAAACTAGTACCTACTTGGTAATTTTGAGAAACAATAAATTACCAAACAAGCTATGAAATTTTTTATCGATACTGCTAACCTAAACGACATCAAAGATGCTAATGATTTAGGAATATTAGATGGTGTAACTACCAACCCATCATTGATGGCAAAAGAAGGAATTGGAGGAACTGATAGAGTAATGAAACATTACGTAGACATTTGCAACATTGTAGATGGACCTGTAAGTGCAGAAGTTATCTCTACTGATTTTGACGGAATGGTGAAAGAAGGATTAGCTCTTGCCGATTTACACGAAAACATTGTGGTAAAAGTGCCAATGATTCCTGAAGGAGTTAAGGCAATTAAATACTTTTCTGGAAAAGGAATTAAAACTAACTGTACATTAATCTTTTCTCCTGGGCAAGCATTATTAGCTGCTAAAGCTGGTGCGACATACGTTTCTCCATTTATCGGTAGATTAGATGATATCTCTACAGATGGTTTAAACTTAATTGACGAAATCAGATTAATTTTTGATAACTACGGATACCCAACAGAAATTCTTGCAGCTTCTGTTCGTCACCCAATGCATATTATTAATTGTGCTAAAATTGGTGCAGATGTAATGACTGGACCTTTAAGTGCAATATTAGCATTAGCTAAACACCCACTTACAACTAGTGGATTAGAAAAATTCTTGGCAGATCACGCTAAGGCAAACGCATAAATTATGTCAGCAGAATTCCTTGAAATACACCCAATAAATCCTGAATTTAGAAAAATTCAAGAGGCAGTAAAAGTATTACAAAAAGGAGGAATTATTGCTTACCCAACAGATTCAGTTTACAATTTTGGTTGCTCGCTTGATAACAAGCGAGCAATTGAAAAATTGGCCAAACTGAAAAACATAAAGCTCAAAAAAGCAAACTTCTCTCTGGTTTGCCCAGACTTAAAATCGATTGACGAATACACCAATCCATTTAGTCGAAGTATCTTTAAAGCTCTTAACAAGAACCTTCCTGGGCCTTTTACTTTCATCCTTAATGCAAGTAATAAAATCCCTAAACTGTTCGATACCAATAAAAAAGAAATAGGAATTAGAATCCCTGACAATAACATCTGTTTGCGAATTGTGGAATTATTGGGTGTACCAATGGTAACTTCTTCTATTCATCATGAGGATGAAATTGTAGAATACATTACTGATCCAGAATCAATTTTCGAAAAATTTGAACACCAAGTAGATTTAGTAATTGATGGTGGAATTGGGAACAATGAAGCTTCTACAGTTGTAGATTGCACCAATGATGAACTGGATATTGTGAGGCAAGGAATTGGAGAATTGGAGTATTAAGATAATTGACTTTGAATTTCTTTACAAATATAATTTCTACTACTTTTTCATTAAAACTCAAGACAGAAAAGAATGTAAAAGAAATAGCCGAATTTATTATTCAGATAAGAGGATATAAAAAAGAAAAAGAGCTAGAAGATTCAGTTACTTTTAAAACTCTTCTTCTTCAGCATATTTGGTTTCATCCTAATTTTTTAGTCTCTAAATCAACATTAAAAATTACTAGAGTTGATGAATGTCAACTTATAAAATTTAAGGTATTTCATTTAATCCCTATCATAATTTATATCCTATTCTGCCTTTTCTTTTACTATAATAATGAGTTTCAAAATATACTAATTATTCAGTTTGCACTTTTGGCTTACTTAGTATATAACAATCTTAATCAAAGAGTTATATTGAAGGAGATTGAAAAAGAAGTAGGTAAATAACCAAACTTTACTATTTTTGTTTCTAAACTAATTAACCAAACAAATGAAAAACACACTAATACTTTTAGCCATTGCTATCCTTCCAACATTCTCTATTGGGCAAACTATAAATAAGGAACAAGTAGTTGAGCTAGGGGAATTCTATAGTAATTATATGTTCTTGAGTTCTCCTTCTAAATCAGTAATAAAAGCTTTTGGTGAGGATTTCTCTGAGGAAATGAAAACTGCTGTGGAATTTGTGAAAGAACTTACCAAAACGAAGAATGATCTTCTTACAGATGATTTTTTGGTTTTGCCAGATACTTCAACTTTACTAATAGTATATGCTGTAGATGCAATGCACCAAAATAGGCGTTCTAAAACAGAAGTAAACCAATCGGAATTAGTTGAGAGTGTTATAAATGGTGACATCCCTTATAACGAATTAGTGGATGAATATTATCAAACTTTGTTTTCAAGTGTGAGTAATAAAAACAAGCCTTTCAACTTATCTAAGGTTAATTTTGAAATGAAGAAATAAAACCTAACAACCAATAGATTGAGAGGAATATTTTACTTGAGTTGTATGGATATGTGTGGCTCACAAATATTTGGTTACATGAATATTGTAAGCCCTCCAAATACCGAAAAAGCTCTTAAATACATTAACAAATTCCCAACTTTTGATGGATTAGAATATTACCAATATACCGACCTTTCTTTTGAGGACTTTGACATGAAAATATATAACGACAAAGGGATTGAAAGCTACAAAGATAACTTTATAGACAAGTTATATTCTGTTCTATTAAACCACTTAATTTGTTTGAATAAAGAAGGTAAAAGTCAAAATGAAATTAATGAGTTAATATCAGGTTCGATATTAAAAGACAAAACTTATTACAAGCATACTAGCAAAAAGAAATTACTAAAGAAAATATTTAAAAATTAGCAGGTTCAACCTTAGCTAACTAATTAAAAATAAATAATTAATTATAAATTATCTCGTAACTCACATCCGCAAACTGCCTAAACATTTCGTAAACCCCACAATATCTATCTACAGATAATTTGACGGCTTTTTCTATTTTGTCTTTTTGTAAATCATCTCCTTTAAACTTGTACAACATTTTTACTTTGTTGTAATATTTCGGGTGTTCCTCAGTAAGCTCTGCCTCTACCTCTACTTTAAAATCAGTCACTTGTGCTCTCATTTTTTCCAATAAAGAAGTTACATCCATACTTGTGCAACCAGCCAAAGAGACCAACATTAAATACTTTGGAGTCATTCCTTTTGCTTTTCCATTTTCATTAAGTGTAGCGTCTAATTGTAGCTTACCACCTGTAGTTTCTACTTCGTAAGCCATCTCGCCCTTCCAATCTGAAGTTATTTTATGTGTCATAATATTATGTTTACTGTTCATTGTTTTCTTAGACGAAACAAAATAGCAATTATTACTAAAAAATGCTGAACAACTAGTAGTTTGATTCAACTGAATAAAAATACTTTTTCTTTATATTCGTAAAACAATCCTACTGATTTAAATTAATGACTAAAAAACACTATTCGATAGCTACAATAGTTCTAATTCTAATCGGGATTATTTTAATGTTTGAACTAGTAAGAGATTCAATGAGAAATGGAGATTTTATTGGCTATCTAAATGCTGGTAACGCAGTACTTGATGGTAAAAACATTTATCTAGACCAATACAACACTTGGCCGCCTTTCTTTTCAATTTTCAGTGTAATACTTGCCTTTTTTGATAACTTAAGTTGTGTTTTTATAAAATTTATATGGCTGTTAGGTAGTGTTTTATCAATGTTTTTTATTATCAATGAATCAATAAAATTAATTTTTAATAAATCTATAAGTTTTAAAAAGAATTACGGTACGATTCTTATTCAAAACCCTATAATATTAATTCCCTTACTGATAGTATTGCGATTTGTTATTGATAACCTAGCTAATCTTCAAATCAATATTTACATGCTTTTATGCTCTCTGCTGAGCATTGTTTTCTTTATCAAAAAGAAATATATGTGGGTTGGATTTCTTTTAGGATTAACAATCTCACTTAAAGTTTATACCATCTTTTTCTTGTTCTATTTTTTAATCAAAAGGGAATTTAAACCCGTGTTATGGACTTTTGTATTTCTAATCGGTTTCAACTCAATAAGTTTTTTAGTATTTGGATACGAACAAACAATCATATATTATCAGCAGTGGGTTACAGAAATTGCTCCAAAATCCTATATAGCTAACCACAATAATCAATCAATTTTCGGATCATTTCTTCGATTTTTTACTTCCGAAAATTCTAATATCAATTTACATGTTAATGTACTAGACTTGAAACCTTATGCAGCAAAAAAACTCACTTACTTGAGTATAATTTTGTTCGCAATATTTCCAGCTGTTTTATTAAGAAAAAAGTTGGTAGATAAATCAAGTTTCAATTCCATTTTGGAGTACTCTTTACTCTTTATTATTGTTCCTCTTTTATCTCCTATTGCTTGGAAAGCCTATTTCATATTTTTATGGATTCCTTATTTTGTACTATACATCTCTTTATTTAAAGCCCAAAACGAACTAAAGAGTCTAACAATAATAGTACTTAAGTTTTTATTTTACCTTTCAATAGTATTTACGGTATTCTCAACTGAGGCTGTAATAGGCCATTACTATTCCGATATATTAGAAGCTTATTCAGTGATTACAATTGGAACATTAATTCTTTTATTTATCACACTATTTTTAATTACTAAAAGTGATAAATTAGATGTGAAAAAACTAG
>JABAYJ010000005.1:0-204883 GCA_018609055.1 Flavobacteriales bacterium
CAAACATAATTTCAGTATTAGATGAAGTCAAATCTAAACATTTATTAGTTACTCCAAGTTAATGCGACAGAACCAGTTAATGCGGCAGAACCCAATTCAGAAAGGACTTAAGAAAACCTATTCGAAAAGGAATTAAAGTAAGTATTCCGTATTAACAAAATTAGAGTGTTCTGAATTCAGCAATTCCTTTAAAATTTTATTGTTGTAGTCATTATCCTTGGACGCCACAAAAGTACGGATAGAAAAGGATCTCAAGGCATCAAAAACGCTTAAGGTACTTACTGCTGAATTTTTTCTTCCTGTAAATGGATAAACATCTGGTCCACGTTGACATGAACTATTTAAGTTAACTCTACAAACCAAATTGGCTAGTATGTCTATTAACGGCCCAATCTTGCTTACATCTCTTCCAAAGAGGCTTACCTGTTGACCATATTCTGATTGCGCCATATCATTCAAAGGCTCGTTAATGTCCTTGAAAGGTACCACAGGGATAATAGGTCCAAATTGTTCCTCATTAAAAACGCGCATAGTGCTATCTGCGGGGTAAAGCACTGCAGGAAAACAAAAATTTGGAGATAATTCTCCACCTCTATCATTAATAATCTTAGCTCCTTTTCCTACAGCATCATCAAGTAACTCTTTAATGTAGTTGGATTTACCTTTTTCTGGTAATGGAGTTAAAAAACTTCCTTCTTCCCAAGGTAAACCATATTTGAGAGCATCAACAGCATTTGAAAACTTCTCCAAAAATTCATCTACAATGTTTTCATGAACATACAACACTTTTAATGCGGTACATCGTTGTCCGTTGTAGGACAAAGTACCAGATATACATTCTTTTATGGTATGCTCCAAATCAGCATCAGGTAGAATAATGGCTGGATTATTTGCTTCAAGGCCAAGTACAAGTCGTAATCTGTTTTTATTTGGATGCAAATCTTGAAGAGCTACAGCAGACGAACTATGCCCTATCAGGGCTAGTACATCTATTCTTCCCGAACTCATTATGGGAGCTGCAATATTACGACCTCTGCCAAATAGAATATTCACTACACCCGGAGGAAATGCTTTCTGAAACGCTTCAATTAGAGGAGTAATTAATAAAACCCCAAGTTTTGCAGGTTTAAAAACTGCAGTGTTACCCATAATCAATGCAGGTATGAGCAAACAAAAGGTTTCATTTAAAGGGTAATTATATGGGCCTAAACATAAAACGATACCCAATGGTCCTCGTCTAATATGTGCATGAATACTGGATTCTTTTTCGAATTTAGCACTTTTTCGATCTAACTTTTTATAGGCTTCGATAGTATCTATGATATAGTCAACAGTTCTATCAAACTCCTTAGCAGCAGCTTCTTGATTTTTACCGATTTCCCACATCAATAATTCAACAACTTCTTTTCGGTGTTTGCGCATGTGCTTCACGAAAGTTTCAACACAGGCTATACGTTCCTTGACTTTCATCGTGGGCCAATCTCCTTGTCCTCTTCCAAAAGCATTAACCGCAGCGTCTAAAGCTTTTAAAGCAATTTCACTATCCATATCAGGAATCTCTCCTATTTCAGTTGGTTGGTCCTCTTCATCCAGAACAATGTAAGAATGTACTTTTGACTGAGGGCCATGCCAAGTCTCCAATCTACCATTTAATAAATAATGTTTCGTTTTTAAGTAAGGCGCCTTATCTTTTGAGGAATTTTTCATTTTATCAATTATTTTGTTTAACTAATATAGTATTTTTTTAAACAAAATTATGATTTTAAACCCTAAAACCAATTTTGACTATGCAACGCATGGACTTTTTATCCTTCATTAAGATTGACTTTCACATTTAATACCTAATACGAAATAACTTTGTTCTGTCGCATTAAATTAAAACCTTATGATTTTTGTCATTTTTGATAAAAATTCAAAGTTATGTTTATTGCTGATTTAACTTTTTGAAGGAAGGGCAATTTTAGTAAAGAGTATTTAGTAATAATTAATGCTTCAAAACCGAGGATAAAGGATCTTAAATAATGCTCAGAACTAATTGGATATCCTCTTTCAAAAAGTTCGATATTTGCCCCGTCTCGAGTACAAAAAAAACCTCTTTTGATTTTATCGAAAGAGGCTTTTTTGTTTTTTATCAGTTAATACAACTCATTTTCCAAAAACATCTTTGTTGATTTTTGGAAGTTCCAGGTGATAAACTACAGAAATGATACGTACTAAAAAAATTACAGAGGCTGATACAGCAAATTGAATGGCTCCTGTGTACTCAAAATAATGGAAAACAAGATATACTAAACCTCCTATTAAACATGCAGATGCGTAAATTTCTTTTTTGAAAATTAAAGGAACTTCTCGGGTTAATACGTCACGAATAACTCCGCCAAAAACTGAGGATACCATTCCCATTATAAGCGCAACAAAAAGAGGTAATTCTGCATCAATACTTTTTTGTAGCCCTAATAAAGTAAAGACACTGATACCAATAGCATCAAAAAGGAATAAAGTTTTACTCAAAGGAGCAACTTTACTCTTGAATAGAAAAACACAAACTACAGCTCCCAAAATAACCCAAATATATGCTAAGTTTCCTATCCAATTTATTGGATGTGAGTCAATAAGAACATCTCTTACCATTCCTCCACCTACAGCAGTGACAAATGCGATTATTACTACTCCAAACAAATCAAACCCTTGTTTGTGGGCAACCAATGCTCCACTAAGTGCAAATGCAAATGTTCCGATTAAGTCTAAAGCGTATATTGGATTCAAAGAATATTTTTTTAGGTTATGTAATTAGTTTGAATTTTAATTAAAATTCAGATTTTAAATGTTCCTCAATAACATCAACTACAGCATAATTAAATGATCTTCCTGATAAATAGATAGGCGATTTATCTTTGGAATAAAATATCATTTTAGGAAAAGACCCTTTTGTTATTTGCAAAAAGGTTTTGGTTTCTATTAGTTGATAATCAAACCTAGTTTTAGTGTCTTTAAAAAAATTGGCAACCCCTTCTTCTGATCCTGCAAAATAAATTTTTACTTCGGGAAACTCTTGTTCGTTTTTGGATAATAATGTTAGTTTTTTGGCTGCAAGCTCACAATATGGGCACGAAGTTGTGAAGAAAGCCATTAGTTTATTACTGTCCGTAGCTTCAATTTTTGCTATTCCATCTTGTTGGCTTTCAGTTAATGATTTTATTGATATATCCTGAAACTCTTCTGGGAATAACGGATTAAAAGCAAAAAGAACTGTTACCAAACCAATAGATAATATATGTTTTGAGAGTATAATTGGTAAGCTATTTAGCTTCTTTTTGTGAGGATAAAAATAAGAAAGAACCAATCCGAAAAAGCTAAATAAAAAGAGGATAATTAACTTTATTTTGGAAGAAATAAGTGTTCCATAATTCAATGAAACATCTGAGTTGCCAGAATCTATAAATAAAATATACCCAACAACAGCTATAGTTACAATAGCTATGACTGAGATTAATTTATTCGATTTATGAAACCAAAGAAACACACTACAAATAAGAAGTAGAGATATAATTAACCGTGAAAAGATTCCGCTAAAGAAGTATGAAGAAATACCCGATTCGTAGGTTTTTAGTTCAAATTGAGTAAAATCATTAAATAAAAAAATACTGATTAATAATAAACACGTTCCCGAAATCCAGGAAAAAAGAGGGTTCATTATTTTTGGTTCTATCTGGATAGAACGATTATTTTACAATACAAGTAGTAGTAATGTTGTCTTCTTTTTTACTTTGTGTTGTACACGTATTTTCTACATC
Organism: Flavobacteriales bacterium; assembly: GCA_018609055.1. Taxonomy (GTDB): domain Bacteria; phylum Bacteroidota; class Bacteroidia; order Flavobacteriales_D; family CAJJDF01; genus CAJJDF01. The sequence goes on from JABAYJ010000005.1 coordinate 3,795, forward strand.
ATCTTTCTTCCCTCTGTAAGTAATTGTCTTAATTTGGTCAGGGAAAATTTCATCTTTATCTGTAATTGTACATTCGCAAACGTAATCTTTTTTACAAGATGCAAGAGAAAGGATAACAAACCCGGATATAAGAAGTAAATTTTTCATTTGATGTAATATTTAATCATTGAAATTAAAAAGAATATTGAAACCAGCAATGAAATAAGAAGTTAAAAGCTGTTTTCTTTGTTCAAATTTAATGAATTAGCGTTTATATTTCATTGAATTGACGATTTCTTTCTGTTTTGATTTACAATATTTTTATATTTAGCAGTGATTATAAGCGATATCTATGACTAAAAAAAGCATTGTTTTTCTTACAGGAGCTGGAATGAGTGCCGAGAGTGGAATATCCACTTTTAGAGATTCTAATGGGCTTTGGGAGAATCATGCGATTGAGGATGTGGCTACTTATGAAGCTTTCGAAAGAAATATAGAGTTAGTTCTTGAGTTTTACAATGCTCGAAGGAAACAACTTTTGAAGTAGAGCCCAATGAAGGTCACAATTTAATTCCAGGCTTGGAGGATGATTACAAAGTTTCAATTATAACCCAGAATGTAGATGACTTGCACGAAAGAGCTGGAAGTAAATCTATATTACATTTACATGGAGAGCTACGAAAGGTAAGAAGTACTGCGGATGAACGTTTGATTTATTATTGGGATAAAGATGTAATTGTTGGAGATAAATGTAAAAAAGGATCGCAACTTAGGCCTCACATTGTATGGTTTGGAGAAGCAGTTCCTGCAATGGAAGCAGCTATCGATATTGTGAATTCTGCAGATGTTGTAGTTGTAATAGGAACTTCGCTACAAGTTTATCCTGCAGCTAGTTTAATGGATTACGCTAAGCCTTCTGCAAAGATTTTTTATATTGATCCCAAGCCAAATATTTCTTCTTCGGAAAGATTAACAGTATTACCATTAACTGCTTCTGAAGGCATGAAGTTGTTGATAGAAAAACATTTATAGATTAAGAATTTATTGAATAACATGAGCAAAATAAAAATAATTGACGGAAATCCACACATACTTTTTGAACAAAAAATAGAGGTAAGTAATATTGAAAAAGGAGCAGGAGACTTTTTTAAATTGATGGATTCAAGAAGAAGTGTTCGTGATTTTTCTGATAAACCAGTTCCTAAACCTGTTATTGAAAATATTATAAAAACTGCTTCAACAGCACCAAGTGGAGCTCACAAACAACCTTGGACTTTTTGTGTGGTTGAGTCGGCCGAAATGAAATCTCAAATAAGAGTGGCTGCCGAAGAGGAAGAAAAGAAAAGTTATGACGGAAGAATGAGTGAAGAGTGGCTGAAAGATTTAAAACCATTGGGAACAAACCATTTAAAGCCATTTTTAGAAATAGCTCCTTACCTGATTATTGTATTCAAAAAGCCATATGATTTAGGTGAAAACGGAGAAAAACTGCAAAATTACTATGTAAATGAATCGGTAGGAATTGCCTGCGGAATGCTTATTACTGCAATCCACCAAGCTGGACTAGTTACACTGACTCACACACCAAGTCCAATGAATTTTCTGACAAAATTATTGGAAAGACCAAGTAACGAAAGAGCATTTTTATTGCTACCAGTTGGCTATCCAGACATTGAAGCATACGTTCCTGATATCGAAAGAAAAGGTCTTGGAGAGGTTTCTAAATTTTATTAGGACATCCTATCAACCAAATCAAGTGTGGTTTTATACGTTTCTTCATCAAGCATCTTAGCTTTTAAGTAAGCCAAGAAACTAAGGACATAAATATCTTCTCGGAGCCTAGGTTTTTGTTCAACAGCATCAAAAAATGTTGTTTGAAATTCTTCCGTTTGCACTTTGTCTGGATGGGAATAACTAATTTTTAGATATTTTAAATACACTGCAGCTCTTTGGTCTTGAAGTAAGTAGGTTTTGTTTTTATTCATAAAACTTTCAACCCTACTTTCTACATAATCAATGTTTTCTAACTCAATGTGAGTCAGTATTTCAATTAAGTTTTTGTTCATTACCCATGGCGCTCCCATTGTTTTGGTATACCAGGATTCTGATGCTTGCATTTGAGAATAAATCGTTTGTACTTTTTTGAAATTATTTTGATGAAAGTAAATCATGGATGCCACAATTAATGCATCTAGCATATCCTTATTTCGTAAATCTGGTTTGTTGGGAATTGCTTGCTCAATTATTTCTTGCGAGTCTAAATTTTCCCCTAAATAATTGGTGTTAAGTGCTTTTAAGACTAGGATTTTTGTTTCAAATACTTTTCTATACTTTTTATTTCCTGAGAGTAAACTCTCTATTTTAATTACATATCGGTTGCTTTCTTCAAAATTCTTGTCTCTAAAAAAAACATTGGCAATGAAATATAGGAGCTTAATATGAAAAAACATGTGCCTGTTTTTCTCTTCTTCGCTTTTCTGTATTTTATTATACCATCCTGTTACAAACGGAGCGACTAAATGATACTCCTTTGTTACATTGGCATTGGCAGCTACAATTTGAACTAATTGATATAGAGTTTTATAATTAGATCCAGATTTTTGATTAATGTCAAACCGATCAAACACTTCATCAAGTAATTTATTAAAATCAATCTCTATTCCTTCGTTATGGAACTCCTGAAGCTTTTCTTTTACAACAGCATACGCCATGTTTAAGTTCGATTCCTGAATCATTTGAACCCTATTCGATTCTAATTTTTTTACAATCTCTTGTAAGTCCTGTTCGGGATTATAGTGAGCAAACTGAATGAAAAGATTATAAATCTCATTAAGAAGCTCCACTTCGTCCTCTTCCTTGGCTTTTACTTCAGCTTTTTCAAGAAGTTTAAAACTTGGTTTGTAGTTTTTATTTTCGATAAGATGCTTACTCGTAAGAATCAAATTCTTTATTTCCAATACATGCTCTTCTTCTTTATTAAACCGTTCGGAAGCAATAAAATCTACTAATTCCTTAAATAATCTTTTTCGTAATTGGTGGTAAGCTACTTTGTTCTCTTTTCCATAAACCTTAGTAGAAATCAATTTAGGAGAGGTTTTTTTCTCTTGAATTACTTTAAACAGTTTTAGCTTAACACTATCACCACTCCCTTTACTTTTTTTAAGATGAGATATAAATTTTAATTGCTCTTCTTTGGTGAGGTTAGAAATTATTTCAAATAATGGAATCATTTAGTGTCAGAATTTAAACGTGTTACTAATTGTTTATTAAGATACTACAATTCATTGAAAAAAAATATCTAGTCAGAATGAAACACAAAAAAACCTCAATAAGCAACTAGCTTATTGAGGTTAAATGAAATAGTTATTGTGGTTGGCTTTACTAGTTCAACTTCCAAGAGATACCTGCAGAAATTAATAAAGCATTGTTTTTATAACCAGCTAATCCTGGAAGAACATCTGCTCCTTTTTTTAGTTTCCATCTTGCTTTAGTAATATCTATTTGTTGTTCTACATGAACATTAAGTCCAAATTGATCATTAAACACCAATCTCAATTCTCCAGAAACTTTAGGTGCGAAAACATAGTTTTTATACTTAACGTCATTATCAGCTCTTACCTTTTTACTCCCTGTGTTAGCTCCAGCAGAAATTACAAAATCTAAAAAGCTTGTAGTCGGGAAAAAGTTAACTCCAATTAAATCGAATCCAAATAAGTATCCAGAAAATCTAGATCCTAAAGAATCACCTGACTCAATTGGGTAAAAGTATTTTAATGAGGTAGAAACTCCAGTTTTAAAATAACTGTCTTCCCAGCTATCCATATCAGTAGAAGCGAAATGTAACTCAAAGAAAGAAACGTTTCCACCATAAAGCCCAACAACATCAAATCTATTGTTTTTTAAAAAATCATCTTCTCCAATATCCATAGAGATTCCAGCATTAAAACCTAAAAACATATCTTGGTTAAATGCAGCACCAAAATCCTGTGCAGATAAATTAATGGTAATAAAAATAAGTAGTGAGGTAATAAGTGTTTTAATAGTTTAGTTTTTTTGTTTTATATCTCTAATATTTAATTGCAATTTGGTGTTTCCATTCCAAGTATTCTCTTCAATCACAAATGCTACATCAAAGTAACTATTATTATTGATTTTATCAAAATAATCTCCTAGTCCAAATCCAATACAGTCAAATAATTGTTTAGGATTACTTTCTTGATAGACAGACATTTTAAGGTGAGTTTCTCCAACAACCTTAGCATACTTAGCTTGAACATTGGTTGCAACAAATACTGGATGCATGTTCATTGGGCCAAATGGCGCGAATTGTTTTATGATACGGTAAAACTTAGGAAATAGTTTTCCTTTTTCAGGAATTAATTGGTCTAATGTAATTTCAATATCTATTCGTATTTCAGGAATTAGCTGTTCATCAGTTATGGTTTTTGAAACTACTTCGTCAAACTTCTTACGGAATTTATCAATATTTTCAATTGGCATTGTCATACCGGCTGCATACATGTGCCCACCAAATTGTTCCAATAAATCCGAACATTCGTCAATTGCATTGTATACATCAAACCCCTGAACAGAGCGTGCAGAACCAGATGCTTTTCCATTACTTTCTGTAAGAATAATTGTGGGCTTGTAATGAGTTTCTATAACTCGCGAAGCCACAATTCCTATAACTCCTTTGTGCCAACCTTCGTTATATAGCACTGTAGATTTTGCTGTCAAAAACTCTTCGTTTTCGTCAATCATTTTTAGAGCTTCTTCCGTTATAGATTTATCAAAAGTCTTTCTTTGCTTGTTTTCTCCTTCAATAAATTCACCTAAATTTTTAGCAGTTTCATCATCTCCAGAAGTTAATAGTTTTACTGCATTCATCCCCGATTTCATTCGCCCAGCAGCATTAATTCTTGGGCCAACTATAAATACTACATCAGTAATAGTTAGTTCATTTTTTACAGATGAAAGTTTCAGTATTTCTGCAATTCCTTTTCTTGGACTGTGGTTTATTTTCATTAATCCAAAATAAGCCAATACTCTATTTTCTCCTGTTACCGGAACAATATCCGAACCAATACTCACGACTAATAAATCGAAATATTCTTCTAAATCATCAAACTCAAAACCTAATTCTTGATTAAGCGCTTGTATTAATTTAAACCCAACTCCACACCCACATAATTCTTTGTAAGGATACTCACAATCTTTTCTTTTTGGATCTAGAACGGCTACTGCTTTTGGTAATTCATCTCCTGGCCTGTGGTGATCACAAATGATAAAATCTACCCCTCTTTTTGTTGCGTGAGCTACTTTGTCAATTGCTTTTATTCCACAATCAAGTGCAATAATTAGTTTAAAATCATTGTCGGCAGCATAATCTATTCCTTGGTACGAAACTCCGTAACCTTCGGTATATCTATCTGGAATATAAAACTCTACGTTTTTGTAATGTTTTATCAAGAAAGTATACATCAATGAAACAGCCGTAGTTCCATCCACATCATAATCTCCGTAGACTAATATCTTTTCTTCTTTTTCAAAAGCTTCAAAAACACGGTCTACAGCTTTATCCATATCCTTCATCAACAAAGGATCGTGAATGTGCGACATTTGCGGACGAAAGAAAGTTTGAGCCTCCTCAAAAGTAGTCACCTCTCTTTGATGAAGTAGTTCTACTAATTCTTTGCTTAACCCTAGTTTTTCTTCTAGTTCAGCCGTAGAAGTTTCAGATTTCGGGTTAAATGTCCATCTTTTTTGTTGCATTTGACTTAGTTACTTTGATCAATCTTCTTTACCATTGTCAAAATAGTAGCAATCGCTACAGTCTCTCCAGTTTGGTCATACACATCTACCAAGAATTTTACAATTCCTTTTGCAATGTCTTCTTCGTCTCGTTTTTCACCATCCACTTTTTCTTTCACAGTGAATTTTACTCCAATGGTAGTTCCTACATAAACTGGTTTTACAAAACGAGCATCTTCTAATCCATAATTTAATAAAACAGGACCTTTAGCTGGCTCAACAAATAATCCTGCAGCTTTGGATAAGATAAAATATCCATGAGCTACACGTTCTTCAAAAATGGTTCCTTCCAAAGAAGTTACATCCATATGGGCGTAAAAATTATCTCCACTTACATTGGCGAAGTTTACTATATCAGTTTCCGTTACCGTATGCTTTGCAGTAATCCAAGTTTCTCCAATTTCTAATTCTTCAAAGTGCTTACGGAAAGGGTGAACCTTATCGTGCTTGAATTTTCCACCAGATTGATATTGGTTGGTAATAGCTGTTAATGTAGTTGGCGAACCTTGAATTGCAGTTCTTTGCAAGTAATGTTTTACACCTCTCATTCCACCCATTTCTTCACCACCTCCAGCTCTTCCTGGACCTCCGTGAGTCAATTGTGGCATTGGTGAGCCGTGACCCGTACTTTCCTTGGCGCAATCTGCATTTAATACTAATATTCTTCCGTGCATTGCTGCAGCTCCAAAAACAAATTCTTTGGCAATTTGGTCGTCAGCAGTTACAATAGAACACACTAATGAACCTTTCCCCATTTTGGCAAGTTCAATTGCTTCTTCAATTGTTTTGTAAGGTAAAATAGTAGATACAGGACCAAAAGCTTCAATATCGTGACAATCCGTTTTATTAAAAGGATCGTTATTTAAAAATAAAATAGGGGATAAGAAAGAACCTTTGTTTTTGTCGGCTCCAATCAAATTAAAATCAGTTAAACTTCCATACACAATTTCTTGAGATTCGGCTAGTTTAGCTACTTGTGCTGTAACCTCTGCGACTTGTTCTTTTCCTGCAAGTGGCCCCATTCTTACTCCTTCTTGACTAGGATCACCAATTACGGTTTTGGCCAATCTTTGTCCTAGTGCAATTTGCACATCTTCCACTAATTTTTCTGGAACTAACACTCTACGAATAGCCGTACATTTTTGTCCTGCTTTCACAGTCATTTCTTTCTGTACTTCTTTTATAAATAAATCAAATTCTGGTGTTCCGGGAACCGCATCTTCTCCTAAAACTGAGCAGTTTAGTGAATCTGCTTCCATGTTAAATGGAACCGATTCCTCTACTAACCTTGGGTGAGATTTAAGCATTTTTCCTGTACTTGCCGAACCAGTAAAAGTAACTACATCACTGCTTTCTACGTAATCCAAAATCCCTCGAGCCGAACCACAAATAAGTTGTAATGAACCTTCTGGCAAAATTCCTGAAGCTACAATTTCTCTTACTACAGCTTCTGTTAAATAGGAAGTTACTGTTGCAGGCTTTACAATTGCAGGAACTCCAGCTAGTAAATTTACGGCTATCTTCTCAAGCATTCCCCAAACCGGGAAGTTGAATGCATTGATGTGAATAGCAACTCCTTGCTTAGAAGTTAATATGTGATGACCTATAAAAGTTCCATTTTTAGATAACGGAGCAATTTCTCCATCCAAAGCAAATGTTTCATTAGGGAATTGTTTTCTTAATGATGCATTAGAAAATAAGTTTCCGATTCCACCTTCAATATCAATCCAGGAATCTACTCTTGTAGCTCCTGTGTAGGCACTAACTTTATAAAATTCTTCTTTCTTTTCCATTAAGTGAAAAGCAAGAGCTTTTAGCATTCTTCCTCTTTCGTGAAACGTTAATTTACGCAAAGCAGGCGAACCAACTTCACGAGCGTATTTCATCATATCTCCAAAATCTAATCCTTTGGATGTTGCTTCGGCAACTAAATCTCCGTTTACAGCATTTACTAATTGCTGCCCATCTCCTTCTCCGTTTACCCATTTTCCTTGGGCGTAGTTTTGTAATTTCATATCAGTCTCAAGCTATTTTTTGTAAAAAATGGAATGAGTAAATATACAGAATGTGGAAGTAAAAAGCTAATGCGATTTAATTATTAGAAGTACTTCTAAAAATGAATTATTTCATTTATCAAGACTTAAAATGAACAGGTAAAACCATTCTAGTTCTCACAGCTTTTCCATTTTGAGTTCCAGGAATCCAAATTGGCATTTTAGCCATCATTTTTTCAGCTTCTTTAGTAAAAAGGTCATGAGGTGAACGAAGAGTTTTAACATTCGTAATTCTACCATCTTCCTCTACAACAAACTGAACATATACCTTGCCAGAGAAACCTTTACCTAGAAGGCTATCGGGATATGAAATGTTATTTGCAATAAATACATACATGGCTGAATCTCCTCCTGGAAATTGAGGCATTTGTTCGACTATAGAAAATATCTCGTTATTTTTTCTGATCGTTACAGCATCTTGAGCCATAAATCCTTGTTTAGATAAGAGAAATAGAAATAGAATAATTTTTTTCATGTTTTTAATATTTAGAATAAACTTTTATCACCAATTAATAGACCAATATGTTCTTTTCAGAAGATAAAGAGGTATTAGTTATTTAAAGGTCGTTAAGTTTAATTATTAGTGTAATAATTTACTTTTTCTTTTTTTTGGGGAGGTAAAAACTAACTGGGAGTACATATTTTACTCTTACGTTTTTTCCTTTATGATTTCCTGGAGTCCAATTCGGCATTGAATTTACAACTCTCACTGTTTCTTCGTCACAACCGCTACCAATTCCTCTAATTACTTTAGCATTAGTAATCGAACCATCTGCTTCTATTACAAATTCAACATACACTTGTCCTTGAGTTCTGTTTTCCTGAGCATCTGTAGGGTAGACTAAATTTTCTTGTAAAAACTCAACTAATTTAGCTTGCCCACCAGGGAATTGAGGTTGTTTATCAATTCTTCCTTTGTGTAATTCTTGTTCACCTTGTACCTCATTCCCTTGGGAAAACCCAGAGAAGGTAAAAGATAAAATTGCGAATATGAGAAGGAGCTTTTTCAAAATCAGTATTATTTTTCTGCTTTGTTAGAAGTAAATATTGAGGCAAAAAATTTCTTGATTAAATCCATGAAACCACTCTTCATTTTGTCGTTTAGCTTTGCCATAACTTCTGCTATATAATTAGTTAGAAGTCTAAATAGATCAAAAAAAAGCCCATAGAACCTAATTCTATGGGCTTTTCACTAATAATTAACTTTTTACTGAGCGTAAAACAACTTGATAAAATCTTCTTGAGTCACCTCTTTTTCTTGGATTTTAACATTGTTTTTAAAGAAATCAGATACTTTGTTTTTATACAAGTAATCAAAGATTTTCTTTGTCTCGTCTTGGTTTTGTAAAACTTGCATTGCGTTAGCTTCTAATGCTTCGTCATCTGGAGTTGGCATACCGTACTGAGCGTACTGCTGAATCAACATTCCTTTTACATATTCTTTTACTTCGTCAACCTCTACTTTAATTTCGTTTTCTTGAATTACTTTGTTTTCAATTAACTGCCATCTTAGTTGGTTCGAGTATTGAGGGTATTCTTTTTCAATCTCTTCCATAGAAACATCTTTCTCGTTAGAAGTTTGAATCCATTCTTTTAAGAAAGTATCTGGTAATTCAAGTTTCAACTTGTTTACGAAATGATCTGCTAATGATTTTTGGAATAATCTATCGCTATCGTTTACAAAAGCAACACTTAATTCTTCTTCAATTTTAGCTCTAAATTCTTTTTCGTTCTTAACGTTTCCTTCTCCATGAATTTTATCAAACAACTCTTGGTTAAGTGGAGCGGCTTCTAATCTTTTTATTTCTTCAACAGTAAAAGAAAAGTTTCCAGTAGCCGTTTCAAGTTCATCTTTTTTGATGTGCAACATAGCAGCTAAATCAGCATCACCTTTAGAAACAGTCTTTGGGTCAATAACTAATTTATCTCCTTTTTTAAGTCCAACAAATTTCTTTTGAATTTTTTCGTCCTCAATCATTGGAACCGAAACAGTAGACTTAGCAGTAATACCTTCAGCTAAAGTTTTGTCTTTGTCATCTAATTGAACAAATTCTCCAAAAACCATATCTCCTTTTTCCGACTTATCAACTTCTCCCATTGTACCATATCTCTTAGCAAAATCTTCTATTTGCTTATCGATAGTTGCTTTGTCCACTTTTATCTTGTGAAGAGTTACTTTGTCTTTAGATGATGGCTTAATTTCAAATTCTGGAGCTAATCCAATTTTGTATCCAAATTCAAAATCATTTCCAGCTTCCCACTTATCAAAAGTAGTGTGCGCATCAGATGGAATTGGGTTACCAAGTACGTTTAATTTATTTTCAGAAATATGACTATACAATTTATCGTTAATCATTTTGTTCAATTCATCTGCAAGGATAGATTGTCCAAATTTCTTTTTTATCATTCCCATAGGAACTTTTCCTGGTCTAAAACCCGGCTCAGTTACTTGTTTTCTTGCTTCAGCAAGTTTTTTGTCATATTGCTCCGTGTAGTCTTCTGGAGTTAATTTGATTTTGATGATTGCATTTAAGTCATCTACTTTCTCTTGAGTAATATTCATGTTTTCTGAATTTAATTCACTAATTATTGCAAAATACGTTATACAAAAAAGGCATAAGAGAGTGTCTTACGCCTTGTTTTTTGTGCGGGCGGAGAGACTCGAACTCTCACACCTTGCGGCACTAGATCCTAAGTCTAGCGCGTCTACCAATTCCGCCACGCCCGCTAATATTTGAAAAATATCGGATGCAAATGTAAGAGTTTTCTTTAATAAATCCTTGTTTTTGAGGTTTTTTTCGAATCAAAGAGAATCAAAGTGTTTTTTTAAATTGAATATCAATTTTTATAATGATTTTCTCTATTACACGTTATAAACATCAATCAGTTTATTACTCCCTAGAAAATACTCAAGAAAAGGGGTTATTTTAATTATTTTCGACTATTGGAGAATACCGTTTTATCTCCATTGATAATTGACTTACAAAATATTAAATCTAAATAAAAAATTACTCTATGTTTGATTCAAAAGAATTTGAAAAATACGCAACAATGCATGCTGGCATAAACAGCAATGTATTAAGTGGTTATGTGAATAATTTAACTCCAAATATTATTGAAGAGCGCCAGTTAAATGTAGCTCAAATGGATGTTTTTTCTAGACTGATGATGGATAGAATCATCTTTTTGGGAACTGGAATAAATGATCAAGTTGCCAATATTGTTCAAGCACAATTGTTGTTTTTGGCTTCAGTTGATGCTAAAAAAGATATCCAAATTTATGTAAACTCTCCAGGAGGATCAGTTTATGCTGGACTTGGAATTTATGATACTATGCAATACATCCAGCCAGATGTAGCTACAATTTGTACTGGTATGGCTGCTTCTATGGGAGCTGTATTGTTATGTGCTGGTGCCGAAGGTAAAAGAACTGCTTTAAAGCACTCAAGAGTAATGATTCACCAACCTTTAGGTGGAGCTCAAGGACAAGCAAGTGACATGGAAATTACCTTGAAAGAGATTCAGAAATTAAAGAAAGAACTGTACACAATTATTGCTGATCACTCTAAACAAGATTATGACAAAGTATGGGCAGATAGTGATAGAGATTACTGGATGACTTCTACTGAAGCTAAAGAATACGGTATGATTGACGAAGTGTTGATTAATACACCAATTAAAAAGTAAATAAGACCTGTTTTAACATGAATAGATTTCGCCAAATAGCATTGCTGATTGGATTCGTAATTCTGTGCAATCCTTTTTTTTCGCAACAGACGAGAGTTTATACTGATGATTATAAAGATTATCGTGATGGACTTGAATTGTACGATAAAGGTGCCTACAGTGCAGCTCAGCAAAAATTCAAAAACGTAATTGAGTTAATTGATAACTCAAATGATGAGGTGCAAGTTAGTGCCGAATATTTGCATGCTGTTTGTGCATTGGAACTATTTCATAAAGACGCTCAGTACTTACTTTCTCAGTTTGCTCTTAACCATCCGGATTCGCCCAAAACAAAGAAAATATTTTTCTTACTTGGGAATGATTACTACCGCAAGAAAAAATGGAGAGATGCAATAGAATGGTATGAGAAAGTAGATAAGTACGATTTAACTGCTGACGAAAGAACAGAGTATTTCTTTAAAATTGGATACAGCTATTTTGAAAAAGATATGTTTGATAAGGCCAAGCAGGCTTTTTACGAGATTAAAGATGAAAAAGAGTCGGATTATTATGGTCCAACTCAATACTATTATGGACATCTTTCTTATCAAGATGAAAACTACCAAACTGCTTTAGAGAGTTTTAACCTCATTAAGGACAACCCAGGATTTAGTCCAATTGTACCTTATTATATTTCTCAAATTTTGTTTAAACAAGAAAAATATAACGAAGCAATTGAGTATATCCCAACTGCTTTATCTGGAGACAAGATAAAAAGAGAAGCAGAGATAAAAGGAATATTAGGATCTTCTTACTTTAAGCTGGAGCAATATGATAAAGCACTTCCATATCTAAAGGAGTATTTTTCTAAAACAGCTAAAAAATCAACAGATGATTACTACCAGTTAGGTTATTCGTATTACAAGACTGACGATTACAAAAATGCGATTAAGTACTTAGGAAGAGTTGCTGCAAAGAAAACAGAAAGGGCTCAAGTAGCTAACTTTTTGTTAGCTGAGTGTTACGTGAAATCAGACAAAAAACAATTTGCAAAAGCTGCATTTAAAAGAGCTTATGATTTAGGGTTTGATAAAAAGCTGAATGAAGATGCTTTGTTTGGTTATGCAAAAACTACTTATGAGTTAAGCTACAATCCTTATGATGAGGCCACAGATATCTTTCATACTTTCTTGGATAAATATCCTAACTCAACAAAGAAGGAACAGGTTTATGAGTACTTATTAGATGTTTATACTACTACCAAAAATTATGAAGCAGCTCTTAATTCTATTAGTAGAATTTCGGCTAAGAATTACAAGATAAAAGAAGCTCATCAAAAACTGAGTTACAATAGAGCTACAGAGTTATTCTATAAGCATGATTACACTAATGCAATTAAGTATTACAAGGATGTAAATATTTATCCTGTAAATACCGAAATAATGGCAAAGAGTAATTTTTGGATTGCCGAAGCTTATTACAAACAGAAAAAGTATACTCAAGCAATTGCTGGATACCAGGCTTTTAAATCTCAGCCAGGTGCAATAAATTCTGATTTAGCATCTTTGGTAGATTACAATATTGGTTACGCTTATTTTGAACAGAAGAAGTACGAAAAAAGTATTACTGCTTTCAGAAACTACATAAAGTCAGCAGCTGATCAAGACAAGAAAAGTGACGCTAATTTAAGATTAGGAGATTCTTATTTCCTTTTAAAAAATGATGATGAAGCAGTTAAGTATTACCAAACTGCAATTGATTTGGCACAAGGTAACATTGATTATGCTTTGTATCAAAAATCTGTGAGTAGTGGTTACCGACGAGATTACCAAGAGAAAGAAAGGTTACTAAACCAATTACTTACGGAATATCCTAATTCTGCCTACAGTACCAATACTATGTTTGAATTGGCCAACAATTATAGGGTACAGAACAAAAATGCACAAGCACTAAAGTTTTATAAGCAAATAGTTCTGAGTCAAGAAGGGACTTACCAAGAGAGAAAATCGAGGTTGGAAATGGGTGGAATTCACTTGAGAGAAAAAAATTATGAGTTAGCTGAAACGGAGTTTAAGGATTTAGTTCGCAAATATCCAAAATCTCAAGAAGGAGAAGCTGCTATAAACGAATTAGAAAAATCGTATTTGGCTCAAAATAAAATTGCTCAATTTCCGGATTTATTGGCTTCATTGGGAATAAAATATTCTCAATCTAAGTTAGATTCTACTTTATGGTATCCTGCTAATCAAGCCTACTTAAATGCAGACTGTATAAATGCCAAGGCTGGACTTACTGCTTACCTTGCTAAAATTGAAGCCCCTAGAAACTATGTTACTGGGCACTTTTATATTGCAGAGTGTAATTATTTAGATAAAGAATATGAGACTGCTCTTTTTCACTACGATAAAGTAATTGAAAAGAACGAAAAACATATGGTTGATGCATTGTTTCATGCAGCAAATATCAACTACAGATTAAAGAATTACGAAAAAGCAAATACGTACTACACTCAGTTAAAAGAGATAAACACAGATGAGCTTAAAATCCCTGCAATGAACAGAGGATTGATGTTGACATACAAGCATAAAGAAGACCATGTGAATGCGGCTAAGTTTGCAGCAATTGTGTTACAGAATGAGCAATTATCAAGAGCTCACAAGGAAGAAGCAACAATGATACAAGCAAATGCAAATTATGCTCTAGGAAATACTATTGAAGCACAAGGTTTATACGCTAAAGTAGTTGCACTTTCTACTGATGTAGATAGAGCAGAAGCAGGATATAAATTGTGTGAGATTACTTATTTAGATGGGCAGTACAAACAAGCCGAAGCTGAAATATTTGCTTACTTAAAGCAAAAGCCTTCTTATGATTATTGGCTAGCTAAAGGCTATATTTTGTTGGCAGATACTTATGTTAAGCTAGATGATAACTTTCAGGCAAAAGCAACACTACAAAGTGTAATAGACTATTACAAAGGTACTGATGAGATAAAATCTATAGCAGAATCTAAACTTGCTGCAATTATTGCTGCAGAAGATGCTAAAGACAACCAAGATGAGGAGGAATTGGAAATTAACATGATTGAGAAACCTTAATAAAAGATGAGAAATTACATACTACATATCGCACTGTTTCTTGGGGTACTTTTTTTAAGTGCTACCAGTTTTTCGCAAAATGACACCATCATTGTGATTGATGCCAAAGGAGAAGGAGACAGGATAATAAAGACGACTAAAAAGAGAAGTTTAACTCCTATTTTATTCGAAGACACTACACAGTCTCAAATAAACTCTGACTTTGTGTTTTATGAATACACAGCTAGTAGCGAATTGCAACTACAACCAATTTCGCCAGCTAGATTAAAAGTGGTTAATCCACTTGAGGAATTAAAAAGAGGTTATGTAAAAGTGGGTGTTGGAAATTATCTTACCCCAATGTCTGAGGTTTATTACAATTCATTAAGATCTAAAAATAATAATTGGGGAATTCATGGAAGGCATATTTCTTCTAATACTTCGATTAAAAACACTGGATTTAGTGGGCTTAGTGAAAACGAAGCAAATGCTTTTTATCAGCATTTTTATAAGAAGTTTTCTGTTACTGGGCAAGTGAATTACAACCGCTCTATGAATCACTTTTATGGGTTTAATCCAGAAGATTTAGTTGTATTGGATAATGATTCGTTAAAGCAAGTGTTTAACACAATTGGAGGAGGAATTAATTTCAAAAGTTTTAAAATAGACACAGGAGATGTAAATTGGGATGGAACACTTAATTACACGAATTATTCTGATAGATATGAAGCCAAAGAAAACAATGTTGACTTTGATTTGAACACTTCTAAGATGATTAAAAAGGAATTGTTTGCATTGGATTTTGGGATAGATTTCAACAGCTACAACAGTATTGAATCAGCACCATTTAGAGCATCAGCTACTTTTACTCCAAATCTTGAAACCAATAACAATACTATTTTAGAGATATCGCCTAAAATTATTACTTCCAGAAAGAAATTATATGCAAGTTTTGGGTTTTCGGTTTTTGCTGATATTAATGATAAAACAAGCTTTCATTTCTATCCAAACATAGAAGCTAAGTATAGCTTCCTAGATATTTTTATTCCTTACGTAGGAATAAATGGTGGCTTGGAAAGAAACTCATTTAGAAGCCTTAGTTCTGATAATCCGTTTGTACTATCGCAAGTAAGATTACAGAATACTAATACTCGTTATAATGTATATGGAGGGGTAAGAGGAAGTATTACCAATGAAGTTTCGTTTAATGTGAGTATAGCCCGACAAAGTATTTTTGGAAATGCTTTATTCGTTAACGACAGTACTTATTCTATCCAAAATAAAATGGATGTGATTTATGATTCAATGGATGTAACTGAGCTTAATGCACAAATTACTTACTTACAAAGCGAAAAAGTAAGAGTGTTTTTGAAAGGGAAATATAGTTTTTTCTCTCCGCTTAACCAAGCTTATGTTTGGAATACACCAGCTTTAGATATTTCGTTAGGAGGAGTTTATGACTTAGCCGATAAGATCATGGTAAGAGCAGATATCTATTACATTGGAGCCAGAAAAGCTAAATCACTTGTGCCAGTTGCAGATGCTGAATTGAATAATGATAATTCGTACTCAGTGAATCAAAATGCATTTTTTGATTTTAACTTAGGATTTGAATACCGATACAACAAAAGCATTTCGGCCTTTCTTAATTTCAATAATATTATTGGTCAAAAGTATCAAGTATACAATCAATTTCCTGTTCAAGGAATTAATATTCTTGGTGGGGCTACTTTGAGGTTTTAATCAAACAACTCGTTTTCAAGCTCATTATGAGTGTCCTCAACTTCTTCAGACACTTCTACTGTAACTTCCTCTTTGCTATCTACCCAGTCAGGGTTTGCAATAACTAAACCTAATGCTACAAGTAATATTACTACTACTGCAAGGATAAATTTTTTAGACTTTTTCATGAACTTAAGTTATAAATTTCTGAATAAAAATAAGAAATTATTTTGTAATTCTTATGTTAGAAGTTGTTACGATATTACTTCTATTTCCAGAAGTGTTGTTGACATAAGCTAACATACCGCCAGTACTTGGCTCATAATTTGGTAAACTAGGAGAGTTATTAAAAATATCTTTAGCTCCATTATTTATCCATGTTTCTACAGCTTTTATCTGCCAAGGAGCTAGCACATCATACAAAGGCATTTTTCCAAGGGTTTGATCGCGTCTCTTGACTTTAGGTAAGAAACCCCATTGGTAATTTCTAATTGAGTTGCTTGTAAACCAAGTAAATCAATATAGAGCTTACTGATATAAACCTCTATTTGTGTTTGGCTAACACCTTCGTATGTTGGGGGCTTATTTCCATCAATCACCAGGTTTTCATGAACTGTAATCTCTTGTTTTTTGCAATTTGCAACAAGAAAAACAATACAGATAAGGCCAATTGCTATTTTGCAATTAAATATTTTACTCATGTCTCTTTTTTTGTCTCCCTTAATATACGCATTTATGTGAAATTTAGTTTAAAGACCTACGTATTTTTTGTCCATTATAATAGTTAACTTTGTTATTCTAAACAATTAAAATGAAACGACTGAAACAAATATGGAAAGATTTTTCACCATACTTTGTTGATGTTTGGCAGTATCTTTTGATTATTGTAATTTTCATTTTAGCAGTAATTTTTATATTATAATTAAAGCAAGTAGATGATATCAATTAAAAAATTCACGTTCAATCCATTTCAAGAGAACACCTACGTGTTGTTTGATGAAACTAAAGAATGTGTCATTATAGACCCAGGTTGTTACGAGTCGCATGAAGAAGAAGAATTAGATAAGTTTATTACTGATAATGAGTTAAAACCAGTAAAACTTATTTCTACTCATAGCCACATTGATCATGTACTTGGGAATAAATTTGTAATGGAAAAGTATGGTGTAAATTTACATGTTCATACTAAGGATTTAGATACTTTGATGGCGGTAGTAACTTATGCAGCAAACTATGGATTTATGGAATATAAGCCATGTGCTGAGCCTACCAATTTTATAAAAGAAGGGGAAGAGTTAACTTTTGGAGACTCAAAGCTGGAAGTAAGATTTGTGCCAGGTCATGCACCAGGACATGTTGTATTCATAGCAAAAGAAGAGAAGTTTGTAGTGAATGGAGATTGTCTATTTTATGGAAGTATTGGCCGTACAGATTTACCAGGAGGAGATCATGCGACTTTATTAGAGAGTATTAGACAACAACTTTTCACTCTTCCAGATGATTTCGTGGTATATTGTGGTCATGGACCAGAAACACAGATAGGTTTCGAAAAACAAAATAATCCGTTTTTAAATTCGTAGTAAGTAGGAATGATAGAGAAAAATAAAAAAGTTCAGTACCTAGAGGAACAAGCAGTTTTGGTTGGAGTCATTACTCAAAAACAAAGCGAAGCAGATGTAAAAGAATATTTGGATGAATTGTCTTTTTTGGCAGAAACAGCTGGTGCAATTACACATGGACGATTTACTCAAAAAGTAGATTATCCTAACCCTAAAACATTTGTAGGGAAAGGTAAATTACAAGAAATTCAGAAGTACGTTAAATCTAATTCCATTGATTTAGTGATTTTTGATGATGAACTTTCACCTTCTCAAATGCGAAATATTGAGAGAGAATTAGAGGTTAAAATCCTTGACAGAAGTGGATTGATTTTAGATATTTTTGCAAGTAGAGCACAATCATCTCACGCTCGAACACAAGTAGAATTGGCTCAATATCAATACTTATTGCCAAGACTTACAAAGATGTGGACTCACCTTGATAGACAAAAAGGGGGGATAGGAATGAGAGGTCCTGGAGAAACAGAAATTGAAACGGATAGAAGAATTATTGGTGATAAAATTGCTTTACTTAAAAAGAGGTTAGAAAAAATTGACAAGCAAAAATCGACTCAAAGACAGAACAGAGGAAAGATGGTTCGTGTGGCTTTGGTAGGTTATACCAATGTAGGGAAATCTACAATTTTGAACCTTTTGGGTAAAGAAAAAGTATTTGCAGAGAACAAGCTTTTTGCCACTTTGGATACAACTGTACGAAAGATTGTATTCCAAAACATTCCTTTTTTATTAGCTGATACTGTTGGGTTTATAAGAAAATTGCCTCACCAATTAGTAGAGTCTTTTAAATCTACATTAGACGAAGTTCGTGAAGCAGATTTACTGTTACATATTGTAGATATTTCTCATCCAGTATTTGAGGATCATTACAATACGGTAAATGAAACTCTAAAAGAAATTGAAGCTTTTGATAAGCCAACAATCCTTATTTTTAATAAAATAGATGCGTTTTCATACGTGAAAAAGGATGATGATGACTTAACTCCAGTATTAAGAGAAAACATCTCTTTAACTGAGCTTAAGAATAGTTGGATGAACCGAATGAATGAAGAAAATTGTATTTTTATTTCGGCTAAAGGCAAGTTGAATATTGAAGAGCTGAGAGAGAAAATGTATGCTCAGGTTAAGAGAATTCACATTACAAGGTTCCCTTATAATGATTTCTTATACCAAAATTATGAAGAGCAATAATAAATGAATAAAGATCGATACATATCGCTTTTTTATCTTGCAATACTCTTGCTCACATTTTCTTGTAAAACACTTAAGACTGAACAAAAATCACCTGAAATCACTTCGGTTATCTCTCAAGATAAGTTGGGGAACATTTATCAGATTTCGGAAATGAAAATTGTAAAGTATTCGGATAAACTGGATACACTTAGGACTAACTCTATTTTTAGTAGCGGTACAATCACTTCCTTGGATACAAGGAACCCTATGCAATTGATGCTTTTTTACAAACAACAACAAGAAATTATCTTACTTGATAACACCTTGTCCGAAACCAATAAAATTAAACTCAATTTTTTTGAATGGATAGATTTAGCTTGTATGTCAAATAGGGATAATGCTTTTTGGTTGTATTCCATCACCACACAATCACTTATTAAAACTGATAAAAATGGAAAGGTGACCAATAGATTTAATAATATTGGTCAATTAGTGAAACGGGATATCAATCCAACTCAACTTTTGGAGTATAATAACCAAGTGTATTTATTCGATCCTAATCAAGGCCTATTCGTATTCGATTTGTTTGGAAATTATGTAAAACGTATTCAATTAGAAAATGCTGAAATAGTTAAGTTTTACAAAGAAAAAGTCTTTTTTAGAGTGAAAAACGACATTTTTAGCTACAATTTGATAATTTTCGATAAAAAGCTGGAGCTTGAGTCTGATGGAAATTTTGATGATTTTGAAGTTGGCAAAAGTGGTGTTTTGGTTTTGAGAAGTAACAACATAAAAAAAGCCATCACGCAATAGCGGATGGCTTTTTTAAATTAGTTTAAATCCTATTTAAATGCAGGAATTCCAGTAATATCCATTCCCGTAATTAATAGGTGAATATCGTGAGTTCCTTCGTAAGTAACTACCGATTCTAAGTTCGCCATATGACGCATAATAGAATACTCATTGGTAATTCCCATTGCTCCGTGTATTTGACGAGCTTCTCTAGCTACATCTAATGCCATGGCAACATTGTTACGTTTAGCCATAGATATTTGTGCTGTAGTAGCTCTTCCTTCGTTTTTCAATTGTCCCAAACGGAAAGTTAACAATTGAGCTTTCGTGATTTCTGTAATCATTTCGGCTAATTTCTTTTGCATCAATTGGAAACTTGCAATTGGTTTACCAAATTGAATTCTTTCTTTAGAGTATCTCAATGCAGAATCGTAGCAATCCATTGCTGCTCCAATAGCACCCCATGCTATTCCATATCTTGCTGAATCTAAGCAACCAAGTGGTGCTCCTAATCCAGATTTGTTTGGTAATAAATTTTCTTTAGGCACTTTTACGTTATCAAAAATAAGCTCTCCAGTTGCAGATGCTCTTAATGATAATTTTCCGTGAGTTTCTGGAGTTGTAAACCCTTCCATTCCTCTTTCTATAATCAATCCGTGTATTCTTCCTTCTTCGTTTTTTGCCCAAACTACAGCAATATCACAAAAAGGAGAATTAGAAATCCACATTTTTGCTCCATTCAATAAATAATGGTCACCCATGTCCTTAAAGTTGGTAATCATCCCGCTAGGATTTGATCCATGATCAGGTTCTGTTAATCCAAAACTCCCAATAAATTCACCAGTAGCTAGTTTAGGTAAGTACTTCATTCTTTGCTCTTCGTTTCCGTAAGCGTAAATTGGGTACATAACTAACGAACTCTGTACAGATGAAGTAGAACGTAATCCACTATCACATCTTTCTAGTTCTTGCATCAATAATCCATAAGATATTTGATCCAATCCTGGTCCTCCGTATTGTTCTGGAATGTATGGTCCAAAACCACCAATTGCAGCTAATCCTGGAATAACTTGTTTAGGAAATTCAGCTCTTTCATAGTAATCTTCTATTATTGGGCTTACTTCTTTTTTAATCCATTCACGAGCAGAATCACGTATTAATTTGTGTTCATCCGTCAATAAATCATCCATATTAAAGTAATCTGGGGCTTGATATTGATCTGTTTTCATTGGTTTGTTTTAACGTTTGATTACTCAAAAGTATAAAATTAAACACTTAAATATTCAGATTAATTGGAAAGAATTTTTTACTTTAATTCTTAATACAAAACAAAAACAAAAAATTATGGATTTAAGTACTATACTAGGTCTTTTTGGAGACAATGAAGTAGAAAAAGTAGGAAGCCAACAGGTTTAGATAAAAATCAAACTATGAGTGCTTTATCTGCTGCATTACCAACAATTTTAACAGCTTTACAAGGAAATGCTCAGAGTAAATTGGGACAAAAGCAGTTGGCTGGAGCATTAGAAAAAGATCATGATGGAAGTTTGTTAGACAATCTTTCTGAATTTTTTGATAACCCACAAGCTGCAAATGGAAAAGGAATTTTAAAGCATGCTTTAGGTTCTAGAAGAACAGCTGTAGAAGGAATGTTGAGTCAAAAAACTGGAGTTAGTGCTGGTGGAATGAGTAAAATTCTTGAAATTGCTGCACCACTTGTAATGGCTTATTTAGGAAAAGAAAAAAAGCAAAACAATTTACAGTCTAACGGTATTGGAAGTTTAGTTTCTAATTTATTAGGAGGAAATGACTCTAATAATTCTGGAGGAATTGATATTGGAGATATTGCAAGTATGTTTATCAATAACAAAAAAGGAGGAATCTTAGGATTTCTTGGTGGATTGTTAGGTAAATAATACAATTGATTAAATAGTTTAAAAGCAAAAGTTGAGTAATCAGCTTTTGCTTTTTTTATACATTTTATTCAGAAAGAAAATAGTTGTAATTTTGATTTTCAATTAAAAAGTAAAACATGGCTTATAAGATAATGGTTTTAGGTTCGGGTGAACTAGGTAAAGAATTTGTAATTGCTGCAAAGCGAATGGGGCAAACAGTAATTGCGGTTGATAGTTACGAAAATGCACCAGCTATGCAAGTTGCAGATTTACACGAAGTAATTGATATGCTAGATGGCGAAGAGCTTGATAGAATTGTAGCTAAACATTCACCAGATTTTATTGTTCCAGAAATTGAGGCAATTAGAACTGAGCGTTTTTATGACTACGAAAAACAAGGAATTACCGTAGTTCCAAGTGCCAAAGCAGCTAATTACACTATGAATCGCAAGGAGATTAGAGATTTAGCAGCTATAAAACTTGGACTAAAAACAGCTTCTTATTTTTATGCAACATCTGGCGAAGAACTAAAAACTGCGGTTGATAAATTAGGAATGCCTTGTGTGGTAAAACCATTGATGTCTTCTTCAGGGAAAGGGCAATCAGTTATTAAAACCGAAGATGATATTGAAAAAGCATGGAAATATGCGGTTCAAGGATCAAGAGGAGATTTGATTGAAGTAATTATAGAAGAATTTGTACCATTTGATTCAGAAATTACTTTGCTTACTGTAACTCAAAAAAACGGAAACACCTTATTTTGTCCACCAATTGGACACGTTCAGGAAAGAGGAGATTACCAACAAAGTTGGCAGCCAGCAGTAGTGGATAATTCTTTATTAGAATCAGCACAAAGAATGGCAGCTGAAGTAACTCAAGAATTAGGTGGAGCAGGAATTTGGGGAGTAGAATTTTTCTTAACTAAAGACGAAGTTTATTTTTCTGAACTATCACCAAGACCACACGATACTGGAATGGTGACATTGGCTAACACACAAAATTTTAATGAATTCGAATTGCATTTCAGAGCAATTATGGGAATTCCTATTCCAGAGATAAAGCAATTACAAGCAGGAGCAAGTGCTGTAATTCTTGGAAGAGAACACGGAGAAAACCCTGTTTTTGAAGGAGTAGAAGAAGCGCTTCAACAACCTTATACTGATATCAAGATTTTTGGAAAACAAGTAACTCGTCCATACAGAAGAATGGCCGTAGCTCTTGCTTATGACAAAGTTGATTGTGATATGGAAGCCTTAGTTGAAAAGACTAAGAACTTGGCTAAGTTGGTGAAGGTGGATTAGAATATTCGGAATTCAAGCAATTTTTTTTACCAAGCCCAGCCTACATGTACTTGAAAATATGGATAAGGTGTAAACCAATTATTATAGTTTTTGTTTGATATATCTGCACGAAAATTTCTATCATAATAAGGACCTGAATATGATTCTAAAGTATTATTGTCAATTTCTCTATAACTAGTCCCAATCCCAATTATTGATTCTAAAAAATATGATTAGTAACTGTAAGCTTACCTCCCAGAATTAACTGAACTCCATAAATTTTTTTTTGAAATCGAATCAATTCTTCAAAATAATCTGGCAGACCAGTTATTGGCGAAATAGAAGAAAAACGCATTTTTCTGGTATTGTCTGAATTAATTATTACTCCCCTAATTCCCCAAAAGGCTAAACTATTTGATTTTTTATTGACAGAGAAATAATTCCTCAATTCAATATTAAACATATAACCAAAATTGTGGGAGGCTGTGTTTATTCTTTCTTTAAAATCATATAGTGTATAGATATATCCAGCACCAATTTCTAAACCAAAATTTTCATGAAATTTTCTTTCATAAGCAATTCGTATAGATGGATTTTCGCTATCATAAATTGCGAATGGTGTTGATTTAACAAAGTTATTGAACCTATGAATTGCTTCTTGACAAAATGCTGAAGAGGTATAGGTTAAAAATACAAAAAATAGTATGTTTTTCATAAATCAAAAATCATTCAAAAAACATGAAACATCAAAGTAAATAACTGTAATAACTGACTTATATATTAGATTTATTTGTTTTTAATAAATTGTTTGTCAACTATTTAAAGTGTATTTTTTTGACAAAAAAAAGACCGCCACATTGGACGGTCTTAAATTAATATAAATAGGGTTTATAACTTAATCACTCTCTGAGTAAAGTTAGCCTTATTACTTTTAATAGTAGCAAAATAAATTCCTTTTTTTAATTGAGATAAATCTACTCTATCAACTGAAGAGATAGAAGTTTCAAATACAATTTTACCCTCTACGTTCATCACAGATAAATAATTAACCGCAGTATTGTCAGAGAATATATTCAGATGATTTTCGATAGGATTTGGATAAAGCTTTGTATTGTCACTTGTTATTTCAGTGATGCTAGTAGCAGAAGCTTCGTTTGTAGTTGTGTTAAATCTTATTGTAGCATCTCCAGCTGTTCCTCCGTTATTATTAGCAACTAAAACAGCAGTAGAAAACTTAACAACACCTGTACCTGAAGCTGGAGCAACCCAGTCAAGTTGCCAACCAAAAGCCCCCATAGTACCAATATTACCAACAGAAGTATGAGTTGCATGACCATTTGAGCGAATTTTCTCTCTTGCTCCGGTTGAAGCTGGAGTTAAAGTTCCGGCAGTTGCATTAGAAGCATTTTCTGCTGCAAGTTCAAACCCAAATTTAGTCCCTGTACCAGAAGTCCCAGCAACATTTATTCTATAAGTTGTGCCAGGAGTATATCCCGACATAGGAATGTTTGTTATAATAATCCCCGCTTGTAAAGTATGTCCGCCACCATGGCAACCTCCTTGTCCACATGAGTTTCCATTATCTCCGCCCGAGCTCGAAAATCCTCCTTGAGAACCACCAGAATTGGCGATTACATCACTGTAACTTGTAAAAAATAATGCTAGTAGGATGGCAAATGTTCCTAAAGTAATTCTTGTTTTCATAAAGTAGTATTTAATATTTTATCGAAAATAGAACTTTAATTCTTAAAGGTCAACCAACCTGCAGGAATGTACAACACAACTTCATAATATTACCAGAAATTTAAATTTGAATAAAAAATTTCCAACATGCTTTTATTTATCTCAAATAATATAACTTTTAATCAAAAATGATTTAATTTTGACCTTTCAAATTTAAGCTTTTAACATCTATATTAAATGAATAAAGAACTGTTCGAAACCAGACATATCGGAACATTAGGTAACGATAGGGAATTAATGCTCAAAGAAATTGGAATTGATTCTATTGATAAACTAGTTGATTTAACTATTCCTGAGGGAATTAGATTAAAAAACAAATTAAATATTCCAGATGCAATGTCTGAATTTGAATATTTAAATGCTGTTAAAGAAATTGGAGCAAAAAACAAAGTATACAAAACGTATATTGGGATGGGATATTACAATACTATTGTTCCTCCGGTAATCCAGAGAAATGTATTAGAAAATCCAGGATGGTATACTGCTTACACTCCTTATCAAGCAGAAATTGCACAAGGTAGATTGGAATCGTTATTAAACTTCCAAACTATGGTAAGTGATTTAACTGGGATGGAAATTGCAAACGCATCTTTATTGGATGAATCGACTGCTGCTGCTGAGGCAATGAGTATGTTGTTCAATACAAGAAAAAGAGACCAAGTAAAAGGTAACGTAGTTAAGTTCTTCGTTTCAGAAGAATGTTTTCCTCAAACTATTGATGTTGTTAAAACAAGAGCAAAAGGATTTAGAATTGAATTAGTAATAGGAAACCACAAAGAATTTACTCCAACTGCTGAGTTTTTTGGAGCATTAGTTCAGTATCCTGCTGCAAATGGAGAAATCCATGAGTATGGAAACTTAGCTACTCAATTACATGAATTAAAAGCAAAATTAGTTGTTGCTGCCGATATATTAAGTTTAGCATTATTAACTCCTCCAGGAGAATTTGGTGCAGATGTAGTAGTAGGAACGACACAAAGATTTGGTGTGCCAATGGGATTTGGCGGGCCACATG
Source organism: Flavobacteriales bacterium (assembly GCA_018609055.1). GTDB lineage: Bacteria > Bacteroidota > Bacteroidia > Flavobacteriales_D > CAJJDF01 > CAJJDF01. The sequence goes on from JABAYJ010000005.1 coordinate 29,618, forward strand.
CAGCTTACTTTGCAACTAGCGAAGAATACAAAAGAAACTTACCAGGAAGAATTATAGGAGTTTCTAAAGATAGACATGGGAACAATGCAATGAGAATGGCATTACAAACTCGTGAGCAACATATTAGAAGAGAAAAAGCTACTTCAAATATTTGTACAGCACAAGCTTTGTTGGCAAATATGGCTGCAATGTATGCAGTGTATCACGGTCAAGCCGGAATAAAAAGAATTGCAACCAATGTACATTCTATGACAACTTGGTTAGCAGAAGGTCTTGAGTTATTAGATTTAGAAGTACAAACAATCAACTTTTTTGATACGATAACTGTTAAAACAGACTCATTAGAGGATGTAAAAGCTGAGGCTCTTAAAAATGAAATAAACTTCTTTTATGAAAATGAGAATACATTACAAATTAGTTTAGATGAAACAACTAGACTGGAAGATGTAAATGCAATTTTAGCTGTGTTTTCAAATGCTAATTCTGATTCGGAAGACATTATTTCTATTGATCCAGAAGGAGAAAAAGAAGCAATTTCTTTTGATGATAATTTCAAGAGAAACTCTGAGTTTTTAACTCATCAAGTATTTAATATGTATCATACCGAAACGGATATGATGCGTTACATCAAGAAATTAGAGAACAGAGATATGTCATTGACACACTCAATGATTTCTTTAGGTTCTTGTACAATGAAATTGAACTCAGCAAGTGAATTGATGCCAATTACTTGGAGTGAGTTTGCTAATATTCACCCATTTGTACCAAATAACCAAGCCGAAGGATACCACCAAATCATTGATGAATTGGACGAAATGTTATCTGAAATTACTGGGTTCGATAAAGTATCTATGCAACCAAACTCTGGTGCACAAGGAGAATTTGCAGGATTAATGGTAATAAGAGCTTATCACGAAAGTAGAGGAGATTTTAATAGAGATATTATGATTATTCCAGCATCTGCACACGGAACAAACCCAGCAAGTGCTGTAATGGCAGGAATGAAAGTGGTGGTTACCAAGTGTGACGACAAAGGAAATATTGATGTAGAAGATTTAAGAGTAAACGTAGAAAAGCACAGTGAAAATCTTGCTGGAGTTATGATTACTTATCCATCTACTCACGGAGTATTTGAAGCTTCTATTATCGAAATTACAGATTTAATTCACGAGCACGGAGGACAAGTTTATATGGATGGGGCCAACATGAATGCACAAGTTGGATTAACTTCTCCAGGAAATATAGGAGCAGATGTATGCCACCTTAATTTACACAAGACTTTTGCAATTCCTCACGGAGGAGGAGGGCCAGGAGTTGGACCAATTGGAGTTGCTAAGCAGTTAACGCCTTTCTTACCAGGAAATCCATTGATTAAAACTGGAGGAGAGCAGGCAATTACATCTATTTCAGGAGCGCCATTTGGTAGTGCATTAATTTTATTAATTTCTTACGGATACATTAAAATGTTGGGTGAAGAAGGAATAAGAAAATCTACTGAGCACGCTATTTTAAATGCAAACTACATTCAAGCTCGACTTAAAAATGATTACGATATTCTTTATAAAGGAGAAAATGGAACAGTAGCTCACGAAATGATTTTGGATTGTAGAGATTTTAAAACTGATACAGGAATTGAAGTTGCAGATATCGCTAAGAGACTTATTGATTATGGTTTTCATGCACCTACGGTTTCTTTCCCTGTAGCTAATACTTTGATGGTAGAGCCAACAGAAAGTGAATCTAAACCAGAGTTGGATAGATTTTGTGATGCAATGATTGCTATCCGAAATGAGATTAGAGAAATAGAAGAAGGAGTGTACGATAAGGAGAATAACTTATTGAAAAATGCCCCTCATATTTTGGCTGATGTTATGGAAGATAAATGGCCATTTGCATATCCAAAAAAGCAAGCAATTATGCCATTACCTTATTTAAATGAGTTCAAATTTTGGGCACATGTATCAAGAGTAGACCAAGGATACGGAGATAGAAACTTAATTTGTTCTTGCCCAAGTATTGAAGAATACGCTATGGAAGAAGCGTAAATTTACGGATTGATTTAATTTTCAAAACCCTTTAGGCTAAATACTTGAAGGGTTTTTTTGTTTATATTTGGGAATGAAGAAAGGAACCAAAATAGCTTTAATTATTACATTGACCTACTGCTCTTTGGCTACCTACGAATTACTGTCAATGCCTAGAAGTTTCAAGGTCAGCCATTATTCAGATTTTCCTGAGTGGTTAGAAACACTCCTTCTTCCTGGATATTTTCTTGGATTTATTTTAAGAGAAGGAGTTGATATAGGAATATGGGGTGTTATCATTGGTCAAATTATTACTTTCATTATATTATTTTTTATTACTAAAGTTATATTAAACTCAATAGTGACAGTATTTGAAAAAACGAAAAACTAAATTTCTGTATATTTGATTTTAACAATCAATTCTATGCCAACAAAACCAACCACAATACAAGAATATCTCGAAGTAATCCCAGAAGAGCGAAAAGCTCCTTTTGAGAAGTTAAGAGCCACAATTTTAGAAAATATTCCTAATGGATTTGAGGAAACTATGAGTTACAAAATGTTGGGATATGTTGTTCCTCATTCTATTTTTCCTGCTGGATATCATTGTGATCCTAAGTTGCCTTTGTCGTTTATTAATTTGGCTAATCAAAAAGGATTTATAGCGCTTTACCATATGGGAGTTTATGCTGATGAATCTATTTATAATTGGTTTGTTGAAGAATATGGTAAAAGATGCAAGTATAAGTTGGACATGGGAAAAAGCTGTGTCCGTTTCAAAAAGATGGAAGATATTCCTTATGACTTAGTTGCAGAATTAATTCGTAAATTTACTCCAGAACAATGGATTGAGTTGTATCAAAAGAGTTTTACAAAACAATAATAGAGTTTATAATAAGTTTGGATAAGTATGAAATCATTTAAAATAATAGCTGTTGTGTTTTTTGCAATGAGTTTAATCGCTTTCAGTTGTAAAAAAAACACTGATGAACGTGCTTTTTATCCGCCAGTAGATGCTTATATAAATGTTACATTGCCTCAGTATACAAATTTACAAGTCCCAGGAGGATGGGCATATGTAACTGGAGGATTAAAAGGAATAATTGTTTACAGAATTAATACGACAGACTTTATAGCTTACGATAGAAACTGTACGTTTGAAGAAGCAAACTCATGCGGAAAGGCTGATGTAGAATCTGACAATATCACCATATCTTGTCCTTGTGACGGAAGCGAATACAATATTTTTGATGGTTCGGTAAATAAAAACCCTGCTACATTGCCATTAAAAGGATATAACACCAATTTTAATTCAAGTAATAATACGCTTAGGATTTTTAATTAATCTACACTTTTTAAGTACCTATTTCGGGAGCTAAACAAAAAGAAATTTGTTAGAAAAGCACAAAAGAAAACTCCGTCTTGAGTTTCCAGTGTATCCTCCGAAATGAAAGAGAGTAACGAAATGCACAAACAGATTAAGTAGAAATAATTCCTCTCTCTAAATGCAGTAGGAACTGGATATAGAATACAGAAAAGGAATAATAATAATCCCAACAACCCCAAAGAAACTGTTATCGAAAAATATTGGTTATGTGAACGTAACTGATATTTTTTATCCAATAGACTTGATGTTTCATTGTATTTCATTGCAAAAGCAGTAGGAACATCACCAGTTCCAACTCCAAATACAGGATTAGCCTTAATGATTTCTTTGCTAACTATCCAGTATTCAAGCCTTTGCGCTAATGAATTTCCGCTAGCATTTACTCCTTCAATATATCCGTCAATTTCAAACATTAATCTAGGAATACGAGACAGTAAAGAAGACTCTGGATGTAAATAATTAGGAAATCCATTTTCAATATTCTTTATATCATTAGGAGTAAGCATTTCGAGCCCTTCCTTGTCCTTAGCATATCCTTTTGAGGTAATGTATCGAATTAAGATAAACTGAACCCCACCTTCGCCATAATAAGGTTTTTCGGACTTGTTACTCCAAGTTTCTGACAGTTCTTTTTCGCATAGTAAATCATTGGAGTAATTTCCATTATCAAAAAAAGAACAAAGAGGATTCTCTTTGTATTCATTTCCGCTTGCTGAGTGAGTAGCTAATTCTGTTCTGTCAATTTTAACTTCTTTGTAATTGCTATACAAATGATTACCTAGAATAAGTGCACCCAGAAAAAGTGGGGCCAACATGGCAAAACCATACAAGCTTTTTTTCTTAAAGAGATAATAAAGCGAAATGAAGAATAACGTTACAAAACCAAGAATAAGACCAGTTGCAGACTCCATAAAGGATAAAAAATACAACAACCAAAGACTGGCAGTAATACCAAACACCATATTGATGAGCTTATTATTGAATAGCTTAGGGATTAAAAACAAACTAAGCACAATCATTAATGAAAGTCTAATGTGCGAAATAAACTGAGATACATCTCGTATTTGAGCTATTTCTTTTTTAGCAGGAACAAGGCCTTGATACACCAAAAATCCATAAATAGTACTGGCAAGTACCGATAGTACAAATAGTCTAACGACTAAAAAATAATGAGTTTTTTTTAACCTGTGGCTAGAAGAAAAAATTATTGGAAACGCTAATAAAGGAAGCTTTATCCTTAAGTCATTAAGGCCATAATTTAAATCTTGAGTGTGCAGTAAACCTAAAACAAAAAGTAGATAAACACCAGTTGAAAATAAAGCTATTTTACTAGAAAAAAACTTTTTGAATTTAGCTTTAATACCTCCTTCCAAAAGCCAATTAACAATAAGCGCTATGGTTCCCAAGCTCATCAAAAACTTAGAAAAAGGCATTCCAACAACTATTAAACTCAAGAAAAAAACATGAGTCCAATAACCAGTTACAAACGAAATGAGCTTTTTCCCTTTCTTTAACATACTGTTTACTATACCTTTTTAAGGTTTAAGAATTTTGTTGTATTGGTCTTTATCACCTAATATCTCGACAGCTTTTTTAATAAACTCATCATTGGCAAGGCTATAAGAAACCTGGCCCTTTTGATAATAATATCTGCCAACTATTTCTGCTTCGATTAATGATTTTATTTCAGCTTTAAACTTCGCTAAGTCTCTCTCTTTATTTGGAGAAAGATTGTTTATCAAAGTTTCAAATTCCTCTTTCGAAGATTCATAATACTGTTCTTCTTTTGCTAATTCTTGAAGTCTTTCTAGTACTTTTTGGCTTCCAGTTGTGTATTCAAACTCTTTGGATAAAGCAAATTTCACAAACTCATTATACTCAACATCCGAGATAGAAAAATCTTTTGCTTCAGTAATTTTATCATGAGAATAAAAGTAATCCGTAGCGTAATCAAAAATTATATTTTTACTAATTAGTGAATAACTGATTGATGTATATGATTTTTTATCCAATTCAATATCTGGAGTAATTCCTCTACCATCAGTAACAGGTCGGCCATTTGCTGTTGTAAAACTCTTTACCAAAGTATCAGAAATCGTAGCGCCTTTACCTGTTGTGTTCCTGTCAGAATAATCTAACCTTTGGATACACCTTCCGCTTGGTGTGTAATACTTAGCAATTGTAAGTTTTACAATCGAATTGTATTCCATGTTTCGTGTTTGTTGTACCAATCCTTTTCCAAAAGATTGGTTACCAATAACAACAGCTCTATCTAAATCTTGTAAAGTACCCGATACAATTTCAGAAGCTGATGCCGAACCACCATCAATTAAAACTACAATTGGTATGTCTAAATCAAGAGGTTTTTCACGAGCAAAATAGATGAAACTATGCTGTTTCAATCTCCCTTTAGTTTCAACTACTTTAGAACCTTGCTTCACAAACATATTTACAATACTCACAGCTTCATTAAGTAATCCACCTGGGTTTCCTCTTAAGTCAAGAATCAAACTTGTGATTTTCTTTTCGCTTTTTAATTTTTTAAAAGAAGTAGTTAATTCTTGAGTAGAAGTATTCATGAATTGAGTTAGTTTTAAATAACCAACTCCATCACTAAATACATCTTCATGTGGTACCGAAGGTATTTTTATTATCTCTCTGGTTACATTAAAAGTAAGAGGTTTGTCTTCCTTAAGTCTTTCTACTTTAATAGATAAATCAGTTCCTTTGGCTCCTTTTAATAAGTCACTTACTTCGCCTGAGGTTTTTCCTTTAATAGATTGTCCGTCTATTTCTAATATTAAATCTCCTGCCTTAAGTCCTGCTTTTTGAGCGGGAAAATTTTCGTAAGGATTTGTAATTTGAACAAACTCACCACTTTTTCTTATCAAAGAACCAATCCCTCCATATTGACCACTTTGTTGCATTCGGTAATCCTCAATATTAGATTCTGGGATGTAATTAGTGTAAGGGTCTAGTGATTTTAACATGGCATCAATACCAGTTTTCATTAACTCACCAGGATTAGTTTCATCTACAAAATATAAGTTTATGTTTTTATAGACTTCACTAAAAATGGTTAGGTTTTTAGATATTTCAAAATAGTCATCCGTAGTTTCTTCTTGAGAAAAATAAGGTGCTGAAATTGAAAGTAAAATAAGGGATAAATAAATTTTTTTCATTCTTTTTTTATTGTGGTTATGGAACAGGATCATGTCCGTGTCCTCCCCAAGGATTACAGGATAAAATTCTTTTTGCACCAAGCCATGTACCTTTTAAAGGGCCATGTTTTTTGATAGCATCTACCGTATAAACCGAGCAACTTGGAGTATATCTGCAAGATGTTGGTAAAATAGGTGAAATAACGTATTGATAAATTCTCACGAAAAATATCAAAATGGAACTCAAAATTTTAATCACTTTTATCTGTTAAACGTTTTAAAAGTACAATTATTTTCTCTTCTATCACTGTATAGGTAATAGGTTTATTTCCTAGGTAAATAAAACTAAAAATTAGAGTTCTATTTTGAGCTTTAAGAGAATCATAAAATTCATTTTTGTTTAAACGATAAGCTTCTCTCATTCTTCTTTTAAGAAGATTACGGTTTACGGCAAGGCGAATTTTTCTTTTGCTCACACTTATTAAAACTTGAGCAGGATACGTTTGATTATGATTAGGGGATTCCTGGGCGATAAGTGTTAAAGGAAATTCAGTGAATTTGATTTTCTTTTTTTTATCGAATAATTGGTCAATAAGAATTTTGTTGCAAAGCTTTTCTTCCTTGCAAAATGAGTTTTTCATGGAATTATAAATGGGTTTATTTCCCGTCAATATACATTTCAATTGCCTTCTTCATTGAAGGAATTTTAGGCATTGGAGCCTGTACATTAATTGTCAGCCCTTTTTTAATAACAGCTTCTGCAGTAGATTTACCCCAAACTGCAATACTAGTTTTGTTTTGTTTAAAATCTGGGAAGTTATGATATAAGGACTCAATCCCTGATGGGCTAAAGAATACTAGCATATCATAATTTACATCAGCTAAATCAGATAAATCCGAGATTACCGTTTTGTACATGATTGCTTCAGAAAAATTGATGTCGTTATTTTTTAGAATAACAGAAATACTTCCATTGTGCTGAGCAGAAAGTGGTAATAAAAACTTTTCGCTTTTGTTTTTAATTATCAGTGGCAACAAATCATTAAATTGAGCTTTACCAAAACTGATTTTTCGTTTTCTGTAAACGATATATTTCTGAAGGTACTTTGCAATGGTTTCGTTGGTACAAAAGAATTTCATTGAATCTGGAACATCAAATCTCATTTCTTCAGCCAATCTAAAATAATGATTAATAGCACTTTTACTAGTAATAATAACAGCTGTATGATCTTTTAACTCAACTCTAGTTTGTCTAAATTCTTGACCATCTATTCCTTCTACATGAATAAAGTGTCTAAAATCAACCTTGATTTTTCTCTCATCCGCTAAATCATAGTAAGGAGATTTTTCTCCTTCTTCCGGCTTTGGTTGAGAAATCAAAATACTTTTAACAGTCGTTTTTGTTTTCGTTGAACTCATATTATTTAGTTAAGACCAGTTTTATTAAAAATAAAGCCGGCAATAATTCTAAGGTGCAAAGGTACAAAATATTATGAAATACAGAAATATATTGAGTTAAATAAATTGCACTCCTCACCAATGAGAATAAAGAACAAGCTCCAATAATCACTATCATAATGAGGTTGTAATCATATGGGATAAAAGTAAGCGCAATAAATATTGGCAAATAAATTAGCGTAAAGAACTCATAATGAGTGATCCTGTGTCTAAAAAAAGATTTATTTTCTTGTGTTGTAATTGAAGAGAAAAAATAGAACCCAAGTAATTGAACAAGATATATTCCTGTAACAAACAATAGGATTAATAGAAAACTAGAAAAATCATATTCGGAGCTTGTAACTGTCCATATGCCAGTTGTTTGAAGTAATATATAGGAAATTTGCATTAGTATTGAAGAAATGCTCTGGTTCATTAACCCAGAAGCAAGGTCAAATTTATTTTCTTCAATCCTCATGTTATTTGCTATTTGACTTAATCTTGTTGGTTGTGATAATTTCAAATAAATAAATACTAAACCCACAAAAATAAAAACATAAAAACTGACCGTAGGTAAAGAGGGTCTTGCTAATTGAGTTATGGAGTCTAGTATATAAATTGACATCTAGAAGGGAGAAATTTAGGATTGAATTACTTAGTTGTAAAGAAACAAATTCTAGTTCAATTAAAAAACAAGTGATATGTATAAAAAAAGACAAAAATATTGATATTTGATTAATATTTTACGTTTTTTTGTAGAACTAACTAAAACCTAAATTAATGTCAGCATCTAAGTACCAAGCTCAGATTGATGAGTTCATGAATTACGTTAATGGAATAACTCCACAAGAGCCAGAATTTTTACAGGCTGTATTGGAAGTTGCAGAGACTGTAATACCTTATATCGAAGAGAACCCTAAGTACAAGAAGGCTAAAATTCTTGAAAGAATGGTAAACCCAGAAAGGGTAATCATGTTCAGAATTCCTTGGTTGGATGATAGTGGAGAGGTTCAAATAAACAGAGGATTCAGAATTCAAATGAATAGTGCAATTGGACCTTACAAAGGTGGTTTGCGTTTTCACCCATCTGTAAACTTAAGTATTTTGAAATTCTTGGCATTTGAGCAAGTATTCAAAAACAGTTTAACAACACTTCCAATGGGAGGTGGAAAAGGTGGAGCTGATTTTAACCCAAAAGGAAAATCAGATAACGAAGTAATGAAGTTTTGCCAGAGTTTTATGACAGAACTGAGCAAGCATATTGGAGCAGATACAGATGTACCTGCAGGTGATATTGGAGTAGGAGGAAGAGAAATCGGATTCATGTACGGACAATACAAGAGATTAAGAAATGAATTTACTGGTGTGTTAACTGGTAAAGGAAGAGAATGGGGAGGAAGTTTAATTCGTCCTGAAGCTACAGGATATGGTTGTGTATATTTTGCACAGGAAATGCTGAAAGCTAATAACAATTCTTTTGATGGTAAAACTGTTGCAATTTCTGGTTCAGGAAACGTAGCACAGTATGCTTGTGAAAAAGCAACTGAGCTTGGAGCAAAAGTGGTTACAATGTCAGATTCTTCAGGATATATTTATGACGCTAACGGAATTGATACTGAGAAATTAGCATTCGTTATGGAACTTAAAAACGAAAGAAGAGGAAGAATTAAAGAATATGCAGATAAATTTGGTGCTGAATTCCACGAAGGGAAAAGACCTTGGGGGACTAAAGTAGATATTGCATTGCCTTGTGCAACTCAAAACGAGTTGGATGGAGATGAAGCGAAAACATTAGTATCTAATGGAGTAATGTGTGTTGCTGAAGGAGCAAACATGCCAACTACACCAGAAGGTGTTTCTGCATTTATGGATGCTAAAATATTGTTCGCGCCAGGAAAAGCATCTAATGCTGGAGGTGTTGCAACATCTGGATTAGAGATGTCTCAAAACTCATTAAGAATGGGATGGACAAGAGAAGAGGTAGATGCTAAGTTACTTCAAATCATGCAAGATATTCATGCATCATGCGTAGAGTATGGAACTGAAAACGGACATACTGATTACGTAAAAGGAGCAAATGTTGCTGGTTTTGTCAAAGTAGCTGACGCTATGATGGCACAAGGTATTGTGTAAGGTTAAATATTAATTTTATTAATCCCTCAAAGTTTTACTTTGAGGGATTTTTTTTGTGGTTGTTTTTCTAAATTCTTAAATACAAAAAATCCGATTCAACAAAGTCAAATCGGGTTCTGTAACAATTAAGTTTACGTGTTTTTAATACTCATCCTCGTTAAAGAAGAAATCATCTTTTGTAGGATAATCAGGCCAAATGTCTTCAATTGACTCGTAAATTTCTCCTTCTTCTTCGATACTCTGTAAGTTTTCTACTACTTCCAATGGAGCAGCTCTACGCATAGAGTAATCAATTAATTCTTCTTTTGTTGCAGGCCAAGGCGCATCTTCTAAATATGATGCTAGTTCTAACGTCCAATACATAATTTTCGGTTTTATTTATTTCTATTATTACGCAAAATTAATTTTTTTGTAGTCAATTGCAACTAATAATAGATTTAATTTGATTTTAAATGATAATTTTGTAAAAAAATAACATATGAATATCCTTATACTCGGCTCAGGAGGAAGAGAACATGCAATTTCTTGGAAATTAGCACAAAGTCCAAAATTGACTAAATTATTTATTGCTCCAGGTAATGCTGGAACAGAGGAATTGGGAGAAAATGTTGATTTATCAGTTTCTAATTTTGATGGAATAGCTAAGTTTTCTTTGGAGAATAAAGTAGAAATGATAGTTGTGGGTCCTGAAGTTCCACTTGTTCAGGGAATTCATGATTTTTTTGAAGAAAAAGAAGAATTAAAACACATTCACATTATTGGCCCTAAAAAATTAGGTGCTCAACTGGAAGGAAGTAAAAAATTCTCGAAGGAATTTATGCAAAGGCATAATATTCCAACAGCAAGGTATAAAGCATTTACAGCTCAAACATTGGAAGATGGATTTGCATTTTTAGAAACATTAAATCCTCCATTTGTATTAAAAGCAGATGGATTAGCAGCAGGAAAAGGAGTAGTAATTCCTGATAATTTAGCTGATGCTAAAAAAGAATTGACAGATATGTTGGCTAACTCTAAATTCGGAGCAGCAAGTCAAGAAGTAGTTATTGAAGAATTTTTGAATGGAATTGAGCTTTCAGTTTTTGTATTGACCGATGGAGAAAACTATAAAGTATTACCAACTGCAAAGGACTATAAAAGAATTGGAGAAGGAGATAAAGGATTGAACACAGGAGGAATGGGAGCAATTTCACCAGTGCCATTTGCAACCAAAGAGTTTTTGGACAAAGTAGAGGAGCAAATTGTAAAGCCATCTGTAAACGGGCTTAAAAAAGACAATATCGATTACGTAGGATTTTTATTTATTGGACTGATGAATGTATGTGGAGATCCATTTGTAATTGAGTACAATGTAAGAATGGGAGATCCAGAAACGGAAGTGGTGATTCCTAGAATAGAATCGGATTTGGTAGAAGTATTTACAGCTGTAGGTAATAAAACACTTAACGAAATAGAATTTAAAGTAACCGACCAAACAGTATGTACAGTTATGGCTGTATCTGGTGGTTATCCAGAGAGTTATGAGAAACTAAAAGTAATTGAAGGAATTGAAGGAATTGACGAAAGTGTAGTTTTTCATGCTGGAACAAAAGTCCTTGATGGAAAAATCGTTACAAACGGAGGAAGAGTTTTAGCTATTAGTTCGTTTGGGGCAAATAAAAAAGAAGCACTCGATAAATCGTATGCTTCTTTAAATAAAATTGGATTCGAGAAAATGTATTATAGAACCGATATTGGATTCGATTTACAGTAAGGCTAACTTATTTAAGTTGGTTTTCGTCTGCTTCGGCTTGTGCATTATATTTCTTTTGGCACATTAACCAGTATAATAAACCACCAGCAATAGCTAATGAGATTATCATCCAGGGTGTATCACCAAGTGGTTTAATAAGACCAAATGTTAATTGAAATACTGATTCTAAAAAAGAAGCTAACCAACCCATAATTTTTTGTTTTATTCGTTATACGTCACAAATATAAATAACTTTAGGATATTAGATCGCTCTGCTAATTATATTTTTAATCATTAATGATCACATCACTTTTCAAAAACAATGCAATTAGCTACCTAATAATACTAGTAGTTGCTTCTGCAATATGGCTTTGGAATTATATAGGGTTGTCTGGAACTGAAAATTTCTCTATGCTTTTTGGAGGAGAAAAATTGACTGTGAATAAACAAAATCTAATAATTTTCTCTTTTTTCTTCACCCTTATCCCTGCTTGGTTTATTAACTATAGGCTTAAACAACAATTGTTTAGTTATGAGCCTACAAATATATTTTTGTTTTTTTATGTGATAATAATGGGTTTAGGAATTAAATCTCAAGGTTATATAGTTTACTTAGTATTGTCTTTGCTTTTAGTCATATTTGTTAGTTACCTTATATCTTTTAGAGACAAAGAGTCCAATGTTAATCCAATTTTTAATTCGGCTTTTATCGTAGGCGCCCTCATGTTTCACAATTTATTTTTTGCCCTTCTTTTGTTAGTGTTAATTCAAAATCTAAATACCTTTAAAAGAATTACAATTAAAGAGTTGTTTGTTGTGATAACAGGATTTACGCTTCCTTATTTGTTGATTTTAGCATTTAGCGAGCTCACAGATAATTATATATTTTTGACTTCTGTTTTTGAATTAAATTTTCAATCTCCAGCATTTAATTATGCGGAATGGATATTTGTTTTTATTTTAATTACACTAGGATTCATGGGATACAAGGTTGTAATACAAAAGAGAACAGGAATAGATGTTACTATAATTCGTTTAACTAAAAATTTATTTTCTTTTTATTTAGGCTCAATATTATTAGCGGTTGTAAGTTTGTTTTTAGAATTATTTGAGTTCACCTATTTTATATTGGCAATTCCGCTATCAGTTTTTTTATCAGATTACTTTGCTAACTCAAAATTCAAATGGAAAGAACCACTTTTTATTCTAGTTGTTTTGGCATTTAGTTATCATCTATTTTAAATTGTGAGTTTCTTTTAAGAAATCATAAATGCCTATCCTCAAAAAATTATTACTTTTGATGATTAATTAATTAAACGCATTCCCATATGAAATTTGGTGTAATTACTTTCCCAGGATCCAATTGTGACGAAGACATGATTTATGTTTTAAAAGAAATCATGAATCAAGAAGTAGTAAGTCTTTGGCACAAAGATACTGACATACAAAATGTTGACGTAGTAGTAGTTCCAGGAGGATTTTCTTATGGAGATGCACTGAGATCAGGAGCAATCGCAAGATTTTCGCCAATTATGGAGCAAGTAATCGAGCATTGTAATAATGGTGGTTATGCAATAGGAGTTTGTAATGGATTTCAAATTCTTTGTGAATCTGGTTTATTACCTGGAGCATTGTTGCACAACACTAGTCATAAATTCATTTGTAAAAATGTATTTATAGCACCACAAAATACCGACACAGCAATTACTGCAAATCTTACCAAGGGAAAAGGATATAAAATCCCTATCGCTCACGGAGAAGGAAGGTATTTTGCGTCTGAAGAGACTATTAAGGAATTGAATGCAAACGATCAGGTTTTATTTAGATATTGTGATGAGGATGGAAACATCAACTCAGAAAATAATCCAAATGGATCGGTAGAAAATATTGCTGGAGTAACCAACAAACAAAGAACAGTTTTTGGAATGATGCCTCACCCAGAAAGAGCCGCAGATGATGAATTAGGAAATACAGACGGTCGTCTTTTCTTCGAATCTATGATTAAAGAGATTGAAGGGAATTTGGTTTAATTACTTATAAAAATTCATTTCATCTAAATATTTAGCCACTTTATCAGTGAGTAAATAGGCAACAGTTTTACCTTCTTTTATTTGGTTACGAATGTAACTTGCCGAGATATCCATTACAGGAATGTTCTCAAGAACATGAACACTTTTGTGATTTAGAATATCGCTTTTGGCTTTTAAATCCTCATCCACACCAACTCTTGGATAAACCAAAACAGAGTGATTTTTAAGAATTACCTCATAGTTTTTCCATTTGTGGAAGGACTTTATATTGTCTTCTCCCATAATTAACGAAAAATCTAATTCAGGATATTTATCTATCAAAAAAGCTAAAGTATCAGCTGTGTATGATGGTTGAGGCATTGTAAACTCAATATCGCTTGACTTTAATTTAGGATTTTCATCAATAGCTTCGTTTACTAGTGCAAGTCTATGATACTCTTCTAAAAGAGATTTCTTCTTTTTAAAAGGGTTTTGTGGCGAAACTACAAACCATACTTCATCTACCATTCCAGAATGAGCAATGTGGTTAGCAATAACCAAATGCCCCACATGAATCGGGTTAAACGAACCAAAAAACAGACCTACTTTTTTCATTAATGTTGTACTTATTTGGTTTGTTGTAGAAATGATTGAACGACTAATTCTACTTCTTTTTCTGCTATTTCCAGCACGTCATTTACAAGAATGTAATCAAATTCACTCGCAAATTGCATTTCAAATTTTGCTTTACCAACTCTTCTTTCAAGACTTTCTGGATCTTCCGTTCCTCTGTTAATCAATCTGTTTTCAAGTTCCTCAACAGAAGGAGCTTGTACAAAAACCGAAAAGGCTTTATCTCCAAAAATGGATTTGAGTTTTATTCCACCCATCACATCCACATCAAAAATAACATGTTTTCCTTCTTTCCAAATGCGTTCCATTTCGGACTTAAGAGTTCCATAATAATTATCGGAATAAACCTCTTCCCACTCAACAAATTTATTTTCATTGATGTGATTCTTAAATTCTTCGGCAGAAAGAAAGAGATAGTCTTTTCCGTCTATTTCATGAGACCTCATATTACGACTAGTTGCAGAGATAGAAAACTCTATTTCGTTATTCACAGCCAATAGATGTTGAACAATAGTTGTTTTTCCTGCACCAGAGGGAGCAGAAAAGATGATGCATTTTCCTTCAAATTCCATCCACAAAAGTAATAAAAAAACCTCACAGGTATAAATACTTGTGAGGTTAGTAATAAATTTAAATCTCGACTAATATACTGTCAAGTTCACTTTGTTGTTTTCAATAATCTTTCTTAGGTTAATAAGAGCATATCTCATTCTTCCCAAAGCAGTGTTAATACTGATGTCTTTTTTTTCTGCAATATCTTTAAAACTCATTTCCTTAAAATGCCTTAGAATAATGATTTCTCTTTGCTCTTCTGGTAAATAATCAATGATATTTCGCACATCCTTATGGATTTGTTCTTCAATCATATCATCTTCTATACTAGATTCTTGCATATTAAGAATTGAGAAGATGTCAAAATCATCATCATCATTTTTAGAAGGGTTTTGACTCACAGTAGGCATTTTCTTTATTTTCCTAAAATGATCTATTGCTAAGTTGTGAGCAATTCGCATTGCCCAAGGCAAAAACTTTCCTTCTTCGTTATAAGAACCCTTTTTGAGGGTACGAATAATTTTAAAAAATGCATCTTGAAAAATATCTTCTGCAATTTTTCTATTCTTGACTAATGACATCAAGTAACTAAAAATACGATCTTTGTAACGAGTTAATATGATTTCGAATGATAAATCATTCCCTTCTAAATAACTCCTAATTAGCTCTTGATCAGAGCTTTTTCTGTTAGTTTCCATAATACTACTTATTTATTAAATGGGTTAATAATGTTGTTTAAGTAGAATTATAGAATAGGCAGTTTTGTTTTAGTGTGTGTTATATTGAACGTAAATATATGTAAAAGGTTTCCATTCTACCAAATTTAATTCACACATTTACTTTGTTTTATGAAAAAAATAACAAAATTAATATACACATCAACCGAGCACATAATACCTCAATTGGTTTTTTTATATGTTTTGTTATTCTTAATTTTAAGGATTACTAATATAGAACTAAAACCTCACCAATAATGTCAAATGGATTTTATAATGTACCGTTTCATGGGAACGAAGAAGTATTAAGCTACGCACCAGGAAGTGCTGAGAGAGAAGAGTTACAGGCTAAGTATAAAGAAATGTACAACAATAAAATTGATGTACCTTCTTACATTGGAAGCAAACAAATTCATACAGATAATAAATTTACCATGTCACCACCACATGATCACAAGCATAGCTTGGGAACATACAGTTTGGGAACGAAGAAACATGTAGAAGAAGCAATTGAAGCAGCTTTAGCAGCAAAAAGCGACTGGGGAAACATGGCTTGGGAAAGCAGAGCAGCTATTTTTTTGAAAGCAGCCGATTTATTGGCAGGACCTTACAGAGCAAAAATGAATGCAGCTACCATGCTGGCGCAATCAAAAAACTGTTACCAAGCGGAGATTGATTCAGTTTGTGAGTTAATTGATTTCTTAAGAATGAATGTTGCTTACATGCAAGAAATCATGGAGATTCAACCTGATTCTAACTCAGGATTATGGAACAGATTAGAGTACAGGCCTCTTGAAGGATTTGTATTTGCAATTACACCTTTCAACTTTACTGCAATTGCAGCAAATTTATGTGCGGCACCAGCAATGCTAGGAAATGTAGTAGTTTGGAAACCGGCAGAATCTCAAATATATTCTGCACAGGTAATCATGGAATTATTTAAAGAAGCTGGATTGCCAGATGGTGTTATCAATATGGTATTGGTAGATGGACCAGAAGCAGGAGAAGTAGTATTTAACCACAAAGATTTTGCAGGATTACACTTTACTGGTTCTACAGGTGTATTTAGACATTTATGGAAAATAATAGGAGATAACATTGCTAACTACAGAACTTACCCAAAAATAGTAGGTGAAACTGGAGGAAAAGATTTTATTGTAGCACATAAATCTGCAATTCCTAAGCAAGTAGCAACAGGAATTTCAAGAGGAGCATTCGAATTTCAAGGACAAAAATGTTCGGCAGCATCTAGAGTTTATTTACCATCCAATATGGCTGATGAAGTACTTGGATATGTGAAAGAAGATGTAGCTGATATGAAAATGGGAACTCCAGAAGATTTTGGAAACTTCATTAATGCTGTTATTGATGAAAATGCATTTGATAAAATTGCAGGATACATTGATTACATCAAGAAACAAGATGATGCTGAGATTATTGCTGGTGGAAACTACGATAAATCGAAAGGATACTTTATTGAGCCTACAGTTGTGGTTACAAAAAGCGCTAAATTCAGAACAATGTGTGAAGAAATATTTGGCCCAGTAATTACAATCTTTGTGTATGATGAAGACAAGTTTGAAGAAACATTAGACTTAGTAGATTCTACTTCTGAGTATGCATTGACTGGTTCTATTTTCTCTCAAGATAGATACATGATTGACTTTGCAGCAGAGAAATTGAAAAATGCAGCAGGAAACTTCTATATCAATGACAAACCAACTGGAGCAGTTGTAGGTCAGCAACCGTTTGGAGGAGCAAGAGGTTCTGGAACAAATGACAAAGCAGGATCAATCTTAAATATGTTGAGATGGGTTTCTCCAAGAACAATTAAGGAAACATTTGTAACTCCTACAGATTACAGATATCCGTTTTTAGGATAACATATAAACTTAAAAAGCTCTCTTTTAAGGGAGCTTTTTTTTTACCAAAAAAGATGAAAAAAATATTTTTACTAGGAGCATTATTGTTTGCTATAACAGCCTTAACTAATGCACAAGAATCAAGAACGACCTTAGTCGAGCGAGTTGAGCTAGACATAAAAGATGAAGCTGTAAGTAACTTTGAGGTTATTAGTTTGGCCGAAAATGGATTGATAAATGTCTATTCTCAAAGAGAATCGAAAGGAAGAAAATGGACTTTTAAGAAAATGGATATCAACTTAACTGAAGTTGCCAAAAAAGAAATTGTAATCGGTAAGAAATATAGATTTGTTTCTTCATACGTTACAAAAACACATTTTCACGCTATGTTTAGAGTGAAAAGTAAGGCATTTAAAATTGTGAGTTTGGAACTGGAGTCAATGAAAATTCAAGATGTTGACAGTGAGTTACCAAAAGCTTTTTTTATGGAAAAGATGGTAGTAATAGGAGAGAATGCTGTGATAGATACCAAAACAAGAAAAGAAGCTTTTTTGACAGTAATTAATTGGAGTACAGGGAAGTCTAAAATAATCCCAATAAATGTTGCTGGAGCAAATGCCAAGAGAATTTTCTTTCAAAATTTTCAGGTATTGTCTGATGAATCAGAATTATTTGCTTTTGTTACTGCAAAAGCGGATAAAAAAACGGACACTTACGTAATAAGAGTAGACAGAAAAGGAAATAAAAAGAAGATTTTTTGCTTGACAGAAAAATATGAGAATGTGATTTCTGATATTTCGGTTTCTAAAATGGAAGACGAAGAGTTTATTTACACAGGAACCTATTCTGAAAAGAATGCAACCTATTCTAACGGATTGTTTTTTGCAAAATCGATAGGTTCAAGTCTTAAATTTATCGAATCATACAACTTCTTGTCATTAAATAAATTTTTAGAATACTTGCCTGCAAGAAAGCAAGCTAAAGTTGAAAGAAAGCAAAAGCGTAAAGAAAAAAAAGGGAAGGAAATGAACATAAATTACCTAATTGCCTCTCATGATATTATTAAAAAAGGAGATAAGTATATTATGCTTGGTGAAGCTTATTACCCAACTTACCGAACTGAAACTAGAACGGATGCTAATGGAAATGTTACCTACCGAACAGTATTTGATGGATATCAATATACCCATGCTGTAGTAGCTGGATTTGATAAAGATGGTGGATTAATCTGGGATAATTCCTTCAAGCTTTTCCCTTCTTACAAACCTTACTTCGTTAAAAGATTTATTTCTGTTTCTGAAGCTAATGAAAAAGAAGTTCAGTTGGTATTTTCTGCTGGAAGATCAATTTACTCAAAAACTATAGATAATTTTAATGGAAAGACTATTGATGAAAAAGAGTCGGAAATTATAAGCACTGGAGATGAAGATGATAAATTGACTTGGTCTGCATCAGCTGAAACTGATTACTGGTATGAAAGAAATTTCATTACTTATGGATACCAAAAAATTAAGAACAAAAGCGGGGATAAAAAGAGAAAAAGAAAGGTTTACTACATTAACAAAATTCAATATTAATTGATTTGAACAAATTTGAAAAGCTCCAATACACTTGGAGCTTTTTTTATATACTTTTATGGTATGAAAATTTACACAAAAACAGGAGACAAAGGAGAAACCTCTTTATTGGGTGGAGCAAGAGTTCCTAAATTCCATTTACGAATAGAAGCTTACGGAACGGTAGACGAATTAAACTCTCATTTGGGATTAATTCGCGACCAAGAAATGGAGAAAGAAACAAAAGATTTTTTAATCCAAATACAAGATAATTTATTTGTGCTGGGATCTAACCTTGCTAAAGAACCAGGGAAGGATAAAGTAAAAATTCCTTCTATTTCGGAGACTGAAATTGAAGAGTTGGAACATAAAATGGATGAAATGAATGAGACTTTACCCGACATGAAGTTTTTTGTTTTGCCAGGAGGACACCCAACAGTTTCTATGTGTCACATTGCTAGATGTGTGTGCAGAAGAGCTGAAAGAATATCTGTTCACCTAGCTATGGAAAGCGAAGTAGATGCAGTTATTACTAAATACCTAAATAGATTATCTGACTACCTGTTCGTATTGAGCCGTAAATTTACTCAAGATTTAAATGCTGAAGAAATTCCTTGGATTCCCAAGAAAGATTAATCTCCTCCATTTAACATACTTTATAACCCTTTAACAGAATTTATGTTTGAGGGTTTTCTTTTTGTATTAAATTTGACTAACAATGTAACTTTTTGATCAATTAGAAGTTATAGCTAAAAGAAACTATGAAATCCCTACTCATATTTATTTTCATGTGTGTTCAGTTTTCGATTCATTCGCAATCGATTTCAGGATTTGTAATGGATGAAAATAATTCGCCAGTTCCTTTTGCTAATTTATATATTAAGTCTAACGCTCTTGGTACGTCTACAGATGTCAATGGGAAGTACTTTTACCAATTTACCAATCAAGGAATTTATACTGTTGTAGTAACTGCTGTGGGGTTTAAAACACAAGAGTTTACTGTTACACTTGAGGATAACAGTGAAATTGTGAAAAACGTATGGTTAGTTACAGATGTTAAACAACTAGAGGAGCTCCAAGTAAATAGTAAGGGAAGAGATCCAGCTTATGGCATTATTAATAAAGCTATAGACAGGAAAGAAAGATGGAATACTCAAGTAAAATCGAGTAAATGTGAGGTTTATATTAAGGCCAAAGAGATAATTGGTGCGAAAGAAAAAAGCAAACGAGATAAAGTAAAAGAGCGTTTAGAAAATCAAAAGAAAAGCGAAGAGGCAGCTAAAGAAAAAACTGATGAAGAATTATTAGATGAGGCTACTCGTAATAAGAAAAGAGAAATTAGCAGACTTGCTAGCAGCATAAATATGATGGAGGTGAAAATGGAACGTCACTACCAATATCCAGATAAAGTAAAAGAGATAAGAACAGCATATAAGGAATACGGAAGTACTTTTGGATTGTTCTTTAAAAACACCTTTCAAAGTGATTTTAATTTCTACGATAACTTAATGAATTTGTATAAGTTGAATGAAGTTCCATTGGTTTCTCCACTTAACAATCTATCGGTTCTTACTTATAAATTTAAGCTTATAGAAACCACTTTTGACGAGGGCGTAATGGTATGGGAAATCGAAGTTACTCCAAGAAAAAAAGGAAACGCAACCTACGAAGGTTTTATCTGGATAAGGGATAACTCTTTTAATATTGATAAAGTAGATTTATCAATTACTGGTAATGGACTTAAGAAATATAGAAAATTCAGAATTCAACAAGATTATTTTTTTGATGCAGACTCTAACTTGCTGTTAGAGAAGCAAGTTTTTGATTATGAAGAGAAAACTGGTGGGCAAAAGTTCATAGGAAAAACACTTGTTACTTATTCTAATTATGAATTGAATCCTGTTTTTCCTAAGAGGTATTTTTCCAATGAAGTAGGTGTTACAACTGCCGAAGCGTACGAAAGAGACTCAAGTTATTGGGACGAGCTAAGGCCAGAACCATTAACCAAAGAAGAACAAAGATTTCAGTTTGTAAAGGACAGTATTTACGAGTTTGTGAATTCGCCTGCTTATCTGGATTCTGTAGATTCTGTGTATAATAAAGTTACATTACTAAATGTTGTTTGGGATGGTGTAGGATTTAGGAATCGTACAAAAAAACAATCTTGGCGTTTTGGTTCTTTACCCGAATTAATTTCTTTTGATCCTATTAATTTTTTAAGGTTAGGCCCTGGAGTATCTTATTTCAGAAGATTCGAAAATGAAAAAACAATTAATGTTTCAGGAGGACTAAGTATTGGTTTACTTAATAATGACTGGAAAGGAAACTTTAGGATTGGAACAAAATATGACCCTATACACCTTGGTAGAGTTGATTTATACGTAGGAAAACGATTCGATTTATTAGTGTTTGATGACGCACTATTTAATAAGTTTCAAAGAAACAACTGGATTGAAACTGGTTATTTAGTAGCTAGAACATCTCGTGAATTATTTAATGGATTTTATTCTTCACTTTGGTATAGCTATGATGACAGATCATCTATTGATAGTTATAATTTTACTCCAATTTTCGATTCAATTTTTCCAGGACAAGTTAATGCTGCAGCATCATTTGATGGCTATAAATCTTCTCGTCTTGGAATTTCATTCTCTTTTACCCCGTTCCAAAAGTACATGATGGAACCTAAGCGTAAAGTAGTATTAGGGAGTGTTTGGCCAGAGTTTTCAGTTAGTTATGAGAAAGGAGTAAAAGGTCTTTTTGGTAGTGCAATTGATTACGATTACTTAAGTTTCTCTATTCTTCATTCATTTAATGTAAGGACTTTAGGAACTTCTTCTTATAGATTTGAAGCAGGTAAATTTTTAACCAAAAATGAGTTAAAAAGAGAAGATAATAAGATTTTTGGAAGAAGTGATCAGTGGTTTTTCGCCTCTTTTCTAACATCTATGCAATTGCAGGATACTACTTTGAACGTTACTGATAGTTACTTGAAACTAAATTATATTCACCATTTTAATGGGGCAATTATAAATTACGTTCCTCTGGTAAAAAAACTAGGAATTCATACTGTGGCTGGAGTTAGTGGAATTATGATTCCTCAATACAATTACCAATATGCCGAAGTATTTGTAGGAATCGAACGTTCTTTCCGATTATCTAGAACACGATTTAGATTAGGAGTTTATGGAGTAGAAGCACGTTCGAGCTTAAATAAAATTGACCCAAAAATTAAATTTGGAATCAATTTCTATAGCTTCAGAAATGACGATTGGGGATATTAATTTTCCTTTATAAACTCATGAATGGTATCCACCATATTGCTAGATCCAACAATAAAAGGAACTCTTTGGTGAAGTTCAGTTGGTTTTAATTCCATTATTCTTTTTTCGCCATCAGTAGCTTTTCCACCAGCTTGTTCTATAATAAAAGCAAGAGGATTACATTCGTAAAGTAACCTTAGTTTTCCTTTAGGAGATTCATCTGTACTGGGATAAACGTAAACACCTCCTTTCAATAAATTCCTATGAAAATCAGCAACTAACGAACCAATATAGCGAGCTGTGTAAGGCCTATTTGTTGCTTTATCAATTCCTTTGGTGTAATCGATATAGTTTCTTAATCCTTGCGAAGTTCTGTTGTAATTCCCTTCGTTCATAGAGAATATCTTTCCGTCTTTGCTTGTTTGCATATCAGGATGCGATAAATAAAATGTTCCTAAAGATGAATCGTAAGTGAATCCATTAGTTCCATTTCCAGTAGTGTAAATTAGCATAGTAGAAGATCCGTACAAAACGTAACCACCTGCTACTTGCTCAGTTCCTGGTTGTAAAAAATCTTCTAAAACTACAGGAGTTCCAGCTGGAGAAATTCTTCGGTAAACCGAAAAAATTGTTCCTACCGATACATTCACATCAATGTTAGATGAACCATCCAAAGGATCCATAGCTACCACATAATTTCCATTCATTGATTCTCCATCAAAAGCTACAAAGTCGTCATCTTCTTCAGAAGTAATTCCACAAACAATCTCTCTGTTTTTAAGTGCTTTAATGAATACATCATTGGCATATAAATCCAATTTTTGCTGTTCCTCTCCTTGAATATTTTCGGTACCTACGGCTCCCAAAATATGTTCAGCAAGTCCTGCTTTATTTAATTCATGATGCACAATTTTAGATGCCAATCTGATAGAGCTTAAAATACTAGATAGCTCACCAGTAGCATATTTAAAATCATACTGCTTTTCTATAATAAACTCGCCAAGGGTAACTGATTTCATTTGGATTAAATTTTAAATCTGGGTAAAAATACGGTTATTAAATGATTGTAAAAAATATACCCCGTTAGATTTTACTTTGTCTTAGGGTTTCGGTAATTTTATGAATAATGCAATACTAAATTAAATATATAAGTAGCAAATGTCAGACGTAAAAAAGTACATAGAAGAACACAAGGATAGATTCATAGATGAGATAGTAGATTTATTAAAAATACCTTCGGTAAGTGCTGATCCAGCTTATGATGCTGAGGTGAAAAGATGCGCAGAGCATGTGAAACAAAGTTTGTTAAGTGCAGGAGTAGATTTTGCAGAAATTTGCGAAACAGAAGGTCATCCAATTGTGTATGGAGAAAAAATGATTGATCCATCTTTGCCTACTGTTTTGGTTTATGGACATTATGATGTACAACCGCCAGACCCAATTGAATTATGGACAAGCCCACCATTTGAACCAGTAATAAAAGACGGATACATTTATGCAAGAGGTTCTGCAGATGATAAAGGACAATTTTACATGCATGTGAAAGCTTTTGAACACATGATAAAGACAAACTCTTTGCCATGTAATGCAAAGTTTATGATTGAAGGAGAAGAAGAAGTAGGGTCTAAAAACTTAGGAATATTTGTAAAAGCAAACAAAGAAAAATTAAAAGCTGATACGATTGTTATTTCTGATACTTCTATGATTTCTAACGATTGCCCATCTATTGCAGTTGGATTAAGAGGTTTGAGTTATATGGAGGTTGAAGTAACTGGGCCAAACAGAGATTTACACTCAGGTTTATACGGAGGTGCAGTTGGGAATCCAATCAATATTTTGTGTAATATGATTGCATCTTTAACAGATGAAAACAACCACATTACTGTAAAAGGATTTTATGACAATGTAGAAGTAGTTTCTGACGAAGACAGAG
Source organism: Flavobacteriales bacterium (assembly GCA_018609055.1). Taxonomy (GTDB): domain Bacteria; phylum Bacteroidota; class Bacteroidia; order Flavobacteriales_D; family CAJJDF01; genus CAJJDF01. The sequence continues at coordinate 54,016 of JABAYJ010000005.1, forward strand.
CAGAAATGGCGAAAGCACCATTTAATCAAGACGATTACAACAAGGAATTGAACATAAAAGAAGGATTTGGAGAAAAAGGATACTCTACAAACGAAAGAACATCTATTCGTCCAACTTTGGATGTAAACGGAATATGGGGAGGATATATTGGAGAAGGAGCTAAAACTGTATTGCCTTCAAAAGCTTATGCAAAAATCTCAATGAGATTAGTGCCAGGACAAAGTTCTGATGAGATTACAGAGAAATTTCAAGCACATTTTGAATCCATTGCGCCAGATGCAGTGAGAGTAAAAGTAACGCCACATCACGGAGGAGAACCATTTTTGATTCCTACTGATTTTCCAGCTTACCAAGCAGCAAGCCAAGCAATGGAAACTACTTTTGGAGTAAAACCAATTCCAGTTCGTGGAGGAGGAAGTATTCCAATTACATCAATGTTTGAGGAAGAATTAGGACTTAAATCAGTTCTTATGGGGTTTGGATTGGCAACTGATGACATTCACTCACCAGATGAGCATTATGGTATTTTTAATTACCTAAAAGGAATTGAAACGATCCCTTATTTCTACAAGTATTTTACTGAAGGATTTGGTAAGTAATTGAATTATATTTTTTGGTAACAAAAAAAAGCAGAGTTAGAAATTTCTAACTCTGCTTTTCGTTTTTCTGCTTATTAACCCATTATTAATTTACAGAAACTCTACTTTTCCACTGTCCATATCGTAAACAGCACCAACTATTTTTATTTCTCCGTTATCCTCCATTTCTTTTAGGATTGGGCTTTGTTTCCTTATCTCATTTATGGTTTTTTTCACGTTACTTTCGCAAGCCATATGAACGAACTCTTCGTTTTTAGATGTCTTGTCTCCTTCATATTCTAATGAAAGAACCGCAGGTCTTATTTTAGCAAGCATAGGTGTAATATTTCCTAACTTAACATTATCTACAGCTGCTTTTACGGCACCACAATGTTCGTGACCCATTACTAATATTACTTTAGATCCAGATACTTTACAGGCAAACTCCATGCTTCCAAGTATGTCTTCGTTTACAAAGTTACCTGCAACACGTGCTACAAAGATATCCCCAATCCCTCTGTCGAATACATCTTCTACTGGTACTCGGCTATCTACACAGAGAGTACAATTGCTTTTGGGAATTGAGATAACGTACTGTTTCTTACTTGGGCAGAATGGTCACGAGCTGTTAAATCATTATTTAAGAACCTTTCGTTACCATCTTTAAATGAGGTGATTACTGCATCTGGAGTTAGAGCATCTTGCTGTTCCTTGGTTAGTACTTCTTGTACCAATCCCTTAATTTCTTCTTTTGTTTCAACTTCAGCTATTTTTACTGGAGTTTCCGAAGGCGAATTGCAACTCATCATAAAAGTTGCTAAGCCAATTACTGTGATTATTGTTTTCATGTTTTTTATTTTTTTAAGTTTAAAAATTTATTATTCCTATTATATTAATTTGATCTCTTGACCCTTTATTAAATAATTGATTCATGTAACCTAGTTCTATTCTGAAGTCTTTGTTTATAGCGTATCCAAGACCAGCATAAACTCTATTTCTGTCGTACAGATTTTCTTTACTTTGAATAAACACCTCGTTATATGCTGATAAGTAGAAGGTGTTTTTTTCAATTTTTGGTTTTGATAAGGCTACGTTTACAGATATGAAATATCTAAACCTTAGCTTAAAATCATTTTCCAAAAATCTTTGTTCAAATCGGTATCTATGTTGAAGACTAACTCTATTAAATGATTGACGTGTAATAAATTGTTGAAATATTCTGTGTTCGTTATTTCCCACTTTTTGATCAGTTGAAACATAATTTTCACTTCTTATAAATCCGTATCCTAAAAGTATATTGTTGTTGTTAGGACTCAAGTTGAAGCCAATTCCAGTTCTCAACAGCAGTTGCTCCATATTACCAACTACATTATAGTTTCTGTATTGAACCTCATTATGTATGTTCCAGTTAGAATTTAGTTTTTTGTTCCCTAAATACATAAACCAGTTACCAAGGTTACTTTCTTGACTAAAACCTATAACAGGTATAAGTCCGAGTATCAATATTAATTTTTTCATACACAATGATACAACAAATATTTTTATAATGATAGTATTACTATCACAAAAAGATGTAATACAATTTGTAAGTCGTTTTTTCTGTTTATTCTCCTAATGATAAATGATCTGATTTAATAATAAAAGATGTAATTCGGCAATTATTTACTTTTTTTTTGATATATAAAAAAGTTAATTTTTGAATTGAGGATGAAAAAGTAACAAACTTTAAAACCAGTTCTCAAAAAAAAGGTTGTTTTTAAAACAAGATAAAACAGTATCTTTATCTCAATAATAATTTAAGAGATATTCGAAAATGAACAAAAAATTTCCTCAAACTTTATTAGTAACAGTATTAATTAATAATAGGAAAAAGATTGTTTTTATTTCTATTTTGTGCTCAACTATAGCAGTTGGAATCACTTTTTTTATTCCAAAAAAATACTATGCGGAGGGAATAGTTTACCCAACAAATTCCAATTCTATAAAAGAAGTGGTTAATAATTCTGTTTTTGGTCACGAATACCAAACTGACAGATTAATTCAGTTATTTGAATCACAACAAATGAAGCAAAAGCTTTTGAAGAAGTTTAACTTAATTGACTACTATGGATTGGATACCAACAGGAAAGACTGGAGGTTTAATTTGAATAAAAGATATGCTAATGACATATCTTTTAGAAGATCAAAATACATGGCTGTTAAAGTATCAGTTAATAGTTCTTCTCCAACTATGTCTGCTAATATGGTTAATTGTATGTTGAGTTATATTGACACTATTAGAAAGGATATTTTATTCGGTAATATTTATGCACTAAAAGATAATTTAACTTCTAAAGTTACTACTAGACAGCAAGTAGTGGATAGTTTGTTAGGGTTAATTTCTGGAGAAAAAAGGATAGTTGAACCAAATCTTTTAGGAAAAAAATTAGTTTCTAAACTAGAGGAAAATAGGAGAAAGGGAGATGTTAGTTATGGTAATGACATCATTATTAAAGCAGCTAAAAATAATTACACGCTTCAAAATGCCAAGACTATAAATGAGTATTATACCCAGCTATCTGTATTCTCTAACCTGAAGAAAGATTTAATCGGGATTAACGAAAAAATTAGCATGCCTTTTCCTAAAGTGTATATAATATCCTCTGCTATTCCAGATTTTAAAAAATCCTCTCCCTCTTTCTTCCTGAATGCTATCATAGGATTGTTATTGGGATTGTTTGGTTCAATAACGTATTTTATTTTAAGCAGTAGCCTTAAAGAAATATCTAAGGAATTAAATGATGATTGATAAAATCAGAAAATATAATTTTTTGATTTTATCAGGTATTTTATTGGCAATTATAGCCGGTTTTTATTTTTTATTTACTGAAAATCACGAAAAATTAATTCTATTAACTACGGTTTTTATTAGTGTTATTGGAGTTGTTTTGTTGCTTCAAAATATTCAGTCAATTCCTTTTGTAATAGCATTCATGACACCTCTATCTCTCGATTTTGTGTTGGGTGGAGGTACTAAATTATCATTACCGTTAGAGGGGTTTATATTATTTGTAATCTTCTATTTTTTTCTTGTTTTTTTAATCAAGAAACCTGAAAATCTTAATAAACTCAATCATCCTATTACCTGGTTGTTGAGTATACTGATACTAGTTATGTGCATGAGTTCATTGATAGGAGATTATGCTATTATTTCTATTAAGAAAACAATTTCTCAAACAATCTATATTCTAGGTTTCTTTGTAATTACAATCCTTTTGACAAAGAAAACATCTTCTTTAAGTAAGCTTTATTTTTGGTATGCTATAGGGATGATTATACCAATAGGTAATTCATTATATAAACATGCTAATTTAGATTTTGTTCAGTCTGCATCTGTTTATACGGCTATGCCTTTTTATGATGAGCACACTATTTTTGGGGCTTGTGTTGCTTTTTTAATTCCTTTTGTTTTTTTAAGAACTGGATTTTTTCAAAAAAACAAAATCCATTTTGGATTCTGTTCACTTTCACTTTTTTTAGTAATAGCTGTGCTTCATTCGTATTCTAGAGCCTCTTGGATAAGCCTCTCACTAGCTTTATTAGTCGATGTTTTTATTTTGTTGAAAGGAAAATTCAATATGTTCTTGGGTATAATTGCTATTCTTGTTTCTGTAATATGGTTTAATTATTCTGATGTTTATTCCGAAATGAGAAGAACTTCAGTTAAATACAGTGATCAGTTTTCTCAGCATTTAGTGTCGGTTACAAATCTTAAGAATGATGCATCTAATCGAGAAAGAATTAATAGATGGGTATCTGCTTACAGAATGTTTGAGGAAAAACCATTGCTAGGCCATGGCCCAGGAACCTATCAATTTGAGTATGGTAAATATCAAACAAATGAATTTACAACAAGAATAAGTACGCATAGAGGTGATAAAGGAAATGCTCATTCGGAGTATTTAATGTTCTTGTCCGAAACAGGTATTTTAGGGTTTATAATTTTCTTATTGATAATATTAAAATCATTCCAAGTAGGGATAAGCTTAGCACTAAAAAAAATCGAGTCTGAAGATAGATTAATTCTACTTTCATCATTACTTGGTCTCACCACTTTTTATGTGCACGGCTTATTTAATGCTTTTAGCGACTCACCAAAAATGGCAATATTATTTTTAGGAAGTTTAGCTATATTGACTCAAATAGATATTAAATATAAAATCAAGTAGGAAATGTATTAACTTTCCTTTTTAAATGAATAAATCAACTAACATATTGCCTTCTTTTTTAAAAGTATTAATATACTTTGATGTTTTTAGATACCCGCTTACTATTATAGAAATGAAAAGAATGGTACCTGAAAATGAAGAGGCTGATTTGGAGTTAGAGTTAGAAAAGTTGATTAAAACGCAGTTGATTTTTAAAGATGATAATCTTTATGGATTAAATGAAGATAAAAAATATTTTACAGAAAGAAGGAAAGGAAATACAAGAGCAGAAAAGCATAAAGAGAAAGCATTTAAACGAGCAAAATTTATTTCAAAATTTCCTTACGTGAGAGGTGTATTTATTTCGGGTTCTTTTTCAAAAGGACATATGTTACCCGATGGGGATGTAGATTACTTTATAGTCACTGAGCACAATAGAATGTGGTTTTCCAGGACTATATTAATTTTATTTAAAAAACTCTTTTTATTTAATTCAAGGAAATTTTTCTGTTTAAACTACTTTAAGGGGCAACAAGAATTAATGATTGAAGAACAAAATATTTTTACTGCCACCGAATTGTTCACTTTGATTCCAGTTGTAAATAAAGAACTTTATAAAAGCTTGATACAAGCTAATAATTGGATAGAGGATTATTTTGCTATAAGTAAGATTCCTGATAATAATGCTATATCCCTTATTAAAGGGCTTTTACAATCGATTGGAGAGAATATTTTCAATAATAAAATTGGCGAAAATTTAGACAAGTATTTCATGAAAATCACTCTTAATAGATGGAAAAATAAGTTTGGAAACATGACTAAACAAGATTTTGATATCGCAATGAAAAGTTCAAGAAATATCTCAAAACATCATCCGAGTAATTTTCAGAAGAAGGTTCTTTCAGAATATGAAACCAAGTGTAAATCAATGATATCAGAATATGCAAAACGTATTATTTAGTCATAGTTATTACTACAAGATGGATCCTAAGCAATGGGATACAGGCATGCCTTATCCTCCATTGGGAACAATTTATGCGGCTAGTTTTTTGAGAGAAAATGGTTGTCAAGTAGATTTGTTTGATGTGGGACTAAGAGATTCTCCTAACGAGATTAAACCAATACTTGAGAGTTCAAAACCTAAGTTTTTAGTCCTATATGATGATGGGTTTAATTACCTAACTAAAATGTGCTTAACCAATATGCGTGAGGCTGCATTTAAGATGATAAAGATGGGAAAAGAGTCTGGTTGCACGATTATAGTTTCAAGTTCCGATTCTACAGATCATTATAAAGAATACTTAAACAAAGGAGCTGACATTGTATTGTTAGGAGAGGGAGAAATATCTTTATTAGAAGCAATTAATAATATTAATGAGGGAAACCCTTTGGTAGATGTAAAAGGTATAGTTTTTAAAGAAGGAGAAAAAGTCATTAATAACGGTAGGAGAGAGGTGATAAAAGATTTAGATTTTTTACCACAACCTGCATGGGATTTAATAGATGTTGATTCATATAAAAAGGCATGGACAAGTAGATTTCCATTTGCATTAAATATTGCTACAACAAGGGGTTGTCCGTATAAATGTAATTGGTGTGCTAAACCAATTTATGGGAACAGATACAACTCTCGATCACCACAAAGAGTAGTTGAGGAGATTCAATTTTTATCTGATAAGCATGGAGTAACTAACTTTTGGATGTGTGATGATATTTTTGGATTAAAACCAAATTGGGTTCAAAAATTTGATGAAACTTTATTAGAGAACAACTTAAAAATTAGTTTTAAAATCCAGAGTAGAGCCGATTTGTTATTGAAAGAAAACAATATTGACTCACTTGTTAGTTCGGGGTTAAAAGAAGTATGGATAGGAGCGGAGAGTGGTTCGCAAGGGATTTTGGACGCAATGGATAAGGGAACTACAATTAAGCAAATAGAAGACTCTACAAAGCTACTTCAGCAAAAAGATGTGAGAGTTGCTTTCTTTATTCAATATGGATATTCTGGAGAAACTAAAGAGGATATTGATAAAACTATCACTTTAATAAAAAGATGCAAACCTGATGATATTGGTATTTCGGTTTCCTACCCTTTACCAGGGACTAAATTTTATGAAGCTGTTAAAAATCAGTTGAAGGAAAAGAAAAACTGGACAGATTCTAATGATTTAGCAATGATGTTTTCGGGTACTTTTAACCAAGGTTTTTATAAAAAATTGCACAGCTACACCCACAAAACTTTTCAGAAAACAAGAGGTTTGGATGCTTTGAAAGGATTACTAAAAAATCCTTTATCAATTAATTCATCTAAATTAAAAACTATACTTAAACTACCAGTTTACTGGATTTTGGGTTGGAAAGAAAAGTTGGAATTATCTAAAATGGAAAACGTAAACAAAGTTTAAAGCTGGCTAAATGCAGCAAGTTCCATTCCCCAAGCTACCCCAAGGTGAACAATAATTCCTCCGTATATATTTCGAGATTTGTAGGCTAAAACTCCTAAAGCAAATCCTCCAAAAACAGAACCAACTGTTTCCATCATTGGTTTTCCAAAATGAAGAAATGCATAACAAGCTACCATTGGTAAAATAGCATCTTTACCAACAAAGCGAGATAAAGCAACAACCATAAACCCTCTAAACAAAAGCTCTACTGATATAAAATCGAATCCATAACAAAGTTCGAATAGCCATATTTTTGTATTTTCTGATAAGCCAGATCCACTAAAATCTCTTTGATAAAAAGTAGGGTAGTAGTTCAGGAAATCTTCACCAATAGAAGCAATGAAAACTATTGGAATCATGAATAATATCATCCATAAATAAGGCTTTAAATTTGCTCCATTTAGCCTTAAACCGTATAACTCCGGTTTAAAAAATTTAACCAAATTATAAATTATGAATATTGGTAGCATAACAGATACCAAGCTTAATATATTAGAAACACAAGCATATAAAAAGGAATAGCTATCGCTTCCTTCCAGCAATGGTCGGATGTATTTTAGCAAATAATAGGAAGAATCAAAGGTGATGATAGCAAGTGCTAAACCACCAAATAATAAGTATTTCCAATTATATATTATCTTTTTCTCTTTCTGGAATAGCGAAACAATAATTACTGGAACAATGAAAGCAAAAGAATACATTAACCAAAGTTTTAACAACCTTAATTCACTGTAATTAATGATTCTAAAATGATCTCCATATACTTGGTGTTCGTAATTTAAATAAATACAAATACCAATAAATATAAGTGTAAAAAGGTGAGCAAATAAGCTAAAATCTTTTCTAAAATAATCTAAAAAATAATTAATGAATACTTTCATTTTATCTTACAATTGTTAAATCTCCTTTTCTTTCTATCTCTCCAAATTATTCGGTTCCTCCTCTAAAGTAATATACATAAACACCTTCTTGTACAGGAATTCCTCTAAATGTTCCATCCCATCCAGTATTTACATCATTTGTTTCAAATACTTTCTCTCCCCCATCTATTGTAAACAATGAATTGGAAATTAGAGAAGTTTCTACCGTAAACATATAGTTTATCATTTATTCCATCTCCATTTGGTGAGAATATTTGTGGAATAGAAGCATTAACTCTACATCCAACCAATACATCAAAATTACAAGTTGTAAAATTATTTTCTAAATCTATAGTTGTAATACTTACTGATAAGCTATTTACATCATTTAATCTAGTTGAGTAATTAATTACTGTTCCCGGTAATGGTGATTGTATAAATGTTAATGAATCAAAAGGAGTACAATTATCCATAGCTTTTAGTGGCACAGAGTTTCCAAAGATATTCGTTTGTGAAAACGTATAGTTTGAAATAGTTAAAGCGAATAAAATAGATGTAAAATGGTATAAATACCTTTTGGACATAATTAATATTAAGTACTAAATTAATTCAAATTTGGTTGTTAAGTTAAGGTTAAAACTTTAACTGTCAACTACTATATGTTAATATCAGTTATTTATGTTTCTTGATTATTAAAGTAGCATTATGCCCTCCAAATCCAAATGTATTTGATAATGCATAATTAACTTCTTTTTCTTGCGCTTTATTGAAAGTGAAATTCAATTTTTCATCAAGCTCAGGATCTACTTCAGTATGATTGATAGTAGGTGGTATTATATTTTCTGTAACAGCTAAAACGCAAGCTAATGCCTCAATTACTCCAGCAGCACCTAAAAGGTGACCTGTCATAGACTTTGTTGAGCTAATGTTTAAGTTGTAAGCATGTTCTCCAAATACTTTTTGAATTGCTTTTGATTCTGCAATATCACCAAGTGGAGTAGAAGTACCGTGAACGTTAATATAATCGATTGCACTTGGCTTTATATTTGCCTCTCGAAGTGCCTCATTCATTGAATTGCGAGCTCCTAATCCTTCAGGATGTGGAGCAGTAATATGGTGTGCATCACCAGATGCGCCACCTCCAACAACTTCTGCGTATATTTTTGCTCCTCTTGCAATTGCATGATCGTATTCTTCTAGCATCATTGCTCCAGAACCTTCTCCTAATACAAATCCATTTCTGTTTTTATCAAATGGTCTTGAGGCTGTCTGTGGATTCTCATTGCTTTGTGATAAAGCATGCATGGCATTAAACCCTCCAACTCCTGTTTCAGTAACAGCAGCTTCAGATCCACCAGCAAGAATAGCGTTAGCTTTTCCTAATCTTATGTAATTAAAAGCGTCAATTAAAGCATTGGTTGAAGAAGCACAAGCCGATACAGTGGCAAAGTTTGGTCCCATAAAACCATATTTAATTGAAATGTGACCCGCAGCAATATCTGCAATCATCTTTGGTATAAAAAATGGGTTGAATTTTGGTGTTCCATCTCCACTAAAAAAGTTTTCACACTCATCTTGTAAAGTTTTTAGACCTCCAATTCCTGCACCCCAGATTACACCTATTCTAGTTGTATCAACTTCCTCTAAATTCATTCCTGAATCTAATACAGCTTCATCAGCTGTAACAACAGCATACTGAGAAAATACATCTAATTTTCTTGCTTCTTTTCTGTGAAGATGATCTTCAATGTTGAAGTTCTTTATTTCACAAGCAAATTGTGTTTTGAATTTCTCGGCATTAAATTTGGTAATTTTTGCCGCCCCTGAAACTCCTTTTTTCAAGGAATCAAAATAATCGGAAGCATTATTCCCAATTGGGGTTAATGCTCCGATTCCAGTTATTACAACTCTTTTTAATTCCATAGGAAGCTAATTTTATTTAGCGTCATTAATGAATGTTACTGCATCTCCAACAGTAGCAATCTTTTCTGCTTGATCGTCTGGTATTGCAATGTTAAATTCTTTTTCGAATTCCATGATTAGTTCAACAGTATCCAATGAATCTGCTCCTAAATCGTTTGTAAAGTTAGACTCTAAAGTTACCTCAGATGCATCTACACCTAATTTATCTACTATAATCGCTACTACTTTATCTTGTATTTCTGCCATTTTTCTTTATTTTTTAATTGTTTAGACATTGCAAATAAAAATAATTAATTCTTATTAACCAAGTATTCGCACGCTACTTTCTTAACAAAGTCCGTTCCAAAACTTTTTTACGCTTTTGCTTTAATCAACTCTCTATTCATTCTTGCTATGTTATCTAAAGATATTCCTTTAGGGCATTCTACTTCGCAAGCCCCTGTGTTTGTACAGTTTCCGAACCCTTCTATGTCCATTTGATTCACCATATTTAGTACTCTATCTTTAGCTTCAACTCGTCCTTGAGGCAGTAATGCATATTGAGATACTTTGGCAGAAACAAACAACATTGCTGATGAATTTTTACAAGTTGCAACACATGCTCCACATCCAATACAAGTTGCTGCATCCATTGCTAAATCAGCATCTGCTTTAGGTATTGGCAATGAATTCGCATCTTGAGTATTTCCAGAAGTATTAACTGAAATATACCCTCCAGCTTGTTGAATTCTATCAAAAGCTCCTCTGTCTACCATCAAATCTTTAAGTACTGGGAAAGAATTAGCTCTGAAAGGCTCAATATGAATAGTTTCACCATCTTTAAACATTCTCATGTGTAATTGACAAGTTGTTACTCTTCTATCAGGACCGTGAGCTTCTCCGTTTATGTACATAGAGCACATTCCACAAATTCCTTCTCTACAATCATGATCAAATGCTACAGGCTCTTCTCCTTTTTCAATTAATTCATCATTAAGTATATCCATCATCTCAAGAAAAGACATGTGCCCTTCTATATTAGAAATAGGATATGTTACCATTTTACCTGGTGACTTAGCATCTTCTTGACGCCATATTTTAAGTGTTAAATTCATATCAATTATTTATAAGATCTTTGCTTTAACTCAATGTTTTCGTATTTCAATTCTTCTTTGTGCAGTTGTGATTCTGATGGATTTCCTTTGTATTCCCATGCCGAAACGAATGTAAAGTTTTCGTCATCACGTTTTGCTTCTCCTTTTTGAGGACCATCAATTTCAACTGACTCTTCTCTAAAGTGTCCTCCACAAGATTCTTCTCTAGTCAATGCATCTTGAGCAAACAACTCTCCTAATTCAAGGAAATCTGCGACTCTTCCAGCTTTTTCTAGTTCTCTGTTTACTTCGTGAGTTCCACCTGGCACTCTTACATTTTTCCAGAAATCTGCTCTTAATTCTTGAATTTCAGCAATTGCTTCTTTCAGTCCAGCTTCGTTTCTTGACATCCCAACTTTATTCCAGATAATGTTTCCAAGTTTTTTATGGAAATAATCTACTGCTTTTGTACCACCAGTATTTATTAGTTTATCTAGAGTAGTTTTCACAGAGTTTTCTGCTTCTTCAAAAGCATCAGTATCAGTAGGTATTCTACCAGTTCTAATATCATCTGATAAATAATCACCTATAGTGTAAGGAAGTACGAAATATCCATCAGCTAATCCCTGCATTAATGCAGATGCTCCAAGTCTATTTGCTCCGTGATCAGAGAAGTTTGCTTCTCCAATTGCGTAACACCCTTCAACTGTGGTCATTAAATTGTAATCTACCCAAAGTCCTCCCATTGTATAGTGAGTTGCTGGATAAATCATCATTGGAGTTTTGTATGGATCTTCATCTACGATTTTCTCATACATCTGGAATAAGTTACCGTATTTTGCTTCTACAATATCTTTTCCTAAATCATAAATTCTTTGAGCAGAAGCATCTTTTTCGTTATGAATTTTTGCTTGCTCTTTTCCGTATCTTTCTATTGCTGATTTAAAATCTAAATAAACCGCTTCTCCAGTTTTGTTGACACCATAACCAGCATCACATCTTTCTTTAGCAGCTCTTGATGCTACATCTCTTGGGACTAAGTTTCCAAATGCTGGATACCTTCTTTCCAAGTAATAATCTCTTTCGTCTTCAGATAAATCTGTTGGCTTTTTCTTTCCTTCACGGATTGCCATGACATCTTCTAATTTTGCAGGTACCCAAATTCTTCCGTCATTTCTTAGTGACTCAGACATCAATGTTAATTTAGATTGATAATCTCCAGATCTTGGTATACAAGTTGGGTGAATTTGTGTAAAACAAGGGTTAGCAAAGAAAGCACCTTTTTTGTGCGTTTTCCATGCTGCAGTTACGTTACTTCCCATTGCATTTGTAGATAGGAAATATAAGTTTCCGTATCCTCCAGATGCTATTACTACTGCATGAGCTGAATGTCTTTCTAGTTCTCCAGTAATAAGGTTACGAGCAATAATTCCTCTCGCTTTCCCATCTACCTTTACTATGTCCAACATTTCATGTCTGTTGTACATTTCAATTTTTCCTCTAGCAATTTGTCTGTTCATTGCAGAGTATGCTCCGAGTAATAACTGTTGTCCGGTTTGTCCTTTGGCATAAAAAGTTCTTGAAACCAATACTCCTCCAAAAGATCTGTTATCCAATAATCCTCCGTAATCTCTAGCGAAAGGAACACCTTGTGCTACACATTGGTCAATAATGTTTCCAGATACTTCTGCAAGTCTATAAACGTTCGCTTCTCTGGACCTGTAATCACCTCCTTTTACTGTATCGTAAAATAAACGGTAATTAGAATCTCCATCTCCTTGGTAATTCTTTGCTGCGTTAATTCCTCCTTGAGCCGCAATTGAATGGGCTCTTCTTGGTGAATCTTGGTAACAAAATGCTTTTACATTATATCCTTGCTCGGCAAGAGTAGCTGAGGCAGAACCACCAGCAAGACCTGTACCAATAACGATAATGTCAATTTTTCTCTTGTTAGCAGGGTTTACTAAGTCTATTTTATCTTTATAAGTTGTCCATTTATCTTTTAATGGACCTTCTGGGACTTTTGAATCAAGTGTGCTCATAGTCTATATTAATGTTGTAAATGATGATAAATTGCAATAAAAACGAATAAAGCTGGAACAGCAATTGCGAATACGTTTCCGAATTTTTTGATAAAGTTTTTACCTTTGCTAACTCCCATTGATTGGAAAGACGATTGGAAACCGTGCATTAAGTGAAGGGATAATAAAACGAAAGAGATAACATAAATAATTACTCTTACCGGGTCAACAAATTTAGCCACTAGCTCTTCGTGGTATCTGTATCCGCTATCTAAGTCATTTGGGTTTATAAGCCCAGACATATCTCCGCCACCATATTTTACTGTCATTTCGTGAACCCAAAAATCATAAAAGTGCAATCCTAAAAAAGCTAACACCACTAACCCTGTGATGATCATATTTCTTGAAATCCAAGATGAATTTGTTCCTGGCTTGCTGTAAGCATATTTGATTGATCTTGCTCTTCTGTTTTGAAGTTCCAGTACAATTCCCATTATAAAGTGGAAAAATACAGCAAAGATTAATACTGGCTGCAATGCAAATTGAACAACTGGATTAGTTCCCATGAATTGAGACACATCATTAAACATATCCGGACTTACAACTGATAACATATTTATTGTTAAATGCTGTAGCAGGAAAAACATTAGAAAGAATCCTGACAAAGCCATTAAAATTTTTCGGCCTATAGTAGTAAATTTTGATTTAGACATTTTTTGGAATTAGTTTTTTCTTTAGTAAAGTAAAAGTAACTTTTGCTTAAACTGAAAGCAAATATTAAACACAAAAATACTTTATTTATATAGATTCTTGATAAAAACTTTATCTTTGGTTGCAATGAATTATATCGATATTTTTATTCTGGTTATTTTAATGTGGTTTGGATACAAAGGCTTTAGGAAAGGTCTTGTTTTCGAATTAGTCAGTATAATCGCCTTGGCTTTAGGGATTTATGGAGGGCTAAAATTCTCTGACACAACTGCTGAGTTTTTAGCATCTTATCTGGATTCAGAATATTTAGAAATAATATCGTTTACTGTTACTTTTTTAGTCATTCTTCTTTTAGTTTTTGCTGCAGGTAAGATTGTTGAAAAAATAATAAACCTTGTTGCCTTAAAATTGGTAAACAAATTACTAGGAGCTTTTTTTGCTATTGTGAAAATAGGTCTAGTACTAGCTGTATTAATAACTATTATAGAATCCTATGATCAAAAGCTAGAGTTTATACCCAAAAAAGTTAAAAGTGAATCTCTTATGTATGAGCCATTATTAAATGTAGCCAATACTGTTTTGCCAGAAATCGAAAAGAATAATTTATTTAAAGAGCTTAAATCAACTTCCTTAGGAGAAACCGAATAAGTAATTTGGTTTTTTGTAGATTTACTTTAATAATGAAAGCTAAGATTACATACTACTCAACACTCATTGTGTTTTTCATTCTGCTGTCATACAATTCTAGTGGGCAGTTTTACAATGGTTCGTATCAAGAGTTTGGCAAAAACAGAGTGCAAGAGACTACCTTCTTTTGGCAATACTATGACTTCGAAAGGTTTAAGGTTTATTTTTATGGAGATGGAGCTACAAATGCAGAGTATGCAGCTAAGTCTATTCACAAAAATTTACAAGAATTAGAACTTTTTTTCGAAACTCAAGTTGATTCAAAATTTGATGTATTAGTTTTTAATAAGCATACTGATTTTAAGCAAAGTAATGTAGGTTTAACCAATGAGCTAACTTCAAATATAGGAGGTAAAAATTCGATTGTTGGGAACAAAATATTTCTTTATTTTGAGCAGGACCATCCCGATTTTGACAAGCAAATAAGAGAAGCCTTAACCGAAGCTTTAGTTTCTAGAATGGTGAATCAAACTAGCTGGAAACAGGTAGTAAGAAATTCATCTTCAGTTGAAATGCCTTACTGGTTTTCTGAGGGACTGTATTCCTACATGGGAGAAAATTGGAGTGCAACTATAGAAACGGAAATAAAAGATGGAATTAATTCTGGAAGATTTGATAAGCTTGGTAGACTAGAGAATATTGATGCCAAATATGCTGGTCATGCCATGTGGAATTACATTGCTCAAGTTTATGGAGATGAAGTAATTCCACAAATAATCTATTTACTAAGTGTTTCCAGAAGTTTCGAGTCAAGTTTCAGATTTGTTTTAGGAAAATCTACTAAGAGCTTGAATAATGATTTTGTAAGGTATTACAAGAAGTCATTTGAAGAAAAAGATGAAAATAAAACGATTCCTCTTCAACAAGAAATTTCAATAAAACGAAGAAAGAAGAAAGGAAAAATAACACAATTTGCCCTAAGTCCTGACGGAACTAAATTAGCTTACACAGCTAATGAAATTGGAAAATATAAAGTCTGGATTTACGATATTTCTTCAAAATCATATACTAAGGTTAGAGCAAGAGGATTTAAAGCTGAGAGAGCTACAGATGAATCTTTCCCTTTATTAGATTGGCACCCAAATGGGAATACTTTAGCATTTGTTGAGGAAACTGATGGTGAAGTTTATTTTAATTTTTATGATCTTGAATCAAAAAAAACTACAAAAAGAGCGGTACAAAACGTAACTAAGGTAACCAGTTTTAGTTATAACGAAACAGGTAGTCAATTCGTTTTTTCTGGAATTCAAAAAGGGCAAATAGATTTGTACTTATATACTATTATTGGGAACGGATATAAGAAACTAACTGATGATTTTTCGGATGATAGAGATCCTAGATTTATAGAAAACTCAACTAAAATCATATTTTCCTCTAACAGAAAAAATGATTCTTTATACGTTAAAGCACCTCTAAAGCCAACAGCTAATTTATATGATATTTATATCTATGATTTGAATAAAAAGTTTCAACCAACTTTAAAAAGGGTTACAAATACACCAACCGTAAATGAATTGTTCCCTTACGAGTTAGAAAGATTTAAATATACTTACTTGTCAGATGAAAACGGGCTAATTAATCGCTATGTAGCTGTATTTGATAGTGTTATTTCGTCTGTTGATACTGTAATTAATTATCGATACTTTTCTAAATCTTCGGAATTAACCAACTACAAGAAAGGGATTTCTTCCGTAGATTATTCTGATGTTTCTTCTCAATTAGGGATGGTTATAAAACAAGATAACGAGTACCTATTTTATAAAGGGGATATATCAATGGATAAGATTTCTGACAAAGAAATTGAAAAAGGCGAGAAAAAATCAGAGACAAAGGAATCTGACAAAAGAAAAAGTACTGTTGAGATTATTTCGGTTAAACCTAATATTAAAACTGAAGAGACGATTGAGATATCTAATTATCAATTTGAACAAAAGAAACCAAAAGTAGAAGAAACTAAAAAAGAAGACTTAGTGTTTTTGAATCCTGATAATTCATTGGTTGAAAAGGAGGTTATAACGGATGAATTTAAGTTGCCTACAAGAAAATTATATAACATCAACTTCACTTTAGATGAGGTGACATCTCAAATAGACAATAATTTTCTGAATGGTACTTATCAAGTTTTCAACCCTAATAATCCTTCATTTAATAATCAAAATGTGAACTTGTTTAATATGGTTCAAATTAAAGATTTGATGGAAGATTACCGTTTAATAGGAGGGGTGAATTTATCGTTTAACCTCCAAGACAATGATTACCTACTTTCTTTTGAAGATTTGTCTCAAAGATTTGATAAAAAATATCTGTTTACTAGACAGGCATATTCAACAGACGTTAATTTTATACCTGTGCGAACGAGAATACACGAGTTTAAATACCGATTAAAGTACCCTTTTAATGAAATCTCTTCTTTGGCAGTTACTTTTAATTTAAGAAACGATAATACAATTGTGTCTGCATTAAATAGGCAAACATTAGAAGCCGAAGGAACTTCTAGAAACATGGGTGGAGCTAAAATTGAGTATGTTCTTGACAACACTTTTGATAGAGGGATAAACCTTAGAGAAGGAACTAGATTAAAGGTTTTTGGTGAGTATTATCAAGAAATTTATGAAGCCGAAACTGACTTTTTTGTTATTGGAACTGATATTCGTCACTATCAAAAAATCCACCGAGAAATGATATTTGCCGGGAGAATTGCAGCAAGTACTTCCTTTGGAAACAGAAAATTAGTTTACTACATGGGTGGAGTTGATGGTTGGCTTGGAGCAAGGGCCAATGAGTCTATTATTATTCCTACTGATAAAGGATTTGCGTTTCAAACTATAGCTACTCCAATGAGGGGTTTTCTTCAAACTACAAGGTTTGGAAATAGTTTTGCAGTGGCTAACTCAGAAGTTCGTTGGCCTATATTTGAATATTTTAGTGAATATCCGGTTCAAAGTAAATTTTTATCTACGTTTCAAGTTGTAGGATTTGCTGATGCAGGAACAGCTTGGACAGGATCAAATCCATACTCCGAAGAGAACTCGTTTAACATAACTCAAATATCTCAAAAACCAATTAATGTAATTATTCAAAACCAAAGAGAGCCAATCATTTTTGGTTATGGATTTGGATTAAGAGCAGAACTATTTGGATACTTCGTTAGATACGATTGGTCATGGGGAGTTGAGGATGGAGTTGTACAGGGTCGTATCAACTATTTTTCTTTATCTTTAGATTTTTAAAATTAGTTTATGACTTTAGATGCGCAAACAATAATTTACCTTGTTTTAATAGGGATTACAGCTGGAGTTGTATCTGGCTTTATAGGTATTGGAGGAGGAATTATTATTGTTCCGGCTTTGATTTATTTAGTAGGATTATCTCAATTACAAGCTCAAGGAACTAGCTTAGCACTTATGTTACCTCCCATTGGTATCTTAGCATTTATGCAATATTACAAAGCAGAAAACGTAGATATTGATTTAAGAATGGTAGCTATTGTAGCTTCTACATTTATAGTTGGAGGTTTGTTTGGAGCAAAATTAGCTCTTAAGATAAATGTGAACTTGGTTAAAATTATTTTTGGTGTACTGATGTTATTAATCTCTATAAAAATGATTTATAGTGGTTATAAATTATATTTTGGTAAATAAGTATGAATAAGGATTTACTAGAACATATAAAACAATTGTCTTCTTCTAATTTAAAGGAAGTAATCGCCATTAGAAGACACATTCATCAACATCCCGAATTATCTTTCGAGGAACACAAAACTTCTGCATTTATTCAATCTAAACTGACTGAATTTGGGATTCCATTTAAAACGGGATTCGTAAAAACAGGAATAGTAGCTTTAATTGAAGGGAAAAACCCATCCAAAAAAGTTATTGCTCTTAGGGCAGATATGGATGCGCTTCCTATTATTGAAGAAAATGATGTGAGTTACAAGTCACAAAATGAAGGGGTGATGCATGCTTGCGGACATGATGTACATTCATCAAGTTTACTGGGAGTTGTAAAGATTTTGAATGAGTTAAAATCTGAATTTGAAGGAACAATTAAGCTTATTTTTCAACCAGGAGAAGAAAAATTACCTGGAGGAGCATCCTTAATGATAAACGAAGGAGTGCTTGAAAACCCAGCTCCACAAGCCATTGTTGGGCAACACGTTTTCCCTGATTTACCTTATGGTAAAGTAGGATTTAGAGGAGGAATGTATATGGCATCATGTGACGAAATATATGTAACAGTAAAAGGAAAAGGAGGGCATGCAGCTTTACCTCATAAGTTTGTAGATACGGTATTAATATCTTGTCAAATAATAAACTCTTTACAACAAATTGTTAGTCGAAAAGCTAGGCCAGATATACCGTGTGTATTATCATTTGGTAAAATAAACTCTACAGGTGGAGCAACTAATATTATTCCTGATGAAGTGAAAATAGAAGGTACATTTAGAACCATGAATGAAGAGTGGCGAAATGAAGCTCACACATTAATGGTACAAATGGCTGAAGATATTGCCAAATCAATGGGAGGAACCTGCGAGTTTGATATCCAGAGAGGATATCCTTTCCTTAAAAATGATGTAAAAACCACTGAGATTTCAAAATCAAGTGCCCAAGAATATTTAGGAAAAGAAAATGTAATTGACCTTGATTTAAGAATGACAGGAGAAGATTTTGCTTATTACACTCAACATATTCCTGGTTGTTTCTATCGATTAGGAACAGGCGAAAGTTCTGGATTACATACTTCTACTTTTAATGTAAATGAACAATCATTGGAAATTGGAATGGGATTAATGAGTTGGATAGCAATAAATCAACTAAAAGCACAATAGTAGGAATAGTATTCCGTTACAGAATTTAAACCAATGTTATGTTCAAGAAATTAGTATTTTTTTCAATTTGCTTTCTTATCTGTTTGGCAACACAAGCCCAAGGAGTAGGAATTGGTAAGTGGAAAAATTATTTTCCTTTCCGTAATGTAATTCAAGTTCTCAGTAATGGAGATAAGGTATACGGAGCAACACGAAACGGAATTATCATCAATGATTATGAAGATGGAACTACAGAGCAATTAACTGAAATAAATGCCCTTTCGGATAACAACATATCTACAATAAGCTTTAACACAGATAATAATGCACTTGTTGTTGGTTACGAGAACGGAAATGCTGATATTATTATTGATAATGAAACAACCAACCTTTTTCAAATTAAAGAAAGTAATATAACTGGAGATAAGGGAGTTAAAAGTATTTTTTGCAAAGATGATTTGGCATATCTTTCCTGTGGATTTGGAATTGTGGTGTTTGATGTTGCCAAAAAAGAAATTAAGGATACCTATATTTTTGGACCAGGAGGTTCTCAAATAAAAGTAAATGCGGTTTTTGTAGAAAATGGAATAATTTACGCAGGAACCGAAAATGGACTATACACTGCTCCAGAGGCTAGTGCTTTTCTTACTGATTTTAATTCTTGGTCGGTTCTTAGTACAATTCCAAGTGGTAATAAGGAAATAAAAGACATACTAGAGTTTGATAATAAACTGCTGTTTAATATAGAAAACACTTTAACTTCTGATTCAATTTATTGGTATGATGGATCAAGTTGGGGAAGAGTAACAACATTGTCAAATGAAAAGAACAATTCTGTTACAGCTTCTGGTAATGAGTTAATAATAAGTCGTTTTGATACAATATACGTGTTGGATAATACTTTTTCTCAAATAAATTTATTTGATAATTATGATGGTTATTGGAAACCAAGATCCAATTATGTGATCAAGAAAAATAGCACTTATTATATAGGTGATAGTGAAAATGGAATAGTATCACTGACCTCTAATGGTGTTGCTAATTTTAACCAACCAAATTCTATTTTCTCTAATAATATTTTCGATATCGAAGCAGTAAATGGTAACCTTTGGGGGTCATCAGGAAGTTTAGTTGGTGGAGGTTGGAACAAGACATTTAGTAATGATGGAAGTTTTCATTATGACATAAAAGAGGATAACTGGACTATTTATGGAATAGCGTTTTTAACCAATCAGTTTTGTTTTCCTACTAGTTGTAATCCAATACCATCTTCACCAATTTCATGTGTAAATGACTTAGTTGGGATGGCAATAAATCCAGCAGAACCAGATAAAGGATATGCGTGTTCTTTTTCTAATAAAGGAGTGTTAGAATTACAGAATTATAAGATAACTGCTGCTTACGACACGTGTAATTCGAGTCTTCAAATTAGTTCTGTTCATAATGATCGTATAGCAATTGCAGATGCAGAATTTGATGGGGAAGGAAATTTATGGGTAGTAAATTCTTGGGCAGGAAACTCTTTGTCTGTTAAAACAAAAGGTGGAAATTGGAAATCATTTGATTGTGGGGCAAGTAGTTCTAATATTATAGGGTCAAAAATTGTTGTAAGCGAATCTACAGGCTATAAATGGATTGTCTTTAAGGATGAACATTTACTTGCTTACAATGATAATGGAACCACAGAAGATGAAATAGATGATGAATTTCAGCTTATTAACGGGCTAGCAGGAAATGGAAGCTTGGATGAGACACCAACCTCAGTTGCAGAAGATAAGGATGGCGAAATATGGATTGGTACAGAAAAAGGAATATTTGTAATATTTACACCTACCGAAATTTTTAACTCAGGGAATTTTACTGCTCAAAGAATAAAAGTAGAATTAGAAGGGAACGTAGAGCTTTTACTAGAGAATGAGTTCATTACTTCTGTTCAAATAGACGGAGGGAATAGAAAATGGATTGGAACTCAATCGTCAGGAGTTTTTTTATTATCACCAGATGGAACAGAGCAAATTCAAAATTTCACCAAAGAAAACAGTCCTTTATTATCTAATAACATTAATGACATTGCTATTGACGGAGAAAGCGGAGAAGTTTTTATTGCAACTGATCAAGGTTTAATTTCTTATAAAGGTGACGCAACCGAAGGAAAACAAACCTACCAAGATGTATATGCCTTCCCTAATCCAGTTGTCCCTGGTTATGATGGTAAAATAGGGATAAGAGGATTGGTCGAAAACTCGGACGTAAGAATAACTGATGTTGCAGGAAATGTAGTTTTTGTTACAAAATCGCTTGGAGGGCAAGCAGTTTGGGATGGTAGAACATTTGAAGGGGAAAAAGTAAGCTCAGGAGTATATCTAGTATTTATGACAAACGAAACTGGAACTACAGACGAAGTAACCAAGATTTTGTTTATTAAATAATGGTTGTAACTCCGCTAAGTAAATACTTGTTATTTTAGGTCTATGGGAATTTTTAATAAGCATTTATTTAATGGAACAAATCTAGAAAAATTGCTTTTTTTATTTCTAGCATTATTCCACCTAATACCAATTGTTAGTTATCAATTTTTCCCAACACTAGATGGGCCAGCACATTTATATAATTCCAATTTAATAAATGAATTGCTACTGAATCCTAATAGCAATATTTCACAATATTTTGAATTTAATTCAGCATTAATTACTAATTTTTCAGGACATTTTTTACTCTCATTTTTTAATTGGTTTTTACCAGCATTTTTTGCCGAAAAAGTGTTTCTAGTGCTTTATGCATTAGGTATTCCTTATAGTTTGAGATACTTAATCAAACAGATTAATCCGACTTGGATAGGGTTGAGTTATTTTAGTTTTCCAATTATATACTCTACGGTATTTTTACTGGGGTTTTATAACTTTTCTATTGCTTTGGTATTCTTCTTTTTTGCATTGGGATATTGGTATAAACATCAAGATAACATGACTAAATTCAGTAGAAAGCTGATTTTAGCAGGTTTAATTCTTTTGACTTTATTTTCACATCTTTTTGTATTTGCAGTTCTATTGCTCTGTTTGTTTTTACCAGTATTTTTTGATTTTATTCTTATAAGGATAAACAAGACAATAAATTTTAAATCTCAGTGGACCAAAATTAAAGCATTAGCAATAGTCTCTTTTGTTCCTTTTTTATTGTTGGTTTATTATTTTCTATCACGCCCTTCGTCTTCCAAATCATCTTATTTATCATTAGAGCAATTGACTAATAATTTAATGAATATGGATTGTATCATAGCCTTTAATGCTTCTTTTGAAGGTTCACATGCTAGTTTTATATTGCTGTCAATTTGCATTCTTATTTTTGCTAAAGTTGGTGCTCGTATTTATTCTATTACCCAAAACAAAAGCTCAAGTTCAGTTTTTAAAAAACAAGACGTTTGGCTGGTAATGGCCTTTGTTTTGTTAGGGATGTGTTTTTATTTACCAAATTCAAATAGTTTTGGCGGGTTCATTTCAAATAGGATTTCACTTCTGTTTTTTTTACTACTTATTGTTTGGCTATCTACTGAAAAAATTTCCAAATTTATTTTAATTCCTTGTGTTGCATTAATGTTTTATAGTAGCGGTAATCTGGTTAACTATTACAAAAAAACAATGTTTGATTTAACTCAGCTTGCAACCAATTGCTTTGAGACTGCAGAATATATTGAGGAAGGAAGTGTCGTGTTACCTTTAAATTATTCAAATGAATGGAATACAGGCCATTATTCTAATTTTCTGGGGATAGAAAAGCCCATGGTGATATTAGATAATTACGAAGCTGTTAACGATTATTTTCCAGTTAGATGGCGACCTAATAGTGTTCCAAAACCTTGGGGAGAACCAATGGCAAATAATTCATTTAACTGTTTAGATCTTAAAAATGACAAATGGCAGGGGTTACAAATAGATTATATTTTCATCATAAAAAATAGCCAGAATAATAGAGTAAATTGTGACGAACAGTATGATGGCATTCTTAAAGAAGACTATTCACTTGTGCATGAAAATGAAAGATGTCTACTTTATCGATTTAATAAATCAATATAGAAATTAGCAACATTATTAATTTCAGAAAATATCTCGTAAGTTAGTCCCTAATTAAAAGCAGAATAAAATTAATGAAGAACATTTCGATTTCTCTTTCCACATTGGCTCTCGTCTTATCCATACTATTTGTGGTTGGGTACAGAAGTGCTAATGTTTCCGAAAAAGAAACCTCTTGGGATGTTTTGGGATATTACCTTCCTCTTCCTGCAACTTTTATCTATGAAGATGCTTTGTTAGAGAACCCTACTTGGATTAAAGATATAAATGAAGAGAAACAACTTACAGGAACTCTTTATCAAATCTCTACAAATGATGAAGGTGAGCCTATTTATTTCTTTTTGTTAGGGATGGCTATTCTTTATTTACCTTTCTTTTTAATTGGTCATGGAGCAGCTTATATAACCGGTTTTCCTCCTGATGGATTTAGTTTGCCATATCAGTATGCAATGGTTTTTGGTGCAATGGTTTTTACTATTATCGGGCTTATATATTTACGTAAAATATTAAATCATTATTTACCCGATAAAATAACTGCAGCAGTAATATTAATAGTCGTTTTTGCTACCAATTACTCTCACCATTTAACTCTCAAAAACCTGGAGACTGTAAACGTACTTTTTATGTTTGTATGCCTCATAATTTGGAACACAATTAGATGGCATCAAGATTTTAAAATTAAAAATTTAATAGCAATAGGTTCATTTATTACCCTAATGGCAATGGTAAAGCCAAGCGAAATAATGATAGTATTCGTTCCGCTTTTGTGGGGAGTTTTTTCTAAAAAGACTTTTTATGAAAAGCTGAATATAATAAAACAATATCGGGTTCAGTTTGTAGTAGCAATTGTTTGTTGTTTACTGCTTGCATTACCACAAATGACTTACTGGTTTGTTCGAACAGGGCACTTATTTTACGACAGTTACAAGAACCCTGGAGTAGGTTTAGATGTGTTTTCACCTTATTTAATTCAATCATTATTTAGTTATAAAAAAGGGTGGCTAATTTACACACCAGTTATGATTTTGGCAGTTGTAGGATTGTTTCATTTATGGATAAATCTTAAGACAGAGAGGTTAGCACTTTTAGTTTATTTCCTTATTGCATTTTATATCATTATTAGTTGGACCGAATGGTGGTATGGAGCAGGTTTCTCTAATCGACCATTAATTACTGTTTATCCAATATTGGCAATAGCAATGGGGTTTTTACTTTTAAAAATCAGTAAAAGTAAGTTTTGGATAAAAACTTCGGTTGTCGTTTTTGTTTTTGTAGCCATGTTTTTTAATCAGTTTCAATGGTGGCAATTACGCGCAGGAATTTTGGAGCCTTATCGAACCACAAAAGAGTATTATTGGGCAAGTTTTTTGGCAACCTCAGTTACTCAAGAGGATAAAGAAAAGCTATCTCTTTATAGAGATTTTGATGGTAATCAGACTTTCAATGACATTGAGAATTATGAGTTAATAAAGACTGTTTCTCTTGATTTTGAAGATTCAAATGAAGAGAATGTCAAAACAGATTCCACCAATAATAAATTTGCGAAGCTATCACCTGAAATAGAATACTCTAAAACTATAGAAATTCCATATCGTGAACTTACTTCTAAAGATCATCTTTGGGTTAGGGTTTCTGTTGATTGTAAATTACAAAGAGAGGACAGTAAAAAACCAGTTGTTGTAATTTCAATGGAAAGAAAAAATGGAGCATATGGTTACACAGGAAAAGAGATTAAGGAAGCTAGTGTAACTTGGTCTAATTTTCAATTCGATTACCTTACACCTCCAATTAGGGAGGGTAAAGACAAGTTGAAAGTATTTGTGTGGAACATGGAAAAGTCTAATTTTGACATGGATAACCTGAAAATTGAAATTTTTGAAAAGAAAAATTAATTATATTCTAAATCAATATTGGGAGTTTTTGCTGTTTTCAGTATTACTCACAGTTCTTGTGGTAAGTTGTGCCGATCATATTTTCTTTTGGGATACGGTTCAGCTAGGAGCACGCCATGCTACTTTTTATTACGATAATGGATTAAGTTTTGAGTTTTTACCCAATCGAATTGACAGTGGTCACATTCCTAGTTTTGGTTATTTATTAGCAGTATGTTGGACATTGTTTGGTAAGTCTTTATTGGTAAGTCATTTGTTTGTTCTGCCTTTTGCAATAGGAATTGCTTGGCAAGCTCACAGGTTTTTAAATCACTTTATTAGTAAAAAGAATCTTATTTGGGCAATGCTTTTATTGTTTTTAGATACTACTTTTCTTAGCCAAGTCTCTTTGGTTTCTCCAGATATTCCTTTGCTTTTCTTCTTTTTATTTGCTTTAAACTCTATACTAACTAACAAAAGAGTAAGTGTTGCTGTAGCTTTTTCATTGCTGTTTTTAGTGAGTATGCGAGGTATGATTCTTACAGTTCCTTTGTTTTTGTTTGATGTATATCTTCATTCAAACTTCAGTTTTAAGAAGATAAAGACCAGCTTAATTACTATTGTTAAATTGGGGATTCCTTATTTGCCAGCAGCTTCTATATTTATTGGTTTTAGTTGGTTTCATTTTACTCAAAAAGGATGGATTGGCTATCACGAAGATTCGCCTTGGGCTATTTTCTTCCAAAGAGTTGGGTTTTCGGGTGTTATAAAAAATACTGCAGTTTTTGGGTGGCGTTTACTAGATTTTGGGCGAGTGTTTATTTGGTTAATTGGTTTTGCTTGTCTCGTTTGGATTTGGAGAAAGAAGTTAAAATTTTCCAATAAAGCGAAACAACTCTCGGTGTTATTTTTACTCATCATAGCTTTTTTATCTATACCTGCAATCATCTATTACGATTTAAAAGGGCACAGATATTTCATGCCAATTTACTTCAGTGTTACGTTTTTAGTTAGTTATCTTTTACTCGAAGTTGTTCAAAATAAACTCTTTCAAAAAGCATCACTTTTCATAGGTTTAATTGGCTTAATTTCAGGAAGTTTCTGGGTTTATCCAAGTCATATTGCTCAAGGTTGGGATTCCACCTTAGGTCATTTATCTTATTACCAATTAAGAGACAACATGATCCAATTTATGGATGAATATTCAATTGATAAATCTCAAGTTGGGTTTGATTTTCCAGGCGGATACGAGCAAAGGTTTTTAGATTTATCTGAAGAAACTTGGTTTTTTCCTGAAGTAGATATTGAAAATCAAGAGTATATTTTATTCTCAAATGTGGTGAATGAATTTTCTGATGAGGAATTAATAGAATTGAAAGAAAACTGGAAATTAATCCATCAGGAAAAATCAATTACAGTTAATTTTGTGTTATACCATAGGGGTCAGTAATCGGCAATGTTATTTTTTTTGTTAAATTTACATTTTAAACTATACTTCCCCTATGTCTAGAAAAATGACTTGCATATTAGTTGATGATGATGAAACCTCTAGGTTTATCATAACTAATTTAGCTAATAAGAACGATAATATTCAATTAGTTAAATCATGTAGTAACGCTCGTGAAGCAAGAGAAACTTTGGATGAACAGGATATAGATTTAATGCTTCTGGATATTGAAATGCCTTATGAAAATGGGATTGATATGCTTGAAAAATTAGATAAAAAGCCTCAAGTAATTTTTATCACTTCTCAAACTAAGCATGCAATTAAAGCATTTGAATTTGATGCTATTGATTACATAGTAAAGCCATTGGATTATAGCAGATTAAATGAAGCTTTAGAGAAAGCTAAACGTAGAATATTTGGTTTACCTACTGAAAATGTAGAAAACCTTTCCGATGAATTTCTTTTGATAAAAAAGAATAGAGAGACTCAAAAAATGTGTTATAATCAAATTCATTTTATCGAAGGATCTAGTAGTTATGTCACTTATCATGCCTCAGAAGGTAAAATAACTACAACAGGAATATTAAAACAGATAGAAGAAAAGATAAATACCGAAGTTTTTGTGAGAGTTCACAGATCTTTCTTGGTTAATATCAATAAGATAGTAAAAATTAGCTCAGAAGAAGTGTTAGTTCTGCAACAATCTCTCCCTTTGTCTCGTAAGTACAGAAAGGAAGCGATATTAAAGTTTAACGAATTAAACCAGGCAGTAAATGAGAATAGCGTTAATTGATGATGATGCAACTACTAATTTCATCAACAAAAGTAAACTAGTAAAACAAGTAGAGGAGTGTGAAGTATTTCCATTTTCGAATGGGAAAGAGGCAATCGATTTTCTTTCTTCGGGAAAAAAAATTGATGTTGCATTACTAGATATGAATATGCCTGTAATGAATGGTTTAGAGTTTCTTAAAACTCATTCAGAACTTCCAGAAGAACAAAGAATTTCCAAAGTATTTCTTTTTGTAGAGCAAAATGTTGATGAAACATTTAAGGAAAAATTTGAATTGTTTCAAGTTTTTAAAAAACCTCTTACTCCTGAAATAATAGACCTTATAACTCATGATTAATCCGAGTATTATAGAAGACCTTGGCGAAGATATATTCCGTCAGGCGACTGTTATTTTTTTAAGAAATTGTGAACTAGACATTAATAGTCTAGAACTTGCTTTCTCTTCAAATAACCTAGATGATATTGCATCTATGAGCCACAAATTGATTGGTACATTTGGCTCTATGAGAGTAGAACAAATACCAGCTCTTTTACGTGAAATTAATGAAGCGACAGAAGAAGCTAAAATTGAAGAGGAGGTTTTTGAGGAAGTGAAAGAATTTTACGAAGAATTAAAAATATACATCAAGGACAACTTCTCAATAGAAACTGAGGCCTAAATTCTTTCCGTAAACCTAAAAAAATCCTTTACTTTGAGGTAAATAATACTAGTAATGGCAAGAATTTTAACAGGAATACAAAGCACAGGAACACCTCATTTAGGTAATTTATTAGGTGCAATTATTCCAGCAATAAAAATATCGGAAGACGAAAACAATGAGTCATTTTTATTCATTGCAAACTTGCATACTTTAACTCAAATTAAAGATGCAGAGGTTCTTAAAACAAATACGCTAAACGCAGCTGCTGCATGGCTAGCATTTGGTTTAGATGTTAATAAAACAGTGTTTTATCGCCAAAGTGATATTCCTCAAGTGACTGAACTTACTTGGTATTTAAATTGTTTTTTTCCTTACCAAAGATTAAAATTAGCTCACTCCTTTAAAGATAAAGCCGATAGATTAGAAGATGTAAATGCAGGATTATTTGATTATCCAATGCTAATGGCTGCCGATATTTTATTGTACGATTCGGAGATTATTCCTGTTGGGAAAGACCAGATGCAGCATATTGAGATTACGAGAGATGTAGCCAATAGATTCAACAACCAAATGGGCGAAACTTTTGTGATTCCTGAAGGAAAAGTGGAGAAAGAAACCCAATTGATTCCGGGTACAGATGGAACTAAGATGAGCAAATCAAAAGGGAATTTGATTAATATCTTTTTAGCTGACAAGAAGTTGCGTAAGCAAATAATGGGAATTGAAACCGATAGTACACCACTAGAAGAACCAAAAAACCCTGATACGTGTAACTGTTTTACTTTATATAAGCTACTTGCAAATGAAGAGCAAATAGCTGAAATGAGAAAAAATTATGAGGCTGGTGGTTATGGATACGGACACGCCAAAGAGGCTCTTTTTGAGTTAATTATCGAGTTGTTTAAAGAAGAAAGAGAAAAGTTTAATTACTATACTGAGAATCCGAATTTGGTAGAAGAACTGCTAAAAGTAGGAGCTGAAAAAGCTACTAAAATTGCGAATGAGGTTTTGGGTAAAGTGAGAGTTAAATTGGGGTATTAATTAAAACAACCCTTTTTCCTCTTTCTGAGAATCCTCATATCCTTGATCCACAGTATGGCTTTTTGAGTCATTGGCAGCAGCAACTGCAAGTTGGTCGCAAACTTCATTGTATTTGTTTCCTGCATGGCCTTTTACCCAAATAAACTCTACTTGGTGTTTTGGGTAAATCTCTAAAAAGCGTTTCCATAAATCGGCATTTTTTTTGCCTTTAAAATTCTTTTTTACCCAGCCAAAAACCCACTTTTTCTCTACAGAATCTACCACATACTTACTATCCGAAAATATACGGACTTTATATCCTGGTTTTTTCAACATTTCTAAAGCAATAATTACACTCAGTAACTCCATTCGGTTATTGGTAGTATGACGAAATCCTTCTTTTATTTCTTTGTAATGTTTTCCAGCCATCATTACTATTCCGTAACCACCTGGCCCAGGATTTCCTAATGCAGAACCATCTGTATATACGTTTACTTGGCTCATTGGGTAAGTAGTTTTTCGATTACTACAGGAAAGTACTCGTGCTCCAGTTGCTGAATGTTAGCTTGTAAGTCTTTCCAAGTATCTTTTGGATTTATTTCGCATTCAAATTGTTCAATGATATTTCCTTCGTCATAATTTTCGTTTACGTAATGAAAAGTAATACCTGATTTAGTTTCTCCAGCTTCTATCACAGCTCTGTGAACATGTTTTCCATACATTCCTTTTCCACCAAATTTTGGTAGGAACGAAGGATGAACATTCACTATTTTATTCTCAAAATGAGAAGTAAATTCTTTAGGGATTTTAAGTAAAAACCCGGCAAGGACTATTAAATCTACGTTCAATAAATCAACTAGTTCAGTTACATTGCCTTCTTCTAGTTCTTGTTTAGAAAAAGCAACAGTATTTACTCCCGCTTCTTGAGCATTGGTAATCCCTAAGCAGTCTTTTTTATTAGAAAAAACGGCTTCTACATTAATTTCAGGATTAGAATCAAAATGAGAAATTAGATTACTCATATTACTCCCATTTCCTGAGACAAAAATCACTATGTTTTTAGGGTTTTCCATTGAATTTAGCTTCTGAAAAATCATTTTCAGATTAAGTCTGATTTTCTTAACTTTACGATTCAAAGATAAGAGATTAATCATATTCTGCCTAAAGCAGATTACAAATAAATACTAAGATGTCAGGACACAGTAAATGGTCATCCATTAAGCACAAAAAAGGAGCGAAAGATGCAAAGAGAGGAAAAATCTTTACTCGTATAATCAAAGAAATTACGATTGCAGCAAGAGATGGAGGAAGTGGAGATCCTGACATGAACCCAGCTTTAAGAGTTGCTATCCAGAATGCTAAAGGTGCCAACATGCCTAAAGATACTATGGAACGTGCCATTAAAAAAGGTTCGGGAGCTGAGGCAGCAAACTTAGTAGAATACACTTTTGAAGGATACGCTTCTAACGGGATTGCAGTATTTGTTGAAGCAACTTCTGACAATAACAATAGAGTAGTAGCAAACGTAAGAGCTGTTTTTAGCAAATATGGAGGGGAACTTGGAACTCACGGTTCACTTTCTTTTATGTTTGATAGAAAAGGGGTTTTTACAATTGATAGAGAATTACTAAAAGAGTGGGAATTAGAAGATTTAGAATTCGAATTGATTGATGCTGGATTAGAAGAAATTGACGTTCAAGAAGAAGATGTATTTATCTATACTTCATTTGATAGTTATGGAGAAATGCAAAAGAAGTTGGATGAAATGAAATTGGAAGTAAAAAGCCAAGAGTTACAAAGAATCCCAACTACTACAATGGCAATTGAAGTAGGTAAAGCAAAATCAGTACTTAAATTGATTGATAAAATGGAAGAGGATGATGACGTGAATGTGGTGTACCATACTCTTGAAATGACTGATGAATTGGCTGCTGCACTTGAGGCTGAGGATTAAATCTACTATTGAAAATAATTATTCAAATACTGTTATATACTTTTGCAATAGCAGTTTTGACTTATGATTACTACAATAAGAATGAATTTTTCATAGAAGCTAATGTAACTGGCACATTTGCCGTTTTACTTTTTACTCGATCTATTTTACTATTTAACTTCAAGTTTAAAAAGAAGAATTTAATAGAAAAATTATTGGCCATAATAATTTTTCTAGTTTCGTTATTTGGTTTTTATACTATTTGGATTTCTATTCTTGGTTATGGATTCTCAGGAAAAATTCCATCATTAATTTTCAAGCTTAGTGTTTTTGTAAACGTAAGTTTGTTTGCTATTTCAGCTTTTGATTTATTAGGTTTAAATCGTGTTTCTCGAAAAAGTGTTTAACTTTTTACCCCATCAAAAACCTTACAAATAACACCACAAACAGTTTCAATTTCCTCTAGAGTAATAGTAAGAGGTGGAGCTAATCTAAAACTAGCTGGGCATGATAAAAACCAAAAGGCAATAATTCCTTTTTCCATACAACCTTCTACTATTTGTTGAGTAATTTCTTCGTTTTCGAGATCAATGGCAAGCATCAATCCTATTTGCCTAATTTCTTTTACCAAGGAATGAGAAAGTAATTGGTTCATCAAAGCTCCCTTTTCGTGAACGTCAACAATTAAGTTTTCTTCCTGTATTACTTTTATGTTGGCAATAGCAGCAGCACAATTTACTGGATGTCCACCAAAAGTGGTAATGTGTCCCAACATTGGGTTGTGAGTAAGACAATCCATAATTTTTTTGCTCGAAACAAAAGCGCCAATTGGCATTCCGCCACCAAGAGCTTTGGCAATTACCAAAATATCTGGAGTAATTCCGTACTGCTCAAAAGCAAAAAAGCTTCCTGTTCGTCCGAATCCAGTTTGTATTTCGTCTAGGATTAATAAAGTACCCGTTTCGGTACATTTTTCTCTTAATTTTTGAAGATAACATAAGTCTGGGATCCTAACCCCGGCATCACCTTGAACGGTTTCTATAATAACACAAGCTGTCTTTGTAGTTATTTTATTTAGCTCAGCTAAATCATTAAATTCAATAAAATGTACATCTGGTAGAAGAGGTTTAAAAGCAGATTGCTTAACAGGATTTCCCGAAACACTTAAAGCTCCATGTGTACTTCCGTGATATGATTTGTGGCAAGCAATAATTTCTTGCCTACTAGTATATCTTTTAGCCAGTTTAAGAGCACCTTCTACAGCTTCTGCACCAGAATTAACAAAGTAACTCGTAGTTAAGTTAGCAGGTAGAATTTCATTTAATTTCTTGGCTAATTCCAATTGAGGAGTTTGGATAAATTCTCCATAAGGCATTACATGTAAGTGAATATCGAGCTGTTTTTTAATGGCTTCAATCACTTTAGGATGTCTGTGCCCTATATTAGTTACAGCCAATCCAGATACCAAATCATAATACGCTTTACCAGTTTTATCATAGATAAATAAACCTTCGGCACGGCTTATTTCCAATCCAATTGGGAAAGGAGTTGTTTGTGCTTGTAGTGTATGAAATATCTCTTTGTTATCCATAAATCAAAAGTAAAACTATTTTCTAAACAAAAAAATCCCTTTGATAACACTTAAGGTTATCAAAGGGATTTTAATTAGTATCTATTAAAATTTATCTTTCAGAAGGTTGTAGGTTTCTTTCAGGTCTTTTTTCATCAGATCTGTCTCCTTTTTTTCTGTTCTGTTTCATGTGGCTAACCATTTTCTTCTCTACCATGTAAAGTTTAGCCACTTTTTTCATTGGTAATACTTGCTTAAATTTTTCGTGGTATTTCTTCTTTAGGTCAAGCTCTTTTTGTTTCATTTCAAATGAAGCTTGCATAACTTCATCCAGTTCTGCATCACTTAATTCTTCCATTTTCCTCCCTTTTTGTCTCATTGCTTTAGAAGCAGCTCTCAAAGCTCTTTTTTCTGTTTGGAACTGATTGTAAACTGGAAAGAATGCTGTTTTTTCTGCATCAGTTAATTCTAGTTTTTCTGTTAAGAAAGCCTCCATTTTAGCTTTTTTATCAGCCATGTTTTCAGCTTTTTTCTGCTCTTTTTGAGCCATTAAACCGATACTTGCTAATGCAAATAGGGTAATTAGCGTGATTTTTAAAATTTTCATAATCGTATGTATTTAAGTATTATTATTTGTTGTGTTAGTTCATTGCTATTTCGTCAAACTGCAATGCGTCTTCTAGCTCTAAGTCTATCTCAGAGAAGTCTTCTAAGTATTCGTTTACTGTCATTTCTCCAAATAATTCTGGGGTAGACTGTGTGTCGCTTCCAAAGAAAAAAGTAGAGGAGATTCCTACAACTATTGCGATTGATGCTGCATAAGCAAATACTCTATAAATAGAAATTTTCTTTTGCTTTGGTTGTTCAACAGTTTGCTCCATAATGGAAGTAGATAATGAATCAAAAAACCCTTGAGGAGTTTTCATTCCCTTGACAGTTTTCAGTTTTTCCAAAGTTGGAAATTCATTTTCCATATGTTCGTTAGTCGTTTTCATTGTATTCTAGTTCTTTGACAATAGTTTTAGCAAAAGGTTTAATCAGATTAACAAAAATTTCTTTTTTAAAGTTTAATCGTTATTGGTTAAATGTGCTTCAATCTTCTTTTGTGCATGATGGTAGGAGGCTTTTAAAGAGCCAACAGATCCACCAAGTATTTCAGCAATCTCTCTATATTTTAGTTCTTCAAAATACTTCATGTTAAATACTAGTTTCTGTTTATCTGGTAGAGTTCCTATTGCTTTATAAAGTTTTGCTTCTATTTCTTCTCCCGAGAAAAACGAATCGTCTTTTCTATTTTCAATCTGAATATCCTCAATAGATTGGGCAACTCGTCTTTTGTTTGCTTTAATAAAATTTAGAGTCTCGTTAGTTGCAATTCTGTACATCCAAGTAAATAGGTTGGCTTCTTTTTTAAATTTAGGTAATCCTTTCCACACTTTAATAAATGTGTTTTGAGTCACGTCATTTGCATCCTCATGGTTTATTACCATTTTACGGATATGCCAATACACACGCTCTTGGTATTTGTTAACCAAGTGTCCAAAAGCAATTTGTTCTTTGCCTTTAGTAGTAAATAATGTGAGTATGTCTTGGTCGTCCAAATGCACAGATAATTCGTTTTATAAATGAGTCGCAATTCTTAGACCAAAGAAAAGACAAAAGGTTTAATCGACCGTTAAATTTAATTGAAGAACCCATAAATAACTACTAATTAGAGACTAAAATTTTTTTTATACATTGGGTCTTATTCACGAAAACCCGGTATCATGAAAAAATTACTATTATTATTTATCGTCCTTTCAGTGATTGGATGTAACAAAGAAAGAGATGAATTGGAACCTGATAAGATTTATATCCTTGATTATTCTCCTAATCTTGATGCAGACAATTATTTTATTGGAATTTCTGATGGGGAAGAAGTATCTATTTTTAATTCTCAACAAAACAATAATACAATAGTTTCTCATCCAACTGAATCATCTTATTTTTTCACAAATAATCTATATCTATTTAATTGTCATGGGCATAGTGTAACAGCTAGCTTTTCAAAATCTTTTTCAAATAGCTTAATTGGCAAAGAAGATATAGAGTCTATTTATAATATTGGTAGTTTAATTAATGGAATTTCTAAAACTTTTACTCCTGGGTTTACAATCTCTTATAGAGATTCACCAATGGGTTAAGTTTGGACTTCTGATGGTGGGTTTCAAGCAGGAAAAGTACCATACATATATTCTATTAGAATGTCTTCTGATTATAATTTTAAAAGAAGAATAGTTGTTGTTTTAGATTGTAATCTTTACAATAAAGATGGAGATATGAAAGTTTTAGAAGGACAATTTACAGCAGGTATTATTCTAAAATAATAGATTAAAATCTATAATATATAATAAACTAAAAAGAGTGTCGTTATAGATGTATAATCAAAACATATATATGGATAAAAAAATTACTCTAAACAACTTAACGGAATTTTACAAAAATGAAAAGAAACTTTCTCAATTCCTTGTGGATATGAAGGATTCTAGTTCATATTTTAATCCAGTAAGTGATTCTACAATTTCTAATATTATGGCTTATGCAAAAGCTTTAAGCATCAGAAATTCCAAACATTTAGGTAAAATTGATTTTGTATTAAATTGATTTTCACCTTGCCCTAATTAAAAAGAGTGTTTCCATTTCGGTACACTCTTTTTTTTTGTTAACCTTGTACTATGAGCATAGTTTACGCCCTTATTATTCGTTTTTATCGCATCATGATTGGCTTGGTTTCTTTATGGAACCCAAAAGCTAAGAATTGGATTGTTGGTAGAAAAGATTGGGAAAGTAAACTAAATCAAAAAATGGGAACCAAAGAAAATATTCATTGGTTTCATTGTGCATCTTTGGGCGAATTTGAACAAGCTCGTCCTCTTATCGAAAAGATAAAATCAGAAAAGTCTAGCTCGTCAATTTTAGTCTCTTTTTTCTCTCCATCTGGATACGAACAAAGAAAAAATTATGAGTTAGCAGATTACGTTTGTTACCTTCCTTTGGATACAAAACGAAATACCAAAAAGTTCATTTCGAGCTTAAATATTACCAAAGCATTTTTTGTTAAATACGAAGTTTGGCCAAATTATTTCAAAGAATTAAACCGTCAGAAAATAGACTTCTATATTATTTCTGCTACATTCCGTAAGAGTCAAATTTACTTTAAACCAACAGGAATTTGGTTCAAGAATTTATTGAAGTTACCTACTCAAATTTTTGTTCAAGAAGAAGCGTCTAAAATTTTGTTATCAGAAAATAATATCGAGAGTATTGTGTCAGGAGATACTCGATATGATAGAGTTTTGTCTACTTCTAAAAAATCAACTCCAAACCCAATAATCGAACAATTTTACAGTAGTAAATTTACGCTTATAGCTGGTAGTTCATGGGAGAAAGAAGAAGAACTTATCTTAAAGGCTTTTTACGCTTCAAACAGTTCGTTTAAGGTTGTTTTTGCTCCACATGATATTAGCGAAAGCCATGTAAAGGGGATAGTTGATAGAGTAAAAAAAGAATCTAAATATATTAAATATTCCGACATTAAAGAAGGCGTAAATTTACAGGAATATGATATTTTAATTTTAGATAATATTGGTTTGCTATCCAATGCTTATCAATATGGTTCTGTAGCATTTATTGGAGGAGGATTTAATAACGCGCTTCACAATATTTTGGAACCAGCTACTTTTGGTTTGCCAGTTTTTTATGGTAATAATCACGAAAAATTCCCTGAGGCAAACGACATGAAATTGAATGGAGCTGGAGTTGATATTGAAGGTTATCTGGATTTTGAAAAGGAGCTTGAATTGATTCTTGAAGACAAAGAATTGTTGGCTAAAAAAATGGAATTAAACAAAAATTTCATCCAATCTAGAACTGGTGCAACTAAACTAATTTATACGCATTGTATATAAGCAAAGTGGTATAAAATTAAGATTTATTCGCTTTGTCAATCCGTTTATCTTTAATACATTCACACTTCAAAATTTTTATTCTAACTATGAGGAATTTTTTTTCAATTTTACTTGCCTTATTTATCACTTTAAGTTCTTTTGCTCAAGAGGGAACTATCAAAGGTTTTGTTTACGATAAAGAGTCTGGTGAGCCAGTTATTTTTACTACGGTAATGCTAAAGGGAACCTCAATTGGAATCTCAACAGATGTAAATGGATATTACAGTATTACTAAAATTGCTCCAGGAGATTATATACTTACTGTAGCAAACTTATCTTATCAATCATTTGAGTTTCCTGTATCAATAGGAAAGAACACCATTATTTCTAAAAACATTTATTTAGTTGAAGACACCAAAATGTTAGAAGAGTTTGATGTAAGTGCGGAGCAACAAGAAGCAAGGACTGAGATAAAAATGTCTATGACCAAAGCAACTGGTGATGACATAAAAGATATTCCTGCTATTGGAGGAGATGCAGATATTGCTACATATTTCCAAACGGTACCAGGGGTTGTAACCACTGGAGATCAAGGTGGGCAAATGTATGTAAGAGGTGGTTCGCCAATTCAAAACAAAGTATTGTTGGATGGAATGATTATTTACAATCCTTTTCACTCAATAGGTTTTTTCTCGGTTTTTGAAACAGAAATTATTCGTAACGCAGATATTTATACAGGAGGATTTAATGCTGAGCACGGAGGTAGAATTTCTTCTATTATGGATATTACTACTCGTGATGGAAATCCAAACTCGACTAAAGTAAGGTTTTCTGCATCACCATTTATGGCTAAAGTAGTGCTTGAAGGACCACTTAAAAAACCTAAAAAAGAAGGTGATGGATCTATTTCTTATGTACTT
Source organism: Flavobacteriales bacterium (assembly GCA_018609055.1). Taxonomy (GTDB): domain Bacteria; phylum Bacteroidota; class Bacteroidia; order Flavobacteriales_D; family CAJJDF01; genus CAJJDF01. The sequence continues at coordinate 91,498 of JABAYJ010000005.1, forward strand.
ACAGGGAAACATTCTTATTTAGATCAAACATCAAAAGTACTTTATCCTTACATAGATACTACAGGTGAGGGACTTCCTTTTGGATTTACAGATTTATACGGAAAATTGACTTTTAGAGGAAGAAACGGAAGTAAATTTAATCTGTTTGGATTTAACTTTAGAGATAATGTAAACTACCGTTCTATTTCTAATTTAAGCTGGGGATCATGGGGAGTTGGATCTAATTTTTTATTAGTACCTGGAACCTCAAGAGTATTAATTGAAGGTAAATTCTCTATATCTGACTATAACTTAAATCTAACAGAACTTAATGGGCAAACTCGTTCTTCTGGGATAAACAGTTTTAATTTTGGTTTTGATTTTAAGTATTTCATAAAAGAAAGTGAATTAAAATATGGAATTGAAGTTTCTGGTTTTGGGACGAAATTTAGTTATGTAAATTCTACAAATGCAACTATATCACAAGAGGAAAACACAACCGAAATTGGTTCGTATGTTTCGTATAGAATTGTAAAAGGATTAATGGTAATAGAGCCAAGTTTTAGGTTGCAGTATTATGCTACTTTAAAAGAAGCTTCCCCTGAGCCAAGACTTGGGTTTAAGTATAACGTAGATGAAAATTTCAGAATTAAGTTAGCAGCTGGTATGTACTCTCAAAACTTAATTGCTGCAAACTCTGATAGAGATGTGGTAAACTTGTTTTACGGGTTCTTATCTGGACCAGAAAACTTACAAAATGAATTTACTGACGAAGATGGAAACACAAGAGATGTAACGCACTCACTTCAAAAAGCGAATCACTTAATTGTAGGGGCTGAGGTAGATTTATCTAAAAAAGTAAGTGTTAACGTAGAAGGTTACTACAAAAGATTTACTCAGCTTACAAACATCAATAGAAACAAGATATTTAACGAAAGTGATGGTTTAGATGTTCCTGAAATTTTGGTTAAGGATTTTGTAATTGAAACAGGTGATGCTTACGGAATTGATTTTGTTACTACTTACACAAATAAAAAACTTCACTTATGGGGAGTATATTCTTTAGGTAAAGTTACGAGATGGGATGGTGTTAGAACATACTCCCCTGTATTTGACAGAAGACATTCGATTAACTTTTTGGGGACTTACAAGTTCGGTAAAAACCAAGATTGGCAAATAAATGCTAGATGGAATTTTGGAACAGGATTGCCATTTACACAAACTCAAGGTTACTACCAAAAGATTGATTTTGACGAAGGAACAGGAACAGATATTACTCAAGCTAACGCAGATGAGTTAACAGCTGTTTACGCTAATCTTAACGAAGGAAGATTACCAACTTACCACAGGTTTGATGTAAACATCAAAAAACTAATCGAGTTGGAAAACTCTGAGATAGAATTGAATTTTGGAATCACAAATATCTACAACCGTGAAAACATCTTTTACGTAGATAGATTAACTGCTGAAAAAATATATCAATTACCAATACTGCCTAGTTTTGGAATTGCTTGGAGTCTTAATTAATTTAGAGTCACATCTCTTAATAATCTCTAATCTTAACAATTGTTAAGAAATAGTTTGTTGATTTTTTCTTATCAATTGTCAAGTAAATGTGATTTTGAGTTTTATAAATTTGTATTCAAAAAAAACACAAATGGAAAAGGCTCTGAAATCTATTTTAAGTATAACCATCGTTTTAAACTTTGGAATTAACACCTATTCTCAATCAATTGAACAAAATAAAAATGAACTGGTAATCTTAGCAGGTACCATTCAACCTTTCCTTTTACAAGGGGGAAATTTTGAAGTTGATTTTTACACTTCAAAAATGGTGTTCAACTATTCTCATGGTTTTTCCTTAGATATGAATAGTGAAAAAGGGACAACAGTTGGTGAGGTTAAAGAACAGAGTCTAGCAATTCACTTACCATATAGCACAGGGTTTGGAATTGGGTATAGATTAAACAAATATTTTGATGTTCGAATAGAAACCAAAATGCATAAGTTTAATATCTATTACGACAGTACAGACCGTAAAAAAAGTTTGAACCAAATAACAGATTACAGAACAATTACAGTTGGATTAGGCGGCTATTTCAGATGGAAACCTTTCGAGAAAAATGAAAATTGGACTAAAGGAATTTTCACTTCAACAAGCCTAAGATTTTGGCCGAAGGTGAGCTCATCCTTAAAGAATGGTGAGGTTAATTACTATAACAGAATTACACTTAAAAACGAAACACATAAAACAGCAAATATTGGAATAGCTAATTCACTTATCATTTTCAATTTTTCAATAGGATATTCTGTACAGTTTTAGTCTTCCAAAGTTTTAAATATTTCACCAAAGTCGTCCCAAAAATCGTGGGCGCTTACTATGTTTTTTTCAAGAAACTGAAAGATTTCTTGCCAAGTATCTTTATTAAAGATAGATATATTAGGCAGCTCCACATATATTCTTGAAACATCTCCGTAATCGGTATCGTAATTTGGCTCCCAAGTAAGATTGTGTTCAAAAGAATCGGTAATTACTGATTTCAGTTCTTCAAATTGCTCGTAAAACAAAGCGCGCATCCCATCATCATTATGTTGAATATCAAAAGAGAAGAAAGCCTTTTTTTTGGTAATATCTAACCTGAAATAGATGTCCTTACACTTAGTATTGTAGTTTACCCAACGAATTTTGTTTTCATACAAATGATTGTACTTTTTCATGTATACCCCAAAAGAGGTCCAGAAGTCTTTTCGTAGTCTTTTACTTTCTTCTTTTGAGTACATAGTTTCTTTTATTGTATGGAAATGTAAAGAAACTAATTTTTTGATAAACATAAAATTCTTTATCAATTACCGTTTAATCAATAATGTATCCCATTGACTCAAAAGTAAGGTAGATACACCAAAATTCATTAACAAAGCGCTAACAATTACGTACATTATGGTATAATAACGATCTTAAAAACAACAGACTATGAAACTTAACACTATCATAATTGATGACGAAGCAAATGCTAGAGAAAATTTACAAATACTCATAAATGACTATTGTCCTAGTCTAAATGTTGTTGGAATGGCAAGTAATGTAAATCAAGCCAAGATTCTTATCAATCAATTTAATCCCGAAGTAGTTTTTTTAGACATAGCAATGCCAGGAGGTGACGGTTTTTCTTTGCTAGATCAATATGACGACAGAAAATTTTCTGTGGTGTTTACAACAGCACATTCGGAGTATGCCTTAAAAGCTTACAAGGCTGACGCCATTGATTATATCCAAAAACCTATAGATATTGATGAATTACAAAAGGCTCAAGAAAAAGTAATGAAATTGAGTAACTTAGTATGGGATGACAAACATAAAAACCAAGCAACTACTGAAGATGAAATAGCTAAAATTGCTATTCCAACACGAAGTGGTTACATGTTTATTGAGAATAAAGACATATTATATTTTAAGGCAAGTGAAAATTATACCGAAATATTTTTGACTTCAGGTAAAAGAATAATTAGTAGTAAAACTATAAAGAGATATGAGGAAAAAGTTAGCCCACATATTTTTTACCGAGTTCATAAGTCATTTATTATCAACAAGCACAATCATTTAAAAGAGCTTTCAAGGCAAATGGGAAATTTTGCTGTAATGACAAACGGAGAGCATATCCCGATCGCAAGGAGGCGTTTAACTGATTTCATGAAAGAAATTGCTTAAGCATTTAAATATCTTGTCTTAGCTGAATAGGAATAAATTCACTAATAATTGTTATAGTTAAATCTAACAAAGAAATAATTAGAAATGAGTTTAGAAGATATTCAAAGAAAAGCAGCTGAAGCAGCTAGAAATGCACAAGCTAATTTAAATAGTGACGAAAGTGTAGTTAATTCACAAATTGCTGAAGTACAAATTTTATTCAGGCTGGGGGTGTAGATACTTCAAGAATGGAGATTCAATATGACAACAATACATTTCACTTAGGAGGAACTGTAGAAACAGGAGAACAACTTCAGAAATTAGCCGAGGTAACTACTAATTCTGGTTCATCTAGTGCAATTGTAAACAATGTCGAATTGGAAGATTTAACTCCAAGAAACATAATGATGAAGGTTGTTACTAAAGGAAGTAATCTTAATGTTAGATGAGGAGCTGGAACTGACCATGATGTAGTTGGTAAGTTTCCAAACGGAAGCGAAGTGCAAATTGTAAGAAAACCACAAACTGACTGGTACCATTTTAAATCTAGTGGAGTAGAAGGATATTGCCACACTAATTTCTTGAAAGAAATATAGAGTTCAAAATAAATTTATAGAAATTAAAGAGGTGTTTTTACACCTCTTTTTTTGTGAGTTTTAATTGGTGATTTTCAGTTTGGATAAATTCGTTATTATCTAGTTTCCATCTAATTACTTTAATCACCTCTTTTTCATCAATAGAATTCAAACTATTGACTAAATCTTTAATACTCTTGCTTTTTGATTGCAATAAGTCAATCAGTTTTTTTTCAATGTATGAAAAGGTATCGTTCGAAATAGTTTTTTTGGTTTGAGCCAAACAGACATCACAAATTTCACAGTTTTCAAATTCTGTTTCATCAAAATAAGATAACAATAGTTTACTTCTGCAAATTACTTCCGATTCGCAATATTTAAGCATAAAATCTAACTGAGATTTCTTTATTCTTTTTCTGTCGGCATATATTTCTTTTGGTATTCTAAGTCTGTCTTCGTGAGCTCTATCTTGAGTGTAAGTTAGCAATGGAACATCAGATGCTGGTTGGTAATCAATTATATCCAAAGAAGTTAGGTGGGTAAGCATTGTTTCTACTTCTTTTTCAGTTTTTTTAAGAGCGTTACCAATTAAGTAGGGAGATATTTTACAATAGCTATCAAAGATTCCTTCATTCTTCCTCAGTAAAAACTGAATTAAACCCTCGTAAGGCGCATTTCTTACTTGGAAAGTATAAAGCTCCGAGTTGGAAACCAAAGATTTAACTCTAGAAGGACGATAAATAGCTTCGGATAAGAAAATATAATCGGCCAGAGCCAAAATAGATAGGCAGTGGTGAGCAATAATTACCTGAAAATTAAACTGATTGCAAAATTCAGTAATGTTAAACTCATAGTTAGAAAACTGGCCTCCACCAATCGCCAATCTAAAGTAATTTCCAAGAGCGTTATATACTTTTTTGATAATATCCAATTCTGGAAACTCCAGTTCATGGAATCTTTCTAGGCTTAGTTTATCACTTGGTTTGTAAAGCAGTGCAGCAAATGATTTTTTGCCATCTCTTCCTGCTCTTCCTGCTTCTTGAAAGTAGGCTTCGGGTGAAGCTGGTAATTCCATATGAACAACTATACGCACATTTGGTTTGTCAATTCCCATCCCAAAAGCATTAGTAGCAACAATAGTTTTTACTTTTTCATCAATCCAGTTTTTTTGTTTTTCATCTCGGTCTTGTTGGCCTAAACCTCCATGGTAATAATCGGCAGAAATTCCATTATGACATAGATAATGGGCAATTTCCATAGTGCTTTTTCTTGTGTTGGTATAAACGATTGAAGAGCTATTCGCTTTTTTCAAAATCTTAATCAATCGTTCTTTTTTATTCTCTTCTTGAAGAACTAAATATCCAAGATTATCTCTAGCAAAAGACTGTTTTATGATGTGCTCTTTTTCAATAGATAATTGCTCCGAAACATCATCAATTACTCGTTTATTTGCAGTAGCTGTTACAGCTAAAAACGGAATAGACTTATCAATAATATCTCTTAGGTCTTTTATTTTTTGATAAGCTGGTCTAAAATCATGACCCCATTGTGAAATACAATGCGATTCATCTACCGCAATTAAATTCACTTTCATTTTGGCAACACGGACCTGAAAAATTTCTGTTTGCAAACGCTCTGGCGAAACATAAAGAAACTTGTAATCGCCATAAACACAGTTGTCCAAGGCTATATCAATTTCTCGTTTGTTCATTCCCGAGAAAATTGCCAAAGCTTTTATTCCTCTTTTGTTCAGGTTTTCTACCTGATCTTTCATAAGCGCAATAAGCGGAGAAACTACAATGCAAATTCCCTCATTAAGCATTCCTGGAACCTGATAACAAATAGATTTACCTCCTCCGGTTGGCAACAAAGCAAGCGTATTATTCCCATCCAAAACGGAATTGATAATATCTTCCTGCGAATCACGAAACGAATCGTAACCCCAGTATTGTTTTAGTATGTCGTGACTATTTTGGCTCATTGCAAGGATAAAAATACGAAATGCCAATTGTTTTTTGTTCAATTGTTTCCATTCATTCTTATCTTTGATAAAACAAATTTGAATTATGCTTACAATTACTCCTTCAGAGATTACCGTACCTAAATTGCATCACTATTTATTAGGAGCTGTAGGTCCTCGACCTATTGCATTTGCAAGCACCATTGATAAAGATGGAAACAAAAACTTAGCTCCATTTAGTTTTTTCAATGTGTTTAGTGCAAATCCACCAATTATGGTGTTTTCACCTGCTCGAAGTGGACGAACTAATATCACTAAAAACACATTTGACAATGTAAAAGAAGTAGCTGAAGTAGTAATTAATATTGTGAATTATAGCATTGTTGAACAAATGTCATTGGCAAGTTCACCTTTTGGAGCTGATGTAGATGAATTTGTAAAATCGGGATTAACACCAATAGCTTCGGAAACGGTAAAGCCATTTAGAGTAAAAGAATCTCCAGTTCAATTTGAGTGCAAGGTAAACGAGGTAGTAGAGCTTGGAACCGAAGGTGGAGCTGGAAACCTTGTGATTTGCGAAGTAACTAAGATTCATATTGATGAATCTATTTTAGATGATAAAGGAGCAATAGATCAGCATAAAATTGATTTAGTTTCTCGTATGGGAGGGAACTGGTATTGCCGAGCAAATGCCGAATCCATGTTCGAAATTAAAAAACCAATTATGACAATTGGAGTAGGTTATGATGCTATTCCAGAAGATATTAAAAACAGTAATATCCTTTCAGGAAATGATTTAGGTAAATTGGGAGGAATTGAAGAATTACCTAACGAAACGGACGTAAACGACCACAAACTAATTGAACTAAGCGAATTGTTTGTTGATTTAGAAGATGAACAAGAAAAGCTAGAATTAGAACTTCATAAAAGAGCCAAACAAGAACTGAAAGAGGATAAGCTAAAAGAAGCTTGGATGACGCTTTTGGCTTTTAATGAATAATTGTTGATAGATTGTGAGTATAGGTTTCTATTAATGATAGAAATCTAATTTTGAATTAATACCTTTGTGCATCTTAAATAATATAAAAAATAAGCAATGGAATTAGCAGGAAAAGTAAAAGTGATATTTGACAAACAAACGTTTGGAAGTGGATTTGAAAAAAGAGAAGTAGTAGTTACTACTCAAGAGCAGTATCCTCAAGACATTAAGTTTGAAGTGTACAAAGAAAAATGTGATATGTTGAACAACTTCGCAGTAAACGAAGATGTAACAGTACATTTTAACCTAAGAGGAAACGAATACAATGGAAAGTATTTTGTGAATCTTAACGCATGGAAAATTGATAAAGGAGCAGCAGGAGCTTCACCAGAAGGAAATGTAGTGCCAGATAATGCAGCACCATTACCAACTTCTGAATCACCATTTGATTCTGGAAGTGATGGAGGAGACGATTTACCGTTTTAATCTAGAAATGTAAATATTGAAAATGAAAGGGACGATTTTATCGTCCCTTTTTTTGTAACTTGTTTTTTAAAATATTTATAAAAATTGTCTATTAATACGTCCAATATATTTGATTCTGCAGCTGAGGCTTATGATAATACATTTACTCACTCTGTGATAGGCAAAGCGCAAAGGAAAAGAGTATATCATTGGTTGAATAAAGTTGATTTTTTTAATGAAAAAAATAAAATTTTTGAAATAAATTGTGGAACTGGATTTGATGCAGAACAAATTCACAACAAAGGATTACAAATTGTAGCGACTGATGGCTCAGGTAAAATGATAGAGGTTGCTAAAGAAGCAAGATCCACTGAGATTGATTTTTTTAAACTTCAGTTTAGTGAGGTTGCTAAGGATGAAAAATTCAAGCAAAGCACTATTTTATTCTCTAATTTTGGAGGACTAAATTGTTTGAGTAAGACTGAACTGAAAGGTTTTACTAAGGATATTGCAGAAGTTCAGACAAAAGGAGATTTAATAGCTTGGGTAATAATGCCTGATCAATGTATGATGGAATCATTTTATTTTTTACTTAAATTTAAGTTTAAAAAGGTATTCAGAAGAAAGCAGAACGAATCGTTAAAAGTAAATGTTGATGGTGTAGATGTGGAAACGTATTACCACTCTCCATATGATTTGAAAGAGGTTTTGGGAGATAAGTACAGGGTTGAATTAACAAAACCAGTTGCTCTTTTTCTTCCGCCTTCATATTTAGAATCCTTTTTTAAAAAGAATAAATTTTTGTTAAAAGTATTAGAGTTATTAGAGAAAATGTTCGGTTGGATTTCTTTTTACTCAAACTTTGGAGATCACTATATAATAATTGCCAGAAGACTATGAATGTAATACTTACACACGGTTATTTTCTCCATGAAGATGAGAAAGAAAAGGCAATTATGCGGCCTTATCCTCCTTTGGGGATTTTATATTTATCGGGTTATTTAAAAGATAAAAACGTGAATCACGAAGTGTTTGATTCTACTTTTTCATCAGAAGAAGAATGGATTAGTTATGTAGAAGTACACAAACCAAAACTGATTGCTTTCTATACTAATTTGATGACCAAAGTGAAGATTTTGCATCTTATCGATAGATTGAAAAAATCGGATTCATTCAATGATACTAAGTTTTTACTGGGAGGTCCTGATTTAACTTATAACGTAGAAAACTACATGAAATTTGGTGCTGATTTTTTAGTAATTGGCGAAGGTGAAGAAACTTTTCACGAAACTATTTCTCAGTTTGAAGGAGACAAAGAATTTGAAAAAGTAAATGGATTGGTTTTTAAAAATGAGAAAGGAGAAATTGTAAAAAACCCTCCTCGAGTAAAAATTAGAGATGTAAATGAGCTTTCATTTCCCAATAGAAATGCAATAGATTTATCTCAATATCTTTCTACCTGGAAAACTCATCATGGAAAAAGCACAATAAATATATCTACACAAAGAGGATGTCCATACACTTGTAAGTGGTGTAGTACAGCTGTTTATGGGCAGAGTTATCGAAGACGATCTGCTAAATTGGTTGTAGATGAAATAGAGCAATTAATAAAAGATTACAATCCAGATGCACTTTGGTTTGTGGATGATGTTTTTACAGTGAGTCACAAATGGCTTGATGAGTTTCATAAGGAAATGACTGAAAGAAATGTGTCAATTCAATTCGAATGCATTACAAGAGCTGAAAGACTAAATGAAGAAGTGTTACAAAAACTAAAAGATATTGGTTGTTTTAGAATTTGGATAGGAGCAGAAAGTGGTTCGCAGAGAATCATAGAAAAAATGGATAGAAAGGTAGAGTTAACTACGGTAAAAGAAATGATTCAATTAACCACAAAAATGGGCATGGAATCAGGAACTTTTATCATGCTTGGTTATCCTACCGAAACAATGCATGACATTAATCTAACGATTCAGTATTTGAAAGATGCAAATCCTGATGTGTTTACCATTACAGTGACTTATCCAATAAAAGGAACTTCTCTTTATACCGAAATAGAAAAAGACATTACAATTCAACCACCCTGGAATAATTCAACCGACAGAGAGATTGATTTTGAAAGAACTTATTCGCGTAAATTTTATGATTATGCAGTGAGCAAAGTGGTGAATGATGTTAATTTATATAAATTAAAATCAAAAAAAGGCAACAGTAAGTCTGTCTTAAAGATGAAAGCAAAATCTATTGTTTTGGGCTCTTTAATGAAATTGAATAAGTGATAATGAAAAAATCATTAGTCATATTCCTACTAATTGTTTTAGTGCTTTCATGTTCTAAATCAAAGGAGACTGTCAATGATTTTTCTATCATAAATCTTAAATGGAATCAGTCCTATTCTAGCCAAACAATTGAGGATGTAACCAAAGGACTGAACTGGACTTTATCTAATATTGGAGTTTCTTTAAAATTCTCATCCAGTGATTATTTACAGGTTTCAAATTCTATATTAGAGTTGAATATTAAAGCCTTAAATTTTGAGTCCAATGGAAGAGAAATTCTATTAAAACTTCACGAAAGCATCTATAGTTCGGACGAATACATATTGAATAATAGTGTTGATATTGGAAGATACGTTTGTTTACTAATAGGAGCTCCAAATCACTATAATGAACTGGTTGGAGTGCCTAATTCGCTTCAAGATATTTTATCCAAATATCAATTATTACCAGATAAAGGAAAAATAAATAACTCAAGCATATCTCTTGTAGATAGAGTTATAGAGTATTCACTTCAAGAAAATGAGTTACAGTTATTATTGTCAACTGAAGTTGATTCAGCTACCAATTCTATTTATGAATTTGAGACTATAGAAATCATGAAAAATGGTCAATTGAAGTTCGGAGTTTACGATAAAAACGGATTTCTAAAAACTGCAGCTGATGAGTCGATTACCAATGCTGGTAAAATTGCAAAATGCATGTGGTGTCACGAAAGTAATATTGCACAATTAATAAATAGTCAAACAAACGAACCAGGATTTTTAAGTTCCTTACAACTTGAAAATACACTTCGAATGTACAATCAAAAACTTTTCTCAAGTCAGGTTACAAGAACTAACAATGTTGTAGATTATATCAACTTGCAAGAACATACAAAAATGGAGTTGTTATACATCTCTTTCATGAATCCATCTGCCCAGAGATTGAGTGAAGAGTGGAATATGTCTCAGTCTGATGTATTTATAAGATTAAGCTCACTAGCAAGGCATACTTACAGTGAATTTCCTTTTTTGGGGCTACTTTACCACCGAGATGAAGTTAAAAGATACGCGCCAGTTACAGGATTAGCAGTTTCTTCAAGCGTAAGGGAGAAAAGTCTAATAGAAGTTAATCACCTTTAAATGAACTGGATAAAAACAAATAGTGTTTTTGTAATCCTACTATTCTTAGGCGTAATAGCTGTTTTCTTTTTTAAGGATTATTCTATTCATGATTTTGGCAATTATTATTTTGGAGCATATTTTTTAGGTCAAGGGGGGGGGTAATTCTGAATTATATTTCCCTCATATTTTTAATCAAAACATTGCCCAACTCGGTTATCCCGATTTATATTTGAGCTATGCTCCCAACACTCCTTTTTTATCGGTCTTCTTTTATCCATTCACTTTTCTGCCTGCTTACTCAGCTAAAATTGTGTTTAATACTTTAAGTGTTTTATTATTCTCCTATTCAATTAATAAATGGTTTGTTAGGATTAAAATTAAGCCTCAATATTTAATTTTAATCCTTCTAATTGTAGCGATTCCTATTACCAATGGATTACTGTTTGGGCAAGTTTATTTATTATTGTTCTTTCTTCTTTCTGAAGGTTATTTCGCTTTAAAAAATGGAAACAATATAAAAGTTGCCTTGTTTTGGTCTATTGTAATTTGTCTAAAAGTATTTCCGATATTTTTGCTTTTATTCTTAATATTAAATAGGAAGTTTAGGCCATTTATTCACTCTATTGTTGGAGTTTTTATACTCTTTTTATTCAGCTTAATATTTGTAGATTTTGAAGTATGGAAATTCTATTTGATGGAGGCTCTACCTAAAGCTTTAAGTGGTGAAATTTATGCTGAATTCGTTCCTCATTATCAATCGGTAGATGAATTATTAAAACACTATTTTGTGTTTCATCCGAACTATAATCCAAATCCAATTTATGATAGTTATCCTTTGTACAAAGGAATATTGTTAGGGTTTAAATCTCTTCTTATGATGGTTGGAGTTCTTTTAGCAATTCAAAAGAAGGAGCTGCTAATCCAGTTTTGCTATTGGATATTTGCTGCAATGCTTTTTTCATCTTATGGGAGTTCCTATTCTATGATTTTAGTATTGTTTATGGCTATACTTTTATTGCAATACAACAAGGTTTTTAAGGTTCGTTCAGTGGTGTTTTTCATCTTACTTTTTTTAATGAGCAATTTGCCAGTTTCCTTATTTATAGGTTTTAATTTCCCCTTTATTAAAACCTTGTTTTATCTATCAATTCTCTTTCTTCTCTTTTTTAGAGAAATCACATTTAATAAACTACGATATCTATTAGGTCTATCAATACTCGTCTCAATTATTATATTTGCTAAGCAGGAGAAACTAATTCCAGAGGATTATTTTACCTCAGAAAATCAACCTGGATTAATCTATGATTATGATGTCAATGAATCAGAGTTGTCAGCTAAGTATTGGAGTGTAGAAGGTGAGAAAGAATTTGTTTTCAAAGAAGCTATTAGCAGTCAGTCTATTGATAATATTGAGTTGATTGATAATCAGATTTACTATCATGGTAAGCAGATGACTTTTATTAATTCTAATAAACTAAAGCCGGTTTGTATAAATAGAAATACAATTGTTTATCTTTCAGATCAAGGAAGAGGACTTGGTTTTTATACTGTTAGAGAATTAAAAATACCTTTGAAATAATGCTAAACTATTTAAAAAACATAAGGGAGAATAGGAGGCAGAAGCAATTTTATAATAGCTTAATAAACACTAGCGACTTGTGTTTTGACATTGGAGCTAACCTTGGATTCAAGAGTAAAATATTTCTTAGTTTAGGCGCAAAAGTTATTGCGATTGAACCACAGTCAAGCTGTATTAAAGAGCTGAAAAAGATTAAAAACAACAACTTTAAATGTTTTCAATTTGCAGTTGGTTCTAAAAATGAAGAAAAAGAATTACAGCTTGCTAATCATGTTGAAGTTGCTACATTTTCACAATCATTTATCGATTATTTTGAGACTGAAGATTTAAAATGGACTAAAACAGAAACTGTAAAGGTTAAAACTTTAGATAGTTTAATTGAGGATCATGGAACACCAGACTTTTGTAAAATAGACATTGAAGGATATGAATTAGAAGTGCTATCTGCTTTAACTAAATCTATTCCTTTGATAGAATTCGAGTTTACAGGAGGATTTATTACCGAAACCATAGAGATTCTAAATTTATTTAAAAATGACAGCTACAAATTCAATTATAACTTAAATGAAAAACCTAAATTTGAGATAAGTGAATGGATTAGCTCTCAAAAGATGATTGATATTATAAACTCTCTTCAAAAAGAAAGACTTCACGGAAACATTTTTGTAAAAAGTAAATGAAAAATAAAATAATCATATTCAATCCCAGAAGTGCTAATGCAAAGCATAGAATTCCTAATTCTATACTTCAAGTTGGAGCATCCATCCATGGTAAGTTTGAGTACGTTTTTGTAGATGGTAATTTAGAGAAAGATCCATTTGAGACTATTGAAAACTATTTTAAAACAGGCGAATTTAAATATTTCTGTTCTACTGTAATGCCTGGTCCTCAGCTTCAACAAGCTATTCCTTTTACAAAAAAAATCAAAGAACAATTTCCAGATTCAATAACAGTTTGGGGTGGATATTTTGCTGCTAACCAATATAAGGTTTCAATCAATTCTGGATATGTAGATTACATTGTAACTGGACCAGGTGATGTTGCTTTCCCCTCTTTAATTGGAGCTTTGGAGGAAAATAATGTAGAAGAGATTCCTAAGATTAAAAACCTTATTTACTTAGAAGAGAATAAAACAATAACGAAGACTGCAAAAGAAGCTTTGTTAAATCAAGATAAATTACCTGATTTACCTTACGAATACCTTAATGAGTTTTATCCGTTAGAGGGTTATTTGTCTAAAACATTCATGGGTAACAAAACGTTTTCATACCACTCAAGTATTGGATGTCCTTTTTCTTGTTCTTTTTGTGCAGTTGTGCCTATTTATAATGCAAGGTGGCAAGGGAAATCAGCAGAGTCTATTTATAAAGATGTTAAGTTTTTTAAGGATAAATACGGTATTGATGCGATAGAATTTCATGATAATAACTTTTTCACTTCTCGTAAAAGAGTAATGGCTTTTTGTGAATTGGTAAAGGATGATGGAATCCAATGGTGGGGAGAAGGAAGAATAGATACATTAAATAAATATTCGGATGAGGAATTACAACTGATGCGTGAAGCAGGTTGTAAAATGATATTCTTGGGAGCAGAGACAGGAAATGATGAAGTTCTTAAGCAAATGAATAAGGGAGGGACTCAAACAGGAGCAATGATTGAGGAGTTTGTATTAAGAATGCGAAATGCTGATATTATTCCTGAATTATCTTTCGTTTTAGGATTACCATTAGAAACTGAACAAAAAGTATTTGATCAAATAAATTGGGATATCAATTTTATTAAAAAGATTAAAAAAATAAACCCTGAGGCTGAGATTATTATTTATTTGTACAGTCCAGTGCCAACCGAAGGATCAGAATTATATAAAACGATTACCGAAGCAGGATTTAATTTCCCTGAGAGATTAAAAGATTGGATTTCTCCAGTTTGGGAGAATTTTGACTTAAGAAAAAATCCACTTACACCTTGGTTAACCCCAAGAATGATTAGTAGAATTAAGAATTTTGAAACAGTATTAAACGGAGTTTTTCCTACTGTATCAGATTTTAGAATTACTAAGTTTAAAAGAGCAATAGTTAGAACAACAGCTGTTACAAGATATAAATTGGGATGGTATGCATATCCATATGAAATTAAAGTATGGCTTAGATTATGGAAGTACCGCCAGCCAGAAATTGAAGGGTTTTACACAGAATAAATGAGAGCTTTTATAAAAAAAATATCTCATCCATTTCTTAAGTTTCTGTTTAATAAATACCACAGTAAACCCAGAGAATATTCATACAAAGATGTCTCGGTTTTGGTTCATCCAGATGTTTTCCCACCACACTTTACAATTAGTACAAAGATTTTATTGGACTTTATTAATGAGCTTGATTTAACTAATAAATCTATATTAGAACTAGGTTGTGGTTCTGGTATTATTTCTTTGTTTGCAGCCTCTAAGGGAGGAGTTGTAACAGCAAGTGATATAAATCCAACAGCTATTGATTTTTTAAATACAGCAGCCAGTAAAAATGAGCTAAAAGTTAATGCTTTATTCTCTGATTTATTTCAGAATATTTCACAAAAAGAATTCGATTATATTATAATTAATCCACCTTATTATCCCAAGAATCCTTCAGAAATGAAAGAGAGAGCTTGGTTTTGTGGAGAGGATTTTATCTATTTCGAAAACCTGTTTTTACAATTGATTGCATTTATTCCAAATTCTAGTGTTTTAATGATACTCTCAGAAGATTGCGAGATTGAAACAATTAAGGCGATAGCAAGTAAAAATAAACTTGAATTTTTGAAAGTGCACGAGACAAAAGTTTCGTTTGAACGGAATTTTATATTTTCAATTACAAAAACAGACTAAAATACTATCTTTGCAACCTAATTCAAAACCAACAAAATGGAGAAGATAATTAGTGGTATACAGCAAATGGGAATAGGAGTTCCTGATGTAGAAAAGATTTTTGCTTGGTACCGAGAAATGTTTGGGATAGATATCAAAGTATTTGAAGAAGCTGCAGAAGCTCCTTTGATGATTGATTATACTGGAAATAAAGTACAAAGTCGTACTGCAACTCTTGCCCTAAATATGGAAAGCGGAGGTGGATTTGAGATATGGCAATATACTTCTCGTAATACAGAAAAGGCTGCTTTTGATATTCAATTAGGAGATTTAGGTATCTATAGTTGTAAGATTAAATCAAGAGATGTAAAAGCTACTTTCAATTTTTTAACCAAAAAAGGAGTAGATATTTTAGGAGACATTACTAAAAATCCTGCTGGAGAAGAAAATTTCTTTATCAAGGATCCAAACGGAAATATTTTTAATATTGTTGAGGGAAAAGGATTTTTTGTAGATACTAAGCATCCAGCAAAAACTGGTGGAGTTGCAGGAGCAATTTTGGGAGTATCTGATATGGAAAAATCATTGAAACTTTACAAAAAAGTATTGGGTTACGAAACTATTGATTTTGATGAAACAGCAGAATTCTCCTGTTTCAAAGGATTGCCTTCTGGAGGAAAAACTTTTAGAAGAGTTCAGTTGTCTCACAAGAAAGACAAAGTAGGAGCATTTGCAAAATTATTAGGGCCAACTACAATTGAATTAGTTCAAGAAATAGGAGGGAGCCCAAGAAAAATATTTGAAAACAGATTTTGGGGAGATTGGGGATTCATTCACTTATGTTTTGATGTACAAAGAATGGATATGCTTAAAAAGGACTGTGAATCAGCAGGATTTCCTTTTACAGTAGATAGCGACAACTCATTTGATATGGGAGAAGCTGCTGGAAGATTTTCTTACATAGAAGATCCAGACGGAGCACTTATTGAGTTTGTAGAAACGCACAAGGTTCCATTGATGAAAAAAATAGGTTGGTACATCAATCTTAAGAAAAGGAATCCAGAAAAGAGTTTGCCAACTTGGATGCTGAAAGCCATGAAAATGAGTAGAGTAAAATAATTTTTAAAGAAATAAAAGACAACAAAATGTCAGAAAAAGTAAGAGTAAGATTTGCACCTAGTCCAACAGGCCCGCTTCATATTGGAGGAGTAAGAACAGCATTGTTCAATTATTTATTTGCAAAAAAACACGGAGGAGATTTCATCTTAAGAATAGAAGATACAGATCAAAAAAGATTTGTTGAAGGAGCAGAGGAATATGTGATTAACTCATTGAATTGGGCTGGAATACCTCATAGCGAAGGACAAGGAGTAGGAGGAGAATATGGTCCTTATAAGCAATCCGAAAGAATGCATTTGTACAAAGAATATGCAGACTATTTGTTGGATAACGACAGAGCATATTATGCTTTTGATTCTTCAGAAGAATTAACCGAAGCAAGAGAAAGAAGTCAAAAAGAGGGGAAGACCTTTGCTTATGACGCGATTACTCGTCAATATTTAAAAAACTCAACAAGTTTATCAGCTGATGAAGTAACACAAAGAATTGAAAGCGGAGAGAATTATGTAATAAGAATGAAACTTCCAAGAAATGAAGAAGTAAGGTTTCATGATGAGATTAGAGGATGGGTGGTAGTTAATACTGCTAACATGGATGATAAGGTTTTATTCAAATCTGATGGATTACCAACTTATCACTTAGCAAATATTGTGGATGATCATTTGATGAAAATTACTCACGTAATTAGAGGAGAAGAATGGTTGCCATCTGCACCACTTCATGTATTGTTATACCAATATTTAGGATGGGAAGATTCTATGCCAAAATTTGCTCACTTACCATTAATCCTAAAGCCAGATGGTAAAGGGAAATTAAGCAAGAGAGATGGAGCAAAAGGAGGTTTTCCAGTATTCCCATTAGAATGGAAAGATCCTGCAAACGGAGAAATTTCATCAGGATACAGAGAGGATGGATATTTTAAAGAAGCATTTGTAAATATGTTGGCGTTTTTGGGATGGAACCCAGGAACAGAACAAGAGATATTTAGTTTAGAAGAATTAGTTCAGGCTTTTTCTCTAGAAAGAGTAGGGAAGTCAGGAGCAAAATTTGACCCAGTAAAAACAAAATGGTTTAATGAGCAGTTTTTGAGAATGAAATCTAACGAAGAGTTAGCTTCATTATTAAAGCCTCTTATTGATTTTGAAGTAGAAGATGAATACTTAGCTAAAGTTTCTGAGTTATTGAAGGAGAGGGCTGTTTTTGTTGCTGATATGACCGAAGACGACTTTTATTTTAAAGCTCCTTCAGAATTTGATGCTAAAACTATTAAAAAGAAGTGGAAAGAAACTACTCCAGCTATTATTGAAGCATTAATCGTAAAGTTCGAAGGGATAAATGATTTTTCTGCAGAGAATGTTGAGGTTGCATTTAAGGAATACCTTACTGACAATGAAGTAGGAATGGGAGCTGTACTGCCTAATTTCAGGGTTTTGGTTACTGGTAAAGGAATGGGTCCATCAATGTTCCAGATTGCATCTATACTTGGGAAAGAAGAGACTTTGAATAGGTTAAAGGCTGGATTGCAAAGAGTTAATTAAATGTTAATTTGTCAAATGTTAAAATTTGATAACTTTTATTAAGCTCATGCAATAGATTAGACTTTTTGACGTAAATTAGACTCAACAAAAGACGATAATCATGTTAGAACTAAGTAAAACTATTCTCAGTAAAATAAGTTTCGACAAATATCTTTTCAGAAAAGAACTTAAAAAAGCAGTTAAATGGGTTAAGCCAAACGAAGCTTTAGTATTAAAGGTATGGTGCTTAGCACAATTTGGTCACATGTACAAAGATGTGATACAAGAAGTATTTGATGCGAACTAAAAAAGTGGAAATTATTAAACATAAAAAAAACCGACTCGATAATATCGAGTCGGTTTTTTTATGCTTTGCCTTTTTCAGGATTAGTTGATAATCAATTTTTTCATGCTCATGTTTCCATTCACATTTATTTGTATAAAATAGACACCCTTTGATAATTGGTTTTTTTGAATTTCAAAAGTAGTATTTCCTTCGTTCAATGTTTTTCTTGCAGATAATACACTCACTGTTTGTCCTAAAGCATTAATTAAGTTTACTGAGACTTCTGATTGTTTAATTAAATCTAGAGACAAAGAAGCGTTACTAATCATTGGATTAGGATAAATAGTAGCTGATGATAAGAAATTTGTTTCTTCAACTCCAACAGTTGAGCTTATATTTATATCATCAATAAAAAAGTTGTTTCCACCACCACTTACTATTCTTATTTTAAATCTAAAATTTGCAGAGAAATAACTATTGTTAATGTTGTAGCTTATATTAGACCAGTTTGTTGGGAAAAACTCAGAATCTGTTGAACCAGTATTTTGATTTATTCCTCTTGCAATAACCCAATTTTCACCACAATCACTTGATACTAGCAATTGTACTACTTCACCAGAAGTTGTACTTTTTTGTGCATATGCATATTTAAATGATAAGTTTGCTGAGCTCATTCCAGAAAGGTTGTAGGTTCTACTCCCTAGTTCGCTTGTTGCTCCATTAATGATATTAAAGTTATTAAGCATTGCGCTTTTACTTCCACTAGCACTTGAGTTGCTAAGTTTCCAGTATGATGTATCTCCAGATGTGTTTTCCCAATTATCTTCAAATTGAAATTCACTTGTCTCAAAACCTTCGCTAAATGGCACAGATGCACCCCAAGATGAAACAACTCTGATGTATCTTTGTTTGGCTACACTTTTAGTTCCACTTGCATTAGAAACAGTTAAATTTACAGTGTGTCTACCAGGGTTATTGTAAACAACTACTGGGTTTTCTATATTACTTGATGAAGGAGTTCCTCCAGGAAAGCTCCAATTCCAACTAGTAGCATTGTGGTAAGAGTTATCGTAATATTGAACTTGATTTCCTTGACAAACAGTTGTGTTTTCTGTATAAATATCAGCTTTACAAATAATGTCAGAAAAAACTCCTGTTGCAGCTTGGTTAGCAGCACTTATTAAATTGTTTCTTCCTCCAACACCAGATAGTAATGCAGATCTCATTCTAGTTTTTTGACCTTCAGTAAACATTTTAGAACAATAAGAATACTCCATAACGTTTTCTACGTTATCAAGACTCCCACATGAAGTTCCGAAAAGACTACAGCTTGTCCATCCAATAGTGTTTGGTGTATCTGCTACTCCATCATCACCATTACAATTACTAGCAAGCCCCGGGTTATTAGAGTTTCCCCATGTGTGTGGTAAATTAAACCAATGACCAGCTTCGTGTGCTATTGTAGTGTTAAACCCTTGTTGAGTAGATGTTCCAATATTACCAACATAAGTGTTAAGTACATGAATTCCGTTTCTCATATCGGCTTGGTAAGGAGGTCCAGGTCTAAAAGTGTACCCAGCAGCACCAGAAGTACCAAAACTCTTAACTATATAAATGTTCAAGTACTTGTTTCCAGGAAAATCACCATGAGTTGCTTTTACAGCATCTGCAGCAGTGTTTCCTCCAGTATTGGCAGCCGAAGAGTTGAAGGTTCTTGTGATTCCACTAAAACAACTCCCGTCATTCTTTTTTTGTGCAAATCTAAATTCGATTTCGATATCTGCAGAAATACCTCTGAATTGAGGAATAACATTCCCAACATTAGCATTTCTCTTTCTAAAAATATCATTCAAGTCATCCAAGTCAGATTTTACTTGTGCATCTGATATGTTTTCTGATCCACCTTCGTGAAGTATGTGATATACAATAGGAATATAATAAATTGTACCAGCTCTGTTTGCAGAATTATTTGAGATGTAATTTGCAATTGCAGAATTTTGAACAGCCTCTACGGAGTCAATTTCTCTTTTAAATTCAGGATCAGTTTTAACTCTTTCGTATAATTCGTGGTCGTGATCACAAAAGTTAGTTCTATCATTTTGAGAGAGCCCAGTTAATGAATTTAAAACCAACAAAGTGGCAGTAATAAGTATTGTAAAATTAATTTTCATAGATGTATTCGCTTTTAATTGTCATATCATTATCTGTTATGACAGTCGTAAATGTAATAATTTAATTACACTATTATTCTCAAAAAAAGGGTAAAAAGTATACGAGCCTAACAATAAAAAAGTAATGATTTGTATGCTTTACCCAAAAACCTCCTTAAATATTAACGTGATTAATCAATAAATGTGTACATTTGCAGTTCTAAATTCATCAGGTAATAAAGTTATGGCAAAAAAAATTCAAACGGTAGAAGATAAGCTAAGAGCTATTTATACGCTTCAACTTATCGATTCAAGTATTGATAAGATTAGAACAATCAGAGGGGAATTACCTTTGGAAGTTCGAGATTTGGAAGATGAGATTGTTGGTTTAACTACTAGAAGAGATAATATTGAAACTGAATTAGAATCAGTTGAGACTACTATTTCTGATAGAAAGAACATGATTGTTGATGCTAAAGAAATAATCGAAAAATATAAGACTCAACAAGGAAACGTAAGAAACAATAGAGAGTTTGATTCTTTATCAAAGGAAATTGAATTTCAAGAACTTGAAATTCAATTATGCGATAAAAAGATTAAAGAGTTTAAATTTAAGATTGAAAGTAAAAAAGATGTTTTAGTTGAGGCTGCTGAAAAGCTGAAAGAAAAACAAGATTTATTAGATCTTAAGAACAAGGAATTAGATGAAATAATTTCTGAAACTGAGAACGAAGAAAAAATCTTACAAGGTAAGTCTGAGAAAGAGGAGAAAAAGGTAGATGAAAGATTACTAAGAACTTACAGAAGAATTAGAGGAGGAGCTAAAAATGGACTAGCAGTTGTACCTGTAGAAAGAGGTGCGTCTGGAGGATCATTTATTAGTATACCACCACAAAGACAAATTGAAATTGCTTCAAGAAAAAAAGTAATTTATGATGAGCACAGTGGAAGAATTTTAATTGATGCTGAAATGGCTGAAGAAATCAATGCGGATATTGATAAAATGATTACCAAGTTACTTAAAAAGTAATTACATACTAGGAACGTTAATGATAATGGCTAACTTTGCAAAAGGTTAGCCATTTTTTATTAAATTTAAAAAAAAAATTTTGGGAGAAAAACTTGCACATTTTATTCTAAGTTTTAGGATTCCAATCCTGTTATTCTTAGCGTTAATAACATCTTTCTTTGCATATTATGCTGCCACCTCTGTCGAGTTGGATTATGAAATGCCAAAACTACTTCCTCAGGATCACCCTGACAACATTGCATACCTTGAGTTTAAGGAGATGTTTGGTAACGATGGGTTTAATATTCTTATTGGTGTAAAAGATTCTGAATTTTATACAATTGAAAAATTTAACAATTGGAAGAAATTTGGTAAAGAATTATCACAAATCGAAGGAATTGACTCTTCTTTTTCTGAAGCCAATTTTTATACAATCGAAAAGCCCGATAGTAATAAGCCTTTTGCAATTTTACCAATATCACCAGATACTGTTAAAACCAAAGCTGAGTTAGATTCTATTAATAAGAAAATAAGAAGCTTGCCTTTTTACAAAGGAAGTGTGTTTAATGATAAAGAGAATTTTCATGCCATGCTACTCATGGTCAATCCCGATTTTTTCAATTCAAAGGAAAGGGGAACTTTTGTTACTAAAATAACTGAGATTGGTGAGAAATACCAAAGTAAGTTTCAAGGTGAAATATACTATACCGGACTACCTTTTATAAGAGCAAATAACATGATGAAGATTAGCTCGGAGCTAGCTAAATTCATGATATTATCTTTGCTTATAACCATTTTGGTGTTATTTTTCTTTTTTAGATCTGTTCGTGTTGTAGGGATATCAGTGCTTATCGTTATGATTGGTGTTGTATGGTCTATGGGAATTGTTGGATTACTAAACTATAAGTTGACTGTAATAATGGGATTACTTCCTCCATTAATTATTGTAATTGGAATACCTAACTGTGTGTATTTGGTAAATAAATTCCAACAACTTTATCTCGAATCAAATGATAAGCAATACGCACTTAAAAATGTAATTACAAAAATAGGTCATATTACCTTCCTTACCAATGTAACAACTGCATTTGGGTTCGGTACTTTTATTTTTACAAACAGTAGTTTATTAGCAGAATTTGGTTCAGTAGCTTTCTTTAGTATCCTTCTTTTGTTTTTGCTAACTACTTTACTTATCCCAATTTTGTTCAGCTTTTTTAAGCCACCAAAAGAGAGGCACATGAAGCACCTTGAGAAAAACTGGATAGGAAGGTTACTATCTATTTTGAGACATACTGTAAGGCACAAAAAAAATAAAGTTTTTTGGGCTTCAGGTATTCTGGTTGTGATCTGTATTTTTGGAATTTCTTTTCTTAAGCCATCAGGGAAAATGGTTGACGATTTACCAAATGGGGATAAGGTGAAAACAGATTTAATTGTATTTCAGGAAAACCTTGCAGGAACAATGCCTTTTGAGGTTGTATTGGATGTTAAAACCAAAAAAAATAGATTTAGAAGAAGTGTATTAACTAAGATTGATAGTGTTCAGAGATATTTAGAATCATTTAATGAAGTATCTAGAACAACCTCTATGGTTGATGCTCTAAAGTTTGTAAATCAATCGGTTATATATAAAGGTGATCCAGAAGATTATCAAATACCTGAGAACAGATACTTGCGAGCAATATCTAAAAGACTCGATAAAGATACTATTACAACAGTAGGAATATCTTTAAGTATGTTTATGGATTCTAGTGGGACAAAAACACGAATTACTTCACAGATAAAAGATGTAGGTATCGATAAATTGGATAGTATTATTAATACTGTTGTTCCTAAAATTGATGAGATTCTTAATCCTGATAAAGCTCAAATTTTGTCTTATTTAGATAAGGTTAAGAATGGTGATAAAGAAGAAAAAGTGGCCTACATGGATTCAATGATGTATCACTTTAGAGCAGTTGAATATTCATATTTATCAATTTTAAGAAACTCAGAAAGTCCACTATACGAAAAGTATGATTTAGATGGATTAGATTATTCTGAGATTGCGTTTAACGATCTTGAAAATCTTGAACAGGCTATTGAGAATACTTTTATAGGGAATAAGGTTACAGGATTTATTGTGCCATTTGCTAAAGGAACAAAGTACCTGATTATTAATTTATTGATTAGTTTATTATTGGCAATTTTTGGAATCGCCTTATTAATGGCGTTTTTATTTAGGTCTTTTTGGATAGTTTTAATTTCAGTTGTAACGAATATTATTCCGTTACTATTTACAGCAGGATTAATGGGTTATTTTGGAGTAGATTTAAAGCCATCAACAATACTAGTCTTTAGTATTTCACTTGGAATTGCAGTAGATGACGCTATTCACTTTTTGGCAAAGTTTAAACAGGAGTTAAAGCTTAATAATAACGACATTAGTATAGCAGTTTATAATGCGTTAAAAGAAACTGGTGTGAGTATGTTTTATACGTCAATCATCTTGTTTTTTGGGTTTTCAATATTCATTGCTTCAAGTTATGGAGGTACACAGGCGTTAGGTATATTAGTGTCTATTACGCTTTTAGTAGCAATGTTGTGTAACTTGGTTTTATTACCTTCATTATTATTAAGATTTAAAAATAGAATAGAAAGATAACATGGGAAAACGTTTCGCCCTATCAATATCAAGTGGTTTAATTTTAGGATTATCATGGGTAGAGATTACGGGATTTTTTCCGGTAATTTTTATTGCTCTAGTTCCTTTTTTGATTTTAGAAGAGGAGATTTTAGTTAAGAAATTGTCTTCATGGAAAGTATACGTTCATGCTCTAATAATTTTCATTCTTTTTAATTTAATCTCTACATGGTGGATTTATCATTCATCTCCCGAAGGATCAATATTAGCCTTTGTACTTGGGTCAGCTTTGGTAGCAATACCTTTTTGGTTTTTTCATTTAACAAGAAGATATATTGGAAAACAAGAAGGTTACATAGCTTTTGTAGTAAATATATTGGCCTTTGAATGGATAGACTATAATTGGCCGCTTTCTCATCCATGGCTTCCTTTTGGGAATGCTTTTGCAGGATTTCCTAATATTATTCAATGGTATGAGTTTACAGGAGTAGAAGGAGGTTCGCTTTGGGTCATATTAATTAATTTAATAGCTTTCTCAATCTGGAAAAAATATAGAAAAGAGCATAGTATCAAAGCTTTAAAAGGACAATTGGCTTTAATTGTTGCACTTTTAGTACTACCAATCTCTTTGTCCTACATTATTTTGAATGGAGTTGATACAGGTGAAAACAATCCAACAATAGGAGTTGTATTGTCTCAGCCAAATATCGATCCATATGAAAAATTTGATGGAGGACCAACAGCACTTGAGCAAACAAGGAATTTATTGAAAGTAGTTGAAAGCTCTATAGATGAAAACACAAGATTGATTATTGCTCCAGAAACTGCATTGCCAAACTCATTGGAAGAGAATCAAATTGAATATTCTGATGAAGTACAAATGACACAAATTTTTCTGAAAAAATATCCAAAAATCAGCTTATTAACTGGAGCATCAACACATGCTTTTTTTGATAAAGAAAATTCTTCTGCATCTAAAGAAATGGATAGAGGAGGTTTCTATGAATCATACAATTCAACATTACTGATTAATCAATCCGATTCGGTTTCTATCTATCATAAAATGAAACTGGTATTAGGTACCGAAACTTTACCATTTGAGTTCATTACAAAGCCGCTAGAGTCATTTTTTGATTTGGGTGGAACAAGTGGGGCACTTGGAACAGAAACTGCTCCAAAAAACTTTAAAATAGGAAACGCAGTTGTTGCCCCAACTATTTGTTATGAATCTATTTATGGTGAGTTTATAGGAGAGTTTTCTGTAAAAGGAGCTAATATTATTTCGGTAAGTACAAATGATGCTTGGTGGCATAATCATAATAAATGTCTATCAAATGGTGGAGATAACAATCAACCTTGGCATGATACACCAGGATACAGGCAATTACTTGCATACACTCAGCTAAGAGCTATAGAAAATAGGAAGTGGATTGCACGTTCTGCAAATACTGGAATTACATGTTTTATTAATCCTAAAGGAGAAATAGTTAAATCCGCAGAATGGGGAGTTGCCAATTCTATTGGTATGGATGTACCACTAATGGAGGGAACTACTTTTTATGCTAGGAACGGAGATTATATTTCCAGAGTAGCATTATTTATTGCTCCATTACTGCTTTTATTAACTTTTGTAAGGAGGTTTAAAAACGGAAAAGTATAAATTGAATTAAAATATATAAATGCGTAGGTAAAACTTTTGCAGTTTATAAATAAAGTATATATTTGCACTCCTTATTACAAAGTAAGGAATTAAGGCTGGTTCCTTAGCTCAGTTGGTAGAGCAATGGACTGAAAATCCATGTGTCCCCGGTTCGAATCCGGGAGGAGCCACCAGTAAAGAAAAGACCCTTCCACGAAAGTGTGAAGGGTCTTTTTTGGTTTATAGATTTATTCGTTACAATGAATATATTGAAGATAATTTCTAATCTAGAAACTTCTTATTCTTTTTCAAAATAGGATATTATTATGATTCAAATCTATTTACTGAAATAAATTCACCCTAACTGCAAAACCAACATTCTGGTTCATAGTTGGGAAAGAGGTTGAGATATAAGGAGTATTCATTACTCTGTCGTAAAAGAATCTTAAAGTAAATTGCTTGTTAAGTACGTAAGTAGCATTTGCTTTAATCGCAATATATCTTTGTCCTGCTGTAATCAATGTTTGTTGTTGATCAATTTTTCTGATAATAGTTTTATTGTTTCTAAATGAAACATCAATTCTACAATCGATATCACTAATCGGTTGTTTTTTACCAATTTTAATAGGAAATTTCACATTTTGGAATCTGTATCCAGTTCCAATTGTAATGTCTGTTCCTTTCATCTCAGTAATTTGATTATTAGTAAGAGATAAAGCTATGTTTCTGTTAGATCTGTACTCAAATTTAGTAATTAAACTGTTTTGCCATGTTGCATCTATTCCAATCAATGGATTAAATTGCTCTGTAATTGCTGCTCCTAATATTTGTTGGCTTGGTCTAATGTTGTTCGATGCATCTCTAGCTTGGTCAAATCCATCTACATCTTTTACAGCTTGTAAATCGGTAGTGAATGATGCAATAGTAAATGTAGAGTTATAAGCATGCTTAAACACAATGTTTCTGAAAACTTTTTGTATTGCAGGGATTTTATTTAACCCATCAAAAGTTAACCTCCAGTTTAGATTTGGTAACGCTTCTAAAGGGTTTAAACTTCTTTTACCAATCGCTTTACCCGAATAAGCAGATATAAATGAGGCCAAGATTACTTCTTGCTGATTCCCTCCGTATCCATCATAAAATCCATCAACATCTTTTAATCTTGTAGAATTGCCATTACTGGATTTACTCAGTTCATCAGAAGCAACTAATCTATTAGCCAATAAGTCAGAAAACAAGCTAGATATTCCGTTAGAATCTTCTTTTATAAAAGCTGTTCTTATAGAATTAAAAGAAGAACTAGTATTTCCAGATCGCATAGTATTGAAATTTCCATATTTACCTTCAGCATCATCCCAAATGAAATTTTCATTCATATTTTCAGAATATAAATAGTTAGCAGAAAGCTCTAGTCTTATTCCTTTAAATGGCTCCAGTACTGCTGTTCCATTAAAGTTCTTAGAGTGATTTGTTGTTCTTTGAACATTAATGAACTTACTTGTTTCGCCTACAAGCCATCCGTTTGCAGCTGCTTGTTGAGCAAAATCACTATTTGTAGGATTTCCAAAAAAGTCTCTTTCTTGTTCTCCTCCAAATACAAATCCTAATCCTGGTGTGTTTAAATTAGCTGATCCAAATAAGTTAGATTCTTGCCCATATCCAGGAAGTAATTGCCCATCAATTGTACTGTAGCTCAATGATACAGTTTGTAGCGACATCAATACCTTAGCCAAATTATCGGTAAGTGTTAATTTGTTCGGATCTTTTTTCTTCTTTTTCTTTTCTTCTTCCTCATCCTCTTCAGTTTCTTTTCCTTTATCCTTTTCAGAGCGTGACGATACAGTTCTTGTTGGTCTTCTTCGTGCGTTAGCTCTACTTTTTTGGTTTACTTTTTTGAGATAAGCTGACTTATTATAAAGTGTGCTCATTCTCAATTGCCCGTTCCAAGAGATGTTTCTTGAATTCTGGATAGTGTTTCCAAGTGAATCTTGTGATAATGGAGCTCTTTGCCAATCGTAAGTTGCTTGATATTTTGTTGTTAAATCAATAAAACTTAGAACAGGTATTTTTTTCAAAGGCCATGTATAAGTAATGTTAGCCGACTGAAGATAGTGGTTGTTTTCTCCAAAATTTCTTAAACTCTGCATCACACTGTCTTTCACAATTTGGAATTCATCAGGGTATTTTTCTTTATCAACTTTTAAGTCACTAGGCTCAGTAATAAATGCTTGATTATTAGCAACATAGTTTAACCTTAATCCTTGCATAATGTTCCAATTCACATTATAGTTTCTGTCCCAAGTAAATGTCTTTGAAAACTGTGGAATTATTAATGCATTTCCAGTAATATCTCTAGCACTAGTTTCCGTGTAAGTACGGTTCATGTTTGTGTTAAAGGCTATTTCTTTTGGTAAAGGATTAATGTTTATATCTCTTATTATTTGGAACCAAGGAGATGATCTTAAAGATTTATTATTCCTAAAAGGTGTATAAGGCTTAAGCTTTGTCTGGTAGGTATAGTTTAATGCTCCGTTATAAGTTCTGCTCACATTATATTCAGTTTGTATATCTCTCATATACAATTCGTTATAAGCATAACTGAATCCAAAGTTTTGTATATCCCAAGGATACATCTTCTTCGATTTTTTAACTGGCGATATCCTTACGTTTGTTAAGTTCATACTTTTCCTAACTGTCAGGTCTCGCGCATCTCTTATTCTTCGTAGTTGATCCTCTCGTGAATCATTCGCAATTGACTGATCAAACTCAATATCTGGGTTTAGAGGATCAAATTGTGGATCGATTACCCCCTCAGAAAAACCAAGGAATAATGGTAATTGAACTCCAGCATTTTTACCAAAAAACTTACCTAATTGAATAGCAGTTGTTGCATCTACTTGTCTTATTGTTTCTCTCTGTCTTTCACTTACTCTGTCCTCAATTCCTCCAAAACCTGGTGTGCTAATTTGTCCTGCTAAAGATACAACCGCAAAATCGGCTAAGTTTGCTTGCACTCTTGATTGTGCAGCCCAACCACCTTGGTTGTCAAAATCAGACATTCTTAATTCATTTACCCAAATTTTCACACATTTATCAGCACCATCATCTGGTTGCCATGGGTGATCATTATCGCTATTAGGGTTTCTTACACCAATCATAATAGTTTTTAAATCTCTTAAGTTAGGATTACCAATTACTTTAATTAAGTGATCTGGTTTCCCTGGAACTGCTTGTTCAAACACAGAAAGAATGTTAGCTGCTGATGAACTTAAGGCATTGTTTCTGGCAACTTTCAAGTTCTTTAAATCTTGAAGTATAATCTCTAATTCATTTTCATCCGGCCATACAGTTTCTGTTGTTGCCGAACCATAAGGAGACATTTTAACTGGCATCTCATATTCGTAATAGTTGTTTTTGAAATCAGTTCCTATTCTAACAAAAACAGTTACATCATCATCTTGCACCATTTCGTTAGTAATGGTATGTTGCTCTCCGTGAACATACATTTTAATCTTCTTGTAGTTAAGTACATCAAAATCTACTGTTCTAAAAGCTGCTTTTGCAACACCATCTTCAAGTCCACAAACTTCTAGTTCTAATGATTGCTCATTAAGTTGAGCTCCAACTACTGAGTTAGGGTTTATTTCTCTTACTGAATTAGGAGGAAGTACATATTTAATAGGAATTCTTTCACTGTTTTCTTCAATGTTTACAGCAGAAATATTAAAAATTGTTCCGCCTGGATCATCCTGAATAATATCACCATCATCTACAATACTTTGGTCGTATCTTCTCCAAGTTCCTCTTAGTAATTCTAATCTTGCAAAACGCAAAACAACAGGCTGATCAAAGTCTTTCATGAATATTCTCATAAAACGAATAGACCTGAAATCTTGAATTCCATTAACCACTTTAGTAGGTTGCCTTACCGGAACTCTAAATTGATACCATGTTACTCTTTCTCCAGAAGATTCATCTTCTCTTATCACTTTGTCAACTATAAAATTATCACCAATTCCCATTCCTGGTTTAAGATTAATTCTATATTGATAATAACTTTCTGTTTCATTCAAGTTATTATCTCTGTTTATGTCTTCTATATCCGGGCTCGTAGTTTTAGAAGTAGGATACCCATCAGAGTTTATAGTTCTTGATTGCTCATCTGTAGCAGAGTTTCCTTCCAATCCATTAAATCTTTTGTAACGAGCTAAAATATCTGCTGCTTGAGCATCATAATTATCATCTCTATAAAAACGGTAATCATCTGCTGAAGGGTCATCTAACAATATATTTTTAACTGCAGTAGGTAATGATGAAGCATTTACCCAGTTCACAAAATCAGTAAATTCATTTCTCTCTCCTGCATTATCTAGTCCGTCTAAACCAACATCTTGAAAAACTCTAGATGCCGGATTATTATCAAATGCTGTAATTATTTGTTGAACTGATGGTATTCTTCCCCAGTTAGTATAATTGACTAAAGTAGTATCGTTAACTCCATTTGTTGGTAACCCATTTTCAAATGACTTTGCTCCGTCTCTCAAGATATCTTCCGATACGTTTCCTAGATTAAAGTATAATGTTCCTCCATTAGTGTTGACTGAGTTCCCATTACTTCCAAGGACTGAGGCTCCTTCATCAAAAGGGTTCATCACCCAAAATTGAATGTATTCAATGTTGGCATTCTCAAAATCATTGGTTTGCAATTGCCTCATTATCCCCCCCCATCTTGTTCCAGGATCAATAAGATTACCTGTAGAAGGATCTAACCCTTTAGATAATGGAGTAGGATCAGTGTCATAATTATAAGGTCCTCTTTCCTCTGGGTAATATGCCAAGTTAAACATGGCAATTCTATCAATTTGCCCAGCAGTTTGGTCAACAGATCTATTAGGAAAAAGTTCAGTTTCTCCTACCAATCTCATTTGATTGTTATTTTGAATAAGATCTGCTTCAATGTAACCAGGAACCAATCCTCTTTCTTCATAAAAGACTGAAGGATCATAAACATTCCAGTTTATAAGCGCTCTGTTGAAACCGTAATCTAAATTATTGTTTAGAGCTCCTTCAGGAAATAAGTCTGGTTGTCCTTGAGGCACACTTGCCAGTACCCAACTATTAAATGATCTAATATCAATTGTCGACTGACTTCCTTCAAAATCATCAATAAATGATTGTCCTTCATCCGTAATTGCAGGATTGTGACCTGGAATTAAATAAGCAGCTTCTAGGGATGCGGTAATTGTAGATTTCTCTTTTGTATTAATAAAAGGAATATTGTCTACCAACTTAGTTAGGAATGGAGCATCTTGTTGAAAGTTACCATTAATACCCACCATTGTATTTCGAACTGGCTCATCTCCAATATTTACTTTTTGAGTCAAAGGTTTTTCTGAAAGACGAAGCATGGTTGCACCTAAATTAAAATTAGGGTTAAACTGATAATCGAAGTGAGTTCCGATCATTGTTTTCTGAATAGAAGTAAATAGTGAATTACTCTCCAAAGAAATTTTGATCGGTGTACCAGAATTTAATACTCCATCATTGGTGATTTTCACTCTTCCAATATTATAATCTACTGTATAATCTTGATTTTCAATTAATCGTACACCACCTGCTGTTACAGTTACCGAACCTTGTGGGATGTTAAATGCGTTTAATGATATTTCTGAACTATTAGCAGATTCATACGTTCCTTTAAGTGTAAACCTATTTAGTTCAGGAAATTGAAGTGCAATAGTTTGTGTACTATCATAAAGTTGAGGAAAAGCAATTGTTTTTATAACTGTAGAACTAACATTTGCTGCCGCAAGCTGATCCTCTAAGTAAGCACCAAAAGGTTCTACCTTACTAAAAATTATTCTTCCGTTTTGTGGATTTATTGTCCCTCCATTTTCAACTTTGTTTCCTATTCTGTTTAAAGGGATAAAATCGAAAACACCATCAGGGTAGGGTTGTTGTTGTTGATTCACAATATCAGCACCTACTAATTGAAGAACGGTTTTGTCATCCACACCAGTTTGAGGTATGTAGTTTATATCTACACCATCTTTAGGATTAGTATACCAAACATCTAATTTAAAATTCTCTTGACTTACTTGGTAAGCTCCAATAGAATAGATGTTTTTCATCATCAAATCCCAAGCTTTATATATAGGAGTGTTTATTGTTCCTTTAAGTAGTTTAAGGAAAAGTGCATCATTTCCAGGAATCCCATCAGTAGAGAATTCACCAACTTGGTAGGTTTTACCTTGGTAAGTATACTGGTATGATATTCCTAAAATTTCATCATTATTAAGAGGTTGATTCAATGAAATATAACCTAATAAAGAATTGTAGTTGTATTCAGATTCAGAAAGTAATCTTGCATTTTCTAATTTTTCGTAATGCCTACTTTGTATAAATGGTCCTGGCTGCCCTGATCTTCCTGCTAAGATGGTAGAGACAGTTGTTAAGTTTCTTGTTCCTGCAGTAGTATTAAGAAAGTCATATAAGGTGTTTGCTCCGTTATAAGGAACACTTGCAGCTCCCATTGGTGCAATTACCTGAGGGTTTCCTTCCAACACTCTTGTTTCACCTAAATCGGCAAAACCAATGATGTTTCTAGTATCGTCAAAATCATTTACTCTATTTGTTACCCAAACTTCCATTTTGGTAATTCTAACTTGAGAAGATACGTTTGGTAACGAACTCATTGCTTGATCAAAATTATCTCTGTGGTAGTGGTTTACAAAATAGTGACGGTTTTGTTCGTAGTTATTAATTGGTAACTCAAATTCTTTTTGCTGAGCTCCATTTTTAATGTTTATCTCTTTACGTTCACCTCTGTTTTGAGAAACTACAGTTGAGATATTAAGCTTACCAAATTTCAAATCTGTTCTAAGCCCAAATAAACTTTGACTACCTTGAATCAAGGTATTTGGTACAGGGAAATTTACGTTTCCTGCTTCAATTTTCTGTAAAATTTGATCTTCGTTTCCTTCGTAAGCTAATTTTGTTTGGTTCTCAAAATCAAAAGTTGCTTCAGTATTATAGTTAAAATTGATATTGAATTTATCACAAATACTCCCTTGAATATTCAATTGTATTTGTTGACCAAAATCAAAAGTGGTTAATTGCCTTTGTTTTACAGGAATAGCAGGATTTTCGGTTCTTGTAGTGTTAAGTCCAAACTGAAGTTCAGCTGCACCTTGTGGAGTAATATCAATAAGCTTACCCTCGCAAATATCTCCAAACTCTCTGTTTGTTCTATCAAGTTGAGGAACAAAGTCACCCGAGTTTGCACTGTTGTCTTCTTCTACTTTAGATATCCAATAATCTTCTTCGGCCTTTTTTTCTTGATATTTTCTGAACTCCTCATAGCTCATGTAATAAGGAGATTGGTATTGAGTACTGTCGCCAATAGTTGATACAAACTCATATTTTTGAGTTTTTGGATTGTACCTAATTGTTCTCTTAATGTTAAGTGGTTCTTTTAACCCAACAAGACTTGTTTTAGGGTCACTTGGATTATTTGTTCCAACATAAGGATATCTTAAAGTAACATCTGGCGAATCAATTTCAATCTCTCTTTCTAGATTTTCTTGCTCATCAGATTCGAAAAATCCAGTGAAGTTAAATTCTTTTTTCTTGGATAGTCCTAGAAAAAATACTCCGCAAAATCCTACGATCAGAAAAGTTCTATATGATATTTTAGAAAGGTTTTTCAAATGTTTAAAACGATTTCAGGCTTTTTTTGATTAATACTTCTAAATCTGTAATACTCGGTTCTTTAAGTAAGATAGTGTCTATTGCTTTTTCAGCTGCTTTCTTATCGAACCCTAATACTACAAGAGCAGATAACGCCTCATTTTTAATAGTATTGTTAATCAAGGCAGAATTGTTAGAGTCTGCATCAGTTGTCTTTAGAATTTTGTCTTTTAAATCCAAAATTATTCTTTGGGCAGTCTTTGCACCAATCCCCTTTATACTTGTTATAGAAGTAACGTTACTTGATGCAATTGAAGATACTAGTTCGCTAGATGTCATAGACGAAAGCATCATTCTGGCTGTATTAGTTCCAACGCCAGAAACTGAAATCAATTGTTTAAACAGCTCCCTTTCGGTAGTGTCTTTAAATCCATATAGGGTTTGGGAATCTTCTTTTACTGAGAAATAAGTGAACAGCTTGCAGTTCTCATTATTTCCTAGTTGAGAATACGTTTGTAATGATATGTGAATGAAATATCCTATACCACCAGTTTCAATAACCACATAGCTAGGGTTTTTCTCCACTAATTTTCCAGAAACATAAGTTATCATAAAACGAGTTGTAAATAGTGTGCTAAGATAAGAATTTCATTTAGAATGCTTGACCTCAAAGTATAAAAAACAAAAAAGAGAGGCAGAACATGTCTACCTCTCTTTTTTAAATTTTTTAAAACTAAGTTTACTTAGTGATAATTACTTTTTCAGTTCTTACAGTTTTGTTGTTAGCTACAACTGATACAAAATAAATACCAGGTGTTAGTCCTGAAGTATTTACTCTCAGTAATTCAGAGTTACCAGCTATTATTTTAGTGTAAACTTTTCTTCCAGTAAGATCCATTATTTCTATAGATTTATTAGCCTCATTAGAGTTTAAATCAATATTCAATAAGTTAGTTGCTGGATTTGGGTAAATACTAAGTTTAGTGATTCTTTCAATTTCATTTAGACTAGCAGTTCCTGCAACACCAAAAGTAACATCCACCCATGTGCTGTCATTAGGATTGTTAACGTCATACCAAATATATCTAAAAGTAGAAGTTCCACCATTAGCTTTAGGGTAAACATGCCCAGAGTATAAAATTGAAGAAGTAGATACTGGCATAGGTACTGGATCACTTTCTACAACAGGTGAAGTACCCCATGTAACACCTAATGTACATAGTCCCCAGCAAATTGCATTTTCTTGTAAAGGTGCGTTAGATGTAACTTCTCTTTTCCTTACTTTGATAGTTTTGGCAGTAGTATATTTGCTAATAACATCAATTTCAGCTGCAACATCTTGAGATAAAGAAGTACTCACTGTATCAATAATGAAAATATTAGTACCATTAATAAGTGCTGATTGGTTGTGAATTCTTAACTCTATATTTTGAGCGTAACTAGCTCCAAATAAAGTTATTAAAGAAATAGTAAGTAATTTTTTTATCATGTCTATTGGTTATCTAAATGTTAATCATAAATTTGAATGTGCATATGGCATACTATATGCTTACATTCATAGTGAGTAAAAATACAAAAAAATATATACAAATGACGAAAACGATAAAAATAGCTATTATAACTGGATTAGCAATGTTAGCTGTAGCTTTCACTTCTCCTAATGAGAAAACAATTCCTACAGTAAATGTAAAAAACCTTCAAGGAAAAACTGTAAGTACTAAGTTATTTAAAAATGATGGAAAACCTATGGTAATTAGTTTTTGGGCAACTTGGTGTAGTCCTTGTAAAAAAGAATTAAATAACATAGCCGAAGTATACGAAGATTGGCAAGATGAAACTGGAGTTAAATTAATTGCAGTATCTATTGATGACGCAAGAAATAAGCATAAAGTAAAGCCATACGTAGACTCTAAAGGATGGGAATATGAAGTGTATATTGACGCTAATCAGGATTTAAAAAGAGCTATGAATGTAAATAACGTTCCTTATACTTTTTTAGTAGATGGAAACGGAAAGATAGTTTACGAACACAACAATTATGTACCTGGTGACGAAGACAATTTATATAAGAAAATTAAGATGTTAGTTAAATAACAATTCGATTTTAAATTATTTAGAAAAAGTGAAGTGAACTACTTCACTTTTTTTTTGTGCTTAGTTTATTTCTTATTACTACATTTGTTAAATAAATAACTACAGATTATGAACACAGCTATTATATTAGGAGCAATTGGAACACCTCAAATCATTCTTGTGGTAGTGGTGGTATTACTTTTATTTGGAGGAAAAAAAATCCCAGAATTAATGAAAGGATTAGGAA
This sequence comes from Flavobacteriales bacterium, assembly GCA_018609055.1. GTDB lineage: Bacteria > Bacteroidota > Bacteroidia > Flavobacteriales_D > CAJJDF01 > CAJJDF01. Next base: position 127,293 of record JABAYJ010000005.1, read on the forward strand.
GCGGAATCAAAGAATTTAAAGATGCCTCTAAGGGTGAAGGTGAAGAGAAAGCCAAAGATTCTGTTGATAATGTATTAGAAGATAAATAAACTAACTGCCTTGTACGCTAATTTTTCTGAATTTCAAGACCAATTATTAAGCGGGAATACTTCCTGTATCAAAACGGTTGAATATTACCTTAAAACTATTGAGAGTAAAAAACATCTCAATGCTTTTTTGGAAACATTTGATGAAACTGCTTTGCAAAAAGCAAAGGAGGTTGATAAAAAAATAGCTCAAGGAAATGCTGGGAGACTAGCAGGATTTGTTATTGGAATAAAAGATAATATTTGTTACAAAGGACATAAAGTTTCCTCTTCTTCTCAGATTCTTGATGGTTTTGAATCTCTTTTTTCAGCAACAGCTGTAGAACGATTATTAGCTGAAGACGCCATTATAATTGGTAGATTAAACTGTGATGAGTTTGCAATGGGTAGCTCTAACGAGAATTCCTCTTTTGGAAATGTACTAAACCCAATCCAAGAAAACAAAGTGCCTGGAGGTTCGTCAGGAGGTTCAGCTGCAGCAGTAGCGGCAGGATTATGTTTGGCAACATTAGGTTCAGATACAGGAGGTTCAATTAGGCAGCCGGCTTCATTTTGTGGTATTGTTGGTGTAAAACCAACCTACGGAAGAATTTCTAGATGGGGATTGTTGGCTTATGCTTCTTCGTTTGATCAAATAGGGCCACTTACAAATTCAGTAAAAGATGCAGCATTATTAACTGAAATAATGTCTGGATCAGATGAATTTGATAGTACAGTTTCTAAAAAAGAAGTTGAAAATTTTTCTGAAATAGATTCTTCCAAAAAGAAATTAAAAATTGGAATCGCCAAGGAGGTGATTCAAAGTTCTGGATTGAATCCAGAAATCAAAGAATATTTTTCTGAACTAATTGCTAAACTGAAAAGTGAAGGGCATGAAGTTCAAGAATTTGGTTTTCCATACATGGAGTACATGGTTCCTACTTATTATGTATTAACAACTGCTGAAGCTTCTTCAAATTTATCTCGTTATGATGGGGTTCATTTTGGATATAGAAGCCTTAACGCAACTGATATTGAATCTACCTATATGCTTTCGAGAACAGAAGGTTTTGGAGAAGAAGTAAAAAGAAGAATTATGCTGGGAACTTTTGTTTTAAGCTCGGGATATTTTGATGCCTATTACACTAAAGCAATGAAAGTAAGGCAGGTGATTAAACAAAAAACAGATGAAATTTTTAATGATTTCGATTTTGTTATAGGGCCAACTACACCTGATACAGCTTTTAAAATAGGAGAGAATGTAGCAGATCCTATCACTATGTATCTTCAAGATATTTTTACGGTTCATGCTAATATAGCTGGTAACCCTGCTATTTCTTTACCTCTTGGTAATCATTCAAACGGAATGCCTTTTGGTGTTCAAGTAATGGCTGATAATTTTAAAGAAAAGGAATTGTTTAGCTTTTCTGAATCACTGATGAATTTATAAATCAGAATAGATTGAAGAAGAAATAGTTTTACCATTATACCAAAGTTGATACCTTAGAACTGAATCTCGCATTATTCCAATTTTATCACCTCTATCAATACTAGAACCAATTGTTGGTTTAATTTCTGATACATTATAATAAGCTGATATAATATTGTGAGGATGCTGGATAAATATAGAGTTTGTAGTCTTGGATACAACTACTCCATCCATACAAGTTTTAACTTTAGATTTAATTTTTGCCTTATAGTGCGTTTCGTTTAGGTCGTTATTTTCAGATCTTGATATTTCGCCACTATGAGGTTGTTCAAAATACATCATGTTCAACAAAATATTCCTAATGAACTTATCAGTACCATTTAATTTTTGGTTAGCCAAACGTTTTCTTAAAGTAGAATCTTCTTGCGACCTTTCGAAAATAATATTCTTATAATCTGCTGTTGAGTCGGAAGCGATTAACTCTTGTACATCAGTGATGGAAATAGTATCCTCATTGTTCAGTATTGATTGTAAGTTGTTTATCCACTTGTCTCTACTAGTTGTTTTTTGTTCTAGCGATTGAATTTTTTCTCGATTTTCTTTGTTGATCTCATATAATTCACTGGCATTTTTCGGGAAACCAGGAATACAATTCCTTAGAGAAGTGTAAGAAATAATGAAATAGAATATAACTCCAATGATTAAAAACAAAGCGAAACCAACAAACAAAGTGCTACTCTTAGTAAGCGTTAAAGAAAACTTTTGCTCAAAGCTAACTGGATCCTGAAGAATAAATTTATTCCTAGATTTAAGGTACTTTTTTATTTTAGCTAGCTTATCTTTCATCCGAGAGTTAAAGTCTATTTGAAATCAATAGTTGATTAAAGATAAAATATTTTAATTTATTATCAGTTATAGGGTCAGTTTATTGATTAATTTTTACATTTACTCTTTGATTATTAGCCGAAAGGTTCAATTTTTATGTCTATAAAAGCTACACACATATTTTGGTTTTTAATAGTAATTAGTTTTGCAAGTTGTTCTACCGAAAAGGACAAGAGGCTTAACAGGTTCTATCACAACACCACAGCCTATTATAACGGATATTTCAATGCCCGTGAAATTATTAAACTCATAAAAAAGGATTTTAATAAAAACACTGTAGAAGATTTTTCCAACATAATTCCTGTAAATAGATATCCAGACGAAGAGCAATCAAAAGCATTTTTTCCTGAAATGAACAGAGTTATTGATAAAACCTCTACGGTAATCAATAAACATGCTATGCCTAATATCAAAAAAGGTAGAGATGCAAAAAAGGAATATGGTAAATGGATAGATGAGAACTGGTTAACTATGGGAGTTGGCTATTTTTATAAAAGAGAATATCCTGCAGCTATCGAAAAGTTCGAATACATTATTAAAATGTATCCAAAAGATCCTTCTGTTTATTACGCTAAGTTATGGTTGATGAAAACCTACATTGAAATGGGTGATTATCCTATGGCTCTTAAATACTACAAGGAGATTGAAGTAATGAAAGAGGCTTTTGAATTAAATGAGGCAAGAGAAAAAAAGAAGAAAGCTAGAGGGAAAAAATACCAAAAGAAAACTAAGAAAAAGAAGAGGAAGAAAAGATCAAAAGTAAAAGTGACTAAGAAAAGGGAAGAGTTGAAAGAGGAAAAATCTTTTTTAGTTCAGTTTCCAGAAGAAATGAATGCTGATTATTATGCTACAATTGCAGACTTTTATTTAAGAAAAGAAGAGTACGCTAAAGTTGTAGATAACTTGGATAGCGCTATTAATTTTGAGAAGACCAAACAACTTAGAGTAAGATATAGTTTTATTCAAGCACAACTCAGCCAAGAGTTGGGTGACAATGCAAAAGCATCTGAATTATATTCCTATGTGATTAAAAAAAGTGCCGATTATAAAATGGCTTTTTATTCTCGTATTAACAGGGCTTTAATTGCTAATAGCAAGGACAGAGAGAACCTTAAGCAAGAATTACTATCTCTTGCTAAAGATGAAAAGTATATTGAGTTTAGAGATCAAATTTATTTTGCTGTAGCAAACATAGAGTTGCAAGCTGGAAACAAAGAGTCTGGAGTAATGTACTTAGAGAGAGCAGCTAGTTATCCTCCATCTAACACTACTCAAAAAGGCAAAACCTTCTTGAGATTAGCAGATGTTTATTTTGAAGATAAAGAATATATTTCAGCTCAAAAATACTACGATAGTACACTAAGTGAGTTGAATTCAGAAAATCCAAATTATCCTATAATTGAAGAAAAAAACCAGAGTTTAACTAGGTTGGTTGGCTACATAAATACTATTGCTTTACAAGATAGTTTAATGAAGATTGCTTCATTGCCAGAGAAACAAAGGAGGGACATGGCTGAGGATATCCTTTATAAAGAAAAGCAAAGGAAACAAGATTTACTTAGGGAAAAAGAAAACGAAGTAGGAGGGGCAAAAGAGTCTACTAACGATATTTTTTCTGGTCCAGCTACTACAGGAAGAGTTGGTAAGTTTTGGATGTACAATGAATCAGCTAAAGAAAAGGGGAAGAAAAAGTTTGCAGCCACTTGGGGCGATATTAAAGTAGAAGATAATTGGCGAAGATCGAACAAAGGAACAAGCTCTGTTGATGAAATAGAGAGCCTAGATGGTGCACCAATTGTTTCGGATGAAGAAATTGATGATTTTTTGAAGAAACTACCAGTTGGAGAGGAAAAAATGAAAGAGTCTCAACAGTCTATTATAAACGCAAATTTTTTAGCTGGATTAATCTATGCTAATATCCTAGATAACAACAAAGAGGCAGTTAAATCATTTACTGATAATAAAAAAAGGTTTCACCCAGAAGCTAAGATAACTCCTTCACTTTATCAGTTATACACTACTTACCAGGACTTAGGGCAAAGAGAAGATGAGGTAGCTACCAAGAATTTTATCTTATCGAATTACCCTGAGAGTAAAGAGGCTAAAATACTTCTTGATCCTAATTATGCTAATAAATTAAAAAAGGGAGAAGAAAAATTTGAGACCGCTTATTTAGAAGTTTTTAATTTGGTGAACGAAGGGAAAAATCAGATTGCGATAACTAAAATAGGAGCTATTTTATCATCACCAGAGCCTAATCCTTACGAATGTAATTTAATGTTCCTTAAAGCTAAAGCATATGCAGATATGGGTAATCTTGATAGCTTAGAAGTATCATTGGCTAAAGTTGTAGAAACTTGTCCCAACACTAGGATAGGAGATATTGCTGAGAAGAATCTTGGTAAATTAAGGAATAAACAATTTAATGCTGAAGAAAATGAAGACGTGAAATATAAAACCTCTCCCAATGGAGTTCATTATTTTGCAATAGTACTGCCATTAAATGCTGATGTAAATACTTTAAAAATTGCTTTAAGTAATTTTAATAGTACATCTTTTGATGAGAAAGGACTAAAAACTACTTCTATTGGGTTAAATAAAACAACTCAAACTGTGTTGATAAAGCAATTCGATAATAAAGCTGATGCACAAAGTTATTATGTGGCATTTAAGGTAAATCCTATGATGCAAGCATTTACAGCAAAGTATCAATACTTTACAATTACTCCAGAAAATTATTCTTTACTATTCCAAAGTAAAGAGATAGAAGAGTATTTTAAGTTTTATCAAGCTAATTATTTATAAAATGAGGTTAAAATTAATAGGTTTCATAGTTGTTACCATTGCTATCTTAAGTTGCAATGGTGGTGTTAATACCTCTTCTGAACCAATTGATTTACAGCCTTTAAATTTATCTGTAAGTAGATTAGATCAAGAACTATTTAAAGCAGATAAATACCAGTTAAAAGCTCTTAATAAGAAGTGGATTTCAAGTTATGGATTGTTGTACAATTCATTTATATCAGAAATGCTGAGAGAAGGACTTCCTCAAGATCCAATGATAGTTTATAGATTAGAAAAGTTTTTGAATGATACGACTATCAATCTTATTTCTAAAGAATTAGACGAGAGTTTTCTTGATTTTTCACCTTATAAAAAAGAGCTAGAAGAAGGGTTTGCTCATTATAAACATTACTTTCCAGGAAGAATTATCCCTAAAATAGTTACTTTTTATTCCAATTTTAACGCACGTACTTTTCCTTATAACGATACTCTTGCCATAGGATTAGATTTATTTATTGGAAGAGATAATAAAGTAACAGAAATGCTTCCTCCTGATGTATTTCCTCAATATATCAAGGAAGATATGGATAAGGAATACTTATCAAGCGAGAGCATGAAGAGTTGGTTATATTTTTCGCTTTCTCCGACAGGAGAGTATGCAAATAGTGGTGTATATGCAACAAAAAAAGATTTTCTATCTTCTATGATTTATCATGGGAAAATGATGCTGGCTTTAGATTTAATGATGCCTAACACAGCTATCCAAACTAAGTTTAACTATTCCAAAGAAGAGATTGCTTGGTGCCAAAAAAACGAAAAGTTTTTATACCAGAATCTTATTGAGTTTAAACTTATTTATTCTAGAAATATAAAAGAGATAGCAGCTTACATCAATCCAGGAAGTTTTACTCCAGGTTTACCACAAGACTCTCCAGGAGGTATTGGTAAATGGATAGGTTACCGAATGGTGAAACAATATTATGAAGAGAATAATTTAGATTTATCAGAATTGATAGAGCAAAAAGGTGATGCTAAAAAAATATTAAGCTTTTACAGACCTTAATTATTTCAACCCGTATTCTTTAATTTTTCTGTAAAGTGTTCTTTCAGAAATCCCTAATTCCTTTGCAGCATATTTACGTTTTCCTCTATGCTTATCAAGTGCTTTAGCAATCATTTCTTTCTCTTTTTCTTCTAAAGAAAGTATTTCTTCAACCTCTTCATGTTCTTGAATATTAGGTTGTTGGTATGAGATTGAAGGTCTTGCAGAGAATGATTCTTGTGGAGTGTAATTCTCACTAACATCTCTATTCATTTTATTAATAATAGCAATGTCGTTTTCAGGGAATTCGCTATCAGTATTTCCGCCATTTTGAACAATGTCAACAATGATTTTCTTTAGCTCAGTAATGTCTTTCTTCATATCAAAAAGAACCTTATGCAGGATGTCCCTTTCGCTCATTCCAGAATGAGATTGTCCGTCATTTGGCAATAACATTGGTAAATTATTGTCATAAACTGCAGGTAAATAACCAGCCAATTTCTCGGCAGTTATTTCTCTTTTTTTCTCAATAACGGAAATCTGTTCTGTGATGTTTTTTAATTGTCTAATATTCCCTTTCCAAGCATAATTAATTAGCATTTCCTTTGCTTCAGGAGTCAAGCTAATTGTAGGCATTCGGTATTTTTCTGCAAAATCCGAAGCGAATTTTCTGAACAACAAATGAATGTCATCTCTTCTCTCTCTTAGCGGAACTAATTTAATTGGGACAGTGCTCAATCTGTAGTACAAATCCTCTCTAAACTTCCCTTTTTGTATTGCCTCTTCCAATTTAGTATTGGTTGCAGCAATTACTCTTACATTCGTTTTTTGAACCTTAGACGAACCTACTTTAAAAAACTCACCTGATTCTAAAACTCTCAACAATCTTGCTTGTGTAGAAAGTGGTAATTCTCCTAATTCATCTAAGAATATAGTACCTCCATCTGCTTCTTCAAAATATCCTTTACGTTTGTCATGCGCACCAGTAAACGAACCTTTTTCGTGTCCAAATAGCTCAGAATCAATTGTTCCTTCTGGTATCGCACCACAATTAACAGCAATGTATTGAGCGTGTTTTCTTTTACTGTATTGGTGAATTACTTGTGGCATTATCTCTTTTCCAGTTCCGCTTTCTCCCATCACAAGTACCGAAATATCCGTAGGCGCAACTTGCACAGCCACTTCCAAAGCTCTGTTAAGTGCCAATGAATTTCCTATAATTCCAAATCTCTGTTTTACTGATTGTAATTCCATTATTTTACTAATTCTGCTTTTAAAGTTGCTTTGCTACAGCTAACAATTTTCACATTTACATAATCTCCAATTTTATAATCTCCTTTTGGGAAAATAATAGAGGAACTCTGCGAATTTCTTCCCATATATTCATCTTCCGATTTTTTAGAAACTTTCTCTACCAACACCTCAAATGTTTTTCCAATTTGATTCTGATAATATTCCAATTGATTGGCGTGTTGAATATCAATTATTTCTGTTAATCTTCTTTGTTTCGTTTCCTCTGGAACATCATCTTCGTACTTTCTCTCTGCCAATGTTTTTGGTCTCTCAGAGTATTTGTACATAAATGCAGCCGAAAATTTCACTTCCTTTATCAAGCTCAAAGTATCTTGATATTGCTCTTCCGTTTCACCACAAAACCCTGTAATAATATCTGTTGATATCGTAGCGTTTGGCAATATTCTGTGGATGGCAGCAATTCGGTTTAAGTACCATTCTCTGGTATAACCTCGATTCATTTTCTTTAAGATATCGTTATTTCCAGATTGAACTGGCAAGTGAACATAGTCACAAAGATTATCGTATTTAGCAATTACTTCTAGCACTTCATCTCCCATGTCTTTTGGGTGAGAAGTGGAAAAACGAACTCTTAATAAAGGGTTTACTTGCCCCACCATTTCCATCAATTGAGCAAAGTTTGTTGTAGGGATAGTTTCGTCTTTAATTTCTCCTTTAGATGACATATTCCATCTATAACTATCTACATTTTGCCCTAATAAAGTTACCTCTCGGTATCCTCTATCAAATAAATCTCTTGCTTCTGCTACAATTGTGAGAGGGTTTCTGCTTCGTTCTCTTCCTCTTGTAAAAGGAACTACACAAAACGAACACATATTATCACATCCTCTTGTTATTGATATGAAAGCTGTAACTCCAGTTTGATCTAATCTTACAGGCGAAATATCTGCATAGGTTTCTTCTCTTGAGAGTAAAACATTTACCGATTTTTGTCCGCCTTCAGTTTTATGTAATAAACTGGGTAAATCACGATATGCATCCGGACCTACGACCAAATCCACTAATTTTTCTTCTTCTAATAAGGCACTTTTTAATCTTTCTGCCATGCAGCCCAAAATTCCAACCATAAGTCCAGGTTTTGCCTTCTTCATTTTTTTGAAAGTAGTCAACCTTTTTCTTACCGTTTGTTCTGCCTTGTCTCTTATCGAACAAGTGTTCAAAAGAATCAAATCCGACTCCTCAATATTTCGAGTAGTAGTGTATCCATTTTTCTCTAAAATGGAGGCAACTACCTCACTGTCAGAAAAATTCATGGCGCAACCATAACTTTCTAAATATAGTTTTTTGCTATTTTTATCAGAATTAGAATCTAAAATTAAGGCTTTCCCTTGTTTCGATTCATTTATGGTTTTATCAATGAGTTCCATCTACACTTTTTAAGTCAATTATTATGCAAATATACAAAATACTGACAAAATAGCAGTCTTTTTTAAAGTTGAATATTAGACTGATTTCATTGATTTTTAGCTCCTAAAATGGTTGTTAAATCACCTCAAAAAAAAATTATTTTGGATTTGTAAATAAAAAGTCCTTAATTTTGTCCCGCTCAAAACCTCCATATTTTCAGCATTTTCAGTTCACATTTCTTAATCATTATATTAAGGAATAAAACAAAAATTATATATGTCAAAGAATCTAGTAATAGTTGAGTCACCTGCTAAAGCCAAAACAATCGAAGGATATTTAGGTAAAGGATTTACAGTAAAATCCAGCTTCGGTCACGTGAGAGATATTCCAAGAAAAGGGATGGGAATTGACATTGATAATAACTTTACTCCAAACTACGAAGTCTCTGAAGACAAACAAAAAGTAGTGGCAGAGTTAAAGAAACTTACTAAAGCAGCTGATATTGTATGGCTAGCGACTGATGAGGATCGAGAAGGAGAGGCTATTTCATGGCATTTATATGAAACTCTTGGGTTGGATAATAAAGAGACCAAACGAATTACTTTTAATGAGATTACAAAAACTGCGGTTCAAAATGCAATAGAGAATCCTCGTAAAATAAATATCAATTTAGTTAACGCTCAGCAAGCACGTAGAGTTTTGGATAGATTAGTAGGTTTTGAATTATCTCCAGTACTTTGGAAAAAAATAAAACCATCACTTTCTGCTGGTAGAGTTCAATCGGTAACGGTTAGGCTAATTGTTGAGAGAGAAAGAGAAATAAGAGAATTTAGTACTTCTGCAGCTTTTAAAGTGAAAGCCGAATTTGTATTGGATGGAACGGTTATTAAATCAGATTTAGGTAAATCATTTAAAACAGAAGAGGAAACTTTAAACTTCCTTAATCAATGTGCTGAGTCTAATTTTGAGATTAACAACATTGAGAAAAAACCAGCAAAGAAATCTCCAGCACCACCATTTACAACTTCTACACTTCAGCAAGAGGCTAGTAGAAAGTTAGGGTATTCGGTAAGTAGAACAATGAGTGTAGCTCAAAAACTATATGAAGCTGGGCGAATTACTTACATGAGAACAGATTCAATCAATCTTTCTCAAACAGCAAGAAATGGGGCAGAGGCTGAAATTAAAAAAGCTTACGGGAATGATTTTTCTTTTCCAAGAGTATTTAAAACAAAAACAAAAGGAGCACAAGAAGCTCACGAAGCAATACGTCCGTCAAGCTTTGCAGTTCATTCTGTAGGAACAGATAGTAGCGAAAATAGGTTGTATGATTTAATTTGGAAAAGAGCAATAGCATCACAAATGAGTGAAGCTAAATTAGAGAAAACAACAGTTAAGATTTCAGGAAGTAAAATTCAAGAATTATTCACAGCAAGGGGAGAGATCATCTTGTTCGAAGGATTTTTGAAAGTATACTTGGAAGGAAAAGATGACGAAAATCAAGATGGTGAATCGGACAATGAAGGAATTTTTCCTCCAATGAAAAAAGGAGATGCGCTTTCGGTTCAAATGATTGAGGCAACTGAGAGATATACGCGTCCACCAGCAAGATATACAGAAGCATCTTTGGTAAAGAAACTAGAAGAACTTGGTATTGGAAGACCATCAACATATGCTCCAACTATTACTACAGTTCAAAAGAGAGGATATGTTTCTAAAGATGAAATTGATTATAAAACGAGAAATTTCACTCAGTTAACTTTAGCAAAAGGTAATATTGATACTAAGTATCTAAAAGAAAATTATGGAGGAGATAAAAACAAATTATCCCCAACAGATATAGGAACAGTGGTTAATGATTTTTTAGTTGCAAATTTTGATGGTGTATTAGATTATAACTTTACTGCTTCGGTAGAAAAAGAGTTTGATGATATTGCTGAAGGATTGATGAACTGGACAGAAATGATTAAGAAATTCTATAGTCCGTTTCACGCCAAAGTAGAAAACACACTTGAGCATGGAGAAAGACAATCTGGAGAAAGACTTTTAGGTTCAACTGAAAAAGGGGAAGATATTTTGGTGAGAATTGGACGATATGGACCAATGGCACAAATTGGAAGGACTTCAGAAAACGAAGACGATCCTAAACCAAGATTCTCTTCATTGATGAAAAACCAGAGTCTGGAGACTATTACTTTAGAAGAGGTAATGGATTTATTTAAACTACCAAAGGATTTAGGTGTTCACGAAAGTCATGAGGTTATCGTTTCTAACGGAAGATTTGGGCCATACATCAAATATGATGAAATGTTTGTTTCTATTCCAAAAGGAGAAGAGCCTTTGGATGTAGATTTACCAAGAGCAATTGAATTAATTAAAGCTAAGCAAGAAGCTGATGCTCCAATATATGAGTACGAAGGATTGCCTGTTCAAAAGGGTGCTGGAAGATTTGGGCCATTTATTAAATGGAACGATATGTTCATTAACGTAAATAAAAAATACGATCATGATAACTTATCTGATGAAGATATTGTTGAATTGATTGAGGTTAAGAAACAAAAGGAAATTGATAAAGTAATCCACAACTGGGAAGAAGAAGGAATTAGAGTTGAGAAAGCTCGTTGGGGAAGATTCAATATCTTAAAAGGAAAAACTAAAATTGAATTGCCAAAGACTACCAAAGCTGATAAATTAACTTTGGAACAAGTTCAAGCAATGATTGAAAAGGCTAAGCCAACAAAGAAAAAAGCTACTAAAAAGAAGCCGGCTGCAAAGAAAAAATCTGCTGCAAAGAAAAAAGCAGTAGCTAAGCAAAAGTAAATTTCTCAATCAATTATGGATTTTTCTATTTTTTTAACCCCAGTATTAGAAGAGCAAATCAAAATTTACTCAACAATTAATAATTCACTTGGATCAAAAGTGAATTTCCATGATGGAGGGGAAATTAGCGAAGAATATGAATTGGCAATACTTGGAGTTAAAGAATCAAGAGGTTCTCAATTAACTTCGGTAAAAGAGAGTCCCGATTTTGTTCGTGAACAACTTTACAAGCTTTATCCTTCAACTTCAGCCAAAATTATTGATATAGGTAATATAAGACAAGGTGAAACACTTCAAGACACTCTGTTTGCTTTAGTAGAAACGCTACAGGAACTAGTAAAGAAAAAAATTATTCCAATTATAATTGGAGGTAGTCAAGAGCTAACTCTAGCCATGTATAAGTCCTACGAAAAGCTAGAACAAATTGTAAACCTTACTACAATTGACCGGAAAATTGATTTTCAACAAATCAATGAAACCAACAATAACTCTTACCTCAAGGATATAATTTTATCAAGGCCAAATTTTCTTTTTAATTATTCTAATCTGGGAAGTCAATCATATTATCTCGACCCTGAGAATAATAAAATGATGGAAAAGTTATACTTTGATAATACTCGTTTAGGAGAATTACAGCATGATATTTCTATAGCCGAACCTGTAATTCGTAATTCTACAATTATAAGTTTTGATTTAAACAGTATCCGTCAAAGCGAAGTGCCTGGGACAAGTTTTGCTTCGCCAAATGGTTTTTTTGGGAACGAGGCATGTCAATTATCAAGGTATGCAGGGATGAGTGATAAAGTGGGAATGATAGGTTTTTATGAAATGAGTCCAGAGTTTGATATCCTTGGACAAACGGCACAACTTGTTTCTCAAATGATATGGTTTTTTATTGCAGGGTTTGATCTTCGAAAAAACGAAACTCCACTAACCAGCAATAAAAATTACACAAAATATAAAGTTGTTTTATCCAGTTCAGAGGAAGAATTGATTTTTATAAAAAGTAAAAAATCAGAAAGATGGTGGATGAAAATCCCTTATCCTCCCTCAAAAAAAATAAAATTTCAGAGGCATCATTTAGTACCTTGTTCATACTCTGATTATGAAACTGCACTACGAGATGAGATGCCTAATCTCTGGTTAAATACCTACAATAAAATTAATATTCATTAATTTTCTCTTGTCCAATAGATTGAAAAATTTAAAATAAGATTAAATTTTTAACATCTTATTCTTTAAAAAAATTTCGAGTATCCATTTTTTTACTTATTTTAGCTGTTCATACAATAATGAAATTCTTATGAAAAAAGTAGTAATATTTGCCTTTGCTATCTGTTTAACTTTTGCTGCCAAAGCACAACAGGATATTCAAATGACCCATTTTATGTTCGATAAAATGTCATTTAATCCTGGAGCTATTGGTTCTAAAGATGCCTGGTGTCTTACCGCCATCAATAGAAGACAGTGGACTGGTTTTGATGCTGGAGAGCCTACTACAACATTAATTAATTTCTCTACACCTAATTTACCAATTATTAAGGGTGCTATTGGTTTTACTTTCTATAACGACCAAATTGGTTGGGAAACTAATAATGTAATTAGATTAGGATACTCACTTAAATTTAGTGAACTAGGATTGAATATAGGTCCTGGTGAATTATCTCTAGGTCTTTCTGCTGGATATAACACAAAAAGAATTAACGCTTTATGGGTAACACCTGACGGAACACCTCCAGGAAGTTTAGCTGGTCAAGATAATACAATACCTACATCTAATGTGAATGATGGAAACTTAAGCTTTAATGCAGGTTTATATTATGCTACACCAATGTGGTATGCAGGTATCTCTACTACTAATATGACTGAGTCGGAATTACAGACTTTAAAGGTTTTAGGTAGAAGACATTATTACGGTATGGCAGGGGCAGAAATACCTTTAGGTTTTGCTAATTTAGATTTAAGACCAAATATCTTAATAAAATCTGATGGAACTAAAATGCAATATGATTTAAATGTTAACGTTTTAGCCTTTGATATGGTTTGGGCTGGAGTTACTTACAGACACAATGATGCCATTGCCCCAATGGCAGGAATTCAATACAATGGACTGCAAGTAGGATACTCATATGGATTAGGAACATCTTTTTTAAGTAATTATTTTACTAACGGAAACCACGAAATAATGGTTAATTATTGCTTTAGAATTGTACCTCCAATAAGATATGAAAGAGAAGTTCATCCATATTTATTATAATTTTTTGAAACAAAATTAAAAAACTAGCGTAATAAGGATAGAATTTAGAGTTATTAACAATATATTTGTTGATAAATCTGATGTAAAAAAGAAGAGATATGAAAAGAGTAACAATGATGATAGGGTTTGCTGTCTTGGTTTTTTCAAGCTGTCAAACAGGAAACGGAGAGTTGATTGGAGCACAAAATCGACCAGAGTGGTATGGGTATGATCCTTTGGACATGCAGTACATTCCAGCAGGAAGTTACACGATGGGTCAAAGTGACCAAGATGTTCCCTTTACACACCAAAATAAAACTAGAACAGTTACAATGTCTGCGTTTTATATGGATCATACTGAGATAACAAATAACGAATACCGTCAGTTTGTTTATTGGGTAAGAGATTCAATCGCAATGAGATATTTGGCTGAAGAATTCCCAGAAGAATTTTTATTACCAACTCTTGATGATGAATTAGAAGAGAAAGATGAAGAAGACTGGAATTTAGACTGGGATGTTGAAATTGATTGGGAAGACGAAGATTATTTTCCAATATTAGTTTCGGAAATGGTATTGCCAGAGAATCAGAGAATATACGGTAGAAGAGAAATTGATGTAAGAAAATTAACATTCGATTATTACTGGATAGATTTTAAAGAAGCAGCTAAGAAAGGAAGGCCAGTTGTTAAGCCAATCTCAAATGTTGCTTACGAAGACAGAGAAGAGCACAGACTTAAGATGAAAGATGAAGGTTTTGATTTTCCTGTTGATCAATATGATGAAGAAATTCAGAGAGGGAAAGATTTAGATTTAGGTTATAGAAACAGCAAAGGTCAGAATAATTCTATAAGAGGACATTCAGATCGTTCAAGATTTGTAATTCATGAACAAATTAATGTTTATCCTGATACTTTAGTATGGATACATGATTTTTCATATTCTTATAATGAGCCTTATGCTAGACAGTATTTTTCTAGCCCAGCATATGATGATTATCCAGTAGTAGGAATTACTTGGACACAAGCGAAAGCTTTTTCAGTTTGGAGAACAAACTTGTTGAATGGATTTAGATTGTCAACTGGTGATGTAATTATTGATGACATGAGATTGCCATCTGAAGCTGAATGGGAATATGCAGCAAGAGGAGGATTAAATCAAAGTCCATACCCTTGGGGAGGACCTTATATCAGAAACTCTAAAGGATGTTTCTTAGGAAACTTTAAACCTATGAGAGGAAGATATATGGAAGATGGTGGAACTTACACAGTAAAAGCTACTTCTTATCATCCAAATGATTACGGATTGTATTGTATGGCTGGAAATGTAGCAGAATGGACAAATACAGCATATGATGAATCAATGTATGAGTTTTCTCATGATTTGAATCCAGAATATACTTACAATGCACTTGATCATGATCCAATTTCTATGAAAAGAAAAGTGATTAGAGGAGGGTCTTGGAAAGATATTGGATATTACCTTCAAACAGGTTCTAGAACTTACGAGTACCAAGATACTGCTAAGAGTTACATTGGATTTAGATGTGTAACAAGTTACTTAGGAAGAGGTGGTAATGAGAGAAACGAAGGTTTATAAAAATCAACTATAATTTAAGAGTAAAGTATTAATATCGAATAGGACATTCGATAGGATAAATAAATAAACAAAAAAACTAAAAAAAGAAAAAAGTCTATGAAGCCAGGAACTAAAGCATGGAAAAATTTTATGTCGAAACTATACGGAATAGGAGCGGCAGTTGTAATTGTTGGAGCATTATTTAAAATTCAACACTGGCCAGGAGCAAGTTTGATGCTTACAATTGGTTTAGGAACAGAAGCAGTAATATTTTTATTCTCAGCTTTTGAACCAATACATGAGGAATACGATTGGACTTTAGTTTATCCTGAATTAGCTTTAGGTCATGATTCTGATGATGATGAAATTACTTCATTAACAACTTCAAGAGGAAATAACGGAATGGGAGTTTCGCAACAACTTGATGGAATGTTGGAAGAAGCTAAAATAGACGGAGCATTAATCGAAAGTTTAGGTGATGGAATGAGAAATCTTTCTGAAACAGCTAACAAGATTAGTACAATGTCTGACGCTACTGCTGTATCTGCAGACTACACAAATAGTTTAAAGAATGCTGCTAGTAAAGTTGATGGTTTAGCTGATTCTTATGCTAAAGCTAGCGAATCTTTAATGGGATTAACTGACTCTACTCAAGCAGGTCAATCATTTGGTGAAGAAATGCAAAAAGTTACAGGAAACTTAACTGCTTTGAACAAGGTATACGAAATGCAATTAGAAGGAGCTTCTGAATCTTTAGAAAACTCTAAGAAAATACAAGGGGGTATTAGTGAAATGATGGGAACACTTGCAGATTCTGTTGAAGACACTAAGAACTACAAATCTAACATTGCTGAATTAAGTAAAAACTTACAAAAGCTGAACCAAGTATATGGAAATATGCTTAATGCCATGAATATTAACACGAACAGTTAATACGACACTTAAATTAAACTATTATTAACTTTTAAAACTATAATTTAAAATGGCAGGTGGAAAAGAAAGCCCAAGGCAGAAGATGATTGGAATGATGTATTTGGTACTAACAGCAATGTTGGCACTAAATGTATCCAAAAGTATTCTTGATGCCTTTATTACTATTGATGAACAATCATTAGAACAAAATACGAATATCGTTAGAGCTATTAATGGAGTAGGAGATAAAATTGGTTTTTTAAAACAAGATCCTCAAGCAATGAAAACTGCTTTAGAGATTGAACCTATTTTCAATGAAATTAAAAGAATATCTAATAATGTAGATGATCACTTTTACAATGAAATGAACGAAATGTTCCTAGAGACTGAAGGGAAAAAATGGTTTACTAAAGATCCTGTATCTCAAGTTACTGATTTTTTGCCATTGGATGATATTACAAAAAAAGATGATTATGATACTCCTACAAGGTTTTTTGGTGGAGATACTCCAAAGTCCGATAAAAGAGGAAAAGCTCTAAGAGAGAAGTTGATTGAGTACAGGGATAAACTAATTGTAACTGTAGCAGATTCTGTAAAGGATGATCAAAATGTTGTTCACGTTATTACTAAGGATAAATTAAAATCTCAAGAAGCGTTTTTCAAATTTTTAGAAGATGATAAGCATCCTAATAAATCTGAACTATCAGAGATCTATTCTAGTTTAACTAAGAAAGAAAAGGTATTACAGCATAAAGAACCTAAAGATTGGAATGTTGCACGTTTTTATCATCAACCAATGGTAGGAGTTGTGTCAACTATCACTTCTTTAAGAAATGATATCCGTTTGGCTCAACAAAAATCATCTAAGATGTTATTGTCTAGAATTGATAAGCCAATGATGAACATTAATAAAGTTGAGGCGCAAGTAATTGCATCTACTCAATACTTAAATGTTGGTGAAAAATTAGATGTTAAGGTTGGAATTGTTGCATTTGATTCAACAAAAAAATACCCTGTAAAATACAGAATGAGTTCTTCAGGAGATTATACTCTGTCTGATTCAGGTGCTTTTGTTTTAAGTGCTGGTTCTCCAGGTAAAAGACAACTTGAAGGAATGCTAGAAGTAGAATTAGCTGGTACACCAACTGATTTACCTTTCTCTTTTGAATATACAGTAGGAAAGCCTTCTGCATCTGTTGCAGCTCCAGAGCTTAACGTAATGTATAGAGGTTACGACAACAAAATTCAAGCTGTAGCTTCAGGATATCCGCCAGATGCAATTAAAGTTTCTTGTGATGGATGTACAAGTTTCAAGAGAAATGGAGATGTATTTATTGCTAAAGTTGGAGGAGGAAGAGAAGCAACTGTTTCTGTGAAGGCTGATGGTAAAACGATTGGATTCCAGAAATTTAGAATTATGCCACTGCCTAAGCCTCAACCTTATTTTGGAGGAAAAACTTTAGGTAATAAAACAATACAAACGGGAATCCTTAAGCAGACTCCACCATTAAGCGCTAAGTTAGCTGATTCACCATTGAACGTTAAATTCTCTGTGAAGTCATTTACACTTGATGTAATTGTAAATGGAAAAATTATTACAGAGAGAGCAAGAGGTGGTGCACTTTCACCAAAAATGAAAAATATGGTGAGAAACGCTAAGAAAGGACAGAAAATATATATTTATGATGTAATGGTTGCTGGACCTGATGGAAGAGCAATGCCTATTGGTGGACTTACATTTAAAGTAATATAAATAACTTTTCTACGTTTAGTAAGTAGTAAGAATAGAAAAACAGAAGAAGATGAAAACGAAAATTTTAGGAATAGCAATGATGATGACTGCTGGTTTTGCTTTTGGGCAATTACCTAGTACTGGTGTATCTCCTTCCAATGTATTGGATGGACTATATGTTCAACAACATATCCCAACTAAAAAAGTCGTTAGTTATGCTCCTTTAAGGGAGGCAGATGTAATGTGGAGTAAAAGAGTTTGGAGAACAATTGATGTTCAGCAAAAGCTTAATTTTCCACTGTTTTACCCTAGAGAGCCACTTACAGATAGAATGGCTTTATGGGATATTATTAAGTACGGAATAGAAGAAGAAGGTAGTTTAACACCTTATGAGCTTAATGGAGATGGTAAGTTTGATTTTGATGGTGAGTTTTTATACCCATTAACATCTAACGGGAACCCTAATGATACAGCTTATATCACTTCTAGAGATAACTTATTATATAGTACTTCTACTGTAATTAAGCTTGATGAAAACGGAGAGCCTGCTTTGGATAACGATGGGTTTGAAGAGTACATTACTGATAAGAATGCTATTACTGCTGATCAAATTGTTAAGTACTACGTTAAGGAAGATTGGTTCTTTGATAAGCAAAGATCTGTTATGGATGTAAGAATTATTGGCATAAGTCCAGTGATTAAAGAGTATGATGAAAACGGAGAAATGAAGGAAGGAGAGAAGCAACTATTTTGGTTGTATTTCCCTGAATGTAGATACGTATTTCAAAATTACTTTGTTTACAACAGAAAGAATGATGCACAAAGAATGTCTTTTGATGATTTATTTTGGAAAAGAATGTTTACAAGCTTTATCCATAAAGAATCAAATGTATATGACAGAGAGATTGGAAGATATGAGAACTATGGAGTAAAAGCTTTATTGGAATCGGAAAGAATAAAAAATGAGATGCTAATTATCGAGCACGATTTGTGGCACTTATAAAATATCTTAACTATTAAATTTTAAGGCTGTGTAGTTTATTCTTCACAGCCTTTTTTTGTTAATTTAGTATAACAATATGACTATGAAAAAAATACTTATTACTGGTGGAGCTGGGTTTATTGGTTCACATGTACTTCGATTGTTTGTAAACAAATATCCTTATGTGGAGATTGTAAACTTAGATAAACTTACTTACGCAGGTAATTTAGAAAACCTTACAGATATAGAAGATAAAGAGAATTACTCTTTTGTAAAAGGTGATATTGTAGATGAGGAATTTGTAAATGATTTGTTCAGCAAAAACAAGTTTGATGGTGTAATTCATTTAGCGGCAGAGTCTCATGTAGATAGATCTATCGCCAATCCCACAGAGTTTATCAAAACCAACATAATAGGTACGATAAATCTATTGAATGCCGCAAGAGCTTCTTGGGGAGATAATATGGAGGATAAAATATTTTATCACATTTCTACTGATGAGGTTTATGGTTCGCTTGGTAAAGAAGGTTTCTTTGTCGAAGAAACTCCGTATGATCCACGATCTCCTTATTCTTCATCTAAAGCTAGTTCCGATCATTTAGTTCGTGCTTATTTCCATACTTATGGTATGCCAGTAAAGATTTCTAATTGCTCCAATAATTATGGAGCTAATCAGTTTCCCGAAAAGCTACTTCCTTTAATGATAAACAATATTACACAAAACAAGCCTTTACCTGTTTATGGAGAAGGATTGAACATTAGAGATTGGTTATGGGTTGAAGATCATGCAAGAGCTATTGATGTTATTTTTCATAATGGAGTATTAGGAGAGACATATAATATTGGTGGAAATAATGAATGGACTAATATTGATTTAGTTAAGTTGTTATGTGCTACCATGGACAAAAAATTGAATAGAACAGAAGGAGAAAGTGAAAAACTAATAACCTATGTAACCGATAGAGCTGGTCATGATATGCGTTACGCAATTGATGCTACTAAAATAAAAAGAAAGCTTGGCTGGGAACCTTCAATTACATTTGAGAAAGGACTTGAATTAACTGTAGAATGGTATTTAACAAATTCTGATTGGTTGAATAATATCACATCAGGAGATTATCAAAATTATTATAAACAACAATACAAAAACTAAAAACTATGGCAGAAGAAAAGGGAATGGATGACAAAACGATTGCTATAATTTCGCATATTACGATTATTGGATGGATTGTTGCTCTTGTTATGAATAGTAGCAATAAGTCAGAACACACAAGTTTTTACTTAAGGCAAATGTTAGGTTTAATGATTATTGCTATAGCAGGTTCTATAGTAAGTTATATAATCTCATTTGTTGGAATGGCTATTTCAATATTAGCTTTAGTACTATGGATTCTAAGTCTAATTAGTGCAGCTTCTGGAGAAAAAAAGGAAGTACCTGTTGTTGGGGCTTATTTTCAAGATTGGTTTAAGGGATTATAGATCCTCTTGAGTTTCTTGAACCTCTTCCTCATCTAAATCTTTATTCCAAATAAACACATTGTTGTTATTTGTAATTTGATTGATGTCTTCTGCTGAAATAATGTAGAATATATCGATTAACGGCAGTATAAGGAAGCCACCACCAAGAGTAAGTGTATAAGCAATTGGAACTATAGGCTCTGTTCCTAAATACAGCCTATGAACTCCAAAAGCACCTAATGTAATTGCCAAAGCGATTGCAACTAATTTTGTTTTGTTCACATTTGAGTCTTTGTGGTTCTGGAGGTTAATGTAGAACGAACTTTCAAAGTTATCTAAACCAATATCTGAAATTAGTATTTCATCAATAGAAATACTAGTTTCTATATTCTCAAAATCATTA
Organism: Flavobacteriales bacterium; assembly: GCA_018609055.1. Taxonomy (GTDB): domain Bacteria; phylum Bacteroidota; class Bacteroidia; order Flavobacteriales_D; family CAJJDF01; genus CAJJDF01. The sequence goes on from JABAYJ010000005.1 coordinate 148,279, forward strand.
GAAAATAAAGGAGTAATAGCTGTACAAAGCAATACTAAGAGAAAAAGTGATTTCATAGATTTAGAGATTAAAAATAAATGGACAAAAAAAACCTACTAAAAGTGAAGTAGGTTTTTTATTTTCATAATGAAATTGGTGTTTATTTATTAGCTGCATAAAGTTTAGAAACTTCATCCCAGTTAATTACATTAAAAAATGCATTAATGTAATCTGGTCTTCTGTTTTGGTAGTTAAGGTAATATGCGTGCTCCCAAACATCAATTCCTAATATTGGAAAACCTCCACAACCAACACCTGGCATTAAAGGGTTATCTTGGTTTGGAGTTCCACAAACATCTAATTCTCCACCTTTTTTAACACATAACCATGCCCATCCAGATCCAAACTGAGTTGCTGCTGCTTTAGAAAAAGCATTTTTAAACTCTTCGAAAGATCCAAAAGCATTATTAATAGCAGTAGCTACTTCTCCAGTAGGCTCACCTCCTCCGTTTGGCGACATAACTGTCCAAAACAATCTGTGGTTATAAAAACCTCCACCATTGTTTCTAACTGCTCCGTTAGACATATCTAGTCTATTTAAAATGTCTTCGATAGAATTCCCAGCAAGGTCTGTTCCTTCTATTGCTCCATTTAGTTTAGTTGTATATCCATTATGGTGCTTACTGTGGTGAATCTCCATAGTTCTTGCATCAATATTTGGCTCTAATGCATTGTATGCATAAGGTAATTCTGGCAATGTAAATGACATAATTTTCGTTTTTTAAGTTAATTTTTATTTAAAACAAATATAAATAAAGTAGGGTTCAAAGTAAAATAAAAGACTCTCATCTTATTAGATATTTATTTTTTTATGTTTTTGTCATTTCTTTAAGGTTTACCGAGTATAGAATAATAAATAATATCGAGACAAGACCTCCGATAAGAATTCCTAAACCAAATAATCCAAAACCTACTAATGTTAATGGAAATACCACATTTAAAATACAAGCCGAGGTGTAAATAAAGAAACCACTCTTTTTTAATTTCCTCATTAATATTGCGCCAAAAATACAAAGTATAGCTGTAGTAATAGCCACTGTATAAAGTGCTTCTCCATTATCTAGCATTATGTTTACACCTTCTGTAATAACTTCAAGCATATCGGCTTCATCTGCTGGTTGTTCTCCAGACATCTTAGCATTTTTCATACCTTCTTTCACTTTCTCTCTCATTTGAGGAAGACTCACTAAAGATATGATACTGCCTAGTAAACTAAATCCGCTACCAATAAAAGTTAATATTGTTAATGTGTTTAGCATGCTTGGAATTTTCTTTCTTCTTGTCATATCAATTAAAGTTTGATTCGTTTTTATTTATCATATAAATATACTCAACAAAGAAGAAATCAAGCTTCGTATTTACATAAACGGTAAACCTAAATTAGGTTTCGATTAATAGGAAATTTGGAACTATAATTTAGTAACTTTGTAGTAATTATAATCCAACAGAACATGGAAACTCAAGAAATGCCAATTACAATATATTCGGAGATGACTCCAAATCCTAATACAATGAAATTTGTAGCCAACAAAATGTTGGTGCAAGAAGACATTGTAGTAGAATACTCTAACGCAAGTGAAGCAAAAGGTTCGTCTGCTATTGCAGAGGAATTATTTGCTTTCCCATTTGTAAAAGGAGTGTTTATCGCACGTAATTTTATTACAGTTTCTAAAATGCCTGCCATAGAATGGGATGACATTACTTTAGAGTTAAGATTATTTATTGCAGATTCTTTAAAACAGAATCAAGTTGTTGTGAGTACTTTGCCAGCACCAAAAGAATCTTCTGAAGGAATTGCAGAAAAAGCACCTTCACCTGTTTTTGAACCTGTTATTACTTCTGATGCTGATCAGCAAATTGTTAATCTTTTAGATGAATTTGTAAGGCCAGCAGTAGAGAATGATGGTGGAGCAATTCATTTCAAGAGTTTTTCTGAAGGAATTGTAACCGTAATATTAAAAGGTTCTTGTAGTGGGTGTCCTTCATCTACTGCCACTCTTAAAGGTGGAGTAGAACAATTACTTAAATCTCATTTGCCTGATGTAAAGGAGGTTGTTGCTGAAGCACATTAAATTATGAATAAATTTAACAAAGGTCTAGAACGTTTTTGGTTACTATTTTCAATAGCAGTTGCAATTTTTTGTATTTATGAATTTGCAATTGATGAAGTAGCTACAGCTAAGTATTATTTAATATTTCTTGTATTGCCAATATTGATGTATTTATTCAGAAGATTTATACGAATCAAGATGGAGAAATCTTCGAAAGAAAGAGAAGCTAATAATCCAAATAACAAAAAATAGAATCCGTATTATTTTTGTATATTCAACAATGATTTAGCCCTTGATGGAACAGTATATTTTGTTAATTATTTTGGTTTCCCTAGTGTTTTCCGCTTTCTTTTCGGGAACGGAAATTGCTTACTTACAATCCAATAGATTAAAAATTGAAATAGATAGGAAGCAAGGAATTGTTAGCGCCAGAATTCTTTCTTTTTTCGTCCGTAACGAATCTAAGTTTATCACCATGTTGCTACTTGGTAATAATATCGCACTAGTAGTATATGGTATTTTTATGGGTGAGCTCATAATTGAAAAGATCTTCCCAGCACATATAGGGATACAAGATTTACCCTGGTTAATATTACTAACTCAAACTTTAATATCTACTCTTGTAATACTTGTAACAGCTGAGTTTTTACCAAAAACTATTTTCAGAATAAACCCTAATAGAACACTAAGCTTATTGGCGTTTTTACTTGCAATAGTTTACGGTATATTATATATCCCAACTATGTTTGTTACATTTATTAGTAACCTAATTTTAGGTCTTTTTGGTAGTAAAAAAGAAATTGGAGAAGTTAATTTTGGAGCTATAGATTTGGATGATTATCTAAACAAATCAACTAAAATACAAACAGACAAAGAGCAGGATTATGAAGTGAAAATGTTTCATAATGCTTTAAATTTTAACAAAGTGAAAGCGAGAGATTGCTTAATTCCAAGAACAGAAATTAAAGCCTTGAATGTTGAACAATCTATCGAGGAATTAAAAAATGAATTTGTAGAGACTGGTTATTCTAAAATAATGATTTTTAGAGATACCATTGATAATATCATTGGTTATGTCCATTCATTTGAAGTGTTTAAGTCACCCGAAACGATTACCGAAATATTAAGACCAGTAGGTATAGTTGCAGAATCAATGCCAGTTAACAAACTGCTAAATCAATTCATTAAGCAAAAACAAGGAATTACAGTTGTAGTAGATGAATACGGAGGAACGGCAGGTATTATTACCATGGAGGATGTTGTGGAGGAAATTTTCGGAGAAATTGAGGATGAACACGATAACGAAGAATTAATAGAAGAACAGCATACTGAATCTGTTTATATTTTCTCGGGAAGACAAGAGATAGAGTATATAAATAGTGAGTATAATTTAGAGTTGCCAGAATCTGATGAATACGAAACTCTTGCTGGATTAATTGTAACTATTCATGAGAACATCCCAAATGAGGGAGATATAATAGAGATTAATGATTTTTATTTTGAAATTTTGGAGTGTTCAAATTCTAAAATTGAGAAAATTAAATTAATCCAGAATAACTAAATCATGCTTACAGTTTTTTCAGATGAGTCTTTTATGAAGCAAGCTTTTAATCAAGCTAAACTTGCTTTTGATGCAGGTGAACTACCAATTGGTGCTGTTGTAGTTTCTAATAATAAAATAATTGCTAGAGCTCATAATCAAACCGAGTTGCTTAATGATTTTACTGCCCATGCAGAAATGCTTGCGTTTACTTCGGCCTCAGAGTTTTTCGGAAATAAATACTTGAATAAATGCACTTTGTATGTAACACTTGAGCCTTGTGTAATGTGTGCTGGAGCATCCTTTTGGACAAGAATAGGAAAGGTAGTTTATGGTGCTTCTGACCCAAAAAGAGGGTTCTCTTCAGTGCCCAAATCTTTGTTGCATCCCAAAACAGAAATAGTAAGTGGTATCATGGAAAAAGAATGTGCCGAAATTTTAGATTTGTTCTTCGAAACCAAACGAAAAATCTAACGAACTAAAATTCCTTTTTAAACCCCCACTTTTGAAAATACTTCCTTATCTTTACTTTACTTTTTTAACAAAGTAATAATAAATTATGGCTAAAAAATTAATACATAGTGTTGAACTAACAGTATACACTAGTGTTGATGAACTTTCGAATAATGATAGAGAGTTGATCGAAAGAGCCAAAAAAGTGAGTAAAACTGCGTATGCACCTTACTCCCAATTTTATGTGGGTGCAGCAATACGACTTAGTTCTAATGAAATTATTGAGGGTAGTAACCAAGAGAACATGGCTTATCCTTCTGGTATGTGTGCGGAGAGAGTAGCAATTTATTATGCAAACTCTTTTTATTCGGATGCTAAGATTGATACAATTGCGGTTACGGCTTTTGCCAAAGGTTTTGATGTGAATCATCCTGTATCTCCTTGTGGGGCTTGCAGACAATCAATGGCAGAGTATGAATTAAAACAAAAACAACCTATCCGATTAATTATGACCGGAGAGAGTGGAGATATTTATATTGCGGAAAGTATAGAAACTATATTACCGTTTATGTTTAATGAAATTGAATTGAAAAAAGAATAAATTATGGCTACAGCTACAAAAAAAGCAGCATCCAAAACTAAATTAAAGCACTCTAAGGCTCAATACATGAAATGGTATGAGGACATGCTTTTAATGAGAAAATTTGAAGAAAAAACTGGGCAACTTTACATCCAACAAAAGTTTGGTGGATTTTGTCACCTATATATCGGGCAAGAAGCTGTGGTAGCAGGTGCAGTAAGTGCAACCAGAAAAGGAGATAAACATATTACAGCCTACAGAGATCATGCTCATCCAATTGGATTAGGAATGCATCCGAAATTTGTAATGGCTGAGCTTTACGGAAGAACAACAGGTTGTTCTAAAGGAAAAGGAGGTTCTATGCACATGTTTGATACAGAAAGAGGATTGATGGGAGGACATGGAATTGTAGGAGCTCAAATTCCTATGGGAGCAGGTATTGCTTTTGCTGAAAAATATAACAAGACTAAAAATGTTTGTTTAACATCTTTTGGAGATGGAGCTGCAAGACAAGGTTCGTTACATGAGACTTTTAACATGGCAATGATGTGGAAGTTACCAGTGGTATTTATTATCGAGAATAATAATTATGCAATGGGAACATCTGTAGAAAGAACTACCAATGTAGTAGATTTATCAAAAATGGCTTTGTCTTACGACATGCCAGCAGAAACTGTAGACGGAATGAGCTGTGAAGCTGTTCATGCTGCAATTGAAACAGCTGTTGCAAGAGCAAGAAAAGGTGATGGGCCAACATTATTGAATATTGAAACTTATAGATACAAAGGGCACTCAATGAGTGATCCACAAAAATATAGAAGTAAAGAAGAAGTAGAAGAATATATGGATATCGATCCAATTTCTCAGGTTCTTAAAACAATTAAGGAAAACAAATTTGCTACGGATAAACAGCTTGAAGCTATCGGTAAAAAAGTGAAAGACTTGGTTGCTGAATCAATCAAATTTGCAGAAGATTCTCCTTATCCTGATGGAGATGAATTGTACGAAGATGTGTACAAAGAAGAATATCCATTTATGATAGAATATAAATAGACCGAATTTTTAAAACCAAAAAACTAAGAATAAAGAGTTATGGCAGAAATTATTAGAATGCCCAAGTTGAGTGATACAATGGTAGAAGGGGTAGTGGCAGAATGGCATAAAAAAGTGGGTGATAGCGTAGAAGAAGGGGAGTTAATTGCTGAAATTGAAACAGATAAAGCAACAATGGAATTCGAATCTTTTTTTGATGGAGTGTTGTTATACATTGGAGTTGAAAAAGGAGCGGGAGCACCTGTAAACGATATCCTTGCTATTATTGGTGAGAAAGGAGAAGATATTACTAAAATGTTGACAGATGAAGCGAGTGGAGCAAATGCTGCACCTTCAAAAGAAGAGAAAAAAGAAGCTCCAAAAAAGGAAGCGTCTAAACCAGCTGCTAAAGGTGAAGCTCCAAAACCTACTGCAACTAAAGTAGTAAAGGAAGCTCCAAAAGCACAGCCTTCTCATTCTGATGAAGGATTAGATATTAAAATATCTCCATTGGCTAAAAAATTAGCTAATGATAAAGGACTAAACTTATCTCAAGTAAAAGGAACTGGAGAAGGAGGAAGAATTGTAAAAAGAGATGTAGATAATTTTAGAGGTGGAAATGCAGCTAACTTTGTAAATAGAGAATCATATACAGAATTGCCAGTTTCTCAAATGAGAAAGACAATTGCTAGACGATTAGGAGAGAGTAAATTTACTGCACCACACTTCTATTTAACAGTATCTATTGACATGGATAATGCAATGGAAGCAAGAGCTTCTATTAATAAAAGTATTGCGCCAAATAAAGTTTCGTTTAATGATTTGGTAATTAAATCTTGTGCAACAGCACTTAAACAACATCCACAGATTAATTCTGCTTGGATGGGCGATACTATTCACCAGCACGATCATGTAAATATTGGTGTAGCTGTTTCTGTAGAAGATGGTTTGTTAGTACCTGTTGTAAGATTTGCAGATGGTAAAACATTGACACAAATTTCAACTGAAGTAAGAGAGTTTGCTAAAAAAGCAAAAGCTAAAAAATTACAACCACAAGATTGGGAAGGAAATACATTTACAATTTCTAACCTAGGAATGTTTGGAATAGAAGAATTTACGGCTATTATTAATTCGCCTGACTCTTGTATTTTAGCAATTGGTGGAATTAGTCAAGTACCAGTAGTTAAGAAAGGGGAAATTGTACCAGGAAATATAATGAAGGTTACTTTATCATGTGATCATAGAGTTGTAGACGGAGTTGCAGGATCTCAATTTTTGAATACATTTAAAAACTTGATGGAAAACCCAGTATTACTTTTAGGAGCATATAATATCTAATTGTATGAAACAAAGTTTAGTATTATTTGCAGTAGTTACACTATTACTTTTTGGTTGTAAATCCAAAAAAGAAGTAGTTGTAGACGCACAAAAAGAAGAAGTAGTTAAAGTGGAAGAAGAGAATGAATATGCTGAGTATGCGGGTAGTTATCAGATAATTTCTTTAGCAAATATCCCTGAGTTTAATGGAGTGTCTCCAACTATTATCATTAAAGATGATGGAAAAGTAGGAGGTAATAATGGATGTAATTCCTACTTCGGAAAATTAAATCTTGATGGAGGACCTGTTTTTTCAAATGTAGGCTCTACAAGAATGGCATGTCAGGGTATTGCAGGTGATGTTGAGAGAGAAATTAATAATGCTTTTTCGGAAGGAACTTCTATCGAAATAGATTTAAAGAACCTTTCTTTATTGTCTGGAGAAACTGTGCTTATTAAAGCAAGACGTCTTTCGCTAGGAATAGGAGAGTGGAAATTAATAGCTCTTGAAGGGAAAATAATTCCTGAACCAATTGTTTTTTTCAGTGTTGATAATGGAAATGTACAGGGAACCACTGGGTGTAATACTTTTAGTGGAACACTAATAGAAGAAGGATTCAAGATTAAAATTAATGATGTTTCGGCTACAGAAATGGACTGCGAAGAATTTGATACTGTTTCAGAAGTAGTTTTTCTAAGAGCTTTGGGAAAAGTTACTAGTTATAAGTTAGAAGGATCCATAGCTACATTTTATTTCGGAAACAAAGAGTTATTTGTTCTTGAAAACGTAGGAGAGTTTTAAAAGCCCTATTTTAGGCAAGTTGACCAAAGGTTAACTACCTTTGTAATTCAATATTAATAATCAGATTTAAAATATAATAATATGTACCCAGAAGAAGTAATAGCGCCAATAAGAGAAGATTTAACAGGAGCAGGATTTACAGAATTAACAACTCCAGCAGAAGTAGATGAGATTATGAACGCAGGAGGAACTACTCTTTGTGTAGTTAATTCGGTATGTGGGTGTGCAGCAAGAAACGCTAGGCCAGCAGCTAAATTATCAGTAGACATGGGAGATAAAAGACCTAATAACTTGGTAACAGTATTTGCAGGAGTAGATGCAGCAGCAGTTGAGCAGGCAAGAAAATACACTTTGCCTTATCCAGCATCATCACCAAGTATTGCTTTGTTTAAAGATGGAAAATTAGTTCACTTTTTAGAAAGACACCACATTGAAGGAAATACAGCAGAAGCAATTGCAGATAATTTATCAGCAGCTTATACTGAGTTTTGTTAAGATTAGATTTCAATAAAAATGTAAAAGGGAGAAACGAAAGTTTCTCCCTTTTTTTGTGCAATAAACTTTTGGTTACATATTATTCAAAACCACATCCAAGTCATTGTTGTTTCTAGAATTAACGTATTCTCTTCCTTCCTCATCCCAAATTCCAGAAGCTATTTCTTCTTTTATTCTATTACTTAATCTTATTTTAGATTTAGAAATATCACTCGGGTTTCCATTAACTTTTCTAGTTTTAGCGAAAGCTATAAAGTCATTATACATTCTATCAGTTACTACAAAGTTTTTCAAGAAATGATTCAAGCTTTTATCAGTCAATCTTATTCTGTTAGTTTTTAAGTAATTGATTGTAAACTCAGTTATTACTCTGCTGTAAGCTACCTTTCTGTAAAATGAAGAATAACCAGTAGTATCATAAGGAATGAATACATCAGGAGTAATTCCACCACCACCATAAACTACTTTCCCTCCAGGGGTTGTAAATTTCAATGAGTCTACAAATACAGTAGAATCTAAAGCGAATAATTCACCATTTTTATCTCTGTCGTAAAGCTCCATCATGTAATCGTAATGTGCTCCATTTTTGTATGGTTTCTGAATACATCTTCCAGTTGGAGTGTAATATCGAGCAACAGTAATTCTCATTTGCGAGCTGTCGACCAATCTAATAGGTTTTTGAACTAATCCCTTACCAAATGAACGTCTTCCATAAATAGTTCCTCTATCGTTATCCTGAATGGCTCCAGCAACAATCTCACTTGCACTTGCCGATTCTCTATCCATTAGTACAGCTAATTCTACTGTTTTTAATATTCCTTTTTTAGTTGCAATTGCTTTCTCACCTTCTCCATTTCGGTCAAGAGTATAAACCATTAATTCTCCTTCTTCCAGAAATTGATCAACAATATCTTCGGCAATTTGTAAGTATCCACCTCCATTTCCTCTTAGGTCAAACACCATTTTTTTCATTCCTTTTCTCAGTAAATCTCTAGCTGCATAAAAGAATTCTTCAGATGATGTTTCGGAAAAACGAACCAGTTTAATGTACCCAATATCTTCAGTCAACATGAACGAAGCTGTTACACTTTTAATAGGAATTAGTCCTCTAATAATAGTTTTAGTAAGTATTTCTCCTCTTCTTTTTAGTTCTATTTTCACTTCAGTTTTCGGCACTCCTTTTAAGAGTTTCATCACTTCATCATTCTGTAAATTTACGCCTGCAACTAATGTTGTATCTATTTTTGTGATAATGTCTCCGTTTTCTATTCCAGCTCTAAAAGAAGGTCCGTTAGCAATAACATTGGTAACGAATAAGGAATCATTAAGGATAATAAACTTCACTCCAACACCAGCAAACTGCCCTCTCATTTCTTCGTCCTCTCGGTTGTTTTTTTTGTAAGGAATATATGCCGAATGAGGATCCAGGTTAGAGAGTAATTGTCGAATTGTTTTATCAGTAAGTTGCTTGTCAGAAATGGTATCTACAAATTCATTTTTAATAGCATCCATTACTTGATATAGTTTTTGTTGGGAGCTATATTCAAGGTTGTTCTCTTTTTTTTGAGATAAGAAAGGAGAGTTGTTTTTCTTTCCCAAATAGAAACCAACTGCTAAAGCAATGGCAAAAAATAAAGGAAATAAGTAAGTGATTTTTTTCATTAAAGTTTTATGTGTTCAAGTTCAATATCTGCCTTTTTCAAAAAGTCTATTCCTGAGCAATCTTTGTATTCAGTGATATAAACTACGCGTTTTATTCCAGCTTGGTGTATTAGTTTAGCACAATCTCTACAAGGCGAAAGAGTAATGTATAAAGTAGCTCCTTTGGAACTGTTAGTGGATTTAGATAGCTTCATCAAAGCATTAGCCTCAGCATGAAGCACATACCAATTGGTTTCTCCATTATCATCCTCACAACAATTATCAAAACCTGTAGGAGTTCCGTTATAACCATCAGATATTATTACCTGATCTTTTACAATAATAGCGCCTACTTGTTTACGCTCACAATGAGATAATTTACTCCATTCTTTAGCCATATTAAGATAGGCTGTATCATAGCGTAATTGTTTTTCTTTCTTCATTATAAGTAATTTGCTCGAATTTAATCAAAATATGGTTTAGGGATTATACTTTTCGAAACTAAATTATTCTCTATATTTGACTATGGCAAATTCTCAATCATCTCAACCCATTGGAGTATTCGATTCTGGTATCGGAGGATTGACTGTGGCGCATGCTATTAGTAAGCTAATGCCTAACGAACGAATTATCTATTTTGGCGACACAGCTCATTTGCCTTATGGCGATAAATCTCCCGAGTTAATCCATTCATTCGTTCAGAGTATTTCTAAGTTTTTAATTAGAAAAGAAAATTGCAAAGCTGTGGTAATGGCTTGCAATACTGCTTCGGCTACTTCGTATGAATTTTTGAGAGACAAGCACGAAGGGAATTTCCCAATTATTAATGTGATTGATCCGATTGTAGAAGCAATTGTAAGTGATAATTCGATAAAAAAAGTAGGATTAATTGCAACTAAAACTACTGTAGAGTCTGGCGTATATCAAGAAAAGCTAAACCGAAGAAATCCCGAGTTGGAAATAGAAGTATTGGCAACTCCACTTTTAGCCCCAATGATTGAGGAAGGTTTTAGTCAGGATAAAATAAGCCACACGGTAATCGAAAATTATCTTTCTAACCCAAAATTTAAAGACATTGATGCTTTGATTTTAGGGTGTACACATTACGTTTTAATTGCAGATGAAATCAGTGAATTTTTTGATGGAAAGGTCAAGTTATTTGATTCTACTGATATTTTGGCAAGTAAATTAAAAGTCATTTTGGATAACGAAAACTTACTTTCTGATAAAAAAGAAAAGCGAAACAAGTTTTATGTTTCCGATTTAACCAAGGGTTTTAGTGAATCTGCCTCTAGATTTTATGGAGAAAACTTAGTGTTAGAACTGAATAAGATTGATTAAGAATAATATCTCAGGCTCAACTTTCCATACTAAACTCCGTATATTTAAAAAAACAACCACATGAAAAAGCTAATTTTTGTATTCATTGCCGTTTTGGTAATAGGATTTATTTCTTGTAATAAAGATGATGTTACACCCATTGAGTTTACTACCAATCCAACTCCTACAGACGAAGCATTTGTTAAAACTATTGAGTTTCCTTCTGGAGATTCTTTGATGATAACTGCCGATCATTTTCATGTAAATAATAGTAAACCAATTATAGTATTATGTCACCAGGCCGGTTACAGCAGAGGAGAATACCTTGAAATTGCTGATTCATTAAACAGGCTAGGATTTAATTGCTTAGCAATAGACCAAAGATCTGGAGGTTCGGTAAATGGGGTTAATAACGAAACAAGAACAAAAGCCATTGCTGCTGGTTTGGCAATAAGTTTTACTGATGCTAAACAAGATATTGTTGCTGCAATATCATGGGCAAAAGCATATTATGGTAAAAATGTAATTCTGTGGGGAAGTTCATACTCAGCAGCTCATTCTTTGGTTATTTCTAATGAGAATGCAGATGTAGAGCAAGTATTAGTATTTAGTCCTGGAGAATTTTTAGCAGGAACAAATGTTGAAGCTTCAGTTACAGGATTAAACAAACCTGCATTTTTAACTTCATCTAAAACTGAGGCTACAGATGTTACTGATTTTTATAATGTAATTACTTCAACTGATAAAGTTCAATTTATCCCTACAGGAAGCGGAGTTCATGGAGCTAAAGCATTATGGAGTTCACAATCAGACCAAGCTGAGTATTGGGTAGCTGTTAAAGCTTTTTTGGGAGTGTAAACTAATTATAAATTCGTGTAAATAAAAAAAGACTCTTTAGATTATTCTAAAGAGTCTTTTTTTTTGTGGAATGTTTATTTTAATTCTTCTTCCTAAAGAAAATATTCATTGGTACCCCTTCAAATTTATAAAGCTTACGCAATTGGTTTTCTACAAATCGCTTGTAATCCTCACGGATGTATTGCGGTAAGTTACAGAAAACTGCAAAACTTGGTGTGTAAGTTGGTAGTTGAGTAATAAACTTAATCTTAATGTACTTCCCTTTGTAAGCAGGTGGTGGAGTTCTTTCTATTATTGGCAGTAACTTGTCGTTAAGCTCAGAAGTAGGTATTTTCTGTGTACGGTTTTCGTATACTTCAATAGATTTTTCTAATGCTTTATGTAGTCTTTGTTTAGTAACTGTTGATGTGAAAATGATTGGAACATCAGTAAATGGAGCTAACCTTTTTCTTACTCTTTCCTCCATCTCTTTAATGGTATTGGTTTCTTTTTCGTCAACCAAATCCCATTTGTTGATTAATACAACAACTCCTTTTTTGTTCTTTTTTATTATTTGAAATACATTCAAATCTTGATGACCTATTCCTTCAATAGCATCAACCATAAAAATACATACATCACTTTCTTCAATGGCTCTTACCGAACGCAATGTTGAATAAAACTCAATGTCTTCCTGTACTTTAGCTTGTTTTCTTAATCCGGCAGTATCTACCAAAAAGAAATCAAAACCATATGATTTGTAACGTGTATTAAGCGTATCTCTTGTCGTTCCAGATATTGGAGTTACAATGTTTCTCTCTTGACCAATTAAGGCATTTATTAGAGATGATTTCCCTACGTTTGGTTTTCCTACAATAGCAAATTTTGGCACTCCAGAAGTATCTTCTAATTCTGGTTTGTCCTCAAAGTCTGATACTACTTTATCAAGTATTTCACCAGTTCCACTTCCGTTAATAGAAGATAAGTTGTAAACTTCTCCTAATCCTAAGCTATAAAACTCAGCCGACATGGTTTGGTGAATAGGCGAATCTACTTTATTGGCAATTACATATACTTTTTTAGACATCTTTCGGAGAATTTTAGCAACTCTCATGTCTAAATCAGTAATTCCTACTTGTACATCTACCACAAATAATATAGCATCTGCTTCATCCATAGCCAAGTGAACTTGCTTACGAATTTCTCCTTCAAATACATCATCTGAACCTTGAACATAACCTCCTGTATCAATCACAGAAAATTCTGCACCATTCCATTCCGATTTCCCGTAGTGCCTGTCACGAGTTACTCCACTAGATTCCTCTACAATGGCTTTTCGTTCTCCTGTTAATCTATTGAAAAGAGTAGATTTCCCTACATTTGGTCTTCCTACTATCGCTACTATATTTCCCATACTGCTTCTATTATTCTGCGAATTTACGATTAATAGTTTAGATTGAACCATAGTTCTTTGATTCACTCAAATTACCTCACTTTTATTCAATAAACCCTTTCTTCTCCAACAACCATTTAATGTCTGGTTCTTGCCCTCTAAAATCGGTATAAAGCTTCATTCCTTTTTCGGATCCTCCTTTGCTCATCATCTCTTGGTAGCGTTTGGCTACTGCTGGGTCAAATAAGTTTCCGGTTTCTTTAAAAGCATTAAAACAATCTGCATCCAATACTTCTGACCATTGGTAACTGTAGTATCCTGCAGAGTATCCACCAGAGAATATATGAGAGAAATACGTACTTCGGTATCTTGGTTGAATCACATCAATTAATCCTAATTCAGTTAATTTTTTAGCTTCAAATTCGTTAACTCCCATTTCTGTTGGAGCTTCAAGTGTGTGCCAATACATATCTAAATAAGCAGCAGCCATGTATTCTACGGTACCAAATCCACCATTAAAACTATTGGCATCTTTTAACTTTTTAATTAATGCTTCTGGAATAACTTCTCCCGTTTTGTAATGCTTGGCAAATAATTGCAATACCTCAGGTTCGCCCATCCAGTTTTCCATTACTTGCGAAGGAAACTCAACAAAATCTCTAGGAACAGCAGTTCCAGATAAGCTTCTGTACTTTACGTTAGAAAGTAATCCGTGAATAGCGTGTCCAAACTCGTGAAACAAAGTTTCTGCTTCTCTGTATGATAATAGAGAAGGAGAGTTTTCTGTTGGTGCTGGATAATTGTAGTTCGTAGTCACCACTGGGTGAATCATTCCATCTACATTCGATTGTTTTCTTATCGAGTTCATCCAAGCACCACCTCTTTTACTGTCTCTTGCAAAGAAATCTAAATACATAATCCCACAGTGCGAACCGTCTCTGTTATTAACTTCAAATACTTCTTGTTCTGGATGCCAAATTGGTAAATCTGTTCTTTTTACGAAAGTCATTCCAAATAGCTTATTTGCCAATTCAAACACACCTTTTGTAACAGCAGAAACCTCAAAATAAGGTCTAGTCTCTTCTTCGTCAAAGTTGTAACGCTCTTTTCTTACTTTTTCTACATAATATCTCCAGTCGTGTCCTTGAATGTCTCCTTCGTTTCCATCTGCTTGGAAAATCTTATTCATTGCAGCTTTTTCTTCTTTCGCTTTCGCTAAAGCAAATGGCCACATTTTATCCATAAATGCTAATACATTTTCTGGTTTTTCAGCCATGTTGTTTTGCAATACTCTAGATGCATGATTTTTAAATCCTAATAGTTTTGCTTTGTCAATTCTTAACGAAACAATCTCTTTAATGATTTTTTTGTTGTCCTTATCGTTATCATTGTTAGCTCTTTGAGCGTATGCATCATACAATATTTTACGTGCTTTTCTGTTTGGCGAACTTTGTAAAAAAGGATTGATACTTGGTCTCTGAACCGTAAATGACCATCCTGATTCGTGCCCTCTTTTTGTAGCTTCTTCTTTAGCTAGAGCTTTCAAACTAGTTGGTAAATTTCCTAAATCTGTTGAATCAGTTGTGTGGTACTCAAATGAGTTGGTTTCATCTAATAAATTATTTCCATACTGAAGAGTTAGCTCAGCCAACTTTCCGTTTATTTCTTTTAGTTTTTCTTTGTCTTCTGCACCCAAATTAATTCCCGATTTAGTAAAATCTTTATATTTTTCCTCCAACAAGTAGCTTTCAATTGGGGTTAAGTTTAACGTTTCTTTTTGGTCGTAAACAGCTTTCACTTTGGCGAATAAATCTTCGTTAAGCATTATGTTGTCATAATGAGCCGAAGTAATTGGAGCCAATTCCTTTTTGGTAGCTTTTAAAATACTATCCGTATTTGCAGCTTCTACACAAGATAATAAAGAACTGATTTTTGTCAGGTTTTTACCAGCAAATTCAATTCCTTCAATCGTATTTTTGAAAGTTGGAGCTTCTGTATTATTTATAATTGCGTCAATATCTGCTTGGTGTTCGGCAAGAGCAATTTTGTATGCTGGTAAATAATCTTCGCTTTGTATTTTATCAAATGGAGGTAAGCCAAACGGGGTATCCCATTCTTGTAGGATTGGATTTTCTCTTTCCACAGTTTTGTTAGTTGATTTTGGATTGTTGCAAGCTATTAGTACAATGCTTGATAGTGCTAAAAGGATAGTCTTTTTCATTCTTTTTATTTGTTTGTATAAATATACCATTTTCCACAAAAAAAACCGTCACGATTTCTCGAGACGGTTTTTAAATAATGGTTTAGAAAGAATTACTCAGCTTCCCAAGCTTTAATGTTCTTTTCAATGTAGTTAGCCCATCCTTTAGATTCAGCTTTGTTAGCTAATTTAAGAGCTTCTTTAGCTACTTTAATTGCTTCAGCAGTATTTCCTTCTGCTTTCAAAATTCCAGCTTTAGTAAACATTGCAGGGTGTGCTTTTTTAATCTTCAATGATTTGTCAACATACATTAATGCAGTTTCGTAATCTTTCATGTCCTTGAAATATCCAGCAGCTTTAGAATATACTTTGTCTAAGTCTTTTCCTTCTTTGATAGCTGCTTCAATGTTAGATTTTGCAATCATACCAGTATTAACAGTAAAAGGAACTTCTATATTTAATTTTTCCCATTTGATAGAGATTACTGCTGAAGTAGCTGTGATTTTATCAAAACCGATAGTAAAACTTTCAGTAAAAGAATTAACCATTGCTTTAGCATTTACTCTTACTATATCATTTTCTTTTTTGTATCCGCTTAATCCTTGTAGGCCAGCATCAGAGTTAATAATAATTGTCCAATCTCCATTTTCTGCTGGGATTGCTTGCATAGAATATTCTCCTGCTGCAACTTCTTTACCTCCAATAGTAATAGGAGTTGAAAGTGTTAATTTAGTTGCCATGTTTGCTCCTAATCTCCACATCTCATCATATTTCACTAGTTCTCCAAAAATAGTTCTTCCTTTAGCAGAAGGTCTAGAATAGTCAACTGATACAGTTGTTAAACCAACCATTTGTTCTACTTCACTGTGTGGACTTGGTTTTGGTAATTCTTGTGCTGTTGCAGAAAAAGCAAACATTGCTGCTGCGATCGTTACGATTAATTTTTTCATTTGATTTATGTTTTTGGTTTATTTTGTGCCAAGTGTATTGGCGTTAATTAGTTTTAATTTTCGGAGGGTATTAGCTCAGGTTTTGTGTTGTTTTTTAAAAATGTTTGGATAATTATACCCATAATAATTACCGTTCCACTTCCTATGACGTTATAAAGTAGATAACCTAACTCGATATATCCATAAACTGATAAAAAGTGACACGAAAGTACAACTATTTGTCCAATAATTCCAGCTATGAAAGCTGCAGTTCCTCCGATCCGCTTGAAGAAAAATGCCAATAGAAATACCCCTAAAATAGTTCCGTAAAATAACGAACCAAGTATATTCACTAATTGGATTAAGTTCTCGAATAAACCAGCCGTTAATGCAATGATGATTGCTAAAATTCCCCATGCTACGGTTAGTAATTTACTCACTCTTAAGTCTTTTTTTTCATCTCCTGAATCCTTAAAGAATTTTTTATAAAAATCAATGGTAGTAGTAGATGCCAAAGCATTTAATTCTCCTGCTGTAGAACTCATTGCTGCAGAAAATATGACTGCTAGCAACAGCCCAATTAATCCATGAGGAAGGAAACCAAGAACAAAAGTTAAGAAGATGTAATCACTATCCTTAGACTCATAACCGCTATCAATTTTACTCATTTCGGCTTTGTAGCTATTTCTTAAAGAGTCTTGCTGAGCTTGTAAAAACTGAATGTTTTTTGTGTTGGTATTTGGAGCTAAAAGTGCTGCCTTTTTTTCTTCAAAAATATCATTGTAGTTGTTCTCAATCAATAATAAACTCGCTTGTTTTTGTGTCTCAATATTGGTTGCGGAAGTATTAAAAATAATAGGAGGTTTATTGAACTGGAATGATACAAATACCATTGCTCCAATAAACAGAATGAAAAACTGCATGGGGATTTTAAGGATTCCGTTAAACATCAATCCCATTCTGGACGCCTTTAATGTTTTTCCTCCTAGGTATCTTTGTACTTGGGATTGATCGGTTCCAAAATAGGAAAGGAATAAAAACAAACCAGCAATTAACCCTGACCAAAGCGTGTATTTTTCTTTCAAGTCAAAAGTAGTATCAATGATTTCCATCTTACCTAATTTCCCAGCAATGTCTATTCCTTCGGTGAGTCCAACTGTTTCTGGAAAACTATCTAACACATAAAAGAATGCCGCAAACATTCCACCCATTATAATAGTCATTTGCCATTTTTGGGTAAGCGAAACCGCTCTACTTCCTCCCGAAACGGTATAAATAATTACCAAGCCGCCAATTAGCAAACAGGTTAATTGTAGGTTCCAATTAAGTAAAGTAGAAAGGATAATAGCAGGAGCATAAATGGTGATTCCTGCGGCTAATCCTCTAGAAACAAGGAATAAAAAAGCAGTAAAAGCTCTAACTCTTACATCAAATCTTTGTTCTAGATATTGGTAAGCTGTGTACACTTTAAGCTTGTAATATATCGGCAGAAAAAATACCGAAATCAAAATCATGGCTAGCGGCAATCCAAAATAGAATTGCACGAATCCCATTCCGCTTTCGTAAGCTTGCCCTGGAGTTGATAAAAATGTAATGGCAGAAGCCTGAGTTGCCATGATAGATAAACCAATTGTTGCCCAATTTTCTGAGTTATTCCCTTTTAGGTAACTCTCTAAGTTTTTGTTTTTACGAGTCTTCCAAGAACCGTAAGTAACTATCGCAAAAAGCGTGAATAATAATACTGCCCAATCTATTAAACTCATACTGTGTAAAGATTAGTGATGTAAAAATAAATAGCTATTTGAACGGCAAGAAATACCATTAACCCCCAATACCAAGCTTTCCAGTTTGTAGTGTCTTTTTCTTCTATTTCGTTATTGTCAGTTGGTTCTTGCATTTTTAATAGCTTAGAATATTAGCAAATAATTTATAAGCACCTTCCACACCATTTGGCAGTTCTCTGAAGAAAGAAATTCCTGTGTACACAAACTGACCTTCGCCATATTTGGTTACGATTAATGCTCCTTTTTGATCGTCTTCACCTTTATCTGCCCAAGAGAATAATGGGGTGTAACTTTCGTCCCAGTCTCCTGCAAAATACAAACCTCTTTCTTGAACCCAATTATCAAAATCAGATTTGGTTAGCTTATTGGGAGTAGTCATTATTGGGTGTTTAGGGTCCAAGAATTTCACTTTAGCATCTTCTTCAGTCACTCTATTTCTTGTAAGAGAAAAAGGAACTGGACCATAAGTTGATTTGCTTGCTCTTCGGGATGCAGTGTTGTATTGCATTACCAAATTCCCACCTTTTTTTACGTATTCAAATAACTTTTCTTCGAAGTTTTTAAGCTCTGGATGAACGTTATAAATTCTTATTCCCAAAACCACAGATTGAAATTCGCTTAAGTCTAAAGAAGACAAATCGCTTACTTCAAATCGTTTTACTTCAAATCCTAATTGCTCAATAGCTTCTGGAACAACATCCTCAACTCCTTTCATATAGGCTACTTTTCCAGGCTTTATTTTAGCATCCAGCTTTACACAGTTGATTTCAGCTTTATTAAATATTACTTGAGTAGGAATATGGTTGTAAGCTATTTCGGTATACGAATGAATTGTATTTCCTTTAGAATCGGTTAAACTTAAAGTTCCTGATTTAGCTTTGTTAGTTGGCTTAAGTGTTAACTCAATCCATTGTTCTTGGTGTTTTTTATCTATCGAAACATCAAAAGAAGAAGGATTAACTTCCCAGCCTGCAGGAGCATTAAAAGTAATTTTGTCCTTAAGTCCGTCTTTAAATGAGTGAACGTTTAATTTCAACCTCTTTTCAATATTTGGTTTTATCACTACTAGTTTTTGCTCAAAATTTGCAGAGAAATCAGGAGTCTTGATTACCTCTCTTCTTTTTTCACCATAAGAAGGAATTCGCCATTTGTAGATTCCTGTTAATGGGAAAGTAATCGTGTCATTCACAATTAGTAAAGTAACTACTTTGATGAAAGAAGGAGTTGATTCTGGCTGAAGTAAATCGATAGAATTATCTACAGTAAATAACGTAGAGAAAGGTTTATTAAGCCAATAAGGATTAGTAATTTGGTTTACATTACTTACCAGAATATTTTCAGAAAAGCTTTTGTTTTGTACCAAATCAATACTCTTCCCATCTAAAATTACTGATAAAGGAACAGAACCTCTATTAAGAATTTCTAATTCGAAAAAGCTAGAATCATCAGATTGATAAACAAAATCTTTTGCCAATAGTTCGGTATAGATTCCCAAGCAATCTAGAATCAGTTCTGTACATAAAGCTATTTTCTCCTTTTTAAACTCAGAGCTAGGAAGTTTATTTAAGTCATTTCGGATTTCGATTAATTCAGAAACATTGTTTTCTGGTTCTTTAAAATCAAAGCTAGATACCAATCTATTAAATCTTGATTCAAATTCTTGGCTTACTAGTTTACCCCAAGTTTGAGTGTTTTTTTCGAAGAAAGAACCTTTTAGTTTCTCTCCTTTCAAGTGTTGAAAGTACTCAGTTCTTGATCCTCTCTCAGTAATAGCGCCAAAACCTTGACACTTATGTTGGGATCTTGCTTTTGTTCCAATTTCATTGTAAGATTTTCCTAAATAAGAATTGTAACCACCAATCTCAACTACTAAATAATCTTCATTATTTTTAGCTTGTTCAGGTAAATCCTTGAACCACCAAACAGATGAATTCCAATAGACTGAAGTAGTTTTCCAAGTTCCAAATTCTTTTACTTGTTCAGGAAGAAATCTTGAGTCAGCAGCTTTTTCAAAAGCTTCAATAGCCAACATTGCCGAAGCAGTATGATGTCCGTGTCCACCTCTTTTATCTGGAGGAAAACGCGTTACAATTACATCTGGTCTAAATTTTCTAATCATTAAAACCACATCAGAAAGAACTTCATCCTTCCCCCATTTTTTAAATGATTCTTCGGCAGATTTTGAATACCCAAAATCTACAGCTCGTGTAAAATATTGAGAAGCTCCATCATAAGAACGAGCAGCTAATAGTTCTTGAGTTCTTAATACTCCAAGTTGTTCGCTTAATTCATTACCAATTAAGTTTTGTCCACCATCTCCACGAGTTAGACATAAATAGGCAGTTTCGGCCTTTTCTCCTAAAGAAAACCAAGCAAGAGCTCTCGTATTTTCGTCATCTGGGTGAGCAGCAATATATAGGACTCTTTTAAGTGAGTGTAGTTTTTGAAGCCCTACATAAATCTCGGAAGCAGGCTTGTTGGCAGTAACAGAAAGTGCAGAAAGCACCATTAGTAATAGAAATATTCTTTTCATAAATTGAAACTCAGTTTTTTTAATCAGTGATAAAGATAAGGAAATAGATGGTTAGATTTTATAGAAAAAACGAACCCATTTTTATAAAAGTTAAAAAATCATAAAGCCAAAATACTGAATACTAAACCTCGTTAGCCATAAAAAACAAATTATGGTAAACTATCTGATATTCAGAAAAACTCGCTCACTTCGAGCACAAATTTTTAATCGGGTTGCATTGCCTTCAGTGCTTTTGTATCGCGATTTATTTAAAAACAACAAATTATCCTGGGGAGAATCTCGTGAATCGCTTGAGCGGTTTAGTGAAGGAACTTTAGGTAAACAACTCTCGAATTTTTTATATGAAAACTCTATCGACCTTCAGCCTAAAATGGAAAACCATGATGTATTTCACGTTATTTTGGGCTATAATACTTCGCTTCCTGAAGAAGCGGCTCTTCATTTTTTTCTTATTGGTAATAACAAGAAATCACGTTATGCCAAGATAGCTGCCTTAGTCGGTTTTGCTATTTTTCCTGAATACATTTCGCTTTACCGCTCAGCTTATCGCAGAGGAAAAAACACGTGTCATTTTACAAGCTGGGAGTTTAAGGATTTACTGTTTATGGAGGTAAATCAGTTTAGGGAAGATATTGGACTGGCTGATAGGAAGGATTAATTTACTTCCTTTTTCTCAACCAATTAAGGATGACAGGTAGTAAATACAAATCGCAAACAAGAGCAACAACCAAACTAATTGTTACCAATAAACCTGTGATGTAGTTAGCGTAAAAATTTGAAAGAATTAATACTCCAAATCCTACAACTAAAACTAAAGTGGTTAAGAAAATTGCACCACCACTAGTCTGAATAGTCGTAATAATTGAGTCATAATTTTTGTTTCCTTTATCTAGTTCTATTTTATATCTACCAAGGAAATGAATGGTGTCGTCTACTGCAATACCAAATGCAATGGTATATACAATCGTAGTTCCAATATTCATCCCAAAATCAAACCAACCTACTATTGCAGTAATCGCAATTAATGGCAATATATTGGGAAATAGAGAGAAAAATCCGATTGGAAATGATTTAAAAATAAACGATATCATTAAGAAAATAAACAAGACAATAATGACAAGATTCCATATCATATCATTGGATACATTTACATTGGTTTCATCAATGATAAAGGCATTTCCGCCAAAATTTACTTCTAAGTCTGGAGTGTTTATTTTTGCAAATTCGAGTAATTCGCGATTAGTTTTTCTGGTTTCGTAACTACCAAAATCTTTAGCTTTTGTTTGTATGAAAGTAGAGTTGTTTTCTCTAGAAACAAACCCTTTTAATTTTAATAGCTTGGCATTTTGAACCAATTTACTTCTTATTTTTTTTGTCTCATAATCATCTTCAGGAATACGATATCGAGTAGCAAATCCTCCGTTTAGTGCTCTATTTACTTGTTTGGCTGCTGTTGCTAGTCCAACATTTATAGTAGCTTGATATTTGTCTTCAACAAAATTTTCTATTTTATCAAGTTGGGCTAATATCTTTTGGTTAAATAACGAAGCGTTAGAATCTTTGACTTTTATTGTAATAGTTAAATCACGTATCCCGTACATATCGTATTCCATGAAATTCATTACACTTGTAATCTCATCTTTTTCGCCCATATTTTCGTACACAAAATTATTGTGTTTTACTCTTAGTATACCCAGAGTAGAAAATATGATTGCTATACCTGTAACAATTAATGTTGGCTTAACCCATAATTTCTTTGGAGTAAGTTTATCTAGAGTGTTGTGAACTGTTATTTTTTTAGAGTAATATAACAACACAGGTAATAGAAAGTACGCCAAGAAAAAAGCATAGAATACACCTACAGCTGTGAAAATTGAAAACTCATTAAAGACCTGAATGTTTGAGTTCAATAATGAAAGGAACCCAAAAGAAGTGGTAAGTGTAGTAAGGATAATAGCTTTGAGAATATCTTTCTGTGTTGCTCTTATTTTTTCAATTTTATCTTCTCCTTGTTCCTCACTATATCTAGAAATAATATGGATAACATCACTTAAAGAAATTACACCTACAATTACAGGAATAGCTATAGTAAGCACGTTAATTTCATAACCAAAAAGAGCAATACTTCCAATTATCCAAACCACTGAACTAACTATAATTGAAAAAGGAATTAAGACTCCCGCCAGAGATCTAAAGAAATACAATAAGATTAAGATAATAAGAATGAAAGCTATGGTTACTAACCTTCCTGAGTCTGACTTTATTTTTTCTGAAATAAGGAATTCATTGTGTTTCGTGTTCACAAAAAAGACATCTCCAAAATTAAATTGCTTGGCAATACTGTCTGTTTGCTTTCTCATTAATTTTAATGATTCTAAAGGGATAGAGTCATTAATAATGGCATAAATTAGAGATGACTTATTGTCTTTTCCTAAAAATTTATTCTTAATATCCTGCAAGGAATCTAGCTCTAACAATGATTGGTTAAATTCTTCTTCAGAATCAAGATTAAGAACATCATATGGTATTGTCCCAACACTTGAAAATAGTGCTAATTGTTGATTGGTAAGAGAATAAACACTTTGGATTTCATTAATGAGCTTTATAGAATTCGTAAATGAATCTATTGCCAATGCTGTCTCATAGTCCAAAGCCTTGTCGTTCTTTACCCCAACCATTATGGTGTTTGGTAATTCTTCTTTGAAATGGCTA
This sequence comes from Flavobacteriales bacterium, assembly GCA_018609055.1. Lineage (GTDB taxonomy): Bacteria > Bacteroidota > Bacteroidia > Flavobacteriales_D > CAJJDF01 > CAJJDF01. The sequence continues at coordinate 171,937 of JABAYJ010000005.1, forward strand.
AAAAACTCTTTGTTAAATAAATACACTTTCTCGTCTTTATCGAAAAAGTCATCCATGTTTTGACCAAAAGAAGTTTTGGTAAGTTGGTAAGTGAAAAAAGCTGTTATAATTGAAAACAGTAAAAGGACTAGTTTTCTATATCGAGTTGCAAATACCAAATTAGTGTGTTTTGAGTTCAAATTTAGAAAAATTGACACTTACAAATAGAAGAAATGTAATTTTTATTTTCAGTTAAACAATTGTAATTTTAAACAAACAAATAATCCCACTAATTTATGCCAACTCTCCCTTTCAAAAATGTAGAACATGTTGTTTACGAGCACCAAACGGAAGGTAGGTTAGTTGCTATAGAAAAAACTGAATCTAAAAGGGTGGGAGTTTTTTTTAAAGCTAACAAAGGAAAGAAATCAAAGCCAAATGAAAAGATTAAAGGGCATTGGTTTATAATAGATGAAGAATACAATTCGTTAAAAATAGATTTTAGCCAAGAAGTGGAAGTAGAAATTAAGGAATTGGAATTATTTCCTTTGAAGTAGAGTATGTCAAAACAACCTAAAGAATTATTAAAAACCGTTTTCGGTTATGATGAATTTCGTCCTTTACAGGAGGAAATAATAAACCGAACCCTAGAGGGAAACGACAGTTTTGTGCTTATGCCTACTGGTGGTGGGAAATCTATGTGTTTTCAGATTCCTGCTTTGTGCATGGATGGAATTACCATTGTGGTATCTCCTCTTATTTCATTAATGAAAGATCAGGTTCAGGCATTAAAATCGAATGGCATAAAAGCCGATTTTTTTAATAGTTCTATTTCTCCTGAAGAAGAGAATGCAGTTATTGATAGAGCAATGAAAGGGGAGCTACAATTGTTGTATTTATCTCCAGAGAAATTAATATCGGTTAGTAATACTTGGCTTAGAGAATTGAATATTAAGTTAGTGGCAGTAGATGAAGCGCACTGTGTGAGTATGTGGGGACATGATTTTAGACCCGAATATACTCAATTGAAAAACTTTAGAAATTCATTGCCTGAAGTTCCTTTTATGGCACTTACTGCTACAGCAGATAAATCGGCTAGGAAAGATATTGAACAGCAACTGGGATTAAGAAAATCAAAATTGTTTATTTCTTCTTTTGATAGAAAGAACCTAAGTATTGAAGTAAAAGGAATGGTTCCTAAAAAACAAAAGCTTCAAGAAATAAAACGATTTATAAAATCTAAAAAAGGAGAAGGAGGAATCATTTATTGTTTGAGTAGAAAAAATACTGAGGAGGTCTCTGCTTATTTGGAGGTAGAAGGATTATCCGTAGCTCATTATCATGCTGGGATGAATGCAGAAGATAGAGAAGAGGTGCAAACCAAATTTATAAATGACGATATTAAAATAATTGTAGCGACCATTGCTTTTGGGATGGGAATAGATAAACCCAATGTAAGGTGGGTGATTCATTATAATTTACCTAAGAACTTAGAAGGATATTACCAAGAAATAGGAAGAGCAGGAAGAGACGGATTGCCATCTGATACGATTTTGTATTATAACATGGCTGATTTTTTAATGTACAGTAAGTTTGCCGATAATGGAGCAAACTCTGGGATGCAAAAAGAGAAATTGAATAGAATGTTGCAGTTTGCTGAGGCAAAATCTTGCCGAAGAAAAATTTTGTTGTCTTATTTTGGGGAACACCTTACCGAAGATTGTGGAAACTGTGACGTGTGTAGTAATCCTCCAACTAATTTTGATGGAACTGTGTTGGCTCAAAAAGCATTATCTACGGTAGTGAGGTTGAAGGAAAAAGAAGGAATAGGTATGGTGGTGAATGTATTGAGAGGTTCTCAAAATGCAGAGATTCATGCCAAAGGATATGCAGGAGTTAAGACTTATGGAATTGCCAAAGAAACTAGTTTTTACGATTGGCGAGATTATATGGTTCAGTTGGCAAATCAAGGTGCTTTGGAGATATTGTACAGTGAAAATTCTTCGCTTAAGATGACCGAGATAGGTTGGAAGATTGTGAAAGGGGAAAAGAAAATTCAGATGACTAGGCCTGTTCAGTTGAAAGACAAGGAGACATTAAAGAAGAAAAAACCAGTAAAAATTATTTCATCCAATGAGGTGAATAACGACTTGTTTGAGGATTTGAGAAAGTTGAGGTCTACGATTGCTAAGGAAGAAAATGTGCCAGCTTATATTGTGTTTGGAGATAAAACTTTAAAAGAAATGGCGGCAGAATTGCCGACTACAGAAAATGAATTTTTGGCAATCTCTGGAGTTGGGATGAATAAAATGGAGCAGTTTGGAGAAGAATTTATGGAGGTGATACGAAAGTATAAGAACGAAAAACAAAGCAATCCAAAGACAAAGAAAGTACCGACAACATTGACTACTTTTTATTTTTATAAACAAGGATTCACACCCGACCAAATTGCAGAGAAAAGAGACTTGCAATTGATGACAGTTTATTCACATTTATCTCAATTATATTCTGAAGGAAAAGAGGTGAATTTAGCAAAGTTTGTTACTCCAGAAATTATTAAAAAAGTAAAAGTAGCTTTTGATAAAAACGAACGAAAATTTGAATTGAAACCAATTTTCGAAGCTTTGGATGAGGAAGTTCCTTACCACGAAATCAGAATTGCTTTAGCATTAATTCTAAGAGATGAATAAAGCAATCTTAAATAAAGAGGTTCAAAAATTTATAGATGTAAATTTACGCCTTGATACAAATAGATTGATGCTTAAGAAGCCTATTTTTATTGAGGTGTCGAACAAAGAGCTTGCTGAGCAGATAAGTGCTAAACTAAAGTGTAAAGATAAATTACCGACTTGGTTTGGACTAGAAAATGGATTGTTTCCAGTTAAAATTTCTATTGAACAAACATCTTCTGAGGAAACAGCTAAGTATAAGTCGAGCTTAATTTCTGGGAAAAACATTGTTGATTTAACTGGCGGATTTGGAGTAGATGATTTTTACTTTTCATCAAATTTTGACTTATTAATTCATTGCGAATTGAATCCAGAATTATCAGAAATTACCGAACATAATTTTAAAGAATTAGGAGTAGGGAATTGTACTTTTATTCAAGGAGATGGATTGGTTTTTTTACAAAATTCAGAAGAGAAATTTGACTGGATTTATTTAGATCCATCTCGAAGAAGTGAAATAAAAGGAAAGGTGTTTTTGTTGAAAGATTGCTTGCCCAATGTTCCAGATAATTTGGAATTACTTTTTTCAAAATCTAATAATGTAATGATGAAAACATCTCCTTTGGTAGATATTTCTCAGGGAATATCTGAGCTAAAAGGAGTGAAAGAAATTCATGTAGTTGCAGTTAAAAATGAGGTGAAAGAATTGCTTTGGATTCTGGAAAAAGAGTGTTCAGGAGATATTTTAATTAAAACTGTAAACTTAATTGGAGAGGATAAACAAGAGTTTGAATTTGTATTATCAAGCGAAGGCAATCAAGATCCAAAATACTCACTTCCTTTAAATTATTTATACGAACCTAATTCTGCAATTCTTAAATCGGGGGCTTTTAATCAGGTTTCAGTTCAATTGGAATTATTCAAACTTAACAAGCACTCGCATCTTTACACAAGCCAAGATTTAATTCCTTTTCCAGGACGAAGTTTTGAAATTAAGGAAGTAGTCCCATTTCAAAAAAAGGTGCTTAAAAAACGCTTTGGAGAAAGTAAAGCCAATATTACAATTCGTAATTTCCCCAAGAAAGTGGATGAGCTAAGAAAAGATTTAAATATAAAAGATGGAGGAGATGTCTATTTGTTTTTCACAACTAATAGAACAGGGGAGAAGGTTTGTTTGGTTTGTGGGAAAGTTTAGAGAATCAACCAATCTCAAAGCTTCTTTTCGAAACAAACTATTCTTTTTTTAATGTATGAATATCGATTATCAATTGATTAACCGCAGTTTTGTTCAATCCATTATAAATACCTCTTATGTGTTTGTTCTTATCAATCAAAACAAAGTTTTCGGTATGCAGAAAATCATCATTGTCTTTATTTACCCCTAAATCTTCTTCCACATATTAATCCTTTCTTCCGAGTTTGTAAATTTCTTCTTTTGAGCCAGTAACCAGGTGCCATTTACCAGAAATAATTTCTTGGGTGTTGGCATATTCTTTTAAGACTGATACTGAATCTCTATCCGGAGTTACTGAGTGCTATAGTAATAGGATCTTATCATCATCAATGAATTCATCTTGCAATAATTTCATGTTATGTGTCATTTTTGGACAAATACCTCCGCATGAAGTAAAAAAAAATCTGTCACATATATTTTTCCATCAAAAGTTTCTTGGGTTACAAATTCTCCGTCTTGATTTTGAAATTTGAAAGGAGAAATTTGATGAAATGAATTAGGCATTTCATCTTCATTTGCAAACCAATGAGGAGTATAAGTTTCTTCGCTATAAAAAGGAAGTTTATCTACTCTACTTTTATTTTTTGATTCTTCTTGACATGACAACAATGCTAACAGCATAGTAAATACAATAATCTTATTCATTATTTTTTATTTTTTGATCCTCTAGTCCATAACAAAGTGATGCTTTTCTTAAACCAAATGTCCTTCCGTTTTTCGCTTCATAATTTGCGAAAATCACACCATTTTGTCTAAATGCCTTCTGAATTCCATTTTCCTTCCCCATTTCAAAATTCAAAATTTTATTAATCTCACCTGTTGGATACCATTTTTTTTGCTCTCCATTAAGTTTGCCATTGGTATATCTGAGATACGACAGAAGTGTGTGTGAAGAATCTGAGCTCCAATCTTTTTTCTCACCATGTAATTTCCCTTCATAAAAATTTGCAGAGCTTTTTAAAACTCCGTTATCAAACCATTCTAGCCACTCATTTTGTGAACCACCATTTAGTATTCCAAATTTTTTGACAAGGTTTCCTTTTTCATTTTTTGCGATAGCATATCCCGAAAAATCATTTCCATCCTTAAGCCACTTTGATATTTTATTATCATAAAAGAGTAAAGAAATATTAATAACGGTATCAGGAACTTTTAAAACAACAAAATCTCCTGAGGTATTAACTTCAGGAGATTTTTGTTCACTATTATTACAGCTACCTAAAATAAGGATTAAACCAATTAATTTAAAATAACTTTTTACTATCATAAATAAAGGTTAAAGTATTCCGTTTGGAACACCTTGTAAGTCTACACCAAATAACACGATATAGGTTCCAGTATAATATTCATTAATAATGTGGTAGTGATAAAATGAACAACCGTCACTATGTTGAGTTGTTGATTTATGTCCTCCAGAAGCATCTAAATCTGTTGGGTATGCTCCTGTAGAATTACATTTTCTTCCGTATAAAAGAAATCCATCTTCTAAAATACTATTAAGTGCATCATCATCATGAGATAGTACTGTGTTTTCAGTAACATTTGAAGATTCTACATGATAATGATAACCAGTTGGTCTACTATGTCCGCCTGCATAATCAAAACCTGATGCAACTTGTGCAGTTAATGCTCCCATACCTTCTTCATCATTAAATATAGGCACTCCAGTTACAGCAATTCATATTGCTCCTAATCCTGTAGAGGAAGTTGAAGAAGCTTTTCCTGGAGAAGCAGGTACAGTTAAAGTATAACTTCCGCTAGTTATTTCTCCTGGTGACATTGAGCTTGCAGTTGCAACTACAGGCGAAATGTATAAACTATTTGTTGTTGCCCAATAAGGAGATGTATGATTAGGAAGAGCATTCGATACAATAGTAACGTCATCCCCACTATATGAAATTGTTACTGAAGCAGTATTAAATTCATCAAAAGCTTTTGTAGGTGTTGGGCAATCACTTACTACAGTAGTAGAAGTGCACTCTTCGGTTTCATCAGTTTTTTTTACAAGAAAATGCTACAGCACAACTTAGTATTGTAACTAAAAATAGGTTTTTATTGATTTTCATATTATTTCTTTTAGAAGTTTTGTTTTCTTATTGGTTTGACGACAGACAAAAATAAATCCTTCTTAAATATACTTTTTCTTATTTAGTGAACCTCAAAGCTTCTTTTCTGACAGGAGTTGGAAGTCCTATTAATTGAAATTTATTTTGAGATAGATCTCTAATTTTTTAGCAATATTTCTGTCTTGATGTTGTGTAAACTGATGAGTTAATTGAGAAACACAATCCATCCTTTCTACTTTTTATACTCCTCAATATTTACTTCCTTCTCACAAAAGAAAGATTCGTCCTTTTGATTGTTAGACGCTACTAATACAATTCTATTTTCAAGATTGTTTTTTATCAGATTTTGGTACCAATCAATTGCATTTTTATCTAGGTTAGACGTAGGTTCATCTAATAACAAAATAGGGCAATCGGAAAGTATTGCCAATCCCAGTTTTACTCTTTGTTTCATTCCAGAAGAAAAATTCTTTATAGCTTTTTCTTTAGTTTTTTCTAATTCAATGATTGAGATAAATTCTTTGTAATCAATCCCATTTTTTAATGGTTTTAATTGGCAATAAAAGTTGAATAATTCTTGAATCGTATATTCATCAAACACATCAATATAGGGGGCTGCGTAAGAAACTTGCTTATAAATAAGTTCAGGAGATACAACATGTTTTAGCTTATCGTTTTGATAGATTATAGTTCCTTCTGATGGAGTTTCGAATCCCGAAATAGTTTTAAGGAGTGTAGATTTCCCCGAACCATTAGATCCAGAAATCACATAGGAAGAAGGCGATTTTATTTCAAGAGACAAATTTCTGAAAATCCACTCACGGTTGTACTTTTTGCCAGTGTCTTCAAGTGTAATTTTCATGAAATGAAATTAATTAAATCCTCTCATTATTCCTTTTGTTTCACTGTTAATGAAATCAAGAATTTCTGTTTTTTCCTTTGAGTTAGGAAGTTCAATATCGGCAATTTTAAGGGCTTGTGTTATGTTTTTGTTCTGAACATAAACAACTCTGTATACATCTTCAATATTGGTTACTTGCTCATTTGTATACCCTCTTCTTCTTAATCCGATAGAGTTTACTCCAACATAAGAAATAGGCTCTCTAGCGGCTTTCACGTATGGAGGAACACTTTTTCTTACCATACTTCCACCAGCTACAAAAGCATGATGTCCAATTCTTGTGAATTGCTGTACACCAACCATTCCTTCAATAATTGCCCAATCTCCAATAGTTACATGCCCCGCAATATTTACTGAGTTTGCAACTACACAATTGTCACCCATAATGGTATCGTGACCAAAATGTGAATAAGCCATAACTAAACAATTGTTTCCAATTTTGGTAGTCATCATATCAACTGTGCCTCTGTTAATTGTTACGCATTCTCTTATTGTAGTATTATCTCCAATTATTACGGTTGTATCTTCTCCTGCAAATTTTAAATCTTGAGGAATTGCAGATATTACTGCGCCAGGAAAAATCTTGCAATTTTTTCCAATTCGCGCTCCACTCATAATCACTGCACCAGGACCAATCCAAGTTCCGCTCCCAATCTCTACATTGTCTCCAATAGTAGCAAAAGGTTCTATAATTGCATCAGATGCAATCTTCGCATTAGGATGTATGTTTGCTTGAGGATTACTCATAATTAACTATTTTTTTCTTTAACGATTTGTGCTAACATTTCTGCTTCAGAAACTACCACACCATTAACGTAAGCCTTTCCTTTCATGTTTACTAATCCTCTTCTAATAGGACTTATTAATTCTAAGTCAAATACAATAGTATCACCCGGCATAACTTTCTTTTTATACCTAACGTTATCAATTTTAAGGAAGTAAGTAGAGTAGTTTTCTGGATCTTCAACTTGGTTAAGTGCAAATACACCACCTGTTTGTGCCATTGCTTCAATTTGCAATACACCAGGCATAACTGGGTTACCAGGAAAATGTCCTTGGAAAAATGGCTCGTTTAGCGTTACGTTTTTAACTCCAACAATACCATTATCAGATATTTCCATAATTTTGTCTATCAACAAAAATGGGTATCTGTGAGGAATCATATTCGATATATCATTGATATCAAAAAGTGGGTCTTTGGTTAAATCAAAGTGCTTTCTTTTGTCATTTTTCTCTTCATGCATTTTAGCTTTCAGAAGTTTTCCAAATTCAGTGTTACCATAATGACCGGGTCTTGCACTTAAGATATGTCCTTTAATTCTTCTTCCAACTAAGGCTAAATCTCCTACTATATCCAATAGCTTGTGTCTTGCAGGTTCGTTAGGGAATCTAAGTTTTGTTGTGTTCAACACACCAATTCCATCTAGTTTTATTTCTAAATCTTCTTTACCAAGTAATGTTCTTAGTTTAGTTATTTCTTCTTCTGAGATGTTTTCTCTTTCAACAAGAACAATAGCATTATTTAAATCACCTCCTTTTATTAGCCCATTACTGGCTAAATATTCTAATTCTCTTAAGAAAACGAAAGTTCTACAAGTAGATATCTCTTCTTTAAAATTAGCTAATTTCATCATAGAAGCATGCTGAGTTCCAAGTGCAGGAGAACCATAATCTACCATTACGGTAATTCTATAATTTTCATCTGGTACGGCAAGAAATTCTATTCCTTTGTCTGCTACTTCAAACTTTATCGTGTCTTTTATTATAAAATAATCTCTTTGTTTGTCTTGGTCTTCAATTCCAGCTTTTTCAATTGCGTCAATAAACATTCTAGCACTTCCATCCATTATTGGAATTTCTGGCCCGTCAACTTGAATAATTGCATTATCTATTCCTGTTGAATAAATTCCTGCTAAACAGTGCTCAGTAGTATGGATTTTTGCTCCATTTTGTTCCAGAGTTGTTCCTCTTTGAGTTTCTGTAACACGAGATACATCTGCATCAATCATTGGCTGCCCTTCCAAATCCATTCTTTGGAATTTGTAACCGTGATTTGCAGGTGCAGGCAAAATACTTAATGTAGTTTTTACACCAGTATGTAATCCAATTCCTTCAAGAGTAATTGCAGATTTTATAGTTTTTTGATTGTCAGTCATAGTAAGTTTCTTTTAGTTGGATAGCTTTTTTTCTAACTCATCCACTTTTCTTTTAAGGTCTGGTAAACCTCTGTAAACAACATAAGATCTTTTGTAATCTCCTATTGGAAATGCTGGTGATCCTTGTAATATTTGTCCTTTTTCGGTAATAGCATGCCCAACTCCAGATTGTGCAGCAATTTTTACTTCATCAGCAATAGTTATGTGACCCACAATTCCTACTTGCCCACCAATCATACAGTTTTTACCAATTTTGGTTGATCCTGCAATTCCAGTTTGAGCCGCAATTACTGTGTTTTCACCAATCTCTACATTATGAGCTACTTGAATTAAATTGTCCAATTTCACTCCTTTTCTTATTATTGTTGAGCCAAGAGTAGCTCTATCTATAGTTGTGTTCGATCCAATTTCAACATGGTCTTCTAAAATCGCGTTACCAATCTGTGGTACTTTGCTATAATTTCCATTTCTATTTGGAACAAATCCAAATCCATCTCCACCAATAATTACACCTGAATGTAGTGTGCAAGATTTTCCAATAAGGCAATCAGAGTATACTCTTACTCCAGCAAAAAACATGCAGTCATCTCCAATTTTCACATTGTCTCCAATATAAGAGTTTGGATAAACATGGACATTATTACCTATTGTAACATTGTCTCCAATAGAGCAGTTAGCACCAATGTATACTTCTTCACCAATAGTTGCCGAATCTGAAATATAACTACTTGGATGAATTCCTGATTTTTTTCTTTTTACTTGATTGTAAATTTCCAATAATTTAGCAAAGGCTGCTTGTGCACTTTCAACTTTTATTAGAGTACAAGTGTTAGGAATACTTTTACTGGGCTCAAAACTTTTATCTACAATAACAATAGAAGCCCCAGTTGTATAAAGGTATTCTTCGTATTTTAAGTTTGATAAAAACGAAAGGGTATTTGGTTGACCTTCCTCTATTTTTGATAGGTTGTTTACAGAAATATTTTCGTTTCCTACAACAGTACCTTCAAGTAAACCAGCTATTTGTGATGCTATAAAATCCATTGTAGCAAATGTAAGAATAATATTAGTATTTAGAAGTTGTAATTAACTCGACTAATAACAATGGAATGTTGAAATAAAAGTGGCTTTAATTTCTTTAAATCATTACTCCTAATTCATTGACTATTGGTACGTTTATGGAATTGAAATGAGAAATAGATTCGGCAAGGAAAATATACTTTTTGTCGTACATTTTTTTGTCGATATAAAAACTCAACCAAAACTCGTTACTCAAAGCAAATAATCCTTCTGGCAATTCTTCAATTTTCTTGAATGATTTAGGTTCTACTTCATCTAAAGAATGACGGAAAGTAGCCGTTTTTTTATGCTCTCCTTTTATTTCGCCATATCCACGAGTAGAAACCAAAACCCCTTCTAGTTTTTCATTTCTATTATTGATTAAATAGGATACCCATTCGGTTTCATCAAATTCATTTTTACGACCTACTATAGCAATATAAACGTCTTTTACTTCTGGTTGAATTATGTCTTTTTTCATAAAAATATTAAGGGGGGTAATGGGCTATTTCACCACATCAAAATCAAATAAATTAGACAGATTCACTAATAATTTTTTCTTTACTTCAGTGATGTCAATTTCTTTGCCAAGTTCATTTTGCATAGAGGTAACTGCTTTATCATCAATGCCACATGGTACTATGTTTTTAAATAAAGATAAATCGGTATTTACATTAAAAGCAAATCCATGCATAGTAACCCATCTGCTGCATTTTACACCAAGAGCACAAATTTTTCTTGATTTTATTGGGTCATCAATATCAAGCCAAACTCCTGTTAATCCATCAATTCTTCCAGATTTAATCCCGTATTCTTCTAATGTAAGAATTACAGCTTCTTCAATAAATCTTAAGTATTTATGTATGTCAGTAAAGAAATTATCTAAATCAAAAATTGGGTAACCAACTATTTGCCCCGGGCCGTGATAAGTAATATCACCTCCACGATTTATTTTATGATAGGATATATTGTTTTCCTCTAGTTGAGTGGAATTCATCAATAAATGAGATTCTTTTCCGCTTTTGCCTAAAGTATATACATGTGGATGTTCACAGAAGATTAAATGGTTTTTTGTTGTTTCAACCTCTAATCCTTGATCTTTTTTTTTGCGATTTACCGATTTTACAGCTATAGTTTTTTCAAAAATCTTAGTTTGATAATCCCAAGCTTCTTGATATTCTATTAAGCCTAAATCTTCAAATGTTATATTTTTATTCACAGGATTAATGTTTGCTTAACTCATTCTTAAGTCTATCAATCACAGCTATTTCAATAGAATCAACTCCATATTCATCAGCAAGATAAAGAGAAATCCAATCTGTTAGTAAAATAAGGTAAAAAGTCTTTTCGATAAGGCTTTCTCCTCTAGAAAATGCTTCTACAACAGTTTTAGTTTTTCCAGAAATTACCTCCTTTGAAATATCCATTCTTACTTGATTTCTTTTGTTGTCAGAATGATTTCTTAAAAATATTGCGGAAAAAGAATCGTTACCTCCTGTCCAACCTAATAATTCATTGTGGTTCATTTCAGGAATTACATTGCTAAAACCAAGAGTTTTAGAGTTTTCATTAAGTTGTTGCTTAAACCTTGTTCCAACCCCTTCAAAGCTTGAGTCTGTATATGCAAGAATAGTAGTGTCTTTTACAACATCAGTAATTCTTCTTGCATCTGTTTTTATAGATTCTATTTCAAAATCTAATAAAGCAATACTAGCCTGAAGTTCATTTTTAAACTCATTATTTATTAGTCCATAGTGATTACAAACAAATAGTAATTGCGTTAATGAAAAAGTTAGCATTGCTCTTGGTGGATTTCCTCCAGGAACAATGATGTGATTTAAGTTATTTTCAGAAGCGATTTCTCCAACCTTACCTCCAGATGTTATACATGCAATTTCAGAACCTCTCTTTAAGGCTTCTTCCAGAGCAGAAACAGTTTCTTCAGTATTTCCTGAATAAGAAGATGCTATAACAAGTGTGTTTTCGTTTACAAAATTTGGTAGCGAGTATGAGTTATGAGTTAAAATTGGAATGGTACTGTGACCTTCAGCAATTTGAGAAACTATTTTCCCTCCAATTCCTGAACCTCCCAGTCCGCATATGATTACGTTTGTAATGTTTTTGTTTGATTTTTTTAAATCCGAACTCAATCCAATTTCGTATGCTTCTTGTAATTGAGTTGTGAATTTTGAAATAAATTGTAACATAGTTGTTGTATTTTAATTTTTGATTTTGTCTGTAAGATAATTTAGCTTTACACGACAATTAATAATATATTGTTTTGCAATATTATTAGTAAGCAGTAAAAATATAAAAAAAAATCGTTCAAATGACGATAAATTAAGTTAAACAAACACAATCGTGTGATGAAAACATACTACAACCCAGATGATTTAAAAAAATTCGGAAAAATTGGTGAATTCCAAAAGCCTCTTGCTGATAAATTCTTTTCATACTATGGAGATGTTTTTAAAGAAGGAGCATTAACCGAAAGAGAAAAGTCTTTAATAGCATTGGCAGTATCACATGCTGTTCAATGTCCTTATTGTATTGATGCATACACTGTTGATACTTTGGAGAAAGGATGTGATGAAGAAGAAATGATGGAAGCAGTTCACGTAGCAGCTGCAATAAGAAGTGGGGCTACTTTGGTGCATGGAGTTCAAATGATGAATAAGACCAAGGATGTTTCAATGTAATAATAGATATGAGCACAGCAACAAAAAGTTTAAAAAAGCAGAATAGCGAATTTTCTAATATAGATTATCAATTAAAGGTTTTACACCATGGAGTAAAAGATCAAAATCTAGATAGTTTTTCTACAAAACTAAAAGAGACTAATTTATTTCCACTCACCACTACTGGTTTGGATATTTTTCAAATTAATATGGGAAAAATGTGCAACCAAGTATGTTCACATTGCCATGTTGATGCTGGGCCCGATAGAAAAGAAATAATGAGCAAAGAGACTCTTCAGGAGTGCCTTGATGCCATTGCTAAATCAGAAATTAAAACTGTTGACTTAACAGGTGGAGCCCCAGAAATGAATCCTCACTTTAGATGGTTTGTTGAACAAGCTTACAAACTAGATTGTAAAGTAATAGTAAGATGTAACCTAACTATTATTGTAGCAAATAAGAAGTACTTTGATTTACCTGAATTTTACAAAGAGAACGAAGTAGAGATAGTAAGTTCTTTACCTCACTACAGTGAAAAAAAGACTGATAGCCAAAGAGGAGATGGTGTTTTTGATAGAAGTATTAGAGCTCTTATGATGCTAAATGAAGTTGGCTATGGAATGGAAGGTTCGGGGTTAACTCTGAACTTAGTTTACAATCCTTCAGGGGCATTTTTACCGCCAAACCAAGATGGCTTAGAAAAGCAGTTTAAAAGAAAATTGAAGAAAGATTTTGATATCGAATTCAACTCACTGTTTGCGATTACCAATATTCCAATTAGTAGATATTTAGATTACTTAGTAGCTAGTGAAAATTTCATGGGTTACATGCAAAAACTAGCAAACTCTTATAATCCAGTAGCTGCAGAAGGAGTAATGTGTAGAAACACTATTTCTGTGGGTTGGGATGGATATTTATATGATTGTGATTTTAACCAAATGCTTGAACTAAAAGTAGCTGTTGCTGATAAAAAGCGTCAGCACGTTAAGGACTTTGATTCACAAACTCTTATTGATAGAAAAATAATTGTGAATGAGCATTGTTTTGGTTGCACTGCAGGAGCAGGATCTAGTTGTGGAGGAGAAATAGCTTAATATTTTGTGCTACAGTTACAAGGCTCAGTCATTAACACTTTGCAATTTGGAACAAGCATTTCAATTCTATTCTGCTCATCTTTAGAAATCTCAATCATTCTTAAATCCAATTTTTTTAGATTTAATAATTTGCTGATTTTAATAGACACATCTTCAACACTATTTCTGAATAAATCAAGCTCTTCAAGTGAGTCAAGACCAGCTATGTAACTTGGTATTGAAGTGATTTCATTGTCAGCAAAACTTATTTTTTTCAATCTTTTCATTGAACAAATTGCTTCAGGAAATTCCTTAAACCTATTTGACTTAATTACTAATGTATTCAAATTAACTAACGAATAAAACTCATTGGGTAATGAGTCTATTTTGTTTTTACTTAAATCTAAATATTCTAAGTTTTTAAAGTTTAAAATTTCTTTAGGGAACACTTTAAATTTTTTCCTTATTAACTTTAAGTGAGTTACCTCATCAGGAGTTTTCATTGCCTCTTCCATACTTTTATAAATGACAGGACTATCATTTATAATCACAAATGAACATGCCGTTACACCAGAAAGTATTATTAATAAAGTTATGTAAAGGTGTTTTCTCATAGTTAATTAACGGTTCTTACTAAAGTATATTTGCTATAAAAGTAATCAAGTATTATTCCAAACTTCACATTAAACATACGATTTTTATAAATCTAAAATAGATGTAACTTTAACTTATGGCAAAATTAAAGCTCGATTTACACGATATTTATAACAAAGGTGACTTAATTGATAAGGAGCTTAATAGGATAATTGATAAAGCAATAGAAAAGAAAATTAAGGAAGTAGAAATAATTCTTGGAAAAGGATCAGGCCAATTAAAGAAAAAAGTGATTCGGTTTTTGGAACAAAAGCATATCAAAAATAAATACCACAGGATAGATAAAGACAGTAAAAACCACGGAAGGCTATTTGTTTATTTTAAATTCAAGTAAAGACTAGAGCAAGAAATCTTCAAATCGTAATAATTTGTTTATTTTTGAAAACAATATTAAGTCAACATAAATGAAAAAGTTAATCTTATTACTAGCAACAATCTTAATTTCTCAATGGGTTGTGTCTCAGAGTCAATTTCGTTTTGGGCTAAAAATCGCTCCTTCTTTTAACTGGATGAAACCAGATGACGTGAAAAAATTTGAAAATGGTGGAACTACTTTAGGTTTTAACTGGGGACTAACTGGAGAATATGCATTAAGCGAAAATTTTAGTTTTTATTCTGGTCTTGAGTTAAATCATGAAAAAGGAAAGATAAATTTCTTGGAAACTAATAAGGCATATTATTATATGAATGATAGATATGATTTTATAGAAACAAAAGAAGAGAATGGAGTAAGAGTGCCAGAAGATACTACTGGATACCTTCTTCAATTAAAATCAAGAAGTTATAAGAGTACTTACGTAACTATTCCTGTAGGGATTAAGATGAAAACTAAAGAGATAGGTTATATGACTTATTTTGGTGAGTTTGGATTAAACTTAGCTTTTAGAACAGGAACTAAGGTGACAGACGAAGTAGATTATTTAAATAACAATGATGCAAAAGCGAACTTAAATGATATTACTGATGTAAATATGGATAAGGATATGCAGCCAATCAGAGTTCGACTAAGAGTTGGTTTAGGAACAGAATACGCAGTATCTGATGGAACTTCTTTATTTGGAGCAATCCATTACAATTTAGGATTTACTAATGTTGTAAAAGGAGACTCAAGGTATTTAATAAATGATCAATCAAAACAATTTTCTCAAAAAATAAGTGCTCACGGGGTTCAAGTTACAGTGGGAGTTTTATTTTAGAAACTAGTTTATAATAATTAAAAGAAACACCTATTTTTACATAGGTGTTTCTTTTATATCCAAAAATTTTAGAACAATGCAAACAGATAAAGTAATAAACCACATAGTAAAATGGCTAGATGATTATGCTACCAAAGCCGGGATTGAAGGATTCGTTTTGGGAATATCCGGAGGAATAGATTCAGCTGTAACATCAACTTTATGTGCTATGACTGGAAAAAAACTAATTTGTTTTAATCTTCCAATTCATCAAGCTCCTAATCAATTTAAGAGGAGTAACAAGCACATAGCTTGGCTCAAAGAAAACTTCACTGGAGTAAGCTCTGATGTAGTTGATTTGACTAAAACCTTTGATCAAACCTGCATTGATTTTCCTAAAGAAATTCAAGATCAGCTAACTATGGCAAATGTAAGAGCTCGATTAAGGATGACAACTTTGTATGCTTTTGCTGGGCATAATGGTTATTTGGTTGCAGGTACAGGAAATAAAGTGGAAGATTTTGGGGTAGGATTTTTTACCAAATACGGAGATGGAGGAGTAGACTTAAGTCCTATAGCTGATTTAATGAAGACGCAGGTTTTTGATATAGCAGCAGAATTAAATGTTATTGAAGAAATACAAGAAGCAAAGCCAACAGATGGTTTGTGGGGAGATGATAGAACAGATGAGGACCAAATAGGAGCTAGTTATCCAGAATTGGAATGGGCAATGGTTTTTGATGGAGATGAGAGTAAATTAACTGAGAGACAAACCACCATTTTGAATATTTATCGCAAATTAAATAGAGCCAATCAACACAAGATGGTTCCTATCCCAGTATGCGAAATTCCGGTTGACTACCTTAATTAATGTTAAATTGATACCATTTGTTTTTCTAAACAGATACAAAATCCTATCTTTGATTTGCATTTAGAATCATGTCAGACAGTTTAGTAATCATACCAACATATAACGAAAAGGAGAACATTGAAAAAATGATCCGAACAGTTCATGGACTTACTAAAGATTTTCATGTGTTAATTGTGGATGACGGTTCGCCAGATGGAACTGCCCAAATCGTAAAAAATCTTCAAAAAGAATTTCCAGAATCTCTTCATATAGAAGAGCGTGAAGGAAAATTAGGTTTAGGAACTGCTTATATTCATGGATTTAAATGGGGATTAGAAAAAGGGTACGATTTCATTTTTGAAATGGATGCTGATTTTTCTCACCCTGTAGATAAGTTACCAGAATTGTATAAAGCTTGTGCCAAAGATGGATACGATTTTTCTATAGGTTCACGTTATGTCAAGGGAGGTGCAGTAAGCAATTGGGATAAAAAGAGATTATTTCTTTCGCAAATGGCCTCATTATACTCACGTATTATATTGTGGGTGAAAGTAAAAGATACCACTGCCGGATTCATATGTTACTCTAGAAAAGTGCTAGAAACAATGGATTTAGATAAAATAAAATTTATTGGATATGCATTTCAAATAGAAATGAAATATACAGCAATTAGGTTAGGCTTTAAACCCAAAGAAGTTCCTATTACATTTAAAGACAGAGAGTTTGGAACCTCTAAAATGGATGTTTCCATTATCAAAGAAGCAATTATTGGTGTTGTTAAACTTAAGTTTAAAAAGATTTCTAAGAAGAAATAAATCCCTCATTTTAATCTATTAAAGTAGTCTTAAACTTTACTAAATGAAAATTAACTCCAAGTTATTTCTGTTTGTTTTAAGCATCATTTCTTTTTCAAAATTTTCATTTGGTCAAGCTGCAATGGTTAAAGTGACTATTGAGCATAATACTGAAGAGTTAAGTGCTTTAGAATATTTCGTATTCTTTTTAATAGCATTAGCTATTTTATTCTTGATTTATCTAGGATTAAAAAAGATTTCTAAGAAGAAATAAAACAACACGCATTCCTTTCAATTCATCTTATCTATCGTTATTTTTACTCATCAAAAAATAATAGATGTCGGCAATACTTATAAAAAACGGTAAACTAGTTAACGAAGGAAAAATTCAAGAACAGGATATTCTTATCGTTAATGATAAAATTGAAAAAATAGGAGTTAATTTATCTCATGAATCTGCTGAGGTTATTGATGCTAAAGGAAATTACGTGTTCCCTGGAGCAATTGATGATCAAGTGCATTTTAGAGAGCCAGGATTAACGCATAAGGCTAATCTATTTACAGAGTCTAGAGCTGCTGTAGCTGGTGGAATTACGTCCTTTATGGAAATGCCAAATACAGTTCCTAATACGCTTACGCAAGAACTACTAGAGGATAAATACCAAATTGCAGCTAAAAGCTCATTGGCGAATTACTCCTTTTTTATGGGAGCTTCTAATGATAACATTGAGGAGGTTTTAAAAACTAATCCTAAAACGGTTTGTGGAGTAAAGGTTTTTATGGGGTCATCTACAGGGAATATGCTGGTAGATAATGAAACTACTTTAACTAATATATTTTCTCAATGTAAAATGCTAATTGCTACTCATTGTGAGGATGAAGCTACTGTAAGAAAAAATTTAGCTGAGTATAAAGAGAAATACGGAGACGACATTCCAATGGAGTTTCATCCAATAATAAGAAGTGAAGAAGCGTGTTATTTATCTTCTTCAATGGCAGTGGAATTAGCTAAGAAATACAATACACGATTACACATTTTGCATATTTCTACTGCAAAAGAATTGAGCCTTTTTAGAAATGATATTCCTTTGAAAGATAAGAGAATAACTGCTGAAGCATGTATTCACCATTTGTGGTTTGAAGAGAGTGATTACAAAACAAAAGGAGCCAGAATAAAATGGAATCCTGCTGTTAAGAAAGCATCTGACAGAGATGCAATTTTAGAAGCTTTGAATAATAATACAATTGATGTACTTGCAACTGATCACGCGCCACATACTATCGAAGAAAAAGACGGAGTTTATACCAAAGCAGCATCTGGTGGTCCACTAGTGCAGCATGCAATGAATGCTCTTTTTGAAATGAACAAACAAGGGAAAATTGAATTGATTCACATTGCTCAAAAATTCAGTCATGATGTGGCTACTTTATTCCAAATAGAAAAAAGAGGATACCTTAGAGAAGGGTATTATGCCGATTTATTTATTGCTGATTTGAATAAAAAATACACAGTAACAAAAGACAATTTACTTTATAAATGTGGTTGGTCACCATTTGAAGGTCAAGAGTTTAATTCGCAAATTGAAACTACAATTGTAAGTGGAAATGTAGTTTGGAATAACGGAAAAGTAATTGAAGGTACTAATGGACAAAGACTTTCGTTTGAACGATAGATGAAAAAATCAATTTTATATATTGCAGTGGTAATCACAACTGTTTTTGGATGTAAATCCGAGAATAGCATGGATAATAAACCTTCTAAATTTATTGAGCCTGGAAAATTCATTCAGATAGTTTATGACATTAATGTGCTTGAAGGAGGATTGGAGAACTTTAACATGAATCAATTTGAGTTTAAGGATACTGCCATGCAGCTTTACAAAGGTCTTTTTGAAAAATATGATCTAACTTACGAGACATTTAAAAACAATCAAGATTATTATATTTTAACTGATCAATACAAAGATATAACACAAAGAGCTGCAGATAGTGCGAGTTATGAATTGGAGAAGCTAAAGGATATAACTCCTATTAAAATGATGTCTTTTATTCAGTTTTCACAGTTACTAGAGGTAGATGATTTCAAGAATTTTATGGAGTACAATACAATACTCAACTATCAAGAAAAATTAGACTCTTTATTGAGTTTCTATAGAAATAACACTTCTGAATTGGATAAAATAACAATGGATTCGATTTCTTTTGAGGTAAATATTGGCAAAATGAGAAAGTCATCAAACCCTTTTATAAAGGTGAAAGAGGTGTTTAAAAGCAAGAAAAATGAATAAAGTATCTGTAATAGGAATTAAGGCTTTTGCCTATCATGGTTGTTTAGCTGAGGAAGCTAAAATTGGTAACGAATACATCATTGATGTAGAGTTAATAACTGATTTTAAGGTGTCGGCAATGGAAGATGATTTAACCAAAACGATAGATTACGTTATTGTAAACAAAATAGTAGAGGAGGAGATGGCTATTCGTTCTAAGCTTATAGAAACTGCTGGCTACCGTATTTTAGCTCGATTAAAAAAAGAATCTTTTGTGCTTATTAAAGCCAAAATCGAAATCAAAAAAATAAATCCACCTATTAACGGAAATGTGAATTACGTATCTATAACTGTAGAAGAGTAATTACTAGTCTACTTTAAAAGAAACATATTTTATCTTAAATCCTTTGTTGGCGAATAGTGTTTCGTAATGAGTTTTTATACTCAGTATTTCTTGTGTTTCTTCGTCAAATGTATCCCAGTCCTTTTCGTAAATATTATTAGAGTTCTGTAATACTTCGTAACCGTGTTCTTCAATCTCTTCGAGAGTAGATTCATACAAAAGCGTGTTATCTGTTTTTAGATGAACAATACCATCTGGTTTTAGAATCTTCTTATATCGTTTAATAAACTCACGTGAGGTAAGTCTTTTGTTTGGTTTTTTTGGCTGTGGATCCGAGAAAGTACACCAAATTTCGTCTACTTCATTTTCTCCAAAAAAGTGTTCTACAAAATCAACTACATTCCTCAAGAAAGCAACATTTGTCAAGTTCTCTTCATTGGCATGTTTAGCTCCTCTCCATATTCTAGCACCTTTAATGTCTATCCCCACAAAGTTTTGGTTTGGATATTTTCTCCCTAAACCAACAGAATATTCTCCTTTTCCACAACCTAATTCCAGTACTATTGGGTTGTCATTTTTAAAAACTTCGGTTCTCCATTTTCCTTTCAATGGATAGTTTCCTTCCATAAACTCTGTCATGCGAGGTTCAAAAACTCTTTCCATAGTTTTCATCTCGTCAAATTTCATCAGTTTATTTTTTGCCATCTGGTAGTAGTTTTCGGGGCAAAGATATTAAAAATGGATAAATATTAAGTTGTTACCAACCATATGTGTTGTCATTCCTGCGGAGGCAGGAATCTAATTAATCAGGTTGATGCTCGTCTATAGATTCCTGCCTTCGCAGGAATGACATCTAGAATAAAGTGGATGTGTGGTTTAAAGATTCTTTAGTAAAGTAGTAAACTCTTTCGTTTTGCTTCTTGATACTGGAACTTCTTTACCGCTAGTTAGCACAGCAGTATTCCCCATAGAAGTTAAATACTCCTTTAGGTAAGAAAGATTAATCATGTATGATTTATGGGTTCTGAAGAATTTTTTAGAATCTAAAATATCTTCATAAATCTTAAGCGTTCTTGTGTCTGTATATTTTGATTTATCCTTAAAATATAAATCAGTACAATTTCCTTTTGCTTCTAGGTACTCTATGTCTTCAATACTTACAATCTTAATTCCTCTACTGTGCGAAATAGTTAGCTTATTGCTGTTTTTATTTCTAATGCTCACAGCAGTATTCGTAAGCGATTGTTGATACTCCTTTTTACTCTCGGGATTGGATGCAATTAAAGAAAGTCTTTCTTCAATTTTTTCATTCGCATCAATCAGTTCATCAATATCAATTGGCTTAAGTAAATAGTGAACTGCATTTGCGCTAAAAGCTTTTAGTGCATACTCTTTAAATGCGGTAACGAATACCACCAAAAAGTTTTTGTCTTCTATCTCATCCAATAAAGTAAGCCCTTCAGTTCCCGAAGGCATACAGATATCAAGAAAAATAACTTGAGGTTGTAATTCGGCAATCAGTTTCTTCGCCTCATCCTTTCCTCCAGCTTTACCAACTATCTCAATAGATGGACAAAAGCTTTCTAGCATCATAGAGAGGTTTTCTCTTGCTAACTCTTCGTCATCTATTATTAAGGATCGTATTGCCATTGGTTGGTTTTATTATAAGTCTAAATTAAGAAAATGAGCGGAAAGAAATTGATTTTGACAAGATAATTAACCACCTTTATTAAAGAAGCTAATTAATGAAAAAGCATCAATTACCTTTAAATTTCTATTTGGTACCGTTAAATAGATGAAACCGACCCCTGAGTAAAACGCACATTTTTCGGTAATTTTTTGTTGTTACTTTATATCAGTCGAAAGAGACAAACTAAATTATCAACTATGAAAAATTACACAACATACACAACAACTACTGATTGGATTTTCATAGATAAAGGCAACTAACACCACCTTTTGTTCCTTTCTTATGTTTTACTATTAAGAATCGTTCAGAAAACCTGCCGTTGGGGAACGGTATCATAATTTCTTTTTTTTGTTTAGGGGAAGGCTACTATTAATTTAGTAGCCTTTTTCTTTTTCAAGAAAAATCTACTTTTTATTTCATAACCCAAGAACCACCAACACAAATTACATTGTTTAACTCTAAACATTCTTTGTAATTC
This sequence comes from Flavobacteriales bacterium, assembly GCA_018609055.1. Lineage (GTDB taxonomy): Bacteria > Bacteroidota > Bacteroidia > Flavobacteriales_D > CAJJDF01 > CAJJDF01. Next base: position 194,003 of record JABAYJ010000005.1, read on the forward strand.
GTTTCATTTAATCCTCCAGTAGGACAAAATTTTGCCTGAGAAAAAACTGCTCCGTATGTCTTTAATGCTTTTACACCACCAGCTAGATTAAAAGGGAAAAGTTTAAATGTATCCCAACCTTTTTCTAATCCAGCTATTATTTCGCTAGGAGTCATTACTCCTGGTAAAAAAGGAATATTAGATTCATTTAAGGCTTTAGAAATTTCAGTTGTAGCTCCTGGGCTAACAATGAAATCTACTTTTAATTTGATACAAGTAGAAACTTGGTCCTTTGAAACAATAGTTCCAACACCAACTAAAAATCCAGAAGGCTTTATTTTTATTGCTTCTTCTATTGCTTGCCAAGCACAATCTGACCTTAGAGTAATTTCGATACAATTAATACCTTGGTCAACCAATTTAGTAATTGTAGCTGCCACATCACTTACCGAAGTAAAGTTTACTACAGGTACAATAGGCTGGTTGCTAAGTAGTTTTCTTATTCCAAATTGTGCTTCCATGTTTTAAAATATTGTTGCTCCAGTTTCGCTAGAGGAAATTAATGCTCTTATATTATCAAATAATTCTCTTCCAGATCCTACCTCTTTTTTAGGATTTGGAGCTGGTTCTCTTTTAAGTACTTCTTCTTCGTTAAGGCAAATTAAATCTCCTTTTTCACAATCCAATCTTAGTAAATCACCATCTCTTAGTAATGGTAATAAACCACCATCAAGTGCTTCTGGTGATACGTGAATTGCAGAAGGAACTTTACCTGATGCACCAGACATTCTTCCATCTGTTACAAGCGCAACCTTAAATCCATTATGCTGTAAAATGCTTAATGTAGGTGTTAATTTATGTAGTTCTGGCATTCCCTTGGCTTTTGGCCCTTGGAAACGAACTACAGCTATAAAATCTTTGTTCAGTTTCTTTTCTTTAAATGCAGTTAGTAAATCATTTTGGTCATCAAAAACAACAGCAGGAGCTTCAATAATTCTATTTTTTAATGCTACAGCTGATACTTTTACGACTGCTTTACCCATGTTTCCTTTCACCAATCTAATCCCTCCTTCTGGATCAAATGGCGAACTAGCTGATGATATTACATCTTTGTCTAAAGACTCCTTAGGACCTTCTCTAGTTAGTAATTTTTCGTTTTCAAGGTATGGTTCGTTTATGTATTGATTAAGACCTTTTCCAACAACAGTCATTACATCTTCGTGTAATAATCCGTTATCCAATAAAGTTCTAAATACGTATGACATTCCTCCAGCAGCATGAAAGTGATTAATATCTGCTTTTCCGTTTGGATACACTCTTGTTATTGAAGGAATAATTTTTGATAATTCAGAAAAATCTTCCCAATCTATAATAATTCCAGCAGCTTTAGCAATTGCTACAAGGTGCATAGTATGATTAGTAGAACCACCAGTAGCTAGTAGGCCTATGATTCCGTTTACAATACTTTTTTCAGAAATTATTTTGTACAAAGGAACTTTAGATTCCTCTTTGATATTTGTAACAAGTTGTTTTACTGCTTCGTCTGTCAAAGCATATCTAAGAGGAGTTTCTGGATTTACAAAAGATGAACTTGGTAGGTGAAGTCCCATAATCTCCATTAGCATTTGATTACTATTTGCTGTTCCATAAAATGTACAAGTTCCAGCTGAATGATATGCAGCTGACTCTCCTTTTAATAATTCAGTTCTCGAAATTTTTCCATTAGCATAATCCTGACGAATTTGTGCTTTCTCTTCATTTGAAATACCAGTTTCCATTGGTCCACCAGGAACAAAAATAGTTGGTAAGTGTCCAAATTTTAAAGCTCCTATTAATTGACCTGGTACAATCTTATCACATATTCCTAGGCAAATAGTAGCATCAAACATATTATGAGAAAGAGCAATTACTGTTGACATGGCTATAACATCTCTACTTAGTAAAGATAAATCCATTCCGTCTTGTCCTTGAGTGACACCATCACACATGGCAGGAACACCACCTGCAAATTGAGCTACTGCTCCATTTTTTCTGGCAGCTTCTCTTAGCTGATTAGGATAAGTTTCGTAAGGTTTATGAGCAGAAAGCATGTCGTTATATGCTGATATAATAGCTATATTAGGAACTATTTCACCTGTTAAATCATCTTTTTCGCCATCATTACAAGCAGCAAATGCATGAGCTAAATTACCGCAAGAAAGTTCTGTTCTAGTTCTACCTTTTAGTTCTGCCTGTTCCATTTGCTGAACATAAGCTTTCCTTGATGCTTCACTTCTTTTTGTAATTCTCTCTGTAATTTTTAATATCGTCTTGTTCATGCGTATTGTTTTAAGGTGCCCAATATAGGATTGGTTCAATTTCGGTATCGTTAAGTAAGGTGTCAATTGGTAAGATTTCTCTTTCTTCCTTTTTCTCGATTATATTTAATTTAGACTTACCAGTTGCAAATAAAATTAATTTATCTGCCTTCTTTAAGTATTCCCAACTATGTGAAATTCTATTTGTTGGGTGATCTGGTGCGGTAGTATAGATTAATGATTCGGGATACTCTTTTGATAAACCTAATGTAGACTTTTTATCGTTAGGAAATAAAGAAGCGAAATGTCCATCACCTCCCATTCCAAGTAAAACTATATCAGGGTTTCCAATTGAATTAACAGAGTTAATAGCTTCGGATATATTTTCAGATTCATCTTTTGGATTGAAAACTAAAGGAAAGAAAGTAGGTCGATTTCCTTTTATGTTTTGCACAAAAACAGTTCTTAATGCTCTAGCGTTTGAGTACTCGTCTTCAAGGTCAACCATTCTGTCGTCCACTAAACCAACTTTAACGTTTTCCCAGTTAAAATCTTCTTCAGCAAGTTTTTTTAAAAGTCCTATCGGAGTAGATCCTCCTGAGAAAAGAATGCTTGCACTATTTTTTTTTTTCAGTACTTTTTTAAGATAATCTAAAACTATAGTTTTTAGTTTATCTTCCAGTTGTTCTTTATTTTCGAAGAAATTATTTATCATGATTCTTCATCTTTTTTAGATTGATACCATTTGTGCTTAGGAAGTAATACTTCATCTCCAGGTCCCCAAGTTCCAGCTTTGTATAATTCTAAATCTTGCTCAGTCTCTTCCCAGCTTTTTGTAATGGAGTTTATCCATTTCCAAGAGTCTCTCACTTCATCTTCTCTCATAAACAGAGTTTGATTCCCTCTAATGATATCCATTAATAATCTTTCGTATGCGTCAGGGAATCTTTTGTCAAATGAACTAGAGTAATCTAATTCAAGAGAGGAAGGTTTGTATCTATAACCTCCAGGTCCCGGAATCTTCATCATTTGAACTAATTCAATCTTTTCTTCAGGTTGTAGTCTAATAATCAGTTTGTTTCGATCTATTTTATTCCCTGAAGGAAAAACATTATGTGGTACTCTTTTAAAGTTTATTACAATTTCAGAGAATCTTCTTTTCATTCTTTTACCAGTTCTAAGGTAAAAAGGAACTCCTGCCCATCTCCAATTGTCTACATAGGTTCTTAGTGCAACAAACGTCTCTGTAGTTGAATCAAATGTGTCTATATCTTCTTGGTATGATTGAACATGTTCGTCCTCAATTTCTCCTCTAGTATATTGGCCTTTTACAGTTGATTTACCAACTGTATCTTTATCCATTGGTCTTAATGCTTTTAAAACTTTTAGCTTTTCATCTCTTACATTATCTGCATTAAGTTTTGATGGTGGTTCCATTGCAACTAAACACAGTAACTGTAACAAATGGTTTTGAACCATGTCTTTTAGTGCTCCAAACTTATCATAATAGCCTTTTCTATTCCCTACGCCTAATGATTCTGATGCTGTTATTTGAACATTATCTATGTTTTGAGCATTCCATGCTAATTCAAAAATTTGATTGGCAAATCTCAATACCATTAAGTTTTGAACTGTTTCTTTACCTAAGTAATGATCAATTCTATAAATCTGCTTTTCTTTAAAGTATGTTCTAACTTCTTCATTCAATTGTTCGAAGCTTTCTAGATCTGACCCTAAAGGTTTTTCTAAAACTACTTTAGACATCTTGTTTATCATTCCGTTTTCCGAAAGAAATTTAGAAATGATTCCAAATAGGGTAGAGGGAGTTGAGTAATAGAAAACATCTTGTTCCATCTTATTCTTACTCAATACTTGTTTAAGACTATCGTATCCTTCTACATCTGTCAAATCAATTGAAAGATAGTATAACATCTTTTTTATTTGATTAAGAACAGATTCATCAATATCAGAAATATGAATTGATAAGTGTTTTTTTAATTCCTCGAAGAATGAATTAACATCACTAGTGTTTTTAGAAACAACAATGATATTAGTTTCTTTTGAAAGTTGATTCTCCTTTACTCTGTGGTAAATTGCGGGAAATATTTTTCTGTAAGATAGGTCACCATCTCCTCCAAATATTACTAGATTGGTTTTGTAAAGTGTTTTATTCATAATTAGTATAACAAATATAAGAATACTTATTGTAAAGTCAACAGTAAGTAGTCAATAGTATAAATGTACAAACTAATTAGTGTAAATTTCTTAAGCCGTAACTTTATCTCTAGAGTGATAAATAGTTAATTGATCAATAGGACATCTAGTAATTTTATGAATTTTCATGCCGTGATGTTCTGCTACTTCAGTTAAAACATCTTTGTAAAAAAAAGCAATAGAACCAACAAATCCCAATGAGTATTTTTGGTAATTTTCATAAGGAACTACTCGCACCTTGAAAAAATTATTAAATCCATCATATACTATTTTTCTTAATTCAGGATAGTGAGGTCTCGAGTGATAAAATGTAGCGAAACTTGCTAAAAACACATTAGGACTTTTTTCTCTGTACGTATTATTTAGTATTTGATCTTTGGTAAGTTTAAATTCTTCTTCAAAAGATTTTGTCAATTCTTTACCCAATCCGCCACTTAAGTATAATTTAATTAATTGTATACCTAAATACGAACCACTTCCTTCATCTCCAAAGATATATCCATGGGATGCAATGTTTTCAACTTCTTTTCCATCCTCCCAAATACATGAGTTTGCACCTGTACCAAGTATACAAGCTATTCCATCAGAATTTGCAAGTGTTGATCTAGCTGCTGCTATTAAGTCATGATTTATATTTATCTGGGCTTTCAAAAAATGCGGTTGTAAAGCAATTTTAACTACCATATTTTTTTCTTCAGAAGAACATCCAGCTCCGTAATAAAATACATTCGTTATTTGTTCGAAGTTGATCTTAATTCCATTAAAGCACTTGAGTAATTCATTGAAAATTTGCTCTGAGGTTTGAAAGTATGGATTAAACCCTATTGTTTTAATTTTCTCAACTACTTCCCCTTTTTGGTCAATTATTACCCAATCAGTTTTTGTGGAACCACTATCTGCTATTACTTTATATTTTTCCATTAGATAACTTTAAATGCAATATTTCCTGTGGCGACATTTCCATTTCCGTCATGAACGAAAAGGAAGAGACGATATTCTCCTGCTTTTGTAGGAGCATTAAATTCTACATTGTTCTTGCTTTGTGAAGACTTATTGAATATTCCTTTAATTGGTTTAGGTGCTCTTTCAGCATCACCACCAGTTTTTTTATCAGTACTCTCGGGTATTACTAACCACTCATATCTTAGCTTATCATTGTCTTTGTCATTAATTTCAACATTAGCGGTCATTTCCGAATTTGTTGTCACTTCAATGTTATTTTTCGAGATACTATTGTTGAGCTTAAAGTTTTTGATTGTAGGCGAATAGTTTTCTGGAGGTTTATTACTCCAACTAGAAATTAAAACATCCATTACTTCTGTTTCATCCCCAGCTTCGGTAAATAAACCAAACCATGTTGAAGTATGCTCTTGTTTTTGTCCCCAAAGAAATACGTAAGAACCTAAGCAGTTTGCTTTGTCAGAATTAATTGCATCAATACTCTTTTGATAAGTAGCTGCCTTTTCAGAACTATTTTGTTCTATAGATGCACCCCATTTTGTTTTTTCAACTTCCCACCATCCATATGGTCCCCACTCGGCTACAACATAGGGCTTTTCCCAACCATAAACCTTTATAGCTTCTGGTAAGTAAGAGATATCTCCATAGGTGTTTACACCCAATATGTCCAGGCTAGGAGTATACTTATTAATCAATTTTATTTCTGCCACATCCACTCCTGCTGTCACAGCCATTGTTGGATGATTTGGGTCTTCTTCACGAACCATCTTACATATTTCTTCTAAGTATTTCCATACATCAAAGTTGGTGTAATCTAAATCCATTTCATTTCCAACTCCCCATAGTAGGATTGCAGGATGATCTTTGTATTTCCTGATTATTCTTCTGAATTCTTCAAGTTGAGCTTTTATTGCTTCTTGGTTAGAATAATCAAATCCTTGTCGTTCTTGTCCCATCCAAATACCAAATGTAACAGTAAGTCCATTTTTATGTGCTTCTTCAAGAATTTGGTCAGTTTCTGGGCTAATTCCCCATGTTCTAATAGAGTTTCCTCCGTAAGACTTTAGCTTTTCTAATTCTACAGTACCACCACCTCCTTTAATAAAGTATGGTTCACCATCTTTTAGCAGCTGGAACCCACCATCCTTTTTAATTACTTCAACTTTAGTGGCATAACTAAAAGTAAAAAGTAGTCCTAATAGGGATGTTAATATTATTGATTTCATAAACTTTGTTATATCAATTAGAGACTTATAATTCAGTTAATTGTCTTGATACACTCTTACGTAGTCTACTTCCATAAACTTTGCTGTTTGTAAACCAGCATTATCCACACTTCCTCCTAAATTACCACCAATAGCAGTATTCAATAGTAAATGAAATTCAGCATCAAATGGCCAAGTATTACTTATGTTTGAGTTTGTTCTTAATACTTCATATGATTTAACATCATCCATATACCAAACAATTTTGTTCTCACTCCATTCTACTCTGTAAGTATGAAAATTGTTGTCATAAACTATAGGAGTAGTTTGCCCTAGTTGTCTTTGATTTCCTTGTCCATCTGCAAAATGAACGGTAGTAAATATTTCACTTCCTCTGTTTCCTACAAACTCCATGATATCAATTTCGCCACTTATAGGCCAACTTTCACTTGGATTTGATGGCAACATCCAGAATGCATGCCACAATCCTCCAACATCAGACATTCTTACTGAAGCCTCAATTTTGCCATATTTGAAATCTCCTTTATTCAGAGACCTAATTCTGCCAGAAGTATAGTCTAAACCTCCAGCACTTTCAGCAATAGCTTTTATTTTCAATGTACCACCCGAAACGGTTACATTCTCTTTTTTATAGAATTGTTCCTCATTATTACCCCATCTCCACAATCCGTAATCAGACCCATCTCCTAATTGATAGGCCCATTTACTTTCATCTAATTGAGAACCATTAAATTCATCTGACCAAACTAGCTTACTGTTTTTTTTCAATGGATCACTCTGTTTACAACCATATAAACTGATTGTAAATACAAGTATTGAAATTTTTATATATCTAGTCATTTTTAATTTATTGGCTATTCTTATTAAAGTTTAAAAATACTAATTTAGTTTTTAAATACTCTTTTGCTTACTATTCCATTTGTTGTAGTAGCTTTTAAGATATACATTCCAGGAACATAATTAGAAGCATCAACTCTTACTTTTTTAGAATTAGCAGTTTCACTGAATATTAACGCACCTTGAATACTATATATCTCAATACTTAATATCTCATTATCTTCTGAATCGATAGTCCATTGGTTGCTTGTTGGATTAGGATATATTGAAAGATTCTGAACTCCATTTTCATCAATACTAACATTGTACCCACCAAATACTACATCATCAAAGTAGAATGTGTCTTGAGCTCCAGCTGTATTGAAATCAAAGAAAATAGAAGCCTTGTCATAAGTGTTAGCTATATTAAGAGCAGCTGTTCCAGCAGCAGGATTTGCAAAATCAAAAGTTAACGTATCCCAACCACCAGCAGTAACCGTTATTGCTTCAGTTTCACATGATATAGTTGCATTAGTTGCATCTTCCACTTTTAATCTGATTGGTAGGCCAGCATTAGCTGACCATACTCTAACAGTCATTTTTTGATTAGAAGCTGTAAAAGGAATTGCATTTGCAAAACCAGATGCAGTTCCAATAGTTGTTCCTGCCCAAGTTTGTGCTCCAGTAGTTTTGATTACTTGCATTACTTTATTACCTGAATTTGTAGGGTCGATCATTAACATAGAAGCGTTACCACCAAAGTCAGTCATTGTGTAATCCACAGCTGTGTCTTCGAAATTAACGGTTAAATCAATTTGTGCTAGAGATGGCCCTGGAGTTGTTGTATCCCCACCAAACATTACATCATCAAAGTAGAATGTATCTTGCGCACCAGCAGTTCCAAAGTCCATGAAAATAGATGCTTTGTCATATGTGTTAGCAAGATTAAGTGCTGCAGTTCCTGATGCAGGAATAGCAAAATCAAAAGTTAATGTATCCCAACCGCCAGTAGTAACTGTTAAGGCTTCTGTTTCACAAGAAATAGCAGCATTAGCAACATCTTCTACTTTTAATCTGATAGGAGTTCCAGCAGCAGCTGACCATACTCTTACAGTCATTTTTTGATCTGTTGCGGTAAACGGAATAGCACTAGCAAATCCAGAAGGAGTTCCTATTGTTGTTCCAGCCCAAGTTTGTGCTCCCGTAGTTTTTACTACACACATTACCATATTAGCCGCATTAGTAGGATCAACCGTTAGTGAATCTGTATTACCACCAAAACTTGTCATTGTATAATCTACTGTAGTATCTTCAAAAGTTACTGGTAAGTCAATTTGAGATAAAGTAGTAGGTGGTGCAACAAAGAACATTACATCATCAAAATAGAATGTGTCTTGTGCCCCAGCAGTATTAAAGTCAAAGAAAATCGAAGCCTTATCAAAAGTATAAGTTAAGTTCAAAGTAGCTGTTCCAGTAGCAGGATTAGCAAAGTCGAAAGTTAATGTATCCCAACCACCAGCAGTAACAGTTAATGCTTCAGTTTCACATGTGATAGTAACATTTGTAGCATCTTCTACTTTTAATCTTACAGGAGTTCCAGAAGCAGCAGACCATACTCTCACGGTCATTTTTTGATCAGTAGCAGTAAAAGGAATTGCATTTGCAAAACCAGTTGCTGTTCCAATAGTAGTTCCAGCCCAAGTTTGTGCTCCAGTTGTTTTGATAACACACATAGCCATGTTAGCTGCATTAGTAGGGTCAATAGAAAGCGCAGAAGCGTTTCCACCAAAATCTGTCATAGTATAATCTACTGTAGTATCTTCAAAAGTAACTGGTAAGTCGATTTGAGTTAAAGCAGGAGGAGGTGAAGGAACAAACATTACATCATCAAAATAGAAAGTATCTTGAGCTCCAGCTGTATTAAAGTCAAAGAATATAGAAGCCATATTGTAAGTGTTCGCTGTATTAAGCGGAGCACCAGCAGGGGATGCAAAGTTAAAAGTAAGTGTATCCCAACCACCAGCAACAGTAGTTATAGCATCAGTTTCACAGTTGATAGCTCCATTAGACGCATCTTCTACTTTTAATCTAACAGTTTTACCAGCAGCAGCAGACCAAACTTTAACGGTCATCAATGTATCGTTAGTCGTAAAGGGAATAGCAGTTGCTAAACCAGCAGGAGTAGAAATTGTTGTTCCTGCCCAAGTTTGAGCCCCAGTAGGTTTGATAACTTGCATAACAGTATTAGAAGCATTAGTAGGATCAGCCATCAAGCTATCAAGATTACCACCAAAACTTGTCATAGTGTAATCTACCGTAGTATCTTCAAAAGTAACTGGTAAGTCAATTTGAGATAAAGCAGCAGGAGGTGATATTAAGAACATCACATCATCAAAGTAGAAAGTATCTTGAGCTCCAGCCGTATTGAAATCCATAAATATAGAAGCCTTATTATAAGTATTTGCAAGGTTAATAGCAGAAGCAGCAGTAGAGAAGTCAAAAACTAAACTGTCCCATCCACCAGCAACTGTTGTGTTTACAGAAACTTCACTATTAATAGCACCATTTGCAGCATCTTCTACTTTTAAAAGAATTGGAGTTCCCGAAGTAGGCGACCAAACTTTCACAGTCATTTTTTGGTCTGTAGCAGTAAAAGGAATTGCAGAAGCTAAACCAGCAGGAGTAGAGATTGTAGTTCCAGCCCAAGTTTGTGCCCCAGTAGGTTTGATAATTCTCATTACTGTATTAGCAGCATTAGTAGGATCCGCCATAATCATAGAAGCATTAGATCCAAAGTCAGTCATAGTGTAATCTACCGTAGTATCTTCAAAAGTAACAGGTAAGTCAATTTGCGATAAAGCAGCAGGCGGAGAAACCAAGAACATCACATCATCAAAGTAGAATGTGTCTTGCGCCCCAGCAGTGTTAAAGTCCATGAAAATAGAAGCTTTGTCATAAGTGTTGGCAACATTAAGTGCGGCCGTTCCAGTAGCAGGAGTAGAGAAGTCGAAAGTTAATGTATCCCAACCACCAGCAGTAACAGTTAATGCTTCAGTTTCACATGTGATAGTAACATTTGTAGCATCTTCTACTTTTAATCTTACAGGAGTTCCAGAAGCAGCAGACCATACTCTCACGGTCATTTTTTGATCAGTAGCAGTAAAAGGAATTGCATTTGCAAAACCAGTTGCTGTTCCAATAGTAGTTCCAGCCCAAGTTTGTGCTCCAGTTGTTTTGATAACACACATAGCCATGTTAGCTGCATTAGTAGGGTCAATAGAAAGCGCAGAAGCGTTTCCACCAAAATCTGTCATAGTATAATCTACTGTAGTATCTTCAAAAGTAACTGGTAAGTCGATTTGAGTTAAAGCAGGAGGAGGTGAAGGAAC
>JABAYJ010000005.1:204983-283284 GCA_018609055.1 Flavobacteriales bacterium
CAGCAGACCAAACTTTAACGGTCATCAATGTATCGTTAGTCGTAAAGGGAATAGCTGTTGCAAAACCAGTAGCAGTACTAATAGTAGTACCCGCCCAAGTTTGTGCCCCAGCAGTTTTGATAACTCTCATTACTTTATTAGTAGCACTTGTAGGATCAACAACAAGATTAGAGGCATTTCCACCAAAATCAGTCATTGTGTAATTTACCGTAGTACCTTCAAAAGTAACTGGTAAGTCGATTTGAGTTAAAGCAGGAGGAGGTGAAGGAACAAACATTACATCATCAAAATAGAAAGTATCTTGCGCCCCAGCAGTGTTAAAGTCCATGAATATAGAAGCCTTATTATAAGTATTTGCAGTATTAATAGCAGAAGCAGCAGTAGAGAAGTCAAAAACTAAACTATCCCAACCAGCAACAGTTGTATTTACAGAAACTTCACTATTAATAGCTCCATTTGCAGCATCTTCTACTTTTAAAAGAATTGGAGTTCCAGAAGAAGGCGACCAAACTTTCACAGTCATTTTTTTATCTGTAATAGAAAAAGGAATTGCAGTAGCTAATCCAGTAGGAGTAGAAATTGTAGTTCCTGCCCAAGTTTGAGCTCCAGTAGGTTTGATAATTCTCATTACTGTATTTGCAGCATTAGTGGGATCCGCCATAATCATAGAAGCGTTTCCGCCAAAATCAGTCATTGTGTAATCTACTGTTAAATCATCAAAAGTAACTGGTAAATCAATTTGTGATGGAAGTAATCCTGTAATAACAACAGAATCAAGCCCAATACCCATAGCAGTTGTATTTCTCAAAGAAATAATATATTCAATACTATTACAAGTTGATGGTATAACTATAGAATCGGTATATTTTACTAATCCAGTTCCACCAATTGTTTGGTATGGTCTATAAGTACCATAAGATGAGTTAGTATTATCATAATAGTTAACTCTTACATCACCAGCAGTTCCAGCTATCCACATTTCTATAATGTATGTTTCCCCTGGGACAACTCCTAATGATTTTGTTGTTAATCTTTTATGACCAGAACCAGCATTAATAATATTTGCAAAAGATGTTCCGTATACTGCACCAGTTGAAACTTCTGTTACGCTAGCACTTGAAATACTTGTTCTTGCTCCAAAGAAATCAGAAGGATTTCCAGCAGCCCATGTTGACAAATCACTTTGAAAAACGACCTGAGAGAGAGTTAAGTTAGCTATTAAACTTAATGCTAAAAGTGTAATTATTTTTTTCATAAGACTTATTAATTATATTATTTGATGATGCTATTTGTTATGATTTTTTACTTTGAATTCTTTATTATTTTTTCAGTTCTATAGTTTCCGCTTTGGTCACTAATCTTTAAAAGATAAATTCCAGAATTGAAAGTGTCAGTATTTATAATTAATTCATTTGAATTAATATTTGATATCGTTTTTATAATTTTCCCAGTGATGTCGGTAATAATTACTTCATCAAAAGATACTTCTGATGATAATCTAATTTCTCCTTCGAAAGGATTTGGATATACACTAATAGCATTTAATGCATCATTTTCATTGATACTAACAAATGGATCAAATGAAAAGCTGAAGTTGTCTAGAAATATAGAATCTTCAGTTGAAGTTGGAGAGTTAAGTAAGAACACAAATTTTTCTATTGAAGTAGAAGTTGGAACTTTAGATAGATCCATATCAAATTTACTCCAACCTGGAGTAGAGGATGTTACGAATAAAGTGTCTAAAATATCAGTACCAGATGCATCTTGAAATACCATTTTGAAATCATAAGCTCCAGCTGGGCTATATAATTCGATATGAGCAAGGTTATATGTTGAGGAATTAAATGGATTTAATAAAGTCCCACCAAATGCTCCATCATTTGTTGGAGGGATAAACTTAAAGAATTTCCCACATGTGTTTGAGGAGTTAATTCCAGTTGTTAGCGGGTTTGTTACGTTTTGTAAATGAGTTCCATTAGCAAAATCAAAAGTCACATTTCTTTGACATTCATAATCATCAGCTATAGAGACATCTGGTGTAACACCCAAACATGGGTTTATTAAATCTGGTCCCATAATATCATCTAATAAATAGGTATCAGAATTAAAAGTGTTTGGATCAAGTAATATAACTAGTCTATTAACGGTTGTATCAGTCAAGTTTGTATCTGGTGTACCAGCTAAAACAAATGTTAAAGTTTCCCAAGTATTAGCTACAGTTGTTACTGCTGTATATTCACTATGTCTTCCAAGAGGGTAGTTTGTTGGAGTCGCAATATTTTTGTCTTCTAATGTTATTTGAACAGTTTTTCCAACAGCAGGACTATAAATTTTAATAGTCATACTTTTTGTTCCAGCAGCATAAGCAGCAACACTTGCTACTTTAGTTAATCCTATTGGTTCAAGTAGCATTACATCATATTGTGCTCCTGAGTTTCTTTGATATTGAGCACAAATTGCACTTGTATTAACTCCTGTTGTAGATGGATTTGTAAAGGACTGATTAAATACTACACCATTGATAAATGGATAAACTACAGCTCCTGCATTATCAAAATCATCCCAAGTACTTTGAGATTTAGCATTAAAATTAACAAGTAGAATACTTGCTGTTAATAAAGTGAGTAATTGTTTTTTCATGAAATTTGTATTAATTCTTTAACTATACTTATTGTAATAACAACTATTAGTTATTGTTAAATTTACAGTTAGTAGGCCCAATATAGTAAATTTAAATGTGAAACGCAAATTTATTCAACCACTATGGCTTTCTCTAAATCGCCAATTTTAATTACAAAACAACCCGGTTCTACTACCCATTTATTATTCAGATTAACAAAAGCTAGTTCTGAAATAGGGATATTGAATTCAACTGTTTGAGATGAATTAGCTTCTATTAAAACTTTTTTGAATGCTCTTAATCTTTTTACACTTGGCGTAATTGAAGCAACAGTATCACTTACAAATACTTGAATAACTTCTTTACCGTTTAGACTAGAACTGTTAGTTATTTCTATAGATACTGAAATAGTATCATTGCTGCTATATTTTGTTTTCCCAACATTTAAGTTTGAGTAGGTGAAATTGGAATAACTCAATCCAAATCCAAATTCCCATTGTGGGTCAAATCCTTCTTTACCAAAGTTTATATCTAATATTTCAGTGTATTTGTGGTCGTAAGGAATAAATGATCCAGTGTGCTTAGGATAAGTGAAAGGTAATTTCCCTGATGGGTTTACATCACCAAATAAATTTTTGGCAAACGCCATTCCTCCATAATCTCCTGATAGGTAACAATGGAAAATAGCAGAGGCTAAAGGCTCTACTTCGTTTATTACTCTTGGTCTATTAAAGCTTAAAGCAAATACAATTGGTTTCCCAGTTTTACTAATTGCTTTTATTAATTCTTGTTGAGCCTTAGGCAATGTTAAATCATTAATGTTACCCGGAATCTCCGTACTAGGAAGTTCTCCTAAGCAAATAACCACTATATCCGATCTTTTAGCCTTGGCAACAGTTTCAGCAATGTTTTGCAACTGATTTAAATTAGAACCTAATGAATAGTCAACTTTACCTGTAGAAAGTTGCTTGATAGATTCGTAAAAAGTTAAAGCTCCTTTTGTATTGTATGTACTGTCGATTCCTTGCCAAGTATGAGTCCAAGCTCCATTTTGAATGTTCAATGAATTTGCTGCTGGCCCACAAACCAATATGTTTGATTCTTTTTTAAGTGGTAAAATATTGTCTTTATTCTTTAATAAAGTGATTGATTCAGAAGCTGTTTCTAAAGCAATATTTTTATGTTTTTCCGAACCAAACTCAGTATAGTAATCAAAGTCAGGAATTGGGTTTTTCAACAACCCTAACTGCTGTTTTACCCAAAGTATTCTTCTACACGATTCATCTAATCTTGATTCTTTAATCTCTCCGCTTTTTACTAAATCAATTAAAGCTCTGTTGAATGAATAATCGTTTGGAGTCATACTCATATCAATCCCAGCATCAATTGCTAGTTTTACAGCTTCGCGCATGTTTCGAGCTACTTTATGATCTCTGTAAAGTTTGATAATGTCTTCCCAATCAGTCACAGCAAGTCCTTTAAAACCTAATTCATCTCTTAATAATGTTGTTAATATTTCTGGATTTGCATGTACAGGAATTCCGTTCAGCTCTCCTGAATTAATCATTACAGTTAATGCATTTTCATTTATTGCAGTTTCAAAAGTAGGAATGTAATATTCTTTTAATTGCCTATCGTGAACCCAAACTGGTGTTCTGTCTTTTCCAGATAGGGGGGTGCTGTATCCTAAAAAGTGCTTCATACATGATGCAACTTTTTCTTTGTCACCATTTGTTTCTCCTTGGTACCCATTAATAGTTGCTTTTGTCATTTGCTTGGCTAAGTATACATCTTCTCCATAAGTTTCAAAAAATCTTGACCAAAGTGGTTGTCTTCCTAGATCCAGAACCGGAGAGAAATTCCAAGGAATTCCCGAAGCTCTACATTCATAGGCAGAAACTGCAGCTCCCATTTTTATTAACTCAGGATTCCAAGTTGCTGCTTGCGCAATTTGTTGAGGAAATAAAGTTGCATCTACCGTATAATTTACTCCATGAATGGCATCAATACCATAAATTACTGGTATTTTATTCCCTTGAGTAGTAGCTTTAGTTTGAATCTCAGTAATAATATCTTCCCAGTGTTCTCTGGTATAAGTGTGACCACCAACATTTAATATTGATCCAACAAAATAATGGTTTATCGCAGAATCAAGCTTAAGAGAATCTAGTTGATGTGGAGTTTGTAAATTGAAAATTTCTCCTTTAGAGATTACATCTAGATTTATTTGAGTCATTTGTCCAACTTTTTCTTCGATACTCATCTTAGAAATAATGCTGTTTATTTCGGAATAGTTTTCGTTCTCAGATTCGGTTGAGTTATTACATGAAAGTGCAAGTAAGAATGATCCTACAAGAGTAATAGTTTTTATTAATCTCATTTAATTGGTAATTTTTATGTCATCAATAAGTACCTCGCCTTGTTTGGTTCCAGTGAAGTATACTTGTTTCATTTGGTCTAGTACAAATCCTTTTTCAGATAAGTTCAGATTTTTTAGTGGGATAGATACTTCCGTCCAAGATTCTGAATTAAAGTTTTGTGAAGTACTAGTAAATATTTCAGCCTTATGGCCTTTGAAATCTTCGATAAACATCTTGAATTTACTTGTTTTATCTGCCTTAATTTTTACTGATATTGAAGACATGTTAGCAATTCCTCTGAAATTAATCGCATACCATCCATTCCAATTCATTCCCCATTTGGACCAATTACATTCAGTAGAATTGTATGTCCAATGGATGAATGTGTTTCCAGCAGAATCCGTTTTTTCAGAAAGACCTTGGCAACTATTATTCGTATAACCCCAAGCATCTTCAGTAAATCTTCCTTCGGTATATACTATTTGATTCAACTCTCCTTTTGGCTTCATTAATTCTACTTCAGCTCTCATTTTATCGAACTCTTCTTTCGAATAATCAATGATTTTTATGTCATCTAAATAAAAAGAACCTGCTCCTTCTAATTGAAACTTCATTTGTTTAACTGATTGTACGTCAAACTCATCTTCAATAACAGGGAAATCCCATAGTGGCACAATAATTTGTTTCCAAGTTGTGTCCATTTCTAATCCAACTAAATATTTATTTGCATCAATAAAATAGTAACTCCCACCACCACTATAGTCTTCAAGATTGGCTACTATTGGAATTGCTTTGGCAGTTTTACTTTGTGTTCTTACATAAAATGAAAGGGCTTTTTTAAACCTATCTTTTGATAGATCTACTGGTTGCCAGTTGTTAAAACTATTACCAAAACCTATCCACTCGCAAGATGCTTTATTCCAAGAAAGTTTAATACTTGATTTTCCTGTATAGGCATCTTCTTGAGTAATTTCAAAATTACCACAGTTAAATAAAGAGTTCCACATTAATCCTTGTCCTTCGGTAAAGATTTCTTGCTTTGTTTTGATGGAAGCAGCTGGTTGCGCATAGACATCATAAAGCACTTGTTTCTTGAATTTTATACTATCACAAGAAACAAATACAATCAGAACAGTTAAGGTTATTAATAGTCTCAAGGTGTGTAAGGTTTGTTTGTAGTGAAGATTAAGTGATCGATATATGCTTTGGCATTTCCGTTAGCTTTATTAGCAAGATAAAATACATTTATCGAGAATAATTTTCCAGGTTCAGGAAGTCCATTTCCATTTGTAGCAACTTGATTACCGTCTACATCAAATTGGATATCTGCATATTTATAACTTATAAGACTCCAGCCAGTATCTTGATACCAGTATTCATAAATGAATCTATCTTCTGTTGCTGGATCAAAAACACCATCTCCATTTTCATCTTCATCAAACCAAAATTGAATAAAAGTATTTTGTGCTCCAATATTTTCAATAGGTTTAAAAGCCATATTAAAGTAAAGGTTAGATGCATTAGCAGGTAAACCAAAGTCATTATTATCATCTTGAATCATTACTGAACCAATAGCCCAATCCCAGCCTACTGTTCCGTTAAATCCATAGTAACAATTTCCTTTTGCAGCATTTCCATCTCCACAAGTTATTCCTCCTGCAACAGTTGTCTGATTAAAGTTTGACCATTTTGTTCCTACTCCGTTTTCAAAGCTGGTGATTAATATTCCGTCATCTATTTTGGAACCTGTAACTTGTATCGTGTCATATAGGATAACTGAATTATCCTCTGATGGGAAACTGATTTCTACAAAAACTGTTTCTAATCCAAATCCAGGGAAAGTATTGGCTCCACCATCCCAAGTTGCATTATCAATTGAAATTATTCTGTCGGTTCCAGCAATCTTTCTGTTGGCTCCGGTAGTTTGACCTCTTAGATTAATAACCCAAGAAGTGTTTTTTGATAATTCTCCACTAAAATAGATTTTGCTATCAACCTGAAAATTTACCATGTTTGAATTAACCGTAATATCTTGAATGATTGAAAACTCTCCGAAAAGGTCATTTAAATTTGGACCGTCATAGGTTTCAGAGTCCTCTTTTCTACAAGAAAAAATCAAGAGAATTGTAACGAGATATAAGATTGTTTTTTTCATAATTGGTTAAAATAAAAGGGAGTAAAGAAATGTGAATTGCGATATTCCATAGTCTGGACTTACTCCTGTAGTATGTTTAATATTATTAATTTGATATTGAGCAGATAAGATGTTTTTATCACTAAATCTATATCTAAGTCCTGCTGCGTATGTGTTTTCATTGAATCCATAATTTACAACATTAAAGTTTACAATGTTGTTAAATTGATTTCGGTCGTTATTGAATTCATTTCCTTTTACCGACCATATCTTTGCTCCAATCAAAATATCAAAACTCTCTACTAGTTCATATGATAATCCTAGATCGACAAAAGTACTGCTAAGAGCAACTACTTCAAAAACTTCTCCACCTCTCGAGGTGTTTTCATATCTTAAGCCTAAATCGAGTTTTATTTGTTTTTTCCAACCTAAGTAGTCATTCAAATAAACATCAGTTCCAGCTTCAATTAAGAAAAAGTTTTTCTTTTCAGTTGTTCCAGTTCCTCTTGATTGAGTTAATAAAGCAGTTTTTACAAAACTGTTTTTAAACTTAACTGAATCTGTTCTTTGGAATTCAGCATAAACTCCTTTTCTATTTGGTGTTGCAAGTCCGTATGGATTACTATTGTTATATGCAGCATAGTACGGCATTAATTCTTCAGATATTTTGAATGAGTTTTCTGTATTCCCACTAATTACATCCGAATAGCTTATTTGTCTTCCTATTGCATCATTTGTTATCTGCTGGTATAGTGCTGGGAACTTAGAATAGTTTATTCTTTTTGTTTGAGCTCCAGGCGATAAAAAATCTGCTCCAACATCTTTATATCCTAAAGTAATACTTGTGTTTTTTCCTTTAAAATTAGAAACCACAGATACATCATAAAACCAATCGTTCATAGTTTCTGGCGCTCTATTATCAGCATAGTTGATATATCTCGCATTGGAAATACCAGCTTCAGATTTAAAGTCTAGTTTGATTTTTTCGTTAAGGTCTTTTGAGTAATTAAGGTTAAATGTATGAACATTGTTTTTGTACTGAATGCTGTCAGGAATAGTTCCTTCTAGGTCAAATATGTTTACGGTATTAAATGCTAAAGAAAGATTATCACTTTGAACTAATTTGATTGTTCCACCACCAAAAAGTCTTTCTGGTTCTAAAATTCCATCAGTAGCTCTTTGTCTAGTTATGAAAGTTTTAAAGTCAAGGCTTTTTATCAAACCATTGAACTCTAATCCAAAATTTGCTTTTGCTCCTTGCATTCTCCAAGAATTATTGTTGTTGTAAAACATGTCATAATGAACAATATCTCTTCTTAATGCAAACACATCTCCTTCGTTTATTACTCCTTCTTCTTGATAATTGAATAAGGTATAGGGTGTCATTTTTAAATCGATATCACCTAATTCGTAACGAACTACATCAGCTGCAACTCCTTTTAATGATAACTGTCTTACATCAAAAGAAACTCCACCACCCCAAAATCCACCTAGTTCATTTCTTATACGGAACATAGCTAATACTTCGGTATTGTTATTTGGAAATAGATTTACTCCCATGTCCAACAAGGTATGTCCGTAGTTTGCTTTTCTGGTTGTAATTGTATCAAGGGATTCATCAATATTCAACTCATTGGAGAAAAAATATCCCCTTGCAGCACCATTTATTTGGAACTTCTTTTGTTGACCGAAGATGTAATTTGACAGAATTACAAAAAGTACTATCAGTGTTTTTTTTATCATTAGAAAGTGATTTTAAGTTCAAAAGTAGTTTCGTGACCAGCAAATTGCTCAAGGGCAAAATTTCGATCTTCGAATTTGAAATACCTGTGACGTAAATATATTGCAGTGTTCTTTGCTATCATGTAATCAACTCCAAAACCAACAGCTATTCCTTCTTGGTTTCTTGGTCTTTCAGAAGTTATATCAACTTCGGTATCATAATTTGCTATAGCACGTTCCCAACCTAAATATTGAGACAACACAACCTTTGGAGTTATTCTGTAATAGCTTTCAAATTGATGCGAATAATAACGGATATAAGCTTTTTCAGAAAAAACGGTAACTGGAGAAAAATTAGTTTGAACAGAGTTGTAAGAACCTAAATAAAACAAGTACCAAGGATTGTTGAATAACTTGAATTTGTATTTGGCCTGTAGTTCGATATTATTAAAATATTTATCATTTACTACTTCACCATTATTGGATAAGTCTGTTAAGTTAACTGTTTCGTATACTCCTCTAAAAAGAACAGTTGTTCGGTTGTAGGGTCCAACATTCTGAGGGAAAGCAAATCTCCAGAATTGTGACATAGTAAGTCCATTAATTGCATGACCGTAGGTAAGTGAATTGTTCTTATTTTCTATTTCTTTAGAAACTCCATTTCCAATGGATAGTGAGAAATCATCAATTTTTATTTCGGTATTAATGTTAACACCTTGTCTGTTGTTGGCCATTTGGCCCATTCCTAGCATTGCGCTTCCGCTTTGTTGAAGAACTCCGTTTGCTCCAATTGCCAGTTGAGTACCTGCGGCAGCTGAGGTAGCTTCAGTTACTGAAGTATTTACAAATTCAGCATTGTTATTTACTGCATTAGGACTAATTCTGTAAGCATGAATTTCAATAGGTATTTTTGTTAAGCTTTTGTTTAGGTTTACTTTCAATGATATCATTTCTCCTGGATCTAAATCCTGAAAAACATCTTGATAGTGAGCTACTCCTATTTCACCACTAATAGCTAGCTTATCATATTGAAAGTTAAACTCGGAGGTGAGTATATTGTTTTGAATTACATCAAGAGCTTGAGGATCAGAATAAGATCGTCTATTAAAGCTATTAAGGCTTATCCTGTGCTTATTAAATGTTTTGGTTAAACTACCTGCAATAACATTATTAGGAATGGTATTGTCAAAAAATTTAATAAAATTATTGGAAGTTGAATCACTCGATACATTTGCTGCAGTGTTAAATGCCGAACCAGCATTCTGCGTTTTTCCATACATCATGTTTAACGAAAGCCCAAGTGGCAGTTCATTTACATCAATAATAAAACCTTGCACTGCTTGCTGAGCCCATCTCGTATCTTGAGAAATTGCTCCGTTTTTGTAATAATCATCATACCTTTTGTTGATGTCCTTAAATTGAGGGTCCCAAGGATTTCTGTCAAATATGCTGTAACGGTTGTATCCTGCAAATGACTTCATGGTAAATGGAGTCATGCTGTGCCAATGGATACCACCTGCTCTTATATTTACACTTGCATATTTTGTTGTAAAACTTCCGTAAAGATTAATTCCTAGTTGAAGATTTCGGTAATAATCAAAATCTCCATTATTTTGATTCCAAACAACTAAGTCGGTTCCAAATGATGTTCCTGGAGTTGGATTTCCAGCTATGTTCAATGTTAGTTCGGGAAGTTGAGTTGCATCTCCAATTAAAATAGATCTCTTTGCAAGGTATATAGGCTCTTCATTAGCTACTTCGAAAGCAAAAGGATTGGTAAAAACCCTGTGTTGAGCAAAAAAACGATAATTCCCACTGATGTTAAACCCTTGGAGCGGAGCTTCTTTCACAATTGTATCTTCTTGCCCCAAAGCAAAGCAGGATAGGAATATTGAAATACTGAGTATAAAAAATTTCATATTACCAGAAAATTGAATAAAGTGCAATTAATAATAAGATGATTCCAAATGAAAGAACATTATAGGTTTTATCAGTTTTAAATAATTTGGATGCAAAATGAATTCCTTTTTTATCATCTACTCCTTTGTTTTGAAGTAATGAGATAACTATCATGATAACTGCTGTTATGATAAATGTAATTCCCATTTGATGCATAAACGGTAAGTCTGGAAAGATGGAACTACTTGACCAACCTTTTGGTCCAACTTTAAAGAATAATGCAATTGGTATTGAAAGAAATGCTCCAATTATTGCCGCTCTTGCTGTAGCTTTTTTCCAGAATAGACCTAGAATAAAAATAGCTAAAATTCCTGGACTTACTAATCCTGTATATTCTTGAATGTATTGAAACATTTCTGGAACACTGTTTAATAATGGAGCAATTAATACAGCTACAATTAAAGCAATTAAACCAGATAGCCTTCCAACCTTTACTAGTTGTTTTTCTGATGCTCCTTTATTAATTAATGGCTTGTATAAATCCATTGTAAAAATAGTAGAAGTACTGTTTAGCATTGATGCAAGAGAAGAAACAATTGCTGCGGCTAAAGCTGCTAAGATAAGTCCTTTTAGTCCTGCTGGAATAAATTTAGAAATTAACCAAGGATATGCTCTGTCGTTTTCTACAACACCAGCTGCATTTGTGAATTCTGCTACAACATCTGGATCTTGAGAGAACATTGTGTATGCTATAATTCCAGGAATAATTACAATTAATGGAACTATCATTTTTAATATTGCAGCAAATACAATTCCTTTTTGTGCTTCTTTTAAATTCTTAGCAGCTAATGTTCTTTGAATAATATATTGGTTGAATCCCCAATAATAAATATTAGCAACCCACATTCCTCCAACTAAAACTGCTATTCCAGGATACTTGTTATAATCTTTGTGAGCTTTATCCAAAATCATGTCAAATTTTTCTGGAGCATGTTCGTAGATGTAGCTAAATCCTCCCAATAAAGATTGGTCTGGCGAAATATGAGTTAGTGCAATTCCTGTAGTGATTAATCCACCTACAATAAGTAATACAACCTGAATTACATCCGTCCAAACAACAGATGATAAACCTCCATAAAGTGAGTATGCAGCTGTAAATAATGCAAATCCAATGATACAATATATAACCATTGAACCATCTCCGTCACCCATAATGGTATCAAGAGCAGTGGCACCCAAATATAAAACAGAGGTAAGGTTAACTAATACAAATAGTGCAACCCAAAACACTGCAAGTACCGATTTTACTTGAGCATTGTATCTTTTTTCTAAAAATTCTGGAATGGTATAAAGTCCTTTTTCAATGAAAATTGGCAAGAAATATTTCCCTACAATAATAAGTGTTAAAGCTGCCATCCATTCATAGGATGCAATGGCTAGTCCTACTACAAATCCTCCACCTGACATACCAATGAATTGCTCTGCAGATATATTTGCGGCAATTAAAGAAGCACCAACTGCCCACCAAGGCAAAGATTTACTTGCTAAAAAATAATCACTTGAATTAACTTCGTCTTTCTTGGGTCTGGAAACAAATAATCCTACCGAAAGGATTAGAATTGAATAAATTACTAATACAACAATGTCAATGGTAGCTAAATTCATTTTGAAAACTTTAGTGTAATAATTTCAACTACTTATTGTAGAATTAACACTAAGGTAACAAAATTTTTATTATACTTCAAAGTTGAATCCTTTGTTTTTGAGCATCTCGTACTTCTCCTCATCAAATTTGTAGAGTTTTGCTGGCCTGTGAGATACATTTTCTTGTAAATCTCCAGTCTCCATCAAAAACTTCATCTGAAGAATTTTCTTTCTGAAATTACGGATATCCATTTTTACACCTAAAATTGCTTCATAAAGAGATTGCAATTCGGTAAGAGTAAAAGTAGGGGGTAAGAGTTCAAATCCTATAGGTCTTGTTCTTACAGATTTCTGTAATCGTTTAAAACAAGATTTAAGAATTTTATCATGATCAAATGCTAAATCTTTGACTTTTTTCACCTTAAACCACTTGGCTTTGGATGCAAATGAAGATGGATTTAATTCATAGTCACCAATTTTAATCAATGTATAATATCCGGTTGTAATTACCCTTCCTAGCGGGTGTCTTTGTATTTCCCCAAAGGTTTCTACTTGTTCAAAGAATAAGTTACTAAGTCCTGTAAGTTCTTTTAATATATGATTTACAGAGTCATCTAAATCTTTATCAGGTTTCATTAAATCACCAGGTAGCGCCCAATAATCCTTAAAAGGAACTTCTCCTCTTTCAATTAATAGAACTTTTAAATCTTTCCCATCAAATCCAAAAACTACACAATCTATGGATACGGCTAGAGTAAAATATTTAGATAAATCTTGATTCAAACTTTTGCTTTTAAAGTGCTACGCGAAGTTAATAAAATTATACTATTTGACTTTGTTGTAGTTGTTAGAATAAGGGTTAAAGTTTTCTAAACTTAGAAGTTATTCAGCTTTAATATGTTACCAACTTCCACCTGCTCCTCCGCCAGAGAATCCTCCACCACCAAAACCTCCGAAACCACCTCCGCCTCCAAAGCCACCAAGTCCGCCACCTCCTCGAGAACCGCCACCCCCAATAATTATCCATGGCATTCCGCCACCTCTTCGTCCGCCTCTATGTTTTCCGTGTTTGTCGTAATTTTCCCAATCGTCATTTCCTCCATCTCCATATTTTTGGGATAAATACATGATTACTATAAAGATTAAAAAGAAGATTACGATAATTCCAATTCCTCCTCCTTCGGTATTAGCCATATAATCAGCTTCCGATATTTCGTCTTCTGCTAATCGCATTAAGGTTTCTGCTCCGGCATTTATTCCGCCATAATAGCTTCCTTGTTTAAAAAAGGGGATTATTTCGTACTTAACAATCCTGCTCGTTCCTGCATCAGTAATAGCACCTTGTAAACCTGTTCCCACTGCAATAAACACATCTCCTTTTGCATTTCCAATTTTGGGTTTTACAACAAAAACTAACCCATTGTCTTTATCGCTTCTTCCAACTCCAAGTTGATCTCCAAGTTCAATAGCATATTGAGAAATGTCTGTTCCGCAATAGTTATCTGTTGTAACAACTACAAGCACATTGGATGTTCTGGCAGTATATGCTTTTAATTTGGATTGTAGTTGAGCTTTTTCTGAGGTGCTCAATAAGTTTTGAGTATCATAAACAAAAACACCATTTTTCTTTTTAGGAAAACACTCTTCTTGCCCAAATCCTAAAGAAATGGAAAATAGTAAGCCAATAATTAATAATATGTTTTTCATTAGATTCCTGTAGATATTTCGTCAGACAATTCATTCTTATCATCTGATTGGTAAGGGAAAAAGGTTTTTAGTTGTTCTCCAGCTTTTAGTATTCCAGCTTCTAAACCAGCTGCTCTTTCACCATTTTTAAGATGCGAAATAACTAGTTCCTTAGTTTCGTTCCAGAAACTAGCAGGTACTTTTTCGTCTATTCCATTGTCGCCAAGTATTGCAAAATGATGACTTTCGGTAGCTACATAAAACAAAACTCCATTGCGGAGTTCTGTTTTGTGCATTTTTAGTTTTGTAAATACTTTTTGAGCTCGTTCCATCACATCTCCTTTGCATTCAAACTCTAAGTGAACACGAATTTCCCCTGAAGTATTCGTTTCAGCAATTTTTATTGCCTCCAGAATACTTTTTTCTTCTTTCTCGTTTAAAAATTTTTCTAGATTCATTTATTTGTTTAAAGATATATCAATATCATTTGCATCAATATTTTCTGCTCCTTTATCTGCTTCAAACGGATCTTTAACATCAAATCCAAATACTTTTGCAATTAAGTTCTTAGGAAACTTTCTCACTTTTTTATTATAGGTTTCTATTGTTTCGTTATAATCTCTTCTAGCTTTAGAAATTCTATTCTCTATCCCTTCATATTGTGCTTGAAAGTCTCTATAAGCCTCTGTAGCTTTTAATTCTGGATATCTTTCAAATACTACATCAATACCACCTAAAGAACCTGTTAATTGGCTCTGAAGATTCCTGTAGGTTGGATCATTAATACCCTTAGTTCCGTCAAAATTTTCTACATTTTTAGTTGCATTGTCTACTTTGTCTCCAGCTGATTTCAATTCTTCTTTAATTTGTCTTGCTTTAACAACATCAACTAAAGTGGTGTACTCATAGTTAGCTGCACTTTTTACGATTTTAGAAATAACCTTCACTTTATCTACTCTTGCTTGATATTCAGCTTCAATGTTTCCTGAAGCTTTATTTACAGGCTCTTCTGCATTAATTAATCCATTATAACCCGTAATTGCCCACAATCCAACTATGGCAATTAATACCCATTTCCCATATTTTTTTATTGACGAACCTGAGTTTTGTTTTACAGTTTCTATTCTTTTATCTAAATCCATTTTATTCTAGTTTTTTGTTTCTTCCCTTAAATATAAGAGATATTTTACAATTCTCTCAAAAAAAATGAGCTACGGTTAGTAGCTCATTTAATTGGTTTATTTAATAATATCGATACTTCGTTTCAGGAACTCGGTAAGCTTTTTTCCTGTTAGCATCCCTTTTGCTAATAAAGCTAAGTCAGTTGCTTGCTCAATGAGTTGCTTTTTCTTTTTATCGGTTTTTGTTCCCAAAATCTTAGAAATCAAAGGATGATTAGAGTTCACAACCAAGTTGTACATCTCTGGCATGGTTCCCATGAATCCCATTGCACCTCCGCCCATTGCTTGTTGCTCTTTCATTCTTCGCATGAACTCTGCTTCAGTAATTTGCATTGGGCTATCTGTTTCGCTCAAGCTCTGAAAGTTAACTGTGAATTTAGCTTTATGAACTACTTCCTCAATTATTGGCTTTAGTGCTTCTTCGTCTTCTTTGGTTAATTTACTTGGCACTTCTTCGCCTTTGTCAATCAATTTTTCAATTGTGTCGGCATCAATTCTTGCAAAAAAAGTATTCGTTAAATCTTGTTCTAATTTAGAAACTAAGTGTGGAGCCAAGGGTCCGTCCAATACCAATACATCATATCCTTTGCTTGTAGCATTTTCAATTAATGAGTGGTGCTCTTCGGTATCGTTTGTGTACAAATACACAACTTTATCGTCTTTGTCTTTTTGAGTTTCTTTTACTTTTTCAGCATATTCATCCATTGTAAATGACTTGCCTTCAGTATTTCTAAGTAATGAAAATTTCTTTGCTTTCTCGTTAAACTTATCGTCCGATAACATTCCGTATTCAATAAATACTTTAATATCTTCCCATTTTTGTTCAAAATCTTCACGGTTTTCTTTGAACATAGAGTTCAACTTATCCGCTACTTTTTTTGTGATGTACGAAGATATTTTCTTTACATTGCTATCACTCTGTAAGTATGATCTTGAAACATTTAATGGAATATCTGGCGAATCTATTACACCATGTAATAACTGCATAAACTCAGGCACAATATTCTCTACCGAATCGGTAATAAATACTTGGTTCGAGTATAATTGTATTTTGTTCTTCTGAATTTGAATGTCTTTTTTCAACTTAGGAAAATATAGTATTCCTGTTAAGTTGAAAGGGTAATCCACATTTAGGTGAATGTTAAATAAAGGCTTTTCAGACATTGGATACAATTCTTGATAGAATTTATCATAGTCTTTTTCTTTAAGTTCTGCAGGAGTTTTGGCCCACATTGGCGAAGTATTATTAAGAATATTATCTACTTCAATAGCATCTTGTTTTAACTTTCCGTCTTCTTCTTTTTCTCCAGTAGGGCTATCAATGTATTCGGTTTTAGTTCCAAATTTGATGTCAACTGGTAAAAATTTACAATACTTATTAAGGATAGTATTGATTCTAGCTTCTTCTAAAAACTCAATAGAATCTTCAGCAACATACATTATAATGTCTGTTCCTCTTGTTTCTTTTTCAACGTCTTCAAGCGTATATTCTGGAGTTCCATCAGAAGTCCAACTTACAGCTTGCGAACCTTCTTTATGCGAAAGAGTTCTAATTTCAACCTTTTCAGAAACCATGAAAGAAGAATAGAATCCAAGACCAAAATGCCCAATCATCGCTGCTGCTCCATCAGTATCTTTGTATTTTTGTACAAATTCCTCAGCTCCAGAGAATGCAATTTGATTGATGTATTTATCCACTTCTTCGCCAGTCATCCCGATTCCATTATCACGGATAGTAATAGTTTTAGCTTCTTTATCAAGAATCACTTCAACTTGTAATTTCCCAACTTCTCCTTTAAACTCTCCTAAAGAAGAAAGGGTTTTTAATTTTTGAGAGGCATCTACTGCATTGGATACTAACTCTCTCAAAAATATTTCTGTATCAGAGTATAAAAACTTTTTAATGATTGGAAATATATTTTCCGTTTGTACATTAATTTTTCCTGTTGCCATTTGTTATTTATTTTTGATAATCTCTTATTTCAAATTTGATACCAACTAGCTATAAGTGACATTAATTGTGCAATAAGATGCAGGTTTCTTCATTTAAAGTGACAAAAAGACATAGAATATATGTTAACTGATAGTTAAAATTGATAACAGAACATCCTTTATTAGTTGCTTTGTATGATAAATTAAATAAGAAACAATGAAAAAAATTATTTTAACAGCACTAGCTATAGCTTCATTAAGCTTTTCTAATGCGCAAACAAAATCAAATGATTGGAATTTAGGTCTTCATTTTGGAACTCAAGAATATTTGGGTGACTTAGGGAACGAATTCTTTACATTTAACCAAAATGGAGCAGTTGGATTATCTGTGTCTAAATACTTAACTCCTTGGTTTGATGTTATGGGTATGGCTACATTTAGTAATTTAGATTTTTCTGATTCTGTATCAGGAAATAGCTTTGCTGCACAATTTTTAGATTTCAATGCAATTGCAAAAATAAAATTTAACAATGGAAAATGGATTAAGGAAGATGCATTTATTCAGCCTTATTTATTTGTAGGATTTGGAGATGCTTTTTCTTTCGCAGATCACTATACAAACAATACTAGAAACCTAGCTGTTGATGTAAACATGTTGGGAGGAGCTGGAATTAACTTTGCAGTAAATGAAAGATTAGGAATCAACATCATGTCTAAGTATACTTACATGTGGACTGATAACTTGGATAACGCTACTTCTTCAGTAAGAAACTTCCAAGATCAAGCTTTGATGACGACAATTGGACTTAACTACAGTTTTTCTGGAAAGAAAGATACTGATAATGATGGTGTATCTGATAAAGATGATAAATGTCCTACAGTATTTGGATTAGCAAAATTTGCTGGTTGTCCTGATACGGATGCTGATGGTATTGAAGATTCAAAAGATGCTTGTCCTAAAGTAGCTGGAACTCTTAACGGATGTCCTGATACTGATAAAGATGGAATTGCTGATAAAGATGATTCTTGTCCTACAGTTGCAGGAATTGCAAAATTCAATGGTTGTTCTGATACAGATGGAGATGGTATTGAAGATTCAAAAGATGCTTGTCCTAAAGTAGCTGGAACTCTTAACGGATGTCCTGATACTGATAAAGATGGTGTTGCTGATTCAAAAGATGCTTGTCCTAAAGTATTTGGTACTGTAAAAGGTTGTCCTGATACTGATAAAGATGGTGTGATTGATAGCAAAGATAAATGTGTTAAAATTGCAGGACCTGCATCTAATAATGGTTGTCCAGTAATAAAAGAAGAAACTAAGTAAGTTATGGCTCAGGCTATGGAAGGTTTATTCTTTAACTCTGGTTCTTCAGTTATCTTATTTAAATCTTATACTGTATTGGATAATGTAGCAAGAATTATGAATGAAAACCCTTCATACAAATTATCAATTAGTGGTTATACTGATAACACTGGTAATGAAGCTAAAAACTTATTATTATCTCAAGCTAGAGCTGCAGCAGCTAAAGCTTACTTAATTAAGAAAGGTGTTGATGCTTCAAGATTAACTTCAGCTGGATACGGAATTTCTAACCCAAGAGCGGATAACGCAACTGCAGTAGGAAGAAAGTTAAACAGAAGAGTTGAATTTAAAGTAGCATTTTAAATCTCTTTAGATTTTAAAACTAGGTTAAAAAAACCTTAAATTTATCCCGATTATCATTATGATACTCGGGATTTTTTTATGGAAGAAACTGAACAAATACGAAAAATCATTCATGTAGATATGGATGCATTTTTTGCCTCTGTGGAACAACTGGATAATCCAGAGTTGAGAGGTAAGCCAATTGCTGTAGGTGGAAGTAAGGAAAGAGGTGTTGTAGCAGCTGCTAGTTATGAAGCAAGGAAATATAGAGTGAAATCGGCAATGCCCTCAGTTATTGCAGCCCGTAATTGTCCTCATCTTATTTTTGTAAAGGCAAGATTTGAGAGGTACAAAGAAATTTCTACAAAGATTAGAGAGATATTTTCTAGGTATACAGATTTGATAGAGCCTCTCTCTTTAGATGAGGCATATTTGGATGTTACTAATAATAAGAAGAATGAGTTCTTTGCAACTCAAATTGCTATTGATATACGCAAAGACATTGAACAAGAATTAGGGTTAACAGCTTCGGCTGGAGTCTCGTTTAATAAGTTTTTAGCTAAGATTGCCTCAGATGAGAACAAACCTGATGGAATAACGGTAATAACTCCTGAGAAGGCTCCTGAGTTTATTGATAAGCTTCCTATCGAAAGATTTTTTGGAATTGGAAAAGTAACTGCATCCAAAATGATGAATAAAGGTATTTTTACTGGAAAAGATTTAAAGAGTAAGTCCTTAGAGTTTTTAATTAAGAATTTTGGTAAATCGGGTCAGCATTATTTTAATATGGTAAGGCTAAATGATACTAGAAGGGTTAATCCAAATAGGATAAGGAAGTCAATAGGAGTTGAGCACACTTATATGGAGGATATTGAAGAGTTGGAAGTGATTAACGAAAAGCTAGATTCGCTAAGTGAAGAATTGGCAAGAAGAATGAAAAGATCTGTAGCCAAAGGAAAGACATTGACTGTAAAGATAAAATTTAATGATTTTACCCAGGTAACTCGGAGCATGACTTTTAAGTATTACATTTCTCGAAAAGAGAATTTGATGGATGGTTGGAAACTAATTTTAAAAGAGGATTTTAAAGTCGATAAGCCAATTCGATTATTAGGTTTGTCTATCTCTAATTTGAAAAGGAATGAGAAACCTAAGAAAGAAGAGGTGCAATTAAAGCTTGAGTTTTAATGACAAAAAAAGAACACATTGATGGAATAGGGGAGGTAACTTTTGTGAAAACGAAAAGAACCAAGAACCTGCGTATTTCTATGAGTCCACATAAAGGCGTTAGGGTTTCGGTTCCTTATTTAATGAGTTTTAGAAAAGCTTTTTCTTTTGTTATTGAAAAGCAAGATTGGATTCATAAACACCTTCCGGAAATGGAAAGAAAGCTTGAGGGTCAAACTGTGTTTGATGAGAACACTGATTTTAATACTTACAGAAGGAAGCTCGTAATCATAATTAAGCCAAATATAAAAGCACCAAGAGCTAAATTACTTAAGGAAAAAATATTAGTTGAGTTTCCAGAGAGTTTAGATATTTACACAGAACAATATCAGGACTTTATTAGAACGATTATTGAAGAAACTTGGAGAAAAGAAGCAAAAGAACTTTTGCCAATTAGAACTAGTGAGCTTGCCACAAAGTTTAATCTGAGTTACGAAAAGGTATCAGTGAAGAATACAAAATCGAGATGGGGGAGTTGCTCGCATCAAAATAATATTAGCTTGAGTTTACATTTAATGCGATTGCCCAAAGAGTTAAGAGATTATGTTATCCTTCATGAGTTGGCTCATACGGTAGAAAAAAATCATCAACCACCATTCTGGAACTTTCTGGATACATTGACAGAAGGGAATGCTAAGAAACTAGATAAAGAATTAAAAAACTATACGACTCGTATTTTTTAATCCTCACTTAAGGCAATATCATATTTAAGACCAAACTTTTTTTGTTCTTCAATAAAATTAAGCTCTGCAGTTTCCACTTTACTATCCATAGAAAGTACAAGGTTTACTATTTCATTATACTTTTCGGTAGTTTGCTCTTCTTTAGGTAGTAAGTAATAAGCACCCATTTGGTAATAATCATAATTTATCCCTTGGTGGTAAAGCTCCATTACATTTAGTAAACTTTGCTGAAAATTAGCATCATCTTTAAAACTTCCTACTTCTTTTATTTCTCCTTTACATTCTTTAATATTACTTAAAGCTTTATCTCTTAATGAGTTTAATTCAGTTTTATAACTATCAATATCAGTGATAGAATCCATTCGACTGATTTTAATAAAATCCATAAAAGCGTTCATATCCTCAGACACTTCATATTGTTTTTTTACTAAGGAGTTGTTGTAATCTAAAGCACTGTTTCCCATATATCCACATGATGCAAGAAGTATAGTTAATGTAGCTATTAAGAATAATTTCATAGTTTTTTATTGGTTTACAATTTCTCCAGAGGTTTCAAGATCCCATGTACTCTCAGATATTGATTTTCCATTTTTGAAATAGAAATCTCCAGCTTTTGATTTTTTGTGAACGTAATCATCTCCTTTATTTCCTACTACTACAACTCTTCTTGTGGTAATTGAAGTGATTTCTCCATACTCATTTTTCTTTTGATATACTTTTTGAGTTACTCCTTCTGGGAATAAAGCTGCTAACTTATCTTTTGTAACTTCAGATTTTTGAATATCCTTAGTGTCTTCAAGGTCATCATACTTCTTGTTTTTCTCTAAAGCTTTTTCATTGTATTCCTTTTGTTCGTCAGTTTTCTTATCAGCTTGCGAATCTTGATAGTCGTTTAGGTTTTGATCGGTTTCATTAGCTTTTTGAGTGTATTCAGATGTTTCTTCAGCTTTTTTGTCATTAAGCTCATCAATTCCTTCAGATGTTGACAAAGTCTTACTAGTGTTCTCTAATGATTTTTCTTTGTTTAAGTCAGCTAGCTTTTCTGTGTAGTCATTTACACTTCTGTCTTTATTAAGGTTTTCTTTAGCTGTCGCTTTTTCCTTTTCAAGAATCTTTTCTTCTAAATCCGTAATTTCTTGTGAAGTAGATAGGGTAGAGGCTGTATTTTCAGCAGACTTCTCTTTGTTCAAATCGGCTAGTTTATCTTTGTATGCTTGATAATCTTCAGTGTTTGCTCCTGTTTTTTTCTGTCCAGCTCTACCATTTTCAACTAATAAGTCATTTGTTTTTTCTACGTACTCATTAATTTTTTCTTGGCTTTCTTGATCAGTTTTAGATAGCTCCTTATTTTTTTCAGCAAGCTTATCATTAAGTTCATTGTACTGAGTATTGTTTTTCTCAATACTTTGCTGGCCTTTATTAGATTCATCTAAAATCTTATCGCTAATCTCATTTAGGTCCTGATTAGTAGTAGTTATTTTTACATTTTCACTTCTACTCAAATCTTGTTTTAGTTCTGTTTGCTTATCCCCATATTCATAATACTCTTCCGATTGTGAACCAACTTTTTTAGCAGCAGCTTCATCTTTCTCTTTTAGTATATCAACAGTTTTCTCTAAGTAGTCAGTTTCGTTCCTTGCACTCAAAACTTCTTTGTCCTGAATCAATTCATTGTTATCATTTATCTTATCTGCCAATGCAACATAATCCTCATTGTTTTGAGTATATTCAGCTGCTTTGTAGCTGTATTCTTCGCTTATGTCATCTTTAAAACTTTCTAGTTCAGCAAAAATCTCTTCGTTAGTTTTTAAATGATTAAGGCTGTTCTTATTATAAAAGTTTGTTTTTCTGTCAGCAAACTTCACATAACCTTCGTTAAGCCCATTTTCTTTCTTTTGAAGGGCTAAATATTCTTCAGTATACTTATCATTCAACCTTTCAATTGCCTGATAATTAGCTAAACTATTTTTTTGATTATCTAGACTAGTATTATTAATGTCTTCAGTATATGCATTTAAGAATAAATTAATTGATAGAATACTCCCGTTTCTTCCATAATCATTAACGCCCACATTTTCAGTGATCTGATCACTAATTTTTACATATTCATCATAGGTAAGTTGAGTAAAGTCTACATCTCTCAAAGCTGATTTTTTATTAGCCTTAATTGATGAGTCCACATACTCTCTAAAATCCATGTACTCTCTTAGCTTAGAATTATCTTCAATTGCAGTTAACAAAAATGTTCCGTCATCACCACTCATATCTACTTCAGTTCCATAGAATTCAGCATCAACATCAAAGTAATCATCAGTACTGGCAATGGTATTTCTTTCTTGCTCCGACATGTTTTCAAGAATAGTGTTTATCGCTTGAATTTGATTCTTAGGATGATTTTCATTCGGTTTAATACCTAATGCTGAGTTGTAAGAACTCTTTGCGCTACGATAAGCTTTGTCTTCAAACTGTTGGTCAGCTTTTTTTATTAATGAATAGTATCTTTTGTTTTGTTCTTTGTTTCTTTTATCCTGTTCTTCTTTTTTTGCGTTCTCAGCTGCAAGCCTTTCTTTTTCCTCTTGAGCGTTTCTGGCATTTTCTCTATCCAAACGAGCTTTTTCATCTGCAAGTTCTTGTGCCCTTTGTGCTTCTTTTCTTTTTAAGTCTTCAGCCTTTTTATTAGCAAGATTTTTTTCCATTTCAGCTTGAGCAGCTGCAGCCTTATCAGCTTGTTCTTTAGCCAATCTCTGTTTTTCTGTTTCTCTTTCAGCTTGGTCTGCAAGTTGCTTTGCTTTATCAGCAGCATCTCGTTCAGCTCTTTCTTTAGCTAATCGAGCATTTTCTTCATTTTGTTTTGCTTTATCAGCAGCCTCCTTTGCAGCTCTTTCTTTATCTAACAATGCTTGAGCATCAGCTGCTTTCTTAGCCGCTTCTTGTTTTGCAAGTTCATTAGCTGCTGCTTCTTTAGCTTTCCTTTCTTTTTCTGCATTTTCTTTTGCTAATCTATCTGCATCAGCAGCTTTTCTAGCAGCCTCATCTTTTTCTCTTTTAAGTTTATCTGCAGCCTCTTTCGCAGCTTTATCTTTGTTTAATTGAGCTAATTCATCAGCTTTTCTTTTGGCATCTTCTTTATCTTGCTCTGCTTTTAATCTTTGAGCCTCCGCATTAGCAGCAGCTTCTTTAGCAAGTCTTTCTTTTTCTGCCGCATCTTTTTCAGCTTTTTCTTTATTTAGCTGAGCTAATTCATCAGCTTTTTTCTTTGCATCAGCTTTATCTTGCTCTGCTTTTAATCTTTGAGCCTCCGCATTAGCAGCAGCTTCTTTAGCAAGTCTTTCTTTTTCTGCCGCATCTTTTTCAGCTTTTTCTTTATTTAGCTGAGCTAATTCATCAGCTTTTTTCTTTGCATCAGCTTTATCTTGCTCTGCTTTTAATCTTTGAGCCTCCGCATTAGCAGCAGCTTCTTTAGCAAGCCTTTCTTTTTCAGCAGCATCTTTTTTGTCTTGCTCTTCCTTAGCTAATCTTGCTTTTTCTGCCGCATCTTTTTCAGCTTGTTCTTTTTCTACTAATAACCTAGCTGCTTCTTTCTCTTTCTCTTCTTTTTCTTTTGCAAGCTTCTCTGCTTCAGCAACTCTTTTTCTTTCTGCCTCTGCTGCTTCTGCTTCAGCTTTTTCCTTTTCTAATCTTTCTGCTTCTTCAGATGCTTGTTTTGCAAGTTCAATTCCTTTTTTAGCTTTTTCAATTCCATCTTTAGGAGCTTGTTCAGCTGGTTTCACTGAACTTGCTTTTTCAAAAGAAGCAATTGCCTCATCAAATTTATTAGTGCCTAACTCATTATTAGCTTTAGACAACAAATCCGTGTACTCCTTTTCTTTTTTCGCTATATCTGCCAATGCTTTTTTAGCTGCATCAATTTGTTGTGTAGGCTTACTTTCTTCAGGTTTTAGTTTAAGAGCATCTTTATAGGATGTTATTGCAGTAGAATAATCTTTAGCAGAAAATTCTTTATCAGCTTTAGCCATCAAATTAGTATAGTCCTCATCTCGCTTTTTTGCAGCCGCTATTTCTTTTTTTGCTTCTTCAATCTTTTCTTTAGGAAGTTTTTCCTCTGGTTTTAATCTTGAAGCTTTTTGGAAGCTAGTTATAGCGGTCTCAAAAGTTTTAGCCTTTAATGCTTTATTACCATCACTTAATGCTAGTTTATAGTCATCATCCAGTTTTTTAATCTTAGCTATAGCTTCTATGGATGCAGCAATTTGATCTTTAGGTTTAGTTTCGTTCTCTTTTAGTTTAAGAGCCTCCTGGTAAGAAGTAATTGCTTTTTCGTAGTCTTTCTCACTAAAAGATTTATCGCCAGCTACAATCGCCTCATTATAGTCTTCTTCTAATTTCTTTGCTGCTGCAATTGCAGATTTAGCTTTCTCAATCTGTTCCTTAGGTTTACTTTCTTCAGGTTTCAGCTTAGCTGCTTCTGTGTATGAAACAATAGATGATTCATAATTTTTATTACTAAAATCTTTATCAGCTTTAGTTATGGCGTTTTTATAATCTTCTTCTAATTTTTTCAATTGAGCAATAGCTGTTTTTGCTTTTTCTATTTGCTCAGTAGGTTTTGTTTCAGTAGGTTTTACTTTTAATGCAGACGTATAAGAAGTTATAGCATTCTCATATTCTTTAGAAGAGAGTTCTTTATCTGCTTTAGCCATTAAATCCGTATACTCTTTGTCTTTCTTTTTTATCTCAGCTAATATCCCGTCTATTTCAGTTATTTTCTTTTTTGGATATTCTTCTTTAGTAAGTAAATCACTTGCCTCTTTAAATTTTGTTTTAGATTGTTCGTAATTCTTAGCTGTTAAAAATCCTTCAGCTTCAGAAATTAGCTTATCATAAGTAGCCTTGTTTTTAGCAAGATTTTTAATGATATCATCTATTTCCTTTATTTTTTTAGCTGGTTCCTTGTCTTTAGGTTTTAATTCTTTTGCCTTATTATATAATGTTTTTGCTTCATCAAAACTTTCAGAACTTGTTTTAATAGCAGCTTTAGCCATTAACTCTTTAAATTCCTTGTCAACTATAGCGTTAGCTTGGATGTCAATAGTTTCTTGAAGCGCTTTTAGTTTTTCTTTTGGTAATTTACTTGATGGTTGAGTATACTGTGCAGCTTCATATTTTTCTTTAGCATTTTCGAATTTAAGTAGAGCAACCATTTCATCCCCTTCTTTTATGAGTCTCCTCATTTTATCTTCTTTTTCCTTTTCAGCTAATTCATCTTCATATTTTATCTCAGCATCAGTTAGTTTTATAGCTAACGCTTCATCATCTTTTAGTTTTAATGCTGCTGTCCAATCTTCAACTGTTTTCTTGTAGTCTTTTTCAGCAAGTGCTGCATCACCTGACTTAACTAATGCCTTAAATTTCTTCTCTTTATCTTTTTCGTTTCCTTCAAGTTTCTTGAAATATTCTTCTATTTGCTTAGTTCTATTATCATTAAAAGTTTCATTGTGAGTTATGTTTCCAGAGTTCTTATCCATAAAGAACTTGTCTACAGGTTGATTCTCAACTGTACCATAATCAACACCTTCTTTCTTTTCGTAAACTTCAGTCTCAATGAGAACTTCTACTTCGGCAGCTAATAAATCATCATCATAATTTCTACTGTCTACTTCTATTGTGTTTTTAGTGTGATTGGCTTTGGTCACTACTACTTTATATAGATATCCGTAATAACCCTCGTAAGACTTGAATCCTCCATTAGCATCAGTTGTTCCAGAGTATACCTCTTTACCATTCTGCATGATTGAAACTGATGCTCCTGATAATGGACGACCATTTTCATCTTTTATCTTTCCCTCAAATTTCATAACCGCATCATCTTGCCCAAAAGAGATCCCTGCTATTAGCAAAAAACCTATTAGGATTATCGATTTTGAAATCAATAATGATATGTTACGGAGTTTATTCATGTATCTATATAACTTCAAATCCAGAGTTTTGTTACACCTATAATTGAAATAGCTATAAAAATACAATATTTAGAATTATTACTACTCTTTTTAACATTGAGTTTATTACAAAAAAAAACTCCCTTCAAATTAATGAAGAGAGTTTAAATTTTAATTGTTAGTTAATTACTTCTGGATAAGAAGTTTTTTAGTCATGTAAACTTTATCAGAAGATATTCTTACGAAGTATAATCCTTTGCTAAAGTTGTTTACATCCATTATTATTTTTTCATTTGAGTTAGTTATCGATCTAGAACTAATTACTTGCCCAAGAGAATTCATAATTTCTAATCTTAAGTCTCCAGTATTGTATTTGTCGAATACTTCGATAGTTACAAAGTTACTAGCAGGATTAGGGTAAAGATTAACATTTAAGTCAGCATCTACTTCATTTAATCCTACACAACTTTGGAACGTAATGTTCACTGTGTCTCTTGCACTACATCCTGATGATGCTTGGGTAACAGTTAATATATGATCAGTACTTCCAGATCCAGCCATAGCACCTGTAACGCTTAATACGTTAGTAGTTCCACCATTGCTCCAGTTATATGTGTCATATGCATTAGAAGCAAAGATTGTTACTCCCCCATCTAAACAAGATGTTACATCAGCTCCTAAATTAAGTGCTGGACTAACTGTTCTTGTAGTAATGTTATGAGTTGTAATACTATCACATCCATTAGATGAACCTCCAACTATTGTATCCATTATAACATTTGCAGAATAATACCATAAACTTAACACTTGTACTGAATCACCAATACAGAAGTTATAATTAATAGTTGCTACTGCAGGCGCAAAGTAACTAAGGTTAGTGATAATTGTACTATCACATCCTAATCTTGTTTGGAAAACATCAGTGTAAGTACCAGCGGTTCTATAAAGTGTTGGTCCTACTCTGTGAGGTATTCCTGCACATAATGCTATATTATCAGTTCTACTTGCAGAGTAGTTGATAGTGACAGCATATGTCATTGCACTATCACAACCAGATACATTTACAATTGTATCTAAATAAGTACCTGTAGTATTCCATACTTTTCCAGATGGACTTACAAAGCTATCACATCTTGTTACAGTGAAGTTAGCATAAGAGATATATCCAAATGTTAAGTTGAACACCATGTTGCTATCACAACCAGAAGCATTTAGAATTGTATCCATATACATTCCATCTGTATTCCACACTTTTCCAGTAGGGCTTACAAAGCTATCACACTCAAATTGATTGAATGTTACAAAAGATGCATATCCCATAGTTAATGTTCTAATGTAAATACTATCACATGATCCAGTAAATACTGTATCGTAATAAGTACCGGCAGTAGTAAGGTTCATACCTCTAAAGTCATTACTATCACATGCAAATACTGTGTCCATAATAAATGTAGTAGTTGTAATTGTTAAGTCTACAGTGATTACACTATCACATCCTAAAGCATTAGGAATTGTATCTTGGTAGATACCTGTAGTACTATACCAAACTCCACTTGGAACTTGGAAACTATCACAAATTGCTACTAAGATTGTTTCAGAAGACATGTAGTTTACAGTAACATCATACACATGTATAATACTATCATAAACTATAGCAGTTCCGAAAGTTGTATCAGTATAAAATCCTGAATTTGTGTAAGCCACACCTCCGATTGGTGTTGTAAATGTATCACAAACAGTAATTGCAGTAGTATCAAGTGTTTGTAATAAAACTAAGATATCAGATGTGTCAGAGAATGTTCCACATGGAGTAACAAAAGTAGCTTCATATTGGTACAATCCGTTTGATGTCCATCCTTTAGCATATATTTCTGGTGTAGTATCTAATAATAAAGGAATCCCTGTAACATCTGTCCATTGAAGTCCTGCTACACTAGATGGAGCTGGAGCTGTAACACCAGAATTTAAAGTTCCTGGATCTTGTGGAGATGTAGCTGAGGCTACCCAATTAGTTGGCCCATTTACATCTGCTCCTTCAAGTCTAATCCCCCAAGTACTTGTTGTTGAAACTTGAGTTCCACTCCAATCTGAAGCAGTAACTCCAGAAGCAGCAGGGAAAACATAAGAAGAATAACCTGCAGCATCCATTATATTTCCTGATGCATCTTTCAAAATTCTACCAGAAGCTGTTCCTGATCCATTACTATAACTACCTGAAGTATAGAAAAAATTTGCTGGTGAAGCTGTACCAACATAAGTAGCAATTGTTGCAGTTCCATTAGGTCCAATTATTGTTCCTGCAGGAAAGGTATATGAAAATCTCATTGTTGTAGCTGACCATAATTCTAAAGTAACTCCTGCTAAATCAGAATTAGGTACACCAGTTATCTCAATATAATCATCAGCATTATGCCAAGATGGTCTACCACCTGTTGGAGATCCATTTGAAGCACCAGCATATTGACAAATCTCAGTAATAAAGAATGCTCCTCCAGGGTAAAATGGAGATTGAGTAGATATTTTAACTGAATCTCCAAGTGTAAGAACAACTGTATCCGATTTTGGATTAACAGCTATCAATGCTTTCTTATCAAAAGTATTGTGATCAGTTAGTGTATCATTTAGTGAACTTGCATTTACAGTATTAGCACCAATATTAGCAGAAACAGTATATATTCCTGGTAACGACATATCAATAGAAGTAATGTATACATCCATAGAAGCTCCTACTGCTAAAGTACCAGTACCTATAACAAATGTTCCTGCATCAGCAACTGGTCCAGTTGTAGTCCAGTTAACAGTTAAAGGATTTATAGAGAAATCAACTGTTGCTCCAAAATCATTTTTAACTGTTGCATAAGCAGAATCAGCCACACCATAACAAGGATCAACTTGTTCTAGCCAGGCATCATTTATAGACATATCTCCAGGTAATCCAACAAATTCAACTGCTCCGAAATCAGGAGTTGTTGCGCTTCTTGACATTCCATCTATATCTGATGTTATAGTTGCTATTGGAGTTCCCCCATTATCAGCTATTGCAGAAAGTGGTGTATATAATGTTGCCACTATTGATGGATTTACATCCAAGGAATTTGCACCAAATGTTGTTCCAGTATTCCATGCAGCTTGTGATGCATAATTAGAGCCGTTTCTACCATAATAGTTGGTCCCTCCAGAGTTTACATAAACTAAGTTGTGGTTACTTGTAAAAGATGTTGACGTAGAAGAGTTGTAAACTCCGTATGCCGTGGAAGTTCCAGTACCTTTAATAGAGATTAAGTTATTTTTATAATCAACATTGTTTGGTGCTCCAGAATGGTAGATTCCGTATTTAGTAGACGTTGAACCATCAGTAGTAGTTTCAAAAGTATTATGGTGTACATTTGTATATGGGCTGTTACCAATATATGCTCCATAAAAAGTAAATTGCGCATTCAAATCATATACAGCATTATTAGAAATTTCTGTACCATCAGTAGCATTATTACTATTTCCATAATTTGCATATATACCATACGCAGTCCAAGTTCCAGCTCCTCCATTGTGAATTTTATTTCCAATTGCTTTCATAGTAGAAGAGTAATAACCATAAATTCCATAAAAAGTTGAACCTGAAGATTTATTAGGTCTGTGTATTTCATTAGCAACTAATTCATTGTTAGCGGCATAATATAATCTAATTCCATAATTTTGAAAATCTTGAATATCATTACTATCAATAATGTGACCTGACGTAAATGGTCCATTACTTCCTTGACCGTTCATAATGATTCCCGCATAACCACCAATCAAGGTATTCCCTGTAATTCTACAGTTATTGGCATTATCAGCATAAGAAAATGATGAAGTAAAACTATTCGTTGCTGTAATACATACTGCTAAACTAGAAGTGATATTTAATCCAACATTAATCGTGTTGTTTTTGATTGTAATACTATCACAACCACCTCTCATCATTATTCCGAAAACATTAGAAGTTGGAATTTCATTT
This sequence comes from Flavobacteriales bacterium, assembly GCA_018609055.1. GTDB lineage: Bacteria > Bacteroidota > Bacteroidia > Flavobacteriales_D > CAJJDF01 > CAJJDF01. The sequence continues at coordinate 235,647 of JABAYJ010000005.1, forward strand.
ATAAAATTGAAGTTTTCAATAGTCAAATGAGTAATCCCGTCAAGTGCTAAGAAATATGTTCCAGATCCTCTATTTACAGTTGTTCCGTTTCCGTCAATTGTTAATGTGTTAGTTCCATTCAATCCATTAACACCATTTAAATCCCAGTTCATTATGTGCGGTCCTGATCCAGCAGCTACTGTTACTACAGAAGGTCCAGACATTCCGCAATCTTCAAGAGTTTGAAATAATGATTGTAAACTTACAAAGTTAGTTGAACTAGCTACGGCAGCAGGATTCACAGTATAAGCCCCATTTAATGTAAATAAACAAGCTGTTCTTATTGCACCAGGTCCAGCAGAAATACTTGAATCACCAGGTCCACAAATTCCTACTACGTAAAATTCATAATCAGTTTGTGGAGTAAGTCCTGTTAATGTTAATGTATCATTAGTAGAAGGAACAACTGTTCCAGTTCCAGGAGTAAATCCAGGAGCTCCGTATTCTACTAACCAAGAAGTAGCTGCAGTTGCAGCAGTCCATGCAACATCATGAGTTGTTCCAGTCGGATTAAACCCAATTAAAGCAGAACTAGCAGGACAAGTAGGAGGAGTATATTCATCTGCTCCTATATCTGGTGTTGTTGTATTTCTAACATTTCCATCAATATCATCTGTGATTCCAGTAATAACTGCAGCAGTTCCATTTGCTGCCGTTCCTTGTAAGTGTAAATCTGTTGGCGATAAATATTGAGGATCACTCCAAATACTACTTATTTCTTTGGAAGAAGCAGTTTGCAGTGCAGTTAAATCTGCTCTTGCACCTCCCCAATAAAATTGATTTGTTATTGTCCCGTAAGAATAATAAAGGTTATTATCTAATGTATTAATTGCAGCTCCAGAAGAAGCAAAATATACAGCATAATGATTTGAACCACCAGCATCTGTTGTTACTATGTTGTTTTGGATATTATTAGGACCATAAGTAGCAGTACCGTAATGATACATACCATAATGGGTACCTGTTGTAGTTCCACCAGAAAGTGTATTGTATTGAAAATCAGTAAATTTACAATTATAAATCCTTGCGCCATATCTTGTACCTGTTCCAGTAGAAGATGTTCTAACCATATTGTTAAATACTCTTGTTGGAGCAGCAGCCGTACCATCACAATAGTAAGGTGTCAAACCATATTGTGTTCCTGTACTAAATAGATTAATCTTGTTGTAAGATACTTCAGATGATTTTGCTCTAAAATAAGGACCATACCCTGAGCTTGTTGCCGAAGAAAGTTGGTTAAACTCATTGTTTGACATAACCATATTTTCTTGGTAATAAGCGTAAACACCATATAGATAAAAATCTTGAACCGTATTATTAGTGAAAGTTAGATTCTGTTCCCAAGTTGATGTATTTCCACCATAAAAATAACCAGCTCCATAATAACCGTTAGTCATTACACAACTATCAATTGTTATATTGTTAGACAAGTTGGTTGTTCCACTTTCATTATAGAAACAAGCATATGCAGATGAAGTACCAGTTCTAGTTGTTACATTACATTTTTTGAATGTAATAAAATCATTACTACCATCAAAATATACAACTCTTCCGTATCCTGTACCAGCATTAATATTAAGATCCATGAAAGTAGTATAACTTGCATTTAAAAATCTAATTGTTCCAGTTGAAGACGAGGATGTATTGTTTACTAAAGTTGCCCCAGCAGTTCCACCATCAAAAGTAATTGTATTGGTTGCGGATGCTCCTGTAATAGTTCCAATTAATACTTCGCCAGTATAAGTTCCTGCTGCAACATTAAATGTTACTGGTCCGGAAACACCTGTCGTGTTCAGTGCAGTTACTGCAGCTTGAAATGTTTGGTAATTAGTACCACCTGTTGCGGTTGCGCCATCAATAGTATATACTCCAGTTAACTGGGCAAAAGACCCAAGTCCTAATAGCATAGCTACTAAAAGTAAAAAGTAATTTTTCTTCATCTTAATCGAAAATTTTGTTAGTAAGCCTCTAATATATATAAATTTTCACTTATAAAATCTACCAATTTGCTTTTTTTTCAAAGTTTGCGAAATTATTTTACAAACTGTGCGTAGTATTGCGATGAGTAAAAAATATTAAATAATTGATTTTCAGAATATTTAATCAACAAATTGATGTTAATTAGAAAGGAAAACATGATTACTTGATCCCTTGGGAATCTTTAATCTTTTCGTAAGAATCCTGAACTTTCTGAAACTTTTCCTTAGCACCTTTTTGAAATTCTTCGCCAAGTTGAGCAACTTTATCTGGATGATATTTTATAGCTAGTTTTCTGTAGGCTTTTTTTATTTCACTTTCAGTAGCAGAATCTGTAATCCCAAGAATTTGGTATGCTTTACTTAAAGTGATTCCATTTGATGAAGTAGTTTGTGTTCTTTCGTTATATCCACCTCCTTCTTTTCTGAAATTAAACATTGCCAAGATCGACAAAAATGTTTGTTGTGAAATTCTTAAAGACTTTGATATACCTTGAAGATTACTAAGTTCACTATTACTCATTTCTCCATCTGCAACAGCTATACCAATAAGGTAATGAAGCATTTGAACCTTAGATGACTGGTTTACATTATTATTAATAATGTCGGTTACTTTGGATACAGAAATACTTTGTTCTAAATAGGTTTTTAAATCAAAGACATATTTAGCTGCCTTTTCTTGTCCAAATTGTTGAACAAAGAAGTTTTTGACAAAGTTTAATTCCGATTTTTTAGTTACTCCGTCAGCTTTAATAACTACAGAGGTTAACATCATCAGATATTTACCGAAGTCAAAGTTAGGATTGGTTCTTTTGTTTCCAATTTTTGGTTTAGAGTCGAAACTTGATCCAATAAAATAACCTATTAAGGCACCATATAAAGATTTAGTTAAGTAAAATCCTAGAGCTGCACCTATAAAGCCTGTGATTCCTAATTTCATTATTTATAGTAAGGTGATATCATCAAAAAAACTATAACTCCTGTAATTGCAACATACATCCATAAAGGAAAAGTAATTCTAGTCAGTTTTTTATGCCCTTCGTAGTCGCCCAACCAACCTCTTAAATAGGTAAAGCATACAAATGGAGTAATAATGATAGATAATATAATGTGTGAAATTAAGATAAAATAATATAAGTACTTAATACTACTAATTGCTAAAGCCTCAGCTTCTTCAATAATTCCATTATGGTTGGAGTCTCCAAAAATAGTAGAGTCTGAAGTGGCATGGTATATTACGTACATTACTAGAAAACCTACTGATAGTATTACAGCAACATTGATTAAGTTTTTATGTAGGTTCTTCTTTTTCTTTTTTATGGCAAAATAAGCTGAAAGTAAAACAACTGCAGTTAGTCCATTTATTGTAGCATAGATGCTTGGTAGGAATCCAAAATTATAGCCTTCAATTTTAACGCCAAATAATATGGCAACAGCCACAGGTAGTATTACTGAAACTATTATAGCTATTTGTTTGTATTTTTTCTGGTTATCGGTATTCATTTAATAATATGTTTATGTCTTTACTTAGTTTATTTAGGTCTTGGTCTTCAAGGCCATTATATATCCCTCTTATTCTTAAATCCTTATCAACCATTATGAATAAAGAAGAATGTAAAAATCCATGTTCGGATAACGCATCTTCTTGAGTAGCAACCATAAAGCTGAATACTCCTGATTCGTATATTTTACGTTTGTCTCCTGTTACAAAATTCCAGTTAGAAGTATTGGCATGTTTCCATTTAGCATATCGTTTTAGCTTGGCTGGAGTATCTGTTTCTGGATCTACTGTATGAGATAAGAACTGCACTTCTGGTTGTACTCCCCATTTCTTTTGAAGCTTCACCATGTTATTAGTCATAACTGGGCAAATTGTTGGGCAAGTAGAAAAGAAAAAATCGACTATTGTTATTTTGTCTTTTAAATAGTCTTCGGTAACCTCTTCATTATCTTGATTTATAAATGAAAAAGGTTGTACGCTATGATAAATAGTGTCAGTAGTTTCTGGATTAACTTCATGACGGCCGTAATACTTTAGCTTTTCTTCTGTACAAGAAATAAAAGCTAAAGATAGAAGAGTTAAAATTAGTAGTATACGCATATTATTTAGCTAATTCTTTTTTCGCCTTGTCTTCTGTTTTATATTCTATGAAGAGCTTTCTTATGTCTTTTCTCATGTTTTCAATCAATTGAGTTTGATCTCCTTGGTAAAGTCCTCTTACATTTTTGTTCCTATCAACAAGAAGTATCATTTTGTAGTAAGTTTTACCTCCAATACATCTCTTGGTTTTAAAATCAGTTGTTTGAAGATTCCCTCCTGGCAATTCTAAATCGTAAATCGGATTTGTTGAAGATGTAACAAACTTCCATTTATCGAAATTAATATCTAGTTGTTCGCTTATAAATTGATTTAAGTTAGGAGTGCCTCCATTAGTATCAACCAAATGCGAAATAAAAAGTAGGTCTTCAAATTCCGGACGGTCATATAATTTATCATACACCAAAAACTTTAGTTGTTTTTGAATGATAGGGCAGTAGAATGGGCACGAAGAAATTAATGTAGATACTACAAGTGTTTTTCCTTCAGTACTTTCTGAACTTACTGTGTTGCTGTCTACATCATAAAAAACGAAGTCTTTTATTTTAGTATTTTTCGATTCTTCTTCTGAAGGGCCAAAGTATGGTAAACTTTCAGAATTAGTTTTCCCTTTAGAAAGTGGGATTAAAAAGATAAGTGGAACTCCAAAGAGTAATAGAAACAATCCAATTCGCTTTGTGATTTTCATATTTAGATGATGTTTGTTTTATTAAAAAACTTTACCATAAAAGTAAGAAATCAACTTGCTAAATGCACTAGATTGTCTTAGAATTTTAAAAGTTTAATTATAACCGTTACCAACCTTAAATCCTTCCATTACGATTAGGTAAATCATGTAAGCGATAAAGATTAAATAAGGAACAACAATATATCTTCTTAATGATTTATTTTCATGACCTAAATGCATGAATTCCATTACGATATAAAATGCTTTAACAAGAGTCATAACAATGAATGACCATTTAACAACTACCCATAAATCAGAGCTTCTGCTACTAAGGTAAATCCCCATTATAATTTCTAATGTAGTAAGAATAGAAAGAAGTGCTGTTACTTTCCATATTTTTTTACGAATCGCTTTACCCTCTTCTTCAGAGTGATTAACCATTGGTGCGTAGCTATCGTTTACTAGTAAGTCGTCTCTATTTTCCATAACTGAAAAGTATCTTTATTAAAAATAATTTTATTAAACTAAGTAGAAGAAGGTAAAAACAAATACCCATACTAAATCTACAAAGTGCCAGTATAGTCCTACTTTTTCTACCATTTCGTAATGCCCTCTTGCTTGATAAACTCCTTTTTTAACTTGTAAGAATACAAGGAAGTTAATTACTACTCCTGTGAATACGTGAAATCCGTGAAATCCTGTTACAAAGAAAAAGAAGTTGGTATATCTTACATCATCTGGGTTTAATACATTATAAGGATTGTTAAGCAAAGTCGCCATTCCATTTTCGTTTCCTGCAATGAATGTTGACCATTCCCATGCTTGAGAACCTAAGAAAACAGCACCACCAACAACAGTCCATCCTAACCATTTTTGAACTCCTTTTTGATCCATTCTGTGACCAGCTTCAACAGCTAATACCATTGTTACAGAACTCACAATAAGGATAAATGTCATTAATGCCACATAAATTAGTGGCCAATTTGCATGAGTTAAAGGAAAGTGAAAAAACACATCTTCAGCCAAAGGCCAAGACTCAGCTGATGCTTTAGCAAACCCTAGAGCTACTAAAAAACCACCAAAAGTAAGTGCATCAGAAACCAAGAAAAACCACATCATCATTTTTCCATAAGTAACATTGAAAGGAGATCTTCCTCCTCCCCAAGCTGTTGCTGAATCAACATTTTCTACATGTCCTGCCATAACTCTAAATCTAAAATTTTTACAAGTTTAATGAATTAAAAACAAAAATAATAATAAATACACCCACAATCCTGCAAAAAAGTGCCAGAAGTATCCACCTAATTTTATTTTTAATTGATTGTCTTCATTTAGTTCTTTTCGAGAAGCTAAAAATACCATAGCAAGTAAATATAATAGAGCTACTAAAATATGTGCTAGGTGGAGAATTGTTAATGTATAAAAGTAAGAGCTACTTACATTACCTACGGTTTTTAATTTAGCAAAATAACTTTCTGGCAATTTCATTTTTGCCACAACAATTGCTTCAAGAATTACGTTGTCTTTTTTCTTTTTGTTTTCACGAACCCTCAAGAATTCTTTTCCTATAAACATCTCAGGAAATTCATTTTTTAGTTGAGCATATTCTTCTTTATCAACTTTTACTGCTTGTTCACCCCAAAAATAAAATCCATCTTCTTCTTTAATCAATTCTTTCCCTTGAAATTCGATTGTGTAATCTTTTCCGTAATCTCCTGACATTACAAACTCACCAGTATCTTGGTTTACTATTTTATCTGCCCAAGCATATCCTTTTTCGTGTAGTTGACTCCAAGCAAAAAATTGAGATACTCCAAATACAATTCCCAAAATTAGTGTAATGACTAAATACATTGATGTTTGCTTGTTCTTCCCTGCCTTAGAGCTACGAACAGCTAGTATCATTGTAAAACTGCTAAGTAGTATAATTGCTGTACTTACCCATAACATTGTTGGCATAGAAAAACTTACCCAAAAGTTATCTCCCTTTGATACTATATAGGCACTTGTAAGTCCTGCAAATAGCATGATAATAGAAAAAATTCCAAACCAAACCATATTTGTTTTGGCTTTTCTCCTTGCGTTTTCGTAATACTGTTCTACTTTTTCTTGAGTTTCCATAATGATTATAATTAGTTATTAAAAAAAATATACTTGTACCAATAAATCCAAATAATAAAATAAAAAGACTAATGGTAAATAGGAGAATGAGGCAAACATGAGTTTTAATGCATCTTTGTCTTCTAAAGATTTATACAATTTAATTGCAGGTCTAATGAAATATATGCCAAGTGCAATACTCAGTATCATTGATGTTATACCTGAAATGTTGAATACCCATGGAAGAATACCAGCTGGGATTACAAAAAGTGTGTAAAACAAGATGATAAAAGCAGTTCTCTTGTCTTTGTCATCTCCAAAAGGTAACATTCTATAACCTCCTTTTCTGTAGTCTTCACTTCCTTTCCAAGCGATTGCCCAAAAGTGAGGAAATTGCCATATAAATTGAACAAGGAATATCATTCCTGGCTCGAAACCAAATTCACCTGTTGCAGCAATGTATCCAATCATTGGAGGAATACTCCCTGGAAATGCTCCTACAAATACTGATATTGGAGTTACTTTTTTTAATGGAGTATATATTGCAACATAGGATACTAAAGCAATAAGACCCAGTGCGAAAGAAATATAATTTATTTGATAGAGTAAAAATAGTCCAACTAAACCAGCAATGATTGAAACCATAATAGCTTCGGGAACTTTCATTCTACCTGCTGGTAACGGTCTATTTTCTGTTCGGCTCATTTTTTTGTCCGAATCACGTTCAATAACTTGGTTAAATCCATTTGATGAACCTGTAACAAGAAAACCCCCTAGTATTAAAAAGATGAATGTTATCCATGAAAAATCTGCATCTTCTTTATTTGCCATAGGAAATACCTCGGCAGTAAGTAGAGCGATACCATAACCTAAACCTGCTGAATAAACAACCAGACTGGCTAATCTCAACTTCATTAAACTTCCATAATCGGCTAACTTAGCTTTTATTGAAAAAGGGGTGGAGGTGGTGATGCTTTTTTCTATTTCCATTTCATTACAAAATTACGGATAAAATGAATTATAAATCCACTTAATTGAATTCTTTTGTTAAAAACTAGGCATAAAAAAAAGGACTGAATTAGTCAGTCCCTTTTTGAAAATATTTATAAGTCTATTAACTTCCTTACCTCTTCGTTTCTTTTTGAGTAGAGTAGTTAATTCTTAAAGCATCTACTTCTCTCAATTCGTTTTCGATTTTATCAATAACATCCATATCAACATCATCCTTATCAGCTTTTATAGATACAGTAGCTTTATCACTTTTTGCTTGTGATCTTTCATTTCTTCTTAGTACAATAAATTCTCTTATTTTTAAGAAGTTTGGAACTACTTGGTCATCTAATTGTAACCTAACCGAAGTACCAAAAGCTGGGTTTTTAGGAATCCCTGCATTTACGTAATCAATTTCTTCGTTTTTATCCAATTGGATAATTTCCTTAGCACTTGGTTTTGTAAGTTCTACTTTCAAGTCACTTTGTTTCATAGATGATACAACAACAAAGAATGCTAATACTGTAAATACAATATCCGGAAGTGATGCCGTAGATACTCCTGGCATTTCTTTGGATTTGTTTTGTCTAAATTTTGACATAATTAATTTCTTTTAGAATGTGTTAATCTACGTTTTTAGCTGGAAGCTTAATTATCTTTTGAGGATAAACTTCTCTTACAGCTTTTATTTTCGCTTTGTCTTCTTCTGTTTTTACTTCAGCTCTTATGCTTTCTAATGCAGCATAAGTTACTCCAAAGTTTTTCATTGCTAGTTCGTCTCTCAACTCATTAAGTCCACTCATTATCCTATCTCTTACGCTAAGGTATTGTCCGTAAGACGTTCCTTTATCGTATTGAATGGCAATAGTAGCCCCAGGGTTAATAGTTCTGTAATTACCAACCAATTCAGTAGCATTAAGTTTTCCTTGCCATTTAGACATCTGATCCTTAATTATACCAATAGTTTCTGGCGATTTAGTTGCTGCTAGGTCGATTCGTAACTTAGCTAGTTGAGTTCTACATTCAGCTTTGGTTACTGAAATCATAACAGGCATGTTATCCAAGTCATTTGGATTAGACATAAAAGTTTTAACAACTCCATTAATGTCTTCCAATTTCTTGTCCCATTCTTTTTCAATCATCAACTGATCCTTACTGTTTACTAATATTTCAAGAATGTTTCTTTCATTAGCCTTTGGTGGCTCAACTTCTACATCTCTCTTTTGTGGTAATACAGCAGGCAATCCAGATTCTTTTTCTAGAGTAGTTGCAATGATGATAAATGCCAATAATATAAAGGCAATATCAGCAATGGAACTTGCGTCAAGTTCTTGTAATTTTCGTCTTGCCATGTTAATTTAAAATTTAATATTCTTATTTCGCGAATCCTCTTATGATGCTGATAACTAAATCAACTATAAGGATAATAACACCAGGGATAAGGACAAATAATAATCCACTTACCCAAAAATTGGTAGTAGAAATCATGTTACTGGCTTCTTCTTGACCAAACTTAGTAATAAGTCCATCATACCCAGTTGTGTCTCCACCAGAGTTAGAGAATGCCCAAAGAAATGCTAGTATAGATATTCCTACAAAAATTAATGAAGGAATTCCTTTCTTGAAGTTATTCATTAACGTACTAATTAATCCATACACAAGGAAGACAACCATGAGACCTCCTGCGATAATTAAAATAATAGTCATGTAATTTACTCCTGTAAGGATGTGGCTGTCAATTTTCTTGACTTGAGCTTCAAATGCTTTTTGACCTTCTTCCTTGTAAGTAGCAACACTTGCTTTCCCTTGGTCCATAAGCTCAACACCCATTTGTTTTGGGTCATAAGAATCTGGAGCTCCATTACTGACCATACCAGTGAAGAAAAAGAATGTGATTACGAACAAAATAGTAGACACTATAAATAGCGCTCTTGAAAGTGTTTTGTTTTCCATGTTTAATATTGTTTAGTTACAATTTGGTTATACCACCAATAGAGATTAGCAGTATAACCCTATGTAAATGAATTATTTATTTTTGATAACCATATCTACTAACGAAATAGAAGCATCTTCCATATCATTAACAATTCCATCAATTTTTGATACGATATAATTATAAAAGATTTGAAGAATAATTGCTGCTACAAGTCCTGCAAGTGTCGTGTTAAGTGCCACTTTCATTGCTCCTGCAATTTGTACTGGTTCAGTTTGTCCAGTTTCTTCAATAATGTTAAATACCTCAATAATTCCAATTACAGTTCCTAAGAAACCAAGCATTGGTGCAGTTGCGATAAATAATGAAATCCAAGAAAGATTCTTTTCTAATAATCCAGCTTGAACACTTCCGTAGTTTATTACAGATTTTTCTACTGCTTCAATTCCTTCGTCAGCTCTATCTAAACCTTGGTAGAATATACTTGCTACTGGTCCTCTTGTGTTTCTACAAACATCTTTAGCAGCATCTATACCACCACTTTGCATTGCTTCTTCAATTTCGTTCAAAAGCTTGCTGTTGTTAGTAGTTGACATGTTTAAGTAAATAATTCTTTCGATACTTAAAGCAAGTCCTAGTAAGAATACTAAGAATACTAATGCCATAAATTCTGGTCCTCCATCAATGAAGTACTGCTTTACTTTTTGAACAACTCCTGTCGATTTTTTTACTGGAGCTTCTTCTTCAACCTCTTCTTTTACTTCTTCTTTAACGATTTCAGTTACTGCAGTTGTAGAATCTGTTTGAGCAAAACTCGAAGAGTTCATACCAAATGCAAACATTGCGATAAGTGCGAATAGTGTTATTACTTTTTTCATGGTTATTTTTTTTGTCTTGTTATTAGTTATGTTGTTGTTTCTGTTTTATAAATCTTTAAAATATCTTATGCAGAGAGGAAGGGATTCGAACCCTCGATATAGTTACCCATATACACGCTTTCCAAGCGTGCGCCTTAAGCCACTCGGCCACCTCTCTAAATCTTCCGGCAAAAAGTAGCAAGAAATAACTATTTCAAATTCGTCTTTCTTTCTAAAGACACGCCAAAATACGAAAAAAATTTTGCTAACAAAAGAAATTTGAATAAACGGTTCGTATTTTAATTTTATCGGTTAATACTTAATGATTTCTTAACCTAAAAATATGATTTTTTTGACAAAAGATGTTCTTATAAAGTCCTTTTGTTTTGTATTTTCGTGAAACTTAAAAAAGTAAGTGATGAAAAATAATTATTGTATCCTGATGGCTGGTGGAATTGGAAGTAGATTTTGGCCAATGAGTACCGAAGAATTTCCAAAACAATTTCATGATGTATTAGGTATGGGTAAAACCTTACTTCAAATGTCATTTGAAAGAATGCTTTTGGTTTGCCCTAAGGAGAATATTTTTATAGTTACTAATGCATCCTACAAAGATTTGGTTGCTGAGCAATTACCAGAAATTGAGGAACACCAAATATTATTGGAGCCTAGCAGAAAGAACACTGCGCCTTGTGTAGCTTACGCTAGTTATAAGATTAAAAAAATGAATCCAGATGCTGTTTTAGTTGTAGCACCTTCGGATCATATTGTTTTAAAAGAACAAGCATTTAAAGAAACTTTAGAAACAGCAATTACTCAATCAACTTCTGAAAATTGCCTTGTTACTTTAGGGATAAAGCCAAGCAGACCTGATACTGGATATGGTTATATCCAGTTTTTAGATAATGTGGAAAGAAGTAAAAATGAGGTTCGTGATGTAAAGATGTTTACTGAAAAGCCAGATTTAGATTTAGCTAAAGAATTTATTTCTAGTGGTGACTTTTATTGGAACGCAGGCATATTTGTATGGACTGCTGATGCAATTATTGAATCATTTAAGCAACATTTACCTACAATTCACGAATTGTTTGTAGAAGGGATGAATGTTTACAATACCGAAATGGAAGCTGAGTTTATTGAGCATACTTATGCTGAGTGTAAAAACATTTCTATTGATTATGGTATTATGGAAAAAGCCAAGAATGTATATGTTGTTTTATCTGATTTTGGATGGAGTGATTTAGGAACATGGGGAGCGCTTTATGGACATATTGATAAAGATGCAGAGAACAATGCTGTAATTGGAAACAAAGTGAACTTGTACGACTCTAAAGAGTGTATAGTTAGATTACCAAAAGATAAACTGGCTGTAATCCAGGGATTAGATGATTACATTGTTGTAGAAGAAAAAGGTGTTTTACTCATTTGTAAGAAATCAGAAGAACAAAGAATAAAACAATTTGTATCGGATGTTAAATTGAAGAGATAAAAAAAAGAGCTAGTTTAAACTAGCTCTTTTTTTTGGTTATACTGTAGCAATACATTTTAATTCAATACCAATTGGTGTTGGTAAGCAATTGATTTCGCAGGTTGTTCTGCAAGGCAAATTATCTTTGAAATACTCTGCATAAATTGCGTTATAAATCTTAAAGTCGTCTTTCATGTTGGTTAAGAAAACGGTTACATCTACTAATTTATCCCAAGATGAACCACTCGCTTCCAATACAAGTTTTACGTTATTAAAAACCGAGTGACATTGTTTTGCAATATCATACGACTTAATTGTTCCGTCTTCATTTAGTTCTACTCCAGGAATTACTTTAGTTCCTCTTTCTCTTGGTCCTACTCCCGAAAGGAATAATAAATCACCTACTTTACGTGCATGAGGATACATTCCTACTGGTTCTGGTGCTTTTTCTGAGTTAATTTTATCCATTTTTATTTACTTATAATTTTAATTTCTATTCGTCTGTTTTTATCTCTTCCCCATTTTTGTTGGTTAGATGAGATAGGGTTTTTACTTCCGTATCCAATGTAATCAAGTTTTTCTGTAGCTATTCCTTTTTGTATTAAAAAGCTATGTACCGATTGGGCTCTTAGTTGAGATATTGTGTCATTCTTCTCTTTCATTCCCGAGTTATCGGTAAAGCCTCCAATTTCAATAGTAACATTGGGATTAGAGTTTAAAAATAACAATAATCCTGTTAAATCTTTATTGTTTGAATCTGTTAACTCTGATTTTCCAGACTCAAAGTTTAAATTGGTCATTATATATGATTGGTTAATCTTAAATTCATCATATTTTATGTTCTCTAGTTTTAATAAAATATCCTCATGAGCAGATTCATTCACCAAAGTTCCTGTACCATAATCACGTTTTTGGATTATTTTAACTTCAATTCGTCTGTTAGATGCTCGTCCTGATTTGTATTTATTACTAAAAGCAGGATAAGAAGAACCATATCCTTTGTATCTTAATTGAGAAGAAGAGATTCCTTCTTTTATTAAATAATCATACACATATTTAGCTCTTTTTTGAGAAAGCACTTTGTTTTTAGCTTCATTTCCCGAACGATCAGTGTGACCTCCAATTTCTACTATTAAGTCAGAGTCTTTTCTTAGTGCGTCTTTCAAATGGATTAAATCCTGATTAGTTGAAGGAGATGAAAAAGTAGTTTTTCCTGAAGCGAATTGAATTTCGTATAATATTAATCTATAGTTCACTGGAATTGCCTCTGGAACTAATGACAGATGCTGAATTTCGAGATGAATTTTTGAGCTATCAATAACACTTGGCATTGGAGGACATATTCTGTTTCCTAACTCGTCTTCTAATTTGAACTCTGGGTAGGGAACAAAGTTTTCAATTTTATCTCTTATGCTTCGGTAACGAGAACTTTTGTTTGCACCATCTGTAGCAATATCCCAATAGCTTGTTGCTTCTAAATTGGTGTAGCCACAAAATTGCTTTAATAAAATAGCAGAAATATATCCTGATGCATGCCATCCGTTCCAGCAGTGAAGGTAGATTGGGCCAATAGAATCGTATTTGGCACTTTCATAAGCCATTTTAACCATTTGATAAATATGATTGGAATCAAAATAATCTAATTGAACATAATTAAGATTGTTAGTGGATCCATTGGTGCAATTACATCCTTGATTATCAATAATAGAATCAGCATTTTTTTGGTATAAATACACTGACGTAGAAAATCCTTCTTGACATAAGTTTAATACTCCATCATTGGGTAATGGATTTTGGTTTTTTCGCTTTGCGGTTTTATGGTAATAATTATTTCCACCACCTCGGTATGCAACTCCATGAAGTATTGGACGCATGTTTCTCGTTCCGTAAAGGTCCTCAAAGTTATTCCCGTAGTTGTCGGTTATTTTATAAAGTAAATCACTTTCATTGTATCTAACTTTATAAAACTCTGGAGAAAGAGTATCCGTTAATTTGGTAACTATCTCATTATTATATTCAGAAATAACGGTATCGTTAATTTGGCTAAAGCCAAATACGATTGTTATACAAAACAGAATTGATAAGGAGAATTTCATAGGGTTAGGTTTCATTTTTTAAATCATTTAAAGATAAAGTTTATTGTTCAGGAGAGTCAAATTAGTCGAATGCTTTTTGAACATCTTTATAAATGTCTGCAATAAATATACCAGCACCAATTGTATAAGTTGGTGAAATGAAATTTTGATTTAGAGTATTATTGCCAGCTAAAATCATTCTGATTCCCAATCCTGCACTTACGTTAAAGTATTTGAAAAATCGATAGGTAACTTTCATTGATGGTTCGTATAACATAACAAAAGAGCTGTTGGCCTTTTTGCCTAATGAGTTTTCTAATGATGCTTGTCCAAAGCCGAGATAAATAGGAATAGAGACTTGGATATTGTTTTTTTCTAAAAAAGAATACTCCACAAAAGGACTTACGTATCTAAGTTTTAACCTATTTGTATCCAAGGTTTCTGTGATTTCCTCAAAGTCCGAAATCAACCAATTATAGCCCAAAGCTAAAGTGAATTGTTTATTGAAGTTAACTCCTAAAGCAAAACCTCTTACTTGTGCTCGGCTATTAGAAATAAATGAATTACGGGTTGTTAAATTTCCGTAGAAAGTAGGTTTGTGAGTTAAGCTAACTCTAATAGAATCGAACATTTGGCTATTTCCCATAAATGGGAAGGCAAACAATGCTATGTAGAGTAGTTTTTTGATGAAGTAAATTTATTTAAAACCAAGACGAGTTTGAGTTGATTCGGGATTAGTTTATTCAACTTCTATTGTTGACAGATATAAATTAAAGAGAAAGCTCAATATTTGGGTCCCAAAAAACTTCTTTAAAGTTCAGAATTTTGTCCTCTTTAATTTCAATCCCTTCTTTTTCTAATGCTTCTTGCATCATAGTTGGAGTAGGGAAGTGGTGCTTTCCTGTTAGCATTCCGTTTCGGTTTACAACTCTGTGTGCAGGCACATATTTTTTTTGAGAATGAGAAGCATTCATTGCCCAACCCACCATTCGCGAAGAACGAGGTGTACTTAATGCTTTTGCAATTGCTCCGTAATTGGTAGCTCTTCCTTTTGGGATGTGCCGTACAATTTCGAATACTGATTGAAAAAAGTCTTTATGTTTGTCTGGGATGGAAGTCATTATCTTAACATGTTTAAAGCTCTATTTAAAGCTTTTACTAATGCGTCAACTTCTTCAATTGTGTTATAAAAACTAAACGAAGCACGAGTTGTTCCTGGGATTTCGAAAAAATCCATCAAGGGTTGTGTGCAATGGTGACCTGTACGTACAGCAACTCCCATTTTATCTACAATAGTTCCCAAATCAAAAGGGTGAACTCCATCAACTACGAATGAGATAACACATGTTTTGTTTTCAGCTTCACCAATGATTTTTAATCCTTCAATCATGCTTAACTCTTGAGTAGCATAATTCAGTAGTTCTGTTTCTTGCTTTTCTATAAACTCAAAACCAATAGAATTTACATAATCGACTGCAACTCCAAGTCCAATTCCTCCAGCAATGTTTGGAGTTCCTGCTTCAAATTTATGAGGTAATTCATTGTAGGTAGTTTTTTCGAAAGTAACCGTTTTTATCATGTCACCACCACCTTGGTAAGGAGGTAATGAGTTTAAAACATCCTCTTTTCCAAATAAGATTCCTGTACCAGTTGGTCCAAATAATTTATGTCCCGAAAACACAAAGAAATCAGCATCCATTTCTTGTACGTCTAATTTCCCATGCGTTACTGCTTGTGCTCCATCTACTAAAACTAAAGCTCCCTTTTCACGAGCAATTTTAATTATTTCGTCAGTAGGGTTTATAGTTCCCAATGAATTAGAAGTATGAGTAAATGCAACCAATTTGGTGTTAGATGAAATCAATTTCTTGTATTCATCCATCAATAATTCCCCTTTTTGGTTAATTGGAATTACTTTTAATTTTGCACCAGTTTCTTCGCAAAGCATTTGCCAAGGAACTATGTTGGAGTGGTGCTCCATTGCTGTGATTATAATTTCATCATCAGCTGTCATAGAAGTTCGTAAGCTGCTAGAAATCATATTAATTCCTCCAGTTGTACCAGAAGTAAAAATGATTTCATGCGAATGTTTTGCATTTAAAAATTGCTGAACTTTAACTCTTGCTTGTTCGTAAGCATCAGTTGCCAATTGGCTTAAAGTATGAACTCCTCTATGGATATTGCTATTCTCATTCTCATAATAGTTGCTAATAGCATCAATTACAAGTTGAGGTTTTTGAGTGGTAGCTCCATTATCCAAATATACCAAAGGTTTTCCATTTACTTCTCGTGAAAGTATCGGAAAGTCTTTTCGTATATCTTGAATTGTTTTCATTTTGAGCTATTAAAGTCGGACTTCGAGACATTTTTATTTTCCGTTTCACTTCAAAGAAATCCCTCAGCCCTCAGTTCTTATTCCATTCCATAAATCTCAAGAACTTTCTCTTTCAATTCAGGGATTTTAATTTTTTCTACTACTTCTCCTAAAAATGCACTAATCAATAAGGCTGTAGCAGATTCTTTGCTTAATCCTCTTGATTGCAAATAAAATACTGCCTCTTCATCCAATTGTCCAGATGTAGAACCGTGACTACATTTTACATCATCAGCATAAATCTCCAACTCTGGTTTAGAGTTCATTGTAGCGTCATCAGACAGTAAAATATTGTTGTTACTCTGGAAAGCATTAATTTTTTGAGCATCTTTTCTTACAAAGACTTTTCCATTAAATACTCCAGTTGCTTTATCGCCAACTGTTCCTTTATAATGCTCATTACTTTCGCAATTAGGCATTATGTGGTCCATTATCGTATGGTTATCAATGTGTTCTTTTCCTGTTGGTTGGTAGGCTCCATACAAGTTGCTTTCACAATGTTCTCCTTTTACAAAAACATTAGTGTTATTTCTTATCCAATCTCCTTTTAATGTATAGTTAAAAGCAGAAAAAGTAGAGTTATTTTCTTGAGTAGCAACATTAGTACTCATCACATTCATTCCTTCTTCGTAATTTTGAATTACGTAATAATTGATGTGGCTATTTTCTCCAATAAAAAATTCATTTACTGAGTTGTAAAAGTAGTTGTTAGTGTTTTTGTTGATTGAACTTTTAATGATAGAAAGCTCAGAGTTTTTCTCAGTAACAAATATGTTTCTTGGTTGAGAAATAACACTTTCTCCTTCAGAATAATGAATTAAATGAACTGGTTTGTCGCAAACTCCTTTTGCTATAACCATAATTCCTTCAGAAAAATAAGCAGTGTTAAGTGCAGAGAAAAAATTGGTAATGGTATCTAAATTCTGAGAAAAGTAAGTAGTTAATTCTTCAGTAGTACATTCTTCAAATGATTTAATTGTGATAGAATCATTTTTTGGCAAATTAGATAGTTCGGTATTAAGAAAACCGTTTACCATTACTATTTCATAAGTATCTAAACCTGCAACTCTTACTTCATCTAAATTGATGTTAGCAGAATCAATCTGGTCAAACTTGTACTGATTTTTTGTAATTTTTGTAGTTCTACTGTATTTCCAGTATTCATCTTTAGTATTAGGGAAGCTTAAGTTTTTTAAAGCTTCTACTCCTGATTTTCTGATATTAGGAAGTTCGTTCCATACGGCTAAGTTATTCTCAGCAATGTGCGAAACAAATTCTTCTACTTTATTTGTTGTAAGTGTTGAACTCATTGTGTTTGTTTGAGAATATATTTAAGCGTTTATCTCTTCTTTTATCCAGTCGTATCCTTTTTCTTCCAGTTCTAGAGCTAATTCTTTACCTCCAGATTTCACGATTTTTCCTTTGTATAATACGTGAACAAAATCAGGAACTATATGGTCCAATAATCTTTGGTAGTGCGTAATTACAACAGTAGCATTGTCTTTAGTCTTCAATGTGTTTACTCCATGAGAAACAATTTTAAGAGCATCAATGTCTAATCCAGAATCAGTTTCATCTAATATTGCCAACTTAGGCTCAAGCATTGCCATCTGGAAAATTTCATTTCTCTTTTTCTCTCCACCACTAAATCCTTCGTTCACATATCTTTTTAGCAAAGAATTATCTAACTCTACTAGAGCAGATTTCTCTTTTACTTTAGCCAAAAATTCTTTTGCAGCTATCGGATCTTCTCCTTTAGACTCTCTTGTTTCGTTAATTGCTGTTCTCAAGAAGTTCATGTTACTTACTCCTGGTATTTCAATAGGATATTGAAAAGCCAAGAAAATTCCCATTCTTGATCTTTCTTCAGTAGAAAACTCTAATAAATCTTCACCCATAAAATCTACAGAACCATCTGTAATTTCATAATCTTCATTTCCAGCTAATACTGCTGATAAAGTACTTTTACCAGAACCATTTGGCCCCATGATTGCGTGAACCTCTCCTGCTTTTACATCAAGATTAATTCCTTTCAGAATTTCTTTTCCATCTATAGAAGCGTGTAAATTTTTAATTGAAATCATTCTTTACTTTCTTGTTATTTTTAAACATTCTAAATAATAGGCAAATGTAAATAAAAGTTTATCAAAATTCCATGTTTTAGAGCTTGTAAATAAAAAAAAGGAGTTAGTATTCACAAATTAGGCTAAACCTACCTTTTAGTGGAACTTAATTCGTAATTTTGACTCAATTAATTTGGAAGAATAGTATATGAAAAACATCAGGAATTTCTGCATCATAGCACACATTGATCATGGTAAAAGTACCTTGGCCGATAGATTGTTACAAACAACCGGAACAATTAGCGACAGAGAAATGCAGAATCAGGCACTTGACGATATGGATTTGGAGCGTGAAAGAGGGATTACGATCAAGAGTCATGCAATCCAGATGGATTACGAGCAAGATGGTGAAAAATATGTGTTAAACCTTATTGATACTCCTGGACACGTAGATTTTTCCTACGAAGTTTCTCGATCTATTGCAGCTTGTGAAGGAGCATTATTAATTGTAGATGCATCTCAAGGAATTGAAGCTCAAACTATTTCGAATCTGTATTTAGCTTTAGAGCACGATTTGGAAATTATTCCAATTTTGAATAAAATGGACTTGCCAGGAGCAATGCCAGAAGAAGTTTCGGATCAAATTATTGAATTAATTGGATGTAAACAAGAAGATATTATCCCTGCCAGTGGAAAAACTGGATTAGGAGTAGAGGCAATTTTAGAAGCTGTGGTTAGTAGAGTTCCAGCACCAAAAGGAGATTTGGAAGCGCCATTTCAAGCCATGGTGTTTGATTCAGTATTTAACTCTTATAGAGGAATTATTGCTTATTTCAGAGTGCTTAATGGGACGTTAAAAAAAGGGGATAAAGTAAAGTTTATCAATACCGAAAAAGAATATTTTGCGGATGAAATTGGAAATTTAGGATTAGACTTATTGCCAAAGAAGCAAATTTCTGCTGGAGATGTAGGATATATTATTTCAGGAATAAAAGAGGCGAAAGAAGTAAAAGTTGGTGATACGGTAACTACTGTTGAAAATCCATGTACTACTGCAGTAAAAGGATTTGAGGATGTAAAACCAATGGTTTTTGCAGGAATTTATCCTGTAGATACAGATGAATACGAAGAATTAAGAGATGCAATGGAAAGATTGCAATTGAATGATGCTTCGTTAGTATTTGCTCCTGAAAGTTCAGCAGCTTTAGGATTTGGATTTAGATGTGGATTCTTAGGAATGCTTCACATGGAGATTATTCAAGAAAGATTGGAACGTGAGTTTAATATGACTGTTATCACTACAGTGCCTAACGTTTCTTACAAAGCTTTTCTTAGAAAAGAAAATCAATTATTGGAATTAAACAATCCTTCTGATTTACCAGATCCATCAAGAATAGATTATATAGAAGAACCATTTATCAAGGCTCAAATAATTACAAAATCTGATTTTGTTGGTCCTATTATGAGTTTATGTATCAATAAAAGAGGAATGCTTACTAACCAAGTTTATTTAACTTCGGATAGGGTGGAGCTTACTTTTGAAGTGCCAATGGCAGAGATAGTTTTTGATTTTTATGATAAATTAAAGTCAATTTCTAAAGGTTATGCTTCTTTTGATTATTTCCCAATTGGTTACAGACAGTCTAAATTAATTAAGTTAGATATATTATTGAACGGAGATCCTGTAGATGCTTTGTCAGCTTTGGTTCACCAGGATAATGCTTACGATTTAGGAAAAAGAATTTGTGCTAAATTAAGAGAACTGATTCCTAGACAACAATTTGATATTGCAATTCAAGCAGCAATTGGTGCTAAAATTATATCAAGAGAAACTGTGAAAGCAGTTCGTAAGGATGTAACAGCTAAATGTTACGGAGGAGATATTTCACGTAAACGTAAACTACTAGAAAAGCAGAAGAAAGGGAAGAAGAGAATGAGACAAGTAGGAAACGTAGAAGTTCCTCAATCTGCCTTTATGGCTGTATTGAAGTTGGATTAAATTTTAAGACAGTAAATTATTTAATAATGATTCGATTAAAACAAGAGTTTAATTTTCCAAAAACAACTCGTTTTGTTGGGCTTATATTTTTGGCTACTTCATTATTAACAATGTTTAATATTCCACTATTAGGATTACTGCTAGTTATTGTTTTTTCGTACGTTAGTTTTAGTAAAACAACAAATAAAATCGATCTAGAAAAAAGAACTATAAATCATCAGGATTTACCAAAAAAGAATTTTCCTTTAGATTCATATATTCATATATCATTACTTTCTGCAAATATGACTTCTTCAACTTTTAGTAGAGGAAACAGAAAGACATCAAGTACAGAAAAAGAATTTCAGGTTGTATTGTTAAATGCTAAGCATAGTAAAAAGCTTATTATTGAAAAGTATTCAGGGAAAGTACGAGCACTTGAGAGAATTGAAGAGTTGTCGAGTCAACTTGAGATGGAGATTACTAAGTATAATCCTCAAATAGCATCTCGTAAGGGTAGGAGGTGATTTATTGTTTTGAAACAAGCAAAACCAAGTCCACCAACCTACTAGAGTAACCAATTTCATTATCGTACCAACCACAAATTTTAACTGAATTGTCTAGCACTTGAGTAAGTGTTGAGTCAAAAATACATGAGTTTTCGTTTCTTAGGATATCTACTGAAACTATAGGGTCTTCGTTATACTCCAAAATATGTTTCATATCTCCTTTACTCGCTTTTTTAAAGGCTGTATTTATCTCTTCAATCGATTTAGGATTTTTAATGTTTAAAGTTAATTCTGTTAAAGAACCATCTGGTACTGGAACTCTATTCGCGCTTCCTATTATTTTCCCTTCTAAATGGGTGAAAATTTGCGTTACAGCAGTTGCTGCCCCAGTAGTTGTAGGAATTATAGATAAAGTGGCTGCACGGCCTCTCCTAATGTCTTTATGTGGTCCATCATGAAGATTTTGAACACTGGTGTAGGAATGAATAGTAGATAAGAAACCATTTTCTATTCCACAAAGCTCATCAATAACTTTAATCATTGGTGCTGCACAGTTTGTCGTGCATGATGCATTAGAAATAATTGTTTCAGTTCCATCTAATTTGTGATCGTTAACTCCTAACACTATAGTTTTTATATCTCCTGATTTTGCTGGAGCTGAAAGTATTACTTTTTTAGCTCCGGCTGTGATGTGCTTGCCAGCTAATTCTGGAGTCCTAAAATGTCCTGTAGATTCTATTACTATATCTACATCCAAATCTTTCCAAGGAAGGTTCTCAGGGTCTCTCTTTGCAGTTACACTTATTCTATTTCCATTAATAGTAATAGACTTTTCATCTGAGCTTACTTCACCTTTGTACTTTCCATGAACAGAATCGTATTTAAATAAATGAGCTAAGGTTTCATTGTCTGATAAATCATTAATTGCCACTAGCTCTATAGCGTTATTGTTTAACATTAATTTAGCTGTTGATCTACCAATTCTTCCAAATCCGTTTATAGCTACTTTTATTTTTTTCATTTTTACGATTATGTTGTTATGTAAAATTAAGAATAAGTTTATTAATCTTTACAATTATTTATTTGGGTTAGGGCAAAAAAAAAGCTGCTTCGAAAGAAGCAGCTTTTGATACTATTTTAGCTTTAATTATTGCTTGATAAACTTAGCAGTTTTAAATTTCATTCCTTCAGCTTGTATGCTTACAAAATAAACTCCAGTTGTTAAGTTTTCCGTATTAACTCTGTAGTTAACTTCTCCTTCTGCTTTGTTATTTAAAGTTTCAGATGAGATTAATTTTCCACTCATGCTGTAAATCGAAACAGATACATCAGACGTGTTAGCTAATTCGAAATTAACATTTGTGAAATTAACTGCTGGGTTAGGGTAAAGATTAATTGCTTGTACTTGTGCAACTTCTTCTTTTTCGATTTCTCTTGAACCTAATAAATCAGATGAACTCCAAATTCCTCTTCCGTGAGTACCAAAGTAAATCATACCTGAGTTAAAACATTCTGACCAAGGTCTGTGTTGCTGTTGTACATCATATACAGGAACCATTCCCATTTCATCATTCTGACCTGTCCAAGTTGCTCCACCGTTAGTTGATATCCAAGCACCAAATTCAGTACCTGCAACTATCTTGTTCGCATCTTGAAAATCAATTATTGCATCAAATACTGGCATTGCTGGCAAGTTCCCTCTTATGGAAGAGAAAGATGAAGCTCCAGTAGTACTGGCCGCAGTAGTAGATTTAAAAATGTTTGAAGAAGCATTATATCCACCTGTTGTTACAACAACATGTTCAGGGTCGTTAGGGTCAACTCCTAGTCCAGCAATGTAGTTCCCACTAAATACATTAGTTACTTCTAACTGAGAAACTCCACTTCTTACATCCGCATAGTCGTATGCAGCTTGATCATTATCTGGAATAGAATTTACAACATCACCTTTTGAATCTTCGAAGTAAACATTGTTGAATCCTTTTATTCTTGTAACTCTACCTCCTGATTGACCAACATATAAGATATTTCCATCTTGAGAAAATTCCATTTCAGTAACTCTTCCTGTTACAGAGCTCATTACTTTCCACCATACTGGCAACCCTCCAAATCTTAAAGCTCCTCTTGTTACCCATACACCTCCACTTCCTTGAAGCCCTAATGCGAATAAAGTCTGAATTTTATCTTGCACTTTTATAGTGTCCCTAGATGTATAAGTATAAGTAGTATCTGTACCAATAATTGTAGTGTCAATAACAGCAGAGATGTTTTGAGTTAATACATGTGGGAATAACATACTCATGTTATCACTTGGCACCATAATAGTTTGTCCAGCACTTTTGTTTTCAGTTGCTAAAAATATTACTGAATCAGTACTATTTACATCATTACCATTTTCATAAAGAGTGGTAACATTATAGAAAGGCTTTAAGTTATCACCTAAAGCATCAATTTCAGCTGATGTAAAACTTCCACTTCCAGTTCCTTTTGTAGCAGAGCGGAAGTTAGCACCAGTATAAATACTTGAGAAAATTACGTTTTCATCTAAATGAGATATTTCGCAATCAAATCCATCTCCTCCTTGTACTCTATTAAATTCTAAAGGTGAAGTCCCAGGGGTATTCACGTCTTTGTACTGAGTTCCATTATCTTGTGCTCCTCCAATTAAATCTCCATATTTAGAATAAGCAATTCCATAAAACTGAGTTACATTATATCCTCTGTTTGCTGGGTAATAACTGATGTTAGCACTTTGTGCATTGTCAGATATTCCAACACCACCATCATTCCCTACATATAATCTATTGGTGTTATCCCAAACCATTTCATGATTATCTGCATGAACATAAAATCCATTTGTTTGAGCAACTTGTGAAGAAGAAACCTGAGCCATTTGTCCAAAAGGAGCAGCTGTTGTAGATTCAGTCCATTTAAATAAATTGATTCCTCCAACTATAAATTGTTTGGTGTTTCCTGGAACAACTGAAATAATGTTGTCATAGTTTCCTTGGTATTGTAATCCGTTAGCAAATGGATCAGTTGTCAATACAGTTGTAGGAACAGTTCCATTTGGAGTTTCTGGCACAACTTCAGTCCAAGTTTGACCATTATCATGAGATGCAGAAATACCTCCTAACATACTCCCTGATTTAACCATTGAAGCGTAGATAGAATATTTACCATTCGTATTTTTCTCATGAGAAATACTGTACTCTATTCTAGTTACAGAAGCTCCTGTTGCAGATTCTTTAATTTGATTTGCTCCTGTTCCAGAAACTCTAGTAAAGCTACCAGATCCTTCTTTTACATATGTTCTGTTTCCTACTGCAGCAACAATTACACCTCCGTCTTTAGATATAGCTATGTCCCAAACAGAAATTCCTGCAAAAAGATTAATTCTATTAAATGTTGTTTTGTTTTCTACTTCAGTAATGTTTATTGTTCCATTACCAGCAATATAAATTTTATCTTGAGCATTAGGGTCTGCAACTATTGAATTTACATAATTATTTCCCCAAGAAGATGGAGGGCTTAATTGTGTAAATGTTGCACCATCATCAGTAGTGTACCATACACCATTAGCTCTATGTCCACCACTTCCACCACTTGCAATTCCATTACCTTCTCTTTCGTGTCCTGTACCCACATAAATAGTTCCATTTGGTGTTTGAGCAATTGATGAAACAGATAAAACTTCAGCAAAGTTAGCTACTCTATTCCAAGTATTACCTCTGTTTGTAGATTTGAATAAACCTCCACCAACACTTCCTGCATAAACAGTATTAATGTTGTTTCTGTCGACTAGTATAGCTCTTGTTCTACCACCAACATTATCAGGTCCTTCATCTACAAGAGTAAGAACTGAACTTCTGCTTGAGCTACTCATGTTTCTAATTGCTTTTAAAGCATTAGAAAAATCATTTGGTTCTATTTTACCAGTGTTTACGTTTAATCTCATTTCTTCATACAAATCAATTGCTTGCATAGAAGGAGTCTTTGCTTTTGCATAAGAATTTTCTCTAGGTTGGTATTTTGCAGTTTCTTTAGTGGTTAATTCACTAGTGAAAAAAGCAGCAATTCCAATTCCAGAAAGTAACATTCCTCCAAGGATTAATTTAGTAGTAGTTTTCATAGGCTTATAATTTACTCTTAATGAGCTCTTTTTAGTATTAAAGTTCGTTCAATTTATCTTTTTGAAACATGAGTCACAATAAATAGATTTTCACGAAAATAAAATTAACAAAATTTGAAATAGAAACACATAAATTTTAAATAAAATTTATACATATCTACAGAGGTTTATATTAAAACAAATGTTTTTCGGCATGATAAGAAGAACGAACCAAAGGACCACTCTCAACAAATCTGAATCCTTTTTGTAGACCAATCTCTTTATAAAAAGCGAATTTTTCAGGAGTTACAAATTCTTCAACTGGTAAATGTTCTTTAGTTGGCTGAAGGTACTGACCTAAAGTAAGTACATCAACACTCACTGATCTTAGGTCATCCATTGTTTCTAAAACTTCTTCTTCAGATTCACCAAGACCAAGCATTACGCCTGATTTTGTTTTCATTCCTCCTTCTTTAAGCCTTCTTAGTAATTCTAAACTACGGTTGTATTTTGCTTGAATCCTCACTTCTTTGGTTAATCTTCTAACTGTTTCTAAATTATGTGAAACAATTTCAGGAGCTACATCAATGATTTTTTGAAGATTCTCCCATTTTCCCATAAAATCAGGAATAAGAGTTTCCATTGTTGTAGTTGGAGATTTTCTTCTGATAGCTCTAACCGTTTGTGCCCAAATTTCGGCACCACCATCTGCTAGATCATCTCTATCTACAGATGTGATAACACAGTGTTTAACTTCCATTAAACTAACAGATTTGGCAATTTTTGCTGGTTCAAAAAGATCAACTTCATCAGGTTTACC
The DNA here is from genome assembly GCA_018609055.1 of Flavobacteriales bacterium. Classification (GTDB taxonomy): domain Bacteria; phylum Bacteroidota; class Bacteroidia; order Flavobacteriales_D; family CAJJDF01; genus CAJJDF01. The sequence goes on from JABAYJ010000005.1 coordinate 261,705, forward strand.
AGTAGCTACGTTACAAAATCCGCAAGATCTTGTGCAAGTGTTACCAAGTATCATAAAAGTTGCTGTTCCAGCTCCCCAACATTCACCCATATTTGGGCAGTTACCACTTTGGCATATTGTATGAAGACCATGGTCATCAACAATATCACGGACTTTTTTATATTCCTTACCGATAGGTAATTTAACTCTTAACCACTTAGGTTTTTTAGTCTTCTCTTTTACTTCCATTTAGTTGTAATACTTTTTACCAAATAAAATATTGATATAAAAATTGTAAAATAATAATTCTTTGTCAGCATATGCAAGGATAGGGACTCCAGTAGGGAAAACATCCACAACTATTCCTGTTTCAATAGCAAATATGTTTTCTCTGTCTCGCGCGATTTCAAATTTAAAACCTGCATTTATATTTCCTCCAAGGGCAATTTTGCTTTCTCCTAGTCCTTTGCCTAAACTAGCTCTTCCAAAAATATTTGATTTACTATGAATATCTGGGTCATATCTTTCTTGGCTAGTAGTATTTACTCCTTCAGTATTTTGAATTTCAAGATACTTTGGTTTTACAATACCAGTATTTAAACCAGCTTTCCAAACAAAATATATTTCTACACCTTTTTCCCTTTGTTTTTCATAGAGCATTCTTTGCTTACCAAAGCTTAATCTAAGGTTGTACAAAGAGTTAACCTTTCCATATTTAAATGAAGAAGTGAAGCTGCCTGGGGCTACTTGGTATCTAATCCTATATTCCTTAGGATCCTTAATATTTACAAAATCAAGGCTAAATAGATTATATGTCTTATAAGTTTTAAATTTTGAATAAGTGAAATTTCCTCCCCAACCATTTGTATGGAGAATAAGTCCTCCAAAAACTTCTGAGCGAAAACCAGCTTTATTTTCTTGGGTAGCAGGGATTTGAGCAAAAGAGATTTGCCAAAAACTGATTGAAATCAATAAGATAATAAAACGTTTCATTTCATTTTGTTTCCTGTTCAATACAAATATAAAGAAACTTTACTTTGGATTTGAATAAGTTAAGACCAAAAAAAACACAATCCATAGGATTGTGTTGTAATATTAATTCGAATCAATTACCGTTTAGCTTTTCGCTTCAAGAGTAAAATTAGTAAGTATTACTTCGTTTTGAGTTTTTTCTATACTTGAAATATTCCCATAAGCATCACATTTTTGCTTTTTTGAGGTAGTACAAGAAGTAGCAAAAAGGGCAACAGCTGCTATCGTGATGATTGTTTTGAGTATATTTTTCATTTTTAGTTATTTAGTTGCTTACAAAAAAAGGTATATTTACTTAGTGTTAGGCATTCAGCTGTGTTGAATTATAAACAAGTTGTCAACAATTTGAACTGAATTAACCTCACTTAGTTATAATATTTATACTCTCTAGAGGAAGTAAGGTTGCTTTTAAAGGTGTATTTATTTATGAACGAGATTTTTTAATACTAATTGTAATATTTTCAACTAAATAGAGAATTTAAAAATATTAATACTTGTTTTGAGTTTAAAGATTATGCGTTTTCATTTTCATAAATTTTTTGTTTTTCTTCTTTTAATAACTGCTAGTAAAGCTTTGTTGGGTCAAGAGAAATTAGAAGTTTATGAAAATAATAAATTAATAATTTCTGAGAGTTTTAAAGATTCTGTTTCACAATCAATTTATCTTCAAAATGTTAATTTAAAGTATATCTCTAAAGGATATATCGAGTTTAAACTTGATACACTTGAAAACAGAGATGATTTTTTGAAATTATTTTTATATAAAGGCCCTCAGTATAACTGGGATAAATTGAGTTTGGGAAAGAACTTGCAAAGTGAGAATTTTTCTTTTAGTGAGTCCGGGAAAGTATTCAATTCAAATTCACTAATTGATGGTATTGATAAGCAATTAAGGTTTTATGAGGATAATGGGTATCCTTTTGCAAGGGTTTATTTTGACTCTTTGAGAATAACCAAAGAAAGAATATCGGGAAAATTAATGTCTAACCTAGGGGACTATTTTTCTATAGATAGTATTGTAATTAAAGGAGGTTCAAAAACCAGCAAACAATTTATACTTAGACATATTGGGATTAATAAAGGTCAGACTTACAATGAAAGTCTAATTAGAAAGATAGATTCTAAGCTACAAAACATTCCTTTTATAGAAATAATTAGAGGTTCAGAAGTGTTTTTCACCAAGGGGAAAGCTACTTTGGTTCTTTATGTCAAAGATAAATCTGCAAGTCGGTTTGATGGAATTTTAGGAATAAATCCTGATGAGAATACGGGAAAAATAACTGTAGTAGGTGACGTAAAAGTTAATTTGCTTAATGCTTTTAAAAGGGGAGAGAAAGTATTATTAAACTTTGAATCGATAAAAGCTAATACTCAAAATTATGCCTTTGAAGTTGATTATCCTTTTTTGTTTGGAAGTAGAGTAGGGCTTATTACTTCAATAAACTACTTTAGGCAAGATACTACATTTGCAAATCTTAATTTAAAAGGAGGATTCTCCTTCTTTTTGGAAAATCAACAAAGAATTTCTGTTTTTGCTAATGTTATTCAGTCAAATAGTCTACTGTCTCAATCATCTAATTCTAATGAGTTTCAATCTTTACAAACTATTTATTTAGGAGTGATTTATGAACTTACTAATTTGGATTATAGACTAAATCCAAGAAAAGGATGGTCAGCTCAAATTGAATTGAATTCTGGAAATAAAACTATTGGGAGTTCAACAGGAAGTAATGATGATGAAACCAATATGTCCTCTTTTCAAATAAAATCAGATGTTAAAGCTTCTTATTTTATTCCCTTGTTTAAAAAATCAACAATAAAATTTGGGGTTCAATCGGGTAATATTTTTGGAGAAACTATTTATGATAATGAATTATACCAAATAGGTGGGTTAAATACTCTAAGGGGATTTAATCAGCAGTCATTTTTGGTTTCTAATTATGCAATTGTTACTTCGGAGTTTCGTTATTTATTCGATAGAAATTCAGCAGTTTTTGGTTTTGTTGATGCCTCTTTTTACGAGAAAAAGTCGATTGATGAATTTGTCACTGATACTCCTTTTGGTTTTGGAGCAGGTGTAAATTTTCAGACTGGTGCTGGAATTTTCACATTAACTTATGGCCTAGGAAAGCAGCTGGGTAATCCTATTCTAATCAAAAACGGGAAAGTTCACTTTGGGTTTGTCAGTTTGTTTTAACCAAAAAAAACTCCCAGTTATTAGCTGAGAGTTTTGAAGATTAAGCTTTAACAATTTAGTTTTTAATAAAACTAAGCGTTTCATTAAATGAACTTCCAGTTATTCTTATTTGGTACATACCTGAACTTAACTGATCAATTTTTATTGATTTACTATCGCTTGTTAATCCATTAAATGAACTTGAAGCAACAGTCTGTCCGATTGAATTTGTGATTTTGTAATTCAATGTTTCACTCTCGTTTAACGAGTATATTAAGTTAATGCTATTGTTAGCTGGATTAGGATATAAACTTACTTGTTTAAGATTACTCATTTCCTCAAGACTAACTGGTGTAGTTAAACATGGAGATGCAGATTGTAACCAAGTCATTGTCATAAAATCAATATAACATACATAGCTCATGCTATCAATAAATGGGTTACGGTTATTCTGAAGTGACTCGATATAATCGTTTCTAGCCATTTCTTTTTCGTCAACTGGATCTTGCCAGTGCCATTTTTTTAACACGTCTTGTTCTTGCTCGTAATTAACGATAAAAGCATCAATAGGGTTTGGTAATGCCCAGCTATTACCGCTAACACCTTCGTATGTTGCACACATGTAAAAGATTGCTCTTGCAGCATTTCCTTTATGCTCATCTCTTGGCTCATAAACAGCTTTTCCTCTTGCGTCAGTTCCGTAAGTTCCATCTAAAAAAGTAGAGGTAACATTTACAACTTCTCCTAAAGGTCTGTTACTTCTTACTGCATTTGCATTATTCTGGTTAGTAGGGTATAGGTTGTGATAATCACTATACTCTGGCTTAGTTTGGTCTCCATAAGTTGGCATCCAACTCTGTGGAAAACTGTGCTCTCGAGAAATATAAGTAAATGTAAATGGAGCTGTATAAATATACTCGTCACCAGTATACACACAAGTTACTACCTGTTGTCCGTTTGATGTATCTCTTGATGCAAACTCATCAATGTAAGTGTCATCAAAATCGCCATAAAATCTTAAAGTGTGAGGGTTTATTTTAGTTTGTAAATCAGAAACAAAAGTATTAGCAGATGTACTTATTCCGTTATAATAGTTACTCGCCATCATTGTAACAGGAGTAGTTAAATTAGCTGTTCTTGCTGTGCTGTTATAATTTGAAAAAGTTCCGGTTCCACTGTAAGAATATACTGCAACATGGTAAGTTGAGTTAGCATATGTTTCTTTAGATAAGTATGATAAATTCTTACCAACATAAGCAACTTTAGCATTCCCAATTACATCTCCAGGAGTATAACTCATTCCATCAACTGGAGTTCCAGTTGGAGCACTTCCATTTTTAAATAAAACTAAATAGCTTTCATCAGCTAATGGTGTGTTTGGTGTAATACTCACTCCATATTTATAAGTAGAAATATTGCTGAAAGTTGCAGCAGATGGAGTAGATGGTTCGGTAGCAAGTCCATTACCATACCCAATAAAATCTATGATATAAGGATTTTCTGTTGAATCATTATTAGCAATTGTTATTGTTGAATTTCTTGTTCCAGCAGCTGAAGGAGTAAAGTCAATTTTAATTGTATCAGATGATAAGCTACTTATACTTAGCGGAGAGCTTACGACACTAAATTCAGTTGAGTTAGAGCTTAGTACACTCGTTAATTTCAAAGTACTATCTGTCCCTTGATTTTCAATTATTAAATTGATTCTCTTTGTGTTTCCAACTGTTTCAGAAGTGTAGTATTTACCACCACTAAAAATAGTATCGGTTCCAATAAGTGCATTTATTTCTGCCTCTGGCTTTGCCAATGGTGAACCAATATCGATATCGTCAATAGATACATTGTAACCACTTATTTTATCGAAATAATAAAATTTAATATACCTAGTGCTTGTTTTACAAGTGTCCTTAAACTGAGTATAAGTAGTTCCGCTTAACTGAGCATCTTTTATTGTTCTAACAGTATCATAAGTAATGTCATCAGCTGACATAAGTACTTTAAGAGTTCCTAAGTAACTAGCACCAATTGCTTGTCCTTTTAAATAGTAAGATACTTCTCCACCTTCTGCTACTATGTTTATTTTAAGAAAATGACCTGTTCCGCTTAGTTTTACACTTGGTGCAGATGTATTTCCATTATTGGCATAAAAACCTGGAGCATATGTTGCTCCACCAGCAGTTATTCCCATAGTAACACCAGTTGGTAAAGTAGTGTTAGGAACAGTCCAAGAAAAAGGTATTGGAGCTTGTGAAAATGAAGTGTAGCTTAATAAAATTGCTACTAGTATTAGTAAATTGTTTTTCATGATTATTTTTTAAAATTGTAATTGAACAGATACATTAAATCTTCTCCCTAATCCGTAGAATACAGAAGCTGATTGTGCATCAAAGTTGTTGAAAGATTGTGTAAACCTATCATTGTTTTGTGCATCAGCAATGTATATTTCATTTAATAGATTAAGAACACTTACTCTAAAGTTTAAGTATGGTGTTCTACCTTTTTCTCCCATAGTCTTTAAAGGGAATCCATATCCAGCATGTAAATCCATTAATCCATAAGAAGGCATTCTCCATGATTCTCTTCCTGCGTTTTCTCCAGTTAAACCTCCTGGTTCAAAATTCGAATAGTTTCTGTCGAACCAAGTGTATTGTGATTTAACGTAAAGTCTTTTTGTGATGTTAACTCTTACTTTAGCACCCATCTGAGTTTGAGCAGCATCACCTACATGAACTCCTCTTGCATCAAAAGAAGCATATTGTATGTTTCCAGTTGCATCAGTAATAGTATTTCCAGCATTATCTAAAAATGTGATACTATCTTTTTTACTTTGCCATCTCCAATCTCCTAAAGAAATCATTCCTTCAATTGTAAGAAATCTACTCATTTTGTAGGCAACTTCAAGTTCAGCTCCCATATGAAGAGCATCCATTTGAATATTGGCACTAAAACTTTCATTGTCTTCACCAATTCTTCTCACAGTGTATGGTCTGTCTTTCCAATTAGTAGCATAAGTATTTACGTTTATTGCAATTCTGTTTTTCTTGAATGCATAACCTGCTTCAATAGCTTGTACTTTTTCGTTTACAATGTTGTTTACTACTTCATTGTTTTGATCTATTACGTTATTGAATTTAGGTACGTTAGATAAGTAACCAAGATTAATAAAGGCATTAGAGTATTCATCAAAAATATAATTTGCTCCAGTTTTAATCGTAAATCCAGGTCTAGTAACCCATTCGGTAGAGTAGTGTTCAAGTTCTTCTGAATCTCGAGTATAAGTTTTGTCATTTACTCTAACAGTATCACTATAACCAACTTCGTATTGCTTACCATCTACAGTTACAGTTTTCTTTCTGAAATAATCAACTCCCTGATATCCAGAAACAGAAACAGAACCACTAGCAAATATTGACCAAAGATCTTTTTTGTATTCCATTTGACCAAAACCACCACCCCAAACAACTTTACCTAAGTCGTGGTAAAAGTATTTATCATCTTCACGATAAATTCTTTGGTTTGCATTTTGATCTCCTCCTAAATCTTTAGCATAATCTGCATCCAAAAGGTTGTAAACCTTTCTGAAATGTTCTCCTTGGTAGCTTCTTAGGTCAATTCCTCCAGAGTAAGTTACATTTTCATTTTTGATGTAAGTAGCTGTGGACAAAAGCCCGTACCAAAAGTGATTATTAACACTTTGAAAAACATTAGAATTAGCAAATATCTCAGTAGGACTTATATCAGAATCTATATTAGGTCCAAAATCTCCTGAAGTGTTATTGTCATAAATAAATTGAGCATTTAATCTTCCAGTAACAGGGTCTCTAGAAGAATTTCTCATTCCAGTTCCACCACCTCTTCCCACTGAAAGATAAGCTACGTTTGATAAATAGAATTTATCATTTACTTGCCAAAAATCTCTAAGTGTTATTTGAGGTTTAAAGTATTTGTTTTCTCTTTCATAAAGAGTAGTTTGCTCACCATTATTATTGATGTAGTCTCCGTAAAATTGATTGAATTTAATTCCATGATTTTGACCTCCAGCTAAACTATATTGATCAATTGCAGATTGAGACACGCCTAATCCTCTTGCATCCTCCACATTAAAGAATGATATAGGTTGTTTAAATGAACGTTGGCCATGACTTTGTGGTGCTCCAAAAGCAGACAAGCTCAATAAGTGATTTTTAAATTTCTTTTCTAATTTCGCATAGAAAAAGTAACCATCAGTGTAGGTTCCATCTACAAATCCATCTCCTTTTTTTCGAGAGAAAGCACCAGTAAATCCAAAACCATTTTTCATTTTACCTGAGTTGTAACTAAATGATTGTCTTTGAAACATTCCTGTTCCAGCTTCCATTTTTACAGTTAATTGTTTTTTAGAATCTATACCAGAAGTAAAAATATTCATTGTACCACCAACAGAAGGAACAGCCAATTTAGAAACACCAAGACCTCTCTGTACTTGAATGCTTTGAGTTACCATGTCTAAACCAAACCAATTCGACCAATAAACCCATCCGTTTTCCATGTCGTTCACAGGAACTCCATCAATCATTACGGCTAAATTACTTTGACTAAAACCTCTAATTGTGATTCTTGCATCACCATCACCACCACCACTTTGAGTAGCATAAACTCCTGGTGTTGAGTTAAGAACCATTGGTAGGTCCTGAGAAGCTAATTCTTCATTAAGTTTTTCTCTAGTTACATTGGTAAATGCAACAGGAGTTTCTCTTTCTTTAGCAATATCAGCTACAATTTCGATTTCATTAATCATTTTGTTAGCTAATTTCACATCAATAATTTGAGGACGATTTGAAACAGTTACTTTTCTTGTTTTAGGTTTCATCCCTACAAAAGAATAAGTAATCGTTTGTTCACCTTGCGGTAATGTAAGAGTATAATTACCATAAATATCTGTAATAGTTCCGTTACCTCCACTATAACTAATTGTGGCACCAATAATGGTTTCGCCAGTTAATTCATCAGTTACGGTTCCTTTTACAATTCCGTTTTGAGCAAAAAATCCTATTCCTGCTAGCAGGAATAGGATTGTTAAAGATATCGATCTTACCATAATAGGTTGATTCTAATAATTAGGTTAAGTTTTAGTTTAAGATAATTTTTTTAGTCAACTTTTGTCCGTTCTCAAAAGTTAATGCAACAAAGTAAATCCCTTTGTTTAATTCATCAGTACTAATTCTAATTGTAGTAGAGTTAGCATTTTGTTCAATTACTTTAGCTCCTGTAATAGAGTATACTTCAATTGTTGTAGGAACATTAGATGCTTTGATAGTTATTAATCCTAAGCTAGAAGGGTTAGGGAAAACATTGAATTTTTCAGTTATTTCGTTTTCACTTATTGATAATAAACCAGGACAGTTACAAAAGTGTTCTCCTAAGTTAGAGAAGTTTAATGGTGATAAAGAATCCCATTCTGCTCTTGGATCAAATGCATTTAAAGCATCAGAATCTCCTTCAGTAACATTAAATTTTCTGATAAGTACGTGATCTTTAGTCCAAGCTATTGAATCTCCAGATAAAGAAATAAGTGGCCATCCGTAAGATTTGTTAGAACTAGTAACTCCATTAATAGTTCCAGGATCTTCACCTACTTTTCCAAATACATCAATAGCTACAGTTCCTTTGAAAAGTGCTAAAGCATCATTTCCATTGAAATACATAACATTGTTTATAGCGTATACTGGGCAAAGAAATACATCTGCCTGATTTTGAAGAGTATCCCAAACTGGAGCTTCTTGACCAGTTCCTGTAGAATCTCTTTTGTCAATTACAATTACAAAAGTACCATGTGCAGCAATAGTTCCAGAAAGAGCTAATTTTTTAGTTGCATCAGCTGAAGTAGATCCGTTTGAATATCTTCTTAATTCATAAGCAGATAAGTCGATTGGAGCACTTGTTGGGTTTACCAATTCGATAGCCTTGTTGTTAGACCATCCTTCTACGTACTCAGAAATAAAAATTTCTGTGCACTGGGCATTAAATGAGGCTACTGTGAAAACTGCAGCAATAGAGAGTAAAATTTTTTTCATAATAATAGGTTTTAATTATAATTCTCAACAAAATTACAATAAATAAATCCTAATGTCACGGCATAATGTTAACAAATTATCAACTTTTTTATCTATTTAGCTATGTCACTTTTTTGTATTTTTAATAAAAATATGTCTATTTTTGCAGAGTAATTTTATTATGCAAGAATTTAAAAGCAAAAATCCTAAAACACATTTCTGTTTGTTTAGCGAGTTATCTCGTGAACAAATCGCTTCTTTGCGTTTGCAAGAAATTGAAAAAATTTATAAAAAAGGAGAGTCTTTATTTAATGAAGATGCCTATCCAAAAGTATTGTATGTTGTGTTTAAGGGAGTTGTAAAAATTCATAAATATGGTATTAATGGAAAAGAACAAATAACTAGACTTGCTTCTGCAGGTGATTTAATTGGTTATCGTTCACTACTGACTGGAGAAAGTTATTCTGCTTCTGCAACAGCAGTAGAAGAAACAAGATTGTTTCAAATCCCTTCTGATGCTTTTCTTAGCTTGCTAAAGGAAAATCCTGATTTTTCCATGAAAGTTATTCAAATGCTTGCAGGTGATCTTCGTCATGCTGAGAAGCAAGTGATTGACATGGCACAAAAATCTGTTAGAGAAAAAGTGGCTGAAGCTTTATTGCTTTTATCAAGCAAATTTGGTGTTAATGACCAAACTTCTGTTTTAAACTCTATGTTGACCAGAAAAGAAATTGGAGATATTGCTGGAGTTACTACTGAATCTGCCATCAGAACAATTTCTGATTTTAATAAAGAACAAATTATTGAAATTGATGGGAAACGAATCTTAATTAAGGATGTTACAAAGCTCGAAAGAGAAGTTGTGTAACACATTTTCATTTGTATAATCTTGGCTTAATTATTGGATAAACAACAATAATTATTATTCTGTTTAAGTTAACTTTGAGTTATGCGCTACTTATTTTTCATATTTATTTTAATGTCTTTTGGGCTAAATGCTCAGTTTGGCTTCGATAAAATCGACCATGATTTTGGTGATATCTATGCAGGAAACGACCGAACTGTAGATCTTAAATTCAGGAATACTACTGGTAAAGATGTCTATTTATTAAGCATCCGTCATGGAAGAGAAGTAAGAACTTTAGTTTCTACAAAAACAGTAAAGCCAGATAGTATAATGATTATCAGGGTAAAATACAATCCCAAAGAGACAGGTAAATTCAAAATAGAAATCCCTTTTTACTTAAGTAACAGTTTGGAGCCTTTTGTATTCACAATTCAAGGAAATGTAAAGGAAATAGACAATTCAATTGGGCTAGATTGCCCAAGTTTTGAAAATAAAGGACCAGTTTCTTCTCCAATTTTTGATTTTACTGCTACCGTTTTAGATGCCGAAACAGGAAAGCCAATCAAAGATGCTACAATTACTTTCGTTAGTAATGGAATAGTGGCTCAAATAGAAAAAACAAATAGAGTGGGTATGGTTGAAACCGTATCTCTTATAGGTTTGTATTACTTTGTAATTACAGCAGACGGTTACTATGGCAAAGAATTTCAGAAATATGTAAACCGTAACAATGATTCCATTTTGGTTTATCTTAATAAGCCAATTATTGAAGAGCCAATTGTTATTGAGGAACCATTAGTAATAGAAGAGCCAATTGTAATTGAAAAAGAAGAGCCTGTAGTAGTTCTTGAACCAAAAATAGACGAACCGATTATTGTAAATGAGGAACCAATATTAATTGAAGAACCTGTTGTGCTTGAACCAATAAAAGATACAACACCAAGAACTCACGTTCCTGATATTAAAGAGCCTAAATACAAGGCAAATAATATAGTTTTTTTATTAGATGTATCAACTTCTATGAACTCTGATGGTAAGCTGGATTTACTTAAAGCCTCTTTGATAGAGATGGTAAAAGAGCTTAGAGATGAAGATAGAGTTACATTGATATCTTACTCTACTTTTTCTAAAGTAATTATCGAAGCAACATCTGGAAGTGAAAAAGAGTTGTTGATTAAGACTATACAGGGAATAAAAGCTCAAGGAATGACTGCTGGAGGTGATGGTATGAAATTGGCTTATAGACAAGCTTTAAAGCACTTTATCAAAGGTGGAAATAATCAAGTGATTATGGCTACAGATGGTAAGTTTAATCAAGGGAATACTAATCTTGATAGGTTGGTTGAGAAAAACTATGTGAAGGGAATTTGCTTAACAGTGTTGGGTATTAAAAATAAACCAGAAGATGCTGAGAGCATGCAACAAATTGCTGAAGTTGGTGGAGGTAATTTCTTGTTAATTGATAGCTACGAAGATTCTAAACAGTTATTAATTGAAGAGATAAAAAGAACGTCTCGAATTAATAAATAGATTATTTTTTCACTAAGTATCCAAAATCCCTATAAATTCTTAGATTAAAATCATCTAAATAATAAATACTTCCATTAGGGTTATAAAAGAAGAATTTTATTTCACAGCTTCTTCGATCCAAATGTTGTATGTAAAACTGAAAATAAAAGGATTGCCACTCTTTTTTAGTAGTTGTAATTTTAGATAATGCTATTTCTTTGTAATATAAATCACGACCGTTTTTATTAACAGATACAATCAAACTACCGCCTTTCATTTGCTCTGGATATAGAAAGCCATTCCCCATAATTACAACTTCTCTTCTAGAAAAATCAAAGTTTGTATCAGAATATGCTGGACCATATTCCATGGAGGAATTTACTTCTGTTGAAAATACTCCTAAATTCGATTTAGCATTGTTTCTATTAATATTCTTCCACAATGGTAACAAAGAGTCAGTTTCAAAATTTAATACTTGTTTAATTTCGGGTTCAATAAAAGAGATTCCTAAAAACTCTTCAAGAGTTTGAGAGTTTCTTTCTATTTTACAAATTGAGATACTGCCATTATCATATTTCTTTTTTAATCTATGTATGATGTCAGGATATTTAGGGTAAATATCAGTTAAAAAATATTCGTTTTGAAAAATAACATAATCTACATCCCACTCCAAAGCTGGTTCCACTCTTTCTTTCCAAGGAGCCATTGTGCAATAGCCTTTTCTGTTAAATAACGAAAGGCAATAGTTAGGAGCAATAGGCTCAATTAGTAAAATTTTAGCATCTTCAGAAGCGCCAAGTTTTTCTAGGATATCTTCGCCATTCCTGTAATTATTATAAGTATTTGGCAATGAATCCCAAAATTTATATGTGTGTCTTTCAGTTTGCTTAGTTTCTGCACTAAGAAATAAAGTAATACTTGAAAAAGCTACTAATCCATTTAAAATCATTCTTTTACTCTTCTTATGATAGGAAGGGATTTGGCGAAGTAAAAGAATAAGACTTAAAATTATTGGTAAGTATAAGCTATCAAGAAAGTAATAATCATGATTCATAAATTGATAACTCATAGCCACTAAATACAATAGATTTCCAATCCATAATATAATTGTGAATTTGGCTAATTCGGATAGTTTAAAATTTCTTTTTTTGATAAAAAACAGTAAGCCTAATAGTAGTGTTAAAGCAAATATTAGATAGTGATTGGGCAGGAAATAATCCATCCCCCAGTTTTTCCAAGACTCAGAAATTTCAACAATAAATGCGCTAAAATTTTCTGGAGGAGTTATGTTTCCTAAGAATAAGGATCCATACTTTTCTTTAAGGTAACTGTTGTACAAAAAGTAACCAAGAATAGAAGAAAATGAAAGTACAAAGAGTAGTGTTTTGCTTAATAATCTTTCTCTTTTTTTAAATAATAATAAGATGAAATGGCAAAGAATAGCAATAAGAGGAATAACAAAAGTTGTTCGGCTTAAAGCTGCAAGAGTGATTAATAATATACTCCATCCAAAGTGTTTTATCTCTCCAAATTTTAAATACAGAAAGTATAAGTAAATCGCCAATATAGCGTTTGCCAATGATGGTATTGTGGGTATGAAACTAGCTTGGTAGAATACAAAAACAGGAGAAGTGGCTGCAATAACAACTATCAAGAAAGAAAAAGCTGTGTTTCGAATAAAAAGAGTGCTCATTTTGAACAAGGCAAACAACCCAATAAAGCTATAGAGCAAGTTATACAAGCGTGATATCCATGGCTGTTCATTACCACTTATTTTCATAATAAGAGCTGGAATGTAATCGTGAATAGGAAAATCTACAGAGGTGATACTTTTTTCTTGAGGTTTACTCCAATTCCCGGGAAATTGAGGATTTAAAATGTATGTTTCTGGCTCAAAAAAGTTAAGATCATTTCTCACAAATCCTTTGGTAATTGCAAATCTATCTGCTTGTGCCCAAGCATGAGTATTGCTTGGATAAGTGTTGAGGTACTCCCAATGAAAAATTGCTCCCATTACTGCAATCACCAATATTGGTAACAAAGTAGATAGGTGTTTTTTCATTGTATTAGTTCTTTAAACCTAAAAGTAAGCAAATCATTTCTTTTAGAAATCTCAAAGTGATATGAGTTTAATTCTTTATGCTCCTTTTTAGGAAGTTATACTCTTAGTTTTATTACAATTAATTATCTCCTAATAATAGTTATCTTTGTAACCCTTAAAAACATGATTTCACAAGATACCATAGCGTCCATTTTTGATTCTGCTCGAGTAGAGGAGGTAGTTGGGGATTACGTTACGTTAAAAAAACGTGGTGTAAACTTAATTGGTAATTGTCCTTTTCATGATGAAAAGTCTCCATCATTTACTGTGTCATCAACAAAAGGTATTTATAAATGCTTTGGTTGTGGAAAAGCAGGGAATTCAGTCAATTTCATGATGGATCATGAGCAAATGACTTATCCTGAGGCATTAAGGTATTTGGCTAATAAATATAATATTGAGATTGAAGAAAAAGAGCAATCTCCTGAGCAAATGCAAGCTCAGTCCAGCCGAGAATCATTACAAATTGTAAACTCTTATGCTCAAAAATTCTTCTCCAATCAATTATTAAATTCGGATGAAGGAAAATCCATAGCCTTATCATATTTTAAAGAAAGAGGATACTCTATTGAGACAATAGAGAAGTTTCATTTAGGATATAACCCCAGTAAATGGGATAGTTTTACTTCTTCAGCAATTAAAGAAGGATATAAAGAGGAGTATTTATTAAAAGCAGGTTTAACTAAAGGTGAACCAAGCAAAAGATTCGATTTTTTTAAAGGTCGTGTCATGTTTCCTATCCATAATATTACAGGAAGAGTAATTGCTTTTGGAGGAAGAATTCTTACTAACGACAAGAAAACAGCTAAATATTTCAACTCTCCCGAAACAGAATTATATAATAAAAGTAAAGTGCTTTACGGACTTTATTTTGCTAAAAAAGACATAGTAAAATTAGATAACTGTTTATTGGTTGAGGGATATACAGATGTAATTTCAATGCATCAAAGAGGAATCGAAAATGTAGTTAGTTCTTCGGGAACTTCGCTTACAGCTGATCAAATAAAGCTTATAAAAAGATACACACCAAACATTACTATTTTGTTTGATGGAGATGTAGCAGGAATCAAAGCTTCCTTCAGGGGAATCGACATGATTCTAAAAGAGGGGTTGAATGTAAAAGTTGTTTTGTTTCCAGATGGTGAAGATCCAGATTCATTTGCCAAAAAAATGAGTAAGCCTGAAATAGATGATTTTATTTCTACTAACTCTAAGGATTTTATTCGATTCAAAAGTGACTTATTGTTGGATGATGCCAAAAATGATCCAATTAAAAAAGCAGAGCTGGTTAAAGAGATTCTATCTACTGTCTCAGTTATTACTGATGAAGTAAAGAGGTCAATTTACATGTCTGAGTGTTCGAGTAGATTTGGGATTGCGGAAAAGGCTCTTTATAATGAGCTAAACAAAATACTTCGTAATAATTTTAAAACGGAAAGAAGAGGCAATGATTACTCTCGAGGAGAAGTTGAGGTTTTTGAATATAAAGAAGAGCCAAAAGCTGAGCGTAAATATGGAGAGACTGATTTAGAATATTTAGAGAAAGACTTAATTCGATTATTGGTGAATTATGGTGAGAAAGAAGTAGTGTTTTTTCAAGAAAGCGAAGGGGAGGAGAAAGAGGAAGTTACAATAACAGTTTCTGATTATATAGTTCATACGCTTGAAAATGATGAGATTAAGTTTTCGAAATCAGTTTACCAAAAGATATTTGATCACTATTCCAAATTGGTTCATGATGAAAAACCAATTGAGGTAAGGTCATTAATGCTTAATCCAGATGTAGAAATTGTAGAAAATGTAGTTTCGTTAAGTTCTCAAAAATATGAGTTGAGTGAAAATTGGAGAGTGAAACATAAAATTTATGTTTCTACCGAGGACATGAATTTAAAGTTTGCATTGGAACATTCGGTACTAGCATTGCAATTAAAAAAGGTAGAGATAAATATACAAGATATCCAGAATAAACTAAAAGCAGGGCCAGATGATGAAGAGGTAGAAAAGTTACTTTCTTCTCAACTTACCTACATAGAATTAAAAAAAGTTATTTCGGATAAATTGAATAGAGTGATTTTAAAATAAAAAAGGTGGTAGTTTTAATAAATACAAATTTTTGAATTAAATGATTTAAAATGAGGGGATTGAAGATTTATTTTGCAGTTCAAAAACAGATATAGATAAAACAAATAATATTTTACACAATTAATTGTTAATCAAAGTTTGTTCCGAAATAAAATTATTTTACCTTTGCAGTCCATAAAATAAGAACAATACTAAATACATATACAAGTGGATACACTAAGTTATAAAACAATATCAGCAAATAAAGAGAACGCAAACACGGAATGGTTTGTAATTGATGCTGAAGGACAAAGACTAGGAAGACTGGCAAGTAATGTCGCTAAACTAGTAAGAGGAAAGCACAAAACAAACTTTACTCCACATGCTAATTGTGGTGATAGAGTTATCATAATCAATGCTGAAAAGATTGAATTAACAGGTTCTAAGTGGGACAATAAAACCTACATTAGATACACAGGTTATCCTGGTGGGCAAAGATCTGCTACTGCAAGAGAGATTATGGCTAAGAACCCAATTTCTTTAGTAGAAAGAGCTGTAAAAGGAATGTTGCCAAAGAATACTCTTGGTAGAGACATTTACAGAAACAACTTATATGTTGTTGCAGGAACTGAGCATGCTCATGCAGCTCAAAAGCCAAAAGCAATTAAATTAGAAGACATTAAATAACAAAAAACAGAATGGAAGTTATTAATACAATAGGAAGAAGAAAAACCTCTATAGCTAGAGTTTATTTATCTGAAGGAAAAGGAAACGTAACAATTAATAAAAAAGACTACAAAGATTACTTTGCAACTAAATTGCAACAAGGTAAAGTAGATCAAGCTTTTATTATTACTGATACATTAGGTCAATATGATGTGACTATTAATGTTGATGGTGGTGGTTTTACAGGTCAAGTTGAAGCAATAAGATTAGGAATCTCAAGAGCTTTAGTGAAGATAAATGAAGAATACAAGCCAGCTTTAAGAGCAGAAGGATTAATGACGAGAGATTCAAGAATGGTAGAGAGAAAGAAGCCAGGACAGAAGAAAGCAAGAAAGAAATTTCAATTTAGTAAGCGTTAATATACACAAACCAAAATTTTGTTTAGTATCTAAACTTATTGGACTATTTGCTTTGGGCAGTGCTACCAGTAATGTTGATTGAGAACAGAATGTAAACAACAATAAAAATGAGAACAAACTTTGACGAGTTATTAGAAGCAGGTGTACATTTTGGACACTTAAAAAGTAAGTGGAACCCAAGTATGGCTCCATACATTTTTTCAGAAAAAAATGGAATACACGTAATCGATCTTAACAAAACTGCTAGAAAGATTGAAACTGCAGCAGCAGCAATGAAGCAAATTACAAAATCTGGAAAAAAGATTTTGTTTGTAGCTACAAAAAAGCAAGCTAAACATGTAGTTGCTGAAATAATCAAAGAAACTAACATGCCATTCGTAACTGAAAGATGGTTAGGAGGAATGTTAACTAACTTTTCTACAGTAAAGAAATCGATTAGAAAAATGCAAGCATACGATAAGATGCTAGTAGATGGAACAATCGATACTATGTCTAAAAGAGAAAGATTACAAAGATCTAGACAAAGAGAAAAGTTGGAAACTGTATTCGGATCTATTTCTGATATGAACAGAACTCCAGCAGCTATCTTTATCGTAGATGTTAAAAAAGAAAACATTGCATTTGCTGAAGCAACAAAATTAGGAATTCCTGTTTTTGCAATGGTTGATACAAATTCTAACCCTAAAGGAGTTGATTTTGTAATCCCATCAAATGATGATGCATCTAAGTCTATCGCTAAAGTAATCGGAATAATGGCAGATGCTGTTAAAGAAGGTTTAGCTGAAAGAAGTGCTGCAAAAGGAAAAGAAGTTGCTGCAAAAGCATAATTATAATATTTCAATACAATAAAAAAATGAAGATTACTGCATCTCAAGTAAATGAGTTAAGAAAGAAAACAGGATCAGGAATGATGGACTGTAAAAAAGCTTTAGTTGAAGCTGAGGGTGATATGGAAGTAGCTGTTGATGTACTTAGAAAAAAAGGACAAAAAGTTGCTGCTAAGAGAAGTGATAGAGAAACTGGAGAAGGATTAGTTATCGCAAATACAAACGAAAGTGGTTCAAGAGGATACTTGGTTGTATTAGGTTGTGAAACTGATTTTGTTGCAAAAAATGATACGTACAATCAATTGACTCAATCATTTGTTAAGATTGCAATGGATAGCAACCCAGCTAACTTAGAAGAATTTAACGCATTGAAATATGACGATAAATTAACTGTTGCTGAGAAGATTATTGAGCAAGTAGGTGTAATTGGAGAGAAATTAGTATTAGACTACAAAATAGTAGATGCTGAATGTGTTGTAGCTTACAACCATCCAGGAAATCAAATTGCTACTATCGTAGGATTAAATAAAAATGGAGAAGAAGTAGCAATAGTTGGAAAACAAGTTGCAATGCAAGTTGCTTCTATGGCTCCAGTAGCTTTAAATAAAGATTCTGTTTCTGCAGAGACTATCGCAAGAGAGTTAGAAGTAGGAAAAGAATTAGCAATCCAAGAAGGTAAACCAGCTGAAATGGCTGATAAAATTGCTCAAGGAAGATTAGGTAAATTCTTTAAAGAGAATACACTTATGGATCAAGCAATGTTTACTGACAACAAGAAGAGTGTAACACAATTCTTACAAGACACAGACAAAGATTTAACTGTAACAGGATTTGAAAGAATCTCATTAAGTTAATATTTTTAAATATTAAAAAAAAAGAGAGAATTTATAGTTCTCTCTTTTTTTTCGCTTAATTTTAACTGATCAAAATATTTTTTTGATAAAAAAAACAAAATCGGATGATGAAATTCAAGAGAGTATTATTAAAACTAAGTGGAGAAGCTCTCATGGGTGAAAATCAATTTGGTATAGATAACAAAAAATTAGACACTTATGCTAAAGAAATAAAAACAGCTCATGAACGAGGTATTGAAATTGCTATAGTAATAGGAGGAGGAAATATCTTTAGAGGTGTTCAAGCCGAAAAAGGAATTATGGAAAGAGTGCAAGGAGATTACATGGGAATGTTGGCAACTATGATTAATGGATTGGCATTACAAGCGGCATTGGAAAGTAATGGAATGAAGACAAGATTAATGTCCTCGATAAAAATGGAACAAATAGCAGAACCTTATATAAGGAGAAGAGCAATTCGACATTTAGAAAAAGGAAGAATTGTGATTTTTGGTGCAGGAACAGGAAGTCCATATTTCACAACGGATTCTGCAGCTTCATTAAGAGCTATTGAAATAGGAGCAGATGTAATATTAAAAGGAACCCGAGTAGACGGTATTTATTCTGCAGATCCAGAAAAGGATCCAACTGCAACAAAGTTTGAAAGTATCACTTTTGATGAGGTGTATGAAAAAGGATTAAATGTAATGGATTTAACAGCTTTTACTTTATGTAAAGAAAATGATTTACCTATAATAGTATTCGATATGAATAAACCAGGAAATTTAAATAAAGTAGTAAAAGGAGAAGAAGAGGGAACTTTGGTGAAAGGTTAAGTTTTTTATAATTGTAATATATAAAATAATTATGACAGAAGAAATACAAATGGGGATTGATGAAGCTAAGGACCAAATGAGTCAAGCCATTTCTCACTTAAATTCAGAATTACTAAAAATTAGAGCAGGAAAAGCTAACCCATCTATGTTAGATAATGTTTCTGTAGATTATTATGGATCAAAGACACCTTTATCACAAGTTGCCAATGTAAGTACTATGGATGCAAGAACAATTACTGTTCAGCCCTGGGAGAAATCAATGTTGGATGAAATTGCAAGGGGAATTATTAATTCCAATCTAGGACTTAATCCACAAAATAATGGAGAGTTGATTCTCATTAATGTTCCAATTCTTACAGAGGAGAGAAGAAAAGATTTGGTGAAAAGAGTAAAAGCAGAAGGAGAGCATGCAAAAGTTTCTATTCGTAACCAAAGAAAAGAAGCAAATGATTTCATTAAAAGCTTGAAAGATTCTGGCTTATCGGAAGATATGGCCAAAAAATCTGAGGATGAAGTACAAAAAGTCGTAGATGCATACGTAAAAAAGGTAGAAGATTTGATTGTCTTGAAAGAAAAAGATATCATGACGGTGTAACAAACTATATTTTTTTACAATCCTCATTGCCAATAATTGTTTTCGTTTATTAGGTATTTAAATTCTTCAAACTGTTTTACTTATACTTTTATATGTAGTTATATATATATTAAGGTATAAAATAATGATTCTTTCAGATTGTAGTTTGAAAGAATATAAAGCAAGAAAAATAAAACTACCAATAAAGAAGAGGGAATTTATTTTTCTAAAAATAAGTTTAATTAAAAATATACCTAAACAAAAGTACCGAACTTGAAACTCCTCTAGGGAGAATTAAATTTGATAGCATCAAAAAAAGCGGTATTTTGTTTTACTTATTTACAGCAACTTTGCCACAAAAAAAGATTCTCTTGGGTGGTTCAATACTTCTTATTCTCCTAGAATAGTAAAAAAATATTTCTTGTTCATCAACTTCCTTATTAATTTAATTTTTACTTTGAAAATAAGAAAGAATGTTTATATTTGTCAATTAAATAGCGAAGTTTATAAAGGAGATCAACGGTTTCTAAGTACTCGCTGCATATTGAAGTTAATTATTATGAATCAAAACATCAACACTTGCATGAATTTTATGCAAAAAAATAAAAATCAAGGTATGAAAAGAAAATTATTTTCGTTTGTTGCTGCACTAACAATTATGTTATCAGCATCAGCCTATTCTCAAGTAGGTATAAGTATTGATCAAAACAATTTTGCAACTTGTGCTCAAGATGGATCTTTTGTTATTAGTCCAACGGGTTTAGCTCCAGGAGATCCATATCAATGGGATTTTTCTAGTTTTCCAGCTACTTATACTGGAACAACAAGTTCTCAAACTTCAAATACTTTTCCAAATTTAGCTTCAGGTACCTACGTAATGACTTTATCTTATGTTGTAGCTGGTAATCCATTTGTTCAACAAACTTCGGCTTCGATAACAGTTGCCAGACAATCTTATGTTTCTGTTGCAAGTGCTACAGGTGCAGTTGATGCAAATGGTGACTTCGCTTTTACTCCAAGTTTATTTTTAACTTCTACTGACGTATGTATAGCATCAACAAGCGTTAGTCCAACTACTGTAAATTGTTCTGGTGGTAATACATATACTGTTACATTAACAATAACAGAAACAGACGGTACAGTTTACACAGAAACACCAACTTTAACAATTACTGATGGAATAGCACCAGTAGCAGATAATGCTACTTTAACAGATTTAACAGATGAATGTGCAGTAACTGCTCCAACTGCTCCAACTGCGACAGATAATTGCGCAGGAACAATAACCGGTACTACAATAACTTCATTTCCAATAACGACTCAAGGAACTACAGTGGTAACTTGGACGTATGATGATGGGAATGGGAATACAAGTACACAAACTCAGAATGTAATTATAAATGATGTTACTGCACCGGTAACACCAGTTCTATCAGCTGTTACAGTTGATTGTAACGGTACATTAACTGCTCCAACAACAACAGATGCTTGTGCAGGGACAATTACAGGAACAACTGCAGGTACATTAACTTTTGTTGATGGCGGAAGTACAACTATCACTTGGACATTTGATGATGGAAATGGACAAACAGTTACTGCTAATCAAGTTTATAATTATAATGATGTTACTGCCCCAGTAGCAGATAATGCTACTTTAGCAGATGTAACAGCTGAATGTACAGTAACAT
>JABAYJ010000009.1:0-121660 GCA_018609055.1 Flavobacteriales bacterium
GCGAGCTGGGTTCAGAACGTCGTGAGACAGTTCGGTCCCTATCTGTTGTGGGCGTTAGAAATTTGAGAGAACCTGTCCCTAGTACGAGAGGACCGGGATGGACGAACCTCTGGTGTATTTGTTGTGGCGCCAGCTGCATTGCAAAGTAGCTACGTTCGGTTGAGATAAGCGCTGAAAGCATCTAAGCGCGAAACTCTTCTCGAGATGAGATTTCTTTTAAGGATCGTCAAAGACTATGACGTTGATAGGTTGCAGATGTAAATACAGTAATGTATGAGTCGAGCAATACTAATTATCCGTAAACTTAATAAAATAAACAAAACTACATTAAATCTTCTTTTTTAGTGATTATTGCGGTGGTGAACACCTCTTACCATTTCGAACAGAGAAGTTAAGACCACTTGCGCAGATGGTACTACATTGTGGGAGAGTATGTAATCGCTAATTTTAGGCAACCTTTGTAGGGTTGCCTTTTTTTTGTCTTTTTTTAAAATGAAATTCTTATCTGAACAATTTCATAATATATCATTAACCGTCTTTTATGACTTCTATTTTCTTTAGAAGCACATAGAGTGATTAATGGAGTAACGCAGGTAGTTTCTGCTAGCAATCCTTAAGTTAATTCACTGATCTTTGTTTTATATAGTTTCTAGTTAATTAAAAGTTTAAAATCAATCTATTATAAAGTCTTGTTATCCTTTATCATTATGGTTGTAGGAATATAGTTTCAATAAAATAATTTTCAAATTTTTTATAGATTAGTCTTTAAGTCTAATAAATAATCCTAATCACTTGATATTAGTATTTAAAATTATGTTGATTACATGTATCTTTCTCATTATTTCTTAGAAGAGCTTTTTAAATCTATATTATTCAAATAAGAAGATGTAAGATTATTAATTGTAATTAAAATATTGATACATGTCCATTCCTCTTTATTGGTTGTCCATCTGATGTTTCTATTAGTAATTCGTATATCAAAACTTCATTATGGATTAAATAACCCTTATATTTTCCGTTCCATCCTTCTTGAATGTCGTTAGTTTCGAATATTAATTGTCCAAGCCTATTATATATCTTAAATGAATATTCATTATAGTTTGCAAAACCTATTATCGGACGGAAAAGATCGTTTAGACCATTTTTATCCATAGGGGAGAAACTGTTTGGTATGTAAATTATTTCTTGGGGTTTAACACACACTTTATTTGAATTACTTAATTCTGCTATTCCAAATTGATTGATGTTCTCTATTGCTTGTATATAATAGCAAAATTGTCCATCTGAACTAGATGAATAGAATTGTGATATATCATCTTCATAATTAAATTCACTTGAATTTACTGTAGAAATTATTGTAGGATTAGTATTGCCTAATATTCGATATATGTTATAGCCAGATACTCCTCCATTCCAGTTTTGGTATTGTTTCCATTTTAGTTTACTTATATATCCATCATTTAAATTATCAATTTCTAGTAGAATGTTTCCTCCTATATTTGTAACTTTATTGGTAGTATTATCACAACTATCGTAAGGGATTATATTATATATATATGAATTTGTATTTGAAGTGACTCCATTATCTATATATACTGTTGGATTAGGAGACCTTGAAACTGAACCTACTTCAGTGAAATTTATTCCATCATCAGATCTATTAATTTTATATCCATTTATAGTATTATATAAAGGGGTATATATTTTAATCTCTATTTGATTTTCTTTTTTTACAGAAACATTTTGTAAATAGTTTGTGTCAGACACAAATGGATAAGATGTGTAGATACAAGTTTGATTAGAAAATGATGTGTCTTTCAGGTTTGTTGAAACTGCTTTTATAAAAATACAATATAAAGAATTTGGGTTTACGTTTGAGATAGTTTGGGTATATCCAGTAACAGTTGAATGAGAAATGAAGTTTCCACCATTAACTTTATATAACACTTCGTAATTTTGGACTCCAGAACTCCAATTGGTATAACTATTCCAATTTAGACTTATAGTTTGATTACATTCATCTCTTATGGTTTCTAAATATACTGTGCAATGAGGTATGCTCATTGGACTTGTATTTGCTGAAAGAGGATTTCCATATCTGCAAGAATCAAATGCTGCTATTCCATAACATTCAGATTGATTTGTAGCTGAAGATAGTAAATTAGTGTATGTCGTATTGTTAATACCGTATACCGTGTCAATTGGTACCCAAGACCCACCAATTAATTTCAGTATTATGTATGCTTCTGTATCTTCAGGATAACCTTTTGACCAAGTTATATTTGCTAGATTTGTTCCTGTATCTATTGAGACAGTTTTTATTACTGGTGGATTTGGAGGGAGAACATCACTAAAATTATCACCATCTATACTTGATTCTGAAATGCAGTTGGTATTAGATACAGTTACTTTATAGTTTACTGAATCATTACAGATTGTTATCGTATCTCTATAAAATTCATTTCCATATGTTACTGAGTCTATTAATGTCCAAGTACCTAATGGATATTCTTGATAAATTAAATATTTAGTACTTGCTGTAGGACTATTTGGAATGAATATTCTATTCCAATTAAGTACGGCTAATCCATTATTTGGATTGCTTACTCTTAGTTTAATACTTGAGACTGTATCAGAAAAGTTAGAAATACCTGCAGAGCAATTAGTTCCTATAATGTAACTGAAAGAAACTGAATTAGCATTTATACCTGTGTGAACAAATGATGTTTGATTTATATTATTAATTGTACCTAAGAGACTTGATATCCCTCCAGCTATATTGTAAACTTCATATGAATTAAATATTCCAGATGGGTCGATAACCGTTTCCCAAGTAATCGTAACTTCTCCAGAAGGAGAAACAGAAACGCAATTTACTTTAGGAGCAGGAAGGTTGCTAAAAGCTGTTTTTCCTATTCCTAAAATAATTAGGACTAAAACGATATGAATTATCTTGTTAATTATAGTTAGTATTAGTTCATTTATAACGTAAAAATAAGGAATTAGTTGTTTGTTTATTATGTCCTAAAATTAATGTAGCCCTCATTAGATTGTTAAAAACCTTGTTATTTATTTTATTCTAATGTTCTTGTATGGACTAGATTATAGTAGTATTTTAACCTTATATTAAAATCAAAAATAATCCCTTTTTAATCTCTATGGCACAAGCAGATAGTTATAATGAAGATAGCATAAGAACCCTTGATTGGAAAGAACATATCAGGTTAAGACCTGGAATGTATATTGGAAAATTGGGTGATGGTTCTTCTGCAGATGATGGAATTTACATTCTGATTAAAGAAGTAGTAGATAACTGTATTGATGAATACGTTATGGGCTATGGAAAAAAAGTAATGATTAAAGTAAAGGATACTAAGGTTTCTATTAGGGATTATGGACGAGGAATTCCTTTGGGAAAAATGATTGATAGTGTTTCTAAAATAAACACTGGAGCAAAATATGATTCTAAGGCATTTAAGAAATCGGTAGGGCTTAATGGTGTAGGTACAAAAGCTGTGAATGCATTATCATCTACTTTTAAGATTGAAGCTTATAGAGAAGGGAAAGTAAAGAGTGCAGTTTTTAGAACTGGAGTTTTGGAAGCAGACTTACCAATTGGAGAAACTGAAGAGACTAACGGGACTTATGTAGAGTTTGAAGCTGATGCAACTGTTTTTAAGAATTATAATTTTAGATTTCCTTTCATTGAAAAAATGATTTGGAATTACTGTTATTTGAATCCAGGACTTGCGATTTATTTTAATGGTAACAAGTTTTTATCTAAAAATGGATTACTTGATTTACTAGAAAATAATATGGATGCAGAACCTTTGTATCCAATTATTCACCTAAAAGGTGAGGATATAGAAGTTGCTATAACCCACGCTAGGCAATATGGAGAGGAATATTATTCTTTTGTAAATGGACAACATACTACACAAGGTGGGACTCACCAAATTGCTTTTAGAGCTGCATATGTAAAAGTAATTAGAGATTATTTTAATAAAAATTATGAAGCAGTTGATATAAGAGCTTCTATTGTTGCTGCTGTTGCAGTAAAAGTAATGGAGCCAGTATTTGAATCTCAAACAAAAACAAAGCTTGGTTCTAATGAGATAGAGCCAGAAGGGAAATCAATGAATGCTTTTGTAAATGATTTCTTGAAAGAGAAATTAGATAATTTTTTACATAAGAATCCTGAAATAGCTGAATCACTTGAGAAAAAGATTAAGCAATCTGAAAAAGAGAGAAAGGAACTTTCTGGTATTAGAAAATTAGCAAAGGATAGAGCTAAAAAAGCTAATCTTCACAATAAGAAACTTAGAGACTGTAGAGTTCACTTAACGGATAAAAAAGACGAAAGACATTTAGATACTTCAATATTTATTACCGAGGGAGATTCGGCAAGTGGATCTATTACTAAATCACGTAACGTAAATACTCAAGCAGTTTTTAGTTTGAAAGGGAAGCCACTTAATTCATATGGTTTAACTAAGAAAGTAGTTTATGAAAACGAAGAGTTTAATCTTGTTCAGGCCGCTTTGGATATAGAAGATGGATTAGAATCATTGAGATACAATAAAGTAATAATAGCCACTGATGCGGATGTTGATGGAATGCACATTCGATTATTGTTATTGACATTTTTCCTTCAGTTTTTCCCAGATTTGATAAGGAATGGACATGTTTATATTCTTCAGACTCCTTTATTTAGGGTTAGGAATAAAAAAGAAACAAGATATTGTTACTCTGATGCGGAGAGACAGGATGCAATGGCTAGTTTGGGTAAAAATCCTGAAATCACGAGGTTTAAAGGTTTGGGAGAAATCTCACCTAATGAGTTTAAATATTTTATTGGAGAAGATATTAGACTTGAGCCGGTATTGATAAATAAAGAAGCTACTATTGCTGATTTACTTGAGTTCTACATGGGAAAAAATACTCCAGATAGACAAAAGTTCATTATCGAAAACTTGAAAGTTTTAGAGGCTGACGTATAATGAAAGCTTTGTTCGGGAAAAATAACATTAATCCAAATCGAATAAGCAATTTGCTTTTTATTGGTTTGGCTCTTATTATTCTTGTTGTCTTAGTCATACGTGCTATTCAAATCCCATTATTTATTGATGAGATTTACACCTACGATCATTATGTTAGAACTGGATATTTTGGTCCAGTAAGTCCTTATTCTCAAGCAAATAATCACCTTGTAAATACTATTCTTACCTATTTTTCTTTTGAGGCTTTTGGCAATTCTTCTTTAGCGCTTAGGCTTCCGAATATACTTGCGTTTGTCTTGTTTTGTGTTTATTTATTTAGGATAGGTAACCTTTTAAAAACAAGAATTGCTAAATGGTCCTTGTATATTGGGCTATTGTTATCGCTTAATTTCATTGCTTTTTTTGCAGTTGGTAGAGGTTATGGATTGTCTTTTGCCTTTGGTTTAGCTTCTTTTTATTATGTATATAAGCTCTTTGATAATAATAGTGTTTCAAGAGTATTTCTTGCTTTACTGTTTTTAGGATTGGCATTATTTTCGAATTTTTCCTTGCTTCTTTTTTATCTTATTCTAGGAGGAGTAATCTTACTTTTGTCGGTTAAGCAAAGAGAGTTTTATTATTCAGTTTCTTCTTGGTGGAAAATGGGTTTGGCAATGATTCTTTACTTACTAGTTTTTGTAGTTGCAATAGATATTCTCTTTTATTACAAAGATGCAGGTTTGCTTTGGTGGGGAAGTTTATATGGGTTTAGAGCCACCACTTTAAATTCTTTGCTATTTTTATTGTTTCAGTTTACCACAGAAAATGTTCTCGTTTGGGGACTACTATTGGCTTATATTAGTATAATTGGTTTGGTGTTTGTCTTAAATAAATTTAGAATTGAAAAGAAACAATTTGCAACTTGGATTCTGTTTTTAAATGTTATTGGAATCATAGTTTTGGCTAATATATTTGAAGTAAATTATCCATATCAGAGAACAGGATTGCATCTTTATCTGTTCTTTATCTTGAGTGTTTCATTCGTTATAGACTCCATTTCTATAAAATGGATTAGAGTAGTTATAGTTTTACCATTATTGCTTATTCCAATTCATTTTATCCTTTCATTTAATGTAAGCGAAGTTGTGTTTTGGTCGGAAGATAATTTACCAAAAGACTATTTTGAAAAAGTTAAGTCGATAGAAGATGAGAGTAAAAGTGAATACGTCTCAAGTATATTCATTGAAGGAACAACTTACTCAAGTTGGGATTATTATTTGTGGAATGATTTCAGTCCATCTATACCAAGGACTGTGATGGTTCGAGAGACTAAAAAAGACTATTACGATTACCTTATTGATAGAGAGGAGAACGTAACGGAATTGATGTCTTTATTCGATACTTTGGCAATTAATGAAAGTGGACCTTTAGTTCTTTACAAACGAAAAAAGTCAACAAAAAGGAAATTGATATTTGATATTACAGACTCTTCATATTATGAAAAATCTACTGAATTTTATGAGCTGGTAAGGATGACTTTAGATACCTTTTATAGTTCTTCGTTATTTATAGAATCAATTATTCAATTAGATTACCAAAGTTATCCCTTTGTAAGTGCAGTAGTGATTGTTGCCGAAGACAATGAGACAAAAGAGAAATACGCATACAGAACAATTGAGCTAGACACCAAGCAACAATGGATTCCAGAAGAACCTTTTGTTCATGGAGGTTATTTGCATGAAATCCCAAAAGGAAGAAAAGTAGATATATTGGTTTATATTTGGGCAAGAGAAAAACAGCCTTATATTGTACATAGCAGCAAGGTAAAAATCCATCAAGTAATTGAATAAATTAATTTACTCCATATTAGCCGTTTTGGCATTTATTGTTCTGGTTCTAAGAGTAATATATGTTCCTGTAACTCATGATGAAATAGCTACATTTTACTATTATATACAGCCATTTTCGTTTAATCCATTAATGGGAGCACATCCTGACGCTAACAACCATATTTTAAATTCTTTACTCTCGGGTATTGTCCACAAATTCTTTGGTTATTCCGTGTTTCATATTCGCTTAGTCAACTTGATGGCATTTATTCCTTATGCTTTTTTTGTTTTCAAAATAGGACAAAAGCTTTCAACTAAAATCAGTAAATGGGGATTTTATTTAAGTCTCTTGTTTGGGTTTTATTTTGTTCAATTTTTCTCTATTTCTCGAGGATACGGATTGTCAATGCCATTTTTGATGGGAGGTATTTATTTTGCATTTCAATTGTATTATAAAAAATCGCTTTGGAGTATAGTATTGGGTTCAATCTCTTTACTACTAGCAATGTATGCTAATATGTCGCTATTGCCATTGGCGCTTCTTTTGTTTTTAGTAATGATAATTTTAGTATTAAAAAACAAAGAATTTTATTCAGATTTAAAGTCAATTATTGTTCTTGGTCTAACAGCACTTGTAACTCTTTTCTTCACCTATTTTGCCGTAATTATTTCTTTCAAGATGAAAAATGAAGGATCTCTTTATTATGGAGAGTTGGATGGGTTTTGGGCAATTACTATCAAATCTCAATTGCTTATGCTTTTCGAGAATCAAGAAGTATGGATTCAGTTCGCACTCGGCTTTGTATTACTAATCGCTCTGGTTTTATTCTTAGTTAGTTTGTTAAAAGATAAGTTGATATCAATTTTCAAATCAGAATACTTATTTTTCTATTTGCTAATAGGAATCGTTATCGGAATAATATTAATGGCAAAAGTGATGGGGATTAATTATCCCGAAGATAGAGTGGGAATGTATTTGTATCCGTTATTTATTAGTACAGTTTGTTTCTTAGCTGATAAGCAGAAATCCTTATTGCGATTCACACCTGTGCTATTATTTATTATGCCTATTCATTTTGTATTGGCTTTTAATATGGATCACACATCTATATGGAAAACAGGTTATCAGCCAGATAGATTTTATGAAACGGTAAAAAACAGCACTACGGAAACTGGTTATCCAGCATCATTAGGAGGGGACGAACAAAGGATATTTGTTTACACAGAAAAAATATATCGAGATAGTATAAAACCAAATCAACTTCAGTTTTGGAACAAAACGATATTTGATTCTAATATGAATTTACTTCCAGAATCACATCCTGGTAAGTATTATGACTATTTAATTACCAATTCTCAATACATAAGAGATATCGTTCATTTATTCGATTCGGTAGATGTATCGCGAATGAGTGGGCATGCTTTATTTAAGAGGAAACAGCCATCAGTAAAACAACTGTTAGACTCCAAAGAAAACCATTTGGATGGAGAAATAAATCAAGAGTATTTCGAGATTCTTCATCAAACTTATGATTCACTTGGAGTAGATGCAGTAATGATAGGATTAAATTTAGAAATACAATCGCTAAGGCATCCTTTTACTAGTAGAGTTGTAGCAGAAGCAAGAGATAAAGAAACGGGTGAAGTTTATAATTACCAGTATTTTCAGTTAGATTGGTTATCAAATAAAGTTGTGAGTAAAAAACCTTGGGTCAACTCTTTATATTTACAGAATTTACCTAAATTTAAGGAGGTAGAAATAGTGGTTTATTTGTGGAATATTAACCAGAAACCTTATTCTATTTATAAAGGAAAATCAGAGGTTTTTAAGGTTTTTACTGTTGATTCAGTTGAAGCATTGAATAATGATTTTTTTGAGACAACAACAGATAGTTTGAAATTAGATTAATGGCAGAAGAAGAATTAGAAAATATAAATCCAGAAGAAAATAACCCAGAAGGGGAGGATACTTCAAATCAAAACAACAATATCATTTCGGTAAGCGGAATGTATAAGGACTGGTTTTTGGATTATGCTTCATACGTTATTTTGGAAAGAGCTGTCCCATCTCTTGAAGATGGATTAAAGCCAGTTCAAAGAAGGATATTACACTCCATGAAGGAAATGGATGATGGGCGTTACAACAAAGTAGCAAACATTATTGGTAATACCATGAAATATCACCCACACGGAGATGCTTCTATTGGAGATGCTTTGGTTCAGCTTGGGCAAAAAGAATTATTGATTGATATGCAGGGTAACTGGGGAAACACCTTAACAGGTGACCGAGCTGCAGCTGCAAGATATATTGAAGCACGACTTTCTAAATTTGGATTAGAAGTAGTGTTTAATGGTAAAACTACCGAATGGGTTAAATCTTATGATGGTAGAAATAAAGAGCCAGTTAATTTACCGGTTAAGTTTCCATTGTTATTGGCACAAGGAGCAGAAGGAATTGCTGTAGGGCTTTCTACAAAAATTTTGCCGCACAATTTTATTGAATTAATTGATGCTTCGATAAGAGTGTTGCAAGGTAAAAAAACAAATATTCTTCCTGATTTCTTGAATGGAGGAATGGCAGATTTTACTGATTATAACGAAGGTATGCGAGGAGGAAAAATCCGAGTGAGAGCCAAAATCAGAAAAGAAGACGCTAAGACATTAATAGTTCACGAAATTCCTTTTGGAACCAATACATCCAATCTTATTGATTCGATTGTAAAGGCTAATGATAAAGGGAAAATTAAGATTAAAAAGGTAGAAGACAATACTGCCGCAGAAGTGGAAATTGTTATTCATTTGCCAGCAGGAATATCTCCTGATAAAACGATAGATGCTTTGTATGCGTTTACAGATTGCCAAATCTCGGTATCGCCAAACGCTTGTATTATTGAAGACAACACACCTAAGTTTATTGGTGTAAACCAAATGCTCAAAAACAACACTGATGATACAGTGAGGTTATTAAAGATGGAGCTTGATATAAAGCTTGCTGAACTTAATGAGCAATGGCATTATTCTTCATTAGAGAAAATATTTATTGAGAATAAGATATATATCGACTTTGATGGTAAAACCTATGAAGAGGCGATTGAAGTAACTCATAAATTACTTAAGCCACACATTAAGCATTTGCTGAGGGAAGTAACCAATGATGATGTAATAAGACTTCTTGAGATTAAAATGAGAAGGATTACCAAGCATGATGGTGATAAAGCAGATAATTATATTTCTTCTCTTGAAGATCAAATTAAAGAAGTAAAAGAAAAGTTGAATAACTTGATTGAATATGCAATTGAGTATTTCAAGAATTTAAAAAAGAAATACGGAGCAGGGAAGGAGAGAAGGACAGAGATAAGAACTTTTGACCAGGTTGATAAAACCAAAGTAATTGTATCCAACAAAAAACTTTATGTAAATAGGGAAGAAGGTTTTGCTGGATATGGACTTAAAAAAGACGAGTTTGTTCAGGACTGTTCTGAGATTAGTGATATTATAGTCTTTAGAAGAGATGGTGTAATGCTAGTGAGTAAGGCTTCGGATAAGCACTTTTTTGGTAAAGACATTCTTCATATTGCGGTATGGAAAAAAGGTGATAAGAGAACTATTTACCACATGATTTATCAAGATGGTAGTACTGGTGCATCTTATATGAAGCGATTTAATGTGACGAGTATTACTCGTGACAAGGAGTACGATATGACCAAGGGGACTAAAGGCTCTAAAGTGCATTATTTTACTGCAAACCCTAATGGAGAAGGAGAGATTGTACAAGTTGCTTTAAGACCAAGACCAAGTATTAAGAAACTTAAAATTGATATTGATTTTGCAGAACTAATTGTAAAAGGAAGAGCTAGTAATGGAAATAGAGTTACTAAAAATCTAATAAGTAAGGTTACCCAAAAGGAGCAAGGAGATTCTACGCTTTCAGCTCGCAAGCTTTGGTATGATGATATTGTAAGGAAGCTTAATGTAGAGGGGAGAGGAGAGTACTTAGGAGATTTTAAAGGAGATGATAGAATACTAATGATTACCCAGGCTGGTGAGTACAGGTTGTATCCTTTTGATTTGAATATTCACTTTGCTGATGACATGATTCATATCGAAAAATGGAATCCAGATAAGCCAATGTCTGTAATATATTGGGATGGAGATAAAGAGTATTATTATGTGAAAAGATTCTTACTAGAAGATTCTGATAAGCCAGTAGTATTTATTTCTGAGCATCCTAAATCACATTTAGAAATAGCCTCTACTGATTGGAAACCAGTTGTTAATTTACAATTTGACGGAAGAGTTAATAAAAGAGATAACGAAGAAGTAGTGTTGGAAGAATTCATTGCTGTGAAAGGTATGAAAGCACTAGGAAATAGACTTACAACTTACAAAGTAAAATCTATTGATGTGTTGGATTCTATTCCATTCGAACCAGAACCAACTCCTGAGCCAGAAGTAAAAGAAGAAGTTATAGCCGAAGAAACTGTTCCAGAAACTAAAGAAGAAGCGCCAAAAGCTGATGCTAATTCTGGAGAAGATAAAAAGCCACCACCTCCACCAAAAAGTATTGATGATGATGGACAAGCTTCATTGTTTTAATAGATAAGTTTTAAAATGGAATTGTAGGATTCCATTTTATTTTGAGCTTTAATATACCGATTGGTATATTAATTTGTACCTTTGATTAAAATTTAGTCATGGAAACAATTTCGAAGGCAGAAAAGACAAAGCAATTTATTCTTGAAAAAGCTGCTCCGGTATTCAATCAAAACGGATATATAGGAACAAGTCTTTCTGATATAACATCAGCCACTGGATTAACAAAAGGAGCTATTTATGGAAACTTTAAGAACAAGGAGGAGTTAGCTTTAGATTCTTTTCGATTCAATGTAAAGGATATCCTTTTTAAATTAGGAGGGATAATGAATACAGTTGAATCTCCTATTGCTAGGTTGTATGGTATCTCAAGTTTTTACCGTAATTACTATGATTATTGTAAGGGTAGAGGAGGTTGCCCCGTGCTTAATGTAGGAATAGATTCCAATAATACAAATCCAGAATTGTTAACCAAAGTTCGATTTACTATAAACAAAATGCGCGAAAGTGTTGCTTTGATTATAGAAGATGGTAAGCAGAAAGGAGAGATTAAAAAGGAAATAAACTCTTCAGTTTATTCTTCATTAATTTATTCACTTATTGAGGGAGCTGTATTTATGTCTATCACCATGCAGGATGGTAAGCATTTAAAAGATATGATGATTCATTTAGACTCAATGATAAAAAACGAAATTCAATTATAACATATACCAATAGGTATATAAATAAAAAAGTAGATGAAGTATATTATTTTAATGAATCGATTGTTACTTAATTTGAGTTCTTACATAGCTCCTAAATTTTGTTCGAAATTAGTGGTTTCAATATTTTCGAAAGTTCGAATTAAAAATATTAGAGATAAAGAACAGTCTTTTTATACTCAGGCACGAGAATTTAAAGTAAGCCGAAAAAATGAGGATATTCATTGTTATGAATTAGGAAATCCAGATGGGCAGTTATTGTTTTTGGTTCACGGTTGGGAGAGTAATCCTGGATGTTTCACTCAGTTTCTTCCTCATTTACAAGATTTCAGGATTATTGCATTTACATTGCCTGGACACGCTAAAAATAAAGAGACTCATACTAACTTATATAAGTGTAAAGATGCATTTAAATTGGTGTTAGATTTTATCAATCCAACCGAGCCTTTCCATGTTGTTGCTCATTCTTTAGGTTCTTCGGTCTCGGCTTTTGCACTTTCCGAAACTGATTATAAAGCAGATAAACTGGTGTTTTTATCTGCTAATAATCATATAGTTCAGGTTTTTAAAGATTTTCAAAAACTAGTAGGTTTTAATAATAGAGTTTTCAGACTACTTGAGAACAGAATCGAAAAAATGGTTGGCGATAAATTATCTGAAATGAAAGTGGAAGAGAGATTAGAGAAAGTAAAATTCAATGAATTGCTGTTAATTCACGATAAATATGATAAGATTATCCGTTTTAAAAACTCGGAGGAATTACATGCTAAATTCTCTAACTCAAAATTAATTCCTTTCGAAAAAATAGGTCATTATCGCATGCTTTGGAATGAAAAAGTATTGGAAGAAGTGTTGAGGTTTTGATTCTACTTTTTAATAAATAAAAGGTAGCTATATCTTATCGCAAGAACACAAAAAACGGCAAGGATTAGCCAAAAATATTTCATTATAAATTCTGGAAAAAAAGCTCCTAAAAATAGTCCAGGAATCATTTCGTATGCTTTTAACAATCCTAAATCCTAAAAGCTAAAATCTGTTCTTAGTTTCTTATCCCAATTATTTAATAATTTTTTCATGGTGTTAAATTTTAATTACACCTTAAATTAAGAATTATAGATAAGACTTGAGATAGTCTAAATCATATTTTAAGATGATTTTTACCACATTTTACGTATCCTCCCTTTCTCCCTTTTAATCTTAGTTCCAACAAGGCTTTCCCAAAGATACAATCCAGATATTTTTTCGATAGTAGTAGTTTTTACCTGAAAAGAATCCAAAGGAATAGCATCATGAATGTTTTCATTTGGGATAATAAACGACCATATTTTAAGAGCCCCAGTATTAGTTTCGACTAATATAGATTTGAAGAATGCATGAGGAATAGGAAGCGTAACTCCATTATCGTTTTTAGAGCCAATCATAAATACTTCTTGATCAAAAAAGAATAAAGGTCCAGAGATTACATAAGTTTCTAAAACTTTCTTACCTAAATTTAGCCTACGAGTTTCACCTTCCAGTTCTTTCCATACATTTCTATTGAATTTTGGGTGTTGAGGTGACATGTTACTCAGTAAAAATGTTTCACTATTTTGTAAATCATTCCCAATTTGGTTTGCACTGGAAACTAAGTGACCTCTGTCAAAACCTGTGCTGGAGTAATCTGCTAAATCAGCTCTAAATCGTTCAGGAATTCTATAATCTGGACGAAAATTATTAGCTCTTGTTGTTTCAGATTTTGATGAATCTATTACTTCCAAAGCCCATTTCGCTTGATTGTATTACAATATACCGATTTTTACCAAGCAGTAAAAGGACTCTTAATCAATTGTGAATTGTAGTATCTAATATCATCACTTACTTCTAATCCTATCCAAGATGGAATTTTAAATTTTTCATCTTCATCATATAGCTCTATTTCAGCTAAAATAAGTCCATTGTTTTCTCCTTCAAACACATCAATTTCCCAAGTATGAATTCCTTGTTTCACTTCGTGTCTAGTTTTTTCTATAAGAGGTTTTTCGCAAAGAAGAATAAGCTCTTTTGCTTCACTCGAAGGAATTTCATATTCAAATTCTTGTCGAGATATTCCTTCAGATTTACTTTTAATAGTGAGGTAAGCCTTGTTATTACTTATCCTAACTCTAACGGTTCTTTCTGCATTAGAATTTAAGTATCCTTGCTTAATAGAAATGGATTTGGAAACTTCATCTTTCCAAGAATTATTTTTAACTAAAAATTTTCTTTCAATTTCTTGAGGCATATTTTATAAGATATCATTCAATGATTTAACAGAAACTGGATTTGAACTTGTAAACCCTTCACCATGTTTCGCTCCAATTGTTCGTCCAAATTGACGAGCTCTTCCATCAAGAAAATCCATAAATTCTTGCGAAGAAATTGGAGTCTGCGGTTCTTTACTTTCAGGATTAAAAAATTGAGAAGAATAAGCTAAAATAGATTTCATTTTACCTTCCATTTCATCAGAAATATCAATTACAAAATCGGGCTCAATGTATTCATCTTGTATGTAATGGAAAACTTGTTTTGGTCTCCATTTTTCTTGTGACTTTCCATCAATTGAGGTTTCAATCTTTAATAATCCTGATAAAAATGCAGCTCTTTTAACCAATTCACTTCCTCTTCCATGATCTGGATGACGATCACTTATTGCATTACAAAGAATAATGTCTGGTTGGTATTTTCGAATCATTTCAATAACTTTCATCATTGATTTTTCTTCTACTTCAAAAAATCCATCACCAAGGTTCAAGTTTTCTCTAACTATGTTTCCTATGATTTTAGTTGCATTAGCAGCTTCTTCATACCTAAGTTCACGACTTCCTCTTGAACCTAATTCTCCTTCGGTAAGGTCGATAATTCCAACTTTACTTCCGTTTTTTATGTGTTTAATAAGAGTACCGCTACAAGCAAGTTCAATATCATCTGGATGTGCAGCAAAGGCTAAAATGTCTAGTTTCATAAAGTAAAGTTAGACAATATCATATTATGTTTAGTAAAGAAATTGAAGCTTATACGTTTTTCCATTCGTATTCTTCATCCCAATCGTAAAACTTTTTGATAGCAGAACCATTATTTTTAAGCCACTTCTGGATTTTTTTGTTTGTGCTAGATGCATAAGCTATATATGCAAAAGTCTCAAGCATTCCTTCTTCTTGCATTTCTAAGAAGTAAGGTACATATCTTTCCCAGTAGTAACCAATTTGTCCTTCCTGATTCTCTTTAAGTAAGTTACAAAGAGTTTCCATCATGCTGGCTAATCTATCAGCATCAGTTTCTTTTCTTTCTTTAGAGGATAAGTTTAGAGTAGATGATAAAGTTAATGTCATCTCCATAGAAGAGAAGTCATCTTCGACAACAACAGTAGAATCTACATCTTCATCAGATGAAATACTTGATAGAGTTATTGAAATAGAATTTCTTCCTGTTTTGGTAGCTGCTTTAGTAGTTACTTCTTCTAACTTTATAAGGTTTGCAGGAGCACGTGAGCTTTTTGGTGAAATTATTAAATACCTAGCAAGCATAAATATTTTAGGAATTTTATTCCCTTCTATACTGTTGTATACTGCTAGTCCATTATATGATCCAGAGTGATCAGGCTCTAATTCAATTGCTTTTTTAAAACTCTCATTACAATCTTCTAGCCTGTCATTTTGTATTTCGGTAATACCTTTGTTAAAGTATAACATATGGTACTCAGGAAAAGCTTCAATTCCTTTTTCGTAAATGTCAATTGCTTTACCAGCTTCACCTAAATCATCCCAGCTATTAGCTTCTATCATGTAAACTTGCTTCATAGTTTCCGATTCAGGATCTACTTTTTTTGCTTGTTTACAAGCATCAATTGCTTCTTGATATTTTCCCCAAGCATAATAACTTAAAGCTTTCTCGTACCAGGCACTTATATTTTCATCATCAATTTTAATTGATGCATCATATTTTTTAATAGCTTGTTTGTATTTTTTTGCATCATGAAGAGCTATTCCTTCTTGGATAAGTTTTGTCTTTTTACTTGTTTGTCCAAAAGAAATAGAGGATGCCAAAAGAAAGGCAAATGTTAGGGCAATTAAAATTACTTTTTTCATAGATATGTTTTTATATAAATTATTGAGTTCAAGGTAAGAAAAAAACAAGATAAAAAAACCTTGTTTATCTCATAGTGCCTTATTTAGATGAGTTTTAAGTTAAGATTACGTTATTTTTTATCTAAAATAGAGCTTCCTTCATTCTTCAAAAAACTCTGTTTCTTTACTATAAAGTAATGCGAAGCGATTGATAGAATACAATATCCTAAAAAGAAGTAGAGACCCAAAAGAGTAGAGCTCTCTGTTTTTACTCCAGTATTAAGATTACTGAAAGATAAAAAAGCTAAGAAACAGGCTGCTACATAAACATCTGCCATGCTATATTTTCCAATAAAAGTTATTACTTTAATAAGTCTTTCTTGTTTGTTAAGTGAGTTAGTTACTAGGTTAAGGAAGTATAGGCTTAACTTAATTAATGGGTTTAAAACACTAAATAATAGTATAGCTATTCCTACTATTAAATTGTTGCTTTGAAACAGAGTGGAAATAAGCCCTAATACTGATTTACATTGGTAGAAGAAGTACATTTTTCCATTAAATGTTTTAACTCCTCCAACATTTAAATCTCGCATGTAAGCTCCAATTTCTATAAATGGCATAGTAATACCAATCAATAATAACACGAGTGAGCAGGATAAAATAACTATCCCGAATTGAATGTAATTTATTCGATTTTTTCTGTATAGTAGAAAGAAAAACAAGCCAAAAACTAGTATGAATACTCCTGTGATTAACCCATAAAAATTTGCAGTTTGTTTCGCTTTTATTGATTTTTTCCTTGCTTCTTTAGCTCTTTCTTGAGCACTATTCCATGAGCTAGAATCCAAATATCCAGTAATATCTAATAAGCTATTTTCAAAGTTAAGCTCACTTGTGTAAGCCAGTTTATATCTTTGAAATTTTTCGATATCTTGGTGTAGTTTGTTTCCTAAAAAACTAGAAATTAAAAAGAAAACCAGAAGTATTGCTATAAATGCTTTATTCATTATCTATGTTTTTTCGTGAGCCAAGGGTTCCTTTTTCTGAGAGTAGAATAGCTGTAGCTCGAGTGGTTTCGAAATGAGAGAAAATTAAAATCAACATCACTGTGATGGGAACAGAAAGAACCATTCCTATAATTCCCCATATGCTTCCCCATACACTCAATGAAAGAATTACAATCAAAGAGCTAATATTTAAAGAATTCCCCATCATTTTTGGTTCTAAAAAATTCCCTACAAATACTTGAATCATTCCAACAAAAATCAGAACTAGTATAAAAGGTGTGTAATCTGTTCCTCCATATTGAATCAATGCCATTAGTGCAGGAAAAAGAGTGGCAATAAGAGATCCTATTGAAGGGATAAAATTTAGAATAAAAATGAAGAATGCCCAGAATAATGCAAAGTCTATTCCAATTAAATAGAGAGCAAAATAACTTAAAACGGAAGTTGTTAAACTCAATAATGTTTTGATTGATATATACTTCCCCAACGAATAATCTATCTCATGAAGAATTGTGTTAATTCTATTATAGTCTTCTTTATCGGTGTATATCGCTTTTATTTTGCGTAAAAAAGTACTCTCCTCCATAAGTATGAATAGGAGATATATTAGTATGAGGAAGGTGTTGGAAAACAAGTCGCTAATGGAGTTTAAGAAATCACTTGCCAAAGATTGAAATTCAAACTCTTGATTGAAATTGCTGATTTTTTCTGAAATATTAAATCCAAAACTTTTTTCTATGTTGGCAGAAACTATGTTTAGGTTGTCGGAGTAGTTAGGAATTGCTTGGGTTAATTTTTGAACATTTGAAATAAGTAGATTTGCTACCAATCCTAGGATTAAAGTAAGGACTAATGAAGCTACCAATGTTTTTATCCATCTAGGAATTTTAGTTTTTATCCAATTGGATTTGTCCATAAACTCTCTGAATTCTTTGATAAGAAACCAAAGAAAAATTGCTAAAATAAGAGGTATTATTATGTTTTTTGCTAGAATCAAAGTAGTGACTACTAGAAAAATAATAAACATTATTCCCGCAATTTTTTGTAATTTCATAGTGTTGTTGAAAGTATTCTTAAATGTACTAAGAATTCTTGATTTTACTCACTAAATATAGTCTAACGAATTGAAAAGATTTGATATTCCCGCTCAATATAAATCAGGTATTATTGGCGAAATAAAAGAAAAAAGAAGGCTTGCAGATAGGATGAAAAAAGATTTTTCACCCTCTGTATTAGAGTTCGATAAAGTAGATTTTGTACTTGCTCGTCATTTTGGTTTTTGTTTTGGTGTAGAGAATGCTGTAGAAAAAGTATATGCAGTTTTAGATCAGTATCCAGAGAAAAATATTTATCTATTAAGTCAAATGATTCATAATCCAAATGTAAATGCCGACTTGCAAGAAAGAGGTATTAAATTTATTATGGACACTAATGGAACTCAGTTAATTACTTGGGATACAATTACTAGTGATGATATTGTATTAATTCCTGCATTTGGTACAACTCTCGAAATAGAAGCTATCCTGAAATCGAAAAATATTACAGGAAAAGCATTCGATACTACTTGTCCTTTTGTGGAAAAAGTTTGGAATCGCTCCGAGAAATTAGGAGAAGATGATTACACAATTATTGTACATGGAAAAGCTAGTCACGAAGAAACTAGAGCTACATTTTCGCACAGTAGTGCAAACGGAAAAACTATTATTGTAAAGAATATGGATGAAGCTAAACTCTTAGCGAAGTTCATTGATAAGCAATTACCTGAAAAAGATTTTTATACATTTTTTGAAGGGAAATACTCTGAAGGATTTAATCCATTTGAGGATTTACAAAAAGTGGGTGTTGTAAATCAGACAACCATGTTGGCTTCAGAAACGCATG
This sequence comes from Flavobacteriales bacterium, assembly GCA_018609055.1. Lineage (GTDB taxonomy): Bacteria > Bacteroidota > Bacteroidia > Flavobacteriales_D > CAJJDF01 > CAJJDF01. Next base: position 19,073 of record JABAYJ010000009.1, read on the forward strand.
CTATTTCTCAGTATTTTAAAGATAAGATGACTGAAATACATGGGGAGGAAAATATTAAAAATCATTTTGCAGATACAAGAGATACCTTATGTTATGCAACTAACGACAACCAATCTGCCACTCTGGAGTTAATGAAAGAAGAAGGAGATTTTGCTGTTATTGTTGGTGGTTATAATAGTTCTAATACCATGCATTTAGTAGAGTTGTTGGAGCAAAAATTTGATTCATTTTTTGTACAGAATGCCACTAGAATAGAAAGTAAGACTTGTATAAATCACTTTGATATTCATGAGAATGTGGAGAAAACTACCGATTTTATTTCTAAATTCGAAGATAAGAAGCTTCGTGTAATAATAACCTGTGGTGCATCTTGTCCTGATAGTGTGCTGAACGAAGTAATAGAAAAAATTGTAACGCTTACCAATGACTAAAAAGTTTAAAATAACTGCCCTAATATTGTTTTCATTAATTTCTATCAAAGGAATTTCTGGAGTCCAAGCTATATTCAATTACAAGCAGTTTATGGCGCCAAGTAAAGAGATTTATATCGAGAGTTATTTGTCTTTTGTATCATCCTCATTAAAATATAAAAATCCTGAGAACTCAGTTCTTCAGGCAAGATTACTTGTTACACAGTATATTAAGCAAGGAGGTGAAATACTTGATTTTAAAAAATACAAAGTACTTGGGCCTGAATTGGAAGATAGTATTGCTGTTGATTTTAAAGATCAACAAAGATTTGTTTTAACTCCAGGTTATTATCAAGTTGAGATTGAAGTAATAGATTTAAATGACAGTTTAAAGACACCAACAATAACTTCTCGAACTATTAATATAGAGGGTTATAAGAATAAGATTAATGTTTCGGATTTAGAACTGATTGACTATTTTAAAAAATCAGATAAGAATAATAAAAATGAGTTTTCTAAATCGGGGTTTGATATTTATCCAATGATATCTAACTATCTGCCAACTGATGTAGAAAAGTTAGCTTATTATTTTGAAGTTTATAATAATCAAGCCTCAAAGCCTAAAGTACTCGTTAAACAATATGTAGAAACCTATTATGGTAACAAAATATTGCCTAGTTACTTGAAACGTTCGGTTAAAATATTAGACCAAATAACCCCAGTGATGGGAGTTTTTAATATTAGTAAACTACCTACAGGTAATTATAATTTGGTTATTGAAATAAGAGATTCTTCCAATAAAGTCATAGCAAAGGACAAGGTTTTTATACAAAGAGTAAACACGAATGTTCAAATTCAAGTAGCTTCTAAAATAATAAGTGAAGAACAACAAAATAGCTACTTAGTATTTGAGGATTCAATTGATTATTTCCTTGAATCTATGGCGATAATTGGAAATAGTTTTGAGTATAATGTGCTTAAGGGAGATAAGTCTAAGCTGACTTATGAAATGAAGCAAAACTACTTTGCAAGTTTTTGGCAATCGCGCTACGGGGTTGATGCTATAGCTCAATGGAATAAATACAGAGCATTAGTTTATGAAGCCGAACAAAAGTACGGGACTAAAATAAGAAGAGGTTACGAAACAGATATGGGACGTGTTTTTATTAAATACGGAAGGCCTAACGATATTGATGAACGATTAAATCAACAGGCAACTTATCCATATATCATTTGGCATTATTACAAAGCAAACAATCAATCTAACGTGATGTTTGTGTTTTATAATTCTACAGCTGTTAATCAAGATTTTGAATTAATCCACTCTACAATGCAAGGAGAAATTACCAATACCAATTGGAAAACCTATGTAAACAAAAGAGTAGGAGGTGGCGATTCTCGAATAGATCAAGATGAACGCAGAATGAGATAGAATTAATTTAATTCAGGATTAAATAATCTTATTTGTATTTCTCAATAAACACTTTCATTACTTTAACGAATGCTTCTGGCTCATTATTCATAGGTGAATGACCAGAACCTTCAAAAATATGTATTTCCTTAAATGGAGTGTTTACCAAATTAAAAGCTGAAACACCTAATGCTGGTGGTACAACTAAATCATATTTTCCCCATAAAAATTGACTAGGAATTGTAATTTCTCCTAATCTACTTGTTAAAGGATTTTGTTGAGAATCTTCATTAAGAATTGGGTTTACAAATGAGTTGGCTAACTTAACAGCTAATCCTAAATCAGGATTTGTTAATGAGCCGTGAGTACCAGATGAACCTGAAAGACTTGAACTTACCAGAGGAAGATGAGATTCAGCTGAAAAAGCTAACTTATCAATGTTTGGTGTAATTGCTGTAGAATCACCATAAGCTCCCAAGGTTGTTCTAAGATCATCAATAGAAATGAATAAAATATTTGGTTTAGTAATCTTCTTTTTAGTTTCGGTACAGCTAGATGTGGACAATAATATAAGCGTCAGAATTAAAAAAGGCGAGTAGCAGTTTATGCTTAATTTGAACTTTTTTAAACTGCTGTTGAGCTTTATCATAATTAGCTATATTATATTTATATAATGCTTTAATTTAATAAATAAATGCTAGAATGAGGCTTGTTTATAAATCAATGACACAAAATCCAATATGGATATTCCCTGTTTCTTTATCTATAAATAATTCTCTTTCCTTTACTGTGCCATGGCAAGTATTCTTCGAGCAAAATAATGATCCTCCAGCAATTCTTACTAGCTCACTGTTTTTATTTTGAGTAATATCCCATACATTACCTAGTATGTTTACTTTATCTATATCGGAAATAGGGTATTTATTATCTGAAACAACAATTCGAGTATCTTTTTTAACTAATTTCCAGTATTCCTCATAACTTGGTAGTCGTTTATTTGCCCAATTGCAATAGGCTATCGCATCATTGTAGCTTACTTGTGTAACAGGTAATCTTCCTGAAGTAACTTTGTTTACTCCATCTGGTTTTCTCCAGGTGGAGTTAGTTACTTCTTTAAAATTGTAAACATCTGTTTGTACAATAGACCAGCCATATTTTTCGGCATCCGTAACATAATTAGTTTCATTCACAAATAATTCAAATTGAGAATGTGATACTGGTTTAAGTATTACTTTGTTTTGATTACATGAACTAAAAATAATACTAGCTAGAATAATTAAATTCCAATTTCTTAAAGCTAACCACATATTATTTATTTTACTAAACGACTTTCAACCCAAGTTTATCACCAAGTGAAACCATGTACTCAAAAGCTTCGTCAAAATCGTTTTTAATTGTTCCTTCTAAGATAGCGTCTTTAATGTCGCTTTTGATTTTACCAACTTCATAACAAGGCTTTATTCCAAACGTCTTCATGATGATTTCACCAGAAATCGGAGGTTGCCAATTTCTAATTCGGTCGTTTTCTTCAATTTCAATTATTCGCTCTTCTACTTTATCAAATTTCTGGAGATACCTCTGAACTTTGTTTTCGTTTTTTGAAGTAATATCTGCTCTGCATAATTTCAGTAAATCATCAATATCCTCTCCAGCTTCAAATAGCATTCTGCGGTAAGCTGCATCTTTTGTGTTAGGATTGGTTAGTGCAATAGGTCTCAAGTGAAGGAAAACAAGTTTTCGTACATATTGCATGCTAGAATCAAGCGGTAGCTTCATTCTTTTAAAAACAGGTTTAACCATTTTTGAACCAACTACTTCATGGCTATGAAAAGTCCACCCTACTTTTTTATCAAAACGTTTAGTTGGAGGTTTAGCAATGTCATGCATAATTGCAGCCCATCTCAACCATAAGTTATCCGTATTTGGTGCAATGTTATCCAGTACTTCAAGCGTGTGATAAAAATTATCTTTATGTCCTTTCCCATCTATAAACTCTACTCCATAAAGAGCAACCATTTCTGGGAAAATAATATCTAATAAGCCTGTGTTGTACAGTAATTTAAATCCAATAGAAGGAACATTAGAAAGGATAATCTTATTAAGCTCAGAGGTAATTCGCTCTTGAGAAATTATCGAAATACGTTCTTTGTTTTCACGAATAGCACTAAGACTAGTGTGGTGAATGTTAAATCCTAATTGACTTGCAAATCGAATTGCTCTCATCATTCTTAATGGATCATCCGAATAAGTGACCTCAGGTTCAAGAGGAGTTTTTATTAATTTGTTTTTTAAATCAGTAACTCCGCCAAATGGATCAACAAGGTCTCCGTAAGTAGCTTTGTTTAAACTTATTGCCAAAGCATTAATTCTAAAGTCTCTACGTTTTTGGTCGTCTTCAATGGTTCCGTTTTCTACGGTTGGTTTACGGGAGTTTCTGTCGTATGATTCTTTTCTGGCGCCTACAAATTCAATTTCATAGCCGTCTTTAAGTTTTATCATAGCAGTCCCAAAATTCTTAAATACAGATACTTTGGTAGCATTTACTTTTTCAGCAATTTTTTCAGCCAGTTCAATTCCGCTTCCTTCAATTACAATATCAATGTCTTTACAAGGTCTTCCTAATAATAAGTCACGCACAAATCCGCCAATTACAAATACTCGCTCATTTTGAACCGCATCTCTAATTACCTCAAATATTGGGTGGCTAAGTTGGTTTGCTAATTGTGTTTCTTGCATCAAAAATAAATAAAGAAATTATTTTCTTATTAATGTAAAAGTCGCATCCATATCAATTTTCATAATGGTAGATGCTTTTGGTTTTAGTTTTACATTGGGTGGTAAATTTACAATATAATCTACTCCATCCAAAATTACATGGTCAATATCCTTAAAGCTAAGTGGAGTCGGTTTCGTGCTAATGTTTGCAGAGGTAGAGACTAATGGTTTTCCAAATTTTCTTATTAAATCATGACAAAAACCTTCTTTTACAATTCGTATTCCTACCGATTTATCTTCGGCCATTACATTATGAGCTAAATTATAACCTTCGGGATAAATGATGGTAGTAGGTTTGTCCGAAAATTCGACAATATCCCAAGCTATATCCGGAATTTGCTTAACATAACGGTTTAGCTTTACGTCTGAGTCTAACAAGGTTATCAGGCTTTTGGATGAAGCTCTTTGTTTGAGTTTAAAAATTTTCTCAACAGCCTCTGGATTAGTTGCATCACAGCCTATTCCCCAAATTGTATCGGATGGATAAAGGATAATCCCACCATTTCTTAGTATTTCTATTGCTTTGTCCAAGTTTTATTGCTTTAAAAAACAAAGATATACAAAGGAATTTTTAATTTTGTGAATATGGAAAACAAAACAAGAAATATCCGCTTGATATGGGATTTTAGAGGAGAAGATGCTGAAAAAACAGCCATTCACCATGAAATTCATCTAAAGCAATTTGCCCAAAAAGAGAATATTGAGGTAATAGAAACTGGAGTAGAACATGAAACTGAGTTGTTTTCTTTTGCATTTATTACCGTTCCTGAGCCACAAATGAAAATTGTGAGAGATGCTTTAATCCCCCATAGAGGTGAAATTGCCGAGTAATTTTTAGCAACTTATAAGGCAAATTAAATCCTATGATTATGAATACATTAAATACCTTTAAAATAAATAGGGGTAAAATTGTTTTATAACTATGGTTCTTTTATATTTGCACCCCTAAAAAAGTAAGTAAATTAAACAAAATAAACTATGCAAAATAGAAATATTATATGGGTGTTTACCATATTATTAACGTTAGCTTGTCTATACCAATTATCATTTTCTTGGGTAACTAGTGGTGTTGAAAACGAAGCTGATGCCTACGGAGAAAGTCAAGCTGCAATGTATCAAGATGGAGATACAAGTATTGTAGAAGTAGCAAATGGAAAATTTCCAGTTTCTTCAGCAATTGAAAGATCTGTATATGCTAAAGCTGTTACTGAAAACTTTTTGGTTGAAAAAGGAAATGAGTCTGTTTACCCATTATTAGGTCATTCTTACAAAGAATGTAAAGACAATGAATTAGCAAAAGGGCTTGACCTTGAAGGAGGGATGAGTGTAACCCTACAAGTTTCTATCCCAGATATGGTTAGAGAATTAGCAGGAAGATATTCTAAAAGAGCTGAGTTTTCTGAACCATTTAATGCTGCAAATGCAGTATTCAAATCTGAAGGAAATGAAAGAGAGTTTGTAGATATTTTTGAAGAAAAGTGTGTAGAAATGTCTCCTGATGAAAATTTGGCTTCAATCTTTAAGTTTAAAGATGAGAACGGAGATAAAATGATTGATATCTCTAACGAAGAAGTATTTGCTGTGTTAAGAGAAAAGTCACTTGGTGCATTGGATAAGACTGAAACTGTAATTAACTCAAGAGTTTCTGGTTTAGGATTATCTCAACCATCTATCCAAAAAAATGCTAGTAAAGGAACAATTACTGTTGAATTACCTGGTGTAAAGGACAAGGAAAGAGCAAGAAAATTATTACAGAGTACTGCAAAACTTGAATTTTGGCATACTTATAAGAATACTGATATAGGTAACGAAATTTTTGAAAAAGTAAATGATATCTTAAGTAGAACTATGTATCCTGGATTTTTGGATTCGATAGAAAAAGCTAACGATACCTCTAACTTATTAACTGATTCTACAAATGTTGCTGATGCTGCAGATGCAACTGGAGAAGCTAATGATGGTGATTCTTCTGCTGCTTCAATGAACGATTCTTTTGATTCTTTATCTGAAAATGATGAATTTGGAGATGATGAATTAACTGCAACTGAAGAGGAGCAATTAAATGCTTTTAGAAAGTCTAACCCTTTATCAGCTTATTTATTTCCTAATGCAAATGGAGAAAGCCAATGGAATGAAGGAGCAATATTAGGATACTCTAAATGGTCTGATACAGCTAAAGTAATTGAATATTTAAATAGAGATTACGTACAAAATGTATTGCCTACAAGAGACATTATGTTTATGTGGGATGCTAAGCCAATTGATAACACTCAAGAAGGATCTCCAGAATTATTTTACTTGTACTTAGTTAAAAAAACCAAAAGTGGAGTTGCTGATTTAGATGGTGAACAAGTTGAAACTGCTAGACAAGATTTTGACCCGGTTTCAAGACAACCTATGGTTTCTTTACAGTTTAAGAGTGCAGGAGCAATTGCTTGGGCAACTATGACTGAACAAAGTGCAAATGACGAGACAGGAATCGCAATTACTTTGGATAACAAAGTGTTTTCTGCACCAGGTGCATCAGGAAAAATTGAAGGAGGAAGAACTCAAATTACAGGAGGAAGTTTTGCTGGAACAAATGGAATAGCAGAAGCAGCCGATTTAGCAAACATATTAAAGGCAGGAGCTTTACCAGCACCATCTAAAATTGTAGATGAGTCAGTTGTAGGTCCAACTCTTGGAGCTGAAAACGTGCAGTCAGGACTTTGGTCTTTTGCAGCAGCTTTATTGTTAGTTCTTATTTACATGATATTTTATTATGCTAAGGCAGGAGCAATAGCTGATATTGCTTTGTTAGCAAACATATTTTTCATCTTTGGAACATTAGCTTCTTTAGGTGCAGCATTAACATTACCTGGTATTGCAGGTATCGTACTTACAATTGGTATGTCGGTAGATGCTAACGTACTTGTATTCGAAAGAATTAGAGAAGAACTTAGAAACGGTAAAGGAAAACGTCAGGCAATTGATGAAGGATATGCTAAAGCACTATCTGCAATTTTAGATGCAAACATTACTACGTTACTTACAGCTATCGTTCTTGGATATTTTGGAACTGGAGCAATTCAAGGATTCGCAGTAACATTGATCATTGGTATTTTCACTTCATTGTTCTCAGCATTAATCATTTCAAGATTAATATTCAGTTACATGAGCGATACAAAGAGAGAGATTTCATTCTCTACTTCAATTACTAAGAACTTGTTCTTGAACTTGAATATTCCTTTTATCAAAAAAAGAAAAATATTTTACTTAATCTCAGGATTAATAATTGCAGGAGGTATTGCTTCTCTTTCTATTAGATCTTTGGATTATGGAGTAGAATTTACTGGAGGAAGAACTTACAAAGTTCAATTTGATAAAGAAGTAAACTTCCAAGAAGTAAGAAATAACTTGAAAGTAGAATTTGGAGATAAAGAGCCAGAAGTAAAGATGATTGACAATAAGTTTAAGGCTTTAATCACAACTCAATATTTATTGGCTGATAAGACCCAAGATGGTTCTAAAAAAGTAGAAGATGCTTTAACTAGAGGTCTTACACCATTAAGTAGCTATATAACTTTAGAGTCTCGTCAAGTAGATTCTAACATCTCTGCAGGATTTAAAACATCTTCTCTTTATGCTATTGGATTCTCATTATTGATAATCTTCTTATATATCTTATTGAGATTTAAGAAATGGCAATTTGGATTAGGAGCATTAATAGCAATGGCACATGATGTATTAATCGTGTTATCATTATTCTCTATTGGTTGGGGTATCTTCCCATTTGCAATGGAAATAAACCAAGCGTTTATTGCTGCAATATTAACAGTTGTAGGTTACTCTATTAATGATACAGTGGTAGTGTTCGATAGAATAAGAGAATTCCTTTCTGAGAAAAGAAGAGGTGACTCAAGCGAAGTCATAAACAAAGCACTTAACTCTACTTTAAGTAGAACAGTGAATACTTCTGTAACTACATTCTTAGTGTTGTTAGTAATCTTCTTATTTGGAGGAGACTCAATTAAAGGGATGACATTTGCATTAATGATTGGTGTAGTAGTGGGAACTTATTCTTCACTATGTATCGCAACTCCTTCAGTTGTTGATTTCACTAAATCATTTGATTTTAAAAAGAAAGATAAAGCATAAGCCTTATTAAAATATACTTTAAAGTCCTTTCGGTTAATATCGAAAGGACTTTTTTTTGAAATAAATGTTCGTTTTCTGAAGTATAATATCTCGGATTAATTCTTCATTATTTCTTACCTTAGTATTCTAATTCGGGAAATAAATTCCTTTTTTATGATATCAGCAAATTTAACTTCTGTATTTCTGTTTTTGAACCTTAGTGGGGGAGAGGTAGCTATAATCTTTTTGTTTGTCCTTATTTTTTTTGGAGCAGAAAGCATTCCAACTATTGCTCGTTCGTTTGGTAAAATAATGTATCAGATAAAAAATGCTACGGATGATATTAAAAATGATATTCGAGTATCTACCGATAACATTAAAAAAGATATCATGGATCAAGCAGATGTTTCCAATCCAATTAAGGATATAAAAAATGAATTAACTGAAAATTCTGGTATTTCTAATCCTATTAAAGAACTTAAGTCTGACATTGATAATTCTGTTAAAGACATAAACATATAACTATGGGAATGGATGTTTTTTGGCTCGTACTTGGTTTAGCGATATTAGTATTCAGTGGTGATTTTCTTGTGAAAGGAGCCTTAGGAATTGCCGAAAAATTTAAAATTTCACCATTAGTAATTGGTATGACAGTAGTTTCTTTTGGAACCTCTGCACCAGAATTATTTGTAAGTATAAAGGCTGCATTGGGAGGTTCGCCAGATTTGGCTATTGGTAATGTAATAGGTTCTAATATTGCTAATATAGCGTTAGTGTTATCTATTACGGTATTGATATTCCCTATTGTTGTAGATAGAAACTCTAAAATAATAGACTGGCCAATGATGATGTTTTCCAGTATTCTGTTTTATGTTTTTTCAATGGATAATGTAATTAGCACGCTTGAAGGTGTAATTATGGTTTCTATACTACTTGTATTTACAGTGCTTTTAATCCGTAATTCAAGAAAGCTAAATATAAAGGAAGAAGATGATGCAGAACCAGTTTCAACTAACATGCCTTTAACTTTGGTTTTTTTAATTGGTGGGTTAATCGGGCTTAAGTTTGGAGCAGATTGGTTTGTTGAAGGAGCAAAAGGTGTTGCCTCTTCTTTCGGAATGTCCGAAGCAGTAATTGGAGTTACTATTGTAGCTTTTGGTACGTCAGTGCCCGAGTTAGTAGCATCTGGTGTTGCAGCTTTTAGAAAGCAAACAGATATTTCTTTAGGAAACTTAGTAGGGTCTAATATCTTTAACATCCTTATAGTACTTGGAATCACCTCAATAATAAAGCCTATTAAGGTTGCTGAGAGTGTTATGAGCTTTGATATGTATTGGATGCTTGGAATTGCTTTAGCGCTATTCCCTATGATGTTTATCGGTAAAAAAATGGGAAGGGTTCACGGGATAATATTGTTAACTGCATATATTACCTACATAACCCTTTGTTTACAATCAGTTGGATAAACGATTGATAAGTGAAATCACTTGAGGTATAACCATTTCTTCACCAGAATTATCTATAATGTAATCAGCTAATTCTTTTTTCTTTTCCTCACTCCATTGGCTATTCATTCTTGCTTCAATAGCTTCTTTAGTAGCTGAATCTCTCTTCATTACTCGATTAATTCGTTCCTCTTTGGGGCAAGTAACTAAAATTGTTTTATCCAATGATTTGTAGATACCAGTTTCAAAAAGTATAGCTGCTTCTTTTAAAACGAATGATGTATTCTGAGAATTTGCCCATTTGTCAAAATCTAATCCGACAGCTGGGTGAACAATGCTATTTAGTTTCTGTAATTTATCTGAATCACTAAAAACTATGCTAGCCATTTTTTTTCTATCAAGACCTTCAGAAGAATAGATGTCATCCCCAAATTCTTGCTTAATAGAATCAATAACATCAATATTTGAATTAATTAATTCCTTAGCTCTAGTGTCAGAATTGTACACAGGAAACCCCATAGAAATAAATACCTTGGCAATTGTTGATTTGCCTGAGCCTATTCCTCCAGTTATTCCAATGATTCTCATGGGTTAGTAGGAACGATTATTTTCGTCCGCTTTGTTGTTGATGAGCAGCAAAATCTGTGATTAATGCAGATTTTTCTACTTTAATCAAAGTTCCATCTTCAATTTTAATGTTCACAGTAGTTTCTTGAATAGAATGAACTTTACCGTGAATTCCACCAATTGTAACTATTTGAGCTCCTTTTTCTAAAGCTTCTCTAAAGCTTTTTAATTCTTTTTGCTTTTTCATTTGAGGTCTAATCATGAAAAAGTAAAATACTCCAAACATCAATGCCAGCATTATTATCATTTGATAACCTCCTCCTCCTGCAGCTTGTAATAAGATTGTATTCATAGTTTTATTTGTTTTAGTTTGTATCAGTAGGCCCTACTACTTTACCAATTAATTTTAATTTAGTTGTGTTTGGTTTTGTATTACCTACTACGGTTATTGTTTTATTAGTTTGTCCGGCTCTTCCTTCAGAGTTATAAACTACTTCAATATAAGAATATTCTCCTGGAGCAATTGGTGTTCTTGGCCAATTTTTAGCAATGGTACATCCACAACTTTTATTTACTGCAGAAAGTACCAGTGGTCCATTCCCAGTGTTTGTGAACTTGTATTTATGCGTTACTTGGTCTCCATCTATTATAGTTCCAAAGTCGAATGTTTCGTTTTCGAAAGTAATTATAGGTGGGTTTTTAAGTTCAATAAGGTCGGTATAATTTTCTTCTGTAATCACTTCATCACAAGAAGTAAATATGCAAATAGCTAAAAGAAAAATTATAGAAACTCTCATTGTTTTATTTTTGAATTGATTTATTTATTAATCCTCTTCCCATCTTATTTATTTTTTCATCACTTTTTAATTGATTGAAAATCTTATCTAAAATACCATTAATAAATCCTTTACTCTTAGGAGTGCTATAGAATTTTGATATTTCTATATACTCATTCATAGTAACTTTAACTGGTATAGAAGGGAAATCTAATGCTTCTACAATTGCCATATTCATTAATATAACATCAGTTTTAGCAAGCCTATCTACATCCCAGTTTTTGGTTTGAGCACCAATTAATTTCTGGCACTCTGCATCTTTAAGGATAGCATTTCTAAAAAGTAGTTTAGCATATGTTTCATCATCTTCATCCTTAAATAAAGGTGTAAGAGTTTCGAATCCAGAATCATTTTCGCTCAAGTTCTCTATCGTTTTGATAGTTGCAATTGCTACGATATCTAAATCATCATTCCAAAAGATGCTATTGTCTTCCAATACATCATGAAGCAATTCATTGTTCACAATGTTTTCTTTGAAAATAGAAATCAAAAAGTTTTTGTCTTCACCAAAAGAATCTGCACCAGAGTTCATGTATGCTTGGTATTCATCAGATTTTTTAATCTCTTGGTATATCTGGCTAATTACTGTAAAAGCACCATCAGTACTCCACATAACATTCATGTTGCTAATGTCTTTTTGCAACTGGCTGTTTTGATTAAGCAAAGCAAACGCTCTATTGTTTACAAACTTCAGGTTTGGGTTAAGATCATCTTCAGTTGGACGATTTTTAGTTTTAGCATTTTCGATTTTTTCTTCTGCTAATACTTTAATCTCATTAAAAGCTGATAAAAAAGTGATGTACAACTCATATACCTTTTTTAAACTAAAAAGTAACTCGCGTTCTCCTTTATCCAATTCTTTGTTATTAGAAAAAATATAGGCGTATAAAGCCAAGAATGTTTTAATACGTATGTGTCTTCTAGATAACATTAAAGGGATAGTTTTATTTTACCGATTTTTTCAATTCTTTCCTCAGCCATTTTATTAGCAGCTAAGTAAGTTGGGATATTTTCTTGTTCTGCTTTATCAAAGATAGCTAAAGTAGTGTTGTAAATGTCTTTAGTAAGATCCATTACTCTTTCTTTGTCGTATCCTGTAACTTCGAAAAAGCAATTAATTACACCTCCAGCATTTATTAAATAGTCTGGAGCATAGGTGATTCCCATATCCATACACATTTTACCATGCTTTACTTCGTCTTGTAATTGGTTGTTGGCAGCACCAGCAATTACTTTACATTTAAGTCTACTTAGTGTATCATCATTCACGGTTGCACCTAGTGCACAAGGTGAATAAATGTCTACATCTAAATCATAAATATCTTCTGGGCTTACAATTGTTACCTTGTAGTCTTTTTCAATTCTATCAAGAGTAGGTTTGTAAATGTCAGTAACAAATATTTCAGCTTCTTCTTTTTCAAGAAATTGAATTAGATATTCTCCTACATGACCTGCACCTTGAACAGATATCTTTTTTCCTTTTAATGATTCACTTCCAAAAGCTTTCATTGCTGCAGCTTTCATTCCCATGTATACTCCATAAGCAGTAACTGGCGAAGGGTCTCCACTTTTTCCTGGTAAACCACTTACGTGATTAGTTTCCATATTTACCCAAATCATTTCTTTTGGAGATACACCTACGTCTTCTGCAGTAATGTATTTTCCTCCTAAGCTATTTACAAACTTCCCGAATCTACGGAAAAGTGCTTCTGATTTATCATTATGAGGATCAGCAATAATTACTGCTTTTCCACCACCTAAGTTTAATCCAGAAATTGCAGATTTATAAGTCATCCCTCTTGAAAGTCTTAATACATCTTGCAATGCTACGGCTTCACTTGCGTAATTCCACATTCTAGTTCCACCTAGTGATGGCCCTAATGTTGTGTTGTGTATTGCAATAATTGCTTTTAATCCTGATTCTTTGTCGTTACAAAATACTACTTGTTCGTGACCCATCATTTCCATTCTGTTGAGCAAGAATCCGTTCTCTTTTGCTTTTTCAGCTATCGTAGTTTCCATATGATATTTAAATAAGTTAGATTTTAAATAAGAAAACAAAATTACGATTAATATTTAATTTTTATTCGTGTTTTGGTATTAAATAAAGTGGATTTATTAATGTTTCTAAACCCAGTTTATTGGATTCAACATTATGCCTTTTTAACTCTAAAAATAAATATCTTTGCATGAATGGAATCACTCTCGTATTTAAATAAATATCTAGTCAAATATAAATGGCGCCTTATTTTAGGGTCTATTTTTATTACGGCTTCTAACTATTTTGGTGTTGAAATGCCCTTTATTGTTAGAGATTCGATTAATTTATTTGCTGAAAAAGTTTTATCTCTAAAAGGAAAAGCATTATCAGAACTTGACAAAACCGAGGTTTTAGAGTCAGCTATTTATCTTGCGCTTTTCTATGTTGCCTTTTCTCTATTGAGAGGTTTCTTTGTTTTTCTTAATAGACAAACTATCATTATCATGTCGCGATTGATAGAATATGATTTGAAAAATGAAATTTATTCTCACTATCAAAAACTAACGCCTGCATTTTACAAGAAGAACAATACGGGTGATTTGATGAACAGGATTTCTGAAGATGTAAGCAAAGTACGAATGTATTTAGGGCCTGCAATTATGTATTCAATTAACCTATTCGTGTTAAGTATATTGGTTATTTATTACATGGTTTCTGTGAACTTAGAGTTAACTCTTTATGCATTAACCCCACTTCCATTTATGACTATCATGATCTACTACATAAGTAGATTGATGAATAAAAGAAGTGAAGAGGTACAAAATCAACAATCCGTAATCTCCACATTTGTACAAGAATCTTTTTCTGGAATTAGGGTTGTGAAGGCTTATAATATGCAAAAGTCTTTGAGTGCTAGCTTTATGAATGAAGCGAACGAATACAAATCGCGTTCAATGAAATTGGCAACAATTAATGCTTTGTTTTTCCCGGTTATAGTTTTGTTGATTGGTGTGAGTACTGTTTTAACAATTTATATTGGAGGAATTAAAGTGGATGAAGGTGTAATTACAAATGGGGATATTGCATTATTTGTTATTTATGTAAATATGCTTACATGGCCTTTTGCTTCTATTGGTTGGGTGACTTCAATGGTGCAAAGAGCAGCTGCATCTCAAAAGAGGATTAACGAATTTTTAGAACAAGAGCCAGATATTTATTCTAAAGAAGATGCTGTTCCTATGAAAGGTGGAGATATTGTTTTTGATGATGTTTCTTTTGTTTATCCTGATTCGGGAATTAAAGCTTTACAAAACATTTCATTTGTACTTCCAGAGGGAAAAACTTTAGGGATAATTGGTGAAACAGGTTCTGGTAAAACTACTATTGCTAATATGATAGCTAGGTTGTATGATGTGGATAATGGACAGATTAAAATTGGTGATTCGCCAATTGAAAATATAAATCTAAACGAGCTAAGAGCAGCCATAGGTTATGTGCCCCAAGATGCATTTTTGTTTTCGGATAGTATTTCAAATAATATCAAATTTGGATTAAGTGATATTGGAGAAAATAGCAATGAGTTGATGGAACAAGCAGCTAAAGATGCTCATATTTATGACAATATTGTTGAGTTCGATAAAGGTTTTGAAACCGTAGTAGGGGAAAGAGGGATTACTCTTTCTGGAGGGCAAAAACAAAGAGTTTCTATTGCTCGTGCAATTATTAAACAGCCTGATGTTTTGGTTTTTGATGATTGTCTTTCGGCTGTGGATACTGAGACTGAAGACATTATTCTTAGAAATTTAAAAAGAATAATGAAAGGTAAAACTAGTGTTATTATCAGTCACAGGATTTCTTCTCTTGAGCATGCCGATTTAATTATCGTAATGAACGAGGGTAAAATAATCGAACAAGGGAGCCATGACGAGCTAATGAATCAAAATGGTTATTACACTTCGCTTAATGAGAAGCAGAAGGGGTAGATTTAGCCTAATACTTCTTTTATTCTCAATTTCAAAACGGGCAATATGTTTTCGGGAAACCATTCATTTTTAGCCATCCAAATATTATTTCTAGGTGATGGATGTGGTAAAACAAAGTATTTAGGAAGGTACTCTTCGTAATTTTTAACAGTGTCGGTTAGGGTTCTTTTCTTGGTTTCTTTTAAGTAATAATTTTGAGCATAAGTTCCAATTAGGATTACTAATTCCAAATTTTTCATTGTATCAAAAACTTGATCGTGCCATAATGTAGCACATTCTTTTCGTGGGGGTAAGTCTCCTGACTTTCCTTTTCCGGGATAACAGAATCCCATAGGAATTAATGCTATTTTATGGGGGTTGTAAAATGTCTCATCAGAAATTCCGAGCCATTTCCTTAGGTTTTTTCCACTTTTGTCATCCCAAGGGATTCCTGATAGATGTACAGCTTTTCCTGGTGGCTTGTCCAATGATTGCAATTTTGCTTTTTTCATGAATACTTAAAACTGGCCTAGGTCCAAGTTGCAAGAAAGGTTTGCAAACTTCGCATTTCGATATTTCTTCAAGTAATTTCATTGTTGCTAAAAGTAAAGAAATCTACTTGATATAAAAAAAGCCTTACTGTTGAGCAAGGCTTTAAATTTTAGTTTTTCATCTGTTCTTCCAGTATCTTCTGGCTTGCTAATCTATCTTTCAAGATATTGACATATGCCAATGCCATTTTATTATTATGGGTTAAGTAGGATATATTTGCCCATTCAATTGCTTTTTCTAAATCTCCATTAATTTCGCTTATCAATGCTAAATTATAGGTAGCTTTTCCGGCAACTTTACTTTTTTCATTATTTACATCTTTCTCCCAAAGCTCAGCAGCTCCATCCCAATCGCCTACATTTATATATCGCTTAGCCGCTTTAAGGTTATCAGATCCTCTTACGTAAATACTTCTTGATACCGTGAATTGTTGTGGTAAAACTCTTTGAGCATATTCAGTTCCTAAATATCTGCTAATTTCAATTACATTTTCTTTTCTTTTGGCAACAGTCTCAAGTGCTTTAATAGGATTTATTCCTCTTCCTGTAGCTGAAGTGTTTTCTACCAAAACAATTTCATCACGAATAGTCTGAGTTCTGATGTCATAAATTCTCCAACCTGATTTTATTTTGGTATCAATTCTAGCAATATGCTCAGGAACCTGAACGCTCGCTCCAAATGGGTTAGGTATTGTTCTCATTTGAGTAGAGTAATTAATTTTAGAGTCCGTATCATAAAATGATAAAACAAATAGTACTTCAACATCATTCTGTTCTCCTATTGAATTAAGACTATCCCAAGGGATTGAAGAAGGAAATATGCCCATACCAGGAGTTGTAAGTCCCGAGCTATCAATTTTAGTGATGTAATCAAATCTATTATTCTTTAATAATTCGTCTTTCATTGCTGTAGTAGAAGCATCTGCAGCTTCTTTGTCAAAATTCTTTCCTTCGGCAGTTAAAACTTTATCTATCACATCAAGAGGTTTATTGTTTTCAGCAGTTTCAGTTCTGTCAATTACCCCAACCTTTGTGTAAGTGGAATCGAAGAATACTGGAGCTGGTTCTACAACTTTTATGGTATAAATACTAGTAGTGCTACACGAACTAAATAATAATAGACTAACTATTACGAGGGCGAAATAAGAATAATATTTTTTCATGATTTTTAATTGTTAGATAAGTCTTTATTCAATCTTTATGCCAAAATCTAAATCAAAGGTAATTAAATAGAAAAAGCTCCTACAAATTAATGCAGAAGCCTTTTCTAACCATCTATGAAAAAACTAATTACTCAATCGTGATTAGCTTGTTTTTCTTGATTTCTGCTTCCTTTTTAGGAATAATAACGGTCAAGAGGCCGTTTTCGTTTTTAGCTTCAATTTTTTCAATGTCTACTAGTTTTGGTAAATTAAAACTTCTTTTAAAACTGTGGTAAGAGAATTCTTTTCTCACGTTTTTGCTATTTTCTTTATTAGCTTCTTTCTTTACGTCAGCACTAATTGTTAGTCTATTTTCTTTAAGCTCAATTTTAATGTCTTCTTTTTTAAGTCCTGGAACTGCAAGTTCAATCGTATGACTTACATCACTTTCATTAATGTTTGCCAAAGGAACTTGGCTCATTAAATTTCTTTTTACTGTGTCCATTGTTTCTGATCCAAATACTTCGTCAATCAAATTTGTAAAGCCTGGTATAAAGTTGTTGTGTGTGATTTTCATAATTATTATTTTTAGTTATTTATAAAGTGTTTAATTATCGTTAATTTCAAATTCGATATTCTTAATACAAAACCAATTCCAAATGCAAAACCATTCATTTTTACAGACAAAAAGTCACAATCGATTGATTATAAGCGTCAAAAAGACAGTTTTAGGTGTTTTTTTACTGATATTTTGTCTTTTTAGTTGTTCAGAATCAATCAATCTAAATTCCGAACAAGAAATGAATTCCGTTAAAACTTATATGCAAGAACAAGAAAATGCCTGGAACGAAGGAGATTTAAATGGATTCATGAAACACTATTGGAAATCAGATTCTTTGAGATTTATTGGTAAAAGCGGATTGAATTATGGATGGCAAAAAACTTTAGATAATTATAAAAAATCATACAAGAATAAAGAAGAGATGGGAACCCTTAAATTCACCAACAAAAGCCTTGACATTGTTGGAGAACAGACTATCTTTGTAATAGGAGAATGGAACTTGATGAGGGCAGATAGTTTGGGAGATTTAGGAGGGATGTACAGCCTTATTTGGGAAAAGAAAAACGGAAAGTGGGTAATTACCACCGACCATTCTAGTTAACTAAAACAGACAAGATATTGAGAAATTCACTCAAACATTTAATAGCAGGACCTTGCAGTGCCGAAACACGAGAGCAGGTTTTGGAAACAGCTAAAGAGATCTCTCAAATTGATGCCCTAACTTATTTTAGAGCAGGGATTTGGAAGCCAAGAACAGCTCCAGGATCTTTTGAAGGAGTAGGAGAGGATGGACTAGCTTGGCTAAAGGAAGCCAAAGAAACTTACGGAGTAAAAACTACAACAGAAGTAGCAACACCAGAACACGTAGAAGCTTGTTTAAAACAAGGAGTAGATGCACTTTGGATTGGAGCAAGAACGACTGTAAATCCTTTTTATGTTCAGCAAATAGCTGATTCGCTTAAAGGAGTAAATATTCCTGTTTTTATAAAAAACCCAATAAGTCCAGATGTTGGATTGTGGATGGGAGCAATCGAAAGATTTAAATTATCAGGTATTACTGATGTATCGGTAATTCACAGAGGTTTCTTTTCGTATGCTAAAGGAGTTTTTAGAAATCCACCAATGTGGGAGATTCCAATAAAGCTTAAAACAGAATTCCCTGATTTACAAATTATTTGCGATCCTAGCCATATTACAGGAAACTCTGATTTGATTGAAGAAGTATCTAAGTTTGCTATGCAATTGGGTATGGATGGATTGATGATAGAAACCCACCCAACTCCAAAAGAGGCATGGAGTGATGCTAAACAACAAGTTACTCCGGATAGGTTGAAAGAAATAATGGAATCTATTCTTTTGAGTAAAACAAACTCGGACATTAGTCATGAGGAAGTTGAAAAAATGAGAAAGGAAGTAAACTTAGTTGATAGCGAAACTTTAGAAGATATTGCCAAAAGAATGCTGATTGTAAAGGAGATAGCTAAGTTTAAAAAAGAAAATTCTGCTACTGTTTTCCAGCATGCAAGATGGAAATTTGTATTAGAAGAATCAAAAAAGAAAGCTAAAGAATTAGGCTTAAACGAAGAGTTTGTGGAGGATTTAATGAATTTAATTCACAAAGAATCACTGAATATTCATCATACTATTTACAATTCTTAAGATTTAATTATCTTTAATTTTTAAAATATATTTTCAATGAAAAAAAGCTTAGTAATTGGAGCCAATGGACAAATTGGTTCAGATTTAGTATTAGGATTAGCTAATAGGCTAGGACAAGAAAACTTGATTGCTTCGGATGTAAGAGAAGGAAATCATGGGGAGGTACATTTCGAACTATTAGATATTTTGGATGCCGATAGACTAAAGCAAGTAATTGAGAAACATAATGTAGGAACTGTTTATTTATTAGCTGCATTACTATCTGCTACTGCCGAACAAAAACCAATGTTTGCTTGGAAGCTAAACATGGAAGGATTGTTTAATGTATTGGAGTTAGCCAAAGAAGGAACAATCGAAAAAATATTTTGGCCAAGTTCTATTGCAGTATTTGGACCAACAACACCAAGAGACAATACTCCACAAACTACCGTAATGGAACCAACTACGGTTTACGGAATTAGTAAACTAGCAGGAGAAAGATGGTGCGAATATTTTTGGAATAAATTTGGTGTAGATGTGCGTAGTATCCGTTACCCAGGTTTAATTAGCTACAAAGCTGAGCCAGGAGGAGGAACTACAGATTATGCTGTAGATATTTATTATAAAGCATTACAGCAAGGGAAATACGAATGTTATTTAGAGGACAACACGTATTTGCCAATGATGTATATGGAAGATGCAATTAAGGCTACAATCGACTTAATGCATACCGATAAAGAGAAAATTAAAATCCGTTCGAGTTATAACTTAGCAGGAATCAGTTTTTCTCCAGTTGAGATTGCAAAGGAAATTCAAAAACACATTCCTGATTTTACAATTAGTTATGCTCCAGATTTTAGACTAGCAATTGCAAACTCTTGGCCAAAAAGTATAAATGATACAAGAGCTCAAGAAGATTGGGGTTGGAAAAACTCTTATGAGTTAGATTCTATGACTGAAGAAATGTTGAAAGGGTTGAAGGAGAAGTTGGGATAGAAAACAATAATTAATAACTACCTTCATATATCAAAGAAATTTCGAATCCTCCCTGAAAGGCTGATGCTGGAATAAGTTTAGACACATTTACATCATAACTTGCTCCTAGTTGGATTCTTTGTTCCCAATCGAATTTAACGATTGCAACTACCGCATCATTGTATCGGTATATTGCTCCAAACTCCAAGAAAGAAGAAGTGTAATAACCAGTATAGCTAGATTGTAACCCTAAGTTTAATTTATAAGTTGCACCCACAGCAATTTCTGTACTAGCACTTTGGTTAGATACAAATAGAGTAGGAACTATATAGTCGTTTCTATATTCTAAAGGAATTTCAGATTTTGCATGAGCAATAAATCTAGTTCGCCTTTTATCTGAACTACTTGATAAAGTAGCTTGCCTTGTTTGAGTAAGATTGGCCATACTTACTCCAATATTGGTTTCATTCTTTTTTCTTCCAATAAATCGAGCTAGGAATCCCATGTTTAAATCAAAGTATGTGGAAGAGGTATTTAATACACTTTCTCCTGTTCCTAATGAACCATCATACTTTGTTCCGTTATATTGATTGTCCCATATAAGGTTGGTGTAATTGGCACTTACTTGTCCGTAAGAAAATCCTAGTCCTACAGCTAAATCTAAATCCCTACTAACCGTTACAGATTGAGACAAAGAAATTGTTCCTTCTGTTCTTCCGTAATTTGATTTTCCTGCTTTATCGTTATAAAAATGAACACCAACACCTGTTGTCTTCATGTCTTGCTTATTCTTTCTAATAGGCATGTCATAAGAAGCAAAAACAGTTTTAAATCCATTACCAACAGATGCCCATTGATTTCTGTAATTTATTGTAGCTCGGTAATCACCAAAATACGATCCAGCATTTGCAGGGTTTAATAGCAAAGGTGCTTCATACCATTGTGAGAAATGAATTCCTTGGCCAAAGGAAAATATTCCCAAAGCACAAACAAACAATAAGGATGTTATGATTTTTTTCATTTATCTGGTTAGGGTTATATCTCCCTTATCTACTATTTTTTCTCCGCTTACAAGTGTCATTTTCATCAAATAAAAGTAGACTCCAGCTTCTGCGGGTTTACCTTTAAAATTACCATCCCAACCATAATTTACATCATTGGATTCAAAAACAACTTTCCCCCATCTATCAAATATTAAAAACTCTACAGATTCTGCTTCACTACTTCTAACAAACATAATATCGTTTATTCCATCACCATTTGGTGAGAAAATATCAGCTATAAAGAATGTCTGTTCACTTACGCATATATTTTGTGTAAGAGTATCGAAACAAGCTCCACCATTTTGTACGAAAAAAGTTACGGTAAAGTTTCCTCCTGTTGTATAAGTATGTTGTTCACTTATGTTTGCAGGATTGTAAGGGATTGTAGTACCGTCACCAAAGTCCCAAAAACCTCCTGTTCCTCCAGTAGAAAGATCAGTAACTATTAATTTTTTGTCATTTGAACTCAAACATTTTGGATAAGTATCTGGTGAAAGACTAAAGTCTGCTATTAATTGTCCAAAACCTGGAACGATTAAAAATGTATCTATAAAACATCCAAAAGAATTGGAAACTCTTAAATCAAATCGAGTATTTCCTGGTCCAAATACGGTATCTGTTGTACTAACTGGATTTGTCCAGTTGAACGTATAAATAGCTTTTTGAGTTTGATCAAAAGTTGCAAAACCATCATCTCCGAAACAAACTGTAGGACTTGTGTAAATGTTTGGCGTAATAGAAAGTACAGTTACATTTATTGTATCAGTTGTAGGGTCTGAACAACCATCAGAAAGGGTTAAAATATAATTTCCTGAGCTAGTAGGAGCAAATGTTGAAGCATTAGATGTTGTTGGGTCATGCGACCAAGCATAAGTATAAGTTGGATTTGGATATCCACCCATTCCATTCCCAGTGAGGGTAACATTATCTCCTAAGCAAATAGTATCTGCTGAGGTTGTTAAGTTTACTGATAAAGAATCTCTTACATAAACAGTTTTTTCTGCAGAAGTAAAACAAACTCCAGAACCATAAGAATATATTATTTGTTGGTTTCCTTGTCCTGTAATTCTTGGATTAAATATCCCTAGAGTTTGATTGTAAATTCCAGTTCCACTCCATGTTCCAGAAGCTGGTGAACCTATAATGGTTGTGTTTTGGTTAGTGAAACAAAATGTATCTGCTAGTGTTATTACAGCACTTGCAAAGGAATATACTGTTATACTAATTGTTTTATCACAGATTCCTCCAATGGTTCCGTATGTAATCACATTAACTCCAATTGAAGCTAAAGATGGATCGAAAATTCCTTGAATACTATCTGTAATTCCTTGCCCTCTCCATATGGCACCCGGCATATTATTGATGCTATCTAATTTAAATGCTGCTTGAATTGAACAAACTGTAGAATCGGTATAAGAAAGTGTATCTGGATAAATAGCTATTATAACTGAATCTTGACAAGTGTTTTTATCATAATAAATGGAATGATATCCATTCCCTAATATCCTTGGGTATATGTAATAGTTGCCAGCATAATTTTGTGTTCCTGTTCCAGCCCAAACACCATATTGTGGTTCAACTGATAAGCCAGTTATACTAGATATTAAAATAGAATCTTGAGATGGGCAAATGTAGACTGTATCCTGAAATACGTTAGTTTGAACTACTTCTATTTCAAGTGTATCCGTACAACCATTAAAAGTATACACCAAACTACTATTCCAATTTCCTGGATTTGTATTTGGCGTAAAAGTTCCTACTGCATTAACTCCAATTCCACTCCAAACACCAAGTGCTGGAGAAAAACCTAAAAGATTTATGGATGCTTGTGATGGACAAGCATTTG
The DNA here is from genome assembly GCA_018609055.1 of Flavobacteriales bacterium. Taxonomy (GTDB): domain Bacteria; phylum Bacteroidota; class Bacteroidia; order Flavobacteriales_D; family CAJJDF01; genus CAJJDF01. The sequence goes on from JABAYJ010000009.1 coordinate 42,332, forward strand.
TGTCAGGCCCTGCATTCACTAATACTACGTTCATATCAATAGAATCTTGACATCCTAAATAAGAATAGATGACTATATTACTTCCGTTATTTGCTGAAGCTGGATTAAAAGTTCCTAGTGCTCCAGATACAATTCCAGTTCCTGTCCAGTTACCTCCAGTAGGAGTATGTGGTATGTTAAATTGTGGTGCAGTACTACAGAATGTATTTGAACTGTATGAGAAAGCAATGGTATCAACAAAAACATTGATTGAATCTACACAGCCATTAACAGTATAGTATGCGGTAAAGTTTCCGTAAGTAATTGGATTAAATGTTCCTAAAGTTGAGTTCACATTTATCCCAGTCCATATTCCTCCTGTTGGTGAGCCCACATTTAAATTAATAGGAATTCCACTTCTACATAAAGTGATATCTATACCTGCATTTGGATCTGTTACTTCAATTAGAATAGTATCGAAACAAACATCAACATTATAAGTAATTAAATGTGTTCCAGAACCTGCAATTGAAGGGTCAAAAGTTCCTAATAAAGTACTTGTGATTCCAGTACCACTCCAAGTTCCACCTGGAGAATTTGATGTTAATGTAATAGGAGAATCGTAAATACATAATGGAGCTACAACATTTATAGTTGGATCTATTACATCAATTGTAATCGTATCATATAGGACCAAATTTGTAGAAATCTCAGTAACTTGTAAATAGAAAGTTGTATCATCAGTTGGACAGATTAAAAATGGACCAGCTGAATTAGGTAATCCGTTACTCCATAAGAAATTATATCCATCACATCCACTCGCAAACGCTCTTACAGATCTACATCCACTGCTACAAATAGTATCGTCATAATTTGTTGTAAGAGTAAATGGACAATCAGTTATTTGAAAAGTATCTCTGGCAATTATTGTAATAGGTCCTTCACAAGAATCTGTAAATGAAAGGTCTATCTCTAGAAAATAATCGCAGTTTTGTATAAATCTAGGGCTAATTTGTACTCTAATAGAATCCATAAATCCATTGGTACAGTTTAATGCCGTTTGGTTAGTAACAGTATAATTTCTTGATGGGCTAGTTATTGTAATAGCCATTGAATCTAATAAATAACAAGGTACAGGTCTATCTAATTTTACTCTAAACCATCTGTTGTTACAACTTGGGTTTTCAGCAGTATTATCTACCGTAATATTCAATTCTTTGTCAAGAGTATCTAAAACCTTAATTATAATAGTATCTGTTTTAGTTTGCCCAGAATTTGCTTCTGTAATTGTAACTATATAGGATGTTGTAACTAGTGGACACACATTATGAGGTCCAGCAGTATTTGGTAATCCATTATTCCAAGAAAAGGTTAAAGGGTTACAACTTGCAATATTTGTAATGTCTAGAGTTGCACAATCACCAAAGCATAATGAATCATTGGTTGAGCCCAAAGTTGCTAGGAGTTCACAATTTACAAAATCAAAAGTATCACGTATTGTAAAATTATAAACACTATCGCAAATATCTGGTATGTTGAGATTCATTGTAAGGAAATACTCACAATTACTCTCAAAAGGATTGTTTAGCCATATTCTGGCTTTGGTTGTACTATCATTATTACAGTTTAAACTAACAACATTTATTATTCCTGGAGCATTATATCCCAAAAGTCCCATTGTAGCGCTTTCAACAGAGTCACAATGTACATTTCTATCAAAGTCAACTTCAAAATAATTAGAATCACATTGGGGTAGTGCTGAAGGGCTTACATTTACTATTGGTGGTTCAATTAATGGAGCAGTTGAATTCCAATTAGCTATCCAGCCAGGGAATTCCAATACTGCGTCAGAAGTAAATTGAATTGTTAAACACCCAGAATTAGCTACAATTGTAGCTGGTAAAGCTCCATTTAGATTTCCAGAATATTGTCCAAGTCTTGGAGACAAAATATTTGGTCCATCAAAAAAAGTCAATGTATCTAAAAGAGACTCAGTATGGAATGAAGTGAAGGTGTAGTAAATAGTAGCTCCTTGTCCTGGACATATCGAAAATATATAATCTTCGTTCGCTAGATAATGTCCTGTTGGAAATGTTTTTAAATCAGAATCTGTATGGATACCGTCACATTCAGCAACAGTTGTATCCTTCATTGTAAAAGTCATTTGTCCTTTTATTCCAAAAGAAATAAAAGACAAGATTGCCAGTAATAATGAGGTTCTGAAAAACATGTGAGCTTATTATTTAGTAATAGTTATATTACTTGTTGTTATTTCGTTACTGAAATTTCCAGCTCTATCTTTTAATTTTACTTTAAAACTTGCTTTTTCACTAGTGTTAGAACCTAAAACAAAAAGCCCAGCTAATTTTATATTCAATTCACCTTCAATTTGAATCGTAGATTCAGGAGGAGAAAGTGGTTGTATGTGATATTCATCTGCTTGAGGAAGTCTGCTATCTTTAACATATAAAGAGTAAATGTCTGGATCTTCAGTTCCTATGTCTCCATCTCCATCTTTATATTTAATAGTTAGAATCACATTTTGAGAAAACTCAGGTGAAGAAGAAGGGGTTAAACTTACAAATTCAATTTCAGGGACAATGTCATATTTTTCCTCTTTTTTGCATCCATAAACTAGTACTAATGTTAAAAAAGTAAGGGCTATTATTTTTGCTTTCATTTATTATATTGTAAATAAAGTGAATAAATATATTGTTGGTCTTGAACTACCATCACTTGGGTTTTCAGCAGGCGCGGTATGATTTGCATCCTGAACATATACTCTTACAAATAGCAAAGTACCTGTTGGATATGCACTAGCATCAAAATCAAATTTATGTGTGAATGAAGTTGAGTTTCCGGAAAAATCATTTGCAGTAAATCCTCCAGAAACTGACATACTTGAAGCAGTTACAGCATCAAAATCAAACATTGCAGTATCAATTTTTATTTCATTTACTGTCATGCTTGTTGAAGAGGTTGCATCATCATCTACAGAAAACCATAAATCAATATTTGTTCTTGGGATTAGTATTGGAAGTATTCCTGCTCCAGATGCTCTTGAGTATGGAGATGAAGTTGAGTTATTTGCATAAGCATTAAAACCTGTAACTATTGGATTTGGATTCCCAACAACAGGAGCGTTACCATACATGTCTTTGGCTCCATTATTAATCCAGTCTTTTACATTTTTTATGTGTTTAGTTTTATTTGAAGCCCATTCGCTTCCAGATACAGCCGGCATTATTCCAGAAGTATTAGGTAAAGCGACTAAAAGTCTTTCGTGAAGTAATGATAATGCAGCATCACCTGGCTTTACTCTGTAAACAAAGTCTCCAGCAGGGTTATTTGTTAATACATTATGATACACAGAATTGTTGTAAGAACTAGTAATAGTTCTGAAATCTGGTTCAAAAGCACCATCATGACAACCAGAGTTTGCACAAGTAGGTTTAAAAATGGTAGCGTGTAAATAACCAAAATTTGAGGAAGGCAAAGACGCTAAAGTCGGTTCTTCATAAAGAATAGGAGTAGTGTAATTGTCATAAGGGTTTTCAATTTCGTTTTTCTTACAACCTTGAGCCATAAGTAACAAAATCACAATCCCAGAAATAACTATTGAAAATCTTTTATTAGTCATGTAATTATATTTTTCTGATTAATGATTGACTTTGACTATGTAAGAATCCAGAATTCAACATCTCTTGTTCTATTCCTAAGATATGTCCTGTAGTAATAGCAGCATCAGTATTTAAAGGAGAAGATGAAGAAATAGGTCCAGTAGCTTTGTCTACTTCATTTCCTATTGTTTTTCCAGCCATTAAAGTAAATACTCTTCTTGTATTAGCATCTGAATGATCAAAAGCTCTAAAGTTATTTTCTGTATCAAGAATTGGATTAGGATTTAAGTTTCTTCCACAGTCAGGAGTTGCTATAAATATAGTTTCACCAGCCATTGCAGGAATTTGTGTTTGAATATAGTTCCACATGTATCCCATTGCGTGATCGGCAGCATGTATTGCTCTTAAATATCCAGTAAAGTCTGAATGACAAACATCTGGCCCATCAATTTTAATAACGGTTACAGCAGGAGTAAATTCTTTCATTACTTCAAGTGCATAACCAACAGTTGCTGCATCATTTCCACCTTGTGGAGGTCTTATTACTGTTCCAGCAGCTTTCTTTTGGAACATTGTTTTCATAAAATTCTTAATCTGTTGTTTTTCAGTTTCAGTATTTCCAACTACATCCAATACATTGTTACTAGTTAAACTAGCATAAGAATTATCTAAGAAATATTTCATCTTATACATTGGCGATAATTCATTTTGAGGGTGATAGATTTTAGCATTTTTCAAAAACTGGTCACCTTGGTTTCCAAATGTAACATTTGGTATAAACATATTTGCACCATATTGTGCACCATAATCTTCGTGATTACTGTGGTTATAAAGTGGTACTGAGTTTTGTAATGAGTTTCCAATAAACCAAGCATCTGTTGCTTTGTATCCCCCATGTTTTCTTAAAAATTCGAAAACAGTTGGAGTTTTAGGTCTCTCTAATAAGGGTTGAGCTAAATTTGTATTTCCTTGTAATAAGGCAATAGAACCACCATAGTGTCCTGCGGCTACAGCATTTACTTCTTTAAATAAAACTCCTTGCGATTGTATTGGAGTAGACAAGATAGGTGCAATTGGTGTGTTACCACTTGTCCCAGTTCCGTACACTACTTTAGAAGCTGGAGCTGGTCCAGTTAATAAGTTAGGCATAATATTACCAGTTACATTAAGTGCTGGGATTGGATTCCAAGTGTGCTGACTTTGCGATAGATAAAGTTGGTCTACAGTTTCTTGATTCCTAATACCTCCTGCATACATTACAAGTACTACGTGAGGTGCAATTTGAGTTCCTGTTGGAGCAAATAATCTTCCACTTGGTAATATGTAAGGAGCAATTAGTGCTCCTGCTGAAGTTAAAGTCGCTTTTTTTATAAATTCTCTTCTTTTCATTTCAATAGGTATTACTGTGGTAGATTAATAAAATAAATATTCGTTAGATAATGCAAATGAGAAATAGACTATTTCAGCAGTTCTGAGTGGGTCATTCGTTATTTCATTTCTAAAATATTGTTTCTCGCCTTCAGTAGGTCTTCTAATTAAAAACCTTTCGTAAGTATCTTTTATAAATTTGTTTATATCAGCTCTCATGTCACCATTTGTTGGAATCTGAGGTATAGGTGAAGTACTATTCATAAAATTTGAAATGATAACTTCACGAGCAAGTTCTTTATCACCAATTGATGTGATACATTGCCCTGCTCTATAAATATCTCCTGCAGATAATGCTTGCTGAAATAAGTTGGTATATAAAACTGCTACCCATTGGCTTTCTGTCTTTTCTTTTATTTTAGATGATGCAGAAGGGTATAGTTTCACTTTATTTACTTGAAAGACTTTGTCTTCAAGTGTCTCTTTTTTACAATTAGATAACCCAAGTGCAAATAGAATAAGTAAAGAATAGGTTGTTATATTTTTCATTTTATAAAAGATTAAAAATTAGCATATTCATCCGTTTTCATTAGTTCACGGATAATAAAAGGTAAATCTGAATTTGATTGAAAATGAGTACTGTAATTGTAGATTTCAGAAGTTGTAGGAAACCTACTCATGTATGATCTGTAAACCCAAGTAACCATTCCATCATTAAATTCAGTAGAGTTTGCAGCTATTGTAGAAAAATCATATTTACTCGCGCCAGGTTGAGCAAATAAAATTCCTGCTATATCTGCATCCACCATATCATATGAAGCAGTAAATTCATCAGTTGTAGGAAACCTGTAGAACATATTATCAAACACAGCATTTACATAATTAAATGAATTCATATTTATTATGTCATAAAGACCATTGTAACACATTCTCCTACACATTTCATTGAAAGTAATACTTCCGTTTTTAAGTGCAGTATCAGAAGTTAGTATGTCTTCGTATATTTTACCTTGCTGAGTTCTCCAAAAATAACTTAATAAATTTCCATTTAAGCTATCTACTTGAGCTAGTGAATATTGAATACCCATTTCCTGTGCGATTGAAAAATCTGGAATCCCTTCTAAAAATCGAGCTTTTTGAAGTTCGTAAATATTTGAGTGGAATAATTGTTTAAAATTATCACCATTATTTTGAGGTGTTGTATCGGTTTGTAGGGATAGCACAATACTTTCTCTAGTAGCGAAATTTAAATTATTACTTTCTAGTAATATTACTAAAGAATCCATTTCTATATCAAGAGGTTCTCTACCGGTTAAATCAATAAAAATTCTATTTATATAGTTTTTTACTTTAATCGTAGGTACTCCGTAGTAACTAGGCGCATCATTATTAGCTATGAATTTATCATCTTTTTTACAAGAGGATATGATTAAGCTACTTAATATCAGCAGGTAGAGTAATTTTTTCATAAAAAGCGTATTGTTTAGTATCAAGTAACAAGTTAATAACATGAATTGAGCTATGTTATAAATGTGTTAATACTTTTCAACAGTACGTAGTTATCAATAGGAAAGTTGCGTGAATTAGAGACTAATTATGTCTTATTTTTATGAAGCCTGAATAACTTCTTTCTTTTTATTCAGTAATTTAAAGTAAAGCAAGTGTTTAGATGTTTTACCTTCAATTTTTATCCATTTTTTGTGTTTCAAAAACCATTTTATTTGTCTTGAAATGATTCCTTTTTTGAAATAAGCCTCAATAAATGGATGAACTTGTAAAACAAGACCTTTAGATTTATCAGCAGCTTTTATTGCGTTCTTAATTTGTTCAGTAATTAAAATTGCAGCTTGTACTTCACCAGTACCATGGCAGGTAGGACAAGTTTCCTTCGTATCAATAGATGTTTCAGGTCTAAGTCTTTGTCTAGTAATTTCAATTACACCAAATTTACTTGGTGGTATTAAATTATGCTTAGCTCTATCGGAGCTCATTTTTTCTTTAAGGAATTTGTACAACTTCATGTTGTTTTCCTTTTGATACATATCAATGAAATCAACAGCAATGATTCCACCCATATCTCTTAATCGAAGAACTCTTGCAACTTCTTCAGCAGCATCTAGGTTTACCTGAAGAGCATTAGCTTCAGAATCATTTTCTTTACCTTTTCTGTTCCCACTATTCACGTCAATAACGTGCATAGCTTCAGCATGGTCAATAATTAAATATCCACCATTTGCCATATTCACTTTTCTTCCAAAACTTGCTTTTATTTGTTTGTGGATTCCGTGAGTTTGAAAAATATCAACTTTACCTTTGTGAAGTTTGATGATTTTAGTTTTATCTGGTGCAATTTTCCCAATATATTCTTTCAATTGAACGAACATAAGTTGGTCATCAACTACAATACTATTAAAATTCTCATTTAATAAATCTCTTACAATTGCCGAAGCTTTGTTAATTTCTCCAAGAATTTTCTTAGGTGGTTTAACGTCTTTAGCATTTACATAGATAGATTCCCATTTATCTCGTAAATCTTGTAAGTCCTCATTAAGTTCAGCAACTTTCCTTGTTTGGGCAACTGTTCTAATTATTACTCCAAAGTTTTTAGGTCTAATACTTTCTATTAACCTAACCAATCTGTTTTTCTCTTCAGGGTCGTCAATCTTTTGGGAAACTGAAATCTTATTAGAGAATGGAATTAATACCAAATACCTTCCAGGAAGAGTAATTTCGGTAGTAACTTTAGGTCCTTTAGATGATATAGGTTCTTTAGTAATTTGAACTAATAGCTTCTGATTAGCAGAAATATGATCTTTTATTTTACCGTATTTCTCAATCTCTTTTTCAATTTTAAACTCAAAATCAGGTTTGCCATTGAAAGCTATTTTAGCTGCTTTTTCAAATGATTTGTAACCAGCCCCAAGATCGGAGTAGTGTAAAAAACCATCTTTTTCATATCCTACATTAACGAACGCAGAGTTAAGCCCAGGATTAGTTCTTTTAACTTTTCCTAGAAATATATCTCCAGCAGAAATGGTATTGTCGTCTTCATTAGATTCAGTATGAATCTCAATGAGGCTTTTATCCTTTAATAAGGCAATAACTACTTCTTCTGGTTTAGATGAAATGATTAAATCTAAACTCACAATTAGTTATGTAATTTGTTGAAATTGGGCAAATGCCCATATAAAATGAGTACAAACACAAAAAACAAGATAAAACTATCTTGTTTAAATGTGATGTAAAATATTGATTAAAAGAAATTTATTTCTTTTTCTTGTGACGATTCTTTCTCAATCTCTTTTTTCTCTTGTGAGTCGCCATCTTATGTCTTTTTCTCTTCTTACCGCTTGGCATAGTCTTTAATTTAGGTTAATTATATTAATTCGTTCTTGTATTTCTGCTTCTAATTTAGAATCCTTGTCTAGTGCTTTTGCTTTCAACAAAGTTTCTAATGCTTTTTGTCTTTTTTCATCAAAGAAGTAAGAGTCAGATAATTTTATTAATCCACTTACTTTTTCATCCCCCTCAGTTAAACTAACAAACTTCTCAAAACGTGCTATAGCTTTTGGATATTGTCCCGATTGTATCGATAAATCTCCAAGTTGCCAAATAACATCAATGTTGTTAGGGTCTTTTTCAAGTAATGCTCTCAGCATCATTATCCCTTTCATTGGTTCTTCTCCTTTTTCAATAACTAATAGAGCCTTTTTAAGGTCTACGTCATCTTGATCTACAGAGGGTACCCTAGAAACGAATTGCAAAGATACTAAAATAATAAGAGCTCCTAATAAAATTGGTATAAAAATTTTATAAAAGGAGCTCTTCATAGTTTAGGTTTTTTAATTGATTAAAAGTTATTTAACTTTTACTTTCTTTTTTACATCATTAGAAAAATCTCTAGCTGGTTTAAAAGCTGGGATATTGTGTGCTGGTATTACAACTGAAGTGTTTTTAGAAATGTTTCTTCCAGTTTTCTTAGCTCTCTTCTTGATGATGAAGCTACCAAAACCTCTTAAATAAACATTTTCTCCTTTAGTCATGTTACCTTTTACGGTATCCATAAAAGATTCAACAGTTTTTAATACTACTGCTTTTTCAATTCCTGTTTTTGCTGAAATTTGTTCAACTACGTCCGCTTTTGTCATTGTATTGTTTGTTATAGTTAGTTAATAAATTGTCAGAAACCTCATTGGTTCCTGTACTTTCTCAAAAGTAACAACAATATACAATTTTTTTAATATTAAATTGGGTATTTTTACAAAAAATATTTGTTTATTTTATTGATTATACATTGATTAAAGAAAAATTCCTTCCGCATTTACATTTTTGGTACAAAGAAAACAAGCGAGATTTACCTTTTAGGCATACTACTGATGCCTATAAAATATGGTTGTCTGAAATTATTTTACAACAAACTAGGGTAGAGCAAGGTCTTCCTTATTATATCAAGTTTTTAGAGTTGTTTCCTGAAGTTGAAGATTTGGCAAAAGCATCTGAAGAAGATGTGTTAAAAGCTTGGCAAGGTTTGGGTTATTATTCAAGAGCTAGAAATTTACATTTCACTGCTAACATGGTAGTTGATGAATTTGGTGGAGTTTTCCCAACTCAATATGAAGATTTAATTAAACTCAAAGGTATAGGTGATTATACTGCTTCAGCAATTTCATCTTTTTCTAGTAAAGAGGTTGTTCCTGTTCTTGATGGAAATGTTTATCGCTTTATGAGTAGATTAATTGGTATTGAGACTCCTATTAATACTCCTAAAGCTATAAAAGAGTTTAAGCAGGTTTTAGTTAAATTAATTGACGAGAAAAAACCTGATACCTTTAATCAAGCAATAATTGAATTTGGAGCTCTTCATTGCACACCAACTTCTCCTAGTTGTGATTCATGCCCATTTAGTGATAGTTGTTTTGCTTTTACTGAGAGTAGGATCAAAGATTTTCCGGTTAAATTAAAAAAGAAAAAACCAGTAGAAAGGTTCTTGAATTTTTATTTGGTAAAACATGAAGAATCAATTTTCATAACTAAAAGGAAAGAGAACAGTATCTGGAAAAATCTGTATGAGTTTCCTTTTGTTGAATCCAAAGAGGTATTTATGAAAGAAATGGTTAGTGATGATTTAAATGAAACTTTAAAACTTAATACAGTTAGCGGTCCTTTTAAGCATCTTTTATCTCATCAAAAAATAATGGCTAAATTAATGGTGTGTGAATTGAATTCAACTGATTTAATTCCAGATGATTGGATTAAAATTTCGAAACTTAAATTTGATGATTATCCAATCCACAGATTGATGGAAAAAATGGTGGAGTCGATTGATTTATAGAATTAACTCATTTTGCTTGTTTTTTATTTTTGTGATTTCTAAATACATTTAGTAAATTGAAGTATTAATTGTAAATTTGAAAAAATAAAATCCTATGGCTGGAGTAAACAAAGTAATATTGGTGGGTAATTTGGGTAAAGACCCAGAAGTACGTCATTTAGAGAGTGGGGCAGTAGTTGCTAACTTTCCTTTGGCAACATCTGATAGCTATAAGGATAGAAAAACTGGAGAACGAATTACTCAAACAGAATGGCACAATATTGTTATTTGGAGAGGTTTGGCAGAGGTTGCTGAAAAATACCTTAAAAAAGGTAGTTCAGTATACGTAGAAGGAAAACTGAGAACTAGATCTTGGGATGATAAGGAAGGTAACAAGAGATATACAACAGAAATTGTTGCAGATAATATGACAATGTTAGGTGGTAAAAATGATGGAGGTGCTCCACAAAACAATGCTCCTGGCGAAGAATCAAATTCAGCTCCTTTTGATAATGAAGCAGCTGGCGATTTACCTTTTTAATTTTAACTACTAACTAACTTAATTGCAATTGGAACCTGACAGTATCGAGCCCTTATCGGGGCTACTATTAATTTTTAATCCAATATCTATTCCTGTAATAATTGCGCTTGCCGTGATTGTTGTTTTACTAATTAGTTCTGCACTGGTTTCTGGTTCAGAGGTTGCTTTTTTCTCCATAGATGCTAAAGACAGAGAGTCTTTAAACTCGGAGAAAAATCCAAAAGCAACAAGGGTTTTGGACTTGCTTACTAAACCAAAAAAACTATTAGCAACTATACTTATTGCCAATAATTTTGTAAATATTGCTATTGTAATATTGTCCACTTTTATCATTACTAATTTATTAGATTTTCAAGGGAATAAAGTCTTGGAATTCACTATTACTGTTGTTGTTGCTACGTTTTTAATATTGATGGTAGGTGAAGTTATTCCTAAAGTTTACGCAACTAATAATGGAATAAAACTTGCCAAGTTTATGGCAACTCCAATTTTTATCATTCAAAAATTATTTTCTCCACTAAGTACTTTATTAGTAAAAAGCACCTCTTTTATTGATAAGAGAATTAAAAAATCAGCTACTGAAATTTCTGTTCATGATTTGGATCATGCTCTTGAAATTACTGAAATTGAGGGTGTAACAGATGAAGACAAAAAAATACTTGAAGGAATTGTAAAGTTTGGTGAAACTGATGTGAAGCAAATAATGAAATCGAGAGTAGATGTTATTTCATTTGACGAAAATACTCCTTTTGAAGAATTGATGCCTCAGATTATTGAAAATGGTTATTCAAGAATTCCAGTTTTTCAGGAGTCATTTGATAATGTTACTGGAGTACTTTATGTAAAGGATTTGTTGCCTTATTTAAACGAAAAGAATTTTGATTGGAAGATTTTACTTCGTGAACCATTTTTTGTTCCAGAGAGTAAAAAAATTGATGATTTATTAAGGCAGTTTCAGGAGTCTAAAATACATATTGCTATTGTTGCTGATGAATATGGAGGTACTTGTGGAATAGTAACTCTAGAGGATGTAATTGAAGAGATTATTGGAGAGATATCGGATGAGTTTGATGATGATGACTTGGTTTATTCTAAAATAGACGAAAACAACTATGTGTTCGAAGGAAAAATATCTTTGGTAGATATGTACAAAGTCTTGGACATTGAAGGCGATATTTTTGAAGAGGAGAAAGGAGAAGCCGATACTTTGGCTGGTTTCTTAATTGAGAAGTCGGGTAAAATAATGAAGAAGAATGAACGTATTAAGTTCGGAGACTTTTCATTTGAAGTAGAAGGTGCTGACAAGAGAAGAATAAAGCAAGTGAAAGTGACTCTTAAATCTGATGACAATGAATAGAATTGTAGTTTACATATTGGCTATCGTACTTTTATTTTCTTGTAAAGAAGATAACTATTATCCTAAGCCTTTAGGTAATTTCAGAATTGGTTTTCCAGAAAAAATTGAATATAAAGATTACGAAAGTGAGTGTAATTTTAGTTATCAATACCCAAGCTTTTCAGCTGTACTGGATAAAGGGAATTGCAACCAAAATATAGTGTTTCCTAAATACAATGCAATTTTACACTTAACCAGTATTAAGTTTGACGGAACCAAAATGAATAACTTGTTCTATCATTCTGAGTATTCGCGTAAATTAGCATACGAGCACAGAATAAAAGCTGATGCAATAAACCAAACTGTTTATGTAAATGACTCGGCAAGAGTGTATGGTGTTACATATGAAATACTAGGAAACGTAGCCAGTAACTATCAGTTTTATCTTACCGATAGCACAGACAACTTCTTTAGAGGTTCGCTTTACTTTAACGTAAAACCAAATATAGATTCTATAAAACCTGTATTGGATTTCCTAAAAGGAAATATCAATAACATGATAGAGACTTTTGATTGGAAATAAAAAAAGTGACTGAAGAAAACTCCAGTCACTTTTAATTCTAATTAATCTTTAGATTACTTATACCTAATCCACTTGAACAAATCCTTGTAAGTTACTTTCTTACCATACATAAGGATTCCTGTTTTGTAAATTCTTGCACCAATCCAGGTTGTTCCAATAAAGGTTAATACCAATAAAGTGATAGATAATAATACTTCCCAAACTTCGGCATTACCCATTGCAATACGAACTAGCATGGCAATTGGTGAAGTAAATGGAATCATAGATAGCCAAAACATAGCACTACCTGCAGGGTTTGTAAATACTGATAATTGAGTTACGTAGAGTCCTAACATTAACGGTAACATTACAGGAATCATAAATTGTTGTGTGTCTGTTTCGCTATCTACAGCAGCACCAATTGCTGCATACAATGCAGAGTACAAGAAGTAACCTCCTAAGAAGTAAACTAGGAAAGATGAAATTATTGCCAACCAAGGAAGGTTCAGTATAGCTAAAAGCGTTTCGTTTATTTCACTTCCTGCAGCTTCGTTAAGTTGAACAGAATTCATCTGAGAAACTGCTTCAGGAGATAAATTAACTCCTACAACAATGCTCATAACTATAATCAAGATTCCAGTTAAAACAATCCAGAATATAAACTGAGTTAAACCAACAAGTCCTATTCCTACAATCTTACCCATCATGATTTGGAAAGGTTTTACTGATGAAATGATGACTTCAATAATTCTACTTGTCTTTTCTTCTATTACACCTCTCATTACTTGCATACCAAATGTTAGGATGAACATTAGTATTAATATAGAAAAACCAAACCCTACACCAGCTGCAATTTTAAAATCAGCTTTGTTATCTAGTTTTTCTCCATTTTCTCCTAAATTGGAAGACTCTTCAGAGGTTAAACCTACTTTGGTATTTATTAGTGCATATTTTTTTGGATCAACTTCTTCTTTCTCCATAATAAGAGCTTCTCTAGCCTCATTAATTAAATTGGTGATCTTTATTTCTGTTTTGGAATTAGGGGCAGATTTATAAATTAGGTTTGCCTTTCCAGTTGATTGGCTAATTACACTAGAAGGTATGTGTAATAGATAATCGTATTTAGAGTCTTCTTTTTTAAACTCTTTCAATGCTGAAACATAGCTTAATGTAGTCTCTCTGAACTGATACGAACTATCTATAGGTGTTCTTTTTGCTTCTGGCAATGCATTGTTAGATTTGACTATTTTGTCCATTTCTTCGTTCAAAATAGTTCTCATCCCTTCATACATAATTGTTGTATCATCAACTATTAGTATGTTGTAATCCTTTTCCTTTGGCATTGCCAAAAATATAATTAGCGAAAAAAATCCTGCAAAAAGGAATGGAGCAAAGATTGTCATTAAGATAAATGACTTCTTTTTTACTCTTGTTAAGTATTCTCTTTTTATTATTAAACCTGTTTTCTTATTACTCATACTTAATAGTTTTAGCTTATCAATTTGTTGTTTTTCTCTACTACTTCAATGAAAATTTCGCTCATAGTAGGTATGATTTCGTTTACTTGTTTCAATTGAACATCTTCGTTAATTAAAGTAGAAAGTAATCCATTAAGCGTGTTGTTTTCTAATATCTTAACTGTAGCTCTGTGATTGTCTTTGTCAAACGATTGTTTGTCTATCAATTCAAAATTTGTCCAAAGTGCATTGGCAAAACCTACCATATTTCCTTTAAAATCAATTTCATAAACATTTTTACTAAACTCTTTTTTGATGTCTGTTACCTTACCATCCAATACTTTTTTAGATGAATTGATAAGAGCGATATTGTCGCAAATTTCTTCAACCGATCCCATGTTATGAGTAGAAAGAAAGATAGTTGCACCATCATCTTTCAATTTCATGATTTCCGATTTTATTAGGTTGGCATTAATCGGGTCAAATCCACTAAATGGTTCATCCAGAATCAAAATTTTAGGCTTATGAAGTACAGTAGTAATAAACTGAACTTTTTGAGCCATTCCTTTCGATAACTCTTCTACTTTTTTATTCCACCAATTTCCTATTTCAAATTTTTCGAACCACATTAATAGTTCTCTTTTTGCATCAGCCTTACTCATTCCTTTAAGTTGAGCTAAATACATGGCTTGTTCTCCAATTTTCATTTTTTTGTACAAACCTCTTTCTTCAGGTAAATATCCAATTTGAGAAATATGTTTAGGGCTTAGTTTTTCACCTTTAATTAAAATCTCTCCAGAGTCTTGTGCAGTAATCTGATTAATTATTCGAATCAAAGAAGTTTTACCGGCACCATTTGGTCCAAGCAATCCGAAAATAGTTTGGTCTGCTACACTTAAACTTACATCATTTAATGCTACATGGTTGTGGTAAGACTTATGGATGTTTTTAGCTTCGAAAATCATAGTTGGTTTTTTTGTTAAGTAAAAATAAGAAAAGGTTTTAGTTCTTCATTTAAAAAATGTTAAATGGTTTAGCAAATAGTTAAATGGCAATAAAAAAGCCCTTCCAATTATTGAAAGGGCTTTTACATTTTATTTAAGCTACCGACTAGTTATACTCAGGTAAGTATGCAAATCTGTTTGCGTACTCAAGCATTTGCTCATCAAAATTTTGATATTCAATTTTGAAATCTGTGATTTCTCCATCTTCATTCTTTATTGTACAAATTTTAGGATTTACAAAACCTCTGTATGGTTGAATGTTAAGTGGCTTAACTCTTGCAAGTACTTCTGCATGAATAGCTTGGTCCACTTTTACCCCGTAGTTTTCAACTAAGTCTCTTCCAGCTACATAATCACCTTCAGATTTTATTCTTTGGATTTCCATTAATAATTTCCCAAATAAATCTCTTAGTTTTTCATAATCATTTACTTCGAAATAAGTTTTTCCATCACGAACAACTTTAGAAATAACATTATCTTCAGCTCCTTTTTCAAAAGCCCAAGATGCAACCAGTTGTCTGTTTCTCATGTGAGCCTCTTCAATTTCAGCACCTAAATCCAATCTAGATAATTGCGTCATCATTCCGTTACGGATATAGCCATCATATTCAGATTTTCCAACATCTAGAGTTTCAATTAGTCCTAAATCAACTAATTTTTTATCCATTATGTAATACAGTCCAACTAAATCAGCTCTAGCTTCTTCTAGTGTAGAAGCATAGTTTTTTAATGTTTCTTTTGGTGTTCCAACTCCAGGATTTAATTGCCCTGATGCGTGCCCTACAACTTCATGAAGTGCAGTATGCATTTTCCCAGCAGTTTTACCGTGGGCTTTAGCTAGTTCTATTTCTTCTTTATCATGTGCAAATTCAGTTAGTATTCCACTACCACCAGCTTCATCATATGCGCTAATAATATTTCCTAAAGAAACTGATTTAGAACCATGTTGCGTTCTAATCCAGTTAGCATTTGGCAAGTTAACTCCTATTGGAGTAGAAGGTGATGCATCTCCAGCTTCTCCAGCTGCATCTACTACTTTATATGTTACTCCTTTAACTTCTTTCTTTTTATGATTTGCCATTAGTGGAGCGTTATCTTCAAACCATTGTACGTTTTCAGAAACAACAGACATAATATCAGTC
This sequence comes from Flavobacteriales bacterium, assembly GCA_018609055.1. Classification (GTDB taxonomy): domain Bacteria; phylum Bacteroidota; class Bacteroidia; order Flavobacteriales_D; family CAJJDF01; genus CAJJDF01. The sequence continues at coordinate 58,652 of JABAYJ010000009.1, forward strand.
ATTTTAAAATCTTTCAATTCTACAACAGTTTCAAATGAACCAGAATAACCCAAAGGATCGTTATAAACCTCAATAAAACTATTGATGTAATCAATATCACCATCAGTTGCACTAACCCAAGCAATGTTGTATTCACTCCATATTTTAAGGTCGCCAGTTCTGTAATATTCAATCAATAACTCTAGCGCATGAGCTTGTTTTTCATTTTCAGCAGCAGTTACAGCTTTACTTAGCCAACCAACAATCTCAGTAATTGCTTTGTCGTACATCCCACCAACTTTGTAGGTGTTTTCATGAATTGTACCATCATCATGTTTTACTAGTTTAGAGTTCAATCCGTATTCTACAGGTGTTGGGTTGTTCTTATCAATGATAGATTTGTAGTAAGTTTCAACTTCTTTTTCGGTTAATTCTGGAGAATAAAAGTTTACAGCTGATGCTTTTACTAAATCAACATCTTTGGATAAGTTTACTTTTTTAACGTCAAATTCAGGATCAAAAATTGCTTTTTTTGCTTCGTCATTAAGTATAGTACCAACAGTTTTCATTGCTGTTTCTAAAAAATCTTGACTAAAGTTTGGTTTAAATTTTTCATTAGAATAATGGTGATGAATCCCATTAGCAAACCAAATTCTCTTTAGGTAAGTAGTCATGTTTTGAAAATCTTCATTTTCTCTATCTCCTTTGTAATCAGAATATACTTTTTCTAAAGCTCTTTTAATAGCAAGGTTGTGACGGTAATTTTGATCGTAAATAATTTCACGTCCCGAGTAACCAGCCATTGTTAAATAATAAGCATATTTCTTTTGTTTAAGAGTAAGATTCTCCCAAGAAGGTATTTTATATCTAATAACTTCAATATCTCCAAATTTATCAACCGGATAAGCGAATTCACCTGTGTTGTCAAATTTCTTTATGAAATCTGGCAAAGCAATTCCTGTTTCTTCTACTTCAGATGATTTAGCTTTTTCAACTGTTTCGCAAGAAAACATCATTCCCGAAGCCAATGAGGCTAAAAGTATTGTTTTGATTCTCATTTTTTGTGTTGTTTTTTCGTTTAAAACAAAGATAAAACAATAAGTGAATGATACAAGTTGCTGTTTTAAGATTTTGAGGGTAATAAAAGTGAAAAAAAATAGTTAATTTAGTACTATGTTATTTAACCGATTCTTTAAACAGCCCAAGCCAAACAATTTTGGATACACTCCCGTTTACTATAATGAGAGGAAGTTAGAACGCGAGAGAAAAATTGCCGAAGCTAGAAGAGAAAAAGGGGAGGAGGTAGAAATTAATACACTAAGAGAGAATATTAATTTTAGAGATAATAAGAGTAAAAGTACCTCTATGGTTAGGAATGATAGTTTGAATAAATTTAGAAACAAGCAAAATTCTAAATCTAACAGAATGACATTTTTTATTATCCTTGTGCTTGCTACTATTATCTACGCACAATTTACTATGTAAAAGTTTTTTAATTAAAAAAAACTGTGAATTTCATTTCTCGATTTTATCGAGAGCTTATTATATATCCTATTGATGTGAGTTTTAATTGTGCTCAAGCTAACAAATAGCTGATCTGCTATTTCCTTATTTGTCATTTTTTGGTTCATCAGTTCAAATACTTTTAACTCTTGAGCTGTAAGTACATCTTTATAATCAATGTTTTCTTCTTTAGTTTTCTTCTTTTTTCGGGAAGATAAAATGTAAATAGATGCTATTACTAATAATCCACCAAAAAGGTAAGTAAGTGATTTGTATATCGAAGTTCCTCTAGCAACTTTGAAATAATTGTCTTGTTTTAAATCAGTTCTGTACTGCATGGTGTATGGAGATGCTGGATATAAACTTTCTAATCGTGATAGTAATTCTCCAAAATAACTAGATTCTTTCAAGTCGTTTAAATAATGGTTTCTACTAAAAGATTTGTCGCCAGAATAAAGGCTATAGGCGAATAGTTCTATTAATGGGTCGTTACAGGTTTGGCTGAATTGTTTTAATTCAGTGAAGTAATTTCCATAAATTCTATTTCTCTGAGCATCATTTTTTGTAAGGTGTAATTTTGATAATAATGACTCTTGTAAGGAATCAATTTTGGATAAATTATTTTTTGATGAAGTAGTTGAAATTTGAATTTCGCATAACATTTGATCTAAATCATTCAGTGGAAAATAAAGAGTGTCAGAGTTTTTAGCCAAGAATAACTTAGAAATATAGGAGTCAAATTTATTAAGAAGATGTCTGGAATCATTGATGTTGTCATTGCAATTATCAATGTAAATATTGTAGAATTTATTGAAAGGAGATAGGGAGTTTCCAGAAAAAGTGAATTTACCTTTTGAATCAATAGAGGATTCAGAAACAATATTTTCTACAAGTAAAAGATCACTTTTTTTATAGTCATCAACAACTACCAAATATGCTTTGCTATTATAATAATTAACCGAAACCTCCCCAGAAAATGAATACTGAGAAAAGGAATCTATCCCAATATTAAAAACAAGTAGGGTTAAAATAAATTTAAGCATTTTTGATAGTGTTTCTGACAAACAAAATACATAGTTCTATTGATTACACATAAACTATTAACTATATATTAGGTTAATTTTTAGTTATTTAAGGGTATAGTAGATTCCGCTTTAATAACATTACCTTTTATCCTTACTATCTTAATTTCTTCAGAAGCATTGGAGTAAATTGTCACTGTTTTATTAAATGCACCAACACGATTTGTAGCATATTTAACTTTAATCTCCGCCTTTTCTCCTGGCATAATTGGAGCTTCTGGAGTAGAAGGAACTGTGCATGAACAGGATCCTTTTATTTTAGATATTGAAATTGGTTCTTCGCCTGTATTGGTGAAAACAAAGAATCGATTTCCATCTGAGTTTTGTTCGATTGTTCCGTAATCTAAGATTTCGGTTTCGAAACTGAACATTCCTTTTTTTACTAATTCAACTAAAGAACTAGATAAAGAGGTTTGAGAAAAAATGGCAGTTGCCATTAGTAACGTGATTAAAATTTTAATCTTTTTCATAATGTATAGGTTTTAATTAATAATGAGACAAATATCGATTATACAATGGCTCATAGCTTAAAACTAGGGTTTTAAAAAGGGACTAGACCTAGGTGGAAATGTTATTCTTATTAGATAAATCAGTATTTGTGTTTCATAAAAAGTGTTAATTAATTTAGTGCAATGCAATAATAGAATAGAGAAGAGGTTTCTTCTTTTCAAACTATTACACCAAAGTGAACAGAAGAAAATTTATAAAGAAATCAGCATATGGAATTCTCGGATTAGGAGTTATATCAGGAATTTATACTTGGCAAATTGAACCATTTTGGTTGGAGTTTGTAAAGATTAAAATGAAGATTCCTAATTTGCCTGATTCCTTAAAGGGAAAAACTCTAATGCAAATTAGTGACATTCATGTAGGAGCCAGATTCGATTGGAACTACTTAATCGATTCTTTTAAACAAGCTCAAAACCTAAATCCTGATATTGTTGTTTACACAGGAGATTTTGTTAGTTACGACAAGGAAAATAATTTTCAGGATTTAAAAACTGTAATGAGTGATGCCGTAAAGGGAAAACTAGCAACTATTGCAATCCTTGGGAATCACGATTACGGTAAAAATTGGGCAGAGCCAGAAGTAGCCAATTCAATTGTTAAGATTTTGGAAGATAGCGAAATCAAAGTATTAAGAAACGAAACAAAAGAAGTAGAAGGATTGTCTATAATAGGAATGGATGATTTTTGGGGAACAAACTTTAGTCCTGAAGAAGCTTTGGAGGATTTAAATAGCGAAACTGCCAATGTAGTTTTATGTCATAATCCTGATGTGTGTGATTTAGATGTTTGGGGAGATTATAATAGTTGGATTCTATCTGGTCATACTCACGGAGGACAAGTAAAACCTCCTTTTTTACCACCTCCCATGTTGCCTGTTAAGAATCTGAAATACAGTTCTGGTAAAATTGATTTGAGCGGAGGAAGAACACTTTACATAAATAGAGCGTTAGGTCATTTGTGGCAAGTAAGGTTCAATTGTAGGCCAGAGATTACTGTTTTTGAGATGGAGTAGGTTTTGAAAGTCTAAAAGTTAGTTATCAATTGTTATTACAGTGGATAGAAAGTTTAAAACTTGTCAGCAATCCACATCAAAAAATCTTGTTAAACGTAAAGGATAGGCGTATTTTTACAACTGTAAACACAAGAAATGTCAAACCTAATAAAACTCTTACCGGATTCGGTAGCGAATCAGATTGCTGCTGGAGAAGTGGTGCAAAGACCAGCTTCTGCAGTTAAGGAGTTGCTAGAGAATTCAATAGATTCTGGGGCAACAACTGTTCAGCTTATTGTAAAAGATGCGGGTAAGACATTAATTCAGGTAATTGATGATGGTTGTGGAATGAGCGAAACAGATGCACGAATGTGTTTTGAACGTCATGCGACTTCCAAAATAACGGAGACGAACGATTTATTTAGTATTCGTACCAAAGGATTTAGGGGAGAGGCAATGGCATCCATTGCAGCAGTGGCTCAGGTAGAAATGAAAACCAAACTTCATGAAGAAGAGCTTGGTACTAAAATAGAAATTGAAGGGAGTAAAATTCTTGTTCAAGAACCTGTTCAAACCAAAAGTGGGACAAGTATTGCAATTAAGAATTTGTTTTTTAATATTCCTGCAAGGCGTAATTTCTTGAAATCTAATCCTGTAGAAACTCGTCACATTATTGATGAGTTTGAGCGAGTAGCTCTTACCCATCCTGAGGTTTCTTTTAAAATGATTCATAACGGAGCCGAGACATTTAATTTGCCAACAGGAACTCTTCGCCAGAGGATTGTGAATGTTTTTGGTAAAAAATTCAATCAGTCTTTAGTTCCAATTGACGAAAAAACTTCGATAACAAACCTTACGGGGTTTATTGGTAAACCCGATTTTGCTAAGAAAACTCGTGGAGAACAGTTTTTCTTTGTGAACAAGAGATTTATAAAAAATGGGTATTTGCATTTTGCAGTAATGCAGGCATACCAGGATTTAATCCCAAATAAAAGTTATCCTTCTTATTTCATATACATGGAAATGGATCCTGCGAGTATCGATATCAACATTCATCCTACCAAAACGGAGATTAAGTTTGAGGACGAAAAAGCGATTTATGCTATTTTAAATTCGGCTGTAAAGCAATCGATAGGGAAATATCAAGTTGCTCCTTCACTAGATTTTGAGCAAGAAACAAGTTTTAATGTAGAGCCATTAACAGGAGATAGAGAGATAAAAATTCCTCAGATAAAAGTAAACCCAAGCTTCAATCCATTTGATGAAAAGCCAATTAAAGCTCCTAGTTTTAGTGGTTCGGCATCAATGCCAGAAAGACCAAAGCCACAGCAGGTAGATGCTCTTAACCAGTTTTATGCACAAAATAGAGAGTTGAGGTTAACAGAATTTGAATCGGAAATTGCAAGCACAGAAGAATTATTGGACGTAGATTCTGAAAAGAAAATATTCCAGATTCATAACCGATATATTTATTCTAGAATAAAATCGGGATATATATTAATAGACCAGCAAAAGGCTCACGAAAGAGTTCTATATGAAAAGTTCTTGAGTTCTTTGGAGAACACGACCAATGCTTCGCAAAAAGAGTTATTCCCAATTCAGATAGAATTTTCATCTTCTGATTTTGCGATTTTACGCGAAATTTGGGACGAAGTAGTTGCAATAGGTTTTGATATTGCTGAATTTGGTAAAAATACCATTTCGGTAAACGGAATACCTGCAGATGGAAAAGAGACTGATTATCAGTTGCTTTTTGAAAAAATTATTGAGCAGTTTAAGAATAACAAAGACCAATTAAATCTGGATACAAAAGAAAATGTAGCTCGAGCAATGGCAAGAAACATGAGTATTAAAAGAGGGAAAAAACTAGGAGGTCAAGAGATTAATCAATTGATAGATGAGCTATTTGCTTGCCAAAATGCGGAGTATGCTCCCAATGGGAAACGAACTTTTATTACTGTAACTTTAGACGAGTTGGACAAACAATTTAAATAAAAATATGATTAGTAATTTACTTAGAAACTTACCTGACGTAACTAAAAATTTATTGATAATTAATATTTTGATGTTTGCTGGGATCTATTTTCTACCTCAGTTTAGCGGAATGCTAGCGCTTCATAATATTGGGAGTGAGTTATTTAAGCCGCACCAGTTACTTACTCATATTTTTATGCATGGGAGTTTACCTCACTTGTTTTTTAATATGTTTGCACTAGTAATGTTTGGAGGGCAACTTGAGAAAGTATGGGGAGGAAAAAAGTTTTTGATTATTTATTTCGCATCTGCAGCTGGTGCTTTATTACTTCAATTAGGTATTAATTATTATAACTATGCTTCTGTTATGAATCAGTATAGTATTCAGGATCTTAGCGAGATTAAAGACATAGTGACAAACATAAGCTACAGTGCAAAATACCCTTCAGTCTTAATTTCGGGAATAGAAGCAGAGTTGGTTAACAATGTTGGTATGGTAGGTGCTTCTGGTGCAATTATGGGGCTTCTTGCTGGTTTTGGATATTTATTTCCTAATACTGAATTGTATTTATACATGCTCTTTCCTGTAAAGGCTAAAATCTTTATACCCATTCTAATATTGTTAGATTTATATTTAGGTGTAAGAAATTTTGAATTTGATAATGTAGCCCATTTTGCTCACCTAGGAGGAGCAATAGCAGGATTTTTATTGGTGTACTTTTGGAACAAAAAGCGAGATAATTTTTACTAAATATGATTGTACTCACCACAGAAAGATTAATATTACGTGAGTTTGAACTCACTGATGCTGAAGCTATGTTTAACTTAAATAGTGATGAAGAAGTATTGAGATACACTGGAGACAAACAATTTGAATCGATTGAAGATGCTAATAATTTCTTTAAAAACTATCCAGATTACGAGAAAAATGGATTTGGAAGATGGGCATTAGTTACCAAAGGAGATAAAGAGGTTATTGGTTGGTGTGGCTTAAAAAAGCATGAAGACAATACGGTAGATATTGGTTACCGAATTTTCAAAAACCAGTGGAATAAAGGCTATGCTACAGAAGCTTCAATAGCTTGTTTGGAGTATGGTTTTCAGGTTTTCGAACTAGATGAAATTATTGCGAATGCTGCAACTGAAAACAAAGCATCCATAAGAGTGATGGAGAAGATAGGCATGGAGTTTCAACAGAATATGGCCTGCGAAGGAATTGAAGATGCAGTGAGATATATAAAAAAGAATAACTTATTATAATCTAAAAAAAATATGGAAAATTTACCTTGGTATTTACCAGCTTTGTTTATCGTTTGCACACTTTATACGTTCATCCTGTTAGTGTTAGCGTCCAATAAAAAAAGAAATGTAATGATTATTTCTCTTGTTTGGATAGGACTACAAAGTATAGTTTCTTATTCTTTGTTTTATACTGATACTACTACAATTCCACCAAAGTTTATTTTAGCCATGATGCCGGCATTACTATTTATAGTGTTCTTGTTTATCTCCAATAAAGGAAGGAGTTACATTGATACATTAAACTTAAAAGTAATGTATTTGATTCATGTAGTTCGAATTCCTGTGGAATTTGGTTTATATGGGGTGGCAATATATAAAGCCATTCCAATGCTAATGACATTTGAGGGTGTGAACTTCGATATTTTTGCAGGAATTACTGCTCCGTTAATCATCATGGGATATTTTTACAAAGATTGGTTTTCTAACTCTTTTGTATTGCTCTGGAATTTATTGTCTACTGCCTTACTTGTAACAATTATTGTAAACGCAATTACTTCGGTACCTTATCCAATTCAAACACAAGCATTTGATCAGCCTAATGTGGCTATTTTGCACTTTCCTTATGTTTTATTGGCTAGTTACATAGTTCCAGTTGTTTTATTCTCTCACTTTGTTGCTATAAAACGTGCTTATACCGAATTTAAATAAAACTATCATTACCTCGTTTATCCTATTATGAAAGCATTTAAAATAATAATTATCGTTACTCTTTCTCTTTCGTTTGGAAGTCTAACTTCATTGAGCCAGTTTAAGAAATACGGAGGGAAGAAGAAGCTAGAAAAAATGAGGTCTTTTGTTCAATCAATGGATTATCAAGGATGGTATTTTTCTCCAGGAATTACGTTAACTCCAAAGATGAATATATTCAAATATGAACCAACATTAACAGCTAATGGTTTAACTGCAGTTAATTTACAGCAGCAGAGCAAAGTAGGATTATACTTAGAGGTAGGAAGGTATAACTTGTTAAGCACAACAAAGTTGATTAGTTATATTGATTACGGAATTGCTTACAAGATGCTTAGAGCTGGACAAACGTATGATTTAGAACAAAATGGAGTTTCTATCGGAACTAGTTACACTCAAAGTTTTCAGAGTCATGCTGGGTTAGCACATTTTAATGCAAATAATGTATTGGCAATTAATAAAAATATCTTTTTTCAGAATACGCTAGGAGCGAATGTAGATTATCAGTTTTCTCAGAAAATAGAATCAACTGATAACACTGGTTTTACAGAATCTTACCAAGAAAATCCTTCTAAATTGGTAGCTCAATTGCATTACAAATTTGGAATAGGAGTAAGGATAGGAAAGCAATTGTATGCTATTCCTTCGGTTGAAGTTCCTTTGTTAAATGGATGGCAATGGGAAAACGGGCGCTCAACTTTTGGGGCTTTTAATTCTCGTTACCGACCAGTTGTAATTTCTATACGATTTGCATGGCTTACAACACCAGATTGCCCAAGAGTATGGGATAATGATAGTTCAACCGAGAATGGTGGGGGAATGTAATCAATGAGTAATTCGTCTGACATATTAATCAATACTTTAGAACAATTTCTTACTGCTGAGTTTGAAACTTTACGAACTAAAGGTGTGAAATTAGATTTAAAGAATATAATTCCAAAAGCAATTATAGCTTTGAATAAGAATATGTTTGTGAAAGGAAAATTCTACAAAGGAGATTTATTAATGACTGTCTTGGTTATTGAAGAGGAATTCTGGAAAGAGAATCCCAATCATTGGAATACATTAATTGAAATTCTAAAAAACCAAAAAGACAAAATCAAAGACCAACAAGCTTCATTCGAGATGAAAGGTGATTGGTATGAGAAGATTGAGAGGTTTAATAAAATCATTTAAATAGGTCCTGTTTTTACCGTTTAAAAACTAAATTACACCCTCTGCTAATTAGTTTCTATTGTAATAGTGTTAGGTTTTAATTTTATGGAAAACATAATTTAAAACAAATTTCATGAAAAAAACACTACTCACATTTATTACACTTTTATTTATTGTTCATTCTTTTTCGCAAGGGATTGTGTATGTGGATATAGATGCCACTGGAACTAATAACGGAACAAACTGGGTAAATGCCTACAATGATCCCAAAGATGCATTCGATAATGCTATTATTGGAGATAAAATTTGGATTGCAGAAGGAACTTATGTTTGTCAGGATACTGCTCGATCAGCAACTTTTATTTGGTTGGTAGATTCTATATCTGTTTATGGAGGTTTTAACGGTACAGAAACGGTATTAACCCAAAGAGATTGGAGAAACAATCCTACTATTTTTTCTGGAGAAATTCAGGGTGATAATGATTTAACAAATAACTCATTCACTGTACTATCTGGACCAGATGGAACAACAGGTTTGCCAATTAATTATTCTTTAATTGACGGTATTACTATAAGTGATGGTTATGCAACAACAGTAAATGCTGCAGGAACTCAATTATATAGATGGGGAGGAGGATTTTTTCTTTCAGGAAACGTAAGAAAAATAGATATGAATAATTGTTCTTTTCTTAATAATCATGCTTTAGCAGGGGGAGCTATGAATGTTTCTCCATCTGGTGTAGCTGCTGAATTGAATATAACGAATACTAGGTTCGAAGGAAATGTTGCTAGTACCGCTTCAGTAATTTGGGTTGCGGCAAGACAATATAAAAAGCCAACAATTACAATCGAAAATTCTTTATTTATCAAAAATATAAATAAAGATTTGGGAGCTAATACGTCTGGAGGAGTATTTTACTTTAGTACTAACTATTCACATTCTACTGTACATATAAATAACAACACGATTACAGAAAATGCAGATAGTAATTCTTCTTCAACAAGATCAGTGTTTTTATTATCCCGATTTAGCTCTGCATCTATGACCGATTTAACAGTGAAAAACTCTATTATTTACTATAATCCATACTTTATTGCTACTGTACGTAATTTTTCTTCTTCTAATTTTTTCTTTGCTGCAGATTTTTATAATTGTATTTCAAACTTAAATAGTTATACTGTTACTACTACTTTAGATAAGGTATACACTCATAATCCATTATTTGTAAACATAGCAACTGGTGATTACACTTTGCAATCTACATCTCCTGCAATAGATTCTGGAACACAAGTTGGATTAACTGTTCCGTTATATGATTTTGGTGGTAAACAAAGAATATATGGGTCTCAAATAGATTTAGGTTGTTACGAATATTTTCAGACTTTCGCGAGTATTAGTGAGAATGTAAATGATTTGGAGGTTTCAGTTTATCCTAACCCTACTAGTAATTTATTGAACTTCACATCTAATCATGAAATAGATTTGATAGAAATCTATGATCTTTCGGGGAAAAGAATTAATTCGTTTGTCAATACTAAAAGTATCGACATCAGTAATTATAATTCGGGTGTTTATATTGTTAAAATATTTTCAGATGAAAATGTTGCAACCAAAAAAGTAATTAGAAACTAATAGGAATAGCTGTTTTTTTTAGGATTCCCGCTTTTAGTTTGTCTTTTGAGATAAATTGAAAGTGGGAATTTTTTATTGAATATGTTTTAAGTTGTAATAAGATGCTGCCCGATCTAACTACTTTGAAAATGTTACTTCAGCCCCAATATTTGAGGTAATTTTCTAATTAAAGCCATTTCTTTAAACTCTTCACGAGCTTCTTTTGCTGGACTTCCTAAATAGGTTTTTCCTTCTTCCATGTTCTTCAAAATCCCTGCTTGACCAAGAGCTGTTGAATTCTTATGTAGAGTTAAATTAGCTGGAATTCCTACTTGACCCCAAAGAGTAACATTGTCTTCAATAGTAACACAACCAGCTATTCCTACTTGTGCCGCAAATCGGCAATGTTTACCAATTACTGTATCGTGACCAATATGGACTTGTCCGTCAATTTTGGTTCCTTCTCCAATTTTTGTAATTCCGCTTACTCCTTTATCAATACTGCAAGAAGCACCAATTTCTACATGATTATCAATTTGTACCGAACCACAAGAATGTAGTTTATTGTGCGAACCCTCTTTGGTTTGGAAGTAAAATGCATCACCTCCAATAACAGTGTTTGCATGGATAATTACATTTTCGCCAATAACAGTATTGCTATAAATAACCACTCCAGGATAAATGATAGAATTCTTTCCGATTTTCACATTATCTCCTAAAGACACATTAGGAAATAACATAACCGATTCGCGAATTTCTTGGTTCTTTCCGCTCCATATTTCTACTGGGCTAAAATGCTCAGTCAACTTATTAAAATCTCTAAATGGATTCTCCGAAATGATTAATGCTTTTCCTTCTGGGCAATCTACTTCTCTGTCAATAAGGATTGTTGTAGCTGCCGAAGTAAGCGCTTTTTCGTAATACTTTTCGTTATCCACAAACACCAAATCACCTGCTTCCACTTGATGAATCTCATTTATCCCTGTTACCAAAAGGTCAGGATTACCAATGAATTTACAATCTATAAGGTTAGCTATCGCTTTTAGGTTATGGGAGTAAGGGAGTTTCATTAATTGGAGTATTTAAATTGACTTGATTTAAAGTTAGGAAATATTTTAGAAACCTTTTTAGCTTAAATATTCATCAAATGTTTTGAAAACATTTACTATTTCACTTTTATCATTTATTTCTATATAATGATTAGGTCTTTGAACCAATTCTTTAATCAAGTTAGAACTAATTTTATTCTCTTTTAATATATTTTCAATAATTAAACGATTTTCACTTTCAAGAGCCATAGTTATAGATACTTCACCATCATCATGACTGCTAAATTCTATGTTATCTTCTAATTTTATAACACAGTCATGAATAAAGTATTGAGGATTACTAATGAAAAAAGTATTAAAATCTTTAATTGTTTTAAAATTCTCAGCCTTTTTTACATCAATATAGGTATGGTTATTATCGTAGGCTAATACTTCAATCTCTATGATTTTTATTGAATCTTCTAAAAGACTTGTTGCTTGTAAAGTTTCTAGATAAGAAAAATAAAATTTCTCAATATTATCAAAAGGTTTGCTATAATGTAAAAGGTCAAATTTAGGGACTTGATTTTGATCAATAATATCTTTCATGAATCAAAATTTCTATCTCAAACTAGCTCCAAGTTTCGTTTCCAATTCCCCTTGAATTTTAGTCATTATCTTTTCAATTTGCTTATCTACCAAAGTTTTGTTTTCATCTTGAAACAAGAAACTCACTGCATATGATTTTTTATCTGAATCTATGTTTTTTCCTTCGTAGATATCAAATAACCCAATTTCTTTCAAAATTTTTCTGTCAACTCTTGAAGCAATTTCTTCTATTTCTTCAAACTTCACTTTCTTATCTATCAGTAAAGATAAATCTCTTCGAGAAGAAGGGAATTTAGCTAAATCCTTGTACTTAGTTTTGTTCATCATCATTAATTGCAACACACTGTCCCAATTAATTTCTGCATAATACACAGGTTGTTTAATTCCAAAATGAGCCAACACTTTTTTACTTACTCTTCCGTAATCAGCCACTGGCTTTTTATTGATAGAGATTGCTATACCTTCAGTCAATAAGGAGTTTTTAGTTGCATTCGTCTGAGAGTTTTTCAAAATCCCTAACCTATTCAAAGTATTAAGTACTTTTTTCTTAATAGAGAAAAAGTCAACATCCTTTTTAGCTGTATTGTCCCAGCTTTCTGAGTTTTCTTTACCAGTAACAAATAAACTTATTACTTGGTTTTCTTCGTAACCAGATTCGTATTTGAAATACGTTTTACCAAACTCATACAACTTCAAATCACTATTCTTACGATTGATGTTGTAAATGATAGATTCCATTCCATTAAATAGTAACGACTGACGCATTACATCCAATTCACTACTTAATGGGTTAAGCATACGCACAGCATACTCAGGATTTATCTTTTTCGATTCAAATTCGGCTAAATATCTTGATTTAGATAGCGAATTAGACATGATTTCTGCAAAACCAGTGTCACTTAACCTATCCGAAACTAAGTTGATTAAAACTCGTGAATCGTTCTTTTCTCTGTAAGTGATAGAAGTATTCAACTTCTCAGGAACAGGTACATTATTAAATCCGAAAATTCTCAGTACTTCTTCTGTAATATCAGCCTCTCTTATAACATCATTCCTAAATGCAGGAACTTCTAATACTAAATCATTTCCGTTTTTAGAAAGAGTTTTGATGTCTAAATTATTCAAAATAGAATCAATCGTTTCTGTAGGTATTTCAGTTCCAATTAATCTGTTGCAATTGTCGTAGTTGAATTCCACTTTGTGGTTTTCTATAGAAGTAGGGTAGGACTCTTGAATTTCAGATGAAATATTTCCTCCAGCAATTTCTTTAATCAATAAAGCTGCTCTTTTCAAAGCATAAACTACTGTCTCTGGGTCAATTCCTCTCTCAAATCGGAAAGAAGCATCCGTATTTAATCCATGTCTCTTGGCTGTTTTACGAACTGATACCGGATTGAAATAGGCACTTTCTAAAAAGATAGAAGTAGTTGATTCGCTCACACCAGATTTTAATCCTCCAAAAACCCCTGCAATACACATTGGTTCTTCTGCATTGCAAATCATTAAATCTTCCTTGTGCAGTTCTCTTTCTGCCTCATCTAGTGTAGTAAATTTTTGTTTGTCAATAGCTGTTTGCACAACTACTTTGTTGCCTTTAATCTTGGCAGCATCAAATGCGTGAAGTGGTTGTCCTAATTCGTGTAATACATAATTAGTAGCATCTACTACATTGTTGATAGGAGCTAGCCCAATCGATTGTAATCTTTTTTGTAACCATTCAGGCGAATCACTAATTGTAATCCCAGAAAGAGTTACTCCTGCATATCTTGGGCAGGCTTCAGTATTTTTAATGTCAATTGAAATTGGTAAATCTGTATTGTCAATTTTCCAATCTTGGATAGATGGAGAACAACAAACAGCTTCTTTTGGTAAAATCTCTTTGTGTTTTAACGCTACCATCAAGTCTCTTGCAACACCAAAGTGGCTCATTGCATCAGCTCTGTTTGGTGTTAGTCCAATTTCAAAAACTGTATCATTTTTTAAATCAAAGAAATCAGCAGCTGCAGTCCCAACTTTAGCATTGGAATCTAATTCCATTATTCCGCTTCCATCTTTCCCTAATCCAATTTCGTCTTCCCCACAAATCATCCCAAATGATTCTTCTCCTCTTATTTTAGATTTTTTAATTTTAAAAGTCTCCCCATCTTCTGTGTTCAAAATTGTTCCTACAGTTGCAACAACAACCTTTAGTCCTTCTCTTACATTGGGTGCGCCACAAACAATACTAAGCGTTTCTGAGCCAATATTTACCTTAGTTAATTTTAAAGTGTCAGCACCAGGATGCTTTACAGCTTCTAGTACTTCACCAATAACTAATCCTTGTAATCCACCTTTTATAGCTTCTACAGTTTCTACTTTTTCCACTTCCAAACCAATGTCGGTAAGTATCTCCGAAGTTTGCTCAGGAGAGGTAGTTAGGTTTAGGTAGTCATTTAGCCAGTTGTAAGAAATTTTCATTGGGTATAAAAGTCTTTGGTTTTATAGGATATAAAGATACGAGAGATTGAAGAATTTACGAGAGTTTAGAGCAAAAAAAAACCATCAGCTATCGGCTAATGGTTTTTCAAATAATTTAAAAACTAATTACAGTTTGTTCACTTTAATTGTCAAACTTGATTTCAAGTTAGCCGCTTTATTTTTGTGAATCACATTTCTTTTAACCAAGTTGTCAAGGATACTTACAACTTTAGGTAAGAAAGTAGTTGCCTCTTTCTTATCTTCCATTCCTCTCAATTTTTTGATTGCAGTTCTAGCAGATTTATGGTAATACTTATTTCTAAGTCTTCTTACCTCTGTTGATCTGATTCTTTTCTTAGTTGACTTGTGATTAGCCATAATTTGTTTATTTATTTAGTTAAAAACTATAGTAGCCCGTAGGGGAATCGAACCCCTCTTACAGGAATGAAAATCCTGGGTCCTAGCCGATAGACGAACGGGCCAAAATGTCTCCCAATTGTTGTTTTGGGATTGCAAATTTAGAACAATTTTTTAATTACAAAAAAATATTCGGGTTTTTTTTACTTTACTTTTACATCAGTAGTAAATTGGAAGCCCATTCTTTTACCAGTTTTAAGCTGAATAGAGTCTCCAGTTGTCTTTACTTGATGTACAGAAACTTCGCTAACTTGCTCGTATAAAGGAGCGTAAAGGTCGAAATCAAGAATATGTATCATTAGGTTTTCAATAATATCTTCCATGAATTCTGGATTGAAAATTAATTTTTCAAATTCAGTATATAGGAATCCCATTTTTCTTTTTCCTTCAGTAATAAAATGGTTCTCAGAATTGATAAAAATCCTACCAACTAAATATCCCGTATCATTTATTCGGTTAAACCTGAAAGAATCAGCAAGAAAGTTGTAGACATTAATAATTCCTGTAAAACCTCTTTTTTCATCTTCTCCCAAGTAAGGAGTCTTCCAAATAGAATGATTTTCATCAAACTTAAAGACATTAGAGTGTAAATTGAATATTAAAATATCTCCAGCTAAAGTAATGTGAAATTCGTATTTACTTTTTTCTAAATAGTCGATTACAATTCTATTGTCTTTGTCTTTTACCTTGTCTTTTAGTTTTTCTACCAAGTTAAAAGCAACTTTTTTCATTTCTTGAAACTGTTCAACAGTGTTCTTGAAAATATCTTGTTTAAGTGTTGCTTTACTACATAGAATTCCTGCAATTTGGTCTAATTCTGTTTTTTCCATGGTGTTATTTTAATATGCTTTTGCAAATATTACTCTTTCAGACGAAGGATTTCCGGTAACTATACATTTACCTTCTTCTTTATTATTGTCGAGTAAGATACATCTAATAGTAGCTTTGGTTTCGTCTTTTATTCTTTTTTCAGTTTCTTCTGTTCCATCCCAATGTGCCGAAATAAAACCACCTTTTTCTTCTAGAACTGATTTGAACTCTTCGTAAGAATTTACTTCTGTGATGTGTTCATCTCTATAATTTAGAGCTTTAGTATATATTGCTTCTTGAATTTCATCTAATAAAGAAGAAATATGTTTTGCGATCCCTTCTTGCGATACCGAAGATTTTTCTTGAATATCTCTTCTTGCAAGTTCAACCACATTATTTTCTACATCTCTAGGTCCGATAGCAATTCTCAATGGAACTCCTTTCATTTCGTATTCAGCAAATTTCCAACCTGGCTTTCTGTTGTCGTCATCATCAAGCTTCACAGTTACTCCTTCAGCTTTTAATTCTTCTTCTATTCTTTTAGCAACTTCCATTACTTTGACAAGTCCTTCGTCATCTCTGTATATCGGAACAATAACAACATGTATTGGAGCTAATTTTGGAGGTAGTACCAATCCAGCATCATCTGAGTGAGCCATTATAAGAGCTCCCATTAATCTAGTTGAAACTCCCCAAGAAGTTCCCCAAACTAATTCTTGTTTTCCCTCTTTAGTTGCAAATTTCACATCAAACGCTTCTGCAAAATTCTGTCCCAAAAAGTGAGATGTACCAGCTTGTAGTGCTTTTCCATCTTGCATAAGAGCTTCGATACAAAGGGTATCTTCTGCTCCAGCAAATCTTTCGCTATCAGTTTTTCTTCCTCTTAACACAGGAACAGCTAAATGCTCTTCGGAGAACTTAGCATAGACATGAAGCATTTGTTCTGTTTCTGCTATTGCTTCTTGTTTGGTTGCGTGAGCAGTATGTCCTTCTTGCCATAAAAATTCGGCAGTTCTTAGGAATAGTCTTGTTCTCATTTCCCATCTAACAACATTTGCCCATTGATTTATTTTAATTGGTAAATCACGGTATGATTGTATCCACTTTTTATAAGTGCTCCAAATTATTGCTTCAGAAGTTGGTCTAACAATGAGTTCTTCTTCTAATTTAGCATTAGGATCAACCATTAACTTTCCTGGTTTGTCAGGATCGTTTTTTAATCGGTAGTGAGTTACAATTGCAGCCTCTTTTGCAAAGCCTTCTGCATTTTTTTCTTCGGCTTCGAACATATGTTTAGGAACAAAAATTGGGAAATAAGCATTTTGGTGCCCAGTTTCCTTAAATTTTCTATCCAACTCATCTTTCATTTTTTCCCAAATTGCGTATCCATATGGTTTAATTACCATACACCCTCGCACACCTGAATTCTCAGCTAAATCAGCTTTTACAACCAATTCATTGTACCATTCGGAATAATTTTCGCTCCTTGTAGTTAGTTTTTTACTCATAATTATTGTTCTGGCATAGTCTTTGTTATTTAATCGTTAAATAACGCCATCAAATTTAGATAAATTATTGTAAATTAGTGGAGGTTTATGAAGAAACGTAAATACTAACAAAAACAAATAACAATGAAATTCAAGAACTTACTTTTAGCTGCCCTAGTTATCTCAAGTTTTACTTCTGTCGCTCAAGACGGATTTGAAGACTTTGATGACATCTATTCAGAGAACACAAGACAGGCAGTAATAAAGACTAGCTCTACTGATGCAGAGGATGAATATGTCTCTGGAGAAGATGCTGGAACTTGGATTGAAGAGGATGAATATTATGATCCTAATTATAATGGAAGTAAAGTTGCTGATGGAAATGTAGTTACTACTCAAGATGGAAACGGAAATACATTTGTAACTAACAATTATTATGGTAACTATCAATATTCAAATAGATTCAACAGATTTAATTCAGTAGGTTACGACCCATATTTTAACTCTTACTGTGGAGGATGGAATACATGGAACAGACCTGGATGGAATGTTGGATGGAATTCATGGAATGGAATGAATGTAGGATACGGTTGGGGAAATCCATACTGTTACAATAATGGATGGGGAAATCCTTACGGATTCAACAACTATGGTTACAACAGATGGAACAATAACAATTGGGCTTACAATCAAGGTTATAACCAAGGATATAACAATGGAGCTTGGGCTTCTAATGGAAACGATAATGGAAGCAGAGGATATTACTACGGACAAAGAGGAAGTAGAAGTACAGGATCTGCAGTATCATCTACATATGGTGATAGAAGAAGATCCTCTTCAAGAACTGGTTCAGGACAAGTTTCTTCAAACTCAGGAGTATACTCTGGTACACAATCTGAGGGAGCTTCTTTAAGAACTGCTTCAAGAAGACCATCTAGTGCAGCTACAGCTGGAACTGCAACAGCAGGAAGAATAGGTAATGCTCCTTCTAGCGGAACACCAAGAGTAAGTTCAGCAACAGCTAATGCTAATAGAGGTCAAGTATCTACTACTAGTGCAGTATCAAGACCAAGTGGTGTAAGAACACAAAGTACTTCGCCAAGAACAACTGCTGGTAGAACAGGAACAGTATCTTCTCCTCAAGGAGCAAGTACTTCTCCTAGAACAACAACAACTAGACCTAGCACAGGAAGAACTTCTAATACAGCTGGAACTACTCGTCCTACTACAACAAGACCTGTAAGTACTTCGCCAAGAACAACAACTACTACAAGGCCAGTAAGTACTTCGCCTAGAACAACTTCATCAAGAACTCCAATTGGGCAACCATCAAGACCGACTGTAGGAAGAACAACTAGACCAAGTACAAGTAGACCTTCTGTAAATACTAGAACTACTTCGCCAACTAGAACAACAAGAACTTCGACTCCAACAAGGACAACAAGAACTTCAACTTCTACACCAACTAGAAGTACATCAAGACCAACAAGAGTTTCGACTCCAACTAGAAGTACGTCAAGACCTACACAAACTAGAAGCACATCTAGACCTTCTACTCCTAGTAGAAGTACATCTAGACCATCTACTCCAAGTAGAAGCTCGGGTAGTAGTTCTTCATCAGGAAGAAGTTCGGGAGGTTCATCATCTTCATCAGGAAGAAGCGGTGGAAGAAGATAATAGCCATTAATCAGACTTAATTTTTAATACAATGAAAAGAATATATATAATCTTTATGGGAATTCTTTTGGCAAATTTTGCCTACTCCCAGAACGAAACTGACGCCCTTAGATACAGTTATCTTAATTACAATGGAACTGCTAGATATAGTGGATTAGGAGGAGCAATGGGAGCATTAGGTGCAGATATGTCTGCAATATCTATGAACCCTGCAGGAGCTGGAAGATACAGTAGATCAGATTTTAGTTTTACTGGTGATGTTACTGTTGCTAGAGTAAAAGCAACATTTAACGGAAACCAAGCGCAAGACTTAAAAGGAAACTTTAACATAAGTAATATTGGAGCTGTATTTGTAAAACCTCTTAGTATCGAGAAACCAACTATGTGGAGGTATTACCAAGTTGGAATAACAAGCAGCAGAACGAATGACTTTCATTCGAGGACACTAGCTGAAGGAAATAACTCTAATTCAATGTTAGATGCTTTTTCTGGTTTGTTGAATAGCGAAGGATTTGATTTATCTAGTATTGATAATGCTTCACCTTTTTACGAAAGACTTGTTTATGACGCACAATTGTTAGGTTATGATAATACTGAAAATGAATTTTTTGGATGGTATGATCCAAGTAACCCAACTCCTATAAGACATGTTAGAGAAACTGTAACAAGAGGAGCTCAGTATCAAACTGATATTACATTGAGTGGAAACTATAATGGTAAGCTTTATGTAGGTGGTAGTATAGGGTTTCCAAGGATTCGTTATAATTCATCTACGGTTCATACTGAAATATTTAATATAGATTCCAATATAGATGCTACATACGATACCAAAGAGTTTTCTTTTACGGAAGAATTAAAAACTGAAGGAAATGGTATTAATGCTAAAATTGGACTTATTTATTTACCAGTTCAATGGTTAAGGGTTGGAGTCTCGCTTCATACACCTACTAGATATTCTATGAATGATAGTTATTCTACAGCTATTGCATCAAGGTTTGTTGCCGATTCATTTGACCAAGACTTCACTTCGGATGTTGGAGGTTTTGATTATAGATTAATTACTCCGGGAAGAGTAACTGCCAGTGCAGCATTTTTATTAAAAAAGAGAGGGTTTCTAACTCTTGAATACGAATATGTTGATTATGGTAACTCCACTTTAAAAGAAGCAGCGGCTGCAGCAGCAGGAGCTTATGATTTTGATTTAGAAAATAGTACTAGCGAATCTATTTATAGAGGTGCTTCTATAATAAAAGCAGGAGCAGAGTTTAGAGTAACAAATAATTGGACAGTAAGAGGTGGTTATGCTTTTTATGAGTCTCCTTTTAAGGAAGATATCAATTCTATTGATGCATCAAGAACAAATGTATCTGGAGGTTTAGGTTACAAGAATGCAAACTTCTCTTTAGACTTTACTTATTTAAGATCAGCAACAAAAAGCCAATCATTTATGTATGACCCAGCTTTGGTTCCTGAAACAAATATGACAACTGCTATTAGTAACTTTATGGTTACTGCCGGATTCAGATTCTAATAAAAATTACAGCAAATAAAAAAGCCCTCTTGCAATATTGCAAGAGGGCTTTTTTTATGATTCTTAATTAAGAATTAATCTTGTCCTTCAAATTTTCTTTCCGCAGAAGCTCCATTTGCTTGAGCATTTTCTAACCACAATTCATCATTTTTTAATCTATTGATTTTCCATTGTTGAGGTATTGTAATAGTAGCATCATCATGAGTAAGAATAAGTATGTCTTTATCGTTACTTAATTGCCAAGTTCCAGTCTCTTCTTGTACTGCTCCATTTGTTGTTTCACCTCCTGTTTTCCAGTTTCCTTCTTCATCAATAGTTAAAGTTACACCTGCTGTATTTTCAGTAATGTCATCATTAGCATCAGTTGCATAAGTTACTTTCCATGTGTTTACTAATCTTGCTTTTTTTGTTCTTAAAGAAAAACCTGGTCCATCTGGGTATTTACCACAAGAGGTTCCAAAAATCAGCATAGCTGCAAATAATAGTGAAGTAAGTTTAAGAGTTTTAGTCATGTTTTTTTATTGTTTAGTTTTTTATTTTATTAATGCATTTAATGCATCTTGGTTGATTACTACGGGATAAGTTGCCTTAAGGTTTCGTATCCATTCTAATTCCAAATAATTTTGATAATCAGATATTGCCGCACCCCTTGTATCTCTTAGCTCTTTAGCATGTGGCTCCATTACTTCGAAAACTCTAACAAAAATAAATTTACCATCATCAAGGATAAAATCTGACACTCCAACTTGCTGAGTAAATTTTTGAAGAATCTCTTTTTTAGAAATTTCATACTTTCCTTTCTCAACATTCATGTTT
The DNA here is from genome assembly GCA_018609055.1 of Flavobacteriales bacterium. Taxonomy (GTDB): domain Bacteria; phylum Bacteroidota; class Bacteroidia; order Flavobacteriales_D; family CAJJDF01; genus CAJJDF01. Next base: position 80,279 of record JABAYJ010000009.1, read on the forward strand.
AATTGAGACTCTTTGTTGCTATAAGTTAATATTTCTTGAGCAGTTTTAGTCGAGTCTTTTGCCATTGCAATAGCTTCTTTTATAATATTTATTTTGGCAGAAGAATATATTTCTACATCCAATCTTTTTGTCCATTGGTAATTAGACTGATTCGTTTTGAAGTATTCTTTTAGCCCTGTAGTGTCTTCGCTAGATTTTTTCCAAAGTTTGTCATTTGCTATTGCAAACAAGATTATACCATCACTAAATTCCTGCATTAATGCTTTGTATTCAGGATAGTTAGTGTACAACATAGATTTTTCATAATCTAAAAAATAGTTTGTAACGAAATCTTTGTAAAAATCTTTAATGTCAATATTAGATTTAGGATTGGCACTCACCAAGTATTCTTTGAATTCACCAGCTGTTACAATAGTTTTCTTCTTAAAGAATCCTTTTTCTTTTTTATAAGTAAATGCTTTTTTGTTGTCATCTACATTTAATCTTCCTTTAGCTTCTTCGTTATAAGAGTCTTTAATCCATCTCTTAGCTTTATTTCTAAATCTATATTTCTTTTTAAGTTTCTCTACAAAAAGTTCCTTAGATTTATTGTTCCCTTCTCCTTTCTGAATTTTACTTTCCAGTTCAGCTTTCATAGATTCAAAAGTTCCAATTGGCTCTTGATTTAATTTTTTTACAATGTGCCATCCATATGATGTTCGGAAAGGCTCAGAAATATCACCATCATTTTTTAAAGCAAAAGCAACACTTTCGAATTCAGGAACCATTCTTCCTGAAGTAAACGGAGCAAGCTCACCACCTTTTTGGTTAGAAGTGTTGTCGTCAGAATATTGTTTTGCTAATTCTTCAAAACTTCCTTTTTGATTTTTTAATAATTGATAAATTTCATTTATTTTATCTTCAGCATCTTTAATCTCTTTTTCACTTCCCTCTTTAGGTACTTTGGCATAAATATGAGCTACTTGAATTCTTCCTGGATTTTCTCTTCGGTCATAAACCTTAAGTAAATGGTAACCAAATTGTGTTTTAACCGGCTCAGAAACTTCACCTATTTTCATGTTGTATGCAGCTTCTTCAAATGCATAAACCATTTGAAAAGCAGAAAAATAACCAAGACTACCTCCATTATCTACTACTGATGGATCTTGAGATTTTTTTCTTGCAATTTCTTCAAAGTCAGCTCCATCCATTATTTCTTTTCGAGCAACAATAGCTTGATTGTAAGCGTTTTTACCCGTAAATAGAATGTGACTTGCCTTTATTTCGTATTTTTTTCTTTCGTATGCTTCACGAACAAGTTTTTCGTTTACTTCAGAATCGGTTAAGTACTTTTCGGCAGATTTAGCTTTGTAACCTGCTAATTCTCTTTGTAATTCAGGAATTGTATCATATCCTAAATCTCTAGCTTCAGCAACTTTTAACTTGTAGTTTACAAAAAGTTTCATGTAATCGTCAAGCGAAGCTCGGTCGAATTTAGCATTTTTATCATTTTTGGTATACGTGTAGATGAATTCATCTTTGCGTATTTCTTCACCATTAACAGTTAAAATTACTGGGTTATCTTGTCCCCAAGAAAAAACATTGAAAAGGACTGTTGTTAGGGCAACTAACACTATTCTTTTAAGCATATTTTTATGTGTTTTATTATTACGTTCTTATAATTAGAACGCTAATTTATATCTTTTTAAACTAAGAATGAAATAATTATTTTAAGCTGTAATTTGGAGCTTCTCTTGTGATGGTAACATCATGTGGATGACTCTCTTGAATACTAGCAGAAGTAATCTTGATAAACTTAGCTTCTTTAAGTGCTTCAATGTCTTTTGAACCACAGTATCCCATTCCAGATCTAAGTCCACCAACCAATTGGTGCATTACTTCACTTAAGTATCCTTTAAAAGGAACTCTTCCCGATATTCCTTCAGGAACTAATTTTTTATCATCATTTTCAGAATCTTGGAAATAACGATCTTTCGATCCTTTTTTCATTGCTTCCAATGATCCCATTCCTCTATAGGTTTTGAATTTTCTTCCTTGGTAGATTACTGTTTCTCCTGGAGATTCGGCCACACCTGCAAACATAGAACCAAGCATTACTGAACTTGCTCCAGCTGCAATAGCTTTCACAATATCACCAGTAAATCGAATTCCACCATCAGCAATTACAGGAACTCCAGTTCCTTTTAATTCTTCGGCTACATTCATAATTGCAGAAAGTTGAGGTACACCAACACCTGCAATAATCCTAGTAGTACAAATTGAACCAGGTCCAATTCCTACCTTAACTGCATCAGCACCAGCATCAACTAACATTCTTGCTGCTTCGGCAGTAGCAATATTACCAACTATTACTTCTAACTTAGGATAGGCCTTTTTAACCATTCCTAACTTGTCTATCACGTTTTGGGAGTGACCATGAGCTGTATCAATTACAATTGCATCAACTCCAGCTTCTACAAGAGCTGTAGTTCTTTCAAGAATATCATTGGTTACACCAACTGCAGCTCCAACTCTCAATCTTCCTTGCGAGTCTTTACACGAGTTAGGATGCTTTTTTACTTTTATAATATCTCTGTAAGTAATTAATCCAGTTAATTTATTGGATTCATTTACTATCAGTAGTTTTTCGATTTTGTGTTGTTGAAGAATTTTTTCGGCTTGTACTAATGTAATTTCATTTACAGCAGTAACTAAATCCTTAGAAGTCATCACATCAGTGATTTTTTTTCCTTTTTCTTTTTCAAATCTTAAATCACGATTTGTTACAATTCCTTTTAATGTAAGGTCTTTGTCTACAATTGGAATTCCTCCAATTTTAAACTCAGCCATCAAATTTAGTGCATCTCCTACAGTAGCGTCTTCATTTAAAGTTACTGGATCGGTAATCATTCCGCTTTCGCTTCTTTTTACTTTACGAACTTCCTTTGCCTGCTGTTTAGCAGTCATGTTTTTATGAATTATTCCAATACCTCCTTGTTGAGCAATTGCAATTGCTAACTCAGATTCCGTAACTGTATCCATTGCTGCGGATAGTATCGGAGTATTGATAGAAATGTTTTTGGTTACTTTGCTTTCTAGGGTAACTGCATTTGGTAATACATTAGAATAAGCAGGGATTAGAAGCACATCATCATAGGTGAGTCCTTCTTGTACAATTTTAGAATGAGACATAGTCTTTTGTTTTTCTGTAATTGCATGCAAATGTACGGCTTATTTTTTAAGTTTACTTGATTTTAGTCTTATTTCGTATAAGCGCGTTTTTTTTTATTAAAGTATAAGCTGTAAATTTCAGTTGAATTAAAAATGTATAAATTGATGAGGACTAATTTTTTACTTGTATTAATAGTTTGTTTTTCTTTAAATTTCACCTCTTGCAATAAAGAAAAGCTTGAAGGAGATGCAACTTTACTAATTGGAAAGTGGAAAGCTATTAAATATGTTAAATCTGAATTTTATTTTGGTGATTGTATTGGAATGACAATAGATAATTGTCCATCAAATACAATGGAATTCAAAAAAAATAAAGGAAAAGTTTTATTAAATGAATATACTGTTGAAGAGAAGTTTTTTGTAAAAGTTAAAGATATTAGCGAAAAAATGGACTTTAATTTTTTTTATGGATGTAGTGCTGCCAAATTAGACTCAATCGATTCCTATCATAAAATTACGCCAATAATAGAATCGATTGAAGTAAAAGCAGAAGAAAATTATGAGGTTTATTATTATGTGAATAATGAAAAATTAATAATTCTAACTGAACTTTATTCAGAATATTATAGAGATTATGATGGTTATCATTATTACGTTTATGAAAGGATTGAATGATTAAAGCCTAAAACTAATAAACCGAATCAGTTTCTTTTTGAAGTTTGTATAAGGTGGATAAATCATTTTTAAAGAAGTAAAACCAACTCTTTGTTTTAAAACTGATTTAAGATTAGAGAATTCATAAAAGCCAAATTCTCCGTGTGCTTTACCAATTCCACTATTATTTACACCACCAAAAGGTAGGTGGTTTTGGGCAAATTGAACTGTAGTTTCATTAATAGCTGTTGTGCCCGAACTAGTGTTGTTCAGAATGTAGTTTTGATTTTTTCGTGATTTACTAAAAATATAAAGTGCTAATGGTTTCTCAGTTTTATTAATTGTTTCAATCACTTCTTCTAAATTCGAGTAAGTAAGGATTGGTAGAATAGGCCCAAAAATTTCTTCTTTAAAAATAGATGAATCAATAGTTATATCTGAGATTAGAGTAGGAGAGAGGAAGTTGATTTTTCCATCCTTTTCTCCTCCATAAAGTAGTTTCCCTCCGGCTGAAATTGTTTTGTCTAATAAATCGGTTAATCTACCAAAGTGATTAGAATTTACAATTTTGGTTCTTGTTGTGTCTAATTTAGAATATTGAATTTCAATCTGTTCTATTAAACTATCTTTCAGTTTTTGAGCTTGGCTTTCGTGAACATAAATGTAGTTTGGTGCAATACAAGTTTGCCCAGAGTTAAGGAATTTACCCCAAACTATTTTTTGAGCTGCATCTTTTAAGTTTGCAGTTTCATCAATTATTGTAGGGTTTCTTCCTCCAAGTTCTAATGTTACTGAAGTTAAATGCTCTGCTGCTGCTTTCATCACAATCTTACCAACTTGAGGACTTCCCGTAAAGAAAATATGATTAAAAGGTAGTTTTAATAATTCGGTAGAAACCGAAACATCTCCTTGAACAACTGCTATTTCTTCTTCTTTAAATAACTCTGACATCATTCTACTAATTAAATTAGCAGTGTTTGGGGTGTGTTCGCTAGGTTTAATAATTACTGAACAACCTGCGCCAATTGCTGACACTAATGGTCCTATACAAAGGTTAAAAGGATAGTTCCAAGGAGCTATTATAAGTGTAACTCCTTTTGGTTCGTAATGAATTTCAGATTTTGAACCTATAAATGCAAGTGGTGTATCAACTCGTTTGGGTTTAGTCCATACGCTAAGTTGCGATACATTGTGATTAATTTCATCAATAATTGGTTTTATTTCGCTCAATAAAACTTCCTCTTCTCCTTTTTCAAAATCTTTGTAAATCTCTTCACAAATTAGTTTTTTATTATTCTTAATCCAATTTTTTATTGATCTCAATTTCTTTAATCTATCATTAATCGAACTAGTTTTTAGCTCGTTCTGAAAGTGCTTTTTTTGAGAATTAAAAATTTCGTTAATCATACTGGTATTATTCTTCGAGGATTAATTTTCTTAATAGGTTGAAACTAGCTAAAGCAGATTGAGAAATATTTCTTTCTCGGTTGTTACCAAAACTAAATTTCTTAGAAACTACTTTGTTTTTGCTCCTTGCAGAAATCCATACTGTTCCTACTGGTTTGTCATCAGTACCTCCGGTCGGCCCGGCAATTCCTGATATTGCTATTGAATAATTGGTATTGTATTTTTTTCTGATTTCTTCACTTAATATCTCCACAACCTCTTCGCTCACAGCACCCTTTTTCAATAATAAGTCCTTAGGAACATTCAGTTCTTTTTCTTTTATATCATACGAATAACAAATAATACTTCCTTCGTAAAAAGAGGAACTACCAGGGATTGCAGTAAGTAAATGAGAAGCAAATCCTCCTGTGCAACTTTCTGCTAGTGATATAGTTGCGTTTCTTTCTTTTAATAAATTAGCTAGGGTTTCTTGCATAGTAATTATTCCTTCTCCAAAAATATATTCAGGAATAAGTGGGTATAATTCTTCACAATATTTATCTACAATTTGCTGATTACCTTCTGTATTGGTAATTCTAAGCTTTACCAATCCTGGTGAAGGCAAATAAGCCATATCAAGTCCTTCGGCTCTAACTCTGTTTTCCCAATCTTCGATAATTTCTGCTAAAAATGATTCGCCAAGACCATGTGTTAAAACTGTTCTGTGAGCTAATTCGTTAATGCCAAATTGTTCTTTTACTTTAGGGAAAACTCCAGTTTCCATAAGGTGTTTCATTTCGTAAGGTACTCCTGGCATGGATACAAATACTTTTCCATTTCGCTCAAACCACATTCCTGAGGCAGTTCCAACATGGTTTCTTAATACAGTACAAGCTTTTGGAAGCATTGCCTGTAAGTTATTGGATTCCAAAAATGGTTTGTTTCTTAACTTAAAATACGCTTGAATATCTGTTAATACCTCTTGGTTTAATTCCAATTCGGTATTAAAATAATCGCACAATACCTTTTTGGTAATGTCATCTTTAGTTGGTCCTAAACCACCAGTTATTAAGATTAAATCGGAACGTGATTCTCCAAGCTTTAATGCTTCAAGAATTTCTGACTCTGAATCTGATATAGTTGTGGTTCGGTTGTTTTTGATTCCAATTTTGGCTAGCTCTTGTCCCATCCAAGTTGCATTGGTGTTGACAGTTTGTCCAATTAAAATCTCATCTCCAATAGAAATTATTTCTGTTTTCATTCGTAGTTTTTGATTACTTAAAAGTACGAAATGTTAAATTTCAAATAGAGGATAACTCGATTAAAGTTTATCAAACTCTTCTCTTTTTTCGGTAAACCATTTATTCATAGCATCTGGAGATTTAATTAGCTCCATCATTTCACTCATAGCTTTCATATGAGCCGGTTCGTTTTTTTGGTACATTTCTGTTCCGTGTTGTTTGCTTAATTCTGCCATTTCATCAAATGTATTGGCTTCTAATACTAAGTCGCAGGCTCCTCCAAGTTGTTTGCAAGTCATTTTTTTCATAAGTCGAGTTCAGTTTTTTCTGGGTTGTGTTCTTTTCGGTTCCAAAACATATAAAAGAAATAACCCCAAATAAATATTGGGGTGAACATTATACCCATTATTCTAAAAGTAAAGAGATAGAGTACACTAAGAATTAGAAAAGCATAAAACATTAATGTGTTCCTAAAAGCCTTTTCGAAATTCTTCTTTTCATCAAAATAATAGCATATAAATAGTATCATCTAGGAGTAGCTGGAGTTCAAGGGAATACTGGAGCAACTGGACCACAAGGTCTAGCGGGAGCGAAAGGTGACACTGGAGTAATTGGTCCGCAAGGATTACAAGGGATGCAAGGGCCGCAGGGGCTAAAAGGAGATACTGGTGCAACTGGACCACAAGGGATACAAGGTGCTATTGGACCACAAGGAAATACTGCTTTAATAAAAACATCAACTGAACCAGCTGGAGTTCATTGTGTTGGTGGAGGAACAAAAATTGAAGTTGGTCTAGACTCAAATAATAATGATACATTAGAATTAAATGAAATCGATACCACTTTAACTCAATATGTTTGTAACGCAAATAATAGCAATTCTAACAATTTAACACACAGCCATGTTCAATATTCAAATAAGGGAGTATTGAGTAATTGGGTTGTTCCAAACAATGTTTATCTGATAGAAATTTCTGTAGCAAGTTCAAAAGGAGGAAAAGGAGGAAATATTATTTATTCAACTAATGGGAATATTTACAATGGTTATGCTGGCGGAGACCCTGGCTATGTAACCTTTATTGTAAATGTTACTCCAGGAGATACCATAGATTATTACTTAGGAAATGACGGTCTGGCAGGCAGCAACTTATCTTGTGGAGGAACCTCTTGTTGTGGTAGTCAAGCTGGTACTGGAATAGATGGTGAGGATACTTATGTGTATTTAAATAATAATTTGATTACAACTGTAAAAGGGGGTAAAGGAGGTAGTGGACGTGGAAATGCTGGAAATTCAGGCTGTGCTAATCTACCACAAACTGGAGGTCAACCTGGATATTTGGACACAAGCAATATTTTAGACTCAGGTATTTTTAGTTTTAATTCAGATAATCTATTTTCTTTAAATAGTTCAACTATTCTAATTCGATATTAACAATATAGTATAGTTTTATTTTGAATTTTTTCTATAGGAGAAGTAAATGAACAAGAGTATAATTAATCTCTTGATTAAAACTTTCTTATTTTAGTAAACCCAAACTTTTATTAAAAAAAATTAGTTCCTCTATGAAAATCATAAAATTAGTATCACTTTCACTTACTCTATTATTAGTAAGCAACCTTGCTGTTTCTCAAAACGAAAAACCATCAATAAAAACAGCATTAAATGGATTTAAATTCAGAAGTGTAGGACCAGCATTTATGTCTGGGAGAATTGCCGACTTAGCAATTGACCCAACAAACGAAAATGTGTGGTATGCAGCTGTGGGTTCTGGAGGAGTTTGGAAAACTGTAAACGCAGGAACTACATGGCAACCACTTACCGAGAATCAACCTTTTTACTCAACAGGATGTATTACAATTGATCCAAACAACAATGCATCAATCTGGTTAGGAACAGGAGAAAATGTGGGAGGAAGACACGTAGGAATCGGTCACGGAGTATACCACAGCCCAGATGGAGGAAAGACTTGGAATGATATGGGACTTAAAAAATCGGAACATATTTCTAAGATAATTGTGCATCCTAACAACTCCAATATTATTTGGGTGGCTTCTCAAGGTCCACTTTGGAGCAAAGGAGGAGAAAGAGGATTATACAAAAGTATTGATGGAGGAAAAACTTGGAAAAACACACTAGAAATTAACGAATGGACTGGAGCAACCGATTTAATTATTGACCCAACAAATCCTAATATTTTGTATACTGCCACTTGGCAAAGACACAGAAATGTAGCCGTTTATATGGGCGGAGGACCTGGAACATCTTTGTACAAAAGTACAGATGGTGGAGAAACTTGGAACAAAATAAACAATGGAATCCCAAACTCAAACAAAGGAAAAATTGGATTAGCAATATCGCCAATGAACCCAAAAGTATTGTATGCAGCAGTAGAATTGGAACTTAAAAAAGGAGCTGTTTACCGTTCGGATAATAGCGGAGGAAGCTGGAAAAAGATGTCCAATACCGTTTCTGGAGGAACGGGACCACATTATTACCAAGAGCTTGTGGCTTCTCCTCATGTATTTGACAAAATTTACTTGATGAATGTACGCATGCTAATTTCTGAAAATGGAGGAAAGGATTTCTATACCATGAAAGAGAAAAGCAAACACTCAGACAATCATGCTTTGGTTTTCAAAAAGAACGACCCTAATTATATGTTAGTAGGAACAGATGGAGGAATTTACGAATCATTTGATGGATCGGAAAACTGGAAATTTATTGGGAATTTACCAATTACTCAATACTACAAATTAGCTGTGGATGACACGGAACCTTTCTATAACATTTATGGAGGAACGCAGGATAACAATACGCAAATGGGACCTTCACGAACTTTTAAAAGAGGCGGAATTACCAATGCAGATTGGGAAGTAGTAATGGGCGGAGATGGTCACCAACCAGCAACCGAACCAGGTAATCCAGACATTGCTTATGCACAATGGCAACAAGGAAACCTAAACAGACTTGACCGTACAAATGGTGAAAGAGTATACATTCAGCCACAAGCAGGAGTTGGAGAACCGAAATTACGATTCAATTGGGATGCGCCAATTTTAGTAAGTCAGCACGATCCAAAGAGACTTTACTTTGGAACTCAAAATGTTCACAGATCTGATAACAGAGGAGATAGCTGGACGGCAATTTCTGGAGATTTAACTAAAGACGAAGAACGATTGGCTTTACCAGTAATGGGAAAAGTACAGAGTTTTAATAACGCTTGGGATGTGTATGCCATGTCTACTTATAACACCATTACTTCTTTGGCAGAATCTAAAGTGAACGAAAATGTGTTGTACGCAGGAACAGATGATGGAATTATCCAAAGCACAAAAGATGGAGGAAAAAACTGGACGAAGATGACAGTAGATAAACTTCCTGGAGCACCATCAACAGCATTTGTAAACGATATAAAAGCAGACATGTATGACGAAAATGTAGCTTATGCCGTTTTGGACAATCATAAATATGGCGACTTTAATCCTTATTTATATAAAACTACAAACGGAGGTAAAACTTGGGTTTCTATTACAAATGGAATTCCTAAAGGGACTATAACTTGGAGAATTGTTCAGGATCACGTGAACAAAAACTTATTATTCTTAGGAACAGAATATGGAGTGTATGTGAGTTTGAACCAAGGAAAAGCTTGGCACAAGTTTACTGGAGGAATGCCAACTATTCCTGTTCGTGATTTAGCAATTCAGAAAAGAGAAAACGATTTAGTAGTGGCTACCTTTGGAAGAAGCTTTTATGTGTTGGATGATTACAGCCCGTTAAGAGAAATTTCATCAGAATCTGTTTCTAAAAGTGCAATCTTATTTACACCAAGAAAAGCTCTTCAATACAATCAAGTAAGAGGTGGAACTAGTTCTGGTGGTAGCGCAAGTTACTCGGCAAAGAATCCAGCTTATGGAGTTGTTCTTTCTTATTATTTAAAAGATGGGTACATCACTAAAAAAGCAGCCAGACAAAAAGCAGAATTATCGGAAAAATTAGATTATTCGATAGTAGAAAAATTGGCCGAAGCTGGATATAAAACTCCAGGAAGTATAATAGATGCTGACCATAAAAAACTTGCTAAAGAAATAGATGTTAAAAAGAAAGAGCTGAAAGAAGTAGTAGAAGTATTGAAACTAAATGCTAGTAAAGACATTCCTTTCCCGGGCTGGGAAGCTTTAGATGCAGAATTAAACGAAACAAAACCTACGGTACTTTTATCTATAAAAAATGCTCAGGGAGAAGTAGTTGCAGAACTTTCTGGACCACTTAAAAAAGGATTTAGCCAAGTAAGTTGGGATTTAACTACAAAAACTCCAACAGCAGCTCGAGCGAGCTCTAATGGTAGATGGGGAGATATCTCTACTCAAGTTCCTCCAGGGATTTATGAGGTTACTTTGTATAAAAAAGTAAATGGTGAATTAATTCCTCTTGCAATACCTCAAAAAATTGAAGTCGAAAAAATAAGATCTGGAGTACTTAGCAATCCTATGGCTAGCAAGCACGAGGAATATTTCAATTCTATTGCTGAATTAACAAGCCAAGTTAATACGTATCAGTTTGATTTTAATAAGGCTAATACTAGACTTAAAGCCTACGAAAGAAACCTTTCATATTTAAAAAAGAACAATGCCGAATTAACTAAAAAAGTATATGATTTAATGGCTGCTATGAACACATTGAACGCAGCATTATACGGAAGCAAGGCTAAACAACAAATTGGTGAAAAAACTGAACCAAGTATTAATAGCTTTTTATGGAAAGCAAGAGGAACATCTAATTCTTATGGACCAACTCAATTACACATGGAAAGTTTTGATATTGCTAAAACTATGTTTGGTGATATTCAACCAAAACTAGACAGCTATTTTGAGCAAATAAAAGCTTTAGGAATATTAATGGAAGAAGCTGGAGCTCCAGCAATTTTGGATTAACCTAAATACTAAGAAAGATTAGAAAGATAGAATATTAAAAAAAGCTGTATTTTTACAGTCAACAAAACAATTAAAAACGATACAATGAAAAATATAATTTTAACATTTACTGCAGCATTATTCTTATTTGCATGTGGTACTGAAGCTTCAACAGAGGCAACTTGCGATAAAGATTGCAAAAAAGAAAACTGTGAGCACGGAAAGAAAAAATGTGAACATGGTGACAAAGAGTGCACAAAAGAATGTGGAGACAAGCATGACAAAAAATGTGGAGACGACTGTAAAAAAGAATGTTGCGCTAACAAAATGATGTCAATTGGTTCAATAAATCCTTCATTAGAATCTAAGCTTATGGATATTTCTGGAACTGAAATGTTTATTGAAGAACTAGGAAAAAAGAACGGTACATTAATTATATTTTCTTGTAACACGTGTCCTTTTGTAGTTGGAAACGGAGAAAAATCTGAAGGATGGGAAAACAGATACAATGACATTGCTGCTATGGCAACTGAAAAAGAAATAGGATTTGCTCTTATCAATTCAAACGAAGCAAAAAGAGAAGGTGATGATTCATTTGATGAAATGGTTGCTCATGCAAAAGCTTCTGGTTACAATGAAATTAAGTACATGATGGATTCAGGACATGTGGTTGCTGATGCATACAATGCTAAAAAAACACCTCATGTTTATTTGTTTAATGCAAATAACGAATTGGTTTACACTGGAGCTATTGATGATAATGTAGACAGAAAAGAAGAAGTAAAAGAGCACTGGTTATCAGATGCAATGACTTCATTAGCTGCAGGAACAGAAATTGCTAAAGCTGAAACTAAAGCAATGGGATGTTCAATAAAAAGAGTAAAAAAGGAAGACCATGCAGGACATGATCATCCTAAAGGAGAACACAAATCTCACTAAGAACTTATACAACCTAAAATTAAAAAGCGATGAATTAGATGATTTATTTCAAATCAAATATGATTTGAATTATGACTCGCGCAGAGTAAGAAGGTCTAGAATTATTCGGGACCTGAATATGGAATACCAAAAATTGGAGGGAAAAGATATTATAATGCGTCAAAAAGATCCCAAAGACAAACGTTATATTATTTTTCGAATTGAGAAATAACTTTTTTAGGTCAATTTTTCACTTCTCTTTTTGTTAATTTGATGCATTTCGTAAAAAATATAACCCCCCGCTGCAAGAATAGCAAAAGAAACAAGAGACCATATAGATCCAACTAAGCCACCTATGAAATCACCGACTTGTCCGGTTGCTTCCATATTTTTTTCAAAACCCATTAAATCAAAATGATTATTAAGATAAAATAGAAAAACAACAAGAATTATTATTCCAATAACTGATAATATAATTGCGATTGTTTTCATTAAATTTTTGGTTAGATTTCTTAAAATCTAAGTTAAAAATAATCCTTTACAATTCATTTCTAACACATTAGTAGTTTTTAACTAATGTTCAACAATCAAAACAATCCACAAAAAAAAGGGAAGCCGAAACTTCCCTTTTTTAAAATAGATACGATAAAGAATTAATCTTCTTTATCCCAATTCTTTGTATTTAGTTTGTGGTAAGCAAAACTAAGTTTGTTGGCGATATCGTGGTTTTTGTCACGGTCTCCGCTAGCTTCTTTTATCTTAGTTTCTTGTTCCATAAGGAAATTTCCTACATCCAAAGTCTTTTTTCCTTTTTCAAAAATCCTGATTGCCGTAGATACGTAAAAATCGTATTCTATCGGGTTATACTCGTCTGCTACTTCTACACAGTCCCAACTCGTTTGTAAGATATGCGTAAACATTTCTCTCATCAATTCGTTCTCTACGTCTGTGTGTTCTTCTTCTCTTTCGTCCATTAGTTTTCTAGGTAATCTACTGTAAGTATGTCGTCTGTTTTAGTAACTTTTACTAATCCCATTTTTCCAAGGGCTTTTATTCCCTTATCCCATTGTTTGTTACTAAGTTGGCTTACTGAGTTTTTTAATTCACTCAATTCCATTGATTTTTGTGCTTTAATCACATCAAAAATAGCTTTTTCGTTCTCTGCCAATTCTATTTTCTTTTGTTTTACCTCTGGTCTCATCTGAGGGAAAAACAATACTTCTTGTATCGAAGCATTATCTGTTAAGAACATAATCAATCTGTCCATTCCTATTCCCATTCCTGAGGTAGGTGGCATTCCGTATTCCAGTGCTCTCAAGAAATCTTGATCTATAAATTCGCTTGCTTCGTCATCTCCACGAGCAGCTAGTTTTATTTGTTCTTCAAATCTTTCTCTCTGGTCAATTGGGTCGTTTAGCTCACTGTAAGCGTTTGCTATTTCTTTCCCACATACCATTAATTCAAATCTTTCTGTCAGTTCTGGGTCTTCTCTATGTGCTTTACACAAAGGCGACATTTCCTTTGGGTAATCGGTAATAAAAGTAGGTTGGATGTAATTTCCTTCGCACTTTTCTCCAAAAATTTCGTCAATCAATTTGGCTTTCCCCATGGTTGCATCCACTTCTATTCCCATTCCTTTGGCAGCAGCTCTCAATTCGTCTTCTGATTTTCCTTTGATGTCAAATTCAGTAAAATCGATAATCGCCTGACGCATTGTTACTCTCTTATAAGGAGCTTTAAAGTTTATTTTGTGCTCGCCAAAAGTAGCTTCTGAGGTTCCGTTTACTTCCGTAGCTACATGTTCTAGTAACTTCTCGGTAAAATCCATCATCCAGTTGTAATCCTTGTAGGAAACATAAATTTCCATAGCCGTAAACTCAGGATTGTGCGTTCTGTCCATTCCCTCATTACGGAAGTTTTTACTGAACTCGTAAACTCCATCAAATCCACCTACGATTAACCTTTTTAGGTACAATTCATTGGCAATTCGCATGTACAAGGGAATATCCAAACTATTGTGGTGAGTGATAAACGGGCGGGCAGCAGCCCCTCCAGCAATTGGTTGCAATACAGGAGTTTCTACTTCAAAATATCCTGCTTCGTTAAAGAAGTTACGCATTGCATTGAACATTTTTGTTCTCTTTACAAATACTTCTTTCACCTGTGGATTTACTACTAAATCTACATATCTCTGTCTGTATCTTAATTCTGGGTTGGTAAATGCATCATGCACTTTTCCTTCGCTATCCGTTTTGGGCATAGGCAAAGGCTTTAATGACTTACTTAGCATAGTCATTTTTTCTACGTTAATAGATTTTTCTCCTACTTGTGTAGTGAATAATGTTCCTTCTATTCCAATAAAATCTCCAATATCAAGCAGCTTCTTGTACACATTGTTGTACATAGCTTTATCCTCTTCAGGACATAGTATGTCTCTGTTGAAGTAAGCTTGAATTCTTCCTACAGAATCCTGAATAGAAGAAAAAGAGGCTTTTCCCATGATGTTTTTACTCATCAATCTACCTGCAATAATTACTCGTTTCCCTTCTTCGTAGTTGTCTTTTATTTCTTGCGAAAGTGTATCCACTGGGAATAAAGCTGCTGGGTAAGGATCTATCCCTGCTTCTCTTAATTTGTTTAGGGATTCTCTCCTAACGATTTCTTGTTCTGATAATTCTAAGCTCATTTTTTGGATGATTTTGCTTGTTATAAATAGGTTGCAAATATAGGGTTTTTAGTTTGAGTTATTACTTAGAATTTTGTCTTAGTTTTATTTACTCTTCTATGTCATCCTCGCGTGTGCGGGGAACTTATTTATAGGATATGATTCTCGTTTTAAGATTCCCTTTTTCAAGAGAATGACAAATGGATTATGTCAAAAATGATTCTCGTTTTCTTTTGGCTTGAACCAAAATGAAACAAAAGTTCAAGACTTCATTTTAATTCCTTCAAATATCTACAAATTAATCCCTCCACGAAACCCAAGCCCTGAATGGTTTATCAGTTTTAATTTAGTCATCAGAGGATTTAAATTTTCTGGAACTCGTTAAGCGAGTTGATTCAAGGATTTCTTTCGTAAAGCCGCCCACAATAAATTTGTGAATTTGTACAGAATTGAAATAAGGTCGGAGGTTTAATTGATTCAGATTTTATCAAGAAAAAAAGAAAGTAGAGCTAACTTTTTTCATTGTCATCCTCGCGAAGGCGGGGATCTTAAAGCGAGAATATTACCAATAAAATTTACAGCAATTTCTTCTACTTTTTCTGTAAATTTGTAAAAATAACACGCAATGAAAGTTTCCCTAATAGTAGCCAAAGCACAAAACGAAGCAATTGGTAAAGACAATGATTTAATTTGGCATTTGAGAGATGACATGCGTTATTTTTCGAGTACTACTAAAGGGCATCATGTAATAATGGGAAGAATGAATTACGATTCTATTCCTGATAAATACCGCCCGTTACCAGACAGAACAAACATTATTGTAACGCGTAATCCAAACTTTGAAGCAGAGGATTGTGTGGTAGTTAATTCCATAGAAGAAGGATTGGAGATTGCTAAGAAAAATGGAGATGAAGAAGTTTTTATAATAGGAGGAGGGCAGATTTACAAAAAATCCTTGGATGAGGATATGTTGGATAAATTGTACATCACCTATGTTCATCATGAATTTGATGCGGATGTCTTCTTTCCAGAATACGACAAAGCTATTTGGAAAAAAACAAGCGAGATTTTTCATCCAAAAGACGAAAAGCACAAGTATTCCTTTTCTTATGTTACTTATGAAAAATCTTAAATGAGATTATATTTATTTCTTTTTTTCTGTGTTATTCAATTAGTTTCTTTTTCTCAAAAGGACAGAAAAGACTATGACACCACTTATCTTAAGGAGTTTTCACATAATTTTTACCCATTTACTTTTTCTAATATAAAGAACCACAATCTTTACTTTTCTCATTATACTAATGAAAATGCTTGGGTAAATTACACGCCTAATTCACCTTTATATTTGGGTTTTGGATTCGATTACAAATGGGTGACTTTTAGTTATGCATTTCCATTACAAAGCCGAGCAGAAAAGAAGGGAAGTAACTTCAATATTTTTTATGGCATGAGCCGAAGAAAGTTTAGACTTTCTTTGATGTATCAGCAATATCAAGGGTTTTTTCAAGATGATGCAACTTTATCGGATGATTGGTGGGAGCGAAATAATCAGCTTCCCTTCCGAGAAGATATATCTGATTATATTTTTCAGGGAGTGTTCTTTTATATCTTCAATAATAAAAAAGTTTCCTACCGTTCTTCTTTTCTTTATTTCGAAAAGCAATTGAAAAGCGCAGGTTCATTAACTGCTGGTTCTAACGTGTTTATTTCTGGGGTTAGTGCCGATTCATCTCTTATTCCATCTGCTTTTGATACAGCCTTTGGCGACAGAATTAAAGAGCAAAAAGTATTGGATGTAAACGTAGGCTTGAAAGTTGGATACCTTTATACTTGGGTGTTTCATAAAAATTGGCATTTGTCTGCTCATCTATCTCCAGCATTGTATCTTAACAAAGACAGGCTTTTTGAGAAACGAACTTCATCTGATAGTGTGTCTAATTTTGAGCGTTCCTTGTTTTTAGGTTTCGATTATAGAGTAGTTTTGGGTTATGACAATGACGAGTATTTTGGAGGGTTGGTATTGTTGGGAACAAATACCCAGCAAGATTTTACCAAAAGTTCAATTAGTTCGGATTACTCAGTGATTGAATTGTATTTTGGAAAAAGAATGAATCTTCATTTTAGAAAAGAAGGAAAACGAAAAAACTTTGACTAATTCTCAATTAAATATCAAAACAAAAGGATTTTTAGTCTTAGAAATTCTAGCGATTATTTTCGGTTTGCTTTACACCATTCTGTACGTAAAAGAATTGCAGATTTGCTTTGTTTTTGCAGTGTTGGGAGCAGGGATTTATACTTATTTGTGTTTCAAAAAGAAAATTTTTGCTGAGGCTTTTCTACAGTTTTTTTATATTCCAATGGCTCTTTATGGTTGGCTCAATTGGGGAGAATATGGCGTTAATTCTTATTCGCTAAATACACATTTACTGGTGTTGGGAATTACTGTTTTAGGAATGGTGATTTTAGGATTTTATTTAAAGAAGTTTACCGAATCTAAATCTCCTTTTCTGGATTCGTTTACTACTATTTTTAGTTTGTCTGCCACTTGGTTAATGGTCAATTTTATTAACGAAATGTGGCTGTATTTAATAGCTGTAAACGCAGTATCTATGTTGCTGTATTACCAAAGAGGAATGAAATTAAGTGTTTTGCTATTTGCATTCTACACTTATATTTCGTTAGCTATGTGGTTTGGGTGGGGATTGTTTTTTTAAGCTATTCTTTATTCTTCGAATCCAATGATATAGTAACGGGCCCATTATTAGATAATTGCACTTTCATGTCTGCTCCAAAAATTCCAGTTTTCACTTCTTTGTCTATAGTTTGATTCATTTTAGAGATAAATGATTCGTACAATGGGATAGCAATTTCTGGTTTGGCAGATTTAATAAAAGAAGGACGGTTTCCTTTTTTGCAATAAGCAAATAATGTGAATTGGCTTACAACTAAAATCTCTCCATTTATATCCATTAGAGATAAGTTCATTTTGCCCTCTTGATCACTAAAAATCCGCATTTGCGATATTTTCTTCACCAACCAATCAATGTCTTCTTGGTTGTCGGCTTCTTCAATTCCTAATAGTAATAATAGTCCTTGGTTAATTTCCGAATGAACAGTATTGTCAATAGTTACTGATGCATTAGAAACTCTTTGAAGGATAACTCTCATTGGATATTATTTAGGAGCGTAAAGGCTTTCTCTGAAATCGTTTGCAACATCTTCGTTATACAAATTCAAGTAATTGTTGTATCTCGATTCAGATATTGATCCGTTTTCTACAGCATCTTTAATAGCACATTTTGGTTCGTTAACGTGTACACAATTATTGAATTTACATTCGTTCATCATGTCGCGCATTTCAGGAAAATAATGGTGGATTTCTTCTTTTCCAATATCTACAATTCCTAATCCTTTTATTCCGGGAGTATCAATAATATAACCTCCAAATTTCAGTAAGTGCATTTCTGCAAAAGTAGTGGTGTGCCTTCCTTGGCTATGCGTATCCGAAATATCATTGGTTTTTATATTCAAATCATTATCAATCAGATTGATAAGAGATGATTTTCCTACTCCAGAGTTTCCTGAAAAAACAGAAGTTTTTCCTTTCATTTCTGCTTTTACTTCTTCGATATTGATGTTCTCATCTACCGAAGTTTTAATGCAATGGTATCCAATTTTGGAGTAAATAGAAATGAGTTCTTCCATTTCTTTATCGTCCTGTTCGGAGTGTAAGTCTATTTTATTAAATATTAAAGTTGTTGGAATGTTGTAAGCTTCAGCCGAAATCAAAAAACGATCAATAAAATTGGCGTAAGTTTTTGGTTCTCTGATAGTAATCATTAGAAAAGCTAAGTCTATGTTAGCTGCAATAATGTGAGTTCGCTTAGATAAATTTACCGACCTACGGATAATGTAGTTTTTCCTTTGCTCTATTTCGTTTATTATTCCGTTCCCATCATCTTCCAGTTCAATCATAACAAAATCACCTACCGTTACTGGACTAGTGGTTTTAATTCCTTTCAAACGAAACTTTCCCTTTATACGGCAGTTTACTAATTCGTTATCTTCCAGTTTAACGGAATACCAACTTCCTGTAGATTTTATGACGAGTCCTCTTTTCAATAGATTTTTTTCTTTTCCAAAGGTAGTGTAATTCCTAATAAATTAAAACACAAGTAACCCAAATGGTTGTGGAAAATTCCCTATTTTTAAGGATTATTTTAATCTAAAACCCTTAAGATGTCAATAGAAATTAAAAACGTGACCAAAGAGTACGGTCTTCAGAAAGCGCTTAATGACGTTTCGTTTACTGTAAACAAGGGGGAAATACTAGGTTTTTTGGGTCCAAATGGAGCTGGAAAATCTACGTTAATGAAAATTGTAACGTGTTATATTCCGCCAACATCAGGAACCGTAATTGTGGACGGATATGATGTATTAGAAGATTCTTTAGAGATTAGAAAAAAAGTAGGGTATTTGCCTGAGCATAATCCTTTGTATTTGGATATGTATGTGAAAGAGTATTTAACTTTTATAGCAGGGATTCATAAGCTTAATAAGAAAAAAGAAAAAGTATCCAATGTGGTTGATTTGGTTGGTTTGGGATTGGAGCAGAACAAAAAAATCGGTCAATTATCAAAAGGATACAAGCAAAGAGTAGGATTGGCACAAGCATTAATCCATGATCCAAGTGTGCTTATTTTGGATGAGCCAACTAGTGGACTAGATCCTAATCAACTGGCTGATATCAGAGAAGTAATTAAAAATATTGGGAAAGAAAAAACAGTGATGTTTTCTTCTCACATCATGCAAGAGATTGAAGCTATTTGTGATAGAATAGTCATTATTAATAGAGGTAATTTATTGGTAGATAAAGATGCATCTCAAATAATGAATGCAAACTCGAACCAACAAATTGTAAAAGTTGAGTTTGATAAAATGGTTTCTAAAACTGAATTAAAATCAATTGTAGGAGTTTCTAAAGTAACCGATTTAGGTGAGAATGTTTGGGAAATTATATCTTCTAAACCAGAAGATTTAAGAGCAGAGATTTCGAAGTTTGCAGCTAGCAAAGGTTTGTTAGTGCTTTCGTTACAGAAAGAAACTCAGAAATTGGAAAGCATATTTAAAGAATTAACGCACTAAAAAGAGCAAAATACGAATGGAATTTAAATTAGTATCCGATTTTAAACCTACTGGAGATCAGCCAACTGCTATAAAAGAGTTAGTGGAAGGGGTGAATGATGGTGCGACAAGTCAGGTACTGCTTGGTGTTACGGGTTCTGGAAAAACATTTACAGTTGCTAATGTTATTCAAGAAACTGGTAGACCTACCTTGGTTTTATCACATAATAAAACTTTGGCTGCTCAATTATTTGAGGAATTCACCAATTTTTTTCCAGAAAATAAAGTAGAGTATTTTGTTTCGTACTATGATTATTATCAGCCAGAAGCATATTTACCTACTACAGGAACTTATATAGAAAAAGATTTGTCTATCAATGATGAGATAGAAAAATTGAGAATTAGAGCTGCTTCTTCACTGCTTTCGGGTAGAAAAGATGTGATAGTAGTTTCGTCTGTTTCTTGTATTTATGGTATTGGAAATCCAGCTAGTTTTAAGGACAGTATTCTTGTAATAAAATCTGGAATGGTTGTTACTAGAAATACTTTTCTGGGACAGTTAGTAGATAATTTATACTCTAGAGCCGGATTAGATTTTGAGAGAGGAACTTTTAGAGTGAAAGGAGATACGGTAGATATCAATTTACCTTATGCAGATTTTTCTGTAAGAATTAGTTTTTGGGGAGATGAGATAGAAGGAATAGAAACAATTGAAAACGATACTGCTCGTAGAATTGAAAAATTTGAGGAATACAGTATTTATCCCGCTAATATTTTTGTTACCTCAAAAGAAACTACTCAAGGAGCTATCCATGAGATTCAAGACGATATGATGTCTAGGATTGATGCTTTTAAAGCAGGAGGTCAACATCTTGAGGCAAAACGATTGGAAGAAAGAGTAACACTGGATTTGGAAATGATTCGTGAGTTAGGCTATTGTTCTGGTATTGAAAATTATTCTCGTTATTTTGATGGGAGGTTGCCAGGTTCAAGACCTTTTTGCTTGTTAGATTATTTTCCAGATAATATGTTGATGGTTATTGATGAAAGTCACGTGACTTTACCACAAATTAGAGCCATGTATGGTGGGGATAGAAGTAGGAAAATTAACTTAGTAGAACATGGTTTTAGATTGCCATCTGCTATGGATAACAGGCCACTTAGATTCGAGGAGTTTGAACAAATTACTGAGCAAACGATTTATGTTTCGGCTACACCAGCTGATTATGAATTGGAAAGGGCTGAAGGAATTTATGTTGAGCAACTTATTAGACCAACAGGATTATTAGATCCTAAAATTGAAGTTCGTCCAAGTAAAAATCAGATTGATGATTTACTAGAAGAGGTTCACAAGACAATTGCTTTTAATGAAAGAGTGTTAGCCACTACTTTAACTAAAAGAATGGCAGAGGAGCTTCAGAAATATCTGGAAAAAGTAGGAGTGAGGAGTAGATACATTCACTCGGATGTAGATACGCTTGATAGAATTGAAATTATAAAAGATTTAAGAGCAGGAGTGTATGATGTGTTGGTAGGAGTAAACCTTTTGAGAGAAGGGTTGGATTTACCAGAAGTATCATTAATAGTGATTTTGGATGCAGATAAAGAAGGATTTTTAAGATCAGAAAGAGCTTTAGTGCAAACCGTGGGAAGAGCTGCAAGAAATGTAAATGGACGTGTTATCATGTATGCTGATAAGATGACGAACTCCATGCAAAGAACCATTGATGAGACCGAAAGGAGGAGAGGAGTGCAAGAAGAACACAATAAAAAGCATGGAATTACTCCAACAGCAATTAAAAAGAACTCCGACAATTCGCCTTATCAATTTGAGAATAATTTAGAAAAAGTAGATACAATAGCAGCTGAAGAAGAAGTTTCTTATTTAACTCAAAATCAGGTAGAATCGAATATTAAAATGACTCAAAAGGCTATGGAGAAAGCAGCTAAAGAGTTTGATTTTGTTGAAGCAGCAAAACTTAGAGATCACTTAAAATTATTGAAAAAACAAGTAGTGAGTTAATTACCATTTAATTGTAAGCAACTAAATTATAAATTCTACGTATTTTTAAAGAACGAAATATAACTATATGAGCATCAAAAATATTTTCTACACATTCAGCTTATTATTAATCTGTCAATTTGGATTTGGTCAGCAGTCACAAACTTACATTCCTCAAGTACCAGGAGTTAACGTTCCTTTTGCAGGAGAGAAATGTGCGTCAAGTTATTTGCATGATGAAATGATGCGAAATGATCCAGCTTATAGATTAATGAGAAATCAAATATTTCAACAAACTCAACAATTTATTAATGCTCAGTCAAGTAGAGCTGGAAGCCCAAACAGAGGTGTTGTGTATACTATTCCAATTGTATTTCATGTTTTACACGAAGGTGAGGCTTTAGGAGATTCAACTAATATACCTGATGCTCAGGTAATGTCTTGTATTGCAGCATTGAATAGAGATTTTAGAAGAAATGGAGATGATGGGGGAATTTCTCAAACTGGACCACTTGGTATTGATGCAGAAATAGAATTTTGTCTGGCAAGAAGAGATCCTAACGGAAATTATACAACTGGAATTACTCGCCATGACATGTCAGGAGTTCAAGGCTATTTAGATAGTGGAGTTTATCATAATGCAGGAGCTTGGAGAGGAGATGCTTCAATGAAAGCTATGGTTCAATGGAATCCTGCACAATACTTAAATGTTTGGGTGGTAAATAAAATTAATGGCCTTACCAACATTTACAATGGAGGAGGAGGAGGAGTTATTGGTTATGCTACTTTTCCTGGTGGAAGTTCTTCAAGAGATGGAGTTGTACTTAGATTTAGTGCAACCGGTAATGATATAACCGGAATAAAGGGGTTTAATCTTTGGTCAGCAACAAATGATGGAAAAGTTTTGACTCACGAAATGGGACATTATTTTAATTTATATCACACATTTCAAAGTACTTCTTCTTGTGCTATGAGTACACCATGTGCGACTTCAGGAGATGAAGTTTGTGATACACCACCAACAACAGTTGGAATGGGTAATGCATGTGCTTCTAAGCCTTGTCCTATGGATAATGTAGAGAATTATATGCAGTATCAAAATGGAGCTTGTGCATCTGATTTTACTCCTGGTCAAGTTGCCAGAATGAGAGCTGTGTTAGTTCCAGGAGGAGCAAGACACTCATTAACGACTAACCTAAACTGTTCTTCTCCACATAATATTAATCCAACTTTACAAGCAATTATTTATCCAAAAGATACAGTTTGTTCTAATACAATTCCTGGATACATTTTAGTATGTAATGGTGGTAATGATACTTTAAGAACACTTACGATTAACTATGATATTGATGGTACAGGTGTAATACCTTATTTCTGGTCAGGAAAAATTGGACCAACTGAATGCGATACAATTTCATTACCAGCTAGATTGACTACAACAGGACCTCATACCTATAATGTTGCTATCGATTCAAACCTAATTAATGGTAATCAAACTGATGGATTACCTGCAGATAATATGTTGTCTTCAGCATTTTATTCTAATCCTGGATTTGCTGTATTAATAAACATAACTACAGATTGTAACGGTCAAGAGTTCTCTTGGGTATTAAGAGATACTTCGGGAGCAGTTAAATTAACTGGAAGTGGATATTCTCAGCAAGCACAAAATATATTTGAAACGGCTTGTTTAGATTCTGGATGTTATGAATTAGAATTTTTTGATGCCGGAGGTGATGGATTACAACCAAAATTATTTTGTCCTACAGCTGGAAGTTGGGAAATTACAGATGTAACAACTGGTCAAAGAATTAATAAATCGGTTAATCCAAACTTTGGTGATTCTGTAACCTTTTCTTTCTGTTTACCTTATAATACTGAGTTAACTCCTGGATTTACAGGCTGTGATACAGTTTATCCTGGATATCCAGTGTTCTTTAATGATACTTCAAGGTCATTTCCTGCAGTCTATAGTTGGGCATGGGATTTTGGTGATGGAACTAGTTCAAGTTTAAGTAGCCCAATAAAAAAATATGCTGCAGTTGGTATATACAATGTAAAGTTGGTAGTGCAAAATGCTACACTAATAGATTCTATTACAAAAGGTGGTTGTGTGGTAGTTATTCCTACTCCTCCAGGATTTTGTGATACTTTAGATAACTATGATCTACCATTAGATTCAATGATATTTTATGAATTACTAGGTACTTGGGGATATTACCCAGGACACAATGGAGCAAATTTAGCTGGTTATGCTGAACCATTTACATTAACAGGTCCAAGTAATACTGTGCAAAGAATGATTCTTCCTGTGGTTCAAGCAGATGCTGGAACTCCTAATTCAACATTTGTAATGAATGTATATAGTGATAATGCAGGTAGCCCTGGAGCAGTATTAGCATCTGATACTATACTTATTTCTAGTTTAGTAGCCGGAGTTAGTAATGAGATATACTTTACAACACCTCCATTTGTAACAGGAACGTTTTGGGCAGGTATTGAACTTGAGTATGGAAATGGAGATACTCTTGTGATTACTACTGCTAACAATAGAATTACAACACCAGTTAATACAACATTTGTAAAAACAGCTGGAATTTGGCAAAGCTCAAACACTGTAGCTTCCATTAATACTTCAACAGGTATTCGAGTTATATTTACTGATTTACCAGCAACTGGAACTATAAATGTTTCAAGAGAGAGAATTTGTCAAAATCAAACGACTACTTTCTCTGCGGGAGGTCTAGCTAATTTTGATTCATTAACTTGGTATTTCCCTGGTGGTTTACCAAATACTTCTAAAAATAGCTCGCAAACAGTTTCTTATACCAATGCTGGTGTATACAAAGCGATATTGTATTTAGAAGGGATTTGTAGTAACGATAGTATAATTAAATATATAACTGTAGATAGTGCTGGTGCAACAGTAAATTACACTCCAAGCTCTACAGATATATGTGAGCAAGATTCAATAAGATTTGATGGAACTTTAACAGGAACAGGAACAATATATTGGACTTTCCCTGGAGGAATCCCAAGTGTATCTAATCAAGAAGATGACACAGTGTTTTTTACTGTGCCTGGAGTTTATAATCTTAAAATGAAAGTTGTAAATGGATGTGGATCTGATAGTGTTTCACAGCAAATAACCGTTAGAGGTTATCCTGTTACAGGTATTTCACCAGGAGATACAACTCTTTGTGTAGGTTCTAGTTTAACAATGACAGGTAGTGGTGGTTCAAGTTATACATGGAGTACTGGAGGAAGTACACCAAGCATTTCCGTTTCGCCAACAGTAACAACTCAGTATTGGGCAGTTGGTAGTAACCTTAACTGTAGTGGAGATACAGCTTATATTAATGTAACAAGTAATGCTATTCCAAACGTAATTGCTAATGCAACCCCAGATACTTTGTGTTTAGGGTCGCAGGTATACTTTAGTATGACAGGATCAAATGCAATTACCTATGATTGGGATTTTGGAGATTTGACTACAAGTACTACTCCAAACCAAACTCATACGTATGCTAGTCCTGGACTTTATGTAGCAACATTAGTAGGTAAGTTTGGATTGTGCGACAATACTTCAACAGTTAACGTATTAGTAAATTCATGCGTAGGAGTTGATGAAGTAGAGCTTGCAAATACTGTAGCTATGTATCCTAATCCAGCAGATGATTATTTAACAATTGAGTTTTTATCAGATGCTACTGAAGAGTTAAAATTAACTATACTTAATAATGCTGGACAGCAAGTTTATGTAGGTCAATTAAATAAAGCTAATCAAACTGAAAGAATAGATGTTTCAGGTTTTGCAGAAGGAATCTATTTGGTTAGATTTAGTAATGAGAATCAAGTTTTTACTAAGAAATTAGTGATAGTAGATTAATTAAATTTATACTTTAGTAAGTAAAACTCCACTTGTAAATACAAGTGGAGTTTTTTTTATTTGTAATTATGGAAAAGGAATTAACACAGTTTTTAGAATTTATTAATGAATTTGTTCCACTAACATTTGAAGATGTAGAACATGTATTGCCTTCTATTAAATTGATTGAATTTGATAGGAAAGAATTGATATTAGGGGTAGATGAAAAGTGTAAGGATGTTTATTTTGTGATTGAAGGCCTTTTCAGGATTTATAATTTGAAAGATGGTAATGAAATTAATATGGCTTTTATGAGCGAAGGTGAGTTCTTTACTGATTATGAAAGTCTTGTGTCAGATGAAAACTGTAAGTGCTATATTGAATCTATTGAAAAAACTAGAATGCTGCTTTTACCTTATGATAAACTATTAGAAGGTTATGATAAGTCACACATGCTAGAAAGATTAGGCAGACTTATGGTAGAAAGAGCTATGACAAATATGATATCTCTTAATAATTCGGCAGCTAATATTAAAGCGGAACAAAAATATACCGAATTCGAAGAAAATAATAAAGAACTAGTGAATAGAATACCTTTAAAGCACTTAGCAAGTTTCATTGGTATTACTCCAGAATCATTAAGTAGATTAAGAAAATCTCGCCTTGAAAGTGTTTCTTAACATTTATCAAGAATAGTTTAATTTTCAATCTTTACTTTTGTTATATAATTATAATAACAAGAGATATGAAATCAATTTTTTCAATACTAATAGGGTTAATGGCTTTTTCAAGTTATTCTCAAGAGTTAACCTCAGTAATAAGAGGAACAATTACTGATAAAGTGTCACAATCTACTTTGATAGGTGTTAATGTAGTTCTGGTTGGAAGTGATCCAATGATTGGAACTACAACTGATGTTAATGGAGATTTTAGATTAGAAAATGTACCAGTTGGTAGGCAAGTTTTAAAAGTTAGTTTTATTGGTTATGAAACAAGAGAAATTCCAAATCTACTTGTTCTTTCAGCAAAAGATCTTCAATTAAATATTCAGCTAAATGAGCAGTATAGTGAATTGGGTGAAGTAGTTATTTCTGGAGAAGCAGATAAACGAGAGTCTATTAATAAAATGAATACTGTTAGTTCTAGGACTATCTCTATTGAAGAAGCTACAAGGTTTTCAGGGTCACTCCAAGATCCTGCACGTATGTCTCAAAACTATGCAGGAGTTAGTGGTTCATCAGACGATAGAAATGATATTATCATTAGAGGGAATTCACCAACAGGAGTCTTATGGAGACTAGAAGGAGTTGATATTCCTAGTCCTAATCACTTTTCTACAATTGGTACTACAGGAGGGCCGATTAGTATGTTAAACGTGAATAATTTAAAAAACTCTGAATTCATGACTGGAGCATGGGCATCAGAATATGGAAATGCAATGTCTGGGGTTTTTGATTTACAATTGAGAGATGGGAATAATGATAGCTATGAACATTTATTTCAGGTAGGAGTTAATGGATTTGAGTTAGGTTCAGAAGGGCCTTTCAAAAAAGGAGGAAGAGCTTCTTATATGTTTAATTATCGCTATTCTACTTTGGGTGTTTTTCAATTATTGGGAGTCGATTTAGGAACAGGGACAAGTATACCTGAGTATCAGGATATGACAATGAAATTAAATTTTCCTACCAAAAAAGCTGGAACATTTTCAGTATTTGGAATAGGAGGTTTTAGTTCTATTGATTTTGAGATAGATACCAGTTCTTCAAATTTATTTTCAGGAGAAAACGAAGAGTCAGTTTTTGGAAGTAGAACAGGAGTTATTGGAGCAACACACAAATACTTTTTTAATACCTCCATGTTTTCAAAAATTTCAATTGTAGCTACAAATACTACTTCAGGAGGAAATGTTGATAGTACAGGTTTTAATACCAACATCAGAACAAAGCTTGCTGATTTTGATAGAACTCTAAATAACTATACAGCTCATTTTAAGTTAAATAAAAAAATTAACGTACGTAATAGTTGGAATGCTGGATACATTGGAAAAATAAATGCTATTGATTTTACTGATAGTAATAAAAGGGGGAATCAATTTGTAGAAACTTTAAGGTTTGAAGGTAGCTCAGTATTGCACCAAGCTTATTTCTCTTTTCAACATTTCTTTTCAGAAAAATTTATGGGTAATTTTGGAGTTCAAGCACAGTATTTTGGATTTACAAACTCTACTAGCTTAGAGCCTAGACTAGGTTTGAAATATGACTTAACTCTAAAAACTAAATTATCCTATGGTTTTGGTCTTCACAGTCAAACTCAACCAATTTCAGTTTATTATGTAAAGGATTTAAACGATTCACAAAATGAAACTCCTAACAGAAATCTTGATTTTTCTAGAAGTATGCACAATGTATTAGGGTATGAACTGAATACTGGTCCATATTCTAGGCTTAAGCTCGAGGGTTATTACCAGTATATTTATAACGTGCCCGTAGATACTTTTAGTTCTTCTTTCTCAATGCTTAATGAAGGTGCAGATTTTGGATTACCAAATAAGACTGGATTAGTGAATGAAGGAACAGGTAGGAATTTAGGAATAGAGATTACTTTCGAAAAATTTCTTTCACAAGGATACTACTACTTAGTTACTGCTTCAATATTTGATTCTAAATACAAAGGAAGTGATCGTGTTTTAAGGAGTACGGCATTTAACAATCAATATGTGTTCAATGCATTAGGTGGTAAGGAGTTTAAACTTAACGAAAACATGGTTTTAACCATTGATGCAAGAGCTACTTATGCAGGAGGAAAGCCATTTACACCAATTGATTTAGCTGCTTCTCAGACAAGCTTTTCTGAGGTAAGAAAAAATGATGAAGCTTTTTCCGATAAGTATTTAGCTTATATGAGATTTGATTTGAAAATTGGAATGAGGATGAATATGAAAAACTTCACTCATGAGTTTATGTTTGATGTTCAAAACATTACAAACAGAGAAAATGTATTTCTTCAAGGTTATTCAGTCTCTGCAGGAGAAATAAGAACAAATTACCAGAGGAAGCTATTTCCAGTGGCTTTGTATAAATTGTATTTTTAACAAACGTTAATTAGGCTTTATAATATAGTTTTCATTGGATAATCTTATCTTTGATAAAATTATTTCCTTTGAAAAAGAACCTAATTAAAGCCCTTAAAATTATTATCCCAATGGGAATTGGGATATATCTTACTTATTTTTTTTATTCTGGATTAGAGCCAGATCAAAAAAAAGAAATTCCTGTAGCTTTTGCAAATGCTAATTATTTCTGGGTTTTACTTTCAGTTTTAGTAGCTTGGTTAGGCCACATGAGTAGAGCTTACAGATGGAAATTTTTAATGGAACCTCTTGGGTATAGCCCAAAGCTATCCTCTATGTATCATTCAACTATGATAGGTTATGTGTTGAACTTCACCATACCAAGAAGTGGAGAAATTGCACGTCCAGGATTTTTAGCAAAGAAAGAAGGACTACCATTTGATAAAGTATTCGGGACAGTAGTAGCAGAAAGGATAATTGATGTAGTTATGTTATTAACTATAACATTTAGCACTTGGGCATTGGTTGGAAAAAAAGTAATAGAGGATTTAACCAAAAGAGACGAAGCATCTGGACCTCCTTATTTACTTTATGCAATTCTTGGTTTTGGAATATTAGGAATCTTAATCTTTATCTTTTCTAAAAAAATACGATCATTTGTTTTAGATAAATTAAAAGGAATGTGGGAAGGAATAAAAACAATCTTCACCATGAAAAAGAGAATTCCATTTATTCTTCACACTCTTTTTATTTGGATTTCTTATGTGCTATTAATGTGGTTAATGGCTCAAGGAGTTGATGGGATGGAAGATATTGGAATAAAAGAGCTAATGGTTGGTTTTGTAGTAGGTGCTGCAGCAATTACTATTACACCAGGTGGAATAGGACTTTATCCAATATTTATTACAGCAGCTTTAGTATATTTTGGATATGATAAAGGATTGGCATCAAGCTTTTCTATTATGTCATGGGTAGTTCAAACTATTTTCTTGGTAGTAGCAGGGATTTATTCTTTGTATGCGATTAACATTAAGTTCTCTAATGCTGAAGTAAAAGATCAATTGGAAAAGAAGAAAACTAAATAATGGCTAAGATTAAGAAATCATATTTTTGTCAAAACTGTGGGTCTCAATCTGCTCAATGGGTAGGTAAATGTCCTTCGTGTAGCGAATGGAATACTTTTGTTGAAGAAGTGATTGCCAAAAGTGATAAAAAGCTTTTTTCTACAGGGCCAACTACCAAAATAATTTCTAAACCTGTTGCAATAGCTGAGGTTTCTGATGAAAAGCATAACAGAATAATATTTGCCGATCCAGAGCTTAATAGAGTTCTTGGAGGAGGACTTGTTCATGGATCATTAGTGTTATTTGGTGGAGAACCAGGAATAGGAAAATCTACTTTAATGTTACAAATGGCTCTTCAGCATTCCAAAGCAAGAGTTTTATATGTTTCTGGGGAGGAAAGCATGAAGCAAGTAAAAATGAGAGCAGATAGAATTGGAAAAACTTCTCCAAATTGCTTCTTACTGAATGAAACTAAACTCCAACATATATTTTCTCATATTGAGGAATTACAACCACATATTCTAATTGTAGATTCTATTCAAACTCTTCATTCGGAGTATTTGGATTCATCTCCAGGTAGTATTTCTCAGATAAGAGAATGTACAGGAGATTTAATGAAATTTGCTAAAGAAACACAGACTTCAGTTTTTATTATTGGTCACATCACAAAAGATGGAAGTATAGCTGGGCCTAAAGTATTGGAGCATATGGTAGATACTGTTCTTCAGTTTGAAGGAGACAGGAATCATATTTATAGATTACTGAGAACCACCAAAAACAGATTTGGATCTACTAACGAATTAGGGATTTACGAAATGCAAACAAGTGGTTTGGTTCCGGTAGAAAATCCAACAGATGTTTTGCTTAATAACTCTGACGAACAATTGAGTGGAGTTGCAATAGCATCTACCATGGAAGGAATGCGACCTATGTTAGTTGAAGTACAAGCTCTTGTGAGTACTGCGGCCTACGGTAATCCTCAAAGAACAACAACAGGGTTCGATACCAAAAGATTAAACATGCTTTTGGCAGTATTGGAAAAAAGATGTGGATTTAAACTAGGAGCAAAAGATGTATTTTTAAATATCACAGGAGGAATTAAGGTAAGCGATCCAGCAATAGATTTGGCAGTGGTTTGCGCAGTATTGTCTTCTAATGTTGATATGCCCTCTGGCAAAGAAATAGTACTTGCAGCTGAGGTTGGATTGACAGGTGAAATTCGACCAGTTCCTCATATTGACCAAAGAATTATGGAAGCTCAAAAATTGGGGTTCGAAAAAATGGTTATTTCCAAATATAACAAGGGAATAAAGCAAAAAGACTTTGATATTGAATTGGTTCAAGTAGGTAAAATAGAAGAAGTATTTAAACATTTATTTGGAGGAAGTAATTAAGCCAGTTTATGAAAAATCCACAAAGAAATAAAGAAGTTACACCACTTAAAGCTGCAATTGAAAAGTTACTGCAGGTTTATAAAATGAGTGATAAAATGGACGAAATAAGTCTGTTGAAGGAATGGGAGGAATTGATGGGAGAAACTATTGCTCGTAAAACTAAAAAAGTACAACTAAAAAAGAGAGTTTTAGTTATAGAGATAGAGTCTTCGGTATTGCGCCATGAGCTATCATTTGCTAAGGAAAAGCTTAAAGAATCGTTAAATAGAAAATTAAAAAAGAGGGTAGTGGATGAGATTCTTTTTATTTAAGCAAAATTAAACCAAAATAATCCTCTCAAATACCTATAAAATTGATAAAAAACTATATTTTTGTCAATCAAAAAAACACAACAATGGCAGATTTAGAAGATTTTGACGTACAAGACATAGCAGTAAGGATTCAAGATAAATTCGAAGACAACAAAAACTACATTTACATTGCATTAGGAATAATTGCAGTAGCAGTAGCAGGTTTTTGGTTTTACAATACCAATAAGGAAGCTAAAAATGCAGAAGCAAATGGTCTAATTTGGAAGCAAGAAAGTAATTTTTCTAATGGAAATTTTCAAGGAGCAATTGATGGAGATATCAATGCTGCAGGATATGTAACAATCTCTGACGAATATAATGGAACTTACGCAGGTGACATAGCAACTTACAATATGGGAGTTAGTTATTTAAACTTAGGTCAATTTCAAAACGCAATAGCAACTCTAGAAGATGTTAGTTTTGATGATGTAGTAATTGGAGCAATTGCAAAAGGAGCTTTAGGAGATGCATACTTAGAATTAGGAGAAATTGACAATGCAATTTCTAGCTATACTGATGCAGTAAACCACAATGATAATGAGTTTACAGTACCAGTTTACTTAAAGAAATTAGCTATTGCTCATGAGCAAGTAAAAGAAAATGGAAAAGCAATTGCAGCTTACAAAAGAATTGTAGCAGATTATCCAGCTTCTAAAGAAGCAAAAGATGCTGCGAAATATATTGCAATGCTAGAAGCTAAGTAATTATGGCAACTGCTAACACTAACTTATCTGAATACGATAAAGAATTAATCCCGAATGCATCTAGTATGTCTTTCGGGATTGTTGTTTCTGAGTGGAACGCTAATATTACTGATAATTTACTTCAAGGTGCTTACGATACTCTTATTGAGAACGGAGCAAAGGAAGAAAACATTATCGTAAAACGAGTTCCTGGAACTTATGAATTATCGCTTGCATCTCAATTAATGTTCGAGAATACCTCTGTAGATTCTGTTGTTGCAATAGGAAGTGTGATACAAGGTGAAACTAAGCATTTTGATTTTGTTTGCGAAGCAGTTTCTCAAGGAATAAAAGATGTAAATCTTAAATATAACAAACCAGCAATTTTTTGTGTGTTAACTGATAATACACTTCAACAAGCAATTGATAGGAGTGGAGGTTTACATGGTAATAAAGGTGTTGAATGTGCCGTAGCAGCTATCAAAATGGTAGCATTAAAAAATGAGCTTAAAGGATAATTTTTTTATCTTTTCATTTTTATACTTTATCCCATAAACTATTCGTTATTAATTCAAATAATAATGAATGTTCAAGAAAATTTGGTCCTCCTTTACTTCTGTAAAAGGTTTAATCATAATAAATTCTGTTTTAACAATTCTAGGGTTGTTTCAGAATATTACAACACAAGCTTATTGTGTCCCTTCTCTTTGGGCAGCTATTGTTATTGGTATAAGTTTATTGTTGGTAATTGTTTCTCCATTAAAAGCGATTAAAAACACTAAATCACCCATAATAGGCTTTGTTGCAGGAGTTTCAGTTTTCTCTTTTCTCTATTGTATTTTATTTTTAGAAGATTTAAATATTATTGCCATTCCATTCATTCTTTTTGGGATTGGAATTATCATGTTAATTCCCCATTTCTTTGCCTTTCAGTTAATTCGGTATTTCTTATTCAAAAATCCTCATAAAAAAGTTAAATTGTTTTTTGCTTTAGGATTTTGTACTTGTGTTTTAGTGAGTATTGCTTCAGGAGTTTATTATTCTAAAGCAATTAATCGAATAAATGAATTTGTTGAATCGGATTACGAACTTCTAGAAAAGAACTACATGACTGAGAAAATTCTTGGGATGCACTTTATTTATCATACACGAATTTGTGTATATGATGGTTGGAGACCACCCAAGCACGAGCCAATTATGATTTTAGGTGGTAATGGTAGGAGAGATCCGTTAATAGTGCCATTAGAAAAGAGACTAGAACTATACAAGAAGTTTTTTCCTGAAAACAAATACAAGTTTGATTGTAGTTGTGGTATTGCTTATTCTTCTGCCTATCACAAAGATGAGTTGTGGGAGTAGGTTGATTGTCGGGATAGATTCTATTCAATAATAGAATTGTTTTACTTTAAATTTTCCACAAAAAAAAGGGACTCACTTTCGTGAATCCCTTTTATATAAAATAGGTTATTTCTTATTTACTTAAGTTGAAAGATAATCCAACTGAAGCAATACCAGAAGCAAAGATGAAAGTATGATCAGCTTTAACGTCAGCAGCATCAATTGCAACTTCTTTAGTTCTCATGTATCCAGCTTTACTTCCTAAATCAAGGAATAAAGGTCCCATGTGAAATCTTGTATCGTAAGATGCATTACCTGCATATCCGCTCATTCCGTTATCTGTTTCAGTAGCTTCAGTTCCTGTAGGCCGATCAGCAGCAAATAATAAAGTTTTACTTTCTGTCATTAAAACTCCTCCTCCTAAACCGAAGTAGTAGCACCATGCAAACTTTCCGTTTTTAGAAACCCAAAAATCATCATTAACCTCTAAGTTTAAATTGATGTAGTTTAATTTAGTATATCCAAACTATAAAAAATCAGCATCAATTCTAATTACATCTAATTACTCGTAATAAGTTCCATTGTAATCTCCAGCATCAATAGTTCCTCCAATCTTTACTAATCTATTATCAATATTTTGATAAGAAAAGTTATCGTAACCAACAGATATAGCAAGTTTTTCAGTTATAAAAAATCCTAATTTCGCATTAAATTTAGCAAAATCAATACTTTCGAAACCATCATTAGCATCAAAGTGAGTTAAAGCAAAGTTGTATCCAGTTCCAGCCATTCTTAGCGTAGATAATTCGTAAGCAGTTCTGTTTACTCCGTATGTAGCATAGATTCTTCCTTTGTTAGTTCTTTCTTTAAAGTCTTGAGCACTTGCAGTTGCAAAGCTAAATGCCAATGCTATTAGTATAATTCTGTTTCTCATTTTCTTTTTATTAAATAGTTTGTCTTGAAAAAGTAGGCTATTTAATTGAAGTTTAAAAATTATTAGTCTTTTTTTTGGTCACTCAACTCATTATTTATGAGCTATTTTGTACTGGTATCCTATAGTTATATTTCTTTGGAAGTAAGAAATGTTCTGTGAAGCCTTGTCTATTTCTAATCCGTTTGTTGCTACATTAGGCATATGAAGCCAACCCATCTTTACTACTGGGTGTATAAAAAAGTCTTTAAAAAAGTATAGTTTTAGCCCTACATTTGCTGAGATTCCTCCACCTGAAAGGTGAAAAGCATCATTTCCAATTTCACCAAAAAGATTTGCATTAGTCTTTGGAACTGCAGCAGATATTCCTGCACCTGCAACTAAATCAACCGCAAATTTTCTGTTACTAGTTTCAAAAAATAGCGTGTTGTAATCCAATTCAAACGATAATACATTCAATCCATCTGTATGTTCATACCCAACAAAATCGTTAGGGATTTCCATTAACCGAGTTG
The DNA here is from genome assembly GCA_018609055.1 of Flavobacteriales bacterium. GTDB lineage: Bacteria > Bacteroidota > Bacteroidia > Flavobacteriales_D > CAJJDF01 > CAJJDF01. Next base: position 115,546 of record JABAYJ010000009.1, read on the forward strand.
GGTCATATTCTTTTGCCCATTTCGCACTTGCAGATGAATCTACATAACCATCTACTGCAGCAATTTGATCATTAACAAATACATATTTCATATGATCTACACTTAAAGAAAGAGACAGTTTATTAGTTATAAAGTATCCAATTCTGAAATTGTATTGAGGAATAGTAAATAGTGTTGGGTTCAAATAAACACCTAAATCAACAGGACTAGGTCTGTCTTTTGCAACAGCATTAATTATAGTGAAATCATATCCATTTCCCCAAAACCTAATAGAGCTTTGACTATAATTTGCTCTATTGTATCCCCAAGAAGCAAAAAGTCTTCCTTTTCTTAATACATAAAAATCAGTGTGATTTTTCCTGTATGCTATTGCTTCTTCAGTTTTAGCTATTGAGTCCATTTGTGCCGGAGTCATAATTCCTGCTGGAACAAGTAGTGTATCGCTAACCTTTTTAACTGTGTCAGTTATTTGAGCTTGTCCTACAAAACTCAATAAAAACGCAAGTAGTATAGAAAGTTGAAATCGTTTTATCATGGTGTATTCATTTTTACAACCTGAGTAGGTTTTATATTATTATTTCGCCAGTTTATTTGTTCAATAATATTAGCTGTTAATAGGTCAAAAGCTATTGCAGATGGAGTTCCATCTTGTGCAGTAATTGGTGTTCCTGCATCACCAGCTTCTCTTATGCTTTGTATTAGTGGAATTTCTCCAAGTAATTTAATATCTAATTGTTTTGCAAGATCTTTCACTCCATCTTTACCAAAAATGTAATATTTGTTGTCTGGTAATTCGGCAGGAGTAAAATACGACATGTTTTCTACCACTCCCAATACAGGTACATTTATATTAGGCATCTTAAACATATGTATTCCTTTCTTAACATCTGCAAGAGCAATATCTTGAGGTGTACTTACAATTACAGCACCAGTAATTGGAACCAATTGAACTAATGTTAAATGTACATCTCCTGTTCCTGGAGGTAAATCAATTAGCATATAATCTAACTCTCCCCAATAAGTATCGATAAACATTTGACGAATAGCTTTGCTTGCCATTGCTCCTCTCCAAACTATTGCTTGGTTCAAATCTGCAAAAAATCCGATAGACATTACTTTTACTCCATGAGTCTCAACTGGAGATATGTAGCTTTTTCCATCTACCTCTGTCATGGTTGGTTTTTCGTAAGCACAATCCATCATCAATGGCATGGATGGTCCGTAGATATCTGCATCTATTAAACCTACTTTGTATCCTTTTTTTGCTAAGCTAATTGCAAGGTTGGCAGTAACTGTAGATTTTCCAACACCTCCTTTTCCTGAGGCTACAGCTATAATGTTTTTAACTCCCGGTAATATCTTTCTTAGGTTTGGATCTGTTTCTTCTGCTCCAATTCCCGAAATCTCAATATCAGCTTCCACATCACTATTAATGAATCTTTCAAGGTTAAATTCGCAAGCTTGTTGCATGCGCTTTTTTGAGTGCAATGCTGGGTTACTGATCCTTAATTTGAAAGAAATTTCCATTCCTTCAATTTGTATATCTGATACAAGTCCTAATGTTACAATGTCCTTTTTTAAATCTGGTTCCACCACATTTTTAAGAGCATCTAAAACTTGTTCTTTGGTAATATTCATTTTCTATATATTTATTCCTTTTGGGTAAAAATATTTTACCTTTGAGTCTACAAAATTACTAAACCTCACGGTAAATTGTGATAAAAAAAAGATTTAAACCTTTAATATGTCAAATTCATCAAATAAAAGACCGATACGAGTAGGAATATCTATAGGAGATGTAAACGGAATAGGACCAGAAGTTATACTAAAGACTTTTTCTGATAATAGACTATTAGATTTTGTTACTCCTGTAATATATAGTTCAGCTTCATTGCTTTCTGCTCATAGAAAATCATTGGATTTACAAGCTTTAACTCATACAAACCTTGAAGAAGGAATGGAAGCAAAGTCTAAAACTCTTTACATTAAAAAATGTTGGGACAAAGATCCAGAGCTTAATATTGGTAAAGAAACTCCAGAAGGAGGTGAGTATGCAATTAAATCATTGAGAGCTGCAACTGATGATTTGGCTTCATCTAAGATTGATGTATTGGTAACTGCACCAATCAATAAGCATAATGTGCAAAGTAGCGAATTTAAATTCCCTGGCCATACCGAGTTTTTGGCAAAATTATCTAACGTAGATAAAGCATTGATGTTAATGGTAGCTGATAATTTAAAAGTTGCTGTTGTTTCTGGACATATCCCTTTGAAAGAAGTTGCTAAAACACTTACTAAAGAAAAAATTGTTGAAGCTATTACCCAGCTTAACGAAAGTTTAATTAAAGATTTTGGAATCTCAAGACCTAAGATTGCTGTTATGGGATTAAATCCTCATGCTGGCGATAATGGAGTTATTGGTGATGAGGAAAAAGAAATTATAATTCCTGCAATTGCTGAGGCAAAAGGAAAAGGTATATTGGCTTTTGGTCCTTATTCGGCTGATGGATTTTTTGGTAGCTCTACCTACACTCATTATGATGGAATACTAGCTATGTATCACGATCAAGGTTTGGTTCCTTTCAAGAGTCTTTCTTTTGGTAATGGAGTAAATTATACTGCAGGTTTACCAATTGTACGAACTTCACCAGACCACGGGACAGGATTCGATATTGCTGGAAAAAATGAAGCTTCTGAATCTTCGTTTAGAAATGCATTATACTTAGCAATGGATATTTATCGAAATAGAAACGAGCACAAAGAAATGACTGCTAATCCATTACAAAGACAAAAATAAGTATATTATCTAGTGTTTATTGCCGTTCCATAACCAAATTTTTAAATCCAAAATATCATGAAAAATTTAGCCCTATTATTTCTATCAACTTTAATATTAGCCTCTTGTGGAGGTAAAGAAGCTGAATTATCTACTGAATTGGATAAAATAAAACAAGAGAATGCCGAGCTTAAACTGGAAACAGCGCAGTTAGATGAAAAGGAAGCTTTGCTTACTGAGTATTCTCAATTTATTATGGATATTCAAAATAACTTAAGCTCAATTAGAGATAAAGAGAATACAGTTTTGATGACATATAATACCGAAGGAATTCAGCAATCGGCAGAATCAATTAAAACTGATTTACAACAGTTAGTTGTTTTATTAGCAGATAATAACAAGAAAATTGCTGGAATGAATTCTAAGCTAAAAAATTCTAGTGGTCAATTGAGTGAATTGGAAGGAGTAATTAGAAGTTTAAGTAAACAAGCTGAAGATAGAGAGATTAAAATCCTTGGAATGAAAGGGCAATTAGGAGATATGAATGTTGCTTTTGATGAAATAATGGCTGCTTACGAGAGTAACTTAGCTGTAATTGCTGATAAGTCAGAAACTATTGAGGAACAAGATGTTGCTCTACATACTGCTTATTATGCTTTTGGTTCTAAAAAAGAATTGAAAGAAAATAACGTTATTTCTGCTGAAGGAGGATTAATTGGAATTGGTACTACCAAGAAATTAAAATCTGATTTTGATAAAAAATACTTCACTGAAATCAACACTAAAGAAACAATGGAAATTACTTTAGGAGTTAAAAAGGCAGACGTAATTACTTCGCATCCAGCTAGATCTTACGAATTAATAGGGGAGAATAATGTTGAGAAAATCAAGATTTTAGATGCTGATAAATTTTGGAGTGTGAGTAAATACTTAGTTGTAGTTACTAAATAGTTCTAAGTTTTTTGAATTGGCTAAGAAGTTTATTTATTAAGAAATATTTACAACATAAAATTCTGATTTAAATTGATTTTTTTATTAATATGGTTCTTAATATTTTTGTAGAAAAATTGTATATTTATCTAATATTTTGATTATTGTCTTCTAAGATTTAAGTTTTAGTCATTTTTTTTTTTTTTTAACAATGAGATTTAATTTTATATTAACAATAGTTATAATATTTTTCACTAGTTTGAGTCTTAAAGGTGCTCATATCGTAGGAGGTGAAATCACTTATAGATGTCTTGATAGTAATAGGTATGAAATAACTTTAACCTTATTTAGAGATTGTAACGGTATAGCATTTGCAAATGGTGCTCAAATAGGTTGTTTCAATGGAGGAACGGGTGCACTTGTAACCAGTACATATGTTCCCTTAGACACGTCTCAATTCGTTCCATTAAATGCTGTATCGCCCTGTTTGATAATACCTCCAGGAACTTGTCTTGAACAAGCTACTTATATTGATACAGTTACACTGTTACCTGATACAAACGGATATGACATTTCTTTTTCTGTTTGTTGTAGGAGTAATGCAAGTAATAACATTACAATCCCAGGAGGCTGGAATGGAGGTGCAGGAAGTACTTTCCATACTCGTATTCCACCAAATGACACCTTGTGTAATAGCAGTCCCACATTTAATAGCTATCCTCCTGTTGTATTGTGTATAAATGATCCAATAAATCTAGATTATTCTGCTACAGATGCTGATGGTGACTCCCTTTCTTATGAATTTGTTAACCCGTTCACAGGAGGTAGCAGCAGAAATCCAACTCCAAATCCATCGCCTCCTCCATATGGAACTGTAAATTGGTCTGCGGGTTTTAATGTAAACTATCAGATTCCTTCTTCTCCAGCATTCTCTTTGAATAGTTCAACCGGGTTATTAACCGGAAAACCATCATCTCTAGGTAATTATGTGACAGGAGTTACAGTAAAAGAATATCGAAATGGGGTTTTAATAAATGAAACAAGAAGAGATTTCCTGATGATTATCGTAAACTGTATACCAACATCTGTATCTATTGCTAATCCTGGAGTTATTTGTGATAGCTATACTGTAACATTTGGAAATGGAAGTATAAGTACTCCGACAACTACTTATTTATGGGATTTTGGTGATACATCAACCTTACTTGATACTTCTACGTTATTTAACCCTCAATATACTTATCCTGATACAGGCGTTTATATTGTAACATTAATCTCAGATCCTTACTCACCAGCATGTGCAGACACTTCCATCAGACAAATATTTGTATATCCATTAATAGGTCCTGCATTTACAAAACCTTTAAACCAATGTTTAATTGGGAATTCATTTGATTTTACAGCAGCAGGTATCTATTTTAATACTACACAAATTGATTGGGATTTTGGACCTACATCAACTCCAAGATCTGATACGTCAATTAATCCAACAGGAATTACTTACAATAGTAGAGGCAATAAAACTATTACTTTACGTTACCAAGATTTTGGATGTGACACAACTATTTTTGAAATAATAGAAGTATATCAATCACCTATTGCTGACTTTTCTTTTTCTAATAATAATTGTATTGATTATTCTATTGATTTTTACGATTTTAGTTTATATGTAGGTGATTACCATTGGGATTTTGGTCTGATTGGAAGCACAGCTGATACTTCTACGTTAGCGAATCCAACTTTTACTTTTCCTGATACTGGTTTGTACACTGTCAGGCTAGTTGTAGACTCTAATTCTTCGACTTGCCCTGATACAATTTATAAACAAGTTCGTATTGACCCTCTATTAACTCCATTTTTTACTTCTCCAATGGATCAATGTTTAGTAGGAAATTCATTTGATTTTAATGCTGGTGGAGCATTTTATCCTACCACTCAAATCAACTGGAATTTTGGACCTACAGCTACTCCAAGTATTGATACTGTTACAAATCCAACAGGAATAGTTTTTAGTAACAGTGGCTCAAAAACCATCAGTATTAGGTATCAAGATTTTGGTTGTGACACCATATTTATTGATAGTGTTAATGTATTCGATAATCCAGTTTCTAGTTTTTCATATACGGATGATGACCATTGTAACAACTTTATAATTCATTTTTCTGATTCTAGTTCATTTGTAGGAGATTACTATTGGGATTTTGGAGTAAGAGGAATTGCAACGGACACTTCAACCTCCGCTAACCCTTCATTTACTTACCCAGACTCGGGTACCTATACTGTTATGCTAGTAATAAGTTCACAGTATTTATCTTGCCCAGATACTTCTTATCAAATAATAATAATTCACCCATTATTAACTCCATTTTTTACTTCTCCAATGGATCAATGTTTAGTAGGAAATTCATT
>JABAYJ010000009.1:121760-614155 GCA_018609055.1 Flavobacteriales bacterium
GTGACACCATATTTATTGATAGTGTTAATGTATTCGATAATCCAGTTTCTAGTTTCACTTATGTTGAGGATCATTGTAACAACTTTACTATTCAGTTTATTGATTCAAGTTCATTTGTAGGAGATTATTATTGGGATTTTGATGTACTCGGGAGCACAATAGATACCTCAACTTCTGCTAATCCAATTTTTACTTATTTGGACTCAGGTACTTACACAGTAATGTTGGTTATAGGTTCACAGTATTTAGCTTGTCCAGATACTTCTTACCAAACAATAAGAGTTGATCCAATATTAAATCCTTATTTTGTTAGACCAGCTAATCAATGTTTCACTGGTAATTCTTTTAATTTTAGCGCTGGAGGAAGTTTTTATCCTGGAACACAGATAGATTGGGATTTTGGTGCTTCAGCTTCGCCAAGTAGTTCAAATATTCAAAATCCTACAGGTATCGTTTTTAATACATCAGGAAAGAAAGCAGTTACTATCAGATACCAAGATTTTGGTTGTGATACTTCTTTTGTGGATACAATTCACGTTTATGAATTACCAGTTGCTAATTTCATCATTGACTATGTTATTTGTGTTGACTTGGTAACCAGTTTTTATGATTCTAGTTTGTTTGCAGGGACTTACCAATGGGATTTTGGGTTGCCAGGAATTACTTCTGATACTTCCACTTTACAAAATCCAGTATTTACATACCAAGATACGGGAATATACACAGTAAGATTAATTGTAACTTCCCAATATTTGCTTTGTGCACCTGATACTATTTACAAACAAGTAAGAATCTTTCCAGTATTAGATCCTCAGTTTAATTTACCAGCTAACCAATGTTTTGTAGGAAACGCATTTAATTTTATTGCTGATTCTATTAGTATTTATTATCCTACAACACAATTTACTTGGGATTTTGGACCGTCTGCAACTCCAAATTCAGATACAACACTTAATCCACCAACTGTAATATTTAATACAAGTGGGAAGAAAGCAATATCATTAATTTTTACTGATTTTGTTTGTGTCATTACAAAAACAGATACTATTGAAGTGTATGATAATCCTGTTTCTAATTTTGGATTTACAGATAATAATTGTCATGATTTATCAGTACAATTTATAGATTCTACACAATTCACAACTGAATATTATTGGGATTTTGGAGTAATACCGAGTATAACTGACACATCATCTATAGCAAACCCTTTATTTAGTTATCCAGATTCTGGGGTTTATACTATAAGACTTATTGCAGATGGGAATGAATCTTTGTGCCCTGATACGTCTTATAAACAGATAAGTTTAAATCCAATCTTAGCTCCTTATTTTAGTAAACCAGCTAATCAATGTTTTAGTGGAAATTCATTTGATTTTACAGCAGGAGGTACCTCATATCCAGGAACTCTGATTGACTGGGATTTTGGACCTACAGCAACACCAAGCACATCAAGTATATCTAATCCTACAGGAATTATCTTCAGTACAAGTGGTAAAAAAGCTATTACTATAAGATATAGAGAGTTTGGATGTGACACAATATTTGTAGATACTATAGAAGTATATGATAATCCTGTTTCAAACTTCTCATTTACCAACAACAACTGTTTTAATTTAACAGCACAGTTTTCTGATTCTAGTTTATTTGCCACAGGGCATAATTGGGATTTTGGAGTTACTACAAGTATAACTGACACCTCTACTTCTTCTAATCCTACTTTTACATATCCAGATTCAGGGGTTTATACAGTAAGGTTGATAGTTGATGGAAACATATCTTTATGCCCAGATACCTCATATCAACAGATAACTTTAAACCCATTACTAAATCCTTATTATAGTAAGCCCGTAGATCAATGTTTAAATATTAATTCTTTTGATTTTAATGCAGGAGGTGCTTTCTATGGCAATACACAGATAGATTGGAATTTTGGTTCTTCAGCTACTCCAAGGACTTCATCTGCTCAAAACCCTACAGATATTGTTTTTAATAGCATAGGAAAGAAACCTATTACAATTAGGTATCAAGAATTTGGATGTGACACAAGCTATACTGATACAATAGAAGTCTTTAGCTCACCTTTTTCTAATTATATATTCACTAATAATAATTGTGTTGATTATACAATTGACTTTTCTGACTCAAGTTTGTTTACTGACTTCTATTACTGGGATTTTGGAGTTACCGGAATTACGACCGATACATCTTCAGCTAAAGATCCTACTTTTACTTTCCCAGATTCTGGAATTTATACTGTAATGTTAATTTCAGGTTCTTACTCTACAATATGCCCTGACACTTCGTACAAGCAAGTTGTCTTGCATCCTTTGTTAAATCCTTTCTTTAATATCCCAGACAACCAATGTATAAATGGAAACTCATTTGATTTTAATGCAGGGGGGAATTTCTATGGGAGTACTCAAATTGATTGGGATTTTGGATCCTCGGCTGCACCAAATACTTCATTAGGTTCCAATCCTACGGGTATATCATTTAATAGTACAGGTCTGAAGCCTATCACAATTAGATACAATGCATTTGGTTGTGACACTTCGTATACAGATACTATTGAAATCTACAATTCACCTTCTTCTAATTTCTCATTCACTGAAAATAACTGCATAGACTTTGATATTCAGTTCACTGATTCCAGTTTATTTACAGATTTTTATTATTGGGATTTTGGAGTGCCTTTAAGTACATCAGATACTTCTTCTATGGCTAATCCTTCTTTTACTTTCCCAGATTCTGGGATTTATACGGTAATGCTTGTAGCGGGAACTTTTGATTCAATTTGTCCAGATACATCATATCAGCAAGTTGTTATGCATCCTTTGCTTAGACCTTCGTTTAATGTGCCCCAAAATCAATGTTTAAATGGAAATTCTTTTAATTTTAATGCTGGAGGAAATTTCTATGGAAGTACACAAATTGATTGGGATTTTGGCCCTACAGCAACACCAAGTTTTATATCAGGTTCTAATCCTACTGGAATAGTATATAATACTGTTGGTAAAAAAATAATAACTGTTAGGTATAGAGCGTTTGGTTGTGATACTTCTTACACTGACTCAATAGAAGTATATGTTTCTCCTCTTTCTAACTTCTCTTTTTCTGATAATAATTGTGTTGACTATTTTATACAGTTTTCAGATTCCAGTTTATTCTCAAAAGATTATTATTGGGATTTTGGAGATAAGACAACCTTAACAGATACTTCAACAGTTGCTAATCCAACTTATACTTTTCCAGATTCTGGGATTTACACAGTTATGTTGGTTATGGGCAGGAACTCATCAATTTGTCCAGATACTTTATACCAACAAGTTGTAATGCATCCATTGTTAAGTCCATTTTTTGTTGCGCCAACAGAACAATGTTTAAATGAAAACTCCTTTGATTTTAATGCAGGAGGTGCTTTTTATAATAGTACACAAATAGATTGGAATTTCGGTCCTACAGCAACACCAGGTATTTCATCTATTGCTAATCCAAACGGAATATTATTTAGTACTTTTGGGACAAAACCAATAACATTAAGATATAGTGCTTTTGGTTGTGACACTTCTTATACAGATACGATTGAGGTTTATCCTTCACCATTAGCAGATTTTAGAATCAATAAAAATGAGTATTGCATAGGTGATTCTAATGTAATTGATTTAATAAGTTTATCAGATATAAGCTGGATTCATTATTGGGATTTTGAAGAAACCACATTTTCAAATGTATTAGCTCCAATATATATCTATGAAGACACTGGATTATTTGACATAACATTGGTAGTTGAAAATAGTTATGGGTGTTTTGATACAATGATTCAACCTAATTCCATTACTATTCATCCGAGTCCCACTGCCTTGTTTTCTCCAGTTAATTTGAGAACTTCTTATTATTATCCTTATGTTTTATTCACTAACAATTCCTTGAATTTTAATTTTTCAACTTTTGATGACGGAGCTGGTGCAATAGTTTCAACGTTTACTGAGTTAAAAACAGATTATGCAATTGAAGGTTTTTATTATCCTCAGTTAATTGTGGAGAATAATGTTGGATGTTATGATACCTTAATGGGTGAAATTTTCTATGAAATGAAATATAATTTGTTTGTTCCTAATTCTTTTACTCCTAATGATGATGGGCTTAATGATGTTTTTAGACCCGTTATAAATTCTGCTTCGTTATATAAATTCAGCATTTATAATAAATGGGGAGAGCTATTATTTTTTACTGAGAATTTAGCTGAAGGATGGGATGGAACAGATACAGATGGTGTCATGTCTCAATCAGACACTTATGTTTATAAAATAATTTATCACAATTTAGGTGGTGATAAAAAAGAAATTTTTGGACATGTTAATCTATTGAGATAATTTTTTAAGTAGCTAGATGTTTAATTATCTGCTTTTTTAGATGAATTAAATAAACACTTCTTTTGGCTAGTTTTACTATCTTAATCAGTGCGATAATATAACTTTGAATTATGTTTATTTATTACCTCCCCTATTTGAAGCAAAAATTACTACATAGGAACTTCGTTTTATTCTTTTTTGCCTGTTGTTTCTCAATATCGGCAGTAAGAGGAGCTCACTTGGTTGGTGGAGAAATTACCTATAAATGTCTTGGTAATAATCAGTATGAAATTTCAATGACAGTATACCGTGATTGCAGTGGAACTGGTGCTCCATTTGATGTTTTTGCACCAGTTGGGATTTTTCATGGAAACACTGGAGTTTTATATAATACCAGAAACATTGCATTACCAGGTTTTTCTTCTGTTCCATTAAATTCAGTAAGTAGCTGCCTTACAATACCTCCTGGGTTGTGCATACAAAAAGCAGTATATATTGATACAGTTGTTCTTCCTTCTTCATCAAATGGATACGATTTGGTATACCAAAGATGTTGTAGAAATGGTACTATTACCAATTTAACAAACCCAGGTTCGACTGGTTCAGCCTACTCAACTTACATTCCAGATTCTTCAGTGGCTTGCAATAGCAGTCCGGCTTTTAATAATTTTCCACCTGTGGTTTTGTGTATTAATGACCCAATTAATTTTGATCATTCAGCTACCGATTTGGATGGAGATTCATTGGTTTATGAATTTGTAACTCCATACACTGGAGGTACACAGTTTAATCCTGCTCCTGCTCCATCTGCTCCACCTTTTGGTACAATCAATTGGGGATTTGGATTTTCGGCAACAAGTCCTTTAACAGCTAACCCTGGTTTAGTAATTAATCCTATAACAGGAATGATAACCGGAACTCCTACTGGAGTTGGTCAGTTTGTGGTTGGTATTACTGCAAAAGAATATAGGAATGGAGTCCTGATAAATGAGACAAGAAGAGATTTTCAATTTAATATTCTTAATTGTTTAAAGTCTAGTGCAGCCATTATTGACCCAGGAGTAATCTGTAATAGTTTCTCTGTTAATTTTGGAAATAACAGTGTAAATGCAACCTCCTACTTTTGGAATTTTGGTGACTTAGCAACTTTAGCAGATACATCAACACTAATTACTCCGCAATACACGTATCCTGATACTGGAGTTTATACAGTGCTATTAATTTCAGATCCAACTTCTGCAGTTTGCTCCGATACTATTTATCAGCAAGTAAGAGTTTATCCTATTTTAAATCCATTTTTTAATGTTCCTGCTTATGAATGTTTCAGAGGGAATTCATTTGATTTTTCTGCAGGTGGAGCCTATTTTTCAACTACCCAAATAGATTGGGATTTTGGTCCAACAGCAACACCAATTTCTTCTGGGTTAACAAATCCTACTGGAGTTACTTTTACTTCCACTGGAGTAAAGCCGATTGAAATACGATATCGAGATTTTGGGTGTGACACTATTTTTACCGATTCTGTAGAAGTTATTTTGTCACCAACAGCCAACTTCTTTATTTCACCAAATAACTGCATAGATTACATCATTCATTTCAATGACTTAAGTTCTAATGCAACTTCGTATTTATGGGATTTTGGTGTCATTGGTTCATCTGCTGATACATCTAATGCTCAAAATCCAATTTTTAATTTTCCTGATTCAGGAACATATACCGTTACTTTAATCACAAATCCAAAAGGTTTTTGCTCCGATACTATGATTCAAACTTTTAGAGTATTGCCAAAGCTAAATCCTAACTTTGTAAGGCCTGTCGGTCAATGCTTTGTTGGTAATTCTTTTAACTTTTCAGCAGGAGGAAGTAACTATATTTCAACCACTATTTCGTGGGATTTGGGTGTGAATACTAATCCAAGATTTACAAATGTCAGAAACCCAAATAGTATATATTATTCTGCTCCAGGGTTTCAAGTTGTGTCATTAACTTATTCCGATTTTGGATGTGTGAATTCGTTTACCGATTCGGTTTTTGTTTCACTTACACCAGTTGCTGATTTTTCATTAAATAAAAAGGAATATTGTATTGGTGATAGTATTCCTGTAGCTTTTACGAACCTTGCTTCTTCTGGTTTAACTTACTCTTGGGATTTTGGTGATGGAAAAACTTCTACTCAAGAAAATCCAACAAACGTCTATCAGAAAGTTGGACTTTTTGATGTTTCGTTTACCGTTTCAGATACAATTGGTTGTACCGATACAGAAATTAAGCCTTCGTTAGTTTCTATCCTGCCAAGTCCATTAGCTAATTTTTCTCCTTTGGATACGACCATATCTTCTTTATTTCCTCACCTCACTTTTGTAAATAAATCTCAAAATGATTTTGTCTCCTTATTCAATACCGATAATGGAGATACGTGTACTCCCTTTACGACAGAAGATTATACTTATGGTAAAGACGGATATTTTTATCCAATGCTTGTAGTAGAAAATACTATAGGCTGTACCGATACAGCATTTGGAAGAGTGTATGTAGAGCCAGAATATTTGGTTTATGTTCCCAATGCATTTACTCCAAATGATGATGGCTTAAATGATGTGTTTAAACCAATATTAACTGAAGGTACTTCGTATGAGTTGCTAATTTTTAATAGATGGGGAGAATTGTTGTTTCAGACTACAGATGTAAATGAAGGGTGGAATGGACGCTATAAAAATGGAGAACATTTTGCGCCAGAGGTTTATGTGTACAAAATTGAATATTCTAGCCCAAAAGATAAAGGGAGAATCATTCAAGGGCATTTTACTTTGATTAGGTAGGCTTACTATTTATATTTAATAGGAAGTACCATTTTACAGCTTACTGCTTTACCTAAATGTATTCCAGGATTCCAATTTGGCATTAGTTGAATTACTCTAATTGACTCATTGTCAAAATTTTCTTCTAGTCCTTTTATGATTTCAATGTTTGAAATACTCCCGTCTTTTTCAATAATAAATTGGCAATATACTGTTCCTTTATAGCTACCAATAGTTTTGGGGTATTTTATGTTTTTCCTTAGAAAACTTAATAAACTATCTTTACCACCAACAAATTCAGGCATTGTATCTGCAAATTTAAACACGAATTCACGATCAATTTTTCCTTTTATATAGCTATTTTAAAGCACTTTAGCTTCTTTTTTTATTTTTTCAAAATAGTCGTCCCCATTTTTATTCTCAATAAGGTCTTTCATTTTATTGGAATAACATACTGCAGTTTCATACATGACACAACCAAGATGTTTTGATTGAATATTGTAGTTATCCATTAAATACTCTTTGTAAAAATCAGAATAATCCCATTCAATTTCAGACATAACAGGTAGTCCAAAATTAAATATTTTATAAACTCCTAATTTATAATCTCTGATGGCTAATTCTTCTCCTTTCTCGCATGAATTCCCCATCCATTCTGGAATTTCTGGCAAAGAATCATTCTGGCTAAAAGAGCTAAAGAATAACAAGAAAAAAAATATGGATAGTTTTACTTTCATTTTTTAAGTTTTGACAATAACAATACCATTATGGTCAAGTTCTAAAGTAAATTATTAAAAGGTATATATGTTCAGAATTTTAAATTCTTAATTACTAAAGTCTATGCGCCACAACACAAGTAACTTTTTCGGCTTTTACAGTTCCATCCAAATTATATACTTCAAATAGAATTACGTAGCGCCCAATTCGTGCTTTTAGGTTGTCGTTAGTTATTCCATCCCAAGTAAAACTACCTTCTGTGGCAAGTAATTGATTTTGAACCAAAGTTCTAATCAATCTTCCGTTTGCATCATAAATAGTTATATTTCCTACAAAACCTGGTTCATTCATTGAATAGGAAATGGTTAAAACATCTTCGAAACCATCATTATCTGGAGAAAATAATTCTGGAGAAACAGAAACAAATTTTTCTGTAGAAACTGCCGGATTAAACTGAGAATTTTTAATTCCTGGTGTTGCAAATCCAACTTCTTCAGCTGCCGAATGCCAATTAGATTCGTCTTGGGTAGCTGTATTAAAATCTAATCTTTCAAGCGAAACTCCATCATCATCTCTTAACAAAGCGAAATGAAAGTCGCTTGAATAAGTGAATTTATCCGAAACCGTTCCGTCTAGTGATAATATATACACAGTTCCATCATCATTGGAATAGCTTGGCAAAGTTTCTAATTCAATAAATTTGTTTGGCGCATTGGTTGCGTATCTAGCTCGGGTAATGCTGTAATCTTTGGTGATCACCACATAATCTCTTGGTTTAAGCACGTAATCTTGAGTAATCGTTTTAAGATTATCAGGATTTCCATTATCGTCTTGAGCCAAGCTCCATCCTTTAAGATTGATATAAAAATCTGAGTTATTATAGAGCTCTACAAAGTCATCTTCGCTATCAATTGGATTGAATAAAATTTCATTCAGGATTATTGCGTCATTTTTATTAGCGTGAGCAAGAACAACTTCTGCTTCATTATTGGTTGAGTTTCCTTCACAGTCAGACAAAGAGTCCATTGCTAATTTGTAAATCACTCCAGTATCTAATAATGGACTAACAATTAATTCAATAGCTGTATTAAAATCGTTTAATGCAGAATAGGAAACAACAGTTCTTCCTCCAGAAATAGTAAGGTTTCTAATGAATTCGGCAGTGTCAATTGGTTCAGAGAATTTCAATTCTATTTGCGAGTTTGAAGTAGCAAATGCTGAAATTAAATTCACATTTTTGATGTCTGGTGTTGTGTCATAAATAGAGTTAAGCTGAGTTGGAGTTCCTCCATTGTTATTGTTGGAGCCTGTCCAGTTATTTGGATTAAAACATTTTGCTTTAGGATTTATTTGTTCTAAAGTATAACCACCATCATCTTTTACTGCATCATTATACATGGTAACAGAATATTCTACAGCATCAATTATATTTCCGTTATTATCTAATAAAGTAAGCGTTTCTCCTGCATTATTTAATCCTGGAAAAGAGGTAAGTCCAAGTTTATCCGAATAAAGAGAAAAATCGCCTGAGGTAGAAGAAGCATATAAAATAACATACGAATCCGGACCTAACGTATAACTCGGTAGAGTTGAAGTAGACGAACCATCAGTAATTTGCCATCCATTTAATTCAAAGAAACTGGAAGATGTTGGGTTATAAATTTCTATAAATTCTCCATCTGGTAAACCAATAATTGGAGAAGGATCGGCAAATATTTCATTAATCACCACATCTCTGTATCCTGGAACGGAAGGAAGGAAATAAACGAAATTCTTGTTTGTAGTAACAATAACATTACTAGCAATGTCAGTAACATTACTTACGGTTAGCGAATTAATTATTCCTAAACCGAATGAGGTAGAAAATGATAAATTAACTCTGCTAAAATCTAATGGATTTTGAGTAGATGTTGTAGGATTTCCTATTCCATTATTGGCACTATAATTAGTTACAGTTTGGCTAGTAGTGGCATCCAAAGGTTCAGAGAATACTAACTCCAGTTGTGTTGCTGATATAATAGTTACACTATCAAGAGTTGGTTTTATATTATCCACTGCGGCAGTTCCTGTAACTATAAAATCATCAAAAAAGAACTTATCCGATCGGGTAGAAGTGAAGTTGCATTCAACTCCAAAAAACAAACTTTGTGTGTGCGAATTATCAGTTACCGTTCCTTCCGAAATGAAAGTGCTTGTCGAGGATGTATCAGAAAAAATTTCCCATAAACCAGCAGAAGAACGAGTAACTCTTACAACTACATCTACTGTTGAGTTCCCAACAGCTCCATCTCTTCCGTCAATAATTTCGTTTGTGCTAGTTCCAGTTTGACTAAATAAAGATACTTCGTCATCTGAGCCACCAATTTTAATAAAATAGCCATTCAATGATCCTGATAAATTTGAGGTATTAGATACTAAATAGATTTTAGCGAAGTTAGAAGAAGAGGTTCCAAAGGTCATTCTGGTTTTAAATTCCCATTGAGCAGAATTAATTGCTTGTGAACTGGTGCTTAAATATTTTGTGCTAGTTACAGAAGGAGCATTTAATTGTAATTCTCCGCTTGTTACAGTAAAATCAATGCTGTTTCCAGTCCAAGCTGGAGCTGCTGTAAAGTTTCCATCAGTAAAATTATCTGTAAATTGAGAGAACAAAACAGAGGCTTGTGATAAAAACAACAATAAGATTAAATAATACCGCATAAATAAATTACATTCTGCCTTAAATATAATATTTTTGTATCACAAGGTTTAAGTAACTCGATTAAATAATCCATAAATCAGGAATAAATGAAAATAGCTGTAATTGGTGCCACAGGAATGGTGGGAACACAAATTTTGAAAGTATTGGCGGAAAACTCATTTCCAATTACGGAATTGATGTTAGTAGCATCTGAAAAATCTGTAGGTAAAGAGTTGGCTTTTGGAGGAAGTAATCATGCTATTATTTCTATGGAAGACACAATTTCAAGAGCTCCACACATTGCTATATTTTCGGCTGGTGGTGAACGCTCTATCGAGTTTGCAAATCGCTTTGTTGAAGCAGGAACTACCGTAATTGATAATTCTTCGGCTTTCCGTATGGATGCGGATAAGAAATTAATTGTACCAGAAATTAATGCATCTGAACTGACTAAAGAAGATAAAATTATAGCAAATCCAAATTGCAGTACGATACAAATGGTGTTGGCTTTATCCGAAATTCATAAACAATATGGAATAAAGAGATTAGTAATTTCTACGTATCAATCTATTACAGGAACTGGGGTAAAGGCAGTAAAACAAATGGAAAATGAGCGAAATGAACTGAAAGGTGAAATGGCTTATCCTTATCCAATTGATAAAAACTGTTTACCTCACGGAGGAGATTTTCAGGAAGACGGTTATACTTCGGAGGAAATTAAATTAGTAAACGAAACACACAAAATTTTTAATGATGATTCTATCGGAATTACTGCAACAGTAGTTCGTGTACCAGTAGTTGGAGGTCATTCTGAATCATTAAATGTAGAGACTAAAAAGCCTTTTGAAGTTTCTGATATTCGTAAAATTGTTGCCGATACACAAGGAGTAATTTTACAAGATAATCCAGATATGAATGTGTACCCAATGCCAAAATATACGGAGGGAAGAAACGAAGTATTTGTTGGTAGAATCCGAAGAGATCATTCTGTAGAGAATGGATTAAACATGTGGGTGGTAGCCGATAATTTAAGAAAAGGAGCTGCAACTAATGCTGTGCAAATTGCTGAGTATTTGGTGGAGAATAAGTTGGTTTAATTTCAAATTAGATTATGTTTTGGAATAAAAATAAATTTAAAAAGATTAAATGTTCAGAATGTGGGAAATCACATTTAGAATTACCAGCATTGGCTTTTAAATCGCCAGCTAATTATAGCTTTCTTTCTAAAAATGAAAAGTTAGAAATTGGTGAATTAGAAATAGATTTTTGTGAAATTCATTATGAAGATCAAATAGATAAATTTATTAGAGTTAACCTCAATCAAAAAATTAATGATTCTTGTGAATCTTTACAATATGGGTTATGGGTTTCTTTGAGTGATAAAAGTTTTTCGGATTATAAAAGCAATTATAATAATCCAAATCACATAGTTCAATACTTCTGATGGCTTTGCAGTAATATTTCAGAATATGATGCTACTTTATCAATTCCTTGTGATGTTGTGACTAAAATTGGAAATGATAGACCCGAAATTTTTCCTCATCAAGATTTTGAACATACTTTTGTAAAAGACTATTATGATGGCATCTCAGAAGCAGAAGCTAAAAAGCGTGTTCAAGAAATGATAAAAAAAATTTCTTAATAGATTCTATTTTAATTCCAAATCATCAATAATAGTTTCATTAGCTTTTCTCTTCTTCCTTTTTCTTTTCAACACCTCATTAAAAACAATGAGAACTCCAATCATTGCTCCGCAAATATAAAAAGTTGGAGTCATTTGTTCCTTGGTTCCAAAGATGAAATAACCTAAAATTATAGCGTAAACAATTTCTAAATTAACGGCTAGGTTAACCGAGAAAGGACTTAGTTTTTTCATTACTTCTACACTGGCAATAAAAGGGAAAGCTGTACACCCAATTCCTAATAAGAGGATATACCAAATGTCCTCAGTAGATGGAGAAAATAAATTATCTGGCACTTCGAAAAAGAGTAATAATCCTATTGAAACTAAAATAAAAGCAAAGATTAACTCTACAAAAGAAATAGTAAATGAGTTGGATTTTTGAATTAGTTTACCATTAAAAGTAGAGAATATGGCTGCTGTTAATGCTGCTAAAGAACCCAGAACTATTCCCCAAATTGGATTCTCTGAGTTTTCGAATTCGGTTAATCCAATAATGCTGATTATTAGCATAATGAGTACACCAATAATTACTTCGTTAGGATTTATTTTTCGTTTGTATACCCAAGGCTCTATGAGTGCAGTAAAGAAAGTTCCGGTAGAAAATGAAATCATGGTAATGGAAATATTAGCCACTTTTATTCCTCCAAAAAAGCACAACCAATGAATTCCTACAATAGCTCCAACTCCAGTAATTTTCCAAAATATACTTTTGTTTAGGATGAGTTTTTTGCGGGCAATTACCAAATAAACTAGCAAACTAAGATTAACAACCAGTAATCTCCACCAAACTAGCGAAACAGAATCATAAGTGATTAGTTCTCCTAAAATAGCAGTAAATCCCCAAGCAAAGACACAAATGTGGAGTAGAAGAAAGGCTTGATTTCTGGTCATTGTAAAATTTATTCTCCAAAAGTAAGGGATAAATCTTTACTAGTTAAAAAAATGAAATATATTTGACCTATGAACTTTCTATATCCACAATTTTTATGGGCACTATTAGCAATTGCTATTCCAATAATTATCCATTTATTTAATTTTAAGAAGTTCAAAAAAGTCTATTTCTCTGATTTACGCCTTCTGAAAGAAGTAGAGATGGAGACTTCTAAAAAATCTAACCTAAAGCATTTATTAATATTATTATCTCGAATATTAGCAATTGCCGCTTTGGTATTCGCTTTTGCCCAACCATTTTTTCCTTCCAAAATGAATAAAGTAGGACAGGGAGAAAAATTAATTTCTGTTTATATAGATAATTCGTTTAGCATGAGTAATGTATCGCAAGAGTTTACTTTGCTAGATCAAGCTAAACAAAAGGCAGATAATATTGCACAGCTTTATAAACAGAGCGACAAGTTTCAGTTAATCACCAATGATTTTGAATTAAAACACCAGAGGTTTGTTACCAAGCAGGAGTTTGTAGATTTAATTCAAGAGATTGAAGTCAGTTCATCATCTAGGCTAATGAGCGAAGTGGAGCAAAAGCAACTTGATTTTTTGAACAAAGAATTTACCGAAAATAAGTTGGGTTATTTTGTTTCAGATTTTCAGAAGACAACAGCTGATGTGGAACAAATGAAGCTTAATACAAAAATTCTTTCTTCGTTTATTCATCTTAAACCCGAGATTACTGGCAATGTTTTTATTGATTCTGTTTGGTTCGATTCGCCAGTTAGGGTAATTAAAAAGAAAGAAAACATTACTGCTAAACTGGTAAACAATACCGAAGATGATATTCAGGTTAAAACGGAATTGATTATTAATGGCAAAACAGAGAGTTTTGTTAATCAGGATATTAAATCTAATTCGGAGACTGAAATAGTGATGTCTTATACCAAAGACAAACCTGGATTGGTTTCAGCAAAATTGAAAATATCAGAGTATCCAAATCCTAATTCTACGTTTGATGATGAGTTTTACTTTTCTTATTTATTAGAGGAGTCTGCCAAAATATTGGTGATTAATAACAATGCCCGTTTTCAGGATAATGTAAGTGGAAATATAAATCAATTATTTTCTAATGACACTTATTTTAAAATAAAGAATAGCTCAGCTTCAGCAATCGATTTTTCTGAGTTTTCTGGTTCTGGATTAATTATTCTTAATGAGTTGAATGAGTTCTCTTCTGGGTTAATATCGGAGTTGCTTAAATATTTGGAGACTGGAGGTTCGGTACTTTATTTCCCAGGTAGTGATGTGAAACTAAATTCTGTAAACGAATTTTTATTGGCTGTTCAGGCTGGTAGATTTGTATCCAAAGACACAACTAACACCAAAGTATCTTACCTGAATTTTGAACATCCAATTTTCAAAGATTTATTCCAAAAAGTTCCAAAAAATATAGATTTACCGGTTGTTTCTAATTCATATAAATTTTCTTCTTCGTCAAGAGCGCGAGTAGATAAGTTAATGAAGCTGCAAACAGGAAATGATTTTTTAAATAAATTCAGTTACAAAAGCGGACAAGTTTATGTGTTCACTGTACCGCTAGATAAGAGTTTTAGTAATTTGGCAAGTCACAGTATATTTGTTACTTCTCTACTTCGTATTGCCGAAAATAGTGGTTCGCCACAATCGGTTGGTTATTTGGTTACGGATGAAAGTATTGTATTAAAAGACAAAGAGTATCTCACTGAAGAAATCCATATCCAAAACAAAGAAATGGAGATTGATGTGATTCCTGAAATTGAAAAGAATAGGGGAGAGTTACAATTGTTTTTGCCTAAGAGTCTGACTCAATCAGGAAATTATAATGTAACCTATAAAGGAAAAAACATTGCAGGATTTGGTCTTAATTACAACAGACTAGAGTCTGAATTTGGCTCTTATGATTTAGCTGAATTAAAGAAACTGGCTAATGGAGCAGTTGTTGTTAATGGAAGTGAAATGGATAACTCTAAAGGAGCTTCTTCTTTATCAATGGCAAATGACACCAAATGGTGGAAATGGTTTGTGTTAGCAGCTATTATCTTCTTAGCTTTCGAAATATTACTCATTAAATTATTTAAGTAACTATGGCACTTTCTGTTTTATTTGAAGACAATCATTTAATTGTAATTAATAAGCGAGCTGGCGATTTGGTTCAGGGAGATAAAACTGGCGATAAACCCCTTTCTGATATGGTGAAAGACTATATTAAAGTAAAGTATAACAAGCCAGGAGAGGTGTATTTGGGAGTTGCTCATAGGATTGATAGACCAACTTCGGGAATTGTGGTTTTTGCGCGAACAAGTAAAGCATTGACTCGATTAAACAAAATGTTTCAGGATAAAGAGATTCAGAAAACATATTGGGCTGTAGTTCGAGATGCTCCAGGAAATGAATCGGGTGAATTAACACATTGGCTTAAACGAAATACGCAACAGAATAAATCATATGCTCATAATAAGAGTATTGGTTCAGGTTCCAAAGAGTCTACATTAACGTATAAATTAAAAGCTAAGTCAGATAACTTCTTTTTATTGGAAGTGAATCCTAAAACTGGTCGTCATCATCAAATAAGAACTCAATTGAGTTTTATTGGTTGCCCAATAAAGGGGGATTTAAAATACGGAGCAAAAAGATCAAATCCAGATGGCTCCATACATTTACATGCCAGAGCCATTGAATTTATTCATCCAGTAAAGAAAGAGCCAGTGACTATTGTAGCTCCTCCGCCAAAAGATCCGGTTTGGGATTCTTTTGCTAAATTGGATTAATTATTTTGTAAATGCATTTGCAAAAACGATAGAATCACCTTGTTCTTTAAACATTACAATTGCTATAGACATGTCTTCTTTTTCCCAATTAAGGTTGTAATCTACATCAAATTCTAAATTTACTTTTTGATTTTGTCTTGCTCCATTTGCTATTAAATATCCAAAGTCTTTTTTGTTTGATATGGTAGTTGGTTTAGCAATGTCTGCAACAACATTAACGTGTTCAGCATTAGCTCCATCTGGGTGTCCGCTTTGTGGAGCAACAATTCCATCTACTATTAGGTAAGTAGCAAGGTAATACGAGTCGTCCGTTTCTTTAAAAAATTGAGTAGTAGTTCTTATTTTTACTTTATTTCCCGAAATAAAGAAATCGTAATTTGAATTTAATACTACTGTAGAAGAATTATGTTCTTCAATTACAGTTCTTTGAGCTGACTTTACAAAATTGGTAAAATAAGTAGGAGTGCTGTTTCCCAAGTTAAATTCTGGTCCAGCTGCCCAGAATAAATCTTCTGCTTCGTCTTGAAGTCCAAGATACTATGCCATAACAACAGCTTT
Source organism: Flavobacteriales bacterium (assembly GCA_018609055.1). GTDB lineage: Bacteria > Bacteroidota > Bacteroidia > Flavobacteriales_D > CAJJDF01 > CAJJDF01. Next base: position 138,245 of record JABAYJ010000009.1, read on the forward strand.
TCCTTTATAATCGATTTCGGCTTCTTTCAAATATTTAAAACCTGATCTTCCACATGAAGGACATCCCGTCCAAGTTCTTTTGGCTATAACACTCATGTTTTTTTCTTCTACAGAAAGAAATTCAGAATCTTCGAATTATGTGGATTTTTTACAAGACATTACTACAGTAATTGCCATTAGAGTTAGGATAATATTTTTCATGATCAATAAATTTTTTGGTTCATTTATAAACACGAGAAAAATTAAGAAAAGGTTAGTTGAGAATATTAAGTAAAGAATAAAAATTAATTAATTCATTTTCATTAACTTAGGAAAACATAAAATCAATACAATGAAAAATCAACTAAAATTAATTTCAGTAGGAGTAGCCTTATTTATTGTCTCTTTGTCTTTTACAAAGGCAGTAAAAAGTGAAGTTGTTGGTAATTATGGTGATTCAATTATGCAACTAAGTTTAAATGATGATAACACATTTAGCCATTACAGTTCGTTTGATGCTAATAATAAAATAGAAGCAAATGGTACATGGTTATTAGAAAAAGGTAAGATTGTATTACAATCGAAAATCGAAAATAATAATTTACCAAAAGAATGGAAATTAAAAAATGAAGGACAAACTATAAAGTCTAGAAATGGAATGATCTTTTTTACTTTGCAGAAAGCTGAATAAACTAGATTAATTTATTTTTCTAATGCTGTCAATTACTACATCAGTAATTGGTCGGTCGCCAGAGTTTACTGAAACATTAGAAATTGCTTCAACTTTGTCGTAACCAGATATTACTTTCCCGAATACTGCATGCTTGGAACTTGATGGCGACTCATCAAAATCTAAAAAATCATTGTTTGTCATGTTAAAGAAAAACTGACTTCCTCCAGAATTAGGGCTACTGTTTGCCATAGAAATAGTCTTTTCTACGTTACTTAAATCTTCATGAAATTCATCTTGTATTGAGTATCCGGGTCCACCAGTTCCAGTTCCTGTTGGGTCACCTCCTTGAACAATGAATCCTTGCATTACTCTGTGAAAAATGATTCCATCATAAAATTTTTGATTCACTAATTTCAAAAAATTACTAGAGGTTATTGGAGCTAATCTATCTTCCAATTGTACTACAAAATTTCCTTGGCTAGTGTAAAATTGCACCTTGCTAATGGTTGCATTACAATCTGGTATGGAAAGGTTTTCGTCTTCCTTTTTACAATTTGATACTATTAATATTAAAGATATTAGTAGAATACTTAGTTGCCTTAATTTCATTTGGTTTGTATTTTGTAATTCAAATTTAATCTATTTTTTTTAATTTTTTTTAGTTTTTATTGTCATTCCTGCGCAGGCAGGAATCTTAAATCGAGCTAATTATCTGTTTAAATTTAAGTCAGTTACCAATCCTTAGCTAAATCTGTCCAATCAGAATTCTCTGAATTAATCAAATTTTCTTTCCATTCTCTTTTCCATTTTTTAAGTTGTTTTTCTCTTAAAATGGCTTTTTCAATTTGGTTGTGTTTTTCGAAATATACTAAGTCAGTGCAATTATATTTTTTAGAGAAGCCTTCAAACATTTTGCTTTTATGTTCTGCTATTCTTCTTTGTAAATAATTAGTTACACCAATGTAAAGCACAGATTTATTTGGACTTGAAAGAATGTATATGAAATAAGTATTCATTTAATGTGAATGATTCTTGTGCTAAGATTCCTGCCTTCGCAGGAATGACATTAATATAAGTGGCATTTATAAATTAAGTTTTTAATTAGTAATTCTATTTTCCTCCCAAAATAACTCTCTCCACATGATTTCCTCCAAAAGCATAAGGAATATAGTTATAGCTAGAAATCTCTTTGGTAATTATCAAATTCGCTTTTTTACCTATTGTAATTGACCCGTGAGTGTCGCTAATTCCCATGGCATAAGCTGAGTTCATTGTAACAGCATTAATAGCTTCTTCAGGAGTTAATCTTTGATAAATACATGCTAAAGAAATTACGAATGGAATTTTACCTGATGGAGTAGAGCCTGGATTGTAATCAGTTGCAAGTGCAATTGCCAATCCTTGGTCAATCATTTTACGAACAGGAGCAAAAGGAATTTTTAAGAAAAATGAACAAGATGGTAATGCAGTAGGCATAGTTTCAGATTTATGTAAATCTTCAATGTCTTCATCAGTCATTACCTCTAAATGATCCAATGAAAGTGCCTTGTGTTTTATTCCTGCTTGAATTCCACCAATACTTGTAAACTGATTTACATGAATTTTAGATTGTAATCCAATGCTAGCCCCAGCTTCCATAATTCGTTCTGCATCAGCTACGGTAAAGTAGTTTGTTTCGCAAAATATATCAATGTAATCGGCTAAGTTTTCTTCTTTAATTACTGGAAGGACTTCGTTAATCAACATATCTAAATAGCCATCTTTGTTTCCTTTAAATTCTGGCGGGACAGCATGTGCTCCAAGGAATGTAGCTTTTATTGTTAAGTCCGATTCAGCTTTAAGTCTTTTAATTACTCGAAGTATTTTTAATTCTGCATCAAAGGATAGTCCGTAACCACTTTTAATTTCTACCGCTCCAGTTCCCATGCTTTTTATCTCCTCTAATCTTGTCCATGCAGCTTGGTATAATTCTTCTTCGGTAGCAGTTTGCAATCTTTTGGCAGAGTTTATTATTCCACCACCACGAGCTGCAACTTCTTCGTAGGTCAATCCGTTAATTCTGTCAACAAACTCTGTTTCTCTAGTTCCTGCAAATACTAAGTGAGTATGCGAATCGCACCAAGCAGGAATTACAACTTTTCCTGAACAGTCTTCTATTTTGGAGTTGTCGGTATTAGGTAAACTCCTCATTTCTCCAAATCCAGAAATTAATCCATTTTCTATTTCTAAATAGGCGTTTTCTAGGGTAGTCAAAACTCCCATTTCTTTCCCTTTTAGTTTAAGTTTAGAAATATCTTCTTGAATTCCAGCTAGCTGCTTTATGTTGATTAAAAATGTTTTCATTAAGAGAAATAGATTTTTCGATTAGTTCAAAAATAAGAAGAATTTAGCGGAATTAATGAAACTAGAATCAAATCCTCATATTTTAATTGTATTTGCGCTACAACCTAATAAAACTAATATGTCAGATAAAAAAATAACTAAAGTAAGTAATGAAGCATCTTCTTCATCAGCTGCTAATGATACTTGGAAACCAACATAAGATAATAAATCTAAAGCGATAACTTTTAGAGTAATAGCTGCAATAGCATGGGCAATTGCAATAGGATTTGAAATTTGGGGAATCCTTAAATTAAAAGGAGGAGACGTTCAAGAAAACGGAATGACAATGCTTATCGTACTGATAGTTGTTGCATTAATATTTGCTGTGGCAGGAAACTTATTGTGGAAAAAAGCGAATAAACTTGATCCAGCATCAAAGAAAAATAAATTTAAATTTTGGGTTCAAAATCAATTGGGAGCAATCATAAGTGCTATTGCCTTTTTACCGTTAGTTTTTTTAATCCTTACAGATAAAAACATAGATGGGAAACAAAAAGGAATACTTGGAGCAATTGCTGGAGCAGCTTTATTATTGGAGTTGGAACAGGAATTGATTTTAATCCACCATCAGTTGAGCAATACACAGAGGAAACTCAAAGAGTGGATGACTTAGGTTTTAATTCAGTTTTTTGGACTAAATCTGGAACCAAATATCACTTGTATAATACTTGTGGATATATAAATGGAGACAGAACTAATGAAATCTTTACAGGAACTGTAGGGGAGTGCAAAGCTGATAAAAACATCTCTGAGCTTTGTAGTAGATGTGAAGGTCAAGCTGAAAAAGAGAAAGAAAGTAATATACTAGATTTAGATCCAGACTCTGAAGAGGTGTTGGATTTAGAAGCAGCATAATAAAAATTTAAAAACTAATAATAAAAGGAGTTTCGAAAGAAGCTCCTTTTTTATTTAAATCAGTTTCCCAATATTCCATTAATTACCGTATTTTTGTAAAAAATTTGAACACATGGCTTTAAAATGCGGAATAGTTGGGTTACCTAATGTAGGAAAATCGACACTTTTTAATTGTTTGTCTAATGCGAAAGCGCAATCGGCAAACTTTCCTTTTTGTACAATAGAACCAAACTTAGGAACTATATCTGTACCAGATAATAGATTAACTGAGCTAGAAGGTCTTGTAAATCCAGAAAGAGTAATGCCAACTACTATTGAAATAGTTGATATTGCTGGATTGGTAAAAGGAGCAAGTAAAGGAGAAGGATTAGGAAATAAATTCCTTGCAAACATCCGTGAGACTGATGCAATTATTCATGTATTAAGATGTTTTGATGACGATAATATCGTACACGTAGATGGAAGTGTAGATCCAGTTCGTGACAAAGAAATCATTGATATTGAATTGCAATTGAAAGATTTAGAAGCAGTAGAAGGCAAAATAAAATCGCTTGGAAAAGCTGCAGCATCTGGAGATAAGTTAGCTGTTCGTCAACATGCTATTTTAACTCAATTGAAAGAAAAATTAGAAGCAGGTAAATCAGGAAGAGAAGTAGAAGTAGAGGCTGAAGATGATGTGAAATTCATGAAAGAATTGCAATTACTGACTACTAAGCCAGTATTGTATTTGTGTAATGTAGATGAAGGTTCAGTGGCTGAAGGAAACAAATATGTAGAACAAGTAAAAGCTGCTGTATCTGCCGAAAATGCTGAGGTATTGTTTTTGGGTGCTCAAATTGAGGCCGATATCAATGAATTGGAATCTTTTGAAGATAGACAAGAGTTTTTAGGTGATATGGGACTGGAAGAGCCAGGAGTAAATAAACTAATTACTAGTGCATATAAATTACTTAATTTAAGTACTTATTTTACTGCAGGAGTAAAAGAAGTAAGAGCTTGGACAATTACTAAGGGAATGACTGCGCCTCAAGCTGCAGGAGTAATTCATACCGATTTCGAAAAAGGATTTATTAGAGCTGAAGTAATTAAATACAATGATTTTGTTTCTTTAGGTTCTGAAGCTAAAGTAAAAGAAGCAGGGAAAATGGGTGTTGAAGGAAAAGAATATGTTGTTGCTGATGGCGACATCATGCACTTTAGATTTAATGTTTAGTATCTTTAAGTTAAGATTTTAGAGTTCACCAAAGTTTTAACTTAAAACTAATTGTCCAATGAGTAAATATTCCCATTATCTATACGATTATTTTCTCGAAATGGGCTCTGGTCCAACTGTATCTAAATACCTAAATATGTTTTTGTTGCTATTGATAGTAGCAGCACTTACACTATTTGTAGATTATTTTATTAAAATTATTATTCGTAAAATTTCTAGTAGAATTGCTTCTGGAACGAAAACTAAATTTGATGATATTTTAATAAAGAACAAGCTTCCTACTAACGTAGCTCATGTTCCTGCAATACTTTTATTTCATTATTACATTCCTTTTATTTTTACAGATTTCCCAATAGTGGAAAATTTATTGATAAAAGCGGTAGAAGTTATTGGCATTGTTTTAATTCTATACATTGTCCGTAGTATTTTAAATTCGATTAAAGATTATTTAAAAACTAAACCACAATATAGAGACAAGCCAATTGATAGTTATATCCAGGTGTTTATGATATTTGCTTGGTTTGCTGGGTTTTTTCTCGCGTTTAGTGTTTTAACAGGAATTGAAATGTGGAAATTTTTCACAGCTTTGGGAACTGTTTCTGCTGTAATTATTTTGGTGTTTAGAGATACTATTCTTGGATTTGTTGCAAGTATTCAGGTTTCTATCAATGATATGGTTAGGATTGGCGATTGGATTACTTTTGAGAAATACGGAGCCGATGGAGATGTAGTAGAAATAAATTTAGCTACAGTAAAAGTGCAAAATTTTGATAATACGATTACCACAATTCCTACTTATGCACTTATTTCTGATAGTTTTAAGAATTGGAGAGGAATGCTTGATTCACCTGGAAGACGAATTAAAAGAGCACTTTTTATCCGACAAGACACGATTAAATACCTAACGAATGAGGATATTGATAAGCTAATGAAAATTGATTTCTTATCGAGTTACCTAACTAAAAAGAAAGTAGAATTAGAAGCTTACAATGAAAAAGAAGTTGAAAATAAAGAGCTTATTTTGAACGGAAGGCATCTTACCAATATTGGAGTTTTTAGAAAATATGTAGAGTTGTATTTGGCACAACATTCTGCTGTTCATAAAGAATTAATGCTCATGGCAAGGCAGCTTCAGCCAACATCTGAAGGTATTCCTATTGAGGTTTATGCCTTTAGTAAGGACAAAAAATGGGAGAACTACGAATTTATTCAAGCAGATATTTTTGATCATCTTTTAGCTTCCATTCAATATTTTGATTTAGAAATATTTGAATCTCCTAATAGTAAAAGTTTTAAGTCATAAAAAAAGCCTCTCAAAGTTAATTTGAGAGGCTTTTTTTTATTTAATTTATTGATTTATTTCTTTCCAAAAAGTCCTCCTAGTTTACCAAGCATTCCACCGAGTCCGCCAGATTTTTTGCTGTCTCCACCAATAAGTCCGCCAACCATATCGGCAATACCACCAGCTTTTCCTCCACCAATCATTCCCATCAAATCTCCAATATCAAAACTACCTCCTAATTTGTCTCCAAATAGTGAAGTTACTTTTTCCATAATCATACTAGATATTCCTCCAGACTTATCTGAATCTACTCCTAATTTATCCGAAAAATTAGGTGAAAGTGAGCTAGTTAAATCCGATAGCATAGAGTTTCCTTCATCATCATTATCGTTAGAAGAAAACAAGTTCATAATTCTTGACATTCCACCACCTGAAGCAGCACCAGAAATTTTATCTGAAATCGTATCTTTTGTAATGTTTATTTCTTCGTCTTTTTGGCTTGAATCCAATCCAAATTTTTCCATCAAATCACCTCCGATTTGATCCTTAACCATACTCATAATATTATCAATCATAGCTTTGTTTTTTTGTTTTATAAAAAAAATCACCAAAAATGTATTAGCTTTAATGTGGTCGGATGCATTTTTTTGAAATAAATTAGAAATAAGAGAGTTATTATTGATATGAAAAAGAATCTTTTACTTTTGGTCTTAATTAGTGCTCTTGGACTCTCATTTTATTCTGTGGTAATTCCCAAAAGTGAGAAATCTAAAAAAGCAGTTACAAGTAGTTCACCAGGTTTAAAAAAGCAATTTAAAGATAAAGGATTGAAATGGGGGAGTGAAGTCTATTTTAGATTGTTTAAAAAAGAAAAAGAATTTGAAGTTTGGGTTAAAAAAGGGGAGGAGTTCACTCTATTTACTACATATAAAATTTGTTATTTTTCAGGTGGATTAGGAACCAAAACTAAGCAAGGAGACAGAAAAAGTCCTGAAGGATTTTATTATATAAAACCTTCTCAACTTAATCCGTACAGCAGCTATCACTTAGCTTTTAATATTGGTTATCCAAATGCTTATGAAAGAAATAAAGGTTACACAGGTTCTGATTTAATGGTTCATGGAGAATGCGTTTCAATTGGCTGTTACGCTATGGGTAATAGTAATATCGAAAAAATATATACTCTGTTGGAAACTGCATTAGAAAACAATCAACCCCTTGTTCGAGTTCATATATTCCCTTTTAAATTTACAGATGAATTAATGGCTCATCCAAAAGTTAAAGGGTTAAAATCTTATTCTTTTTGGACTAACCTAAAAGAGGGATATGATTTTTTCCAAAAAAATCATATCCCTCCAAATGTAGAAGTTAGAAACGGTAAATACGTTTTTAATTAAAATTTGTAGAACAAAGCTCCTTCTCCAGTTAATGTAATTCTTTCGAAGTTGTTATAACCTGCATATCCTGCCATTAAATTAAAGGCTACACTTTCAGATAAGAAAAATTCAAATCCAATTCCCACTCCATTATTAAAACCGCTTGTAGTTGATTTTCCTGTTTCAATCGAAACTTGGTTTACAGGATCCCACCCATAATTAGTTTGAGATTGAGAGATAAAATGATTTCCTTGGTATAATAAAAAGTTTAATTTTTCTCCCTCTCTTAATCTGTAAATAAATGTCAATCCTGCACTTATTAAGCTTGATGATTGATCTTTATATGGGAAGAAAGCTAATTGAAAACTTAATTGATTAGGCATATATTGATATGATAGACCAAATCCAGTAGTTGCTCCAGCTGCTATACCAAGTGCATGCTTAGAGTCTTTTTTGTGAACAAAAGATCTAGACCTACTTCTCTGTGTATTATCATCAACTTGTGTGTAAGCAGAGAAATTAAGTGAGGCTATTATTAGTGTTATGCAAATTGTTTTTAAAGTTTTCATAGTGTTTGTTTTTTTGTAAAACTAAGCAATGAAGTTTAGTTGATGTAGTTAATATTAGCTAAATACTGACCTGATTTTTTATTTATATTTACTTAATCTGTTATTTTGTATTATCTAGTGATAATTTTTACTGACATTAATAATGTTACATTTCAGAATATTTACTTGGGTTAGCTTCGTTCATTATATCATAAACTGCTTCAAATATCGATTCTGCATTAGGCTTAGAGAAATAATCTCCATCACTTCCGTAAGCAGGTCTGTGTGCTTTAGAGGCTAAGGTAATTGGCTTAGAGTCTAAATATTGATATGCTTCTTGCTCTACCATTACTTTATCAAGCATGAAAGCAGTTGCTCCTCCTGGCACATCTTCATCTACAAAAATCACTCTATTTGTTTTCTTTATAGATTCCACAATCTTGTGGTTAATATCAAATGGTAATAATGTTTGTACATCTACTAATTCTACTGAAATATCTACTTCTGCTAATTGCTTAGCAACTTCGGTACATATATTAAATGTAGAACCATATGATACCAAAGTAATGTCAGTTCCTTCTCTAGTAACTTCAGGGATTCCTAATGGAGACCTAAATTCACCTAGGTTGGTTGGCATGTTTTCTTTACTTCTGTAACCATTCAAGCATTCGATAACCAATGCCGGGTCATCACTTTCTAATAAAGTGTTGTAGAATCCTGCAGCTACTGTCATGTTTCTTGGTACACACACGTGCATTCCTCTAAGTGAGTTAATTATCATTCCCATTGGCGAACCTGAGTGCCACACACCTTCCAATCTATGTCCTCTTGTTCTTACAATTAAAGGAGCTTTTTGTGTTCCTTTTGTTCGGTAATGAAGTGTTGCCAAATCATCACTCAAAATTTGAATTCCGTATAGTAAATAATCCAAGTATTGAATTTCGGCAATTGGTCGCAATCCTCTCATTGCCATTCCAATTCCTTGGCCAATAATAGTTGCTTCTCTAATTCCAGTATCAGTCACACGGCTCTCACCAAACTTATCCTGCATACCTTCCATACTTTGATTTACTCCTCCAATTTTTCCAACATCTTCACCAAAAGTAAATATCAATGGATTTTGCTCAAATTGTTTGTCAAAGTTATCTCTCAATATTAATCTTCCATCTTGAGGATTTTCTCCATCATAAGTTGGAGCAACAGGCTCAATATTTAAAGCGCTTTTTTCGTTAGATGGTAATAAATAAGAGTTGTATCTGTCTTTGTTTTCTTTTGCACTTTTTGTAAGCCAAGCTTTCAATTCCTCTTTGTGATTACAATCTTCACCAATCGTTAATCGGATTGTTTTCTTTGCAGCAGAGATAATTTCTTTTCTTCCTGGTTCTGCAATTGCAGAAAGGTCGTTTGCTAATTTCTCGATAAACGATTTGTTTTTGCTGTTTTTGGCAATTTCCGAAATCAAACCAAGAACAGTTTTTTGTTCCTCAGTGTATGGTGTCAAGAAATTACTCCAAGCTTCTTTTTTTGCATCACGTGCAATTTTCTTCGCTTCTTTATCAATAGCATCAAGGTCTTCTTCGCTTGCAATCTCTTGCTTATATTCTTTTTTATAATCCAATATCCATTTACGGAATTGGCTGATATTGTCATATTCAATCTCCCAATCCAATCTTTCTTTGGATTTGTATCTTTCGTGAGAACCAGAAGTTGAGTGACCTTGCGGTTGTGTAACTTCTTCTACATGAACCAATACCGGAGTATGATTTTTTCTTGCGTAGGCTACAGCTTCTTGGTAAGTTCGGCATAATCCTGGGTAATCCCAACCTTTCACTTTCATTATTTTAAATCCAGCTTTCTCTTCTGTTTCTTCAAATCCAGCTAATAATTCAGAGATATTTTCTTTAGTTGTCTGGTATCTTTTTGGAACCGAAATACCATGTCCATCATCCCATACATTCATAACCATTGGTACTTGAAGTACACCTGCAGCATTCATTGTTTCAAAAAACAATCCTTCGCTTGTACTGGCATCTCCAATTGTTCCAAAAGCAACTTCATTTCCTTTGATAGAAAAATCGGTAAACTCAGATAAATTATCGTTTTCACGGAATTTTTTTGATGCTAATGCTAATCCTAATAATCTTGGCATTTGCCCAGCTGTTGGCGAAATATCTGCCGAAGAATTTTTTTGTTCAGTCAGTTTTTTCCAACTTCCATCAGAGTTAAGAGTCTGAGTAGAAAAATGTCCTCCCATTTGTCTTCCTGCCGAAAACGGTTCGTTTTCTTGGTTTGTATCTGCATACAAACCAGCAAAGAAGTTAGTTGGAGTCATTTGTCCAATTGCCATCATAAGCGTTTGATCACGGTAGTAACCAGAACGGAAATCTCCGTTTTGAAACTGTTTAGCTAACGCAATTTGTGGTAATTCTTTTCCATCACCAAAAATTCCAAACTTTGCTTTACCAGTCAAAACTTCCCTTCTTCCCAATAAAGATAATTCTCTGCTTATTCGTGCAAGTCTATAATCCTCAATTACTTCGTTCTTAAAATCTTCAAAAGATAACTCTGTCTTTGTCTTCGCTTCTGCTGTTGCCATTCGCTCTTTTTCTTATGATTTAGCCCAATTTTGGACGAAAACAAATGTAGTGAAAAATGAAATATTAGGCAAGGGTTAAAACAATCAAGAGCAACTTCGGTTTATCAATTAATTTTCAGTGTTTTAATGATTGTTAGGAATAGGTTTATTGAGCTAGATTAGCCAATTCTTTTCCAATATTATTCCCAATTGCAACTCCCATTCCACCTAATCTTACTCCACAATGAATATTGTTAGATATTGATTTTATTATTGGAGTTTTCTGGTTTCCAACTCCCATAATTCCACTCCATCTTTGGTCAATTTCAAAATCTGTTTCAGGTAAAATGGTTTCTTTAAGAATCTCTTCAAGCTTGTTTTGAATGAGTTTTGTTTGTCCAAATTGAGAAGTTTCTTCTGTTTCAAAATCTAGGTTTCTTCCACCACCAAATAGAATTCTGTCATCAATGTTTCTAAAATAATAGTAGCCTTTATCTAAATGAAAAGTTCCTTTTATTTTAAGATTAGGGATTGGTTTTGTTATCAATACTTGTGCCCTGGCAGGTTTTACTTGTTCTATTCCTAATTCAGAGGAAAAGCCATTGGTAGCAATAAATAGTTGATTGGTTTTGAAATTAACTTTGTCGGTTTTCACTTCTACTTTTTCATTTAAGGATTCAAAACTTAAAACAGAAGTGGAGTTAATAATTTTGATGTTGTTTTTATAAGCCAATTTAAGTAGACTCTCCATCATTTTTCCCGTGTTCAATTGGCCTTCAAATGAATTGAAAATTACATTTTCTTGAATATTTTTGAATCCAAAGGGATTTTGATTTACTGAATAAACCGAATCATTAAATATGGGATTTAGTAATCTATTTACTTCAGAAATTTTACTCAAACACTCTTCATATAAACTTGTATCCTGCTCAGAAAACAACTCGTACCCTCCCCAAGGTTTGTATTCAAGTTTTTCATCTCCTACTAATTTACGTAGTCCATTAATCCCGTTAACTCTTTGTTTTATTAGGTTAATTACTTCTTCTTCTGAGCTGTTAGTTAAATCATCTAATATTTCGGATATACTACCAAAACAGGCGAATCCAGCATTTTTCGTGCTTGCTCCTTGTGGTAATATTCCTTTTTCAATAATAAGAATATTTGCATTAGGATAGTTTTTTCTTAATTGTAAAGCACAGCTTAATCCAACAATTCCACTACCAACAACTGTAAAGTCGATATCCGAAAACCATGATTTATATTCCCAATAACTTAATTCCATAAAAGAAGTTTATTCAATAAAGCTACTCAATTATGGAGCAATTTTCTGTACTTTTATGGTATGAATTTTATCACAACAAAACTCGGAATTTTAGGAGGTGGCCAGTTAGGTCGTATGTTTATTCAATCGGCTATGAGTTATGGAACTCCAATTCATATTTTAGATCCTAATCCCAATTGCCCTTCGGCAAATTTGTGTGATTCATTTATCGAAGGAAGTTTTAATGACTATGATGCAGTCTATAATTTCGGTAAGAATATGGATGTATTAACTATAGAGATTGAAAATGTAAATACAGAAGCCCTTGCTCAATTAGAAAAGGAAGGTGTAAAAGTATTTCCTCAATCTCACATTATAGAGTTGATAAAAGACAAAGGAATTCAGAAACAATTTTATAGAGATAACAATATTCCTACAGCTGATTTTGAGTTGTGTAATTCATTGGAAGAAGTAAAACAAAAAGCTACTTTTCCTATTGTACAGAAAATGAGAAAAGGAGGTTATGATGGAAAAGGGGTGCAGATTCTAAAATCTGAATCGGATTTAGAAAAAGGGTTTGAAGTACCATCTTTATTGGAAAGAATGATTGATTTTGATAAAGAAATATCTGTAATTGTTGCTAGAAATGAGAATGGAGAGATTCGTTCTTACCCAACTTGTGAGCAGGAATTTAATCCAGAAGCTAACCTAGTTGAGTTTTTATTTTCGCCTGCAAAAATAAGCTCAGAAACTGAAAAAAAAGCTCAAGAAATTGCCCAAACCATTATCAAGAAATTAGAAATGGTCGGATTACTTGCTGTTGAGTTTTTTGTATTGAAAGACGGTTCGGTTATAGTAAACGAAATGGCTCCAAGAACACACAATAGTGGACATCATACTATTGAATGTAACCACACATCTCAGTTTGAACAGCATTATCGTTCGGTTATGAATTTCCCATTAGGAAGTACTGAAATTGTTCAGCCAGGAGTTATGATTAATTTATTGGGAGATAAGAATCATACTGGAACTCCTGTCTATAAAGGGATAAATGATGTGATGAAACAAGAAGGTGTTTACGTTCATTTATATGGAAAAACTGAAACCAAACCTTTTCGTAAAATGGGACACATAACGGTTGTGAATCCAGAGTTGGATAAGGCAATTAAGAATGCTAGAGAAGTGGCAAAAGAAGTGAAAATAGTAAGCTAATATTTTTAAAGTCCTGCTTCTAAATTTATTAAGTCATTTTTTTTATTGTGTTTTAAGTATAATTAACAAAAATTATGTTAATTTTACGTTAAAATAAAATTAAAATTATGAGACTAACATTTTCTTTATTAATTATCATTATTGGATTTGGTTGTTCTAATTCATTTTCTCAAGTTACTGTTGATTCAACTGAATCTGAAGCCGCTTCTGTTGAGAATAAATATTATCTCATAATTAAAAATGATGGGAGCGAATATTATGGGTATGTGTTGAAGGATGATGGGAGAGAAGTACTGATAGATACTAAAAGTATTGGTAAAGTATTTATCAAGAAATCTGACATAAAAGAGATGAGAGTTGTTGATCCACCTTCAGCTACCAATGGTGATAAAGCAGGACTAAGGAATGGTGATGATTTAAGGGATGCTGGACCATTTACCACAAGGTATTATTTCACAACTAATGCCTTGCCTATAAAGAAAAAGGAAAATTATGCTTTGATCCATCTTTACGGTCCAGAGGTTCATTTTGCTTTAACTGATAATTTATCGCTTGGTGTTATGGCTACTTGGATTGCAAGTCCAATTGCTTTAGCAGCAAAATACTCTTTTAATAATTCAAATACTGAATCGGATATTAATTTTGCAGTTGGAGCTATAGTGGGTTCAGGAGGTTATTTGGCTCCTCAAGCTTTTGGAGGATTGTATTTTGGTACTGTTACTAAAGGTAACAGAAGTTCAAATATTAGTCTATCTGCAGGATTTACACACATGAATTTAGGATCAGATTTTAGTAACTATTCTGGTTACAAGTATCAATTTCAAAGAGAAGATCCTTCTCAAAAATACTATGTTTCTCCTTCATACAATTCTTCCAATAAGGAATATGAATATTTAGATTATCGTTCAAATATCAACTCAGTGGTGCTTGGTATTTCAGGTATAAAATCTGTTGGTAATAAGGTAAGTTTTATTTTCGATTCCATGATTTTCTTTTCAAACAGAAAAAAGTTAGTTTATAATAAAGAGACTTATCTTTCTTTTGATGATAATAGTGGTCCAACAACTATTACCAATAATTTATTGGTACAAGAGGGTAGCTTTATAAATGATGGTATTAAACCAACGATTATTTTTATGCCGGGTATGAGATTTAGTACCAAGTATGGAAGTGCCTTTCAGGTAGTTTTATCTGGTATAATTTTCGAAAGAAGTAGTTATAATAATTCTCGTGAGTTTATTGGGATTCCAATCCCAACGGTATCTTGGTTAAAGGCTTTTTAATAAAAAAGTAATATTTTTTAAGATTTAATAAATTTGAGGTTGTAGTTTTTACCATTAATCTTATAGTTTACTATGTAAAGTCCTTTTGGTAAATCGCCTAAATCATCGATTTTCAAGTTAGTCCCTTCGGTTTGTTGGCTAACACTTTTAATTAATTTTCCCTGAATAGAGAAGATTTTTACTTTAATATTTTCTGTATGGTTTTCCCCTAATTCGATAGTGATATTGTCATTAGCAGGATTTGGAAAAAAGTTGTGTGACTTAGAAACCTCATTTTCTTTTATAGATGCAAAGCCTTCTTGATACACTCTTACATAGTCAATTTCCATTGTGTCTTGAGTAAAACTAGCTGCTATAGAAGGTTCAATTGCAATGTTTAATAAAATGTATTGCTCAGCATCATATGGCCAAGTACTTGCATTTTTTATTGCTGGGTTATAAATGTAATGTACAATTCCATCTACGCTAAATATCATTTGAGTGCTACTCCATTCTAATGTGTAAATATGAAATGCACTTGAAGCAGTTGGGATAGTTTGTCCTCCGTGATTTACGGTTGCTCCAGAACTAGAAGGTGTGTGCATGGCACTTTGAACAAAATTTT
Organism: Flavobacteriales bacterium; assembly: GCA_018609055.1. Taxonomy (GTDB): domain Bacteria; phylum Bacteroidota; class Bacteroidia; order Flavobacteriales_D; family CAJJDF01; genus CAJJDF01. Next base: position 153,488 of record JABAYJ010000009.1, read on the forward strand.
GATTACTTCCCCAGTGTTCCATAATGTCAATTTCTCCGCAAGCTGGCCATCCTGTTGTACCAAATCCTTGCGTTTGCCAGTACGCTCCACCTTCGCTAATGTTTTTCCCGAGCATCCAAATTGCAGGCCAAGTTCCAGATCCTGTTGGTAATTTTGCTCTTATTTCTACCTTCCCATATTTAAAAGCAAATTTTGAGTTAAGCCTAGCCGAAGTATATTGTTTTGTTCTTCCTTGATCAGTAAAAACTTCTTTTTTAGCAATCAGGTTTAAGCTTCCTCCGTTTTGAGAAGAGTTAACAGCACGGTTTGTGTAGTGTTGAACTTCTCCATTGAACCAACTTCCTCCAGAAGGCAATTGAGTTTGGTGAAACCAGTTTACATTGCTTATTGCTCCAGTCCCGTTAAACTCATCTGACCAGACAAGGTAATTGAAATTATTTGGTGAAGTAATAGTGTCGTAATAAGTAAAGTCATCTAAGTAAGCCAAAACATTGTCGAAATTATTCTCTCCGTTTATCTGAAAAAGAACTCTATTTAAATCAGTTCTTAGAATAGGAGCAGGCGAACCTCCATTAGCATTGATGTATACATCATTAGCAAAATCAAAAGTAATAGTTTGCCACTGGTCAAGAACAATGTTTTTTACAATTTGAGTCTGAGTAACCCAGGGTGAGGCAACAGTTCCGTCTTGGAGTTTGAGTGTTATCTGATTGTTTTGTGTTCCTGTTAGTCCTGAAGAAGGAACGTACACTTTTATGGTAAAAATATTGTTAAAGGCAAGACTAAAATTTCTTCCAGCATCAAACCTTACATTTGCATATTGTCCTCCCACGTCTCCATATCTCAATACTTTACTTGAAGTATTGATTCCGTTAGCTACTGGGTTAGAGAAGTTTGTGTCTAATTGACAAGCATCTCCCCACCAAGTAGTTATTCCGCTTCCAGGTTCAAAATCATCTAGTATGGTTTGAGCAAAATTTGAAGAACAAATTAGTGTTGTAAAAATGACTGCTAAAAGAGAAGAGAAGTGTTTCATAGATTATTCAGGCTTATTGTTTAATTTACAGAAACTAAATTAGTGAAAATAATTTAATGTTACTCAATTAAGTCCGAGTCGATTTCAGATTTATCAGGATGTATTTTTGATTTTTTTCTAATAAAGAGAAGGAGATTTATTGTTAAAAGTGTGATAATAATGGCAACTCGAATAGAATAACTATTGATTTGTAAATTCATTCCTTGGTCTAGATGACCTCTATGGTTTCTTGTTGTATAAATTACAAATTTCTCAAACCAAAATCCAATACTAATAAGAGAAGAAACTACTAAAATTATATATTTATTTACCCCATATTTTTTAATGAGCAGAACGAATGGAAACAATACAGAACAAGTTAGAGTAAAAATAAAGAAGACTTTATAAGATCCTGATTGACTTGATTTGGACTAATCCAAATCCATTCTTTCCTGTATTTAGTTCTATAAATTGGATAACCATTTGCCCATGAATCAGGTTCTTCGAATTTCTTTTTTAAAGAATTTGAAATAGCTAATATAGTATCCTCAGTAGAATTGTTTGTTTCAATTACATACTTTTTCTCTTTGTCTATTTCTAGTAATAATAAATACTCGTTAAATGAATTAGCTATTAAGCTTTGGCTATCACACTCTATATCGATATATGTTATCTTAGGTTTAGAATTACTCTCTCTATAATCTAGACATAGGTTCCAATGTCCATCTCCATCAAATGGAATTAAGCCTTCCAGTTTAAAACTAACATGTTCTTTTTCTAGAGACCAATCAGGTTTTTCAATTTTAGGCAAGTTTGGTCCTATCCCATAAATTACTTCATGAGGAATATCTTCAAGTGAATATCTAATATATCCACCATTTTGAATCTTTAAAAGATTGATAAATTCAAGGGGTAGTTTATAATTTGTTTCTTTCTCAAACTTTGAAACTAGTTCATCCGTTAATTCAGGTTGAACGTAAGTTAGATAAGCTGGAGATTGCCAAAGTTTTACCATAATATCAAATTAACCTAGTTTCTTCTTAATCTCACTCAACTTCATCAAAGCTTCCACAGGTGTTAGCGTATTAATATCTACATTCGCAATATCATCACGAATATCTTCCAAAATTGGATCATCTAAATTGAAAAAACTGAGTTGCATTTCGTCTGATTTTTCGTTCAGGGTTTTCTTTATTTCTTGATTGCTATCGCCACTTCGTGCTTCTAGTTTAGTAAGGATTTCTTCAGCTTTACGAATTACAAAACCTGGCATTCCTGCCATTTTTGCCACATGAATTCCAAAACTGTGGTTACTTCCTCCAGCAACCAGTTTACGCATAAAAATGATTTTTTTGTCAATCTCTTTTACCGAAACATTGTAGTTTTTTATTCTAGGAAACTGCTTGTACATTTCGTTCAACTCATGGTAGTGAGTAGCGAAAAGTGTCTTAGCTTTTTTCTGTGGGTATTCGTGAATGTATTCCGTAATACTCCAAGCAATAGAAATCCCATCATACGTACTTGTTCCTCTTCCAATTTCATCCAATAAAATTAAACTACGTTCCGAGATATTATTTAAAATGCTAGCTGTTTCATTCATCTCCACCATAAATGTTGATTCCCCAGAAGAGATATTATCAGAAGCTCCTACACGAGTAAAAATCTTGTCTACATAACCCATTGTAACGGATTCGGCAGGAACAAAACTTCCCATTTGTGCCATAAGTACTATCAGAGCAGTTTGTCTCAAAATAGCCGATTTACCCGACATATTTGGTCCAGTAATCATAATTATTTGCTGATCCATATCATCCAAATACACATCATTTGGTATGTATTCGTCACCAACTTCAAGGCACATTTCTATCACTGGGTGACGGCCATTTTTTATAGTCAGTTTGGTGGAATCATCCACAATTGGTTTACAATAATTATGGTGAACGGCTTGCATAGCAAACGAACTCAAGCAATCTATTTGAGCAACAAGATTAGCATTATGCTGAATAGGAACAGTAAAATCTGAAAGTTCTAAAACCAAGTTTTCAAAAATAGAAGATTCTAGAGCTAGAATTTTCTCTTCAGCTCCCAATATTTTTGTTTCGTATTCTTTTAGTTCTTCGGTAATATAACGCTCGGCATTTACCAAAGTTTGTTTACGAATCCACTCTTCAGGGACTTTGTCTTTGTGCGTGTTTCGTACTTCAATGTAATACCCAAATACATTATTAAAAGCAATTTTAAGAGAAGTAATTCCCGTTCTTTCGCTTTCTCTTTGTTGCATTTGAAGTAGATAATCTTTTCCCGAAAAGGCGATTTTTCTCAAATCATCCAATTCTTGATTTACACCTTCATTAATTACATTTCCTTTATTTATTAGCACAGGAGCATCTTCAAAAAGCTCTTTGCTAATCTTTTTTCTTAAAGAATCACAGGTGTTAATTTGTTCTCCAATTACTTTAAGAGCTTTAATTTTCGATTTCTCCGAAAAGGATTTTACTGGAACTAAAGCATCTAGTGAATTCTTAAGTTGGTTCACTTCTCTTGGCGAAATTTTACCAATAGAAACTTTAGAAACCAAACGTTCCAAATCACTAATTTGACTCAAATTAGTTGTCATTTCTTCTAATAGCTCTTTGTTGTTTACCAATCCTTCAACTACTTCATGCCTTTTGGCAATGGTAGTTATGTTTTTAAGCGGAAGCAACATCCATCTTTTTAATAACCTTCCACCCATTGGCGAAACAGTTTTGTCCAACACATCTATCAAAGTAGTTGCATCTTGATTGTTAGAGGAAATTAATTCCAGGTTACGAATCGTAAATCTATCTAGCCATACATAATGATCTTCCTCAATTCGCGATAGGGTAGAGATGTGCTTAGACTCTTTGTGATGCGTTTCGGATAAATAATGCAAAGCTGCACCAGCTGCAATAGTTGCTACTTTTAAATCTTCTACACCAAATCCTTTTAGGGTTTTGGTATTGAATTGTTTGGTTAATAAATCCTTCGAAAAATCGGGAGTAAATACCCAATCATCTAGTTGAAAAAAGTAGAATTTATTTCCAAATAACTCATTAAATTTCTTCTGTTGTCCTTTCTGAAAAAGTACTTCAGTAGGTTTTAAACTTTGAATCAGTTTATCAATGTATTCTGCGGAACCTTCGGCTACCAGAAACTCTCCAGTAGAAATATCTAAAAAAGAAACTCCAATAACGTGTTTGGTAAAGTGAACTGCAGCTAAAAAGTTATTTTTCTTTTGCTCCAATACGTTATCATTGAAAGTAACACCTGGTGTAACCAATTCGGTAACTCCACGTTTTACGATTGTTTTGGTCATTTTTGGATCTTCCAATTGGTCACAAATAGCAACACGGTATCCAGCTCTTACTAATTTTGGTAAATAGGTGTTAAGCGAATGATGCGGAAATCCTGCTAACTCAATGTGAGAAGCTTTTCCATTTTTTCTTTTGGTTAACACAATTCCTAAAACCTGAGAAGCAATGATTGCATCAGATTTAAAAGTTTCGTAAAAATCACCTACGCGAAACAACAACACAGCATCAGGGTGCTTTGCTTTAATAGCATTGTATTGCTTCATTAACGGGGTTTCTCTTTCCTTTTCTTTCGCTTTGGCAGCCATTATTTTTCAGTTTATTGCAAGATTTAAAAGTACAAATTAATCCTGCTGTGCTATAATTATGCGAAGCTATGTTTTTAACTATTTCAGAGTGATTGTTAATAAAGGAATGAGTTATTTCTAATCGTTATGAAATGAGTCAAGAATTAGTCGTTTTGTATTTAAAATTTTATATAAAAAAAGAGGCCCATTTGAGCCTCTTTAATAATCTGAAAATTAGTTTTTATTTTTTCACTTTCTTTTCAACTCTAGGATAAGTATTGTTATTTCTATCAATATCCGAAAGTCTTAAACTAGGATCAATTTCAATCTTTTCAATGTCTTTTTCTTTCACCTCAATACACAAAGTAAATTCTGGATTTGTCCAAGGCCAATCTTCAGAAACAACTGTGTAATCAGCATATTTAGATTCGGTTTTTGCTCCTCTCATTATTGCTAAAGGAATGTTGTAAACCTTTACTGTACCATCTTTTAATGTTACAGCAACATCTAATGGCATTGGCATGTCTCCAATTCTTTTCAGTTTAATAGCAGTTGAAGTCTTTTCGCATTTTTCGATACTTTCAACACTATAATCAATGAAATTTGTAGTTCCAATAAATTGTTCCAAATACCAATCTAATTCTAATCCAGATACTTGCTCAGCAACTCTCTTGAAATCGTTAGCATTTGGGTGCTTAAACTTCCATTGATTGTAATATTCCATCATTGTTTCCTCAAAAGCTTTCTCTCCAATTATGTAATCCAATTGATCTAAGAAAACTTCTCCTTTAGAGTAAACTGAAATCCCATAAGTTCTGTTTTTCTTGTAGTGATCGGCATGTGTTGTAAGTGGCTCTTGTTCTTTACTTTTAACTAAGAACTGATAATTTCTGTGAGCTCCTAAGTGTGAGTTCAAAGCGTTTTTTCCATAAACATGGTCCATTGCATCATGTTGTGCGTAAGAAGTAAAACCTTCGTCCATCCAAGGATATTTAGATTCGTTAGTTGCCATCATTCCTTGGTACCAACTGTGTAAACTTTCGTGAATTATTACACTAACTAATCCTCCAAAAGAACCGTGAGCAGTAATTAATGTAGCCATTGGATATTCCATTCCTCCATCTCCACCTTGTATGATTGAGTAGTCAGAATAAGGATATTTTCCATATTTTTTATTTACATATTCAAAAGCTCTTACAGCATAATCTTGGCACTTTTCCCAGTTTTCAACTACAGTATCCGTCTGGTAAAAAAAGTGTAGTCTAGTACCGTTATCCAAAGTTTTAATATCGTGTTTGTAATCTGGATCGGCTGCCCAAGCAAAATCATGAACGTTTTCTGCTTTAAAATGCCAATTGTGTTTTGTTGAACTAGGACTAGGATCGGTTACAACTTTATCTGTGTATCCTTTTCCAATTTCAGAAGCATTTTGTAATATTCCTGTTCCAGCAATAGTATACTTTTTATTCATTTTAATGGTAACATCAAAATCTCCCCAAACTCCATGAAATTCTCTTCCTACGTATGGATTTGCATGCCAACCTTCATAATCATATTCACTCATTTTTGGGTACCATTGTGTCATTGAGTAATCAATTCCTTCGGAACTATTTCTTCCGCTTCTTCTTATTTGAATAGGAACTTGAGCTTCAAAATCCATATCGAATGTTGCCGATTCTCCTGGCTTAATTGAAGCTGGAAGTTTTACTTCTAAAATTGTTCCTACAACTTTAAAGTCAACAGGTTTCCCATTCATAGTTAAGGAGTTTATCTTTTGGTAACCTTCCTCTTCTGGTTTAAGTTTAGATATTCTGTCACCAACTCTTCTATCTGGATCAATAATAGTTAACGAACGAATATCCATCATACTTCCTGGCTGAAATGCATTAAAGTACAAGTGATAAAATACTTTGTTTAACTCATCAGGAGAATTATTAGTGTAAACTAATTTTTGTTTCCCTTTAAATTGATGAGTTGTTTCATCAAAATCAATATCCATTTTGTAATCAACTTTTTGTTGCCAATAGGATTGTGAAAATAAGGTAGAGGAAATTGCTAAAAATAGTATCGAAAATAGGTGCTTCATAGGTTTAAATTTTGAAATACCAAAGTACCAAAAAATCTATCAAAAAAGAAGGGTTAGTTTCATTATTTCAAAGAAATAAATTCTTAACTTTGGGAAAAGCAATAGACTTTATGAAACATTTGAAAGTAGGAAATAATGCTCCTGATTTTAACACAGAAGACCAAGACGGAAATGCAATTAAACTTGCTGATTTTGAAGGAAGTAAAGTGATTCTTTATTTTTATCCAAAAGACAATACGCCTGGTTGTACAACACAAGCTTGTAACTTAACTGATAACTATGATATGTTATTGAAAAATGGATATAAAGTATTAGGTGTAAGTGCAGATTCTGCAAAGTCGCACAAAAAATTTATCGATAAATATAGTTTACCTTTTCCATTGTTGATGGATGAGGAGAAAAAAATCATTCAAGATTACGGAGTTTGGGGAGAAAAGAAATTCATGGGTAAAATTTATGATGGAATCCACAGAACAACATTTGTAATTGACGAAAAAGGAGTGATAGCAGATATTATAGAAAAAGTAAAGACAAAAGACCACACGGCTCAAATAATAGGATAATATAATTTTAAAGAAACACACAATGGCAAAAGCAAAAGAAGTAAAAGAAGTAAATAGTGATAAGTTAAAAGCATTACAAGCTACCATGGAACGTATGGATAAGCAATACGGTAAAGGTGCAGTAATGAAACTAGGAGATAAAGCAATTGCAGATATAGACGTAATTCCTTCTGGTTCTTTGACTTTAGATTTAGCCTTAGGTGTAAAAGGATATCCAAAAGGAAGAGTTGTTGAAATTTATGGACCTGAATCATCTGGAAAAACAACTTTAACTATTCACGCTATTGCAGAATGCCAGAAACAAGGAGGTATTTGCGCATTTATAGATGCAGAGCATGCTTTTGATGCGATTTACGCTAAGAACTTAGGTGTAGATGTAGATAACTTGATTATTTCACAGCCAGATAATGGAGAACAAGCTTTAGAAATTGCAGATAACTTAATTCGTTCGGGTGCTATTGATTTAATTATTATCGATTCAGTTGCAGCACTTACGCCAAAAGCAGAGATTGAAGGTGAAATGGGAGATTCTCAGATGGGATTACAAGCAAGATTAATGTCTAAGGCATTAAGAAAGCTTACAGCATCTATTAGTAAAGCAAATACATGTTGTATTTTTATTAACCAATTAAGAGAGAAGATTGGTGTAATGTTCGGAAACCCAGAAACTACTTCGGGTGGAAATGCACTTAAATTTTATTCTTCAATTAGATTAGATATCAGAAGATCTACTCAAATCAAAGGAGGAGAAGATGTACTTGGAAACAGGACGAGAGTAAAAGTTGTAAAAAATAAAGTAGCTCCACCATTTCGTAAAGCAGAATTTGATATTATGTACGGATTAGGAATATCTAAAACTGGAGAAATTTTGGATATTGCAGTGGACAAAAACATTGTAAAGAAAAGTGGATCTTGGTTTAGCTACGGAGAAACTAAATTAGGACAGGGGAGAGATGCAGTGAAAGAATTGATTGGAGATAATCCAGAACTAATGGATGAGTTAGAAACTAAAATTTATGAAATGTTGGCAGCTGAATCTGCTTAATTTTTTAAAACTAAATAGGTATAAAAATGCTCCAAATTTTGGGGCATTTTATTTTCTATCAAGTTTGTAATCTATATATTTAATTATGAAAAATTTATTTATACTGTTTTCAGGTTTGCTGTTGCTAAACTGTAACGATACTCTACCGGTTCCCGATACAGATATTGTTGATATTAAAGAGCTTACTTTAAGTAAAAGTGAGGAGCTGATTAAACTGGAAGAATTTATAATCGCAAACCCTAATTCAGAAAAAGGATATGTAGATCGAGCAAATTATTATTTAGGCACTGGTGACTATGAGTTAGCATTGAAGGATGCAAACAAAGCATTAAAAGTAAAGCCAAATGATGCGGATGTTAACTTTCTTAAAGGGTATACTTATTTGAAGTTGAGTAAAATAGACATGAATCAATTGGATAAGGCTTTTCCATTTTTGGAAAGAACTCTAGAGATTGATAGCATGCATACTAATGGGAATTTAGAGTTAGCTTATTATTTTATCGCAGGTAAAAACTTTGAACCAGCTTTAGACTTAATCAATAGGGTTATTAAAAAAGATAAGTTTTTAGCTCGTCCATACTATTTAAAAGGAATGTGGTATGAGAAACAAGGGATGAATGCTTTAGCAATTTCTTCTTTTCAAACGGCTGTAGAAAGAAATCCTAATTATTACGAATCTTATTTAGCATTAGGTTCAATTCATGATAAAATGAATAACCCACTAGCAATACAATACTTTAACTCAGCTTTGGCTGTGTTTCCTAGAAGTATTGAAGTTTGGAGATTAAAAGGGATGAGTTTTTATGAGCACGATCAATACGAAGATGCAATTGTTTGTTTTGATAATATATTAAGCATTGATTCTACTTTTGAAGTTGCTCATTATGATATTGGAAGTAGCTTACTTAAACTTTGTTATAACGATAATCCAAAACAAAAAAACGATTCATTAATTGTTGAAGCTTTGGTGCAATTTAATAAAGCATTGGAATTGAATTCTAATTATATAGATGCAATTTATAACAGAGCACTTTGTTATGAGGCACAAGGACAAAGAACTCTTGCTACTCGTGAGTATAAGCGAATATTGACTATAGAAGAAAACTATTCTATGGCAATTGAGGCATTGAATAATCCTATGAGATAATTAAGGATTATTTAGATTCCAATTGTCTATTAATGAAATTCAATACCTTTCTTGAATATTCTGCCCCGCCAATTTGGTGAATGTAATTGTGATCGGCTCCCTTTACTAATTCAAAGTGTTTGTCAATAGAAGCTAAATTATCATAAAGAGCTTTACCGTATTCTGGAGATATATGAATATCCTTATCACCATGAGCAATAAACATAGGCTGTTCTATTTGCTTAACTGAGTTTATTGGGCGAATTTTTTCTGGGTCAAAATCGGCAATTTCTCCTGCTCGTTCAAGAGCAATATCTGTAATAAATTTAAACCCTACCCCAAAAGTAAATCTCTTTTGATAGTCGAATACGATCTGGTCTAATTGTCCAAATGTACATTCTATAACACCAAATTGTATTCTTTCATCCAATTCCAATGCTTGAATAGCCACAGCACCTCCAAGCGAACTTCCCATAATGCCAATTGGCAGGTTTGGGTAGTGTGATTTTAATTTTGATACAATGTTTTGAACATCATATTTTTCTTGAAATCCATACGTACAATATTCTCCTTCGCTTTTTCCATGAGCTCTTAGGTCAAAAATAAAGCTGCCGATTTGTTCGTCTGCAAATTTTCTGGCTAAATCAATAAATTGCTCTTTGCAACTTCCTATTCCATGAATTAAAATAACTATTCCTTTAATAGAATCATTTTTTGGACTAACCAGATAAGAGTCTAATTGAACAGAATCTATTCCAAGTACATTCATTTTTTCGAAAGAAACTAATTCATCATTATTAGGAATCTCTCCTGTAAGTGTGTGCTTTGCAATAATAGCATAAGGAGCAACATGATAAGTAATTACATATCCAGCAATTCCTCCTAAAATGAAAAGAATTAATAAACGTTTAAGCCATTTCTTCAATCTCATTTTATAGTTTTACGAATCTTTTTGTGACTAAATTTTCATTGGAATTTATCAATATAAAATAAGTTCCCTGAGATAAAGTAGAGATATCTAATTGATTTCCTTCAAGTGTGACATGGAACACTCTTCCAGTTACATCAACTACTTTTATTGCTGAATTAGTTGAGTTGAAATTTGTAATAGTTATAAAATTAGAAGCAGTAGGGTTAGGGTAAATAGAAATGTCATTCTCTTTTACCACAGAATTAATTGAAGTAGGATTAAGATATTCAATATCCATAAATGGCTTGTTAGTAGAATCTCCAGTTGAGAAAAATAGAGTGTTTCCGTCAGTAGAGTCTATCATAGAAATTCTAAATTGAGTAACTCCAGAAGTACTTATTTGAGATAATATACTAGCAGGAATACTAATTCTTAGCCAAAATCCATTTTCGCTAACAGTTCCATAGGTGCAAGCAGTATCAAGTGCATCAGATGAACTATTGTAATCTCCAAAATCAAGAGTAGTTGAAGTTCCAAAATTTCCTTGTTTAGATTCTAAAATTACTTTGTTGAAAACTGGTAAAGTTCCAGTTTGGTTATCACGATACAGAAATATACTTGCTTCGTGTATTGCAGTTCCTGCAGGAATTGAGCTAGTATTAAAACTAACTATTCCTTTGCTAATTCCGCTAGCTGTTGAGTTTCCTATTTTAACATTGCTAGCACTTATTGTTGAGGTAGAAGTTACACCACCATCATTATTCATTCCTTCGGAGGTTAAGCTTAAATCAACATTTCCTCTTAGGTAATCTAAATAATATTCTTCAAAATGATATTTATAAAACATATCAAATCCTTCTGTATCTAAATGGAAACAGTCTCTAAAAAAACCATAATTATTCATTCTGCTTTTTGGAGTAGGGTAATCCAATCTTCCGCCAGGAAAAGTTACAGTTCCAGCAGCATAAGTTCCACTTGGAGCAACTCCTAGTGCAGTAGATTGTCCATATAAAAACTGCATTAATCCAAGGCCATTACTGTACTGTACTTTTGAATCAGTATTAGCTAAAACACTAAATTTATCCGAAGCTCTTGTCAACAGTTTATTCATTTCCAAAAAGTCTGGTTGTCCCATTCCATTCCATCTGGCATAAAAAGGATGAAAAGTAGGAGCTGCATACGTTTGAATGACTTCTCCAAAATTGGCAAAGTCGTATCCAGTCATGTAAATTACTATCCCAGGTTTTAATGCTTGAATATTCGTAATTATGGAATCTATACGAAGCATTGTAGCATCCAAAAGAGAATCGGTAGCTATAGAATCCATTGAGTTGTTCCAAGTGTTAAGTATATCGTTTCCACCAATACTTAAATTTACTATTTCAATGTTTGGATTTGCATTTAATGCATTTTGTATGGCTGTAATTCCAGTTGTAGTTAAAAAGTCGTGAGTTTCAGCTCCATTAATCGATAAATCGGAAGTGTTACTAAACATTCCAATATTAGTAAATCCATGTCTGTCAAGATTGTTTTCGAAAGATCCAAAACCAACAGGGAAATTTGACCAACTGTCACCAACCATCAAAATTTTATAGGTTAAAGAGTCGCAATTAGTTTGAGAAATCCCAACAGTAAGAATTGTAGAAAAGAGTATTGATAATAAAACTTTCATAGAATTGAATTATATATTGATTAAAGGTAAAAAAAATGGCTTAGTTATGTATGGAATTTGTTTTTGGTTCGATTCAAATAGAGTTAATTAAATGATTATAGTTAAATTCATCTACAAATAGCTCCACATGAAAAAAATTGGTTTAGGAATATTTATACTTGCTTTTGGATTTTTTATTAGTGCTATCACTTTTGGAAAATTTGAATTAAGCAAAGAGTCAGTTCAAAAGGCAATTCCAAAGCAAGCTGATTTTATTACACAAACAGAAGTTTTTAAATTAAACGAATCTAAAACTTTTGGGAGCCAGTTTTCTTTTGTTGACATTATTACCCCAATGGCTGACGAAGCAAATCAGTTGATTTTGAGTGAGTCAGGTATTAAGCCTGAAGATGTAACTAATATAATTTACCACTCTACCATTGATAACAAAGTACAGTTTAACCAAAATAGTATTGATCTGGTTTTTGATAAAGAGAATGAAGAAGAGGCCTTCAAAAACAAACAACTTACAGATAATTTAAGTTGGTTATTTGGAGAAGAAATCGCTTCAATCGAAGATTTAGAAAATAAATTATCGAACAAAGTTTCAGAAATTAACCAAAGTATACTAAGAAGTAAAGGATTTGATTTAGATTATTTAACTGACACTAAGTTTCAATTAACCAAGGCATCTACAGTTGGTTTCTTTGCTAATAATAAAGGGCTTATTTTATTTCTGACAATTATTTTGGGATTAATAGGAGCTTTAATTTATATTCTTCCTGAGCTTAAAAAATATCCTGGAATAAAAAATGACGGAGTTTATCACAGCTCTGCAACTAATCGAGGAATTATAGGAATCATTATCGGTACTTTTTTAATTCTATTTTACATTCTCCTTTATTGGTTTCCTCATTATTTAACCAATTGGGTATTGATGGTTGATCCTTTAAGTGTATCATTAAGTGGAAATCCAGCTTCACAGTGGTTTCTTTATGGATTACTGTATTGTGTTGCTATGACAGTAATGGGAATAAGAATGATTATTAAGTACCGTCATAATAAATACCAAATTGTAAGAACAATCTCGGTATTGTTTTTTCAAGTAGGTTTTGCATTTTTAATTCCAGAAATCTTGGTAAGGTTGAATCAGCCTTATTTTGATTTTAAAAATATGTGGCCTTTGGATTATGATTTCTTTTTTGATTGGAATATAAATAGCCTTATTGCAAGTGGAAATATGGGGATATTTATGCTGGTTTGGGGAATACTTTTATTTGCTGTTGGAGTACCAGTTTTTGTTTATTTCTTCGGAAAAAGATGGTACTGTTCGTGGGTATGTGGATGCGGAGGATTAGCAGAAACACTTGGTGATCCATACAGGCAATTATCTAATAAAACCCTTAAAGCCTGGAAACTTGAAAGATGGCTTATTCATGGAGTATTAGTTTTTGTAGTTGTTATGACTGGGCTTACTTTATATTCATTCTTCTCGGGAGCTTCTACAGTTTTAGGAATTAATACTTACACGGTTCAAAAAACATATGGGTTTTTAATAGGTTCAGTATTTTCGGGAGTAATAGGAACAGGATTTTATCCTTTACTAGGAAACAGATCTTGGTGTAGATTTGGATGTCCACTTGCAGCTTATTTAGGATTAGTTCAAAAATTTAAATCTCGATTTAGAATAACAACAAACGGAGGCCAATGTATTTCTTGTGGTAACTGTTCTACTTATTGTGAAATGGGAATTGATGTGAGAGCATATGCTCAAAAAGGACAAAACATTGTGCGTTCTTCTTGTGTTGGTTGTGGAGTTTGTTCTGCAGTTTGCCCAAGAGGAGTCCTTAAATTAGAAAACGGACCAACAGATAACAGAGTAAGTGATTTACCAATTATTTTAGGAAATGATGGTATTGCTAAGTTGAATGATAATTTGATGTAGTAGTTTCTAATTCCATTTAAGAAAAACCACTAACTTTGTACTTCAAAGAAAAAAAAGAATGTCAAAAACAGTAGTAGTTGGATTATCAGGAGGAGTAGATTCTAGTGTTGCAGCCTATTTGCTTAAAGAGCAAGGCTATAACGTTATTGCTTTGTTTATGAAGAACTGGCATGATGAAACTGTGGTAATCAATAACGAATGTCCATGGATAGATGATAGCAATGATGCATTAGCAATTGCTGAACAATTAGGGATTCCTTTTCAAACATTAGATTTAAGTGCCGAATATAAAGAGCGAATAGTAGATTATATGTTTGCCGAGTATCAAGCTGGTAGAACACCAAACCCTGATGTACTTTGTAACCGTGAAATTAAATTTGATGTATTTCTTAATGCAGCTCTTAAACTAGGAGCAGACTATGTTGCTACAGGTCATTATTGCCGAAAAGGAACTGAAGAAATTGAAGGAACAGAAATTCATAAGCTAATAGGAGGGAAAGACGATAACAAAGATCAAAGTTATTTTTTGTGTCAATTAAATCAATTTCAATTATCAAAAGCACTTTTCCCTATAGGAGAATTACAAAAAAGTGAGGTAAGAGATATTGCCAGAGCTCAAAAGCTTGTTACAGCTGAAAAGAAAGATTCTCAAGGATTATGTTTTGTAGGTAAAATAAAATTACCTGACTTTCTTCAGCAAAAACTTCAGCCAAAAAAAGGAAGAATAATTGAGGTTCCAGAAGATTTTCCAGCTTATGCAGAATATCAGACTAAAACAGAAATAGAAGAGTTAGCGACCCCTTTTTCTTACCAAAGAACGGATGGAAAAGATAAAGGCGAACATCAAGGAGCCCATTATTTTACAACAGGACAAAGAAAAGGACTTGGAGTAGGAGGGACAGAATTCCCCTTGTTTGTAATTGCTACTGATGTAAAAGAGAATATAGTTTATGTAGGTCAGGGAACAGATCACCCTGGGCTTTACAGGAAAGCGCTAAAAGTATCTCAAGATGAAATTCACTGGATACGCGAAGACTTAAGATTAAAGGCTGGAGAATCGCTTACTTGTGATGTTCGTATCAGATACAGACAGGATTTAGAAACTGCTACTGTTTTTCAAACTGAAACTGATTTATTCATCCAATTCGAAAATCCACAAAGAGGAATTACTTCAGGACAGTTTGCTGCTTGGTACTTTAATGAAGAACTTTTGGGTTCAGGAGTAATCTATTAATAAATTTTAAACCAAAAAAAAGTCCTGAGGAAACTCAGGACTTTTTTTGTTTAAAAATGTTTCTATTGTTTTACAAATCTTGTTGTTCCTGTATAAGAATCAGTAGTGATTGACAATACATAAACTCCTTCAGTTAAGAAATTAATGTTAATCGTATTACTATTAATTGAGTTAGACGAATAAACAACTCTTCCCCTAAGGTCAGTAATTGTTAAATTATTAATTGTTCCTTGATTATCAATAGTTAATTGATCAGTTGTAGGGTTAGGGTAAACAGAAATCGTTTTGATTTCATTTTCCTTGATAGATGTATGGACGTTTTTGCTTAATCCAGTGGTAAATATAACCGAACCAGTTAAAGTGCCTGTAGATGTCAAATCATAAGAAACTAAAGGGAATATAGCATTTGCTGCATCTGACCAATATTGATGACTATAAGCCGTATCAGTTTCTGTTCTAAGAAGTGTAAATACTCCACCTGTTAATGCACCTTTAGCGTAAAAATCGGATGTAGTTTTTCTTTCCAAATCTTGTCTTATACTTGCAAAAATTCCAAGAGGTGTGGTTAAAGTACCAGATGCATTAAAATCTGATTCTATATAAGTAACACTAATAATTTTAATTGAATCTGCTAAGGGTTGGCCAACAGAAGCACCTGAAACGGTTGTTGTTGTTCTAGATGTATCAAGAAAAGTTGTGCCAAACGAACTTGGGAAAGTAATGGTAGTTTCAGAATCTTGAGAAGCGACACAAATCGTTCCGTTAGAGATTCCAAGCAATTCAATAGAAGCAGTATTTACTGACAAAAAAGCAGTATTGGTATCTTGCTTAAAACTGTGAGTTACACCATAAAAAGTTGAATTAGAACAAGGAATAATATTTGGATCATAAAATATAGTAGTATCTCTATTGTTGTTCAAAAGACTTGAGAAATTCCAAACATTTCCTGTTCCAATCGTTCCTATATTTATAGAAGGAGCTAAATCCTCAGCCTGATATAATGTATCTCCTAAAATTGCAATATTAGCAGAAGTAATTGTTTGTGATAAAGAGCTAATTCCCATTGAGATGGCTCCTAAAAATAGTAATGTTTTTTTCATAGTTAAATTAATTTTACCCTCAAAAATAGTTCAAATTTTCATTCTATCTTACTTATTAAGAATATTGTAACGTTTTTATTAATACGAATGATGAACAACAAGTCTTGTTAACTCAGTATATTAAGGAAAACCCTGATAAAATTGAGAAGCAAAAAAGATACAATAAAACAATTCTTATTCAGCAAACTCTTGTTTATCCGTACAAAGAAGATTTAAAACAATCCAAGAGAATTGGTGCTTTTTACTGGGTTTCTGGAGCTGTAGCAGCTTCTTTAGCTTTGTTAGTCTTTTTCTCCTTGCCAACAGATTAACAAGAGTTTGGACAAATGGCTGGTTTAATTAATAAATCGGAGTTAAAGATTAAGTCATTCGAAAATTTAATAGACTCTTCTGAAGATAGTATTGAAGAAACGTATTTAAATACAAACTCAAAGAATACATTATTAGCATCTATTCCAGTGAGTGATTTTAACCAAAGGGAAGTTGACTTTACAGCTGATAAGGAATCGCTTAAATACTTTCGAGGAATTGAATTTACAAATGAGTTAAAAACAGATTATAAACCTTTTGCGGTTGTTCAGGATAAAGTTGCTGTGAACAGAAAAGTATATACTGTAATAGAGTTTTTAACTGAAAAAACACAAGATTTCGCTTCTAAAAGAGCTGGGGTTGAAATTAAATCAAGCCAAGATTTTTTGACTTTTGCTTCAAATAAACTTAAAAAAAGTAAGATAGGTAAGCAATTTAGAGTTGAGGATAATAATAATGATAATCAAACGATTAAAACGTATAGGTTTGGAAAATTTTTTAAAATTAAAAGAAAAATTAAAAACTAACTGTAACTTTTTACTACCCTTAGTAGTCTTACTTCCAAACAATAAAAACACATTAAAATGAAAACAATATTTACACTATCATTCGCCCTACTTTCGTTTACTTTTTTCGCTCAATCGGATTCTACAAAAAACGATAATGAAACAGAAATTGACTTAGGAGATGTTTCTATCATCATTAAAGACAATACTAAGACAATTGACGGAATAACTGATTCTGATGAGAAAAAACCAAAAGAGGATAAATATCTAAATGTAGATTTCGAAACTTCTTTTGGATGGGGAGTTGCAGGATTCTCACAAGAAAATGCAAATGTAATTTTCGTAACTGCACCCGAAGTTACTTCAGATGCTTCTCTTGATCTTGATTATTCTCAAAGTAGAAACTATATGATAAATGGGAATCTAATGTTTGATATCCATAAAAACTTTGGAATTTTAACAGGATTTGGGTTTGAATTTAATCGTTTTGTTTTCAAAGAAAACTTACAAGTAGATCCAAATAACGGAGGTTTTATGAAAGATTCAGTAATAAGTTTCGGTTCTTATAAGTTTAAAACTAATTACCTGAACGTACCGTTAATGATGGTTTTTAAATCAAATAATCAAAAATTTAAATTTGCTGTTGGAGGAACATTTAGTTACAACATAGGAAATAAAGTGAAACAAGAATATTCTATTGAGAATGTAGAGTATAAATCAGAAATAAAAGGAAACTATAATATAGCACCAATAAAACTTTCTGTAGGAGCAAGACTTGCTTATAAAGGAATTGGAATCTATGCAAATTACGGGTTAACTGAAATGAATGATAATTTTATTTCACAAAGTTCGGGTGTATCTAACTTAATGCCTTTCTCTGCAGGGATTACTTTTGGAGGACTATAAAAAGTAAATTTTTAATATTTAAAACGGCAAGAGAATATCTTTTGCTGTTTTTTTTATGGGTAGTAATTTTTATGCAGTTAGATTAATATATCTATATTTGTAGAGTAAAATTAAATAACAAAAACAATGAAAAAATTTATAACAATTTTAGGAGCAGGATTAATCTTGTTTTCATGTGGAGAAGCTAAAAAAGTAGCTGCAGAAACAACTGAAGAAAAAGTAGAAGAAGTAACTCCAGTTCAAGAGATGGAAGGTTACATTCATTATGGAGTAGAGTCTGTACCAACAGATGCTGCGATATCAATGAATGACTTTTCAACTGCATTTGCAAATGGAGCAACAGCAAATTATACACTTACTGCACCTTTAACAAGTATTTGTGCTAAAGCTGGATGTTTTGTAATCGTTACTATGGCAGATTCTACAGATATGAGAGTTATGTTTAAAGATCACTTTACTATCCCAACAGATACTGAAATTGGAACAGAAGCAATCTTTACAGGAGAAGCAAGAATGGATACTACTTCTATTGCTGACCTACAACATTACATCATGGATGAAATGGAAGGTGATGACGTTTCTGACGAGAAAAAAGCTGAATTACAAAAAAGACATGATGCAGTAACTGAGCCAGAAATTGAGCCAGTATTTATCGCTTCTGGAATTTTAGTTAAAGGATAATATTTTAAATAATACTTAAAGCCATCCGCTAATGCGTGATGGCTTTTTTTATGCCTAATAATTAATATTTATTATCCTTTTGAACCTTTTTAAAGAGTGAGTGTACCTAATTGTGAAAGAATAAACTTATTTTTAAACTTATGAAACGATTACTAATCATACTGCTGCTGATTTCCAATATTGGATGGAGCCAGTCAGCAGAAAAAAAAACTGTTCAGTCAGTTTCTAAATATTCTGTCCCATTGGACAAAAACACCAAAGAACGAAGAGATACTGAAACTACTAGCACAGGTTCTAATCAGGACTCTTTTAACTATTATTATTCTCAATATTTAAATAGTGAATCTTCCAATAAAGATTACCAATCACTACTTTCTGCTTATAGAATGAATCCTAACTACTCGGAATTATATTTTGAGATGGCTAAATACTACGAATTATCTAATGAAACTTTAAATAAAAGAGCATTTTGCGAAAAATTAAAAGCCACTAAACTAACACCTTCTTTACGCGAATATGCATACAACACGTTAATGTCGGTAGAGCAGAATGGAATTTTAGTTACCTACGGAGAAAACGATACGTATCCAATTTGGGTATTACAAACTATAGAGGGAATAAGAACAGACATTAAAATTCTGAATTTTGATTTGATGATGAATCAAACATACAGGACCAGAATAGCTAAAGAGTTCGGTTTGAATTTTGCAAAATCGTATTCTAAAAATATTAATATTCTAGCAGATGTTGCAACTAGAAACTCTAGTAAGCCAATTTATTTTGCACTTACAGTTTCTCATTTGGTTCTCAAGGATTTAAAAAAGAATTTATTCTCAACCGGATTAGCATTCAAATATTCTAAATCTAGTTTTAATAATATCCCTTTACTGAAACAAAATTGGGAATCTAAGTTTACCAAAAATTATGTTTCAGTTACTTTTAATCCAGCTCTATCCAGGAGAATGAATTTAAATTATGTGTTGCCAATGATACAGTTGGCAGAATATTACAAAGAAAATAATATGGAATCTCAGTATCAAAGCATCAAACTAAAGATACTAGCCATAGCCAAGAATGCAGGACGAGAAGAACAGATTAAAAAAATGCTAAACGACTAGTTAAACTAAATGAGGAAATACACTTCGTATAGCGATAATGAATTAATGCAACTTGTTGTAGATAAGGATAGTCGTGCTTTTTCGGAACTGTATGACAGGTATAGTCAAATGCTCGCCAACTACTTTTTTAAAATGTTGTGGCAAGATGAAGAAAAGGCTCAGGATTTTATGCAAGATTTATTTACCAAAATAATTGAGAAGCCACATTTATTTGACTTAAAAAGAAATTTTAAAACATGGATGTTTTCTGTGGCTAACAATATGTGTAAGAATGAATACCGAAAACAATCGATAAGAAAAAATACCAGTTATGACATGGACGAAGGATATCAAATAAAAGACAACCAAGCAAGTGCTTTGGATTCTTTGCAGGATTCGCTTTTTAGCGAAAAGCTAACTCAAGAGTTGGAGTTGTTGGATGAGAAACAAAAATCCACTTTTGTTATGAGGTATTTTCAAGATATGTCGATTAAAGAAATTGCTCAAGCTCTAGATTTATCAGAAGGAACAGTGAAATCAAGATTGTTTTATACATTAAAGAAACTTACAGTTTCTTTAAAAGATTTTGCTCCACAAATGGCAAAAGTGTTACTCCTATTAATTGGATTAAATTAAGAATTATGAAAGAAGATAATAGTATACAAAATATTGATATTGAAGAGTTATTACTCTCCAAAGACTACGATAGTCTTACTATGGAGGAGAGGAGCTTTGCCGATACTCAAGTAGATAGCCCACAAGAATACAGTGAACTAAGAGCAACTTTACTGTCTATAAAACAAGTTTCTTCAGATGAAGAAAATGTATTAATTCCTCACAGAATAAAAGATGAACTTATCCAGAAAATGGAAAGTGAAACAACATTTTTTGGTGGGATAGCAGCATTTTTATTTCCAAAAGATGTTCCATTATTTCGTAAGCCAGGATTACAATTTGCCTCTATAGCAATGTTGTTATTGTTAGTGGTAAATATCGGCATCTCTATTACGGATAGGCCAAATGCAGAGTTAGCCGTTAATAATATAAAACAACAAGAAAGACAGTTGCCTTTAATAGAAGAAGAAAAGAAAGAAGAAGGATTTTATGACATTGAAATAAACAATCAAGAGCCAGAAGAAAGAAAAGAAGTTATTGCTAAACCAGAAGTTCAATTAATAGAAATGGATGATGAGGTCTTTCAAGTAGAGGTAGAGAAAGTAGCTCCAGCAAATAGTCTTCAGGTTTTAGAAAAAGAATCCAATACAAAGTTTAAAAAAGAGGTGGCTGATGCTAAAAGTGCTGGAAGTCCTGCATATTTTGACACCAAAGATATTACTTCATATTTGGAAGAAGATATTGTAGTTACTAAGCTAACAGACTCAGTAGTTGTTACAAATTTCAATCAATCAGTTGCAATGGCTGATGTTGCTACTACAAGAATGAGAACGAATGAATCCACTACTGTTTTAATGGAGTCAGTTACATTAGATAATATTTCAACAAATGGGTCAAAGAAAAAATTTAAATCAGCTTCTAAAAGTTTGAAAGAGAACGAGGAATTAATAGATTTTTTGTTTGTTGCTATGTAAGTCAATAGTATTAATCTAGATGAATATTAATTAGGTTATTAAGTCTTAAATTTGTGTAACGAATTAGATAAAACTTAATAGTTATGGAGAAGAAAATTAAAACCATTATCCCAGCACAAAAAGTGAACATGGGAGGTCATTTATTAGATCAACCTTTGCCAGTAGATGGATTAGATTCCGTAGATCCATTTTTGTTAATCCACCATTGGAAGAGTGAATTACCAGGAGGACAAGATCCAAGAAACGAAGGAGTAGGACCACATCCGCACAGAGGATTTTCACCAGTAACTTTTATATTTAAAGGAGGTGTAAATCACCAAGATTCATTGGGTAATAACGCACTGGTAGAAGGAGGCGGAACACAATGGATGTTTGCTGGACAAGGAATTACTCATAGTGAACGATTTCCTAAGAAATTAGTAGAAGAAGGAGGAGAGTTGGAGTTTATTCAGTTTTGGGTAAATGCTCCAAGTAAGGATAAAATGAAACCTGCTTTTTACAAACCAATTTCTAAAGAAGAAACACCACTAGTAGAAGGAGATAAATCTAAAGTTTGGGTAGTATCTGGAGAATATAACGGAGTAAACGGAGCTGCACCAACTTACAGTCCGCAAACCTTGTTGAGAGGAGAAGTAGAAGAGGGTGGAAAAATAGAAATTCCCATTCCATCAAGTTATAACTCTATTCTCTATTTATTGGATGGCGAAGGAACTACAAACGGAGAAGAGGTGATTGGTAAAGACATGATTGTTTATGAGCAATCGGAAGGAGTAATTACCTATGAAGCAACTCAAAACACTAGATTTATGTTGTTATCAGGCGAACCAATTGGCGAAAAAATAGAATCCTATGGCCCTTTTGTAATGAATTCGCAAACGGAAGTAATGCAAGCTTTAAGAGATGCTCAAATGGGTAAAATGGGAGTGTTGATTGAGGAGTTTGATTAAAAAATTTTAGCAGATTATAATTAGAGTGAAGGACGACTGAAAAGTTGTCCTTTTTTATTTATATTAAGTCATGGATAAAGAAGAATTAAACTTATTTCAGAAAGCTCAATTTTGGATTTTAATTAATTTATTTAAGATAGAACTTACGGTTTTAATAGTTTTGGCTATTTGTTTTATGTTAGATAGTTATATGAAAACTAACATTATTAAAGTTCTAGCTTTTGGGTTGCTCGCAAACGCATATCTTTTTACTTTAAAAATTGAAAAAGACTATAGCAATACAAATTTTTCAGAACGTTTTTTTTCTAATTTATCTAAGTATGGAATTCTGTTTGTGTCGATTGGATTTCTATTTTATGTTATGAAATGGCCAACACCTAGTCCATTTGTATACATTGGGCAAGGTTTAGTAGTTATTACTTTTATCACTTTTTTAATATTTAAAAATAAAAATCCAAAAAGCTCAATTGTTACAAACGAATTAATAATTAGAACTTTTGTTTATTCGATTTTAGCAATATATATGCTTTGTTTTCCTTTAGTTTAAATACTTCAAAAATCCCCAAAACTTTCTTTCCTTTAAATACTCTAAATCACATTCATTGGCGTAAGCCTCTTTTTCAAAAGATATATTACGGTATGCTTTATCCCAATTCTTATGTTTTAAATAAAGAATAAGAAACTCTAGCCCATACTAGATATAAAAAGGAATAACAAGTAATTCAATTTGTTGGCGTAAATGGATTCGCTCGTGATTTAGCAAAGCCTCTTTCCCTTTTTCATGTTTGTTTAATACAATAAAAGGCCAAAGGGTAATCCCTCGGTATTTCTTGAAAATCATGAAACGGGTGAATAGAATCATACCTCAAATATAAACACTTATCATTGATTAAACCCGACTACATATTTTGACAAAAATTAACAATAGAAATTCGTATTTTTATACTTCATAAAACATACCAAATTTAACTTATGTCTAATACAGATAATCCCCTTTTAATCCCTTTTGATTTAGCACCCTTTTCAAAAGTTAAAAACGAACATTTTTTTCCTGCTTTTGAAATTTTAATAAAAGAAGCTAAAGCTGAAATTGATGCAATAGCAGACAGTACTGAAACGCCAACTTTCGAAAATACCATAGAAGCAATGGAGTTTTCGGGGAATCAATTGGATAGAGTATCTAGCTTGTTTTTTAACTTAAACTCAGCAGAAACGAATGATGAAATTCAGAAAATAGCTCAAGAGGTTTCTCCTTTGCTTACTGAATTTGGAAATGATGTAACGCTAAACCCAGATTTGTTCAAGAGAGTAAAAGCAGTTTATGAAACAAAAGACTCTTTAGATTTATCGCCTGAGCAAATTACATTGCTTGATAATTCGTACAAAGGATTTTCTAGAAATGGGGCAAACTTAAACGATACAGATAAAGATCAGCTAAGAGAGATAGACAATAAGTTATCTAAAATAAAACTGACTTACGGAGAGAATTTATTGGCAGAAACTAATGGATACGAATTACACATAAGTGATGAAAAGGATTTAGCAGGATTGCCAGCAGGAACAAAAGAAGCTGCTGCACAAACAGCAAAATCTCAAGGAGCAGAAGGTTGGGTGTTTACTTTGCATTACCCAAGTTACGGTCCGTTTATGAAATATGCCGAGAACAGAGAGTTGAGAAAGAAATTATCTGTAGCGTATGGATCAAGAGGTTTTCAGAAGAATGAATTTAACAATGAAGAAATTACTCTTGATATTGCCAAATTAAGGCACCAAAGAGCCAATTTATTAGGATACGATACTCACGCCAACTTTGTGTTAGAAGAGAGAATGGCAATGAGTCCGACTAAAGTAAAAGAGTTTTTGAATGACATGCTTATCAAGGCAAAACCATTTGCTCAAAAAGAATTTGATGAATTGGCACAATTTGCCAAAGACCTAGATGGTACAACTGATTTGCAAAAATGGGATTCTGCTTTTTATGCAGAGAAACTAAAGAAGAAATTATTCAATTTGGATGACGAGCAACTAAAGCCATATTTTAAATTAGAAAACGTAATCGAAGGAGCTTTTACTGTAGCCAATAAATTATTTGGATTAACATTCAAAAAAGTAGATACGATTGACACATACCATCCAGAAGTAGAAACCTATGAAGTTCATGATTCGAACAATAACTTAGTCTCTATATTTTACGGAGATTTTTTTCCAAGATCTGGAAAAAGGAATGGAGCTTGGATGACTAGCTTTAAATCTCAGCAGATTAATGGAAGTAAAATCGAAAGGCCTCACGTATCTAACGTTTGTAATTTTACAAAACCAACCGAAACAAAACCATCACTATTAACTTTTGATGAGGTTACAACTTTGTTCCATGAGTTTGGTCACGGATTACACGGAATGCTTGCTAATACGACTTACCCAAGTTTATCGGGAACAAGTGTTTTTTGGGATTTTGTAGAATTACCAAGTCAAGTATTAGAGAACTGGTGCTACGAAAAAGAGTGTTTGGATTTATTTGCAAAGCACTACGAAACAGGCGAAACCATCCCAATGGAATTTGTAGAAAAGATTAAAGAATCTGCTAATTTTATGGAAGGACTAGCAACACTTCGTCAAGTTAGTTTTGGATTGTTGGATATGAGCTGGCACGGACAAAACCCAGAAGGAATTACGGATGTAAAGTCTCACGAAAGAAAGACTTTTGACAAAACAGCATTTACTCCGGATGTAGCTGAAAATTGCATGTCGGTTGCATTTTCTCATATTTTTAACGGAGGATATTCTTCTGGATATTACAGTTATAAATGGGCTGAGGTATTGGATGCAGATGCATTTGCTTTCTTTAAAGAAAAAGGAATATTTGACAGAGAAACAGGAATGAGTTTCGCAACAAATATCCTAAGCAAAGGAGGAACGGAACACCCAATGAAATTATACAAAAGATTTAGAGGACAAGAACCAAACCCAGATGCTTTATTAGAAAGAGCAGGATTGGTTTAAGACTTTATAATTAATAGAATAACAAATGAAAAGAATATTTTTAATCGCATTGCTTCCTTTTTTTGTAGGATGTAAAACCAATAAAGAAGCAACTAATACAATACCAACAGAAGTTATGGCTCTGCCAGAGCTTACTATACAAACTGATGGAGAGCAAGCTGGAGAACTAAAGAACTACCAAGCTACAAATTCTCGAGTAAATGATTTGATTCATACAAAGCTAGAAGTTAAATTCGATTGGGAAAAACAACATTTGTTGGGTGTAGCGGAATTAACTTTTAAACCTTATTTCTACGAAACTGATGAGTTAGTTTTGGATGCAAAAGGATTTGATATTCATTCGGTTGAGAAATATAGTTCAGACAGTCAACCTGGTATGTTGGGCAACTTATGGAGGCAGCTAGAATATAGATATGATGGTATGAAAATAACCATTGACTTAGCAAAAACCTATACTAGAAACGACAGATATATAATCCGAATTAAGTACACAGCTAAACCAAACGAATTAAAATCGGTAGGAAGTGCAGCAATCACTGGTGATAAAGGATTGTACTTTATTAACCCATTAGGAGAAGATCCTAAAAAAATGCCTCAAATATGGACACAAGGCGAAACAGAATCTAGTTCATGTTGGTTTCCTACTATTGACTCTCCAAACGAGAAAACAACTCAAGAGTTATCGATTACAGTAAAAGATAAATACAAAACCTTATCAAATGGGAAGATGGTAACATCTACTAAAAATTCAGATGGAACAAGAACAGATTATTGGAAACAAGATTTAAAACATGCTCCATATTTATTTATGATGGCAGTTGGGGAATTTGATATTACCCAAGATTTTTGGACTCGTCCAGATGGAACAAAAATGGAAGTAAACTATTATACTGAGCCAGAATACACACCTTATGCAAAAGATATTTTTGGCAAAACACCAAAGATGATTCAGTTCTTTTCGGATAAATTAGGAGTAGAATATCCTTGGCATAAGTACAACCAAATTGTGGTGAGAGATTACGTTTCGGGAGCAATGGAAAATACTACTGCAGTTATTCATGGAGACTTTTTGTACCAAACGGATAGAGAGTTGTTGGATTCGGATAATGAATCGATAATTGCTCATGAGTTGTTCCACCATTGGTTTGGCGATTTGGTAACAGCCGAATCTTGGTCTAATTTAACTATTAACGAATCATTTGCAAACTACAGCCAATACCTATGGGATGAATACGAACACGGTAGGGAAGAGGCAGACAAAAATGCTTACGGAGAAATGTCGGGTTATTTTATGTCGGGAGCTAGAAGTGGATATCACGATTTAGTGTATTTCAACTACGAAAGTGAAATGGAAATGTTTGATGGTCACTCTTATAATAAAGGAGGAAGAATACTTCATATGTTGAGGTATTACTTGGGAGATGATGCATTTTTTGCTTCGCTAAAACACTTCTTAAACAAAATGAAATTTAAAGCTGCTGAAGCTCACGATTTACGATTATCATTTGAAGAAGTATCAGGTAAAGATTTAAATTGGTTCTTTAATCAATGGTATTTTAATAAAGGACATCCAACATTAAATTATACTCAAAGCTATAATGCAATTGACCAGATATTGACAGTAACTGTTGAGCAGACACAAAATTTCGATCAGTTTCCAGTATTTCAATTACCAATTGAAGTTGATATATACACTGCAAACGGGAAAGAACGAAAATCAATTTTTGTAACTAATAAGAAGCAATCGTTTGAATTTAATACAGCACTACCATTACTAGTAAACTTTGATGCAGAGAAAATTATTTTAGGTAAAAAGAAAGAAGTGAAGTCATTGAATCAATGGATATATCAGTTAAATAATTCTCCGTTATATTTGGATAAAAAAGAGGCTTTCGCTCAGATTAAAAATAACAAGGACTCTGCTTCTGTAAATGCTATTTATAAATTGTTGCAGTCTAGTTATTATGGTTTTAATAATTTGGTAATGAGTTCATTGGTTGAGATGAATAAGCAAAATCCGATTCAGTTAAAAACTATTTTGTTGGCCTTAACAGAAAACAAAAAATCTTCGGTTAGAGCAAATGGGTATAAAAATTTATCAACTTATTATGGTAAAGATCAAGGGCATGATAAATTATTAGAAAAAGGATTGAAAGATAAGTCTTTCAAAGTAATGGGAGTTTGTTTGTCGGGAATTGCAGAAACTGATTCGGATAAAGCAATGGAGCTTGCCAAAGGATTAGAGAAAGAAAAAAGTAATACAGTTAAACAAATAATTGGACGTTTGTATTCGGAACACGGAACCATTGAAAATCATGATTTCTTTGTGAGTGCAATTTCATCCATGTCTGGATTTTCTCAATACTCCATGATGAATGACTATTCTAAGTTTTTAGGAAAGTTACCTGAGAATAAATTGAATATATCTTACCCAGTTTTTGAAAACGTAGTTGAAAGCAACTCTACTTGGTGGGTTAAGCTTTCTGGTTATCAGGGATTAATAAATTCTAAAAATAGAATCACCAATAGATTGGCCGAATTAGAAACAGAATTATCTGTAAGTAAAGAGCCAACAAAACGTTCGAAAATTGAACGTGAAATGAGTGATATGAAATTGGCTTTAAACGAAGTAACTTCATACTATAATACCCTAAAATCAAAAGAACAAGATTCTAAAGTGCTAGAATATCTTGAAAACATGTAAATTTGCAGCATTAAGGCAACTTTCCCAATGGGAGTAACGTTCTTAAACAAGAACAAATAATACAATGAAAAACTTAGTTTTATTACTATTTATACTTTTTACATTACCAGCAGTTTCTCAACTGTGCGGGAGTAGTGTAGTTCCGCCTGCCCTCGTAAATGGAGTAAGTGTAACTGCAACACAATCGGGTTCTGTATCGCCTTATCCAACAGCTTATACAAGTTGTGGAAACACAACACCAGCAAATAGTATTCACATGGGTGCTACAGGTATTTTTTCTTATACATTTAATTTTAGTGTGGCAGTAAATAATGTAGTTATTGTAATAACAGCAACAGGTAGTGGTGTGAACGAAATTTTTAACTTGATGACAAGTTCTGGTGCGCCAGCTATTACTATTAATAGTTCTTGTTTTACTACTGTTACTGGAGCCCAAATTTCATCAGGAATGGGGTCTGGACCAACAGGAGGTGGTGGAATATTTACAGTAACGGCATTAACTCCTTTTACTTCTTTAACGATATCTGGACCTGGTGGTCAAGCAGGTAGTTTATTCGCTTTGTGTAATAATTCCGTATTACCATTTAATTCGGCAAATACAGTTAAAATGTGTGATGGTGATAGTATTTTATTACAAAATGCTTATCAAAAAACAGGAGGTGTTTATAGAGATACTTTAATAAGCTCAATAGGAGTAGATAGTATTATTACTACTACTTTAGAAATTGAAGAAAGGCCAGTTTTTGGTGTTGCAATATCTAATGGATATTGTGTAAATACACCTGTTTTATTTACCAATTCTACTACTTCTAAAGATTCAATAAGTGACTATATTTGGAACTTTGGAGATGGAGCAATAATTACTCAATCAGGTAGTTCTATTTCTCATCCTTATGCCACATCTGGCCCCAAAACAGTTGTGTTAACAGCTAATTCTTTATTGGGATGTAATTACGATACAACTTTTGTTATTAATATAGATGACCCGCCAACAGCCGATTTTTCTGCTGATTCGGTCTGCTTTTCTGAGGCCACAACTATTATTGATTTATCAGGTGTGCCAGTAAATATAACTTCTTGGAACTATTCACTAGATGGAGTTACTTACTCAACTCAAAATGTAAATCACACGTTTTCAACTTTTGGGTTAAAAAACATAAAGCTAGTTGTTACAAACACTAGTAACTGTATCGATTCTGTTGAAAAGCAAACTGTAGTTGCACCAAAGCCTATAGTAGATTTTACTTATTCGCCTACAGAGTTAAACTTTATAAACCCTGTTGCATGTTTTAATAATAACACTCAAAATGCTACCAGTTATTTTTGGGATTTTGGATTTAATACTTCTACTCTCGAAAATCCTTGTCAGGATTATTCGACTCAAATAGGATCAAATACTGCAAAACTAATTGCAAGGAATGATTTTGGATGTATCGATTCAATGGAAGTAGAAATTGTATTTGGTAATTTAGCTAGTGTATACATGCCTAATGCATTTACACCAAATGATGATGATGTTAATGATGTATTTACTCCTCAATTATTAGATATAGTTTCTTACGAATTTCTAATTTTTAATAGATGGGGTCAATTGGTTTTTTCTAGTCAAGAAATTGGAGAAGGATGGGATGGAAAATTTAATGGTGAGCCAGCAAAATCTGAAGTTTATGTATACACATTAGTAGCGTTAACTAAGAGAGGTCAAGTAAAAGAATACAAAGGACACGTTACTCTCATTCGATAAATTTATCGGTTAATTTTCAGTTGTTTACATATTTTTTATAGTTTTACAAAAAAAATAACAACATGAAAAAAATATTACTTTTAGCTTTACTTACCTTAATAGGATTTCTTTCAAATTCTCAATGTCAAGATTCTTTGTATGTAAACGGGCATACTTTAAATGCGGGTGTATCTGGTGTGAATTATAGTTGGTATAAAGGAGATGTAAGAGTTGGAGTTCCTAATCAAATTGCAGGAGCTAATTCACAAACTTACACGCCTACCAATTTTACAACATCTTTTTCTTTAACTACATTTTCTACTTCTGGACCTCAATGTGACGATACTTCAATTGTAATACTTATTGATACCAATTGCTTAGCATATTTCAGACCAACACAAATCACTCCAGGTCAAGTTGTATTGGTTGATTCATCCTACGGAACAGGAGGAGGAATGAGGTTTATTTGGAATTTTGGAGATGGAAATACAGCTTTTGTTCAGTACCCAACACACTCGTATTCAACTGCCGGATCATATCAAGTTACGTTAAGTATTATGGATTCATTATCGGGATGTACCAATTTTTATCATGATACTATTACTGTTGATTCAGCTGGAATTTTAAGAGCAGGTTTTGGACTAACAGTTATTAATGCTAATTCAGTTGGAGTTGAGGAAAATAGCAATCTTGCTAATTTTAAATTGTACCCTAACCCAGCATCTGATTTTGTAACAATTCAATTTGAAGAAACTCAATTAACTAACGTTATTCAATTAATTGATATAAGTGGGAAATTAGTTTATACTGAAATTATTACAGGAAAAGAATTTGTAACTATTAATATACAAGCTTTTGAAGCAGGAGTTTATATAGTTCGAATGAGAAATGAACTAGGGCAAAACAACAAAAGATTAGTTATTAAATAAGTAGATTTTTTAAACTTTAACCGTTATATTTTCTCATATTTCTTCTGTAGGTTCTTTTCTTTTTTCTGATGAGTTGTCTCTTTTCCTTTTTAGATAAAGAAGGGCAACATTCGCAATTAAAAGTGCAACAATCATGACTGTGAAAACAATCAGGATCTATGTTTTCTAATTCAACACTTACTAGCTGAGCATCACCAATTTTTACTTTTTTGTTAAAAGTCTTATTGGTATCATTAACTGAGAAAATAAAGTCTTTTCGTCTTAAACTGTCTGGACAACATTCGCAAAAAGTAGTTTCGCAACAATTATGACCATGAGCACAGCCAGCCATAAGTATTTCTTACATTTTGGTAATCGAATCCTTTATGTAGTTTTTTCTATAAACTGAATCATACTGCATTTTAGAACTGTGTAAGCATTGGTAACAAGCTAAGTCAAGATTCATATCCCGACCATGTTCGCAGGTGTCAGGGCCATTTATTTTTAATAGAATTTGTTTTTCTATTTCCTCATTATTTTCTTCGTAACATATATCACAAGGTTGTGCAATCCCTTTGTTATGACCTTTGTTGCATTTTTGATTATACCATAAATCAGAGCCGGTTAGAATCTTATCGACTCTTACTAAATGGTATTCATAGTAATAGCCCCATGAAGAGTTTCCAACGGAAGTATATATATAAAATCCCGTAAGAATAAAAGCAGAGTCACCATATTGTGATGCTATATGTTGTTTGGAGTCTTCTTCATTGAATATTTTTTCGTGAGGACCTTCATAAAAATTCTTCTTTCCAATTTTCACTAACTTATAATTAATTCCCGAATCAATTTTTGTAATGGATCTTTGAAAGTTTAATCCAGAGTTTATCGAAGCTGAATCATTTTGCCATTTAAGTTTTGTCCTTACACTATCTTCAATTTCAACTAATATATGCTCCTGTTTATCTGATGTTACATCTTGCGAAATTCCACAATCAGTGAATGATAGTAGGAAAAATAGTGTTATTGATATTTTGAACATAATTTTCATGTGTCTAATTTAGATAAAAGCAGACCTATTTTTTTCATTTTTAAAATCTTTAACAATAATCTTGACTTCAACTTTCAATTCAATCACAACTTCATTACCTTAGTAAACCAATGCAAAACGAAGTTTTGCATAAATTATTGACTAAACACTAACGACTAATTACTTTATAAAAATGTCAGACGATAAAAAAATAATATTCTCGATGGATCGAGTGAATAAAACCACTCCATCGGGTCAGCATATTCTTAAAGATATTTACCTTTCTTTTTTCTACGGAGCCAAAATTGGAATCCTTGGACTTAACGGTTCTGGAAAATCTACAGTAATGAAAATTATTGCAGGTTTGGATAAGGATTATCAGGGAGAAGTTGTGTTTCAGGATGGATACACGGTAGGATATTTACCTCAAGAACCAAAATTAGATCCAACAAAAACAGTTAAAGAAATTGTACAAGAAGGAGTTCAGAGCACAATGGATATTTTGGCTGAGTATGAGGAAATCAATAATAAATTCATGAGCGAAGAAATCATGAATGATCCTGATAAAATGAATGACTTGATAGAACAACAAGGAAAAGTTCAGGAACAAATTGATCATTTAGATGCCTGGGATATTGATAGTAAACTAGAGCAAGCAATGGGAGCGTTAAGAACACCAGAAGGTCATGTTTCAGTAGAGAATTTATCTGGAGGTGAATTAAGAAGAGTTGCTTTGTGTAGACTTTTATTAAAAAACCCAGATGTACTGTTGTTGGATGAGCCAACTAACCACTTGGATACTGAATCGGTACAATGGTTGGAGCAACATTTACAACAATACAAGGGAACTGTGATTGCAGTAACTCACGATAGATTTTTCTTGGATAATATAGCAGGATGGATTCTTGAATTGGATAGAGGAAAAGGGATTCCTTGGAAAGGGAACTATTCATCTTGGATGGATCAAAAATTAAAGAGATTACAACAAGAGGAAAAAAGTGAGAGTAAGAGACAAAAGCACTTACAAAGAGAGTTGGAATGGGTGAATCAAAACCCAAAAGGAAGAAGAGCGAAAAACAAAGCGCGTATAGCTAATTACGAACAAATGTTAAGTCAGAAGTCTTCTGAAAAAGAAGATATTTTGGAAATTCCAATTCCTAATGGACCAAGATTAGGGAAAGAAGTAATACAAGCGACAAATGTGGCTAAAGCATTTGGGGATAAAGTATTGTATGATGATTTGAATTTTAAATTACCTCCAGCTGGAATTGTAGGGATTATTGGTCCTAACGGAGCAGGAAAAACTACTATGTTCCGAATGATAATGGGAGAAGATACTCCAGACTCAGGAGAATTTAAAGTAGGAGAAACTGTGAAAATTGGTTATGTAGATCAAAAACATAAAGACATGGACCCTGAAAAAACGGTTTATGAAGTTGTTTCTGGAGGAGCAGATAATATTGAAATAGGAGGGGAGAAGATTAATGCAAGGTCTTACATATCTAGATTTAATTTTGGTGGAAATAGCCAAAGTAAAAAGATAAAAGTCTTATCCGGGGGAGAAAGAAACAGGTTGCACTTAGCAATGACTTTGAAAACAGAAGCTAACGTATTGTTACTGGATGAGCCAACCAATGATTTAGATGTAAATACATTGAGAGCATTGGAAGAAGGAATCCAAAACTTTGCAGGTTGTGCGGTAATTATTTCTCACGACAGGTGGTTCTTAGAAAGAATATGTACACATATTCTTGCTTTTGAAAACGACTCGGAGGTTTATTACTTTGAAGGAACTTACGAAGAATACGAAGAGAATAAATTGAAGAGATTAGGGAATACAGTGCCAACAAGAGTTAAGTATAAAAAGTTGTTACGAGATTAATTTTCGTACATTACATAAAATAAAATAAAAAATAAACATGGCACAACCAGAATTTGAAATACCAAAACTAACCAAAGGAGGATTATTTGGAGTAGGAGGGATTATATTAGTAATACTTGTTTTATTTGCACTTTGGAAATCATCAGTCAATATTGGATATGGTGAGGCAGGAGTGTTATTTAAAACATTAGGAGGTGGAGTTGTAACTGATTCTGAGCCATTGGGCGAAGGGTTTAAAATAATTGCTCCATGGAATAAAGTATTTAAATACAATACAAAGCAACAAGAGTTGTTTCAAAAAGAAATGAAAGTTTTGTCTTCAAATGGATTGGAGATTAAATTGGATATTTCGGTTTTATATCAACCTCAATTGAAGAATTTAGGAATGCTTCATCAAACAAAAGGAACTGGTTATGTAGATAACGTAATTATTCCTGAGATTAGAGCAGTAGCAAGAAGTGTTGTGGGAAGATATACTCCAGAGCAATTATATTCTACAAAGAGAGATGCAATTCAGAATGAGATTTTTGAGGAAATGAAGAAAAAAGTGGAAAAGCAATACGTACAATTGAATGCGGTATTGGTAAGAAACGTTACTCTTCCAGTGAAAATTAAGAATTACATTGAAAAGAAATTAGGGCAAGAGCAAGAAACTTTGGAATATGAGTTTAGACTTGAAAAAGCTAAAAAAGAAGCCGAAAGACAAAGAATTGACGCAACTGGAAAAGCTGAAGCAAATAAAATTTTAAGTGCTTCGTTAACGGATAAAATTCTTAAAGAAAAAGGAATTGAAGCAACATTAGAGCTTTCAAAATCTCCTAATTCTAAAGTAGTAATTATTGGTGGAGCAGATGGAATGCCAATAATACTAGGAGATAACTAAACTAATATTTAATCTAATTATGCAAAGGACTTCAGAAATGAAGTCCTTTTTCTTTTGGATACAATTCTAATAAAAATCAGTAGTTTTGCACTCTGATAAAGAACAACACGCACATGAACAAGTATTTTAATCTATTTGATTTTTCTCAAAAAGTAAATTATAAAAACGAAGTCTTAGCAGGATTAACTGTAGCAATGACAATGATTCCTGAATCATTGATGTTTGCAATTCTTGCAGGGTTTTCTCCATTGGTAGGTTTATATGGAGCTTTTATTATGGGATTAGTAACTGCAATTTTTGGAGGAAGACCAGGTTTAATTTCTGGTGGAGCAGGAGCAACAGTTGTTGTAATTATGGCCTTAATGGCTT
Source organism: Flavobacteriales bacterium (assembly GCA_018609055.1). Lineage (GTDB taxonomy): Bacteria > Bacteroidota > Bacteroidia > Flavobacteriales_D > CAJJDF01 > CAJJDF01. Next base: position 188,316 of record JABAYJ010000009.1, read on the forward strand.
CACATGGATTGGAGTATGTTTTTGGAGCAATAGTTTTGGCAGGAGTTATTCAGTTGATTGTTGGAATACTAAAACTCGGAAAATTTATTCGATTAGTTCCTCAACCAGTAATGTTTGGGTTTGTAAACGGATTGGCCATTATCATTTTTATGGCTCAAATGGATCAATTTAAAATTGGAGTAGGAGATGCAGCTACTTGGCTTACTGGACCTACAATGTATACAATGTTAGGTTTAGTATTATTTACAATTGCTATTATTGTAATCGTACCAAAATTTACTAAAGCAGTTCCAGCTTCATTAATTGCAATTATTGTGGTTTTTATACTTGTTTATTTTTTAAATATTGAAACGAAACAAGTAGTAGATATTATAAATCAAGATACTTTGCCTGGTGAAGATCTTAAGTCATTAAGTGGTTCTCTTCCATCTTTTCATATTCCTGAGATCTCTTTTACTTGGGAAGATTTTAAAGTGATATTTCCTTATGGATTGATAATGGCTGCAGTTGGTCTTACAGAAGGATTGTTGACACTTAACTTAGTAGATGAAATAACAGGAACTAAAGGAAACAGTAACAGAGAATGTCTGGCTCAAGGAAGTGCCAATATTTTGAATGGATTTTTTGGTGGAATGGGAGGTTGCCCAATGATTGCACAAACTTTAGTGAACCTGTCTGCAGGCTCAAGAGCAAGACTATCTGGTATAATTGCTGCATTAACAATTTTAATAATAATCTTATTTGGAGCTCCAGTAATAGAACTTGTACCAATTGCAGCATTAGTTGGTGTAATGGTAATGGTTGCTGTAGGAACCTTTGAATGGGCTAGTTTTAAAGCTTTAAGAAGAATGCCTAAGTCAGATATTTTTGTAATGATTTTAGTAACCCTAATTACTGTATTCTTACACAATTTAGCATTAGCTGTATTAATAGGAGTTATTATCTCTGCATTAGTATTTGCTTGGGAAAGTGCCAAACGAATTAGAGCAAGAAAATACATTGATGAAGATGGTGTGAAGCACTACGAAATATACGGACCTTTGTTCTTTGGTTCGGTTACTACATTTAATGAGAAATTTGATGTAGCTAACGATCCAGAAGAAATTATTATAGATTTTAAAGAAAGTAGAGTTTCTGACATGTCTGCTATTGAGACGTTAAATAAATTGACAGAAAGATACCTTCAAGCTGGTAAAAAACTTCACTTAAAACACTTGTCTCCAGATTGTATTCAGTTGCTAGAGAATGCCGAAAAAGTAATTGATGTAAATGTAATGGAAGATCCTACTTATAGAGTTTTAGGAGCTGAAGCTAAAGTTAACTAGGTGGAGTCATAATTCCATCAATTGAAATTCCTAGCTTAAGATTCACCAAAATCTCATGCAATGTTTCTGCAGCTAATCCATGAAGTACTAAGCGATAAGCAGCACTATAAGTAGAAGTTGGAACCATTGGATGCTTATTGTTTACTAATCCTAGGTGACCTGGAGTCCCCAAAATTTGCGAAGTATAAATTGCGATCGTTTCATCTAATTGTAAAGAGTTTGAAGCTCTTTCAAAGTCATTGGCCGTAAGGAATAATTGATAAAATGGAGTGAATAACTCAATTGCTGATCTTAAATCCAATATGTTAGTCCATTTATCAGGGAATTCAATGTGATCAAATTGATCTTCTGATATCATTGAAAGATTTAATTTTTCTGCTTTACCAACAGTTTTTCCTTTTAATGATAATTCTTTGTTTAGGTTGATTATGAAATTGTATAAATTCAAATCATGATCTAAAAAAATATCATCCTTTACATCATTAAAATCATGTGGTTTTATTGGACTTGTTTTAACCGATACTCCCTCGATATTCCCTGCAATAAACTCTAGTACTTCACTACCTACATGAAAATGCCTAAAGATTAATAAATTTGCATCTTTGCTTACAAAATGCTTCAATCCCCAAGCCAATATTTTATGCAACACTTTGGAGGAGTTGAACAAACGTGGTAGAAAGAACTTAAAAAGATGAATAAAAAACATAGCGATTTTACTCGTTATTCTAATAATCGGCTGAAGGTATCTACCTGATTTTGAGTCATTATCTCGCATCAAAGCAACCTTTGTCTTTTTATTAATAGGAATGCTATTATCCAAATACATAGCTAACCAAGGATTAGGATCTCTTGGGTCGTGATTTTTAATATCTATATCTTCTGACTTTTTCATACTCATTTTTTTTCTTTGCGAACTTTAATGTCTGAAGCTATTCCTAGTTTCTCTAACATCAATATAATATACCAAGATAGGTCAATCCTACCTTTTTTGAAACCTAGTTTGGCACTTGATGGAAATAAATGATGATCTGCATGCCAGCCATCACCTAAAGTCAATATCGCTATTATTGCGTTATTTCTTGCTGCTCCTTTTTTGTTTTCTTTTAATTGTTCTCCAAATAAATGAGATATACTATCAATTGAATCTCCCAAATTATAAATAATCACCAAAGTTACACTCCAAGCAATCACTCCATTTACACCCCAAAGGTTATAAGTAAATAGAATTGGAAGTACCAAATGAGCAAAAACTATACATCTGAATACAAGAGGTTCACTTATCCAGTTTAAGAATTTATCTTCAGCTACATCTCTAGCCAACTTGTTGTGTTCTTGGTTAGAAATTGGTCTGTTAATCGCATCAATTCCCATTCTTATTGGTCCAGCAATTGAATATAAAAAACAAATAATTGGATTTCTTGAATTGATGTACCAACCGCAATGTGCATACCAAAATCCACTAACAATAGGGGAGTGGGGATCCAGTTCTTCGTCTGTGTGCATATGATGAGACCTGTGATTTCCTACCCACTGAATAGGAGTGCCCGCTGGTAATCCAAGAACAATAAGCGTTCTGAAAAACCAAGGTTTTAACTTTAATGCTTTGTGCGTAAGGCACCTATGATAGCCAATCACAACTACCAATCCTGCCAATAGGTAATAACAAAAACAAAATATGAAGAGACTCCAAGTCATATTAATAGTTACCTAATTCATTTAATTGCAATGCGTATAGTCTAGCTGTTACTTTTGCTGTATTCGCTATTTTCTCAGCTAATTCTCTGTTCATTAATGGATGGTTAAGTGCTTTCTCTAGGTTGTGAAAGTGGTTTTCATCTGCTACACCATGATAAGTAAAAAACGAAACTTGGTCATCTTTTAAATTCAACTGTTTCTGAATCATTTCTCCCCAATAAGCAGCTAATCTTTTCCCGATTCCTTCAATAATAAACATGGAGCCAAGCAAGTCAATAGGGTTCGATTTACTGGCTTGCTGAAACATAAAGGAAGTAAGAGCAATTGTTCCAATATTTTTTTTCCCCGTTCTAATAGTTTCAATATTCTCACCCAGATTTTCGTAGTTTTTCTCCAACATTTGATAATCCTTATGCTCGGCAGCAGTATGTTTTATAAATGCAGAACGGAGCTCAAATATCTCAATATCAATATTGGAAGCTGCTCTAGAAATCCACTGAGAACCATCAATTACTTGTTGTCTTAAATCGTGAAGCAAGAGTTTATATTTGTCTAAAGTCAAAGTTCCTTCGTGTATGGTTTTTACGATAGGAGTTTTTAATAAACTAGATTCAAACTCAATCCAAATTTGAGATAACTGGCGAACCAACCATTCCGAAGTTTCGTTTTCTTCTATTATCAATTCTGGAGATTCAATTTCTCTTACAGGAAAAGCTTTGGATGAATTCGATTCATCTCCAACTACAGTCAGTTTCATAAAAGAAGTAACAAATCTTCCACTTTCAGGAACCATACACAAGATAGTTTGTCCTGCTTCTAGTTTCCCCGAATACATCAATTCTTCTAACATGATATAGATAGAAGCTGCTCCTGTATTTCCTTTGGTGGTAAGGTTACTAAACCATTTTTCTTCAGAAATAGAAGCTCCACCTTTTTCCATTAGTTCCTTAATTGGATTCTTGAAATATTCAGAAGAATAGTGACAACAAAGCCAATCAATTTCTGAAGGAGTAATTTTTCCTTGATCTATTAAATTAAAATAGTGTGCCACACCTGTTTTAATCACACTATCCAATTGTCTGATATCTTGTTTTAAGTTAATCGCACCAGCTTTTGAAGCTTCTTCATAACTTGGGTAATCCAACCAAGTTTGAGTATTATCATCTTTGTTGGTAGTTTTCCCCGTATACATACACAAAGGGTTTGTGTGTGCGTGGGATTTTAAATCAATCCATTCTACTTTTAATGATATTCCCTTGGTATTGGGTGCGTCTTCCAATATAAATGCTCCAGCACCATCAGATAGCATCCATCTCAGGAATTCTGTATCAAAATCTAAGGATTTCACATCTTGTGCTTCAAATCTAGAAGATTTAAATAACCTACTAGCCAATTCACTTCCTACTGAAATTGCTTTATTAGCCTCTGCTGATTGAACTTGAAGAAATGCATTTTTCAATGCCATAACTCCACTTGCACATACACTTTGGAAGTTGGCAATTTCGCATGGACCCAAATCAGATTCAGCATGAACCATACTGGCGAATCCCGGAATTGGCAAATCTCCTTGAGTTGTTCCTGTTGCCAAAAAATCTATTTCAGTTCCATTTATTCCTCTTCTGCTCAATGCTTCTTCAATTGCTTTGGTAGCCAAATTAGAATTTAAGTGAGTTGTTTTTTGCTCCTTATCTAAGGCATAATGCCTTGATTGAATTCCGTTTTGATTCAAAATTCGTTCTCGCACTCTGCTTGCATCTCCATTTATTTTCCCCAAATAATCTTCCATTTCTTCATTAGAAATAGGGGAGTTCGGCAAGAATTTTCCGATACTGGTTATAAATACTTTTTTCATCTTATATGTATTTTTAAGATTCAATTAACTGTTTGCTAATTTGTTTGTTTTAACTGTTTGGCTTACTCAATTAATATTGCCCATTATGGGCTTTCATAATTCTATTATTTTTTAATCAAGGAATAAAGTCTGTCCATTAATCCTGATGCAAAGCCAAAATTTTGTTTGCCTTTGCTGTGATGTTCATTGTGTTTTGTGCCAAATATTAGGCTTTGCATTCCTTTTCCGTTCCCAAACCTGTAGTTACAATGTCCAGAGTAGTTTAGTAAAATACTTGTAAGTGGATAAATACCTATTGCTAAAGGTGCAAAAGGAATGAAAGGACAAATACAAAGTGGAACTGTGCTCAGTAATAGTGCTTCGATCCAGTGAAAACTATAAACTGAATAAACAGTTGGAACTACTGATTTGTGGTGAACTTTATGCACATATTTCAACATAAAGGGAATGTGCATCATTCTATGAACTACAAAAAAGTGCAGTTCATTAAATACATTTAAAAAGATAACTCCAAACAAGATATTGATGAAACTATTGTCCAAAAGTTCTATCTGACCTGTTCTTACCAAATAGATAACTGGAATTCCCGAGAGGCCAAAAATTATTAATGAAACAAAAGAATGTTTTATCTCCGTTTTTAATTGATTTTTAGGAAGCTTACGAGATACAATTTTGTTAGCTAAACCTTTTTTTTCTAGTTGTTTGCATGCCCAAAGAAAACAGGGTCCAAGAATAAAATAGAGAACAACAAAGTAACCAAAAGTAAGTGCGAACACTTCTAAGTAACTTGCTTCTTGTAATATGTAATGAATACTTTTTCCCATCTTTTTTTGTTGTTAATCAAAGATGAGAAAAATAGTTGAGAAAGAAAATTTAAATTATTTAATTTAATGACGTTATTTCTAGCTCATTTTTTGCTTAAAGTAATGATAGTCAATGTCTAAAATTTAATTTAATGACATCATTATTTTAGTCGTTACTAAAGAGTTTGTTCGGTAATAATTCTAAATAGAGAATCTTACAGGGATGTAATAAGTGAATTCCTCTAATCTATTGTGCATTTTACCAGGAATCATTTCCTTGATTAATTTACACACTCTAAGAGCTTCGTCATCTAACTTTCCATATCCACTTGATAAGAAAATTTCATGTTCAGTTACTTTCCCGTCTTTACCAATACTTACTTTAATTATAGCCAAACCTTCATGCCCTTTAGATTTTTCTGTTCTAGGGTATTTCAAGTTTTCTTTCATGAAGTCTTTGTAGAAGTCATCATCCTCAGAATACTTTGGTGGAGTTGTTAAACTTCTTCTTTCGTCTACTCTACTTCCGTCTTCGTTATAAAATTTGAAATCAATTAATTCTCCTCCTTCATATTTTTCTTTGGCACTTAATTCACCCGATTCAAAATAAAATTTCCAAGTTCCAGTTCCTTCATCATTAATAAAGTCTCCCTCATTATTCAATCCTCCTTCTTCGTAGTAATCTTTCCAGTGTCCTGTTCTTTTACCTTTTTGAGTGTACTCTCCTTCTTGGCTTAAGTTTCCATTGTCGTACCACCATGTCCATTTTCCAACAGCTTTGTTTTTAAGGTATTTACCTTCCATTTCCTTTTCACCATTCTCGAAATAGTAACTAAAATCACCCGATCTTTTCTTGTATTTTTTATCGCTATAAACTCCAGTCATTTGTATCTGTCCATCTATAAAGTAATCCTTTACACCATATTGCTTCTTTGCAATCTTAAAAGATTTTCTGTAAAACTTAGCATATTTTTTACTCACCACATTCCATGATTCAGTGTAGTAAGTTGTTAGTGTATCTTGAGAAAAACTCCCTAAATAAGTAAAAAGGGCTAAGGCTAAAAGTAATTTTTTCATTCTTTGTTTTGGTATCTAATTCGTTAATAGTAGTTTAAAATAATATAAAATTGCTAAAATTCAAAAAAAAGTGATTACAAATATGCATTAAAGTTTCATTTTAAATTGTAAAATCTAAAATGATATTTGTCACCTAATTTTAACATCAAGTTAAGTTAAATTAATTGATATTTCAATTCAAGAAAGTGATACAAAGTATGAGAAGAACACTGCAATGGAATTAGGGATTCATGAGGCTATTTATGAAGCGATCAAAGATCAGAATTCGGAACTAGCAGTAAAATGTATGGAAAATCACTTCGCTCAACTCCACTGCATGGTAAGCTTTCAAGACTTGTTCAATGGCTAAGATGTTAATTGAAGAATAGTGAAAGTAAAATAGAAATTAATTCTATTTTCGAAAAATTTACATAGATATTCATCATATTTTAATTCTGGTATGAATTCCTCTTTTTGTATTTGGGCCACAAAATTGACATTTTCCAATATCAATTAATTTTCATTATTCTTTTCAGCAAATTTTATATAATCTTGCATTTTACTCCTTCATCAAATTATCAACCAAGAAATAAGTCATTTTATTAAACAAATGTAGCCTTGTTGTTCCTCCATAAATTCCATGATTTTTGTTTGGATAAACAAACATTTCAAAGTCTTTATTTTCGGCTACTAGTGCAGTTACCATTTCATAAGTGTTTTGCGGGTGAACGTTATCATCTCCACCACCATGTACAATTAGGAACTTACCTTTCATTTTCTTAACATGGTTAATTGGCGAATTATCGTCATATCCATCAGCATTTTCTTGAGGAGTTCTCATAAAACGCTCTGTGTACACATTGTCATAATATCTCCAGTTTGTAACTGGTGCAACAGCAATTCCTGCCTTAAAATAATCAGCTCCTTTAGTTATACAAAGTGAAGCCATATAACCTCCGTAACTCCATCCTTGGATTCCAATATTGTCTCCATCAGCATAAGGTAAACTTCCCATATGCTTTGCAGCACTTATTAAATCTTCCGTTTCTAATTTACCTAATTGTAAGTAGGTAGAGTGCTTAAAATCTCTTCCTCTAAACATTGTTCCTCTAGTTTCTACACATACAACCAAAAATCCTTTTTTAGCTAATAAATGGTGCCACATCATTGTAGTTCCACCCCAAGAGTCTTTCACCACATTGTTTCCAGGACCATTATAACCAGTCATAAATACTGGGTACTTTTTGTTCTTGTCAAAATTAGCTGGCTTTATCATCCAAGCATTAAGTTTGGTTCCCTGTCCATTATCAAATTGAAAAAACTCTTTTTTAGCCAAATTGTATTTCGCCAGTCTAGTTTTAAGTGCTTGATTGTCTTGCAATACTTTTATTTCCTCTCCATTAGCTTTGTGTAAAGTAATGTATTGAGGTGTATTAGCATCCGAATGGTAATTGATATAATATTTCATCCCTTTGCTAAATGAAGCAGAATTATTCCCTTTTAGAGTCGATAATTTCTTCTTTGCTGTAGCATCAGTTTTAATTACAAACAACTCTTGTTGAGTTGGTCCATTTTCTGCAGATAGGTAATAAATTAATCCATTAGCTTCATCAATTCCCTTAATTTCAATCACATCCCAGTTTCCTTTGGTGATTTGTTTTTCTTTACCATCAATAGTATTAAGGTAAATGTGGTTGTATCCATCTTTTTCACTCATCCACAAATAAGTGTTGTTGTCATCCATAAAAGTTAAGTTGTCATGGATGTCAATATAAGTCTTAGCAGTTTCTGTGAAATATGCCTTAGCAATGAACGAAGCTTTTTTCTGAGGTCTGTCTTGAACACAGTAAACCATCATTAACTGAAGGTTGTTTTGTAATCTATTTAGTTTAGTAATTGATAATTGGCTAGGGCTTTTAGTCCAATTTATTCTTGGAATATAATATTCTTCTTTTTGATCAATAATATTAACCGGAGTTGAAGATTGTGTTGGAATATCATAAACATGAACACTTATTTTAGAGTTGTCTTCTCCAGCTTTAGGATATTTAAATCTGAACTCTTCTGGATAAAGTGTTCCGTAATAATCTAAATGGAATTCTTTTACATCCATTTCATAAAACTTCCAATAGGCAAGTTTAGTCCCGTCAGAGTTCCATTCGAATCCTTTGTGGAACCCAAATTCTTCTTCGTAAACCCAATCAGTAGCTCCGTTTATTATTTCATTTATTTTTCCATCTTGAGTTATCTGAATCTCTTTTCCTGTTTCGGTATTCACAAAAAACAGATTGTTTTCTCTCACAAACGCTACTAAATTTCCAGAAGGTGAAAAATCGGCTAATCTTTGTTTACCAAGTTCTTTATCTGATAATGGAATCGTTTTTTTAGTTTTTAAATCATAGATGTAGTAATATGATTTACTTGATCTTCTATAAATCGACTCTTGCTCAGTTGCAATTAATACTTTCTGTTCATCAGCACTAAACTCATACGCATCAATAGGAATTGGTTTTCCGTCTTCATCTTTCAAATCCATAAAAGTTAGTATCGTACTTACTTTTTCGTAGGTTTTGTATGAATACTTATTTATTTCTGGTCCCATTTCGCCATTGTCCATTGCAGTAAAATGTTCTCCATCATTCATTGAACTAACTCCCCTGACTGATTTTCCGTAAAACTCTCCTGAATACCAAATAAGGTCATTGGTTAATTCCTTTTCATCTGGATTAGTTGCAGAATCAAAGATAGATTCTGTATCCGGGTTGACTTTCGCTTTTGTTTCGGTTTTCTTTGCCGAGCAAGAAAGTGAAATTGCTATTAATGGAATTATATAAAAGTATTTGGTAGTCATTTGCGTTTTTATTTTGTGAAAAACGAATATAATGAATTTCAGTAATTACAGTGGTTTTCTTGCTATGATAAATTCTTTTTTATTTGTGTAGATAAATCATAGATAGTTAGGTGATTTTTTATTTATATTTGTTCTAAATAAGAATAAGGAGTGAAATTATCTAATTGCCAAAATAATACCCAGTATACAGTTAAAGAAGTAATAGAGTGCGACTTTGATTGTAAGTTAATGGAATATGGAATAATTCCGGGAGCCAATGTGTTGGTATTAAACAAAGCACCATTTAATGGTCCTGTTTACTTATCTATTGGGACTCAAAGAATTGCTATCCGTAAAGAAGAGGCATCATACATTGTTTTGGAATGAAAAATTTAAAAGTCTCTCTTATTGGAAACCCAAATGTGGGTAAAACAACCTTGTTTAATAGGTTGTGTGGGGTGAACCAAAAAACTGGTAATTATCCTGGAGTAACCGTAGATAAAAAATCAGGAAAATTTAAACACCTCGATTATCAAATAGAAGTAACCGATTTGCCTGGATTTGATAGTATTTACCCTAAATCATTAGACGAAGAATTAGTAGTTAATTTTTTAAAAAACAACTCTGGTACCGATAAAATAAACAAGGTTGTTTTTATTGCTGATGGAACAAATATCAAGAAGAACCTTTACCTATTATCTCAAATTAAAGATTTAGGATATGACATTGTGTTGGCAATAAACATGATTGATATTGCTAAAAGAAAAGGAATATTAATAGATACAGAATACCTTTCTAAGGAATTTGGAATTCATGTGGTCTCTATTTCAGCTCGAAAAGGTGATGGAATTGATGAGCTTAAGTCAGCACTTTTATTAGATTCACCTGCGCCAAAGTCCGAAGAGCATAGATATTTAAAGCCCGAGAATCGTAAAATTCTTCAGGATTATGTAGAAAAAATTGGAGCTAAAAATTCCTATCAAACTTTTTTGAGTATTACTCAAGACAATGCATTGCCTGAAGTTTCTGTAAAAAAATGGAAATCCGAAGAAGCAATTTTAAGATATCAATATGTAAGGGAAATTCTTGCCAATGGAATTAAGATTGATAAATCTTTGGCGAATGATGTTACTTCTAAATTGGATAATGTACTGATGCATAAAGTATGGGGTTACCTCATATTTGTTGGAGTTTTACTGGTTATTTTTCAATCGGTTTTTTCTCTTGCATCATATCCTATGGGTTGGATAGAACAATTTTTCTCCTGGTTTCAAGGTTCTGTTCAGTCTGTTTTATCACCAGGTAGTTTCACCAGTTTTATTACCGAAGGATTAATTCCTGGATTAGAAGGCGTAATAATATTTGTTCCTCAAATTGTTATTCTCTTTTTCTTTTTCGCCCTGCTAGATGAAAGTGGATACATGAACCGTATCATTTTCTTGATGGATCGTGTGATGCAGAAAGTAGGAATGAGTGGAAAAAGTGTAGTTCCTTTAATATCAAGTTTCGCCTGTGCTGTGCCAGCAATTATGGCTACAAGAACTATCGAAAACAAAAGAGAAAGACTTATAACTATTATGGTAGCTCCTTTGCTTACTTGTTCGGCAAGACTTCCTGTTTATACAATTCTTATAGGATTGTTAGTTCCAGATACCAAAGTATTGGGATTTGTGAGCGTGCAAGCATTGATATTACTTGCAATGTATTTATTAGGTGTAATTACTTCTGCAATAGCTGCTTTGGTTTTTAAATTCATTATTAAAAATAAATACCGAAGTTTTTTTATTACCGAAATGCCAAGATATTTACTTCCAAGTATGAAGAATGTAGTATTCACCATTTGGGAAAATACCAAAGCATTTGTTTGGAATGCAGGTAAGATAATTGTTGCCGCTTCTATTATTCTTTATGTTTTGGGAACCAATGGAGGAGAACGATTTAAGAACTCAGAGGAATATGTGTTAGCCGAATACCCTAGTTTAACCGAAGACGAACAGTCTACTAAAATTTCTTCTTATGAGTTGGAACATTCTTATTTGGGTATGATGGGAAAATCTATTGAGCCAGCTATTGAGCCTCTTGGTTACGATTGGAAGGTAGGAATTGCACTGATAAGTTCAATTGCAGCTAGAGAAGTGTTTGTGGGAACTATGTCTATAATTTATAGTATTGATTCAGAAGAGGATTTATCTATCATGCAAAAACTCGAAAAAGAGACCAATAGCAATACTGGGAAACCAACTTTTAATTTCGCCACTTGTATCTCTTTATTATTGTTTTATGCCTTTTCATTACAATGTATGAGTACCATTGCCGTTACTTATAAAGAAACTAAATCTTTTAAGTGGACAAGTATTCAATTCGTTTACATGACAGCACTGGCTTATATAGTTTCATTCATAGCTTATCAATTACTTAGTTAATATGCAAGATTTATTAGTATACATAGTTTTGTTTTTAGCCATTGGTTACTTTGGTTACCGCTTTTATAGTACTTTTTTTAAAAAAGAAAAAAGCTGTGGTAACGGAAGTTGTGGCTGTGAATAAACATCTAATTGAAAGAAATTATTGTTACTTAAAACTTTAATATTATGATTTACACTTTAGAGAATATCTATGAAGAGTCATTAAAAGATAATCCAGTTTGGACTTCGAAAATAATTGGAAGTAATAACAAGTGGAAGCAATATTTGTTGAGAAAGAAAATGAACATTAAGCTTTCGAACGGAAAAACAATATTTATTTGTAGCGGATTTGAATGGGACTTATCTAGTGTGCCATGAATCTTTTGGCCAATATTCCCTCCAAATGGAGATTTTATACTTGGAGCCTTAATTCATGATTGGATGTATCAACAAAAGGATTATATAATCAAAGAATGGTTTGATAACGATACTAAAAAAGCAAGAAAATTTGCTGATAAAGAAATGTTTCTTTGGAGTTCAAAAGTAAATACTTCTTCAGGTTTTAGTCTAAAAAAGGTTGATAATTCAATTAGATATTCAGGTGTTAGGTTATTTGGATGGACTGTTTGGAATAGTAATCACAGGGAAAAAGTAAAAGGAATGAGGATTGAAATTACTGAGGAGCAGTTTACCAATATAAAAGAAGTTTGATGATAGTCTGAAAAATAATTTTCATTACTTTTATAGTATCAATTTAAAATACAGTTAAATCATGGCAAAAGTTCACAATTATAGCGCAGGACCTTGTATTCTTCCTCAAGAAGTAATAAAAGAAGCAGCAGAAGCTGTTCTTAATTTTGATGGGTTAAACCTTTCAATTTTAGAGATTTCTCATAGAAGTCCAAATTTTGTTACTGTAATGGACGAAGCAGTAGCTTTGGTAAAAGAATTATTGGAAGTGCCAGCAGGTTATTCTGTGTGTTTTGCACAAGGTGGTGCAAGTCTTGGTTTTTTAATGGCAGGTTACAACATGATTGGCGACCACAAAAAATCGGCATATTTAAATACTGGAACATGGAGTGACAAAGCAATTAAAGAAGCTCACTTTTTTGGTGATGTTGACGTAATTGGATCTTCTAAAGAAGATAATTACAACCATATTCCTAAAGGATATACAGTGCCAACTGATTGTGATTATTTACATTATACATCTAACAACACAATTTTTGGGACTCAATTCAAAGAAGTACCAAATACAACAATACCATTGGTGTGTGATATGAGCTCTGATATTTTCAGTAAAAAAGTAGACATCTCTAAGTTTGATTTGATTTATGCAGGAGCTCAAAAAAATATGGGTCCAGCAGGAGCAACTCTTTACATTATAAAAGACGAAGTTTTTACGAGAAATAGAATCAAGATTCCAACAATGTTGAATATTGAGACACACGTAAAAAAAGACTCTATGTTTAATACTCCTCCTGTTTATCCAATATATGTGTCTATGCTTAATCTTAGGTATTTGAAAAGTATTGGTGGAGTTCCAGCTCAACAAAAAATAAACGAAGAAAAAGCAAGAATTTTATATGCAGAGATTGATAGTAATCCTTTATTTAAAGGTGTTGCTGCAGTAGGAGATAGAAGTAATATGAATGCAACATTTGTATTAACTGATGAGAGCAAACAAGCTAAATTTGATGAAATGTGGAAAGCTGCTAACATCAGTGGAATAAAAGGTCACAGAAGTGTAGGAGGTTACCGTGCCTCAATGTATAATGCTTTGCCAGTTTCATCTGTGCAAGTATTAGTAGGTGTGATGAAGGCATTGGATTAAGTTTACATAATTATTTAAACAAAAAAAAGCTCTGATTTTATCAGAGCTTTTTTTTGTTATATATTAAATCAATTAAGAACTCATTCTCTTTTTCATTTCTTCTTTTTCATCACAAGTCAAGCATTCTTGAGCTTTAGTAATGTCTCCAAAAAGACTTTTGAAAATATGAGAGTATTTCTTATATCCTCTACATTGTCCACACATTGCATTGTGCATTCTCAAACTTAATCTTTCTTTAAAACTAAGTTTTTCCCAATCACTACGATCTATTAACTGTGCTATTTCTTTACAATCTTTCATTAGTTAAACCATTTTTTATCCAAACATCCTTTTAGCTGTATTTTAGCTCTGTGGATGATAACCCAAAAGTTGGACGAAGTTATATCATACTCATTACAAATCTCTTCTGAATCTTTATTGTCAACAAATTTATCAATAAAAATTCCTCTTTGCTTCTCCGGCAGCAATTCAATACAAGACATTAATGCTCCTCTCAATTCCGTATTTTCAATTTTAGCTTCCGTTTCGTTTACATCACTGTAAGGAGTAGTTGCTTCAATCCAGTTATTTTTATTTTCATCATTGGAAGTGAATTGCGAAATAGGACTGGTTTTACGACTTTGCTGTTGTCTCCAATGATCAATTATTTTTCTTTTTAGGATAGAAAACAACCAAGTTTTTACCGTGCTTTTTTGTTCAAATCTCTCCCAGGCTTTCAAAGCAGAAAAGAAAGTATCTTGTACTAAATCTTTAGCAAGATCTCTATCATTTACTCTATTAGCTGTATAGTTAAATAGCATATCAGAGTATTGGTCTACCAAATCATTTAAATTTATATCTTCTTTTTTTTGTGCCAATTAGTTATAGTTTTTTCGCTTTTTCCCAGTATTCATCCATTTCATCTAAGGTCATTTCGCTTAGCTCTTTTCCATCTTTTTTAGATTCAACTTCAATGTATTGGAACCTTTTTATGAACTTTTTGTTGGTTCTCTCTAGAGCGCTTTCTGGGTTCACACCTATAAATCTAGCGTAATTTATTAAAGAAAACAATACATCACCAAACTCATCTTCTATCTTATCAGAGTTCGAATCAATTTCTACTTTAAGTTCATCAATCTCTTCAATTACTTTTTCCCATACTTGATCCTTGTTGTCCCAATCAAATCCAATTCCTCTAGCTTTTTCCTGTATTCGTGATGCTTTTACTAATGCTGGAAGCGATTTTGGAACACCTTCAAGAACAGATTTTTTTCCTGATTTTAGTTTTATTTTTTCCCAGTTTCTTTTAACTTCTTCCTCAGTTTCGGCAATGGTATCTCCATAGATATGAGGATGACGTTCCACTAATTTGTCACACACAGAATTCAAAGCATCTGCAATGTCAAAATCGTTCGTTTCACTTGCAATTTTAGAGTAAAAGACCATATGGAGCATCACATCTCCAATCTCTTCTTTGATGTCATCCATGTCTTCTTCAAGGATTGCATCTGCTAATTCATATGTTTCTTCAATAGTTAAATGACGAAGAGTTTGAATCGTTTGCTTTTTGTCCCAGGGACATTGAGCGCGCAATTCATCCATTATTATAAGTAGCCTTTCAAAGGCTTTCAGTTTATTTTGCATTTTGCTTTTCTAACCATTCCATTAATTCCTCTTCATTCATATCCAAAGTAGATAATCTAGCTTTGTGCATCACTGTAGAAGGGTGGTTTGGAAATTTTTCGATAATTTCATCATAAGCTTCTCTTGCTTTTTTCTTGTTATCCATTTTATCAAAAAGAAATGCTCTTACGTTCATTTCTTCAATGATATTAGAATCGTTTGCAAATTCAGAAATCCCTATTTCTAATATTCTAACAGCTTCAAAATCTTGTTGTAATCCCTGAGCAGCTTTAGATGCTTTTCTTATAGCTTCTCTACGGTTAATAGATTTTGGGAATTTTTCAATGTGTTTTTTTCCAGCTTCTAGCATCAGTAACGAGTACCTTTTAGAAACCTCTAAGCTTTCTTCATTAACCAGTTTTTCTTCTAACTTCTCTAGTCTCGAGTATAATTCAGATTCAGAAAATCCTTCAATATTTGCGCCTATAAGTTTTTGTTCTTCTTTTACCTCTGGTTTAGTTTCTTCAGTTATTTCATTGTTGCAAGAGAACAAGGTAAAGGATATTAAAAGGGACGTAATAAGTATATGTTTCATTCTGTTATTTTTAGTAAATATAATTTTTTTGACTCTTTATTTATTGTTAAAAATTGTAATTTTTATACACTACGAAACTAAATTCCCTTCGTCTATTTCGAAAGCGAAACATTCGTATTTTTTCTTTTTAAAAAATTTAGGTAAACGTTCAGTATTGGTGTCAGTAATAAAAACTTGACCAAAAGTACCTTCGCATATTTGCTCCATTAAATGAGATATTCTACTCTCATCTAGCTTGTCGTAAATATCATCCAGAAGCAGAATTGGTTTTGATTCCGTTTTGCTTTCAATATGTTTAAACTGAGCAAGTTTAAGCGCAATTAAATAAGTTTTTTGTTGTCCTTGTGATCCAAATTTCTTTAATGATTTACCGCCAATTTCAAAGCTAAAATCATCTTTGTGCGTTCCCTTAGTTGTGTATCCTAAGTATTTCTCTTTGTGGAGACTTTCGGTAAGTAAATCTTTAAATTCGGTTTCTGCCAATTGAGAGGAATAACTTAGTTTAATGTGTTCTTCTCTTCCCGAAATAGCATTGTAAATTTCAGTAAAAACTATTTTGAATTCTGAGATAAACTCAGTTCGTTTTGTATGTACTTCTTTACCCAAAGTTATTAGTTGCTCATTCCAAATCTCTAGGGATAATGAATCGAATTTCATTCCCTGTTGAAGGCTTTTTAAATAAGCATTTCTGTGGTTCAGTACTTTATTATAGTTTATTAATGTTTTAAGGTACAGCTTATCGTATTGCGAAATTATTAGGTCTATAAACTTCCTTCTAGTTTCACTTCCTTCGTAAATTAAGTTGGTATCCATTGGGGAAATAAGAACTGTGTTTATCAATCCAATGTGATCAGATAATTTCTCGTATTCTTTCTTTCCTTTTTTAAATACTTTTTTCTTTCCTCTTTTTACTCCGCAGTAAATTTTTTCCTTGTTTTCTTCTCCATCAAATTCGCCTTCAAGCACAAAAAAATCTTCTTCATTTTTAATGTTCTGGCTATCTACAGAGTTGAAAAAACTCTTACAGTTAGATAAGTAATATATCCCATCTAATATATTGGTTTTACCCATTCCATTCTTTCCCAAAAAGCAATTAACGTAAGGTGATACGTTCAATTCGATTTGATCATAATTTTTAAAATTAAGAAGTGAAAGCTTGGATAAAATCAAGGTTGAGTTTTTTATTTCTTTAAAGAATCTAAAATACTATTTTTTGTACAATTTAATAAAGAAATCAACAGTAATTCGTAATTTGTATTTCATTAATTTTAAAAGAAAATTCGCTAATGAAAAGAATAAGATTTACCCTAGTTGTTGTATTTGTTTTAACAACCATATTTTCTTGCGTTAAATTCAGAACTGCTGATTTAGTCATTCATAATGCACGTATTTACACAGTAAATGAAACATTTGAAGTTGCTCAAGCAATGGCAATTAAGGATGGTAAAATTATAGCAATAGGGAAGGAGCACGAAATAATGAATAAGTACCGCCCTGATGAAATTATTGATGCAGAAACAAGACCAATTTATCCAGGATTTATGGATGCACATTGTCATTTTTTAGGATCGGGACTTAATTCTTTGGCTGTAGATTTAAGTGAGGTTAAAACGATAATGGATTTAGAGAATACTATTGAGAAATATAAGAATGATAACCCAGACTCAAGATGGATTGTGGGATACGGTTGGGATGAGAATAATTGGAATTTCACTACAGTAGATGCCAATAGATTAATAAATCGAAAATTTGACGATAAAGCTGTTATGCTATGGCGAGTGGATGGACACAGTTTGTTGGCGAATCTTGTTGCGATAGTTAAAGCTAATTATAGTTTTTTCAAATTAGATTCTGGAATTATTTCAGAAGAAGACATTCCATTATTTGTAGAGGCAATAAACTATACTAAAGCTCAAAAGAAACAAGCACTTCGTTATGCTCAGCAGAATTTTTTCTCCAAAGGAGTTACTACGGTTTCTGATGCTGGACTCAGTTTAGATGAAGTTGAATTAATTAAAATGATGCAAGAGTCTGGAACACTTGATATGAATGTTTATGCTATGCTATATGGAACTCCAGATGCTTTAAACTTCGATACTATTTGGAATGATAAACTCACAGTAAATGCTATAAAAGTAGTGTTTGATGGATCGGTAGGTTCGCAAACTGCCTGTTTTAAACAGCCATATAAGGGAACTAATAATTATGGGACTCTTTTTATGACCAGAGATAGCTTGAAGAAAATTACTGAGTTGGTTTATGAAAAAGGAGCTCAACTTAATGTTCATTGCATTGGAGATTCGGCTGTAAAAGTTGCGCTAGAGGTTATGGGAGAAGTACTAAAACGAACAAACGGATTAGCATGGAGAATAGAGCATGCTCAAGTTGTTGGAGAAGCTGAAATGCAATTGTTTAAAAAGTATTCTATAATACCGTCAGTTCAACCATCTCATATATGGGATGATATTACCATTGCTGAAAAAAATCTTACTGCAATCCAATTAGCCAATTCTTATAGATTAAAATCTTTATTAGAATTAAACTTAACAATTCCTCTGGGTACTGATTATCCTGTTGCGACTAATAACCCTATTTACACTTTTTATAATGCAATATATCGTCCAAATCAATCTTGGGTGAATCAATCAGAAATTTTAACAAGAGAAGAAGCACTAAAAGGAATTACTTTTTGGGTAGCACTTGCAAATAAAACCTATGAAAACAATGGAAGTTTAGAAGTGGGGAAAGATGCAGATTTTGTAATTCTGGATAGAGATATTATAAAAATATCTCAAGAGGAAATTAAAGCAACTGAAGTATTAAAAACATTTTCAGGCGGTCAGATTGTTTTTGAAAACATGAAATAGATTTAGCTATATTCCATATACATCCTTACCCAATCAGGGTTTTGCATGTCTTTAAATAACTCAAACATTTTTGGTCCATAGAAAAAATCTTGAATTTTTTCTATCCCATATTTTTGTAGATAAACTGTTTGCATGTAACTAGGTCTCCATCTGTTTGCAGCCCAACCAATATCTTCTTCGGGTACTGCAGAGGCTCCTTTTCCGTACTTTGGATGAATGGAATATCGAAGTTTCCAAATATCCCAAACTGGTAAACATATTGGTCTCATTTCGTTCCACAAAGTGTCAGAAATCAGAACTCCACCAATAGCTTTAGGATCGTCAATTATAATTCCGCAATCTATTCCTGCTTCTTCAAAAAAATTGATTCCTTTTGGGTTGGCTTTATTTTTTACAAGGCCCTTCGCGAATATTACAAAGTTGTTTTCTGAGATGCTTTCTTTGCTAACAATTCTACCAGAAACAGTATCAACTCCAAGAATTACGAAGGTAATTACACCTGAGTTTACAGTTGGATTTATACTAAATCCTAATTCATATTTCAGTTTGGTTTGTTTCTGAGAAAAAGTATTCAAAGAGAAAAAACCGATTGAAATCGTAAAAAGTAAGGTTCTTAGTATAGTAGATTTAAGTAATGTCATTTTTAAAAGTGTTTTTACAGTTAGAGTCTTTCAAAAACTAAGCCACTTATTACAAACGTTGGAGAGGAGTACAAACTCCTTCTACACAACTGTAGCATTTTAGTTTGTCTTTGAAAATAGAAGACTTAAATACAGACTTGTTCAAGAGCATTCTCACACATTCTTGAATTCCTTCAATAATTGAAGGGTGAGGATGAATAAGTTCCGCAAGTTCATCAATTCCTTTGTCCATTTTAATAAGCAAAGCAACTGCTTGTATTGCACTAGAGGCATGTTCACCAATGGCACGCATTCCAAGTATTTTCATCTCTTCATCATTGGTTACAATGATTTTAAAGAAACCTTCAGTTTTCCTCATAGCTATTGCCCTTGCAATTGCAGAGTAATCAATTTTTACAACCTTCACAGGTATGTTTTGCTCAATACATTGCTTTTCGTTCATTCCAACAGAAGCAACTTCAGGATCAAGAAACATGATTGTACTGATATTGTCATAAGAAATACGCTCAGGTTGTTTCTCCATGAACATACGCTCAATGGCATGTCTTGCTTCCAATTCTCCTACATTAACTAAGGATAAATTACCCGAAACATCACCAACAGCATATATATTAGGGATATTTGTTTGAGTGTCGTCATCACCAATATGTCTTCCTCTTTCACTCATTTTTACCCCAACATTTTCCATTCCGATATTCTCGAAATTAGGAATCCTACCAATTGATAGCAATGCTTTTTCTACTCTTATTACTTCTTTTTTACCATCTTGGTAAACTAATTCGTATTCTACTTCACCATCTATTTTTTCAAGTCTTTCTAGTGTAGCTTTATTATGGATTGTAACTCCATTCTTTTTAAGATTATTAGCTACTAAAGAAGAGATATCTCTGTCTTCGAAAGGTAAAATATGATCGGCTTTATCAATTAAGTAAACTTTAGTTTTACTAAAGCTAGAAAACATAGTTGCGTACTCACAACCAATAACTCCTGCACCTACTATAACTAAACTCTTAGGAAATGACTCCATGTGGTGAATTCCATCACTTGTCATTATTATTTTTTCATCAACATCAATATTAGGGATTTTTCGTGGTCTACTTCCAGTAGCAATCACAATATTTTCTGCCCATATTTTTGTTTCTGTATCGTCTTTTCTTTTAATTTCTATTTCGTGATTAGAAACCATTGTAGCAGTTCCCTTTTCATATTCAAACTTCTCTTTAAGCTTGCTGTCCAGCATTTTAACGTGAGAAGAGTATTGAAATTTTCTTTCGAAAATTGCGTCTTTTATCGTTTTTTGAACATCATCCCAAGTAACTTCTAGTTGCCTTCTTCCTGCAGAATAAAGCGAAGAGTTAATAGTATCTACCTTTCTTGATAGCTCCCACATTGTTTTAGAAGTAAGTGCTCCATTATAAATTCCGGCTCCACCTAGTTTGTCTTTTTCTATAAGAACTACTGATTTATCAAAATCAACCGCTCGCATGGCTGCAGCATATCCTGCTGGTCCACCACCTATGATTGCAACATCAAATTTTCGAATTGAATTTTCTTCCACTTTGTTTTCTTAGATTCATCTTATCATACGCAAGATAAATTGTTTGTTTTACTCAGCTAAGGTATAAAAAATTTGATTTTTAAGTATTGTTTAGTTCAACTTCTTAAACAGTTTGTTTTTTGTATTTTTGTGGACTTCTTACATAAAGAAAAAAGCAATTCATGGAATATCAAGATTGGTTGGAATTACCGAAACAAACCAAAGACAAGAATAAAAAGTTTATTACTAAACTTAAAAATAAGAAACCCAAGAATTTGGATGATATGTTTCATGAAAAGCACGAAGAAGTTTTTGAAGACATTGACTGCTTAAAGTGCGGTAATTGCTGCAAAACAACAAGTCCAATTTTTAGAGAAGTAGATATAAAGCGTATCGCTAAAAAACTAAGAATGAAGGAGCCAGACTTTATCGATTATTATTTGAAAATTGATGGAGATGGAGATTATGTGCTACAAGAAGCACCTTGCGCATTTTTTGATGAGCAAGATAATACGTGTGGAATTTATGATTTTAGACCTGCGGCCTGTGGAGAATATCCGCATACTAACAGAAAAAACATGTTCCAAATATTAGATTTAACTCTAAGTAACACAGAAGTTTGCCCTGCAGTTGCTCGTATAGTTACCGAATTAGAAAAAGTAACTAATATGGATAGAAAGTTACCTAGGACTAGGGATTAGGTTCTTAACAACAAGAAGCATCACCACTATTCACATCAGAAGTGAAAGGAATGTTTCCTCCACATCCTTCGAATATTCCATAGTGGGCATCCCAAGTTCCATAAAAATCGAAGTGTTTTTTATACCTAGTTTCGTTAAGCATATTGTAAGAGTTTCCACAAACTGTCATCACTTTTCCTTTTTCAAAAATGTGGTGTTCATCTAGTTTCATGCTCAATTCTTCTTCAGGAATCCCTCCTTTGTAAGCTACAGCCTGTCCGTAATCTTCACAGTCAGATTCCAAACCATCTAGTTTCCATAAACGGTATGTTACTGAGTAGAATTTAATGTCTCCAACTAGCTCTTCAAGCTCTTCGTTTTCTATTGTAATAGGTTTGTCTTCAACAGCTCTAGGATCTGTAAAACCTGCTTTTTTAGCTGTATTCAAAAAATCATTCCAATACAAAGCACCACTCAAACATTCTCCCCAAAGGATTTTGTCATCTTGTAAATGTTGTGGTATTCTTCTATCAGAATATACATCAGAAAAGTACATTTCTCCTCCTGGCTTCAACAGCTCGTAAGCATCTTTCAATACTTTGTGCTTATCCATTGCTAGGTTTATAACACAGTTAGATATAATTACATCAAACGAACCTTTTTCAAGATTCAATTCATCTAATTTTTCAATATTTCCTTTTATAAATTCTACATTCGATTTTTTGTATCCAAATTTTTCTCTGTGGTATTCGATATGATCATTGGCAACTTTTAGTTGTTCATCAGTCATGTCAACTCCTACAACATATCCGTTTTCTCCAACAAGTTTTCCAGCAATGTAGCAATCTCTTCCACTTCCCGAACCTAAATCTAATATTCTAAGTCCTTCTACATCAGTAGGAATAGTTAATCCACATCCGTAATATTTAGCTTGAACTTCTTCAGCAACAATATTAAGAGCTTCCAATATATGCTTTGGTGGTCTTGTTAAAGTACAACAAGCATTCGTTTTCAAATCTTCGGAATTTTGTAGTTCTGTTCCATAATATTCTTTTACTTCTTCGTGGATATCTTGCATTAGATTATTTTTTATAAAGGTATAAAAATGGAGTCGTATTATAGATTGTTTCATTACATAATGAAACAGATTTTTTAATGATTTAATAATTCTCCTTGAATTTCAAAAGGATGAAAACGAGCGAATAATGAATCGGAAAAATAACCTTTTTCCATAGCCTTTCTTACAGCACTTGCATGTGCTGGATTCTTGTAAGAAAAATCTCTCATAGTTTTAATATTTTTCCACATAGAGAAAGTTGCTTGCATTACTAGCGGCCATTCGCCAATCCCTTTGTTGTAAATAATTTCGGGATATTGATCCATTGATTTAGAAATACTTGGAACTGTTTTCCAGAAGGAATACATATATCTAGGTTTTATTAAAGCTCTAGTTATCACGGCAATTTTTTGAGTAGCTGGTGCAGTTTCAATTTTTTTGAAAGGTTGTTTTTTTCCCCATTCCCCATTTGAAGCAAGGTTATGCATCAGTACATGTGAGTATGCTTCAGAGGTTTGTGTATATTGATTCATAATATCCGAAGCAAGAAATTTCCGAGCTTTTTCCTCGTTCTCAAAAACTGTTAAAAGTGAAAACGTAGAAAAATCTGGTTTTACTGAAAACCCTTTTCCACTTCCTGTTCCAAATGGTTTCCAAAAAGTGAGGCCATCAATCTTTTTACCAGCAACTGGTGGTCTTCCCATTCTGCCAAGTGCTTGTAATTTATTACGAAATCCTTTGTACTGAAATAATGATACAATTGTAGTTTGCGGCATAGCTTAATTTTGTTGTTACAAGTTACTTCAAATTAAGTTTTGGTGTTGAGATAATCAATTAAAAAAAATGGTAAAGTTTGAATCTTATTAAGCTTTTTATTTCACAGATTTAGAAATCTCAATAGCCCGATTTCTCTGTTCTTGATTTAATTGACTTCCAAACAAATGGAAAGAAGAATATTTGTCATTGTTTTCAATAATTATATCAAGTTCTCCAATATCATTTTTAGAGGGTTGAAGAATCCATATGTTTTTTAATTCATCAGAATATAAAGTCATATTAAGTGAATCAAATTTTGGAGGAATCATTGTGTCCAGCTCATAGTCATATTCTTCATGCATTTTTATTTTAGAGTTGTAACTACCATTAGTTTTAGCATACTTAATTATGTCTTCTAGCTTTTTTTCTGTTTCATCAGAATAATAAAAATTTTTTCGCTTTTGTTTGTGTACATACTTTTCTAGTTCATTTGGAATTCTTGGATACATTCCTGAGAATAATCCGAATGTATCTTTTTCATTGATTACAATTTGATAAACAGAAAAATCTGGTCCATTGGAGATTGAAACCGTACTATTTTTTGGTAATGAAAATTTACTTCCACCTAAACTGTAATAATCTAGATTTTTTCCAGAACTTATTCTTTGAATGAATTCGATTTCGTCATTTCTTATAGAGGCTTCCTTAGGTTTATCTCTTAAAAAAAACAGAGCTAAAGAAATTAAAAGTGTTGAGATAACAAAAATCCAAAATAATTTTCGGTTCACATTATTGAGAATATTTTTAACAGAATCTGACATTGAGTATTGTTGTGATTTACAACTTCCTAGCAACCATCAACCCATCTCTTACTGGCATGAGCATGTTTTCTACTCTTGGGTCGGAGTTTATTTTTTTATTGTATTCGTCTAGCGCTTTGGTATCTGTATCGGTATTTACTTCATCAGTCAATACTTTTCCGCTCCACAATACATTATCGGCAATTATAAATCCACCTTGGTTTACTTTATCAATCACCAAATCATAATAATTAGAGTAATTGTGTTTGTCAGCATCTATAAATACTAAATCGAATTTCATATCTAAAGTAGGTATGATGTCAATTGCATTTCCAACTCTCATGTCTATTTGGTTTCCATATCCTGATTTTTCGAAATAGGAGGTAGCCATAGTTTCCAATTCATTGTTTATGTCAATAGTTACCAATTTCCCATCTGGTTGCATTCCCTCTGCAAAACAAATAGCCGAATAACCTGTGTAAGTTCCAATTTCTAGTACGTTTTTAGGTTTTAACATGTGGCTAAACATACTCAAAATTCTTCCTTGAATATGCCCTGATAACATTCTTGGAATAAGCACTTTAAGGTGAGTTTCTCTGTTAAGATTATAAAGAACTTCAGTTTCTTTTTGAGTGTGTTCTTGAGAGTATTGTTCTATTTCTTTTGGTAAAAATTCCATTGTCGTGTTACTTAGTTTTTTATAAAAGGTTTAACTACTTGTTGATTTCCAAGAGTTATTTGTAAATGGTAATATCCAGGATTTAATTCTGATAAAAATAAGGTAAATTCTGATTGAAACCCAAAGCTATTTTCCATGACTATTTTTCCTTGAGTATTCATTACTCTATAGCTCATTTCATTTGGTGGGTTTTCTAAATCATTAATTGAAACTATCAATTGTTCGCTAGCAGGATTAGGCATTGCCGTTATCATGGTAGATTTTTCAATAGTAATAGCAGAAAGAAAAGGGCTGAAGTTTAACACATACAACTTTGCTCCAGGAAAAAACTGATTGTTCTCTTGAGTGATATATAGTGTTTGAGAGTTCAAAAAACTAACTCCTTCTTTTTGAGTTAGTGAAAAGTAAAAGGTAGATCTCCTTCCATTAAAAAAATCACTACCAGTATAATTATCAAAAATCACTATTCTGTCCATTGATAAGATTGCCAACTTCCCCGAAGAATGAATGTCTGCTCCAGTTACCAATGGAGTCATAACACTATCCAAAAGTAATGCAGGATAATT
Organism: Flavobacteriales bacterium; assembly: GCA_018609055.1. GTDB lineage: Bacteria > Bacteroidota > Bacteroidia > Flavobacteriales_D > CAJJDF01 > CAJJDF01. Next base: position 213,896 of record JABAYJ010000009.1, read on the forward strand.
TCCAGCAGAATCGGGTAATTGATACAGTTTAGAATATCCAGATGTTCCCCAGTTTTTTGTTAGAATATACAAGTTTCCATTGTGATGAAAAAGTGCTTCGCAATCTTTGTCTTGATTGGTATCTGGAAATGTTAATTGGTCAGGATAATTGAAATAAATGGCTTCTGGTGTTATATTATTTCCAGTAACAGTATCTAGGTTTGGAAGTTTATAAACTACCAAATTAGTTCGGTTGTGGTTGTTGTTACCGAAATCTCCTACATAATAATTACCCAAATTATCCTGAGTAATATCTTCAAAATCAACTGCAGTAATTCCGTTTAAATAAACTGAATCAATTTGGTTTCCGTTAGAGTCTATTTTGTAAAGTATTGGTCCATCTCCACTATCGTTATGAGTCCAAAAGCTATTGTTTGTTTTGGCAATTAATCCAGAGGTTTCATTTAATTTTGAAGGTAAATTACTAACCAATCTCAAGTTTTGTGCAAGCGCAACCGAGGAGGAAAAAATAAGAAGTAGTAAGAGTTTTTTCATGCTCATTGACTTACAAAATTATAAATGATGTAACCATCTGTAGTTGCTTTACCATCCAAATCAGAATTAACTGTGGTAGTATTTTTTGCGTAATCCAATGCGTTTTGAATTAAGCATTCGTTTGTAGTGTTTGATTTTGAACTATTTACTGAAGCTTGTTTCACTCTACCTAGTTTATCAACCTTAATGTTTACATAAATTTTTCCACCTCCTTTACATACATAGGTTGGCTTATCGGTACTGCAATTTCTTCCTGGAACATTACATGAAACAGTAACACTTCCAGCAAATTGATTACCTCCTTTTTTAGTTTTAGGATTTTCTCCTTTGGGAGCTTTCTTCTTTTTTTTATCTTCTGGATATTTACTAGGATCAAATCCTTTAAGTCCATTTTTTCGTAATTCGTTTACTGTATTGGCATTTTCTGCAGCAATTTCGTCTAGTATTTGTTGTTCAATTTCTGCTTCGCTATAATTTTTATAACTCTGGTTACGAATATTTTGAATATCCTTCATCAGATTGGTAAGCGATTGATTATTTTCTTCAACAATCTCTTCTTCCAAAGGATCCTCGTCTAATTCTGTGAAGTCAAGTTCTAGAAGTAAATCTTTTTCAATGATTATTGAGCCTTGCTCTAGAGTAGAAATGTTGAAATACAAGAAAGCCATTACATGAATAACTAAAGCTATTAGTAGTGCAATGATGCTTGTGGTTTTCCAGTTCTTGTTCATTCGAATCGTTATACCAGTAAAGGTAATACAAATAAAAGAGCCGTTATAGTTATCCTCTATTTTTAAGAATCAATGGATTAATTGGATTAAAATGTCCTTTTTCGTATGTTTGTTTAGTAAAAACACAAAAACGATTGATTGATGGATGATGTAGTTAACAGAGATGAAGTTTATTCTAATGCTGTAAGAGCAGGGAAAAGAACCTATTTTTTTGATGTAAAAGCGACAAGAGGAAACGACCTTTATGTAACAATTACCGAAAGCAAAAAGAAATATAAAGATGATGGTGAATTCTTTTACGAAAAGCACAAATTGTTTTTATACAAGGAAGATTTCGAAAAGTTTAAAGATGGATTTGATGATGTGTTATCAAAAATTGAAGAATTAAGAGCAACAGGAAACTACAAAGAAGACAATAAAGAAGATTACACGGCAAGTGTAAAGTTTGAAGATTTGTAGAAATCTAATATATATTGAATAAAAAAAGGAGCAGTTTTACTGCTCCTTTTTTTATGCCTTAAAAAAGGCTAATTCAGGTTTCTCGTCAATTATTCCAGCATAGTGAAGAGTGTGTAATACGTTTTTTAATAATTTATCAGAAATATCATTGTTTACACTCCATTCTGTAGCGTGAAACCAAGATTCTACATCTTCTAGTTTTTGGTTGTAACGATCACTAACTTCTTGAACTGAAGTTGGCGATAACATAAACTGTTTAGAAGTAAAGTAAATCACTTTTAGCATGTTATCAATAGCCTCTTTTTCTTTTGAAATAATATCATTTGTAGCAGCAATCATAAAACAAGGCCACGGAGTAACGTAATCTCCCAAGTGTTTTAAAGTTCCGTTATCTACGTATGGTTTAGTCGTATATTTTTCCCAATAAAAAGCATCTGTTTCATTCTCAGTAAGAGATTCCAAAGCGCCTTCTAAGTTTTTTATTACTTGAAATTGTTCTTCTTTTATTTTGATTTTCTTGGCATTAGCATCTACAATCGGCATTAAATGCGAACCAGATCCAAAACGGCTAATTGCATAATTCTTATCGTAAATTTCTCCGTAGTAATTTACTGGATTATTAATTCCTGTATAAACTCCCCAAATAAGTGGAGTATTCAAATATTTCCCAATTAGTTTAGATGGATTTCCTTTTACAATATCAGAAATTATTCCTTCTGTAAGTAATATGCAGACATCAATTTCATTATCTCTCAGTGCTTTGGTCATTTGACCTGTACCACCTTTAAAAACAGTCCATTCCAGTTCAATTCCTTCTTTTTCGAACAAGCCATTTTCCATAGCTAGGTGCCAAGTAAGATTAAAGTGTTCGGGAACACCTCCAACTCTTATTTTGGTTAGTTTACTCATTACTTAGGAAACTTCATCTTGTACTTTACAGGAACAATTCCTTTACTAATATCAGTCAATTTACGTTTGTTCAATCTACGTTTCATTGGCGATAAATAATCTGTAAATAGCTTTGCTTCAATATGATCGTATTCATGCTGAACAACTCTTGCTGCTAATCCAGAAAGTTCTTCTTCTACCAATTCCCAGTTTTCATTGTAGTAAGAAATTACTACATTTTCTTGTCTAAAAACTTCTTCCCTTATTCCAGGAATACTCAAACATCCTTCTTCAAATCCCCATTCTTCTCCATGTTCTTCTTCAATAATAGGATTGATGAATACTCGTTTAAATGTTTTTAAAAATTCATTTTCTTTCTTTTCTTCTTCTGTTTCAGCTTCATCTTCAGCAAAAGGAGAACCATCAATGATAAATAACCTTAGTGCTTTTCCAATTTGTGGAGCAGCCAGTCCTACACCATTAGATCCGTACATAGTCTCAAACATATTCGAAATAAGTTTTTTCATTTCGTCATTAAGCTCCTCAATTTCATGAGTGTCTTTTCTTAAGATAGGATGTCCGTATGCGTAAATTGGTAATATCATTGTTCTTTATTCTTTTAAATAGCTGTAGGATTGCGAATCCAAATAACTTTGCAGAATGATGGTAGCACTTATTTTGTCTATCATCTTCTTGTCTCTTCTGTCTTTCTTTTTCATTCCCCCAGCAAACATTGCTTGTTTAGCAAGTTTAGAGGTAAATCGTTCGTCCACTCTTTCCACTTTGATTTCTGGAAATAGCTTGCCGATTTTTTTTGCTAAAGTATCCGAAGGCTTTGTGGCATCAGTTGGTAAGTTTTGTAAGTTCATTGGTTTACCTACCACAATAGTTTCAATTTCTTCGTCTTTCATTAGTTGAGTTAAAAACACATAGATTTCGTTTGTCGCAACAGTAGTTAATCCTGTAGCAAATATTTTGGAACCATCCGTTATAGCAATTCCAGTTCGTTTCATTCCGTAATCTATGGCAAGTATTTTACCCATGTCACAAAAGTAATAGTTTTTACTCAATGATTTTAATAAATCATGGGATTTTAGGAAGCTAAATTTAGTAGAGATTTTAAGTATTTAGATGATATTGTTTTCCTATTTTTATAGTCCATGAAATTTAAAAAACTCCATACCACAAAATCCATAGAATTTTACTCTGCTGATATCAGTACGGTTCTAGAATTACCCGAAATTGTTGAAGGTATAAGTGCTGGATTTCCTTCTCCTGCGGGAGATTTTTTGGATGTGTCTATCGATTTAAATAAAGAATTAATAAAAAGCCCTTCGTCTACTTTTTTTGGAAGAGTAAGAGGAGATAGCATGGTTGATGCTGGATTGAATGATGGTGATTTATTAATTATTGATAAGAGTTTGGAACCAATTGATGGAAAAATTGCTATTTGTTATATTGAAGGTGATTTTACCTGCAAACGTATCAAAATAGAAAATGACATTGTATGGTTAGTAGCTGAAAACAAGTCATATAAACCTATTAAAATCACCAAAGAAGACGATTTTTTAATTTGGGGAATTGTTACTACCGTTATTAAGTCTGTATAATGTTTGGGTTGGTAGATTGCAATAACTTTTACGCTTCGTGCGAGCGTGTATTTCGTCCAGATTTGGAAGGAAAACCTATCGCTATACTCTCTAATAATGACGGTTGTGTAATTGCTCGTAGTGGTGAGGCAAAATTATTGGGTTTGCCAATGGGAGCTCCAGCATTTAAATATGAGCAGTTTTTCAAGGAAAAAAAGATTCATGTATTTTCATCTAATTATCCTTTATATGGCGATATGTCAAATAGGGTGATGAATATATTAGCTGATATGGCTCCCGAAATAGAAATCTATAGCATTGATGAAGCTTTTTTGAAGTACACAAACTGCGATTATTTGGACTTGCAGAGTCATGCAGTGGAAATGAGAAAAAGAGTGGTGAAAGGAACAGGAATTCCTGTGAGTGTTGGTTTTGCAGAAACCAAAGCACTATCTAAAGTGGCCAATAAAATCTCAAAGAAATTTACCGATAAAACAGGTGGAGTGTATATTATCGATTCGGATGAAAAACGAATTAAGGCACTAAAGTGGACCAAAATTGAAGATGTTTGGGGAGTGGGAGGTAAGCTTACAAAGAGATTTAAGTTAATAGGTGTGCACACTGCTTATGATTTTACTCAACTTACAGATGAGTATGTACGTAACCAAATGTCGGTTGTAGAAGTAAGATTGAAGAAGGAGCTGGAAGGAAAACCAATGCTAGATTTAGATGAAGTTAAGCGAAAAAAGAACATTGCAATCACTCGTTCTTTTGATAAGATTTACATTGATTACGAACAGATTAAGGAACGAATAGTTACGTTTGCGGTTACCTGCTCCGAGAAATTAAGAAAACAACAATCGTGTTGTAATTCATTACTTGTTTTTGTTAAAACGAGTAGGCACAGAAAAGATGATTCGCAATATTATAATAGTGTAGTGATGCAGTTGCCTTATCCTACTAGTTCGAGTATTGAGTTGGCTAAGTTTGCCACACAAGGATTAAAAAAGATTTTTAGGAAAGGATACAGATATAAAAAAGCTGGAGTAATTGTAATGGATTTTGTGCCAGAGGATCAATATCAAATGTCTTTATTCGAGAATGCTAATCCAAAGCATAAGCAATTAATGAAAGCGATAGATTTAATTAATCATACTATTGGGAGTGATAAAATAAAGCTGGCTGGCCAAGATTTACAGAAAACTTGGAAGATGAAACAAGAGAAATTATCTCCACGTTACACCACCAAACTGAACGAAATAATTGATATAAAAAGTTAATTATTTAATTGAACTCGCAGACTTATTTTTAAGTTTTGACACAAAATTTACAAACGTTTCAATGTCCTTAGTTGTAGTTGCAATACCAAAAGAAACTCTTGTTGCTCCTCTCATTCTACCAATCATTTTAGACATATATCTTAAATATCCAGTAGTAGAGTCAAATTCTTTTTCTTTACGGCTAGTGTAATACTGAGCCATTTCTTCGTTAGACACACAATGGTTTGTTTCGTCAATTCCTGGGTTGCAAAAACATCCCGATCGAATAGAAATAAGTTGTTTATTGGCTTGGTTTTCTATCCAATCAAATGGGAAAGTATTTCCTTCGGTATCCTGAAAATTAAGAATTACTGTTCCACCTCTATTTTCGGTATTCATTGGTCCAAACATGCGAACAATAGGTGTTCCATTATCGTGTTTTAAAGAAGACATCTCTTTCAGGAATAATCCTGTAAGATCCATTACTCTTTTTCTAATGTTTTCAATTCCAATAGATTCGATAAACTCTAAACCTAAAGTAATTGCAGGGATATCAAGATAATTTAAAGTTCCGTTTTCAAATCTTTCATGGTTAGCAATTAGCAAGTGGTTACTTTCTTTTACTGAAACATAATCAACAGTTCCTCCAGCAAACCAATGTTTTTTTAGTTTAGGAAAAGAATCCTTTTTAACCAGTAAACAACCAATTCCAGTTGGGAAACCAAATATTTTATAAAACGAAACGGTAACAAAATCAGGTTGAACTTCTTTTAAATCTAATTTGCAAGTTGGTACAAATGCTGCAGCATCAAGTACTACATCCCAACCTTTTTCTTTAGCAGTTTTTACCCATGCCCAATCGTGCTTCACTCCTGAAACATTAGATTGTGCAGGAAAACCAAATAATTTATTTTTTTTGTCTTTAAACGAATCAAGATTCTCCATTAATCGATCTTCGTCAATCCTTAAATCTTCTTGACGAATAGGAGAGTAGGTATATTCTGCTCCTTTTGATTTACAGTATTCTCTTATTCCGTTTACCGAATTATGATTATCCGAAGTCATTAAATAATGACCATTATCTTCAAAAGGATAACATTCTCCAACAATTTTTAGAGCTCCAGAAGCATTGGAAGTGAAAATGCAATAATAGTCTTCTGCATTAAAAAAGTCAATGATTTTTTTACGAGCACCTTCTACTAGTTTAGTTGCCATTTGCGAACTAGGATTTGTAGAGTGAGGGTTTCCTAAAATACTTTCTTGTAGTAAATTGTAGTGTTCATGAAGCAAAGATTTAGGATGTAAATTTCCACCAGTATAATCCAAATAAGTTTGTCCCAATTTATCCAATCGGCTAAATTCGGTTAATCTTAGTTTATTAAATACAGCATCTGTAGGTAAGCTATATCTTGATTTAATTTTATTTTTTACAAATATCCCCATGCTTTTTTACTTTGAAAATTATTGATTCAATAACCCTCAAATATAGGAAATTCAATTCATTCTTGTTGAATTTTAGCACAAGACAATTTTTAAAAATTTGGAATATTTTTTTTCATACATTTGAAAAAAATAGGAAACGAATTATATGCACGCTATTGAACCTCATTATCATTGGAGAAACCTTTATGTAGCTTCGGAAGATTTTAGATCTCCGTTCTTCGAGAGAGAATATAGTGAGTTTGAGTTTACTAATAAAGTATATAATTTTTTACTTCATCCGCAATGGGATGACTTTGGATCAGAAACACTTTTTATCAAAATTATTTTTGCTGATTATGAGCAAGGATTTACTGTGATTGAAATGATTGGTGAATGGAATGATTGCATAGAAAATGACATCATGAATCTTAAGCTCGAAGTAATTGAACTGCTGATGGGCGAGGGGATAGATAAGTTTATCGTTATTGGTGAAAACGTATTAAATTTTCATAGTTCGGATGACTTGTATTACGAAGAATGGTTTGATGAATTGGAGGACGGTTGGATTGTTTTCTTAAACTTTCATCAACATGTTTTAGAAGAATTCGAAGATGCCAATATTGATAATTATGTATTAATTGGCGAAGATTTTGAAATGGATAATTGGCGAACTTATAAGCCTATTCAATTATTCAATAAAATAAAGGCCAAAGTAGATAATAGATTCGATTTACCTTTGTTGGATTAAGCTACCAAATAAGCCACATACCCACCAGATATTATTAATAAAAGTTTAGCTAGATTAAATTTGTGACTCTCGTCAGTTTCAAATAAAATGGTAGTTGAAATATGTAAGAACATTCCTACCACAATAGCTAAAATTTTGTTCATTATATTTCCATTCTCTTGGAAAAAATCCATGTAATAAACCGCTACAAAATTTCCTAATGGAGCCATTAGTGAAAATATGATTAGCAAGAAAAATGCTTTTTTCATTTTGACATTAGATTTAACGAAAAGAGTCATTAAAGTAATGGCAATAGGGAACTTGTGTAGTAATATGCTAATTAAGAATGAGTGTTCGTCAGAGTGAACAAAACCATGGGAATGGTTATGTCCCAAAGATTCATTTGCAAGAGGAAGTCCTTCTAAAAAGGCATGAATACATAAACTGATAAGTATAGGTGCGAAAAATTTAGAACTAGCATTTTTATGAGCATGAATATGGCCATGTTCTATTCCTTGGGAGAAATATTCAAGAATTAATTGAATCAAAAATCCTAGTAATACATATATTCCAATGTAGGTTTGATGCTCTGCATATACTTCGGGTATAAGATGAAGTGCTGCAATCCCAAGCATAAATGCTCCACTAAATGCCAATAAAAATTTAAGGCTCCCCGTTATTTTTTCTTTAAGAAAAAACACTAGAAGTCCTCCAGAAAGAACTACTCCAATTAAAAGTAAATATGTAATCCAGTTTTCCATTTATTTTTTTGCGACAATTATTAATCTATCAGAGTTATTTGAATCAAACTCATTAAGTGAATAGTCGCCAAAGGTAGCAATGATTTTTAATCCTGTGTGAGAAAATAAGTTTTCAAAATCTGATAAACTAATAGCTTGTACTTTTTCTTGAAAAGAGAATGTTCTTTTTTGATCTTTAAAATCAATGTGTTTCACAATTTGCCCATCTACTAATTCACGTTTCAAATCAAATTGTACTCCTTCTATTTCCTTGGTTTCTTCCTTAACTAAATCACGAATTACTTTCTCTGCATTAAAGAAATCTAAAACAAAAGTACCGTTTGGTTTCAATGTTTTTTCTACTGAATTAAGCATTTTCACATTCTCCTCATCAGATTCGAAATAGCCAAAACTAGTAAACATATTAAGTACAAAATCGAAAGAGTTTTCTTTATAGATTTCTCGCATATCATGCACATCAAAGTTTAGTCTTTCTTTACTAGATTCTGATGCAGTTTTAATGCTATTGGGAGATAAATCTACTCCAGTTACATTATAGCCAAGATTATTCAAGAAGATAGAGTGACGACCAGCTCCACAAGCTAAATCCAAGATTTTGTTTTCTGGTTTAGGCTTTAGGTATTCAGTTAAATTTTGCAAAAAGAATTCAGCCTCCTTAAAGTCTCTGTTTTTATATAAAATATGGTAGTGTGGCGAATCGAACCAGCTTGCGAACCAATTGTTGTTATTGCTCATTATTTGATTGGAGTTTTGTCCAAAATGGAAGTCTTGTTTAGGAATAATCTAAATATAATAAAGCTGACTAACGAACTTGCACCCCATATCATTACAGAATCCCATTCTTTAAATATTAGTTTCCCAATAAAAAATAGAATTGAGTATGTCATCCAGACAGAAGTAATCCAGCAAACAAATAAGTAAGGGAGATTAGATTTTTCTTCTTTAAAATTGGTTAGTTTTTTAATAGGGTTCCATGCTCCATCTGGTTTTATTTTGTTGTAAAAAGAAAGTAGCTTTTTCTCATCAGTTGGTTTAGTCATAAAAGTGACGATTAACCAAATTACTGTTGTGAACAGAGTTGTAACTAAAAGTATTCCTTCGTTTTCTATAAACGTATTTCCAGATTCTAATTCATACATTGGAGCTATCATATACTTGGCAATTGTATATCCTAAAATTGGCGCTATGGTTGCGCTTATTTCACTCCAAATATTAATTCTCCACCAATACCATCTTAATATTAATACGGCTCCTAATCCAGCAGATGATCCAATTAAGAATCTTGCTGCACCATCTATTGTTTCTATAAAAGTTGTTGTGATAACAGCAACAATCATAATAACTACTGTAAACAACTTTCCTACATTTACCAGCTGTTTCTGAGTTTTATCTTTTCCGAAATTACGTTTGTACAAATCATTGGTTAAGTAACTTGCTCCCCAGTTTAATTGAGTAGAAATTGTACTCATGTAAGCTCCCAAAAATGCAGTAAATAGCAATCCTTTTAATCCTGGAGGCATAAAATCATTCATGGCTCTTACAAATCCTTCACCAGCATTAGAGCTTGTTAAATCTGGATAAACTACCAAAGCACACAGTCCTACAATAATCCATGGCCAAGGTCTTAAGCAATAATGCGCTATTTGAAAAAATAAAGTAGCAAATACGGAGTCTTTTTCACTTTTGGTACTCATCATTCTTTGCGAAATGTAACCGCCACCTCCTGGTTCTGCACCTGGGTACCAACTTGCCCACCATTGAACACCTGTAAATGAAATAAATGCCAAAATAGAAACAGTAAAAGTTCCTATGGAATTGGACTTATCAAAGTTTGGAAAAAAATCAAAACGCCAAGCTGGCAGTTTTTCTTTTAATCCATCAATTCCTCCAACTTGCTCTGAGTTTACCATGATTACTGCCAATATTATACAGCCAGCCATTGCTAATACAAATTGAAGAGCATCAGTAATAGCAACTCCCAACAATCCAGAGATGGAACTGTAAATGGCAATTAAAACCATAAGTCCTGCAACAATATAAAAGGCTGTTTGGAAATCGGTTCCAAAGAAAACCATCATTATTTTTATCATGGCTGAGTTTACCCAACCTATAACAATAGCATTAAAAAATATTCCTAAGTAAATTGATTTGAATCCTCTAAAATAGTTCACAACCTTACCAGAATAACGAATGTCTAAAAACTCTAATTCTGTTAGTACATCAGCTCTTCTCCATAGTTTTGCAAAGAAAAAGGTGGTAACCATTCCTCCAATTAACATGTTCCACCATAGCCAGTTACCTGATATTCCGCTTTTGTGAATTACCTCTGTCACCCATAATGGAGTATCAGCAGCAAACGTAGTTGCAACCATTGATATTCCAGCAATGTACCAAGGTAAATTTCGCCCAGCAAGAAAAAAATCTGTTAGACTTTTACTTGCTGAATTTTTGAAATACAACCCTACGAAGAGTGTTATCGCCAAAAAAGAAATAATGATTGTCCAATCTAGGGCTGTAAAATTCATAGAATTACTGTTTGAGATAAAAACAAAAGTAAGAGTTACGGTTTAATTTCACTAATTAAAATTCAGATTCCAAAACCAACCAATTAAATGTGTCGGTAATAAAATACAATTACTATACTTTCGTTATATTTGCCACTTAACTATTTAGGCAACTATCCCATGTGGAATAAAATAAAATCGAAACCACTTCTTAAAAACTTTATTTTAGCATTTTTAACTGCTGCTATTATTGTTATTCTTACTCTGTTATGGCTAAGAATTTATACCAATCATGGCGAAAAAATAGAGACTCCTAACTTTATGGGACTAACTATTGAAGAAGCTATGAAATTAGCTGATGAAAATAATTTAAGATATTCAGTTGACTCTGTTTATGCATCTAAACCAAAGAACACCATCATACTCCAAAACCCATTACCTTTTTCTGATTCGATAGAATCTTGGGTAAAGAGAGATAGATTTATTTATTTAACTGTTGTTAGAAAATTGGAGCAAAAAATTAAGCTTCCAAGTATCGTAGATAATTCCAAATCTTTGGCATCAACCAAATTAACAATATCAGGATTAAATCCTTCATGGACTTATAAAGCAAGTCCTTACAAAGATGTTGTGATGGATGTTAAGTATAAAGGTAAATCTGTGAAAGCGGGCTTTATTTTACCAAAAGGTTCTAAGGTTGAAGTGATTGTAGGAAAAGGAATGGAGCAGAGTGCTCAAGTTCAAATACCAAACTTGGTAGGTAAAACAATAAATGAAGCTAATATTGAGTTAGGAAGTAAAAGTTTTCAATTAACAGAGATTTACAACAATTGTATGACCAAAGCAGATTCGCTTGTGGCTAAAATTGTTCAGCAAAGCCCAGATTATATGGATGGAAAAACCATAGCTGAGGGTAGTGAAATTATTGTAATTGCTAACAAATAATGCATTCATGAACAGATTATTAGTACTATTATTTCTATGTTTTATATCTTTTAGTGTTTCTTCTCAAGAATCACTTGAGGCATTGGGAACAAACCCTAAATTAAACAGAGAAAATCCAATTTCGGCCAACAGAACAATCGATAAGAACTATGTGTATGCGATTGATACATTAAAGTTGCCTTTTAAGGATGATTTTTCAGGAGATTTATTTAAAAAATTCAATGCTCAACCAACTGATGCAAATGTAAGTGATACACTTTTTCATTCTATTCTAAATGGAGGGATTCCAGATATTGATACTGCTGCATACATGTTTGATACAACTTATCATTACGTATTAACTCCTGTTGCTCCTTTTCCAGATTCATTTTTAATAGATACATTTCCAATTCCTGATTTAGGAACTAGAACAATATGCGATTTAGATGCTTATCCAGTAACATGCATAACTGTTACTGTATGGCCTGCTTACTTTACAGATGATACAATTGGTACTCCAGCAAATCCAGATAATATATATAATGTTACTAGTCCAGATGCTGTTCAAGATTCTGCTTTAGTATATTTTGTTGCTGCTACTGATACATTTTCGCTTTGGCAAGATAATTTTGCATACTTAAATAGTGATTATGGAATTAATCCTCCTACCATTGGTGTAGTTACTTTTGATGGATTAGATGAAAACGGATATCCGTATGATTTTTCTACTCAATTTACTTATGGTAAAGCCGATTATTTAACTTCTAAACCAATGTTTCTTGGCAATTTCGGATTAGTAGATTCTTTATATCTAAGTTTTTATTATCAAGCTGAAGGTTTAGGGAATGAACCTGAAGTAGAGGATTCACTTGTATTGCAATTTTGGTCGCCAAGCAACAACTCATGGTATAGTATTTGGAATGCCGCAGGAGAACCTTTGGATACCACTTTCAAACAAAAAAACATTAAGATCGAGGATACTAAATTTTTAGAAGATGGATTTAAATTCCGATTTTTAAATTATAGTTCTCTTTCAGGAAGTTTTGATCATTGGAATCTCGACTACGTTTTTTTAAATGATATACGAACATTTGACGATACAGTTAGGGATGATGTAGCTTTTCAATATCCAACTCACAGTATAATTAGAGATTATATATCCATGCCTTGGAGGCATTATAAATGGAATGCTGCTAGTTTAATGCGCGATTCGGTTTATGGATATCAAAGAAACAACAATCAAGCTGGTAGGCTTATTGGTGGAAATAATATGGTAATAAGTTATGAAGGAGCTGTAAAAACTACAATTTCAAATCCTAGTACTCCATCCATTTCTGGTTTTACCGATTTTTCTACTCTGTTTTTAATTTCCTCGCCTTTCTTTTTAGATACTTCTGTAAATGATACTTGTGCATTTTTTGATGTTCAGTTGTCTCATAATACTACACCAGATAGATTAAGAACAAACGATACAATAAGATTTCAGCAAATTTTTGCTGACTATTATGCCTATGATGATGGAACTGCTGAAGCTGCATACGGAGTTCAGGGCTTAGGTGCACTTAACCCAGAAGTCGCAGTTCAATTCGATTTATTTCAACCAGATTCTATAAAGTCTGTTCGTATTCACTTTTCTCCATCAGCAGTAAATGTGAGTAGTACAAATTTTATTCTTACAATTTGGGCAGATAATGGTGGAAATCCAGGATCAGTATTATATCAAAATATAGGGACCAATGTTCCAAGGTATAACATTGGTGTTAATGGATTTTACGAATATATGTTCGACACACCTTATTTACTTCCAGCCGGAAAATATTATGTAGGATGGGTTCAAACAACTTCTGATAGAATAAATGTGGGGTTTGATAAAAACATCAATAGCAATGATTATACTTTTTATAACAGTAATGGAAATTGGAGGAAAACAACTTTTGAAGGAACATTAATGGTTCGTCCATCTTTTGTTTTTGAAAAAGATAATTTAGTTTCTGTAGAAGAAAATGAATTAGAGAAAATCAAATTATATCCAAATCCAGCAAATAACGTTATTAATATTTCTGATTTAGAAAATATCTCTGATTATCAAATTGCGATTTTTGATATGACTGGAAAATTGATGTTTGAAGGAAATGAATCGACTAAAATTGATATTTCTTCATTTAATGAAGGAGTTTATTTAGTTAAACTCTACAATAAGTCTTCAGGTTCTAGTAAAGTTGCTAAATTTGTAAAAAGTAATTAAGTTTTGAGCCAACAAAGAAAACAAGAAGAACCAATCCGACCAGATATTGCGGATCCAGAATTGAATCCGGAATTATTTGAACACCACAAGTTTGTAGTAGATAAAGGACAAGAAATCATGAGAATTGATAAATTCTTAATGAATAGATTGCCAAATATCTCAAGAACCAAACTACAAGAAGCGGCCAAAAAAGGCTATGTAAAAGCTGATGGTGTTGTTATTAAATCCAATTACAAAGCGAAACCTAATGAAGTAATTACCTTAAGTTACCCTTACCCAGTAAGAGAAACTGAGTTGGTTGCCGAAAATATCCCTCTTGATTTTGTTTATGAAGATGATTACTTAGCTGTAATTAATAAACCAATGGGAATGGTTGTACATCCTGGTTACGGTAACTTTGATGGTACATTAGCAAATGCTTTATTGTATCATTTCGATAACTTACCAAAAAGAGATGATTTTGAAGGGAGACCTGGAATCGTTCATAGATTGGATAAAAATACAACTGGATTAATGGTTGTAGCAAAAACTGAAAAAGCACTGGTAGAGTTATCTAAACAATTTTTTGATAAAACTACAGAAAGAAAATACTGGGCTTTAGTTTGGGGAGATGTAGAAGAAGAGGAGGGAAGAGTTGAAGGACATATCGGACGTTCTATTAAGAATAGAAAGTTAATGAGTGTTTTCGAAGATGGAGAATTTGGTAAAGAAGCTGTAACCAATTATAAAGTTTTAAAAAGATTTGGATACACTACTTTGGTTCAATGTCAGTTAGAGACTGGAAGAACCCACCAAATTAGAGCACATATGAAACATATTGGACACACTTTGTTCAATGATTTTGATTATGGAGGAGAAGTAGTATTAAAGGGAACCACATTTACAAAGTACAAGCAATTTGTACACAATTGTTTCAAATTACTTCCAAGACAAGCTCTGCATGCCAAAACATTAGGTTTTACTCATCCTTATACAGGAGAGTTTATGCAATTTACATCTGAATTACCAGATGATATGCAACAAGTTTTGGATAAATGGGAAGGGTATGCAAAAAATTCCATTGATTTTCAATAAAATTCACATTTATTTTTTTATATCTCAATAATAGTAATTACTTTTGAGTTAATTATTAACCCCCCTATATATCTAAGATTATGAAAATTAAATTTTTAACTATTATTGCTGCTATCGCTTTGTTCTCATGTGAAGCTGCTGAAAATGCTGCTGATGCTGTAACTGATGGAGCTGCTACTGTTGTTGACGGAGCTGCTGACATGGCTGGTGATGCTGCTGATGCTGTAACTGATTCAGCTGCTGCTGTTGTTGATGGAGCTACTGATACGGCTGGTGATGCTGCTGATGCTGTTGTTGACGGAGCTGCTGCTGTTGTTGGAGACGCTAAAGATGCTGTTTCCAACTAATTAGCAATTTAACATTTTTTAAAAAAGGTACAATTTTTAATTGTACCTTTTTTTGTACCTTCAATTTTAATTTAAAACACACATTTATGAGAGTTATACATTTCATTTCAATCACCTTTCTTTTGGTGCTTTTTTCATGTGGAGGAAAATCTCCTGAAACAGCTATTAAAGGTTTTTATTCAGCAATGAAAGTCAATGATATTGACAAGGCTAAATCTTTTACTACTTCTAGTTCTCATTCATATCTTAACATGATTAATTCAGGAATGGATATTAGTTTGGGTGATGGTGAAATTGAGAATATCGATTGTGTTATAGAAAATGATGAAGCAGAATGTGATTGTTTTTTTGAAGGAAATCAAAAGCCAGTTCCAGTTTCTGTATTAATGGAAAACGGAGAATGGAAAGTAGATTTTCAGACTACAGCAAAAGACATGATGTATAATGTTTTAGATAAATTTAAAGACATTGATCTAAATAGTTTAATGGAGAAATTTGGAGATGGAGCTGTTATCATTAGTGATAAAATTAATGAATTGATTAATAATATTGATGTTGATAAAGTAGTAGAGACAATTAGTGGATTAGACTCAAACATGACAGAAACAGGTGGTAGTTTAGAAAAACTAATCAATCAAGTAAAAGAAGGTTTGAACAAAATAGAATCGAACGAATAATATGTCTGAAAACATAACAGTTGACATTTCAATAGTAATTCCTCTTTATAACGAAGAAGAATCTTTACCCGAATTAATATCTTGGATAGATAGAGTTTGTACAAGTGCTAGTTTCAGTTATGAAGCCCTATTGATAGATGATGGAAGTAAAGATAAATCTTGGCAAATTGTTGAGGAGTTAAAATTAAAATTTCCATCCGTAAGAGGAATTAAATTCAGAAGAAATTACGGAAAATCGGCTGCCTTAAATACTGGTTTTGCAGTTACTAAAGGAAACGTAGTAATTACTATGGATGCGGATTTACAAGATAGTCCTGATGAAATTCCTGAGCTTTACAGAATGATTACTGAAGAAGACTATGACATAGTTTCAGGTTGGAAAAAAGAACGTCACGATCCTTTATCCAAGACAATCCCAACAAAATTATACAATGGAGTAACACGAATTTTTAGCGGAATAAAATTACATGACATGAATTGTGGGCTTAAAGCTTACAAGGGAGATGTGGTTCGTTCTATAGAAATTTTTGGTGAAATGCACAGATACATTCCTGTAATTGCAAAAGGAGCAGGATTCGACAAAATAGGAGAAAAAGTAGTTCAACACCAAGAGCGTAAATATGGAGTATCTAAATTTGGACTTAACCGTTTTGTAAATGGTTTTCTTGATTTATTTACGATTACATTCATTACTCGTTTTGGAAAAAAGCCAATGCACTTTTTCGGATTAATTGGAACATTATTTTTTATTCTAGGATTCGGATTAACATTTTGGTTAGGAATAGATAAGTTATTTATCAATCAAGGAGCAACATTATTAGCTGATAATACTTGGTTTCATATTGCTTTATTCGCAATGATAGTAGGAACACAACTCTTTTTAGCTGGATTTATAGCTGAATTAATTGGTCGTAATTCACCAATTAGAAATAATTACGCGATAGAAAAAGAAATCTAAAATGGCTAAGAAAGTAGTGCTAGTTGGAACAGCTCACCCTTTTAGAGGCGGATTAGCTTCTTATAACGAGCGACTTATCAAAGAATTTAAAGATTTAGGTGATGATGCATCTATAGAAACCTTTACACTTCAATATCCAAATTTTCTTTTCCCAGGGAAAACTCAATATTCCGATTCTCCAAAACCAGAAGGAATCGAAATTAATGAAACCGTTAGCTCTGTTAACCCTTTCAATTGGATTAAAATTGGAAGAAAAATCAAGAAGCAAAAGCCAGATTATTTAATTTTTAAATTTTGGCTACCTTTTATGGGACCTTGTTTTGGAACCATTGCTCGTATTGCCAAAAAGAATAAACACACCAAAGTAATTTCTATTATCGATAACATTATCCCTCACGAAAAAAGGATTGGTGATAAAGTATTGAGTAATTATTTTGTAAAGCCTATTGATGGCTTTGTAGCCATGTCTCAAAGTGTTTTGGATGACTTAAATACTTTCGATTCCAATAAACCAAAACTATATAATCCACATCCATTATTCGATAATTTTGGCGAGTTAATTTCAAGAGAAGCAGCTCTTAAAGAATTGAATTTAAGCCCAGAAAATAGATATATTTTATTTTTCGGGTTTGTAAGAGACTATAAAGGACTAGACTTATTGTTAGATGCATATGCAGATTCTCGTTTTATAGAGATGAATGTGAAATTAATTGTTGCAGGAGAATACTACAACAATGAAGAGCAATACACAGAACAGATTAAAAGATTAAAGTTAGAGAACGAGGTTATTTTGAGAAATGATTTTATTCCTAACGAAGAAGTGAAAAACTATTTTCGAGTTGCCGATATTATCGCTCAACCCTACAAAAATGCGACACAAAGTGGAGTAACCCAAATCGGTTATCATTTTGAGAAACCTATTCTAGTTACAAACGTAGGAGGATTAGCAGAGCTTATTCCGCACAATAAAGTAGGTTATGTGGTTGAGCCAAATAGCCAAGCTATTGCAGATGCTTTAGTTTCTTTCTTTAAGGATAACAAAAAGGAAGAGTTTGAACAAAATGTGAAATTAGAAAAAGAAAAATTTAGTTGGAAAAAAATGGTAGATACCATTAATACATTAGCAGATGATATACAGAAGTAGAGCCCCGTTTAGAATTGGATTAGCAGGAGGAGGAACAGACGTAAGTCCTTATTCTGATGAATATGGAGGAGCAATCCTAAATGCTACAATTAGTCTGTATGCATACACAACTATTATTCCTCGAACTGATGGGAAAATAATCATTCGTGCTGTAGACAGAGGAGAAGAATTAATTTTTGATTCATCTGATGAATTACCAGTAACTGGGACTTTAGATTTACAAGTAGGAGTTTACAACAGAATAGTAAAGGAATTTGGCAAAAAAGGATTGTCTTTCGAGATGATTACTTCAATGGATGTTTCATCTGGTTCAGGTTTAGGAACTTCCTCTACATTGGTTACTTCTATTTTAGGTGCATTTGTTGAATGGTTTAAATTACCACTTGGCGAATATGATATTGCACAATTAGCTTATGACATTGAAAGAGTAGATTTGGCTATGGCAGGAGGGAAGCAAGATCAATATGCAGCTACTTTTGGTGGAGTTAACTTTATGGAGTTTTACGAAGGGAATAAAGTAATAGTAAACCCTTTAAGGATAAAAGCAGAATTACTTAACGAATTACAATTCAACTTAATTCTTTACTACACAGATACGAGCCGAGAATCTGCAAAAATCATTGAAACTCAAGTAGGAAATGCCAAAGCCAAAAAGGACAAGCCAGTTCAGGCAATGCATGCTGTTAAAGAACAAGCCTTTTTAATGAAAGAAGCTTTGTTGAAAGATGAACTTCACAAGATTGGTGAGATTCTATCTGTCAGCTGGGAGAACAAAAAGAAAATGGCAGCAGGAATTACTAACGAATTAATAAATGATATTTATTCAACAGCAATTGAAGCTGGAGCAACTGGAGGAAAAATCTCTGGAGCAGGAGGAGGAGGTTTCATGATTTTCTATGCCGAAGAAGCTAATAGATACAATGTAATTAAAGCTTTAGGAAAATTTGGTGGTCAAGCCAAACGTTATGAGTTCAGTAAAGAAGGTCTAACTACTTGGACTGTCTCATAATTACCTGTTTATTTCTGCCAATCTGTCCTCTTGACACCCTTATTTCTATAACCTTGTCATAAAACTGACACCTTTGTCCCAATGGCACAAAGATTGAATAGTTGTTTTAGTAATTATTTAATAAAAAAACAATACAATATAATATGAGCAAAATAATAGGAATAGATTTAGGGACAACTAACTCATGCGTTTCAGTAATGGAAGGAAACGAGCCGGTAGTGATTCCTAATAGCGAAGGAAAAAGAACTACACCATCTGTAGTAGCTTTTGTTGAAGGAGGAGAAAGAAAAGTAGGTGATCCTGCTAAAAGACAAGCAATTACTAACCCAACAAAAACTATTTATTCTATAAAGAGATTTATGGGTAATAAGTTTGATGAGTGTAAAAAGGAAATTGCAAGAGTACCTTACGAAGTTGTAAAAGGAGATAACAATACGCCAAGAGTAAAAATTGACGATAGGTTATATACTCCGCAAGAAATTTCGGCAATGGTTCTTCAAAAAATGAAGAAAACTGCTGAAGATTATTTAGGAACTTCTGTTTCTGAAGCAGTAGTAACTGTACCAGCATACTTTAACGATTCGCAAAGACAAGCTACGAAAGAAGCTGGAGAAATTGCTGGATTAACAATAAAAAGAATTATCAATGAGCCAACTGCAGCAGCTTTAGCTTATGGATTAGATAAAAAAAATACAGACCAAAAAGTAGTAGTATTTGATTTTGGTGGAGGAACTCATGATGTTTCTATCCTTGAATTAGGAGACGGAGTATTCGAAGTACTTTCTACAGATGGAGATACTCACTTAGGAGGAGATGACGTAGATCAAAAAATCATTGATTGGTTGGCAGACGAATTCAAAAGTGACGAAGGAATCGACTTAAGAGAAGATCCAATGGCATTACAAAGATTGAAAGAAGCAGCAGAAAAAGCTAAGATTGAATTATCTAGTACTGCGTCTTCTGAAATTAACCTGCCATACATTATGCCAGTAAACGGAATTCCAAAACACTTGGTAAGAAGTTTAACAAAAGCACAGTTTGAGCAATTGATTGATGACTTGGTAAAAAGAACAATTGAGCCATGTAAAACTGCAATGAAAGCTGCAGGATTATCTAACAGTGATATTGATGAAGTTATTTTAGTTGGAGGTTCTACAAGAATCCCTGCAGTTCAAGAAGCTGTTCAAAAATACTTTGGTAAAGAACCATCAAAAGGAGTAAACCCTGATGAAGTTGTAGCTTTAGGTGCAGCAATTCAAGGAGGAGTATTAACAGGAGAAGTAAAAGATGTTCTTTTATTAGATGTAACTCCATTATCTCTTGGTATCGAAACTATGGGAGGTGTAATGACAAAATTAATAGAGTCTAACACTACTATTCCAACAAAAAAATCTCAGGTTTTCTCTACAGCAGCAGATAACCAGCCAGCAGTAGATATCCATGTGTTACAAGGAGAAAGACCAATGGCACCAGATAACAGAACTCTAGGAAGATTTCAGTTAACTGATATTCCACCAGCAAGAAGAGGAGAACCACAAATTGAGGTAATCTTTGATATTGATGCAAACGGAATTATCAATGTATCGGCAAAAGATAATGCGACTGGAAAAGAGCAAAACATCAGAATCGAAGCATCTTCAGGATTAAGTGAAGCAGATATCGAAAAAATGAAGCAAGAAGCAGAAGCTAACGCAGATGCAGATAAAGCTAAGATGGAAGAAGCGGAAACAATTAACCAAGCAGATAGCTTAATTTTCCAAACTGAAAAGCAATTGGAAGAGTATGGAGACAAAATTCCAGCAGACAAAAAAGCACCAATCGAAGAAGCTTTGGCAGAATTAAAAGCTGCACATGAATCTAAAGATTTAGATGCAATGAAAGCAGGAATCGAAAAAGTGACTACAAATTTCCAAGCAGCTAGCGAAGAAATGTACAAAGCACAAGACGAAGCTGGAGCTCAGCCAGAAGAAGGAGCAGAAGGTGACGAAGAAGTAACGGATGTTGACTTTGAAGAAGTGACTGAAGAAAAATAAGTTTTAATTAACTATAAAGTAAAAGCCCCATTCGAATTTCGAATGGGGCTTTTTTTTGTTATATTGGTATATGAAAAATCTTGTAGTAATAATTTTTTTAATTTCTGGTTCTGTCTTGTTTGGGCAAAATAGTCTAGAACAAATTATTGGAGTTTCAGGTTTAAGAAAATTTGTCAATGATTCTTGTAGTTGTAAAAGTGTTGTAGAAACAAAATATGAATATAGATTTTTAGGGCTTAAGAAAAAATCTCGATCGTTTAAAAAGCAATATATGAAAGGTTTATTAGTTGATAACAATGGTTTTGAAATTAATTATGATAGTTCTCAATTTTATATAAGACAACTTATAAATTCTCCAAATATAAATCTTGATTTAGATACAACAATAAAAGTATTTTTTGATTACAATAATCCTGATGGAAAAAAAGGCGTACCATTTAGAGATTATTATGCAATATTTAATATCAAAGAAGGTCTTGTTATTAGTAAGAAAAATCTCCCTTCTAATTATGAGTTATTTTTTGAATATAACTCCAATAAAAAAGTGAAAAAAGTATATTTTTTATCAAAAAAACATGATACTATAATTCTTCAAGAGTATAAATACGATTCTAGTAATATTTTAAAAGGTGTTTATTGGCGAAATATGTTTGATGGCCCTAAAGAGATACATTCTATTGTTAATTATTATAATTTAAAAGCAAATGTTTGAATATGGTGAATTATACCAAACCCTTTATTTTAAATACAATGAAAAAGGGCTGGAGACTAATGAGACCTATTTCAATGGTAAAAACAAATGGGAAGGTTCATACGAAACAGTTTATAATGAGAGAAATCAAGAAATAGCAGTTTATAAGTTAAATAAAAAAGGGAAAAGGAAAAGCTTGCTAAGCCCCTACGAATATGAATATTAATTTCTTTGCCTCATAAAGTTTATAATCGTATATTCAATTAAAGAAAAGAGAGTATGAATTCCTTCGAATCCCAAACCGATAGTTTTAAAAACTACGTTCAAAATGAACGAAGGCTATCTGTTCATACGCTAACTTCTTATGCCACAGATTTGGCTCAATTTCAAGAATTTTTAGCACAAACATTTAGGCTAATTAACTTTACAGAAGCAACACACAATGAAATTCGTATGTGGGTCGTACAGTTGAAAGAAAATGGAATCTCTAGCAGATCAATCAATCGTAAAATTTCTACGCTTAAATCGTTTTATAAGTATCTCTTAATAAGAAATGAAGTAGAGACAAACCCAATGCTTAAGATAATCTCTCCAAAGCAATCTAAAAAGCTCCCGGTTTATTTTGAACAAAAAAAACTAACGGATTTATTTCAATTAGATGTTTTTACAGATGATTTTCAAGGATTAAGAGATATATTAATTTTAGAGTTGTTATACGGAACCGGTATTAGACTATCCGAATTAATAAATATTAAAGAATCAGATATCCATGGGAATGAAATAAAAGTATTAGGAAAAGGTAATAAAGAAAGATTAGTGCCAATTACATCAAGGATAGAGCAGTTAATTCCTATATATAAAGCTAAGAGGAAAGAGATGTTTCCTTCGGGAAAAGAATCGCTCTTACTACTTACTAATAAAGGGGATAAACTATATGAAAAACTTGTTTACCGTACAGTAAATCATTATCTTGGATTAGTAACAAACGAGAAAAAAAGGAGTCCGCATACCATGAGGCATTCATTTGCCACTAATATGCTTAATAATGGAGCTCAGCTTCATACAATTAAAGAGATATTAGGCCATGCTAACTTGGCAGCCACCCAAATATATACTCACAACTCAATAGAACGATTAAAGGATGCTTACAAGAAGTTTCATCCAAAAGAAAATTAATATTAACCCTTTAAATAAATTAATATGGAAATTAAAGTACAGTCAATTCATTTTGAAGCAGATCAAAAACTTATAGATTTTGTAGAAGAAAAGTTAAATAAACTAACTCAATATTACGATAAGATAATATTAGGAGATGTTTTTTTAAAATTAGAACCTTCAGATAGAGAAAATAAAGTAGCGGAAATCAAATTATCCATTCCTGGGAAAGATTTATTCGCAAAAAAACAGTGTAAATCATTTGAAGAAGCAACAGATGAAGCAGTAGAAGCATTAAGAAGACAAATTAATAAACACAAGAGTAAAAAATAATATTTCATCATATTTACTGAAAGCCCCTAAAGTAGGGGTTTTTTTTATGTAAATGTCCTATTGCATTTGTACCATTATTAGGCGATTAAAAAAAAGATTAAAAAAAAGTGAATATTTTCTCTAAATATGTTTGAATATAAAAATATCTTTTCTAAATTTGCAAACCCTAAAAACACGTAGGGTATAAAAGCCGATATAGCTCAGCTGGCTAGAGCAGCTGATTTGTAATCAGCAGGTCGTGGGTTCGAGTCCCTCCATCGGCTCAAGTTCTTTAAAAGAGTGAAATATTATTTAAATTGAGGGGAGATACTCAAGCGGCCAACGAGGGCAGACTGTAAATCTGCTGACTACGTCTTCGCAGGTTCGAATCCTGCTCTCCCCACAGAATAAATTAGTAAGATTATAAGCGGGAGTAGCTCAGTTGATAGAGCGTCAGCCTTCCAAGCTGAGGGTCGCGGGTTTGAGCCCCGTCTCCCGCTCATTATTTTGCTGATGTAGCTCAGGGGTAGAGCACTTGCTTGGTAAGTAAGAGGTCACGGGTTCAATTCCCGTCATTAGCTCTAGTTACACTACAGATTAAAAGATTTAAATAAATAATAACAATAAAAAAACAACATAGCCATGGCTAAAGAAAAATTCGACAGATCGAAACCACACGTAAACATTGGAACTATTGGTCACGTAGATCACGGAAAAACTACTTTAACAGCTGCTATTTCGAGTGTACTTTCATCTCAAGGTTTAGCTGAAACAAGAGATTTTAGTTCTATTGATAACGCACCTGAAGAGAAAGAAAGAGGTATTACAATTAATACTTCACACATTGAATACGAAACTGCTAACAGACACTACGCTCACGTAGATTGTCCAGGTCACGCAGATTACGTAAAGAACATGGTGACAGGTGCTGCACAAATGGATGGAGCTATCCTTGTTGTTGCTGCAACTGATGGTCCTATGCCTCAAACTAGAGAGCACATCTTATTAGGAAGACAGGTTGGTATTCCTAGAATGGTTGTATTCATGAATAAAGTGGATATGGTTGATGATGAGGAATTATTGGAATTAGTAGAGATGGAAATCAGAGAATTATTGGCTTTTTACCAATATGATGGTGATAACACTCCAGTAATTGCAGGTTCTGCATTAGGAGGTTTAGATGGAGATGAGAAATGGGTTGGATCAATTATGGAATTGATGGATGCTGTTGATACATACATTGAACTACCAATAAGAGATGTAGAAAAAGAATTCTTAATGCCAGTTGAAGATGTATTTTCAATTACAGGAAGAGGGACAGTTGCTACAGGAAAAATCGAAACAGGAGTAATTAACTCAGGTGACGAAGTTGAAATTTCTGGAATGATTGAAATTCCATTGAAATCTACTGTTACAGGTGTTGAAATGTTTAGAAAAATATTAGATAGAGGTGAAGCTGGAGATAACGTAGGACTTTTATTGAGAGGTGTTGAAAAAGCAGCAATCAAAAGAGGAATGGTTATTACTAGACCTGGTACTATTACACCACACAAAAAATTCAAGGCTGAGATTTATGTATTGAAGAAAGAAGAAGGAGGAAGACATACTCCATTCCAAAACAAATACAGACCTCAATTTTACTTAAGAACTACAGATGTAACAGGAGAAATTTTCTTGGAAGCAGGTAGAGAAATGGTAATGCCTGGTGATAACGTTACAATTACTGTTGAACTAATCGTTCCAGTTGCAATGTCTAAAGGACTTAGATTTGCAATAAGAGAAGGAGGAAGAACAGTAGGTGCAGGTCAAGTTACTGAGATCTTAGATTAATATAATACACTACAAAGTAAGTTGCAATTCCAGTCTTTAATTAGGCTGGAATTGTTTCCTATTTTATACGGGTGTAGCTCAGCTGGTAGAGCACTGGTCTCCAAAACCAGGTGCCGGGAGTTCGAGTCTCTCCACCCGTGCTAATAGCTATAGTTTTTTATTTATTTAAGAAACATATATTGATAGAGGAAGTTGAATTGGATAGCAAACCAATAAAAATTGCAAAGAATAGGTAGGTTGATTGTTTAACCTATTAAGTAAAGTAAAAACAGAAGTAGATAATACTATCCTGAAATATTAATTAAAATGAGAAAAATAAGGACATATATTGAAGAAGTGGTATCTGAATTGTTTGAGAAAGTTTCTTGGCCAACTTGGAGTGAATTACAAAATAGTTCTTTTGTAGTTTTAATTGCCTCTACTATTGTTTCTTTATTAGTTTGGTTAATGGACTTTACTTTTGGAATTAATCCAGGAGTATGGAAAGGAGTTTTGGGATTCATTTACAACCTTATTTCGTAGTAGATGAAGTGGTATATAGTAAGAACCGTAACTGGAAAAGAAAAAAAATCTAAGGAATATTTGGATATTGAAATCGAAAGATTGAAAATGTCTTCATATATAGCAGAAGTGCTTGTTCCTACAGAAAGAGTGATTCAAATCCGTAAGGGTAAAAAGATAATTAAAGAGAAGAATATTCTTCCTGGTTATATAATGGTGCAAGCAACTCTTGAAGGAGAAGTGAAACACTTAATAAAAAGTATCCCTAATGTAATGGGGTTTCTTTCAGGTGTTCAAGGTGGTGAGCCTATGCCAATGAGAGAAAATGAAGTTAACCGTATTCTAGGTAAAGCTGATGATAGTGTTGATTTAGAAGATCAAATGTCTATCGATTTCATAATTGGAGAAAGTGTAAAAGTGGTAGATGGTCCTTTTAACAGCTTTGATGGAGTAATAGAAGAAGTTAACGAAGAGAAAAAGAAATTAAAAATCATGATAAAGATATTCGGTAGGAAAACTCCTGTTGAATTAAATTACATGCAAGTAGAAAAGCAATAATTCTTAAACAAAATGGCTAAAGAAGTAAGTGGTTTAATTAAACTACAAATTAGAGGAGGAGCAGCAAATCCAGCTCCACCAGTAGGACCAGCATTAGGTGCTAAAGGTGTTAACATCATGGAGTTTTGCAAACAATTTAATGCAAGAACTCAAGATAAGCCAGGTAAAGTATTACCGGCAGTTATTACAGTTTATTCTGACAAATCTTTTGATTTTGTTATTAAAACTCCACCAGCAGCAGTTCAATTATTAGAAGCAGCAAAACTTAAATCTGGTTCAGCAGAACCAAATAGAGTTAAAGTAGGTAAAGTTACTTGGGATCAAGTAAAAGCCATTGCTGAAGATAAAATGCCAGACCTTAACTGTTTCGTTATCGAATCAGCTATGAAAATGATTGCAGGTACTGCAAGAAGCATGGGATTAACTGTACAAGGTACAGCTCCATGGAACAACAACTAAATCAATAAACAACAATAAGAAATGTCAAAAGCAAGAAAAGCAGTTCTAGAAAAATATGACTTGGAAAAGTTATATTCGTTAGAAGATGCGAGTAATTTAATTAAGGAAATTACGACAGTAAAATTTGATGCGACAGTTGACTTAGCAATAAGACTTAATGTAGATCCAAGAAAAGCCGATCAAATGGTAAGAGGATCTGTATCTCTTCCTCACGGAACAGGTAAAGACATGAAAGTTTTGGTGCTTTGTACTCCAGACAAAGAAGTAGAAGCTAAAGAAGCTGGTGCTGACTTCGTAGGTTTGGATGAATATATCGCAAAAATCAAAGAAGGCTGGACAGATGTAGATGTTATAATTTCTACTCCAAACGTAATGGGTAAGATTGGTGCACTAGGAAGAATCCTTGGGCCAAGAAACTTAATGCCAAATCCTAAAACTGGTACAGTAACAATGGATGTTGCTAAAGCAGTTGCAGATTCAAAAGGAGGTAAAATAGATTTTAAAGTGGATAAATTTGGAATTATTCATACAATAGTTGGAAAAGTATCTTTTTCAAAAGAAAACTTGTATGTTAATTCAAAAGAATTGCTTGATACAATAATGAAACTTAAACCAGCTTCTGCTAAAGGAGAATATGTTAAGAGTATATTTTTGTCTTCAACAATGAGTCCTAGTATTAACGTGGACGCAAGTTCTTTTTAAATTTTTATAAAGATGAACAAAGAGGAAAAAAGTAAACAAATTGCATATTTAACTGAAAAGATAAGTAATGCTAGTGTGTTTTATTTAGCAGATACTTCAGAGTTAAGTGCTGACGATACTAGCAAGTTAAGAAGAAGATGTTTTAAAGGAGATGTTTCTTTAGAAGTGGTTAAAAACACTTTAGTAAAGAAAGCAATGGAAAGTATCGAAGGAAAAGATATGTCACCATTTTATGAGCTACTTAAAGGACAAACTTCTTTAATGATTAGCGATAAAGGAAATGAGCCTGCTAAGATTATAAAGGAATTCAGAAAGAAAAGTGACAAGCCTGTTTTAAAAGGTGCTTTTGTTGAAGAAGCTATCTTTATTGGAGACGACCAAATTGATATGTTGGTTAGCCTTAAATCAAAAGAAGAGCTTATTGGAGATATTATTACACTTCTTCAATCGCCTGCTAAAAATGTTATTTCTGCTCTTAATTCAGGAGGAAGTACTATCGCAGGATTGGTTAAAACATTATCAGAAAGATAAAAGATATTTTTTCTTAAGTTCTGTTCATTAGAACGGATGCTTCTCTTGAGAAAAGACAATAAATAAAATAGAAATAAATTAATAAATAAGAAAAATGGCAGATTTAGCAAAATTAGCAGAAGAATTAGTGAATTTAACTGTAAAAGACGTTCAAGAATTGGCAACAATTTTAAAAGACGAATATAACATTGAACCAGCAGCAGCTGCAGCAGTAATGGCTGGACCAGCAGCAGGTGGAGGTGAAGCAGCAGAAGAAAAAACTGAATTTGATGTAATCTTAAAAGCAGCAGGAGGTTCTAAATTAGCAGTTGTGAAATTGGTAAAAGAATTAACTGGATTAGGTCTTAAAGAAGCAAAAGATATGGTAGATGGAGCACCAACTACTATTAAAGAAGCTGTTTCTAAAGATGAAGCTGAAGGATTAAAAACTTCATTAGAAGAGGCTGGAGCTGAAGTTGAAGTTAAGTAATAACTACACTCCAAACACTATTGGTTTAGGTGCTTTTTGCATCTAAACCTTTTGTTGTTTCTATGAGTAGCTAAATGCTTTTAGAGGCAAGTAAAACATGGTAAGCTAGCGTCAATTTATTGATTGCTAGTGATTAAGCTAAAGGTTTAATCAGAAATATTTAGAATATTTACGACTGAAATCAACATTTTAAATGGCTAATATAAAGTTCGACCCAATTAGAGTAAATTTCTCTACCAATCAAAATAAATTTGATTACCCAGATTTCTTAGAAATCCAACTAGAATCGTTCACAAACTTTTTTCAACTAGAAACCGTTCCAGACAGAAGAGCTGACGAAGGACTTTTTAAAGTTTTTAGTGAAAATTTCCCAATAACAGATACACGTAACCAATTTGTCTTGGAATTTATCGATTATTTCATAGATCCACCAAGATATTCAATTACTGAATGTATCGATAGAGGATTAACTTATAGTGTTCCTCTTAAAGCAAAATTAAAATTATATTGTACTGATCCAGAACATGAAGATTTTGAAACTATAGTTCAAGATGTGTATTTAGGAACAATTCCTTACATGTCACCTAAAGGTTCATTTATTATCAATGGAGCTGAACGTGTTATTGTTTCACAATTACACAGATCACCAGGTGTATTCTTTGGTCACAGTACTCACGCAAATGGAACAAAATTATATTCTGCCAGAGTAATTCCATTTAAAGGTTCTTGGATTGAATTTGCTACGGATATCAATGATATCTTATATGCTTATATCGATAGAAAGAAAAAGCTTCCTGTTACAACTCTTTTAAGAGCAATAGGATTTGAAACTGATAAAGATATTTTAGAAATATTTGACCTTGCACACGAAGTAAACGTGAGCAAAAGTTCCAAGAAAAAACTAGTAGGTTCTAAACTTGCTGCAAGAGTTCTTAAAACATGGGTTGAAGATTTCGTAGATGAAGATACAGGTGAAGTTGTTTCGATTGAAAGAAACGAAGTTGTTCTTGATAGAGATATCGTTTTAACTGAAGAAAATATTGACCTTATTATAGAAGAAGGTGTAAAGAAAGTTATTATTAATAAAGAAGACATCACTGCTTCTAATTTCTCAATAATTTATAACACACTTCAAAAAGATACTTCTAACTCTGAAAAAGAAGCTGTAGAACATATCTATAGACAATTAAGAAATGCTGAACCACCAGATTTGGATACAGCAAGAGGAGTTATTGATAAATTATTTTTCTCTGAAGCTAGATATGATTTAGGTGAAGTAGGAAGATATAGAATTAATAAAAAGTTAGGTACTGATTTAGGAATGGACCAAAGAGTTCTTACTAGACAAGATATCATTAACATAATTAAGTATTTAATTGAGTTGATTAATGCGAAAGCAGAAATTGATGATATTGATCACTTAAGTAATAGACGTGTTAGAACAGTTGGTGAACAATTGTATAACCAATTTGGAGTGGGACTTGCAAGAATGTCAAGAACTATCCGTGAGAGAATGAACGTAAGAGATAATGAGGTGTTCACACCTGCTGATTTGATTAATGCTAAAGCATTATCATCAGTTATCAATTCGTTCTTTGGAACTAACCAATTATCTCAGTTTATGGATCAAACGAATCCATTAGCAGAGGTTACACACAAAAGAAGACTATCTGCCCTTGGTCCTGGTGGACTTTCAAGAGAAAGAGCAGGATTTGAGGTAAGAGATGTTCACTATACACACTACGGTAGATTGTGTACTATTGAAACACCTGAAGGACCAAACATTGGTCTTATTTCTTCACTTTGTGTTTACGCAAAAATTAATAAACTTGGATTTATAGAAACTCCTTATTGGGAGATTGAAAAAGGAAAAGTTCAATTAGATAAAGGACCTGTTTATTTAAGTGCTGAAGAAGAAGATAACACGATTATCGCACAGTTGAACACTGAAATAGATAAGAAAGGTAACTTTAAAACTGATGAAGTTAAAGCAAGATTAGAAGGAGATTTTCCATTGGTAGATCCAAGTACATTGAAATATATGGATGTAGGAGCTAACCAAATTGCATCTATTGCAGCCTCATTAATTCCATTCTTGGAGCATGATGATGCCAACAGAGCACTTATGGGATCGAACATGCAGAGACAAGCTGTTCCTTTAATGATTCCTAACTCACCAATTGTAGGTACAGGAATTGAAGGATTAGTTGCAAGAGACTCAAGAACACTTATTAATGCAGAAGCTGATGGTGTTGTTGATTATGTTGACTCTAGTAAAATTATTATCGAATACAATAGAAACGCAGTTGAACAACTTGTTTCATTTGAAGGAGATAAAAAGGAATACAATTTAATTAAATTCCAAAAGACTAACCAGAATACTACTATTAACTTGAAGCCATTGGTTAAAGTTGGTGAAAAAGTAAAAAAAGGTCAGATTTTATCTGAAGGTTATGCAACTCAAAAAGGAGAATTGGCTATTGGTCAAAACTTGAAAGTAGCATTTATGCCTTGGAAAGGATATAACTTTGAGGATGCGATTGTAATTTCTGAAAGAGTTGTAAGAGACGATATCTTTACTTCTTTGCACATTGACGAATATACTCTTGAAGTTAGAGATACTAAAAGAGGATTGGAAGAGTTGACAGCTGATATTCCTAACGTAAGTGAGGAAGCAACTAAAAACTTGGATGAAAACGGAATTATCCGTGAAGGTGCTGAGATTAAAGAAGGAGATATATTAATAGGTAAGATTACTCCAAAAGGAGAATCAGATCCTTCTCCAGAAGAAAAATTATTGAGAGCTATCTTTGGTGACAAAGCTGGTGATGTAAAAGATGCTTCTTTAAAAGCTTCTCCATCATTAAGAGGAGTTGTTGTAAACAAGAAGTTATTTTCAAGATCAGTAAAAGATAGAAAATCTAGAGCAGCAGATAAAGCACTATTATTAGAGATTGAAGCAGAATATAATAAAGATTATGCTTCACTTAAAAATATCTTAATAGAAAAGATTTTATTGATAATTGATGGTAACAAGAGTGCTGGAGTTTTCAATAACTACAAAGAAGAGGTAATTAAAAAAGGAATTAAAATTTCTACTAAGAACCTTGAAAAAGTAGACTTTACTATTATTAGTTCTGATAACTGGACTAAAGACGAAGAAATCAATAGTCAAGTTTCGAGAGTACTTCATAACTTTAATATTAAAGCAAATGACTTACTTGGAGCTCACAAGAGAAGACAATTTAAAATTACTGTAGGTGATGAACTTCCAAATGGAATTATCAAACTTGCTAAAGTTTATATTGCTAAGAAAAGAAAGCTTAAAGTAGGAGATAAGATGGCAGGACGTCACGGAAACAAAGGTATTGTATCAAGAATCGTAAGAGATGAAGATATGCCTTTCTTAGATGACGGAACACCAGTAGATATTGTTCTTAACCCACTTGGTGTACCATCAAGGATGAACTTAGGTCAGATATATGAAACTGTTCTAGGATGGGCAGGAGAAAAGTTAGGTAAAAAGTTTGCAACACCAATTTTTGATGGAGCAACTATAGATCAAATTAACGAGTACACTGATGAAGCTGGAGTACCAAGATATGGTAAAACATACTTGTATGATGGAGGTTCAGGAGAACGTTTTGATCAACCTGCAACAGTAGGAATTATCTACATGCTGAAATTAAGTCACATGGTAGATGATAAGATGCACGCAAGATCAATCGGACCATACTCGCTTATTACACAACAACCACTTGGAGGAAAAGCTCAATTTGGGGGTCAAAGATTTGGAGAGATGGAAGTTTGGGCACTTGAAGCATTTGGAGCAGCTCACATTTTGAGAGAAATATTAACAGTGAAATCTGATGATGTTTACGGAAGAATGAAGACTTACGAAGCTATTGTAAAAGGGGACAATATACCAGAACCTGGAATTCCAGAATCATTCAATGTATTATTACATGAATTGAAAGGATTAGGGTTGACAATGACTTTAGATTAATTTTTTAACACTTTATAAAAACAACTGTAAACTATGTCGTACAGGAGAAATAACCAACAAGAACAAAAAAAGTTCAGTAAAATAACTATCAGTCTGTCCTCTCCAGAAACTATTTTGGAAAGTTCACACGGAGAAGTATTGAAGCCAGAGACTATCAATTACAGAACTTACAAGCCAGAAAGAGATGGATTGTTTTGTGAAAGAATTTTTGGACCAGTAAAAGATTACGAATGTTACTGTGGTAAATACAAGAGAATTAGATATAAAGGAATCGTTTGTGATAGATGTGGAGTTGAAGTTACTGAGAAAAAGGTAAGAAGAACTAGAACAGGTCACATTGCATTAGTAGTTCCTGTAGCTCATATTTGGTATTTTAAATCGTTACCAAACAAAATTGGTTACTTATTAGGATTACCAACAAAGAAACTAAACCAGATTATTTATTACGAGCGTTATGCAGTAATACAAGCAGCTGGTGCAGTAAATGAAGAAGGAGAACCAGTTCAATTTATGGACTTCCTTACGGAAGAAGAATACTTGGACATAATGGAGAAAATGGGTAGAGAGAATCAACAATTAGATGATTCTGACCCAAATAAATTCATTGCAAAGATGGGAGCTGAAGCTCTTTACGATTTGCTTAAAGGATTAGATTTAAATGAATTGTCTTATAACTTAAGACATCAAGCAAATACTGAAACTTCGCAACAAAGAAAAGCGGAGGCACTTAAGAGATTACAAGTTGTGGAAGGAATGAGAGGAGCAATTAATGCTTCTGTTGAAAACCGACCAGAATGGATGATCGTTAAGGTTGTTCCAGTAATTCCACCAGAATTGAGACCATTGGTACCATTAGATGGAGGGAGATTTGCAACATCAGATTTAAATGATTTATACAGAAGAGTTATTATCAGAAACAATCGTTTAAAAAGATTGATAGAGATAAAAGCTCCAGAAGTAATCTTAAGAAATGAAAAAAGAATGCTACAGGAATCTGTAGATTCTTTATTTGATAACTCAAGAAAATCAAGTGCAGTTAAAGCTGACGGAAACAGACCATTGAAATCACTTTCTGATTCATTGAAAGGAAAATCTGGACGTTTCAGACAGAACTTACTTGGAAAAAGGGTTGATTATTCTGCAAGATCTGTAATTGTTGTAGGACCTAACTTGAAATTACACGAATGTGGTATTCCTAAAGGAATGGCTGCTGAGCTTTACAAGCCTTTTATTATCCGTAAGATGATTGAAAGAGGGATTGTAAAAACTGTAAAATCTGCTAAGAAAATAGTTGATGCTAAAGATCCTGTAGTTTGGGATATTTTAGAAAATGTTTTGAAAAATCACCCAGTATTATTAAACAGGGCTCCAACTCTTCACAGACTTGGTATTCAAGCATTCCAACCTAAATTGATTGAAGGAAAAGCAATTAGACTTCACCCATTAGTTTGTACAGCATTTAATGCCGATTTTGATGGAGATCAAATGGCGGTTCACTTGCCACTTTCAAATGCGGCAATTCTTGAAGCGCAATTATTGATGCTTGCATCACACAACATCTTGAACCCTGCAAATGGAGCACCAATTACGGTACCATCTCAGGATATGGTTTTAGGTCTTTATTACATTACTAAATTAAAGAGATCTACACCAGAAGAAGAGATTTATGGAGAAGACAAAATATTTTACTCTCCTGAAGAAGTTGTAATCGCATATAACGAGAAAAAATTACACTTGCATGCTGCCATTAAGGTAAGAACGCATGATGTTGAAAATGGAGAAGCTGTTACTAAATTAATCGATACCACTTGTGGTAGAGTATTATTTAATGCACTTGTTCCTGTAGAAGTTGGATACATAAACGAAGTACTTACTAAAAAATCTTTAAGAGATATTATAGGTAAAGTATTAAAGATTTGTGGAGTATCTAAAACTGCTGAATTCCTTGATTTAATTAAGGAAATGGGTTATACCAATGCCTTTAAAGGAGGATTATCTTTTAACTTGGATGATATTATCATACCAAAAGAAAAAGATATCTTGGTAAACAAAGCTCAAACAGAAGTTACTGAAGTAATGGAGAACTATAACTTAGGTCTTATTACAAACAATGAGAGATATAATCAGATTATTGATATCTGGACGCATACAAACTCAAGATTGACTCATATCTTAATGGATCAATTGAAAAATGATAACCAAGGTTTCAACTCTATTTATATGATGTTTGATTCTGGAGCAAGGGGATCAAAAGAGCAAATTCGTCAGTTATCAGGAATGAGGGGATTGATGGCTAAGCCACAAAAATCTGGTGCAACAAGTCAGCAAATTATTGAAAACCCAATTCTATCTAACTTTAAGGAAGGTCTTTCTGTATTGGAGTACTTTATTTCAACTCACGGAGCCAGAAAAGGTCTTGCAGATACAGCATTGAAAACGGCTGATGCAGGTTACTTAACAAGAAGATTAGTAGATGTATCTCAAGATGTTATCATTAATCAAGAAGATTGTGGAACATTAAGAGGTATTAATGTTACTGCACTTAAGAAAAATGATGAAGAAGTAGAATCATTGTACAACAGAATAGTTGGACGTGTATCTGTATTTAAATTAAAGCACCCTAAAACTGATGAAATAGTAGCAGTTGAAGGAGAAGAAATTACTGAAGAAGTAGCTCAATTAATCATTGATGCAGGTATTGATGATGTTGAAGTTAGATCGGTATTAACTTGTGAGTTGAAGAGAGGAGTTTGTGCTAAATGTTACGGAAGAAACCTTTCTACATCAAGAATGGTGAAAGTTGGAGAAACTGTAGGAGTTATTGCTGCCCAATCAATTGGAGAGCCAGGAACACAGTTAACACTTAGAACATTCCACGTAGGGGGAACAGCATCTAACATTGCAGATGAAAATAAGTTACAAGCTAAATATGATGGTCTTTTAGAAATAGAAGAATTAAAAACTATTGATACCAAAGGTAAAGATGGACAAGATAAGGTAGTTGTAATTGGACGTTCAGCTGAAATGAAAATTATTGATCCTAAAACAGGAGTTACTTTGGCAACAAATAACATTCCTTATGGATCATTCTTAGAGGCGAAGAACAACACTAAGATTTCTAAAGATGATGTGATTTGTACTTGGGATCCATATAACGCAGTAATCGTTACTGAATCTAAAGGGGTTATTTCTTTCGAGAATATAGAAGAAGGAATCACATTTAGAGAAGAAGTAGATGAGCAAACTGGATTTGCCGACAAAGTTGTAACAGATACTAAGGATAAAAAGAAAACTCCTATTATCAGAGTTATGGATTCTAAAAAGAATATCATAAAGAGTTATAACATTCCGGTAGGAGCACACATTAATGTAGCTGATAACGAAAAAGTAGATGCAGGAAGAATTCTTGTTAAGATACCTAGAGTTTCTGGTAAAACAGGAGATATTACAGGGGGTCTACCAAGAATTACTGAGCTATTTGAAGCACGTAACCCATCTAATCCAGCAGTAGTTTCTGAGATTGACGGTATTGTTTCTTTCGGTAAGATAAAAAGAGGAAAGAGAGAGATTATTGTAGAATCAAGAACTGGAATTGTAAAGAAATATGCAGTTTCATTGTCTAAACACATCTTGGTTCAAGAAAATGATTTCGTGAGAGCAGGAATGCAATTATCAGATGGAGCTATTACTCCAAAAAACATTCTTGAAATTAAGGGCCCAACAGCTGTTCAAGAGTATATTGTAAACGAAGTACAAGAAGTATATAGATTACAAGGGGTAAAAATTAATGACAAGCACTTTGAAGTAATTGTTCGTCAGATGATGAGAAAAGTAGAGATCATTGATGCTGGAGACTCTAAATTCCTAGAAAAACAATCGGTTGATAAAATTAAATTTATCGCAGAAAACGATCGTATTTGGGGAATGATGGTAGTTGAAGAAGCAGGAGACTCAGACGTATTGAAAGCAGGACAAATTATTTCTGCAAGAAAACTAAGAGATGAAAACTCTAACATTAAGAGAAAAGATGGAAAATTAGTAGAAGCTAGAGAAGCTTTATCTGCTACATCTAGACCAATGTTACAAGGAATTACTAGATCTTCATTACAGACTGATAGTTTTATGTCGGCAGCTTCTTTCCAAGAAACTACCAAAGTATTGAACGAAGCAGCAGTAAGAGGAAAAGTAGATTACTTACAAGGACTGAAAGAAAACGTAATCGTAGGTCACTTAATCCCAGCAGGTACGGGAATGAGAAAATACGATAACATGGAAGTTATTTCAACTCATGTTGGAGAAACTCAGGAAGTTGTTGAAGAAACTACAGAAGAAGAAGCTCCAGAAGCTTAATTTCTTAAACTCAATAAAATTTAAAAAGCCTCAACTTGTTTGAGGCTTTTTTTTTACATTTACTTTATAAAAAATACGCTACTATGGAAGAACAAAATCAAGATCCAAACCAAATAAATATCGAATTATCAGAAGAAATCGCAGATGGGATTTATTCTAATTTAGCCATCATTACTCACTCACCTGCAGAATTTGTAGTTGATTTTGTAAGAATGTTACCAGGTACACCAAAGGCTAAGGTAAAGTCGAGAATTATACTTACTCCACAAC
The DNA here is from genome assembly GCA_018609055.1 of Flavobacteriales bacterium. Lineage (GTDB taxonomy): Bacteria > Bacteroidota > Bacteroidia > Flavobacteriales_D > CAJJDF01 > CAJJDF01. The sequence continues at coordinate 251,015 of JABAYJ010000009.1, forward strand.
ATGCTAAAAGATTGATGAAAGCATTAATTGATAATGTGGGTAAATTTGAAACGGCACATGGAGTTATTAAGGATATAGATAATGGACCACAAGGAGGAATTCCTATGAATTTTGGTGGACCAACAACTCAAGCTTAAATTAATGAATAGGGGAGTAGTATTAAAAGGATTAGTATTTATTATTATAGCGATAATGATGGGTGCCTTTGGTGCTCACTATCTTGAAACTATTTTAAGACCTAAACAACTTAATGCATTAAAAACGGGTATTGATTATCAGCTGTATGCAGGAATAATTATGTTGGTATTGGGATTAAATTATAATGCTTTTAAATTCTCTATCAAGTTACCAGTTAATTTGTTTTTTATAGGTGCTTGTTGTTTTAGCCTTTCCTTGTACATTTTAAGTCTTTTTAATAAATCAGATATAGTGCATTACATTTGGCCTATTACACCAATAGGAGGTTTGTTAATGATACTTGGTTTAATCATTTTAAGCTATAAACTCATTAAAAAGAATTGACTTACAACTTATTGTAATAATTACAGTTAGTGGAAAACTCCAACTTTTTGTGGAAAAACATAGTATTTTTCAAAGCATAATGTAATAATTAGCCTTAATTTTGTTAGATAATTCCAAAAAAAGAATATTTATGAATGAATTAGGATTAGTACCTAAAACTTCAAACCTAAAAGAACTAGGGCTTGGAAATATTGACAAAGCACACTGGAATTTAACTCCAGAGCAATTGACTCAAACTGCATTAGATTTGGGGCAAGGAAGATTGTCAGACACTGGAGCTCTCGTAATTAATACTGGCGAATTTACTGGAAGATCACCTAAGGACAGATTTATCGTTTGTGATGAGAAAACTGAAGAATCAGTTTGGTGGGGAGACATTAATATTAAATTTACTCCAGAAAACTTCGATAAATTACACGCAAAAATAAATGATTATTTAGCTGGTAAAGAAGTTTACATAAGAGATGCATACGCTTGTGCGGATGATAATTACAGATTGAACTTAAGAGTTGTAACTGAATTCCCTTGGTCTAACATGTTTGCTAGTAATATGTTTTTACGTCCAGAAAAAGCGGAGCTAGAAAACTTTAATCCAGAATGGCACGTAGTATGCGCACCAGGATTAATGGCAGTTGCAGCAGAAGATGGAACAAGACAACACAATTTTGCAGTAGTTAACTTCACTAAAAAAATGATTATAATTGGTGGAACTGGTTATACTGGTGAAATCAAAAAAGGAATTTTTTCTGTGTTGAACTTTATTCTTCCTCACGAAAAAAACACATTATCAATGCACTGTTCTGCCAATGTTGGTAAAGACGGAGATACTTCTGTATTCTTTGGTCTTTCGGGAACAGGAAAAACTACTTTATCTTCTGATCCAAACAGAAGATTAATTGGAGATGATGAACATGGATGGTCAAAAGACAGTGTGTTTAACTTTGAAGGAGGTTGTTACGCAAAAACTATTGACTTAACAGAAGAACAAGAGCCTCAAATTTATGGAGCGATTAAGTCTGGAGCTATTTTAGAAAACATTGGGTTCCAAGGAGATTCTAATATGCCAGATTATAGCGATACTACAATTACTCAAAACACAAGAGTATCGTATCCTATTCACCATATTGATAATATTATGGTTCCATCAATTGGTGGAGTACCAAAAAATATTTTCTTTTTAACTGCAGATGCTTTTGGAGTATTACCTCCAATCTCTAAGTTAACTTCTGGTCAAGCTATGTACCATTTTATTTCTGGCTATACTGCCAAAGTTGCAGGAACAGAAGCAGGAGTAACAGAGCCACAAACTGCATTTTCAGCTTGTTTTGGAGCACCTTTCTTACCTTTGCACCCAACTAAGTATGCCGAGATGTTAGGAGCTAAAATAGCAGAGTCAGACGTGAAAGTTTGGTTAATCAACACAGGATGGTCTGGTGGAGAATACGGAACAGGGAGTCGTATTAAATTAAAATACACAAGAGCAATGATTACAGCTGCTCTAGAAGGGAAACTTGATAATGTTGAATATACAACTCATGATGTATTCGGATTGGCAATGCCAAACGAATGTGAGAATGTACCAACTGAAATCCTTTCACCTAAGAACACTTGGGCAGATAAAGCTGCTTATGATGCAAAAGCAAATAGCTTAGCGACTAAGTTTGTTGCGAACTTCAAGCAATTTGAATCTGCTGCAAATGAAGAAATTATGGCTGCTGCTCCAAAGACAGGAGTTACTGCATAGGTTTTAATAAATAATTAGAATATTAAGGAGTTCATTTTAATGGACTCCTTTTTTTGTGCTTAGTATTACCTCAAATAATCTCTCTAGAGGAGAGATTATTTGAGGTGTATTATTTGGCGAGAGTTATTTAATGTATCATAGCATTACGCAATTGTTAAATTATAATTTGATTGAGAATTTATTCATAATTAAAGACTCTTAAATTTTTTATATGTTGTAACATCTCTAATAGTTTCAATTCCATAATTTCCAAATTTATCATCTTCTAGCCAGAATTTTGAAAGAGGAATATTTTGACAATGGAATATCCAAATATATCTGGGGTAAAAAGAATCTTTAACTATAATCTCTAATCCGTTATTAATAATTTTTGAACTATACCATTCCCAATTCTTTAAATTTTTCAAATCAGAAATAGAGGATTCTTGATTATATAGTAGATCATCATTATCAAAGTCAATCACTTCCAATTGACTGATGAAATTTGAAATCTTTTTAGGTACTAAATCATTCCATTTGGGATCAGTTATTTTTAATGATTTGTTTTTTAAGAAATTGATTAACAATGTTTTTGATGTGGCAAGAACCTCTTTTGGATTTTTAATTCCTGTAATCTTAATTTTTGTCTTCTTGCCTTTAGGTATTTCGCCTTTATTGTTATTTTTAATTCTTTTTATCTCCATATTTTAAACATTATCCTTAAGATTTCAAATCATTATATTGTTACCTGGTGCTCGTTTAGCGATAGCGTAACGAGTATCTATTTTATCTATTCGTTTCCAAACGAATATAAATAAATAAAACAACTAGTTTAACGAGAATATTACTATTTCATAATAAAACTCAGTATAATTGGCGTTACAAATACCAATATAAGTTTAGGAGCGCATCTCCGTTTCACTCAGAGAAGCCTCATCTCTTGCGGGATTACCTATGACTCGTGGAGCATCACTTAAATCAAAATAAACTCCACAAAAAAAAGCTCCAAACCTTAGGCTTGGAGCTTTTCAACTAAAAGGAAATACTTATTCCTTAGTAATTCACTTTAAATTCTACTCTTCTGTTAAGTTTTCTTCCAGCAGCAGTATTGTTGTCTGCTCTAGGATTAGAGATTCCATAACCTTCTGAAGTCATTCTTGAAGCATCTACACCATCTTTAATAAGGTATGCTTTGGCAGCAGCAGCTCTTGCTTTAGATAACCTTAAGTTTCCTGAAGCGCTTCCTGTATTATCAGTATATCCACTTATCATTAATTTATAAGAAGGATTAGCTATCATTATTTTTGCTACGTTATCTAATACGGCATATGATTTTGGTTGTATAACAGACGAACCAGAGTTGAAAAATAATCCTTCCATAGCTTGAGCTAAAACTTTTTTCACTTCATCATCTACTTGAGGACATCCACTATTAGCAGCAATTCCAGCAACTGTAGGACATTTATCTACGTTATCAGCAATTCCATCTTTATCTCCATCTGGGCAACCACTTACAGTTCCAAAAACAGTAGGACATTTGTCTACAGCATCTTTTACTCCGTCACCATCTTTATCATCATTTGCTTTTGGACAACCATTAATTTCTCCTGCAACAGTAGGACATTTATCTTCACTATCCTGAAATCCGTCACCATCAGTATCTGGACAACCTTTGAATTTTGCAATTCCTGCAGTTGAAGGACACACATCATCAGAATCTTTAATTCCATCATTATCACTATCTGGACATCCAGCAAATTTTGCTAAACCTTTCACAGTAGGACAATCATCTTTATCATCAGCAACTCCATCACCATCTTTATCAGTAATAGCAGTTCTTGCTCCTAAATCACCATAGTTGTTTACTTCAAATTGATCAAATCCTCTCCATTTGTTAGTACTGTGGTCAATAATCAATGGAATAAATCCTGCAATTCCACCACCAATAGCAATATCACCAACTACATACTTAGGAAGTATTCTTCCTTCTAATGTGTAAGATTTGGTTTCGTAACCATCAGTTTTGTATTCTATTTTGTGGGCTTCTTTAGTCTCTACAGATACAGTTACAGGAGAATTACCTACACTTTCTCCATCAATAAACACTTCTGCGTTAGGAGGTTGGGTTGTAAACGTAACATCTTGCTGAGTGTTTTTTCTCATGATAGTAGCACAGCTAGCTAAAAGAGCAATGGCAAGAAATAAGGGGATTAATTTTTTTATAGTTATAATTCTTTGGTTTACTTAAATTTACTTTAAATAAGTATCTTGACAAAAAAAGAACTAAATATTGTTAAAATGAATATTAAGAGTGGATTGTTAATTATTTTTATTCTTCTGTTAACATGCAGATTAATAGGGCAGGAGGATACAACAAAAGGGAAATTTTTCTTTGCAGTTGATTTGGGGTATGAGGTTCCAAATAACACATATGCCAGTTTTTTGAACGGAAATCATGTTTTTGGTGCTGATAGAGTTTTGTCTTTTCCTCAAAATAGACAACAAATTGAACAGACTCTGGGTTATCCTATTTTGGGATGGGAGTACTCTCAAAACCTAACTTATCAACCAACTATTTTTACTGGAGTCAATTTAGGATATAGGATTAATGAAGAGTACTCTATAATAATGAAGTTCGATATTGCTATTTTACGTTTTGCAACTCCTTTTATTATTGAATTAAACAATCCTAGAAATTTCACTGGAGAGTTTGAACAGGCAACTATTTCTGCTCGAGAGCAAAGGTTTTGGTATTCCTTAGGATTAGAAAAGAAGTTTGACACAGAAATTCCTCAGCTTAAACCATACGTTTCTGGTGGTGCTAGTTTCAATTTTATTCAACTGGAACAGCACGAATTAGTAATAAGAAACCTTAGGTATAACATAATGAGAGTTAATACCAATCAAGGATTAATATTACAACAAGTTCAAGGATTTGGTTATGGAGTGTTTGCAGAAGCTGGGGCGGCTTATAAACTAAACGATAAGTTCACTATGTCATTAGGAGGAAACTTCAACTTACAGTCTAATAAAGACTATGTAGATAAGCTTATATTTAACACTAATTACAATACAGCTTTGATAGAAAAAGCGAATAAATTTCTGCCAAGTTTCAATGCATATTTCCGATTGATGTGGAACTAGTTGCATTCCTTTTGATTATTACTGTTAATTGCTTTATTTTTACTGAAACAAAAAGTAAAAACAACTTATTTTGAAATATAATTTAAGCGAAATAACAGAAGTAATTCGTAACCGAAGAACTATTTATCCAGAGCAATATTCTGACAGAAAAATTCACAGAGAAATTGTGGAGGATATATTGAATAATGCTATTTGGGCTCCAACCCACGGTAATACTCAACCATGGAGATTTATGGTGTACATGGAAGACTCTAAAATAGAGCTTTCAGATTTTTTATCAGGTTTGTACAAAGAAAAATTTACTGGAGAAGATTTTAATGAAGCGAAGTATAATAAACTAAAGAATCGTCCTTTAAAATCATCAGTAGCTATTGCACTTGTAATGAGCAGAGAGCCAGATGGAAAGATTATAGAACTGGAAGAGATTGAAGCTGTATCTTGTGCAGTTCAAAATATGTATTTAACCTGTACAGCCTATGGAATTGGTGGATTTTGGTCTACTCCAAAGCTTGCTTACGGCAAAGAAATGCATGAGTTTTTGGAACTAAAAGAGGGGGAGAAATGTTTAGGTGTTTTTTACATGGGATACCCTGCAATTGACTGGCCAAAAGGACAAAGAAAACCAATAGAATACTCTACAACCTGGAAATAATATGTATCATATTTTACCAAATTATAACGAACATCCAACTGATCCTAATTACCTAGTATTTAGTTTTAGGCATGATAAAATGGCCGAATATTTTGGACAAAGGTTAGAAGAAGAGGAAGTGAAGTTTGAAAAAGACACTGACGAAACTAACTACGGAAAAACAATTCATTATTATGCCATTAGACAGCATAACAGAGAAAAAGCGATAAAAGTAAATCTAGAAACTTGGGCTAAATTTAGAAAGCCATTTTTTCATAAGTCAGGAGTTAAAATTGGGCTATGGCTGTTTATGCTAAGTTTAATATCTTTGGCTATAATTGGATTCATAAAAAATTAAGAAAACATGTTACAATTGATAGAAGTAACCTCCGAATTGGGAGCTGGAACAAGAGGAGCAAGTTTAGGAGTTGGAGCTCTTAAAGTAGCTGCATTTAATAGTGGTTCTAGTTTTTTTTCTGATTATAAAGCTGAAGAAGTGCCAAACTTCAACCAGCATCTTTTTACTCCTAATACAACACCTTCTGCAATTAGGATAGAGTATATTACAAAGGAGTTTAATGAAGTTTTTAATACTGTTAAAAATGAATTGAACAACAATAGTTTTCCTTTTATTTTGGCAGGAGATCATTCAACTGCAGCAGCTACAATATCTGGAATTCAAGAAGCGAATAAAGGAAAAAGATTAGGTGTAATATGGGTAGATGCTCATGCAGATTTGCATTCTCCTTTTACTTCTCCATCGGGTAATGTTCATGGAATGCCATTGGCAATTGCTTGCGGAATAGATAATCTATCTCAAAAAGTAAATGATGTTTTACCTAAAGTAGAAGAATACTGGAATGGGCTTAAGTCATTAAGTAAAGAATCACTATCAACTAAAGATTTAGTTTTTATTGGTGTAAGAGATACCGAAGCGCCAGAAGATTATTTAATAGAGAGCGAAGGAATAAAGAATTTTAAAGTAGAGGAAGTTATTAAAGTAGGAGGAAAGGAAATTGCTCTTCAAACGTTAAATCTATTATCAGCTTGCGACATTATTTATGTTTCATTTGATGTAGATAGTATGGATCCAGTGGAAGTATCTCATGGAACTGGTACTCCAGTTTCTGGAGGAATTCCAGTTAAAGAAGTAAAAGAGATACTAAATACTTTTGCAGCAAGTGAAAAACTTGTAGCCTTTGAAACTGTAGAAGTGAATCCTACTTTAGATGAGAAAAAAAATAAAATGGCAGAAACTACTTTACCAATTATTGAGGAAGTAGCTTCCATAATTGCAAATAGATTATAGACAACTTATCGGCTTTTGAGTCGTATAAATATAGATGATAAGAGTGATGAAAGAGTTTAAGTTTAGAGTGTTAATCGATACCTTAGAAGAAGAGAATGCTTTTAGAGATATCTCAATAGATAGCTCTTACAGTTTTGAAATGTTGCATGAAGCAATTATTGTTGCTTTTGAATTTGGAGGAGGTCAAATGGCATCTTTTTACCTGAGTAACGAAGATTGGGACAAAGGACAGGAAATAGGATTAATGGACATGACGGGCGAAAAATCAGACTTCGCTTCAATGACTGAGACGCTAATTTCGGATAAAGTAGACAAGGTAAATCAAAAGCTACTTTATGTATATGATTTTCTTACCATGTGGTGCTTTTTTGTAGAATTGGTTGAGATTAATGAGTTGTCTCCAGTAAAGCAATATCCAATGCTTGAGCTTGAATACGGTAAGGCTCCTGCAGAAAACTCTAAACAGATAGAAATATCGGAGGACATGGATTTTTATGAGGATGAAGAAGACGAAGAAGATGAGAACAATCCTTTTAGCGAATTTGAAAATATAGATAATTACGATTTTTAATGATAAACAAGATAACCATATTACTAACTTTTTTTTTTTTAAGCATATTTTCATTTGCTCAAGAAACGAATATTGTTGAAGGTGAATTACTTGTATTATTGAACAAAGAAATTAGCGTAGAGTCTTTTAATAAAGAGTTAAATACTAATTACCCTCAGTTACAACTTTCTGTAAAAAAGGTAATCTCAAAAAGATTAAATGTTTGGTTATTGAATTACAATTCCTCAAATGTTAATTCAGATTTAGCATTAGAACTTGTTAACTCATCTGCAAATACTATTATAACCCAATTTAATCACACTCAATTAGAACTAAGAGGAGATACCTGCTCAATAGATTCTAGTTTTACTGATCAATGGGGAATGGAGAATTTTGGTCAATCGGGTGGTGTTGCTGGAGCAGATATTCACGCATGTGAAGCTTGGGGAATTACAACACAATTAACCACAGCTTTAGGAGATACAATAGTGGTAGCCGTAATTGATGATGGCTTTTATTTGGATCATCAGGATATAGATTTTTTTAAAAACTATTCTGAAATTCCTAATAATGGAATTGATGATGATGGAAACGGATATATTGATGATGTAAGTGGATGGAATGTTTATAATGATACACATGCTATTACATCTAGAAGACATGGGACTATGGTTTCAGGAATAATTGGGGCAAAAGCCGATTTAGTAGGAGTTACAGGAGTTAATTGGGGATTAAAAATATTACCAATACAAGGTAGTTCAACATTAGAATCAACAGTTTTAGAATCTTATTCTTATGTTTTAGAGATGAGAGCATTATATGATTCTACAAATGGAGCAAAAGGAGCTTACGTAGTTGCTACAAATTCTAGTTTTGGTAGAGATAATGCCAACTCAGCTAGTTATCCTCTTTGGTGTGCTTTTTACGACTCTTTAGGAGCTTATGGTATATTAAGTGCTACTGCAACATCAAATAGTAATATTCATGTAGATATAAGTGGAGACATGCCAACAACATGTGTTAGTGATTACATGATTGCTGTAACTAATACTGATAGAAACGATACTAAAGTAACTGCAGGATTTGGAGCAACAAGTATTGATATTGGTGCACCAGGAACCTCAATAAAATCTACAGCACCATATTTAGGAGTTCCTTATTCAAATGCTTTTTCATACAGCTCAGGTTCTGGAACATCATTTTCAACTCCACTTGTGGCTGGTTCTATCGCATTTATTTATGCAGCAGCTTGTACTCAGTTTATGACTGATTATAAAGCCAACCCTAGTTTACTAGCTCTAGAAGTGAAAGATATTATTCTTGAGAATGGAGATTCTTTAGCTTCTTTGTTAGGTATTACAACCACAGGTAAACGATTAAATTTGTATAAATCAGCTGTTAAAGTTCGTACAGATGGTAGATGTAGTTTAACTTCTGTAAAAGAAATTTTAGCTTCTAAAGCAGAGTTAGAAGTGTATCCTAATCCTAATAATGGTGAATTTAATTTAGAACTAACTGATTTTGAATTAGGCGAATATCAAATGGAAATATATGATATAACAGGAAAGTTAGTAACAGCTAAACAATTAATTGTAAACTCTGATGAAGCTTTAATTCAAATAAATCAAGAATCACAAATGGATAAAGGAATGTATGTTTTGTGCTTGAAATCAAATTTACTCCCAACAAAAACTATCAGGTTTATTGTTCAGTAAATTTATTTAGTACCATCATTAGTTTATAAAAAAATAATATGTTTTCATAAAGAAAAGTGCAACTTTCATCCTCATTCTCATACATTTAAAAATATTTATTCATAATTTAATACCAATAATAAAACTTATCAATGAAAAAATTAATTATCGCACTTAGTGCACTTGCAATTATCACATCATGTACGAAAGAGCCAGCTGATGTAACACCATCAAAAACAGTAGAAACTAAAACTAACTTTTTGTTTAAGCAATATTATGATGGAGTAGAAGTGCTTTCTCAAGATTTTGGTTCTAAGCAATATACCAATGCTAAAGGAACAATGCACACAATATCTAAGCTACAATATTTAGTATCTAACATTACTTTACACAAAGTAGATGGTAGCGAAGTAAACTTAGGAGGATACAATTTAATTAATTTGGATATGCCTTTATCAAGATATTATACTCCAATGAATGAGATTCCAGCAGGAACTTATTCAGCTGTTTCACTTACTTTTGGGTTTAATGAAGCTGATAATATTACAGGAGAATATTTAGATTTAAATGCAGCATCATGGGCTTGGCCAATGATGATTGGTGGAGGATATCATTTTATGAAATTTGAAGGTATGTTTATGGATAACACGAGTAACATGAAAGGATTTGCTTTCCACAATGGAACAGCTTCTAAAGTTAATTCTGATGGATCAAGAACAGCTGAAGCAAATCACTTCAGAGTTAAATTATGGGACTACGAAGGAGGATTTACTATTGAAGAAGGAGACAATACTACAATTGATATAAACATGAATCTTGCAGAATGGTTTAAGAATCCAATTACTTGGAATTTAGATGATTTACATATAATGTTAATGCCTAATTACCAGGCTCAAAAAATGATAAACCAAAATGGAAGATCAGTATTCTCATTAGGTCAGACATCTAAAAACTAAATGAATAAATTAGCTAGTATACTATTAATTATTGCAACATGCGTGTTGGTTTCATCTTGCAGAAAGTCGGGATGTACTAACCCAAATGCGGTTAATTATAGCGCTAGTGCAAAAGTAGATGATGGTTCATGTATTTGTCTATCAGCTTCGGCTGCTACACCATATAATTTAAAAATCCCAGCTAGTTTCCAACGTTTTTTACCACCACCTGTTTTTCCAGTCGATAATCCAATGACTGTGGAAGGGGTTGCCCTTGGTAAGAAGTTGTTTTTTGACAAACGATTATCAGATGACTTAAGCCTAGCTTGTGCTAGCTGTCACTTACCTAGTCAGTCATTTGATGACACCAGTAGATTTAGTGTTGGTATTAATGGAATTGCAGGAACAAGAAATGCAATGCCTCTTTTTAACCATGCTTGGAATATTACTAATAAATTTTTCTGGGATGGTCGTGCAGTTGGTCTCGAAGAACAGGCTTTAGAACCTGTAACCAATGTTATTGAGATGCATGATACATGGATTAATGTAACAAGTAAAATAAGTTCAGATGCAACTTATAGAACTATGTTCACTAATGCATTTGGTTCTCTTCCAATAGATTCTAATTTAATCACCAAAGCAATTGCTCAATACGAAAGAACTTTAATTTCTGGGAATACTAGAATTGATGCATATTCACTAAGATTAATTGGTTTGACTCCAAGTGAGTTAAGTGGACTTAATTTATTTATGGATGAAAATGGTGCAGATTGTTTTCATTGCCATGGAGATGTTACGAATCCTTTATGGACTGATAATTCTTTTCGTAATAATGGTTTAGATTCTGTTTTTGCTGATTCAGGATTAGCTAGTATTACTGGTAATCCAATTGATGTTGGAAAATTTAAAACCCCGAGTTTACGTAATTTAATATACACAGCACCTTATATGCATGATGGTAGGTTTAGCACGCTTGATGAAGTGATAGATCATTATAGCGAAGGACTAGTAAACTCTCCATCAATTGATGTAGATATGAAAAACATCTCAACAAATGGAGCGAGATTAACATCTCAGGAAAAATCTGATTTAAAAGCATTTTTATTAGCGCTTACAGATACTACTTTTGTTACTGCACATTAGATATTTCTCTTATTTCAGTATCAAAAATCATGTCGCCAAAACGAGCTTTTGGTGTGATGAATTTCATGACAAATTCTAAAAATATAACTCCAGGAATAACTAAAGCTATTACATTTCTAAGAATTTTTTTTACCCAATGAGCTTCTTTTCCAGTTTTTCTATCAACTATTGTTAAGTTGTATATTTTTTTACCTACCGAAATATTTAATAGATCTTTTACAATAAAGTAAATAAGGATTATTAAATAATATATAAAAAAGACACCTGCTCTAAAAAGATAATTTATATCCTGAAAAATTCTTGATTGTAATTCTATATGAGAAGAGATTGATGGTCTAGAAAATATTAGCCATAAAAGTATGGCAATGATAAACAAGATTAAAATCGAAAGATCAATAATAAAAGCTTTAAATGGCTTACTCATAAATTTTATTTCAAAATAAAATCCAAAACTTTTTTGCTGTAATTTATAAACCCCATAATGGTTGGTATATCTCCATGATTAGCACCAACAACTTTATGAGCTTCTTTGTAAGTTCCTCCATGTCTAGCGTAAATTGCTTCTCCGTTTGAAATAGATAAATAATCATCATCCACACCATGAATCCACATAAGTGGTTGAGTAACCGATTTTATTTTTTCTACATTATTAAATTCTAGGCTCGTAAAAAAAGTAGAAGAAACATCTATTAAAAGAGATTCTTCGGTTAAGTTTTCTGCCGAAGCCATTGGTGCTTCTAGTATCAATTTGTGTGGTGATGCAGTAGCGTAAAATGCAGATAAATCAGTAGCAGGAATTGTACCTAAACTAAACCCATACATAATCACTTCTTGGCTTACAACTCCTTTATCGTTTAGCCAGTCCAAACAAACTCTTACATCTTGATATAAACTTGCCTCTGTAGATTTACCGGTAGAGAGTCCGTATCCTCTGTAATCCATCATCAACACCCCATATCTATTTTTACTTCCGGTATTAGCTAGTAATTTAGCTCTTTGCCAATATGCATCCATATGTTTTGATTGTCCATGGCAATAAACCATAACAGTATCAATGGCAATAGTATTCATGTTTCCTATATATACAGCATAAATAGTTTCTCCATCAGATTCACCAGGAAGTTTAGAGTTTAGAGTTATTAAATGAATATTGCTATCAGCAATTCTATAACTATCAGGAAGAGTAATTTCCGATTCTCCTTCATAGTCTTCAAATTTATATTCTGTTAGTTCTTCACCCAAAAAAGGTAAGTCATCCATTTTTAAACATCCAAAAATGGAAAGTATAAGTGTTATGTAAAGTATGTTTTTCATAGTATAAGTATTCGTAGAAAATGATTTCGATTAAAATTTATATCCAACCCCTAAGTATATTCCTGTAGCACCTTTGTCACCAAGAACAGAGAAATAGGGAACGAATATATTTACGTTATTGTGGCTTGGAGCCATTAATTTAGTTTCTAGGGAGTAATACCATTTGTTAGATTTAAACACAACTCCCAGTTGAGGATTAACAAGCCATTTATCGAGTTGAGGTCTGTCTTGAGACCTACTAGGTGCTAATTCCCACCAGTTTGATATTCCTAGATAGGCGTAATGGTTTTTCTTTCCAAAATTCCAATAGGCGTTTAAATCCCATTGCGGCCAAAACTTAAATTTAGTATCATTAAAATCATAGACCATATTGGCATTAATAGAAGTGCTTAATGAAGGAGTGAACTGATTTTTAGATTCATAGAAACGATAAGTAGCACCAAAATCTGTTTGTAAATTTCCAAATAAAAGTGAAGTAACATGTAGGCTTCCGAATACAGTAAGATTAGTATCAATTCCTTTACCATAAACAACAGAGCTTAATGGAATAGGAATAACAGCTCCTCCAAAACCAATTGTTGGTCCCCCAAAATCAAGAGCAATAACTTGTTCGCCTTTTTCAAGTGGTTCCACAAATCGGGAGGAGGCACAAGAGCCGAGAATGGCTATTAAGCCAAGAAAAAATAGATTTTTTTTCATATTTAATAATTTTACTTTTTAAATATACTACAATTATAAATTGAGTTGTATATTTTTTATTATTTGATATTAGAATCTGTATACTAAAACTAATCTATTGACGTTTGTGAATTAATTATGAAGAAAAATCTACCTAACCAATACCAAAATGTAAATGAAGACTAAAGTAAAAGGATTGTTGCTAATAGGAAGTATAGTGTGTTTATCTGTGAACAGTTTTTCACAATATGATGAGAATACGACAGAAACCAAATCTAAAAAAAATTCAATAGGATTTGAACATAGATTTGAAGGTGGAATTTCACCTAATATCGGAATCACTTACCGTAGATTTTTTGATGATTCAAAATACAATCTAAGAGCAAATTTTTCAATAGGAAGTGTAGCAAGTTTCTCTAGTCAATTCGCCTATCCTGGATTTGCTGGAAATGCTTTAATTTATTCAACAGGAGATTCATCAACACCACTGATAGGAGTTTCAGAAACAGTATACTATAATCAGTCTTATCAAAGATTAGAAATAGGTTTAGAAAGGAATACTAAATTTTGGGGATTAAATTTTATTAGTGGAGCTGATTTTACTTTGGGTCACACTAGGTCAGCCAGATATGGTAGGATTACTGAAGTAGAATTACAGCAGATAGAACAAAATGGATTTATATATAATCAATATGGAGCTAAGGATAGTGATTCTACTTTACCATTTGAAGATTTAAATTATTTAAACTCTACCTATAATTCTCTTAATGTAGTTCTAAATCTTAGAGCAGGAGTAATGGTTGATATTTCTAAAAGATTATATGCAACAGCATTTATTGGAATAAGAGCTAGCGGTCAATTTTTAATTAAAGAAACTTTTGATTATAAAAATGATTTATACAAAGAACATTTGCCAACTAGATCAAGTGGTGATTTTTTCAATTTTGATACGTTCGCCTCTTTAGGATTAAATTATAGATTCTAAAAAAAGACTTTAAAAAGTATGTTAAGCCCAAAGGACTAGTTCTTTTGGGCTTTTTTATTGAACCAAATTCTTGTTGAAGTGTATTAGGTTATGTAAGTCACATCACTTAATTTTATAACTAAGGTTATTGTTTAAGGAGATTGCTTTTACAATGACCAAAATATTGAAATATGAAATCAACTAATTATATCCTGCTAGCTATTGTTTTGCTACTAGCATCTTGAATATTGGCGATAAAATAATCGTTCGTATCGAAATAGAAGTAGACCGTAACATGGAATACATTCACATGAAAGACATGCGTGCTTCAGGGTTCGAACCTATCAATGTTATTTCTAGATATAAATGGCAAGATGGTTTAGGTTATTATGAAAGTACAAAAGATGCTAGTACAGATTTCTTTATGGATTATTTACCAAGAGGAACTTATGTGTTCGAATATCCTTTGAGGGCTTCCCAAAAAGGAAATTTCTCAAACGGTATTACAAGTATTCAATGTATGTATACTCCAGAGTTTGGAAGTCATAGTGAAGGTATAAGAGTTGAGGTGAAGTAATGTTTTTTTAGATGCTCGCTTTAGTTCTCGATACAATTTTATTTCCGCTATCGCTACAATAAAATCACTCGAACTGACAAACAAATATGGCTGTCAGTTCGAGTGATTTTTCACGAACTGGAGTGAGAGAAAAATTGTATTGAGAACCTATTCATCAATCATCACCCAAAACCAACTTCCCAATCTTGTTATTTCCAGATAACCAAGCAGTGTTTTTATCTACAAATTGTATGGTGAAATATTTCTCTTCGGAAACATCTTTCCAGGTATTTCCTCCATCATTAGAATAGGAAACTCCTGTAAAACCTACTGCAAATATCTCTTGACCATTTGTACCAGGAACATATTGCACACAACTTTTGTAGTTTGGGTTTTCTCCAACAGCAAATAAATCCCAAGTTTTACCGCCATCTTTGGTAATTGCTTTGTTCGAATCATTTGCTAATGGTTTGGAGTAATCACCACCCAGTACAATTCCATTGTTTTCGTCTGTAAAATCAATAGAATAAATTCCTTGGCTCCCTATTCCTTGAATTATTGGAGTAGAATTCTCAATCCAAGTATTTCCATAATCTACCGATTTATAAACACTCGATTTTTTACCTCCAGAAGCCATCCAAACTGTTTTATCAATAATCTTTATGTTAGTATTACTAGCAGCAAAATAAGCTTCTCCTTCTTCAAATTTGGGTAAGTTTTCGCACGCTATTTTATTCCAAGTGATTCCTCCATCTTCTGTAATAATTATGGAAGGGCAATCTTCTGTTGGGTCACCAACTGCAATTCCATGAATTCCATCATCAAAGAATTGTAGCGCATCATAAAATGATTTTGGATGATTTTCCGAATAAACCAGTTCTGTTTTTTCTCCAGATATTTTATACAAAAGAGCAGGACTAACTATTGATAAAGCAAAAATATCTTTTCCATTAGTTGCAATGCTTCTGAAATTTGGAATGATAGAATCCTGATAGGTTAAAGATTGTTTCGACCAAGTAACTCCATTATCATTTGTGTATCCAATATCACCTCTGGAACCAGCATAAAAAATAGTAGAATCATTAATTACTTGAATAGCTCTAATACTCGAACTATCAACAGTAAATTCTATTATAGAAACAGAATCCAACTCTCTTGGCTCGTAATTTTCCTTGCAAGAAAATAAAAGTAAACCTGTAACTAGTATAAAAAGTAGTCTATTCATAAGTAGTGTTTTTTAAATTATCGTCTTCTTCTCTTTCGACTATATTCTCTGTATTTCTGATTAATATAATCATTCATTAAAGTGGAGAAAATAATATAATTACCCTCGATATAGTATACTTTGTCTAAGGTTATAGGTATATCAGAGTCAGCAATTTTAAAAATGAAATCAAAACAATTGTACTCTCTTTCATTTAGAGCTTTATCTTTTTTTGTTCCTCCCCAGTTTCTTTCCAAATCAAATTCTATGGTTACGCTAGTATCTTTCATGTAAGTATCTCTAAACCCTTTCAGGTTTTCAAAGTATTTTTTCTGAACCTCGTCAATGGTAATTATCTCTGAATTTTCGAAATAGTTAGGAAAATCATTAATTCGTACCCCAATGTTTTTAAGGTATTCATTAGTGTAATTACTCGGAGCTATTTTTAAAGTAAAATCCCACAAAAGTGAATCATCCTTTGATTTAAGGCATTTGATAAAATCATTTTCCAAATCAGAGATGTTGTCATATCCAATATGAGGTTTAATTATTTTAGCCTTTTTCAAACCATTTGTATCCAAATAATCAAAACCATTTTTATCAAAAACGGGTATTCTATTAAACTCAAAAGTTCCTGTATGAATAAATGTATTTTCAGTAAGTAAGTTACCATTTGCCTTTATAAGGTGATATTTTTCAGTCTCAATTTTAGCTCTATAACATCCATTATTAACAGAAACTATTTCTTCATAAATATAATCGGTTAGCATATTTCCTTTAAAATCTATTAACCCATATTTATTTCCTTTTTTAGCAACAATAGTAGTTAAGTCATCTGTAATTTCATTATTCTGGAAACTAAGACTATCATATTCAAAATCAAGAATTACTGTGTTGTCAATGTTTATTAATCCATATTTACCATTCTTTTTAACTATAAAATGGTTGTTGTCTCTTTGGTTAATCGATTGATATTCAAATGGTATTATAGTGTTTGAGTTTTTAAAATTATAAACTCCATATGTATCATTTGTATCACAAATTGCAAAAATAGATACTTCCTCAAATTTTTTCAGTTTTGTTTTATCCAAAACAAAGTATTTAGAAAAACCTGGATACAAAGAGTAAATATTCTTTATGTTTTCTTTATAGATAAAACCTTCGGTCATGTTGTAAAGTGAATAAAGATCTTGTTTTTTAAGTATTATGGTCTTGTGGTCATCATTTATAGTTGATATTCTTTCGTAAGTAGGTTCAAAAAGAAGTTTTCCTGAATAATCTAACAATCCAAGTAAAGCATCTTTATGAAGAGTTATACCAAATTTTTCTTCCCTTAAATAAGAGTATTCTAATGGTAATACTATGTTGTTTTTTGTGTCAATTATTCCATGCTCATTTTCTTCTGTAGCTACATCAAACCAATCTTTTCTTTGATCGATTGTTGATAGTGAATAATGGACGCAAGGAATTAATATTTCGCCATATTTATTTATTACACCTAGCTTGTCATCTTTTCTTATATAATATAGCTTCCCATCACCTCTGTATGGAATATAAATTTTATCATAAATAGGATTTACAACAATTTTCTCATTGTACTTTAATCCATATTTATTTTCTTCTTTAAAAACTCCTTCGTCTAATTCTTCTTCTCTTGCAGCTACACTAATCTTTTCAACATCAGTATAAACGTCCATTATCTCAGTTGGTGGTTCAGGAGTTTCTATAATTTGGGCAGTTAAGTTTAATGCTGATAAACAAAAAGCTAAGAGTATAAATAAAGAGTATTTCATAAAGTAAGATAGAAAGAATAAATGTTCGAGCTCAAATTTAGTGAATTATCCTAAATTTGTACTTTACAATTAAATATCTAGAATGACCTCAAAAGAAATACGCCAGCAATACAAAGATTTTTTTGCTTCAAAAGGACATAAAGTTGTTGATTCAGCCCCAATTGTGGTAAAGAATGATCCAACTTTGATGTTTAATAATGCCGGAATGAATCAGTTTAAAGATTTGTTTTTGGGAAACAAAGAAATTAAAGATGCCCGTGTTACAAATTCTCAAAAATGTTTGAGAGTATCTGGAAAGCATAATGATTTGGAGGAAGTAGGAGTAGATACTTACCACCACACTATGTTCGAGATGTTGGGTAATTGGTCGTTTGGAGATTATTTTAAGAAAGAAGCAATTGAGTGGGCTTGGGAATTATTGACTGAGGTATACAAATTGGATAAAGACAGATTGTACGTAACTGTTTTTGAAGGAGACAAAAAAGATGGTACAGGATTGGACCAAGAAGCTAAAGACATTTGGAGCAATATTATTGATGCGGATAAAATTATATTAGCCGATAAAAAAGATAATTTTTGGGAAATGGGAGAAGTTGGACCTTGTGGGCCATGCTCCGAGATTCATGTAGATTTAAGAGACCAAGAAGAGATTGATAAAGTAGGAGGAAGGGAGCTTGTAAATGAAGATCATCCGCAGGTAGTAGAGATTTGGAATTTGGTATTTATGCAATATAACCGAATAAAAGATGGTTCATTGCATCCACTTCCTGATAAGCATGTAGACACAGGAATGGGATTCGAGAGATTGGTCATGGCAATGCAAGGCAAAAAATCGAATTACGATACTGATGTATTTTCTCAATTGATTAAGGAAATTGAAAAAATATCTGGAAAGAAATACAAAGAAGGAGAAGATCACCCAGAAGAGCAAACTAAAACGAATATTGCAATACGAGTAATTGCAGATCACATCAGAACTTTGGCTTTTGCAATTGCAGATGGTCAGTTACCATCAAATACTGGTGCTGGTTATGTAATTAGAAGAATTTTAAGAAGAGCTGTACGATACGGATATCAAGTTTTGGATTTAAAAGAACCATTTTTTCACAAGTTGGTTGATGTGTTGGCAAAGGAAATGGGAGATGCATTTCCAGAACTTAATTCACAAAAAGAACTCTGCGCTAAAGTGATAAAAGAAGAAGAAATTTCTTTTTACAGAACTTTAGAGCAAGGGATTAGACGTTTAGATTCTAGAATGAAATTAGTGACACAAGGATGGACACTTAGTGGAGACTTTATTTTTCAATTATTTGATACGTTTGGATTTCCTTTTGATTTAACTGCTTTGATTGCTCGTGAGAATGGTTTTAAAGTTGATGAAAAAGGATTTGAAGCTTGTCTTCAAGAACAAAAACAAAGAAGTAAAAAAGCCAGTAAAGTGGATACTTCGGATTGGATTGTACTTAAAGAAGACGACAAAGAAGAATTTATAGGATACGATACAATTGACACCAGTGTTTATATTACTCGTTACCGAAAAGTAAAAGCTAAGAACAAAGAGTTTTACCAATTGGTATTTAATTTCACTCCTTTCTATGCTGAGGGTGGAGGGCAAGTTGGAGATACAGGATTTATTGAATCCGAAAAAGAGAAAGTGTTTATTACAAACACTAAAAGAGAAGATGGACTTATTTTACATTATGTAGATAAATTACCAGAGTATTCTACTTTGATTTTTCATGCAGTTGTAAATGCTGAGAGAAGGGAATTGATAGCAATTAATCATTCGGCAACTCATTTATTGCATGGAGTATTACAGGATGTATTAGGAGACCATGTGGAGCAAAAAGGATCTTTGGTTAATGAGAAATATTTGAGATTTGATTTTTCACATTTTACTAAAGTTACAGATGAGCAATTGAATATGATTGAAATGATTGTGAATAACAGAATTCGAAGAAATTTAATCCTGAATGAGAAGCGCAATGTTCCAATGAAAAAAGCACAAGAGTTAGGTGCAAAAGCTTTGTTTGGAGAGAAGTATGGAGATTTGGTAAGGGTAATTCAGTTTGGAGATTCCATTGAATTGTGTGGAGGAATCCATGTTTCTTCTACAGGAAAAATTGGTTTGTTCAAGATAACTTCTGAAAGCTCTACAGCAGCAGGAATCAGAAGAATAGAGGCTATAACCTATGAAACGGCAGACAAGTATGTAAATGAAAAATTAGAAATAGTTTCTAATTTGAACACCTTATTAAAATTGCCAGAAAATTTAGGAAAAGCTGTAGAAGAATTACTTCAAAAAAACAGTACACAAGCTAAAGAAATAGAGAAACTAAAAGCCGAAAAAGCTGGAGGATTAAAAGACGAATTAAAGAAAGAAATTACCGAAGTAAACGGAATTAATTTCTTGGCTAAAAAAGTAGATTTAGATCCTCAAGGAATTAAAACTATTGCTTTTCAATTGAAAGGAGAAATGGATAATTTGTTTTTGGTTCTGTGTAATGAGGCTAATGGAAAAGCAAATATTACTATTTTGGTATCGGACGAATTATCAAAATCTAAAGACCTACACGCAGGAAATATAGTTCGAACACTTGCCAAAGAAATCAATGGTGGAGGAGGAGGACAACCTTTCTTTGCTTCAGCAGGAGGAAGTAATCCTGGAGGAATTGATAAGGTGTTGGAATTGGCGAAAGGATATATTTCTTAATTTCAATGTTAACAACCCAAACTCAACCAATTTAAGTAAAGCCACATTTCTTCGTATAATTAGTAAACCAAAAAACTAATATCTATGAAAAATGTAAAAATGGTAATCCGAATCCTTTTAGGATTGGGAATGATTGTATTTGGACTTAATAAATTCTTGGAGTTTATGCCAATGCCTGAAGTAAGTCCTGAAATGGGTGCTTGGATGGGTGCAATAATGGCAACTGGCTTTGTTATGAAACTAGTAGCAGTAATTGAAATCGTAACAGGTCTACTAATTTTGATTAATAAGTATGTGCCTTTAGCTCTTATTGTTCTTTTACCGGTAATGGTAATAGCTTTTCTTTCTCACTTAGTTCTTGATCCAATAGGAGTTCCTGGTTCAGCTGTCTTCTTATTCTTTATTGTTTTATTAATGATATGGAATAAAGCTAGTTATAAGGATGTATTGAAAGCATAATAAATTCTAATTAATTTTAACCATCAAGTTTTACTTGATGGTTTTTTTGTGCAATTTTTTCTCTTCTCTAGTAATTCTCTTTTGTTCAGTTTTGTTTTTATTTTCAATGATGTAATAGATAGTAAATCCAATTAGAAACCCAAGAATAATCGAGTTTGCAATCCAATGTTCAAAAGGATGAACCCAAATTTCTTTAAACATATCCCACCTTCCAGTGACTTCAACAAAATTCCAGAAAATAATTACGGTAGGAATTGCATAACGGATAGCATAATCAAATTTCTTTATTTTGATAAGTTTAAGAAATAAGAAAGCTGACCAAAACAAAGAACCAAAAGCTACAAAATATGTAAGAGGGTGTCTGTCACCAGCAATGTCTTTATCATAGACTAAAAGGAGAACGATATAGAAAGTCCAAAGAATTATGATTGTTTCTATGAAGGTAATCCCTGCCCAAAATTTTTCTTGAGATTTTACTTTCGTCATTTCCATTTTACCCAGTTTTTGGAACCATTGAAAAAATGTACAGCTAGATTGCTTGAAGAAGAATAGAATTAAAATAGTAGATAGTAATCTAACAGAAGACATCATAACTATATACTCAGGTTTAGTTGCTATTTCTCCATTTTCGATTAAGGGTGCAACTCCAAGTTTTTCTGCAATCCATACAAATGAAAACTCCACCCAACCTGTCCAAATTAAGATTCCTGCAATTAATCCTAGAAGAGTTGATGTAAGTGGTTTCTCATTTTTTCTAATTCCAATGAATAATAAAAACAAACCTGTAAACCCTAAAATTGCAGCTCCTAAGAATTTATGTTCAGGAATTAATTTTTCATTTAAAACCATAAGTGCATGTCCTAAGGGTATGAATAGTAACACTATAATGAAGGAAAGTGTTCCTGTTCTAAATGATTTTGATGTAATTTGCATGATTTGTTATTAAGAATGATTCTAAACAAATGTGCTGCTATTTATATTTATTCCAAATAAGGAGACGGAAAGTTTCTCGAAATTTTGGACATAATTATCCTAAGGTTTAAATTATGGACGATAAAATTGAAAGATTAAATATTACAATTCAAACTTCCTTTCCATGCTCCAAGCCTCTGGCTTAGCGCAAAAAAGTGGTTTCACTGTTTTCCATACTTTAAGAAATAATTCAGAGTCTCTGTAAGCTTCCAAATTATCTTCCGATTGCCAGTAACTGTATGTCATTACAACATTTGAATAACGTCCTTTTTCTTGTAATAACTCTAGCTTTTCGCAACCTTCCATTCCCTTAATTAGCTCCATATGAGCTTCATAAATTGATTTGAATTCATCAATTTTATCAGGGTGGATAGTAAGTTTTACAATTCGTATTAGCATGTTGGTTTAAGTAAAAGTTACTGTAACTATTTCATTTAGTCCAAGTCCAAGTAGGTTGGTAGCACTTCCTCCATAACCTTCAACTCCTCTATTTACAGAAATCTCTAGATCATTATTGGTATTAAATAATGCTAGCTTTTCCCCTTCGTGAACTACAGCCGAATAGGAGGTGTGTAGTTTTTTAATATCGTAATTTCTGAACTCAATAGAAAAAGGTCTGTTTTTACCTATTTCAGCAAATACTTGTTTAGAGATATTGGTGATTGCATTCCCATACGAATCGATATGTATAACTGTTCCTCTAATGAATTTTTCTTGAGTAGTAGGTCTTGGATTTTGGTATGATTTTATTCCTTTTATTCTCACCCCAATTATTTCTGGAGTTCCTCCACGAGCAATGTGGCAGGCAGCTTTAGCAAAAATGTCTTTAGTAGGAAATGTCAATACGTTTGCATTAATATCAATTCTTAATTCAAATAAATTTTCTGGAGGATAATCGTAAATTAAAGAAAACAAGCCATTATCTGCACCAATAAAGTAATGGCCTTTGTATTCCATTATTATTGGTAAAGTCTTTGCGTTTATTTCAGAATCTACCCCAACAATATGAATGGTACCTTTTGGAAAAGTTTCGAAACTTTTTCGCAAAATGTAGGCAGCATTTCTTACATCAAAAATAGGAATGTGGTTAGATATATCAACCAAAGTAACTTTTTCGCCCAATTCGCTCAGGACACTACCTTTTACGGCAGAGACATAGTAGTCTTTGTCGCCAAAATCAGTAGTAAGAGTTATAATCGCCATGAACTGGAGTTATTGATATAAATGTTGTTTCTTTATGTATCAAAATTAAGAATTAAAAACAGGTTTCGATTATTTTTAATTGAAATTATTTATATTTAATCAATTAAGATATTAATAAATAAAAATTGCGCATTTGACAGAAAGAAATATACCCATTAACGACATTGAACCTGTCGATTTATTGGGGGTTAATAATGTTACCTTAAAAGTAATAAAAGAGCGTTTCCCAAACATTAAAATTGTTTCTAGGGGAAGGAATCTTAAATGTGTTGGCGAAGAAAAAGACATTGATTTATTTGAAGAAAAAATAAATTTGATGATTGGCTATTTTAAAAAATACAATTCCATGACAGAAGGAGATTTTGAAAATATAATGGGAGAAAACGGTCAGGAAACTGTTAAAGATACCAAAGGAGATTTGGTGATTGTTCATGCCAATAATGGAAAAAAAGTAATTGCCAGAACTCACAATCAAAGGAGATTAGTAGAATCTAGTTTTGAAAATGACATGCTATTTTCTATTGGCCCAGCCGGAACAGGAAAAACCTATACTGCAGTTGCATTAGCTGTAAGAGCATTAAAAAACAAAGAAGTTCGTAAGATAATTTTAACTCGCCCTGCAGTTGAAGCTGGAGAGAATTTAGGGTTTTTACCTGGAGATTTAAAAGAGAAATTAGACCCTTATTTACAACCACTTTATGACGCGCTAAGAGACATGATTCCTGCCGAAAAGTTGGAAGATTATATTGATAATAATATTGTACAAATTGCTCCGCTTGCTTTTATGAGAGGAAGAACGCTTGATAATGCTTTTGTTATTTTGGATGAAGCGCAAAATGCTACTGAAGGGCAAATACGAATGTTTCTTACCCGAATGGGAAAAAGTGCTAAGTTTATTATAAATGGAGATCCATCTCAAGTAGATTTACCAAGAAACCAAAAATCGGGATTAGTTAAAGCAATTGAAGTACTTCAAAATATAGAGGGGATTGGTATAATAGAATTGGATGAAAATGACGTTATTCGTCACAGATTAGTGAAAAGAATTATAAAAGCATTTAAGTAAATGGAATTAGAAAGTACACATACACGAATTAATAAAAGTCAGGCAGCTGTTTACAATTATTTAATGGACATGAATAATGTGAAAGAGCTTTTACCAGAAGGGAAATTTACCGAATGGGAAGGAAGCTACGATACTTGTTCATTTAAAATGCAAGGGTTTAGCCTAACATTAACAAAAGATTCTTCGGTTGCTAATTCTGAAATTAAATTGGTCTCTGGAACTGATTCTCCAATTGATTTTGATCTTAATATTTACATTTCTGATGAAGGAGAGAAAGAAAGTGAAGCTCACTTAATTTGTGAAGCTAGAGTTAATTCTTTCTTGAAAATGATGATAGAAAAACCCCTTACAAGTCTTTTTAATCACATGAGTGAAAAGTTAGGAAGAGTAGATTTATAAAACTCCTTCGTCATTAAAACTATAATAATTTCCATCACCAATTATTAAGTGATCCAAAATTGAGATATCGAATAACTTGGCAGCATCCTTTATTTTTTTGGTTAAATTTAAATCACTTTGGCTAGGCTTTAAGTTTCCAGATGGATGGTTGTGAGCCAATATAATAGCAGAAGCTAAGCTTTCAATAGATTTCTTAAAAATCAGTTTTATATCAGCAGTAGTTTCAGATATTCCTCCTCGACCAATTAATTGTTTTCCAATTATTTTGTTGGCTCTGCTCAGTAATACAATCCAAAACTCCTCGTGAGGTAAATCTTCTAAAACTGGCTTAATGTATTCATATAAATGTTGACTAGAAGTAACCTGAACTTTATCCAAAACAGCTTCACTTTTTCTTCTTCGTCCAAGCTCAAGAGCAGCAACAATACTTATGGCTTTTGCTTCACCAATTCCTCTGTATTTCATTAAATCATTAACCGATAACTTGGCTAATTGGTTAATGTTATTTTGAGAATCATTTAGAATACGTTTGCACAATTCTATGGCACTTTCGCTTCTATTACCACTACCAATTAATATTGCAAGTAATTCGGCATCAGAAAGTACCTGGCGACCTTTAGCCATCAGTTTCTCTCTTGGTTGATCTTCTTCTGACCAATTTTTTATCGAAAGCTTTTCTATTTTATTGAACGAATCCATTTTTAGGAAGCAACTTTAAGTTTACTCAGTTTAGATTTGTCGAATTTACTTTTAGCGTAAGCTTCAGTAATTTTTAGTTTGGTAATCTCTTTTTTAGAAGGGATTTCGAACATAGCATCTGTAAGTACAGCCTCACAAATAGAACGCAATCCTCTTGCTCCAAGTTTATATTCTTCGGCTTTAGTTACTATAAAATCTAATGCTTTTTTATCAAAAGATAACTGAACATTATCCAATTCAAATAGCTTAGTATATTGCTTAACTAATGCATTTTTAGGTTCGGTTAATATTCTTTTAAGAGCATCTCTATCCAAAGGGTTAAGGTGAGAAAGTATAGGGAAACGTCCAATTAATTCAGGAATAAGACCAAATGACTTTACATCTTGTGGGCTTAGGTATTCCAATAAATTATCTTCTCCCACATCTTCTCCTTTTGTTCCAAAACCAAGAGGTTGAGTTTTTATTCTTCTCTCAATAATTCTCTCAATTCCATCAAAAGCTCCACCAGATATAAATAGAATGTTTCTAGTGTCAATTTCTACCATTTTTTGGTCAGGATGTTTTCTTCCTCCTTGTGGTGGTACACGTACATCAGTTCCTTCTAGTAATTTAAGAAGCGCTTGTTGTGTTCCTTCAGAGGTAACATCTCTAGTGATAGAAGGACTATCGCCCTTTCTTCCAATTTTATCAATTTCATCTAAAAATACGATTCCTTTTTGTGCAGCTTCCACATCATAATCAGCAGCCTGTAAAAGTCTAGTTAATAAACTTTCTACATCTTCACCTACATAACCAGCTTGCGTAAATACTGTTGCATCAGCAATAGTAAAAGGTACGTTTAGCATTTTAGCTATAGTTTTAGCCAAAAGTGTTTTACCAGTTCCTGTTCTACCAACTAATAATATATTAGATTTTTCTAATTCTATTTCTTCCGAATCACTACCAGGGTTTAATAATCTTTTATAATGATTGTAAACAGCTACCGATAATATTTTTTTTGCATCTTCTTGACCAATAATATATTCATCTAACCTAGTTTTGATTTCCATTGGTTTCAAGAACTTTATATCTTCTTGAAGATCAATTTCTAGCTCAACTTTTAAGTCTTGAGAAATAATATCATTTGCTTGTTCCACACAGTTTTCACAGATATGGCCTTCAATTCCCGCAATCAATATGGAAACATCTTTTCTTTCTCTTCCGCAGAACGAACAGGTAGAATTACTTTTTTTACTCATGGATAGGTTACATTTATTAACAAAGATAGTAAGTTATGACGAATGAGTTCTAATATACTTGCTGTTATAAAAATATTCGATATTTTTTTTATTAAAATTAAAAAACCAATAAAATTAAAAAAACAATCGTAACAGGAATTGCAGTACTTGCAATGATATTAGTTTCTTGCGGAGAAACTGTATCAGCTGAAGAATTAGATGCTCAAGCGACTGAGATTATGGACATGTCTACTGAAGTAGAGGGAATGGATAAAGCAATCGAAGAAATTGATGCAGCAACAAAAGATTTAGATTCTGAATTAGAAGGATTATAAAAATTAAATTATGGAAAATAAAGACATGAAAAAGAACATCATATTAATAGCAGCTATTTTATTATCTGGGGTAATGGGTTTATCTCAAGGTAAAATGGATAAAATGAAAGACAAATCGAATGGAGCTCAGTCTGAAATGAAAGATAAAGCACAAGAAACTAAAAAAGAGGTTAAAGAAAAATCTGCTGAAATTCTTGAGAAAAGAGAAGAGAAGAAAGAAATGAGAGAAGGTCTTAAAGGAGAAATTAAAGGGAAAAGAGACAGCTTGAAAGGAGAAATGAAAGGAAAGAGAGCTGAGATGAAAGCTGATATGGATGCTAAAAAAGAAGCACTTAAAGAAAAGTATGGAACTGATACTGCTTCTTACAATGCTGAATTAGCAAAACTTAAAGAGGCTAAAATGGCAGAGATAGATGCTATGAAAGCAGAAAAAGCTGCTAGAGTTGAAGAAATGAAAGCAGAGAAAGCTGCTGAAATGGAAGAAATTAAAGGTGATAAAGACAAATTAGAAGCTAAAAAAAAGCTGAGATTACTAAATTAAAAGAAGAAAAAGCAACTGCTGTTGCTGTGAGAAAAGCAAATACTGGATCTAGAACTGAAGCTACCGAAGCAAGAATTGCTGATGCTAAAGCTAAAATCGAAGCTGCAAAGGCTGACGGTTCTATGACGGTTGAAGAAATTGCTGAGAAAGAAGCTAAAATTGCTAAAGTTCAAGCAAAAATTGATGTTTTAAAAAGTAAGGTAGCTGAATAATTTACCTAAAAACTATAAAAAAAGAGCGATATAGAAATATACCGCTCTTTTTTGTGCTGTAAAAGATGGAGTTATGATTTATTTTTAATATATCTCAACATTATATGGCAACCCTTTCTATTTGGTGTGCGTCTTTAATTTAGAATAGTGTAATACTATCTCTTTTTTCTTTTTTACGACATCAACAGAATTTATTTTTAGGAATAGGTTCTGTTTTTGTTTTTAAGGCGTTTTATTTTGGTTAATTTTATCTAATGAATTCTCACAAGATATACATGCAAAGATGCCTTGAGATATCCTCAAAAGGACTTTCTTCGGTAATGCCTAATCCCTCAGTTGGAGCAGTATTGGTATATGAGGATAAAATAATAGGAGAAGGTTATACGAGTCCTTATGGAGGAAACCATGGTGAGGTAAACTGTATGAATTCTGTTAAAGAACACAATCGTCCTTATATTTCTAAATCCACTTTATATGTTAGTTTAGAACCTTGTTCTCATTTTGGAAAAACACCTCCTTGTGCCAATTTAATTATTACTCACAATATCCGCAAAGTAGTTATAGGATGTATCGATACTTTTTCGGAGGTTGCAGGGAGAGGTATTGAAATGCTTAAGCAAAACAATGTAGAAGTTGTAATTGGTGTTTTAGAAAATGAATGCAGAGAATTGAATAAACGTTTTTTTACTTTTCATGAAAAGAAAAGACCTTTTGTTTTATTGAAATGGGCTCAAACTAAAGATGGCTTTATTGCTCCAGAGGATGAACTTCATGAACAAGAAAGATGGATTACAGGAGATAAAACAAACCAGTATGTTCATCAATTAAGAGCAACTGAAAAAGCTATTTTGGTAGGGAAAAATACTGTGCAAAAAGATAACCCTAGCCTAACAGTTCGCCATGTAGATGGAACAAATCCAATTAGATTAGTTATTGATAAAAAACTTGAATTGTGGAAAGGTAAAGAAGGTTTTAAGATTTTTAGTACCGAATCGAAAACTCTTGTTTTTAATTCTCTTCAAAATTTTGAAGAGAATGGTATTGAAGGAATTAAAATTTCATTTAATAACAATGTTGTAAAACAAATCCTTGATATTTTATATGAAAAAGGAATTCAATCATTAATTGTAGAAGGAGGCTCATTTACGATTAATTCATTTTTGGAATCTAACCTCTGGGATGAGGCTTTGGTTTTGGAAGGAAATAAAACTTTTGGAAGAGGAGTAGAAGCTCCACTTTTTAATCATAAACATACTAAAGAATTTGTTCTTGGAAAGGATAATATTAAACAGTTTAAAAACATAAGTCTGTGAGTATATCAGTCCTTTTAGCAATTGTTTTCCCTGTTGTTTCAGTTTTGTTGTTCAAGGAATTTGATAAACGAAATATAGAGGCTTTACCTGCAATAATATTCAATTATTTGGGTGCAATAATTATAGGTTTAGTTTTATTTGTAACTCCAGTTCAGCTTTTAGAAATTCCCTCTCAGTCATGGTTTTATTCCTGTTTAGTAGTTGGTTTTTTATTTATTCTTAATTTTTATTTAATTGCCAAAACTGCTATTTGCCATGGGGTTTCTATTGCCACTTTTGCCAATAAAATCAGTCTGGTTTTCCCAGTAATATTTACTATTATATATTTTAATGAACCAAGTAACTGGATTAAGATAACTGGTATTAGTTTAGCTATTTTCTCTATTTATCTATTAACCTTTAAAGGGGCTTCAGCTACCAAAAGCAAAGGGTATTTATTCCCTCTTTTTATTTTTGTTGCAACAGGAGTTTTGGAAACAATAATTAATTATACCCAAAAAACTTATTTTGAAACCGGGAATGAGATTGGATATTTCGTGATTTCAGCTTTTTTGGTTTCATTCATTTTTGGTTTAGTTCTACTTATGTTTAAACTTAAGAGTATCACCTTCAAAAGTATACTTGCAGGTTTGCTACTTTCAATTCCCAATACTCTAGGTTTATATTATTTTATAAAATCACTAAATGAGAATGCAGATTCTACCTCTGTTCTTCCTGTAATGAATATTTGTACTTTAATTCTTGCAATATTGTTGGGAATCATATTTTATAAGGAAAAACTAACTAAAAGTAATTGGATTGGATTTTCATTGGCTATTTTATCTATCATTCTTTTAACATTAATTTGAGTCAAATTCATACATATAAAACTTTAAAAACTCGCTCCGAGAGTTTGATGAAAGAGAAAGGAAGTAAATTCTTTGGCTATGCATTTCCAGTATCTGATGAAGAAGAAGTGAAGTTGTGTTTGGAAGAACTGAGAGTGAAACACAATGATGCTAGGCATCATTGTTACGGCTATAGATTGGGAATAGGAAAAGAGGAAAGATATAGAGTAAATGATGATGGAGAGCCATCTAATTCGGCTGGAAAGCCAATTTATGGGCAGTTACTATCTACAGATATTACTAATGTGTTAATTGTTGTTGTTCGTTACTTTGGTGGAGTAAAACTTGGTGTAGGAGGATTAATTTCTGCTTATAAATTAAGCGCGAAAGAAACCATTGATACTGGAGAAATTATCAATAAAAAGGAACAGAATTATCATCAAATAGATTTTAACTATACAGTAATGAGTCCTGTGATGAACTTTGTAAAGCAACAAAAGCTGGATGTTACAAAACAGGTTTTTGAAAACTCTTGTCTAATTCAATTCTGTTGTGATATTGGATCATCTGACTCATTAATTTATCAACTAGAAGAAATCGAAGGAGTGGAAGTAAAATTCTTGTTTAAGAAATAGCTAATCAAGGACAGAAATATGGAGCTAGAGCTGGAGCTGTGTCATCAGTACAAAACTTAAAATCAGTTGTGTAAGACCCAAGAAATAATTCTTCAATTGATTTATCGGATAAACCTGGGAAAGTAATCACTGCTGTATATCTACTTCCGAATACACCTCTACCACCTTCAATATTTGTGTAATCTGGCTTATCAAACGAAATTGATTGATTAGGTTTATTAACTCCAATATAAGTATTTAGTGTAAAGTTTGCAGAGGTAACTCTTACATCACAGGTGTTAATTACACGCTTAGTTACACCAGTAGTATCCTTAAGTTGAGCTGAGTTACTTAATAGAGTAAAAAATGCTTCTGTATTAGTTTCTATTTCAATTGTATTACTAGATGTAGTAGGGTTTTTCGATCCCATTTTCCAATCAATATATTTTTGAGTTTGAGAACCGTTTTTGTGTTCTGTATAAAAGAATCTTAATGTTACATCATAAGATTCAGCCTCGGTTGACTGCACCCATTTTGGTCTTAAAAGACCATAAGTTCCAACTCCACCTGATAAAATAATTTCTCTAAAACCTGTTAATCTAAAAGGGTTAGCAAAACCAAATCCATCAATTATGTTCGTTTTTGAACTAAACTTTTTTCCATCACCTTCTCCAATAATTCTATAGTTTTTAGTTGGGTCTAGTGGAATAGTAGGTACAAAATAATACACTCTTTGTGTTCCAGTAAAAAATATTCCTTTGTTTTCATCAACAGTAACTACTTTACTTTGTAACTGCCAAACTCTTCCAACTCCTTCAAATTCATCAAGCTCTTCAACTCTAGCTGTTACATTTGTAAAGTATAAAGAATCATTAATTTTAGAATATTCAGTGTTGTTAGTTCCTAAAAAACTTTTATTTATTTTGATGAATTGAGTATCTTCTTCTTGATCTAAAATCCCATAAACAATAGGAATTTTTTCATAAGGAGCGTTTATATCAAAATCAGTTTTGCAACTAAATAAGGCAACTACTAAAGTAGATAGGAGAACTAATTTTTTCATGTATTGGTTTTCTGAGTTGAATAAGGTACTAAGATAGCACTTTTTGTTTGTTGAGGCTTATTGGAGGTGTTAAAATAAGCCATTAGTATACAAATTAATGGTATTAATAAACTGGCTTCATGGCATCTTCTATAATGTCGCTAAATAGACTTTCTAATTCTAAGTCTTTTTGTTTAGAAACCATTAGAGGAACTAGGCTAGCAGCTGACATTCCTGGCGCAGTATTTACTTCAATAACAAAAGGCTCGTTATTTACAAGTATGTAATCTACCCGTACAATTCCTTTTAAACCAAGTAGTGTATATATGTTTTTAGTTATTGATTGTACACTTAATTTTATTTTATCAGAAACTCCTGCAGGACATATTTCTTGAGACAAACCTTCGTACTTTGCTTCGTAATCAAAGAATTCATTTTCACTTATTATTTCTACAAGTGGTAAAGTGTGTAATTCGTTTTCGATTTTATAACAAGCACAAGTAACTTCTTTTCCATCCATAAATGATTCAATCATCACTTCGTTACCTTGGGTAAAAGCTCTGTTAATTGCTGGTATCAGTTGCATTTCTTCTTTTACTTTAGAAATCCCAAAACTAGATCCACCATCATTTGGTTTTACAAAACATGGCATGCCAATTTCTGCAGAAATCTCTTTGGTATTGAATAATCCAGCCCTATCATTTATTAAGATTGATTTAGAAACATTAATTCCATTATTAGCCAATACTTGGTTGCATAACCATTTGTCGAAAGTGACTGAAGATGATTTAGAGTTACTCGAATTGTAAGGAATATTAAGCATATCTAAATATCCTTGTAGTTTTCCATCTTCACCAGGTGTGCCGTGAATAGTAAGGTAAACACAATCGAAGTTTATTTTGGTTCCATCTAGAACGAACGAAAAGTCATTTTTATTAATTGGTAAAAGGGCTTCATTTACCCTAACATTCCATCCTTGCGAATTTATAATTACAACATAAGAGTTGTATTTATCTTTAGATAAGTTAGCATAAATAGTTTCTACACTTTTAAGCGATACTTCAAGTTCGCTTGAATATCCACCTGCAATAATGGCAATGTTCTTCTTCATTTTAGACTCAATTTTATTTCTCAAATTAAAGTTACTCAACAAGGCGTAAATCGAAGGGGTAATTTACAAATTGAGTTAACTAAGGATTGTTAATTATTAGAGTTAATAGTATCAATAAGTTTATCCATGGCTTTGGTCATTTTTTGAGCTAAATAATGTTTAACTCCTATAAATCCTTTGATTTTTATAGTAAAAAGCAATTCAATTTTGTCAGGATATTCGTTAAAAGAATAAAATAAAGTAGGTTTCAGAAATGGTATTTCTTTTATCATATAAGTGATTTTATTTTCTGATAATAATGGTTTTACTGAGTAACCAATAATAAATGGTAAATATTTAAAAGGTTTTTCTTTCACTTTATAACTCCCACTTTCATTGGGTGCCGAAATTGAAATGATTAGAGGGTGGTGATTTGCAAAATTTTGAAGATTGCTGAAAATAGAATTTAATTTGGTTACATTTTTTTTGGTAATATATGTCTTATGAACTAACATAGATTGTTAATTTCTTTGAATAAATATTCTTGAATTGAAGTGTTCTGCCTCAAATTCAAAGTAATTTTTGTAATAGGTTGGTTTGGGTTGAGTATAGTATAAAGACCTAAAAAACAAGGGTTCATAATCAAAGTCAATATATTTTGAAACTTTAGTATATAGAGAACTTTTATCTAAAAGCTTTTTCAGAGGCTTTTGATAAAAGCTGGAAATAGGAAAGAAATCATAATGTTGAAAAGTGTGAACTATTTCATGTGGTATTATATTATAGGATGGTCTGTTGTTTCTTTTTTCAATTGCAATAGCATTGTAACCACCCAATCCAGCAATTTGAATTCCATTAATCATAGTATTTGGGTTTAAATCAAAATAAAACATACCATATTCTAAAGTTCTGTAAAAGTCTAATTTATGTCCTGAAGCTGAGAAACTTATAAGTGAAGCCATATTTGCTAATGATAACTTTGCATTTAGTCTACTTCCTCTTTCTTCTGAACCATTATAATGAAAATTTACACCATAAAAATTACAGTAATAATTGGATAATATTTTTTCATTTCGAGAGGCATTCATGGTTATCGAATGCCCCAAAAAAAAGTAAGCTCTATTTATTGGAGCAAAAAAAGTAAGTTGTTGGTTTTTAAGATAGTTAGTCTGATATTTAGCTGTGTATTTTACCGCTCCTCCAATACATCCTTTACCGAAATTTTTTATAAAAACCGGAAAGAATTTTTCTCCTGGTTTTTTGTTAATTACCCCTCCAACTCCCGCCATTAATCCATTGGATAGAATGTTGTAAGCTAAAATTTGATTTTGTTGTGCTCTATACTGGTTTTGTAAATCTGCTGGATTTTGTATCTGAGCATTCAATTTTTTTGAATATGAAGCTATCAATAAAAACAATATAATAAACCCTTTAAATTTTAATGTCATAATATTTGTCTAAAAGTTAGGTTAATACGACTTTCTAAAGTTTTTGTTGTCTTAGGAATTTGATGTTTCCAATAATGTTGGGTTTCGCCAGCCATTGTCAATAAACTCCCATTGGATAATGGAATGTCTACTTTTTTCAATTCTTTGTTAGAGATATGTTTCAATTGAAATGGTCGAGTTTCACCAAAAGTAACTGAAGCAATTATTGGGTTTATTCCTAACTCTTTTTCGTTATCCTGATGCCAACCCATTCCGTCTTTACCATCTCGGTAATAATTAAGCAAACAACTATTGAATTTAGTTCCTGAAGCTTCTTCTATTTTTGATTTTATTTCAAGTAACTCTTTAGTCCAAGTTTTTGGCTCTAAGGAAAGTCCAGAGTATTTCATTACTTTTCCTTCGTCTCCATACCAAGCATTAAGTCTTGGGATTTTATGTCGTTTACCATAAACAATAACTTCATCTTGAGTCCAATCAATTGTCTTGATTAACGATTGCATCAATCTATGACTTTCCTCCAAACTAAAAAATCCCTCATGAAAAATAATTTTTCCATCAGGGATTTTAATATCTAAAGGTTCATTGAACATTTTTACTTCAAGCTTTTCTCAATCAATTTCTGAATTTTTTCTTTTTCAGTAGTCACATCAAACCATTGCGTGTTCTTATCTTTTTTGAACCAAGTAAGTTGTCTTTTTGCAAAATTACGGGTGTTTTGCTTTATTTTTTCAATTGCAAAATCTAGTTCTGTTTCTCCATCAAAATGATTGAATAATTCTTTGTAACCAACTGTATTCAATGAGTTTAATTCTTTTTTTGGATGAAGAGATTTAGCTTCTTCAACCAATCCAGCTTTCATCATTTCGTCAACTCTTGAGTTAATTCTGTCGTAAATTAATTCAAGATCTGCAGTCAGTCCAATTTGAACAATATTAAAATCACGTTCTTTTGGTTCCTGCTTTCTCATTTCTGAGTATTTTTTTCCAGTAGTCAAGCAAACTTCAATTGCTCTTATCAATCTTTGTGGATTTTGTTTATCCATAAATCGATAATGATCGTAATCTAACTTCTTGAGCTTCTGTTGCATATGTCTCAATCCATTTTCTTCCAATTCTTGGTTCAATTCAGCTCTTAACTCCAAGTTACTAGGGATTTCATCAATACCGCTTAGTACAGCATTTACATACAATCCAGAACCTCCAACCATAATGGCTACATTCTTTTCTTTAAATAGGTCTTCAAGTTTTCCTAAAACCTCATTTTCAAATTTACCAGCAGTATAAAATTCTTCTACAGGTAAAAAATCTACAAAATGATGAGGAACTCCGTCCATTTCTTCAGAAGTTACTTTGGCAGTACCAATACTCATTTCTTTAAAAAACTGACGCGAATCTGCCGATATAATCTCACAACCTAATTGCTTAGCAAGTTCTACAGAAAGTGAGGTTTTCCCTATTGCGGTAGGACCTACAATAGTTATTAATGTGTTTTTTTTCAAGTTACTTTTACGTTTCTAATGATACGAGCAAATAGCCCAGGAAAAAATCGTTTTACGTAAATCGCAAACACTTCCTTTTTTCCAATCCAAGCTTCTCGTTTATTTTTTCTTAATGCTTTTATATATTTTTTAGCCAATACTTCTGGAGCAATTCCATCAGCAATAGCTGGATCTTTTTTGTTCTGTTTATCTCCACTAGCAGTTAATGCGTTTTCTGAGATACTTGTATTTATTGGTCCAGGACATATAATTGTTACTCCAATATTGTAATCATGTATTTCCGCTCTTAAACTATCGTAAAATCCATGCAAAGCATGTTTTGATGCTGCATAAGCTGTTCGAACCGGAGAACCAAATTTACCAACAACACTTGATGTTACAGCAATTTGTCCTGATTTCTTTTTTATAAAATAGGGGAGTACCTCTTTTGTTAAGGCTACTGTTCCAAAATAATTAATATCAAATATTCTTTTATCTACCGAAAGAGGAGTTTCAACTGCTAATCCTCTTTGGCTAATTCCACCATTATTTATCAGTACATCCAATCCTTCGAAAAGAGAAAGTGCTTCGATAGTTTTTTCTTTCAATAAATTAAACTCACCTAAATCTAATGGAAGTAGCTTAACAAGCTTAATGTCCTCGCATAAAGAGCGAGTCTCTATCAATTTTTCGTTATTACGAGCAGATAGAATTAAGTTAGCTCCTAATTTAGAGAATTCTATAGCCAAAGCTCTCCCAATTCCTGAGGAAGCTCCAGTTATCCAAACTGTTTTATTTTGGTATGAATTCATTAGCTGTATTTAATGGCCATTTCTTGAGCCTTACGATTTACACATTGGTAAATTCTTCCCGGATAAGTTTCAATAGTCTTGTAATGGTGAGTTGCCATAAAAATGGTAACACCTTGCTGTGAAATACTCATCAATAAATCCATTACTTCTCTAGCTGTTTCTGGATCTAAACTTCCAGTAGGCTCATCAGCTATTATTAAATCTGGTTCGTTTAGTAGAGCTCTAGCGATAGATACTCTCTGTTGTTCTCCTCCAGATAATTGATGAGGATAATTGTTGTTTTTACCAACAATTCCTACCATCTTCAGAACTTTTTCAATTTGATCGTTTATCTTATTCTTTCCTTTCCAATCAGTTGCTTCTAGTACAAACCTCAAGTTTTCATAAACTGTTCTATCGTACAAAAGTTTAAAATCTTGAAATACGTTTCCGATTTTACGCCTAAGCATAGGAACAGATTTAGGTTTTAGAGTCATTAAATCAAAACCTACTGCAGTACCATGACCACCAGATAGTTTTGTTTCTCCATAAATAACATTTAAAAGAGAACTCTTTCCGCTACCAGTTTTTCCAATCAGGTATACAAATTCTCCTTTTCTTAATTCAATGTCAATAGAGTCAAGAACTTTGTGATCACCATAATGGATTTGTCCCTTTTCTATCGAAATTATTAATTCTCCTTGTTCCATACTCAAAGATAAGATTTATTGATTGATTATTAAATAGAGGTAATGTGGTTTTATTAAAACTCTTTGTAAATGAGAACGAATAATTAAAAAATATAAAACGAAAAAAAGCACCCCTTCTAGGAAGAGGTGCTTTAATATGATAAGTGAATTAACTTTAGTTTTCGAAAGGAACTACAGATACAAATGATCTGTTGTCTTTTTTCTTAGTAAAAGTTACAATTCCATCTTCTTTAGCAAACAAAGTATGGTCTTTCCCCATACCTACATTTGTTGAAGGATGATGTTTTGTTCCTCTTTGTCTGATGATGATGTTACCAGCTATACAAGCTTGTCCACCAAATATCTTTACACCAAGACGTTTTGATTCTGATTCTCTACCGTTATTTGAACTACCGGCACCTTTTTTGTGAGCCATACTCTAATTATTTTTTAAGAAATTGCGTTAATAGTCAGTTTCGTAAGATACTGTCTGTGACCTTTCTTTAGTTTATATCCTTTTCTTCTTTTCTTTTTAAAGATGATAACCTTATCACCTTTCAGATGTTCCTCTACTTTAGCAGTTACGGTAACACCTTCTATAGCTGGGGCGCCAAGCTTAATCGTTCCGTTATCATCTGTCATCAAAACTTTGTCAAACTTCACTGAAGCTCCAACCTCGTCTTGTAACCTATGAACGAAAAGAGTCTGGTCTTTCACAACTTTAAATTGTTGCCCTGCTATCTCTACAATTGCGTACATAATTAATTAATTTTTTATTATTCGGATTGCAAAAATATAAAAACCTTTTTCTTTATCCAATGTTTTTAGTCATTATTTAAAAAGAAATAAGCCTTCATTTTCTTTCCTCTTACTTTTTCTTTGCTTTTTTCTCAGCTCTCTTTTCTTTTAAAGACTTTGTAGCCTCTTTTTTTACTGCTTTTTTAGCATCTTTTCCTTTTCCCATTTTTAGTCATTTTATA
Organism: Flavobacteriales bacterium; assembly: GCA_018609055.1. Taxonomy (GTDB): domain Bacteria; phylum Bacteroidota; class Bacteroidia; order Flavobacteriales_D; family CAJJDF01; genus CAJJDF01. Next base: position 289,262 of record JABAYJ010000009.1, read on the forward strand.
ATTAAAATCTAATGTAAGGATTATGTTCAGGATTATAATAGTTAAAATATATAAATTTGTGCAATGGAACGAATGGGGCATCCAATATAGTGAATCCATGTATAGTAACATTTCCAAATGACAAATCAAGAACTTATACAGTGAAATTAAATGCGGTAACTGAATATGGTTGCAGGGATTCTGTTGAATATAATTTGATAATACTGGATGAATTACTTTTATTTATTCCAAACTCCTTTTCTCCAAATAATGATGGAATAAATGATGAATTTTCGATAAGCTCAGAGGGAATTAATACGCTTAAGTTTATTATATTTAATAGATGGGGAGAAGAAATTTTTATAACAACCGATCCCAACTTTATTTGGGATGGTTCTTATAATGGTAGTCAGGTAATGAGTGGTTCCTATCCATATAAGATGAGAGTTCAAACCAATAATGGCTTTGCTTCTGAACAGTTTGGACATATTACCATAGTTAGATAGTCAAGCTAATTTTTAACTTCTGAAGCTTGTTTTGATTTTCTATTAAAAAAGTAAAGAGGCAAAAATCCAAAGTTTAACAATACGAAACCACTGAATAATATAATGCTTGCAAAAGGCCAGTGCATTATTTTAAACATTATTCCAGTGCTTAATGCGAATGATGATAAGAATCCAATTAGGTTTATAATTTTCATAATATTTTGTTTTATGGTTAATATGCTCTTGTAATACACGAATTGAAAAAAGTAACAAAGTATTATTCTTTGTCATAGATTTTCGATTCCTATCTTTGCAAGTAATAATGAATTAAGATGCCAAGACATTTCATCAAATTAGCATATAACGGAATAGGTTTCCATGGTTGGCAAATCCAGGATAACGCAATTACTGTGCAAGGTGAATTGAACAAAGCTTTGAGTTTATTATTGAGCCAAGAAATAAAAATTACAGGTTGCGGAAGAACTGATACTGGTGTAAATGCTAGTTGTTTCTTCGCTCATTTTGATGCTGATAATTTGATTGATAACTTGGTGTATAAACTCAATAGTTTATTGCCAAATTCAATAGTGATAGAAACTATTATTGATGTTGAACCAGAGGCTCATGCTCGATTTGATGCTAAAGCCAGAACTTACCAATACTTTTTTCATACCAAAGCCAATCCATTTTTAGGGGAGTTTTCTACTTATATTTCTAGTGAACTGGATATCGAAAAAATGAATAAAGCCTGTGAATTATTATTGGTTACAACCGATTTCACTTCTTTTAGTAAAGTACATACCGATACGTTTACGAATAATTGTAAAGTCAGCTTAGCTAAGATTTCTGAACTAGAAGCTGGCAAATTTGTATTCGAAATTAAAGCCGATCGTTTTTTACGAAACATGGTTCGAGCAATTATGGGAACTCTTATTCAAGTTGGAAAAGAGAAGCTCACCATAGAACAATTTCAAGAAGTAATAGATTCACTAGACAGAGGAAAAGCTGGAAAATCAGTTGATGGTAAAGCTCTGTTCTTATCCAATGTGGCTTATGATTATCTATAGTTCCTTTTACTGAACCACAAATCTCTTAGTTTTCTGACCTTTATCTGTTGATACAGTTAAGAAATAAACTCCTTTTGCATAGTTGTTTACAGAGATTGTAGTGATACCAATTTCGGCTTGTTCTACCTGAATTAAATTACCTGTAATGGAGTAGATTCTAATTGTATTATTCTGGCTTTCTGTTGGGTCTAATTCTACAAAAATACTTTCGTTTGCTGGGTTAGGATATAGTTTGAAGTCTATTTTTGGCTCAATTTTCTTTACAGTTAAAAATCCATTTTGTTGTGTGTAAAAATTAAGACCTCCTTTTGTGTTTCCAATAATCATATCCAGTTTTCCATCATTTTTAAAATCATAAACAGCAGGGGTAGACCTTCTTCCAATCTCTCCGTTTCTGATTACTGTATCAATAATAAATGTTTGCCTTGGATTGCTAGGGTTTATTCCAGTAAACTTATAAATTCCACCAGAGTGAGTTCCACAATATAGCTCTACTGTTGATCCATTTCGGAAAAAGTTAGGTGCATTGTATCCAGTTGTAGCACCAAATATATCCCATGCTTCATGAAGTTCAACTCTTCCTAAGCTATCTGTTATTTTCTTGAAAGTATAAGCTGTTGTAGTTCCAGTATTTTCGTAATAACGAATCCAACCATTTACTTTACCGATTATTAAATCCAAATCATTGTCGTTATCATAATCAAATAATTGTGGTGCAGAAAACTGACCAACATCAATTGTTGCTGCTAGGTCATCTTTAATTCTTGAACTAGTTAAAGTAAATACAGCAGGGTTTCCAGCTCCTCCGCTATTTGTAAAGTAATGTAAATACCCTTCGGAGTTTCCTAAAACCATATCCATGTCACCATCTCCATCCAAATCACCAAAGGTAGGGTATAACCAAGTTCCTAGGTTAAGTGAAAATATATTTTGATAATCATCTGTAACAAACTCAAAAACAGGTTTTGAAACCGTTCCTATATTCAGGTATAATGATAGTTTACAGTCATATGTAACACTGTCTCTATTAAAATAACCGTAATTGGATACGATTAAATCCATTAATCCATCACCATTATGGTCGAAAATTGCAGGAATAGATTCGTTTCCTAACTCAATCATTTGGTCTTGAAATAATGCTTTTTTCTTAAAGTTAAAATTGGGAATAGAATTAGTTCCGGTATTTTTATAAAACCAAACTGACTCTGTGTTTTCTGCTAAATTAGTAGCGTTAGTGGTAACCAATAAATCTTTTATTCCGTCATTGTCAATATCCTCTAAAAATGTACCTGGGAAAATAGCTAAATCAACTGAAGTGTCGTAAGATGGAAATGTCGTGTCTTGGTATGTTAAACTAGAGTTTTGACCTGGTTGTGTCCCTCCATTCAATGCCATAACGATATTGTTAAAGGATACATCTCCTAGCATTAAATCTGCTACTGAATCGCCATTGTTGTCGAATGCTGTAACCGTAGATCCTGCATGTCTATTTCCTCCACCAAAGTTCCCTCCGCCTTCTGCATTAGGTACATTGTAATTACAAGTGTCATATAATTTTAATGAGTTGGTGTTTGTTCCAATTTCAAGAAAATGTCCCCAGCAATTATTTTTTAAAACATAATCCAAAGTATCGTTATTTCCATATGTTTCTTCACTCATATTTCTATGATATTCAAGAGCATAACCTAATACTCCAAAAGTTAAAATATCAAGATCTCCATCATTATCGATATCCGAAATTGAAGGAATATCTGAAGTAGGAATATAAATACCGATATCTCCACCAGGATGTTGGTCAGATTTCATGTTGATTAAGTAATCTGAGAAAGTAAGGTTGGTAATAGAATTATTTTTCTGAACACTTATTGCTCCACCAGAATTAGAATAAAAGACATCTTTTTTATCATCTAAATCAAAATCTCTCAGCAACATCCATCCTATAGAAGCAGGAAATTGTTGAATGTATTCTGGAGCGTATTTATACTTTATTTCATTTGGCCCGCCTATGTTTAACAAAGGAATTACTCGCTTATCAGACCTATCAAAAATTACAATGTCTTCTTGCCCGTCTAAATCTAAATCTATGGTAGAAATTTGTCCTGAGTTAATTCCTCCAGCCCAAGCCAAGCTTAGAGTATCTGAATTTTTGATAACCAGTATGCTATCACTTGGTAAAAAATTGATTTGTGCTTTTGCTACTCCATAAGATAATAGTAAAGTCGCGAAAAGTGATAAGTTAATTAGTGTTTTGTTTTTCATAGTTTATAAAAATATATAATTAATAGTATCGCTTTGTATTAAAATTAAGGAATTGTTTACTTCTAAGGAGTTATTTTTCACGAAACAACACCTTTTTTTCATAAACATTATACAAATCTAATTTATACTAGATTATTCGTATTTTTGTAACAACAATTATTTTAATAATGAATTCACTTTTAGAAAAGCTAAAAACTCAATATAAATCTGGCTCAATGGCAATAAAATTGCTCATTATTAATGTCGGCTTTTTTGTGTTGGCTGCTGTAATCAGTATCCTTTTTAAATTGTTTTCTTTTAATATTAATTTAAGCTCAATTTATGGAGCTTCTCCTGAATGGAAAATATTGTTAACTCGTCCTTGGACACTTGTTACTTATATGTTTGCTCACGATTTAAATGGAATTTCTCATTTACTTTGGAACATGGTGTTATTTTATTTTGCAGGAACCTTTTTTGTACAAAAACTGGGGAGTAAAAAGCTATTGAGTGTTTATTTAGTTGGAGGTTTTGTTGGTTTCCTAGCATTTTTTCTTGGATATAATTTCTTGCCAGCTTTTGCAAATGCCAATAGGTTTCCATTAATTGGAGCCTCTGCTGCAGTAATTGCGGTATTTGTTGCAGGAGGTACAGTTTATCCTAACCATCCGCTTAAGTTTACTTTTATAGCCAAGCCTATTAAACTTAGTTATATTGTTGGTGGAATTGTTTTATTGGATTTAATAAGATTACAAGCAAGCATTGGAGTAGAAGGAGCAAATGCTGGAGGTTGGATATCTCATTTAGGAGGTGCAATTTTTGGATTTTATTACGGTACAAAAACGAAACAAGGAAAAAATATTCTATCCTCATTTGAAAAGTTTTTAGATAAATTATTTTCTTTAGATTTTCCTAGGTGGTTTACTACTAAGAATAGCAAGCCTAAAATGAAAGTGAAAAAAGGAGGGAAGACAAGTGAGAAGAAAGCTAAAAGCCAGCCTAAACAACAGAAAAAGGATAATGAACAAATAAATACTATTTTAGATAAAGTGAAGAAGTCAGGTTATCAAAGCTTATCGCCTAAGGAAAAGGAAATATTTTTCAAGAAGTAAAATGAAAAGTATGTGGAAGAAATTAATAGATAAGTTAAAGGGTTTGTTTGGAGTTTCTGTAAAATCAGAGATGCACAGGAATACTGATATTCCTAGAGATGACTATTCGTACAATGAGATTAAGGCTGATAAACAGAAAAGAGTAGATGCTATTTTAGATAAAATTAGCCAAAAGGGTTTAGATAGTTTAAGTGGAAAAGAAAAAGAGTTTTTGGATAAAGAATCGGGAAATATTTAAGAAAATATGAAAATGAATTTTTATAAATATCAAGGTACAGGTAACGATTTTGTAATGATCGATAATCGTCAAAACAAGATTGATAAATCTGATTTGAAGTTAGTTGCTAAATTGTGCGACCGTAAGTTTGGTATTGGTGCTGATGGCTTAATTCTAATAGAGAATCACCCTGAAGTTGATTTTGACATGATTTATTTTAATGCTGATGGTACTAAAAGCTTTTGTGGTAATGGAAGTAGGTGTGCTGTTGCTTTTGCAAATTATTTAGGAATAATAGAAAACAAAACTACTTTCAATGCTATTGATGGAATTCATGAAGCAACTATTAATGGAGAATTAATAGAGTTAAAAATGGGGGATGTTTCTAATGTGGAACAAGGTCAAGATTACTTTTTTATAGAAACAGGATCTCCTCATTATATTCAATATACAGCTTCGGTTCAGGAAATTGATATCGTTCCTACTGCTCATAAAGTGCGTTATAACGAACGATTTAAAGAAAAAGGTACGAATGTAAACTTTGTACAAAAAGTAGGAGAGACTCTCGAAATGAGAACTTACGAAAGGGGAGTGGAAGACGAAACACTTTCTTGTGGAACTGGAGCAACTGCAGTTGCACTTAGCGGAGCAATAAAACACGGTTTAACTTCTCCTGTGGCTATTAAAGTACAAGGTGGAGATTTGCAAATAAAATTCAATCAAATATCCGATAATGAATTTGATAACATTTGGTTAATTGGAAAAGGGGAGCAGGTTTATAGTGGAGAAATGACTGTTTAACTCTCTTTAGTTTTTTCTAAATTAGAAATCTCCGATTTCATTTCTTCTTCGGTAATTCCTCCAGAAAGTAAAAACTTCATTACCTCAGATGACTTAGCATCAATAGGAGTCACATTTTCTCTAGGTACAATTACAATTTTGCTCATGTAACTGAAAGTAAATGGAAGTGCTACTGCGATTTTATCTTTACCAATTCCCAAAAATTCAAGATCTTCTTTGGCAATAAAACCAACTCTTTCCATGTCATGGTTTTTAGATAATTTCACCAAAACTGGTTTGTCAAATGTCTTCTTGTTACCTACTAATGCCGAAGAAACATCCTCTAGAGTTGAGTAAATACTTTTGAGTACAGGCACTTTATTTAAAGCCTTATTAAAATATTCTTTAGCAATATTATCTATCCTAGATACTGTGGTAAACCATCCAAAAAGAATAAGAAAAATAACGATTATCAAAATTCCTAAACCAGGAATAAAACGGTAATCATCTGGTATAATTCCATCTACCCAAACAAACGCTTTGTATAAAACATATCCAAAAACTACAATAGGAAGTAGATACAGTAATCCAGCAATAAAAAATTTAAAAAGTTTGTTGTTTTTCATAGTTGTAATTAGAAATCAAATGTAGGTTGATTTGTGACTTCAAACAATAATAAATGGTTAATTTATTGTGATATATTTTTCAGTTCTTCCTTTAGTTTTTTAGTTAGTTTACTAGCTACTAAGTTATAAGAATCATCAATTAGCTGTTTCATAACCTTATCAGGAATATCACTTTCATTGTTACACGTGTTCCAATGCTTTTTACTCATGTGATAACCTGCATGAATCCCTTCGTAGTTTTCTCTTAATTCAATCGCATAATCGGGATCACATTTTAGATTTATACTATTAAATTCATTCACTCCAGTTAAAGCGAACATTTTGCCCATTACTTTAAATACCAAGGTATTATTGTCGAAAGGAATTCCTTCGGTTACTCCAGGTTTGGAGATGCAATATTCTCGGTACTCTTCGATATTCATGGTTACAAAGGTTTGTATAAAACTGGTTTACTTGGGCTGGCATCATTCTCGAAAGGAGCAATTTGTAGGTTCAATAAATAAACTCCATCTGCTATTTCATCTTTCACGTAAATAAACTCCGAAATAGTTTTGTGTAATTGCGTGTCCTCAGGATATTTCCAGAATGCTTTGTGACTTAGTAATTCTCCATTATCTACTTCTTTATCTACTGATGGTAAATCGATTAACAAATGTTCTATTCCCAATTCTGTAATAAAACTAGCCGCTTTATCGCATAAATAAGGAGGATTGGTATTGGAATATTGACGAGTTAGTTTTTCTTTTTCGTTCGATAAAGTTCTTATGATTATTGCTTCTGGTTTGTGAGTCCCAATAGCTTTTTTAATCTGATCTTCGGTAATAATTCTATCGCCTTCAGCTCTTGTTCCTTCATTAGTTTTACAAGTTTCTGGTTCTATAGAAATAACCAAAGCCATAAAATGAAACCGAGAAAGCGTTTCGTTTATCGAATAAATTTTTGGAGCAATGTGACCAACAGATTCTGTGTGGGTTCCGTTTCCATGAGGATTAAAAGTAATATTCCTGAAATTTACTGAACCACCCAATTCCACACTTCCTACAAATCCGTCTCCTTTCACTGGTTCGATAGAAATAGGATTTACGTACCAAGCGCTAGAGTTTGTTTCGTCAGTAGACAGAATCATACTGATATCAAGAGGTTTGGATAAATCAAATTGATATGCCTTTTCCAAGTAATTGAGAGTCGTTTTCATGACTAAATATAGGGAATAATACTAATGCCTACAAAACTAAATTTGCGATTTTCTTATTCTGAAATGAAATAATGATTCTCGTTTTAAGTTTCCCTTTTTCAAGGGAATGACAAACCGTATCTTAAAGCTGAATTCTAGTTAATTCACCAAAATCAAGTCTTTTTCCAGTAGTTGTTCTCATTGATAAACGAGATACTTCTACTTTATTAGTTGGAAAAATTGAACTGGCCATTCGCTTTATTTCTTTAGCTTCAAGTTTAGGAGAATAAGTATTTATGATAATAAATCCACCTTCTTCAACTAACTCTTTTGCAGTTTTTAACAAGTCTTGAAACTTATCTTCTAGTCTCCACCTTTCTTTTTTCACTCCAATTCCAAATGCTGGAGGATCCATAATTACAGCTCGGTATTTATTTCCTCTTTTTGCTTCTCTTTGTGCAAATTTCAAGGCATCTTCCAATACCCATTTTATTCCTTCAACACCAGAAGCTTCCATGTTTTCTTTACCCCAAGTCAGTACGTTTTTCACACTGTCGCAGTGGTAAACCTCTGCATGGTTGAGTTTTGCAATAACAGAAGCTGCTCCTGTGTAGCCAAATAAATTAAGTAATCTTTGGTCTTTTTGGACTTTGTTTTGGATAAATTCCCAATTGGTTTGTTGCTCAGGAAATAAACCAACATGCTTAAATTTAGTAAGCTTTATATTAAATATCGCTTTCCCGTATTTAATTTCCCATTCTGGCTCAGCATCCGATTTTCTTTTAATCCACTTACCCGAAGTAGGCGTATCTTCTATAAACTCAAAATCTACTTTTGCATTCCATTCTTCCTCTTTCAATTGCATAGGGAAGTAGGCATTTCTATCTGGGCGAATAGTATAAGTAGTTCCCCATCTTTCTAGTTTTCTGCCATTTCCGCCATCAACTAATTCATAGTCTTTCCAGCCTTCAGAGTATATTGTGTGCATGTTACTTAGTGTATTTATGCAAAGTTAATTGGATTAATCATACTATTCACTCTTTGTTCGTTTTTTCCTTTCATGGGATTAAAAATCCACCCATTTGTCATTCCCATGAAAAAGGGAGTCTTAAAACAAGAATCCACAACTGATGAATAATATCCCCGCCTATGCGAGGATGACATTGGAGTTTAATAGAAGTTTATTTAAGAAACCAATTGCTCAAAGAATCCTCCAATTTCCAATTCGGTATTTACAAAGTGAATTTCATAAATCCAGAATCTTTCATTTCCGTTTACATCCTTATTACTCATTAACTCATGGTTATTGGGATGAATGTAATTAGTTTCTTCTTCGCCCAAAATGGTTTCGTGAGGGAAGTTCCCAATTAAATGCCCACAGTGGTGATTGCCGTATTCCCAGCCGTATTTTTTGGCTAATTTTTTAGTGTAGTTGTAAAAATCGGCTCCAGTTAAGGTTTCTTTATTCGCTTGATAAAAAGCTTTTCCTTCGTGCCAAGCCAATTCCACATCCTGTTTTAGCTTTAGTTTTTGAGCATTATTACCTGTTACATAGGTTTTACCTACATCTGCCTCCCAATCGTCAAACACAGGACCAAAATCAAAGAATAGTATATCATCTTCTTGAATAGTTAAGTTTGGTGGATTCTCTTTGTAGGGTAACAAAGTATTTTTACCAGAACGAACTATGCGTTTGTGCCAGTATTTTTTTATCCCAAATAACGAAAAAGCTAATTCGTAAACCTCTGTGTTCAGTTCTTTTTCTGTTTTGCCAACTTGCACAATTCCTTGTTTTTCAATTTCTTGAAATAGGATTTCTGCTTTTCGTTCAGCTTCTATTAGGTTTTGGATTGGTGTTTTCATTTTCATTTTTTAACTTATTGATATCAATCCTTTTTCTTTTACAACATATCCTTTTCCCGTCCATTCAAGAAGGTAATATGAAGAGACACCGAAGGATCTTCCATGAAAGAAACTAACTTCAATCAAAACCCTTTTTTTGTCTTTGGTGAAATATGGAGCGGTCAATTCTATCCATCCTGATTTATACTGATCTCTATATGCCCAGTATTTTTCAGGCCTTCCATTTATGTATGATGCCAAACTGTCTCCATTGATATATTCTGCTCTTGGGAAAATCTCCTTTTTCCAATAAACAGTCTTTAACTCTTTAGAGAAACTCGGAATGATGTCTTTAAGTATGGTTGAAGTAGTATCAATTGTTTTATCCACAATTCTAATCGAGTTGCCAAGCTCTTCCATTTCTGATTTAACAACCGCATAATATGCTAAGTCCAATTTTGGGGTCAGAGAGTTTTCAATTAAGTATTGAATGTTATCTGACTTACAATACATAAGAAATGTCAATGCAATAAAAAATATGATGAGATTTATTTTCATTCTAATTTTTGACAACTTTTTAATAACTACAAGTTACAAATTAATTCATGTAACTCGCTAACTCTCATTTTATAAAAAAATTATTTCATAAGAATTTGCACTTGATATTTTTGAAACATCAGCTCTACATTTTTCTTTTGGGAGTTGTTCTTCAATTTAAAATTAAACGAGTGTGTTTCACCTTTAAAAGAGAAGGAAAGTTTGTTTCCCGTTCCTAATCTATTGTTTAATCTTCCTGCTGAATTCACCATATCTACTACCTTTGTTTCGCCTTCGTAATCAGTTAATTTAAAGCCAAAGTTTTCAATTTCTTTTGGTGAAAAATATAAAGGTTCTTTTCCTTTATACTTTAATGTGATTTCATTTTCTAGCAGTTTTATTAATCCAATTTGCTTGTGTTCATCAATAAAAAACTTGAATGTAAAAGGCAAGCTCATCAATATTAAGGAGATTACCAAACAAATGGTTCTTATCGTACTTATCTCTAATAAAAACACAATAGATATTAATAATACTATTCCAACTATTCTCGAAATTTTAGCAAATTTAAATGCTTTATCATTGCTAACCTCTAGCATTTGTAAAATTATTTCAGGAGATTTTTTCATCTGATTAAATTACATAAAACAACTCACTAGCAATTCTATCTGCCAATAACTTCCCATTTTGCGAAAGCGTATAAAAGTTTCCTTTCTGTATCAAAGAATTATCGAGGATATAGGTTTTACTTTCTTTTATAAAGTGAGCTACAAAGCTAGAGTTGAAATTTGTTTTAAGGAAATCGATATCAACTCCCCAGCTTGTTCGTAACGAAGTCATAATGTATTCGTTATAGCGAGTTTTTTCGTCTAATACTTCTTCTTCGTATACCCAGTTTCCATCTTTGGCTCCTTTAATGTATCTGGCATTATTGGACACGTTCCAATAACGAGTTTTGGTATTAAATGAATGGGCAGATGGACCAACACCAAGGAATATTTTCTGTTTCCAGTACGAAGAGTTATGTTTAGAAACGTGTCCTTTTTTACTGAAATTAGAAATTTCATATTGTTCAAAGTCATTTTCTTTAAGCATCTTAATCAAAGTGTTAAACTGCTCAGAAGTTACATCTTCGTTCGGTAATTCGTATTTTCCTTTAGCAATATCACTATGCATGGCTGTGCGCTCCTCAGAGGTTAAACAATAGGCAGAAATGTGAGTTACATTAAGTTCCAGGGCTTTTTTTATGTTCCTTTTCCATTCGTTTTGCGAAAGGTTTGGAATCCCATAAATTAAATCTATGGTAATGTTATCAAATCCTAAGTCTTGCGCATTTTTAACAGAATCTACAGCTTGTTTAATGGTGTGCGAACGATTCATAAAAGCCAAGTCACGCCCAACAAACGATTGAATTCCTATACTCAATCTGTTTATTCCACATTCCTTTAGTTCTACCAGTTTTTCTGTTGTTAAATCGTCTGGATTGGCTTCCAGAGTTATTTCTGCATCTGGGTTTATTTCGTATTCTTGCTTTATGGTAGTAAGAATATCAATTAACTCTTGTTTCTCTAATAAACTAGGCGTTCCTCCACCAAAATAAATTGTGTCTATTTTGTTGGTGTCCAAATAGCTTTTGCGTTCTTTTAGCTCTTGCTGGATACAAGTAACCAGTTCGCTTTTGTTCTTCATAGAAGTAGAAAAGTGAAAATCGCAATAGACACATGCTTTTTTACAAAACGGAATATGGACGTAAATGCCTGCCAAGGTTTAGTTTTTTTCAAATGTAAAATTTTTATTGGGCAAAAGGCATGTTTTTCTAAACTCAAACTTTAATTTGAGTAAGTTTTTTGTACTTTTCGTTCATGCTTCGCTATCTCGAAAAATATCCATCTACAATCTTTTGGGCACTTGTCTTCCTTTTGATAGTGAGTAAACTACTGACTCTGGTGACTTTTGGTTTTCAATACACAGGAACGGATGATTTAATTTATTGGCACATGGCTCAGGACATGAGCGAATTTGTGTTTCGTGAGCCATTTTTTTATGGGCAAGCTTATAATTTTCCTCTCGAAGCTTATGTTGCTGTCCCGTTAATTTGTCTTGGATTTACTCCGCAATTTGCCTTGCCAATTGCCGCTTCGTTTATTAGTTTGTTTCCCTTTTTGTTTTTTGCTTCAGTGCTTTTTCGCTCTGGCCGAAAAATGGCTTCTTTTTGGATATTAGCCTTAGTTATAGGAATGGCCATAGAATATGATATTATAACCTCAATAAGTAGAGGGTTTACTAATGGAATATTCTTTAGTTCGTTTTTAATTTATCCTATTTTGTTTCCTTCCAAAAAGAGCTCGTTTCTCATTTTGGGACTTTCTATTTCTTTAGGTTTTGTAGCAAATCCCAATATGTTGGTGTTTGCATTGCCTGTTGCATTTTATGTTTTTTTAGAGAATATTTCTAATGTAAAACTATATTTATACGGAGTTTTGGGAGTGATTCCAGCTTTGACATTTTATTATTTTGCTCATCAATTTTATGAGTTAAATCCCGATTATATTTCTCACAAAATGTGGATTCTAACATTCTCTTGGGAAGATTTTATTCTTGCTTTCACCAAGTTGGATACACTATTTAAATACCTCACTCCATTTATTTGGAAAGGGCATTGGCTCATACTTTTGTTTCCATTTTTCTCAGGATTTTACCTATTGAAACAAGATTGGAGAAAAGGTATTGCGTTATTATTTGGAGTTTTGTTTATCATTTTCTCTTTCGGAATTAATAAGATTCATAATGATGTAGGAACTATATTTTACTCTTCTTCTCGTATGTTTTTGGCATTGCCATTATTGGTTTGCTTTGCAATAATTTGGCTTTCAGACACCAACAAAGTTTCTGTAAGACAGTTGTTGATTATACTATCGGTAAGTATCTTAATAGTTGTTATTAAGTCTTTTACGATTGAGGAGAAGGTTCAATTCCATACCGAAAAAGGATATTATGGTCCAGTAACGGTTATTAAAGTAGATGAATTAAGAGAGCAGGTGGAATCTATCTATTCGGTAATAAAAGACAAAGAAGTTGATTTGGTAGTGTGTGTTTCATCAGATAATTACGCACCCTCAGAAATGGCTTTGGTAACTTATGGTGCTCGATTTATGGTAGCCGATTTCCCCGAAACTAATTTGGTTCATTACGAACGCAGAACTTGGAATTTTATCGAGAACAAAACAATCGCCAATAAAAATATAGTGGTTTACAATTGCTTGCTTGGCGAAATGCTAGATGTTTCTGGAATGGAAACAGAAGTACTTGATTTAGCTCCAGACATGCTGTTGATTAAGAACAATCATAAAACGGTATTGGAATTATCCAAAGTATTTAACTATCCTTATTTACGGGATTAAATAGCTTTTACAACTCCTTCAAAAAGAACGGTAAGCACCTTTTCTGATTTACCCGCAACAGCAATAATTTCTTCGATATTTACAGCTTTCAAATCATTGTAATCGCATTCATCTGTTAATACAGAAATTGCCAAAACAGGAATTCCCATGTGGTTGGCAGCAATTACTTCTGGAGTGGTTGACATACCAACAGCATCAGCTCCAATTCTATACAAATAACGATATTCAGCAGCAGTTTCTAACATTGGTCCTTGAACCGAAACGTAAGTTCCTTCTAGTAATTTAATGTCATTTTCCTTAGCTGTAGATTTTGCTATTTTACTCAGTTTTTTAGAATAAGGTTCGCTCATATCTGGGAATCTTGGTCCTAATTCTTCTAAGTTTTTTCCAATTAATGCATTGGATTGTAAATTGATGTGATCCGTTATCATCATCAATTCTCCTTTTTTGAAACTAGTGTTAATCGCTCCAGCAGCATTAGAAACTAACAGTGTTTGTATTCCTAATACTTTCATTACACGCACAGGAAATACGATTTCATCCATGTTGTATCCTTCATAAAAATGAAACCTACCTTGCATGGCAATTACTTGCTTTCCACCAAGTTTACCATAAATCAATTTCCCAGAATGAAACTCCACAGTAGACACAGGAAAGTTTGGAATATCCGAATAAGAAAGTTCTTTTTCAATTTCAATTTTAGTCACCAAATTACCTAATCCAGTTCCTAAAACTATTCCAATTTCACCATCAGTAAATCCTTGTTTACGAATAAATTCGGCTGTGTCTTTTATCTTTTGTAGTTCGTTCATTTTAATGTTTTGTAAAAATATTCTCTCTTAAAATTGATATAATTTCCTTGTAGGAGTTACATTCATTTATAAGTTTAGTTAAATTTTGTGGTGTTGTAAATTTAGTCAATACTTCATTGTCTTTGTTGGTACAATCGATAAGTCTTGCTTTTAATTCATATAGCTCATAAGAACTCTTATTCATCCATTTAAAATTAATGTTTAACGGAAGATTCAGCAGCTTACAAATAAATACTGGGACACTGAAAAATTTTGATTCAGCTTCAATTTCGTAATTCCATAATCTGTTTTTATAATAAGCTAGACCATTATAGTTGTTGTTCAAAGTGTATAAATAGCTAGCTTTTTTATTTAAATTTTCTTCAATTGAGAAAGTGTTATTAAAGAATAATATAATTGGAATTTCTGGCTTCATGTTTATGCATTAAATATCTCCCAAGCTCTATCTGCCTGTTGTTGCAACATGGATAATCCATTTAATACAACAGCTCCTTCAGCTTTTCCAAGCTTCATAAATTCTGTTTTTTCTGGGTTGTAAACCAAGTCCATTAATGTATGCGAATCGTTAATTAACTTATAAGGAATATTTGGTTTTTCAGCCACATTTGGTGCTGTACCAAGTGGTGTGCAATTGACAATTAGTTTGTGATATTTCATCACATATTCATTAATATCAGTGTAGCTAATTTGTCCTTCGATAGGATTACGAGAAACGAAAAGCGTTTGTATTCTTAAGTTTTTTAGTACATAATCTATGGCTTTACTTGCTCCGCCAGTTCCTAGTATTAATGCTCTTTCGTGAGTATTGAGCAAAAATGGTTTAATGGAATTTCTGAAACCAAATACATCTGTATTATAACCTTTCAGGTATTGTTTCCCGTCTTTTATAGAAATTTTAATGGTGTTTACTGCTCCAATTTCCTTGGCTTCCTCATCCAATTCATCCAAAAACGGAATGATAGCTTCTTTGTAAGGAATAGTAACATTAAGCCCTTTTATTTCGGGATTTTTTTTTAGTAATTCAGTGAAATCAGAAATGTCATCTAACTCAAATAGGGAGTATGAATGGGAGGGAAGCTCCAGTTTTTTAAACTTTTCTTCGAAGTAAGTTTTAGAAAAAGAATGAGAAAGCGTATTACCAATAAGTCCTAATTGCATGTTAGTTTTCTTTTTTGATAGAAAATTTATCTAATCCTAACACCAATACAATTCCTAAAATGAAGAATAGAATAGCAGTAATAAGAAACTCTGGCTGACCAAAGTTTTCAAGATAATTGGATGGTGAAGAGCTTGTTGCTGTAATCACTTTGTCGTATTCCATTCCTTTGGCAAAATCAACTACATTATCATTGGCATCCATAACTTTAGCTGGCACTTGCCAAGGCCAAAGTTTGTTTAATGCACCAATCATAAATCCTGTTAAAATAGCAAGAGTGATGTCTTTATGAGACTTTAGAGACCAAGTTAAGAACCTTGCCATAGTGACTAATCCTACAATCATTCCTAGTCCAAATACAACCATTGTGATTAATGCTCCCGATTCATGATTAGTTAGTAAATCTTCCTTTAAAGTATCGTGTAAAAGGTAAGAATACATTCCCATCAGTAGTAAAATAAAACTACCCGAAATACCTGGTAAAATTAAAGCAGAAACAGCAATTGCTCCACAAATAAATACAAACCAAAGGCTTTCATTTACTTGCCCAATTGGTAATAAGGTAATCCCGAATGCTACAGCAATTCCAATTATTAAAGCTACAATTGGTCCTAAATTCCATTTGGATATTTGCTTACCAACATAGATAATTGATGCGATTATTAATCCAAAGAAAAATGCCCAAACAACAGGAGGATAGCTTTCTAGTAGTTTTTCTACAGCAACTAATCCTATTCCAATTCCTACAACCATTCCACCTAATAATGAGACTAAGAACTTTCCGTTTATCTCTGTCCAAACAGCTTTAAAACCTTCGTTCTTCCAAGTTTTAATGAGGCTTGGTTTAAATGCTTTTATAGATTCTAATAATTGTTCGTAAACACCCGTAATGAAAGCAATTGTTCCTCCAGAAACTCCAGGAATAGTTTCGGCAATTCCCATAGCCATTCCTTTTAATGCGATTAATATACTGTTCATAGTATTATGATAAATGTAAAAATGATAAAGAACGTATTTCGTTCATTTCTGGTTGATTATAACGAGATAAAGTTACTTCTCTGTCTTCGGTCGAGTATTTATTTACACCAACTACATTCAATTTCCCTTCGTTATAGGCAGCCATTAATTTATCGGCAGACTGTTCTACGTGCTCTTGAATGAATCCAGCTTCTAAGGCTTTTATGTATCCACCTTTAGTTTCTATTTCTTGAAAAAATGACCAACCTTTTTCGGCAATTTCTTCAGTCAGGTTTTCAATAAAATAAGATCCTTTTGATGGATCAACTACTTTATCAAAATAAGACTCTTCTTTTAATATAAGTTGAACATTTGTAGCCACTCTTTCCGAGAATATTTCTTTTTTAGAGTCAACAGTATCAAACGGAACTATTGTTAGCGAATCGCAACCACCAATTACTGCACTCATTGCTGATGATGTTGCTCGAAGCATATTGTTTTTGGTTTGCTTGTTACTCCAGAATAGGGTAGAAGTAACAGCATTTATTTTGGTGTTTGTTGTTTCTGCTCCAAAAGCTGTCAATACTTTTGCCCATAGCATTCTGAAAGCTCTAAGTTTTGCTATTTCTCCAAAATAGTTTCCGCCAATTGCAAAGTGAAATTGGATATTTTTGGCCAATTCTTCAGAAGAGAATTTATCATTCAATAAGTTAATGTATTCCACTCCGTGAGCTAATGCAATTCCAATTTGTTGAACCGTAGTTGCTCCACTTTGTTGGTAATAGGCATTACTTGCCGTTAATGAGTTTAAATCAGACTCAAGGTTCTGATTCAAAGTATTTTCTAATTCTTTTACAACTTCTTCTTTGCTAGAATACCAGCTTCCTTTTCGAGCTAGGTTTCCTAAAAAATCGAAAGTGATACTTCCTTCTTGGTCAATAAAAGTGATAGATCTATCTAAGCATAATTTTTTCAGTTTTACTGCAAACTCAGAAGCTTTGGGGTTTATGAAATCAACTGATATTATTTCAATCATTATGTTTTCAAGTAAGGCTTCTAAATCATTTACTTCGCCTAAGAATGTTAGCGAGTTAGCTCCTTCAGAAAGTGCTTTAATAGCTTTTGTATTAGCTTCTTTTTCTATTGTAACGATAATGAAAGAATCCATATTCCAAGCATTAGTTTTGGAATTAGGTTTAGCAGTGTTTCTTTCTGCTATTTGGCTGTAATTTTTAGCGTTTTCTTTGTTGTAGTATGGAATTAAGCTAATGGTGTTAGCGTGTGTGTATTCCAATTCAGAGATTGATTTTCCTTTTAAATCTTTCTCAATTTTTGCTTCCCATTCTTTTAATGAAACAGGATCAAATTCGTTAAATAAACTATCAGTTTTACTCATGATTCAAAAATAGGGATATTTTTTGCTTTTTAAGAATTACTTCCTGTTAAAATCGGTTAAACCAAAGTGATTGAAATTTTTATGCATTTCAGTATTAAAAATCTCTTGAACTAACGTATTTTCGTAGTTAGTAGAATGTAACAACTTAACTCTAAAGAGAAGTGGCTAAAATCCAGAATAAAATATCCATTAAGAACAAAAAGGCTTATTTCGATTACGAAATAATGGATAAGTATGTGTGTGGAATTAAGTTACTTGGAACCGAAATTAAATCTGTGAGAGAGAGTAAGGCATCAATTAAAGAAGCATATTGCTTTATTAATAATAGTGAGGTTTTTATTAAAAACATGCACATTGCCGAGTACACAAATGGAGGATTTACTAATCATGAACCATATCGTGAACGTAAATTGTTACTGAACAAAAGAGAAATTCTTAAGATTGAAAAGAAACTAAAAGACAATGGAATTACTTTAGTTCCGCTTCTTTTGTTCCTGAATGACAATGGTTTAGCTAAACTAGAAATAGGAATTGCTAAGGGAAAAAAACTCTTTGATAAACGAGAAAGTTTGAAACAAAAAGATGTCAAAAAAGACATTGACAGATTGCTAAAGAAATAGCTAGCACTCTGGAGCCTCACAAATTTTAGGTATATTATTTTATTATTAACCAAAATGAAATTGATATCATGAAAAAATTATTAGCAGAATTTATTGGAACAATGTGGCTTGTTCTTGGAGGTTGTGGAGCAGCAGTTTTAGCAGCCGGAATTCCTGATATAGGAATTGGATTAGTTGGAGTTTCTTTAGCATTTGGAATTACAGTATTAACAGGAGCATACGCACTTGGACATATTTCTGGAGGACATTTTAATCCAGCAGTATCTATTGGATTATGGATGGGGAGGAAGATTTGAAGCCAAAGACTTACCTGGATATATTCTAGCTCAAGTTTTAGGTGGTGCCTTTGGAGCATTAATTCTTTACTTGATAGTAAGTAGTTCTCCAGATTTTGCTGGAGTTGGAACTGCTCATGGAGCCTTTGCAACTAACTTTTATGATGCAAATATTTACGGAGTTAACTTTGGAATGTTAGGAGCATTAATTACAGAAATTGTAATGACATTTATGTTCTTAATTGTAATATTGGGAGCTACTCACAAGAACGCTTCTCCAGGATTTGGAGGTATGGCAATAGGTTTAGCATTAACGTTAATCCACTTAATTAGTATTCCTGTTACGAACACATCTGTTAATCCTGCAAGAAGTACTGCAGTTGCAATTTTTGCCGAAGCAAATGCAATGGGACAACTTTGGTTATTCTGGGTTGCACCAATAGTAGGAGCAGCTTTAGCTGGTATCGTATATAAATTTATGGCACCAAATAAAGACTAAACCCATAATGGGTTATTTATTTTTGAGAGAATTTATTACTTTTAACTGGCTCTAATGCCAAATTAAGAATTCTCAACCAGAAATAAACTTATGAAAAATTATTCCTTGTACTTAGTCCCAGGTTTCTTAACCGATAAGACTATTTACAAGGATTTTTTATTGGATGAAAGGCTGAACTGCAAGGTATTGGAGTTCATTGCTCCATTAGATAAAAACGAGCCTATTGAAGAATATGCCAAACGAATGGCAGAATTGATAGGGGAAACTGAAAATATAGTTCTACTAGGAACTTCTTTTGGTGGTATTTTATCCATAGAAATAGCTAAACATATCTCAGTTGATAAACTCATTTTGGTTTCTTCGGTAAAAGATAGGAGTGAAATGAATCCTTTGATGAAAATCAGTAACAGCTCAAAATTACTAGATTTTATTCCTGATGTGGTAGTTAAGAAAGCTATAGAAACTGGTTATTCTATTGGGAGTAAAATAGTACCTGATCTTAAAGAAATTAAAAGTGAAGAAATTGGTGAAATGATTCACGGTATTGATGGTAAACTAGAAAAGTGGATTATTAAAAAAATAAACAACTGGAAAGGTGAAAATGAAGTAGATGATTTTCTTCATTTACATGGAGATAAAGATTCTGTGTTCCCACTTAAGAATATCAAAAATTTTGTATTGATAAAAGATGGGAATCATAACATGATTATGGTAAAGTCTCAAGAGATTAGAGATAAAGTGGTTGGGTTTATTACTAAGAAATAAACTTTTTCAACTCCCCCAAATCTTCTTCGTAATCCACGTCAGATAGTGTAGCGAGTTCGCCAAAGGTTAAGTCAGCATTTTCTACATCTCTTATTGCTTCGTATAATACAGTTGCTGTACTCCATGTTTTATTGTCAAATACTTTGGTAAAAGTAGTTGTGGTTCCAATTAAATAATAACCTCCATCTTCTGCAGGTCCAAATACAAAATCATTGGAATCTAGTATTTTAAAACCCTTCTCTAGTTCGTTTTGAGTTAATAGGTAACAATCGCTACCAATCATCATTACTTTGTCGAAACCATCATCAGTGGCTTTAACAAATGCATTACGCATTCGTTCTCCTAGTCCTATTCCTTCTTGTAGGTGTTTGGAATAAATAGAGTCTTCAAAGTATTCGTTATCTCCTATATAATCAGAATATAAAACCCATTTATCGCAATCCAAGTTTTTAGTTATAGAAACGGTATGCTTTATTAATTCCTTAAAAACAATAAGGGCATTTTCTCTACCAACTGTTTCTGCAAGTCTTGATTTACCTTTTCCCAATTCTGGGTTTTTGGTAAGGATAATAATTAGATTTTTACTCATTGGCTTAATCTAGTTTGCTTCTTAGTTCAGGTTTAAGCCATTTTCCCCAGTTGTTGTTGTATGGATGAACAAACTTAACTTCTTGGTCATTTGCGAATACTGGATTTCCATTGTTGGCCCAATCGAATAATCCTCCCCATAAATTAAATACGGAAGTAAATCCTGCTTCACGAAGTTTTTTTCCAATTTTACTACTACGGTAACCTACTGAGCAATAAATAACTATTGTAGCATTTTTATCAATTCCCTTTACGCTATTCAAATCAAAGTCATTATATCCAATATGTTTAGCTCCTTTGATATGGCTTATCTTAAACTCTGATAATTCACGTGCATCTAAAAATACAATTTTTTTTCCTTTGGCTTGTAATTTAACAACCTGAGCCGATTTAATAATTGGTACAGTTTTATCAGCCATTTTTTTTGCCATAGTTTCAAAGCCTTCAGGGTTTTGAGCTGATGCCATAAAGGGCATAGTTATAATGAAGAAAATTTGAGATATTTTGTAAATGAATGTTTTCATAGATGTAAATTTAGTAATTGCTTGCGAGTGAATGAAGATATTATGTAAATAATTGTTATTGTTTTTAGCTTCATTAAAACTTATCACTAGATTTGGAAACAAATATTAAACCAAACAATACAATGAAATTAATTAACACTTTATTTTTAGCGACCTCTCTACTTAGTTTTAACGGAACTTTCGCACTTAATAACGAATTGAATAAAGAAACTTTACATGCACATGATGTAAAATTTTCTGTAATAGTAAATAATGGAGGAGAAGTAGTAGCAAATGCTAATGTAGAAGTTTTTGTAAACGGAGTAGAAGTATCAACAGCAATGACTAATGAATTAGGTAAAGCCGATTTATTAGTGAAAGACTACAAGCATGAAAAAGTTACTTTGGTTACATCACACCCTGATCATGGGAATGATACAACTAAAAATATGACTTTGACTAATGGTAAGTTTTATTATGTTAATTATGGTCCAGTAATAGAGGAAGTTGAAAAAAATCCTAAGGAAATCATTATGGATGTAGTGCCTCCAGTTAATCAAACAGCAATTAATAAAGCTAATGAAGAAGCAACTAGAAAAATACAACAAGAAAAAAGCTAAGTTGGATAAAGCTCAAGCAAAAATAGATAAGGCATCAGAGAAGTTAGATGCAGCTCAAGCTAAGCTTGATATCAAAAGAGAAAAAGCAGATAACGAAACTGAATTACAAAAAATTAAGACTAAGCAATCAAAAATTGATCTTTCGAGAAGTAAACTAAAAGAAAAACAATTGAAACTTGATAAGAAAATAGCTGCACTAGAGAAGTAAAATATTCTTACTTTTATTTACATATTTATTAAAAATCTCCTTTATATAAGGAGATTTTTTTTGCACCTTAGCGAAACAAAATATTTGTCATGAAAAAAAACACCACCTTATTATTGATAATTGCAATTGTTGCACTAGCAGTTATTGCCTATTTCGTTTCAGGAGAAGAGGAAGGAAAACCTATGAGTGATTTTGCAATAGAAAATGTAGAAGACATCAATAAGTTTATTATTTCAAGAACGGATGGATCTTCTATTACAATTGAAAATATTGATGGAGTGTGGATGTGTAATAATGAGTTTAAAGCTAGAGATGCTAATATTGAGCTGCTACTTAAAACATTTAAAAATATTTCTGTTCAAAGTTCGGTATCCTCTGATCTTAAGAAAACTGTTGTAGGTAATATGGCATCAAGACATAAGAAAGTTCAGATTTTTGAGAATGGAAAAAACACAAAAACTTATTTCATTGGTTCGCCAACTAGTGATCATTATGGTACTTATATGTTACTTGAGAAGAACGGAAAAAAATCATCTGAAGCATATGTAATGCACCTTCCTGGGTTTAATGGTTTTTTGGAAAGTCGTTTTTATACCGAAATTAAAGATTGGAAACACACAGGTGTTTACACCATGAATCCTGAGAATATCAAGCAAATAAAAGTAGAACATTACGAGTCTCCTGAAGATTCATATGTAATAACTCAAGCTGATGGAAGGTTTGATTTCACAACTATTGATGGAGTTCCAGTAGGAGATTACAACCTAACTTTATTACAAAACTATGTGCGTACATATGAGAAAATATTCTACAATCAAATAGGTGATTATACTGAGACTCAGGTAGACTCTATTAAAAAAGAAGATCCTACTTACATTGTTTCAGTAACCGATAATGCCGATAATGTTAAACAAGTGTTTTTTACTTTAAAGGAAACTGGAGAAACAATGGATTCAATTACTGGGAAAGCAATTGCTTATGATGTTAATATGATTCATGGTTACTATCCAGAGGGTGAAGAAATTTATTTATTCCAATATTTTTCATTGGATAACATGTTCGCCAAAAAATCTTATTTCATCCAAAAATAATTCGCTATGACTGATATGAGTGGTTTCTCTAAACGAGACAAACTCGAAGAGGATGAGTTTTATTACTCTCCGGAGGGTTACATTATTTTTACCGAAAAGTATTTATCTAAAAGAGGATACTGCTGTAAAAATGGCTGTAAACATTGCCCTTATGATTTTGATAAAAAAGTAGGCAGAATTATTAAAAAATAATTAGTCCTTTTTGTTTTTTCTAAGGTAAATCTTTTGGCCAGCTTTAGGTTGAGAGCCTTCATCTAAATGGTTTCTTTTATAAAGCCTAGATAATTTAACGCCATACTTTTGCGAAATATCTCTCATAGTTTCACCTTGTTTCACAAAATGCAGCTCCTCCTTTGATTTACATCTCTTAGGTTTTAGGAATATTCTCTCGCCTTTTACAAGCTCATGAGTTTTGGATAAATCATTGTATTTTACAATTTGTCTTTTTCTTATTCCAAATTCTTTTTCAAGCTTTTCATAAGTATCGCCATCCTTAATTATGATATAAGGAACCAAATTGGCAGTTTTATTTATCGTGTGATAGATAGACATGCTTATTTCTTCTTGTACAAGTTCTCCAATTAATATTGGCTCAATCTCATCTTTTTTTACTTCTTCTACCGCTATGATTGATTGAGTATCGTATTTCGTTAAATTATACCTCTCTATTAAGCTTATTAATAAGTTAGGATACTTTGGATTAGTAGCGTATCCAGCTTTTTTCAGACCTTTTGCCCAACCTTTATAATCATATAAGTCAAGTTCAAAAAGTGGCTTGTATCTATTTTTCTTTAAGAATAATGAATGATCAGTATATGATTCACTAGCATCATTATACTTACGAAAACACTCGTCTTTTTCGTCATCATCTTTTATAAAAGTCTCACCAGTCCATGTCGAGTGGCATTTGATACCAAAATGATTGTTGGCTACTTTTGCTAAGTCACTATTTCCGCTACCACTCTCCAATATTCCTTGTGCAAGAGTTATACTTGCAGGAATTGAATGTTGCGCCATTTGTGATATAGCTTCGCTTTTCCACTTAGCAATGTATTGCTGTGGTGTTTGCTTTTGGCTAAGCCCATTGAAAGCAAAACAAACAAATGCTAAACTTACTATTATTGATATTACCTTATTCATATATTTTCCTCTTAAATCGTTCTTCTAATCCATTAATTCCTTGTAAACCACCTGTGTGTACAAGAAGAATTTTACTTCCTTTAGGGAAATGATTTTTTTTAATTAAATCAAAAACACCAAAAGCCATTTTTCCATTATATATCAAATCCCATTTAAATCCATGAATGGAATTAAATTCGCGCACAAAATTAATTAATTCTTCATTAATCTTAGCATATCCGCCAAAATGGTAATCAGTTTGTAAAGAAAATGATTCCATCAAAATATCTGTCAATTCCTCATCTTGAGTGACAGAGTTAATTTGCGAGTGAACTTCATCTTTTAGGAAATCTCCATTTTTAAGTGCAGGGAATCCTATTACTTTACTTTGGTTTTTATTTGCAATCGTTATGCCAGAAATTGTTCCACCTGTTCCAATTGGGCAACAAACGTAATCATATAAAGAGCTATCCTTAATAATTTCCATGCATCCATTAACAGCATAGTAATTTGTTCCACCTTCTGGGATTAGGTAAAAAGCTCCATAAATATTTCTTAAATAGTCTTTAAAATCTTGAGTGTGCTTAATTTTATAAGTAGTTCTATCTATATAATGAAGTTGCATACCAAGCTCAGTAGCTGTTTTTAAAGTAAAATTTAATGGTAAATTTTCTTCTCCTCTTATTATACCAATAGTATTAAATCCAAATTCTTTTCCTGCTTGTGCTACTGCCAATATATGATTGGAGTATGCTCCTCCAAAAGTTAAAATAGTAGAATTCCCTTTTTTTTGGGCATTAGAAATGTTGTATTTAAGTTTCCAGAATTTATTACCCTGAATGATAGGATGGTTAAGGTCGTCTCGAAGAACACTGACTTCAATATTTTTTTCATCCAAAAGAGGATTTTTTATTAGCGATATGTTTGAACCTTCCATATTGCAAATGAAATTAAAAAATCACTCAACTTGATCAAATACTCTATATTTTTTGAACAAGTAAAGGTTTACAATAACCAAATAGTTTCTTCGTTTAATACTTTTAAAAAAATAGAAATTAAGTATCTTAACCCCACAAACCAAAAAAAACAATCTATGAGATTTTATAATTCATTCCTATTATTATTCATGTTAGTTGTATTAACTAATTCAGTCTTTTCTCAAGATAGAGATACCACTTTAAAAACTAAAAATGGGATTGAAATTTTACCTCAAAAAGGAGATGTAGCAATTCAGTTTGATGCTAGCCCTGCTATTAACTATATGGGTAATTTGTTTTCTTCAACAACATCACCAGTTATTAATTCACCATTTGGGAGTGGAGTTTTTGTAGGGAAATATTTTACAAGTGCAACTGAGGCTTACAGAGTTAAATTTGGTTTTAACTTATCAAAATCAACTAGCGATACTTCGATAAGCTATGGTGCAAACCAAGAATATATTATTTCTCGAAATACTCAAGTACAAAATGTAATTCTTGGATTTGGAAAAGAATGGAGGAGAGGATATAGAAGATTACAAGGAGTTTATGGAGTAGAAGGTTTGTTGCAAATCGGATCTAGTAATCCTTACAACTCAAAAAACTATAACCTAACAATCAAGCAAGCTGTAGACACAGGAGTAGAATCTATTGGAGTAGCAAGAGATTTAGGTACAACCAAATTAGTTGGATTTGGATTTGGTGTGAGAGCATTTATAGGTGTTGAGTATTTTATTTTACCTCGAATTTCCTTAGGAGGAGAATTTGGTTGGAGTTTGGGTTATCAGTTAGAAAGGACTGAAAGCAAACAAGAAATATATACAACTGAAGAAAAAGTAATAACAACACCAGGCAATAAAATTTCTGGATTCGTTATTAATAATGATGTTGGTGGAACAATTTTCGGTGGTAGCACAACCATTAGTGTTTCATTTCATTTTTAATGGTTTTCAATTGCTTTAATATTTCTAATAGTTGTAAACTAATATGTTAAGAGTATTATTTATTTAAAAACTACTAGAAACACATTTTTATTAACGATAAGTTTTTAATAAATATCCTTCTGATAAAGGCTCTAGAATTTGTAAATATCAATTTTATCCTTACCTTAATGATTATAAACCAAAAAAAATAAGTTATGAAAAAGAACATTTTATTCGCTGCAGCATTATTTGCTGGAAGTTTAGCTTTCGCTCAAGGAACTACAACTTCAATGAAAAACAAAAAAGGTATGGAGTACTTGCCGCAAGCAGGCGATTGGGCTATCCAGATGAATGCTGTACCAATCTTGGATTTTGCGTTAAATGCAGTAAACATTATGAACAACACAGGAGCGACTGCCAAACACTTAGGCTATGCGACTGGATTTGACAATGTTATTGTTGGAAAAATGTATACATCTTCAACCGAAGCTTGGAGAGCTAAAGTTGGTATTACTTTTACAAGAAATGGAAATACTGAAACAATCAATAAGTATGGAGCAGACCAAGATCTATACACTCAAGATTCGATGGGAAAAGTTACGAATGTTATTATCGGTATAGGAAAAGAATATAGAAGAGGTCACAATAGACTTCAAGGATTCTATGGTTTTGAAGGTTTACTAACAATCGGATCTCAAAGCCCAACTTACACAAAGGAATATAACCTAACTCTTGATGTAGCAGTTAATGAAGCAGGCGCAGCTAATTCTCGTGTTAAAGAAACTTCTGGAAGTGCTTTTGGAATTGGTGCAAGAGGATTTATTGGAGTTGATTATTTTGTTTTACCTAAAATAGCCATTGGAGCAGAATTTGGATGGGGATTAGGTTTGGTAACTGGTTCTTCTAAAAGAGTTGATGAAGTATACACAGGTACAGATGTAATTGAAGTTGAAAATCTTGGAGTTCAATCTACTAATTTTTCATTAGGAAATGATACAGGAGGTAGTTCTGCATTTGGAGCTTCAGCTGCTCTCAATATAACTTTCCACTTCTAAGAATTAACTTTCTAACAAAAAAAATCTTCCTCCGGGAAGATTTTTTTTTGCTCATTTTTTTTAAGAATCGGCTATAGTTTCAGTTCCAGATTATTTTTCATAAGTTCAGAAATAAGTTTGGGAGTTAGATTAAATGTTTTTTCTTCATATTTAATTTCTCTGTGAAAATAAGATTTTCTAGTTTCAATACATCTAAGGAATCTACGAGCTTTTTGTTCAGTATCTATTATGATACCCGGAGTTTTTGCATTATTACCATCCTTGTCTTTTGCAATCATTGTGAAATAAGAGGAGTTGCAATGAGTACAAATTCCAGATTGTATGTTTTCCGATTCTACTCTTACACCAACAACCATTGATGTGTTCCCTGTGTAATTTATAGAAGCCTTTAAGGTAACAAGTTCTCCCACTTCAATAGGATTAAGAAAATCTACTTTGTTTACTGATGCAGTTACACAATAATTCCCCGAATGTTTACTCGCGCAAGCAAATGCAATTTGATCCATTAAGCTTAAAATATATCCTCCATGAATTTTTCCACTAAAGTTGGAATGGGAGGGAAGCATTAGTTCAGTTAAAGTTATTTGTGAGTCTTCTATGTTTTTGAACATGTAGAGTTGGTTTAATTTTTATAAAGTTATTCTTTTATAAATTTATCTATTACTTTTCTTACTGAATCAGAATTCCAGTTAGCCGATCCTTTTTTTTCCATAACTATCTTTCCATTTTTGTTAATTATGTAGGTAGCAGGAATTGAACTAGAAACTAGCTCTAGTGGAGTAGAGGAGGCTTCAAAATAATTAGGGAATGAATAGTTATTGGAACTAATAAATGAATTCACTTTTTCTACTTTATCATTGGCTACAAATAGAAAGACAACCTCATTTTTATAGGAATCATATAATTCTTGAAAACTTTCCATTTCGGTCACACAAGGAGGGCACCAAGTCGCCCAAAAATTAATGATGACTACTTTGTTCTTAAACTCATTAAAGTTGATTTCAGCTCCATTTAAGTCCGTAAGTTGCCAGTTGTAGTTGGCAAGTGTTACTTGCTCTTCAATAGCTATTTCTGAGGGAGAGAAGTTAATGTATTTGTGAAGTAATACTTTTAACTGAAACCCAGCAGGAGTTAGAAACAGAATCAAGATGATTGAAGCAAAGAGTATGTTTTTGTAATGTTTTTTGAGGAATTTCATTTTATAGAGTCGTTTACTGATTTATCCCATAGAGATATTGTACCTCCATCTGCCATATATTTGTGGTAATATCTGTAGTTTTTGTCTTCATAGAAGTTTCCAAGTTGTTGTTTCCAAGTTGTGTCTAAATGAAAACTGTTCGTATCAACAAAATCTTTATGTTCGGTAATATCTTTCCATCCTTCTTTGGTTGGTGTCCAACAAGAATCACAATAAACAGTTTTTAGCCAAACATCAATCCATTTCCCAGTTTCGAAATGTTCTCTTTGTTTAGATCTTAAGTATAGATTTCCTTCGTTATCAGTATAAAGGTTGTCTTTGATTAAGGTATAGATGATTTTATTTGCGTTATTTATGCTTTGAGCTTCTAATTTAATTTGTTGATTTTTAGTTTTATCAGAACACGATAAAGTGAAAATTACAACAATCAAAATCAGGTATTTACTTATTTTGATTATCTGCATCTTGAGTATTTTTTATAGACAATGCCCTAATATTTATCAATAACACAAAAAAAATCCCTCCTGATTTCTCAGAAGGGATTTAACTAATTGTTCTAGTTACTATTTACTAAGCGTTTGCTTCAGCATTTTCTCTTTTAATCAAGTTCAATGCAGAACCTTCATTGTACCAATCAATTTGTGGTTGGTTGTAAGTATGGTTCAACATGATGCTATCTTTACTTCCATCTGCATGAGTAATTTCAAGAGTCAACTGTTTTCCTGGAGTAAATTCATTTAAATCTACAAAGTTAAACGTATCGTCTTCTTGTACTTTATCATAATCAGATTCAGTTGCAAAAGTCAATCCTAACATCCCTTGTTTTTTAAGATTTGTTTCGTGAATTCTAGCAAAGGATTTAACGATTACAGCAGCAACTCCCAAGAATCTTGGTTCCATTGCAGCATGCTCTCTAGAAGAACCTTCTCCGTAGTTATGTTCTCCAAAAACGACAGACATTATTCCAGCAGCTTTATATTCTCTTGCAGTTGCAGGAACAGCTCCATATTCACCAGTTAATTGATTTTTAATTGTGTCTGTTTTCTCATTAAAGTAGTTAACAGCACCAATCAAACAGTTGTTAGAAATATTATCTAAATGTCCTCTGTATCTCAACCATGGTCCAGCCATAGAAATGTGATCCGTAGTACATTTTCCTTTTGCTTTTATCAATAGTTTAGCACCATCAATTACGTTACCTAGTGGAGTAAAAGGAGTTAATAATTGTAATCTTTCTGAAGTCTCAGAAACTACAACTTCAACACCACTTCCATCTTCTACTGGAGCTTCGTAACCTGCATCTTCTACATCAAATCCTTTTGGTGGCAATTCGTAACCTGTTGGCTCATCAAATTTCACTTGCTCACCTTTGTCGTTTGTCAAAGTATCAGTCATTGGATTAAAATCCAATCTTCCTGCAATTGCAACAGCAGCAACCATTTCTGGTGAAGCTACAAATGCGTGAGTGTTAGGGTTTCCATCAGCTCTTTTTGCAAAGTTTCTGTTGAAAGAATGTATGATTGAGTTTTTAGGTGCATTTTTTGGATCGCTATATCTTGCCCATTGTCCAATACATGGACCACAAGCATTTGTAAATATAGTAGCGTTTACATCTTCAAAGTTCTTTAGGATTCCATCTCTTTCAGCTGTAAACCTTACAGTTTCTGATCCTGGATTAATTCCAAATTCAGCTTTAGTTTTTAATCCTTTGTCTACTGCTTGTTTAGCAATAGATGCTGCTCTTGATAAATCTTCGTAAGAAGAGTTAGTACAAGAACCAATTAATCCCCATTCAACATCTAAAGGCCAATCGTTTTTAGTTGCTTTTTCAGTCATTTCTGTACCAGCTTCGGTAGCGATATCTGGTGAGAAAGGACCATTAATAAGTGGTAATAAAGTAGATAAGTTAATTTCAATAACTTGGTCAAAATATTGTTCTGGGTTAGCATACACTTCTGGATCACCAGTTAAGTGTTCTCTTACTTTGTTTGCTTCATCAGCAACATCAGCTCTATCTGTAGCTCTTAAGTAACGTTCCATAGAATCGTCATATCCAAAAGTAGAGGTTGTAGCTCCAATTTCTGCTCCCATATTACAGATAGTTCCTTTTCCTGTACAAGACATAGAAATTGCTCCATCTCCAAAATATTCAACAATTGCTCCAGTTCCTCCTTTCGCAGTTAAGATTCCTGCTACTTTAAGAATAACATCTTTTGGTGCAGTCCATCCTGATAGCTTACCAGTTAATTTAACTCCAATCAATTTAGGGAATTTAAGTTCCCAAGCCATTCCTGCCATTACATCTACAGCATCAGCTCCACCAACTCCAATTGCAACCATTCCTAATCCACCAGCATTTACTGTGTGCGAATCTGTTCCAATCATCATTCCTCCGGGGAATGCATAGTTTTCTAATACTACTTGGTGAATAATTCCTGCTCCTGGCTTCCAGAATCCTAATCCATATTTATTAGATACAGAAGCTAAGAAATCAAATACTTCAGAAGAATTTTTTCTAGCAAATGGTAAATCTTTTTTCGCTCCTTGCTTTGCTTGAATCAAGTGATCACAGTGAGTAGTAGTTGGTACTGCTACTTTTGGTTTCCCTGCTTGCATAAACTGCAAAAGTGCCATTTGTGCTGTAGCATCTTGTAAAGCAATTCTATCTGGTGCGAAATCTACATAATCCTTTCCTCTTGTAAATGCAGTATCAGCACTTCCATCCCAAAGGTGATTGTATAATATTTTTTCTGAAAGGGTAAGTGGTTTACCAGTTACAGCTCTTGCAGCTTCTATTCTGCCAGCCATTCTACTGTAAACTCCTTTTATCATGTCTATATCAAATGCCATATTCTTGTTTTGAAGTTTTCGTTAATATTTACGCGAATTTAGTGAATTTAGTAAACAAATGAAAATTACTAATTGGTAATAATCGCTATTTAGAATATAATGAAATAAGTACTCATTTCAAAGCTTATTTATCTTTAATTCTAATGATTTATATCAGTCACAAAAATTGCTGTTACAGTTACTTTTATATGGGAAAGAAATACTAACTAAAAACAACAGAACATGAAGACTGAAAACACAAATAAAGAACATTTAGATGTATTGCATTTCGAACATGAAGCTTGGGTAAAGCAATTGAGTTTTTATAAAGATGAGTTGAAAATTTATACCAACAGATTGGAGGAAATTGCTGAGCGATACAATGGGAGAGGAGTGATGATGGTATTGTAACAATTTCAAAATCAATTTATTAGACAGAATGAAGTGATAGATATTCTTGATCATGACATTAATGCTCATGAACAAATATTGGTGAATAGCGTAAAAGAAAATCCGGTAGCAAGTAACCACAGATTGTTTAACGATCATGATGGTTTAAGAGATCGAATGGCTACTTTTTTGAAATTATACAATGAGTTGAAACCTGATTTTATGAGGTATTTAGTGAAATATATGTAAGAGAAAGATTTTTGTTAAATAGAGAAAGAGTCACTTTGAATTA
The DNA here is from genome assembly GCA_018609055.1 of Flavobacteriales bacterium. Lineage (GTDB taxonomy): Bacteria > Bacteroidota > Bacteroidia > Flavobacteriales_D > CAJJDF01 > CAJJDF01. The sequence continues at coordinate 320,993 of JABAYJ010000009.1, forward strand.
GTTTAAAGTGGCTTTTTTATGAGATTTTATTGCCTTTTGTTCTTTCAACTCATAATATAGGAGTAGCTTTGCATCTTGAAAAAATAAATAAGTAGATGAAGAGAATAAAAGTATACAAAGAAGTTTTTGAAGTAGAAGGACCTTTAGTTCTTAAAGAATTGAAAACTAAATATAGAAACTTAGTTAAAGAATGGCATCCAGATAAATTTCAGGATGAGGCTAAAAAAGAAGAAGCAGGAATTAAGAGTTCTGAGATTATTGATGCCTACCATTTTTTGGTAAGTATTGCTCCAGAAACTAGAGATGCTGGTTTAGAAGAGTACAAAGCAATTATTGATAACAATAAAATTTCGGATTTTAAACACGAAAAATCAGTAATGGAAGTAACATTTACTGATGGGACTGTTTACGAATACTTTGGTGTGAATGAAAAATTGGTTGCTAAATTCTATAATAGTGACAAACAATTTAGATTTGCCAAGAGACAAATTTTCCATTCTTTTCTTTACAGAAAAGCTAAGAAAGAAGATGTGATGGCTTAAAAAGCTAAAAATTTATCATAAAAAAAGGCTTGAAGTTTACTTCAAGCCTTTTTTGTTTATCGTTAGTTTAGATTAATTATCTGAATCTTCCATTGGTTTTAAAACAAAAGTCTCCATAAACTTAGTAGTAAAGTTTCCTTTTCTAAATTCAGGATCTTTCATCAATTGCCTGTGAAATGGAATACTAGTCTTAATTCCTTCTACATAGAACTCTTCAAGTGCTCTTTCCATTTTGGTAATAGCTTCTTCACGAGTTTGGGCAACTGTAATTAGTTTTCCAATCATAGAATCGTAATAAGGAGGAATAGTATACCCAGAGTAGACATGAGAGTCTATTCTTATTCCGTGTCCACCTGGCTCATTATAATAACCAATAGTTCCTGGACTAGGTCTCCAATCTTTATATGGGTCTTCTGCATTTATTCTACACTGAATTGCATGCATTTGAGGTTCATAGTTTTTACCAGAAATTTTATGTCCAGCAGCAATTTTTATTTGCTCACGTATTAAGTCAAAGTTTATTACTTCTTCAGTAATAGTATGTTCAACCTGAATACGAGTGTTCATTTCCATGAAATAAAAATCTCTATTTTTATCAACTAAAAACTCAACCGTTCCTACTCCCTCATATTTTGCAGCTTTTGCAGCTTTAATAGCAGCAGCACCCATTTTCTTCCTTAATGCAGATGTCATAAATGGAGAAGGTGTTTCCTCTACCAATTTTTGGTGTCTTCTTTGGATAGAACAATCTCTTTCCGACATGTGACAGTGATTACCATGTTGATCACTAGCAATTTGGATTTCAATGTGTCTTGGCTCTTCCACGAATTTCTCCATGTACATTCCGTCATTTCCAAAGGCAGCTTTAGATTCTGTTCTTGCAGATTTCCAAGCTTCTTCCAGCTTATCTTCTTCCCAAACTAATCTCATTCCTTTTCCACCACCACCGGCAGTAGCTTTTAGCATAATTGGGTAACCAACTACTTTGGCGGTTTTTTTACAATCAGCAAAATCTTTTAATATTCCTACAGATCCAGGAACACATGGTACTTTTGCAGCTAGCATAGTTTCTTTAGCCGAAGCTTTATCTCCCATTTGATCAATCATATCTGCCGAAGCTCCTATGAATTTGATACCGTGTTCTTCACAGATTTTAGAGAATTTTGCATTCTCAGATAAGAATCCATATCCTGGGTGAATAGCATCTGCATTAGTAATTTCTGCTGCAGCAATGATATTCGATATTTTTAAATAAGAGTCGGTACTTGATGGAGGACCAATACAAACAGCTTCATCAGCAAACTTTACTGGTTGGCTATCTTTATCAGCAGTAGAATAAACGGCTACTGTTTTAATTCCCATCTCTTTACATGTTCTAATAACACGCAAAGCAATTTCTCCTCTATTGGCTACTAATATTTTCTTAAACATAGTGTAAGTTGTTAAACGTTCGTTTACTTAATAAAGTGAATGAACTAAATGATTACAAATTAGAGTTGAAATTCTTATGATGGATCAACCAAAAATAATGGTTGGTCAAATTCAATTGGTGAAGCATCATCAGTCAATACTTTAACGATTTTACCAGAAACTTCTGCTTCAATTTCGTTAAATAATTTCATTGCTTCAACAATACATAAAACATCTCCTTCTTTAATAGTATCTCCTACATTAACAAACGAATCCGATTCTGGATTAGCTGAACGGTAGAAAGTTCCAATCATAGGTGATTTAATAGTAATGTAGTTAGCATTTTCTTCTTCAGCAGGTGAAGCTGGAGCAGAGGGTGCGCTTGGGGCAGCAGCAATAGCAGCAGCAGCAGGGGCAGCCATTTGTAATGGAGCTTGAGGAGCAACATGAGCTATGTGCACTTCTTCTTTTTCAGATTTTATTGTTATTTTAAAATCTTTCTTTTCAATTTCTACTTCAGTTACTTTTTGTTTAGCAACAAATTTTATTAAGTCTTGAATTTCTGTAAGATTCATAATTTAGTTTTTGTTTAGGTTCAAATATATTTATTTATTTCTTTTTAGAAAAGAAACTGTTTTTTAATTTATTAAGAATTGTATCCCCACTTAAGGTACATAGCTCCCCAAGTAAATCCACCTCCAAAAGTTGCAATAACTACATTATCTCCTTTTTTAAGTTTAGATTCCCAATCGGCTAGGCATAAAGGTATAGTTCCTGCAGTTGTGTTCCCATATTTTTGAATGTTAATCATCACTTTTTCAGTGCTTAATCCCATTCTACGAGCTGTAGCGTCAATAATTCTTAAGTTGGCCTGGTGAGGCACTAACCAAGCAATATCATCAGCTTCAAGGTTATTTTTTTTCATTATTTCTTCGGAAACATCTGCCATTCCGGTAACTGCTGCTTTAAATACAGGTTGTCCTTCTTGGTATACAGCATGTTCTCTGTTTGCGACAGTTTCAACTGTTGCTGGGCTAACAGATCCACCAGATTTTTGGTATAAATGTTTTTTTCCAGCTCCATCAGAATATAATATCGAGTCTTGAATTCCGTATTCTTCTTCAGTAGGCTCTAGCATTACTGCTCCAGCTCCATCTCCAAAAATTATACAAGTTGTTCTATCAGTATAGTCTATGATAGAAGACATTTTATCTCCTCCAATTACTATTACTTTTTTATATTTCCCAGTTTCGATAAATTGACTTCCAGTTGTAAGAGCGTAAAGAAAACCTGAACAAGCTGCATTTACATCAAAACTCCAAGCATTTTTTGCTCCAACCATATCACCAATAATATTGGCTGTAGACGGAAAAACATGGTCAGGAGTAACTGTACCGCAGATGATTAAATCAACATCTTCAGGCTTGGTGTTGGTTTTTTTTAGTAATTCTTCCACAGCTTTTGCACCCATGTAAGAAGTACCTAATCCATCTCCTAATATATGTCTTTGCTCAATTCCTGTTCTAGATTTAATCCACTCATCATTGGTGTCTACTATCTTTTCAAGGTCTTTATTCGTTAATATTTTTTCTGGTACATAACCAGCAACTCCAGTAATAACTGCGTTCATATAGGGTAATAGTTTAAGTTTAGTTTCTTTTTTAAATAAGCGTAAATTCAAAGGTACGATAAATGTTCAAAAATCACTTTTATGAGTATTAAATTAACCGTTTTAAGCTCTTTTTATCTAAAAAAGATGCATTTCACTTCGTTTTCATATGATTCGTATTGCGTATAAATATATATTAAATTCCCTTTTATTTAATTCTAAGTTATCTTACCTTTGGTCATCATTTAACAAAATATAAATAATGAACTTACACGAATATCAAGGTAAATCTATACTGAAAAGTTATGGAGTTGCAATTCAAGAAGGAATTGTTGCTAATTCTCCAGAAGAGGCTGTAGAGGCTGCAAAAAAATTAAATGCCGAGACTGGTACTGATTGGTTTGTAATTAAAGCTCAAATTCACGCAGGTGGAAGAGGAAAAGGAGGAGGAGTAAAATTGGCTAAAAGTTTAGATGAAGTAAAATCTATTTCTAACGATATATTAGGAATGATGTTAATTACTCCACAAACTTCTGCTGAAGGAAAATTAGTAAGTAAAGTATTAGTAGGTCAAGATGTATACTACCCTGGTGATTCTGAGCCAAGTGAATTCTACATGTCTGTATTGTTAAACAGATCTACTGGAAGAAACATGATTATGTATTCTACTGAAGGTGGAATGGATATTGAAACTGTTGCTGAAGAAACTCCACACTTAATTTTTACTGAGGAAATTGATCCTAAAGTAGGAATTCAAGGATTTCAAGCTCGTAAAATTGCTTTTAACTTAGGACTTAGTGGTAAATCAATGAAGGAAATGACAAAATTCGTTTTTGCTTTAGTTAAAGCTTACGAAGGAAGTGATTCTGAAATGTTTGAAATTAATCCAGTATTAAAAACATCTGACGATTTAATTATTGCTGTTGATGCTAAAGTAACTTTGGATGGAAATGCACTTTTCAGACATAAAGACTATGCAGCAATGAGGGATACATCTGAAGAAGATGCAACTGAAGTTGAAGCATCTGAACATGAATTGAATTACGTAAAACTTGATGGAAATGTTGGGTGTATGGTAAATGGAGCTGGACTTGCAATGGCAACAATGGATATCATTAAATTATCTGGAGGTGATCCTGCAAACTTTTTAGATGTAGGTGGAACTGCTGATGCAGCAAGAGTTGAAAAAGCTTTCCGTATTATTATGAAAGATCCTAATGTAAAAGCCTTATTGGTAAACATATTTGGAGGAATTGTAAGATGTGATAGAGTTGCACAAGGTGTAATTGACGCTTACAAAAACATTGGAGATATTCAAATTCCAATTATTGTAAGATTACAAGGGACTAATGCTGTCGAAGCAAAAGCTTTGATTGATGCATCTGGACTTAAAGTTCACTCTGCAGTACAATTAGAAGATGCTGCTAAACTTGTATCTGAAGTATTAGCTTAATAGTTTATTTAAAATTTATATCAAAGCCCTTGAAGCAATTCAAGGGCTTTTTTTTATGCCAAAATTTTATGAAAATCCACATTTATTGATGTTTTATTTGCAATATTGATAGTATTACTATTATATTTGATAGCAAATAATTCATTCTATGAAGAAGCTATTTTTAAATATCACAATTAGTCCTGATTTATATCTTAAGAATCCTGAGTCATCTGAGGTAGGTAAAAAGATTATATCAAAAAGTATCGTATTGATTGATGAACTAGGTTTTGAAGGTTTTACTTTTAAAAAATTAGCAAAAGAAATTAGTTCTACTGAGAGTACTATTTACAGGTATTTCGAGAATAAGCATATTTTACTTCTGTACCTAACATGTTGGTATTGGAGTTGGGTAGAATACAAATTAGTATTTGGTATGATTAATATTAGTTCTCCAGAAGAACGACTTAAAATAGCTTTAAATATACTTACAAAGCCTATTACCGAAGATGAATCATTCTTTCATATTAATGAGGTTCTTTTACATCAAATTATTGTTAATGAGTCAACCAAAGTGATTTACACAAAGGAAGTTGATAACGAGAATGAAAAAGGATATTATACGGTATACAAGCAGATTGTAAATCGATTAAGTGATTTGATAAAAGAAATAAATCCTGATTATAAATACCCACACATGCTAGTTTCTAGTACAATTGATGGTGCATTACATCAGAAATATTTTGTGGATCATTTTCCTAGTCTTATAGATAACTCTCAATCAAAGGATTGTGTTTCGTCTTTTTATAATGACCTAGTATTAAATGCAATAAAATAGATAATAACAGATTTTAATAAAATAATAAATATGAAAAAAACTAATAGCATTTTCCGATTCTGGAAAAATGATTTGCCAGCAAGTATTGTTGTCTTTTTTGTAGCGCTTCCTCTTTGTTTAGGAATTGCTGTTGCAAGTGATGCCCCACCTTTTGCAGGATTAATTGCAGGAATAATCGGAGGTATTATAGTAGGTGTGATTTCTGGTTCGGCTGTGGGAGTTAGTGGTCCAGCTGCAGGGTTGGCAGCCATTGTATTAGCATCTATAGCAACTCTTGGTTACGAAGCATTTTTAGTTTCTGTTGTTTTAGGAGGTGTTATTCAAATTCTATTTGGTTTTCTTAAGCTAGGTATAATTGGTTATTATTTTCCTTCCTCAGTTATTAAAGGAATGCTTACGGGGATAGGGATTATTATTATTTTAAAGCAAATTCCTCACTTTTTTGGTATTGATAAAGATCCCGAAGGTAATTTTGTTCTCTTCTCTGGAGATAGTAATATTCTATCAGATATTATTGGTATTCCTCAAAATTTAGGGTTAGGATCAACAGTAATTGCTCTTCTTTCTCTTGGTATTTTGATTCTATGGTCTCAAGTATTGAATAATAAACATAATATTTTTAAAATTCTACAAGGACCTTTGGTTGCAGTGGTAGTAGGTGTATTGTTCTTTGTTTTTACTAAAAATTCAGAACTTGATGTTTCTACATCTCATTTAGTACAAGTACCCGTACCAGATAGTATAGATAGTTTCTTTGGTCAATTTACATTTCCTGATTTTAGTGTCATAGGTATGACAGAGGTTTGGATTACAGCTTTTACAATAGCATTAGTTGCATCATTAGAAACATTACTTTGTGTTGAAGCTACCGATAAGCTTGATCCCGAAAAAAGAGTGACGCCTACAAATAGAGAATTGTTTGCTCAAGGAACAGGAAACATCCTATCAGGATTAGTTGGAGGAATACCTATTACTCAAGTAATTGTTCGTAGTTCTGCCAATATTCAATCTGGAAATAAAACTAAAATAAGTGCTATTGTACACGGACTTTTATTACTTATTTCTGTTATTGTTATCCCGACTGCACTTAATATGATACCGTTATCAGTATTAGCAGCTATACTTTTTGTTGTAGGGTTTAAATTAGCAAAACCTTCTACCTTTAAAACAATGTGGAAAGCAGGGTGGAAGCAATTTTTACCATTTATTGTAACAGTGTTAATCATTGTTTTTAAAGATCTTCTTTGGGGGATCGGAATAGGACTAGCAGTTGGTATTTTTATTGTACTTTTCAAAAGTTTCCAAAACTCTCATTTCTTACATAAAGAAGGAGAAGATGATGGTAAAAACAGTATGAAAATGACTTTTGCTGAAGAGGTAACTTTCTTCAACAAAGCCTCAATAATACAGGAGTTAGATCAAATTCCAGAGAATTCTAAATTAGAGTTAGATGTTCGTCCAACTCGTTATTTGGATGAAGATATTATCGAAATTCTTGAAGACTTTTCTATAAAAGCCAAGAATAGAAATATAGATATCAAACTATACTCAGAAAGAGGGGTTGTCGAAAACCCAGAGAGTTTTATAGAATTTTTTAAACTTGAATTACCGCAAAAATAATAAGACATATGAAAACACAAACAAAAGCAATACAAGATTCACAATCACCATCAGGTATATTAGAAATGTTGAAAGATGGAAACAAACGTTTTTTAGCAAATAATAAATCACCAAGAGATTTAAATAATCAAGTATCAGAAACAGCAGCAGGACAATTTCCTCATGCAGTAGTTCTTAGTTGTATAGATTCTAGAGTTCCTGTTGAGTTGGTTTTTGATCAAGGAATTGGAGATATATTTAGTGCAAGAGTTGCAGGAAATATCATCAATCAAGATATTCTTGGATCGATAGAATATGGATGTAAAGTAGCTGGATCTAAATTAGTTATTGTAATGGGGCATACAAAGTGTGGAGCTGTTACTGCTGCTTGTAAAAGAGTAGAATTAGGAAATATTACTCCTTTGTTATCAAAGATTCTTCCAGCAGTGGATGAAGTAATTGGAGCAAATGGTGAGGTAACAGATTCTAATATTGAGAAAGTATCTGTAGTAAACATTAACAATGCAATTTCAAGAATGAGAGGCGAAAGCGCAATCTTGAACGAAATGGAAAAGGAAGGTTCTATACAAATTGTTGGAGCTGTTTATGACGTAGCTTCTGGTAAGGTTAATTTTTTATAAAACCGATAACTTAATTATGCAAAGCCTTTGAAGAAATTCAAGGGCTTTTTTTATATTTGATAATCATGACCAAAAAAGAAAAAGCACAATTTATAGTAGATGAGTTAGAACGAATTTATCCTGAAGTTCCAGTTCCATTGGATCATATGGATGAATATACTTTGTTAGTGGCTGTTTTGCTTTCAGCTCAGTGTACTGATAAACGAGTTAATTTAATTACTCCAGCACTTTTTACAAGAGCCAATAATCCATTTGATATGGCTAAAGTTCCTGTGGAAGAGATTAGAGAAATAATAAAACCTTGCGGATTATCTCCAAAAAAATCGAGAGCCATTTCTGTGCTTTCGCAAATGTTAATTGATAAATACAATGGAGAAGTACCTGCTAGTTTTGAGGCCTTAGAAGAACTTCCAGGAGTTGGACACAAAACAGCTTCAGTTGTAATGGCTCAGGCGTTTGGAGTACCTGCTTTCCCTGTAGATACACACATTCATAGACTGCTATGGAGATGGGGAATGACAAATGGAAAAAATGTGGAACAAACAGAGAAAGATGCAAAACGAATTTTTCCTGAAAAGCTTTGGAATAAACTACATTTGCAAATCATCTTTTACGGAAGAGAATTTAGCCAAGCCAGAGGTTGGGATATCGAGAAAGATACGATTACACTTAAAGTTGGAAGAGCACAGTTTTTGAAATAGACAAAATGTATAGCGAAATACTAGATGATGATTCGGAAGATAAAGTAGTTCATACAAAGTTTGTTTGGAAGCCTAGACTTGTTCTAGGTATTTTATGGGCAATAGTAATTTGGAGATTTGTAGATGGAAATTATTATAGTTTAAAATTTATATGGGGAGCAGTAGGACTTTCAGTAGCTACTTATTACTTGGTTATTAATAGTTCAATTTCTTTGTATGCTACTTTTATCTTATTAGGATTAGGAATTTTAGGAGTAATAAATCATTTCTCATCAACTTATTACTTCAGTATTGGATCATTTTCGCTTAATATTAATTATTTTGGATTATTAACTTTACATGCAATACTTAATGCGGATAAATGGGTAGAAGTTTTGAAAACTTTATTAGGAGCAAAATCAAGAAAAGGAGCGAGTAAAGAAAAACCAATTTTTCAGAATAGATTTATAAGTAAATTTAAGAGTAAAACAGATGATGAGTTAAAGAGGATTATCGAAAGTCCTCAATATTCGAAAGAGGCAATTGATGCGGCTAAAGAGTTGTTGAAGAGGAGGGCAAAGTAATCAATAAATCACTTCATTATAATTCTCTGGATATTTTAAACCTTTATTTTATTTTACTTGTTTTAAATAATTATCCAAATCATCTTTTACTTTTTCAGCAAACCCAATTGTAACTTTAAGTACCTCTAAATGAGAGGTAAGTGATGAAAGTTGATGATTAATTAAGGTATTTAGTTTTTTCTCCTTAATTACTTTTATAGTATTGGCTTCCACCAATTGATTGGTGCTATCATATTCTAATTGGGTTAAAACCATTTCGTCCATATAAGATAAAGCAGCTTTACTTTTGTAAGCAATAGTCTCGTTAATCAAAGGTCGTATTCTGTCATTATATACAGCTAAATTATTTCTTAACTTATCATTTTCAATGATATTAATCCCTCCGTTATTAATTAATATTTTATAAGCTTCTCCATAACTCACAACTCTTCCACTAGCAGCTACATTATAAAGGAACCTTGATAAATCTAAGCCTTCATAATTTCCCTTTGATAATTGTTTTAAATAATGGATTTTTGACGGAAGTTTAAATGTAATATCTTCAAAACTTCCTATATCATCACCTAGTTCTTTTGATAAAGTTTTTAATTGAGAAAAAACTTTGTTTTTAAATACTCTTCTGTCATTCCAGTTGTTAATCGAAAGCGCTATTAAAATACCTAACACTACTAAGATTACTTCGCCAAAAGCATATTTTAGGTATTTACCCACTTTTTTCTTTTCAATAGAGTTAAATCTTATTTTTCTAAAAAAAACGCGCCATATTTATAGATTATTTATTGATTACCTCATTAAAGATATTAAAAATAATAATCATCAAATTTTAGACTGAAAATTCCTTTTTCATAATTAGAGAATTTAATAAATCACTTCATTATACAATTCAGGAAACTTACCAGATTTAGTTTTATAAAAAGTCTGAATTTTATCCATGTCGTTTTCAAATGAATCGGATAAGTTTATAAAACCACCAACACCACCTATTTTATTTTTATAATCAAGGAAACCAAAAGAAACAGGTACGTTTGCTTTTTGAGCAATAAAATAGAATCCCTTTTTCCATTTATCTACTCTTTTTCGAGTTCCTTCTGGTGGGATTACGATAATTAATTCCTTTTCTCGTTCAAATAGTTTAGCTGCCGTTTCTACCATGTTTCCAGCTTCTTTCCTGTTTATTCCTATTCCACCAAGCCATCTGAAATACCATCCATGCAGCCCTTTGGTGTAGCTGTCTTTTATAAAAAACTTAACAGGTATTTTGTATTGCCAAAAAACACCAACCATATAAACTAAATCCCAGTTTGAGGTGTGAGGTGCAGCAATCATCACGCTTCTTTTTGCTATTTCTAAGTCGATTAATTCAGCTTTCCAACCAGTGATCCAAAATACAAATCGTGCAATTAATTTTTTCATTTAGTGTATTGATAGTAGTTTTTACTCTTTCTTTTTTATTATCCTAAGAGTATCTTATTTTTACAAAGATATTTAAATCTAAATCAAGAAATGAATCCAATCGAACAACTTTCCAAAGAACTAAACATTCCTGCTAAACAGGTACAAAAAACCATCCAATTATTGGAAGAAGGAGGAACTGTTCCTTTTATATCTCGTTACCGTAAGGAACAAACAGGAGGTTTGGATGAAGTTCAAATTTTGGATATTAAAAATGGATTGGAGAAGTTGAAAGAGTTAGAAAAGAGAAAGCTAACTATCATCAAAGCTATTGACGAACAGGAATTGTTGACTGATGAGATAAGAGGTTTAATCGAGAAAGCTTCTTCCTTAACTGAGTTGGAAGACATTTATCTTCCTTTTAAAAAGAAGAGAAAAACCAAGGCTAGTGAGGCACGAGAAAATGGATTGGAGCCTTTGGCTAAAATCATTATGGCACAAAATGAGGAAGATGTAAAAAGAGCAGCTTCTCGCTTTGTAAAAGGAAAAATAGAATCGGCAGAAAAAGCTTTAGAGGGAGCCAGATACATTATAGCAGAATGGATTAGTGAAAGAGTTTCGGTAAGAAATATAGTAAGAAGAGCTTTTGAAAAGCAAGCAGTTGCTAAAGGAAAAGTAATAAAAGGAAAAGAAATAGCTGGAGAGAAATTCAAAGATTATTTTGATTATTCGGAGCCAACTCACAAACTAAAATCACACAGAACATTAGCTTTGTTGAGAGCCGAAAATGAAGGGTTTATACGTTTAAAAATGGAGCCAGATGAGAATTATGTGTTGGAACAATTAATCGAAAAATTGAAATATGGGTATAATCAATCTTCAGAGCAAGTAGAGCTTGCTATTAAAGATTCATACAAACGATTATTAAAACCTTCTATTGAAACGGAACACAGAAATACTTTAAAAGAAGCTGCAGATATCCAAGCTATAGCAGTATTCTCTGAGAATTTAAAACAGTTGTTATTGACTGCTCCAGTAGGGCAAAAGCGAATACTAGCACTTGACCCTGGATTTAAGTCGGGTTGTAAATTGGTGTGTTTGGATGAAAATGGGGAATTGGTTCATAACGAAAATATTTATCCGCATCCGCCACAAAAGGATACAGCAATGGCGAGTAAAAAAGTAGTTTCGTTAGTAGAAAGATACAAGATTGAAATCATTGCTATAGGAAATGGAACAGCTAGTAGAGAAACCGAATATTTTATCAAGCGATTGAAGTTTGATAGAAAACTACAAGTGTTTATGGTTAGCGAAGATGGAGCTAGTATTTATAGTGCAAGTAAAGTTGCCCGTGAGGAATTTCCTCAATATGATGTAACGGTTCGTGGAGCAGTTTCTATTGGTAGGCGATTGATGGATCCCTTGGCAGAGTTGGTAAAGATTGACCCAAAGTCAGTTGGCGTAGGTCAATATCAGCATGATGTGAATCAAACTATGCTCAAAAACTCCTTAGATGATGTGGTGATAAGTTGCGTGAATAAAATTGGCGTGAACGTAAATACTGCCAGTAAATATTTGTTGCAATATGTTTCTGGATTGGGCGAAACTACTGCTCAAAATGTATTGGATTACCGAAAAGAAAACGGAGATTTTACTTCTCGATCTCAACTCAAAAAAGTAAAGAGAATGGGGGATAAGGCCTTTGAACAATCTGCAGCTTTCTTGAGGGTTTCTGGTGCTAAAAATCCTTTGGATAATTCTGCAGTTCACCCAGAGAGCTATAAAGTGGTAATGAAAATGGCGAAGGATTTAAAAGTAACGGTAAAGGAATTAATCGGAAACGAAGAATTGATAAATTCAATACAATTAGCTAATTATCTAAATTCTATTACAGGAATGGCTACATTGAATGATATTGTGGCTGAACTTAAAAAACCAAGTCAAGACCCACGAGAGAAAGCAAAAATGCTTGAGTTTGATGCAAGTTTAAGAACCATTGCAGATGTGAAATCGGGAATGGAATTGAACGGAATTGTGACTAATGTAACCAATTTCGGGTGCTTTGTAGATATAGGAATTAAAGAAAATGGATTGGTTCATATCTCTAATATTTGTGACGAATACATTTCTAATCCTGCCGATAAAGTAAAGTTACACCAACACGTAAAAGTGAGAGTAATGGAAGTAGATGTGGATAGAAAAAGGATTGGATTGACTATGAATTTTTAGTAGTTTATTTCAAATTTATCCCTGTCATTTAGTGCTGGAAATTTGGCTTTAAAATCATTTAAATTTTTCATGTTTAAAGTAGAGATTTCTATGTGATTTTTATCAATAGGAAAGTTGAAAATAGAATCTCCTTTAAAATCAATTATGGATGAATTTCCTCCGTAATTTTTGTTGGTGAAATCATAGCCAACTCTATTTATTCCAGCAACATAACTTACATTTTCTACTGCTCTTGCTTGTAATAAAATGTCCCAAGCCTTACTTCTTACAGCAGGCCAATTGGCAATATATAAGTAGAGGTCAATTTCTTCGTTATTTCTACTCCAAACTGGGAATCGTAAATCATAACAAATAAGCGGGCAAATTTTCCATCCTTTTAGTTCAAAAACTAGTCTTTTTCTGCCAGCAGAAAAGTATTTATCCTCATCACCAAAAGTGAATAAATGACGTTTGTCGTAAGTAAGAATTTCACCATCATCTTTGGCTATAATCATTCGGTTAAAATACTGTCCATTTTCTTCTATTAAAACCGAGCCAGTGATGCAGCATTTTTTTTCTTTTGCTTTTTTGGCAATCCAAGAAACAGCTTTTCCGTCCATTGGTTCAGCAATTTCTTGATTCATTGAAAATCCTGTACTGAAAGTCTCTGGTAAGATGATTAAGTCAACATCTTCTTTTATAGAATCAATTTTAGAGTCAAACTGTTCTAAATTTGCGTCAATATCTTCCCAAAATAATTCTGATTGGATTCCAGCTATTTTTAAATTGTGCATAATAATTTTCCAGCTTTAGTTAGTAAATCATCTTCTTTTGCAAAACAAAATCGCAGCACTTTGTTGTCTTCCAAATCAGGATAGAAAACTGAGATTGGAATGGAAGCTATTCCGTGTTCAATAGTTAATTTTTCTGCAAACTCCACATCATTCATATCCGAAATTTCGGAGTAGTCAAGTAACTGAAAATAAGTTCCTCTACAAGGAATTACTTTAAATCTAGATTCCTTGATTGAAGCTAAAAACAAGTCTCTTTTTCTTTCGTAAAACAGAGAAGTATTTTCAAAAGGGTTATGACTTAAAATATATTCATTAATTGCATATTGCATAGGAGAGTTGCATGAGAAAACTGTGAATTGATGAATTTTTCTAAACTCATCCATTAACCAATTTGGACCAACACAAAAACCAAGTTTCCATCCTGTAACATGTAAGCTTTTTCCAAACGAATAAACCACCATAGATCGTTTTTTTAATTCGGGGTAGGAGAGGACACTTTCATGTTTTTCTCCATCAAAAGTTATGTGTTCGTATACTTCGTCACTTATGATTATAATATCTGTTCCTTCAGTAATTTCTTGTAACTGTTCCAAATCTTTTTGTGATAGTAAACTCCCAGTTGGATTATGAGGAGAGTTAATCATTATCATTTTGGTTTTTGAATTTACTTGTTCCTTCACAGCTCTCCAATTTATCGTATAATCTGGATGTTGAAGTGGGATAAATACAGGAATTCCACCATGAACCTGAATGGCTGGAACATAACAATCGTAGGCAGGAGAAAATAAAATCACTTCATCTCCTTCATTTACAACTGCTGAAATAGTATTATAAATAGCTTGTGTAGCTCCAGCTGTTACCGTGATTTCCGATTCTGGATTTATTTCACAATCATAAGTTTTTCCAAGATAATTACACAAAGTAACTCTCAGTTCCAATATACCTGGCATTGGTGCATATTGGTTCTTACCTATTTCAAGATATTTTGATACTAATGAGGTTAAGTTTTTATCAACTTTAAAACCAGGGAATCCTTGAGATAAATTAATAGCATTGTGTTTATTAGCCAATGCTGACATTTTAGAAAATATGGTTGTATCAACTTCTGGTAGTTTAGAGTTAATTTTTTTCATTGGGCTCAATTTCATTAAAATCTATTTCTTTCTCGAATTGACCATTTTCTAAATAAAAAAACCAAACTCCAGTTTTAATATTATTTTCATAAACTCCATGAACTTTTAGATTTCCATTGGAGTAAAATAATTTATAAATCCCATTTTTTTTTCCAAATAGGTAGTTCGATTCACTCCATGAATTACCATTTTCATAAAAAGAATACCAGGTATTTTGCCTAATTCCTTTAACTAAATCACCTTTTACTTTAACATTTCCGTTTTCATGATATTCTAAATGTTTTTCTGTTATGTTAATTCTTTGGCCTTTGTTTTTTTCAACATCTTGATATTCAGAACAATTAAAGAGTAAAAGACTAACTAGTAATATAGTGAATTTTGACATTTTTTTGTGAAATATTAAGGGTTTTTAAAAAAGAGTTAATTGAAAAAGAGTTAACCAAGAGTTAATTGAAGTTGACAATAAATTTATATAATTATATTTGTAGGTTAAATTTGTAGTTTGAAGATTTGTAAAAATAAATAACAGTCTAAAACATACATTACTTTATCAAAAATATGAAAAAATATTACTCGACCGCATTTAATTTTTTGTTTAAAATTGCTTTGGTGTTTATTCTGTTTCTAGGAGCTAATTCTTCTTTTGGTCAAAATGTTGGTATTGGAACCACAACTCCAACCAATAGTTTTCACGTAGTTCGTGCTCCAGGTAACCCGAATTTAGATCCACTTAGAATAGAAGATTTAAGAAGAACATCAACTGATACAGCTTTTTTAGTTATTGACAATTCAGGTGTTGTTAGGTACCTAACAATTTCGGATTTAACGGCTACTATTTTTACTAATTTAGATTCATTGATTGTGATTTCAATGATTAATAATGCAGATACTTTATTCAGTAGTCAAAGTTTTTCAGATAGCTTAAGAGGATTTATTTTTAATAATGCGGATACACTTTTTTCTAATCAACCTTGGTTAGATTCACTTGCAGTTTTGTTAAAAGATTCAATAGATTCGGATGTTGATAGTTTAGTTATTTCTCCTTTAGATAGTCTTTATCTCTATGAAGATGCAGAAATTTATGATGTAACTGGAGGTATATCAGTAAATACAAATGTTAGTGCAATACACTTTACAACTGGAGGAATAGTTGATCCAGGTTATACAACTACAGATAGTACAATTGTTGTAGCTAAAGCCGGTAGGTATAAAATTACTTATAGAGTAACTTTAGAAATGATTGCTGGACCAGTAACATCAGGAGGAAACAGGTCTGAAGCTGAGTTTAATATATTTAATAATTCTGTACTAGTTCCTGGTACATTATCATCATCTTACCACAGAAACACAGATGCGAGCGTAACTAAGGCTAATATTGTTAAAGTTATCGACCTTGCAGCTGGAGATGAAATTAAAGTAATGTCTGAAAAGACTGTAGGATCAGGAGTTCTTAGAACCAAAGCAAACGGATCATCTTTACTGACAGAAAGATTATAATACAATATTAAATGAATAGAAATTATATTTCATTATTACTTGTTTTTATTTTAACAATAGGAGTAGGTAGTTATGTATACTATACAAAAGCAAAGTCGTTCGATAAGAAGATCGAAGGATTGAATTTTGTAACAGTAAAGGCTTCTACTATTATTCAAATTAGTAACCCTAATCAAAATTTGGAGGAATTATTTTCCTCCAACTTGATTTGGAAACAGATAAAAAGCAATTCCGGAGTTAAAGTAATAGAAGAGTTTTGGAGTATAAATGATTCGAACTTTAATAAGTTTAAGGAGGAAGCTAAAAGCTTAGTTTATTTTAAAAATGAAAAAGAATACTATTTCATTTTAGAAATGAATGAGATCCAAGAAGACTCGGTTAATATAACTAAATGGAAATCTAAATCGAAAGATCGTTTTATCATTTTCACAAAAACTGGAGATTTTAATTCATTAGCTATAATTAATGATACAATTGAATCAGTCTCGGACGATAATTCATTTCAAACCTTAGTTAAGACTAAAGGAAACGAAGAAGTAACTCTTTTTCAACATGAAAACAAAACATGGCAATCATATGGTTTGATGCTAAGCTCGGATCAGTTTTTTGCCAGTGGAATGGAAATTAAAACAGCAGCAGTTGATATTAAGAATAGTCAATTTGATTTTTCTATTTTCGAAATTTTACCAAGTGAGTTTGAATCTATTGATATCAGAAACTTTAATAGTGAAGAGATTATAACTACTGATAGTGCTAAGCTTAAGCAAAAAGCAATCGAGTGTAGTTGCAACCCTTATTTTTCGGCTACATCTTGGATAGAGAATACAGCTGTATGGTATAAGTCAATGTATGACAATGGACAATATATAATATTTAAATCTGCTGAAATAAATGATTTTAAAAATGGTGTAAATGATTTGCTTCCAGATTCTTTAAAGTGGCAGGAAGAAGAAAATTTTGTTGTCAGAGATTTTAATAATGCTTTTGATTACAACAGTATTTTTAATTCAAAAATTTCACTTAACCACTTTGTTCGAATTAATGATTTCATTGTTTTTTCTGATTCTAAAAATGAATTGGAAAGATTGATTTTTCAGTATAATTCTAATTTAACAATCTCTTACAATGAGAAGTTATTAGACTTTATTTCGGGAAATATTACAACTAAATCTAATCAAGTAGTTTTATCGGGTGGATTCTTATTGGGAGATATTGAAATAGACGAAGGAATTTCAATTTATCAATCTCATCAAGAAAATAAGGACTTAAAGTACAATAGTCATTTATTCTCTACAGAAATAAAATTAGATGGGAGTAGAACAAACCCTAAGTGGAAATTAGATTTTGAAACGGGATTAAACGCTAAGATTTATGTGGTAAAAAACCACACTACTTTTGATAATGATTATCTAATACAAGACCAATCAAATACACTTTATTTTATTACTCCAAATGGAAAGATAAAATGGAAAAGAGAAATTGAAAATCCAATTGTAGGAGAGGTTAAAAACATTGATATACTGGGTAATAATAAATACCAAATGGCATTTAATACAAAGAACAAATTGTTTGTTATTGATATATTAGGTCGTGATGTGGAAAATTTTCCTGTTCCTATTCTAGACTCTGCTACGGCAAATGTATCTGCTGTAGATTACGATAATAAAAATATCTATAGGTTTTTAGTTCCTACAACAAAAGGAATAAAAAATATTGATGAGCAAGGAAACATTGTGAAAGGTTGGATGCAACCAAACCCAAGTTCTGTAATTCCTTATGATATCGATTATTTAACCATAAAGGGAAAAGATTACTTAATTGCTCAAGGAGTTGATAACAGCCTTTATTTTTATAATCGTAAGGGAGAATTGAGGCATTCGGTTAATCAGCCTTTAGGTTACCCAAGAGAGGTGATAAAAGGGAGCTCTATTTCTAAAACTCGTGCAATTTTCTTAGATAAAAAATTAAACACAATTAATAGGCAGTTTTTCAACAACTCGCCACCATCTATTTTGTTGGCTTCTACCAATACCATTAACAAGTTTGTAATGATGGATTATGATGGGGATGCAAACAAGGAGTTTGTTTTAATTACCAATACTGAAATACTGATTTATTCTGAAAATCTAACGATTAATGAAAAAATACAATTACCAGAGGGAGCTTCAAATGTACAGATATTTGAAGGTGGTTTTGGGTACATCAATCAATTTGGTGATTTAGCGATAGTCCGAGGTAAAGTAACTAAAGTTATAGGTGGTGCAAATTCATACAAAATAGATTTTTTCAAAAATCAACTTAGAGTATTAATTGTAGGAGATAAAGATTTTAAGCTACTACTGCTTTAATAGAATTTTATCTCAATTAGATTGGGCCTGATAATAACGAAGCAATTTTTTTAGTCTTAGGAAATTGTTCTAATATTATTTTTAACAAAACAGTTATAGGAATTGACATTACCATTCCTGGAACTCCCCATAAATAACCCCAAAACATAAGCATTACTAATATTGCTATAACATTTATAGAGAATGTTTTTCCCATAAATATTGGCTCCAAAATAGCACCAAATAAAATCTCAATACCACCAACTACAGCAAAGAAAAAGAATAGGGTAGTAGGTACTTCAATTTCTACAAAAGCAAATAACGTAATTAAAATTACTGCTATTACTGAACCAATCATTTGTACAAAGTTAATTGAAAAAGCAAATACACCCCAAAAAATAGGGAAGCTTACATCAAAGGCATAACAAGCCAAAGTGAATCCAATTCCTGTAAGTAAGCTCATAATGAACTTAACTATAAGGAATTTATAAATGTCTTTTTCAATTTTTATAAATGTCTTAATAGAGGCAAATTCCTGCTTGAACAATAAGTCTTTCATAATTACTTGAAGATTTACTGAACCAGCCATTAGCAATACCACGAAGAACAATGTCATCAATATCATAGTAATTGTTCGGTTTGCAAATCCTAGTATTTTACCTACGTTAAATGAGGATTTATTACTTTGGAAGTAATCTAGCAACACATTGCTACTGTGTTCTTTAGTCATACCAAAGAAGTCTTCAACAGAAAGTATAGCAGAAGTTATTTTATCATTAGCATTGGCTAAAAACACTTCGTCTGGTTGCATTATTTCTCTACTAGAAATTTGAATTAGAGTTGATCCAATAAAAATAATACCTATCAAAAGTGATACGGCTATAAGTAAACTTCCTATTTTCGGAACTCCCTTTTTCTCTAACCATCTCATCAATGGCAAGAATAGCAATGCAATAAACATGGAACCAAATAATGGAATAAATATGAAGGATAAAATATTCAACAGATAAAAAATTACGGGCACAGCAATTACCAGTAATAAAATGTTGGTTGTTCTAATATCTCTCATTCTTCTAATCTATTTAAAAAAGTAAACGCAAATATATGAAGATATATTTGCGTTCAGTATAACTTATTTGCAATAATTATAAATTACTAATGTAACTACCAAAGGTATCTTTAAATTGATATCCTTCGTCTACTCTTTGTTTACTTAGCTTATTGTATTCAACTAGTGCCCAAAGAATAAATTCTTTCCAGAAATAACGGTCTTTCTTATCTAAATCTGGTTTGTAAGTATCTAATAATTCATTCAAAGGAACTATATCATCAAGTGTTGTTTTGTACAATTTCTCCGAAGAATCATCCATCAACTCAAACCCCGACTCAGCAAAGAACCATTCAAGTGTTTCGTGATAAGGAGTTTTTTCATCTTCTTTTTCTAATTTCTGTATAGCTGGGAAAGACTCTTGAAATAAAGATTTAACTGCATCACCAATTAGAGATAATGCTACATTTCCAGCTCCTTCTTGTTCTCCTTCGTATACGAGTTCAACTTTACCAGTAATAGAAGGAATAATTCCCATAAAGTCTGATAAACGAACAGAAGTTTTCTTTTCTCCAATTACCAAACATCTTCTTTCTGCAGCACTCAATAAGTTTTCGTAAGCAGTAATACTCATCCTTGCACTAATTCCACTTTTGGCATCAATGTATTCACTTTCTCTTGCTTCAAAACTTATTTGCTCTAATAAATCTTTTGCTAATTCAGGAACGTAGATAGATGAATCTTGAGCTTTATCCGACTTTGCTTCTTGGTGAGTAATCTTTTTTGCTGTTTCAATATCCTCAGGATAATGAGTCAAAATTTGTGAACCAATTCTATCTTTAAGTGGAGTTACAATACTTCCTCTGTTTGTGTAATCCTCAGGATTTGCAGTAAATACAAATTGCATATCAAGTGGTAATCTTACTTTAAATCCTCTTATTTGAATATCACCTTCTTGCAATATGTTAAACAATGAAACCTGAATACGAGCTTGTAAATCTGGAATTTCATTTATTACAAAAATACATCTGTTTGCTCTTGGTATCATTCCATAGTGAATCACTCTGTCGTCAGCATAACTTAACTTAAGGTTTGCTGCTTTTATTGGATCAATATCTCCAATCAAATCGGCTACAGTAACATCTGGAGTTGCTAGTTTTTCATAAAAACGTTCATCTCTGTGCATCCAAGTTATAGGAGTTTTATCTCCTTTTTCAGCTATTAATTCTAGTGCAAATCTAGAAATAGGATTCAAAGGGTCGTCATTAATATCAGATCCTGCAACAACCGGAATATATTCATCTAATAACTCAGTCATTTTACGAGCTAATCTTGTCTTAGCTTGTCCTCTTAATCCTAACAAGTTAATGTTATGACGAGATAAAATAGCTCTTTCCAATTCTGGAATTACCGTTTTTTCAAATCCGTGAACTCCTTCAAAAGTAGTTTCTCTGTTTTGGATTTTTGTACGCAAGTTATTTCTCAACTCATCTTTGATGGATTGTGAGGTGTAACCTGATTTCTTTAATTCGCCTAATGTTTTTATTTTATTCATTCTTTAAATATGGTGTTATCTAATTCTTTTCTTTCTGTTCGTTTCGTAATCCTCAAAAATCATTTCTCCTAATCCTTGCAATCCTGTATAGAAAGCTTTCCCTTGATTTGCTTCAGTAAAATTTTCTACAAACTGCTGTAAGTATGGGTCTTGAGCTATCATAAAAGTAGTGATAGGAATTTTTAGTTTCCTTGCCTGACGGGCTTGTGTATAGCATTTTCCAACAATGTATGGATCCAATCCATTACTGTTCATGTAATATTGTCCGTCTGGTTCTATGACACAACTAGGTTTCCCATCCGTAATCATAAAAATTTGTTTGTTGGTATTTCTCTTTCTTCTCAAGATATCCATTGCAAGTTGCAATCCTGCAACTGTATTGGTATGGTAAGGTCCAACTTTTAAATAAGGTAAATCTGCAATCTTTATCGCCCAAGCATCATTTCCAAAAACCAAAATATCAAGTGAATCTTTCGGGTAACGAGTTGTGATTAACTCCGAAAGTGCCATTGCTACTTTCTTTGCAGGCGTGATTCTATCTTCTCCGTATAATATCATACTGTGACTAATATCAATCATCAGTACAGTACTCATTTGTGCTTTAAACTGAGTTTCTTCTACCATCAAATCACGTTCTGTAAGATTGAACTCTCCCATCCCATTATTAATTTGAGCATTTTTGAGACTCTCGGTTAAGGATATTTTTTCTATTCCATCACCAAATCTAAACTCACGTAATTCTCCTGTGTGTTCGTCTCCGTTTCCTCTGTGTTTGGATTTATGATTTCCAGAAGCACTTTTTTTAATGTTTCCAAAAATCTGTTCCAAAGCTTTTTGGCGAATCAGTCGTTCGGTTTTAGCAGTAATTACTGGAGTACCATTTCCATCATCATCAAGTTCTTCTTTTATGTAGCCTTTGTTTTTAAGGTCTTCAATAAAATCTTCAATAGTGTAATCGTCTGTGGTTAATTCATATTCTTTATCCAATTCTCTTAGCCAAGAAATTGCTTCATCAAAATCTCCAGAAGTATGGACAATAAGTTCCTTGAACACATCAAATAATCGGTCAAAGGGTGACTGATTAGGTGCTTCGTACTTGGTGAAATAAAATCCTGTTCGTATTGTTTTACTCATAGATAAAGGCAGTAAATTTTCCTACCCCTAAATTAATACAATTTAATGTTAGATGTATGAAATTTAAGAGTCATAATTTCAATTTTAATTATAAAATTAAGGACATAAAAAAAGCCGATATCAATTGATATCGGCTTTACAAAAGTTCATTTTTTTTAATATTTATTTTTTTTAAGCTAGAGCAGAATTTATCCTTCCATTAATTTCTTCGATTGTCCCAATTCCATCAACACCAATATGTTTTCCTTGATTAGAATAAAAATCTTTAAGTGGAGCAGTTTCTTTGTTGTAAACAGCCATTCTATTTCTTATGATAGATTCGTCACTGTCATCTTTACGTCCTGAGTCTTTTCCTCTTAGTAACAATCTTTTTACTAGTTCATTTTCTTCAACCTCTAGCGAAACCATTTTAGATATTTCCCAATCTTTTTTGGCAAGTAACTCATCCAATGCTGTTGCTTGGTCTGGTGTCCTTGGGAATCCGTCAAAAATGAATCCATCTGTATCGTGTGATTCACTTAATTTATTGTCAATCATATCAATCACCAATTGGTCTGGAACTAGGTTCCCAGCTTCCATGTACTCTTTTGCTTTTTTACCTAAAGCAGTATCGTTTTTCATATGAAAGCGGAACATATCGCCTGTAGATAAGTGAGTTAGGTTAAATTTTTCTTGAATCAACTCCGATTGAGTTCCTTTTCCTGCTCCTGGAGGGCCAAATAAAATAATGTTTAACATAGGTTCTTTTATTATGTATAGTTCATCTAAATTTCTGCCAATTTCGTTATAATCTAATCCAAATCCAACTAAAAATTCATTTCCTACTTCAAATCCTACATAATCAATAGGATAATCTTTAGTGTAGGCATTTGGTTTAAATAAGAGAGTGGCTACTTTAAGGCTATTAGGTTTACTTCCCGATAAATCGTTAACAATGTGCTCAAGAGTAATTCCTGTGTCTACAATGTCTTCAATAATAATAACATCAGAGCCTTCAATGTTTTTATCAAGTCCTAATACTTTTTTTACATTTCCTGTAGTTTCGGTTCCTTTGTAGGAAGAAACACGTAAGAACGCTACTTCACATTCTATGTCAATTTTCTTAAGTAGATCGGAGAAAAACATAACCGAACCATTAAGTATTCCTACTAAAAGTGGTTTTTTTCCTTTGTAATCGCGATTAATTTCTTGAGCAACTCTCGAGATTTGTTCGTCAATTTTTTCTTTGCTTATAAAAGGCTTAAAAGTCTTATCGCCAAGGGTAATTTCTTTCTCCATTGTCAAAGGTAAAATTTTTGTAGTAATATTAAATAATCTATAAAAAAACAATCCGTAATTCTCCAATCCCAATTCACGATTCCCTATATTTGTAGGGTATAAAAAACCTATAGATTTGACCACAACAGTTTTAAGTAACCTAGGATATTTTTTAGTATTTTTTTCGTTTGTAACAGCTTTGTTCTCTACGATCTCTTATTATTTATCATTCAGAAACAGAGGCGATTTAGCCTTAACTTCTCTTTGGAAAAAATCTGGAAGAACTTCTTTTAGACTCCATTCATTAGGAATACTGAGTGTAATTACTCTTTTGTATTTTTTAATTTACGGACATTATTACGAGTTTAACTACGTATGGAAATATTCTAACGATTCCATGCCGCTTAGGTATTTAGTTTCTTGTTTTTGGGGAGGACAGGAAGGTAGTTTCCTGCTTTGGATGTTTTGGAATGTTGTTATTGGTAACCTTTTGATAAGAGGAGCTAAGAAATGGGAAACCTCAGTGATGACAGTATTTGTATTGTCTCAGGCTTTTTTAACAGCAATGATTTTAGGAGTATATGTTTTCGATTTTAAAATTGGAAGTAACGTATTTCTTTTAACTAAAAACCTACCTCAAAACCTTGGATTACCTTGGACGGAATTAGCTGATATGTCTGGTTTACCAATGTTCCAAGATGGACAAGGACTTAACCCTTTATTACAAAACTATTGGATGACGATTCATCCACCGACTTTATTTTTAGGGTTTGCCTTAACTGCTGTACCTTTTGCTTATGCAATTGCTGGATTAATGGAAGACAAGCTTAAAGAGTGGGTAAAGCCTGCAATGAGTTGGACTTTTGTAGGGGTTGGAGTTTTAGGAATTGGAATCCTTATGGGAGGAATGTGGGCATATGAATCACTTAGTTTTGGTGGATTTTGGGCTTGGGATCCAGTAGAAAATGTTTCGTACATCCCTTGGTTAACTTTTGTTGGAGCAGGTCACTTGATGCTTGCTAACCAAAGAAAAAACAGTTCTCTGTTTTTTACTTTCATTCTAACTTTCTTATCATTTATCTTGGTCTTATATTCTACATTCTTAACTAAGAGTGGAGTTTTAGGTGATAGCTCGGTTCATTCATTTACAGATAATGGAATGCTGGGTCAGCTCTTGTTTTTCATCTTGTTTTTTGTTTGGTTGTCCGTATTTATGATGCTTAAAGGAAAGCAACACAAACTGATGTACACAGTTATTTCTATCTTCTTGTTTGTGATGACAGTTGCTGCAAGCGAAACGGATAAAGTATTAGGAATTCCAGCATCAGGAGTTGTATTCATATTAGGATCTATAGTAACGTTAGTATTTGTGGTTATAGCATCTATTAAGTATTTCCCAAAAGCTAAAACTGAGGACAAGCTTTGGAGCCGAGAGTTTTGGATGTTTATGGGGAGTTTGGTTTTGTTCCTTGCCTGCTTACAAATATTTGTAGATAATTCGTATCCTGTTTGGAACAGATTATTTGGAACTAACATTGCTGGTAAAGAAAATGTATTGCAACACTATAATGTCCGTCAAGGAGCTTTTGCCGTATTTGTATCTTTGTTTGTTGGGTTTGGTCAATATTTGAGATACAAAGGAATGCCTTTCAAATTGTTTTTTAAGCAAATAGCTTTATCATTAACAATCTCTATAGTGCTTACAGTAATTGGATTGTTTGTATTCACTTTTACAGGAAATGATTTTTCTTTGGCAGAAACTATCGTTTATATAGCCTTACTTTTTACTTCTATTTATGCAGTGGTAGGAAACCTAGATTACTTCATTCGTTTTCTTAAAGGTAAATTAAACTTTGCTGGTTCATCAATCGCTCACATTGGGTTTGGATTAATTTTGTTTGGCGCTTTAATCTCTAATTCTCAGAGTAAAAAATTATCTCACAACAAAGGTGGTAAATTTGATTTGGCTTCTTTAAGCGAAACATTTGAGAATAATGAAGATGTACAAATCACTTTGGGAGATACTACTTACATGCGTGAGTATTTTGTATCCTACAGAAGCAGAAGACAAGAAGGAATAAATATTTACTACGAAGTAGATTATTTTAATCCAATTCCATTGAGTTATGAAAAAGGAGATGTTGTTTCTTATAATGGCGAATATTTTCAAGCCCAAGAAAGTCATACAATTACTCAAGATTTTTTTACTGAAAACATTAAGTATTGGGAGTTAATTGCTCCAGACTCTAATGCTCAAGAGTGGTTGAGCCACAGAGTGGGAGAGAAGCTATTTACATTGGAACCATTTGTACAACTTAACAAACAGTTTGGAAATGTAGCAGAACCATCAACTAAACACTTTATTTCTCATGATGTGTTTTCGCACATCAAATATCCAGACCCTGCAATTTTTGAAGATCAAAATGATGGGTTTATGCCTTACGAAAACTATACTGCTGCAGTTGGTGATACAATTGTAACAACACACGGAATGGTGATTGTGGAAGGCAATAAGCAATATCCTTACGAAAATAATTCGTTAGCTGGAGTTGTGAGTTTAAGGTTTGTAGATTACCAGCAAAAGGTATCTTCTAAAACACAATCTCTTATTTATTTAATAAATTCAGATTCTACACTTAAGCCACCAATGCCTGTTGTAGATGAAGATTTTGGAATAAAAGTAGCTTTGATGGGGATTTCGGTTCCAAGTTTTAAAGAGGATTCTACGGTAATGCAACCTCGTCAGTTTTCATTAGATATTACTGGAAAAGAATTCATGATAATGCAAGCCAAAACATTCCCACTTATTAATTTATTGTGGTTAGGATGTATCTTGATGTTGTTAGGATCTATCATGGCAGTATTTTATAGAGTTAAGAGGAGTAAATGATAAAAAAAATCACACTCATAGGTTCAGGGAATGTTGCTCATAATTTGGGTAAAGCTTTTATATTGAACGGATTTGATGTGGTAGAAGTTTATAGCAGAACAAAGGCTAATGCTAAAGCTCTAGCAGAAAAACTTGATGCTAAATCCACAAATAATCTTAGTGAAATTAATAAGGAAAGTGATTTATATATAATCGCTACAACTGACAATGCCATTGAGAAAATAGTTGAGAAGCTAGATTTTAAAGGTCATTTTGTGGTTCATACTTCTGGGAGTGTTTCCATAGATGTATTTGAAAACTCATTCTCACATTTTGGTAGTTTTTATCCTTTACAAACATTTACTAAATCGCACCAAGCAGATTTTAAAGAGATTCCTATTTGTGTAGAGGGAAACAATGAAAAGAATTTAGAGTTATTGAAAGGTCTAGCAAATAAGCTTTCTAATAAAGTAGTTGAATTATCCTCAGCCCAAAGGCAAAAGCTTCATTTATCAGCTGTATTTGTTTCTAATTTTGCAAACTACATGCAAGTAATAGGCGAGGATCTATGCGAAGAGCAACAAGTAGATTTTGAGCTATTAAAACCTTTGATAAAAGAAGTATTTCATAAAAATCAAAAAGGAAAAGCAATAAACAACCAAACTGGACCAGCATTAAGAGGTGATTCGTTTACAATGAACAAACACCTTGAACTCCTAAAAGATAAAAAGGAGTTGCACCAATTGTACGAACTCCTTTCTGGTATGATTCAAAACAAGTAGTTTTTTATTTCTTAATCACTTTATAAGAGGTGTTCTTATTATTAGAGATTACATTCAATACATAAACTCCTGCAGGTAATAGAGATAAATCTATAGTTGTATTCTTACTATTAAAGTCCTGAGAGTAAATTAATTTTCCTGTTAATGATAGTAAGTCAATTCTATCTTCTTGAGAAAAATTCATTTGTGTTGTCACAATATTAATACTAGTAGAAGTTGGGTTAGGATAAATGCTTACTTGATTAAGGGATACTCTATCTTCATCCAAAGAAGTGACATTACCACTAAAACAAGTATTTGTGAAAGCAGTACTAAGTTCAGTGCTCACTGTTAATGTAGCTGTACTGTCTTTACAAATACATCTTCCATCATTAAAGTTGTAAGTCATATAAGCTGCATCTGTTTCAAATGCTTTAAAAGTACATTGCTCAAAGGTTAGCGAATCGCTAGTTAACATTTGCGAAGCATGGCTCCAGTTAGTAAATAGTGTATTTCCTCCGTTCCAATGATTGTTACCTGGTTCTTGAATAAAATCACAAGGTTTTAAAAAAAGAAGGTATAAAGTACCTGAACCTCCGGCACCTGCGCCACCACCTATATTTACTGCAATAGTTCCATCTCCTCTTAAATCACCAATAAAAGAAATAGATCTAGAGAATCTTTCTGTTGGGGCTAATACAAGACCAAAACCTCCATTGTTATTACTTATTTTGGTGTAAGTTTTTACTGTTTTATCAGAGTTTAAATAAAGGATATATCCATGTCCTTCGTTTTGTTGGTTTGCTCCTGTAATCAAATCAGGAACTCCATCACCATTTAAATCTCCTGGAGCACACATTGCGTGACCAAAAGCTGCACCAAATGTTCCGTTAGCATTGATTGTATCAGATAATTCGTCAGCAAAACCATTCATGCCCTCGGTAATTTTTAGTTTAGAGGTTACATTAAAAGTAGTAGCATCAAGCGAAAGAATCCAAACAGCACCTTTACCACTGTCAGAAGCAAATGCACCTACAGCAATTTCATTACTGCCATTACTATCTATATCTCCAAGCATTGCAACTTCTCTTCCTCCAAATCCATCATCATTAACTAATCCTACTCCAAAACCACCTTTAGTTGAACTAATGTCTACAGTTTTGGTATTTACAACTCTTGAATTAGCATTAAAAAAAAGAAGTTTAATTGCCCCTTTTCTTCTTCCTCCATCATTAGAGGAAGGATTACAGGCTGCTATGTCAATTCTTCCATCTCCGTCTAAATCTCCTAAAGCTGAAAGACCTTGTGAAGTAATATTTTGATTTTTTACATAACTTTTTACAGTTCCATTTGTATCTAAATGAAGGATGTAAACCACACTATTGGGTACATGATTGGCAGAAACTGCAATATCAGGAACTCCATCACCATTATAATCGCCAACTCCAGCAACTCCATAACCAAAGAAACTACTTGTGTAAAGAGTGTCAGTAAACCCTCCTGAAAGCATAGATATTTTTTGGTTCGATTTTACTGTTCCATTGCTATTCATAAAAAGAATATAAACTGCTCCAGCATCTGTTGCCCCATCATCATCAGAACGAGCACCTACCGCTAAATCCAATACTCCATCTCCATCAATATCGCCAATTACATCATGTTCTCTACTAAATCTATCTCCAGGATCTAGTGCAGCAATAAATCCACCTGAACCATTTTCGATTTTTACAAAACCGTCAGGACCATATTGTGTGGTTGTTTGAGAATAAAGAGATAATGATGCTAATGACAAAGCAGCTAATGATATAAATAGTTTAATTTTCATATTATTTTTTAAGGTTATTCGAGTTAGACAACCACATTCCCAAAAGGTTTAAATAGATGTTGAATTTATTTTTTAGTCCCTGATCCTCGTCCCCAAAATGGTTCACCATCCCAGTTTAAAAATGTGTAATCAATAACAATGTTATTGCCAGTAATAGTTCCTGTGCACTCTACTTTTTTCCAATTATCGTCATCAATATCTTGCGAAGGAAAAGAAAATGTAGTTCCACTAATTGTCCCATCAAATTTAAACCCAATATCATTTAAATTTTTTATAGAGATATGGTCTTCAGATTTTTCACACCTTATTACTTCAATTTCATAATTCTGTTGTTGCCATTCCTGAGAAATAGCAATCAACAAGGAATCTTGGATTACATAAGTTGTTGAAGTTTGGTGTTTTTCTTTGCATCCTTCTTTGTTGCAATTCATTAATAATATTGCCGATAATAAAATAGAAGTAAAAAGTATTTTGTTAGCTGTTTTCATAATGTTGTTTTTAAAATTTAATTCCAGTATTTAAACCTATCCAAGGAATGTATATAGGAAAAAAACCATTGGACTCGGGAAGGTTTAATCCATACAAAGTAACTCTAAAAAATGTTTTGTTGCCAGTGGCTTGATATCCAACTCCACCATTAAAACCTAAAGAGGTTTCATTGTAGTTCTCTGTTTTTGATGGATATTTATTTCTATTGAATGACGAATAATTGGTAAAACCAGCTGTAAGTAATAATTTATGTTTGTTTTTTCCTACAAAGTAATTTCCATAAATCGTCTGTGAGGACGCCATATCAAAGTATTTACCTGTTTCGGCTGTGTTGTTTATTTCTCCTCTTGATATATTTAAAAGCCCTAATCCTCCTCCAAAAGAAAACCTGTTTAAGAAAGCATATTCATAATTTAATGAACCAAAAAGAAATGCTCTGCCTCCAATTTCAAGATGAATGGAGTGTTTTTTATCAATTATTTCTGTTTGTGATTCCTGACTAAATCCATTTACAAATGTTGAAAGGAACAAGGCCATAATTATTAATTTATGTTTTTCACAATGAATAGTTTATGGAAGAAATTTATCTTATTCAAATTTAACGTTTAATTATTCTTTAATGGTATTTTTGTTTAATTTTTATCTGCACAATGAACTCAAATTTCAAGAACTATCTTTTAAAAATAACCAATGCTTCAGATTGTAAAGAAACTGAAGTCATTCAATCTTTGTGGAGTGGTTATGGTAAGATTTGTCGTTATCAATTAATTGGTTCTTCAGTATCTACGGTTGTAGTAAAATATATTACGCTTACTAAAGCCGATACTCATCCTAGAGGCTGGAACACCAATAATTCTCACAAAAGAAAAGTAAAATCTTACCAAGTAGAAACCAAATGGTATGAGAACTGGAATCAATTATGTACAGGTAATTCTCGAGTTCCTAACTTTATTAGCTCATTCAAAGAAAGGGAAGAGCAGTGGATTATTTTAGAAGATTTGGACACTAATTTTCCTTTACGAAAACAAGAAATTGATTTCTCGGAAGTGAAAGTATGCTTGAAATGGTTAGCTAATTTCCATGCTGTATTTTTAACTAAAAAGCCAACTGGATTATGGGAAATAGGAACTTATTGGAACCTAGAAACACGACCAGACGAATGGCAGAAGATTGAGAATAAAGAGTTAAAAACTAAAGCACAATTAATAGATGAAACTTTGAATACTTGTAAGTATCAAACTATAGTTCACGGAGATGCTAAGTTGGCTAATTTTTGTTTTTCTAAAGACGGAAATCAAGTTGCTGCAGTCGATTTTCAATATGTGGGTGGTGGATGTGGAATGAAAGATTTAGCCTACTTTTTAGGAAGTTGCCTTTCTAGTTCGGAGTGTGAGCTGTATGAGAATGAGTTATTGTATTATTATTTCAATGAATTGGAACAAGCGTTTCAGGAAGATAAATTTAATTTTACTTTTAAAGAATTAGAAACAGAATGGAGAAAATTATATCCAATTGCTTGTGTTGATTTTATTCGATTTTTATTGGGTTGGATGCCTTCCCATCAGAAAATAAATTCCTACAATCTTAGTCTTGTTAAGTCTGTATTGTCTGATTTATAGTTTTTTATAAATATAAATTAAAATCAAATTATGTATATTTGATTTTAATCATAAGTATTCTATTCAACCATTTTATTTAATATGAGTAATAAATCGCCTTATTTAATTAACCTATCAGTTATCCTTTTTCTGGTTATTTATGTGGTAAGTTGTTCTAAGGATAAGAAAACAAATAGTATTAATTGTGGTTCGGTAACCATAACTAATTCTCATCAAGTTGAAGGATATACAGACGAGATAAGTTATTCGCCTGGTGACACTGTGAATTTCAAAATTCATTTCCTTTCTAATTCAGTTGATATAGCTATTTATCATTACGGAGCTAGTAAAAATTTATTTCAATCGGCTGCTAATGTAGCTAGTAGCAGGCAAGATTATAATTTTTTTTCTTATTCTTTTGGGTGTGATTGGCAAACAAGTTTTCAGTTTGTAGTTCCACAATCTGCAGTTTCGAGAATTTATTCTGCTCAGGTTACCAATAGTTTAAGTGAGTTGTGTCACATATCTTTTGTGGTGAAAAAAAATACTTCATCCAATAATGAGATATTGGTAATGGCATCTACCAATACCTTGTAAGCTTATAACGATTGGTCGGGTCAATCATTTTATAAATATGGATTTAACGAAGAAACACATAACTCTACCATAGTTAGTTTTCATAGACCAAACCTTGTTGATAGACCTACAGGAAATACTGGTCACCTAGTTGCTGCCGAACTTCATTTGCACAGATGGCTAGAAAATAACAATTATGATTTTGATGTGGCTGCTGATATTGATTTACATTTAAACCCCAATTATTTAGATGATTAAAAGGTAATAATGCTAAACGTTCATCCCGAATATTGGACATTAGAAATGTACAACCACTTGATTCGTTTTTTAGATGCAGGAGGTAGGTTAATATATTTGGGTGGGAATGGAATATATTGGCGAGTTGCTTTATTAAACGACAGAATTGAAGTAATGAAATTGGGAGGAGCTCATAATTACACTAATGGTTTGGGAGGAACTTTTAGAAGTTTAGATAAGCCAGAATCAAGACATTTGGGTGTACAATATACAAGAGCTGGGATTCATACTTATGCTCCTTACCGAGTCTTAAATTCTAGTCATTGGATTTATAACAACACAGGAGTTGTAACCGGACAGTTGATAGGAGAAACTAGTTTAAATAATGGAAAAGCAAGTGGAGGAGAAACGGATAAAGTATGTGCTAGTTCTCCAGCAGGAATGACTATTTTAGGTATTGGAACAAATCCTGATAACGGAGGTGCTAACATGATTTACTACGAAAAACCAAATGGTTCCAAAGTATTTTCAGTAGGTTCAATGACCTACACAGGAAGCTTATCAGTAGATACAGTTATTCATCAAATAACTAAAAACGTGTTAGATAAATTTTTGGAGTAATTACTTTTAAAAGAAGTCTAGATTAGAATATTAAAAACTACACAAAGAATTTTGATGTTGCCAAAGAACAAATTCATCTTTTAAGTCTTCATTTTCAATATCCCCAATCTGATCTCCATTACAATCTTTTACTATTAAAGCCCAGCTAGCTGCTGGATCACAGCTTCCCCAATAAAAAACAGTATTTCTTTTGTAAGTTGCTTGCTTTATGTAGGCGTATTTATCGTTTTCAGAAGCTTCAATTACTTCTTTCAACCAAACTAAATCCTCAGTTGGATTTGAAACGTTACAAGAGTTATCGTTATCCTCTTTCTTACACGAAACAAACGTTACCGAAAATACCATTACAGTTAATCCCAAATAAAATAAAACACTTTTCATTATCAATTGATTTTTGTTGATTACAAATACTTACACGAATATAGGTGTAACTTATTGTAAGTAATGTGTTTATTTTAAATTATATCCTACTCTGGTAAGTATGCAATTCATAATACCTACCCTCAGTAGCCAGTAATTCGTCATGTGTTCCTCTTTCGCAAATCTTTCCGTCTTCTATTACTAATATTTGATTGGCTTGGCGAATGGTACTTAATCTGTGGGCAATTACAAACGTAGTTCTGTTTTTCATCAACTCGTTTAAACTCTTTTGAATAAACGATTCACTTTCTGTATCCAGGTTAGATGTAGCTTCATCCAAAATAATAATTTTGGGGTTTGCCAGCAATGCTCGAGCAATAGAAATTCTTTGTTTTTGTCCTCCAGATAATTTCACCCCTCTTTCTCCAATAATGGTTTCCAGTCCTTTTTCAAATCTATCTGTAAACTCATTCACGTAAGCTCCTTCAACTGCTTCTAGC
The DNA here is from genome assembly GCA_018609055.1 of Flavobacteriales bacterium. GTDB lineage: Bacteria > Bacteroidota > Bacteroidia > Flavobacteriales_D > CAJJDF01 > CAJJDF01. The sequence goes on from JABAYJ010000009.1 coordinate 354,509, forward strand.
AATTCTTTTTCGTTAGCATCAGGTCTTGGGAAAAGTATATTTTCTCTAATTGTTCCTTCAAACAAAAAGTCATCTTGTAACACAACAGCAAGGTTTTGTCGGTAACTGCCTAAATTTACCGTAGCCATATCTACCGAGTCAATAGTTGTTTTACCCGATTTAGGATTCAAAAAAGTAGCAACCAACCCAGCAATGGTTGATTTTCCCGATCCCGAAGAACCAACCAAAGCAGTTACACTTCCTGGAGCAGCTTCAAAAGAAATATTATGCAACACTTCTTTGCTTTCCTCATAACTAAACGAAACATCTTCAAATTTTATGTGTCCTTTCACGTCTTTCAAAAATTCCGTTCTCACTTCTTCGTCATCTTCCTCTTTCATGTCCATCAACTCCTGAGTTCTGTCAAGTCCTGCCATGGCATCCGTCAATTGGCTTCCAATGTTTCCCATTTGTACAATTGGAGCAATCATAAAACCTAGTAGTAAAGTAAACGACAAAAACTCTCCCATTGTCATGGTTCCTCCCATCATAAAGTAACCACCAATTCCCATAATTCCTGTAGAAGCTAATCCAATTAAAAATACGGATGAACTACTAATTATGGCAGTAGCTGTCAAACTCTTTTTTACATTTTGGTACAAACGATCAACTCCTTTTTCAAAACTAGAGTTTACTTGGTCTTCGGCATTAAAGGCTTTTATTACTCTCACACCACCTAATGTTTCGGTTAAGTTTCCTTTTACCTCAGCATTAATTTTACCTCTGTCTCTAAATATTGGGCGAACGTATCCGAATGCTTTAAGCATTACAAATGCAAAAATCAGAATAGGAATCAATACCGAAATTGTCATTATTGGGCTAATTTGTAACAACAGAACTACCGAAGCTATAGAAGTAATTATTCCTCCAATTAATTGTACAAATCCAGTTCCTACAAGGTTACGAACTCCTTCTACATCTGTCATTACTCGTGAAACTAATGCTCCAGATTTATGATTATCGAAAAAGCCAATTGGTAGTTTAAGTAATTTTTTCTGTACCTGAACTCTCATCTGAGAAATCATGAGTTGTGCTTGTACGCTTAATAATCTGGTGATACTAAATGAAGTTACAGCTCTAATTAAAATGGAAGCTGCCACAACAGCTAAAAGAATCCAAAGTCCTTTCATATCTCTATTTGGAACTATGTCATCAAATAAAAATCTACTGGCATAAGGAGCAACCAATCCAGCTGCACTTTGAATTAGGATTAGGATTAATCCAATCCCCAACATTCCTTTTCTTGGCCAAATATATTCTTTAAATGCCCATTTAAACGATATCTTTTTTTTCTTGTCTTCACTCATGCTTTATACATGACCAATATCAAGCCAAGTTGGTTTTTGTGACAATTAGGCAGGGGATGGGGTTAACGGTCCTTGTGTATGGCGAGTTATGTATTTGATGTAACACGCTAGTGTTACACTAATATATGACAAAAGCCATCAAATACATAATTTGCTATACAGTATGTTCGGACCTGTGTTCTTTGGGTAGTTCGAGAACTTCCATTCTGTCTTATCAGACACCTCTTATGTATTTGAACAAGGACCGTTCCGACCAATAAAGAGGATTGGGAATGGGCGGGTAGCCCATGGAAATTCTCGCCCCGAAGGGTTATTGGTCGGAACGTTTGTGTATAAATCGTTGGGCGATTAAAAGCAGCGCACTTTCGGTTTGTCACTTACTTTATTTATTTGTATGATCTAACTTTTATTTAATCACTTTCTGCCCAATGATTTATACATTTTGTTATGAGTTTTATTTTCCCTTGATTATTTTTTGTAGAGTGAAATTTTCCAATCTCAACAAATATATTCCATCTGGAAGGTCATTAATATCGATGACTGAATTCAATCCATTTAGTGTTCCTGTTTTCAATTTTCTGCCAAATAAATCTATTAATTCAAATTCAATATTGCTAAGCTGTTTTTCTGAGGCTACCGTAAAAAAACCATTCGAAGGGTTTGGATATATTTTAAGTTCATTGTACACAGAAGCATCATTGATTCCAAGTGAATTATCTTGTATGCATCGAACACAATTACCATCTGCTCGTGCTCTATTTGCCATCATAGCAATACTCAAACTAATTCCTAGATTTCGTGACTCTACGCCATTCAGATCACTACTTCTATATCCTACAAAAGTCCCAACGTTTCCAATTGCGCCAGACATTCTGCTTCTTGCACCAGCGATGGGTAATTTTAAAACGGAAGCAAAAGCACCAGCTGCATCATTAGAAGTCCAACTTAATCTCTCTGCTTCCCATTCTGCTTCTGTAGGCAAACGGAAACCATTTGGACATGGGTTGTTTATTCCATTTACTCCTTGCCAAAGCAAATCATTTGACGGTGTAATCCAATCATCTGAGCCAATAATAAAGTCAGAATGACCAGGGTTGTTTGATGATGATACAACTGTTGTTGTGCTTGAATTACTAAGTTCGTGCCCATCGGTTAATCTTCCCCATTGATAGAGAGAGCCATAAGATGCTGCATCTGTAATAGATGTAGCTACCTGGCTGGCACCTAAATTTCTGTCCATCCAAGTTCTGCCAGTGATTACATTCGTTACCGTTGAAACCTGTGAATAGGAAGTAAGGTTAAATAGTACACATACGATAATTAATATTTTTGTTTTCATAGATTTTTTAGTTGTTTTTTTTCGTTGGACAGTTGAATTTATCAAAGGTTTAATTTAGAATTGTATTAATTACTCATAACGGTCAAGTATAAGCGGGCGTTTTAATGGCGCTTATACGCTGTTGGCTGCTGTATTTATTTTCCGTGTCTAATACCATTTACAAATACTTCGCGAATGGGGTGGCAATCACCTTCTATTGTTGAATTGCTTGGTGAATACTTGTCCTTTAAAAGGTCTAGCTGGTTGATTTCGTTTTGGTTTAAAGGATGATAGGACCACCAAAGTGACATATCTATACCTTTAATAATCATTGGTGGTTCTGGTCGGAAAATTTCAATGCAATTGCATTCATAATTATCCGCAATGAAGATTAAGCGATATCCACCATCGACATTAATTAATTCCATTTCCGCTTCAATTTCTTGTACTCCATTCTGTCCTTTGTATTCATTATCTGCTTTACTTATTAGATTTGTCTGTTCTGCTCCCATCATCATGTATCCTATTGGACCTAAGGGATGGGTTTCTTGTGTGATTTGGACAATTGTTAAAATCACCTTCTTTCCATTTAGGTGTTGGATTTCCGTGATAAAGTCATTACGTAATTTCATATCTTATAGTTTTATAGTGTATTATGCATTGAGGGTTTATGTATTGCAGCCAACGGTCCTTGTGTATGGCGAGTTATGTATTTGATGTAACACGCTAGTGTTACACTAATATATGACAAAAGCCATCAAATACATAATTTGCTATACAGTATGTTCGGACCTGTGTTCTTTGGGTAGTTCGAGAACTTCCATTCTGTCTTATCAGACACCTCTTATGTATTTGAACAAGGACCGTTCCGACCAATAAAGAGGATTGGGAATGGGCGGGTAGCCCATGGAAATTCTCGCCCCGAAGGGTTATTGGTCGGAACTTGTGTATAAACGCAAGTTACAAATTATTTTAGTTAACTTACTAGCAGCCAATAATAAAATTAATAAAAATTAATTTCTCAATGAATTTGAGAGGTGCTGATTAGCACACCAAATGGGATGTAAACGTTACCTCTAATTATTTTTCTACCCCAAAACCTCACCAATACTTTCACCCATCTTCACAAAAGTCTCCATGTTGTTTTTGGTGTTTTCTAGTAAATCTTGGCTAAGTTTTATTTTCTCCGAAGGGAAAAGTAAAACAACCGTAGATCCACCAAAAGAAAAATAACCCATTTCATCTCCAGCTTTTACTGGTTCATTGCTTTGGTATGTGGAGCTAATGCTCCCAACCATTGTTGCTCCTACAGGAATTATTAATACTTCTTCTTGGTTAGGTAATTTTATTGAACAAATTTCTCTTTTGTTTTCACAGAATACCTCAGCAAAATTATTGGTTACAGCATAAGGCGAAACCGAGTAATAAAACCCATTAATCTTTTCGGATTTGGATGGAGTTCCTTCGCAAGGAAAGTGATACCTATGATAATCGTTAGGTGCAAGTCGCACAATTACCATTGAAGAGTTTTTGTGGCTTTTAGCCAAGTCTTTGGAGTTCAAAAAATCACTCAAAGTAAATTTTCTTCCTTTGATAAAGAAATTAGAAACATCATTCACATTTTCAAAAGCTAATAGCCTTCCATCACCAGGGGAAACAAAGTCGCCTTTTATTTCTCGAGCTTCTGGCTTTAACTTTCTGTAAAAAAAATCATTAAAAGAAGTGAATTCATCCATTCCCTTTTGAGACTCAGACATGTCAATATTTAAATCAGAAACAAATTTCTCAATCTTTTTGGTTGATGATTTCTTATCCATCATTCTACCATAAATAGCAGTAATAAACTTGCGTTTGATAAGAGGTAGAAACACTCTTTTGCCTAATTCGTTACTGTACAAAAACTTCAATAAACCTTCTGCAGGAGGAGTTTCGGCTTCAATGTTACCTGTACTTCTATTGATGTATTTTATCTCCATTTAGTTTTGGTAGGGCTTTCTGTTATCCAATAGTAGCTTATTGGATTATGATACAAATATAACCTAGTATTTCTCTAAAAAACAATTTTATACTTTTTCAATCTAATAATTTTTAAAAAATCCAACTTCTATTATAAGCTCCCATTAATTTCCTTAAATTCGTTACAAACAAATTTACTCATGGAAAAACCTAGCTACAAACAACAGTTACATCTTATTAAAACCGTTTTTTTGGATATTGATGGCGTAATTACCGACAGTAAACTAATTATGCACCCAAGTGGTGAGTTTTTGAGAAACATGAGCACACGTGATGGCTATGCGATAAAGAAAGCAGCCAATAGCGGAATAAAAGTATTTATTATCTCTGGAGGTAGTTCGGAGAGCATGCGTAAGCGATTAGCTTTTTTGGATGTTAGCGAAATTCACATGGGAGTGAAAGACAAAGTAGCTGTTTTAAATACTATTCTGGATTCACATGGATTTACCAAAGAGGAAGCCATTTATATGGGAGACGATATTCCTGATTATGCAGTAATGCAAGAAGTAGGAATTTCGGCTTGTCCCAATGATGCATGTAACGAAATACTAGGAATAGCTGATTACGTATCGCACAAAAATGGAGGAGAAGGAGCAGTGCGAGATGTGCTGGAGCAATTACTAAAGATAAAAGGGAAGTGGATGGATGAGTTTAATACCCAAGCCAATTGAGAAGTAGTTTACTGATAGCGTTATTTGTTTCTTTAGGTTTATCTAGTTTTTCGCAAAGCTGGGAAGTAGAAGGGCCATTTTACGGGCAATCGAGCAAAGAACCTTACATGCACAGCATGGGATTGGTTGATGCGGTAATACCTCACCCAACTGACACCAAAACATTTTTGATGGCAACCAATTCCAGTGGAATTTGGAAAACAAGAGATGCTGGAGTTACATGGAATTGCAAAACTGATAACGTAGCCTTAATTCCTGGTATGGGAATTAAAAGTATGGCGATAAACCCAACTAACAAAAACGAAATTATTGCTGGAGGTGGTAATTACGTGTATGGATTTGATAGTTATGCAGGAGGAATATTGCGAAGTACGGATTGGGGAGATTCTTGGGAATTGGTTTCTTCTTTTGATTCGATATTTAAAGGGAAGACGGTAATAAAAGTATTGTATGCTGCCAATGGAGATTTGTATGTGGCAAGTGAACGAAGAGTTTTTCTTTCTAAAAATAATGGAGCATCTTGGAAAATAATTTTCAGGTTAGAGGAAGATGAATCCTATGTAACAACACGAGCTCAATACTTGGTAGATATGGAAGTATCGCCCGAAGGATTGATTTTTATTAGTTCATCCCATCAATGGGGAGCAAGAGGTAATTGTTGGGTAAGCACTAACCAAGGTTCTACTTGGAAAAACCTAGAGGAGACTCCAACATTCAAAAGCATTAAAGACAAACATATCCTGATGGTAAAGATGTCGAGCTTTAGTAATGGAAACATGATGATTGGCTTTAATGACGGAAAAGAAATAGCCTTATTTAAATCAAAAAAAAATGGAAATTCATTTTATCCAGCAGGAAAAATAGGATTAAATTGGGAAACTGGAGATGCAAAACCAAGTAAGTGGGAGATGGAGTTTAGCCAAGTAAATCCTGATAAGTTGTACCTAGGATTTATAGAGTTTTTTGAGTGGGACAGTATCAAAGGACTAAGAATGAAATCGCCTGGACCAAATATTTCGGCTTTCGAACATGATGATGTACGATCAATGGCTGTTTACTCTCACAATGGAATAGAAAAAGTATTGATGGGTAATGATGGAGGTTTATCTCTGTATAATCCGAAAGAGAGTAAATTCGAGTCATTGAATGGATATAACTTGCCTACACTGCAAGTATACAACATGGCAATTTCTCAGTTCGATAGTAATTTTACCATGCTTATTGGAACCCAGGACAATGGTTCGTTTGAATATTATAAAGGCGAATGGAATTTTGTTTCTGGTGGAGATGGTGGAGGAAATTTTTTGAGTGATGATGCTCAGTTCAAAATGAAATCACAAAATAATATTATCATTGCTAACCAAGGGAAATACAAAAAGTACTTTTCTCCAAATTCACGATTTACCTCTTGGTATATAGATTTCCCTGTAGAGTTTGCTGCAGAGGATTCTACCATATTATTTGGGTCGGCTAGGAGAGGAGAAGCCAATAGTCCAAGACTGTTTTTACAAAAGATAAAGAATAGAAATGAGAAAGGGGTAGAAGTAAAAGGAATGGAAAGGATTGGTGAGATTGCAGTAAGTGCAACAAATCAGAATTTTATGATGGTTGCCGAAGGCGAATACATTGATAAAAACAATGGAACGCCCAAGCTAATGAAAACGATTAACAGAGGTAAATCTTTTATTGATTTAACTGATGCTAAAGTATATCCAGATAGATACACTGACATTCCTAAAAGGGGAAAAGACACAATTACACTAAGAGAAATGTTGAGTTACCGAACAGTAACTGATATAGAAATAGATCCGTTTGACGATAACATTATTTACATCTCTTTATCTGGATTTTTCAAGCCAGAATCGTGGACAAAATCGTGGGAATACTACCGAGTATTGATATCCGAAGATGGAGGGGAGACTTGGTACGATTACTCTTATGGATTACCAGTAACTCCAATTCATACTCTTCTCAGAGACGGAAGAGATGAAGGAATGTTGTTTTGTGGTGGAGATGAAGGTGTGTATCACAAAGACAGATATAACGAAGAATGGGAAAAGTACGGAAAGGAACTCCCTGAAAATGTAGCGGTAACAGATTTAAAAATGAATTACTGCCAATACAAATTGTATTGCTCTACTTACGGACGAGGAGTGTTTTCAGTAGATTTATATTCGATAAGTGATTACACTGAAATAACTAAGGATACCGAGATAACAACCTACCAATTTGTAAATAGAGATATAGATGTGAAACGAGGAGTTACTCTTACAATTACATCTGATATTGTAATGGGACCAGCAGTTGAAATTACTCTTGAACCAAAATCTAAATTAATTATTGATGGAGGTTCTATCTCCAGAGCTTGCTCAGATGAATGGGCTGGCATAAAGATTAAAGAAAAAAAATTCTTGTTCTTTTTTAAAAGGAAAAAAGGAAAAGTAATCCTAACCAATGGAGGAACGGTAAATGACTAAACTATGAATTTAATTAAAATATCTTTTTTAATGTTAGCTATAAGCTCTTGCTTGTCAGTTAAAGAAAAAAATGTTTCAACTAAAGTTGAGAATGATAATCTACTTGTTTACGATTTTGAAATTAATCTTTATGAGCAAATTTTTTTTGACGCCTATGAGTGTATTGCATTTAAAAAAGCTTTTTTTTTTCAAGGATTAAATAATACGATTATTGACGAAGAAAAGTTAAATGATACAATCCATTTAACAGGTAATTATTCATACAACCATTACATAGATAATCTTGAGACGGAAATAGGTCTAATAGATTTTAAATACACTATAAATCTAACAAAGGGACTGGCAAAGGTGCATTTTTATGATTATAACCATGATCCTAAAAACACTGGTTTTAAACCATTAGGGATACTTACAAAGAACTGGAATGAAAAATTAGCTGAATCCATAAATAAAAGTCAATATGAATACATTATAGATTCTATTACAATAAATGTTATGCATTTTTTAAAAATGCTAAGTAAATATTGCATTCAAAATAACTAACTAAACTATGAATTACAAATTAGATACAAGCAATAGCTCACAGCATTATTTAAATATAGAATTCAGAGCAAAAGTTTCGGGTAAAAAAACAACATTGCAATTGCCAGCTTGGCGACCAGGGAGATATGAATTAGGAAATTTCGCTAAAAATATTCAACAGTTTAATGTGACTGATGAAAATGGTAAAGATTTAAAATTCAGCAAACAGACTAAAGATAGTTGGGTTGTAGATTCAACTAAAGCAAAAGAGATTGTTGTAAAGTATAATTACTATTCAATTGATTTTAATGCTGGTTCTACTTACTTAGATGAGGATACTTTATATGTAAATCCAGTAAACTGTTTTATTTATATACCAGGGAGGGAAAATGACAAATGCACAGTAGAAATACCCAAAGAAAAAGGACAAAAAATTGCTTGTGGAGTTCCTTATAAATCGGGTAAAATAAAAACCAATAACTTTCATGAATTGGTAGATACTCCGTTTGTAGTTAGTTCACTTTTGCAAAGTAAATCATACGATAGTAAAGGAGTAGATTTTACTGTTTGGTTTTATGGTGAGTGTAAACCCGATTGGAAAAAGGTAATTACTGATTTCAAAAAGTTTACTGATTATCAAATGAAGTTGTTTGGAGGTTTTCCTGCTAAGGAATATCATTTTATAAATATCATTCATCCACACATAGCTTATCACGGAGTAGAACATGTAACTAGTACAGTTATTGTTCTTGGTCCAAGTTATGAGGTGATGAAGGAACGTTATGTAGATTTATTGGGAGTAAGTTCTCATGAATTGTATCATGCTTGGAATATTAAAACTATTCGCCCTGCCGAGATGAATCCTTACGATTATACCAAAGAAAACTATTCTAAACTTGGTTATGTGTGCGAGGGAGTTACTACCTACATGGGAGATTTAATTTTGCATGAATCTGGAGTTTTTGATAAAACACGATACTTAATAGAGTTGAATCAATACCTAAAAAGGCATTACGACAATGGAGGAAGGCTAAATCTATCGGTAGCCGATTCATCTTACGATACATGGCTAAATGGATACCAAATGGGAGTTCCCGATCGTAAATCATCTATTTATGTAGAAGGAAGCTTAGTTTCTTTTATGATTGATATGAAAATTAGAGAAACTACCAATCACAAAAAATCATTACACACAGTAATGAAAGATTTGTATGTGAATTTTGGTAAAAAAGGAATTGGTTATACCGAAGAGGATTATAAATCGTGTATTGAGAAGCACAGTGGAGTTTCATTCACTTCTTTCTTTAATAATTATATATGGGGAACTAAAGAGTTTACCAATGAACTTAAAAAAGCTTTTGATTTTGGTGGGTATAAATTAGCCAAGTCTATTTCAGAAAATCCTTCTGATTGGTATGGATTAAAGTTAACTGTGGAAAATGGAGTAACCAAAGTAGTTCATGTTCAAAAAGACTCTACTGGTTACATTGCAGCTTTTTCTAGAGGTGATGAATTGCTTACAATTAATAACTTGCCAATAAAAGCAAATGCAGATAAATGGATGGAGTATTTTAAAGAAGATAAAATAGAAATCACTTATTTACGCAACAATAAGATTTGGAAAACGTCTTTAAATAAAGCGAATAAAAATCAATTTTACTCATACAAAGTAGCTTTAAAATGAGATTCTTAACCGAAATAGAAATACAAGAGCTAGTAAACCAAAATCCTAGTTGGGACTTGGTAAACAAAGGCTTAGAGAAAGAATTTAAGTTTGATTCGTTTTTGGAGGCAATTAATAAAATGAAAGCATTGAGTGTTGAGGTGGATAAATTGAACCATCATCCTGAATGGAAAAATGTATATAGGACAGTTTGGGTAAGGATAACAACCCATGATGCTGGAGGACTTACAGAGAAAGATATTTTTTTACTAAATTTACTAAACGATTACTTTGATTGAACTTAACTTTAGGTTTAACTCAAAAGGGTTAAAATGTCATTTTTTTGATGTAATTTCGTGGAATATTTGAAAAGAAAAGTAGCTAACCCTTTCTTTCACAAGCTTATGAAAAAGATAGTATTATATTCTGGAGCCCTGTTTTTGCTCATTTCTTCCTCATGTGGGGATAAAATGGCTAAAACTACTGTTGTTGAGAATCCTATCGAAAAATTGATGGCTAAAAACCAAGAAGTTATTCTTTCTGAGTTTAAGGCTAAGTTTATCAATACACCAAACGATACTATCACAACTATATCTTCAGTTGTAAAAGGTATTTATAAAACTCCTGAATGCTTGTGGAGTAATGGTTTACATCTTAATAAAAGTGCAGAGAGTTTACTAGATTTAGTTTCCAATGCTCAATCATTTGGATTAGACTCTAGCTTTTATGAGTTAAGTGAGTTGAGGTTGCTTAGTAATTCATTGTTAAGTGACACTGGTAACATTGATTTATTAGTAAAAAGTGAATGGCAGTTTACAAAGACTTGTACTGAGTTTATGACTCACATAAAATATGGGTATTTAAATCATGACAAATCAGATTCTTTATACTATCAATTAAAGTTAGACTCTTTAAAGAGTTCTGAAATTGCAATTATTTCAGAATCGATTAAAGGAAATAGATTAGCAAAAGCTATTGATACGCTTGAGCCTCAGTTTTATGCATACAAAGAATTAAGGAAATCATGGGGTGAGTTTTGCAAAACAAAACCACTTACTAAAGAAAAAGTTCAAGTAGAGACTTTGAAATTAGACTCAAACTTAGCGTATAAAAATGCCTGGAAAGCATTAACAGTTCAAGGGTATTTAGATACAATTAAAGACACAACAAATTTGCAAAAAGTTGATGTACTAAAAATCTTCCAGGCAGAGAATGGACTATCAGAAGATGGAAGGATTGGAAGAGCAACAGCTTACGCATTATCTAGAACAAATCATGATAGATGGTTATCTGTTATGGCTGTAATAGAGAAAATGAAATGGAAACCTATTATTGATGACACTTTGTTTTATGCCAACATTCCAGCCTATTCTTTAAAAGTGATAGAGAATAATTCGATTCATAGAGAGTACCGAACTGTAGTTGGTAAAACGATAAATAGAACTCCTGAGTTTACTGCAAAAATGAATTACGTTATTTTAAATCCTTTTTGGCATTTGCCAAATAGTATTTCTAGTAAAGAGGTTTTGCCAAAGCTACAAACCAACTCAGGGATTGCTAGTAAAAAGGGTTATAGAATAACTGATAGATCAACAGGGAAAGTATTAGATGCTTCTAAAGTAGATTGGGGTAAAGTGACTCAAAGTTCTTTTAATTATAAAATTTCGCAAGTGCGAAGTGGAGGAACTGCACTTGGTAAAGTAAAGTTTATTTTCGCTAATAAATACAGTATTTACTTTCACGATACACCTTCTAAAAGGTTGTTTAAAAATGATATTAGAGCGTATAGTCATGGATGTGTAAGAGTTCAGAATCCTTTGGATTTAGCTCAGTATATTCTTAGTAGACAAGATTCAGTTATGACTATGGATTCGGTATCAAATTTCACCAAAAGAGGAATTCAAAAAAGAATTAATTTAACTTATAACATGCCAGTTTACCTAAGGTATTATTCCTGTGAAGGAACCAGTAATGGGCAAATGAAGTTTTATAGAGATATCTATAAAAAAGAAACTAAAGTTAAAATGGCGATTGAAAATCTTATTGCGGAAAATCAGAATAAAAAGACTCTATAAAACTAGTCGTTTTTAAGTAGGTTGATTTTCTCTCGTAGCCTCTGTCTTTCCCGTATGCAAAAAAGCAAGAACCACCTTGAATTATATCTACAATAGTTTGGTAATTATCGTGAGGTAGGGCAGGGCAACCATAACTTCTTCCAAGTATGTTTCCGTTCTCTTGCAAAAACTCATAAGTAGCGTAATCTGCGGAATGAACAACAACTCCTCTTTCAAAAGCATTGTTGTTAGAGTATTCTAATCCATGAATTTTCATAGAGTAATCATACTTTCCATTGTAAATAGCTCCTGTTACATAAAAACCTAAGCTGGTCATTCTGGATTCACTTTCATTAGAAAATTTAGTAGCATTTAAACCTCCTGAGTTTTTCCCATGTGCAATTACACTTCTGAAAATCACTATTTTTCTTTCAATATCTATTAAGAAAAAACGGTCCTCATTACTAGGTTTAGTATAGTCAATAACTGTTAAGTAATTTTGGTTAGCTAGTTTACCATCTTCTTTCAAAGAATAATACCCTTTTAAAGCCATCTTAAATACTTTTGAATTTAAAGTGGGTTCTTTTAAGCAATCATAAAAAGACTCTGTGAAAGCATCAAATGCCATTAGTTTTTTATCCAAGGTTACTAGTTCAATTTCCTTGTCAATAAGAATTGGTAAAGATTTGATAGTTGATTCCTCGAGATTTACAGAAGTAAAGTTGGTGAAAATAAAAAATGCAGCTAGTACAACAAGATTCTTCATATAATAGTTTGTGTTCAACTTATGTTGAGTTTGATTGGTGTAACAGTTTTGTGTTACGCCAAATATCCTCTTAAGGTTATTAGAAACTACATTGATTAACTTAAAGTGCACTTTTTTCTCTTTAAAATTAAGAACGTGAAAATAGGTAATAAAGTCTATGGTTGGTATATTTTAACAAAGTGTTTTATAAAATTAACATCTGTTTTTATTAATTAATTTAATATCAACTTATTATAATTTAATAGATGGTTCTGATAACTGGTTATTGAAGCTATTTTAAAATAAAAATAGCTATTAGCAGTAATTGATTAAAAATATTCGGAATTTTAAGTAAGATTAGTAACGCTTAAACATCTACTAATTAAATAAAAAAAATGGAAAATATTAAAAAAGCATATATAGCAGGAGGTTGTTTCTGGGGTATGGAAGATTTATTCAGAGTAAGAGAAGGAATTTTAGATACAGAAGTTGGATACATTGGAGGAGAAAATGAAAAGCCATCTTACAAGTATCATCCTGGACATGCAGAAGGAATAGAGATTACTTATGATTCGGAGTTAACTTCTTTCAGAGATATATTAGACTATTTTTTCCGAATTCATAATCCAACAACAGTTGATCAGCAGGGAAATGATAGAGGGTCAAGTTATAGATCGGCAATATTTATCCAAAATGAAGAAGAAAGAATAACTTCCGAAGAAGTAATTGAGATTGTAAACGAATCTAATAGATGGGATGGTAAAGTAGTAACTACTCTTGAGCCAATTTCTAAGTTTTGGCCAGCAGAACCTGAGCATCAAGATTATTTGTTAAGAAACCCAAATGGATATACTTGCCACTTCGAACGATTTGATAGTTTTAAATAAGACCAAAAAAAAGGGAAGCAGATTGCTTCCCTTTTTTTATGAAATTTATTTATTGTAATCAAGGGAATTTTGGAAACTTAGAGAAATCTCTTTCTCTTTTTTCTAAAAATGCATTTCTTCCTTCTACAGCTTCATCAGTGCCATATGCTAGTCTTGTTGCTTCTCCAGCATAAACTTGTTGTCCTACTAATCCATCATCAATAAGATTAAAACCAAATTTCAACATTTTGATTGCAGTAGGGCTTTTTGTCATTATTTCTTGAGCCCAATCATAAGCCTCTTGTTCTAATTCATCATGCGGTACAACTTTGTTTATCATGCCCATATCAAATGCTTCTTGTGCCGTATAATTAAAGCCTAAAAAGAAAATTTCTCTAGCTCTTTTTTGTCCAACTTGTCTGGCTAAGTATGCTGATCCAAAACCTCCATCAAAACTTGCTACATCAGCATCAGTTTGTTTAAAAATAGCATGCTCTTTACTAGCTAAAGTCAAATCACATACAACATGTAAACTGTGTCCACCACCAACAGCCCATCCTGGAACTACCGCAATAACCACTTTATTCATAAAACGAATCTGTCTTTGAACATCTAGGATATTAAATCTATTAATTCCGTTTTTTCCTTTGTATCCAGTTGTTGATCTTACCCTTTGGTCACCACCAGAACAAAAAGCCCATCCACCATCTTTTGGCGAAGGTCCTTCTCCTGTAAGTAATACAACACCAATGTCTTGGCTTTCATGACAAATAATTAAAGCTTCCCATAATTCATCCACAGTTTTAGGAGTAAAAGCATTCCTGCATTCAGGTCTGTTGAAAGCAATTCGTGCAACACCATTTAAGGTTTTAAAAGTTATTTCTTCGTATTCCTTTTCCGTTTTCCAATCAAGTTCAGCCATTGTATATTCTTTTGGTTAAAAGTTTACCAAAGGTAATAATTTATACTTTGAGTGATGAGAATAAATCTTTAGATTCATATTTCATTCAAAAACTTCTTCTTCATTTTTGAATGATTTAAACTCAATAGGGTTGTTGCTGTAATCGAACACAAACATAGTTTGCTGTTCCCCCAATTTACCTTCGTATCTGGTTTGAGGTTTTATAATGAATTCAACTTCAGCAGACTCTAACTTTTCTTTTATTACTGCAAATTGGTTAGAATCTAGCAAGCAACCAAAATGTGGGATTGGTACATCAATCCCATCAACTTTTCCGCAATAATCTAAATCAGGAATATCGTTACTGATATGGGCAGATAATTGATGACCAAAGAAATTGAAATCTATCCAATTTTCGGATGACCTTCCTTCTTCACAGCCTAAAATATCTATATAAAACTTACGAGAAGAGATAAGGTCTTTGACTTTAAATGCGTAGTGAAATGGATTCATTGAAATTAGATTTAGTAATCTCAAATATACATTTTAAATTAATGTGTGTGGTAAACATCACCATGGGTATGTGCTTCTGGTGAAGGTCCCTTCGGTTTTCTATTACCACCATTTCCTCCTGGTGGAGGTCTGTTTGGTCTTCCATCCTGACTATTTCCTCCTGGTCTTCCTCCAGATGGTTTAGCTTCAGTGAAAACTCCTTTAAGGCATCTGCCAACATAAGGGTATTCATTAGTAACAAAATAACAATACTCTCCGTCTATAGATATTCCGTTACATTCATCTAGTTGACCTATAGTTTGATCAAAAGTCCAATCAGAAACAAAAATTCCATCAGCAGAAGAATTATTTAATTCTTTTTTTATAGTTTTTTTACCAGCTGTATAAGAACAAGCATCACCTGTTCTTGATTCAGAAGAAAGCTTAAAACTAGGTTTATACTTCCCGCTTTTGGAGTAGTAAATAGGAAAACCATCTTTGGCATATCCCATTAATACAATATCTTCACCTTTATCAAGAACCTCTACCAATCCTTTAGGTGCTCCATGATAGTGATAGGCACCAGTAGGTTGAACATGTGCATTATTATAATCAAGTCCTAGATTTACAAGTTCCTGAAAAGCTTCAATTCTATATACTTCTCCTGTTTCACAAACAAATCGCTCTGCAGTTTCTGGTTCAAATTTAACGCCATTCAGTGCTATTCCGGGTTCTCTGGCCCATTTAGATTCTCCAGATAATTTTGGTTTTAATGGAAAAGAATAACTCAAATTTTGAGCAGAAATACTATTTGGATTTCCAGAGTTTGGGAATTCGCCAGTTTTGTGATTTGGTAATCCATTAGTTTTCATTATTCTATTTCCGTTTTCAATGGTCATAGTTGTGTTTGTTCCAAATTGATTGTCTATTATTTTATACTTACCATCATAATGTTGCACCTCATATGTGTCAGTTGCATTTTCATAACTTGGATTAGTATTTTTTGAGGTATTGTTTTTACATGCTAACACAGTAATAGCGATAGTCACAAAAAATGTTACTTTTTTAATAGTCTTACTTAATTATTTTTGAATAATTTCTTTTTTGCCTTAATAGCCTTTAACATTCTTTTTTGCTCTTCAGTATATACAGCATTTTTTTGAGCCTTAAATTTCTTCTTAGCTGCTTTTTTTTCTGCTTTTGGAAGTGATTTGATATTTGCTTCTTTTTTCGCCTTTTTAATAGCTTTTAATTTTGCAATTTGTTCTTTAGTTAAAGTCTTTTTAAAAGCTTCTTTATCTCTTTTTAATTCTGCTTTTTCATCTGTAGTAATTGTTGTATTTGCTTTTTTAGTTTTACTTTCCTGAGCAAATGAACTGAATGTAACTGTCATTAATGCTAGAGTTATTAAAAGTATCTTTCTCATTTTATATGTTTTTTATAAGTTGTTTAATTCTTTGACGAAAATTTATAAATAATCCTTCTTCTCAATTGATTAAAATTTAAGATTCCGGAACTAACCAAAATACCAAAATTTTATTTTCTCTTTTCAACAGTTTGGTTTTTAGTTATTTGATATTCAGTAAAATAAAAAAATAATTTTTGGTTTATAATTTAACTGTTCAGTAACAGGCACCAAATCGGATGTAAACGTCACCTTTTAAATTAAAGCAAAAAAAAAGTCCACAAAAAAAGTCCCGAAGAAAACTTCGAGACTTTTTTATAAAATGTATTTTACTTAAAAGCTTACGCTCCTGTGTACAATCCTTTTGCTTTTGATTCCTTAATCATTTCTTCGATTCCTTTCTTATCGATAGTTCTCAAAGCTCTAGTACATAATTTAAGTGTAACTGTTCTGTCTTCACTTGGTAAGTGAAATTTCTTAGTTACTAAATTTGGATAAAACTTTCTTCTTGTTCTTCTTAAAGAGAAAGAAACGTTATTACCTGACTGTACTTTTTTACCTGTTAATTGACAAACTTTTGACATCTTCTGTTATTTTTTGAGAATGCAAAGAAAACCCTTTTTTCTATTTAATCAAAACTTTAAGAGTGTTTTTTCTTAAATAATTCAATTAAGAATACGAATTAAATATTCCCCCCGACATTTTTAACGAATCTAGGAATAATCCATGGTTTAAACCAGTTTTAAATGAATGCTCTTCAAAATAAGAAATCATTTTTTCTGTAGGCATGTTTCCAGTCAATTCATCTGCTGCCATTGGGCAACCTCCATAGCCTTTTATTGCTCCATCAAAACGGTTACAACCGCTCTCGATACTTACAGCTATTTTCTCCTCCCAAGTATCAGGAGTTGTGTGTAAATGAGCACCAAACTCTACTTTGGTAAATTCAGGAATAAGTGTTGTAAATAATGATGCGATAGATTCTTTATCCGAGCTCCCAATTGTATCGGAAAGGGCTAAGATATTTACATCTAATTCCTTATGAAGTCTTTCGGCCCATTTAGCTACAATGTCTTGGTTCCATTTATCTCCATAAGGATTACCAAAAGCCATAGATAAATAAACCACAATCTCTTTCTTATTCTTTACACACAAATTTTGAATCTCTTCTACTCTTGATAGCGATTCTTCGATACTCGAATTGGTATTTCTCTGCTGAAATGTTTCTGAAACGGAGAAAGGAAAGCCTAAATAATTAATTTCTTCAAAATTAACCGCATCACCAGCTCCTCTTTTGTTTGCAACAATGGCAAGCAGTTTAGAGTCTGTTTCATCAAGCTTTAGCATACTTAAAACATCTGCGGTATCTTTTAGTTGTGGAATAGCCTTAGGCGATACAAAGCTCCCAAAATCGATTGTATCAAAACCAACTTTTAATAAGGAGTTGATGTAATTAGCTTTTAATTCAGTAGGCACAAAATCGTGCATTCCCTGCATGGCATCACGAGGGCACTCTATTAATTTAATTGCTTTGTTATCCATTTTAGTTGTTCTTTTTATTCAGGATTCCTTTATTGATTTTCTTAATCATGCTTGGTCCTTCGTACACAAATCCTGTATATACTTGCACTATATCTGCTCCAGCTTCTAGTTTTTCAATAGCATCTTCGGCAGTATTTATTCCACCAACACCAATTATAGGAAAAGCCTTGTTACTCTTTGTACTTAAATAACGAATAACTTCTGTGCTTCTTGCAGCAACTGGTTTTCCACTTAGTCCTCCGTTTCCAATTTCTTCTATTCGCGAATCCGAAGTTTTTAAATTTTCACGAGATATTGTTGTGTTCGAAGCTATTATTCCTTCAATTTTAGTGTCTGCAACAATATCAATGATATCATCCAATTGCGAATCAGTTAAATCTGGAGCTATTTTCAATAAAATAGGCCTTTGGATTTCTTTTTCAGCATTCAAGTTTTTAAGTCTCATCAGTATCTCTGTCAATGGCTTTTTGTCTTGTAAAGCTCTTAAATTAGGAGTGTTAGGAGAGCTTACATTAACCACAAAATAATCTACGTGAGGGTGTAATTCATTAAAACAAATAACATAATCATCCACAGCACTTTCATTTGGAGTCAGTTTGTTTTTACCAATGTTTCCTCCAATTATTACTCCAGAATTATTCTTTTTTAATCTCTCTACAGCTTCTTTAACTCCACCATTGTTAAATCCCATTCTGTTTATTAATCCACTATCAGCTGGCAATCGAAACATTCTTTTTTTAGGATTTCCTTCTTGTGGAAGAGGAGTAAGGGTTCCTATTTCTATAAATCCAAAACCAAAGGCTGCTAACTCATTAAATAGCTTAGCATCTTTATCAAAACCTGCAGCTAATCCTACAGGGTTTTTAAATTTTAATCCAAATAATTCTTTTTCAAGACTTTTGTCTTCAAAGTTGTGAGTGGCTTTGGCTAAAGACTTTACTCCAGGAATTTTGAATAAAACTTTGATAGAATTGAAAATGAAATGATGAATTTTTTCAGGATCAAAACTGAATAGAATAGGTCTTATAATTAGTTTGTACATAGGAATATTCGTAGAGTTAAATTTCTTACAAATATAACACGAATTGGAGGAATTTTTTTAATAACTTTCCTATATTCAAGTAAGATTTTAAAAGGAAGAATGAAAGACTACTCAGAAAGCGATAAAAAAATAATTTTAAAAGACTACAGAGGATTGTTGCGAGCATCAAAAAAGTTCAGAACAACCCCTGAAGATACTGCATACATAAGAAAAGCATTTAATTATGCGGCAGAAGCTCATATGACTATGCGAAGAAAATCGGGCGAGCCTTACATAACTCACCCAATTGCTGTTGCACGAATTTGTACGGAAGAAATTGGACTTGGAGCAACTTCTATTGCTTGTGCTTTACTTCATGATACAGTTGAAGATACAGATGTAACTCTTGAGGATATTGAGTTAATATTTGGAAGAAGAGAAAAGAGAATAATTGATGGATTAACCAAAATTTCTGGAGCTTTTGATTTGTCTACTTCTGATCAAGCAGAGAATTTCCGTAAGATGATTCTTACTCTACCAGATGATGTGAGAGTAATATTTATTAAGCTTGCCGATAGGTTGCATAATATGAGGACGCTTGGCTCAATGAGGCCGGATAAGCAGAGAAAAATAGCTTCTGAAACATTGTTTCTGTATGCACCACTTGCTCACAGGTTGGGACTAAATGCTGTAAAAACAGAATTGGAAGATTTATCCTTAAAGTATACGGAGCCAGAAGCTTATAATGAAATAGCTATAAAACTCAGAAAATCTCAAGAAATAAGAGCAAGGTTTATTAGCCAGTTTATTTCTCCACTTAAAAAGGAATTAGATAAAACCGGATTGAAATATTCGATTAAAGGGAGACCAAAATCTATCTATTCTATTTACAATAAAATAAAAAAGAAGAAAGTAACCTTTGAAGAGATTTACGACTTGTTTGCTGTAAGAATAATATTGGACAGTAAACAGGAGAATGAAAAAACAGATGCTTGGCGAGTATATTCTGTTGTAACTGACTTTTACAGGCCAAATCCTGATAGATTAAGAGATTGGATTACAAATCCTAGGAGTAATGGATACGAGTCGTTACACACTACTGTAATGAGCCCAACAGGTAAATGGGTAGAAATTCAAATCCGAAGTGAAAGAATGGATGAGATTGCCGAAAAAGGGATGGCAGCTCACTGGAAATATAAGGATAGCAAGAAGAAAATTGAAAGTAAATTTGATAATTGGATTAATAAAATTCGTGATTTAGTAGAGAACAAAGAAACTGATACTCTTGATTTTATTGATGATTTTAAGCTGAATTTGTATGCAGAGGAAATGTATATTTTTACTCCTAAAGGAGAATTGAGAACATTACCAAAGAACGCTACAGCTCTTGATTTTGCATTTGATATTCACGGAGATATTGGAAAAAAATGTATAGGAGCAAAGGTGAATCATAAGTTGGTGCCGCTTAATCACATATTGAGTAGTGGAGATCAGGTTGAAATTATTACGTCTAACAAACAAAAGCCAAAAGAGGCTTGGTTAGATTTTGTAGTTACATCCAAGGCCAGATCTAATGTAAAGCAATCTTTGAAAGAGGAAGTGAAACAAGTTGCTGAGCAAGGAAAGGAATCATTGAAGAGGAAATTAAAATCTTTGAAAGTAGATTATAACGATAAAAATATATCAGAACTACTTAAGCTTTATGATTTTAAAAATCCATTGGATTTAAATTTTCAGATTGCAAATGGAAAAATCGATTTGTCGAAAATAAAATCGATAGTTGTAAAAGGAGGAATTCTTAAATATGAAAAAGAGAGTGTTTTAACTTCTTTATTCAGGAGAAAGCAAAAAGAAGCCAAGAAATTGGATCAAGGTGAAATAATATCAAGCTTTGGTGGTAAGTCTAGCGAAGCAATTATCTTGGGAGACGATAGCTTAAAGCAAGTAGATTATAAAATTGCAAAATGTTGTTCGCCAATTCCTGGTGATAATGTGTTTGGGTTTTTGACAATAAACGAAGGAATAAAAATTCACAGAACAAATTGCCCAAATGCTGTTCAGTTAATGTCTCACTATGCTTACCGTGTATTAAAAGCAAAGTGGAAAAGCCAGACTCTTAAAGAGTTTTCAGTAGGAGTGGAGTTTACAGGAATTGACGGGATGGGAATTTTGAATTCTCTTACAAACCTTGTTACTGGGAGTTTGAATATCAATATTAAATCGCTTAATATAGGGTCAGAAGCAGGGTTTTTTAATGGAAACTTGAATGCTCTTGTTCACGATACTAAGCACCTAGATGATTTAATGAAAGAGATGAAAAAGATAGAAGGGATAAAGACTGTAGAGAGGGTTTACTAAGATTTTATTGGAAACAAAAAAAGCTTCTCAATTTTGAGAAGCTTTTTTTTTGTGACCTCAAGTGGTGAGAGTTCAAACTTTTTGAAGGATCTAAATCAACTTGAAAATTTGGAATTCAACCCAAAGTTCCTGCTAGGGATACCGGGTGTCACTTCTAGTGATAAAATTTGATATCAGTAAGTAATGCTTTCATTTATTGAAAAGATAATTTTAATTTTGTGCGGTAAGTTCTAAAATTCTTTCTGCATTATTCACTAAATAATTTAAACTATCAGCCATTTGATTTGGTAACATATTTAAATCAGAAAATTCTTCAACTTCTGCAATATTAAAAGACTTAAATTTTCCGTTTCTGTTTACATTTTTTGGTAGTACGTTTTTCTTATTTTCCTTAAAAAAATTATCATGCTTATTTCCATTAAACTAAACTGTTCTAACGCCAAAAGTGAAAATAAGAATGAGGATTATGAAAGTCTGAAGAAACTCTCTGAAGAAACCGGGTTTAAGATGTTTTTAACCGTAGCAAATAATTTTCAGCAGAATTAAATGGTTTGTAGATGTAACAGAAATGCACCAACCGAGATAATTGAAATAGCGAGCCAGTTTTGTTTTGAAATGGTTTCTTTAAAAAAGTAAGAGCTAAATAGAATCGTAGTGAGCGGACTGGTCAAAAAAATCATGCCTGAAATAATTGGGTTGGTGATTTTTAATCCTAACAAACTACATGAGAAAGCGCCTAATAATACGACACTCATCGAAAGTATTGGTATAAAATTTTGACCAATATCTGTTTTTATCCGTGACAAATTTGTTTTTCTTAGTAGCAGAACAAACGAAGTAAGTAACACAATAGATTCTTGATTTGAAATGATGACTAATGGAGAAATATTTCCGGTTAAGTTTTTCCAATGAATTAATGAAGAAGAGGAAAAAGCTATAGTCATGAGAGAGAGTAATAAATGTTGGCGAATGTTTAGTTGAATTGAATTTGTTGAGTTCGCATGCAAAAACCATCCAAATCCCAAGAGAATAAAAACCCCACCCAGGAGTACCGATGAAATTTCCAACTCTTCAAATATCCAAACATAAACGGTGGTAATAGCAATTCCAATAAGGTTGTATATTCCGACCCATTGCAAAGATGATTTTTTTAGAAAAAGAAGCATGCTAAAGAGACCTATGGTTCCTAAAATGGATCCCGCTGTGATTTTCAGATAATCAGAGGATGAGATTGAAAATTCAGGAAGAATTAGAAAAAGAGCACCCCAAGAAAAAAAAGTGGTAAAAACGGCTCTGTAGGCGACCAAAAACTCTATCGAAGATTTACCAATGTTCTTTTTCCAAAGAACATTGTTGAAAGAAAATAGAAGGACGGCAAACAAAAGGAAATGCATAGGGGATGATTAATAAAAAAGATAAATTGAATCAGTGGTTCTGTTGGTTCTATAAATAAGCATTTACCATATTGTAGCTTTTCCCCAATTTCTTGGCAAGCCAAATTTATTTAATGCCTTTCTCTTCAAGTACTTCTTTCGTGGTTCTGTCGCATTAACTTCATTAAATATAATAAATTTAATTTTTAATGCATTGTTAAGCAACTAACGAACAGAATGTTTTGAACGAAGTAGAACAAGGATTAATGATTTGATCCTTTTTAATTATGCTGACTACTTCTATTCCTGAGAGGGTTCGCTGTGCTGATTCAAACTCCTTGAATCCTGTCATTATTCTTATTCGCCTTTTTATTCTCCGGTGGTCTTGTTCTATGATATTATTCAAGTACTTGACCTTTCGTATCTTTATTTTCTTTGTGCTTAAACTTCTTTTGTTCACTGTCAAAATTGCTGAACTATTAGACCCACTTTTGTCTATGTTTACAATTCTTGGTTTTCCATTATTACCTATAGCTTTGTTGAAAAACTTCTGTGCTGACATCTTCTGTCTTCGTTTAGTTAACAAGAAATCTAATGTATTTCCATACTTATCTTCTGCTCGGTATAAATACATATCTCGGCCTTTTACCTTTATATATGTCTCATCCATTCGCCAACTATCACAAACCAGCTTTTTTCGCTTATGCATATTCTTCTCAACTTCTTTAGAAAATTTAAATACCCATCTTTGGATGGTGGAATGGTCTACTTTTATCCCTCTGATTGACATCAATTCTTCCACATCTCTATAACTTAATGTAAATCTCAATTTGAAATAAACAGCTTGTAATATAATTACTCTTGGATATCGGTGACGCTCAAACATAATTTCAGTATTAGATGAAGTCAAATCTAAACATTTATTAGTTACTCCGTGTTAATGCGACAGAACCGTTATTCTAGTAAAATAGCTAAAACCTAGATAGAGCCGCCTTAAAACAAAAAAAGCCCCAGTAAAACTGAAGCTTTTTTTTTGTGACCTCCGCTAGTGAGAATTCAAACTTTCTTGAGGATCTAAATCATCTTAAAAACTGGTATTCAAACCCGCTTTAAAACCTCTAAAATCTTTACCATAGCATACGTATCCATTTTACAGTACGCCAACAAATCCTTTCTTGTCTGCACTGCATCTCCTTTAAAGCTCCCTTGGAACATCTGAGAGAACGTGTTACTCGCTGTTCCTCCCTCCTGTATGTTCAACATTTTGTAAGACAACTCTGGAACCAATGCTGGTAAAACCTTCTTAATCGAATACGATCCCTGCATAGAAGGTGTATAGTACATTCTATCTCGGAATGGAACCATTAAATCCTTCAAGCGATCAATGATTTTTAATATGGGAAGTTTATGTTTTGGAGAGAATTCAATTAGATCGAATAACTTTCCTCTTTCAAACCCAACGTTATAAACCAGCACATCTCCTGAATCACCACAATCATAAATCATCTGCTCTATGAATTTGATTCTTGGATCTTCTCTATTTACCTCTGCCAAGTATTCTCTGTGGTCTAAATGCCCAGCCTTATGCTCTATATGCAATGAATACTGGAATACCATCTGCTGATAAGGACGACTTCCATCAAACACAGGAACCGCAGAAGCGAAAGTCTCAAAATCTAAATGATAGATTGGATAATTAAGCTCACCCACAAACTTCTGGATAGCTTCTTGATCAATGAATGACTGCTTATTCAATTCACTATTTACCTGCATCCATTGATTTTCATTCAATGGGTAATCATCAGGGATGTCGTGGAAGCTGATGGCATCCTTATCGTACAGGTCGAATTTTTTATTTGCTCGTAATCTAGCAATATTAAAAGCGGAGTATTCTGGGACATGCTTCCAACAATGGCCCGAAAAATCACACCGATAAGGAGAGTTACAGTGTGGTCCAATATCTACTACTGGCTCTTGGTCTTGTTTTAAAATATTCTTTAAATGATTGACTTGATTTGGAATCTTTGCCAAGTGGTTTGACACTCTTTCTCGTACGGATTCAATGGTAAATAATTGATGGACATCAATTGGTCCATTTTTAACGTATTGGTTATTAATATGAACGATGAAAATATCCTTCAAGTCAATACCTGAATTGGTTATGCAGTAAAATTGAATGGAAGCATCCAGTTCATAGGTTTCACTCACTTTTGTAGAGCTCTTTACCTCATAAGCTCGCCAACCATCTTCATGCTTCACTAATATATCCAGAGCAGCCAAAACTCCATTAAACTGAAATGCTGCTTCATAAATCACTTTAGTTCCTTTCTCAATTTCTTCTTGGGTGCGTATAATAGCCTTCTGAAAGTCGAAATAATTCTCTGGTGTACAATCTACTCCTCCAGGAAATAACTCACACGCTAGCTCTCCTACAGAGGTTCCCTGTGCAAAAATCGCTTCTTGTGCGGCGCTTACATTATCTTTTAGCTCTTTGCGGTGTTTATGGAAGTATAACGCCTTAGTGCATTGCAAACCTTTAATAAAGGTGGATTTAGATAGGATGTGTTTTTTCATAAAAATGTTCTATAATTACTGAATTTGGTTCTGTCGCATTAATTATTTTTCAAACGTTTTGCATTAAAATCTCCCTTCCTTCAAAAAATTAAATCGCAAACAAACAAAGCTTTAGGTTTTTCAACTTTTACCAAAAACTACAAAAATCAGTCGGTTTTAGTTTAATGCGACAGAACCATAAAGATAGGCTAACTATACTGAGCCATTCAGTTTTAAATGATTTAAGAACTTACTTTAAAGAATGGAAACCAAAACACTATTTATTTGAAGGAGCAAAGGGAAAACAATATACCTCTACTAGTATTTTAAAAATTATTAAAAATGCTGCTAAAAAAGGTGGGATAAAGAAAAACATAACTCCCCATATGCTCCGACACAGTTTTGCAACCCACCTATTAGAAAATGGAACGGACTTACGATATATTCAAGTTTTGTTGGGACACAGTAGCACCAGAACTACAGAAGTTTATACGCAAGTTGCTATAAACAACATAAAAATGATTAAAAGTCCGATTGAATTATTAAATTTGGATTAAACACATAATGCGGATAAAGAACACGTGTTCTTTATCCGGTTGTTGTGGCTCATTCAATAGAAACTAGAGAATACAGAAACATGAAAAAAACAAACAAATTACTAATAACATTAATACTTGTTTTATTTTATAACACCTCTCTTTCTCAATGTAAATCCGATCTAGAACAACAGAATATCAAAGGAAAAGTTAAAACTATTAAAGAAACAGGCTTATATTCAGAAGGTGGTGCAAATGAAATTAATCATATTAAGACAACCAAATATGACAAGAGAGGCAAAGAACTTGGCTATAGTTTCGCATCAAAATATGATGATTTAAAACCTACTGAAACAATTTTTGAATTTGATAAAGAAGGAAATAAAATCAAAGAGAATAGATACGATTTGTCTGGTAAGATTGAAAATTATTTAAATTACGAATATGATTCACTGGGCAATGTAATTAAATCGAGTTACTTTACTTCAAGTGGTAGTTTGGATTCCTATACCACTTATAAATATAATTTAACATGTGATAGAATTGAATCAAAGCATTATTATTCGGATAGTAGTATTTGGCTTTGGTATAAGAGTACATACAAAAAAGGAGGACTTATTGAGGTTTTTAGCCCATTAGATTCTATTACTGTAAAATATACATATGACAATCAAAATAACTACATTAAATATATAGAATATGACAAACTTGGTGAAGAGAAAGAAGTCAGAACTTATATTTATGAATATGATGACAAATCAAACTGGATAAAGAAGACGGAATTTCAAAATGGAGAAATTTATTGGGTTGATGAAAGGCAATACGATTACTATGATTAAAAAATGCATTGTAATTTAACTAGCCATAACAATGTATATAAAAAATAGGCGAAACAGTATTATAAACAATAATTTGGGATCGTATAAAACTTGGTAATTACATGAAAATTTGATGCTATGCCATCGCCTACTTTTCACACACTAAACGTTATCTGCAATCGGACGGTTAATGATTGTAAAATGTAAGTTAGAAAAAATGAATCTATAATGATAAATTCTCTTGTAAAATTTTTGGCATTCATTCTTTACTGCCTATTTACGATTCCTGCCAAAGGCCAATATGAGATCAATAGCTCTGTATGGATGGATGAGTATACTGTTCAACATCACATTGATAATTATCTTTCCAATTCTCTTTTTAGCTTTGAATACTACCAAAAATGAAATAATGAAAGAAAACAGTTTGAATCTGCCCTTTCATCCCGACTCACCTATACACCATTTGCTTCAAATGAGATTAAAGTGGATGCTACGGAACTAGATTATACCCAAAGGAGCTTTCTGCTAAAATGGGAAAATTTTGAAGTAGAAAAAATAGACTCCTTAATGAAGAGTTCAAGAATGATCTACTCCACCTTAATCATGTATGATACACTAGGAAGAATTACCAGGTCTACCTATAGAAATTACAAGTATAAACCTATTGGAGAGCAAATTGACTTCAGAATTGTGTACAATCATTCAGACTCATTATCTGGATTTACGGCCGAAGTAATTAGGTCAGAGGGTTTGCTGCTGAATAAAAAAAGTAACAATACAGTACAGTATTTTTACGATAATCATCAAAGACTGCTGCGGGTGAGTGCACAATATCAAAATAAAAGAGAGAGCTCCAAATTTGAAAATAGCTATAGTTACGATACTTTAGGCAGGTTGATTAGTTTTTTGAGAGTTCCGAGTTCGGATGTTTATCTGGACAGAAGGTATTCATATACGGTAACTCCATTTGTTCTTGACTCTGTTCAAGATGATTATAGCCTATTGAAAATTCCATCTATTCAACATTGGCTTAAATCCTACCTAGATTCAAACTTGAATATTATCGCCTACCAAAAATTTGAACGTAACAGAAATGCTATGGTAGAATATAGTTATCTGACTGACCAAAAACAAAATAGACTCCTGATGTTACGTCCCTATCCATCTTACTATGGTGAGGATAAGGAAGACAATAGTGTCACAAGAAGTTGTTGCAGTATTTCACGAAGTCAGAATCTAAATGATACTATACCTTACGACACCAATTATGAACCCAGATACATAGGTACTTTTCACTCACAATGCTCTATCGAAGAGAGATACACTACCCCGACAGGACTAGTGAACGCAGGTTCTGTGGAAGGCTATAAACGCTCCGAGCATCAATTGGATGATGGATGGAAGCGTGTCACCTACCAAAGAGGATCGAGTGCACCTTCCCGATTTGCTCCTGGTTATCCAGTTTCCGTTCGGTTTGACGTTCAATATGACAAACACCTAATTCTAGATTCAAAAGGAGTGGTTCGGTATATAATTGACTACGATAAGTTAATAAAGATTGAAATGGTGAGAAAATGAAAGTAGAATAAATAAAATAGAAGATAACAAAACCTAAACTGCATTAAAACGCAGTTTAGCCAAACCGTTCCGACCAATAACCCTTCGGGGCGAGAATTTCCATGGGCTACCCGCCCATTCCCAATCCTCTTTATTGGTCGGAACGGTCCTTGTTCAAATACATAAGAGGTGTCTGATAAGACAGAATGGAAGTTCTCGAACTACCCAAAGAACACAGGTCCGAACATACTGTATAGCAAATTATGTATTTGATGGCTTTTGTCATATATTAGTGTAACACTAGCGTGTTACATCAAATACATAACTCGCCATACACAAGGACCGTTGGTGGTAAACACAAGTTACTTGGTTCGACTTTTCCAGAAAAGATAATTTTTGACGGAAATAAATGTCGAACCACAAAAATGAACGAGGCAGTTGCTCTCATTCTCAATATTGACAGGTGTGTCCAGGGTAAAAAAAATGGACAAGACCGTAAAAAAAAGGACTTGTCCATTATGGTGAGCCAGAAAGGATTCGAACCTTTGACCGCCTCCTTAGAAGGGAGGTGCTCTATCCAGCTGAGCTACTGGCCCGATTAAACAACTAATGCTCTATAGTTTTAGTTGTATCACTCATAAAAAACAATGAATTGCTTTTTATTGAGGTGCAAAGATAGTGGTTGGTTTTAATTTACCAAAGTTTTAAGAAATACTTTTTGTAAAATCTTCTAAAGTTGGGAAAGTTCTGTCTGTATCCCCATTTAATCCTGCATTTATATAAACCAATTTCATTCCTTTTTTTCTTCCAAATTCCATATCGCTTAATGAGTCACCTACCATAATAGATTTACTAAAATCTATCTCTGAAAACTGTGATTTAGCTTTGTCGGCCATGCCAGCATTGGGTTTTCTCATTTCACTGTTCTCAGAAACTAGCTGAGGAGCAAAATAAACTTCATCAATATTACCACCATTATTTTTAATGTTCTCAAGCATGTGAGAGTGAATGTTATTCAAATCAGCTTCAGAAATAATTCCTTTACCAACACATTGTTGATTGGTAACTACTACTACTCGTCCAAAAACAGAATTCAGTTTACTGAAATTGGATAATACACCTTCAATAAATTCAAAATTATCTAAACCAGTTACATAACCTCCTTTTATATGCGTGTTAATTACACCATCTCTATCAAGAAAAAGAGTCCATGATTTATCTAGGTTCCAATCGGAATAACGTTTAAAATCTTCTTGTGCTTGGTCGTAATCATCAGGGATTCCAATATCTAGAAAGTATCCTTCGCTTACGAATCCATTAAAATGTAAGTCCCTAAATTTTGATTCTAAAAACTCTCTTTCAAAAGAATATTTTTTTGGAAAAGAGTAGGAGATAAGCTTCGATTTATTCAGGATATAAACTCCTCCATTAATAATTCCAGATTCTTGAAATTGCTTTTCTTCAAAGCCAATAACTTGATTTGCTGGGTTTAATTGAACAACTCCATATCTTTCAAAATTCTCAAGAGGCTTAAGCGCCATTGAGAAATCAGCTTTATTTTCTTTATGACTTTTGTAAAAATCATTTAAATCAACCTGAAACATAGTATCTCCATTAAGGATTAATACCTCTTCGGTTTTAGTTTCTGCCAAAGCTTGTGAAATTGCTCCACCAGTTCCAAGTGGTTCTTTTTCGAAAGAGTAAACGATATCAATTCCTTTATAATTAACACCAAAAAAATCGGTAATTACATTAGATAAATAGCCAACAGCTAAATAAACCGTTTTAATCTCATATTTAGATAAATAGTTAAGTTGGTATTGTAAAAATGGAATTCCATTAATAGGAGCCATAGATTTAGGTAATTCGGTTACTTTACTTCGTAGTCTAGTTCCTAATCCGCCAGCTAATATGATTACTTCTTGAATCATTTTCCTTTAGTGAATAATGCTTCCTCTACTAACTCACAAATAATGTGACCTATTGTAATATGGCATTCTTGAATCCTTGGAGTATCAGTTGAAGGAATTGGAATAATAAAATCACATAAAGCTTTCATTTCGCCTCCAGTTTCTCCCGTCAATCCAACAGTTATCATTCCCTGTTTTTTTGCTTGAGCCAATGCTTTCACCACATTTCCTGAATTTCCAGAAGTAGAAATACCTACCAGTACATCTCCTGTTCTTCCTTTGGCTTTTATTATTCTTGCGTATACTTCTTGGTAAGAGTAATCGTTTCCAACTGCTGTTAAATAAGAAGTGTTTACGTGTAATGCTTCTGAGTTAAGAGGATCTCTATCAAAATAAAATCTTCCGGAAAATTCTGCTGCTAAATGTTGTGCATCTGCTGCTGAACCTCCATTTCCGCAGAAAAGAAGTTGTCCGTCCTTTTTAAAACAAGCAACTATTTCATCTGTTACTTCTTGAATTGTATTAATTATTGTTTCGTTTTCAAGCACTTTTTGCTTTACTGAAATCGACTCTTGTATAATGTTTTTAATCTTCATCTGTATGAAATTAAATTGGTTGTTTTATTTCTTAATTCACAAAAATAGTGAATTTATTTACGTTTAAATAGTAAAGTTACTTCTGTTGGAAAGAATTGTAAATTACTTTTTCTATTCTTGTTCTGATGTCGTTTCTAACTAGTTTCCAATTATTAGCATCTGGATAAACCCTGTTAGACAAGAAAATGTACACTAAATCATGTTCTGGATCTACCCAAGCTCTTGTTCCTGTAAACCCAGAGTGTCCATAACTTTTCATAGAAACAGCATCACATGTTGGTCCTCCTTTTAAATCTAAAGTAGGTTTATCAAATCCAATTCCTCTTCGGTTATCGGTTCCTCTAAATGGAGCAGAAGTAAAATATTGTATTGTACTATCTCCAATGTATTGAATGCCTCCATAAGTTCCTTCGTTAAGGAATAGCTGCATAATGGTCGCTAGTTCTGTTGCGTTAGAAAATAATCCTGCATGTCCTCCAATTCCTCCTAACATTGCTGCACCTTGGTCATGAACATATCCATGAATCACTTGATTTCTATAAACTGTATCCCATTCTGTAGGAGTTATTTGTGATTTATTAAATTTATTAAGCGGGTTGTATGTTGTGTACTGCAGTCCCATAGTTTTGTAATACATGCTGTCAGCAACAAAATCTAAACTTCTTTTTGTTTTCTTCTCAATAATTTCTTTCAAGAAATAGTAACCTAAGTCACTGTATTTGTAAGCTTTTTTTGATCTTAAATCTGTAGCTACAATTCTTTTGATAATTGCCTTGTTGTAATTTTTGAATATAAAAATATCCTTAGCTACTTGGGTAGTGTAAAAATCAGTTTTCTTTTTTGAATAAAATCTTGAATTTAACTCTCCTTCTTCATCTAGTGTAGCTGTGTAAAAAGGAATCCAAGGTTTAAACTTTGCTTGGTGAGTAAGCATTTCCTTAATCATAACACTTTGATAAGGAGTACCTTTTACATACTCTGGCAGGTAATCTCCAAGTGTTTTGTTTAAGTCTATCTCATTGTTATCTACCATTTGCATTACTATTGCTGTTGTTACAGCTACTTTAGTAATTGATGCTAAATCGTACATAGTATTACTCTTTACAGTTCGTTTTTTAGCATAAGTATAGTGACCAAAATTTTGATTGTAAATGACCTTTCCATTTTTTGCTACCAAAACCTGACAGCCAGGGAAAGCTTCATCTTTTATTGCTTCACGAGCAATCCAACCAATTCCGTTTAATTTACTTGATGCGATTCCTACTTCTTCAGGAATAGAATATTTAAGTCTGGTTGGTTGAGTTTGTATTCCTGTTCCTACTTTAAAATATGGAGAACCAGTAACAGGTAATTTTCCTTTTGCTCCAATTCCTCCAAAAATCAGTTGACCAACAAGGTCATCTGTGTATTTATTTTCTTCGTAAGAAACAATAATGGCTTCAATGTTTTTTGCGCTATCAAGCTTTGCAAGTGCATAAGCATTAGTAGGATAGTTTAATATTACTTGGTGCTTTTTAGCAATGGATTGAACTATTTTAATGTCATTTTTATATATTCCATAAGTTCCATTCATCTTAGTTCCATGGATACTCACAATTACTTTATTGTACTTTTTTAATTTATCTAATAATGAATTTAGTTTTTCTTGAGATGCCTTTTTAGATATCACAAAGTGATTCACATTTGTGTATCTACTTAACCCTTGTTGAAATTTATTATTACTCTTTCCACCAATTACTAAAGAAGCAATTTTAGTTGTATCCAACCTCATCAAAGGAAGTAAGTTATTTTCATTCTTAACTATAGTAAGTGCATTCTCAAATAATAATCTATTAGTTAAATCCGAAGAAGTTGGATTTAGATCTTTAGATAAATTTTTAGTAGAAATTTTAGCTTGGCTAATGTTCATCCACTCTTTAGCATAAAGAATTTTCTTTACACTTTTCCACACTCTTTCTTTTGTTATCTCTCCAGTTGCTATTGCTTTTTTAATTTCGGCAATTGCTGTAGGAACATCTTCAGAAAATAATAATACATCATTTCCAGCAATAAGTGCTTTTACATCTACAACACCAGGTTTGTAAAATGAACTCACACCTTTCATGTTTAATGCATCAGTAAAAATCAATCCTTCAAATCCCATCTCATCTTGAAGTAAATCTGTAACTACTCTTTTAGATAAAGTTGTAGCTCTGTTAGGTGTACTATCCAGTGATGGAATAAATAAATGAGCAACCATCATACTTCCAATACCTTCTTTTATTAATTTTTTGAAAGGATAAAATTCAATAGAATCTAATCGAGCATAATTGTGAGTAATAATTGGTAATGCTTTGTGCGAATCTTTATCTGTATCGCCATGACCTGGGAAATGTTTAGCACAAGCTAACACACCATAGTCTTGCATTCCATTCATGTAAGCAATTCCTTTTCTTGTAACGTTTTCACGTTCTTCACCAAAAGATCTGTAGTTTATTACAGGATTCTTACGGTTATTATTTACATCAATTACTGGAGCAAAATTTACATGAATTCCCATTCGCTTGCAATGAAGAGCCATTTCTTTCCCCATATCATAAATAAGAGAATCGTACTGAATTGCTCCCAAAGTCATTTGTTTAGGGAACTTAAAAGTATTTTGTAACCTCATTGGTAATCCCCATTCTCCATCAATAGCAATCATTAATGGTGTTTTGGCTTTATATTGATATCTATTTGTAAGAGCTATTTCCTTTTCAGGTTTCCCTTGCATAAATATTAATCCTCCCAAGTTATACTTGCTAATGAGGTTCGAAATCGAATTTTCGTGAGCTGCATCTTTATTAGAATAAGCAGCAACCATAAAGAGTTGAGCAATTCTTTGATCCTCGGTAAGTGTATCGAAAACAGAATCTGCCCAAGTGTGTGAATTTGTTAAAAATTCTGGTTCAGTTTTCTGGTTCTCAATTTTATTTGCAGGTACAGATTCGCTTGTAGAATTTGTATTGAGCAAAAAGCTTGATATAGCTGCTACGGATATATAGAATAGTGATTTCATAAGTGTATGTCAAAATTAAAAATCCTCAATAAACCTCCAGCAGTTTACTATAATATTTATGAGCATATTAATTAACATTTTATCTAGTAACAAAATTGTGCCAAGATTGTATTTATTAATTTTTTATCTGAAAGAAGCCAATCGATCAGAATCTATTTTCAGTAAAATAAAGATCATAATACTAAACGAAAGTAGAGATGAGCCCCCGTAACTAAAGAAAGGTAGAGGTATTCCGATAATTGGAGCTAGTCCTAGTACCATTCCTATATTTATTGTAAAATGAATAAAAAATATGCTAGCAATAGAGTAGGAAAAGATTCGACCAAATGCTGACCTCTGTCTTTCGGCCATTGATATTATTTTTATTATCAATATCATATACAAACTAAAGAGTACAAAACTTCCCAAAAAACCCCATTCTTCCGCTACTGTACAAAATATAAAATCGGTACTTTGTTCTGGTACTTGGTTGTATGTATCGTTTGCTAATGTGGCATTTTTGTATCCTTTACCCAAAAACTCTCCAGAACCAATAGCAGATAATGCTTGATGAGAGTTGTAACCAACACCTCTTGGATCCTCTTTTAATCCAAGAATTATTTCAACACGAACTCTTTGATAATGATTTTCAGGGATTTTTTCTAGCCCAATTTTCATCAAAGGGATTAATACAAGTCCTATTAAAGTTACAGCTACAATTCTTAAATGCTTGGCTCTTCGGTATCTTTTGTATGTTGTTACGTTTACACCTAATGCTACTAAAAATGCGATAACAATTACTATAAAACCAAATACATAATGCGAATGAATTTCAAGCCCAAAAAAGATGTTTGTACTGTCTTTTAGTGCCAAAGAAACTACTGATACAGCAAGGAGTAAAATTCCAAATAACAGGATGTTTCCAATCATTCCTTCGCGATATAATACAAGTATAAACCCCAAAAAGACTAGTACGGTTCCTAAGTCGGGTTGTTGAAGAATTAAAAATATTGGAACTAATAATATGAGTCCAGCCCAAATTTTAGATTCAATTTTATGTAGTCCCAGATTAACATTAGAGAGGTATTTAGCTATAAATAAACTTACCGATATCTTAGCAAACTCTGCTGGCTGTATTCCAAAGCCACCAATTCCAAACCAAGCTCTGGCTCCACCTCTAACAGTACCAAATAACAATACTAAAATCAATAATAGTATGGTAAAGCCATAAAAGACTTCTATGTATTTACGGATAAACTCAATTTCCAATAAAAGGATTATAACACCAATCGCTAAGCTTATTCCAAACCACATGATTTGTTTTCCGTAAGACTTATTTAAAGAAAATATAGAAGGATAATCTTCACTAAATGAAGTTGAATATATTGTGCTTATACCAAGTAATACCAATACTACATAAATTGCAAATAACTGCAGGTCAATATTTTTTAACCAATTTGTCATTTACTTTTTGGTATTAAATTGGCGTCCAATATTCGTTTTTCTTTCCAAGAATTTTGGATGGTATCAGTCAAGTATTTTTCGGTCATTAAACTTGCAACTGGTGCAGCCCAAGTCCCACCATATCCAGCATTTTCTATATAAACGGCAATAGCAATTTTTGGTTCAACTCTTGGTGCAAATGAA
Organism: Flavobacteriales bacterium; assembly: GCA_018609055.1. Classification (GTDB taxonomy): domain Bacteria; phylum Bacteroidota; class Bacteroidia; order Flavobacteriales_D; family CAJJDF01; genus CAJJDF01. The sequence goes on from JABAYJ010000009.1 coordinate 389,912, forward strand.
ATAAATACTGAATGATCTCTTCCTCTGGAGTTTTCTACCGTACCTGTTTTTCCGCAAATTTCTATTCCCTCAATTCTGGCTCCAGATGCAGTTCCTCCAGCACCTTCTACAACTTGTTGCATAGCTAAAGTGATAAACTCAAATTTATCGCTATTCACTTTTGTATAGTTTCTTTTGGTGTATTTGTCATCTATTGGGCCGTCTCCAATTTTTTTGATCATATGAGGGTAATAGTAGTAACCTCTGTTTGCAATAATACAAGCTAAGTTTGCTATTTGATAAGGAGTTACAAGCATTTCACCTTGTCCAATTGCGAGGGCATTATAGGTTCTGTAATTCCATTTCATGGTTTTCTTATAAATCTTATCATAAGTATCAGGGAGCGGAATATTTCCTTTTGAATAGGAAGGGAAATCCAACTCTAAATCAACACCTAAACCAAAAGAAGTAACATACTCGTTCCATATTTTAAGTCCTTTTCTTGACTTCACAAAAACATCTTCTCCTTCCTGAATAGTGCTAATTCGTTTTAAAGTTTCATAAAAATAGGGGTTGCATGAGAATTTTATTGCATCAGCTAATCCTCCAACAACAGGATGATTATGACATCCAACCAAATTTTTGTCGCAATATATTTTAGTATCATAATTGATGGCTCCTAGCTCCCAAGCGGTTAATCCTTGAACCATTTTAAAAACTGAACCAGGTGATGTTCTAGAAGAAAACCCTCTATTGAACAAAGGTCTAAGAGAATCATTTCTGAAAAGTCTTCTCCAGTTTCTACTCATAGTGTCACCAGATAATAGATTGGGGTCAAAAGTTGGGGATGATACCATTGCTAAAATTTCACCTGTAGAAGGCTCTATAGCAACAACACAACCAATTTTATTCTGCATTAACTGTTCACCATACTTTTGTAACTCACTGTCTATTGTGCTCCATAAGTTATTTCCAGTTTGTGCTGTGTCTGATGCTGTCATCTCTTTAAGATTTCCATAAGCATCACGTAAAAATTGATTCTTTCCTCGGCTTCCTCTTAGTTCATCTTCGTAATATTTTTCTAATCCAGAAATACCAATTCTATCTCCTCCTCGGTAATAGGGCTTCTTTTTTATTATATCGCCATCAACTTCTCTTACATAACCTAAAATATGAGCTGCTACAGATTCTGGATAAGTTCTTAACGATTTTTCAGCTAATTCAAACCCTGGATATTTGTACATTACTGAGGTTAACCTAGAAAGATTTTTCTCAGGAACAGTCTTAATTAAAACTTGTTTACTCCTCCAATATCTTTTTAGCTTATTAATTTTTCTTTTTAACGAATCTTTAGGAATATGAATTAATTCACATAATTGAGTGGTGTCAAAATCTCGAATATTGTTGGGAGTAAGCCTTAGCTCAAAATTTACTTTGTTTGCAGCAAGTAGTTTTCCATTTCTATCAAAAATAATTCCTCTTTCGGGTTCAATAACCAAATTAGTTTCCGAAATCTTTATAGACTCATCTTTCCATTTGTCATCAAGTATCTGAACGTAAAAAAGTCTAATAGCGAAGATAATTCCTATGGAAAGCACGATAACAAGTAGAACTATTCTCCTGCTTTCAAAACTGCTATTATTCATAATTTAACGGAGGTATTGGGTGTTTTTGATTTCTACCAAAGATACATGGATTTTCTATTTTTTTGTTTTGGTATGAGATATTATTTATTTTAATTTCAAAAAAAATTAACTTTGCTTCTGTATTTATTTAATTTACATACTACCTAATGAAAATAATAATAACCGGAGCTGGTGATGTTGGATACCATTTGGCAAAAATGCTTTCCAGTGAATTGCAGGATATTTATGTTATTGATGAAGATGAAGCACGTCTTAATTACGTGCAATCACACATTGATATTTTACCAATATTAGGAGATGCTAAATCATTCGAAATACTGAGTGAAGCTAAGGTGAGTCAGTGTGATTTGTTAATTGCAGTAACTGCATCTGAAGAAACTAATTTATTGGTTTCTATAATGGCAAAAAAGTATGGGGCAAAGAAAACAATTGCACGTGTTAGTACTCTAGAAAACTTGGATACAGAAAGGCAACAAATGTTTAAGGATTTAGGTATTGATACTTTAATATCTCCAGACATATTAGCTGCTGAAGAAATTGAAAGATTGGTTAAAAAATCTGCTTTTACAGATAATATTGAATTTGAAGGTGGAAAACTTACTGTTTTTGGAATCGCTATTGGAGATAAATCCGAATTAAGAGACAAAACAGTAGGGGAGAGCGCTTATTTAAATCCAAATTTATCATTTAAACCAATTGCCCTTCACAGGAATGAGAGTACAATAATTGTAAATAAAGAGACTGAAATTCTAGAAAATGATATTGTTTATTTTATTTCTACCCCAGAGTCGATAGATAAAATAACTGCATTTTGTGATCAACAATGTTTTGAGATTAAGAATATAATGATCCTTGGAGGAAATAGATTAGGTGAACTTACTGCACGAATTTTTCAGGATAACTACAAAGTAATAATTGTAGAAGGAGATGAGAAAAGATGTGAATTATTAGCCAATAACCTGAGTAATACCTTAGTTCTTAATATTGATGGGAGAGATGTAGAAACAATGAAAGAAGAAGGCTTGGGTGATATGGATGCTTTAATTTCTGTAACTAAAAATTCCGAAACAAACATTATTTCTTCATTAGTCGCAAAGAATCATGGTGTACGAAAAACGATTGCTCGAGTAGAGAATATAGATTACATTCATCTATCTCAAAACATAGGAGTTGATACTTTAATAAATAAAAAAGTAATTGCTGCAAGTAATATCTTTAAACACATAAGGAAAGGACATGTAGATGCCATTGCTAATTTACATGGGGTTGATGCTGAAATCATTGAGTTTACTGTAAAACCAAATTCTAAGGTAACTCTAAAGAAAATTAAAGACCTTAAATTTCCTAAAAACGCTAATATTTCTGGAGTAATAAGAGAGGAAGAAAGTTTAATTCCTTTTGGAGATTTTCAATTAAATGAAGGAGACAAAGCTGTTGTTTTTTGTTTAACTGAATCTATTCATAAGATAGAAAGATACTTTCAATAAATGGGAGCAACTAAAAAACTAATAAACTTTGGAGTAATTGGCTATGTGATTGGTTCATTGCTACTTATAAATGGAATTTTGATGGCTTTGCCACTTGGATTTTCTATTTACCATAGTGATGGAGCTACCAATGCGTTCCTTTTTTCAAGTGGTTTAACTTTAGCTATTGGGTTTTGTCTTCGTTATTTTTTAAGAAGATTTAAAGAAGCAGAAATTAAAAGACGAGAAGGATTTATGATTGTAACCTTCAGTTGGGTTGCCATGACAATTTTTGGAACCTTGCCTTATATTTTGTCTAATTCTATCCCTGATATTTCTAATGCTTTTTTCGAGACTATGTCTGGTTTTTCTACAACTGGCGCATCTATTTTAAATAATATTGAAGAAATGCCTCACAGTATTCTGTTTTGGCGAAGTATGACTCAATGGATTGGTGGAATGGGAATTATAGTTCTTACAATAGCCATATTACCATTACTAGGTATCGGAGGAATGGAGCTATTTGTAAATGAAGCGCCAGGGCCAACTAAAGATAAAATTCACCCAAGAATTAAAGAAACTGCAAAGCGACTGTGGGTAATTTATTTGTTTCTTACCATTTGCGAAATGATTATTTTGATGTTTTGCGGAATGAACTTTTTTGATGCAATTAACCATGCTCTTACCACAACATCTACAGGAGGATTCTCTACAAAACAAACCAGTATAGCACATTTTGATTCACCACTGATAGAAGCTGTTATTGTGGTGTTTATGTTCCTTGCAGGAACTAACTTCACACTTATTTACTTTGGTTTTAAAGGAAAACTTAAAAAGCTTTGGCGAAATGATGAATTCAAATGGTATTTATTTGCTGTAATCGGATTTATAGCTCTGTTAACACCAGCAGTATATCTTGATTCAGCTAATGAAGTAAATAATTATTCAATTGTAGAATCATTTAGATATGTTTCTTTCCAGGTAGTTAGTATAATAACCACAACAGGTTATGCAAGTGCAATTTTCACAGGTTGGGGAGTATTTGCTATGTTTATCTTTTTCTTATTATTATTCTCAGGTGCTTCGGCAGGATCTACAAGTGGTGGGATGAAAATTGTAAGAATTGTTATCCTAATAAAAAATGGTTTTCTAGAATTCAAACGAAGAATCCATCCAAATGCTGTTGTTCCAGTTCATTTAAATGGAAAATCTGTAGGTACAAAAGTAGTTTACAACCTCCTTGCTTTCTTGTTCTTATATCTGTTTATGTTTGTATTAGGAAGTATTGTAATGGCAGCACTTCCAGGTGTAGATTTGTTAACTGCAATTAGTTCTGTAGCTACTTCATTAGGAAACGTAGGGCCAGGAATTAGCACAGTTGATCCATCACAAAGTTTTGCTCACTTACCAGATACTGGTAAATGGGTGCTTTCTTTCCTTATGTTGTTTGGTAGGTTAGAGCTATTTACTGTAGCAGTTCTCTTTTCTCCTTACTTTTGGAGGGTTAATTAAGCTATTTATTTTATTTTCTAGATTTTAATTTTTTGTTAAGTTTTTTAACTTTCTTATTAGGTCAAATAATAATTTTAGTTTTGATATTCAAAGACAAATTAAGAATCAAAAAAAATCAAAACTCATAATTTTTTTTTAAAAGTGGACTATCTAAAAATCAATAAAGAATCTTGGAATAAAAGAACCGAAGTACATTACGACTCGGAGTTTTATGATAACGATAATTTTAAGAAAACAGGAAACTCTTTGAATGAAATAGAGTTGGAGTTTCTGAAAGAAATAAAAGGCAAGAAAATTCTTCATTTGCAATGTCACTTTGGTCAAGATAGTATTTCGTTAAGCAAACTAGGAGCAGAAGTCACAGGAGTAGATTTATCTGACTTAGCAATTGAAAAAGCCGATAATTTAGCCAAAGAAATGGGAGTTGAGACTCGTTTTATTTGTTCAGATGTTTATAATTTACCTAACATTCATGACGAGAAATACGACCTAGTTTTTACAAGTTACGGAACAGTAGGATGGTTGCCCGATTCTAATAAATGGGCTAAAGTCATTTCACATTTTTTAAAACCAGGAGGTAAGTTTGTATTTGCAGAATTTCATCCAGCTATGTGGATGTTTGATGATGCTGTGGAAAAAGTAGCGTATCGTTATTTTAATTCTGACCCAATTGTTGAAGACGAGGAGGGAACCTACACAGATAAAAATGCCGATATAAAAGAGACTTGTGTTACTTGGAACCACAGCTTAGGAGAAATTTTTAATTCTCTTAAAAACAATGGCTTGCAAACGGTTGAGTTTAATGAATATGATTACTCTCCATACAATTGTTTTCAAAATTTAGAGGAGTTCGAAAAAGGTAAATACCGATTTAAACATCATGGAGACAAGCTTCCAATGGTATATTCATTAGTTGCTATAAAAAATTAGAGATGTCAATATTAACGGGTTTATTTCTTGGTTTAACTACTTTGCTATTCATTGGCCCAGTATTCTTTTACTTAATTAAAACTTCTATAGAATATGGAGTAAAACCTGGTGTGTCTGTTGCATTTGGAATTATTATAGGTGACATAATTTGTGTATTACTTGCAATATTTGGTTTTGGAAGTTTTTTCGAACAACCAGAAGTACAAAAAGCATTTGCAGGAATAGGTGGTTTATTACTCTTGTTTTATGGATTGAAATATATAATAAAGCCAACAGTTTCTTTTTCCAAAAATGATAAAATCAAAGCAGAAAGCTTAGTTAAGTACTTTTTAAATGGATTTTTAATCAACTTTGTTAATCCTTTTGTTTTTGCAGTTTGGTTTGGTTTTTATACATTAAGTAGTTCTAAATATACTAATGAAAGCGAAGTAATTATTTGTTTAGTAACTGCATTGGTAGCTATTTTTGTTACTGATATATTGAAAGTTATATTCGCCAATAAGCTATCCTACTTCATTAATCCAGCTAATTTAAAATTAGCTTTCAAAATTTTTGGAGTAATAATGATTGTGTTTTCGTTAAGGTTATTTCTTGAATTCTTCAATATTTAGTAAATTGATACATACTAATCAATAAAACTATTACTTATGGAATTCAATTTTTTATTCATTCTTCTTGCTGTTCTTATCCCAGTTGTAATTGGATTTATTTATTACCACCCAAAACTTGTTGGAACTGCTTGGATTAAGACTACAGGATTAACTGAGGAAAAAATGAAGGATGGCAATATGGCTATTATACTCGGAGTAAGTTTATTACTAAGTTTTTTGATTTCTACAGTAATGGCAATTTTCTCTACTCACCAAACAGACCTTTTCTCTTTGTTTAACGGAAATGATGATTTGAAAGATGCTTCATCAGAAATTTCAGTGGCAGTTAATAGAGTTTTAGAGTTAGCAGGAGATAAATACCTTACTTTTAAGCATGGAGCTGCTCATGGTATGCTGATGTCTATATTTTTAGTGTTTCCAGTGATGGCAATTAACAATTTATTCGAAAGAAGACCTTTTAAATTAACCCTTATCAATTCAATTTATTGGATGATAACTTTAACGCTTATGGCTGGAGTACTTTGTCAATGGGGATTTAAACCATTTATGGCAGGATAAAATTCGTTTACCTTTTAATAAAAAAACCATCAGTTAAAGCTGATGGTTTTTTTATGCAAATTAATTTCCTGAAACTCGTTTTCCCATTTCTGAAAAACCTTCTTTCACGTTAAATTGAGGTTGAATTTGAATGGCTTCCATAACCCCTTGTTCATTCATCCATAGTTTGTAATTCCATATAAAAGGGGAGTCGTTTTCGAAACCAAATTGTCCAAATCGAATATCAGTAAAGATTAAAGTGTCCTGTTCGGCTTTATTTACTAAATACCAACCGGCTGATATTTTAATTAATTGCTTCACTACTTTTTGGTCTTTGTAAGGAATTAATAGCTCATGGTTTTTAGCAATTTCATCTCCAAACTCAATCTCTTTTGTATCAAAAAAGGAGTAGTATCCCATTCTGAAACCTTCTTCAGTTTCTACCTGAGCATTCCATAATATAGAATTAAGTGGTGATGGACGAGTATCCATTTCTATGTAATTAATCTTTTCTTCGGTTAAAACAGCTTCAAACTTTCCGAATCCTATTCCTTTTAAAACTAGGGTGATCAGCATGTATGTGGAACTTACAATTAGTCCAATATTATTATATTTTCTTCGCTTAGGATTTGTTCGTTTGTAGCACATTGCTAGTATTACAAATATTAAAAAAGGTACTGTGTACAAAGGGTCTGCAACAAATATGTTTTTGTAAGCTAACCGGTAATCAAATGGCCAAAAGAACTGAGTTCCCCATGTTGTGTGTGCATCCAAAAGTGGATGAGTTACCAAGGTCCAGAAGAATAGCCAAGACCATTGTTTGAATGTTGCTGTTGATTTATATTTTACAAAATAAACTGCAGCAAGCAATCCTAAACCAACTGAAGCCATTGTGATTAATACCCAAATGTTTTCTGTTTTTTGAACAAAAGCTGAGTAAGAAACCATGAATCCAAAAACGAGAGCTGTAATAACTCCCAAAGTTATCTTTTGACTTTTACTGACAAACCATGCGAGTAAGGGAGCCATAATTATAGAGAAAAACAAGGAGTGTGATATTCCTCTATGTAACTCAGTTGCCGTAATTGTATCAGTAAATAATTTGATGTACACATCCAAATCAGGAATAGTTCCAGCAATTGCTCCCCAAAGCATGGCTTTGTTTCCTAGTTTTTTTCCAAGAACTGCTTCTCCTACAGCTGCTCCTAATATTATTTGTGTTAATGAATCCATTATAGTGCGTATTCTGTTTTAAAGGGTTGACGAAGTTCAAACTTACTAGGTGAAATAAAATGAAAAGCAGGTTTTAGCAACAAATTTGGAATCGTACTTCTATGCTTTGCGTACAATTTCATGTTTTCAGGAACTGCTCCAATTGCACTTTTAATCAATTCACTTGTTCTGCCAAGTTGCAATTCTTTAGCGTTAAGCTCAAGTGCAGTCTCTACATACTCGTATAACAACCTTTGGTAAATAGATTTATCGTGATTCAACTCATAATCTATCCCTACATAATTAGCTTCCAGTATGTTGTTGTGAAAAAATGAAGTGCAAAATCCTACCATTTTATCTTCTAAAAATGCAGCTTTAAAAATGAATTGCTCATTAAGAGCTTCTTTAAATTTTACGAAAGCCATAGAGTTTAAAGCTACCAAACTAAAGGTAGCATTGTCCACAACATTATTAAATAGAGTTTTAATCTCAGAATTATATTCCTCAATTTCCTCTTTGTTTAAATTTCTAAAAACAAGTTCTTTTGATTTTTTATAAACGCTTTTTGCTCTTGTTCTATACTTAGTTTTTAGGCTAAATAAGTAATCATCCAAATTATTCCAAGATTCATGAATGGGCAACACCATGTTTACATCAATCATGAATTCTCTAAAACTCTGCTTTTTAAATGACTTGGTGTAAGTATCTTCTTTAGCCCAAAACTCCTTAAATAAAACCACTGGAAGTTTCTTTTTATTCTTCTTGCTAATTGCTTTTATTTCTTCGGTAATAATAGATAATTCAATAATAGCTTCTTTTTTGGAAACAGAATCAGTAAACAGAAATCCATTCTCACCATCCGAGAAAACGTTTCCACATACCAATATATTAAAGGAAAGTATCTTGTTTTTTATCAAACAATATGTATTATGAAAAGAGTTCTTTCTTTTCTTCTTATCAGAAAAATGAACTACTTGAAAAGAGGCTGCTAAAACAGGGTTATTCTGATCGTCAAAAGAAATAGAATAGTAAAAGTCTATCTCTTCTTTTATAGTATCTTCAAGAGCAGATAAGTACGAATAAGAAAGATAAATATTTTCGTTTTGAGTTATTGTACTCCACAAGTCTTCATCCAAAAATTGGATAGAGGAAACAATTTTTCTTTTTACGATTTTACGGGAGTTTTTACTCAAAATTCACCTGTTTAGGAAGTCCAAAAGTACACTTATTTTAGTTCAAAATCAATTATACCATTTTCCTCAAAGCCATTGCATAACCTAAATGTAAACCTTCGTGTACATTGTTAAATTTAACAGCATCATCAATGTTAGATAAAGTAACATTATGACTAGTAGTATATTCTTTAAACTCCTTAAACATTTCTGTATTCAAGTCTTCTTCAATATATCTTGCAGGTAGTTCAAGAGCTAGTTTTTTTAGCAGGTCAATTTCTTCTTTTGTAACAGTTTCTTCTGGTTTAGATCCAATTCGGTATTTGTGTACCATTTCTTTATCGGTATACATTCTGTTTCCAGATAAGCTGTAACATAATAACTGCTGAGTAACAATTGAGTGTCCAAAATTCCAAATTATATTGTTGTTCAATCCTTTTGGAATGTGGTTCAATTGCTCTTCAGTTAAAGATTCAACTAATCTTAGGAAGTTTTTTCTTGTCTCGATTAAGTGGTTTATTTCTGTCATACTTCAAATATATAAAATTCCCTTGTTACTTTTTCTACTAACCTGCATTATAGAATTGTACAAAAGATAAACCGGTTTACTTTTTCTAGTTATTAATCATCCCGAACTCGATTCGGGAACAAACACTTGTAATATGGCAGGAGGAAAAGAAACACCCAGACAAAAAATGATAGGCATGATGTACTTAGTACTCACAGCCTTATTGGCACTTAATGTGTCCAAAGAAATTATTAATGCATTTGTAACCCAAGACAATCAAATGCTGGTTAATAATAACAATTTAGTTGAAGGAATAAATGGATTCATGGCAAAATTCAGCATGATGGAAGTAGATCCTACAACTAAAAAAACATTCGAAAAGTGGAAGCCAAAAACTCAAAAAGTGAATAAGCTTTCCAATGAATTAGATGATTATTTAATCCAAAATTTGAACCAAATGATGGAAGAATCTGAGGATAAAAAAGACTTTTTTGTAAAAACTAAAGAAACTCAATATACCACTTGGAAACCTATAGAATCAATTTCTAACAAAGAGGATTACGACATTGCAACTCGCTTATTTGGTGGCGAAAAACAATCTCCAGGATATAAAAAAGGAGGAGAGATAAGGCTTAAGTTATTGGAGTTAAGAGATTCACTTATTTACACAATGGGGAACTATAGCGAAAGAGGAAAAATTTATCAAGTTAAAAATGAATGGCTGTCTAGCATTGAAGTTTTAGATAAACAATTGACAGAAACTAGCCATCCAGATAAGTTGAAATTACTTTCTATTTACAATTCACTAAACCAGCCAGAGACTTTAAAAAATCACGATAAAGATCAAGAATGGCAATTGGTAAAGTTCGATTATCAACCTATTGTTGGTGCGATTGGAGTATTTACAGAACTAAGAAATCAAGTTCGTATGGCACAAAAGCAAGCACTTGAATTGATAACAAGTAAACTTGATGGGCAAATAATGAAAATCAATAAAATTGAACCACAGATTATTGCATCAACAAGATATCTTAACCAAGGCGATACAATGGGAGTGAGGGTAGGTATTGTTGCATTTGATAGTACGGCAACTTACCCAATTAAATATCAAATTGGATCTCAACAATTAGAAAGTAACAGCAATAGATTTACATTAAGAGCTGGTTCTGTAGGTAAACAACAAGTAAAAGGTTCGCTAATGCTCGATTTAGCAGATGGTAAAAAAGAATTCCCTTGGAGCTTTGAATATACTGTAGGTAAACCAACTGGAACAATTTCTTGTCCTGAGTATAATGTGCTTTATGCTGGATATGATAATTTGATTGAAGCAAGCATTTCTGGTTATGCACCTAATGATGTTACAGTAAAATGTGAAGGGTGTACTTCTTTCACCAAAAAAGGGAATAATTATGTGGCAAAAGTAAGTGGGTCTGGAGATGTAAAAATAAAAGCTACTGCAAAAGGAACTGTGATTGTGAGGAAGTATAAAATAATTGGTAAGCCCAAACCAGAGTTATCTTTCTTAGGTAAACAATATGGAGTTATCAGTTTAGGTAATGCAAAGCGTGGAAGTAGATTAGTGATAAGAGCTCCAAAAAGTTCACCTTTGCAGATACAATATGAGATTGTAAGTTTTGAGTTTGAAATGTACTCTAACGGAAGAAATTTATCTGAAAGTCTTAGGTCTGCAGATCTTAATGTTAAAGCTAAAGGTATTCTACGAAATGTTCAAAGAGGAGGTAAAATTTATATCTCCGAGGTAAAATATAGAGAAGTAGGAAGTTCAAAAATTTTAAGAATGAATGGAATAACTTTAAAAGTAGTTTAAGAAAAAGAGTAAAAACCTATCGGATATCCGATAGGTTTTTTACATTTGGTTTCAGATGGAGAACACCAAGGACATAAAGATTTTTATCGTAGACAATTACGATTCATTCACTTATAATTTAGTGCATTACCTCGAGTCATTTAATGTAGAGGTTACCGTTAAACGAAATGATGAATTTGAATTGCAGGAATTAGCATCCTTTGATAAAATTATTCTTTCTCCTGGTCCAGGACTACCCAAAAATGCTGGTTTAATGCCAAAAGTTATTGAAACTTATTTCGTTACAAAACCTATACTTGGAGTTTGTTTGGGACACCAAGCTTTAGCAGAATTTTTTGGCGCAGAGCTTATTAATTTACCCGAAGTATTTCATGGAGTAGCTTCATCTATAGAAGTAGATAATTCACATTATTTATTCTCAGGACTAGATTCAAAGCAAGAAGTAGGAAGGTATCATTCTTGGACAATAAAGGACTGGCCAAATACATTTAGAGAAATTGGTTACACGACTAATGATTTTACCAATATGGCATTTGCTCATAAGCAATACAACTGTGTTGGAGTTCAGTTTCATCCCGAATCTGTACTTACTCCAAACGGACTTCAGATGATTAAAAACTGGATAAAAAATTCATAAAATAATGGTACTTTTGTTTTAATCAAAAGCATTTTATGAAATACCTAGTTTCCATTTTATCGATTTCAATATTAATGAGTTGTTCCAATTCTCCTAAAGAAGAAGTTCAAAATGAAGAGCCTTTGGTTGAGGAACTTACTTCTGTTCAAATAATGGAAGAAAGTCATCACAAACAAGAGTTTTTATCTAATGATAATATCAAATTTGATATTAGATTGAATTTTGGAGGAAAAGAAAGATTGAATGGTACCATGACTTTGGCAACTAATTCATCACAAGGTTTAATAGAAACAAAGGACGGGAATAAAGTATATTTCATTAAAGATAAAGTATACTGTTCTCCAGAAATGGATAGTAAAAGTGCGAGGTTTTCAGCATACACTTGGTCATATTTTTTCTTACTTCCTTATAAATTAAATGATGAAGGAACAATTTGGTCGGAGTCTGAAAAAGTAGAAATGAATGGGAATTGGTTTAATACTCAAAGACTAACTTTTACAAGTGGAACAGGAGATGCACCAGAAGATTGGTATCAAATTTATTCTGATACAGATAAAAATTTATTACAAGTTGCAGCTTATATTGTTACAGCTGGTAGATCGGTTGAAAAAGCTGAAGAAGATCCTCATGCAATTCAATATTTAAATTATCAAATGCATGAAAAAATTCCTTTTGCTAGAGAATGGAAATTTTATGGTTGGACAAAAACTGATGGATTAACTGATACACTTGGAAATGCAACATTGTATAATTTTGAATTTGTAGCGGATAATGATTCTCTTTATACACCACCGGCTAATTTTTTAAGTAATTAATTTGATAAAAAGACTCTTCGATATTGTTTCTTCCCTGATTGGATTAGTGGTGTTTTCGCCCTTTTTCATTCTTATTTGTTTGTTGATTTTAATCACAAGCAAAGGAGGGATTTTTTATTCTCAAGTTAGAGTATGTAAAGGAAATACAGATTTTAATTTATTAAAATTCAGAACAATGAAGCCCGATTCTGATAAAACAGGACAATTAACTGTAGGTACAAACGATTCTCGAATTACTGGAATTGGCAAGTTTTTACGAAAGTTTAAGCTTGATGAAATTCCTCAATTATTAAATGTACTGAGAGGAGAAATGAGTATTGTTGGCCCAAGGCCAGAAGTCAGAAAATATGTTTCTCTTTATTCTCAAGAACAACTAAAAGTACTTTCAGTTCGCCCAGGATTAACAGATTTAGCTTCTATCGAGTTCATTAATGAAAATGAAATTCTTGGTAAATCAGACAATCCTGAAAAGGAATACATAGTAGTGATTATGCCTAAAAAGCTAAATCTCAATTTACAGTATATCGAGTCTCAATCATTTTTGGGTGATATAAAATTGATATTTAGGACTTTTAGTAAGATATTGAAATAGACTTTTCCTTTTATCATTGAATGAATAATTAAGATAATTCTGTTATTTAAAACCTCTTCAAATTTTCCCTAACAATCATTGTAAATTATCCATAATTACGGTATTTTTAAGTTCTAAAGAAATACTTAAAAAGTCTTAAAATAATAAACGAGTTAATTAATGGAAAAACAAGACCTTACCTTCAATAAAAACGAAGATGCAATGAAGATGCTTATTTCCAAAATGGAAAGAAAACTAGCTAAAATAAAATTAGGTGGTGGACAAAAAAGTATCGACAAACAACATGCTAAAGGAAAGCTAACAGCTCGCGAACGAATTGAATTATTGTTAGATAGAGATTCTGAAAGACAGGAAATTGGTGGATTTGTAGCTGATGGGATGTACGAAGAGTATGGAGGTTGCCCAAGTGGAGGAGTTGTAATTAAGATTGGATACGTGTCTGGTAAACAATGTATTGTTGTCGCTAATGATGCTACAGTAAAAGCTGGAGCTTGGTTTCCTATTGCTGCCAAAAAGAACTTGAGAGCCCAAGAAATTGCAATGGAAAATCGATTGCCAATTATCTATTTAGTAGATAGTGCAGGAGTTTTTCTGCCAATGCAAGACGAGATTTTCCCTGATAAAGAACACTTTGGAAGAATATTTAGAAATAATGCGCGCATGAGTTCAATGGGAATTGTCCAAATTGCTGCTGTTATGGGAAGTTGTGTAGCAGGAGGAGCTTATTTACCAATTATGAGTGATGAATCACTGATAGTTGATAAAACAGGGTCTATTTTCCTTGCAGGAAGTTATTTAGTTAAAGCTGCAATTGGCGAATCTATTGATAACGAAACGCTTGGTGGTGCAACAACACATACAGCTATTTCTGGAGTGTGCGATTACAAAAGTAAAGATGATCAAGATTGTCTTCAGACTATCCGCAACCTGATGGATAAAATAGGGGATTTTGATAAAGCAGGATTTGACAGAAAAGAATCAGTTAAACCAAAACTAAAAGAAGAAGAAATTTATGGGCTTTTCCCAAAGGAAAGGAATAAACCCTATGAAGTAAAAGATATAATTGGGAGATTGGTTGATAATTCGGAGTTTGATGAGTTTAAAGCTGATTATGGAAAAACAATTGTAACAGGGTTTGCCAGGATTGATGGATGGGCTGTCGGGATTGTTGCTAACCAGAGAAAAATTGTAAAATCGAAGAAAACTGGAGTTCAGTTTGGAGGAGTAATCTATTCTGATTCAGCTGATAAAGCTGCACGATTTATCATGAACTGTAACCAAAAGAAAATTCCTTTGGTCTTTCTGAAAGACGTTACAGGATTTATGGTTGGAAGTACTTCCGAACATGGAGGAATAATAAAGGATGGAGCAAAATTGGTAAGTGCCATGTCTAATTCCGTAGTTCCTAAGTTTACTATTGTAATGGGAAATAGTTATGGAGCTGGAGATTACGCAATGTGTGGTAAAGCCTATGATCCAAGATTAATTGTTGGATGGCCAACTGCAGAAATTGCGGTAATGGGTGGGGCGCAAGCAGCAAAAGTTTTGGTTCAGATAGAGGTAGCTTCTTTAAAAAAGAAAGGAGAAACGATTACTGCTGCCAAAGAAAAAGAGATTTACGATAAGATTAAAAATAAATACGACAGTCAGATAAACCCTTATTATGCAGCATCCAGATTGTGGATTGATGCGATAATAGATCCATTGGATACTAGAAAAGTAATTTCAATGGGAATAGAAGCTGCTAACCATGCACCAATTACCGAAAGGTATAATGTAGGAGCAATTCAGACGTGATTTTAAAGAAATACGTAGAGTATTCAAGACTAAAAAAAGAATCTAGTAATCTGTCACTAGCATCAAACGAAAATAATAAATGATAACAATAATATCTGGTACCAATAGAAAAGCGAGTAACTCACTAAAAGTGTCAAAGCTTTATCAAGGTGCCTTAAAAAATAAAGGACTGGAAAGTCAAATACTTGATTTAGCTGAGCTTCCAAGTGATTTTATTACCAATATGTATGGAAACCATACAGAAGAGGTAATGCAATTGATAACTAAAAATATTACGAAAGCTTCGCAGTTTGTGTTTGTAATTCCTGAGTATAATGGAACTTACACTGGAATAGTAAAATTGCTTATTGATGGAGTTTCTCCAAGTTTTTTCAAAAACAAAAAAGCAATTTTGGTAGGAGTTGCATCAGGTAGAGCTGGGAATATTGTAGGATTAGAGCAGTTTACAACAGTACTAAATCACCTTCATGTAGAAGTTTTATCAAACAAAGTGTTGTTGTCTCAAATTGATGGACTATTAAACCCTTCAGGAGAAATTATTGATACTAAAACATTGGAGACTATAGATAATCAGTTAAATAAAATGATTGATTTACACTTGAATTAAAATATAGTTAGAACGAATTCAAAACAAATGAGAAAGAAAATTGTAGCAGGAAATTGGAAAATGAATCTTCTAGACATGGAGGTGATTAACTATTTAGTAGACTTTAATTCTAAAAAAAACGAAATTAAAAGTGATGCAGAAGTAATCATTTTACCAGCAACCATTTATTTGGATACTATGATAAGTATGCCAGAATGGGACGTGAAGATTGGAGCACAAAACTGCTCACAGTTTAATAATGGAGCCTACACAGGAGAAATGTCTGCTGCTATGCTAAGTGATTTTGATTATGATAAAGAGAATCTACATTATTGTTTAGTTGGTCATTCGGAACGAAGAGCCTATTTTAAAGAGACCAATGATGTATTTGCAGAGAAAGTAAATAGATTGATTGAGAATAAATTAAAGCCTATTTATTGCTGTGGTGAGGAGTTAACTGATAGAAAAGATGAAAAACATTTTTCTCTCGTGAAAAGTCAAATAGAGGAAGGGCTTTTTCATTTGAAAGAAGAAGAGATTAAGCAAGTTGTTATTGCTTATGAGCCAGTATGGGCAATTGGTACAGGCGAAACAGCATCAAGTGAGCAGGCTCAAGAAATGCATGCTTACATAAGAACAATATTAACTGAAAAGTATGGAGCTGAAACAGCAGATTCTATTTCTATTCTTTACGGAGGAAGTTGCAAGCCCGATAATGCAAAAGAACTATTTAGTCAGCCAGATATTGATGGAGGTCTAATTGGCGGAGCATCTTTAGTTGTAGATTCATTTATTCAAATCATAAACTCATTTTAGTATGAATTATATCCATTGCCATTTCGAACTTAGCGAACCTATTCCTTGGAGTGAAATATTGATTACATATCTTGCTGAGATAGAGTTCGAGAGTTTTGAGCAGAATAAAAATATTGTAGATGCTTACATTCAAAAGCCATTGTTTGATGAAGCTAAATTAAATGAAGTTGTAGAAACCATTAAAACGGAAGTAACCTTCTCTCACAAAGAAATTGAGGATGAGAACTGGAATGCTCAATGGGAAAGTAGCTTTTCGCCTATTTACATTGATAAACAATGTATTATACGTGCTCCATTTCACGAAAAGGAAGAAGGGTTTGAGCAAGAAATAATCATAAACCCACAAATGTCTTTTGGAACTGGGCATCATCAGACTACCTACTTGATAATGAAATCAATGTTTGGCATAGATTTTGAAAATAAATCAGTATTGGATATGGGCTCAGGAACTGGGATTTTGGCAATATTAGCCGAGAAATTGGGTTGTAAAGAAGCAGTAGCGATTGATATTCAAGATTGGGCTTACCACAATACAATAGATAACTTGGCTTTGAATAATTGCACTAAAATTAAGGTACAAGAAGGAGGAGCAGAGCTACTTATAGATGAAGATAAGTACGAAATTGTATTAGCGAACATCAATAGAAATATCCTAACTAATGATATGAAACACTACGTTTCGAGTATGAAAAAAGGGGCAGAAATATACTTTAGCGGATTTTATAC
Organism: Flavobacteriales bacterium; assembly: GCA_018609055.1. Lineage (GTDB taxonomy): Bacteria > Bacteroidota > Bacteroidia > Flavobacteriales_D > CAJJDF01 > CAJJDF01. The sequence continues at coordinate 407,282 of JABAYJ010000009.1, forward strand.
TGCAGATGTTTCTATTATCGAAAAGGAAGCCAATAATAATGGTCTTACTATGATAGAGGCTAAAGAAAGAGAAGGTTGGGCTATGGTGAGGTGTACCAAAGACTAACTTTCATTAATATTAAAAGAATTATGAGACAACTACTTACAATAACTTTGTTGCTACTAGCTAGCCTAAGTTTTGGGCAAGTTTCTGAGTTTAGAACTCCCGAAAAAGAATTTATTGAAGATGTAGAAAATTTCATAAAGGCCTTTGATAAAGACTTATCTAAGCAGTATTCTAAGGAATTAGAACGATTATATGCTTCTAAATATGGTGCTGCACAACAGCAAGAGATTGTGAAGTTTGCAAACTTAATGCTCAAGAAAAAATTCAAGGCAAAGTCTGATTTTGTCAACTACTTTGGGTCAATTATTGGTTATGCCAAAACACAACAATTTAAACCAGAAGAATTTGCTAATTGGTTTGAAACACTTAATGTTCTAACAAAGTCGAGTAATAAAAAAAGGTTGAGTACTTTTTTAAAGTTCACAAATGGTTTTTTTAATAGATATGAAATAAATTCAAGTTCATCTGTAAAATGGAAACTTGTTAAAGGAGATTATACTTTTTACGAAAAAAACGGAGCATTTGTAAAATTTACAAATACTAGTTTGGTGTGTTATTCTAAAAATGATAGTTCAAAAATATACGATACTCAAGGAGAGTTTAATGTATTGACAAATCAATTTAAAGGTAATAAGGGAACAGTAAATTGGGAAAGAGTTAAATTACCAAAGAATGAAACCTATGCAGTGCTTAGTTCATATAGGATAAACACTAAAAGTGCTGGGTTTGATGCAGACTCTGTTTTGATGTATTCAGCATTTTTAAAAACACCACAATCAGGGAAATTGAGAGAGAAGGTTATCACTTTTACTACAAAAGAAAGAGCCCAATATCCTGCATTTACATCTTATAATCAAGAAGTTGAAATAAAAGATGTTTTTAAAAATATTGACTATAGAGGAGAATTTAATTTAGTAGGAGAGTATTTTAAAGGCGGTTCAAGCTCTGGTAGTAAAGCCACAATTATCCTTAATAAAGCAGGGGGAAAATTCATGGAAGTTAGTTCTAGAGACATCAACATGAATTCTAAGAAGATCAGTGCAGTAAACTCTAATCTTATTATATATTTAAAAGACGAGGAAACTATAACTCAATCATTATGTAATTACAGTTATTTTGTTGAGGACAAAAAAGTTAATATCTCTCGTGTTTCTAACAAATCAATAAATTATCCTTATTTCAGTTCGTTTCATCAGATGGCTTTTAAAGTAAATGAAATTTCTTGGGAAGAAGGAAAAGACATACTCTTATTTAAGGGATTAGCTGGTTCAACTGATAACGAAGCATCTTTTGAATCCTCTAATTATCTTGACCCACAGAGTATTTCTGGATTTAAATTAGGATCAATTAACTTAGTTAGGGAACTAAATGAATATCAAATTTCTTTTGAAGAGGGGAAACCAATATCGAGTGTTCAATTTGCAATTTACTGCAAAGCTCTGTTGGATGATGTAACACCATATCTGTTCGAAATGGCTAATCTTGGACTTATTAATTACGATTGCAAAGCCAAGCAGATTACTATTAATCCTAAGCTGGAAACATACCTAGCTTCTAATGCTAGAGAAGGTGATTACGACAATATTTTCATTTCATCCAATCCTAAGAATGGTGAAAATGCATCTCTTGATATGAGTACAATGGATTTAACTATTTCTGGAATTAGAAATTTTGATATTAGTAAACGAAAATTTGTTCGTATTTATCCTAAAGAGGGAAAAATTGTAGTGAAGAAAGATCGAAACATGGAGTTTTCTGGAGTAATTAATGCTGGTAGAACAGAGTATTTTGGTTCTTATATTGCATTTGATTATAAGAAGTTTAACCTTAGTTTTAAAAATTTAGATTCGTTAAGATTAAGAGTTTATCCTATTGAACAAAACTCTAAACAGCAACAAGTTCGATTGATATCTAAATTATATGATTTGGATGGAAAGATTATTATTGATGATCCGATAAATAAATCAGGGAAAGACAAAGACTTCGCTCATTATCCTTTATTATCGATAGATAATTCTCCTCGAATTTTTTATAATCAACCTCAAATTTTAAAAGGTGTTTATGATAGTACAACTTTTTATTTTGAAGTAGATCCATTTGAAATGGATAGCTTACTTACATTCTCAAATTCTGGAATTGCATTCTCTGGAAAGTTCTCATCTTCGGATATATTTCCTGTAATAGAACAAACTGTAGTGTTAATGGATGATTATGTTTTAGGATTTAAATTAAACAATGTAACCGAAAAAATATACTCTCAATCTGCTGATTACAGTGACATCCTTACATTAAATAGTAAAGGACTTACAGGTAAGGGAATGTTGAGTTTTATCACATCATCAGCATTGTCTGAGCAGATTACTTTCTTCCCCGATTCATTAGTTGCAAAAACTGGTAACTACATCAATAAATCACAGACTTTACCAAACTTTCCTGAGATTACAAGTGGTAATTGTTATGTTACTTTTCAACCTCAGAAAGGAATTTGGAAGGCTAAGAACATTGATAATACTATGAAAGTATATGGAGATGGTAAAACCACTTTTGATGGAACAATTACTTTAACCAAAGAAAAAATGACTGGAACAGGTACATTAGTTTCTGAAAGGATAGAGGTTAATTCTGAAGACTTTATTTTTGGTCAAAATAATTTAGATGGACTATCTGCCAATTTCAAATTGAATGGAAAAGAAGAAGGAGATCCACCATCATTAGAAGCTAGTAATATGAAAATGGCTCTTGATTTTGAAAACAGAAAAGGAAATTTTGCATCTAATTCTGGAACATCAACAATTGAGTTTCCATTAAATAGATACACAGCAAGCACAGATGAATTTGATTGGTTGATGGACGAAAACCTAATGAATTTTAAAAAGGTTATTGATACTGCTAATTTTCAGAATTATGACGAAAACAAAAACCTTAAACCAAACTTTGTTTCTGCTGTGGCTGAGCAAAACCAATTAGGCTTTTTCTCTGGATTTGCCACTTACTTAATTGATAGTAATTTAATTAAATGTCAGGAAATACCTTATATAGTTGTTGCCGACTCTAGAATTATTCCTAAAAATGGAGAATGGTGTATTCTTGAAAGTGGTACTTTACCCGATTTAATAGGAGCGAGTATTGTGTCTAGTTACACGACTAAATATCATAATTTTCAGAATGCTGAAGTGGTGATTTCTTCGAGTACAGCTTACACAGCTAATGGAAACTACATTGTTTCTTCAGATAAATCTATAAACAGTAAAGTGTATTTTTCTAAAATAGAACCTAATGCAGAAGGTATTACAGTCGCTGAAGGTTATATAGAAGAGGATTCTAACTTTTATTTAAGTCCACAGTTTAAGTACTACGGAGACATTTTTGTAAAAGGAAACGAAGTAGGAGCGAACTATGATGGGCAAACCAAAATTATTACTAAATGTGAAGAACTGGCTGTAGATTGGATTCAATTTAAAGCAATGGTAGATACTAGTAAAATTATTATTCCATTGGGAGAATCTTTTATTGGTAAAGCATCAGGGCCAGTAATTGGTTTTGATGGGTCTGTTTCATTCTACTCTTTTTTTTTAGCGGATAAAATTCAAGAAAGTGATCAAGAGTTTACTCCATCTGATGGATTTTTATCTTACAACAACCAAAAAGGATTGTTTGAGATTGGTGCTAAGGAAAAGCTTTTGAATAACAGAGTAAAAGGGAATTACATAAGTTTTGATGATGAGAACTGTAGTTTTAAATCTATTGGTGAAGTAAATATTACCAAGGGTAAAGATCAAATGCAGGTTTCAATGATTGGGGAGATGGAGTATAATAAGTTAAACGATACTGCTCTTAAGATTAATACTACAATGAGTATTCAGTTTCCATTTAATATGATGGCTATTAATCAAATAAAAACAGAAATAGCTAAAACTCAGGTTCAGGAGTTAATTGATATTACCAAGTCTAATTATGATTTGTATGTAACGAATACAACAGACGAAAAAACGGCTAAGGAGTTCTATACAAACGGACGTATTGCTAAATTCCCTAAAGAGATGTTTAGTACAATGACTCTGTTTGATTTAGAGTTTTATTGGGATGAGGCAAATCAAGCATTCATGGCAAAAGGATTTGCTAATATAGCAACACTTGGTACTCACCAAATATTCAGAAGATGTAAAATTTATGTGAAAATTGAAAAACGTAAATCTGGTGATAGAATAGGAATAATGATTGAATATAAGCCGCAAGGGTTCTATTATTTCTCTTATAAAAATGGGGAGCTAACAACTTATTCTACTGATAAAGCTTACAATGATATTATTGAAAACACTCCAGCTAAAGATACTGAGGTAAAGGGTTCTAAAGGGCAAGAAGATTTTTATTATGGATTATCTAGTAAATCAAAACCATTAATTTTCCTAAGCTACTTTGAAGAAGCTGAAGGTTTTGATGATGATGATGACGAAGACGAAGATTAAATTATGACAGGATTATTTATTGCATTTCTGGTTTTATCTTATTTAATTGGTTCTATCCCGACAGCAGTTTGGGTTGGAAAAGCCTTTTATAAAAAGGATGTAAGAGATTTTGGGAGTAATAATGCCGGAGCTACCAATACATTTAGAGTTTTAGGTGTAAAAGCAGGGATTCCAGTTTTACTTATTGATGTACTAAAAGGGTGGTTTTGTGCCTATATGTTAGCTTGGCAATTACATCCAAGCTTCTTATCCAATCCTGCAGTAAATACACAAGTTGCTTTTGGTATAGCTGCAATAGTTGGTCACATTTATCCAGTTTTTGCAGGTTTTAGAGGAGGTAAAGGAGTTGCAACTACTTTAGGAATTATCATTGCGCTTCATGTAGAAGCATCATTATCATGCTTTGCAGTATTTATTGTAATGCTACTCATAACAAGAATTGTTTCTTTATCATCTATGGTAGCGGCAATTACATTTCCTCTTTTTGTTTGCTTTGTTTTTCCAGAATCGTATAATTCATTAGTAATATTTTCTATTGTTATGAGTGTACTTATTTTAGCAACTCATACCAAAAATATTCAGAGACTTTTGAAAGGAGAAGAGAAGAAGATTTTTTAAAATTAATAAATAGTCTATTTTTGCATATGCAAAACCCAATCTTTGATAAAACTCAGTTAAACTCTTTGTTTGACGAATTACAAAAGGCAAAAACCATTCTTATTTTTGGTCACAAAAGCCCAGATGGAGATTCGATAGGATCTACTTTGGCACTTCACCATTACTTGACTAAAAAGGGAATAAAGTCTCAAGTAATTCACCCAGATGGATTTCCTAATTTCTTGAAATGGATGCCAGCAACTGATTCTATTTTATTATTTGATAAGCATAAAGATCAAGTAACCGAACTAATTGCTAAGGCTGATGTTATTTTTAATTTAGATTATAATGAACAGTCAAGAGTAGGAAGAGACTTAGGTGAATTATTGGTAAACTCCAATGCTACCAAAGTAATTATAGATCATCATCAACAGCCAGATGATTTTGCAACCTATACTTTTTCGGATACCAATTCATGTTCTACCGCACAGTTAGTGTATGAATTTATAGAATCTAACAATGATTTAGAATTATTAGATGAAACAATAGGGAACTGTATTTACACAGGACTTTTAACCGATACAGGTTCTTTTAGATTTCCTTCAGTAACTCCTAAAACACATTTAATAGCTGCAGATTTAATCTCAAAAGGAGTTATTCATTCAACTATTCACGAGCAATTATTTGATATTAATACTCCCGAAAGATTAAAGCTATTGGGTTATACTTTAAACAATAAATTGGAAGTGTTACCTGAGCTTAATACAGCAATTATTAGTTTGACAGTTAAAGAGATGCTGGATCACAAAACTCAAAAAGGATATACCGAAGGTTTTGTAAACACTGCTCTTTCTATCTTTGGAGTTAATTTGGCTGTATTTGTAAAAGAAGATACACACATTGTAAAAATCTCTTTCAGGTCTAAAGGAGATATTCCTGTAAACGAATTTTCTAAGCTTCACTTTGGTGGAGGAGGACACATTAATGCTGCCGGTGGAGCAAGTAAAATGTCTGTAGAAGAAACAGTGAACAAAATAAAGGCTGAACTTCCTGCGTTTTTAGAACAATTAAAAAACTAATCCATGAAAAAGTATTTCCTTTTTTTTCTAGTTATTTCTCTTGTATTCTCTTGTAAAGAGGACAAGCCAAAAGAGGAGACTATTCTCGTCCCTAGCAGAAACGAAACTGCTGACATGAACAAAACTTGGACTCTTGAAGAACAAGAAATAATCAATCAGTTTGTAGAGCGAAACCAATGGGAAATGACTACTTCCGAATCTGGATTAAGGTATTTTATTTACAAAGAGGGAACAGGAGATAAAGCTGAACCAGGAATGAAAGCCATGGTAGAATATAGTATTTCATTATTAGATGGAACTGAAGTTTATTCCTCTAAAGAAATTGGTCCACAACCATTTAGAATAGAGAATAGTGATGTAGAGCCAGGGTTACATGAAGGAATTACCTATATGAAAGTAGGGGATAAGGCAAAAATTATTATTCCATATTTTCTTGCTCACGGATTAATGGGCGATCAAATGAGTATCCCTCCATTAACTACTTTAATATTTGATATTAGGTTATTGGGATTATCTAAGTAATTTCCATCACAATAAATTCTGCTTTAATTCATTATATTTGAGTAACACGTAATCTTACTCAATGAAATTTCTATTCAAATTATTTAAAAAGCTTGTTATCGCATTAATAGTGATAATTGGGATTGCTGTAATATTGCTTTACGCTACCAACAATCAGTATATTTTCAGAGGAGTTCAATTAACTTATTTACAAGGGAATACTACCGCTAATATTGATGACAGACTAGATTTTGATACTCGAATGATTCCTAATGGAGAGATTCAAGAATGGGAATTGAGTGATAATTACAATAAAATTCCATTAACTGATACATTAACAGCAGTATTAGCAAAATTTAAAGCAGCAGGTTTCCTTATTATCAAAGATGGTAAAATCCTTAATGAACAGTATTATAATGGATATTCTGATACGAGTTTAACCAACTCTTTTTCTGTATCCAAAACCATGTTAACCATGATGCTTGGTAAAGCTATCGAAGAAGGATACATCAAAGGATTGGATCAGTCAATTGTAGATTTTTTACCAGAATATAAAGATGATTCCTTGGCTCAATTATGTACTGTTGGTGATTTATCCTCTATGACAGCAGGATACGATTGGAGTGAAAGTTATTACTTACCACTTAATCCAACAGCTAAAGCTTATTACGGAAGAGACATTACAGAGCAAATGCTAAGCAGAGGTTTTGTGAAAGAATCGGGAAAGGAATTTGAATACCTATCTGGTGTAACTCAATTACTAGGAATAGTTGTTCGTAGATCTATCGATAAGCCTCTCTCGCAGTATTTATCCGAAAAGTTTTGGAAACCCTTGGGAATGAGAACTCCTGCTTACTGGGCACTCGATAATCCTGATGGAATGGAAAAATCTTATTGTTGCGTTTATTCAAATGCTAGGGATTTTGCCAAGTTTGGGCAGTTAATCCTTCAAGATGGAAAATGGAACGGAAAGCAATTGTTGGATTCTAGTTTTGTTGCCTTAATGAAAACTCCAAACCTAATTGCTTTCTCTAAAGTAGAGCAGCCTATTTATGGCTATTCCCTTTGGTTAGATTATGACCACACAACTCCATTTTATTCTCTTATCGGTCATTTAGGACAATACATTGCTGTAGTTCCTGATCACAATATGGTAATAGTTCGTTTAGGAAAAATTAGAGATAGAAGAGACACTAAAAATGGAGTTCTACCAGGTAATGATTTGTATTATTACGTGGATGAAGTGGTTAAGATGATTAACTAAAGTAAATTATTAGTCATAAAAAAACACCTAGTATTTACTAGGTGTTTTTTTGTTATAAAACTTATTAAAGAGTCTTAATCTATCTGGCTAAAAGTCTTAGTAATAAACTTATTATCCTTTGTAGGTTTTCCTTTCCTAGTTCCGTTAGTAAACTTGTACATATCGTTATACCCATTGTTATCGGTTACTCTCATGAACTTGTAGGCTTTGTCATCACTTGTGTTTACACCAAAGAATAATACATTTTTAAATCCTGTAGCTTCAAAAATATCATTTACTCTACTTTTGCTAAATGGAACCATTCTGTACTCAAAGCTTAAGTCTATTTCATCTTGCCACTCGGCTAACATAAATGCTTGGTTTAACGAAGTAATATCACTAAAACGACTAGAGCTATAAGTAGCGAAATCAAGTGTAGTAATGTTGTTAAGTTTTAAGTTACTCATAGCAGAATTATACAGCCTCTCTTTGTAAGCTTCCATTTTAGCAAATTGCAGAGTGTTTCTTTCTGTTTTAGCTGCTCCAACCAAGTAATATTTAGGATTCATAACTATTACACTATCAATCTCATTACTCTGAATAGCCTTATTTCTTTTAGCTTTGTTCTTTTGGTATTGAGCCTTTTGTTTAACTGATAAAGTTGCATACCACTCATCAAAATAACGGTATTCATCTAATCTAGATATTCTTTTATATTCATTTGGAACTGAAGTAACTTGCAGTTCCACTTTTAGTGCCTGTAAGTAATATTTTCCAGATTTTTTAGCACTGCTCTTACTAGCTTTTTTAGACTTTAATTTTTTAAATTCTTTAAGCTTAGCCTCATAAGTCTCCTTCTTTTTTGAGTAACTGATTTTCTCAATTTTAGATAGTTTTTGAAACTTAGCTTTACTTATTTCTTCAAAATTTATTATCAAGTAAAACCAAAGAGTCTTTTCCATCTTGACCTTTTATAGTATCGATATTTACAGTAGCATTTACAGCAAAATCAGTATAATCAAATTCCAAATCCATGATAAGATCTTTCATCAAATCAGTAATATATGGCTTAAATTTCGCTCTATCTTTTTGCTCAAGCATTAATTTAGTTGCAATAATATTCAACTCTTTTTCTGAGCATTCATCATAAAACATGCTTAAGGCAGTAATTGATCCTACTAATGCTGGGTCACCATCTTCATCATTAAAATACATAGTCTCTGCAGACGAATTGTTTAATTTGAATTTAGATAATCCATAAATTCCCATTGCAAGACACACCTTTAGGTAAACATTGTTAGGGTAATCATCCATCAACATATAAGTCTCATAAATTCCTGCAATAAAGTTTTTGTTCGTTAAATGAAGAAACTGGTTCTCGAACCTTGCTTTAGTCTGCATGTACTTAAACTTAGCTTCATCAAGTAAAAAAGTAACGTTATTTGCTTCTATCGTATCATAATTTGTCAATTCATTTCGTCTATCATCTAAATTTGGCATTGGTTCATAATCATCATCAGAAACACTAGAAATAGTATACTTTAACTCAGAATCAGAATTAGATTCATCAGATATTTCTTTATCAACTTTAAAATATTCAGCAGGGATAGTAAATTTATCGCGATTAAAAAAGCTTTTGTCAAATGTTTGATTATCAAATGGGTGGTGACTATATCTTTTTTGAAGTAAGTAATAATCAGCTTCTTCATAGTTGTATCCAGCATCCGAAATCATATACAAACCTTCAGTATCTTGATTGAAAGTTTTGCTTTGCGCATTAACATTAAGTGTTTTAAAGAATTCTTCTGCAGAAGTAAAAGTGAAAGAATTTTTAATGTACGCATCATTTTCTTTCCACAAGTTTACATCATTCTCTTGTTCAATTGCTGCAACTTCTCTTGCTAAAGCAAAAGCTAATTGTGCTTCACTACCAATGTTTGATAATAATGCCATTTACACGAATATACTACCGTCAAAATAAGAGAAACACTGAAATTTGTTGGTTTTTATTACATAAACCCTGCAATAATTCATGTTTTCTTTTTCACTTTTCACTAATAAATTATCTAGTACATCCTGAACATAAGAAGTTATTTCATCACCAAAAAGAATTTTACCTCCATGCATCATGTTTATTAAATCAAAACTGTTTTTGTAGTAAAAACCATTTTTCATATCACCACTATAACTATCATTATTTGCTGAGTTTACAACAAGGTCAGTAATGTTATAGTTTAGTATAGTTGGAAAAGCTCCCTCACATTCAGAGAATGTATAGTTTGTCTGAAAATCTTGAGACTGAGCAAAGATTGAAGTGGTTGCAACAAATAGAGCAACTAATTGGATGTATTTTTTCATGGAATTAATTTGTTTGGTCTAAATTACAAACTTACAGGCCATTACAAAAAATAATAGAATTTATTATTTGCTAATCAAATCAATTATTTTCTCCACAGAAATATTCTCCTTCCAATTATAACCATTGGTAGCAGGTTTGTTTCCATAACCAGTTAAAGTAAGTTTTGTTTGTTCTTCTTTTGGAACTTGAACAATAAATTCTTCATTTCCATAAGGATAAAATCCAAGAAGTGGGGTGGTGGCTCCCCAAATTGAAACTACTTTTATTCCTAATAAACATCCAAAGTGCATGTTAGAAGAATCCATACAAATTAGTGTGTCTAGCTTTTTCATTAAAGCTAATTCTTGGTCAAATGATATTTTTCCAGCAACAGAAATAATTCCATTTTCATTATTTGCAAGTGCATCTAATTGTTCCACTTCCGATTTTCCTCCACCAAATAATAGGACTTTGTATTTTTGCTCAATAAGCTTTTCAGTAAGGTGTTGGATGTTATCCATTCCCCACATTTTTGGTTCATGAGCTGCAAATGGTGCAATTCCAATCCATTTCTCTTGTTTGTTGATTAAGTTATTGGTTTCAAGGAATTCAGTTAATTGAGGTTTTTCAGTTGGGTGTAGCCAAGGTCCATCAATCAAATCTGATTTGTAACCAGCTTTACGGAAAGTGTTCATGTATTGCTCAATAATATGAGGTAATTGCTTGTCGCTTTTACCTGATAAAATAGACTTTTTTTCGTTTCTCTTTTTATCAAAAGTTACCCGTTCAAGCCAGCTCATCTTAAGGAAAGAAGTAATCGTTTTGGATCGTAATACATTGTGTAAGTCAACAACTCCATCAAATTGATGTTCAGTCTGTAATTCGTTTGCAAGCTTTCTTAATCCAAAAAAACCTTTGTATTTGTCCAAGTCAATTCCAATTGCTTTTATCTGAGGATGCTCAGGAAAAAAACTAGCAAAAAATGGACGAGTAATTACAGTAAATGTAAGGTAAGGATGCGCTTTAGCTACAGAAAGTAAAGCAGGAATAGTAAGTGCAACATCTCCCATTGCTGAGAAACGAATTACTAAAATATGTTTGGGAGTACCCATTAATTATTTCTTGTAAAGCACTGGGTTTAGACTTTCGTCATTGTACATTTTCATCTGGCGATACACTTTCATGTATTTTTTACCTTCCATTACTTCTTCAATCAATTGATCGAAAGCCAAAGATAAATCGTCTTTTTGCTCAAGTAACACTCCTAACTTTTCTTCAACTTTAGCTTTGTGGGCAGCATCCGAATCGTTTCTATCTACTTGCTCTTGCATGTGGAAAATCTTAAGTCCCAAGATAGATAATCTATCCACAACCCATGCAGGTGACTCAGTGTTAATCTTACCACAAGTTAAGTCGTTTTTTGAACCAAAATAATTCCAAAACCAATCGTCAATTTTCTCCACCATATCCGTTCTATGTTGGTTAGATTTATCGATTCTTCGTTTAATAACTAATGCTTCAGTAGGATCAATGTTTGGATCACGAATAATATCTTCAAGATGCCATTGAACTGTATCTATCCAGCATTTGTGATATAATAATCCATCAATTCCCTCATGAGAATTAGTAAGTGTAGCATCCACATCATCAGTTATGTGATACGTGTCAATTGCTTGGTTAAAAAGGGTAAAACAGTGAGTAGCGTTCATAATATTAGATTAATCTTCTCCTAAAAATAGTTTTTTTAATTCATTTGCATCCTTCGGTTTCATTCTTTTTGCAAGAATTAAACTCAATTGCTTTCTTCTTAGTGCTCCTTCGAACCTAAATCTTTCTTCGTCAGTTTCTGGAACCAACTCAGGTACTTTACATGGTTTTCCTTCATCATCAAGCGCTACAAATGTAGATATAGCTTCATTACTCTTGTGTTTTACACCAGTTCTCAAATTCTGAACCCATACATCAATGTATATTTCCATGGAGGAATTAAACGCTCTTGAAACTTTTGCTTCTAGTGTAACCGTATCTCCTAAGTTAATAGGTTTATCAAAAGAAATACTATTGATAGATGCTGTTACAACTTGCTTAAAGCAATGTCTTCGAGCAGCAACAGATGCAATAATATCTACCCACGACATTAACATACCTCCAAATAAATTATTGTGGAAGTTGGTATCATTGGGTAAAACGATATGTGTAGAAACGGCTAAAGAGTTCTGTGCAGTACTTGGTTGCATAACTTGAATTTTATTTTTACAAATATCTTAATTTAATCTCACTAACACGATTAATTACCTCAAAGATTTGTTATTTTGTAGCGTATTAACAACCAAAAAAAACTAACCCATGTTAACTGGATTCAAACACCTTCACTCATCAAATAGATATGTTCTACTTGCATTATTATTAATTGTAATTGTTACTTCATTCATGAAATGGCAAGGGAAAAAGGAATACACTAAGCAAGATGATAAATTCAATTTATTGGCATTTATCTTTACTCATGTTCAATTGTTGATTGGGATAGTACTTTTTTTTACAAGCAGTAGAGTTGTTTTAAAAGGACTAGATATGAGTGATAAATACGATAGATTTTTCACGATAGAACATACTTTAGGGATGTTAATTGCAATCGTTTTAATTACTATTGGTAGAATAAAAGGAAAGAAAATTATTGATTCAGTAAAAAGACACAAACTTACTTTTTGGTATTTCTTTATTGCACTTGTAATAATGATTGCTTCAATTCCTTGGCCTTTTAGAGGTTTTGGAAACGAATGGATGTAATTAAGAATATAAAATAATAACAATGGCAAAAATAATCTCTTATAACGTAAATGGGATTCGTGCAGCTTTATCAAAGGATTGGTCTGGTTGGGTAAAATCTGTTGATCCAGATATTATTTGTGTACAAGAAACCAAAGCACAACCCGAGCAAATAGATTCAGATCTTTTTAAAGAAATGGGTTATTACACGTACATGTTTTCTGCAGAAAAGAAAGGATACAGCAGTGTAGCGATATTAACTAAAAAAGAACCAAACCATGTTGAATATGGAATGGGGAATCCTAAATACGATTGTGAAGGAAGAGTAATAAGAGCTGATTACGATACTTTTTCTGTTATTAGCGCTTATTTCCCCTCAGGTAGTAATCCTGATAGACAGAGTTATAAAATGGATTTTTTGGCAGATTTCAAGGAGTATATTGATGAACTTAAAAAGGAAATTCCAAATTTAATTATCTCTGGAGATTATAACATTTGCCATAAAGCAATTGATATTCATAATCCTGTGAGTAATAAAAAATCATCTGGGTTCTTACCCGAAGAAAGAGAGTGGATTACCAATTTTCTTGATTCTGGATTTATAGATTCGTTCCGTTACTTTAATGACGAACCACACAATTACACTTGGTGGACATACAGATTTGGAGCCAGGGGAAATAATAAAGGATGGAGAATTGATTACCACATGGTAAGCAAAACATTAGAAAGTAGATTAAAAAGAGGAATAATTTTATCGGAGGCAGTTCACAGTGATCATTGTCCTTTGATGGTAGAAATAGTAGATTAATTATGAGTAAAAAAGTATGCATCTTTTGTGGTGCGAGAACAGGAAATTCGGAGGAGATAATAAGCGAAACTAAAAAAATGGTAGCTCTGCTTGCAAGCAAAGACTATGATTTAGTGTATGGTGGTGGGAATGGTGGATTAATGGGATTAATTGCTGATGAGTTTTTGGCTCATGGCAGAAAAGTAATAGGAATTCGCCCATCTATTTTATTATCCGAAGAGAACTCTCATAATGGATTAACCGAAATGATTTCTACAGTAGACATGTTTGAGAGAAAAAAGAACATGGTAGAGGTTTCGGATAGTTTTATTGCTTTACCAGGAGGAGTTGGGACATTAGATGAAATTTTGGATGTAATGACTCTCAATAAAATTAATGCAATTCATAAACCAATGGCTTTGTTCGATATCAATGGATTTTACCAAAAACTTGATGGGTTAATGGATACTTTTGTTGAATATGGTTACTTGGATGAAGAAGTAAAAGGGCTTTTAATTATGAATAGTGATGCTGAAAAGTTGGTAGAGGCTTTGGAAGATTATAAATAATTAATTTTAATCATGAAAAATATTATTTCACTATCAATTATACTCTCTCTATCCATTTTTTTCAATGGATTTTCTGCCGATCGAGATTCATTAACTGATTCAATTGAATTGGTAACAGATATTAATTCAAACTTAATTGAGGCTGACTCTTTATTAGATAATTCTCTAGAGTCTAGCTCAAATAAACCATCTAAACCAGCTGGATACGGTCAGTTGTTTATGTTTGGATTTCTAATTTTAGGAGCTGTATTGGTAGTTTGGAAATTAAAAGGGAAGGATTGATTTATTTAATTTGGTAAAGGAGATTTTTAATCTCTATCCAGTCCCAATTTTCATTTCCAAAATAGCGTTCATCAAAAGTATATCATAAAAATTAATAGATGGATCTGCCATTATTAATTTGTACACTTTTTCTGTAGCAGCTTTTTTCATGTAGCTGTCTACATTTTGAGAAAATACATTAGCTGAGAATAATAAGGCTAAAGAAAGGAATAGTATTTTTTTATTCTGTTTTATTTTCAACAAAATTAAGACAAAAGCGTTAAAGAAATTTCATTATTTAGATGAAAATTGACAGTGAAATGTGGATAGAATGATAATATAAGCTGACATCCTAATGAATAAAAGGAATCAAGATTTTTTTTGGTTCAATAGTCTTTAATTCAAGATTAGATTAATGGCTTTAAGTGCAGTTTCTATCTATTAAAATTCATAATAAATCAGTTTTTATTAAAATTTTTATACTCATTCTTTTTCCTAACTTTGAAAACAATAAATTAACCAAATGAGTCTCGAAAAAGAACTAGAAGCCAGAAGTGAAGGAAAATGCGAATTGTGCGGTAGCATCAATAATTTAAAACCTTACGATATTCCACCAGTAGAAATACGTACAGCAAATAAAGCTATTTATGCTTGCGAAACTTGTTTTGGTCAAATAGAGGATCCAGATAATATGGATGAAAACCACTGGAGATTACTAAACGATAGTATGTGGAGCGAGATTGATGCTGTAAAAGTAGTTTCTTGGCGAATGTTAACTAGACTTAACAATGGTTGGACTCAAAACCTACTTGATATGATGTACCTAGAAGATGATGTGCTAAAATGGGCTAAAGCCAGTGGGGAAGGAATTGAAGGAATGATTATAAAACACAGAGATAGTAACGGAGTTCTTTTGAGCCAAGGAGATTCAATTGTATTGATAAAAGATTTGGATGTAAAAGGAGCTGGGTTTACTGCAAAAAGAGGAACGCCAGTACGTAATATCAATTTAGTAAACGACAACCCAGAGCACATTGAAGGAAAAGTAAACGGACAAAGAATCGTTATTTTAAGTCAGTTTGTGAAGAAATCGTAGTTAGCTACTAATCCTTTTAAATTTGAAATCTACTCAAGATTTAACTCGCTTTTTAGAATTAAACCAAAACTCATTATCAACTAATATAATAGTTAGGTTAAATGAAAGCATTAATTCTGGCTCACTTCATTTGAGAAGTTTGAATATAAACTCTGATGATTTAAATCTTTTAATGGAGTTTCTTAAAATGAAGAGTTCTCTATTAGCAGTAGCTTCTTTTAGTTTAAGTTATAATACAGAATTAGGTGATTTTGGAATTGAGAAAGTAATGAGAAACCTACCCAAAACGATTAGAGAATTAGGGATAGTGAATTGTGGAATAACAGATATTGGAGCTCAGATTATTTTGGATGAATTAATCAATCACCCGGATTTATCTTTAATATGTATGGAACAAAATGAATTGACAGATTCAATGAGAATCACTGTTAATAATCGACATGTAACAATTATTGTATAATAGAAATTTAGTAAAACAAAAAAGGCCTTCAATTAATCATTTAATTGAAGGCCTTTTTATTAATATTTATAATTAATTACTGAACTATATAAGCCTTGTAATCCTCAATACTTTGTCTAATTATTTCCTTAGCTTTTTCCGCATTTTGGAATTCTTCAACTTCAACTTTCTTGTTTTCTAGCTTTTTGTAATCTTCAAAAAAGTTACGTAATTCTTTTAGCCAATGTTCAGGTAATTCGGATATATCATTAATGTGATTAAAGCTCATGTCGTTTTCGGCAACAGCAATAATCTTATCATCCATTTCACCACCATCAATCATTTGCATTACACCAATTACTTTGGCAGATACAATACACATTGGTACGATATCAATTTGAGACAATACCATTATATCTAAAGGATCTTTATCATCACAATAAGTTTGTGGTATAAATCCGTAATTAGCAGGGTAGTGCATAGAAGAATAAATAACTCTATCCATCAATAACATTCCCGATTCCTTATCTAATTCATACTTAGCTCTTGTGTTTTTTGGAATTTCAATGATTCCATTTACAATATTTGGAGAGTTTTCTCCAATATTTACTTTATGCCAAGGATTAGTTTTGTCTATCTCCATTTATTTCTTTTTTCCTGATTTGTTTTGAGCATCCACTACAGCAAGTGCTGTCATGTTTACAATTTCATCTACACTCGCTCCAAGTTGTAATACGTGAGCAGGTTTAGTTAATCCCATGATTACTGGTCCTATAGAATCTATTTCATTTAGTTCTTTCAGCAGCTTGTAGTTAATATTAGCGGAATCTAAGTTAGGGAATATAAGTCCGTTTACATTTTTACCAACTAGTTTAGAAAAAGGGAATTTCTCTTTTAGCATCTTAGGGTTTAAGGCAAAGTCTGCTTGAATTTCTCCGTCAATAACTAAGTCTGGGCAAGTTTCGTGAAGAATATCTATTGCTTCTTTTACTTTACGAGAAGTATGATTATCAGCAGAGCTAAAATTAGAATAAGAAAGCATTGCTATGGCTGGTGTCATTCCAAACATCTTAATTACTGTTCCAGTCATTTCAGCTATCAATGCTAAGTCTTTTCCAGATGGATTTGGTGTAATAGCTGTATCCGAAAGGAACATTGGGCCTCTCTTGGTTAGCATAACGTTAGTAGATGATATTTTATCCACACCTTCTTCTTTAGGTATGATTTCTATCAATGGTTTAAGTACTGTAGAGTATTGTCTGGCATATCCAGAGATGAAAGCATCAGCCATTCCTTCATTAAGCATCATAGTTGCAAAGTAGTTTCGCTCCCTCATTAGCTTATCAGCATCAAAAAACGTAACTCCTTTTCTTTGTCTTTTTTTCCAATATTTTTCAGCAAACTCTCTTTTTCTTTTTCTTTCCTTGTAAGATTTTGGATCTATAATTTCAACTTTACTATCAAAACCTATTTCTCCCATCAATTCTTGAATGGTTTCTTTATCTCCTAATAAAATAGGAATTGCAATTCCTTCTTCGTGAACATATTGAGCTGCTTTTAATACATCTAAATGGTCTGCTTCAGCAAATACTACTCTCTTAGGATTAGATTTTGCTCTATTATGAAGTAAACGTACAATCTTATTACCTCTACCTAATCTGTCTTCAAGTTCGTGTTTGTATTCTTCCCAATTAGTAATAGGTTTTTGAGCTACTCCACTTTCCATTGCAGCTTTTGCTACTGCAGGAGGTATGGTAGATATTAATCTTTGGTCAAATGGTTTTGGAATAATGTATTCTTTTCCAAACTTAATGTTTACCTCATCATAAGTAATGTTAACCTGCTCAGGAACAGATTCTTTAGCTAAATCAGCTAAAGCATGAACTGCTGCCATTTTCATGGCTTCATTTATTTTGGTTGCTCTTACATCCAATGCTCCTCTAAATATAAATGGAAACCCAAGTACATTATTTACTTGGTTAGGAAAATCAGATCTTCCTGTTGCCATAATGATATCATCACGAGTTGCAACTGCTAAACTATATTCTATTTCAGGTTCAGGATTAGCCATTGCAAATACAATTGGGTCTTTAGCCATTGTAAGCAGCATAGCTGGTGTTACAATATTTCCTTTAGATAATCCTACAAATACATCAGCACCTTTCATTGCATCCTCAAGTGTATGCTGGTCAGTCTGATCGGTTGCAAATTCAGCTTTTTGGGTAGTTAAATCTTTTCTGCTTTTTTGGATAACACCTTTGCTATCACACATTATGATATTCTCCTTTTTTGCACCCAAAGAAATGTAAAGTCTTGTACATGATATGGCAGCTGCACCAGCTCCATTCACTACAATTTTCACTTTGTCTAATTTCTTTCCGGTAATTTCAATTGCATTTTTAAGCGCAGCAGTACAAATAATTGCAGTACCATGCTGGTCATCATGCATGACAGGAATATCTAGTTCTTCTACTAATCTTCTCTCGATTTCAAAAGCTTCTGGAGCTTTAATATCCTCTAAGTTTATTCCTCCAAAAGTTGGGGCAATATTCTTTACAGTTTCTATAAAAGTATCAATGTCTTCGGTATCAACTTCAATATCAAATACATCAATATCAGCAAATATCTTGAATAGTAAACCTTTTCCCTCCATTACTGGTTTAGAGGCTTCTGGACCAATATTTCCTAATCCTAAAACAGCTGTACCGTTTGATATTACTGCAACTAAATTTCCTTTAGAAGTATATTTATAGACATCCTCTTTATTCTCGGCAATAGCCAAGCAAGGTTCTGCAACACCTGGCGAATATGCTAGAGATAAATCTCTTTGGGTAGAGTATTTTTTTGTTGGGACAACCTCAATTTTTCCAGGTTTTGGATGACTGTGGTATCTTAAGGCATCATTCTTTTTTCTCTTATCTTTCATAGTTCAATAATGATTGACAAAGATAGTCTAATGTTGACTAAAAAGAAAATAAAGGAATGGTTGTGTTAACAGAGAATTGTTGATTTTTATTACTCAATTGCTCTTTCTTCGAGCCATTTTTTAATTAGCTGATATTCTTTTTCAGGTAATGGCTTTTTTCTAGGCATGTCTTTTACTTCAATAACTCTGTTGTAAAAAGTCCCTGCATCTACAGCAAGCTTTGTTGTTTTGTAATTAGTCCAAGATGATGGCTTACCATGATGACAAAAAGTACCGCTACAATAGGTATTCATTATAGGTTTGATGTCTTTACTAAAAGTAATCTCACTTGTTTCATTTTGAATAGGAGCCATCATTGGTTGATGAGTTCCCGACCCAAAAATTAGCGCAGAGGATATCATCAATGAATACAAAATGAAAAATAGAGTTAGTTTAAGCATTTTTAGTTCCCAATTATTTTAACCTCAGTTCTTCTGTTAAGCGCCTTATTTTCTTTAGAATCATTATCCGCTCTCGGTTTAGTTTGTCCGTATCCTTTGTATTTAAGTCTAGATACATCAATACCTTTCATTACTAAATAGTTTACGACAGATTTAGCTCTTTTCTCTGATAGAACTTGGTTTTTCCCAGCATCCCCATCACTATCGGTATGTCCTCCAACTTCAATTTTAAGTTCAGGGTTGGTTTTCATTAATTCATAAAGCTTATCTAACTCTATTCTTGACTCAGATTTTAAATTGTACTTTGAAACATCAAAAAATATGTTTTCGAGTACAAATGGCTTGTCACTAATTTTAATTTTCTCAAGAGGAATATCTATTAGTATTGGTTCTTTAGAACTATTAAAAGAGAAGTTTTTTGAATAGAAAAAATAACCATCACGAGATACGTTTATTGCTAACTCCTTATTTGTTGGTATATTAACTAAGAAACCTCCTGATTTTCGATCAGAAACTGATTTTAATAAAACCTCTTTTGTTTTTAGATCAATAATAGTGATAATAGAACCTAAAGGTAATTTAGAGTCAGCATCAAATACTTTTCCTTTCATGTATGTTGTGTACACAGGTTTAACTGCAGGTGGTAATTCAAACGAGTAAATATCTAAGCCTCCTTGTCCACCTTCTCTATCACTAGAGAAATATGCTAATTCACCATCAGATGAAACTACAAGGCCATTTTCATTTCCGCTTGTATTAATTGGATAACCTAAGTTAACAGGAGTTCCCCAATTTCCATTTTCATCAATCCTAGATACAAATAAGTCCATTCCGCCCATTCCTGGATGTCCATTAGAACCAAAGTAAAGAGTTTGACCATCTGGATGAATAAATACCGATTCTTCTCTAAAAGGAGTATTAATAGTGTTTGATAATTTTTCTGGTGTACTCCAGTAACCTTCATCACTTAAGTGAGTTACGTATATATCTTGCTCTTCAGGATTCTGTCTTCCTCTTTGTTTTAGAACAGAACGAATAAAATAAAGCGTTCTTCCATCTGCAGAAAAACAAGGCTGAGATTCCCAGTTAATTGTGTTTATTGGTGCTCCAAGATTTCTTGGTTTACTCCAAGAGTTACCTAATCTCCTTGCATAAAATAAATCGCAACTCCCTTTTCCAGTTCGGTCGTTACCATATCCATCAACTCCAGCACAGCTAGTAAATATCAAGAAATTACCGTCAGCAGTTATAGTTGGGGCACCTTCATTAAAAAAAGTGTTAATAGAACTAGATAAACTTAATGCTGGTTTCCAATCACCATTATCATTGGTAGAACTAGCATAGAAATCTTCTTGTCTTCCTCCTCTTAACTGAGCATTTTTGTCTAATATCACACGGGTGAAAATGATGTTTTGACCATCACCAGTAAGTGAAGGAAAATATTCTGGTTGTGAAGTGTTAATGTTACTTCCTAAGTTTTTAGGATTAAACGGAACTGGATTTTTTAATGCTTGAGTTGCAAAATCACAACTTTCAATATACAGTCTTGCTTTAGTTTGAAATGTTTCGTTAGTGTTTTTATAAGTTAAAAATCGTGCTGCATTTCGTTTACACTTTTCGTACTGCCCTGCAATTAGCTGCATTTGGGATAAATAAAAGTATTCGTTTTTACCATACTCTGGATTTATATTTAATCCTTGTTCTTTAGCTTCAATTGCCTTTTCTAGATTTCCTTTTTGTACTTCTATTTCGCTAAGTAGCATCATTGCCGAAACAAATTTCGGGTCTTTTTTTAATGCTTTTAGTAAATAGGATTCCGCTAAAAGTAACTTGGACTCGTCTCCATAACTTGAGTTATATTCACTGTATCCTTTTTTAAAAAGTGCAACAGCCTTTTTGTTGTCCGAGTCATACATTGAACTTTGAGCTGTAGTGTTACAAGAGCCCAGTAAAAGCATGAAAATCAGTGTGTAAATAAAAGTATGTTTCATAGTTAAAAGTGATAGTTAATTCCAAAATTTCCGATAATCCCTAGATTGGTTTGTGTAAACCTTTGTTCGAATTGTGTAGTTGTATTAGTAACGTATAATGTCTTTTCATATTTTGGACGATAAACCAATATGTCCAATCTAGACTCTAAACAAATCGAAATTTGTGGTGTAAGAAAGTAATCAACTCCTATGCCAATTATTGCTCCATATCCATTTCCTCTAATTTTAGTTAATGAAATTGGTGTTGCTAAACTGTCTGTAACTCCAAAATCTTGGCTAAAATCCATGTAAGCTACATCTACAAATAAATTAAGACTTACTTTTCCTTCGTATATTCTTCTGTATTCTGTTCCAAGTCTTATAACCTGTTCTTTGTACACTAAACTTTGAAATGCATCTCTATATCCATAAGGGTTGTTTTCGTAAGAAACACGTAGCGAAATGTTTTTAAAATTATATTTTAATCCTAATCCAGAAAATAAATTGGGAACTGCCGTCTGAGTTTCAAAAGTATAAGGTTTTCCTATTGCAAATGTCCTTAAAGTCCACTTGTTATTATCTAAAACTGAGGATTGTTCATCTTGGCTATAAGCTCCTTGTGACAAAATAAAAAAAGCAATAAAAATAGTAATGTATTTTTTCATGCTCTAAATTTAACGAAATTCTCGGGGTTGAGATCGTTTGTTATATTTTAAATCTTGTAGCATTGCAGATTTTACGTTAATCTGAAAATTATAACTCTGTCTCGGACCAAAAGGAACCCAACTTAATTTCATTTCCCAACAATGTAAATCTCTGTATACATCCATTGCTGTGTATGATATAGCCTGGTTTGTCATATCAAAATTAACTGTGTATCCCAATCTCCAATTTTGAGTAAAACTAACACTACCACTAGTCCCAATAGTTTGGATAAACTGAGTTGTATCATTTTTAGAAACGGTATTAAAATACCTTCTAGCGCTAAAGTTATAGTTTAAAGAAAGGTTCCAAGGAATGTCATATTGACTGATTGGTGGAGTTTCTTCATTTTCTGTTTCCTCTTTTTTCTTTTTAAAAGTTTCTGGAGATAAACTAAAACTAACTGCGATACTTGAGTTTACAAACCTTGCTAATTTTCCTGTTTCAGCAATTAAATATTTATCTCTAATAGCTCCATCAGAATTTTGGAAATAAGGATTGAACCTCATGTTCCCGTTTATTGAAATTACTTTAAATAAAGTTGTACGACCTGCAATAGTTATGTCCCTCATATTAAAGCTATCCAGTGCTAAATCATAACTAGAACCAACAGTAAAGTTATCTATCAATTTTACTTTTTTGTAAACCATTCCAGTATCGGTTTTGGTTTTTATTTTCATTTCCAATGAGTTGGTTAAATTCAAAGAAACTAATCCTGACTGGCTATTTGGTGGATACCCATAAATCCCTAATTGAAGCGGAGAATAAGTAGGTACAAAAGTTGAATCATTGATTGTGTCAGCAGCAATCAAGGAATTGAAATTTGGGTTGTAACTAAAAGATAAATTTGGTGTAAGTACATGTCTTATTATAGATTCTCGTTTTCCTTTTGCAAAACCAGAAAATCTATACATTCCATATAATTTACTTGTGGCTGAAACATTAATGCTTCCATTAAAAGCCCTAGACCAATTGGTTGGTCCTCTTAATGTATCTCTTGTTACTTTATCTGCAATAGGATCGTATCCTTGACTAAGAGTTTGTAAGTACCATCTTTCAGTAACATTAATAGAAGGATTAATCGTAACCGATTTTTTCAAAACTTTTAATGAAGTTCCTGCACTTAAATTATGTTGAAATCCATTTCTCATATCAGAAAGTAACTTTCCATAATTATTTCTGTCCAAAGTACTATCGTACAAAGCAGTGTCAATAAAGCTTATAGTATTTCTGAACTGAGTGTTATAGGTAACATAGATCTTAGCTAGTTCTTTTATTACTTTTTTGTTCCTGTTATTTTCGTTTTGAATCCCTTTTAAAGGATAAATTCTGTTCATTGCAAAGTTTACATCAGGAAGATTAAAAGTTAAATTGTTTGAGCTCTGTCGATTAGCATTGTTACTGTAAGTGTATGTTCCACTTTGTGATGCATTTAATGTTAAACTAAATGGAGTATTAGGAAATACTCTTCGGTAAGAGATAGAAGATTGATAGGAGTTATTTATAAAGTCTGTACCTCTTGCATTTATATCACTTCTTGGACTTCCATTGTAATTTACATTGGCATTAAAAGTAGAGTTTGGTTGTGCTTTAGGGTCTTGAATATGATTCCAATTAATTGCAAAAACATTACTGGTACTAAAGTTAGTTAAGCTCTGTAAAGCTTTATCTCCGGTTACATTTTTTTGATATGAAAGTTGAAAACTACCTGAGTTTTTATATAAATTTTTATACCTCAAAATTGAACGAACTCCCCAGGTTCCTCTGGTGTAAACACTCCCTGTTATTTGTAAATCAAATCGTTCTCCAAAAGGTATGTAGTAACCACCATTTAATAATCCACTACCAAAAGCTACTGAATTATCGTAGGTTGGAATTATTATTCCTGCCCCTTTGTTTTTTTGATTTGGAAAAAAACCAAAAGGTAATGCTAGTGGTGTTGGAATGTCAGCAATGTAAAGCATTAGTGGGCCAGCAATAATCTTATTATCAGGTTTTACTATTGCTTTAGAAATATTGAAATAATAATGTGGATGCTCTAAATCACAAGTTGTATACTTTCCGTGAGCTCCGTGAGTCTCTTTGTTTGGATATACTTTTACTTGGTCAAAATGTACAAAACCTTCACCTTGCTTGGCTCTACTGCCTTCAACAAATGCTTTTTTTGATTCAAAATTATAGCACATTAACTTTGCAGTAAATGTCTCTTTACCATCAGTAAATTCGGGAAAATCTACGTCCTTTCCAACTGAATCTTTAATTGGGTAAGCACATACATTTTTTCCTTTAAAATCATATTCGATATATCCTGATTTTAGTACAATGTCACCAAATTTAACTTCGGCTTTTCCGTATAGGTATACTTTTTGCGATACAACATCTAAACGAATAGAATCTTGAGCTTTGTAAGAAACAGGCTCGTCTAGTATTCGTTTTATTTTTAATGAATCATCCGGTTGTTGTACTTCTCCCTGAGCTATTGAATTAGCTGGGAGTAACAATATTAACAACAAACCGCTAATAACTATCGACCTTATGAATATGTACTTGGATTGTATAATGTTAAATTTGTTTTACTGTAATTGTCAAAACCGACACAAAGTTAATCTAAAAACTATGTTTTCAGAAAAAATGAAGGGTATAACTGCTGATTTTACTTCCAAACGTTTATTGGGTGTATTTCTTGTGATGGGACTCGTTTTTTTTCAAACTAATTCATTTTCGCAACAAAGTAAATTTAAAACTGTTGTAATTGATGCAGGTCATGGTGGGCATGATGATGGATGTAGCGGAAAGGGATCTAAAGAGAAAACTATTGCTTTAAGCATTGCTCTTAAGTTGGGTAAAATGATTGAAGCTAAGAATAAAGATGTTTCTGTGCTATATACTAGAAAGACGGATAAATTCGTTACTCTAGATAATAGAGCCAAAATTGCAAACAACAAAAAGGCAGACCTATTTATATGTATTCATGCAAATGCAAATAAAAAATCAACTCCATCAGGAAGTGAAACGTATGTTTTGGGATTGCACAAAACAGATGACCAAAAAGAGATCGCTAATAGAGAAAATGCTGTAATTGAACTGGAAGAAAATAGTAAAGCTAATTACCAACAAATTACACCTGAAAAACTGATTGCTAGAACAATGCAGCTGAGTGCTTATTTAAATCAAAGTATAAGTTTTGCTGGAGAAATACAAAAAGAGTTTAAAAAAATTGGGCGAAAGGATAGGGGAGTTAAGCAAGCAGGATTTGTGGTTTTGTACAAAACAACAATGCCGAGTGTATTAATTGAAACAGGTTTTTTATCAAACCCAACTGAGAATACTTTTTTGAAGAAAAGTGAGAACCAAACAAAAATGGCAAAAGCGATTTACAATGCTTTTAACACATACAAAACTAAGAGAGATAAAATATATAACGAAATAGCTAAAAGTAAAGCTCCAGTCACTAAAAAAGTAACAACAGCTGGGAAACCAGTTTTTAAAATTCAGTTAGCCTCTTCTACTAATAGGATAGAGCCAAAGTCATACAATTTTAAAGGACTTAAGGAGGTAGAAATAAAACAAGACGGTAAATATTACCGTTATTATTATGGAGCTACAAACTCTTATTCGCAGATAAAAACTTCATTGGCTTATGCCAAGAAAAAGGGATACAAAGATGCATTTCTGTTGGCTTTTGTTGATGGAAAAAGAGTAGATTTGCAAGAAGCAATTAAAAAGGCTTCCAAATAAAAACAACACTAAAAATAATTTGTTTTGAAATATAAAAAAGAGTTTATAATTGGTTTAACAGTAGTAGCAGCTTTAGCTTTATTGTTGTTTGGAATTCAGTTTCTGAAGGGGATAAATGCATTTAATACTAACCGTACTTTTTATGCTAGTTATGACAATATTCAAGGATTAGTTCCTGGTTCAACTATTCAGTTTAAAGGAAATAAAATTGGAGTTGTTCAGGATAATATTTTGGATGAAAATAATAATTGGATAACAGTATTGAATATTTCTAATTCTCAGCTTGTATTCCCAATAGATTCTAAGGCAAAGCTAGAAACTACAGTTCTTGGAGAAAGTTCAATTCAAATAATACTTGGCGATAGTTCTCAAATGTTACAAAGTAATGATACTATTAAAGCTGATTACAAATTTGGTATTACTGAATTAGCAACTCAAAAAATTGTACCAATAGAAACAAAAGTAAATATCCTTTTAAATAACCTAAACAAATCTTTGTCTAGTATCGACACTGTTTTGGGAACTGATGGTAGAAATTTAAGGAGAATGATGGCTTCATTACAATCTACTGTAAATACTCTTAACACGACTGTTAAAGATGTAGATAATGTAGTGAAATCTAGTTCAGCTGATATAAAATCTACACTTCAAAATGTATCTCTTATTACCGAGAATTTAAAGAATAGTAACGATAAAGTTACGAACCTTATCTCAAACTTCTCTGATATCTCTGATTCACTTAAAGGAGTTGATTTTGCAAGTACAGTTGCCGAAGCTAAAGCAGCATTGGCTGGTGTAACAAAAATCATGGATGAAATTAATAACGGTACAGGATCTGCTCACCAATTGATTTATAGCGATAGCTTAGTAAATAATGTAAACGCTATGTTGAAGGAGACTGAAAGACTTGTTACAAACATTAAAGAACATCCAAAAAGATACTTGCAATTTGCAGTATTTGGCGGAAAAGAGAAAGGATTGATACTTGATGCTGAAGACGAAAGAAAGCTTCAAGAACTATTAGATAGTCAACCTTAATATAATTATTAGATATAAAAAAAGCCTCTCAAGTAATTGAGAGGCTTTTTTTTTGAGTTAGTATATTTTACTGAATTACAATTCTTTTCACAACTTGGTTAGTTCCATCAGAAACACTTACAAAGTACATTCCTTTGTTCAGCTCATTTAAATTAATGTTTGATTGAGAAGAGTTAAGTTCTTCAGAATAAACTAATTTTCCTGATACATCTGTAACTTGCATGTTGTAGTTATCTCCATTATAATCCTCCATAGAAATAGTGAAACTCCCATTGTTTGGGTTAGGATAGATTAAAGCCTTCATACTTTCATCACTTTCATTTATTGAAGTTGGGAACGAAGCGATTATAGCTGGGATAACAACATCTCTTATTACCTGTCCAATTTTCACTCCATTTCTATATTCTTCACATTTTACTGCTATTACAAATTGTCCTTGTTGTGCAGGTCTAGCAGTTACTATTCCTGTGCTAGAGTTAATCGAAATACTTGTAGCAGGTCCTAATAAATTAAGTAAGTTGAAAGCAGCATTGTAACCTAATAAGTTAAATGGTTTTGAACCTCCAATTGAAGTGTTGTCAAAAGGATTAACTATTGAATAAACCAAACTATCTCCATCTAAGTCGGTACAAGAAAAATCAAGTGATCTATTCATTCCTATGACCATAAACAAACTATCAGGATAGTCTACAAATTTTGGATTGCTATTTCCTCCAGTAATAGCTGGGTTAGTGTTTTCACATGTAAAAACAACTCCACCGTTTGGAGTGTGGTTAACAACCATGTTTCTACAACAATGGTTAGATGATATGTAATATCCATTTGTATTATTAGCCAACTGGATAGTATCAGAATAATATTTAATAATAAATCCATATTGAGTTCCACCAATTGTTGATGAAGCAGTTCTTGTTGAATCTAGAGACAAACTCTTAGTAGCAATCAAAGTATTTGTGTTTTCTTCTAACACCATTACAGAAGATGAGTTTAACGTTATCCCACCAAATGTAGATGCAATTCTCAATATGATTTTATATTGATTAGCTCCAATTTGTTCCATTCTAATATCATTTCCTAAAAAATGCGAAGCATTGGTATTTAAGGATATAAGGATTATTGTAATCGTAAGCAGTAATATTTTTTTCATAATTATAGTATTTGTTCAGTTGTAAAGGTAAAATGCTCAGTAGATTATCAAACCTATAACTCATGAAATACCTGCTTTTTTTCATGAGTAACTAATCTTTATTTAAATCCATTATATATTACTCGGATTCATTTATTAATTATTACAAAAGTTCTATCTTTATTCTAACCAACTTACACAACTATATATGGGAATTGGAAGCATTGTTTTTATTGTAATATTAATTGCTGGGTTTGGCTTTTTTGGCTTTAACGTTAAGAAAGTGATTAGTAATATTAACCTAGGAAGAGATAAAAAGATTAACGACCGCAAAGGCGAGAGATGGAAAGTGATGACTTTAGTTGCTCTTGGTCAAAAAAAGATGTTCCAAAGACCTATTCCTGCTATGCTTCACTTATTTATTTATGTAGCATTTCTGTTAACCCAAATAGAATTAATCGAAATTATTATTGATGGAATAACTGGAAACCACCGAGTTTTTTATCCAAGTTTAGGAGGGCTTTACACTCTTGTTATTAGTATTATAGAAGTACTTTCGGTATTGGCATTAATTGCCACTTTTGCTTTTTTGGCACGAAGAAATTTATTAAAAATTCCTCGTTTTCATAAAGATGAAATGACTGGATGGCCAAAGCTTGATGGTAACATTATCTTGTATTTAGAAATTCTATTGGTATTCTTCATTTTCACAATGAATGGGGCAGATGAAGCTGTTCATATTGCCGAAGGAAAAGGAAGTTATGGTTTTGCTTTTAGTCAATTTTACGGACCAGCATTTTTTGGAGGAATGGATATTGATTCTCTTCACATACTAGAAAGAATAGGATGGTGGGGACACTTAGTAATGGTACTTACATTTATGAATTACTTACCATATTCTAAGCATTTTCATATTTTTTTAGCATTTCCTAACGTATGGTATTCCAATTTGGATGCAAAAGGAAGGTTGTCTAACATGGAAGCTGTAACGAATGAAGTTAAAATGATGTTCGATCCAGAAGCTGATCCATATGCTGCTCCAGCTGAGCCAGTAGGTGAACCACAGACTTTTGGAGTAAAAGATGTAACCGATTTACCTTGGACAGGATTATTACAAGCTTATACTTGTACCGAGTGTGGAAGATGTACTTCGGAGTGTCCTGCAAATCAAACTGGTAAATTATTATCTCCAAGAAAGATAATGATGGACACCAGAGACAGAATGGTGGAGTTAGGAGATTACAAAAGAAAGAACGGAGAAGATACGCATGATGGTAAAAAATTGGTTCATGATTATATATCTGAAGAAGAATTATGGGCGTGTACAAGTTGTAACGCTTGTGTAGAAGCTTGCCCTGTAAATATCGATCCTTTGGCTATAATTGTTGATTTAAGAAGGTATTTGGTAATGGAAGAATCAAAAGCTCCAGCAGAATTAACGGGTATGTTTAGTAATATAGAAAATAATGGAGCTCCATGGCAGTTTTCGCCAAGTGATAGATTAAATTGGAAAGATGAGCAATAAAAAATTAGTTGAAAAAAAAGTAGATGGGCAATATATAAGTCCTGTGTTACCAGAAGACATTAAGAATTACATGATAGACATTGATGGAACTATATGTGACGATATTCCTAACGAAGAGCCAGAAAGAATGTTAACTGCTAGTGTATATCCTGATGCTTTAGACACATTGAACAAATGGTATGAACAAGGTCATATTATTACTTTTTTTACTTCAAGAGTAGAAGAAAATAGAGAAGTAACTGAGGCTTGGTTAGCCAAACATGGTTTTAAATACCATGGAATATTATTTGGAAAACCAAGAGGAGGAAATTATCATTGGGTAGATAATCACATTGTGAGAGCTACCAGATTTACAGGTAAATTCACTGATTTAGTGGATTCTAACGAGAAAATACAAGTATTTAAGTCATAAATTATGAGTGGAATAAAAGTACATACAATGGCAGAGTACCTTGCAAAAGGTGAAGCTCCAGATATTTTATTTTGGGTAGGTTGTGCAGGAAGTTTTGACGACCGTGCAAAAAAAATCACCAAAGCTATTGTCAAGATATTGAACAAAGTAGAAATGAAATTTGCCGTGCTAGGAGCAGAAGAATCTTGTACAGGTGATCCGGCAAAAAGAGCAGGAAATGAGTTTTTGTTTCAAATGCAAGCTATGCAAAACATTCAGATAATGAATGAATACAAAGTAAGCAGAATAGTAACTGGTTGTCCTCATTGTTTTAATACGCTTAAAAACGAATACCCAGAGCTAGGAGGGAATTATGAAGTAATTCATCACACTCAGTTAATTCAAGAATTGATAGACTCTGGTAAATTGAGAATAGAAGATGGGAAACCATTCAAAGGGAAAAAGATAACTTTCCATGACCCTTGTTACTTAGGAAGAGCAAATGATGTGTACGAAGCTCCAAGAAAAGTACTAGAAACATTAGATGCTGAGCTGGTAGAAATGAAAAGATGCAAAACGAAAGGATTGTGTTGTGGGGCAGGAGGAGCTCAAATGTTTAAGGAAGCTGAGCCTGGAAACAAAGAAGTAAACGTAGAAAGAACAGAAGATGCAATGGAGGTAAAGCCCGACATTATTGCAACTGGTTGTCCTTTCTGTAATACAATGATGACGGATGGAGTTAAAAATGCAAACAAAGAAGGCTCTGTTCATGTAATGGATATTGCTGAATTAATTGCTCAGGCTCAAGATTTATAAAAATGACCGAAACAACTTTACATATAGGAACTGATTTTGATTCAATTGATAATCAAGCAAAAGCTTGGGTTTACACAAGTAATCAGGAGTTTACAGAAGAGCAATTGGATTTAATTACCAAATACACTGAAGTATTCTTATCTCAATGGGATTCGCATGGTAAACGAGTTAAAGGAGCTTTTCAAGTTCTTAAAAATAGATTTATTGCAGTATTTGCCGATACAGAAGGCGATACCATGTGCGGAAGAGCACAAGATGGTTCAGTAAACTTCATTAAAGAATTAGAACAAATACTTGATTTAAAATTAATGGACAGAATGCTGGTTGCAATTGATAACAATGGAACAATTGAAACTTTACCCTTTATGACTTTAAGAAATAAACTTTC
Source organism: Flavobacteriales bacterium (assembly GCA_018609055.1). Classification (GTDB taxonomy): domain Bacteria; phylum Bacteroidota; class Bacteroidia; order Flavobacteriales_D; family CAJJDF01; genus CAJJDF01. The sequence continues at coordinate 438,590 of JABAYJ010000009.1, forward strand.
TTCTGGAGAGATTACCAAATCAACTACTTTCTATAATGGAATGGTAACTTCCAAAGAGCAATTTCTTACCGATTGGGAAAGACCAATTGAAGGGAGTTGGTTGTAATTAGTTACTCTTTAATAGCTATTAAACGGATTAAATATCTGTAATCACCATTTCCAGCCCAATTTATGTATGGATTGTCTTGAATACTACCTTTAGTTTTTATTTTAAAATGGTGCCATTTAGTTGAATCAATCAGTTTAAAAATAATGAATTTAGTAATTGAATCATATTTCCAAATTCCAAGATTTCCAAAGTCTAAAGACTCTATTGTAAAACCATTTCCAGTAATTGAACTAATATCATCTTCACAAATTGAAACTCTAAATGATGAATCATTGCAATTTAATCTAAATAGATAATATTTTTTTAATGGTTTATATTGATAAAAATCAAAGGAATCTTTCTTAAAATTAAAAATAGATACTATTGAAGATTCTCCTTTAATTTCAAGTTTAAAATTTCTTCCAAACATTGTGTCACAAAAGGTTTGGGCCTTTCCTATAATAGAAAAGCCCAACAAGATTGCTATGATGATTATTTTCTTAATTTGATATTATATTTTTTCTATCATACTTACTAAAGGTCCATTGGTTTGAAAGTCAATTATAACATTTTTCTTTATATCATAAACTGCACCCCAAGATGAAGAATTCCCATCACACCAAATTATAGGAAACTGTTTCCATGACAACTTATTTTCCATCTCTTCATTTGTAATATTTGCATTAATGTAGATGAAGTTTTTTAGTTTGTGTTTAAAGGAAGTAAGTTGGTAGGTATAATTTTCAATTTTTATATTTACTAATCCTATAATTGTGTCTCTTTTTTCAATCAAATATTCAATTGCTTTTGTATTGATAGAATCTCCTACAACTATTATTTTAGCATATTTAGGAGTCCCTCTTGAACATTGACTAAATACTTTTTCGGAATTTTCAATCGGCAGAATTGTATACCTCAGTTTAATTTTTGACTTTTGATTTAAAGAGAGTGCAAGACTTATAAAAAGAATCACTAAAATAGTTATGTATTTTAATATTTTTATCAATTATTAAAGAAAATATACCCATTAAGCGAAGTTGCAATAAGAAGCCATATAAAATATGGTGCAACTAGTAAGGTTTTTACACCCATTTTCTTCCAGTTTAGAAACAAGAAATTTCCTACCAAAAGCGTAAGTGAAGTAATAACGAGTAAACCAATTAAAACTTCATGAGCCGAAAAGAAAATAGGATTCCAAATGATATTGAGCACCCACTGAATACCAAATAAAATAGCTATCCCTTTTTTATGTTCAGCAATAGACCACCAATGAGCCATAAAGAAAGCAAAGCAAATCATAATAAATGTCCAAGCTGCTCCAAAAACCCATCCTGGAGGAGTCCAAGGTGCTTTATTTAGACTTTCATACCAATTTGATGAAACTCCAGAACCTGTGTAAAAACCTCCAATTGCTAGAGCAGTAAAGTTAATTACCAAGAAAATTAGAATCCTTTTAAGCATTTGTCTAAAAGTTTGGCTTCAATTTATTATTTCCGTAGAATTCATTGATAATGTCAACTGCAGCTTGAGGCTCATCAACAATTTGCATAAAGTCCATGTCTTCTGGGCTAATGTTTTGTTCTTTACCAAGCATAGTTTCTTTAATCCAATCAATCATTCCTGCCCAGTAATCGCTTCCCATTAATATAATTGGGAACTTGGCAATCTTTTTAGTTTGGATAAGTGTAAGTGCTTCAAATAATTCATCTAGTGTTCCAAAACCTCCTGGAATTGCAATAAATCCTTGAGCATACTTTACGAACATCACTTTACGCACGAAGAAATAATCAAAATCAATTGATTTATCATCATCAATGTAAATGTTTGATGATTGCTCAAAAGGTAATTCAATATTTAATCCTACAGAAACTCCAGCACCTCTTCGAGCACCTCTATTTCCTGCTTCCATAATTCCTGGTCCTCCACCAGTAATTACCCCATAATTATTTTGGGTTAGGAGGTAAGATACCTCTTCGGCCATTTTATAATACTTGTTGTCTTCGTGAGTCCTTGCTGATCCAAAAACCGATACACAAGGTCCGATTTTAGCCATTTTATCATACCCTTCAACAAACTCAGCCATAATTTTAAATATAGCCCAACTATCGTTTGTTTTAATTTCGTTCCATTCTTTATTTTCTACTTTTCTTCCCATTATAATAATTTAATTTTAAGTCATAAAAAAACATCCCGATAACCCGAGATGTTTCTATTAATTAACTGTAAGTTAAGTTTTTTATTTCAAAATACTTCTAGAAATTACAATTTTCTGAATTTCAGAAGTTCCTTCGTAAATCTGTGTAATCTTAGCATCTCTCATCAATCTCTCTACATGATATTCTTTTACGAAACCATATCCTCCATGAACTTGAACAGCTTCTACTGTTACTTCCATAGCTACTTTACTTGCGTAAAGTTTTGCCATTGCAGAAGCCTCAGTGTAATCCATCCCTTGATCTTTCATCCAAGCAGCTTTATAAACTAAAAGTCTAGCAGCTTCAATTTCTGTAGCCATATCAGCTAACTTAAATGCAATAGCTTGGTGTTGGTGAATTGGTTTACCAAAAGTTTCTCTTTCTTTAGAGTATTGAAGAGCTAATTCGTAAGCTCCAGCAGCAATACCTAATGCTTGTGCAGCAATTCCAATTCTTCCTCCTGATAAAGTAGACATGGCAAATTTAAATCCAAAACCGTCTTCTCCAATTCTATTTTCTTTAGGCACTTTTACATCAGTAAAAGTAAGAGTGTGAGTATCACTTCCTCTAATTCCTAATTTATCTTCTTTAGCACCAACTTCAAAACCTGGCATTCCTTTCTCTACAATAAGTGCATTAATCCCTCTGTGACCTTTGTCTGCATCAGTTTGTGCAATTACTAAATACGTAGAAGCAGAGTTACCGTTAGTAATCCAGTTTTTAGTTCCGTTCAATAAATAATGGTCTCCCATATCAATTGCAGTCGTTCTTTGCGAAGTTGCATCCGATCCAGCTTCTGGCTCAGACAAACAAAAAGCTCCAATTTTTTGACCACTTGCAAGAGGCTGAAGGTATTTTTTCTTTTGCTCTTCGTTACCGTATTGCTCTAATCCGTAACAAACTAATGAATTATTTACCGAAACAACTACAGAAACAGATGCATCTACTTTAGATATCTCTTCCATTGCAATTGCATAAGAAACAGTATCCATTCCACTTCCACCATTTTCTGGCTTTGTCATCATTCCCATAAATCCTAGTTCTCCTAGTTCTTTTATTTGTTCTGCAGGGAATCTTTGTTCTCTATCTCTCTCAATAACACCTGGTTTGCAAGAGTTTTGAGCAAAATCTCTAGCAGCTTGTTGTACCGCTAATTGTTCTTCTGATAATTCGAAATTCATAGGTTAGTTTTTTTACTGCTCAAAGATAAGTTTTTGTTTACTAAATGTAAAGTAGGAGGCTCAAGAATATTACTTATAAAATCCCGTTACTTTTTAACTAATTTGTATACTATTAATATGAAAAATACTCGCCTAATTTTTAGTGGTTTAATTCTATTTGGATATTTGAGCTGCCAAAATACTTTATCTCCTGATGTTGAAGATATTGTTGAAAAAGAACATCTTGTAATTCCTCAAAAACCTCTTGAATTTTTATCAGATATTCGTTTGCCAGAAGGCTACAAAAGAGAGTCAGTATCTGGTTATGGAAAATGGATTAGAAACTTGAAATTGAATAAAGACAATATAGTTTATTATTATAATGGTGATGCTAAACCCAATCAATCTATTCATGTGGCGGTTTTAGATTTTGATATTGGAGAACGAGACTTGCAACAATGTGCAGATGCTTGCATGCGAATTAGGGCCGAATATTTGTTTGAACAAAGAAAATTCAATGAAATTAAGTTTTTATTAGCCTCTGGAAAAAGAAAATCATTCTCTGAATACACATCAAAAAGGGACAGAACGAGCTTTAAAAAATACATGAATTATATTTTCGCTTACGCTAATACTGCTTCACTTAAAAAACAAACGAAACCAGTAAATAGTTTTAACGAGATACAAATTGGTGATGTGCTTGTTCAGTCGGGAACTCCTTATGGTCATGCAGTTACAGTTATGGATGTTTGTACAAGTGAAAAAGGACAGAAACAGTTTATGCTTTCTCAAAGTTACATGCCTGCACAAAGTATTGAGATTTTAATTAATCCAAAGTCAACAACAAATTCACCTTGGTATCCAGTTAATTTTGAGGGAGATTTAGTTACTCCAGAGTGGACTTTTATAAAAGAAGATTTGAGGAGGTTTTAAAGATTAATTTGTACTTTCGGATTAATGGAAGGAAAATTAAATTTAAAAGCTGTGTGGGTATTTCTGAAAAAGAATAATATCATCACATTTTTAATCTTTTTCCTTCCCTTAGTAATATATTTTGCTCCTTTAAAGTTTAGATTTAATGGACCCAATAGTGTACCAGAATCTTCTATTCTCTTAGTCTCTATAATTGCCATGTTTCCTGCGCTAATTTTAATGAGTATAGTTAGTTTTTTCAGGCAAAATAATTCTACTTATTGGCTTAAACCTTTGGTTGAAATAATTGTTTTAGCAGCTCGAGTTGATGGAGAAATAACAGCCAAAGACAGAAAGGTAATGTTCAATTCATTTAAGAGTGAATTGGGAAGTTCCAAAATAAAAAAGGCTCTTTCTTATTTTGATTCTATTGCCAAAGAACCAAACCTCGATTTGGACTTAGCTTGCGCCAAATTATTAAAGGTTTTTGACAACAGTAATTCGGTAATTCTTTTAAATGTAATTGTCAAAGTAACTCTTACAGATCAATATCTATCAGCAAAGGAAGAAATCTTTTTAAATTCAGTTTGTAGAAAATTAGGTTTGCCAAAATCTAATTTGACTTCTATTCTGGCATGGAGAGTTTATGTCTCCGAGAACAAAAGAGAACAACAAAGCAGACAAACTTTTAAACCAAAACATTCATCATTATCAAGGTCATATAAAGTATTAGGTTTATCAGAAAATGCATCTTTTGAAGAAGTAAAGAAAGCATACAGAAGTTTAGCCAAGCAATATCATCCAGATAAAATAAGAGATAAGGATTTAAAAGAAAATGCTAAACGCCAATTTCAGGAAATTACTGAAGCTTATAACCAAATAAAGGACAGAAAAGGATGAGAGTAAGGGTTACTACATACAAAATGCTTGGGATGAGTTTTATCACTATCTTCTCGATAATTATGTTGTCTTTTGGTTTAGCCTTAATTAATGAAGAGATAAATTATGGAGTTGGAGTTTTATTAATCTTAATATTTAGTATTTCTTTTATTGGAGCTCTTTTTATTCCTTCTCGATTATATATGAGATGGCAATTCAATCATTTTTATAATGAAGGGCATCCAGATTGTTTTATGATTTTTGCTGCAAAAATGGTAAGCTTAGATAGTCACTATTCTGAAAAAGAACGAAAGAGAGTTTCTAAATATATAAACAGAGAATTTAGACCTGATTACTCACAATTAAAGATTAATAATTTTGATGTATTGGTTAAAGATATTGATGAGTTTTATCAAAAATTTAAGTTCTCAGTAAAGTCTCTTACTCGAATAAACAGATTGAGATTAATGAATAACCTTGTTGGTATTGCATTAGTCGACAGGTTTTTATCAGATAAAGAAAAAGACTTTTTAGAAAATTTGGTAGATTATTTTGGACTGACATCTAAGGATTTATCCTTGATTTTTGAAATGTATTCCTATGTAAGTCAAGAGGAAACGGAATACCAAAAAACATTAAAAACTAAGTCAGATTATAGCAATCATAGATCTTATTCAATATTAGGGTTAGAACCAACTGCTACCCAAAAAGAAGTAAGAGATGCTTATCGAGAACTAGCAAAAGTTTATCATCCAGATAAACAAAGAGGCTCCAAAGAAAGTAAGAATATTGCTAGAGCCCAATTCCAGGTAATTGCTCAGGCATATGAGGTAATTAAGAAAGAAAAAGGCAATTAATCAACTACAGTTGCTCTGCTAACTGGCTCATTACTTTTTACAATAACAAAACACGAAGTAGCGTAATATGCACCTACAGTTCCCGAGGTAGTTCCTCCATTACTTGTCCAAGGTTGAAGGTAATATTCAAAATTGAAAGAATTACCAGCCATAGAGCTACTAAAATCATCAACTCTCACGGGTACAGCCATTCCTGGGCACCATCCGGCTCTATCAGGAGACCAGTTTCCTGCTTGGTTACTTGTTGGGTTAGATGCACAACCCATTGCTGTCATAGCATGGCTAAACATATCACTTCCATCAATTTTTACTTGGTGAGTTCTAAAACACCATTCGGCACAAGGTCTTCCTCCAACATCTACAGGTGTTGTATGTCCCCAACCTGTTATAATCGTTCTTAGGCTTGTTGCTGCTGCATTGCTTGGTATTGTAACTGTTCTTGTAAGATCTTTACTGTGAGTTACTCCGTAAGGAATTCCTTCCAATGAATTGGTGTCGTAGTTCAATAATCTATTTACAGAATAGTATTCGTAATCTGGTTTGCCTAAAGTATATTTAAAATCTACCGAAATTTCCCAACCGTCACTTCCCCAAGTTTCGATATATGCTCTTAATTCTGTAGATCCTTTAAGTAAAGATTTAAAATCAGTTACATCAATTTCGTATCCGTCAGGAAATGCCGAATTATCAACTCCATAAGGGGTGATGAATCGTCCTATTTCGTAATACAATCCAGATGCATCATCTTTTACTTTTATGTTTGCAAATACATCCCATGCATTACAACCACCTGCAGGGCATCTTAGTTTTACATACATTTTAATGGTTTGTACGTTTCTTGGTTCGTTATGTAAGGTGAATGTTTGAACCGAAGATTGAGAAAACCCTCCTCCAAATGCTAATCTTTCGCTACTAAAAGTAGAATAATCTTTAACTTGACCTTCAACACCATCCCAAGGATTAGAAGTGTCTTCGCAAACTGGAATTTCATCTTTTTTACAAGAATTTATAACAGCTAAACTAATAAGTGCGAATGCGAATAACAGATATACTTTTTTCATGATTGTGTTTTAATAGATTTAAAGATAAAAATTTTTGTGCCATAGATTTAAAATTTTTGTAACAAAATGAAGTTTACTAGTTATATGTACATGAGAAAATTATTATTACTATCCGTCCTTATTTATTTCAGTGTTTTGTCTTTTGGGCAAGGAACCAAGAAAAAATTTACCAGAGATTTTTATTTTGATTATGCAAGTTATGAATTGGATAGCCTGGAACTTATTAAAGCTAATAAGTTTGTTTCAGTTTTAAATAGATTCGATTTTGTTATAATTGAAGTAATTGGTCATACCGATTCTGATGGAAGTTCTAAAGCTAATATGGCTTTATCCAAAAAACGTATAGAAACAATTACTCAACTTTTGGGAAATGAGGAAAGAGATTCTTTATTTAAAGTATCTCCAAAAGGAGAAAATGAACCGCTCGTTCCAAATACCGATTCTACAAAACACAAAAACAGAAGAGTTACGGTAATCGCCCACTATTCAGGTAAAAAAGGTGCAAAAAAGAAAGTGATAAAACAAGAAGTAATTGCTGTAAATGAACCTGAAATAGCAACTTCTACTGAAGTTAAAATAAAGAAAGAAGATTTAGTCTCGGGAAAAACAATTGACTTACCAATGGTTCAATTTTATGGTGGAACCGATATGTTTTTGCCAGGTTCCGAGGATGTACTTAGAGATATCGTTCCATTGTTAAAAGCGAATCCTGAATTAAAAATTGAAATTGCAGGTCATATTTGTTGTGGTAACGACATGAATTTATCTATTGCTAGAGCATTCAAAGTTTTCGATTTTTTGGTATCGCAAGGAGTGAGTAGAAAAATGTTGCGTTATGAAGGTTACAATAATACCCAACCTAAATATGGGAATATTATGGATATCCGGAATAGAAGAGTAGAGTTAAGGGTGTTATAAGTATTAACTTCTAGTATTTAGTTTAGTTCTCTTGATTTCTTGCCTGATAAATAACACAAATATATTGACAAGTACTAGAACTAAAGGACCAAGTAAATACATACTTAAAGACTCATCAATATCATAATTCCAGTCATTTGTTAACCAGTAAATTACAAGAAAAAATATAGTTGATGCTATTAATGAAAATATTGGGAATCCTCTTTTTTTAATAAAAACAAGAATGATATTAATTGAGTTTAAAAACAAAGCAAACATGTAAGGAAATACAAAAATTGCTGCCTCTAATCCAGATAAACCTGGAACTCCTCCGCCACTCGGCATATCTCTTGTGACCTCAAAGAAACAACACCAAATAAAAAGTAAAATGGTAAGTATTTGTAATAGAATTAGGATGTTCTTTCTTTTCATAGATAAAGTTAAATATTAATCTTTGATTCCCTTTATAACAGTATTATTTTTAATCTTTTGAAGAAAATTAATTTTCTTTCATAAACTACAAAGCTAGGATGAAAAATAAATAAAAAATGTCGTAACTTTCACTATGAAAAATTACAAAGCAATAGGTTTAATGTCTGGTACATCATGTGATGGACTTGATATTGTTTATTGCGAATTTGTATTTCATACTGAATGGAAATATAAAATCCTCCAATCTAAAATGGTGGAGTATTCACTTAATTTTCAGGAGAAATTAAAAAATGCATTTAAATTATCAAAATCTGAACTGGATGAGTTTGATATTGAGCTTGGACAGTTTTTTGGACAAGAAACTAAGAAGTTTATAGAAGAGAATAAATTAACGGATGTTGATTTTGTAGCTTCTCATGGTCACACAATTTTTCATCAGCCAGATAAAGGATTTACGTTACAAATAGGAAACGGAAAAGAGATTAAAAACCTTGTTCAAATTCCAGTGATTAATAATTTTAGAATTGCTGATGTAGCAAAAGGTGGGCAAGGTGCTCCACTGGTTCCAATAGGGGATGAGCTGTTGTTTTCGGAGTATGATTATTGTGTTAATATTGGAGGAATAGCCAATGCTTCATTTATAGAAAACGGAGTGCGAAAAGCATTTGATATTTGTATTGCTAACATGGCTCTTAACCCAATTGCTTTTCGAATGGGATATCCTTTTGATGAAAATGGGAATCTTGCTAAACAAGGCATTTTAGCATATCCATTGATGAGGGAATTAATGCTTCTCGATTTTAATAAAAAATCGCTTGGTAATGAGCAATACGAAGAGTATTTATTGCCAATTTTAAAAGAAAACATCTCTATTGACGAAACTAAAATTGCTACTTTAACGGATTATATTGCTCGTAAAATTGCAGAAGTATTAACTCCAAAATCCAAAGTGTTGATTACGGGAGGAGGAGCTTACAATTCTTTTTTAATCAGTAAGATAAAAGAATACAGCAAAGCTGATATTGTTCCCGCTTCCAAAGAATTAATTGAATTTAAAGAGGCTTTAATTTTTGCATTTTTGGGAGTTCTAAAAATGGAGAATATTCCTAATTGCTTGTCATCTGTAACTGGAGCTAGTGAAGATGTGGTTGGTGGAGTAATCATTGATAATTAATATGATTAATAATAAAGTTTCCATTCTAATTCCTGTGCGTAATGGAGAACAATTCCTAGAGGAATGTTTAAAGTCGATTATCGACCAAACTTATACTGATTGGGAACTGATTGTTGTAAACGATCATTCCACTGATGGAACTGAAAAAATCCTAGAAAGCTATTCAAAAGAAGACAATCGAATTAGTTATTTTAATAATAAGGGTAAAGGAATTATTGATGCCTTAAAACTAGCTTATTCTAAGAGCTCGGGAGAGTTAATTACCCGAATGGATGCTGATGATATAATGATGCCAAATAAGATTGAGCTAATGGCTGATAAACTGCAAGAAAAGGGGAAAGGATTTGTGGCTGTTGGTTTAGTAGAATACTTTGCCGAAAATGGAGTAGGAGAAGGCTATTTCTATTATCAAGAATGGCTTAATAAATTAACAGTATCAGAAACTAATTTTGAGGAATTATACCGAGAATGTGTTGTTCCATCACCAAGTTGGATGGTTTGGCAAACCGATTTTGAGAAGCTAGGAAAATTTGATTCAGAGATTTACCCAGAGGATTATGAATTGTGTTTTAGGATGTATTCAGCTGGATTAAAAATAGCTGGAATCCCTGAAATAATTCACAGATGGAGAGATTACTCGACCAGAACTTCGCGAACAGATGCTAATTATGCAGATAATTTTTTCCTTCCTTTAAAGATGAAATACTTCTTTCAAATACATAGAGATACAAATAGACCTTTGGTAATTTGGGGAGCAGGAAAAAAAGCTAAGGAAGTGGCTAAACACCTTATCGAAATTAACGAAGAGTTTGATTGGGCTACTAATAATCCCAACAAAATTGGGAAAGACATTTATGGCAATATTCTAATTTCGGATCAAGAGGTTTTTTCCATAGAAAACCCTCAAATTCTAATTGCAATAAGGAATAAAGCAGATGCTAACCAAATAAAAAAGGAGTTAGACTCTAAGAATCTAACTCCTAATTCGGATTATTTTTTTCTGAGTTAAAGCTTTAATCTTCAGTAGTGTCTTGATTTCTTTTCTTCCTCTTTTTATTAGGTTTTTTCTTTCTATCGTTATTCTCTTGAGAAGGATTATAAGGTCTATCACTAAATGGGTCTAAATAAACTAGTTTTCTGTCTTTTGGTATTTGAAATACTGAAATAGGCATAGATTTCTTAATTATTTTTGTAGCAGTTTCAGTACTTCTAGATTTATTCTCACCCATTTCTTCAGTCCTAATACTTTTTAGGATAATATGATTTTTCATTTTACCGATACCGTATACATTTTTGGATGTTAAGAATAATGAAACAAAATACAATTCCATATTCTTAATTTCTCTTCCATCTTCAGTTTTCATGGTACTGCTTTTTCTGTATTTAATACATTTTTCACCTAGTATTTCTACAGTATCTTTTAATCTATAAAGTTTGGTATTATTATGAATAGTATCTGTATTTAATTTTTGAGTTTCAACTTTTGTAAAATAGCTACAAATATTTTCACGAAAATCATTATAACTAAAAACAGTATCGTTTTTCATTATCCAAACCGAAAAATGACTTGTATTCATTTTTGTATTTATACTCGTTTGCTCACCCTTATAAAAATCATCTTTAGACATTGAAACAATTCTAGTACTGGTAATTTCAGGCATTGTTTTGTATGTTGTTTCATAAGTAATTTCCCCTTCAAAATTTTGTGCGAAATATGATAACGAAACAAACGAAATCGCAATAAGTGTAAATAGTGTTTTCTTCATTATTTATAGTTTTTAAAAATTAAAGTTTTTCTTTTTCTTCAATAGCTTTAATACTTTTTTTCTTCTTTTTAGATTTTTTCTTTTTCGATTTATCGCTTTTTTTATTTTTTGATTCAAACTCAAGTGTACTAGGATTATAGAATAAAAATAAAGCATCAGCTGGAATCTCAAAAAACGTACTTGAGATTTTCTTTTTAGTTATTTTGGTAGCTTTTTCAACTATTCTAAAGATCTCACCTTGATTATCATATATAGTTATTGTCTTAAGAATTATATGATTTGGCATCTTTTCAAATTCATTATCGAATTTTGAGGTTAAGTTAATTGATACAAAATATTCCATTTTTCTATTAATTACTTTACCATCATAACCTTTTCCTGAACTGTTTTTTATGTATTTAAGGCATTTTTCGCCTGAGATATCAAACGTATCTTTAATTTTAATTAATTTGGATTCCCAATTTATATTTGACATAGGATTTACTTCAAATTTTTTAAAATCAGTTCTCGAGATAACTTTACATTTTTTCACATGTTAATCATCAAAAGTATATGCTGTGTCATTTTTATGTATTACAAATGATTTCTTATCTCCTTTATCGTAATCTATTCTTACTATTTTTTCGTTTAAATATGAAAAAGTTTTAGTAGAAAAATTTTCAGGATGAGAAGGTGTTTTAATTTCATAAATAATCTCTCACTCAAAATATTGAGATAATGATGATTACGAAATAAACGAAATAGCAATAAGTGTTAATAGTATTTTTTTCATAGTTTTTGTTTTAAAGAATGATGTTCAGTGAATTAATTAAAACTTCATTCCGCCCATCATTTCTTCAATCTCTTCTTTTGTCTTTTTTTCGTAACCCTTTTTCAATTCAAACTCTGAGTCATCAATTGATTTTTTATCAATTTTAGAAACTGTGGCTCTTACAGTCATACCATTCTGCTTAACTATATATTCCATAGGGAATCCTTCAATATCTACATTGGGTAAATTAGAGTTATTGTAACTAGGTAAATCCTTAGTGTACCAATAAGTGATTAGGTTGTCAGCAGTATCTTTTATAACAGCTTTGTTGCATTTATAGCCTTCTATAACCTTAATATCATCTTTCAATTCTACCGAATAAACTCCTTGCTTCATTTCTTCTACATCTGGTTCGTAGGCAATTTTTTTACCCAAAGCATTTACCATTATCAATATATAATCGGTTTTTGCATTGGATACAATATCCATTTTTATCAATGCACTCATGTTTTGTTGCATTTTACTCATATGATTTTTAATGATCAATTTCGAGGATTTTGGCAACATGGCTTTGTAGATTCCCATTTCTTCGGGTAAGTTTTTGTAAGCAAGCTTGTAAGTGATTTCTCCTTCAAAATCTTGAGCGAAATTAGCGCTCATTGTTGTGAAAGAAAGGAGTAGAATTATAAGTATGTTTTTCATTATTGGTGTTGTTTTAATCTAATTTACTAAAGTAAACTTAGAGTTTGGTGTTATTTATACAAAAGGCGTTCCAATTTGTTGAGTGGTAAATTTATAAAACTCTAATTAAGGTTTTGGCTTTGTTTTGTGTTTCTATCCATTCTTTTTCTGGAGAAGATTCACTCATAATTCCACCTCCTAAATATAAAGAAATAGCATCATTACAAACTTGCATGCATCTAAGGTTAACGAATAAACTTGAGTGATTATTTATTCCCATTGGACCAATAAAACCGGTATATAAGTCCCTTTTTTGAGGTTCTAGTTCACCAATCAATTGTTTAGCATCTTTGGTTGGCATTCCGCAAACTGCAGGAGTAGGATGGAGGATACTTACCAAATTCCATAGCGAGCTGTTTTTATCTAAGCTGAATTCAATATCCGATTTTAAATGAATAACTACACCTGTATCTAAATCAAAAGGTTCGGATACTTTTACCGAGCTTGAAAAGCCATTGATTTTATCTAAAATATAATCCGTTACCACTTGTTGTTCTTCTCTTTCCTTAGTTGTCCAGTTTACACCTTCAGTTCTTGTTCCTGCTAGTGATACAGTTTTAAATGTTTCTTCATTTTTATTCATCAACAACTCAGGCGAAGCACCCATCCAAGTACCAGTTTCTTTGGATGATACACAATACACAAATGCTTTAGGGTAGTTGTTACATAAATCTTTAAAGGCTTTTTTTAGCTCAAAGGAATTAGATTTATCCACATTTTGGATTCTAGAAAAAACTACTTTTTTCATTCTTCCAGTTTTAATTTCTTCTACAATTTGAGATACTTTAGAAATATAGTTTTCCTTAGAAATCTCTTCATCCGAAGAGTTTAAAAAGGGTTCAAAACTAGGCCAGCTATTTTTTATTGATGTTGGATTACTTAGTGTATAAGTTGTTCCAGTATCAAAATTTGAAAAGAAAAATCCATTTTTTTCTTCAGAGTTTATAACGAGTTTTTCTTCAGAAGTAAGACTATAATAGTCCTCTTCGTTAGGCATTCTGTAAATTGCAATTGTTTGTTTGCTCATTTACCCAAAGAAATAATAAGTGATAAAAATGGCCGCAATAATTCCAGATAAATCGGCTAAAATTCCTGCTGTTGCTGCATAACGAGTATTTTTAATTCCGACAGAACCAAAATACACTGCTAATACATAAAAGGTAGTTTCGGTTGATCCTTGAAATATGGAAGTTAACTTCCCAACAAAGGAATCTATTCCAAATTCACCCCAAGATTCTACCATCATTCCTCTCGCTCCACTTCCAGAAAGGGGTTTCATGAAGGCAGTAGGCAATCCATCAACAAATCGAGTATCCATTCCAAATAATTCGAAAAACCATCTGAAAAAATCTACCAAATAATCCATTGCACCTACAGATCTAAAAACACCAATAGCGCATAACATTGCAATTAGGTAAGGAATTATTTTGATAGCAACTCCAAATCCTTCTTTGGCACCTTCAATAAAACTTTCGTACACATTTACTTTTCGCACAGTTGCCAAAATGATAAATCCGAAAATAATTCCCAAGATAATAGAACTTGAAATTAAGTTAGAGGCTATTTCGAGCTGTTCTTTATCAAGTGTTCCTAAGTATAAAAATAATGAGATAATAACTAAAGAAAGTCCTCCAATATAAGCAAGTACAACTGGTTGAAATAAATTTATTTTTTGATAAATAGAAGTAATTATTAATCCACATAAACTTGAAACAAAAGTGGCTAATAAAATAGGAAGGAATACTAACGAAGGATTATCAGAACCTCCACTTGCCCTTAGTGCAATTATTGAAACTGGAATAATAGTTAATCCAGAAGTATTCAATACCAAAAACATAATTTGAGCATTGGAAGCTCTTTCTTTGTCAGGATTAATTTCTTGTAATTGTCCCATTGCTTTAAGCCCCATAGGAGTTGCAGCATTATCTAGTCCCAACATATTAGCCGAAAAATTCATCATCATTGAACCTAAAGCTGGATGATTTTTAGGAATTTCGGGAAATAAACGTGTGAATAATGGACTTACCAATTTGGATAAAAACTTGATTGCTCCTCCATTTTCACCAATTTTCATTATCCCAAGCCAGAAAGCTAAAATTGCTGTAAGACCAATAGATAAAGTAAATCCAGTTTCAGCATTGTCATACAAACTTTTTACAATTCTATTAAGAACATCATAATCTTGGAGAAAAATCAATTTTACCAAAGCCACAATAAGTGCTATCAGAAAAAATCCTATCCAAATAAAGTTTAAAGCCATGAATTAAAGTGGTTTCTTAAAAGTAACGAACCGTATTGCATTTAGCAAATAATTCCTAGAGCTTTTCCAGTAAATTCTGTTCCAATAAATGGACTGTTTTTGGATTTAGACCTTATGTCCGATTTCTCGAAAGTCCAAGCTAAGTCTGGGTTGAAAAGTGTGACGTTTGCTTTTTCTCCCACTTTTATTCCTCCAGAATTTAGTCCAAGAATAGTTCTTGGCCCTGTGGTCAATTTCTCAATTACAGTATTTAGTTCCAGTTTTCCTTTTGTAGCAGTAGTAATAGATGCAAAGGTTGTTTCTAGTCCAATTACTCCAAATTCGGCTAAATCAAATTCTAGTCTTTTGTCTTCAATATCATGTGGTGTGTGATCGCTACAAATGGCATCAATAGTTCCGTCTTTCAATCCTTCGATTAAAGCATCAATATCAGTTTGTTTTCTAAATGGTGGTAAAACTTTGTAGTTAGAATCATATTCCTTAGCAGCCTCATCAGTAAAACTGAGTTGGTGAGCAGCAATGTCGCAAGTAACTTTCGTTCCTTTTTCCTTGGCTTGTCTTATTAGCTCAACTGATTTTTGTGTAGATATTGTAGCAAAGTGAATTGGTGAATCATTGTATTCAGCTAAAGCTATATCTCTAGTGACTCTCAACTCTTCGGATAGCGAAGGAATACCTTTCAGTCCCATTTTGGTACTGGTTTCTCCTTCGTGCATTTGTCCATTTTTGGATAGCGAAGTATCGTTAGGGAAACTTATAATCAGTTTGTTAATGTTTTTTGCATAGAGTAAACTCTTTGCCATTAATCCTGTGTTTACTTCTTTTTTATCGTCAGTAAAAGCTATGGCTCCAGCTTCACTCATTTCGTACATTTCAGATAATTCTTCGCCTTTGTGCTCATGGCTCAAAGTTCCCATTGGCAAAATCTCCACAGCTAAATCTTTCGATTTATTTATGATATAATCTACTCGGTTGGTACTATCAATTGGTTGTTTGGTTCCTGGGGAGACAACTACTTTGGTAAATCCACCAAATTCAGCAGCTTTTGCTCCTGATGCAAGTGTATCTTTCCATTCTTCTCCTGGCTCTCTTAGATTGGCTTTCATGTCCATCCATCCAGTTGACACATGAAGGTTTTCATGTTCAATTACTTCAAAACTACTTTCCACAGCAATAGAATCCTCGATTTTCTCGATAATTCCGTCAATAATTAAAATGTCTTTGGATTGTAGATGAAAAGAAGAGGAAGGCTCAATGATTGTAGCTGATTTTAAAAGCTTGGCGTTCTTCATATCTTATAAGATTTGTCAAAGTTAGGATTTTTTTGGAAATCAATTTCATAACACACGCAATTTCTTAATCTTTCATTGTCTTTTACTTTAGGATGAATGAATTCTAATTTCTTTTTCATTCCTATTTTTTTCATCACATTAATGGAGGGTTTGTTGATTTGCGGAGCTGTAGAGATTACTTTCTTTAGTTTGAGTGTATCTTTTCCATAATCCAAACAAGCTTTCGCTCCTCCGGTTGCATAACCTTTTCCCCAAAAGTCAGGATGAAGTCTCCAACCAATATCTACTGCTGGAGTGAATTCAGATTCGTAATCTTGAAAGTAGAAACCAATAAAACCGATAAATTTTCCAGTTTCTAATTCATCTACAGCAAAATAACAATAGCCTTTTTCTTCAAATAAATCTTGTAGTTTTCTTGTGAAAATAGTCGTTTGCTCTGGAGTAGCAACTGCAGGGGAAAAGTTCATTACTTCCTCGTTTCCGCTAATCTTTATCATTTTAGGAATGTCGGTTTCTATCCAATTACGGAAACCTAAGCGAGTAGAGGTGAAGAGATGTTTATTATTTATTTATCTAATAACGTTTATGTGTCCAAATATTTCTTGAGCTTCACCATTTACAGATCTTACAACTAATTTGTAAGAATAACTTCCTACAGGAACTTGTTCACCTTTATAAGTTCCGTCCCAGCTAGATTCTAACTCGGATGAAAAGAAAACTTCTTCTCCCCATCTATTGAAAATACTCCACTTTAATGAAACGATTCCTTGATGATTAATACTGATTATATCATTTAAATCATCTCCATCTGGAGTAAAAGAGTTTGGAATGTAAACAATGAAATCTTCTTGTATAACAAGGTTTTTAATCATAGAATCGACACAACCAAATTGGTTTATACCAATAATTTTTACTGAGTACGTATTCTCTTCATTATCAGGGAATATAATTGGGCAAGGAGAATTAATAGTTGATGAACCAGAAGGTCCAATAAAATCAAAATCCCATAAATAGCTTATGGCTCCTACAGAACTATTGGTAAAACAAACCTTGGTGTCAAAAGTATAAACTGTGATAGGATTGTGATTAAAATCTATTGTAGGGAGTGGATTAACATCAACATTAATAGTTGTATCATGTACACAACCCAAGTTAGAAATGGAGGTAAGAGTTATTGGAAAAGCACCACTATTTGGGAAGGTGAAAGTAGAATTTTGATTGGAACTATTTACTGGTTTTCCCCAATTCCAATTACTTATTATTCCTTTATTAATAAATGATTTATCTGTTAAAGTAGTTGGTAATCCTATACAAACTGTATCCGAAACAAAATCAGAAATTGGAGTTGGAAACTCAGGAATGTTTATTGATTTAGTGGTTATACATAAATTACTATCTCTTAAGGTAATAGCATAATAGCCAGGTGACAAGGTGGTAAAAGTAGAATCTAATTTAAAAGGAAGTAAATCAATATTAAACTGATAAGGAACAGTTCCTCCATTCATGTTTTTTATATTAATCTCACCAGTTTGGCTATTGATGCACGATCCTAAAGTATCATAGTCAAAGTTTATAGTTACTGAGTCTACTTTGTAAAAGGAGGACAACAAGCAACCCTGATTGTAATTTAATAAAACTTGATAGCTTCCAATACCATATGGAGGAACAGAATAACTACTGGTAGTATCATTAACTAAAGCAATTCCATTTTTGTACCATTGAAATGAATTAGGAATAGAATCGTAATTAGCAGTTAAAACTAAGTTGTTTCTACAATAATGACCAGTATCACTAATAGTAACTGAGGCAGAAACTTGACTCAGTTTTAAATCATCAATAGCTCCATAAAATGCTTGAGATGCTGAAGAAGATAATAAAGCACAACTTGGACCAATAACTATAGATGTAACATCAATCGTGGGAGTGAAGGTAAACGTGTACCGGTTCCAAGCTCCATTATTTATTATAGGAACTAAGGTGTCTAAAGTAATCCAATTGGTATCGAAAGAAGGACAATTTGTTGTTGATCCAAACATACCTACTGGAGTTCTTGGATAAGGTAAGTTAGCACAATTACTTGTTCCGAAAATAGCTATTGGTCTTGGTGATATACTAGCTGCTTGTGCATAATCGAATTGTAGATTATACGTAACTCCAGCATGAAGTGTATCCAATAGGCAAGTTCCAATATACTCTTTTGCGTTACCATTACCTACGGCAAAACCCACAGCACCAGTACCATGAGGAAAAGGAAAAGGAATTAATGTTATTCTGTATCCACAATTAAAGTAATCTGGAGAGTTTTGTAACAAAGCATCTTGCCAAAAATTAACTTTACTCATTTGAGAATTGAATGTAGGACAAGCAGAATAAGATTCAAAAGAAGGGTTAGGAATAATGGGAGGTAATACTCCAATTTGACAGCTACAATCAGAAGTATCGTTTAGGTCAATCAACCCATCCATATCATCATCTATTCCATTATCACAAATCTCTTGCGATAATCCAATATTGCAGAAAAATAAAAAAGATACTATGTAAAACAACCGTTTCATTCTATGAATATAAGGAATGAAAGTATATGATTAAAAAAAAGTTAAGTCTTCTTACTTATTTTTCAAGTATAACTTTCTCTTTCTTCTCAACAAGTTCAAATGTTTCACCATTAAATTTGAATCTACACGAACAACTTATATTTTTTTCAATTTCAAATTCTATAGTTCCTTCATCTTCATTATTACACGAACAACTTTCTTGTAAATCATTTAGATGATAATAAGCTTTAATTACTCTTTTTGTAGAATCAACTTCAATGTAATCATCCCAATCTCGAGAATCAAATCGATAATAGAAATCCAAATTAACTGTATCTTTTTTGAACTGAATTAGACTAACATGATTTGTAAAGCAATACGAACATCCTCTGACATTTCCTTCCATTAAATATTTTACTCCAGAATTTGTTTGAATCGTGTCTATCAATCCATATCCGTCAGGTTCAAAGATATTTCCTTCATAAATAGAATCACTTTCGGTATAATACATTAAAGAAATTCTACTTCGATAAGTTCCTCCAGTTTTTTCATCAAGACTAAAATTATAGAGCTTATTGTCAGTTGAAAAAACAATACTTAATTCTTGATTAAAAGTTGTTTCTTTTATTTTTTCATCAAAGTCTTTGTGCTTTAAAATAAGTGATAAACTATTGATTATTTTTTCTTGATAGGTAAAAATAAGGTCTTGTACATCAATTGAATCTTTGTTTATTGGAAAGTCAATATCTTCTTTTTTTAAAGCCTTAATTTCCTTTTTAGTAAACCCTAATTGTTTGTGATTTAGTGAAATAAATCCATATTCATTTCCAGTGTAATTAGTGTAATGAGATAAATAGTTGTTTAATTTCTCCACTAGTTTATCGTAATCTCCTTCTTTATTTTGTGACAAAGAAGAATAACTAATGCAAATAAAACATAAAGCGAAAAGGAAGATGTTTTTCATAAAGAAATGTACGTAAAAAAGCCTCAATTATTTTACTAATTGAGGCTCAACTATATTATTGTTTAATAATTACTTCTTAAAATTATCAGCTACAATCAATTCTTTAGTCCCGTGAGACCAGCTATAAAATCCTTCTCCAGATTTTCTTCCCATTTTCCCTGCCATTACCATATTTACTAACAAAGGACATGGTGCATACTTAGAATTTCCAAATCCATCATACAATACTTCCATTATCGAAAGACAAGTATCCAATCCAATAAAATCGGCTAATTGCAAAGGTCCCATTGGGTGAGCCATTCCTAACTTCATTACTGTATCGATTTCTTCAACTCCAGCAACTCCCTCGTGTAAAGTAATAATTGCTTCGTTTATCATAGGCATCAAAATTCTGTTTGCCACAAAACCTGGGTAATCGTTCACTTCTACAGGAACTTTACCAAGTGTTTTACTCATTTCCATAATAGAGTTTGTTACTTCATCAGTAGTAGCATATCCTCTAATAATCTCAACCAATTTCATAATTGGAACTGGGTTCATAAAGTGCATTCCAATTACTTTATCTGGTCGCCCAGTAACTGCAGCTATTTTAGTAATAGAAATAGAAGAAGTATTAGATGCTAAAATCACGTTATCGCTTGTTAACTCATCTAATTGCTTAAATATTTTAAGTTTTAAATCAACATTTTCTGTTGCTGCTTCAACTACTAAATCAATTCCTTTAACTCCTTCTGCCATATCGGTAAAAGTTGAGATGTTACCAAGAGTAGAATTTTTTACTTCTTCAGTAATTCTTTCTTTAGCTAATAATCTATCTAAGTTTTTGGTAACTGTTGCTACTGCTTTATCCAGTGATATTTGAGAAATATCGATTAACGACACTTCAAATCCTGATTGTGCAAATACATGGGCAATTCCGTTCCCCATTGTTCCAGCTCCTATAACGGCAATTTTTTTCATAATTTTTTCTTGATTTTACTCCGCAAATATAAGGATTACAATACCAATATTGCAAGTGCATTTTTAGTCTTGGTCGAATTAAGGATCTATAAATTCATAACTTATAATTTACTCAATATTTTATCAGCTCTGTTTCTAAAGTCAGTTGTATTTTTATCCCTTTCAATTAATAGTGTTTGCTTCAATTCATTCTTTAACTCAGGGTATTTGTTTGTTAATCCAACCAAAACAAATAAAGCTCTAGATTTTGGTGTAACATCAATTTCTCTGGAGATTAAATAGCTAAATAGTAGTTCAATAGCTTCCGATTCATTTTCTACAGGAACTCCACAAAGCTGCCATAGTCGAGTAAAAGCAAGTTTCATATCTACATGGGTTATCGAATCGCTTAACTTAAGTAGGGTAGGTAGATCATCATAAATAACACCTTTATTTTCGCTTGCAATATCACTTAATAACCACAAAAATCGAGTGGCTGTTTTTTTATTTTCGGTTAAAAGTGGATAGAAAGAATTAATAGGAATGCATTCTAAAACAATGGATTGAGCCCATTTTTTTCTAATATCCCAATTGCTAGCAGCAAGGTTAGATTTTAGTTCTTCAAATAGGGTTTTGTTGCTCATATTCGTATTCTAATTCAAGATACCAAGAATAAAACAAAAAAAGAAACGTAATAAACAGTGATTTACTCCTTTTTTGTTTCTCCTTAATTTTCTAAAATCAATTAATAAACTTTACTTTGTAATAGAAAACTACAACCTTGAAAATAAACATTGCCATAGACGGTTATTCCTCTTGCGGAAAAAGTACACTAGCTAAGTTACTTTCCCAAAAGTTGGAGTATAATTATATTGACACTGGAGCTATGTATCGCTCTGTGACATTATATTTAATGAATCAAGGAATTATTAAAGATGGTAAAGTAACCTTAGAAACAGTAATTAAATCGTTAGACGAAATAGATGTAACATTTAAGTTTAATTCTGTAAAAAACCAATCTGACACCTATCTTAATGGAGTAAACGTAGAAGATGAAATTCGTTCACCAGAAATTTCTTCATTAGTAAGTGGTATTAGTAAAATAAGAGAAGTAAGACAAAAGCTTATCGCTTTGCAACAAAAAATAGCTAAGCATAAGGCTATTGTAATGGATGGAAGAGATATTGGAACAGCTGTACTTCCTGATGCGGAAGTTAAATTTTTTGTAACTGCTGATCTTGAGATAAGAACTCAAAGAAGATTTGATGAACTTGAGGCTAAAGGATATAACTATTCTTTTAGTAAAGTGAAACAGAATTTATTAGAAAGAGATCATAGTGATACCAGCAGAAAAGAGAACCCTCTTACACAAGCAGAAGATGCTATTTTACTGGATAACACAGAATTAACTATAACTGAATTAGTAGAATTAGCACACGAATATGTGCTTAATAAATTAAATAACCCTAAAAATTAAATAACAATGGATAATATCGACAAAATAAGTTTAGACAGTGATTTTACTTCAGGAAATTCAAGTTTAACTTTAACAAAGATAATATGCATAATAACTATGAGTATTTGGAGGATAGATTGGAAGAATTAGAATCTGAAGAGTACGAAGAATACAATTCTAGGGAGATTGATTTGGAAGATGTTGAGATGGAAGAAATTGAAGTTATTGAAGAATTTGAGGAAGAGTAATTGTTATAATAAAGCTTAAATATGCTTGAGAGCTCATTTAAAAAATACTTAGGGCATGATTGCCTCGGATGCGGAGCTCAAAGGTCTTTCTTTG
Source organism: Flavobacteriales bacterium (assembly GCA_018609055.1). Classification (GTDB taxonomy): domain Bacteria; phylum Bacteroidota; class Bacteroidia; order Flavobacteriales_D; family CAJJDF01; genus CAJJDF01. The sequence continues at coordinate 461,290 of JABAYJ010000009.1, forward strand.
AGTTAATGCAAGGGAATTTTTTAGAGAGTTTAACTTTATTTCCGGCTTTAATTCCATTACTTTTTACTTTTGTATTTTTGGTATTGCACTTAGTTTTTAAATTTAAACACGGAGCAAGAGTACTAATCATCTCCTTTAGCTTAAGTGCTTTTATTATGGCTTTTAACTTTATTCTAAAACTACTTTAAATGAAAAATATATTCCCTTTTCTTTTTTTGATTTTAATGTTTTCGTGTACCGAAAAAAAAGTTAGCTATGTCGAGTTTATTGGAGAAGCTCAGGGAACAACTTTTTATATTTCATATTATGATTCTTTAGAAACGGATTACTCTGCAGATATTCAACAGATTTTAGAGAATTTTGATCAAGAACTGTCTACTTACAAGCCAGGATCGGTAATTAATCAGTTTAATAATAATGAGATTGATAGTTTTCCTTTAAATACTGAGTATTTTGAAAAATGTTGTTTTTTGTCTTCACATATGAAAGAGTATACTCAAGGATATTTTGATTTTGGATTACAGAATTTGATTTTAGCTTCAAAAAAATATGAGAAGTTAGGAAAAGTAATTCCTAAAAATTTAAGAGATTCTATTTTACAAATACCAACAACATTTTTTGGTTCCAATTGGTTAATGAAATTGGATAAACGAATAAAATTCAATTTCAATGCCATAGCTCAAGGTTACTCAGTTGATGTGCTTTCAGACTTTTTAGAGTCTAATGGTGTAATGAATTACATGGTAGAAATAGGAGGAGAGATTCGTGTAAAAGGAATTAATGACAAAGGAGAATTATGGACAGTTTCGCTCGAAGCACCAAACTCTACAAGAGACGATAGGAAAGTGCAAAAAATGATTGCCGTAGATAATAAAGCTGTTGTAACATCTGGTAGTTATAGGAAATTCAAAGAAATTGATGGTATAAAGTATTCGCATGCAATTAATCCCAAAACAGGGCTAGGTGTTACTCATAATTTGCTTAGTGTATCTATAATTTGTGAGAAAGCAGCTGTTGCAGATGCTTTAGCCACAGCATTTTTGGTTATGGGTAAAGAAAAAACAATTCAGTTTTTGGATGCCAATAATAAATATAAAGTATCTCTATTATTTATCGAAGTAGATTCTAATAATGAATATGAAAGCTCAACCTTTGGTGACTTTGAGCAGTATGAGTTTTAGTAATTTAATTTAATACAGCAGAAAATTTGTCGTTTTCAAATTCGACCTCAATGTGATTTTCTAGAGTTGTAGAAAGTGTTAATCCAGCATAATCAGCTTTTATTGGGAATAATCTATGTCTCCTGTCAATTAACACAACCGTTCTCATTCTCTTTACTTCGTGCTTCAATATTACAAAGCTAGCGTGCATTAATGTTTCTCCAGTATTGAGTACATCATCTACTAAAACTACAATTTGATTCTTAGGAATGTTTAAGCTAATATTATTATCTAAACATTCAATAGAGTTTTTCTTATCAAACTTCAGTTCAATTAAATGGATTGTTTTGGGAGTGATTTTCTCAATATTTGCTTTTAAATATTCAGCTAGTACATATCCTTTATTTGCTATTCCTACCAAGTAAACTTCATCATCATTAATTGTGTCTTCCACAATCTGAAAAGCAATTCGATCTATTTTTTGTAGTATCTGCGAGTGTGATAGAATTGAGTAGGAATCCATAATTACTTTTTTATAAAATTAATAAAAACTTCTCTACCAGCTCTAGATTCTATTGAATTTTGAGCAATTTCTATAGTTTTTATCTCAAATTTATCTTGGAATAAGTTTCTATATTCATCTGTATTACCTCCAAATGGTGGCTTATCACCATTTAAAGGAGCATTAAACATAAGTCCAGCAATTCTTCCATTCTCTGCTAATATTTCATGCATTTTGGCAACATACTTTTTTCGTAGTTCAGGATTTATTGCGCAAAAGAAAGTCTGTTCTATCACTAGATCATATTCCTTGTCCAAATCAAAAAAATCACCTTGAATAAGATTACTTTCAGGAAAATCAGGAACTCTTTTCAGAATATTTTCTAGAGGTGGTTTTGCTAAATCAATTACTGTTACATTTTTAAAACCTTGTTGATGAAGGTATTCGGCTTCATAACTATTTCCACCACCAGGAATTAATATTCTTAATTCTTTGTTTGTTAATTGATCAATGTAACATTTAATAGGAGGAGAAGGTGCTCCTAAATCCCACCCTGCAGTATTGTTATTATATCTATTTTCCCAAAAGTCTTTATCTAAATTAATTGTCATTAGCTCTTAATTTTTTGATTAATCTCATGGTTACAAAACTTCCAGCTAAAGGAATCAAAGCCAAGAAGAAATAAATATTATACCCAATGAAACCATAAATTGCTGTAGCAATCACAGGAAAAATAGCATTAGAAATTGATTGAATAGACTCACTTATGCCCATTATTTCTCCTTGTTTGTCTTCGTCAGCATGTTGAGAAATTAGAGAATTAAATACAGGAAAAGATAATGATAATCCTAAGTTTAAGATGTAATACAGTATCATGTAAATCCAAAGAATATCCGTTAAAGTAATTAGAACTAAGCCCAAGGCAGTTAAAGAAAAACCAATAATTAATGTATATAATTCTCCGATTTTTAAAACTACTTTTTTAAATAAAACAGCTTGATTAAATCCTAAAAATATTCCAGCAACAAGTAAGAATATTCCTGTCCCAAAAGGAGTAAAATCAAACAATTCGATTACATACAAAACGATTGTAGCAATATAAAATGCCATTGTAGCACTCATCAGTGATTTTAGTACTAGTACTTGTTTAACTATGTATTTTGGGTTTAATGAATTAACTCTTTTTACTATGTTGAATGATTTAATGAAATTATGCTTTTTGTACTCTCTTCTTTTTTCAATTGGTAACGATTCTTTTAAAAAAAACAGAATTGATAATAAAGCAATCAATGAAACACCAGCAGCTGTTAAGATAGTTCCTAAATATTCAAATTCTCCATTTTCGTTATATCCAGATGTTAACCCACCAATTGCAGGACCAATAACAAAGCCAATTCCTACGATCCCACCTAGTGTTCCAAAAATAGTTTTCTTTTGCTCTAGAGTTGTTATATCCGATACATAGGCATTTGTTACAGAGATGTTCCCACCAGTTAATCCATCTGCAATTCTTGCAAAGGCAATAATTATTAAAGGAAGAGAATAGAAAAACACCTTACCCATAAAGTCATATTGATAAACTTCAAGAACATCATAGGCAACAAAATAAGCTACACCATAAATAACCCAACTTAGTAAAGTACCAAACTGGGATATTACTAAAATAGGCTTTCTTCCTCTTGAGTCCGATAGTTTACCAAGAAAAGGAGATCCGATAAATTGAAAAAATGAATAGGCTGATAATAACAATCCGTAAACGTATTCTGGAGCGTTAGCTTCTTTTACAATAAAAGGCAACACAGGAATCATGATACTAAATCCTATTACATTTACAAACGTAAGTAGATATGCAGGAAGTATTTTTAGATTTTTCAAATGAAGATTAAATTGTTTTTTACAGTAGGTAAAAGTAGTGTTTTTTGACTAATAATATTTTATATTTGTGAAAACAAAAACTACAAATGGAAAACGGAATTTACGCTAAGTTTAATACAACAAAAGGAAGTATTACTGTAAAATTAGAACACGAAAAAACGCCAATGACTGTGGCAAACTTCGTAGGATTAGCAGAAGGAAAAATAGAGAACAAGCCTAAAGAATTAGGAACACCATATTATAACGGGCTAAAGTTTCACAGAGTAATCCCTGACTTTATGGTTCAAGGAGGTTGTCCACAAGGAATTGGTTCAGGAGGTCCTGGGTACGATTTTAAAGATGAATTTCACCCAGCATTAACTCATGATGCTCCAGGAATATTATCAATGGCAAATGCTGGTCCTGGAACTAATGGAAGTCAATTTTTTATTACTCATGTTGCTACACCTTGGTTAGATGGAAATCATTCTGTATTTGGTCACGTAACAGAAGGACAAGATATTGTTGATGATATCAGAGGAGGAGATTTAATGGAATCTGTAGAAATTATAAGAAAAGGAGAAGAAGCTGAAGCATTTGATGCTGCAGCAGTTTTCAATGAATTAAAATAAATGAATACCAAGAGATTCATATCACTAATTGGAGCATTTATATTGTTCACGGCTTTTGTAAACGGAAATAAACCTTCGTATAAATTTGCTGTACTAAAGTATAATGGAGGAGGGGATTGGTACGCCAATCCTACTTCTTTACCTAATTTAGTGTCTTTTTGTAACGAATCTCTTAAAATGAATATCGATTCTGAAGTTGACGAAATAGCTGTTGGTTCTTCAGAACTGTTTAATTATCCTTTGGTTCATATGACTGGTCATGGGAATGTAGTTTTTAGTGAGGAGGATACTCAAAACCTAAGAAATTATCTTCTTGCAGGAGGATTTCTTCATATTGATGACAATTATGGAATGGATGAATTCGTGAGAAACGAAATCAAAAAAGTATTTCCTAACAAAGAATTGGTTGAATTACCTTTTTCTCATCCTATCTATAATCAGTCTTATAAGTTCCCAAATGGATTACCAAAAATTCATGAACATGACGATAAAGCTCCACAAGGTTTTGGAGTTATTGTAGATGGTAGAGTGGCAATTTTTTATTCCTATGAAACTGATTTAGGTGACGGCTGGGAAGATCAAGATGTACATAATGATAGTAAAGAGAATAGAACAAAGGCTTTACAAATGGGAACTAACATTGTTCAGTTCGCATTAATGAATAATTAATGGAATTAGAACCAGTTAACACCCGAATTCAAGAAACAGTTCCTGAAGAGTTATATCATAAGTTGGTAGCTCAAATCGAAAAGGATTTTATTCTAACAGGAATTAAATATGATTTCAATAATCTAAAGCCAAATGAACTAATAGTTTGTTTGAACGAGATTATGGAAGAATTATTAAACAAAGAATATCCGGTATTACTTAGTTTACTTTACAGAATGGATATACCGGAATCTGTAATTAATTTTGGCGAGGAGGAAACCGTAGAATTACAATTAGTAAACCTAATACTAAGAAGGCAATTCATGAAAGTGAAGATGAGAATGAAGTATTCATAAATCTTTCTCCCTCAAAATTTAATTAATCAATCTACTACTTATCAATTCGAGTATTTTCGATTTTATATCGAAAGTGTATCAAGAGTAATAAAGGATAATGAAGTAATCTTTAACGAAAGTTTATTGCAACAAAAAAGCCTCACATTTCTGTGAAGCTTTTTTTTGGTATAAATATGTATTTATATAAAAGTCGAATTAGTCAACTTTAACATTTACTGCGTTTAAACCTTTTGGACTTTCTTCTACATCGTAGCTTACTTTGTCACCTTCTCTAATTTCGTCAATTAAACCATTTGCATGTACAAATACGTCTTTGTTACCTTCATCAGGTGTGATGAATCCAAATCCTTTAGTTTCATTGAAAAATTTTACTGTTCCGTTACTCATATTGTATTGTTTATATATTTTAATAAGTACAAATGTACTTAAATTTAATTGGTTTCTACTATAATCACACTTTATTATTCTTTTCAATTAAAAAAACAGACTAAAACACAAGGGCTAAACAAGTTAAAATACTGATTTAAAGAGTCTTATTCAATAAAAAAAACATATCAAACTTTTTTCAGTAATAGGCGCTTATTTATTGAAAATCAACAAGAAAAGAGTGTTTTTATCCAAAATCAGGACTTAATGTTGATGCTCTCTTCCCTTAATTTTTCCTTTTTTATAAGCGTTTTCCAATTCTTCTTGTTCTTTTTTCTCCTTTTCGGTTAATTCTTTCTTCTCCAAATCCTCCAGATTTGGCTGTCCTGCGTTCATCCAACACGTATACCAAAAACTACCTACAGATGTTATCGAAGATCTCATTCTTCTCTCAATCATGCCATCCAACATATCTTGATATTCTTGACTGTATTCTTTTGAATAGGTTTTTATCGTTCTGTTTCCTCTATTATCAAATGCGTACTTTCTGTCTTTAGGATAAGTATTGGTTAAGTCTTTTTCAAATCCTAAAACAGAATCAACTGCAATATGACTCGATTCTACAACATCCCATATGTAATCAATTGGTGATTCTATATAAGTAGCTTGACCAACAAAAAAATCATAGTCTTCTGAAAATAGCTCAGGAATTCGAGACTCCCAAAACCCATGTATTCCTCTTTGCCCTGTTAACTGACCATTGTAGTTCTCTGTTGTATGAAGTGGAACAGAAGCATCTCCTATATAATGTCCAATTTCTGCAGATAGCTTCAGGATTTTTTTCAAATCCTTTTCTTTAAATGCTTTAGTTAATCGATATTGCATGAAATTCACATGCCAGGGAACAATTCCATATTCCTGCAAAGTATCTTCCGTAAACTTAGTAATGGCATCATTCCAATCTCTTGGTACTAATTGAAATGGAGTAAGGCTATCATGATGATAATGGTCAATATCTATATAATGTCTGGGTGCTTCACCTTCTACTGCATATCTTCTTTTATCAGGATCTACGGCATGGTCGGTAATAAACTCAATGTGTTTTTTATAAAAGGTAAACATTCCTTTAGGCAAAGTGAAAACTGCCAATCGGTTGATTTTTTTATGTCCGTAAAATCCCCATACAGCAATACTTGAGCAGGATGAATCAATTGGAGTAATCTTTTTCTTTTCTTTAATGAAAGAGGAAGAGCCAATTCCAATAGCTGTAGCCAAAAACACAAATAGGATTAACTTGATTGATTTCATAGAAATAAAAATACTCTTTTTTAGTTTACTTTTGGTACGATTGATGTTATTATATAACTAAAACAAATTATTTGAAAACCATATTTACATACTGTGTTTGCTTTGTGATTTTATTCTCTTTTTCATCCTTAGAGGAAACTCCTATAAATGGGAATACTTTGGATTCTGATAAATTGGAAGAATTGATAATGGTTAAAGTGAATAATCTTAGAGCTTCTAAAAAATTAAATAGACTTGAGCTTAATCCAATTTTAGAAAAAGCAGCCCAAGATCATGCAACTTACCTCAAAGGTTTCGGCAAATTATCGCACAATCAAAAAGTACTTAAAAAGAAAACTCCTATGGAAAGAACTGATTTCTATAAGGGTAACTTTAGTTTTGTTGGCGAAAATGTGGCCTACACTTATTTAAACGAATCAGTGGTTGGAGTAAAAAACAAAAGAAATGCTCAGGTTTTAGATACTTATGAAAAAGCTGCTCAATACATTTTTGACCTTTGGAGATACTCTAGAGATCACTATGTGAACATGATAGATAAAGATTTTAAATTGAGCAGAATACGATTTAGTTACGATAATAAAACAAAACGTATTTATGCAGTACATGTATTTGGTGCTAATTAACTTTAAACTATCCACTTTGGTGTTTTAATAAGTTTAACATTTCATTTACAAGATACTCGTATAGGTTTACCTATATTTGAGTTGTAAAATTATTACTATAAAAATTACAAACCTTTTTTTAGGTATTTGCCTTTCTATTTCAGCCTTTTGACAAGGAAATGGGTATTTAGGAATTTCAATGGAAAAATCATCTAACCAAGGAGTTAGAGTTTCTGAAGTATTGGAAAACGGAGCTGCACAAACTCATCAACTATTACAAAATGACGTTATTTTAAGTATTGATGGAACTGATGTTAACACTGCTAAAGAGCTTAAGGATCAAATTACTTCGCACAATTGAGGAGAAACGATTAACATCCTTTTGTAAGAAATGGACATACTCAAACGAAAAAAGTAACATTAGGTAATAGAGCTCAAAAAGTAACTTACCATGTTAAGAGAAGTAAAATTAACTCTAGTTACGTATGGAATTTTGATGAAACTACTTGGATTACAATGACAAATGGACAAGCTGAAAAAATGGTGAAATTATCTCCAAATGGAAGCAAAGCTGTTTTAACAATTTGGAAGGAGCTGATGTGCCTCAAGAATTTTCTGATATAGAAGATAAAATAGAAATCATTGAAGCAATAGATTTAAGAAATGCAGGAAAGAAATTTTATCCTTCTATTACTGTTTACATCAAAACTTATACTGAGCAAACAAAAATGCCAGTAGTACCAACAAAAGCTAACTCGGAGTTAAGTGTTTATCCAAACCCATCATTAGGAGAATTTAAGTTTAACTTTAAAGTTGACAAAGCATCTGATAACAAAATAAGCTAGCAAGTGATTGATATCACTGGTAAACTTATAATTGAAGGACAAGTAAATGATTTTGAAGGAAACACAACTCAAAAACTTAATGTTACCGACCAAGGAGCAGGAGTTTATTTATTGAGAGTTGTAAATAACAATGAGGTTTACACTGAAAGATTGGTGGTAAACTAGTTTACTTTTACTTAAAGGATTTAAAAGCGAGATAATTTTATCTCGCTTTTTTTATGCAAAATATTTTAATTCCTAGGATGAAACTTCCTTATTTCTTCGTGTAAATAGCTTCTGTCAAGGTGCATGTAGATTTCTGTCGTAGTAATAGAAACATGTCCCAACATATCTTGTACGGCTCTTAAATCGGCTCCTGCATTTACTAAGTGAGTAGCAAAAGAATGCCTAAATGTGTGCGGGCTTATTGTTTTTTTAATTCCTGCTTTTTCGGTTAATTGTTTAATGATTGTAAAAATCATTACTCGTGTTAGCGATTTTCCACTTCTATTTAGGAATACAAAATCCTCAAATCCTTTTGCAATTTTCACATGGTTTCTAACTTGGTTAAGATAGATGTCAATTTGCTTCAATGCTGAACCACTTATTGGAACTAATCTTTCTTTATCTCCTTTACCAACTACTTTTATAAATTCCTCATCAAAGTAAATGTTTGATATTTTAAGATTCACCAATTCAGAAACTCTTAAGCCACATCCATAAAGTGTTTCCAGAATTGCTTTGTTTCTTTCGCCATTCATGGAGCTTAAATCAATGGTATCAATCAAAGTCTGAATTTCTTCAATGCTAAGTGTATCGGGTAATTTCCTTCCTAGTTTTGGGCTTTCTAATAACTCAGCAGGATTAACTTTGCTTAAGTTTTCTATGATTAAATAATTATAAAAAGCTTTTATCCCTGAGATGATTCTGGCTTGTGAGCGTGCACTTAATCCTAGTTCAAATATTGTAGATAGAAAGTGTTGTAAATCCTCTAGAGTAACCTGAATAGGGGTGAGGTGATTTTTGTTTTCTAACTCTAGGTATTGGGTAAGCTTTTCAATATCTCGTAAATAAGCCTCAATAGAATTATCTGACAATGATTTCTCAATTGCCAAAAATCCCTTAAAACCTCTTTTTTGGATGTCCCACATTTACTTGTTGAATTACGAATTTGAAATTACGAAAAATTCAAGAAGCATAAATTATTACTGAGGAAAATTATCTTTATAATCAAATGTAGCAGAACCATTCGTTAGTGGAATAGTTATGGTAGGATCAAAAATGTTACTCAATGTGCAGCTAAACGTTACTTCCATTGTTTTGTTAGATATATCATGACTAACAATTCTAAGGGTTCCAGCTGATGAAAAATACAATCCTCCATCCTCTTTACTCGCATAAAGCTCAGGCCAACCATATTCTACAATTGGAAATACATCTCCAGCCATAGCAGTATCCGGGATATCAAGAATTTCTATCTCCGGAGTTGTTAATCTTAAATCATAAATATGACGATTACTTTGAACATTATAAGTGTCATTATCTGTATTCCAATAACCTCTTGGACTCTCAAATTTATAAGCCTTACCATCCATTGTGGCTCTCATTGGAATAACTGTAGGCACTGGAGGTTCTTTTTTACAAGAGTTAGTTAATAGCGCCAAACTAGCAATACATAGAATAAGTAAAACTGAATTCTTCATAGTCTATTTTGTTATTTAATCCCTCCCTTCCTTAGTCAAGTAAATTCCGTCTTTCTTCAGCCAAATTACTTTTTGTTTATACAAACCACCAATGGCTTTTTTAAAGGCTTTTTTACTCATTTTAAGCTCTTCGTAAATTTCTTCTGGCTTACTTTTATCAGTTAATCCAATGTATCCAGCATCTCCTTTAAGGATGTTCAAGATTTTTTCTTGGTTAGCATCTTGGGCTTTAAAACCAACTTTTTGTAACGAAACATCAATCTTATTGTCATCACGAACGGTTTTAATGTATCCAACTGTTTGTTCACCAATGTTTAGGTCACGGAATACTTCGTTTTCGTAAATTAATCCTTTGTATAATCTGTTGATAATACAATTGTAACCAAGTGGTGTACGCTCGTAAATCATTATTCCTACTTCCTGATTTATTGTTAGGTTTATTTCATCAAACTCAAGAAAAGAATCTATTTTATTGGAAGCAACTAACCTTTCGGATTCGTAATCCAAATACATAGCAACTACATAGTGCTTGCTTTCTCTAAACTTAGTTTTTTGTTCTTTAAAAGGAACAAATAAATCTTTTGGCAATCCCCAATCCATAAATGCTCCCACACTATTTATTGCATTACATTGCAATAAAGCAAAATCATCCAGCTTAATTTTAGGTGTAATGTTAGTGGCAGTTAATCGATCCTCCGAATCATTAAAAACAAACACAGAAACTTCGTCACCAACTCCCCAACCTTTTTCTATATAGTTGTTTGGCAAAAGAACTTCGTTCTCCTCGTCATCAACTAAATAGAAACCATTATCTGTTTGCCTAGCAATAGATAGCGTATTAAATTCTCCAATATTTATCATTTGATTTCTAAGCTTTTTGTCTCTCTTAATATTTTTTTCTGGTATCGTCCTTGTACGATATCAACTACAACTAATACTACTATTACAAAGTAGAAAGTAGTTTTACTCATTGGTACTATTTCGTTTCCAAAAAACTCAAGATGAGCTAAATGTCCGCCTTCGGTAATTAACATTATTCCTACAATGAAAAGGATAAAAAGTCCTAGTACTTCATACATTCTGTTCTTGTTCAAGAAATCAGAAACTCTATCTGCAAGAACCAACATTAATAATCCACTTCCAATAATTGCAATTGCCATTATTACAAATGCTACCATTGTGTTATCAATTTCTGAGGTTAATCCAATTGCTGCCAATATAGAATCAAAAGAAAACACTAGGTTCATTATAACTATTGATGTTATTACTGAGTTTGCTGTCTTTTTCTTTCTTTCTTTTGTTGCTGCAGCATCATCTTCGTGAACACCAGAAATCATGTGCCATATTTCCTTAATAGCGGTATAGATGATAAACCCTCCACCTACTAATACGATAATACTATGTCCATTAAACATGAATTTTGTAACTCCATCAATTTCTCCCGTAAGAAAAGAAATAGGTTCTTGAAAAAAGCCAATTACTTTTACCAAAACAAATAATAGTACAACTCTAAGTACAATAGCTATTAAAACACCCATTTTTCTGACACGTTTTTGGTCAGCCTCAGGTGCTTTTTTAGATTCTAAGGATATGTATAATAGATTGTCAAATCCAAGAACGGCTTGCAACATTATCAACATCAATAAAGTAAGTAAGTTTCCAAAAGTAAATACATCTCCCATTTGTAATTTGTTTTTAGTTTTGACCAAAGATAGGGGTTAATTGAGAATCCACAAGAATCTAATTCACTTATCAAAAAGGATTTTTTAAGAACTTTATAATACTATTAAGTGAATTCCCTTTATATTTATATAAAAAACGAGCTATGAGGTTATTAAGTATTTTTTTATTGTGTTCCACAATTGGGTTTAGTCAAGATTATTTTCAGCAAGAGGTAAATTATAATATTGATGTAACATTGGATGATAAAGCCAATGTTCTTAATGCTTTTGAATCCTTCGAGTATATTAATAATTCGCCTGACGAATTATCATTTATATACATTCATTTATGGCCAAATGCTTATGAGGATAATACCAGTGCTATGTCCATGCAGCATTACCGTGATGGTAACATAGTAATGGAGAATAATACGGATGAAGATAGAGGGTTTATTGATTCTTTGGATTTTAAAGTAAATGGAGAATCAGCTGAATTTCTTTATAACCTTAGCCACAGAGATATTGGAAAATTAATATTAAAAACACCACTTAAACCAGGAGAAAAAATAACAGTTTCTACTCCTTTTAGAGTTAAGATTCCTAATGGAAATATCTCTAGATTAGGTCATGTTGGTGAATCATTTCAAATTACGCAATGGTATCCAAAACCTGCAGTTTACGATAAAGATGGTTGGCATGAAATGCCTTATTTAACTCAAGGAGAGTTTTACTCGGAGTTCGGTTCATTTTATGTAAGTATTACGTTACCAGAAAACTATATAGTTGGAGCAACTGGTGATTTACAGACAAAAAGTGAGATTGAATTTTTAACTAATAGAGCAAAAGAGACAAAAGCTGAATTGGACTCAATAGATACTATTACTCGAAAAACTTTCGATAATGAATTCCCTGAATCCTCAGAGAAAATGAAAACGATTCGTTACACACAATCAAGAGTTCATGATTTTGCTTGGTTTGCTGATAAGAGGTACAAAGTATTGAAAGGAGAAGTAGAATTGCCAAACTCTAATAGAAATGTAACAACTTGGGCAATGTTCACTCCAAGGAATTCAAATTTATGGAAAGATGCAATTGAGTATATTAATGATGGAACTTATTATTACAGTAAGTGGAATGGCGATTATCCTTACAATCAAGTAACAGCAGTTGATGGAACAATAAGTGCAGGTGGTGGAATGGAATATCCAAATGTTACTGTAATTGGGAGTATGGGAAGCGCTACTCAATTGGAGCTAGTTATTGTACACGAAGTTGGACACAACTGGTTTTATGGAATTTTGGGAAGTAATGAAAGAGTTCATCCTTGGATGGATGAAGGAATGAATACAGCAAATGAGATACGTTATTTCCAAACTAAATATCCTGAAAACCAAGAGTTTTCAGATAATTTTGGATCAGCAGCAGATAAAATTCATCTTGGAGGAATGAGCCATCATTGTGGAAACCATATGACTTATGGGTTTTCTGCTAATAATGGTAAAGATCAGCCAATTGAACTGCATAGTAATGATTACATCCCTTTGAATTATGGAGCTATTGTGTATGCAAAAACTGGTTTGGTTTTTACCTATGTAAGAGATTATTTAGGTGAAGAAATGTATGACAAGTGCATGAGTGCTTATTACGAAAAATGGAAATTTAAACATCCTATGCCAGAGGATATGAAGCAAGTATTTGAATCTATTTCTGGTAAAGATTTGGGTTGGTTATTTGATGAGATTATTAACACAACCGGTAAAATTGATTTTAAATTAAGAACTGTTAAGCAGAATGATGATGGTAGTTACACAGTTAAAGTAGATAATGTTGGAGATATAAGATCACCTGTAAGAGTTGATGCATACTCCGGAGATAAAATTATTGAAACTATTTGGCTGGAGTCCAATCCAGATTTTTCTGTAGATGAAGGAAAATTTACTTCGACAAACATAGAGAAAGTTATTGTTGATGGAGAAAATAACATGCCTGATGTAAATAGAATGAACAACAGCTGGGAGAAATCCAGATTACTAAATAAAGTAGAGCCAATTAACTTTGAGTTTTTGGCAGGAGATAATGAAACAGATAAGAATACTGTTTGGTGGACTCCAATGATTGGGGCTAATGCCTACGATCAATTTATGCTAGGAGCACTATTTCATAATATTACAGCTCCTAAAAATAAGTTAGAGTTTTATGTAGCTCCAATGTATTCGTTTGGAAATAAAAGATTGGCAGGATTAGGTGATGTGCATCTTAATTTTACTCCACGAATATTAATTAAGAAAATTGAGTTTGGTGTGAAGGGACAAACCTTTGGTGAGGAACGCTATAATGAATTTTTCGGTCAGGTTTATGAACAATATAAATCAAATTGGAATAGAGAAAATCCTTTCTATTGGGTAATAAAACCCTATGTTTTTATGGAATTAGGTAATAATGGAGTGAGAAAAAATTACTCTCAGTCAATTGAGGCACAATACGTTTGGACTCAAAATGTAATTAACGGTAGAAATCAAAATTTGGGCGTAAAAGGAGGATTTATAAAATATAATATAGACTTTAAAAAAAGAAAATATGCTCTAAATGCAGACCTAAGAATAGATGTATTAGGAGATCAGATTCTTGCAAACTACTCCAATGCGAATATATATTTAGATATTACCCAGAGTTGGACTTACAATGTGAAGAAAGAAAAACAGCTTGAACTACGAATTTTTGCAGGTAAAAGCCTTTATACAAGAAATTTTGCTGGATTTGCTAATGATTCTAGATTTGGTTTTGCTCTTGGTGGACAAAATGGAACTCAAGATGTTTTTTACGAACAATTGATGTTTGGGCGTAACGAAGTGCAAGGAGTTTGGGCACAACAAAGAGTCGAAAATCATGGGGCATTTAAAACTGTGAGCGACTTTGGTTTTTCTCAATCATTTATGGCTTCTGCCAATTTATATGCCGAATTGCCTTGGGGACCAATTGGTGTTTTTGCTGATTATGGAGTATTTGATAATGGAAATAAGTTAATTACATCTGCAGATGCTGGACTAGGCTTAAGATTATTAAATGGCGATTTAGCTATTTATTTTCCATTGATTCAGACAGATAATTTGAAAAATTCATTGAATGGATCAAGTTACTTTCAGCAAATTAGATTTACACTGAACTTAAGTAATTACAGCTATCAAAAACTGTTACAGAAACTTTAAAGAACCAATTGAAAGTTATCAAACTGGTTTCCTTTTAGGAAATCAGTTGCTTTCATTTTTCTTTTTCCAGCTGGCTGAAATTCAATGATAGATAACTTTCCGTTAGGAGTTAATACGTGAATAAATGTTTTATTATCCGATTCTATTTTAAACTCGTGCTTCTTGTTATCTATAATTTCTACTTCATATATTTTTGTAGAAAGTATCTCCTCATCTTTCTTAAACTCTGTCCATGCACAAGGATAAGGAGATAGGCCTCTTACAAAATTATTGATTTGGCTCATATCCTTATTCCAATCAATTTTACAATCTTGTTTAAATATTTTGTGAGCAGGTTTTAACTCTGATTCTTCAGTAAACATAAGTTCTTGCGAAGTCTCTGAATAATCATCTTCTACAATAGCTTTAAGCGTTTTTACAACCAGTTCGCCACCAACTACCATTAATTTATCGTGTAAGGTTCCAGCATTATCATTAGGTTCAATAGTTACTTTTTCTTGGAAAAGAACTTTACCCGTATCTATTTCTTTCTCGATAAAGAATGTAGTTACTCCACTTTCTTTTTCTCCATTCATTATTGCCCAATTAATTGGAGCAGCTCCTCGGTATTGCGGTAGGAGAGAACCATGTAAATTAAATGTCCCATACTCGGGTATGTCCCAAACTAACTCGGGTAACATACGGAAAGCGACAACAACTTGTAAGTTCGCATCTAAGGATTTAAGCTCTTCTAAAAACTCTGGATTCTTGAGTTTTTCTGGCTGAAGTACTTTTATATCCTGAGAAACAGCATATTGCTTTACTGCGGACTCTTGCAGCTTTCTTCCTCTACCAGCTGGCCTATCGGGTGCAGTAATTACTCCTACTACTTCATATCCGTTCTCAATAATTGCTTTTAATGATTCAACAGCAAAATCGGGAGTTCCCATAAATATTATTCGAAGTTTTTTGTCCATACTGTCTAGGTAATTTGAGAGTTTAAGTGTTTTTCTAACCAAGGATAAAATACTATCTTCGTTAGGTCGTTACACAAAAGTAATTCTTTGAGCCGAATGCAAAAACCTAATGTCTTATTTATTTCGAGTTGGTATCCTAGCAAGGAACATCCTACGCTTGGTAATTTTGTACAAAGACATGCAGAGGCTATCAATCCTTTTGTTAATTTATTTGTGGTTTATGTTACTTCAAGTAGCACTATTGATAAAGAGTTTGAAATAACTCATTCACAGATTAATGGAGTAAATACAACTATTGTTTATTACAAAAAAGTAACTTCTAAAACTCCATTTTTTAGCTCTTATAAAAAGCTAAAACGATACCGAATAGGCTATGAACTTGGTATTGAAGAGGTAATGAGAAAGCACAGGATTAAGAAATTTGACATTACTCATTGTAACGTTACTTTCCCTGTTGGATTAATCGCTTTGGATTTAAAGAAAAAATTCAATTTACCTTATGTGTTAACCGAACATTGGACTTTGTTTTTACCTTACACCAATGATTTTGAGAAGTTAAGTCCTTTGATTAAGAATCAATTAAAAAAGATTACCAAAGAAGCTTCGGTCATTTCTCCAGTATCTCAGCATTTGGCTAACTCTATGCAAAAAAGAGGATTAGGGGGTAATTATCAGATAATTCCCAATGTAGCTGATGTTGATTTATTTAAGCTGAAACATAAAAGCGAAGGAGACGTTAAGCGAATTCTTCATGTATCTACTTTGGTAGATGATCATAAAAATATCACAGGAATATTCAGGACTTTAAAGTCTATTTCTGAAAAGAGACAAGATTTTAAACTGGTTATTGTCTCTGATGGAGATATTGATTCGACTAAGAAAATACAAGCTGAAATTGGTTTGACTGATCAATTTGTAGAATACCATGGAACTAAAACACCTCAAGAAATAGCTGAGGATTATAGAAATTCTGATTTCTTTTTGTTGTTTAGTAACTACGAAAACTTACCTGTAGTAATGGTAGAAAGCTTTTGTTGTGGATTGCCATTTGTTTCTTCCAATGTGGGAGGAATATCAGAATATGTAACAACTAAAAATGGTTTACTTTTAGAGCCAAGAGATCAAGAAGCATTAGAAAAAGCTCTAATCAATACTCTTGATAATATTGAAGCTTATAAATCAGAAGAAATAAGAGCATTAGCAGTACAACAATTCGATAACAAAGTAATTGGAAAGCAATATCTAGAACTTTATAAAACAATAATTTCTTGATAAAAACTATTTCAAATACTGCGTTTTCATTAGGAATCATAGCTGTTCTTAATTTTATCCTAATCACTTTAGTATACCGTACTTTAGGTTCTGCTGGATCGGAACAAATGATATTAATTGTGCTGGGAATAAGTTTTGTTGTTTTGATGAACAACATGATTGGTGGAGCTGCTTTGGTGTATTTAACTCCCAGAAAATCAGTCTATTCTTTACTCAGTATTTCTTATTTGTGGGCAATAGCTTCAGTAATTGTAGTAGGGAGTATTCTTTATATTTTAGAGTTGGTTCCTATGGAGTTCTTTTATTATGTGATGTTGATTAGTGTTTTAGAATGTGTTTTTTCTATTCACAACCAAGTTCTCATTGGAAAAAAGAAAATAGTGAATCATAATTTGCTTAAAATTTTACAAAAAGTAATTCAATTAACTTGCTTTATAGTTTTAGGTATTACCATACAAAACTTTGTTGTTGCTATTGTTATCTCCTATTTATTTGTACTTATCCTATCGGTTTATTTTGTTAAATATCACGTTAATTTTAAGGAAAAAGACAGCTTAAAAGAGCTTTTTACAACATCTATCAAATATGGATTTGATATACAATCATCCAATGTAGTCCAATTACTTAATTATCGTTTGCTCTATTATTTTATTGAAAAAACAATGGGTACAGCACTTGGGTTATATGGATTAGCAGTTCAACTATCCGAAAGCCTTTGGATACCATCTAAAGCTCTTGCGATAATCCAGTACAGTGAGTTATCCAATGAAATAATTGAAGAGAAAAGGAAACAACTATCGTTATCTTTTGTAAAAGCTTCTTTCGTTATTACTTCAGTTTTATTAGCTATCCTTTTATTGATTCCTAATTCTTTGTTTCTATTTGTTTTCAAAAAAGATGTTGAAGGGATTAATGAAATCATTTTAGCTCTTAGTCTTGGGGTTTTGTCGATTGCTGTAAACCAAATATTTGCACACTATTTATCAGGAAAAGGGATTTACAAATACAATGTTCGAGCTTCAATAATTGGATTCATTGTTGTTGTTTCCTTGGGTTGGTTCGCAATTACAAATTATGGATTAATAGGAGCAGGGATCGTTACTTCGTTATCTTATTTTTTATCTAGTTTTTATTTAGCTGTCATTTTTGTTCGCGAATCTAAATCTAAGCTTAGCGATTTTTTTATCCGTAAGGAAGATGTGACAAGAGTTGTAGGAATATTTAAAAAATAATTGAACATTACTCTGTGAGATGTATTATTTTAGATTTTAATTAAAATTATAAAAGTGGTAAAAGCAATATTTTCATTCATTTTATTTAGTTTTTTCCTTGTTGTGAATTCTCAACAAATGTTCCAGAAAAAAATAGGGAATTTTGACGGTAGTAGAATTTATTCAGTCGAAAACACTCTAGATAGTGGATATGTTTTCCTTGGTTCGTATGATGTTGCGGGATTTAATACTGCTGAATTTTATGTGATAAAAGTGGATAAATTTGGTGATACAGTTTTAGCCAATACATTTGGTTCTTTGATTGATAGTACTGCTGTTTCACGTGATGGAGCAGGAAATGAAGGCTATGATGTAATTCAATCTAAGGATTCAGGGTATTTATTACTTGGTGAAGCACATGGTTTTAACGGAACTGGTAGTTCTGATGTGTATTGCATCAAAATTGATAAGAACGGAGACTACCAATGGTCCAAAACATATGGTGGTGCACTGGGTTCAGATTATGGTTTTAAAGCGTTTCAATTACAAGATGCAGGCTATTTTTTTATTGGCTATACTGAAAGTTATGGATTAGGAAACAGAGATGTTTACGTAATAAGAACTAATAGTATTGGGGATACTCTTTTTACTAAATACTACGGGAGTTCTGGTATTGATGCTTGTTTGGATGGTGTGTTATTGCAAGATGGAAGTTTTGTAATGGTAGGTTATACATTTAGCTCTGGAGGTGCAGATGCTCATGTTATGAAAATTGATTCTTTAGGAGCTGTAATTTGGGAGTTTACTTACGGAGGAATTGATGATGATTATGCAAATGGAATAGTGAAAACCACTGATAATGGTTTTATTGTTACAGGATTATCTCGAAGTTTTGGAGCGGGTCAACAGGACGTATTGGCTTTTAAAATTGACAGCATTGGCGGGTTAATTTGGAACAAAACTTATGGAGGAACTAACAATGAAATAGGTAAAAGTATAGTGTCAACAAGTGATGGGAACTATGTGATTACTGGTAATACAAGGAGTTTTGGACAAGGAGCTGAAGATGTATTTCTAATGAAAATTAACTCGTTAGGAGACACCATTTGGAGTTATACTTATGGAGGTATTTCAATTGATTTAGCTGAAGAGGTAGAAGAAACATTAGATAAAGGCTTTATAATTGGAGCTTACACCAATAGCTTTATGACATTTAATTTTGATGCTTATTTAATCAAATTAGATTCAATGGGTAATTCTAATTGTACACAAAGAGATCTTTATTTTACTATTGATACCAATTCATTAATAGTTAATTCTACAAGTTATGCTTCTGGTTCGGGAGCAATTGTAAAGAATCCAACAACACTTCAAGGGAATACAAGAATCACTGTGGAGAATCCTTGTTTACTAACTTCTGTAGAAGAAATTGCTGAAAATAAAAGCCTAGTTCTTTATCCAAATCCAACATCAGATAAGGTATTTATTGAAGTCCCAGATAATTTAATGAATGAAACAAGTACTATTTTAGTTCGTGATTTATCAGGAAAAATAATTGAACTTCCAATTTCCAATACTAATTCACTATTAGAAATTGAGGTATCTCAATTACCTAGAGGATTGTATACGATTCAGTATATATCACAAGACCAAATCCTAACAAGTAGGTTTGTAAAAATCTAAGTTTTTATTTGAAGTATTCTGCTATTTTCTCACCCAAATACTGAGCAATTTTAACATTGCTTTCTTCTGTCCATCCAGCTATATGAGGTGATAGAATTACACTTTCTGCTTTAGAAAGAAAATTAAAAGCATCAGTTCTTTCTTCTTTAAACATGGATTCAAAACTAGTTTTTTCATATTCCAATACATCTAAACAAGCTCCTAATACTCTTCCCGATTGTAATGCTTTTACCATATCATCAAGAACCAAAGATTGACCTCTGGCTGTATTAATTAAATAAATCGGGTTCTTAAATTTATTTAGATATTCTGTATTTATCAATCCAATGTTTTCTTTGGAAAGAGGAGAGTGAAGCGAAACTACTTCAGCAGTTTCATATAATTCTTCAAGAGACACTTCCTTTGCATAATCATCTCCGTAATTGGTTAAATATTTATCGTAGGTAATACAATTTACTCCAAAACCAGAAAATCTTTTGGCAATGGCTTTACCCATATATCCATACCCAATTAAACCTACGGTTTTCCCTTTTAGCTCAATACCCCAATTTGCTTTTCTATCCCAAATTCCAGATTTTACTTGGTTATTGGCTTGTTGAAGCTTGTTAAATAACATGAGTAACATTCCCAAAGCATGTTCGGCAACCGAGTCTTGGTTTCCTTCGGGAGATCTAAATACTTTAACTCCTTGCTTATTTGCAAAGGCTACATCAATGTTTTCTAATCCTGCTCCTGGTCGCCCAATGAATTTAAGGTTTGTTGCTTTATCTATAAAATTAGCATCTAAAACAAATCTACTTCTAACAATAATTCCTTGATACTGTTCTAGTTCAAGCTCAATTTCTTCTTTAGATTCTTTATTTTTCACATCAATTTCCCAACCCATTTTTTCGAAAATAGAGTAAAGGATAGGGTGAGTGTCATCAATAAAAAGAATTTTCATGAAATTGATATTATATAATTACTCCATCTTTCATTACTAACTTCCTGTCACTCATATTAGAAAGGATGTTATTGTGAGTAACTATCACAAATGTTTGATTGAATTTATCTCTAAGGCTAAAAAACAGATTATGTAACTCTTCTGCATTTTTCGAATCAAGATTTCCACTTGGCTCATCAGCCAAAATAACCGAAGGATTATTGATTAACGCTCTAGCTACAGAAACTCTCTGTTGCTCTCCTCCAGATAATTCTGATGGTTTGTGATTTATTCTGTCTTTAAGTCCAAGCATTTCCAATAATTCAGCAGCTCTTTCTTCCACTTCTTTTTTAGGAGTATTACTTAAATAACCAGGGATACACACATTTTCTAATGCAGTAAACTCAGGCAATAAATGATGAAACTGAAATACAAATCCAATATTTTTATTTCTGAAT
Source organism: Flavobacteriales bacterium (assembly GCA_018609055.1). Taxonomy (GTDB): domain Bacteria; phylum Bacteroidota; class Bacteroidia; order Flavobacteriales_D; family CAJJDF01; genus CAJJDF01. The sequence continues at coordinate 482,614 of JABAYJ010000009.1, forward strand.
CGAGCAAGTTCCTTTTTACTTAAAGCATTTACATTGGTGTCAAGAAAATTAATATTTCCAGAATCTGGATTATCCAATGTTCCAATTAATTGTAATAAGGTAGTTTTTCCAGCTCCCGAAGCTCCTACAATGGAAACTATCTCTCCTTGTTGTATTTCCAAGTCAACTCCTTTAAGTACTTGTAAAGAGCCGAAAGATTTGGTAACAGAAGAAACTTTAATCATTGAAATAAGGTTTTATTAGGCTATAAATTTAGGGATAAATATAATACAAGCAATTATTATTGATGCAGTTGCGACTACCAATACAGCACCAGCTCCCATGTCTTTTGCTTTTTTAATGTATGGATCTTGTTCTTTAGTTATTCTGTCAGCTAAGTTTTCTACAGCTGAGTTCATAGTTTCGGCACTAAGCACTGCTGCAATGCATATAACTACAGCCATCCATTCAGTCCTTGAAATATTAAAATAGAATCCAAAAAACACAGCAGCTAAGCCTAATGTCAATTGAATCTTTAAACTCGTTTCATCTTTTAAAGCGGTAAAAAAACCTGTAAAAGCATGACCAATAGATTTTAAAAGTTGTGTGGGTGATTTCATTTAATAAAAGTATTATGGTTAGTTTCCACCAGATTTTTTAGCTTTAAAACCACTATCAGATAGAATTTTAAGCACTTTTTCTCTCACGTCACCTTGGATAATGATTTCTCCTTTTTTCACACTTCCACCAACTCCACATTTGGATTTTAATTCTTTTCCTAATGTTTTTAAATCATCCTCCGAACCAACAAAGCCCGTAATAAGTGTCACTGACTTCCCTTTCCTTTGTTTTTTGTCTAACAGTACTCTAAGGTCTTGTTCAGTATTAGCTAGAGTCTCTTCTTCATAATACTCTTCCTCTTCATTAAAATCTGAGTTAGTAGAATAAACAATGTATTTTTCTTTCTTCTTTTTAGCCATTACTTTGTCTTTTCAATGATTTGGTAATTTTTGGTTTCAAAGTTTACCTCAATCCATTCATTCATTTTTTCAGTTCTAGATTCTATTTCGTTAGAATCTAACCAATTAACAACTATTAATATAGTCGTATCCATTCTCCCTTTTGTATCAACTATGTAAGCTTTAGAAGCACAAAAACTTTCTAATTCGTCAAATTCTGTAACTAACTTTAGTTTTTTGTTTACTGATGTTAAGTCATAATTGAAGTCAGTTTTACTTTCATAATCCGCTTCAAGTTGTTTTATTATTCTATCTCTTTCAATAATTTTATTTTTCCAATCTTCACTCATTACCCTAAAATCATCCATTGTAAGATTGTTTTGGAATTCATCATTTTGAATAATTACTAATGAGGGTTTTCTCATATTGTATTTATCATTGGATAATTTTGCTGTTAATTCCTTTTGTCTTACCTCAGTAATAATCGAGTTTCCGGCAAGGAATAAAGTGATTGTTTCATCATCAAAATTAAAATCTTGATCAAATATTTTTATTCCAGGAATTTCACTAATCTCCTCTTGTACAAATGTATTAGCAAGATTATTAAAAACAGATTTTTCAAATATTTGTTTGAATTTCAATCCACTAGGAATTAATATTATGGCTAAAAAGACTGTTATATAAATTTTAATATTTCCTTCTTTCTTCTTGTTAACGTAAGTAGCTAAAGGGAACCTTAAATACCTTAATACAATTATTGTAGCCAAACAGATGAACAATGAGTTAAGTATAAAAAGGTAAAATGCACCAAAAGTATAATTCCAATTTCCTGTTGCTAATCCATAACCAGTTACACAAAGAGGAGGCATAAGTGCCGTAGCAATAGCTACACCAGGAACAACTGTAGAGTTATCTTGTTTTGTTGCTGCAATTATCCCAGCTAATCCTCCAAAAAATGCAATTAATACATCCAGAATGAAAGGCTCTGTTCTGGCCAGAATCTCAGCTGTATCGTCTTTAAAAGGCATCAATTTAAAATATATGAATGAAGCCAGAATACTAACGACTGTTGCAATCCCAAAGTTTATTAATGAAAAGATGAGTAGTTTAAAATTATTAGTTCCTACACTAAGGCCAATTCCACGAATTGGACCCATTAATGGGGAGATTAGCATGGCTCCAATAACTACTGCAACCGAGTTTACATTTAGTCCGATAGAACAAATAAAAATAGAGCAAATAAGAATCCAAACATTATATCCTCTAAATTCAATTCCTTTTTCAATGTCTTCCATTACAACAATAGGATTCACATCTTTATCATTACTGAAACTAAAAATAGAAACAATAAATTTCCAAACAGTATTAGGGAGTTTTTTCATTTCATCCTTAACTTCTTTCTTAGCAAAATCTTCAGCTTTTTTAGTCGATTCCGACTCAGAAATTTTATTTTCTTCTTCCATAATTTGTTATGAATTACATTTAATAAAGTCGCTAACCAAATAAGCTATAGTTTTCCCAACAATCAATTCTTCTTCCTTATTTTTTGGTGCACCTTCGCAAATATGAATATAATGAAATTCGTAGTTTTTTGAAGTCTCCAATATAATTTTTCTTACCTTTTCTTCAGTAAAACCTATAGGAGTTCTAGCGCTCACAGGCATATTTTTAATAGAATCTAGATCTATTTCTAATCCAATTTTATTTTTGGTCAGTTTGTCTTTTACCTGAATAACCATTTCTTTTACTGAAATAGATTTATCTAAAATCTCATTAAAGCTTAAGAAGTTTAGGTTATCATTTTCAAACTTATTAAAAATATACTCGGAGTTATATTCTTCGTGGAGTCCTAAAACAAAATAATCGGAAAGACTACCAGATTCTAAAGCATAGGTAAATCCATTCCCGCTATGCCTCCCTTCTTTCTTTCTTATATCTGCATGAGGATCAACATTTAAAACTTGAATAGGAGAGGAGTAAGAGCTAATTATTGGGTAACAATTATTATGACCACCACCAATTACAATTGGAGTTTTTCCTGCAGCTACAATTTCCGAAATAACAGTCTTAACCCTTTCGTCAAGTATTTCAACTTCTTTTCTTAATTCACTTATATTGTTTGTAGATATTTTAATTCCTTCCATTGATACTTCTCCAGCAATTATTATTTCATTAGCTGAAATAAATCTATTGGATTGCATATTAAGGAATTTAGACAAAAAAGAATTCCAAGAGTTTTTAGCTCCAGTATTCCCCACATTTGCTCTAGGTCCAATATCTTCTGGAATTCCAATTAACACAAATTTCCCATCAGTTTTAGATAGGGTAGAGGTTATTAAATTAATCTCTTCACCAATTTTCTTTTCACCTTCTCTTTTTGAAAGAGAGTGAGCTAAATCTATAGGTGTAAATGGAATTAAGAAACTCATAATTAAAACTTATATACAGTAAGTCCACTTCGAAGTTTGGGCTCTATAAACGTAGATTTAGGTGGCATTGCAAGACCTTCATCTGCAATTTGTTTCATTTCAGCAACATCAACAGGATACATAGCAATTGCTACATCAAATTTTCCATTATCTACTTTTGATTGTAAAAGACTAAGACCTTTGTTTCCTGGAATAAAATCTACTCTATTGTCGTTTTTCAAATCTTCAATACCAAAAATAGGAGATAGGATATAGTCTGTTATAATTTGAGAATCTAGTTGTTCTACAACAGTGCTATCAGAATTAAATTCTTTTCTGAGTTTTATCCTGTTCCATTTATTTTTGAGGTAAATACAGAACTCATGTTTGTTTCTTGGTTCAAGAATACTTTCAGAGCTATCAATAAAATTAAAATCTTTATTAAGCGATTCTAATATTTCTTCTTCTGATTTTTGCTCTGTGTTTTTTACAACTCTATTAAAATCATGGATTGTAATATTTTCTTCACTCATAAAAAGAGCCATAACAGATTGCGTAGATTCTTTTTCTGGAGTTTCTAGTGCTAATCGACTAGATGATGCTGATCTATGGTGCCCGTCAGCTATATACAAACAATCCATTTCATTAAAACTGTTTAAAACACCTTCAATTGTCTCATCATCAGAAATTTCCCAAAGCTCATGAGTTAATCCATCATCAGAAGTAAAATAGTGTAATGGAGATTTCTCAATTGTTGATTTTTGTATTTGTTCTAACCCTATATTTTTTGAATGTATAAGAAGTGTAGGCTCAGCATTAAAACCAGTTAGTCTTAAATACTTAGTAAAGAGTTTTTCTCTTTTGGCTAAAGTATGTTCATGCTTTTTAATTTTATCCTGCTGATAATCTTCGTTTGATGCTCCAGCTATAATACCTGTATAGGATACTTCTTCATTTGATTGTCTGTATACAAATATGGAATTGTTTTTACTTTGTACAAATCGACCATCTTCAATAGATTCATCAAAAAGGTCACTAATTTTTTTAAATTTTTCAGATGAACTTATATCTTCGTTTCTCTCACGAAGAATTATGTTCAAAAAAGAATCAGGATTAGAGTCAATTATTGATTGCAATTCCTCCTCAGAATAAGAGTTTATTTGTCTTGTAGTCACTTTACCACCATAGTTAGCTTTAGGGGTAAATGCCTTAAAAGGTTTTATTTTTATCATTACTAAAATTATGTCATAAAAAAATAGCGATATCAATGATATCGCTATTAAATGTACAAAAAATAACCCGCTACGAATAAATCGTAGCGGGTTATTTTTTATAAATTATTTAAGTAAAGACTACTGTCCTACTATTCTAAATTCAGTTCTTCTGTTTTGTCTGTGTTGAGCTTCAGTACATGATACTCCGTTTGCACAGTTATTAGTTAATGAATTTTCTCCATAACCTTTAGACATTAATCTTGAAGCATTAATTCCTTTAGAAATTAAATAATCAACTACAGATTGTGCTCTTCTTTGAGATAAAGATTGGTTTGAAGCATCATCACCTCTAGAATCAGTATGTGAAGCAATTTCAATCACTTGGTTAGGATTAGCTTTCATGTAAGCTAATAATTTAGTATCAATTACTCTCTTAGATGCAGAAGTTAATGCTGCAGATCCTAAGTTGTAATAGATAGGTAAGATTTCTCCTGATACTTTGTTACAATCAACTTCTTCCCATACTGTTACTCCTCCTTTTTTAGTTAAAGTTTGAGTGTTTACAGTTTTGTATTCAGCTGGTACAGAAATAGACTCAGTTCTTGAAGGAGTAACTAATTTTCTCCAAGTATAAGTTTTTGTTACTGCAGGTACTTGAGTTTGCTCAGTTCTTGCTGGAGTAACGATTCTTTTCTTGTAAGTACTAGTTTGTAAGTTTACAGCTACGTTAGTTGTAGTTGCATCATTTACAGTTTTAGTAGGTACTGTTGTAGATCTAGAAGGATATTCTTTCCAACATACATATCTACAATCTCCTGGGTTAGATGACTTACAGTTAGGGTAAGTTGAATATTCCCAGTTAGAGTAAGTAGGCTTTACTTCAACAGTTTCCGAAGAAGAAGTAAATTTTGCTGGAATTACTTTAAGGTCAGTTCTTGCTTCTTTAGAAGTATAAGATACAGACTCATAAGTAAATTTAGCAGGAACTACAGAATACTTAGTGTAAGCTGGAGTCTCTATGTAAGATTCAGTTACAGTTTCGTAAGTTGCAGGAATTACTTTTAATTTAGTGTAAGCAGGTCTTACTAATACTTGTACAGTTTGGTTTGACCATACGTCTGGAGTGATACATTTTACGTAACATTTTCCAGCTTCACCATTTGGAGGCAATACTGCATCTGCTGGTAAGTTTGTTTGTGCATTAGCTAAAGCGAATGTTGCTACAGCTAAAAGTGATAATAGTGTTTTTTTTATTTTTATTCTTTTTTTGTTTCAGTTAGATAGTGTACAAATGCAATCAATAATCTTAAGGTTACAAAAAAGAGCCTTTTTTTTTGAACAAATTTGAGTTAATGTTTTGTTATCCCAATGTATCGTGCAGTAAATCAGCCATTTCGATTCCAATTCTATCTTGTGCTTCTAAGGTTGCAGCTCCAATATGAGGGGTGGTAATGATTCTAGGATTGTTTAATAAGTCTTTTCTTGGGTTTGGTTCGTTTTCAAAAACATCCAGCATGCAAAAAGCAATTTTGTTACTATCTAATCCTTTTAATAAAGCATCTTCATCTATAACTCCACCTCTTGCAGCATTAAATAACCTTACTCCATCTTTCATTTTGTTAATTTCATGTTCTCCTATAACAGCAGCCCCATCAGATTGTTTAGGAATATGAATAGATATATAATCACTTTTAGTAATTACATCATCAAAACTACCTGCTTCTATTTTTATGTCAATTGATTGCCCATTACCAAACTCAACTGGTAATGTTTCAGGGATATCATCCTTATCGTGAGCTAAAATATTCATTCCGCAACCTAATGCATACTTTGCAAGACTTCTTCCTATTCTTCCAAAACCTATAATTCCTAGTGTTTTCCCTCTAAGTTCAACTCCTTTGGCATATTTTTTCTTTAATACCTTAAACTCAGAAGCTCCTTTTTCAGGCATTTCTTGATTAGACCAATGAGTAAATCTTGAACTGCTAAGCATTTGAGCCAATACTAATTCGGCTACAGATTGTGAGGAAGCTGCAGGTGTATTGTTTACAGTTATTCCCTTACTTCTTCCATATTCTACATCTATATTATCCATTCCTACACCACCTCTTCCAATAAATTTTAAGCTAGGACAACTATCGATAATGTCTTTTCTAACTTTTGTAGCACTCCTTACCAAAATCGCAGAAACATTATTTTCATTTATATAGGTAATAAGATCTTCTTGAGGAATTGTATCCAAAATAAGTTCATAACCATATTCAGTTATCTTTTTTGCTCCGGAAGAGGAGATACCATCATTTGCTAATATTTTCATCTTTTTTCAATTTTGTTAAAATTACTATTTATCGCAGGGATAAAAAAATTATAGGTTTATTAAAAAGTTAATTCTCTTAAAGAGGTTATTATTTGATCTGCAATTACAAATTTTTCAATTTGTTGCTCGTCAGGTTCAGGAATAGCAACTACTTTCATTTTTGCTGCTTTACCTGCAATTACACCATTAAGTGAGTCTTCAATTACTATACAATTGTTTGGTGAAACACCAAGGTTGTTTGCTGCAGTAATAAATACAGCAGGATGTGGTTTCCCATATTGTTCTTTCTCAGCAGATTGAACCACTTCAAAATAGGAAGAGATATTTAGTCTAGTTAGTACAGTTTCGATAATAGTTAATGAAGAGGAACTTGCTAAAGCTATTCTGATATTTTCAGACTTTGCTCTTTTTAATAAATCTTCTAATCCATCCATTTCCTTCCCATCTAAGGAAATTAATCGGATTACCTCTTCAACAATTTCTTCAGCTACTATTTTACTATCAAAGGGAGCGTTTAATTCTTCTTTCCAAAATAAAGTCACTTCATCTACTCTCATTCCTTTTGTTCGATTACACATTTCGATATCGAAATTATATCCATAATTATTCATTATTTGAATAATGGCTTTTTTCCAAAGGGGCTCAGAGTCTATAATTACTCCATCCATATCAAAGATAATAGCTTTGGTCATTTTGGTTTATTTTTAGTATTATTGTGTATACAATATAAAGGTATAATTTTAACTATGAAATACGGAATTTGTCAAGTAGTAATATCCCCAGGAAGAGCTGAACCAGCCGACCAATCCGAAATCAAAATGCAACTTGTTTTTGGTGATTTGGTTTATGTTACTGAAGTAAGAAATAATTGGACCCAGCTTAAAATGGCAAAGTACGATTATAGCTGCTGGGTAGACACTAAACATATTTGTATACTTGAACAATCAGAATTTAGTTCTATTCACGAACAAAAGGAAGTGAGAGTTAAGGATATTACATCTTCATTAATAAATGTAGAGAATAATGAAATTACTCATTTAGTAAAAGGATGTTTGTTACCCAATTTCGATTCTGGAAAAACTTCTTTTGGAGGAAAAACATTTAAATTCTTAGGTAATACAAATCATTCTTTTGAAACTAAAAAAGAAGATATAGTAGCTACAGCATTAGAATATTTGAACAGCCCTTATTTATGGGGTGGAAATTCACCTTATGGAATAGATTGCTCAGGATTAACTCAAATGACATATGCTTTACATGGAATTCAAATTCCTAGAGATGCTAAAGACCAGGGAACTGTTGGTGAAACTGTCGATTTTTTGGCTGAAGCAGAACCAGGAGATTTAATATATTTTGATAATTCGGAAGGTGTAATAATGCACGTAGGTATTCTATTGCCAGATAGTAAGATAATTCATGCGTCTGGTCATGTGAGGATTGATAAAATTGATCATCAAGGAATTTACAGAGCGGATTTTGCTAAATACACTCACCAAACCAGGATAATAAAAAAAATGTTTTAATAGTGTAACTTTTTGGCACACTTTTAGTTTATACAGAGTATATCGATATCAAAAAATATTATGAAGTCAGTTTTAATAACCATCCTATTCTCATTTAGTGCTTTTTTAATAAGCGCTCAATCAATTAATAAAACCAATAGCCAAGGTAAAAAACATGGCGATTGGATTGTAAAACATGAAGGGACTAGCACTGTTAAGTATAAAGGAAGATTTAAAAATGGAGTTCCTGCTGGGCTATTTATTTTTTATTATGAGAATGGAATGATAAAAGCAAAGAACAAATATTTTAATAATGGTAAAGATTCATACGCAAGTACTTACTACGATAATGGTAAGTTAATGTCAATGGGTAAGTATGTAAGCCAAAAGAGAGATAGTGTTTGGGTTTTTCTAGATAAATGGGGAAACTATGTAGCAAAAGAATCTTATAAAAATGGAGCTAAGCACGGGAAATGTGTTGATTTTTACCCTTTTAATCCAAAATTTGATCAGGGACAACCTAAAATTTTAGAAGTAATGTTTTATTCTAATGGTGAGCTTGATGGTGAATACCAAAAGTACTACCAAAACGGAAAACTGTTGCTCGAAGGAAACAATGAGCTTGGAAGAAAAAAAGGAAAGTGGACAACCTATTACCCAACAGGTAAAAAAAGAACAGAAATTTACTACAAGCGAGGAGTTAAAAACGGTTACGTTATGAATTATGACGGTAACGGGCAGTTAACCACAAAGCAATATTTTGTAGATGGATACGAGCTTAAAGGAAAGCAACTAGAGTTGCACTTTGAGCTAAAGAAGAAAAGAAAACAAGCTGAATCTCAAGGAAATTAATCCAAACAAGCATTTACAAATCCTATAAATAATGGGTGAGGAGTTTCTACAGATGATTTATATTCTGGGTGAAATTGTACAGCAGTAAACCATTTGTGGGATGGTATTTCTACAATTTCAACTAAATCAGTTGATGTATTTTTACCAGTAGCAATCATCCCATTTTCTTCATAAAACGTCAAGTATTTGTTGTTAAACTCATACCTGTGTCTGTGTCTTTCAGTAATAGAAGTATCCTTGTAAGCTTTGTAGGTGTTAGAATCTTTTTTTACTTCACAATCATATTCACCTAATCTCATGGTTCCTCCCATGTTACTTAGGTTTTTTTGATCCTCCATAATATCAATTACTGGATGAGGAGTTTCTGCATCTATTTCTACAGTATGAGCTTTTTTAAGGTCTAATACATTTCTTCCAAATTCGATAACAGCACATTGCATTCCTAGGCAAATTCCTAAAAATGGAATATTATTTTCTCTAACGTAACGTATTGTTTCTATTTTCCCTTCAATTCCTCTTTCACCAAAACCTGGAGCAACTAAAACTCCGTTTACTCCTTCTAATTTTTTAGCAACATTTTTAGCTGTAATTTTTTCAGAGTGTAACCATTTCAATTTTACTTTACATGAGTTACTAACTCCTGCAATATTCAATGATTCGATAATAGATTTGTATGAATCTTGTAATTCAACATATTTACCAACCAAAGCAATAGTAATCTCTTTAGTAGGATTAGCTTGGTTGTCCAAGAATTTTTTCCATTTTATTAAATCTGGAAATTCTTTGGTTTCAATATTTAATTTCTCAATAACTACTTTATCCAATCCTTCTTCTTGCATAAGTAGAGGAACGGTATAAATACTTTTAGCATCAATAGATTGTATAACTGAATCGCTAGATACATTACAGAATCTTGCAATTTTTGATCTAATGTCTTGGTCTAATTCATGCTCGGTTCTACAAACCAATATATCTGGCTGAACTCCTAATTCTTGTAGTTTTTTTACAGAGTGCTGTGTTGGTTTAGTTTTCAATTCTCCTGCAGCTGCCAAATAAGGAACTAAAGTCAAATGTATACTAAGACAATCCTTTGGGTTTTCCCATTTCATTTGTCTTACGGCTTCCGCAAAAGGAAGTGATTCAATATCACCAATCGTCCCACCAATTTCAGTAATAACAACATCATATTCATTGTTCTCACCCAATAGCTTTACGCTATCAATAATTTCATTGGTAATATGAGGAATTACTTGTACTGTTTTACCCAAATAAACTCCTTGACGCTCTTTATTAATTACCGATTGGTATATTCTACCAGTAGTAATATTATTAGCTTGCGAAGTAGCAATATCTAAAAAACGCTCGTAATGACCTAAATCCAAATCTGTTTCTGCACCATCATTGGTTACAAAACATTCTCCGTGTTCATAAGGATTCAGAGTACCTGGATCTATGTTGATATACGGATCGAGTTTTTGAATAGTAACTTTCAAATCTCTTGCTTGTAGTAACTTAGCAAGTGAAGCTGAAACTATTCCTTTTCCTAGGGAGGAAGTAACTCCACCAGTTACAAAAATGTATTTTGTATTCATTATTCCGTGTTTTGATTGGATTGGGTAACTGGGAAACAAAGTTAAAATTTTTTATCGAGGGGATAAAATTATAACCTTAATAAATCTTTATATTTGAAAAAAAAATTATTGAATGAAAGTTACTGATCAAGAAATACACGAATTTATCAAATTAGCAATTGAAGAGGATATTAAAGATGGAGATCATTCTTCGTTAGCTTGTATACCTTCATCCGAATCAGGAAAAGCTAAGTTATTGGTTAAACAAGATGGTATATTAGCAGGAGTAGAGCTTGCTGAAAAAATATTTAAATTTTTTGATTCTTCGTCTTCTTTAGAGGTTTTGATGAAAGATGGTGACTCTATGAAATATGGTGATATAGCTTTTTACGTAAGTGGAAATACTCATGCAATACTTAAAGCCGAACGTTTGGTACTAAACTGCATGCAAAGGATGAGTGCCATTGCAACACGAACTCACGAAGTAGCTTCGTTAATTAGTGATTTGCACACAAAGGTATTGGATACAAGAAAAACAACTCCATTATTGCGTTTTCTTGAAAAATGGGCTGTACGAATTGGGGGAGGAGTAAACCATAGATTTGGTTTGTATGACATGATAATGCTTAAGGATAATCACATTGATTATGCAGGGGGAATAGAGAAAGCAATTACAAAAACAAATCAATACTTAAAAGACAATAATAAGTCACTTAAGATTGAAATAGAAACAAGAAACCTAGAAGAGGTAAAAGAAGTACTGAAATACGGGAACGTAGACAGAATTATGCTTGATAACTTTAGTTATGACGACACAAGAACTGCAATAAAGTTAATTGATGGTAAATACGAAACTGAAGCCTCTGGAGGAATAACCAAAGAAACAGTAAGAAACTATGCTGAATGTGGTGTTGACTTCGTTTCTATGGGAGCGTTAACTCATTCTGTTAAGAATTTAGATTTGAGTTTGAAGGCTGTGTAGGAGTAAACTAAGAAATAAAAATTTTCTTAACCTCAATGAAGTCATTTGAATTCATCCATTTTTCTTCAATGATGTAAACTTCATTTTCATAAATAATTTCTATCACTTTTTCTTTCTCTAAGTACTTAGGAGATTCAATTACTTTTGAAAAAGGGATTTGAATACTTTTATTCCATCTTCTAGGTAAAACGAAGTATTCTTTAGATATCCCTAAATAGGTTTTATCAACTATTTTGAAGCATAATATAATATTGAAAAGAAAATAGATAAAAGTATTTGCAAGAAAGAATAGAGTTAGAAAAAAGAGAATTTATCATTGCTAGTATTTAAAACGGTCAATAAAATGATTGAAATGATAATCCCAATAATACTTTTTAACACATAAGATGATGGTGGTTTATATCTAAATTCCATATTTTTTATTTTTAAATTAATTCATAAACTTCTTCGTCCAATTTTTAACTCTTTCAATTCCAGTAGGAGAATAATCAGAAACATTACCTTCATACTTTCTTCCTTGTTTTAAATACTTAGAGGTAAAGAATCCAGAAGACATTTCCCATTTTTGGATGAACATTTTGCGACCTAAGTTTTTCTTTACTCGCTTAGTAGATTTAGATCCAAAGTGGTACACTCTAGAATCTGCTAATCCTTTAAAGTTTCGAATACCTAAATTGTAGATTTTCATAGAAAAGTCTGGATCAGAATACATTCCTGGAGTAAACTCAGTGCTTAATCCGCCAACTAAATCCAAAGTGTTTATATGCACAACATTAGGAGGCCAAGTAGAACCACTCCAATTCTCTTTCTCTAACTCAGCATATTCGCTAAGTAGTTTTTCTTCTTCAAAATTATCTAATCCATTTCCGTAATCTTTTACTATTACACAAGGGTTTCCAGTATCTCTTGGTTCTATCATTGTACCAGAGAACATAAACATATTATCTGGCGATTGGTTTATCTCATCCATTAGCACTGTATCCCAATTTGGTAATACGTACATGTCATCATTAAGATAAACTACATAGTCCGATTTAATAAGCGAACGAGCTATGTTAAGTGCATAGCAAACTCCTAAGTTCTCAGTAGAGTGAACAAAGTCCACAGAGTGAGATTCTAACCATTCTTTGGTGCCATCAACTCCTTCGTTAGCTATAACAATTGGTTGAATGTTTAGAGAGGAGTTTTTCTCAATACTCATTAGGCAGTTCTTCAAAATATCTAAGTTATTCCATGAAGGAATTAACACAGTGAAATCGAAAGTCTGATTTCCTGTTTTGTCATATTTTGTTATTGAATCTACCATAAATCAAAGATACTTATTCTCTTTATTATTAAGAATTTTAATTTAAGTATTTGTTTTCTGTTCAATTTAATGGTTGTTTCATACTCATTTTCAGCAAAGTGGATAAAAATATAAACTTTGGAAACTTTTTTCGTGCAAAACGTTTCCAAATGAAATTTTTGTTTTACTTTTGTGCCAATGGAAAACACAAGAGAGAAATATCTAATAGCAATTACAGAGCAATTCCTTAAGTACGGAATCAAAAGTGTAACTATGGATGATATTTCTAAGAATCTTGGAATATCTAAAAAAACTCTTTACAAACATTTCAAAGATAAGGATGACATTGTAGTTACCCTTATGAAGTTGGACACGGAAATGGAAAAGGTATTGATGGAAGAAACTTGTTGCGTTTCTTCTAATGCTATTGAAGAAACTTATGCGTTTTCATCTATAATTATAGAGAAGTTAAAAGACTTGAATTCTTCGGTAATGTATGATATGGAAAAATACCATCCTAAAGCATGGGATATTTTTGTAGAGCACAAAAGAGGATACGTTTACCATTGCATTAAAACTAACTTGGAGAGAGGGCTTAAAGAAGGATTGTACAGAAGTAATCTAAATCCTGATATTGTTGCTAAGCTATATTCAGAGAAAATAGATATGCTATTTGACAAGGATTTATTTCCAAATAATACCTACACATTTACAGAAGTTTACTCCGAAATGATGAGGTATCACCTTAAAGGGATTGTAAGTATAGAAGGATTAAAATATTTAAAAGAAAAAGAATAACCTATGAAAAAGAACAACTTATTGCTTGTTATTTTGATGAGTACGATATCGTTAAGTTATGGACAGACTAGTTTTTCCATTGCAGAAGCAATTGAATACTCAGTAAATAATAATGCTAACATTAAAAATGCATTGTTGGGAATGGAAATTGCAAATCAAAAAGTAAAGGAAACTACTGCTATTGGTTTGCCACAAGTAACTGCAACCGGTCAGTTTCAGAATTTCTTGGATATACCAATTACTGTAGCGCCAGCAATTGCATTTAACCCAAATGCTAATCCAGGTGACTTAGTAGAACTTCAGTTTGGTACAGAGTATAATGCTACAGGAGCTTTATCAGTAAATCAGTTATTATTTAGCGGAAGTTACATAGTAGGATTACAAACTTCTAAAACTTACAAAGCTGTAAGCGAATACCAAAAAGATAAGAGTATTATCGACACCAAAGAAATGGTGATGAAAGCATATTATGGTGTATTGGTTGCAGGTAAAACAGTAAAGTCATTACAAGAAATTAGTGCTACATCAGAAAGAATTTATAAAGAGACGCAAGCTTTCTATAAAGAAGGACTGATAGAGGAAGATAACGTGACTCAATTAAGTTTAAATGTACTGAACTCTAAAAATGCATTGAAGAATGCAGAGAGACAGCTTGAGTATGCTAAGAGTGTTTTAAAACTTCAAATGGGGTACGATATGAATCAGGATATAACTTTAACTTCTGAATTTGAATCGGTAGTATCTTCATTAAAACCAGAAGTAAGTGCAATAGAATCTGATGTTAATCAAAACATTGATTTTATGTTATTAAATAAGCAACTAGAATTAAGTAAATTGAATGTTAAATATGAGCAATCACAATACTTGCCAACTTTAACTGCTTTTTTTAATCACCAGCAGCAAGCGTTAAGAAATGACTTTAATCTATTGGACGGAAGCCAGCCTTGGTATCCAACTACTATTTGGGGATTAAATCTTTCTGTTCCAATTTTTACAGGAGGTAGTAATAGAGCTCAAGTTGCACAGGCACAAATTTCTGTAATGCAAAACGAAAATTCTATTGCTCAATTTAATGATGGAATAACTCTACAAACTCAATCGGCAAAGTTTAATTACGACAATGCTTATGATAATTACTTAACAAGTAAAGAATCGGTAGCAATATCTAAGAAGATATATAGCAATTATCAAATCAAGTTTAAAGAAGGATTAATCTCGTCTTTGGATTTATCGCAAATACAAACACAATACCTAAGTGCAGAGACTCAATATATACAAGCAATGTATGGATTGATAAACGCAAAAATCAAATTAGATAAAATAACTAACAAACTATAATTTTCAATTTAGCCAAATAAACCAAAAAAAAATGAAGGTAAAACACATCATACTATCAGTAATTGGGATTTCATTATTAGCATTCTCTTGTAAACCAGCTGAGGAAGAAACACCAATAAGTAAACTAAGAGCTGAACAAGCTAAGCTAGAACAAAAAATCTCTATGATGGAAGATAGCGTTTCTATGCTTGAGGTTAAAATAGAAGCATTAGATACAACAGAAAAGAACTATCCATTTGTAGAATTGGATTCAGTAAGAAATAATTCTATTTCAGAAGATGTTACTTTCCAAGGAAGTGTAGATGCTGATAAAACTATTATGCTTGGGCCAGAAGCTCAAGGAGTGATAAAAGCTATTTATGTAAAGGAAGGACAATATGTTTCTAGGGGTAAAACTATTGCTGTGTTGGATTCTGAAATTTTGAGACAGAACGTTAAGGAAATTGAGAAGTCTCTTGAATTGGCTGAATACATGTTACAAAAGCAACAAAACTTAAAAGATCAAGGAATTGGAACGGAAGCAAGTTTTGTACAAGCAAAAAACCAAGTAGAATCTTTACAATCAAGATTGTCAACTTTAAGAACACAAGCATCTAAGTACAATGTAACTGCTCCATTTAGTGGGTATGTAGATAAGATTTTTACTAAACTAGGAGAAATGGCTTCTCCATCTATGCCAATTATTAGATTAGTAAACATTGACAAAATTGTTGTTAAAGCTGAGGTTTCTGAAGCTTACCTTAAGGATATTAAAGCAGGTGATAAAGTGTCGATAAACTTTCCTTCAATTAATAAAAATATTGAAAACGCTAAGATCACAAGCATTGGGAAATTCATTAATCCAACAAACAGAACATTCCCAATTCAAGTAGAATTGAGAAATAGAGATAAATCAATTATACCAAACTTACTTGCTGAGGTTACTGTAGAAAAAGACTTTACTCAAGAAGCAATTCTTGTTCCTTCTTCAAGTGTGTTGACAGATAGTGAAGGAAACAAATATGCTTATGTATACGAGGGTGGTAAAGTAATAAAAAGAAAAGTTGAGGTAATCTATGTAAAAGGAGATTACACTCAAATAAGTGCCGAATCTGAAGTAAAAACAGGTGATGTAATTGTTACCAAAGGTGCAAATGGAATTGCAGACGGACAGAAAGTAACTGAATTGAAATAAGATTTTATAGCAAAATATTATGAACGAGATTAACGAAAAAAAGTCAGGTAAGCTGAAGCAGTTTGGATTGACAACTTTATCGGTAAACAATAGGAAAACGGTTTTCTTGATAGCATTTTTGATATTAGTTGCAGGATTTTCTGCCTATCAAAATATGCCAAAAGAAAGTTTTCCAGAATTAACTATTCCAGAGATTTATGTTGGTACTCCTTATCCTGGAGGTTCTCCAGAGTTTGTTGAAGATAAAATAACTGCTCCTTTCGAAAAAGAATTTAATTCTATAAAAGGTGTGAAAGAGATTTCATCTACTTCTATATATGGTTATTCTTCTGTGAAAATAGAATTCGAATTTGATGTACCTCTTTCTGAAGGAAGAAGAAAAGTACAGGATGCCATTGCGGATGCACGAGCAAAACCAGAGTTTCCAGCATTGGATTTTGAACCTACAATACGAGAGGTAGATTTGTCTGAAATGCCTGTGATGAATGTAAATGTTTCGGGAAATTACACTTCGGATGACTTAAAAAAATATGCAGAAATTCTAGAAGATCAAATTGAAGCCTTATCAGAAATTAATGCGGTTGACATTAGAGGAATTCAAGAAAAAAAGATAAAAATTGAACTCAAAAAATATGAAGCTGAAGCTATGCAAGTTTCGTTTCAGGATGTGCAAAACTCAATTAGAAGCGAGAATGTTACTATGCCAGGAGGAGAAATTCTATTGGGAGGTAAAAATCGTTCGGTAAGGATTGAAGGTGAATTCAAGGATGTTGAAGAAATTAAAAACATTATTGTAAAAAGTGAAGGAGGAGCAAATGAAATATACATGCACGAGATTGCAGATGTAACTTTTGGAGATGCCGATATGACTTCTTATGCAAGGCAATTTCAAGAGCCTGTTGTCATCTTAGACATTAAGAAAAGATCGGGAGAGAACTTAATTGCTGCAGCAGCAAAAATTAAAGTGATAGTAAATGCAAGAAAAGGACTTCCAGAAGGTTTGGAAGTAAGTATTACAAACGACCAATCTTCTGCTACCAAAGGAATGGTAAGTAACTTGGAGAACTCAATTATACTAGGGATTATCTTAGTAGTTCTGGTATTATTATTCTTTTTAGGATTAAAAAACGCCTTGTTTGTTGGGGTTGCAATTCCACTTTCTATGTTCATGTCATTTATGATATTGGATGCAATGGGAATTACGCTTAACACAATGGTTTTATTCTCTTTGGTACTCGCACTAGGAATGCTAGTTGATAACGGAATTGTGGTGGTAGAAAACGTCTATCGACTGATGGATGAAGGCTATAGCAGTATAAATGCTGCTAAATATGGAGTAGGAGAGGTTGCACTTCCAATTATTGCTTCTACTGCAACTACTCTTGCAGCTTTCGTTCCACTGGCAATTTGGCCAGGACTTATTGGTGAGTTCATGAAATATTTGCCGCTTACTTTAATGATTGTATTGGGATCTTCTTTATTTATTGCTTTGGTAATAAACCCTGTATTTGCCGCAGTATGGATGAGTATAGAACAAAAAATACCTAACAAAAAAAGGTTGATGTTATTTGCCGTTATTGCTATTGGATTAGGATTGCTATTAGCAATTTCCGGAGTTACCGTATTTGGTAATCTTTTAATTGTTGGAGGTATTCTAACATTTATGAATATGTATTTATTCACGCCAGGAACCAAAAAATTTCAAGAAAATGCGCTTCCAAAAATGGAAAATTGGTACGAGAGATTTTTAAAAAAATGTATGAACTCTCCGAGAATTATTTTGGTAGGAACTATAGGGTTATTATTCTTTTCTATCTTCTTAACAGTCGTAATTCCACCAAAAGTATTGTTCTTTCCAGAGAATGAGCCTTTGTATGCCAATGTATACATAGAAACTCCAATTGGAACGGATATTAAAGTAACAGATGGAATTACTAAGGATGTAGAGGCAATAATTGATTCTACGGTTTATCAAAAATACAAAGACTGTAATTACTTGGCAGAAGAAGATTCTGCTGGAGTGAGTATTGAGGTAGAAAAGCCTTTTATTTCTTCTATTCTGGCGCAAGTAGGAGAAGGAACATCTGATCCTGCAGCAGGACAAATGGGAGGTGGAAGCACCCCACACAAAGCCAGAGTTGCAGTACAATTTGCAGATTTTGAGCACAGATTCCATCCAAAAACAGGAGAATTATTGAGTTCTCAAAAGGTATTGGATGAGTTACGAGAAGCATTGAAAGGAAAATTCACAGCTGATGTGAGTATTGTAATTACAAAAAATCAAAACGGTCCGCCACAAGATCCACCAATTAATATTGAAGTTTGGGGTCCTGGAGATTACGACCAAACGATTGCAAAATCTCAAAAAATACTAAGAAGTTTAACTGATGGGAACGTCAGAGGAATTGAAAAACTTAGATTGGATGTGGAGACTGGGAAACCAGAATTACTGTTGGAAGTAGACAGAAATAAAGCAATTCGTTTTGGGCTTTCTACTCAGCAAATTGGTTCTACAATTCGTACAGCAATTTTTGGTAGTGATATTTCAACTTTCAAAAAAGAGGACGAAACCTATGACATTAACATCAGGTTGAATAAGGATAAAAGAAATAATATTGACGAGATATTGGATCAAAAAATCGCTTTTAGAAACAACAAAGGAAAATTATTAAATATCCCAATTAGATCGGTAATTAAGAACACAAAAGAACGATCTACATATGGTTCTGTAATAAGAAAAGACTTAGACCAAGTGGTAACAATATTTTCTGATGTGACTTCGGAAGCCAATGGGAATGAAGTAGTTGCAATTCTTAAAAAGAATCTAGAAAAATGGAAAAAAAGTGACGAAGGAAAAGCATTTACTGCAGATGGTTACGAATTTAAATTTACTGGAGGACAAGAACAGCAAGCCGAAGAAATGAGCTTTTTAGGAGGTGCTTTAATGTTCGCTTTGTTTTTGATTTTCTTTATAATCGTCATGCAGTTCAACTCTTTCTCTGCACCCATCATTATTCTATCAGCAGTATTGTTGAGTTTGATTGGGGTATTCTTGGGATTATTAATTTCAGGTAGTGATTTTGTTATCATTATGACAATGATTGGAATAATTTCCTTGGCAGGAGTTGTAGTAAATAATGCTATTGTATTGCTAGATTATACCAACTTGATACGTGATCGTAAAAAAGAAGAATTAGGATTGGGTGAAGACGAATGGTTACCAAATAAGTTAGTGCTAGAATCTATCATAGAAGGAGGGAAAACAAGATTACGTCCCGTTTTGCTTACAGCAATAACTACTGTACTTGGTCTATTACCAATGGCAATTGGGCTTAATATTGATTTTATTGGATTGCTATCCAAATATGATCCTAACATTTATTTTGGAGGAGATAACGCTATGTTCTTTGGTCCATTGAGTCAGACTATTATTTATGGATTAACATTCGCAACTTTCCTTACTTTGGTTTTGGTGCCAATTATGTATTATTTATTGTACCGTATGAAAAGAAATATCTACGATAAATCGGATTGGAAAAATGAGGGTAATTTAATAGAGCAAGAAGAGCAAGATTTATTAGCTGAATAATTAAGCTTAGTTAATTTAATAAAAGCCAGATGATTGAATAATCATCTGGCTTTTTTTGTGAATATGAGCTTTTAACTTTTTTATTATTCTTAATATTGTGCCCTAAAACTAATCGTATGAAAAAACTAATATTCTTAATAGCAATTATAAGTATTTCTAGCTTTTCTTTAGCTCAGGACACAATAAAACCAGGGACTAATCAAAGTACCGATCCTAATTTGGTACCTTCATTACAATTAATAAACCGAATTCCAATTCAAGTTTTAGAGGAATTTTCTGTTGCTTCAGATAGAATTTACACTTCTTATCCAAGAGAAGGAAAATCTGTATTGATTATTAGTGCGGAGGAAATGAAAAATACTTCTGCAGTAAGTATTAGTGAAATATTGGTACAATATGCTGGTATTGATATTCGCCAAAGAGGACCAAATGGAGTTCAAGCAGATGTAGGAATAAGAGGAAGTACTTTTGATCAAGTTTTGGTATTGATAAATGGTGTAAGAATGAGCGATCCTCAAACAGGGCATCATTCGCTTAATATTCCTGTAGATATTTCTGCAATAGACAGAATAGAAGTGATAAAAGGAGCAGGAGCAAGAGTATATGGGCAAAATGCTTTGGCTGGTGTAATTAATATTATTACCAAAAATCCAAAAGATACTTTCGTTTCTATTAAAGCAGTAGGGGGTGATTTTAATTTATCAGATGTAACGGTTGCAGCTGGATTTAAAGGAAAAAATTCAAGTAATCTAATCTCAATCAATAACGGAGCTTCTCAAGGATATAAGTTTAATACGGATTACAATATTACCAATGCTTTCATAAGCTCGGAGATAAAGTTATCGGGTTATGATAATGAGCCTAAAATAAATGTTACTCTAGAAAATGCTAATGGATTAAAACCAATTACAGAATGGAAGACTAAACTTACCTTAATGGGTGGTTTTACCGAAAGAAAATTTGGAGCAAATGGATTTTATTCTTCACCACTATTTAAAGATCAATACGAAGAGATTCAAACTTCTGTAGCTTCTGCTAAGTTATCGTTTTTTAAATCTTACAATACTAAATTTAACGTAAGTGCCTATTGGAGAAGGAATCAAGATGAATATGTCTTTTTAAGATTTCAACCAGAGGTTTTCAGAAACATGCATATTAACAATACAGGAGGAGTTAATTTTAACATGAAGAATAATAACAAACTGGGTCAAACTGGTTTTGGAATAGATATTAGTCAAGTTTGGATTCAGAGTAATAATTTAGGAAAAAGAGAAAGAAAAATACAAACAGCTTTTTTAGAACATAGATTTAATTTCTTTAAAAATAGATTGGCTGTAACACCTGGAGTTCAAGCTAGTTATTTTTCTGATTTTGATGGAGTTATTTTACCAGGAATTGATTTGAATTATCGTGTAAACAATGATATTAATCTATTTGCAAATGCTGGATATACATACCGTATACCTACTTACACAGATTTGTTTTATGTAGGTAGAACCAATATTGGGAACCCGAATCTTAATCCGGAAATAGCTCTTTCATATGAAGCTGGAGCTAGATTTTACAACAGAAACATAACTTTACAAGCAAGTTACTTTGTTCGTGAAGGAAATAACATAATCGACTGGACTAGACCTGACGCAAGCTCTCCTTGGCAACCAAATAACTTGATAAAGCTTAATACTAGTGGAGTTGATTTTGATGGGCAAGTAAAAATTCCTTGGACAAAATGGGTAAGTAGAATAGGATTTGGATATACATTCCTTGATCAAGCAACTACAGTAGATAATGGTTTGTTGTCTTTGTATGCTCTAGAAAACTTAAAGAATCAAGTTACTTCTTTGATAGTTTTTAAATACCATGAAAACATAAGTCATTCATTCAACTACCGTTATTCGGACAGAGTGAATTTAGATGATTATTCTATCTTAGATACTAAGTTGTCTTATAATAATGGTAAGCTACTTGTTTACGGAGAGATTTCTAATTTACTTGATCAAAAATATCAAGAAACAGACTTGGTAATTATGCCAGGTAGATGGTTTAGGATTGGAGTAGGGTATACGTTTACAAAAAAGTAATTACTCTCTCAAGTAAGAGATTAATCCTTCTTTTTTGGTAGTAGCTCCAATGTAGCCCATTCCTTTTTGGTAATAAAATTTGAATTTACCATTGTCAAATTTGGCTTCAATAACCATTAAGTCTGTAAACTTTCCATATGGGGTTTCCAAAGTACCATTGAAACTTGTTATTTTATGAAGCTTAGGTTTTATAGATGGTCCCAAAGTTGCATTTTTCTTAAAACGATTATTATACCTAACGTATTCGTGATTGTCTTCTTCTTTCTGATATTGGTAAACTACTCTGTTTTCTTCTCTTAAATAGAGTAAATCCTTTTGCCCATTTTTCCATTCTTGCTCAAATACCTTATATGTTTTATTATTGAATTTTTTTTCACCAATTTGTCTTTCAATGTATTGAGTGTTAAACCACCTTACTTTTTTTTCTTTAATAGTAAGAGGGAAATAACTTTCAGAATCCTCTATTTCATTCACTTTGCTCGAAAAGCTAAGTAGGAATAGAATTGATAATAAAGCAACTACAGATTTAATTAAAGTAGATTTCATAAAATTCGTTTTTTAATATCATTACGAATATATCGAATCCAAATTAAAACGATTAACAGCAAGTAACTTTATTCCTTTGTTTTAGCCAAATTCGTTTACCAAAAGGAAGTATAAGGACAAAATGTATAATAGCCATTAATACAGCTCCAGGTATAGCCTGGACGGATACAAAATCGAATACTTCTTTGGCAGAACTAGGTATAAAAGTCTCACTTAGCATCATTCCAGTTTCTGTAATACTAACCTTTGTAGCTAATACTAATATGATTGCAGCAAAATGAAATCCGTTTGCAAAAAGATGAGTTATGTATTCCCATTTTGGTAATCCACCAATGCTCTCACGAGAGTCTGTTTCAGAAAAAGCATCAACTCCTAGAGTTATTAAATCTACACCAACTAATGCAATTCCAATCCAGAAACTAATAGGATCGTTATTGATGACTAATAACCAAACTATTAATGGAAAAAGTATAGCTCTAATCGTATGCGTTTTATGCTCAAAATAACTCTCTTCTCTGGTGTGTAGTTGGTATTTCCATACATGAAGGTAAATTCCATCATACATAGCCAAAAGCATAAATAGTGCGATACAAGCTGTGATTAAATAATATAAGATATCCATAAGTATTTTGTTTAATTGATTTAAACAAAAGTCATACTTACAGTTCTATTAAAAATTGACAAATGTCAATAAATGGAATTAACTAATTTTCGCTCTTATTCTACTTAAAGTTTCAGGAGTTATTCCTAGGTAAGAAGCAATATGATAATTAGAAACTCTTTGAATAATATGAGGTTCTTTATCAGTAAGGTTTTGATATTTTTCTAGAGCTGTTTCAAAACTTAAAGAATTAGCTCTTTCTGCTAATCTTATACATTCTTGATTAGTTAAGGTTAACCTAATTTTGTTCCATTCAGGATTAGAAGTAATTAGTTTGTTTAAATTATCAAAGGATAAAATTAATATTTCAGAATCCTCTAATGCCTGGATATATTCGTTAGTAGGAGATCTATTTACAAAGCTTTCAAATGAAGACATTACACCATTCTCAATGCAAAAACAAACATTTAGTTCTTCTCCGTTTTTAAGTTTAAAAATCCTGTAAATACCTTTATTGATAAAAGCTATGTGGTTACACACCTTTCCCTCTTTTATAAAATAGTCGCCTTTTTTAATTTCCTTAATCTCAACTAATGACATTGCAGTTTCTAAGTCAATTTCATTGAAAGAAGCTATTGATTTTAAGTAAGTTGTAAAGCTTTTGAACTCAGGACTCATACAGTTTCTGCTATTTTTTTCAGTGAATTTATCAACTCTTCTACAGAATTCAATGTATTCAGCTTTTCAGGCGAAATAATTAATTCAAGGCTGTTGTTTTTTACTTCGAACACAGCAGGATATTTTTCTTTAGGATATACTTCCTCAAACTCATCAATATGAAGAAATTCTAATTCTGAGTTAGAATTATCTCTAAACTCAGTCCATTCTTTCTTTTCACTTAAAGCACCATGAGTTAGCTTACAAAGACTACAATTATAAGTTTTAGGACTTAGTATTTTATGAGCAAAATCAAAACTAGCGTTAATGATATCTGATTTTGCATTGTAAACGAAAATAAGTTTTTGTGTCATTATTTCAATATCTTTGAGATATGAAATTTACACTTTTTTTATCGGTTGTGTTGATAGTTAGTCAACTTTCTGCTCAAAATTCGGAGAATGATTTTCAATTTCCTTTCTCAGTAATGGTGGTTGACGG
The DNA here is from genome assembly GCA_018609055.1 of Flavobacteriales bacterium. Lineage (GTDB taxonomy): Bacteria > Bacteroidota > Bacteroidia > Flavobacteriales_D > CAJJDF01 > CAJJDF01. The sequence continues at coordinate 506,968 of JABAYJ010000009.1, forward strand.
AGTTCAAGTTGCTAGCGATTTTTTTGTTATTAATTCTATGATATACGAGAAATATACAGAGCTCAATGAAATGATGTATAGCAAGTATAAATTTAATTTAACCACTAAAGAAAAAGCCCAATTCAAAAATCATTCTTATTACAATAATCCTTATTGTAATCTATTTAATAATAAAAGGGCAAACTTTAAATACTCAATTAAGCAAATTGATATTAAAGCAAAGAATAATTTTCCTTTTGAAAAAGGTTCTATTAAGATTTTGAAGTTTCATAATGACACTGGTTATTTTAATCTTGGAGACACTATTTACAGTCCTGATTCTATATTTAATGTAAAATCAAGTTTTTTATCTATTATTAAAGAGGCTTTAAATTTGGGAAAATTAACAGTTTATGAGCCCAATATTGAATATAATAATTTAAAAAAGCAGGATGATTTAATAAAGAAAATTGACACTAATTTTCATAGAATTAGATATATAAGGGTTAAAGAAGCAGTCTATTATGATTATTCCACTCATTGTTATAAGCCTTTTATTCTGGCAGTAGGATTACTAATTGATGATAAACAATTTTGGTTTTATGGTCCTGAATTAAGAAGGGTTTTAACGCTTTATTCAGTTGATAGATATTCCTATAATTATTATGATTATTGGGATAAAATTTTGGAAAACGGCATGTACGAAAGCAAAATAATTTATGAATCGAACACACAAATTCATCAAGAATTACAAAGGTTCCCTGATAATGATATTAATAATGGACTCCACAGAAATGAATACGATTGTTACTGGAACTTACACCAATTAAAGATTGCTCATTTCAATAAAGCTAATATTCAATACCCACATAGGTATACAATTTCACCACAATTAAATGGAACTATAGACTACAAGGATTCACTTCATAGAGTAATTTTAAAAATTGAATTTGATCACGGAGTAGCAAATGGAAGCTATTCTTCTTTTTATACAAATGGAAAAAAGAAACAGACAGGAACTTTTATTCACGAGAAAAAACATGGTGAATGGATTTCGTATTATCCTTCAGGAAATCTAATGGCTAAGAGGAATTTTTCTTATGGGCTCCCAAAAGGAAAGCAATTAGTTTATTACGATACAAGAAAGGTCTTAATGAAATATAACTACGAAAACGGAATGCTAAATGGAGATTTTATTCGTTTTGATGAGAAAGGTAAACTGTTAGAAAAAGGAACCTTTAAAGACGATTTAATAATAGGAGAGTGGGAAGTAAATTACCATATTCCAGATCATTACATGAAACTAATTACAGAAAACCCAGATTACGGATGGGAGTTTCCTGTAGATGAGATTAAGAATCAAACTCTATCTTACAAAGTAGAATTTGAGCAATATAATAGAGGGATTGGATATTACGAACGAGGAGTTCGCTTCAAACAATAACCTTTATTTTTCTTCGAAATACTTTTGATAAGGAGCTTCAACAAATAAATCCCCTCGTATTACATAATTTAAATCCAATTCGTAATAGTGAGCCTTATTCACACCATCTTTTTGCCACTCTACAAATTGCTTGTAGCCAATCGTTTCGCCATTATCAATTACAGGTTTAAGTTGAGAATATTTGATGATGGTAACTTCTTTTCCAAACTCTCTTACCAATTCATTTTGAATAATAATTCGTGACAATTTAGTTGTATCCATAAACCCATATCTACTAATTACACCATAAGTTGATAAAGTTGTTGCCATAGTCGATTCTCTATCAATCGTATCATTTAGTACCAAATCATTCAAATAAGTAAAGCAATCTTTATTTTCCTTATTGTTATCAATAATTAATGGAGATCTTCTATAATAGCTGTAAAACCAATCATACTCAATGTTTACAAACTCATATTTCATTAGTTTGGTAACATCTTTTACTTTACCGTCTGGGTAAAGTATAAAATCGAAATAGTATAAGTAATTAACTCCCTCATCTTTTACAACAAAATAATGCTTGATATCATAAGTAGAAAATACTTTTTTGGCTTTTACAGAGTCTACTTTAGATTTAATTTTTATTTCGTATTCCTTCAGAAGTGTATCGGTAAGCTTATTGCTTTTTCTTAATTCATCTACCTCCATTTTTAATACATCCACTTCCATAATTTCTGGAGGAGTAATTTTAAATAAAGGCTCAAACCCGAAAGGCTTGTATTTTTCTTTGGTAAATATTTCTGTAAGGTATTTTTTAACAGCATCTTCAGCTCTGTCTTGAGCATTTCTCTGACTTAATCCGTTTACAGTAATAAGTACAAAAAGTATTAAAAGTATTTTCTTCATTGGTTAATTGATATTTTCATAAAAATAAAGGCAAAAAGCATTCCAAATTACCCAAACAACTCATTAAATCTAAAACTTTCATCTAAACGAACACCTCTATCGGTTTGCTTAACTGTGCAACACTCATTTACGAAGTCATGCTCCAAGAATAATACAAATTCTTTTTCAGCAGCTTCTTTCAAGAATTTCTCTTTTTCGGTCATTGTAATTAGTGGGCGAGTATCATAACCCATTACATATGGTAAAGGAATATGCCCAACAGAAGGAAGTAGATCGGCCATAAAAACTATTTTTTTTTCTTTGTGAGATATTACCGGAAGCATTTGACTTTCGGTATGCCCATCCATAAAAAACATATCAATATTTGGAAATACGTTTGTAGTGAAATCTCCAACTCTGTCAATAAATTTAAGTTGTCCACTCTCTTGAATTGGCATGATGTTCTCCTTCAAAAAAGAAGCCTTCTCTCTTGGGTTTGGTTCAGTTGCCCATTTCCAATGTTTTTCATTACTCCAAAAAGTAGCATTAGGAAACCTTGGTTCGTACCGTTCTGTTTTTGAATTCATTCCTATAGCTCCACCACAATGATCAAAGTGAAGGTGAGTTAGAATTACATCAGTAATTTGATCCATTCCAAATCCTAAAGCTTCAATAGACTTTTGTAATGTATCTTCTCCAAATAAATAGTAATAGCTAAAGAATTTTTCACTTTGTTTATCTCCAATTCCAGTATCAATTAGGATCAACCTGTCTTCATCTTCTATAAGCATACACCTCATAGACCAGTTACACATGTTGTTATCATCTGGCACATTGTTTCGCGACCAAATTGATTTTGGAACAACACCATGCATGGCTCCACCATCTAATTTAAAGTTACCTGTGTTTATGGGATATATTTTCATAATTACTTAAATTTATTATCTCTGTTAAAGGTAGAATAAATATGTAATTTTAACAATGTTGGTTCGTCATACATCTTGTATCAAAAACTAGTAACTTTAACCAAAATATCAAAATTATGAAAGCTATTATATATTTAATCTCGTTAACATTCATGCTAAGTTGTGCTCAAAACAAAGCATCAGTTTCAGCTCCAGAAATTTCTGAGCCTGTTGTTGAAATTGAAAATTCTCAAGTTTCTAATCCAACCATTAATAAAGATTCTATCAAGGATTTTACTAATTTGTTAGAAGCTAAATGGAAAGAGATTTTAACAGATCAAGAGTATTATGTTTTAAGAAAAAAAGGAACAGAAAGGGCTTTTTCGGGGAGTTTATTAAATAACAAAAAAGAAGGAACTTATGTTTGCTCTGGTTGTGCGACTCCATTGTATAAATCTGAAACAAAATTTAAATCTGGAACAGGATGGCCTTCTTTTTATGATATTATTGATGAAAATGTATTAAGTGTTGTAGATAATTCTTACGGAATGAAAAGAACAGAAGTAGTTTGTGCTACTTGTAAAGGACATCAAGGCCATGTTTTTAATGATGGTCCAAAACCAACTGGTTTGAGGTATTGCATTAATTCTGTTTCTATAAAATTTATTGAAGATTAATTCATGAGTCTAGTTTCTATTCAGTCTTTAAAAAAGAAGTTAAATGAGCCGTTACCAGGAATGGATGCTCATTTAAAAATGACTCCTTACCGAAGATTAATTAAAGTAATTCCTGATGATAGGAGAGAAGGAGCAGTGCTTTTATTGCTGTATATGAAAGATGGAGAATTGTTTTTTCCTTTAATACAAAGGCATGAATATAAAGGGGTTCACAGTAATCAAGTTAGTCTTCCAGGTGGTAAAGTAGAGATAGGTGATGATAACTTATTACACACTGCAATTCGTGAAACGGAGGAAGAAATTGGTGTTCCTAGAAAACTGATTGAAAATTTTGGAGCTTTAACTGAGCTTTATATTCCACCTAGTAATTTTATGGTTTCACCATTTGTGGGATTTATTTCTGGTGAGCCAACTTTTGTAAAAGAGGAAAGAGAAGTGAAAGAAATATTGGAAGTTTCTCTTTTAGATTTTTTAGAGAATTCTCCAATAAAAGAAACGGAAGTTATTATTGGTGATGGTATCAAATTAAAAACTCCATATTTCGAATTAAACAATAAAGTAGTTTGGGGTGCTACTGCAGCAATCCTTCAGGAATTTAAAGAGATTTATCAGTAGGATTTAATGAGCAACTTGTTTGTTTTACCTTTTAAAAAAACCCTAATTAAAATTACTAAAAATCTACTTTTAAAATTGCATTTTTAGTGCACTTTTTTCTATATTCGCAAAGCAATACAAAAATGCGAGAAGGAACGAATTAATAAAGAAAAAAAACAGAATAAAACTATGAGTGAAACAGCTAAATTCATTTTGAACGGAGAGACATATGAATTCCCAGTAACTGAGGGTTCAGAAAATGAAAAAGGTATTGATATATCTAAATTAAGAGCTCAATCTGGATATGTAACTTTAGATCCAGGATACAAAAACACAGGTGCTACAGAAAGTGGTATTACGTTTTTGGATGGAGAAAAAGGAATTTTAAGTTACAGAGGATATTCAATTGAAGAATTAGCTGAAAAGTCTACTTTTTTAGAAGTAGCTTATTTACTTATTGAAGGTGAATTACCAAATAAGACTCAATTAGAAGAATTTAACGAAAATATCAGAAAGCATACTCTAGTAGCGGAAGACATGAGAAAGTTTTACCAAGCTTTTCCTCACCATGCACACCCAATGGGAGTTCTTGGTTCTTTAGTTAACTCATTATCTTCTTTTTATCCTGAGTCTCAAGATCCTAACAGAGGAGAAGATGCTGTAGATTTAACTATTTATAGATTAATAGCAAAGATTCCTACTTTGGCTGCTTGGTCGCATAAAAATGCACAAAGACATCCAGTAGTTTATCCTAAGAACGAATTGAACTACAGTGAGAATTTCTTGCAAATGATGTTCTCTGTTCCTTCTGAAGATTATAAAATTGGTCCAGTTGTAGCTAAAGCTTTAGATTTATTATTCATCTTACATGCTGATCACGAACAAAACTGTTCTGCATCTACAGTAAGAATTGTAGGTTCTTCTCAAGCTAACTTATATACATCAATATCTGCAGGTATTTCTGCACTTTGGGGACCACTTCATGGTGGAGCAAACCAAGCAGTTATCGAAATGTTAGAAGATATCAAAAATGACGGTGGAGATGTAACTAAATATTTAGATAAAGCAAAAGACAAAAACGATCCATTTAGATTAATGGGGTTTGGACACAGAGTTTACAAAAACTTTGATCCAAGAGCTCGTATTATCAAAAAGGCTTGTGATGATGTATTAGATGCTTTAGGAATTGATGATCCAGTTTTAGATATCGCTAAGAAATTAGAGACAGCTGCACTTGAAGATCCTTATTTCGTAGACAGAAAATTATATCCTAACGTAGATTTTTACTCAGGAATTATATACAGAGCAATAGGAATACCTACTGAAATGTTTACAGTAATGTTTGCTATTGGAAGATTGCCAGGTTGGATTGCACAGTGGAAAGAAATGATTGAAACTAAGCAGCCAATTGGTCGTCCAAGACAGATATATACTGGAGCTAACGCTCGTAACTATGTTGAATTGAGCAAGAGATAATCATGCAAAAAGTAGTATTACTTGTTGGAGTATTTCTTTTAACTATTGCTGTTTCTTGTAGCAATAGCATAAAACCAGAGACAAAAGCCACAGAGCCTATGTCAATGGAAGAAATTGTAAAAGCTCACACTCAAGAATATTGTAAATGCATGGAGCCTCTCAAGCCTTTTGTGGATAGAGTAAATCAATCACAAGATTCAATGGCTATGAATGAGTATCAAATGGCTCAACAGAGATTCAAAACTTGTTTTGATCCAACTGGCGAAAAGAAAGCTTATAGAGATAGGTTATCGCAAGAAGATAAGAATAAACAGAAAGAATTATTCAATACCTATCGACTAGAACTTTGTCCAAACTTTTAAAACTAAAAAAGACCTTCATTTCTGAAGGTCTTTTTTTTTAATCATTTTTTTGTCCGGGTATAAATCTTTTTTGCTTCTTCAGCTTTTTCTTCAAGTCAAAAAATGTTTTGTCAATAGATATATAATCTCCATTTGGAGCAGGCCCATTTGCAGGGGCGCTAACAATCTTTCCTTCAGCATCTATTAATACATACTGTGGAGCATTAAATACTTCGTAGTTGTCTAGTAAATTAGCATCACCACCATAGTAAAGCATTGTCCAATCATAATCAGGATGAGAAGCAACAAAATTATTGAATTTAGAAACTTTACTATCTATATTAATACTTACAAATTCTACAATATCTCCGTATTCTTCTTTCATAGATTGAAATAGCTCCATTTCAGCTTGGCTATCTTTATTCCACACTGCCCAAAAATTAATGTATACATATTTCCCTTTAAATGATTCAAGAGTTACTCGTTCACCATTTTTATCTATAAGTTCAAATGGAAATGCTTGTGTTCCTGGCTGAAGCCTAATAAGTTTGTTTGTTACGTTTGTAATTAAAGTATTTAATTCTGGAGTAGTTGTCACTGATTTTAATTCTTGCAACACATCAATCATAGCATTTGGATCGTATTGCACATCATAGAATAGGGTGTACAAGTTTTCTGCTACAACAAGTTCTCTTATAGATTGCATCTTAAAGAAATAGTCTTTATTAAGCATGGTATCCATACTCACATAACTTGGAGAAGTTGTTAGTGAGGTATTAATTGCTGTTCCAGTCTTTCCAATCTGGTTTTTAAGTGCTTTTTCATAAAAGTTCATCAAAAACTTCATCTGTACAGGATGCTGGTAATCTATCTTTCTATTAATGATGTATTTATTGTAAACACTTATTTTATTTATTTTTTGATAAGATGAAGGAGCTACGAGTTCCATATCAGCAATACTATAAGTAACATACTTCTCGAAAAAATCATTTTTAACTAATCCAAATGTATCCAACATGGCTCTTCTAAAAGTATCTAGTTTAGAGTGGAATAGCTTCGTTCCAACTTTATACCTGTTTTCAAGTAGGAATTGATCATAGTTTCTATCGAACTCCATGATATATCCATTAATATCATTGTCAGGAATTGTCTTAAAAACTAAATTCACATTGTTTCTAGTTAACTTGTAAGTTCCATCCTCAGAAATAGGAGGGAAGTAAACAGAATATTCTTGATTAGGGTCTAAATAAATGATACCTATTAAGTAATCTATTTGGATAATAGTTTGCTTAGTTTTCTTTAAGTCGATATTAAAATTGAATTTTCCTTTATCATCAATTATTGTAGAGCTAATTATTTTGAAATCTTTAGTAACATAATCAGCATACTCAACCAAGTTAGCTGTTTTACCAGCAAACGAGCTAATGGTTATTCCTTTTATCTCAGTAGCTTTTATTGATAAAAAGCAACCTATTAAAAGGAAAGTTAAGAATATGTTTTTTTGTTTCGTCATTATTTAATGATTAGGCTATCTGGTAAAAACTGAGAGGCATCTCCGTTATTTTTTATTATATCACGAATTATAGAAGAACTTATTACTGATAGTTCGGCAGAGGTAATTAAAAACACTGTTTCTAAATCTGGTTGTAAATCTCTATTTATTTGCCCAATAGCTCTTTCGAACTCAAAATCTGCCGAAGTTCTTAGGCCTCTAAGCATAAAATTTGCTTCGCTTTTTTTACAATATTCGGTGGTTAAACCCTCATAGTTTTCCACTTTTATTCTTGGCTCATTAGCAAATGTTTGCTTTATAAAATCCATTCTCTGTTCTAACGAATACATATATTTTTTAGTGGAGTTGGTTCCAATAGCAATAATGATTTCATCAAATAACTCTAAACCACGGAGTACAAGTGCTTCGTGACCTTTGGTAATTGGATCAAATGATCCTGGAAAAATAGCTTTTTTCATCAGTAAAGTTTTAACGCATTATGATATGCAATAGTCTTGCCAAACTTACGAAAAATAGCTCAATGGGTTTCAAATCGTTTAAAATGGATTTTTTTAATATCTTAGAATCATGGATTTATCGATTTTCGTCATATTTGTTGTCTTTGTAATTCTTGTGGTGTACATGCTCATTTCTTACAAACCCTTTAGAGTAGAAATAAACGAATACATGATTTCCGTTCCTAACCGCAAGATTTATTTAAAATGGAATGAAATTGAGAAAATAGCAATTACCGAAACTCAAATAGAGATAAATAATATAGAATTAGATACAGCATTTCTAAAGAGATACAGCTATGTAGTTACCCCAAAGTATGGGAAAATATTAGTATTTAATCTAAGTCAAGTAAAAACACCACATCCGACTTTGCAAATCAAAGACATAACGGAGTTATTAGAAAGGAAGAAATTAGAATACAAGATTTAAGTTAACTTTGATTCATGAATTTCAAAACCGAAATAAAATTACCAAACTATCCATTTGCAATCTCTCATCAAGATAGTATTGTAAGTTTTGGCTCTTGTTTTTCTGAGAATATTGGTGCGAAACTAAAAGAGAATAAGTTTGATGTGAATGTAAATCCTTACGGGATTTTGTTTAATCCTATCTCTGTAACTAAAGCTATCGAAGAATGTATTGATAACAAACAATACACAGAGTCGGATTTAAAAGAGAATAATGAAATTCACTTTAGTTTCAATCACCACAGCAAGTTTTCGGGATTGGATAAACAACAAGTTCTCGATTCAATAAATAATAGTATTGCTAAAGCGAATTCATATTTAACCTCTGCCAAAGTACTTATAATCACTTTTGGCACTGCTTGGGTTTACCGATTAAAAGACACGAACGAAGTTGTAGCTAATTGCTATAAACTGCCTAATTCGCTTTTCGTTAAAGAACTACTATCAGTAAATGAAATCACTGAAGAAGTATCTAAAACCATAAAAAAGCTAAAAGCAATAAATCCTTCGTTAAAAATAATTACAACAATTAGTCCAGTGCGTCATTGGAAAGATGGAGTAGTGGAGAACCAACAAAGTAAAGCCACTCTGCATTTGGCACTAAAGGAAATTAATGAATCGTTTGATGATTCTATCTATTTCCCATCTAATGAAATAATGTTGGACGAATTAAGAGATTACCGTTTTTATGCAAATGACATGTTGCATCCTTCAGAGTTAGCAATAGATTATATCTGGGAGAAATTTACAGATTCATTTTTTTCAAAAGAAACCAAAGAATTGAACAAAAGAATAGCTCAAATAAATAGAGAGAAAAATCACAAACCCTTTAATCCTGAGAGCAAAGAGTTTATAGAGTTTTCTAAGCAATTAGAGGAAAAAGAAAACCAATTATATAGTGAGTTCCCTTGTTTAAAAGAGAGATAAACTCTATTTCAAATACTTCTTCAATAAATCAGAAACAGTAGTGGAATCTGTATTCGAAGCAATATCAGCTAAAGCAGATTCTTTCAATTCTACTCTCACTTTGTTTTCAACTGCAATCAATGGCTTTTCGTCTGGTGGTTCTGGAAATAGGTTTTGTTCTTTAAATAACCTTCTTGTAACAACAGCTACTTCATGAGCTCCTTTGTAATTCTTTTTTTGCTCCAATAAATAGGACAAAGCAATCAATCCATAAGCATCATCTGGTTTCATTCCGTTCTCTTCTCTTAGCTCGTAATATCTTTTAATTAATGAGTTAGCCTCTTTATAATCTCCTTTTGCTGTAGAAACAAATGATTTATTAAAATGATCAATGGTGTACATTCCCATTGAGCCTAATTCTTTGCTAATACTCATGCTTTCGTCATAAAAGCTTTCGGCTTTATTCATATTACCAACCAATCGCCACATTTCTGCATTCATGTGAGCTCTGTACATCAGCCAACTTTTATCTCCCGATTTAGAAGATAGTTTTACTAATTCTTCGCTCAATTCAGTTAATCTAGTAGTGTCTAGTTTTCTTTGGGCATTTCTACACATAGAAGTTAAAGCTTTACCAGTTAGCGTATCGTTTTCAGTTTCTCTTCCAATAGCTAATACTTCTTGCGCAAGATTAATTGATTCCTCATCTTTTCCTTCTTTAAAAAGTTGGTAGGCTTCTTTTAGTTTTTCTTTTGGGGAAAGTTCTGGAGCTGTTTCTTGAGATTTCTGTTCGGAATTTACCTCTGGTTGTGAGTTGCAGCTTAATGCTAATGTGCTTACTAGGATTAAAACTAATTTAGTTAGATGATTCATATTTATTACTTTAAGGATTATACTTTTTTAATTTATTCAAAACATTTCTTTAACTCCAAATTCTAGTCAAAAAATCAGTGACATTTTGGTGACTGATATTGTTGCATACTTCCTCACCAAATTGCTGTTTGATAGTTTTATTAATTTGAGGATAACAACCCGCATTTTCATGTTCTTTATAGTAATAAGGAATTCTTGATTTATCTGGATTTCCTTTTACATAAAAGAAATCAGCTCCATAACAAACAGCCTTTTGTGCTCCTAATTCAAGACCATGTGCGATATGCTCTTGAAGTACTTCAGGTTTTTCATTGTTTACAAAGGCTCTCAAAAAATTAACACCAATTAAACCTTCTCTCTGTATTATTTCTTGTGCTATTTCATTTGGTAAATTACGAGGATGATCAAAAATAGACCTGTAGTTCGAGTGACTAGCAATAATAGGAACCTTAATATTATTTTTTGAAACATAATTCAAAATCTCATAGGCTAATGCATCACTAGTATGAGAAAAATCTATAGCAATGTTCTTGTTATCCAAATAATCGATTAGTGCTTTTCCGTCATTTTTAAGTCCGGCAGTCGAATAATTTCCTCCTCCAAATCTATTCTCTAAATGATGAGTGAAACTGATGTAAAATAATTCTCCAACATTATCAATTATAGTCTCTAAATTCTTGAATCCTTCCTTTAGGCTCATATTTTCATCACAAAATCCAGAAGCATTTTCTACTGCGGCAAGCATTCCAACACCTTTTCCATTACCAAGGGTGCTTAAATGTTGCTTTTCAAAACGGTATAATTCATTTTCTTGAGTATTAAGATTGCGAAATATTTCACTCTGTTGCACCCCTAATTTATGACTATTTTCTTCTGTTGGAGTGAAAATTGCCATTACTTGCAAGTCAACATTACCTTCTTTTAAATAGGGTAGAGAGCATCCAATATCTTCTTTGTTATTAAGATCAGAAAAATGATTAGTAAGATAAATTAGTAAATCACAATGGATGTCGATAATTGGTTTTTTCATTTGGTTTTGTTAATGATTTAGTAATACTGATTGTATATAAATTAATGACTTAACTGATTAGATAAAGTTACTATTTTCAATTAAAAAAAATAAACATTGCTTTAGTTAGATTCTTTTGAAATTAATAGCGCTAAAAAAACAATCAAATCACTTGTATTTAAACAAAATTCATTACTTTTGCAATCCGTTTAGGAAACCTAGTCAGCACAAGTAAATTTTAATTATTAATTATAAACCCTCTCGCAATTGCTGAATACCGAGATACAAAATAAAGCATATGTCTGAAAATACAGAAGACAAAGCAGCTGATTCTACTCCAGAATCTGTTGAAAATCAAGTAGAAGCGACAAAAGTAGAAGCGACTGAAGAAGCAGCTGAAACAACTGAAGAAGTTGTAGCTGAAGAAGTAGTTGAATCGACTGAAAAGATTGTTAAGAAAGATGTAACTACAAAAGAAGTTGTAGAAACTGAAGCTGATGATGAAATAAAAGAAATTGTTGCTGATAGAAAAGAAGAAGAAGAAAAAATTGATTTAGAAAACTTTGATTGGGATATGTACGCTTCTGGCGAAACATATACTGAAGAAGAAACTAAAGCAATTGAAGCTAAGTACGAAGGAACTCTTAAATCAATTAAAAATAAAGAACTGGTAACAGGGAAAGTATTATCAATTGGAGAAAGAGAAGTAGTAATTAACCTAGATTACAAATCTGAAGGTGTTGTTGCTATTAACGAATTTAGATATAATCCAGATTTAGCGATTGGTGATGAAGTTGAATTAATTGTTGAAAAACTTGAAAATAAGAAAGGACAATTAGAGGTTTCTCACAAAATTGCAAGAATTCACAGAGCTTGGTTAAAAGTAAATGAATGTCTTGAAACTGGAGAAATTATTACTGGTAGAGTAAAATCAAGAACAAAAGGTGGACTTATTGCTGACGTTTTTGGAATTGAAGCTTTCTTACCAGGTTCACAAATTGATGTGAAGCCAATTAGAGATTATGATGAGTTTGTAGGAAAGAACATGGAATTCAAGGTTGTGAAAATTAACCACGAATTCAAAAATGTTGTTGTATCTCACAAAGCGCTTATCGAAGCAGAACTTGAAGAGCAGAAAAAACAAATTATGTCTGGTCTTGAAAAAGGACAGGTATTACAAGGTATCGTGAAAAACGTTACTTCTTACGGAGTATTTGTTGATCTTGGAGGTGTAGATGGATTAATCCACATTACTGATCTTTCTTGGAAGAGAATTAAGCATCCAGAAGAGATTGTAACTCTTGATGAGAAAATCAATGTAGTTATCCTTGACTTTAATGATGACAAGAAGAGAATTGCTCTTGGATTGAAACAATTAGAGAAACACCCATGGGATTCATTAGATGAAAAAATGGCTGTAGGAGACAAAGTAAAAGGTAAAGTTGTAGTAATGGCTGATTACGGAGCATTTGTTGAAATTGCTGACGGAGTTGAAGGTCTTATTCACGTATCTGAAATGTCTTGGTCACAACACTTGAGATCTGCACAAGATTTCGTAAATGTAGGTGACGAAATAGAAGCACAAGTATTGACTCTTGATAGAGAGGAAAGAAAAATGTCATTAGGTGTAAAACAACTTTCTCCAGATCCATGGGAAGGTATTGCAACTAAATATACAGTAGGATCTGAGCACAAATCAACTGTAAGAAACTTCACAAACTTTGGAGTATTTACTGAACTTGAGCCAGGAATTGACGGATTAATTCACGTTTCTGATTTATCATGGAACAAAAAAGTGAAGCACCCATCAGAATTCTGTAATGTTGGAGATGAATTACAAGTAGTTGTAATGGAATTAGACCAAGAGAACAGAAAACTATCATTAGGACACAAGCAACTTGAAGAGAAGCCATGGGAGCAGTTTGAATCTGTATTTGTTGAAGGATCAACTCACCAAGGAACTGTTATTAAAGTAGAGGCTAAATCTGGAGCTGTAGTTTCATTACCTTACGGTATTGAAGGATATGCACCAGCACGTCACTTAAAGAAAGAAGATGGTGAAAGAGCTAAGTTGGATGAAGTAATGGATTTTGTAGTATTAGAATTTGATAACGCTACAGGAAAAATTATTCTTTCTCACACGAGAACTTTTGAAGAAATGCAAGAAAAAGAAGCAAAGAAAACAAAAGCGGATACAGCTAAAACAATGAAAAAGATGAATACTAAAACAGCCACTTCTACATTAGGAGATATGGATGCTTTACAAGAACTAAAAGATAAATTAGAAGGGAAATAGACTCCCAACTAATAATTGAAATACTAAAAACTCTCAGGATTATTCCTGAGAGTTTTTTTTTGTTACATTTGTGACGATTAATAATTGTAGCATTTAACTGATACCAACAAATTTAAATGGGTTTACAAGAGAGAGAAATACTCAATGAAGCAGAAGTAGATATTCTTATATCAAGAATGACTCGTCAATTAATCGAAAATCATAATTTATTCGAAAACTCTATTCTTATTGGTGTACAACCAAGAGGGATTTATGTTGCTAATAGATTAAAACAAAAACTAAAAGAGCTTAGTGGAATTGATGTCACGACAGGAGCTATCGATACTACTTTTTTTAGAGATGATTTTAGAAGAAAAGACAAACCACTTTTACCTAGTGTAAATAATATAGATTTTTCTATAGAGTCCAAAAAAATAATACTGACAGATGATGTATTGTTTTCTGGCAGAACAGTAAGAGCTGCTATGGATGCTTTAATGACCTACGGGAGACCATCCTCTATTGAGTTATTAGTATTAGTAGACAGAAGATTTTCAAGAAACTTGCCTATAGAAGCAAACTATGTAGGAAAGTACATAGATACTTTATCCAATGAAAGGGTAGAGGTAATGTGGAAGGAAACAGAGAATATTGACAAAGTAATATTGGTGAAAAAATGAATACATTAAGTACAAAACATCTACTTGGAATTGAACCACTTACACCAGAGGACATTAAATTGATTTTTGAGGTGGCAGATAACTTTAAAGATGTAATTAACCGACCAATAAAAAAAGTCCCTACACTTAGAGATATTACCATAGCTAACTTATTTTTCGAAAACTCTACCAGAACAAAACTTTCATTTGAATTGGCTGAGAAAAGACTTTCAGCAGATGTAGTCAACTTTTCTGCAGCAAGTTCAAGTGTTAAGAAAGGGGAAACTCTTATCGATACAGTAAATAACATCCTTGCCATGAAAGTGGATATGGTTGTAATGAGGCATCCAAGTCCTGGAGCTGCTATGTTCCTGTCTAAGGAAGTAGACTCTGTAATAATTAATGCAGGTGATGGAACTCACGAACATCCAACACAGGCTCTTTTAGATGCTTATTCAATAAGAGAGAAGCTTGGAGATGTAAAAGGTAAAAAAGTAGTTATTGTAGGAGATATATTGCACTCAAGAGTGGCAATATCTAATATTCATTGCCTTAAGAAACTAGGTGCCGAAGTAAAAGTTTGTGGACCATTAACATTAATGCCTAAGCACATAGAAAGTTTAGGAGTAGAGGTAGAGACAAACTTGAAAAAAGCTTTAGAATGGTGTGATGTAGTAAATATGCTAAGGATACAGCATGAGAGACAAGAAATTAAACATTTTCCTTCACTTAAAGAATATACTCTTCAATATGGTTTAACAACCGAATTATTAGAGTCGATAGGTAAGGATATTGTGATAATGCACCCAGGACCAATTAATCGTGGAGTAGAGATATCAAGCGAAATTGCAGATTCTAAAAATGCAATAATTTTAAATCAAGTAGAGAATGGAGTTGCAATAAGAATGGCTGTAATTTATCTGTTAGCAGGTAAAATTTAATCTTGGAAATTTTAAATTTTTCATTATATTGTGTAGGAATATTAACAACAATATAACAGTAAGATTTAAATGGAAATTACAAAAGAAAAGAAGGCGTTTTATAACTTGTTGAAGATTAGCTCAGAAAAACTTGATAGTACCTTAGCACCTAATTTAAAAGCAGAATTTGTTTTGCTTAACAAAAATGGTGAAAAGAATATTTTAGTTGATTTATCTGATGTTAAATATTGTGATTCATCAGGCTTAAGTGCTCTTTTGGTGGGTAATAGGTTGTGTAATGAATTGGATGGAAAGTTTGTAATTAATTCCCCTCAAGATATGGTTGAAAAAATCATAAAAATTTCGCAGTTAGATAAGGTTTTAAATATTTCTAAAGATATTGAAGAAGGCGAACGCATCTTGGCTTAATTATTGCGCATTTTAAATAAAAATTATAATTATGAAAAAATTGTTATTTCCCCTTGCTTTTTTCTTTACAACAATTGGTTATTCTCAGTCTTGTGTAGCAGATGCTACAGCACTTAATGCTTATATAGCTCCAAGTACTTGGGGAGTAATGCCAGATACTATTGATAATTTGCCACCAGCATTTATCAATGTTCAGTATGATACATTTTTATCATTTAAGTTACCAATGTTTGCAAATGAGTTGGATCCAACTTTACCTGCAATTCAATTAGATAATTTAAAATTATTGAATATTACTGGATTGCCAGCAGGTATTACTTTTACAAGCGGAACTTCAACTACAGATAGTGTTTATTGTAATACTGCTAATTGCACATGGAATGCAGGAACAGTAGGTTGTGTAAGATTTATAGGAACTCCAACTGTTACAGGTTTATTTCCATTAATTATTACTTTAGAAGGTACAACTATTGGTGGTCCATTAGCACAAACTGGAACTGGAGATATTAATGGATATAAATTGAATATTGCTTTTTTAAGTATTGAAAAAAATACTGCTAACAATGTTGAATTACAACAAAATTCACCTAATCCTTTTGCAAACTTCACCAAGATTAGCTTTTCTAGTTCACAGGCAAGTGAAGGAAAGTTTTATGTAATGAATCTATTAGGAGAAATAGTATACGAAAGTACTATTAACTCAAGGCAAGGACTTAATACAATTAACTTTGATGGAACCGATTTGAAAAAAGGAATGTATTTATACTCTATTGAAATAGATGGAGTAAAGATGACTAAACGAATGGTTATTCAGAAATAATAATATCAAAATCACTTAACAAGCCTGCTACTTCATTTTTGGAAAAGCGGGCTTTTTTTATGTTATTTTTCGAAGGATTGAAGCTATATCCAATCGAAGTATAAAAATCAACTTTCTCAAGATTAGTGTAGGGCAATAATATTGTAAGAATTACTATTCCTATTTGTTTCATTTTTGAAGATAATCATAATTTTAGTTTATCATACTTAACAGACATAATTACCACTATATGTAATTGGCATAAGTATTGGATTAATATTATTGAATTCAAATCAAATTATTTTTAATCAATTAATAAACAGTTGATTGAATTTAAACACTAAATTTAACATACAAGATTACTAGTCTCATCAATTGGGTTAGTATGTCAAAATGACTATAATTATATGAACGAAATATATGAAGAAGATATCGTAAGATTTGCACAATCCTCAGACGAAGGTGAATTTATTCCATTGTTTACTTCAGAGGATGAAGATCAGATGAATAAGGAAGAATTTCCTGATGAGTTACCAATTTTACCTTTAAGAAACAATGTGCTTTTCCCAGGAGTTGTAATTCCAATTACTGTTGGTAGAGATAAATCTATAAAACTGATTAAAGATGCTTACTCAGGAAATAAAATCCTAGGAGTTGTATCGCAAACAGATGTGAAAATTGAAGATCCAAATTCTAAAGAAATTCACACTATTGGGACTGTTGGTCAAATACTTAAGCATTTAAAAATGCCTGATGGAAGTACTACTGTCATCATACAAGGTAAAAGAAGATTTGAGACTCAAGAAATAACCCAAGAAGATCCATACATAAAAGCAAAAGTCAAAACACATATTGAGACTAGGCCTGATGAAAATGATCCTGAATTCTTTGCATTATACTCTTCATTAAAAGATTTGGCTTTAAAGATTATTAAAGAATCTCCATCTATTCCTTCAGAGGCTTCATTTGCTATAAAGAATATTGAGAGTCCTACTTACATGATAAACTTTATCGCATCTAACATTAATGCAGATGTAGAAGTGAAGCAACAAATGCTAGAAGAAAAGGATATGGTTAAAAGAGCCAAGTTAGTGCTAAAGAATTTAACTGATGAATTGCAGTTACTAGAATTGAAAAATGACATTCAGTCTAAAGTAAAGACTGATTTGGATAAGCAACAGAGAGATTATTATTTGCATCAGCAAATGCTTCAGATTCAAGAAGAATTGGGCGATAATCCTTCTCAACAAGAAGTTGAAGACTTAAGAAAAAAAGCAGAAAAGAAGAAGTGGAGTAAAAAGGTGAAACAAACTTTTTATAAAGAACTCAGTAAACTGGAGAGAATGAATCCTCAAGCAGCTGAATATTCAGTTCAACTTAATTATTTACAGTTACTTACCGATTTACCTTGGAAGAAAAAAACGAAAGATAATTTTGATTTAAAACGTGCTCAAGAAATATTAGATCGCGATCATTTTGGTTTAGATAAAGTAAAAGAAAGAATTATTGAACATCTTGCAGTTCTAAAGTTAAAGAAGAACATGAAAGCTCCAATCCTATGTCTTTATGGGCCTCCGGGAGTTGGGAAAACATCTTTGGGTAAGTCTATTGCCGAAGCAATTGGTAGAAAATACGTAAGAATGTCTCTTGGTGGATTAAGAGATGAAGCTGAAATAAGAGGGCATAGAAAAACTTACATTGGTGCAATGCCAGGAAGGATTTTACAAAACTTGAAAAAGGTAAAAACTTCTAATCCGGTATTTGTATTGGATGAGATTGATAAATTAACAAGAGACTCTCATGGAGATCCATCTTCAGCATTATTGGAAGTGCTTGATCCAGAGCAGAACTCTACGTTTAACGATAACTTTGTTGATTTAGACTACGATTTATCTAACGTGCTTTTTGTGGCTACAGCAAATAGTTTAAATACTATTCAGCCTGCCTTGAGGGATAGAATGGAGATTATTGAGATAAATGGGTATACTATTGAGGAAAAGGTTGTTATAGCTCGTAAATATTTACTTCCTAAACAATTAAAAGAAACTGGAGTTCGTGAAAGTCAATTTAGTATTACTGATGAAACTTTAGAAACTGTAGTTGAAAATTACACCAATGAAAGTGGAGTTCGTGGATTAGAAAAAAGAGTTTCTAAGCTTGTTCGTTTCAGAGCTAAGCAAATTGCTATGGAGGAAACTTTTGAAATTGAAGTTGTTAAGGAACAATTAAATAAAATTTTAGGGCCATCACATCCGAAAGATAAATACCAAGGAAATGATATTCCTGGAGTAGTAACAGGATTGGCTTGGACACAAAACGGGGGTGACATCTTGTTTATTGAAACAAGTTTATCTCCAGGTAAAGAGAAACTTACCTTAACAGGTAACCTAGGAGATGTAATGAAGGAATCTGCAGTAATTGCTCTAGAATATTTGAAATCTAATGCAACTAAAATTGGAATAGAACCAGAAAAATTCACTAAGAATAACATTCATATCCACGTTCCAGAAGGAGCAACTCCTAAGGATGGACCATCAGCAGGAATTACAATTTTAACTGCTTTGACTTCAATATTCATGAACAAAAAAGTGAGATCGAATATTGCAATGACTGGAGAAATAACTTTAAGAGGAAAAGTATTGCCAGTAGGAGGGATAAAGGAAAAAATATTAGCTGCTAAGCGTGCGGGTATTAAAGAAATAATTTTGTGTCAGAGTAATAAAAAAGACATTGATGACATAAATCCTAATTACCTTGAAGGATTAGAATTTCATTATGTAGATACTATGTTTGAAGTACTTGATATAGCTTTGATTTAATTCACTATTTTGATATTGTTGTTAAATTGCAAAAAATGGCTATATTTGTTTTAGTGAAAAAAACAACAACAATACTATTCTTTGGAGCGCTACTCTTGGTTGGATGTAAATCTAAAAAGGAGACCACAGAAGTAACAGTTGAGCCATGTGTGCCAAATGCTACAGAGAGTTGTGTTTGTACTGAAGAGTATGTTCCAGTATGTGGATGTGATAATAAAACATATTCTAATGCATGTCATGCTAGATGCTCAAATGTAACGTATGTTGTTGGAAAATGTAAAGACTCAAAATAATTTTTAAAAAATAGCGTTAATCCCGTAAGTTATGAAAAAGAATATCTTATTAATTGCAACAACCATCTTTGCCGCAGTAGTTTTAATGAACAGCTGTAATAAACCACTTGGAAAATGTGATGAATTTTTCGAGAAAGGATGTGTAACTACAGAAGATTACACGCCAGTTTGTGGATGTAACGACAAAACTTACGCAAACAAATCACTTGCTGAATGTGCAGGAGTAGAGTACGTTAATGGTTCTTGTATTTAATAGTTTAATTACGATTTAGGTCGTTAAAATTATTATCTATTTTGAAAATATATTTTAAGAATAAAAAAGTTAATCAATTTATAGTTTTATTCTTGATTACAAGTCTGGGCTTTAATTTAAGCCTGTTTTCTCAATCTTCTGGATCTAATTCCTACCAGTTTCTTGATTTAGCTAATTCTTCTAGAATTCAAGCTTTAGGAGGAAGTAATATCTCGATTTACGACAAGGATGTGAATTTAACTGTTTCTAATCCAGCCTTGTTAGATTCAACTCAATCTGGTTCTATCTCTATCAATTACATGAATTATATCTCAGATATAAATTATGGATTTACCTCATACACACATCATGTAGACAATCTAGGAACTTTTAATGCTGTATTTTTATATGGCAACTATGGGAGCTTTACTAGAGCTGATGAAAATGGAGATAAAACAGGAAAGTTCGTAGCAAATGATTTATCTGTTTTGGTTGGTTATGGAAGAAGAATAGATTCACTATTTAGTGTAGGAGCTAATCTTAAATTTTTCAACTCTGTGTATGATGTGTATAATTCCAATGGGCTAGCTTTGGATTTAGCTGCAAATTATTATAAGCCTTCTAAGTACTTCTCTATGAGTTTAATGCTCAAAAATATGGGAGTAGCTTTTTCTAAATTTAATGGCAAAGAAAAAATGCCTTTTGAAATTCAATTAGGAATGACAAAGAAGTTAAAATATGCTCCTCTTCGATTTTCTGTTACGCTTAATAATCTCCAAAAGTGGGATTTAACCTACATTGATCCAAACGCAGAAACACAATTTGACCCTAATACTTTTCAGGAATTACCAGCAGAAGAACCAAGTTTTTTAGATAAAGCTTCAAGACATATCGTTTTCGGAACTGAGTTCTTGTTAGGTAAAAACTTTCATTTACAAATTGGTTATAATTTTAGAAGGAGAGCAGAGCTTAAATTTGCGCCTAAATCTGGATTAGTAGGTTTCTCAGGAGGAATTGCTTTTAAAATCAAGAAATTCCATTTAAATTATAGTTTAGCTAGTTACCATTTAGCGGGCGCTTCGCATAGTTTTTCAATTACTACAAACCTTAGTAATTTCAGGTCTAAAAACTAATCGTCAATCCTAGATTAGTACACATTTTTCTGTTTACAAAATAGTATCATAATTACTTTTCACTTAGCTATTAATCTTATTTTTGATTAAAATAAAGTCAATGAAAAAGGAAATAGGAAAAGGAGTTTTGGTAGGAGCAACAATTCCTATACTATTTGTATGCTTTTTGTATCTACTCTTTTATGTTTTTGATAAAAGGATTAATACAGAAGTATTAATGTCAGGAATCTTATTTGGAATAGGAATAAATGCTTTAATTGTAAGGAAACTATTTAAAGAAGATAAGGATTATTTAGGAAGAGGTATATTAATCGCTAGTTTTTTCTACTTCCTATTTTGGGTAATAAAATTCATTATTTAACACTTTTTAATAAGCCAATTATTCTATGAAATATTACTTAGTATCGGGTGAAGCTTCTGGCGATATGCACGGAGCAAATTTACTTTCTGAACTTAAAAAAATGGATTCCAATTTAGAGCTAAGAGGTTGGGGTGGAGATAAAATGGAGGCTCAGGGCATGAAACTTGTAAAACACTACGAGGAACTGGCTTTTATGGGTTTTGCAGAGGTTGTAATGAATCTTAAAACTATTTTAGGAAACCTAAAGAGGTGTAAAGAAGATATATTAAAATTTAAACCAGATGCTGTTATACTGATAGATTACCCTGGGTTTAATTTAAGAATAGCAGAATTTGCCAAAAAAGCGGGTATTAAAGTCTTTTACTATGTTTCACCACAAGTATGGGCATGGAAACAAAATAGAGTAAAAAAGATTAAAAAATACATTGATCATCTATTCGTAATTCTTCCATTCGAGAAGCCTTTTTATGATAAATGGGAGTATCATGTTGACTTTGTTGGAAATCCTTTGTTAGATGAAATTGCAAAATTTAAGAAGGAATACGAAGTACAAGATTTTAGAAAGGAAAATAACTTAGACGAAAGACCAATAATAGCTTTATTACCAGGAAGTAGAACTCAAGAAATTAACACCAAACTTCCTTTAATGCTTTCAGTGATAGAGAGCTTTCCTAAATATCAATTTGTAATTGCTGGAGCTCCAGCACAACAAGCTTCTATTTATGAAGAGATAATAGATGGTAATAAAAATGTTTCGTTAATTTTTGGTAAAACATATCCACTTTTATTAAACTCACATTCTGGATTAATCACCTCAGGTACAGCTACTTTAGAGACGGCTTTGTTCCAGGTTCCACAAGTAGTATGCTACATTGCCAATCCAATTTCATATGCCATTGCAAAACGACTGGTAAAGATTAAGTTTATATCACTTGTTAATTTAATAATGGATAAAGAAATAGTGCGAGAACTGATACAAAAAGAACTTGTAACTGATAATCTTATTAAGGAATTAAAGCTTATTTCTGAGGGAGAAAAAAGAACCGAAATGAAAGATAATTATCTTCAATTAATTGAAAAGTTAGGTGGAGATGGTGCTTCTGCCAAAACCGCAGAGCACATTTTTACGTATATGCGTTAAATGAATAAAATTAAACTTATAATTTTTCTAATATTTCTAGCTTTAACCGCTAGCAGTAAAGATATTAGGGTGGGTTTGTTTGGGAGTACTACTCAAACAAAAGCAGATGTCTTTTATAAGGTAGGTAGGTATGAATTTTACTCAGAATCAAAGAATTTCACAATTATAAGTAGGAGAGGAGATAAAATTTCTTTTGTTGCTCGTGGTAATAAAGTAAACGCTTATCTCAATGGATTAAAAGTTGGAGAAAACATTTGGTTTAGGCTTAATAAGCGAAGTGATAAAAACAGCCTTGAAGTTTCTAATGGAACTAAGAAAAAGGAGGTTATGGGTAATTTGGTTATTTACTCTATAAATGGAAAACTAAAAATCGTAAACGAAATTAGTATTGATAGTTATGTCGAGGGAGTAATAAAAGGTGAAGCTGGATATGGGTATAGTTTAGAATATTATAAAGTTCAAGCTGTAATAAGTAGAACATACGCACTGCATCATCAAAAACATAAAGGTGAAGGATTTGAGCTTTGCGATCACACTCATTGCCAAGTATATGATGGTATCAACACAAAAGAAGAGATTAAACTAGCAGTAATAGCTACATCTGAAGAAGTTTTGGTGGATTCTAGTATGAATTTCATAAACACACTTTTTCATTCAAATTGTGGTGGACAAACTGTTACCACAGATATGGTTTGGAGTAAAAGGTTAGCATGTATGGAGAGCATTAGTGATACATTTTGTACACATTCAAGTCAAGCAAATTGGAAAAAAACAATCTCTAAGTCTAGTTGGATTAGATTCTTAAGTCAAGAAACTAAAAAGACGAGTTCATATCTTTCTTCTATCAATCTTGATTTTAATCAAACCCAAAGGAAAGAGTTTTATTCTGTTGGATCAGCAAAAGTGAGGTTAACAAAAATCAGAAAAAATTTCAGATTAAAATCTACATTCTTTTCAGTTCATATTGTTGGCGATAAAGTTGTATTTATTGGCAAAGGATATGGTCATGGAGTAGGGTTATGCCAAGAGGGAGGTATTGTTATGGCTAAAACACACAACTACCAAGAAGTGCTATATCATTATTACAAAGATGTATCGATAATGTCAATAAGCAAAGTTGAATACTACCGTCTATTTTGATAATTCTTTATCAATTATTTCTAGTTTTTTAAAAAATGCTTCACCATATTTTCTTATTAGAGGTTCTTTTAAAAATCTAAATACAGGAACATTTAACTCATCTCCACATTTACAAGCTGGTTCACAAATATGCCATTCATTGTAATCAAGAGCATCATAAAATTTAAGTTTCTTAATCCGGATTGGATATAAATGGCAAGAAATTGGTTTCATAAAATCAATTTTCCCTTCTCTATAAGCCTTTTCTATAGAACATTTAGCTGTGTTGTTATCATCAAAAAACACAAATGCACATTCTTTTTCATTCACTAGGGTTGTCACTGGTTCCCCATCAATATCGATGTAGGAAACACCATTTTTTTTTATTTGTGTAATTCCTTCTTCTCTCATATGAGGAATAATAAATTCAAGATTAGATTCGATAGTTTCTTTCTCACCAGGTTCAAGTGGTGCTCCTGCATCACCTTCAATACAACAAGCTCCTTTGCAGGCAGATAAGTCACAAACAAATTGTTTTGAGAATATTTCTTGTGAAATAAGTTTACCTTCTATTTCAATCATTTATTTTGTATTAATTTTTCTATTACAAACGTCCGAAATTACTACAAATCACTCGCGTTAACAAAATATTGATATAATACTTTTAACTCTTAAACATCTTA
The DNA here is from genome assembly GCA_018609055.1 of Flavobacteriales bacterium. GTDB lineage: Bacteria > Bacteroidota > Bacteroidia > Flavobacteriales_D > CAJJDF01 > CAJJDF01. The sequence continues at coordinate 531,374 of JABAYJ010000009.1, forward strand.
ATGAATGAAAAATGCACTTAAAACAAAATATGATTGCATGTATAAGGAATAACGTTACTCAACTTATTATATTTGCAAAAAAGATAGAAGAATCATTATGAAAAATAATATTATATCAACCTTTGGTATTGCTTTAACAACTTTGTTGGTTGTTAGTATCAATACGAATGGAATATCTCAGCAGGATGCTCAATATTCTATGTACATGTTCAATCCATTAGCAGTTAACCATCAAGCAAACAGAAGAACAGAGTTTAGAATTGTATTTGGAGGTGCTGGTGTTAGTAAAGGTTGTTCTAATAGTTTCGATTAACTAAAATTAATTAACTATTAAAGTCCCTTGAATCTTTTACAAGGGGCTTTTTTTTTGTTAATTAATTAATTAACAAGTCAATTTTCTTTAAATTTATATGATTTTAAAAAAACATAAATATATCATGAAAGAAGTATACATTTTATCAGCAGTAAGAACACCAATAGGAAGTTTTGGAGGAGTATTGTCAACCGTCCCTGCTACTAAATTAGGAGCAACCGCAATTAAAGGTGCTATTGATAAAGCTGGAATTAATTCAAATGATATAGATGAAGTATTTATGGGTAATGTGCTTCAAGCAGGATTAGGACAAGCTCCTGCAAGGCAAGCTTCAATGTTTGCTGGGATTAGTAATCATGTACCAGCTACTACAATCAATAAAGTATGTGCTTCTGGAATGAAATCTATTTCATTAGCTGCACAAAGTATTATTACTGGAGATAATGATATAGTTGTTGCTGGAGGTATGGAGAACATGAGTATGGTTCCTCATTATATGCAAGCAAGAAATGGACAGAAATTAGGCGATATAAAGTTACAAGATGGAATGGTTCTAGACGGTTTAACAGATGTGTACAATGATTATCACATGGGAAATGCAGCTGAACTATGTGCTAAAGAATATAATATATCAAGAGAAGATCAAGATGAGTTTGCTATTACATCATACAAGAGAGCTGCTGATGCATGGGCAAATGGAAGATTTAATGATGAAGTTGTATCAGTAGAAGTTCCGCAGAGAAGAGGAGATGCTATTATTGTTACTGAAGATGAAGAATATAAAAAAGTAAAGATGGAAAAAATACCAGCTTTACGTCCAGTGTTTCAAAAAGAAGGAACTGTTACTGCAGCAAATGCTTCTACTCTTAATGATGGTGCATCTGCATTAGTATTATGTAGTAAAGAGAAAGCTGAAGAATTAGGTATTAAGCCAATTGCAAAGATTGTATCATATGCTGATGCTGCTCAAGAGCCAGAATGGTTTACTACAGCTCCATCTAAAGCATTGCCAATAGCTCTTAAAAAAGCTAACTTATTAACAAGTGATGTTGATTATTGGGAGTTAAATCAAGCTTTTGCAGTAGTAGGTATAGCAAATATTCAAAAACTAGATATTAATCCTGAAATAGTTGATGTTAACGGAGGTGCAGTGTCAATAGGACATCCACTTGGTAACTCAGGTTCAAGAATTATTGTCACCTTAATAAATGTATTGAAGCAAAACAATGGTAAAATTGGTGCTGCTGGTATTTGTAATGGAGGAGGAGGTGCTTCTGCAATGGTTATAGAAAACATTAATTAATAGGCTTTTATTCACTAATTTCACGTTAGTTTAAGATGATAATTTAAATTTGTGACAAAACAACATTACATATTATTACTGCTTGCATTATTAGCGAGTACTGTTTGTGTATCTCAAACTACTGTTATTTACTAATTCTAGATTATTTAAAATAAAAAAAGCTATAACTATTATTTAATAGTTATAGCTCTTTACTTTGCTCTTATTCTCATTCGTTTAAATGAGAATAATCTATTTAAGCTTTTTTAAGGAAGTCAAACTTACATCCTTATGACTACAAAGGATATTTGTTGTTTCATTAATAAGCAATAGTTAAAATCGGTCAAAAAAAATCATCTCTAGGATTAGAGATGATTTTAATAACAAATAGTATTTATTTTAAGCTTTACCTAATTGCTTAAGCATTTTACCATGATAGTATACAGCTTGTAAAAATGTTTTATGACTGTTATAAGGCACATTAAATTCTTCTGCAGTAGCTTTTACAATTTTAGATAACTTCTTGTAATGTACGTGACAAATGTTAGGGAATAAATGGTGCTCCACTTGATAATTTAATCCACCAACATACCATGCGAAAATTCTACTTTTTGGTGCAAAGTTACTTGTTGTCTCCATTTGGTGAATTGCAAAGTTGTTTTCTATTGTTAAATCATCATTAGGTTTTACAAATGAAGTTTCCGGAACAACATGAGCTGGTTGAAATACTATTCCTAATATAAATCCAGCTATGTAATGCATAACTAATACAAATGCAACAACCCAGTACCACGATATTGGTAAAATAATTATTGGTAGGATGATCGTTAAAGCATAATATAAAATTTTACTTCCAATTAACTTGTACAAGTTCCTTTTGTATGATTCATTGAAGTTTTTCAACAAATTCATTTCCTTATATCTCTTAAGTTGCTGAAAATCTTTAGTTGTCATCCACATTACTGTCATTAATCCATAAAAGAACCAAGCATATAAATACTGATATTTGTGAATTGGTTTCCATTTTTCATCAGGAGTAAATCTCATAAGTCCAATAGTCGAAATATCTTCGTCATGCCCGTGAACATTTGTATACGAATGGTGAAGTACATTGTGTTGGATCTTCCAGTTTAGAGCATAACCACCAACTAAATTAATGATACGACCAACCCAAGTGTTTACACTATCCTTTTTAGAATAAGAACCATGGTTTGCATCATGCATAATTGATAATCCAACTCCTGCCATTCCAAATCCCATTATAACATAAAGGAAAAATACTGTCCAGAAACTAGTTACTTGCCCAGAAAGGACAAATCCCAATGGAATTAAGTATAACAAAGTCATAAATATAGTTTTGATAACCATATTGGCATTTGCATACTTAGAAATGTTATTCTCTTTAAAATATAATCTAACTCTTTTATTAAGAGTAGAAGAAAAATCTTTCCCTAATGTGTGAGAAAATCTAAGTGGTTTGTGTTCTTTTGAAACTGAACTCATATAGTGTGTTTTTTAATATTGAATCAAATTTACCCATAATAATGGTTCAATGTTCTATTTAGAAGAATTTTTATTCTTCTTTGTTTGTGTATAACTGTTAGGTTAAATTTTAATTTCTAGAACCAAAAATTGTACTTCCTACTCTTACCATACTGCTACCTTCCTCAATAGCAATGGAGTAATCGCCACTCATTCCCATTGATACTGTCTTAGAATCAGGTGAAATGACCAATAACTTCTCGCTAATTCTTTTTAAGGTTTTAAACTCCTTTCTCACAACTTCCTCATCTTTAGTGAAAGTAGCCATTCCCATTACTCCTGCAATTGATACGTTTTCTAATTTTTTAAACTCTTCACTTTCTATAATTTCAAGTCCTTCAGTTTCTGAAAAACCATATTTAGCTTTTTCTTTTGCAATATGAAATTGAAGTAGACATGAAATAATACGCTCATTTTTTTTAGCTTCTTTGTTTATTTCTACTAGTAATTTGAAGGAATCTATAGAATGAATAAGAGATATAAAGGGAGCAATTTTCTTAGTTTTTTTACTTTGTAAATGACCAATCATATGCCATTCTATATCTTTTGGTAAGGATTCATGTTTTTCAACTAATTCCTCCACTCTGTTTTCACCAAAAATTCTTTGCCCAGTTTCATATAAAACTTCAATATTTTCTATTGGTTTTGTTTTAGATACTGCAACTAACTTCACTTTTTCGGGGATTGAAGAAAGAACTTTATTTAAATTTTCGGATAAATTTACGCTCATAATCAGTTAGTTGTATTTATTTTCTATTTCTCAAATATGATATAATAAACGTTCCTGCAAATATCAATGAAACGATTATAAACGTTTTTTCATAATTATGCTTTTCTTCTTCTTTTACTTGGATTTAGAATCATCCTTTTCGTTTTGATTAATTAAATAGTAAATCAATTCTTTAACAAAAATAACTCATAAATAGACAGCTAACAAGCGAAACGAAATTTTATCCAATAAATTAACTCTATTTAGCAGAAGCTGTCATTTTGAGATAAGATTTCTTTGCCAAATCTTTTAAAATCTCTACATCAATTACTTCTAAAGATTTAATATACAAACAACCAGCACTTGTTTTAGCTTTTCCTATTTTTTCTATTAAATCTTGCGTTTCTTTAAATCCTGCAGGCATGTAAATAGTTAAGTTCGCTTTACGAGATGAGAACCCTAAAGGAAACCATTCGCCTTCTCGTCCGCTTTTACCTTTGTAATGATAAGTTCCAAATCCAACAATATCCTTTCCCCACATTTTTGGTTTTTGTCCACTTACTTTTTCGAATAAAGTGTGTAATTCTTTACAATCAGCTTTTCTACCTTCATCTTCAATAGAATTGAGATAAATAGCAACATCAGCATCATTTTGTTGTGTCTTTAGTTCAGCCATTGTTTTTAATTTTGTTTTTCAGCAAATGCTTTAAATTGGGTCATCCATTTGTGGCTCTGAGCTTTAAATTTTCAAGGAAATAATTTTCCCATCATTTTAATTATAAAACCATTAAATACAGTGTATTCTAATTCAGAAGTGAACTCCATCTTTAAGTTCTATAACATCATAACCAAAATCAGCATAATCATTTGTTATCGTTTTAATCCATATTGTCTCACCAAAACAATCGGTTTTAACGATTAAAATATCATGTTCACTTTCAGCAATAGTTTCAGATGAACCACATAAAACATATCCTCCATCCAAAGTTTGGTTAATAGACCAAAGATCTTCCATTTTGCTTCCTACCAGTATTGTATAGGATTTTGAGCAACTTGAACTAGTAATAAGTGTGTTTGTAATTTTTGAATTCCCACTACTATCATCTATAAAGTGTTCATTTTTTTTACAAGAACTTAAAAGTGAAATTAGTATGACAAAATGGAATAATGAGTTTTTCATTACTTTAAATATAGAAAAATGGATTGTTAAAAACAATATTAATTTTATATTCCTTTGGTATCATAATACTTAAGTATCTTAAGTAAAACTTCTTTCGCTTCATCTACCGATTTGGAGTGAATTACATTAAAAGGGAAATCCCAATTTTCATTTATGATTACATGTATTCTAAATTCTCCTTGGTTAGTTGCTACATTTCCATACCAACCAATATCAATAATTAAGTTCTGAGCAGGAAACACACACTGAAATATATCTTCATTTAAATACTGTAAGCTATCCGCTTCATTAAATTCATTAAGAGGATCATAGGTGTAAAAATCATGGTTAATGATTCGGCAGTCTTCTGGCAGTAGTATTTCTTGGAGTGTTATCATTTTGTTGTTCAATTAGTCTTCAAACTGAATTTCGTACAAATTACGGTAAATACCATTTTGAGCAAGAAGTTCTTCATGATTTCCTTGTTCCATGATTCTTCCTTTATCAAGCACTATAATATTATCTGCTTTTTTTATGGTAGATAGTCTATGGGCTACAATTATAGAAGTTCTTCCTTGAGTCAGTTTATCAATTGCATCCTGAATAAGCTCTTCTGTTTCTGTATCAATACTAGAAGTGGCTTCATCCAAAACTAATATTTTAGGATTATATACATAAGCTCTCACAAACGAAATTAGTTGTCTTTGTCCTGTAGATAATGAGTTTCCTCTTTCTTTCACATCATAATCATATCCTCCTGGCAATCGCATAATAAAGTCGTGCAAGCCAACAAACTTAGAGGCTTTAATTACTTCTTCTTTAGTAATTTCAGGATTATTAAGAGTTATATTATTGAAAATAGTATCAGAGAATAAGAATACATCTTGCAAAACAACAGCAATATTTTCTCTAATATTTTCTAAGCTTAAATCTCTTAGGTCGTTTCCATCAATGGTAATTTTTCCTTTCTGAAACTCATAAAACCTACTTAGGATATTTATAATACTGGATTTTCCAGCTCCAGTAGCTCCAACAAAAGCTACCGTTTGTCCTTCTTTTATTTCAAACGAAAGGTCTTTCAGGACATAATCCACGTCATTGTAAGCAAATGACACATCATTAAAATGAATATTCCCTTTAAACTGTTCATTTGTATCGTCTTTCACACTTTTTATCACTTGTTTGTCGTCAAGTACCTCAAAAATGTTTTTTGCTCTTACAAGTCCCCTTTGTATCACATTAAATTTATCTGCGAGCATCCTTATTGGACGATACAACTGATTGATTAATAGTATAAAAACTAATAATTCACCTGTGCTGACATCAGTAATTGGTTTGTCTATTATTTGGTAGGAGGCATAAAAAATAACAAAGGCAATAGAAATAGAACTCAAAATCTCTACAACTGGAAAGAAAATTGAATATGCCCAAACTGATTTGATGTGAGCATTTCGGTGGAGTTTATTTATTTCGGTAAACTTATCGTATTCTACTTTCTCTCTCGAAAATAGCTGAAGAATAGTCATTCCAACAATACGCTCTTGTACAAATGTATTGAGGTTAGATACTTGAGTACTCTCTAATTGGTAAGCTTTTTTTATTGCGTTCTTAAAAATATTTGTTGCCCAAAACAAAATTGGTAAAGGAAGCAGAACCATTAATGTGAAAGTCCAATTAGTTAAAAACATAATTGTTACCACAATAACTAAACTTAATAGGTCGCCAGCAATAGTAATTATTCCGTTAGAAAATATTTCGGAAGTAGCTTCTACATCAGAAATTAGCCTTGTAACTAACTTACCAATAGGGTTTCTATCAAAAAATTGAGTTTTAAATTTTATGATGTGTTGGTAAAGGTGTTCTCTGATGTCTGCAATAATACTTTGCCCAATGAGGTTAGTGAAATACACGGTTATAAATCGAAGAATGGCTTCTAAAAATACAGTGATAATTGCAATTACAGTCCAATATAAAAATCCATTTTCTGGATCAATCCAACTGTTTATTTCATTAATGTAATACGACAGCTTATTATATTCAGCTTTCTCCCAGATAAACTTGTCTATCATGTATCCAAGAATTAGCGGACGAATAGGCGCTAAAAATGAATTGAATATAGTACCAGACACAGTAAAGAAAAACATTACTTTGTGTGGTTTTAGAAAAACTAAAATCCGCTTAAAAAGCTGAGTATTATTGGTTTTTGTCATTAAATTACGATATCGCTTTTATGATATCTTGCTTTGTAATAATGTGGAACGAACCATCTTCTTGCTTCACCATTACAGCAGCATTATCTTTGGTAATTAATTTAGAAATTTCTTCCATTTTTGTGTTCAAATCCACTACTGGAAAAGGAGCATTCATTACTAATTCAACAGAGTCTCTTTTAGCCTCAGGGTTTTTATATAAATAGTTGAAAACACTTGTTTCACTAATAGATCCTATCATTTCTTTTCCTTTAAACACAGGAAATTGAGAAATATTGAACTTAGACATTTTTTCGATTACTGAACTGAAAGTTTCGTCATTATTTACAATTACTAAATGACCTTCTTTACTAATGATATCCTTGGCAGTAGGAGTTTCTATGTTTTCTACATAACCTCTTTCTTTCATCCATTCTTGGTTAAAGAATTTACCAACATACCTACTTCCATGATCGTGAAAAAGAACAACAACCACATCTCCTTTTTTGAACATGTGTTTCATTTGTAGAATCCCTTGAATAGCAGAACCTGCAGAGTTTCCTACAAATATTCCTTCTTCTTTAGCGATTCTAGGAGTCATAATTGCTCCAGCCTTATCAGTTACTTTTTCGAAGTGATCTATAATATCAAAATTAACATTTTTAGGTAAAATATCTTCACCAATTCCTTCCGTTACATAAGGATAGATTTCTGCTTCATCAAAAATTCCAGTTTCATGGTATTTTTTAAAAACAGACCCATACGTATCAATTCCTAAAATTTTAACATTAGGATTTTTTTCTTTTAAATATTTTCCAACTCCAGATATTGTTCCTCCAGTACCAACACCAACAACAAAGTGAGTGATTTTACCATCAGTTTGTTCCCAAATTTCTGGTCCAGTACTTTCGTAATGTGCCAATCTATTAGATAGGTTATCGTATTGGTTTACATACCAACTATTAGGAGTTTCTTTGGCTAGTCTTTTTGATACACTATAATATGACCTTGGATCATCTGAATCAACATTAGTTGGGCAAACTACAACCTCTGCACCAACAGCTCTCAAGATATCCATCTTTTCTTTGGATTGCTTGTCGCTCAATACACATACCATTTTGTATCCTTTAATAATACAAGCCAATGCTAATCCCATTCCAGTATTTCCAGAAGTACCTTCAATAACAGTTCCTCCAGGTTTTAATCTTCCGTCAGCTTCAGCATCTTCAATCATTTTTACCGCCATTCTATCCTTTGTAGAATTTCCTGGGTTTGTAGTTTCTACCTTGGCAAGAACCAAAGCATCAATTTCAGTAGTTAATACATTTAATTTCACCATTGGAGTGTTTCCAATAGTTTCAAGTATGTTGTTGTAATAATTCATTCCTTTTACTTTTACAGTTGTTCTATATTTTGCAAATATAGGTATTTGTGAACACAAAATCTGCAATGTAGATTGGTTGAAATAAAAATAATAAACTTCGTTTTATTTTAAACTTATTTTAAATCTAAATAGCAAAAAAAAATTTCACTAACTACCTTGTTTAAAGATATTTAAAATGTTATAATTTCATTTTAATTGAAGGTATTTTCTTTAAAAGAAGATATTAACTTTCATTCTGTTGAAAAAAGACTGTAAATGGTTGCATTTACATTTCAGCTTTTTATAAATTTGCACCATTAAATGTAGAATTACATCCAATGGCAAAAGCTATAAAAATAAAAAAAGGTCTTGACCTTAAGGTAAAAGGGAAACCTGAACCAAATATTCAGGAAGTGTCAAACTCTCCTGAATACGCAATTAAACCTACCGACTTTCCATCTTTAACACCCAAAATGGTTGTGAAAGAAGGAGAGCAAGTAAAAGTAGGGACTCCAATTTTCTTCGATAAGTATAGACAAGCGATTCAATATGTTTCTCCAGTAAGTGGAACTATTGCAGAAATCAAGAGAGGAGCAAAGCGAAAAATACTCTCAGTAACTATAAAAGCAGATTCAGATTTTTCATACGAAAGTGTTGATACATCAGGAGATGCAAAAGACGTTATTCTTAAAAGTGGGCTTTGGCCAACTATTAAGCAAAGACCTCTTGATATTGTAGCTGATTACAACAAAGCTCCTAAAGCAATTTATGTTTCAGGATTTGATTCATCACCATTAGCTCCAGATTATGAGTTTTTGTTGAATGATAAAAAAGAAGCTTTACAAGCTGGTTTTGATGCACTATCAAAATTGACTGAAGGGAAAGTTAATGTTACTATTGAAAGTAATATTAAGAGTAGTAGTGTTTTTACTTCTATTAAAGGAATTGAACTATATACAACTAGTAGCAAGCACCCAGCAGGAAATGTAGGGACTCAAATTCATCATATTTCACCAATTAACAAAGGTGAAGTAGTTTGGACAATAAATGCATTAGATGTTGCCAGAATTGGTACACTATTTACTACTGGAAAATTAGATTTTACTAAAACTATAGCTTTAACAGGTTCAGAAGTTAAAACTCCAGCATATTACAAAATGATTTCAGGAGCTTCTTTATCTAACTTGGTTGATAAAAATATTACTTCTGATAATGTAAGGTACATATCTGGTAACATGCTAACTGGTGATAATGTAGGTAAAGATGGTTATTTAGGTTTCTATGAAAACCAAGTAACTGTAATTCCAGAAGGTGATATTTACCGTTTTGCATTTACAGAAGGATGGATGGCTCCAGGATTCAATAAATTATCTAATTCACAAACATTCTTATCTAGTCTTGTTCCTAAAAAGGCATATGATGTAGATACGAATACAAATGGAGAAGAAAGAGCATTTGTTATGTCAGGTGAGTATGAAAAAGTATTTCCTTTCGATATTTATCCTGTTCAGTTAATTAAAGCAGCTATTACAAATGATATTGACAAAATGGAAAAATTAGGAATCTACGAAGTAGCTCCCGAAGATTTCGCTTTGTGTGAATTTGTATGTTCATCAAAAATAAATTCTCAACAAATAATTAGAGACGGACTAAAAGTAATTGAAGAAGAGTGTATGTAACTCAATTCTATTAATAAAACTCATAATATACTATGCAATTTTTAAGAAATTTTTTCGATAAGGCTTATGAAAAGGCAGGTGAAAAGTTCCACCCAGTCGTGGAATCTTTTGATACCATCCTTTTTTCACCTAACCACACCACTAAATCTGGTGCTCACGTAAGAGATGCAGTAGATTTGAAAAGAACAATGATGTTCGTAATTCTTGCAATGGTTCCATGTTTACTTTTTGGAATGTGGAATGTAGGAGAACAACACTTTATAGCATCTGGTGAAACAGTAAGCTTTTTTGATAAATTCTTACATGGAGCTATTAGAGTATTGCCATTAGTAGTGGTTTCTTATGGAGTAGGATTAACAGTAGAGTTTATCTTTGGAATAATAAAAGGACATTCATTACACGAAGGATATTTAGTATCAGGAATGTTAATTCCTCTTATTATGCCAGTTGAAACTCCATTATGGATGGTTGCAATTGCAGTTGTATTTGGAGTAGTAATCGGTAAAGAAGTATTTGGTGGTACAGGAATGAATATTTTGAATGTAGCACTTACAACTAGAGCTTTCTTGTTTTTTGCTCACCCAAATTCAATGATTGGAGATAAGATTTGGATTTCTCAAATGAGAGATATGGAAGCAAATGGAACTATGGCAGACGGAGTTTCTGGAGCAACACCACTTGGTCAGTTGGCAACAATGGATCCAGGAACAGTAGATACTTATTATGCAAACGGAGGAGTAGATTTTTCTCAATCTTTAATGGGTAACTACCTTGGAAGTATTGGAGAAACATCAGTTTATGCAATATTACTTGGGTTAGCATTTTTGTTAATCACTCGTGTTGCAAGTTGGAGAATAGTAGTTTCTTTCTTTGCAGGAGGATTTGCAATGGCATTTATCTTCAATATTTTTGCAGGTGATAATGTATTCATGCAAGTGCCGGCATTAAGCCAGTTAATGTTAGGAAGTTTTATGTTCGGAATGGTATTTATGATTACCGATCCAGTAACAGCTGCACAGACTAATAAAGGGAAATTCTATTATGGATTTTTAGCAGGATTTATTGGAATCTTAATTAGAGTAGCCAACCCAGCTTACCCAGAAGGAATTATGTTAGGTATACTAATAGCCAATGTATGTGCATCATTAATTGATCACATGGTAATTAATGCTAACATCAAAAGAAGAGAAAAAAGATTAGCTAAAGCAACAGCCTAAATAGTTTAACAATTTAAATACGAATTAAAATGAGTATAAATAAAGAAGGAAACGGTTACACAATGATATTCGCCATTATAATGGTAACTGTAGTTGGAGGATTGTTAGCTTTTGTATCGTCTACACTTAAGCCAACACAAATGGAAAATGTAAAGAACGAGAAAATGCAAAACATTTTGCAAGCAATCGGAATTGAAGAAACTGCAACCGTATCTAGAGATGAAGCCGGAGCAATTTTTAACGATTACATCACCAAAAGAATCATTTTAGATTATGATGGAAATGTAATTTCTGAACTTTCTAATGAAGTTCCAATTAAAGCTGCTGCAAGAAAAAGAATAGATGAAACAGATGCTTTTAATGTAGATGTAAGAAAGTACTACAATGATTTAACTGGATTAATGAAAAAATATCCTGAAGGAGGAGCAGAATATGAAGCTGCTTTAAAAGAAGAAGTGATTACTTATCCATTATTTGTATGCGAAAAAGATGGTAAAGAATTTTACATCACTTACTTCAGTGGGAAAGGATTATGGGATGATATCTGGGGCTATATTTCTTTACAAGAAGATGGAAGAACTATTAATGGTTCAGTTTTCGATCACAAAGGAGAAACTCCAGGACTAGGATCAAAAATTACTGAAACTCCTTTTAATGATGATTTTTTAGGAAAAGTAATTACTACTGATGAAGGAGAATACAGACCTATAAAAGTATTAAAGCCAGGACTTAAGAGAAATGAATATCAAGTTCAAGGATTAAGTGGAGCAACTTTTACTCACGTAGGAGTAGAAGAAATGATGGATAGATCATTGGCAGTATACAGCAAATACTTAAAAGGTATAACAGCATCTAATACTTTACCAGTGATAAACGAAATGTCTGATTCAACTATGATTTCAGATTCTTCTTATCAAATGGTAATTGATACCAATGCAGTTTTAGCACTCAAATAATAGTTTAAACAGATTAAATAAAAAGATATGTCTGAAAAGAAAGAAGCTTTATTCTCTAAAAAAAATAAGAAATTATTATCGGATCCTTTGAATCTAAATAATCCGGTAACAATACAAGTACTAGGTATTTGTTCAGCTTTGGCTGTAACAGTACAAATGGATAATGCCATTGTAATGTCAGTAGCAGTTCTTTTCGTAATGGTAATGGGTAACTTAATTGTATCGTTATTAAGGAACTTAATACCATCAAAAATTAAAATTATTGTACAGTTAGTTATTGTAGCTGCTTTGGTAATTATAGTGGATCAAGTATTGAAAGCATATGTATATGATGTTTCAAAATCTTTATCAGTATTTGTAGGACTTATTATTACGAACTGTATAATTATGGGACGTTTAGAAGCTTATGCTCTTGGTAACAAACCTTGGGGATCAATATTAGACGGAGTAGGAAACGGTTTAGGATATGGATTAATACTTGTTGTAGTAGCTTTCTTCAAAGAACTATTTGGTTCAGGAAAATTACTAGGATTCGAAATATTTGGTAATTCAATTGAGCAAACAGGACTTTATTCAATTGGTTATGAAGATAATGGATTGATGCTGTTACCTCCATCTTCATTGATTTTGGTAGCAATCTATATTTGGATTCAAAAGAAAAGAACACCAAGTTTAATTGATGAAAACGCAAACTAGTAAAAAGATTATTTAGATAAGATATTATGGAATTATTAAAATTATTTATTAGAGCTGCATTTGTAGACAATATGGTATTTACATTCTTCTTCGGGATGTGCTCATACCTTGCAGTATCAAAAACAGTAAAAACTGCATTTGGATTAGGACTAGCAGTAATATTTGTATTAGTTGTAACAGTACCAGTAAATTACTTACTGGAAATGTATGTACTAAAAGATGGTGCATTAGCTTGGATGGGACCTGAATATGCAGATATTGACTTAAGTTTCTTGAGTTTTATTATGTTTATTGCTGTAATCGCCTCTATTGTTCAATTAGTAGAAATGGTTGTAGAGAAATTCTCTCCATCACTTTACGGAGCGCTAGGTATTTTCTTGCCACTTATTGCAGTAAACTGTGCAATTCTTGGAGGATCATTATTTATGCAACAAAAGAACTTCCCAACAATAGGTCATGCAACTGTTTATGGTTTAGGATCAGGATTTGGTTGGTTTATAGCTATTGTATTATTAGCTGCAATAAGAGAGAGATTGAAGTACGCAAATATTCCTGCACCATTGAGAGGAGTAGGTATGGCATTTCTTATTACAGGACTAATGGGATTAGCATTTTTAGGATTTTTAGGATTTAATATTTAACATACGAACTATGGACATTAAAATAGTAGGAGTAACGATTGTAGTATTTTTATTGGTAATCATCATATTGGTATTGATGTTACTATTTGCAAAAGCAAAACTTTCACCATCAGGTAAAATCACCATTAATATCAATGGCGGAGAAAGAGTATTAGAAGTAAGTGGAGGAGATACACTTTTGAGTACTTTAAGTAACTCAGGAATTTTCTTACCATCAGCTTGTGGTGGTGGTGGAACATGCGCACAGTGTATTTGCCAAGTGCATGAAGGAGGTGGAGCAATTTTGCCTACAGAAGTACCTTCTTTTACCAGAAAAGAAATCGCAACTAATCATAGATTAGGTTGTCAGGTTAAGGTAAAAGAAAACATGCAAATTGAGATTGAAGAAGAAATTCTTGGGATTAAAGAATGGGAAGCAACAGTATCATCTAACTACAATGTAGCAACATTTATTAAAGAATTTATTGTAGAGATACCAGAAGATATGGACTACAAAGCTGGAGGATATATCCAGATTAAGATTCCACCTTGTACTATCAATTATAAAGATTTTGATGTTGAGGCACACCCACAAGATCACCCAGGAGAGCCAGAGAAATTTAATGCTGATTGGGAGAAATTTGGATTATGGCCATTAGTAATGGAAAACAAAGAAGAAGTAATTAGAGCATACTCTATGGCCTCTTACCCTGCAGAGGGAAGAAAGATCATGTTGAACGTTCGTATTGCTACTCCACCATTTGATAGAGCCAACAATGGATGGATGAAAGTAAATCCAGGAGTTGCATCATCTTATATTTTTGATCAAAAAGTAGGAGATAAAGTAACGATTTCAGGACCTTACGGAGAATTCTTTATTAATGAGTCTGAAGCAGAAATGCTTTACATTGGTGGAGGAGCTGGAATGGCACCAATGAGATCTCACTTGTATGAGTTGTTTAAAACAATAAAAACAGGAAGAAAAGTAACTTATTGGTACGGAGGAAGAAGTAAAGCTGAGCTTTTCTATATTCACTATTTCCGTGACCTAGAAAAAGAATTTCCAAACTTTAAATTTTACTTAGTATTATCAGATGCATTAGAATCGGATAACTGGGTAGAAAAGAAAGATACAAATGACGAAACTGGAGATGGTTTTTCTGGATTTGTACACAATGCAGTAATCAAAGAATACCTAGAAAAACATAATGCACCAGAAGATATAGAATTTTATTTCTGTGGTCCACCATTAATGAACCAAGCCGTTATCAAAATGTGTGACGATTGGGGAGTTCCAGATGAAAATGTAAGATTTGATGATTTTGGAGGATAAGAAATCATCTTGATACTATATCAAAAGCCGTCTCGATTTTTCGAGACGGCTTTTTTAGATTTAAACTGATAAATAAAATAGAATAATCTTGTCTATCATAGATATTACCATTAAGTTTATTCTTTAACAAAAACTATTCATGAGAGTTAAAAACTGGACTCTTCCTTACGTTATTACTTACATTCTTGTTTGGTTTACAAAACAGGGATATTTTACTCGTGTATACAAGAAAGGGCTCAATAATATCCCAAAAGGGAAATCTGTAATATTTGCTGCTAATCACCAAAATTCACTAATAGATCCAATAGTAATTGCAACTGCAGGAACTACTCCTGTTTTTTTTCTTACTAAATCAGATGTTTTTAAAAAACCAGCTATTGCAAAAATTCTCTATGCATTAAACATGCTACCAATTTATAGAGAAAGGGATGGAGCTGATTTTATGGATAAAAACAGAGCTATTTTTGATAGATGTAGCGAAATACTTTCTAAACGAGGAAGAATTATCATATTTCCAGAAGGAAGTCATGATAATGACAATAGATTAAGAAGACTTAAAAAAGGAATAGTTAGAATCGCTCTACAAGCTCATGAAGAATCTAATGAAGATATATGGATTGTACCAGTAGGACTTAATTATTCGAATACACGAAATAAGTGTGCTGACTTATTAGTGAGTTATGGTGAAGCAATTAATGCTAGTGATACATTTAGGTCTAAAACAGATTCTACTAATGAGAATGACTTATTTACTCCATTAATGTCAACTATTATGGAAGGTTTAAGTAATGAAATGCTTGATTACTCAAACCAAAGTTATTATGAGTTGTACGACTTTTTATTAGCTAAAATTAGAAGATCCAGAACAACCTTGATAAAAAAGTTTAATTGGAATAAGGATAAGAATAATAAGCTAACAAGTTATTTTGATACTAAACCAAATGAGTCTGATGAAATGTTGGTCTTTGTTAAGGAAATAGAGCTAGCTTGCAAAGAGCAAGAGGTACGCCCTTATTTATTTAATAAAAAGCGACATGATATCTTGCTACCTGTCTTGGGACTTATATTAGGTCTTCCATTAGCCATTTATGGAATAGTGAACAGTTATTTTCCTGCAATTTTGCCAGAGAAACTTATCCTGAGTAAGATAAAAGATAGACAATACGACAGCTCCATAAACATGGTGCTTGGTGGGTTTCTAATGTTTTTCTTTTGGTGTGTTCAATCATTTATAGTTTCATTGTTCACAGATCATTACATATGGTTTTGGTATTTTTTATCGTGTGTTATTTCAAGATGGTTTTCTTATGAATATCATATTTATTTCCTAAGGTTTAAAGGAAAAAGAAACTACAATATCTTTGTTAAAGCTAATCCCGAAAAGACATCTAAACTTCAAACATATTACAAAGAATTAAAACAATTCATATTCAATTTATAATTATGAGAAATACACTTTTATATCTATCAATAATACTATCAACTTGTTCCTTTTCTCAAAAAACTGAAATTCCTTCAACATTGTCAGGTCCTCATTTTAGAGTTCCTGAAGAAAAAGTAGAATTAAAGGAACTAACACTTAATGATGCAGTTTTGGGATATTACAAGGGATTGTATCCTTCAGGTATTTCTGCTCTTAAATTTGTTGATGGAACAGATGATTATTTTTATTATGAAGACAAAGCGTATCACATAAAGGACGCTAAAACACAAACAAAAAAGCTAACTCTTGATAGTGCTTTCTTTCAGAAAGACTTTCCTGGATTGCCTTCAGTTCCAAGAATCTCAATGATTAATGCTACTGAAATGATTATTGCACAAAGGAATCAAACTATTATTTACACTTATTCAGGTGATAACAAAGGAAAAAAAATAATTATTAATACTCCTGAAGGAGCTGCTAACAAAGAGTTTAATCTTTATGCGCAAGCAGTGGCGTATACGATAGAAAATAATTTGTATTTGGCTACGGCCAAGGATAGCATGATAACAATTGTTGAAAATGCAAACACAAATATTGTAACAGGACAAGCCATTCACAGATTTGAGTTTGGAATTAGTAAAGGAATATTTTGGTCGCCAGATGGAAATTATGTGGCTTTTTATCAAAAAGATGAAACTGATGTAGCTGATTACCCATTACTAGACATCTCTAAAACTCCAGGAACTGTAAGGTCAATAAAATATCCAATGGCAGGGCAAAAGAGTGAATATGGTAAAGTAGGAGTATATAACATCAAAAAGGGAAGAACAGCTTTTCTTGGGCTTGTGAAAAGAAAAATGATGATGAATACTGGTGGAGAAAAGGACGATCATTATTTATCTAATGTAACATGGTCGCCTAATGAACAAAGCATTTACATTGCAGAAGTAAACAGAGATCAAAACCACATGTGGTTCAATGAATATAGTGTTAAGGGAAAGAATAAAGTAAGAACTGTATTTGAAGAAAAGCATGACAAATGGGTAGAACCTGAAAATCCAGGATTTTTTCCAACAAAGGATGAAAACACAATGCTTTGGATGAGTGAAAAAGATGGGTTTATGAATTTGTATAAAGTAAATATGACAAATGGAAGCTGGGATCCGTTAACCAACTTTGACTTTCCTATAACTTCATTTATGGGAATTAACAATACTGGGACTGAGGCTTATGTTCAAGCAACTGGAGGTGATGGTAGAGAGAGAAATTTATATGTTGTTTCATTAAAAGAACTAGATGTAATGCATGTAACTCCTTCAAGAGGAACACATAATGGACAAGTGAGTAACTCTGGTAACTATATGATTGACGTATTTTCAAATACTACAACCCCTAGAATTACGCAAATAATTGAGACACATACTATTGAAATAGAAAAGTTGAAGGTTTCAAAAAATCCTTTAGAAGAATATAAATTAGCAACTATGGAATTAGGAGTATTAACTTCTAAAAGTGGAGAAAAGTTATATTCTAGAATGTTTAAGCCAGCTGATTTTAGTGCAAATAAAAAATACCCAGTATTAATTTATGTGTATGGAGGACCTCATGCACAATTGATAACAAACAGTTGGGGAGGAGGAGCAAGTATGTGGATGCACTGGATGGCAAACCAAGGATACATAGTTTACACAGTTGATGGAAGAGGATCTGCTAACAGAGGTTTTAATTTCGAAAATCAAATTCACAGACAAATTGGAGAAGTAGAAATGGAAGATCAATTGACAGGAGTTGATTATCTTAAATCACTACCTTATGTTGATTCTAAAAGACTAGCTGTTCACGGGTGGAGTTATGGTGGGTTTATGACTACTTCATTAATGTTAAGACATCCTGGTGTATTTACAACTGGAGTTGCAGGAGGACCAGTAATTGAATGGAAATGGTATGAAATCATGTATGGTGAACGTTACATGGATTCACCACAAGATAACCCAGATGGATACAAGAAAAATAGCTTGATGCAATACGTGAAAGATTTGGAGGGTAAATTATTGACGATTCACGGTACTATTGATGATGTAGTTGTAATGCAACACAACTTAGCTTTGGTTCAACAATCTGTAACAGATGGAATACAAATGGATTTCTTTGCTTACCCTATGCACCCGCATAATGTAAGAGGTAAAGACAGAGTTCATTTGATGACTAAAGTGTTGAATTATATTATTGAAAATAATAAGTAATTGACAGATACCTTCAGACATAAAGGCTTAAGAAAGAAATTAGCAGAAGAAATTACAGCTAAAGGAATTACCGATACTCGAGTGATTGAGGCAATTGGAAAAATTCCTCGTCATTTCTTTTTAGATACGGCTTTTACTGAACATGCCTACGAAAACAAAGCTTTTCCAATAGGTTCTGGCCAAACTATTTCTCACCCTTACACGGTTGCTTTTCAATCCGAATTATTGCAGATTAAGAAAGGTCACAAAGTATTGGAAATCGGAACAGGTTCTGGTTATCAAACTACCGTTTTGATTGAACTTGGTGCAAAAGTTTATAGTGTAGAAAGACAAAAAGAGCTATTTGATAAAACGAAAAGAATCTTAACTAAAATGAGCTACATCTCTGCAAAGCTTTATTATGGTGATGGTTACAAAGGAATTCCTCAATATGCTCCTTACGATTCTATTATTGTTACTTGTGGAGCTCCTTTTATTCCCGAAGACCTTTTAAGCCAACTAAAAGTAGGAGGTAGGTTGGTAATTCCCGTAGGTGACGAAACTCAAATAATGACTTTGGTTGTAAGAGAATCTGAAACTAATTTCACTAAAAAGACTTTTGGAGATTTTAAATTTGTTCCTATGCTGGAGAAGAAGGCTAGGGATTGATTTTTTTCATTCACTAATTTACCCCTTAACTCATTTAAACATGGATAAAAATTAATAAAATAAGATTAATAATATTTATGTTGATTCTCTTTCTATTAAATAGGTGTCAAGAATAATTTGTCTGAAATCAATATCACTATCTCCGTGAGCCTCTCTAAGCTCAATCTCTTCAATTAACATTCTTATTGCTGTTTCACCAATTTCGTAATTTGGTTGATGAATAGTAGTAAGACTAGGACGAATAATTTGTGCTACCTGAGAATCGCTAAAACCTATTATTTTTAATTCCTCAGGTATCTTGATTCCAAGACTTTGAGCAGCTTGAATTGCCCCAACTCCTATTTGATCGGTAACGGCAAAAATTCCATCTGGCTTGTCATCACTATTTAATAATTCAAGAGTAAAGTCATACCCTTCTTTAAGAGTTACATCTTTGCATTCCATTACCATATTAGGATTAAGAGCTATATCATTATCCTCTAAAGCTGATCTGTATCCTTCAAAACGGGCAATAGAATTTAAAGGATGCTTTGGTCCTCGAATATGCGCAATTTTCTTACATCCTTTCTTTATTAGATGCTCTGTGGCTTTGTAAGCACTACTTTTATCATCAATATTCACCTTGTTACACTGAAATGTGTCACTAACCTTATCAAACATTACAATAGGAATATCATATTCTTTTAAAATATCAAAATGTTTAACACTTTTTGTTTCATTTGCCAAAGAGACTATTATCCCATCAACTTTTTTATTAAAAAGGAATCTCACATGTTTTTTCTCCTGTTTAGAAATGTTATGAGAAGTAGTAATTATTATTTTATATCCTTTTTCTTCAGCATTTTTTATTATTCCTTCTAATACATTTGAGAAGAAAAAATGAACAACCTCAGGAATTATTACACCAATGATATTTGATTTACCTTTTTTGAGTGCAACTGCCCTCATATCAGGTTCGTAATTCATTTTTTTAGCCATTTTAATAACAGCTTTTTTAGTCTCTTTACTAATGTCAGGATAGTTTTTTAAGGCCTTAGATACAGTTGTAATTGTTGTTCCTAACTCCAATGCAATATCCTTAAGTGTAGTTCTGTTTTTAGACATTTTTTAATATAAATTGTTGACTAAAGTTAATAAAATTAAAAGAATATTAACATAATTTAGAATTATTCTAAATTAGATTTACGAAAACGTTAACGTTAACGTTTTCGTAGGTTTTTATACATTTGAGCCTTGTCAGATTAATAAATACTTTACATATTTGGTAATAACAAAACAAAAAAAAATCGGTCAGTCATTTAAAAAACTATTTTCAAAATTGACCGGAAGTATTAACCCAAAAACCAATACCAAATGAAAAAAAAATACAGCAGACGCATAAATTTTACAACTAAAATTTTTGGTCTATTAATGGCATTCGTAACTCTATCGTTTTCGTCAGGGATATCACAAACCACTATTAAAGGTACAATAGTAGATGAAAGCAACAATACTGTTCCAGGAGTTGCAATTTTAATAGAAGGAACATTAGAAGGAACAGTTTCTGATATTGATGGAAAATTTTCTTTAACAACAGAAAAAACAGGTCAAGTAAAATTGAGAACTTCTTACACAGGTTATAAAAGTGCTGAAAAAGAATTTGATTTATCTGGAGGACAAGTTGTTTGGGATGTAACATTAATTCAAGATGTTATGGGATTAGACGAATTAGTAGTAACAGGAGTAGCAAACGGAAGATCTAAATTAGAAAGTAGTGTATCTATTACTACATTAGATCCTAAGGCAATTGAAAATTCTGGAGCAAGAACTACTGCAGAAATATTCAGGACTATTCCTGGTATTAAAGCTGAAGCATCTGCAGGAGATGGAAATACAAATATTACAGTAAGAGGAATACCAATTTCTTCAGGTGGTTCTAGATATTTACAAATTCAAGAAGATGGGTTACCCGTATTACTTTATGGAGATATTGCTTTTGGAACTCAAGATCAATTCGTAAGAGTAGATCAAACAATTGGAAGAGTAGAAGCAATTAGAGGTGGATCTGCTGCAACAATGACTAGTAATGGTCCTGCAGGAATAGTAAACTTTATTTCTAAAACTGGAGCTCAAGAAGGAGGAATGGTAGGGACGTCTTTTGGATTGGATTACAATTCTTTTAGAACTGACTTTAATTATGGAGCACCTATTTCTAATGATTTATCATTTAATATTGGTGGTTTTTACAGACAAGGTGAAGGAGCAAAAAATGCAAATCACTTAGTAAACAATGGTGGTCAAATTAAAGCTAACTTAACTAAAAGATATGATAATGGTTATGTTAGAATTTATGGAAAATACTTAAATGATAAGAGTGTTGCATACATGCCCATGCCTATTGCTGTTAGTGGAACTAATGCAAACCCAACTTGGGGATCTATTGATGGATTTAGTGCAAACAGAAATGGTTTACAATCTCCTTTCTTAACCCAAAGTTTTGGATTAGGACCAGATGGTAACCCAAGAAACGTAAATGTTTCTGATGGATTAAACACTGAGTCTAGCTCTTTTGGAGCATCTATGAAATTTGATTTAGGAAATGGATGGACTTTAACTAGTAATGCAAGGATGTCAATTAACGGAGGTAGATTTGTTGCACCATTTACTGCACAAGTAGGAACAACAGCATCAGTAATTGATGGAATTGTAACTGGAAATGGAGATACAACTGCAACTGGTGATCCAGTAGCATATTCTCTTCACAAAGTAACTTCTGGAGATTCTATAGGTGATACCGACAATGGATTAGTTCAAAGAATCCACATGTTTGATGTTGAATTAGAAAATTTCAACAATTTTATGAGTGATGTGAAAGTTGACAAAGATTTTGGTCAAGTACAAGTAACCGCAGGTGTATTCAAGAGTAATCAAAATGTAGAAGCATCTTGGATATGGAATAGTTATTTAATGGAAGTTGGTGAAGATGCTGAATTACTTAATGTAAAAGCTAATGGAAACGACTTAACAAATAATGGACAACTTGCATATGGTGTGCCATTTTGGGGTAACTGTTGTACAGGTAAATACAACACTAACTATGATGTAATTGCACCATATATTAATACTGCAGTAGAAATTACTGAAAAATTAAACTTTGATGGTGGTGTAAGATATGACTACGCTAGAGTAACTGGATCAGTATCACCAAGTCAGCAATTAGCTAATTTTGATGTAAACGGAGACGGAACAATTGATGCAGCTGAAAAAAGTGTATCTAGAATAGATAACGCAAACTCTACACCAGTCAACTATAACTATGGTTACGTTTCATATTCTGCAGGTCTTAACTACCTATTAAGTGAGTCTAGTGCTGTTTTTGGAAGATATAGCCAAGGTTATGTTGGAAACGGAGAAAGAGCTACATGGCACCAAGCTGGACCTTATTTAGAAAACTTAGCACCTAAGAATTCTTTGGCACAAGCTGAACTTGGATACAAAAAGAGATTTAAAAATGCTGGAATATTTATTACTGCATTTTACGCTCTTACCGAAGAAGAAGCAGGTGTTGAAGCTACAACTCAAGCTGTATTAAGTAACGATTACCAATCTTTAGGAGTTGAATTTGAAGGACAAATTAACTTGAAGAGTTTTGATTTTAGAGGTTCTTTAACTTTTGTAGATGCTTCAATAGTTGATAATGACGCTAATGTAAACATTGGTAATGTTCCAAGAAGGCAACCAGCTATAACATATAGCTTTATGCCATCATATACTTTTGCTGCTGGACACAGTTTAACCTTAATGTAATGGGTCAGTCTAAAGCTTTTGCTCAAGATAACAATGACTTAATTATGCCAGCATATACATTTGTTAACCTTACTGCTTTTGTAAAAGTGGCTAAGAACACAAGATTAACTTTAAGTGTAAACAACTTAACAAATACAATAGGTATTACTGAATCTGAAGAAGGTTCTATTACTGATAATCAAGTAAACTATGTAAGAGCTAGATCAATTGCAGGAAGAACTATCCGTGCAGGAATCAATGTAAACTTTTAATGATTTTATGATTTTGGTTTAGGGGTAGGATGATTTTCTTACTCCGGTTGAAGGGCAGTTTATTTTTAAGCTGCCCTTTTATTAATTTAAATATTTTAGTTTGAAAAATAAAGTTCAATTAATAAGTTATATAGATCGTTTTGGAAAAGGTACAATTGCCGAGTTCCATAATTTTCTTAAAGAAAACTTACATTCACACCTTGAAGGAGGAGTTCATCTTCTGCCATTCTTTTCTCATATAGATGGTGCAGATGCTGGTTATGACCCAATGAATCATAAACAAGTAGATGTACGATTAGGAAATTGGGAAAATATAAAAGATTTATCGCAAGACTTTGATCTTGTAGTAGATCTTATAGTAAATCATATGTCTGATGAATCTATAGAATTTAAATCTGTTCAAAAAGAGGGTTCAAATTCACCATATTTTGACTTGTTTCTTACTAAAGATAAAGTTTTTAAAAATGATGCTAATGAAAATGATATTAGTAAAATTTTTAGACCAAGACCAAATAGTCCATTTTTATTAAAAAAATTAGATAATGGTGAATCACATGAGTTTTGGACAACTTTTAGCGAACACCAAATTGATATTGATATTAAATCGGATATTGGTAAAAAATATATTGAATCAATAATTGAAACTTTTGCAACCGCAGGAGTTAAAATGATTCGTCTTGATGCCATAGGGTATTGCATAAAAAAACCAGGTACATCCTGTTTTATGTTAGAGGAGACTCTAGAATATATTTCAGAACTAACTGAAATCGTAAATGCCAAAGGAATTAAAGCATTGGCCGAAATTCATGCACATTACGAAACACAAATAGAAATTGCTAAGCGAGTAGATTTCGTCTATGATTTTGCTTTGCCACCCCTTATTTTACACACTTTGTATTCTAAAAACACCATTCGATTAAAACAATGGTTAGCTATAAGTCCAAGAAATTGCATTACAGTACTTGATACTCATGACGGAATTGGTGTTGCTGATTTAGCCTCAGTTGAAGGGAAACCAGGAATGTTATCAGATTCAGAGATAAATGAATTAGTGAATAACATTCACATTAATTCTAAAGAGACAAGTAGAAAAGCAACTGGTACAGCTGCATCTAACTTAGATATTTATCAAGTAAATTGTTCGTTTTATGATGCACTAGGAAGGCAAGATAACTTATATTTAATAGCTAGAGCTATTCAGTTCTTTTGTCCAGGTATTCCTCAAGTATATTATGGAGGATTATTGGCAGCCGAAAATGAAATGGAACTATTAGAACAAACCAAAGTAGGAAGAGATATTAATAGACCCTATTTTGATTTTGAAGAAATCTCAAAAATGCTAGATAAAGATCTTGTTAAAGATCTTTTAAAGATTATAGAATTTAGAAACTCTAACGATTCATTTAACGGAGAATTTGAATTAATTAATGGAGAAGACGGTCATCTAAACATGAGATGGACAAACGATAAACATTGGTCTGAATTAAGTATTGATCTTGTTTCTATGAAAATGGAGATAACTTATACAAATGATAATTTGATGATAAAACACTTTTAATTAAACTTAAATTATGAAAGGTACTAAGCGTAGAATGAGTTTTGGTAGTATTATGAGTATGAATTTTGGATTCTTTGGAATTCAGTTCAGTTTTGGATTACAGCAAAGTAATATGAGTGCTATTTACTCTTATTTAGGTGCTGATGCCGAAAACTTGGCAATTCTATGGCTTGCTGGTCCAGTTACAGGATTAATAGTGCAGCCTATAATTGGAGCAGTGAGTGATGGTACTTGGTCACCAAAATTTGGAAGAAGAAAACCGTTCTTTTTGGTAGGGGCTATTCTTGCAAGTATTGCTTTAATCTTAATGCCCTATTCAGAAACAATTTGGATGGCAGCAGGTTTGTTATGGATTTTGGATGCCGCAAATAATATTGCAATGGAACCTTACAGAGCTTTTATAACCGATATGTTGCCAGAAAAGCAACACTCTTTAGGTTTCTTAATGCAAAGTTTTTTTACTGGATTGGGTACTACATTAGCCAATTTTGCTCCAGCAATTATAGTTTCTTTTGGTATTCTATCGCTCTCAGATAAGATGGATAATGGAATCCCTACTTTTACTTATTGGGCATTTGGTATTGGTGCTTTTGCTTCAATTGCCACCATATTATTTTCTGTATTAACAACCAAAGAATATCCGCCAACAGAAGAGGAATTAATTGAGATGAAGGCTGCTAAAGCAGAAGGAAATGTTTTTACAAGAACAATTAAAGACATTAAAGTTGCAGTTATAGAAATGCCAAAAACAATGAAGCAACTTATTCCTGTTCAGTTTCTTACTTGGTTTGGTATGTTTTGCTATTGGCAGTATATAACTTTAGCTTTATCACAATCTATATTTGGAACTACTGATGCAGAAACTGATTTTTTTGCTCAAGCTCAAATTTTAACGGGTAACATAAACGGAACATACAACATTGTTTGTTTTTCTGTTGCCTTTCTTTTAGTTCCTTTGGCTACAAAAATTGGTGCTAAAAAAGTTCACTTTATCGGTTTGCTACTAGGAGGTGTTAGTTTGTTAGC
Organism: Flavobacteriales bacterium; assembly: GCA_018609055.1. Classification (GTDB taxonomy): domain Bacteria; phylum Bacteroidota; class Bacteroidia; order Flavobacteriales_D; family CAJJDF01; genus CAJJDF01. The sequence continues at coordinate 557,367 of JABAYJ010000009.1, forward strand.
TTTACCATATTTAGATTACAACACTCAATTATTCTCTTTCTCAAATCCTTTTGGAGATGGAATTGTAGAGGTGTCACAAATTTATTTAGTATCCTTTGGATTAGGAATAGCATGGGCTTCTATGCTAGCAATTCCATACAAGTTGTTAGCTTCATCATTACCAGCTGGTAAAACAGGAGTTTATATGGGTATTTTTAATATGTTTATCGTTATTCCAATGATAATTCAAATATTCTCTATGCAATATTTCTTGTACGATTTATTAGGGAGCAATCCAGTAAATATTATCACTTTAGCTGGTGTTTGTTTAGCTCTAGCAGCCGTATTTACATTATTTATCAAAAGCCATAGAGTAAAAGAATTATATTAAATGAAAATTTTAGCTTTTGGAGAAGTATTGTGGGATGTAGTTGAAAATAACTATCACTTAGGTGGAGCACCACTTAATTTTGCAGCACATGCAATAAAATGTGGAGTTTCTTCAGCAATTATATCAGCAGTTGGAAAAGATGAATTGGGTAATAAATGTATTAAAGAGATAGAAAAAATAGGTGTTGAGACTAGTTTTATTCAAAATATTTTACACAAAAATACCGGTACTGTCCAAGTAGAAATAAAAAATGGGCAGCCTTATTATGAAATAATAAATGACGTAGCATTTGATCATATAAATTCAGAATTTATTGATTTTGAATCAATTAAAAGTTTTGATTGTTTTTATTTTGGAACTCTTGCTCAAAGAAATCCCGTAAGCCAATCTTGTTTAAAAATCATATTAGATGATTGTGATTTTAAACATGTTTTTTTTGATGCAAACCTGAGACAATCCTACTACTCAAAATCTATGTTAGATTTTTCCCTAAAAAAATGTTCAATTCTTAAATTAAATGATGAAGAGGTAGAAATCCTCTCTGATTTATTGTTTTATAAAAAGATGAATTTTAAAGACTTTATTAATGAATTGATAAATAAATATCCTTCAATTTCTGTTGTGATAATTACCAAAGGAGCTGATGGTTGTTTGGTTTACAAAGATAAAATTTTCACTGATGTTGCTTCACAACCAATTACTGTAAAAGATACAATTGGAGCAGGAGATTCTTTTTCTGCTGCATTTTGTTCAAGTTATTTTAAAAATAATGATGTTATTGAGGCAGCAACTTTTGCAAATAAAATAGGAGGTATTGTTGCTTCTATGAGTGGCGCTATTCCACAGTATAGTTTATAATAATCTTATTTGACTTAACATTTCATTTTAGCTTTTAATCAGTTTACTTTTGTTTAATAAATTCAAGTTTTAGGAATCATTTCCAAAGTTTACTCGATAAATAAGATGCTACAAACCTATACCAAAGAATTCAATAGAAATTTACAACTTGCTTGGCCAATTATCTTAGGATTATTAGGGCATACGGTTGTGGGATTGGTAGATAACATAATGGTTGGTAAATTAGGAACTGGACCACTTGCTGCTGTAAGTTTGGGAAATAGTTTCTTATTCATAGGAATGTCGGTTATTTTGGGTTTCTCTACAGGAATTACACCTTTGGTAGCCGCATCAGATTCTACAAATAATACTAAAGAAGGTAAAAGCGTACTTAAAAATGGACTTTTACTTGTGACAGGTTTAGGGGTTTTATTAACGTTAATCATCTTTTTTATTAGGCCACTGTTATACCACATGAAACAAACCGAAGAGGTGGTAAAGTTGGCAATTCCTTACCTAAATATTGTTGCACTTTCGCTAATTCCTTTAGCAGTTTTTCAAGCATTTAAGCAGTTTGCAGATGGTTTGTCACAAACAAAATATTCTATGTGGGCAACAATTATTGCCAATGTGCTAAATGTTGTTCTTAATTATGTATTGATTTATGGAATTTGGATTTTCCCAGAAATGGGAATTGTTGGAGCAGCCTGGGGAACTTTAATATCTAGAGTTGTAATGGCAATTGCTATGTATTTATATATCTATAAGAAAGAGAAATTCTTAGTTTACTTTGAAAATTTATGGAAAGAGAAATTCTTAAAAACAACTATTAAAAAACTAAACGGAATTGGTTTTCCATCTGCTTTGCAAATGTTTTTTGAGTTTGGAATTTTCACTGCAGGTATTTGGCTTTCGGGAACATTAGGTAAAAACCCTCAAGCAGCCAATCAGATTGCTCTTAACCTTTCTTCTATGACATTTATGTTTGCAATGGGATTAGCTGTTGTAGCTACTATTAGAGTTGGAAACCAATACGGACTAATGAACTTTAAAGAGCTAAGGCGAATAGCTTTTTCTATCTTTCTTCTTATCCTTATTATGGATGTGATTTTTGCTATTTTCTTTATGATTTATAATGAGTTTTTGCCAACACTTTACTTAGATGTGAATGATGTTGCTAACCAACAAGACAATACCGAAGTGATTGCAATTACAGCTAAATTGATGATTATTGCTGCTTTTTTTCAGTTATTTGATGGAATGCAAGCAGTTGTTTTAGGAGCATTAAAAGGAATGCAAGATGTAAAAATCCCTACAGCAATTACTTTTGTAGCCTATTGGATAATCTCTTTTCCTATTTGCTACTTGGCAGGAATTACTTTTGGATACGGATCAGAAGGAATTTGGTTAGGTTTCCTTGTAGGATTGGGAGCCTCTGCAGGTATGTTGCTTTGGAGATTTAATCTGGTTACTAAAAGGCAATTAGACAATTCTTAAAGCCTAAAAATAAAAAGATTAAATTTTATTTTTATATAAAAAAAAGCTCTCAACTCAATAGAGAAGAAGGCTTTTAAAATATAAGATTGTTAGTTAATTAGTAGGTTTTGAATCAAAAAATGGAGCTAATCCAAAGAACACCATAGGAGGGAAGAAGTGCATTGGAATTGATAAGCCAATAAACATTTCGGGAAACTCAATATCTAGAGGTAAAGAAACCGAAATTGGCCCTAATATACTGATGAACGAAAATAGCATGATTGCTATGTTTAGCCATCCTTTTAATTTCGCCTTCCCTAATTTCTCTACTATTAACCAATACCCCACTGCCATTAGCAAGCAAGATATTAAACAAGCTCCTATAATGGAACCAGAGTTTATCATTTTTCCAAAATCTACAAAGAGCATTTCTTGGTAAACATTTTGATAAATGATACAAGCAATTGCTGATAAAATACCTGCAATTATTCCTTGAATTAATAACTTTCTCATTGTTTATTACTTAGAAACAGGGATAGTTACATCCAATTTAATTTCGTTAGATACTTTTTTAGACATCCCTTTCATTGTTCCAACTCCGTAGTCTAATCTGTTTACAGAAAACTTAGTTGTAAAAGTATTATCTGCAAATGAAACTGGCATTGTTACCACTTTCTTTACTCCATGAATCTCTAAGTCACCAGTTACTGAATAACCTTCAGCTCCTTTAGTAATTTTAGTTGATTGAAAGTTGATTGTTGGATAAGTTTCTGCATCAAACCATTTAGAACTAACAGCATGTTTGTTTTGCATTCCATTTCCAGTGTTAATAGAGTTTACATCAATTTTAAAGTTTAAAGAAGATGCAGCTAAATCTGCTTCATCAAAAATTACTTCTCCGTTTAATGTTTTAAAAATACCTTCTGCATCTGTTCCTGCAAATTTGATTGAGTGTGACTCTTGAATTTTCCAATTGATAGAGTTACTGATTGTAAAAGCAGAGAATAACATAACTGCTCCTGCTAAGATTAATGTGTTTAAATTTTTCATTTTCATTTTGTTTAATAATTATAGAACAAAATTGCTTGAAATTGACCTAGTTTGCATTAATCTACATTAAGAAATGATTATTTCTTGTTTTTAAAACGATCTCCTTTAGCTTTACTCAATGCTTCTGGAGTGATTCCAAGATAAGAAGCAATCATTCTTTGAGGCACTCTTTGAGTTATTTCTGGATAGGTTTCTACAAAATGTTCGTAACGTTCAATTGCTGTTGCACTCATCAGCATAATGACTCTGTTTTGAATAACAGAAAGCCTTTTTAGTAAAATTTTAGTGGTGTCAGAATTATCTTCAATAACTTTTTCAAAAACCTGAATTTCAGAATTTTCCAATACATCTATAAAAAGTTGGCAGGGTAAGTCACCAGAAATACTATCTGCTATTATCCAATTTTCAGGTGCAAATAAAAAGATATGTTCTTTTCCTTTTTCATCAATAGAATAACTCCTAAGCAATCCTTTTTTCACCATGTAACCTTTGGTGTTTAAGTCTCCCTTGTGTTGGAGTATCTCTCCTTTTTTTACTTGGATTGTTTTCACGATTTCTATTTATTAAGATAATTTAAATCTATTAATTATTTATAAACTCATCTAATCTTCCATTGGTTATTTTTTGGATTTTGTTTTTCATAAAAGGAGTCCAGCCTAAAATATAACCAACTGGCCCCATTGCTTGTTTTGTCCATTTATACAAATCAAAAGTATCTGTGTGCGCAATGATTTTTCCATCTTTAAACTTAAAGTTAGCATGAACATTATTCACCACATCTCTCTTTTTAGGTCCGTATTGGTACTTTGCTATCCAATTAGCCTCTCCAGACTCTGTATTTGCTTCAATTCCATTAAAACTAATTTCTGCACCTCCTGCGTTTGAAGAAAGCAGCATCTCCCACATTTTATGAGCTCTGTTTCCTTCTAGTTTTCCAAAAACAGGATCGTTAAATACAACATCATCATGGTAACAAGCAATCATGTCTTCTGAGTTTCCCTCGGAAAAAGCGGTATAAAATTTAGTTATTAGTTCATTGTTTTCCATAATTCAAGTTTCATTACTCTTCAATTGACATATGTATTATCGCATCTCCTTTATTTACGATAGGAGCATGGTTCTCACAGAAAATATAGCCTTTATTTGGTGCTTTTACATCTTTTTCAGATAATCCAAAAGGATCAGATATACTTCCAATTTTATCTCCTTTATTATATAATTTTCCTAATGTTACACCAGATCTAAACATACCAGAGTTTCTTGCTCTTATCCATTTAGATTTTTCTATTACTACTGTAGATACTGTTTTTTTATTTTCTGATAACTCAGCACTAAAATCTCTCATACCCAAATGCTGCATAACTCTAAGTGCACCATTAACTCCTGTTTCAGTTATTGTTTCATTTATATCTAGTGATTTTCCACCTTCGTAAAGAAGTATTTTTTTTCCTGCTTTAATAGCAGAATCTCGGTAAGTTTTAGCAAATCGTCTTGATTTAACAATAAAAGGAGCAGCAAATACTTTTGCAAGTTCTAGGCTTTCCTCATCACCACTGTTTATTCTAATTTGAGCCGCATTAAATCTATCAGATCCTCCCGTATGAAAATCCAAGCAATAATCAGCATGAGGAACTATATTTTTCATTAAATGGAACGCAAGAAGACTTGCTAATGAACCATTTTTACTTCCAGGAAACATTCTGTTTAAATCTCTACCGTCAGGAAACTCTCTTGATTGATTTAAAAATCCAAAAATATTTACAACAGGAATGCAAATAACCATTCCTTTTATTGGTTTGTTGTATCCTTTAGATACAATTTGCCTCACGATCTCAACTCCATTTATTTCATCACCATGAATTCCTCCAGTGATAAGAATAGTAGGGCCATCTTCTTCGGCTCTTTCTACAATAATAGGAACCTCAATTTTTGTCTGAGTATGTAGCTTAGCGATATCTAAACTTAGTTGTACTCGTTTTCCTTTGGGAATTTCCTTTCCCAGAATTTCAATTTTATTAGTCTGCATTTCGCTCTACATATTTTATGATTTGTGAAGCAATGTCTTTTCCAGTAGCATTTTCAATGCCTTCTAAACCTGGCGAAGAATTTACTTCCAAAATTAATGGACCTCTTGCAGATTGTAGCATATCAACACCAGCAATTCCAAGTCCCATACTTTTTGCAGCTTTCAATGCTGCATTTTCTTCCTCATCAGATAATTGGAAAATTTCTGCTGATCCTCCTCTATGTAAGTTCGATCTAAATTCGCCTTCTTTTCCTTGTCTTTTCATTGCTCCAACAACAACACCATCTACTATAAATACACGGATATCTGCTCCTTTTGCTTCTTTGATAAACTCTTGCACAATTACACGAGCCTTTAATCCATTAAATGCCTCAAGAATTGATTCTGCCGAATTTTTATTATCAGCCAATACAACACCAAGTCCTTGAGTTCCTTCTAATAGTTTAATTACCAGTGGAGCACCACCAACCTTATCAACTATATTACTCACATTTTTAGAGTAATTACTAAATACCGTTTTAGGTAAGTCTAATCCAGCTCTTGCAAGTATCTGTAAACTTCTTAATTTATCTCTTGATCTAACTAATGCTTGAGATTCCGTAGCAGTAAAGATTTTCATCATCTCGAACTGACGAACTACGGCAGTTCCAAAGAAAGTTACCGAAGCACCAATTCTTGGGATAACTCCATCTATACCTTGTATCCTTTCATTTTTATAAATAATGATTGGTTTCTTCTTTTCAATTACAAGGTCACACTTTGTGTGATCTATAACAATCATTTCATGTCCTTTTTTCTTTCCGGCTTCAATTAGCCTTTTGGTAGAATAGAGATTAGGATTTGCAGATAAAATCGCGATTTTCATAGAGTAAGAGTTATTGTTTTAATTGTTGTTGTAACCAAAATAATCGTTAATCTAAGATAAGTTTAATTTTAGGGTTCCTAACCATTTGTAATAAAAAAAATGGACGATTGCACTATTTTTTAAGAGAATTTAATGGGGTTAATGATTAAAATTTATAATTACCTCCATTCAAACTCAATAGTCTTTTAAAAATCCTTAAATTTATTTTTATAAAAATCAATCTTGTGAAATACACCTATTTATTAGCTTCTCTTTTGTTTATGGCTAGTGGTGGAACCGAAAGCACAACTATGGAAACAACTGCAGAACAAGAAACCACTCCACAAGTTGTTGAAGAAAATACAATTACTGATAAGTTACTAGGAACTTGGGAATTTGAGGATACAAGCCTTAATATTACTCAAGTAATAACTTACCAAGAAGACGGTACTTACCAAATGAAAATGGGAAGTATGGATATAAATGGAACTTGGAAACTTACTGATGATGTGTTAATTACCAAAAGTAGACCTGATTCTGATGGTCAGAAAAAAACGATTATTAAATTGACCCAAGATAGTTTGTGTACTTTTTGGGAACCAAAAGGAGGAAATGCAAGAAACATGAATTACTTGAGAAGTAAATAAACTATTTACACATCATGTATGTGTTAGCTTAAACTACTCCAAAAGATATAGAAGTTAAGGATCATAAAAAAAAGGGCAGGAATTGAGATCCAAACACTGTCTTTTTGTTTTATTCTCACTAGCACACCAAAAAACATCAATAATCCTAATCCTAAAGAAGCAAGCATTAGTAGTTGATTAAACCAAAGACCTAAAATTAATCCTGTGGCTCCAGCTAACTGAAGTACTATAGTCAAAAGTCCTAATTTTTCTAAACCAAATCTTTTGAATTCGGCTTTCATCTTAGGGTTTATGAAATAGGAAATAACATAGATTAAAAATGAGATACTAGAAAATAGAATAGCTATTTTCACCAAACTTATAGTGCTATTGATTGAGAAGCGTTAAGTGCTATAACAATAGATAAAATAAGGAATATTAGCGAAGGAACATACTTAATAAATGGATCTCTTATTTTTAAATGATAATATTGTGCTGCCGCCATAAATAATGCCATTAAAATAGCAGGTATTAATACCAAAGTAGGAAACCAAATTCCTGTTACAATTAAGGTAGATAAGATCACCTTAGAAACTCCAACAAAATTTCGAGTTACATCACTCAATTCAAATTTTTCGAACTCTATAAGAACATTGTGAAATCTGAAAATCCAAACGTAACAGACAGATATTCCTACTATTAACTGTAATATGTGTATTAAGTTTTCCATGGGTTGAGTTTTTTATAAAATCAGAATAGAGTCTAATTCCAAAATTTAATTAATGTGTGATTTATAAGTTAGGTTTTATAATAGAGCTAGTCTTCATTATTCTCTTTTATTATAAAAAAGAAACCTAGGCCAAAAACAATTGTAATTAAGCCAGCAAAATAAGGTATTATTTCTGTCATTTTTTCTTGCTTTTTATTAGTCTTAAATAAATACCAAAAGCTAAAATTGATGGGACCCAAAGTCCGACAAAAATAGCTCCTAATTTATCGCCTTGAAAAAATGTTATTTCAGCAAATATTAATGAGAGTATTGCAGCTCCTAGTAAAAGTTTGTCCGCAATTGTGAATTGTTTAAACATATAGTATTTTTAGTTTAAACAAAGTTACATTTTTAAAATTTGGGTTTTCATTTTATTAATCCATCAATAGATATTTTAACCACTTAGGATCAAATTTATTTACCGATAGTTTCAATAATTATAATTCAAAAGCCACATCCATATGAGCAATCTTAAATCCATTATCATGTACTACTTTAGTTTCTTCACTGCTGTAATTAATTACCGGATTGGTATGATTAAAATGAATGAATGTTATCTTATTTTTTTCTTCAGCAGGTAAGTCTTTAAATTTCTCCATACTTTCGATAATGAAGGGATGAGGAATTTCGTTAATATCTCTGTTGTTTAATTCTTTACCGCTATAAAAAGTCGCATCCAAAAATGCATAATCTACTTTTTTTATTTCCACAATAATGTCTTTGTCCCATTTTTCCCACTTGTCAATATCGGGGATGTATAAAGCACTTTTGTTTGGTCCAGTAATTCTGTATCCTACCGTTTCCGAAAATTCATCTCTGTGAGGAACCAGAATAGGAATGACGGTAATCTTATCAGATAACTGAACTGGCTTTTCATTTTCCAATTCATATAAAACCACATTTTTTCGAGTGATTAATTGATTCCAAGGACCATTTGATAATAGAAACTCTTTCATCTTTGGCATTACATATAAGGGTGTGTTTTTTGCATCCATGGCTTCTTTACCCAGAAACATAAGCCCTGTGTAATGACCAATGTGAGCGTGAGTTAGGAAAATCCCATCTACCAATTCTTTATCGCTATTTTGCTCCAAACGAGTTAGCTTTTTCATCTGTTTCCCCATGTCTGGCGAAGCATCAAACAAATAGGTTTTATTATTTTCAGCATCTACAAGTCCCAAAGAAACTACTTGTCGTGTTACATCTGGTTTTTGGAATAAACCTTTACAGCATTCTTTTTTACAGCCAATTTGTGGCGATCCAGCATCTTGTATTGTGCCTAATATTACCAATGAGGTTTTGGTTATTTCTTCGGTAGCCCATTCTTTAAACTCTTTGTATTCGTTAGAGTTTACCTCGCTTTCGTCTATATAAAAACTATCAACAGAAACTGGTTTAGTTGTTTCTGTAGAGTCTTTTTTATCATTAGAAACTGCAGATTTTTCATTCTCACAAGAGAATAAGAATAGAATGAACGATATGAGTATGATTTGTTTCATAATTAGCTGTTTTCCTCCAATTTTTCAATTTCTAGTTTAAAATCATATTGCAAATCCTCATGCAAGGTGCTCATTGCTTTTACAGCCATTGCGAGTTGCCTTTCGTACATATTTATCATTTGCTGGCTACTTCTCTGTTTGGGTTGTAATTCCTTTATTTTACTGCAAAAGTAGAGTAGGAGCTCTGCTTCCGTTTCTTTCTTTTTGGAATAACGGATGTACTTTTTAATCTGCCTTAAATTTTTACGACATCCTTTTTTGATGTAATACAAATTGGCTTTGTTTATTTCTTCAAAACCTAAATCCACTTCTTCTTTTATCTCACGAATGTATCCATCCTCATCCTCTGCATCATACAAGAGGTAAGTGAGTAATTCCTTATTCTCTTTTTTGAATTTTGCCAATTTCAAACACAACTCAATGAGCTCTTGCTGAGAGTGTGTTTTTAATTCTTGTTTTAATACGGAGACTGTTACTGGTTTCATCTAATTTGCAGTTTGGTATAAATATAAAGCTATTAATATAACTAGTAAAAAAATAATAGGATTTTGGATAGTTGTTTTATTCAAAACACCTGTCATTTTTTAAATAAGTCATTACCTTTAAAGAAGTCACAAATAACTAGTAAAACAATGCTGAATAAAGAATTAAATGTACTCGGAACAGCTTTGCAATCGTGTTGCGAAGACCCAATGACAGGCTATTTTAGAGATGGATATTGCCGAACGATTCAAGAAGATTCTGGAACGCATATTTTGTGTGCAGTTGTCACGCAAGAGTTTCTGGAGTTTTCCAAGGCACAAGGAAATGATTTATCAACTCCACGGCCAGAGTGGAGTTTTCCTGGACTAAAACCAGGTAACAAATGGTGTTTGTGTATTTCTAGATGGATAGAAGCTGAGGAAGCTGGTAAAGCACCTTTGGTAGTGCTGGAAGCTACACATCAAAAGGCATTGGAGTATTGTTCTTTTGAGTTGTTACTTGACTATAAATCTTAGTTTCTCACATACTGCATATACACCAATTAGCATTATCACCAAAACAAAAAAAAGGCTTATCGTGAGAAAAGCCTTTTTCAATAGATATATAAGTATGTGATTAAACGACTTTAAAGTTTATTGCATTCATTCCTCTTTTTCCTTCTGTTATTTGATCAATTAATCCTGTTGCGTGCAAAAAGTGCTCTGTGTTTGAGTTTTCTTTAATAAAATCAAATTCTTTGGCTTCATTGAAAAATTTTACTTTTTTGAATTTCGCCAACTTTAAGCACAACTCAATAAACTCTTCCTAAAAGTGGTTTTTAATTCTTGTTTTAATACGGAGACTGTTACTGTTTTCGTAGAGTATAATGGTATCTTCTAAATTAAAATTAAATTTTTACTTCGCCAATTATTAAAAATAAATTACATGTTGTATATTGTACAATAACTAAATTTATAATTATGAAATCAATACTATTTTTTTTAAGTCTTTTTGTTTTTTCTTTTGGATACAGCCAAAGTCTACCTATTAATTTTGAGAGCTCTGTAACCACTTCAGATTTTATAAATTTTGATGGTGGAATGTCTGTTGTTGTTGCTAATCCAAGTAAAACAGGAATTAATTTAAGTGATTCTGTAGGACGAATGGTAAGAGATAGCGGACAAATTTGGGGAGGGAGTAAGATTACTTTATCCTCAAACCTTAGTTTTTCTGTACTTACCAAACTATCTATGAAAGTGTATACCACAGCTCCTATTGGAACAGTAGTTAAATTTAAACTAGAAAGTAGTACAGGAAGTGGTTCTGCAGAAGTAAATGCTGTAACTACAGTTACAGGAGCATGGGAAACTCTAGAATGGATTTTTGCAGGAACTCCTAACACCTTTGATGAAGTTGTGTTTATGTTCGATTTTGGTAATTTGGGCAATGGAACTGCAAGTTCAACCTTCTATTTTGATGATGTTGCGCAAGTTGTTGGGCCACCAGCACCTTCATTATTATCTCTCCCTCTAACTTTTCAATTAGGTGAAGTAAGTTCAGATTTTCTTGATTTTTCTGGTGCCGTAGGTTCTGTAATTACTAATCCTCAAATCTCGGGTATCAATATCAGTAACAAAGTAGGGGAGATTGTTCGTTACGGAGGAGATATTTGGGCTGGAAGTAAAATTATATTTGCAACTCCTATCAGTTTTGCTACAAATTGGGTAATCTCCATGAAAATATACACAACAGCTCCTGTAGGAACTAGACTTAAATTGGAAGTAGAAGGATCACCAGGAATTGTTACTCTTGATGCACTTACAACACAAACTGGTGCTTGGGAAACAGTAACTTGGAATTTTCATAATCAAACAGGGACTTTTAATAGAATGGCTTTTTTATTCGATTTTGGTGTTGTTGGTAATGGAACTGCTACTTCAACATTTTTGTTTGATGATATTGAACAACTATCTGGGCCAGCCTTGCCAACACCTCTTCCGGCTACTCTTCCAGTAGATTTTGAATCGAGTGTTATTTCTTCTGATTTCAGAAATTTCTTTGGAGGTTATTCTACGGTAATTCCTAATCCTCAAATGGTGGGAGTAAATACTAGTGCTACAGTTGGTCAGTTTGTTAGGAGTGGAGGTCAATCTTGGGCTCAAAGTAAATTGATATTGAGCGATAGTATGGATTTTTCTTCTAAGAGTTCAATATCTATGAAAGTATATACAGATGCGCCTGTAGGAACTTTATTAAAACTAAAAGTAGAAAGCACAGGTTCTGGAGCTGCCAATGAAAAAGATGTGTTAACCACAGTTTCTGGAGGTTGGGCAACTTACGAATGGGACTTTGCAGGAGATCCACCTGTTTATAATGTATTGACATTTATGTTGGGTTACGGCACTCCAAATACAGCATCACCTACAGCTACTTATTTGATAGATGATATTCAGCAAACTATTCCTGGAGGAACTTTGAATATTGAGAGTTTAACTAAAGAAGAAACTATTCAGTATTACCCTAATCCTTCAACAGATAGAGTGAACTTTAGTTCAAAGGAGGAGAAAATAGCTTCCATAGTATTATTTGATGTACTTGGAAATCAAGTTGCTTCTATAACTCCAAATAGCTCGAGAACAAGTATAGATGTATCTAACTTACCTAATGGGATATACATTGCTAAAGTGACTATGCAAAATAACTCAGCATTAAGAAGTATCAAATTAGTTGTAGAGCATTAATTGGATAGATAAGTTAACCAAACAGATTAAAACAAAAAAAGGCTTGTCGTGAGACAAGCCTTTTTTAGTAGATTTATAAGTATTAAACGACTTTAACGTTTATTGCATTCATTCCTCTTTTTCCTTCTGTTAATTCAAACTGAACAGTATCCTCTTCTCTTATTTGATCGATTAATCCTGTTGCGTGCACAAAGTGCTCTGTGTTTGAGTTTTCTTCTGTAATAAAACCAAATCCTTTGGCTTCATTGAAAAATTTTACTTTTCCTGTATTCATATTGTATTTTTAATTTTGCCGAATAAAATTCTCCGACACTACTAGCTATGCAAGGGTCGTGCCAGAAATTAGAGTGAGTAGTTATCTCTTCTCATTCACAGTATAAAAATCATTCATATAATCAATTAGTGTATTTCTAACTGTATCTGGTGGGAGCACATCCATAATTCGGTTTATGAGGGCAAGTTTATCGGGTACGGCACCATTAGAAAAACCTAACATCTTTCCTAGCTTTTCAAAGTTCTCTGACGATAGGTTTTGAGCTAGTTTCTTTACGGTTTCAATCGTTACTTTCTCGGTAGCTTTTTTTACTAAGCCTTTCTTTTGTACTTTTTCATGGCAGGCTTTCAAGTCTATTAAAAACTCATCAACAAGTGTTTCGTGAATTTTAGAAACTGTGAGGTGCAAATTAGCTGGGCAATACTCATTGGATAATTGAAACTGTACAAACCATCTTTTCTCATTAAGCTCATCAAACAAATCATAAGGATTTCCTTTGGTGGTGGTAAACGAAAACAAAGAAACTTCTGGGTTTCCAACTACTTGTAATCCATCAATAGCATTAATTCCTTCAATAAACCTGTGAGTTGTATTCATTGTTTTTCGGGAGATATCGCAATAGCCTTCTTTACCCAAAAAGTTCATCACTGCCCAAGCTGCTGCAATTGGTCCACCAGTTTTTGTGCTCAATATTGTTGGGTTTACCAGGGTGTAACCCGTCCACTCGGAGCAAGCATAATATTGGTGCTTTCGGTAAGTTTTGTCTTTGTGCATCAGCACAGAACAACCTTTGGCGGTATAGCCGTATTTGTGTAAATCCATAGAAATGGAAGTCACTCCAGGAACAGAGAAATCAAATTCGGGAACGTTTTCCAATCCCGCCAAGCGATTAAAGCCTAAAACCACTCCGCCAATACATGCATCAATGTGAAATAAGAGGTTATTATTGAGTGCTATGACACCAATTTCTTTAATAGGATCAACTATACCAAACACATAACTAGGAGCAGAGGCAGCTATTAAAATGGTGTTTTTGGAAATGGCATTCTCTGCAGCTTTGGCATCTGCTTTAAAATCGGGTCTTAAAGGGATTACGATTGGGGTTACTTCAAAATAATCGCAGGCTTTAAAAAATGCTGAATGAATAGAATAAGGGATAATGAGTTCAAATTCTGTTTGGGTAGGATTAAGTGCTTTTGCTCTGTTTTTTGCAGTTTTTACAGCAAGTAAAATACTTTCTGTTCCTCCTGTAGTTAATGTTCCCACTGCGTTTTCACCACCTTGTAAAACTTCGCTACACATAGCAACTACTTCAGTTTCCATATCACGCAAACTAGGAAATAGAGTAGGATCCACAGGATTTTCTGTCAAAAACATAGAATAAGCTTCTTTGGCAATTTCTTCTATCTCCTTTCCAGCAAGATACACGGAACAAAAGATTCGTCCGGTTCTCCAATCAAAATCTTGTTGTTGCTTTTGTTTTAATTGGGCGAATATTTCTTGTTTAGAAATTCCTTTTTCTGGTAAAATGTGTGTCATGGATTAAAAATAAGAAATAATTCTTTATTCTTTATAGCGGGCTGAGGGATTTCGATATATCGAAATTGTCTCGAAGCCCAATTTGGAAATATTCTAGTTTAAGATTCCTTTTTTTAAGGGAATGACAGATGCAAGGTGTTTTATTTACTCAAAGTCGATAAATTTCCAACTGTTTCTAGCCCAGCAATAGATGTGGTTTCTTCAAAAATAACAGTTCCATTTTTATCTGTTACAGTTAATTTTAGTTGGGCATCAATACTTTCGGCTATACGTCTGTCCATGGCACCTTTCACAGGAGCTTTTAGTATCCCTACTCTGTCGCGAGAGGTTTCTAGATAATAAGTGTAATCCTTATCGGTAATAGTAATTTTGATAATGTCGGAGCTACTAGTGTCTAACTGTAATTTGGCGCCAGAATAAGTCCCAAAACGATTTACGATACTGTCATTTAGGAAAAAACCAAGAAACCCAGGGAAAGAGCTTCCCATCCAAGGAACATTTGCCACAGAGAGCATAAATGAGGTTTCTGGAGAATCAAAACTATTGGATTGAATCCAGATCCAAGCCGAAGGCATAGATTTTCCCCAATCTTTCTCAATGTAGCCTAAACCTTTATCAAAATTATAAGTAGTGTTATTCATTTGTAACGAACCACTTAAATCATGATTCAGACTAACCACACCATGGTAACATTGCATAAACGGAGCAGATTTATACCAACCCATAATATTCAATTTCTCACCATTTTTTGTAAGTTTTATTTGGTTAGTCATCTTTACTTTTCCAGTAATAGAAGTAGTATCGTTTTTGATATTAATTGAAATGCTGTCTTCTGAGAAATAGTTGTTTTGGATACGAACGGCAAATTTCTCTTTGGAGAATGAAAAATCTTCAATAGGGTAGGTATAGTAATAGGTTTTGGCTGTTTTACCATCTATAATTTGAATAAAAGCATGTTGCTCTTCTCCGTTTTCTGATAGGGAAATTCCGGGGATAATACTCATGATAGAACTATCATCTTGAGAAACCATTTTGAAATACCACCCTTCAAAATAATTTTCCTTTTTCTTATTTCCTTGAAATACTTCTGGATTATTTTTTTTCAGTTTTTTGTATCCTGGTATTCTGTCATAATCGTTAAAAACAGTTTCATTTTCTAGTCCTTGAGCTCGAGCAATATTAATAGTAGACAAAACAAATACGAGGAGAAAAGAGAAATAGAATAGTGTTTTGTTCATTTTGGTTGATCCGTTAATTCCCTTAAAGTTATGAAATCTTTTGGTTGGGATTTAGTCATTGTTTGTATCTTTAAATTGTACAATAAAAAACACATTATGTCTTCTCATCATACTTTTAAAGCGAAACTAAATTGGAGATTAAACCTTGAATCTTCTGGTAGAATCAGTAAGAATCATCAGGTTAATATTTCAGGAAAACCTAGCTTAGAAGTCTCTGCTGATAAAGCTTTTAAAGGTGATGCAAGTTTGCACAATCCCGAAGATTTATTGTTGTCGGCATTAACCTCATGCCACATGATGTCTTATTTGTATGTGTGTGGTCAAAATCAAATTGAAGTGCTTACTTACTCGGATAATTCAGTAGGATATTTGGAAGTCGAAGGAAGCGGAAAAGGAGGTTTTACAAGTGTTGAATTGAATCCTATTGTTACTATTAAAAACGAACAAAACTTAGCTTTAGCTAAAGAATTACACGCTAAGGCAAATGAATTGTGCTTTATTGCTAATTCGTGTAATTTCCCAATTCATCACAAGGCAAAAATTTCAAAAGACTAATTTGAATTAGCTATTCTTATTGTAAAAAGAGCTTATGACCTTTTCAGCAGGCTTGTTCTGGGGTGAATAGGAATTATCATAAGCACCACCAGATTTAGAGTAATCTAGATACCATTTCCATGAAAAACCACCAAGAGACCAGTCTTCACACCAAAAGGAATCGAAAATAGCTTGGTAGCAAATAGCTTGAGCTTCGGTATTTACAACCGCTTTTTTATTTCCTTTCCAATTCCAAGGTTCAAAGCCAGCTTGGTTTCTACTTTGGAAACCAAATTCGGTAAACACAATTTTCTTCCCAAAATATTGGCTAGTCCTCTTTAGTGCCAACTTTATTGGCTTCATGTTTTTTATACATTGTTCTACACTAGGAGTTTCTTTGTTCGACAAAGAGAAATAAGAATCTATTCCAATAAAATCAAGTTCTTTCCAAAAAGGAATGCCTTGGTAATAATCCCAATTTGCACAATAAGTAAGCTTTCCAGAATACACTTTTCTGACAGATTTTATTAGGTCAGAAAAATAGGTTTTTCTCTTCTTGGCGAAGTTTCCAATCTCTACACCAATACTCATTGCATCTACTTCGTTTTCTTCGGCCATTTCAGCAAAAGTGAGAATATATTCCGTATAGGTTTCTTCTAATTTTTTCCAATCTTTTTCTGTAGTATAATTAAAATTTCCACTCCAGCTACCTTGATGTTCTACAATGGTATGTGGTTTAAGTAATACTTTAAAGTTATTTTGTTTAGCTGCTTTAATATAGTCAGTTACTCCTTCAATAGTTTGCGAATACCAAAACCCTTCTCTATTAAATTCTAATCCAGAAGTGGTAGATTTAATAAATCCAAAAGATTGCACAGAAACCCAATTAGCATTTGTTTTTTTCAGGTATGAAAAGTTACTAAAGTCTGGAGCATATTTCTCTCCATTCACACTTATTCCATTCATTTTTTGACCGAATGAATAAGAAGCAATTAGGAATAAAAAAGGGAGAAGAAACTTAGTCATTGGTAGCAGCAAAAGTTTCTTTAATTATTGATTCTACTGGTTTGTTTTGAGGAGTAAAACGGTTGTTGGTTTCACCACCAGCATTCGGGTGATCGGGATACCATTTCCAAAGGAATCCACCATCAAACCATGATTCGCCCCAAAACCTACAAAACGTAGCTTGGTATGCATTTACCTGTCCTTGCGAGTTAAAAGTAGAGTTGCTATTGTCTTCCCAGGGTTCTTTTCCTGTATAGTCAACATTTCTGAAACCATATTCAGTAAAAATCACTTTTTTGTTTTCGTTTAAACTTAAAGCTTTAATCTTGTTAAAATCCGATTCCCAACCTGCGTAACACTCATCAAAAGTTGGAGTTTTTGATTCAGACAAAGGGAAATAAGAATCTATGCCGATATAATCGAGCTTGTTCCAAAAAGTTACTTTGTCATAATTATCCCAATTGGCTGCATAATTTAGTTTACCTGAGTAAAATGTTTTAACCGAATCAATTAATGAATTCCAGAAGGCAGTTCTGTGAACAGTTTTCTTTAACTCAACTCCTACGCAATAAGCTTCAACTCCCATTGAATCTGCTAAATGAGCGTAATCTAAAATATAAGTAGCATAAGATGTTTCAAAATTTTGCCAATCAGTTTCATTGGTAAATTCTAAATCTCCTACCCAAATGTTATGAATCCATAAATGTGGTTTTAGAAACACTTTTAATCCTTGTTCTTTGGCTAGAATTATAGTTTCAATTAATCCTTGACGTTTTTCACCATACCATTGCCATGACTGGTTGTACTGAACAGTAGATGAGTTACTTGGGATGAATCCAAATGGTATGATAGAAACCCAAGTAGCATTAATTTTTGTTACAGGAATAAATGCCGAAGAATCTATAGCCGAGCTAATTGCAACCATACTCACTCCATTCATCTCGGTGGTGGTCAAAGTATTTTCGCAACCAGTAATGGGATTAGAAGCTGGTTCACAGTCTGTAGGAGTAGTTTTTTTACAACAGTTTACTAATAAAAGAGTTAAGGCTACTATTGCTGCGTTTCTTATCATAGGTTTAAACTAAAAATTAGTGTTACAAAAGTTAAATTAGTGATCGACTTATAGTCCAAACGGTTAATTAAGCTAAAGCTTTCATTAATTTCTTTAATGTATCAATTGCTGCAGTAGCGATTTTGGTTCCAGGTCCAAAAACACCTACAACACCCGCATCAAATAAGAAATCGTAATCTTGCTTTGGAATTACTCCTCCTGCAATAACCATAATATCTTCACGTCCAAGTTCTTTAAGTTCAGCAATAACTTGTGGTACAAGAGTTTTGTGGCCAGCAGCTAAAGACGAAACACCCAAAACATGTACATCATTTTCAGCAGCTTGTTTAGCAGCTTCTCTAGGAGTTTGAAATAATGGTCCAATATCAACATCAAAACCAATATCAGCAAAGGAAGTAGAGATAACTTTCGCACCTCTATCGTGTCCATCTTGCCCCATTTTGGCAATCATTATTCTTGGTCTTCTTCCTTCCATATCGGCAAACTTATCAGCATGCTCTTGTGCGTCAGTAAAGTCTTTGTCTTTCATAGATTCTGAGGAATAAACTCCCGAAATAGTTCGGATAGTAGCTTTGTATCTTCCAAATGCTTCTTCCATTGCATCTGATATTTCTCCAAGTGTAGCTCTTTCTCTAGAAGCTCTTACAGCTATTTCTAGTAAGTTTCCTTCACCAGATTTAGCAGAAGCAGTGAGTTCAGCTAAAAGCTCTTTTACTTTATCTGAATTTCTGTCTTTTTTCAATTGAGCTAATCGTTCCAATTGCTCCAAACGAACTTTGGTGTTGTCCACATCCAAAATCTCTAGATTACTCTCTTCGTCTGTTTGGTAAGCATTTACACCAACAATTACATCTCTTCCGCTATCAATTTTTGCTTGTTTACGAGCAGCCGATTCTTCAATTCTCATTTTAGGAACCCCAGTTTCTATGGCTTTTGCCATTCCACCTAATTCTTCTACTTCTTCAATTAGTTTCCAGGCTTTATAAGCAATTTCCTGAGTCAATTTCTCTACATAATGCGATCCACCCCAAGGATCTACTGCTTTTGTAATTCCTGTTTCTTCTTGAATTACCAATTGTGTGTTACGTGCAATTTGTGCCGAAGAATCTGTAGGTAAAGCAATTGCTTCATCTAAAGCATTGGTATGAAGTGATTGTGTTCCACCAAATGCAGCAGCCATTGCTTCTACATAAGTTCGAGCAACATTATTATAAGGATCTTGTTCTGTTAAACTCCAACCAGATGTTTGGCAGTGAGTTCTCAAAGCCATTGATTTTGGATTGGTTGGATTAAATTGCTTAATCATTTTTGCCCACAACATTCTTGCTGCTCGCATTTTAGCAATTTCCATAAAGTGATTCATTCCAATTCCCCAAAAGAATGATAATCTTGGAGCAAATTCATCAATTTTAAGCCCAGCTTTCATCCCTGTTCTTATGTATTCCAATCCATCTGCTAAAGTATAAGCTAACTCAATGTCAGCTGTTCCTCCAGCTTCTTGAATGTGATATCCAGAGATAGAAATTGAGTTGAACTTCGGCATCTTTTCCGAAGTATATTCAAAAATATCGGATATAATTCTCATTGATGGAGCAGGAGGGTAGATGTAAGTGTTACGCACCATGAACTCCTTCAAAATATCGTTTTGGATTGTTCCAGAAAGTAAGTCTGGACTAACTCCTTGTTCTTCGGCAGCCACAATATAAAAAGCCATAATTGGAATTACAGCTCCATTCATAGTCATAGAAACTGACATTTTATCCAAAGGGATTTGGTCGAAAAGCGTTTTCATATCCAAAACCGAATCAATAGCAACTCCAGCTTTTCCTACATCACCAACTACACGTTCGTGATCACTGTCATATCCTCTGTGAGTAGCTAAATCAAACGCTACAGACAATCCTTTTTGCCCTGCGGCAAGGTTTCTTCTGTAAAAAGCATTGGATTCTTCAGCAGTACTAAATCCTGCGTATTGTCTTATTGTCCAAGGTCTTATTGCATACATGGTAGAATAAGGTCCTCTTAGATTTGGAGCAAGTCCTGCTACAAAATCAAGGTGAGTTAAGTCCTCAGAATCTTCTTTGGTGTAAGAGGATTTAAGTTCTATTCCTTCGTTAGTCATCCATTTTCTTGGTTTGGATGTCGTTTGTTCTGTTTTAATTGAACTGTAATCTAGGTTTGCAAAATCTGGCTTCATATGCATTAAAAGTACAAAACATTTAGAATTTAATACTAGTAGAAATCCGGTTATTATTTTTTTAATTTGACATCCATTTACACATCATTAACACCATTTAACATAATATAATGTAACCTATTTCATTATAATTGTTATACTTATTCAACCAAAACTATTAATCAATGATTGAGTTAACTAATATCCGAAAAACCTATTTTACGGGTGAATTGGAATATCAAGCACTCAAAGGGATTGATTTAACTATTAATCCCAATGATTATTTGGCTTTGATGGGTTCTTCTGGTTCTGGAAAATCTACTTTAATGAATATTATTGGAGCTTTGGATATACCAACTTCTGGAGAATATTTATTGAGAAAGAAACCAATTCATGAATTGAACGACAATCAAATTTCTGAGTTCAGGAATCAAGAAATAGGATTCGTTTTTCAAACATTTAACTTATTATCCAAATTATCTGCACTTGAAAATGTGGGTTTACCACTGTTATATGCGGATGGTATTGAAAAAGAAGAACGTGATGCTAAATCGCCTAATTGGGTGAATGAGCTTAGACCTATCGTATTTTAAATACTCTTCAATTACTGATTTAGGTCTGACAATTAATTCTTTTATTGTGAAAAGAATACCTTTTTCAAAATTTAAAATAGCTAGAACATTAGTAAATAAATACTTAAGAATAAATCTACTTAACTTATATCCCTCAGGAATCAGTTTTTTACTATTTTTTATTTCTTCCATCCTACTTTTCTAAGATACTTTTAATATTTGGTTTAAAATAGTTAGGGCCTTTCATCACTTTTCCATCTTCACGGTAAATTGGCTTTCCATCAGCTCCTAATTTACTCATGTTACTCCTTTGTATTTCTTCAAACACCTCTACAATTTTATGTTGCATTCCGTGAGCAATTATTGTTCCTGAGAGTATGTAAAGCATATCACCTAAAGCATCTGCAATTTCTACTAAGTCATTATTTTGTGCTGCCTCCAAATACTCTTCATTTTCCTCTCTCATCAACTCAAACCTTAAGTCAATTACTTTTTGTCCTACTTCAGCAATAGGAGATTCTTCATTTTTTATTCCAAAAGATTCATGGAAAGTTTTTACATGATTTACTATGGTATCAAAAGTTATTTCTTTACTCATTATAGGTGTTTTGTTTGTTCTAAAATATATTCAATTGCTTCTATTCGAGCTTCTGTTTTTTTGTTTGCCTCAATTATTTTCCAAGGACAATCCTTGGTGTCGGTCTTAGCAAACATCTCTTTCTCATATTTTGTAAAGGTATCCCAAAGCTCATGAGCCCTGAGGTCTACTGGAGATAATTTCCACTTTTTTAAAGAGTTAGATCTTAAGTCTTCAAATCTTTTAGCTTGTTCTTCTTTAGTTATAGAAAAATAAAGCTTGATTAAAGTAATTCCAGAATCAGTAAACATTTTTTCAAATGGGTTTATCTGTTGCATGAATTCATCATACTGTTTATCAGTACAAAAATCCATTGCAGGTTCTACTACAGCTCGGTTATACCAACTTCTATCAAAGAAAACGATTTCACCTGGATTAGGAAAGTGGTTTATATATCTCTGGAAATACCATTGACCTTGCTCTTCTTCAGTAGGTTTTGGTAAGGCAATGATTCTAAAATGTCTTGGGTTAATTCTTGAAGCAATCCTTCTAATTGCACCACCTTTTCCAGCAGAATCTCTTCCTTCAAATAGAATTACTACTTTTTCATTTTTTTTTATTACTCTTTCTTGCAAATCAATTAACTGCTCCTGAAGTTTTTTCAGTCTGATATCATACTTTGTTGCATTCAAAGCTTTTGCAATATCTACATTGTTATTAGAAAGTAATTTCTTAATCCCCATTTTAGAATTAAGTAACTTAATATCCTCTTGACTTAATTCCATTAATCAAATTGTTTTAAATGTCTGTAATACCTTGCAATTACGTTAGGGTCAGGCAGTAAATTAGCTTTTGCATCTTCTTTCCCTTCATAATCAAATTGAGATAATACATAACGCATACTTTCTAATCTTGCTGTTCTTTTATCATTAGTCTTTACTATTATCCAAGGACTAAAATCAGTATGTGTTTTTGAGAACATTAATTCTTTATACTTTGTGTATTGGTCCCAAAGCCTTTGTCCTTCTTTATCTATAGGACTAAACTTCCATCTTTTTAAAGGGTCTTCTAGTCTTGATCCAAAACGTTTTGCTTGTTCTTCTTTGGTTATAGAAAACCAAAATTTAATCACAGTTACTCCGTCTTCGTAAAGCATGTGTTCAAACTCGGGAACTTGAGCCATAAATTGATCGTATTGATCATTCTCACAGAAACCCATAACTGGCTCAACAACAGCTCTATTATACCAGCTTCGGTCAAAAAACACAATTTCTCCAGGGTTTGGTAATTCTTTAATATATCGTCTAAAATACCATTGCCCTCTTTCAACTTCTGTTGGCTTGCTAAGTGCTACAACTCTCATTGCCCTTGGGTTAAGGTGTTCAGTAAATCTCTTTATCGACCCTCCTTTTCCAGCAGCATCTCTACCTTCAAAAAGTACAGCTACTCTTAGTTTTTTCTCAGAAATCCATTTCTGAAGATTAACTAATTCAGCTTGTAGTTTTTTAAGTTGTTTTTCGTAATCTAAATCCCACTTAAACTTATCAAGCTTATAGTCTCTTTCTTTAGCTAACTGAAAAATATCAGCTCTGGTTTTAATATGTTGAAAATCTTCTTCTTTTAAAAACATGTTATTATTTAATTACCAATAAAATTAAAATAAATATTGGCTTTGAAAGAATAAAGTATGTTAATTCTATTAATATGTTGAAAGTTTGATAACTCTTTTAAAAGTATTGAGCAATATTAACCACAGCTTGAAACTAAGGTGTATTTTTGATTTGATAAATATGCTGTTTGTTAACTTTTTTTAACACTTTAAATTTCTCGTTTATTTATCAAAATCGTTTATTTTGTAGTATAAATTTTAAACACATGGAAGACCAAAGACCAAATACCGAAAATCTAGTAGAATCAACCTCTACAGATATTCAACTTTTAAATGAAAAAATTAAAAAAGAAAGCGCTTTTGTTTCTTTACTAACTCAAGAAATTGGAAAGGTAATTATCGGTCAAGAACACATGGTTCAAAGGCTTTTAATTGGCTTGTTGTCAAATGGTCACGTCCTTCTTGAAGGTGTTCCTGGATTAGCAAAAACTTTAGCTATAAACACACTTTCAAGAGCTGTAAATGTTGAGTTTAGTAGAATTCAATTTACTCCAGATTTGTTGCCAGCTGATTTAATTGGTACAATGATTTACAATCAAAAGAAAGAAGACTTTACAATAAAGAAAGGTCCAATATTCTCTAACTTTATTTTGGCAGATGAAATTAATCGAGCTCCTGCAAAAGTACAGAGTGCTTTGCTAGAAGCCATGCAAGAGCGACAGATCACAATTGGAGATGAAACCTATAAACTTCCTGAACCATTTTTGGTTCTTGCTACTCAAAACCCAATAGAACAGGAGGGGACTTACCCTTTGCCAGAGGCTCAAGTAGATAGATTTATGTTGAAAGTAGTTCTAGATTACCCAAATAAAGAACATGAGAAGTTAATTATTCGTCAGAATATATCCTCTAAACCATTTCCTAAACCAAATGCGGTAATTAATCCTGATCAAATCTTGAAAGCTAGAGAGGTAGTGAGAGAAGTTTATATGGATGAAAAAATTGAGCAATACATAGTTGATATAGTTGGAGCTACTCGTAATCCTAAAGAAAATGGATTGGAAGAACTAGAGTCATTGATTGAGTTTGGTGGTTCGCCTAGAGCGAGTATAAACTTGGCTTTAGCAGCTAAAGCTTATGCTTTTATAAATCATAGAGGATACGTAATCCCTGAGGATGTGAGAGAAATATGTAAAGATGTATTGAGACACAGAATTGGTTTGAGCTACGAAGCGGAAGCAGAAAATATTACGGTTTCGCAAATCATTGATACGATTTTAAATAAAGTACAAGTACCTTAAAAACAGATGTTTTAAAAGTGGAAACTAAAGAATTACTAAAAAAAGTCAGGAAGATTGAGATTAAGACTAGAGGTCTTTCCAATCAGATTTTCTCTGGAGAATACCATTCGGCATTCAAGGGGAGAGGAATGACTTTTTCTGAAGTTCGGGAATATGCTCACGGAGATGAAATTAGAACCATTGATTGGAATGTTACTGCACGTTTTGGAACTCCACATGTTAAGGTATTTGAGGAAGAAAGAGAATTAACAGTAATGTTATTGGTAGATGTCTCAGGATCTCAATTTGTTGGTTCTGGCGATCAACTTAAACGAGAATTAATAGCTGAATTATGTGCTATTATTGCTTTTTCAGCAATACAGAATAATGATAAAATTGGTGCTTTGTTTTTTACTGGTAAAACCGAGCTATTTATTCCTCCAGGAAAAGGGAAGAAACATATTTTAAGAATCATAAGAGAACTTATAGAGTTAAAACCATCTAGTAATCAAACGGATATAGCAGATGCTTTGAGGCACTACACCAATGCAATTAAGAAACGAAGTATTGGGTTTTTGTTAACTGATTTTAAAACAACAAACAAAGAAGGACTTGAAAAAGCATTGAAAGTAACAAATAATCGTCATGATTTGGTTGCAGTAAAAGTTACTGATAAAAATGAGGAAGAATTGCCTAATGCTGGTTTCATAAATTTAAAAGACTCGGAAACTGGAAAAACTAAATGGGTAAATACTTCGAGTAAAAATACAAGAACAAAGTATAAGGCTTGTAGGCTTAGAGAAAAAAACGAGTTGAGAGAGTTATTAAGAAGAAGTGGTGTAGATTTTACTACTGTGAATACAGATGAGTCCTATATTAAACCATTGATTGATTTGTTTAAACATAGATAATTAAAGTGAGTCAGACATTTAGAAATATATTATTTTCAATATTTGGGGTTTTACTCCTGATGAATTCCTCTGGGCAAACTATAGAGGTTAATATAAATAGAGATTCTATATTAATAGGAGAAGTTATTTCAATGTCTATTCAATATCCAATAAGTAACTCGACTACTTCATTAGATTTTATTAAAGGAGATAGTATTGGTAATAGTTTTGAGGTTTTTAATGTTGTTTCTAAAGATACTTTGGATGGTAAAACCAGATTTCAATTAAACGTATCGAGCTTTGACCCTGGAAATCAATTTATTCCATCCTTATCAGTGTATTACGACACCAATAAAGTTAGCTCTCAACAAATTCCGATATTTGTTTCCTTGGTTGCTGTAGATACTTCAAAACCTTTTAAAGACATACACCCAACTTATGATGATCCTTTAACTTCAGCTGATAAGTGGGAGCTTTTCTGGAAATTTATCCAAAGAGTCTGGTTTATTGTTGCTTTTATTCTTTTGATGATAGCTGCTATTTGGTTTTTCTTATTCAGAAAGAAGAAGGATAAGGAATCTAAAGCAGAGCCTGAAATTATCATTCCTGCTCACATAAAAGCGAATACAAGTTTGATTGAATTGAAAAACAAAAATTTGTGGCAGAATGGATTACAAAAAGAATATAACGTTCAGCTTACAGAAGTTATTCAACAATATATTACTGATAGGTACAAAGTGACAACCAAAGAAAAGACTAGTTCAGAGATATTACATTCTCTACGATTTGTAGAAATGGACGAGCAAAATAAAACTAATTTACGCCAGTTATTAATGCTTTCGGATTTGGTGAAGTTTGCCAAAGAAAAACCTACAGATAATGAGAATAATGAAGTCCTAAACAATGCTTTTGATTTTGTAGAAACTACTAAAAATGATGAGTTATAATGAGATTGTGGGAATATACATATCAATCTCCTTGGATGTTTTTATTACTCCTTTTAATTCCTGTTTTGGTATACATCAGGTTTTGGATAAAATCTAAGAAAGAAGGAACAATAACGCATTCAGATGTGTCTAGTTTCACTACAAATGACGGGTTTAATTGGAGTGTATTTTTGATTAATATTCCATTTGTAATTAAATTGTTAGCTCTTTCTTTTGTTGTGTTTGCATTGGCACGTCCTCAAATAAAAATGGCTGATACTCCAGAGAATAATGAATCAATTGAAGGAATTGACTTAGTTATTTCTATGGATGTTTCGGGAAGTATGAGAGCTGTAGATTTTAAGCCCACCAGATTGGAAGCTGCTAAAAAAATTGCTGCAAATTTTATAGGAAAAAGACCAACAGATAGGATAGGATTAGTTGTTTATGAAGGAGAAAGCTACACAGCTTGTGCTTTAACTACTGATCACGAGAGTTTACTGAATAGATTTAATTCGATAAAAAGTGGAGATGTTGCACCAGGGACAGCAATAGGAATGGGGATTGCTACAGCAATTAATCGTTTGCGAGATAGCAAAGCGATAAGTAAAGTCATTATTTTATTGACTGATGGAATGAACACCATGGGTAAAATTCATCCATTAACTGCAGCAGGTTACGCAAAGGAACTGGGGATAATTATTTACACAATAGGAATAGGAGTAGATGGCAGAGTGAGGTTGGCAGGAAATAGTTTCTTTCCTCAAACTATTGATAGCAAGCTGGATGAGAAGCTACTGAAAGAAATAGCAACTACTACAAACGGGAAATTTTATCGTGCTAAGAGTAATAAACAGTTAGAAGATATTTACTCGGAAATAGACAAATTGGAGAAGTCGAAAATTAAGACTATTCAGTATCAAAGGGATTTACCCGAGGCTTTTTATGGTTTTGTAATAGCTGCTTTGGCTTTGCTATTATTAGAGTTTGTGGTTAGAAATTTCATATTAAAAATTAATTCTTAATCATGAAATTGAACCTAAAATATAGCTTAATTGTTCTGATCATTTCAGAAATTATTTTCTGGTCAATAGGTTTTGGTTTGTATTTTTACTTTTCTGGATTAGAAGATTTTAAGTTCGAGAATAAAGAAGTTCTTAGCTATTTGTTCTTTGCTCGAATCTTAATTTTATTATTCCTTGGAGCTCAGTTATTAATGAAATCTAGATTGCAAAAGTATGCTGAGATCAAGATGCTGAATAAAATTTCCAATCATTTTTCTTCAGTTCGAAACAGTATTAAATTTTCGCTTTTTTTGGCAGGGATTTCTTGTTTTATCATTGCTTTTGCAAATCCACAGTTTGGTAAAAAAGAAGTAGATATGAGCGCTTCTGGAATTGATGTGATTATTGGTATTGATGTTTCTAATAGTATGTTAGCAAGAGATTTATCTCCAGCTCTTAACCGATTAGAAATAACAAAACTGGCAATTAGAAACATGTTGAATCAACTAAATGGAGATAGAGTGGGAGTTGTAGTTTTTGCAGGAACTGCCTACAGTTATATTCCTATTACCAATGATTACGAATACATCAAACAAGAGCTTTCTTCCATTAATCCTGGAATGTTATCTGCCCAAGGAACTTCAATTAGTAATGCCATTGATGTAGCTCTGGAATCTTTTGGAGAATCTAAAGCTAATAAAGCGATTGTGCTGTTTTCTGATGGAGAAAATCATGAAGAGAATGCAATTGAATCAGTTGCTACAGCTAAGAAAAGTGGAATTAAAGTATACACAATTGGAATGGGAACGAACAAAGGTGTTCCTATTCCAATGAATAGAACTGGTAATGATTTTCATAAAGATAATACTGGTAAAACTGTGCTTACTAAACTTAATGAAGACATGCTCAGAGAAGTTGCAAGCAAAGGAAATGGCTTATATTTAAAAGCAGATAAAACTAAAGTGAACACACAAAGGATTTTATCTGACATGAGTAAAATTGAGAAAACAACTTTTAAGAAAAAGTCATTTTTGGAATATGAAGATAAGTTTCAATGGGCTTTGGCGTTAGGTTTTTTGTTTTTGATATTAGAATTATTAATTGGTAAACTAATTAAACTATGAAAAGTATAATTAAATATAGTTTGCTCGTAATTATTGGGTTGATGGCTAATTTAGTTTCTGCTCAAGAGCATAAAGTAGAGCTAGAAAAAGGAAATAACGAACAGTTTTTTATGCGTTATAACAATGCTTTGTCGCATTATGATTCTTCTATTTCAATAAATCCTTCTTATTTCTTTGCTATTTTTAATTCGGGAAATTCTTGGTACAGAATTAGTCAAAGTGCTACCGATACGGCAAAAATTGCTTTTGCTAATGAAGCTGCTGATAGATTTGAGTCGGCAATTTATACTACAGATAACAAAGAGCAACAATCATACGGACATTACAATCAAGGGAATTGTTTCTTGTCTATCAATGAATTAAAACAAAGTATAGAATCGTACAAAGAAGCTTTAAGAGCCTATCCCAAGAATAAACACGCTCGTTATAATTTGTCTTATGCATTAATCATGTTAAAGTCCCAAGAAGAGAAAATGGAAGACATTCAAGAGCAAATTGACAGTTTACAGAAAGAGATTGATGAAAATAAAGAGGAGCAAAAGAAGAATGAATCGTCCTCTAAATCGGAGCAAGAGAAACAGCAAAAGAAAAACGAATTAGAACAAAAGAAAGAGGAGTTGGAGAAGAAAAAGCAAGAGTTGGAAAAACAGAAGCAGCAAGGAGAAAAGGAATCTGGAAAAGAAGAAAAAGAGCAAGGCGAAAAGCAAGAATCAGATAAAGGAGATAAAAGTGAGCAGAATGGAGAGGGAGATAAGAAAGATGGAGAACAACAGTCTGGTGAACCTGGTAAAGAAGGCGAAAAAGGAGAACAAGTTCAGCAAGAAGCGTTTACTTTACGTGAGGCAAAACAGAATTTAGATGCATTGAAAAACGAAGAGAAGAAAGTACAGTTAAAAGTCCTCAAGAAACGAGGAAGAGAAATTAACAGAACGGCAGGCGAAGGAACTCGAGAAGAAAAAGATTGGTAAAATAAACAAAGTTGGAAATGAATAGGATTGGATTACAGTGTTTTATACTATTGCCTTTTATTGTTTTAAGTAACATTGGGTTATCCCAAGATGTTACTTTTAGTACAAATGTTGCTGCAAAAAAAGTAGGTGTAACCGAAAGGTTTGATGTAACTTATTCCTCCAACAAACAAGGAATTTTTATACTGCCTGAGTATAAAAACTTTAATAGAGTTAGTGGAGTTGCAACTGGTTATTCATCCAATACAGATTTGAATACTGGAGTTACCA
Organism: Flavobacteriales bacterium; assembly: GCA_018609055.1. Classification (GTDB taxonomy): domain Bacteria; phylum Bacteroidota; class Bacteroidia; order Flavobacteriales_D; family CAJJDF01; genus CAJJDF01. The sequence goes on from JABAYJ010000009.1 coordinate 587,125, forward strand.
GAAAAACATTTAACTATACAGTAACTCTTCAACCAAAGAAAACAGGAACATTTAAGGTTGAAGGAGCAAAAATAAAAGTGGGTAAAGGAACTTATCAATTTAATGCTGCCAAGATTGAAGTAGTAAAAGAAAGTCAAGTAAAAAACAGAAGACAAAGTCTTGTAGATCAGTTTTTGGGAGGTGGAAGACCAGACCAAAGGCAAGAGCAAGTTGAAATAACTAATCAAGATATATTTGTAACGTTAGAGGCTGTAAATCCTAATGTTTATAGAAATCAACCAGTTTTGGTAGAGTATAAATTGTATGTGAATAAATACAAATATCAGCTCGAAGGAGTTGAAATTCCTACTTACTCTAATTTTCTATCTGATGAAATTACTTTCAAACAAAAAAGCCCTGGGAAGAAACAAATTAACGGTAAAGAGTATGAAATTCATACGCTTAAAAAAGTATTGTTAACTCCACAAGAAATAGGGAAATTAAGTGTAGAAGCCTATAAAGTTCAGGCAAGAGTTCATACTAGAGGATTTATGGGGACTAGCGTTATTATGGAAAGCAATTCGCTAGAAATTAGCGTGAAAGAGCTTCCTAAACCAATGCCAGATAACTTTTCTAATCAGGTTGGTTCATATTCTATCCAAATAGCCCCAATGGTAACCAAAATTGAAAAGGACAATCCTGTGCAATTTAAACTAACAGTTATTGGGGAAGGGAATATAAAACAGCTTGTAGCTCCGGAGTTTTTATTTCCTGAAGGATTTGAATCCTATGATCCAGAAATTGCAACACAATATGCTCCAACAGATTCTAGCTTTGCAGGAAAAGTGACTTTTAGTTATTTACTCATTCCAAGGGAATTAGGTGTGTTTACTATTCCTAAAAAGGAATTTACCTACTTTGATGTAGCTACAGAAAGCTACAAATCAATTTTCTCTAAAGAGATTAAGTTTACTGTGGTTAGTGGAAGCGGAAGTGCAGGAGACTTTGCTACTGAAGATACAGAAATAGCTCCTGAACAGGAAGAAAGCCAAAGTGGTTCATGGTTTTGGATAACTATTATTCCTCTTTCTATATTGGCTTTAGTTGGTGCTTTTTTATTATTTAAGAAAAAGAACTCCAAAGAAAAAGTGGAGGAAACCGAGGAAGAAAGAAGGAAAAATGCAAGAAATAAATTAGCCAAAAAGCTAGCAATTGCTAAATCTCATTTGGATAGTAATAATGTATCTGAGTTTTATAACGAGATTTTAATTGGGCTCAACAAATACGTAAACGAAAAGTTGGAGATTGAAACAGCTCAAATGAATAAGATTACTATTCGCGAATCGCTTAACAGCAAAGGGGTAGGAGAGAGTACGGTTAATTCCTTTGTACACGTATTGGAACAATGCGAAATGGCTAAATACGCTCCGTTATCAAATCAAAACAACCAGGATATTTACGAGAAAAGCTTATTTATTATCGAGGAAATAGAAAAACAAATTAATTGAACCATTTAATTGGTAGTTTTTTGATATCAAAGCCTAAAAATATAATTTATCGAATTAGTATACATTATTTATACAAAAGCCACTAATAATTACGCATTTTGATTAGTATTATCTAAATAGAATAGATTATTATATTTATTTTAAATTAAAATTTGTTTTTTTGTTTAGCTTTTACTAACTTGGTTTAAACAAATAAATATTTACAAAAAAAAAAACTATGGAAAATTTATCTATGACCTTAGGAATGGTCGCAAAGTTAGACCCAACAGATTACGTTGGATTTACCTTCTTCGTTGGTTGTATGGCTATGATGGCTGCAGCAGCGTTTTTCTTTTTATCATTAAATCAATTTGATAAAAAGTGGAGAACATCAGTGTTGGTGTCCGGATTAATAACCTTTATTGCAGCAGTTCACTACTTCTACATGAGAGATTATTGGGCAGCACATGGAGAGTCTCCAACATTTTTTAGATACGTAGATTGGATCTTAACTGTTCCATTGATGTGTGTTGAATTCTTCTTGATACTCAAAGTAGCAGGTGCAAAACCAGCCTTGTTATGGAAGATGATTATTTTTTCTGTAATCATGTTAGTAACAGGATACTTTGGAGAAGCAGTTTTCAAAGATCAAGCAGCATTCTGGGGATTACTTTCTGGATTAGCATACTTCTATATTGTATACGAAATCTGGTTAGGAAGTGCAAAGAAACTTGCAGTTGCAGCAGGTGGAGATGTATTGAAAGCACACAAAATCTTGTGTTGGTTCGTACTTGTAGGATGGGCTATATACCCATTAGGTTACATGATGGGAACTGACGGATGGTATAGCGGTTTCATGCCAGATGGAAACATTGATGTTGCTTACAACATCGCAGATGCAATTAACAAAATTGGATTTGGACTTGTAATTTATGCACTTGCTGTTAAGAAATCAGGGAGTCCGGCTTAATAAGTCATTAATTATTCTGAAGATAAAACGCAACTCGAAAGGGTTGCGTTTTTTTTGCTTCAATATGAGATAATACTAATTGATAGCACACAAAAAGTAATGGAGAACATTCTATCTTATAATTTAAGGTTAAAGCTTTTAACTATAAATAGTATCAATCCATTATCCTTTGAGCCAATAAAGATTCACAATTAAAATACATAAGGAGATAAGAAACAACATATAAGAATGAAATGCTTATCAGATTTATATGATTCTCTATAAATAAACAACTCGAAACGATTAAGAGAATAAAATAAATGAAAGGGTGATTCTTTACCTAAGTTTTAAAAACTTTTTATCCTACTTTTTATATGTATCGCAATTCAAAATTCAAACTTTAACAGATTCAATCTATTTTCGCTTAAGCATATAAAAATTATGCATCGAAAGCACATGAGGCAAACTAAGGCAAGATATAATAATAAAAAAAGTGCCCAATTGATTTGTTTCTCCAAAAAGATAAAATCCGATAATAAGAAGCGAACCCCCTAGATTAAAAGGAAAAGACTCTTTCCACATGGTTTTAGAACTTTTATTAAGTCCGTTTTTAAGATGTTTCCATCCATTCATGCTATGTTGAAATACAAAATAGATTCCAAAACTCACAAGTAGGGGAAGCCAAGTAGAAAGAAGAAGGTAGGTAATTGTAAGAAGGATAAATATAGATTTATGGTACAATGCAAGGATTACTCCAATGAGCACCGTGAATAATTGTAAAACTAGTAATCTAGTTCCTTCCAAATTTTCGGTAAGTGCCGAATGATTCAAATTTGGAATTTGTTCTAGGACTGTTCCCAGTTCAGCCACGTGAAAAAGTAAAATGAGAATTAACAGCACACATCCCCAAACAAAAGAAGATAAACTATTGGTTAACTTCCATTCTTTAAAATCTGCTTGACCAAAATGCCAGGCTGAATAAAGTATAAAAAGCAACAAAGCAAATCCTGGGGTAAAAAACCAAACCACTCCAAATAGTGCACCTTTAGCGATATATGTTATGGAGAATATTAGAAGTTTCGTTTTATTCAGAATAGGTGAGCCAGTAAGGTGATCTAGAGCCCCATGTGAAAGTCCTACTGAGAAAAATCCTAGGATTAAAAGAAAATAGGTAACATAATCTAAATTAAAGACAGAGAAAATCAGCCCACAGAGGGTCAATATAGTTGGTAAAATAATAGTTGGGAAAGAAGATATTTTGTGATAAATATCTTTAATAGCCGTTAGTATAAATATTGTTTTCGGAAGTTTTGATAGTATATACAAATCTTGCTTCAAAGAAGTTTTTTCTCTAAGAAAATTAAGGATCAAAGAAGTAGATACTTTACTAAATAAGGTTTCAAAAATAGGTTTACCCTTCTCAGGAGATTCATGCAATATCTTCAATAACAATCTATCATAAAAAGCAAACCTATTTTTCTCTTGTACAGTTTGGATTGATAGTTGGTTTTTCAAATTGTTTGCTTTTACAGCAGCATCTTCGGCCATGGCATGAAAAGCAAATCCAGTGGTGCACTTTAGTTTGTGAGATCTGGACCCCATATTTATCCAGTTCTTGCCTAAATCTATGGTTTCAATCTTGGCAGAGGACATAGGGAGTACTCCTTTTTCAGTGTCGATAATTTTATATTCCGGATTAATTTTTGCCATGTAATCCTTTAGAGCTGAGTTTGCTTCCTCTGGGGTTAATTTTTTCTCCGAAAACCGAGTCAACTCAACTAGTGCCTTGTTTTCACTAAAGGGAAGTATATACACAAATTGTGTGGAGTTTTGTTGTGGAATTTTAAAATCCATCAAAACCATTTTACTAGCATCAAAGGTATCTTTATCCATAGAGATGTTCCAGCCATAAAATGATTGGTATAAATGACTTTGGTTATTAATTGGTTTCGAATAACTAGGTGGTCGGCTATCGAAAACGATAGTAGATTGGATTATTTCATTCTCCAATATCAGTTCATGAAAAGTTAAGCTAAGTGTATTACTTTTAATTAAAAAAGAATTAAAAAAGGTCACATTACAAATGGCCAATTTCTTTCTTGTTTCTGTGTATAAGTCTATCCCTTTTATGTGGAAATATTTTAGGGGGGCTATACTTTCTTGGCTGATTCCGCCAATTTCAATATTTTCCCATTTATGGCTTATTAAGTTATCTAGCCCTAAGTCCAAAACTTCTTTTTCAGTAGCCCAAAAGCAGAAGGTTCTATCATTTTTGGTTTTACTATCCGGTTCAATAATCGCAATAGTTTTGTCCTCCAATAAGTTTTGGTCAATTAATCTAAGAATAAATAAACAATTAGCGGCTCCAAATCCCACGAACGCATAGTCAACTATTGTTATATCCGGATTTGAAGTTTTATAGTTCATGCTTAGTATGCGGTTTTTTTTAGAGGGTATAAAATTAATGAGTGAGTTAATTTAATTCCTCTGCTTCATTTTGTTTTTCGAAGCGATTATGAATAGTTAAAATAGTAAGTCCAAAAATCACGGCAGATACAATGAGAATAGTGCTAATTAATCCACTTGAAGAAAACGACATTCTGATTAGAATAGTAGAAATCACAAATCCAGAATTACGCATTATTTTATGAAATTGATCCGTATAAAAAAATGAAATAAGTAATAAAACTACATCAACCAAAATCAAAACAGTAAAAAATTGATCGAAGAAAAGATTGTTTATACTTTCGAATGACGGCAGTTGATTTGGGGATGAATAAATGCCATAACTCCAATTAATTAGGGTGTAAATAGCGATTAAAAAAAATAATGGAACTAGTATAATAGCTATAATTTGTTTTCTATGAACAAATCGTTTTATATCCGGTTGTATCTGTGTTTTCTTTGGGATTCTGTTTTTCCATTGTTTTTGAAAAAGATAGATTAAATAAAACAACAGGACAGAAGCAATTATATCATAAGTAAATTGAAGATCTCCTTTAATCTCAAACCAATTTGATGAAAGCTCAATGGCAGATAAATCATTAAACAGTTTTCGAATAATGATCAAAGTAATAATTTCATATTGCTTGGTAATATAGGTGGTAAAAGACCTAGGTAAATAGTAGATTAACAAATAAACTTCATAAATCAGTATGAAAGAAAAAGGAGTGTAAGCAGCCGAAATCGGATTTGTTAGTAGTTCAGAATTAGACTGGTAGTTAATAACCTCGAGTTTAATTAAATAAATAATCAAAAGATGAATAAAAAAACTAATTAAAGCAGTAATGAGAATAACGTTTTCTGCCTTAGCACGAGTCGTTTCAGAAAAAAACTTTTGGTAAATTATCGGGATTATTTTTCTTATACTATTCATTTTATTTTTTTTAAGAAATTTTATTCAATTTAAAAATACAAAAAATCACTCTATATATTTTTAAAAAAATACGGTTAGGTTAATTTATGGTATATTTTTATAAATACGACTTTGTGTTTGAGCTATTTAAGTGATTTGTATTGTTACTTTACAATAATTTAATAAATTGATATTTTTTTTAGATTTGTTTTTTAATAATTTAAACAATTGTCCCTTCTTATTTTGGTTATTATTTTGGTTTAAATTCCTTAAGTAGATTTTTTTTTTTTAGTACAGGGTTAAAATCACTATTTTTTCTTAGCCAACCTAGTATTCGGTTGTTGTTTATTTTCCAAACACCATCAACTTGCTCAATGGAATAAGTTTCTCTTGTTTTAGAAAATGGACCAGCATTTTGCTGAATGATTTCAATTTTATCCTCAAACACCTCAGAAACAATAGCAACATGACCATATTTATTGAATAAAGTACCACTATAAACTACCAAATCATCCAATTCGGGTTTGAATGAGCTAGGATTAGTAAATTGATATAAACCCCTTTGTTTATTTAGCTCACTATCATTAAGTTTTGAGTTAAAAAAATCTATAGCATTTCCATAACTATCTGGCATTTCATGACCCAAATGTTCGTAGTAATAACGCTTTACATACTCCACACACTGGTATTTTAAGCCGTAGTTATAACCCTCTATTGACATGTTACGTTCAGTAACATTACTCACACCACCATTGTAATACACAGAAATCCCATTCAATCTGTCAATCTTTTGCCCAACCTCATAATTTGGGTTGAAATTATAGTTTTTGAAAGCCCAATTACCAATTAAGAATAAGCTGATTAGGGACATTACGATTAATGTCCAGTCCTTTGATTTCATAATTTTTTAATATAATTTTTTTATTCAATTCTATTCCAATTGGATTCAGTTTTAATACCTAAAATATACCCTGTCACAGTTAATGTTTTGGAATTATTCATTAAAATATTTGAAGAAATATTAATGCCAACTTTAGGTAAATAAATACTTCCGCAACAGTATGTAGAATCTGAAGTTTTCTTAAAATTTTTCAAAACCTGCATTGGACCTTTTTTTAATTTTTCATTCCCTTTTTCATTCCCAGCTTCGGTTACATTACCATAATATAAGTTGTCCTTTTTAAAAATTATCACTTCAACACCATACTTTTCATTTCTCCATTCTCCTATTAATAAGTCTTTTAAAGGAAAAAATGAGAACAAAAAAATAGCTCCAAGTATAAACAAAGAGCTATTTAATAATAATTTTCTCATTTAATATTCTACAAAAACGGCATTTTAACCACTTTAGCTTTAATCTGTTTTTTACGTACTTGCACGTAAATTTCAGAATCTGGTTTGCTTAGTTCTTTTGGTACGTATCCCATTCCAATTCCTTTGTTAAGCGAAGGCGACATAGTTCCTGAAGTAACAATTCCTATTTCGTTTCCATCAGCATCCACAATAGGGTAGTCCTGTCTTGGGATTCCTCTTTCAATCATTTCAAATCCTACTAGCTTTTTGGTAATACCAGCTTCCTTTTGTGCTTTTAAGTTATCAGAGTTAATAAAGTCTTTGGTAAACTTAGTTACCCATCCTAATCCTGCTTCAAGTGGCGAAGTAGTATCGTTAATGTCATTCCCGTAAAGGCAATATCCTTTTTCTAATCTCAATGTGTCTCTGGCAGCAAGTCCAATTGGTTTGATTCCAAAATCAGCTCCTGCTTCAAATACTTTGTCCCATATTTGTTTGGCTTCACTGTTTTTGCAATAAATTTCGAATCCTCCCGATCCAGTATATCCAGTTGCAGAGATTATTACGTGCTCAATTCCAGCAAAATCAGCTACTTCAAAATTGTAAAAAGCAATTTCAGCTAAATCAACACAAGTAAGCGATTGCATTGCTTCTAAAGCTTTAGGTCCTTGTATAGCAAGTAATGAGTAATTCATAGAAAGGTCTTTCATATCCACACCCATTGTGTTGTGCTTGCTAATCCAATCCCAATCTTTTTCCATGTTAGAGGCGTTCACCACCAACAAATATTGCTCTTCTTTTATTCTATAAATGATTAAATCATCTACAATCCCACCTTTGTCATTTGGTAAACAACTGTATTGCGCTTTCCCGATAGTTAGTTTTGTAGCATCATTAGACGATACTTTTTGAATTAATTCTAAGGCATTTGGCCCAGATAATAAAAACTCACCCATATGCGATACATCAAAAACACCTACGGCATTTCTTACTGTTTCGTGTTCAATTCCTAATCCCTCGTATTGTAAAGGCATATAATACCCTGCAAATTCTACCATTTTTGCACCCAAATCAATGTGTGTACTCGTTAAGGCTGTTTTTTTCATAGTCTTTTAAAAAATAAAATTTCTTTTTGGTCTTCATAAAGGTAAATGATAAATGATAATTGTCAAATGATAATTTAAAATTACTTTTATGGTGTGAACGCTTACCTAAAGAAATACGGATTTCAATCCCCAAAAATAACTACTATTCCTAACCAAAACTTAGGAATAGTAGTCGTAATTCCTTGTTTTAACGAAACTAGAATTACTCAAACTTTAGATTCGTTAAATAGGTGTGGTAAAACTACTTGCGAAGTTAAAACCATAGTGGTTATTAATCAATCGGAGATAATTACGGAGGAAATAGCTAAACAAAACCAAGTTACTTATGAGCAAGTAATAGAGTGGAAGTCTGCCAAACCCGAATTTGATTTAGAAGTAATATTTGAAAAGGCCTTACCAAAAAAACATGCAGGAGTAGGATTAGCAAGGAAAATAGGAATGGACGAAGCAGTAAACTTGTTTCATCAAATAGAAAGGGATGGAATAATTGTGACTTTTGATGCCGATTGTTTAGTCGAAACTAACTATTTGCTAGCTATAGAAGCTCATTTTATAAAGCATCCTAAATCGCCAGGTTGCTCTATTCGTTATTCACACCCTATAAATGGAGGGGATTATTCGCAGCATATTTATGATGGAATAATTAACTACGAATTGCATTTAAGGTATTACAACCAAGCTATGAAATATTGCGGAGCACCTTATGCTTTTCATACAGTAGGGTCGAGCATGGCGGTAAAATCTTCTGCTTACCAAAAGCAGGGTGGGATGAATAAAAGGAAAGCTGGAGAGGATTTTTATTTCCTTCAGAAGATTATAGAACTAGGAGGTTTTACAGAGCTAAATGCTACTTGTGTTATTCCTTCACCAAGAATTTCGGATCGTGTTCCTTTTGGTACAGGAAAAGCGATTGGCGATTGGGTAGAGAAGAATGACGAAACTTATTACACCTATAGTTTTCAAACATTTATTGAGCTAAAAGAACTGTTTTTAAATATTGCAAATATATATAATAAAGTAGATTATGTTATTAAATCTAAATTAATACTTCAATACATGAAGGAAATTAATTTTGAAAATAAAGTAGGCGAAATACGTAATAACACTACTAACTATATTAACTTTGAAAAAAGGTTTTACACCTTCTTCAATGCCTTTATGGTTTTGAAATACGTTCATTACGCTCGGGACAATTTTTATCCTAATTTACCCGTTCAGCAAGAAGCCAAACAACTATTAATCCACTGTTTTCAGTTTAACCAAAATGAAAAAAATCCTGAAATATTGCTCCAGTATTATCGATCTCTTGAAAAAGGGGATGGGTTGGTTATTGGATAAAAGTATTTGGGCATTTAGTTATAGCATTAAAAACTTTTGGCAACTTTTTCAGTTATCAATTGCGTTTGGAGCATTAATCTTATTTTTCTCTTTATCCTCTAATCGAAGTGTAATCTACTCGTCTCGTCCTTTTGTGTTTAATAAAGCCTCTGAAATCCCTAAAAATAAAGTAGGATTGGTACTTGGAACTTCTAAGTATGCTCGAAACAATGGAATTAATCCTTATTTTCTTTATCGAATGCAAGCTGCAGCTAAGCTATACAAGGCTGGCAAAGTAAGTCATTTGGTTGTGAGTGGCGACAACCACAAACATGGGTATAACGAGCCTCAACAAATGAAAGATTACCTTATTTCATTGGGCGTTAAAGCCGAAGATATTACCATGGATTATGCAGGATTTAGGACTTTTGATTCTGTTATTAGAATTAAAGAAATTTTTGGACAAGATAAAGTCACAATTATTTCGCAAAGATTTCACAATGAGCGAGCTGTTTATTTAGCTCAAAAAAATGGAATTGAAGCAGTAGCATATAACGCAAAGACTCCTTGGTACAGCAAAAGAATGAGGTTGCGAGAATATTTGGCAAAATTTAAAGCAGTTTTGGATATTCATGTGTTAAAAACCAAACCTAAGTTTTTGGGTAAAAGCATTGAAATTCCTTCTTAAAATCCCTATTTTTAAGTTCAATTTTTTGAACATGAAAAAAATAGCGTTATTCTTAATACTTACTATCAATTGTTTTACTGGGTTTTCTCAAGAAAAACAAGAAATAAATGTCACTAAACTGGGTACAGTTAATGTGAAAGATGCTTTGACCAAAGATTTAGGTGTTAAGCTTGAAAACTTATCTCCGCCAACTCCAGATGGAGATTCGTACAAAGCAATGTTAATGAGAAAAAAAGCTTTAATTGCTTTAAAATATCCAAGAACTAATAATATTTCCGGTAACAGAGATATCACAATTAACGATACGCTTAAAGTTGGAAAATCATTTATTGGTAATGTCAGTTCGGCTGGGCAACCAAATGATAATTCAATAGCGATAAACAATGATGGAATTGTTGTGTCTGCTTTTAATTCTTCTATTTATATTTATGATAGTGAAGGAGATAGTGCTCTTGGTGAGTTAACATTGAATCAGTTTTCTGCACAGATAAGCATGAACTTCGATAATTTTGATCCAAAGATGATTTACGATCCAGAACAAGATCGTTTCATTTTAATATACTTAGCTGGAAGAGCGCCAGGAAGTAGTTTTATTGTTGTTTGTTTTTCGGAAACTAACGATCCAATGGGAAACTGGAGTGTTTATTCGCTAGATGGGAATCCCCTTAATGATAATTCATGGTCGGATTATCCTGCGATATCAATGACTAAGGAAGAGACATTTATCACTATCAATTTACTGAATCCAGGTGGTTCATGGCAAACATCATTTAAGCAAACAGTAATTTGGCAAATAGATAAATTTGATGGGTATTCTGGAGCTCCAGCAATCACTACAAACTTATGGTCGGGAATTACCGAAGGAGGAATAAATCTAAGAAACATGCACCCAGTGAGAGGTGGTTATGATTTAAAAAGTACAGATCAATACTTTCTTTCTAACAGGAACTTTGCAGACGAAAGTGATTCGGTATATTTAATAAAAGTGGATAACACGATTGCAAGTGGAAATGCTAATATTTTGGTTAAACTATTAAAAGCGGATATCCCTTACTTTTTGGCTCCAAGTGCCAGACAAGCGAGTAACAAATACTTTTTTACCAATGATTCAAGAGTATTGGGAGGAATTATAGAAAACGGTAAAATTCAGTATGTACATCACGGATTAGACCCTTCCACCGGTAATTGCGTAATTTATCATGGCGTTATTTCTGATTTAAGCGGAAGCCCTTCAGTAAAAGTAAAAACCATTGGATTAGGTGATCAGGATTTTGGTTATCCAAACATTGTATACGGAGGTTTAATTGCAGGAGAAGATAAATCGGTAATAGGTTTTAACCATTCGGGAGTAAGTGTTTTTGCAGGACATTCTGCTGTTTATTTTGATGGTGAAAACTATTCTCAAATAAAGATGGCAAAAGCAGGAGCAACTCCAGTTAGCTATTCGTTTCCGATTACATTTAGATGGGGTGATTATTTAGGAATGCAAAGAAGGTATAACGAAACTTGTAATGTTTGGATGTCTGGTTATTATGGTCTTGGTAACAGAAATAGAACTTGGGTTTCCGAATTAATTTTACCAGGAGACTGTTACGATACAGTATCTGCTCCAGCATTTGTAGATGGGAATTTATATCCAAATCCAAGTGTAGGAAGTTCTGAAATAAACTTTACTCTTAACGAAGACAAACAAATAAAAGTGGAGCTAATTTCTAGTAATGGTCAGTTAATTAGGGTTTTATATGATGATTTGGCAAAAAAAGGTGAGAATAGATTAATGATAAATATGGATAATCTTACTGCAGGACTTTACTATGTCAGGATTTACTCAGAAGATGAGAACATCTTGACTAAGAAGTTAATCAGAAGATAAGGCCTGGAGTTTCTATATTCTTGAATCATTAATTTTAAAATAAACTATGCTTAAAAAAAGTGTCTTTCTCTTATTTATTACTCTTTCTGTTTTTAGCTGTAAAACCAATAAGAGCCTTTCTACTGTATCTACTCTAGATTTGGAGAAGTATATTGGTACTTGGCACGAAATAGCTAGATTCGATCATTCTTTCGAGAGAAATTTATCCTGTGTTTCAGCTACTTATTCAATTAAGCCGGATGGGAATATAAAAGTTGAGAACAAAGGATTTAACACTAAAAAGAACAAGTGGAAAACTGCAATAGGAAAGGCTAAAGTTCCAAATACTGATGTTCCTGGAGAAATTAAAGTAAGTTTTTTCGGTCCATTTTATGGAGATTATTTTGTTATGAAATTAGATGCTAATTACAAACATGTATTGGTTGGTTCTCCAACCAGAGACTATCTTTGGATTCTTTCGAGAGATAAAATAATGCCAGATGATGTTTATGGACAATATCTAGAAATAGCAAAATCAAATGGATTTGATATTTCTAAACTTCAATTGATTGATCAGTCGTGCAGTGATTGATTTCTTTTTATATCTTCGTGAACTAATTTATGAGCCAAAGTTAATTTCGGTTCATTTTTAATGTAATTACAAATTATATAATTAAATATAAAGATGCCAGATAGCACATCAGAGATACAATCAGGAATTATAGACAACCTAGGATGGTTAAAGGATAAAGTGATTGAGTACGGAATAGCATTGATTACAGCTGTAGCTATAATAGTTATTGGTTTTTGGTTAGTAAAAAGAATCAAAAAGATCATGGCTAAATTTTTCATTAAGAAAGATTTTGATCCATCTCTAGAGACTTTTTTGATGAGTCTGACGAGCATAGCTTTAAGAATATTAGTAATTATTACAGCTTTATCTCAATTAGGTATAGAGATGACTTCGTTTGTTGCTTTACTTGGAGCAGCTGGTCTTGCAATTGGTATGGCTTTTTCTGGTACACTAAGCAACTTGGCAGGTGGTGTTATGATTTTGTTTTTTAAACCTTACAAAGTTGGCGATTATATTGAAGCACAAGGAGAAATAGGACATGTGAAAGAATTGCAAATTTTCAACACGATATTAATCACTTTGGATAATAAAACGGTTATTATTCCTAATGGTCCATTAGCAAATGGAAATATGACTAATTACTCTACACAAACAAACAGAAGAGTTGATTTTGTAGTAGGTATAGCATATGGCGATAGTTACGACACAGCTAAAGAAACTTTATTGAAATTTGTAAAGGAAGATCCTAGAATTATGGATGAAGAAGATAATTTTATTGGTTTGGGAGAGTTGGCAGATAGTTCAGTGAATTTAACACTAAGAGTTTGGTGTAAGACAGAAGACTACTGGGGAGTGTTTTTTACCATGAATGAAAGAATTTATAAAGAGTTTGGTGATAGAGGTCTTAATATTCCTTTCCCACAAATGGATGTTCATGTAAAGAATAGCTAGTATTAAATAAAAAAAACCTGCAACATACTGATGTGTTGCAGGTTTTTAATTTTTATAGCTTTAAGAATACCACTTTAAAGTAATGTATCTTGTTAGTAACGCTATTGTTTTCTAAAACAGCTTGCGATACCTTTTTCATTACTGCTTTTCTGATGTCTTCGCTAGAATAGTTCATGTCTAATACGTTAATAGTTCCATCAGAAAGAATATTAAAGCTAAATAAAACAACTTCAGTTCGACTCATGTTTTCAGGTAGTTCCTCTTTATTTAGAGTTACTATCTTGTATAACTCAGTTTTTAGAGGTTCATCAGAATCTGATTGTGAGAAACTACTCAATGAAATTGAAAATAATAGGGAAACGATAAGGATTAAGTTTTTCATGTTTTTTTGTTTTTGTAGGTTTGTAAGTAAGACTACTCATCTATCAAAAAAGTTACAATCCCACTATTTTTTATTTAAAATAGTCTGTTAACAAGCGTATTATGGAAAACAACATCCTGATTTCTTATTTTACTATACCTTTTGGAGAACTTGTTTTAGGCTCTTTTAAAGGAGAGTTGTGTTTATGTGACTGGAGATATCGTAAAATGAGAGAATCGGTTGACAATAGGATTAAAACAGGATTGAAAGCTGAGTTTAAGCAGGAGGGAAGCCCAGTAGTTGAAAACACCAAGCAACAATTGAATGAATATTTTGATAGAAAAAGAATCAGTTTTCATATTCCGTTAAAACTTGTTGGTACTCAATTTCAGAAACAAGTTTGGAATGAACTCCAACAAATTCCTCATGGGGAAACAGACTCATACTTGGGTTTATCCAAGAAATTAGGAAATGTAAAAGCAATAAGAGCAGTAGCTACTGCCAATGGTGCTAATGCACTGTCTATACTAATTCCATGTCATAGAATTATTGGTTCGGATGGCTCGCTAGTTGGATATGCTGGTGGATTATCCGCTAAAGAAAAGCTGCTAGATTTAGAAGGAGTTTTGATAAATAACCAGACTAAGTTGTTTTAATTAAAAACTGTAATTATAAATAGCAACTCCATCTTCAATCCAATATGAGTAGGGTATTCCAAAGGTTGTTAATACTGAGTCAAAGGAATTTTTTACTTGAATTTTATTGTAAGTTGTTATAAAATATGCAGAGTCATAAGGAAACCATAATTCAATACTAAAGTTATAAGTAGAGTCTGATATACTATCTGCAAAAACGAATCCATCTGGTCCAAACTCTTGATAAACCTTATTTCCTATTAATTGAAAGTTATTTGTAGTATCTTTTAAAATACCTGTAAATGTATAGTTTCGAAATTCTCCATCTCCAAGACTTCTTTGTTTGTAAGGAGAGTTATCATCTTTATTACAATGAATTAATAATAAACCTATTATTAAAAGTAGAACTATCTTTTTCATACCTGAATATACAAAATAAGATTTATAATTTATTCGTCCTAAGTCCTAAATCAAAAAGTGCTAAGTCTTTTCTTAAACCTTAAACTCACTAGTAGTGTGGAAAGTGATCTCTGGATAATCGAATTCGGCTTGTCTTAAAAGGAAAGCAGATTCTGCCATAAACACGTATTTTCCATCTTTATCTTCTGATATATAACTAGCCTTTCTTCTCACAAACTCTTCCAATTTGTTCTTGTCTGTAGTAGTCATCCAACACGCTTTGTGGAAGTTCTTCATTGTAAAATCACAAGAAGCTCCGTATTCGTGCTTCAATCTGTACTGGATTACCTCAAACTGAAGTTCACCAACACAACCAATTATCTTTCTGTTTCCTGGCTGTTGCGTAAATAATTGAGCAACACCCTCATCTGTTAATTGTTGGATTCCTTTTTCCAATTGTTTCGATTTCATTGGGTCTTTATTTACCAATTCTCTAAACATCTCTGGAGAGAAACTTGGAATTCCTTTAAAGTTCATTTCTTCTCCTTCGGTAAGGGTGTCTCCAATTTTAAAACTTCCAGTATCGTACAATCCAATTACATCTCCAGGGTAAGCAAAGTCAATTACACTTTTGTCTTGAGCCATGAAGCTAGTTGGGTTGTTGAACCTCATTTTCTTATTAATTCTCTGGTGCTGGTAAAATTTATTTCTTTCAAATTGACCAGAACAGACTTTAAAAAACGCAATCCTATCTCTGTGTTTAGGGTCAAGGTTGGCGTGAATCTTAAATACAAACCCAGATAAATTTTCTTCCTCAGGAGAAACCATTCTAGAGTCAGTTTCGGTAGGTTGTGGGGATGGAGCAATTGTTATAAAAGAATCCAGTAATTCTTGAACACCAAAGTTGTTAAGTGCTGAACCAAAGAAAACAGGAGCTAAATTCCCTTCTAAATAAGGGGCTTTGTCAAATTTTTCATAAACTCCTTCAATCAATTCTACGTCTTCACGCAATTGCATAGCATCTTCTTCTCCTACAAATTCATCAAGTTTAGGGTCAGATAAATCACTGATTGCTATCACTTCATCTTCAATATTTGTTTTGTTTACTTGGAACAAATTAAGTGATGAATTGTACAGGTTGTAAACCCCTTTAAATCTATCTCCAATATTAATTGGCCAAGATAGTGGACGTACTTTAATATCCAATTTTTCTTCAATTTCATCCAAAAGTGTAAAAGGATCTTGTCCAGGTCTATCCAGTTTATTGATAAAAACCATTACTGGAGTGTTTCTCATTCTACAAACCTCCATTAACCTTTCGGTTTGTGGCTCAACTCCATTTACACAGTCAATTATAAGTATTACTGAATCTACAGCAGTAAGTGTTCTAAAAGTATCTTCTGCAAAATCCTTGTGACCAGGAGTATCCAAAAGGTTTATTTTAAGCCCTTTGTAATTAAATCCCATTACGGATGTAGCTACCGAAATCCCTCTTTGCTTCTCTATTTCCATAAAATCGGAAGTAGCAGTTTTGGTAATCTTATTAGATTTTACCGCTCCTGCAGTCTGGATTGCTCCTCCAAATAGCAAAAGCTTCTCTGTAAGAGTAGTTTTTCCTGCATCTGGGTGACTGATAATAGCAAAAGTTCTTCGCTTTTTTATTTCTTCCTGTAATTGACTCATAGGGTGTAAAAGTAGGCTATTCCTAGTTATCTCCCAATAAATTGAGAATCATTTTATACTGAATAGTGGAATTATAGTTGAAATCCTTGAACGAAATTATCTGAGTTAAACGAACTTAAATCTATTTCCTTCTCAAAAACCCCATAAACAGTAGAGCCAGTTCCGCTCATAGATGAATAAATTGCACCAAGTTTATAACATTGATTTTTTAGACTTTCTATAGAAGGATATTGCTTGAAAATAGAAGGTTCAAAATCATTAAAAATTGAGTTTTTCCATTCAGAGATAGGAGTGGAGTTTACTACATTTTTCAGGTCAGAATTTCGATTTTTTTTTAGTTTTAAATTAGAGAAAGTCATCTTAGTACTAACATGAATTTTAGGGTTAATTACAGCTATATAATATCCAGACAAAGATATAGTTATGTCACTTAATATGTCGCCAGTTCCGTGAACTAACTTCGGTTTGTTTTGGATAAAAAACGGACAATCACTACCAATTTTTAAAGCTAGTTTTTCTAGTTGTTCAACCGATAAATCTAAATTAAAATAATCATTCAATCCATTAAGCATAAAAGCACCATCTGCTGACCCACCTCCAAGTCCAGCTCCAATAGGAATATTCTTGTGAACATAAATAGAAACTGGTGGTATATCTTTAATTTCCTTAATAAATTGATAAGCTTGAAGAATAGAATTCGATTTCTCGTCATCTATTTCTATCGAGCTTTCAAAGCTCAGTTTATTCGATTCGATAAACTCTAAAGAATCAAAAAAAGGAACAGGTAAAAAGATGCTTTCCAAGTTGTGGTAGCCGTCTTTTCGCTTGTTAAGGACAGATAGCCCCAGATTTATTTTAGCATTTGGAAAAACAATCATCAAGGCAAATATCCATAAAAAAACTCTCAAACTCTAATTATTAATTAAGAGTTTGAGAGTTGGTAATCTATCTGACTTCTATAGTTACAACTTACTCAAATCAAGAGGTTTGTTGTTGTCGTATTCTACTTTGTAAGTGTAGTTTAGCTCTTTGGTTTGTTTAGAGTTTAATGTAAACTTCCACACCATCATACCAGTTTTTTCATTTAGTTTAGCACGTGATTTATTCTCAACACTCACTACAATTGTTTTATCCTGAGATACTGGGATGTGATCTTCTACTATGATATTATACTTTCTTGTACTCATGTTTTTCACAATCAAATCATAAGAAACAGTAGTTGTTTTTCTGTTAGAGAATACTTTGTCTCTTGACTTCTCCGCATCTTTAGTTCTTTTAATCCTTACGTTTCTGTCGTTTCCTAATGAAATATATAAAGTATCGTTAGCTGTTGGGTTAATTCTCGTTTCTCCAATATAACTTCCACCATAATACAAGTTTGCTTTAGATGGTAGTAAATCTAAATCTTCCCAATCTACTAACTCGGCAACTAAATAGGATTCCTTATCGTATTTCGGCACTAAATAATGGTTGTAATTTGCTTTTATAGATTGCTGATTCACAGCTACTAAATGTGCTTGGTTATCAGCTTTTATCGTGTAATTTAAATCGATTTTATATTCTACATTTGCCATAGTTTGGCTCTTAACCGTATACTTGGTAGAACGAACAGCAGAGGGCAATTTCTCTTGGTCCTTATAGTAACTATTAGTACTCAAACTTTCTGTTGCCATGTCTGCACTTGCAACTCTCACTGAGTTTAATGAAACCTCGTTTAGTCTTGTTGTAGTTTTTTTTGCATCTTGGTAATAGCCAATATTTGGATTGTAATAATTTATAAACCAAGTACTAAGCTCAGGTTTCACTTTGTTTTTATAAGGATTGTTTGTAGATAAAGTAAGTTTCACATTTTTCCAATCTTCACCAGTGTTTTGGTAAACAGTAGCTTTCATTGTTAAATCTACAGGAGTATTAATGTCTTTAACCCTTATGTCATAACTTGGCGACCAACTTGCGTTAGATACAAAGTAAGTAACCGTCATACTTCCTGTCATTTCTCGCTTAGCTTGTACAGTTACAATTATTTGGTTTACTGGACTTTCCTTAGGCTTCACATTATTTTTATTGTAATTATTAAGGTCAGAAATTCGTCTGTTAATTTTAGTTCGCAATTCGCTAATTTCAGTTTGTCTTCTTCTGTATTGTTGATCTAGATCATTTAAGTCGCTTAATTGTTGTCTTAAATAGGAGAGAGAAGCTTTAACTGTTGGTAAAGTATCCTTATTAAAAACATTATTCTTTAGTAATAGATTTTTTTCGGTACCCAAGTTTTGAATTTTAACTGAAATACTTCTGTTTTCAAAATCTAAATCCTGAACAGAATCCCTCATTTTTATAATTCTCTGCGTTATTTTATTTGGAATAGCTTTGTTTTCCTCAGGTTTAGGATATTTAATCCCTTTTTTAGAATCCAAAATTATATAATCTCCAAGTCCTTGTACTTGAATAGTTTTCTGATTCACATAAGGCGAAACATTATTAAAATAGAGAGTATTTACTCCTTTTTTAAGCACTACTTTTCCTTTTCTGGATACTTGAGCTCCATTGAGGTAAATAGTTACGTTTTTAATTTTGGAATTAATGTCTTTGTCATTATTTGCTTCTGCAGAAGGCAATAATAGGAAAAGACCTAAGAAAGTAAAAAGAAAGTTTTTCATGGTGTGTTGTTTTTATTTTCTTGTCTGTACACCTGTTTTAAAAAAAGGTTCAAAGGAAAATAAAAAAGACCCATACTGAAGTTTTATAAACTTCTAGAGAAATGGTTGAAGATTCCCAAATATTTCTGTAATCCTCTGTATTGCAATAAAGCAAACCGATAAATCGGTTGAGGCCCGCCATCATTATTCGAAGTTCATCTCCAATATTAAAAATGTTAAGTTTATATAACGGTTTGTATGGGTCAGTAGGTTTGAAAGAACTTATCTATATATCAAAGATATAGTATTTTTTATTGTGTTGTGAAATAAAATATTAAAAATATAAGCAATTAACAATCACATAGTTTCAATAAATAAGATTCGAACTAAAATTATTGGAATGGGAATTCCATTTGGTAAATTGAAAAAAAAATCCTATTTTAATAAGGAAATATGGGAATACTAGAAGAAATAGAACAGTACGAATACCATTGCCCAAGTTGTAATGAAAATTTACATGCTAAGGAGGGTATAGAATTTTTAACTAAAAATTCTGAAGACAAAATGATGTCAATTTTTTTAGACCCTGGAATAGGAAAGTATGATTTCCGTTTCGACTATTCTCACAATTTTAAACAAGGAGAAAAAGTAGACTTTTTCTGTCCTCATTGCGAAAAAAGTTTGCAATCATCCAAGCATACCGATTATGTGGAAATATTAATGGTAGTAAGCGAAGCAGTTAAATTTGAAGTGTTGTTTTCTAGAGTTTTTGGAGTTAAAAGAACTTACATAGTAATGGTAGATTATGTAGAAAAACACGGAGAAGAAAATTCTTTAGACTTTGATGAATTATTCGAGATTTAAGCAAGAGCTCTTGCAAGCGCCAAAACTTTAATCTTTACATTTTTACTTTTTCCAATCTCTTTCATGCACTCAATTAAAGTAGAGCCAGTGGTCATTACATCATCAATTAGTAGGATGTTTTTATTATCAAAAAGGGTTATGTCTTTGATCGAAAAAGCACTTTTAACATTTTCAATTCTAGCTTTTTTACTTTTTTTTGTTTGAGTTTCAGTGTTTTTTATTCGAATTAAATTATCATTATTTACAGGCTTTGAGATAATATTTGAGATTCCTTTTGCAAGAATTTCACTTTGGTTATAACCTCTTTGATATAATTTCTTTGGATGAAGAGGAACTGGAACAATGAAATCTATATCCAAAAGGGAGGATTGAAAATCACTTCCCATTAACTCGCCAAGATAAACTCCAAGCTTTGTATTGGATTTGTATTTCAACTCATGCAATAGGTGTTGAGTTTTTCCGTTTTTATCAAAGTCGAATAGGTGAGAGGCACCAATAAAGCTTGGAGATTCTGAAAGTAATTGTGACGTTTGGGAGTTTTTATCAATGTTGAGCTCTCCTTTTGGCAAAAAGAAAAAACAGGAGGAACATATAAATTTCTCATTCTGAACCAAGGCATTGTTACAACCTACACAGTTATTAGGAAAACCAAGATGAATTAAATTTTTAAACACGACAAAATAAATTTCGTTTTATACCAATATGCCTCATAATTTACATATTTTTACACAGCTAAAATACTCTCTATGAAAAATAAAACACCACTATTAGTTACAGCCTTAATAATATTAGCGCTTGTAGCAGCTTTTTTTGGTTATGAATTAAATACTCAAACCAAGCAAAACAATATTTATGCTCAGGATATTGCTAAAATGGAAGATCTAATCCAAGGAAATGGAATGGGCGATATGCTGGAAGATGATATCTCGGTTTCGCTTGAGAACTTATTGGAAGATTATAACTCAGTATCTACAGACAATGTGGCGCTTAGTGATAGTATTAATATTCAAAAGCAAAAAGTAACCTTGATGTTGAAGGAATTAGAAAATTCTGAAAACAGAAGAAAATATACTGCAAGAGAGCTTTTTAAAATGAAAAAAGAAGCGCAAACACTTAGAAACGTAATGAAAAACTATGTGTACAAAGTAGATTCTTTAAATACTTTGAACAAAGAGTTAATGGCAGAAATGAAGGTGAAGGACAATAGAATTACTGAAGTATCTGGAGAAAGAGATCTGTTTAAAGAACAAACTGCTGATTTATCTAAAACAGTTGCTCTAGGTTCTAAACTTCAGATATTAGCATTGTATTCTCAGCCAATAAGAATAAGAAGCAGTGGAAGTTTTACAGAAACAACAAGAGCTAAAAGAGCCGATCAGATTAAATCATGTTTCAAAATTGCAGGTAACACAATAGCCGAAGCAGGAAGTAAAACATTTCACATGAGAGTTATTTCTCCTGAAGGAAAAGTGCTTACTAATACCAAAAGTTCTGAGCAAATGATTGGTGAAGAATCAGTAACAATGAGTATCTCTAGATCTATCGATTACCAAAACACTCCTGTTGATTTATGTATTTTTTACGAAAAATCTATGGGATCACTTCCAGTTGGAGATTATAAAGTAGAAATTTACACGGATGGAGCCAAAGTAGGAAGTTCAACATTTGCATTAAGATAAACAACCGAGAAATTATTAAGTATGAGTCAAGATAATTATTTGAGTTTGCAGACATTAGTCAAAGACTTAAACAAAAAAATAACTAAGCTAGAAAAAGGAAAGTTAAGTTTAACCGACTTAAACGAAGCTTTGGAGCATAGCCGTGATGTATATGAAAGATTAACAATCATCAGGTACAAGGCTTTACTTGAGAAACAAGAAATTGTTCAGGAGATTAAAGAAGAAATTGCTTCTGAAAAAGAACAATCACCAGCTGAGATTAAAGAGATAATAGAAGAGAAAGTAGAAGAAAGTTCGTTTGCTTTTAATTTTGATTTGACTGAAGAGGAAACTTTAGATATTTCACCAAACCAAAGAAACTTACTAGATGAAATTCAGGAAGTAGGAGGGGAATCGGTAAATGAAAAGTATGCAGAAGGAACACAGCCTGAGTCTGTTGCTGAAAAAATGACAAATACTAAAATAGAAGATTTGAGAAAAGCCATTGCGCTTAATCAAAAATTCTTGTTCATGAAAGACTTGTTCTCAGGAGAGAAAAGTGCTTATGATGAAGCTATCGATAAACTAAATTCCTGCCACACGATACAAGAAGCCAAAAGCTTTTTAGCATCTGAGGTGGAAAACAAATACAATTGGGAGCAAGAAACTCCTGCAGTAGAGCAGTTTAATAACTTGCTCGAAAGAAAATTTTTATAAAATAACTATGAACATAGCACAAAGAATCCAATCTATGGAGCCCTCGGCTACCCTAGAAATGGCTAAAAAAAGTAGAGAGCTAAAGTCTCAGGGCTTAGATATAATAAGTTTAAGTTTGGGCGAACCCGATTTTGATACTCCTGAGTACATCAAAAACGCAGGGATAAATGCTATAGTTAATAACATCACTAAATATCCGCCAGTAGCTGGATTTATGGAGTTACGTGAGGCTATCTCAACAAAATTTAAAAGAGACAATAACTTAGATTACAAACCAAGTCAGGTTGTGGTTTCTACTGGAGCTAAACAATCGCTTGCCAATATATTTTTAAGTGTATTGGATGAAGGGGACGAAGTAATTATTTTTGCTCCTTATTGGGTAACTTATTACGAGCAAATTAAACTAGCTCAAGGAGTTCCTGTGGTTTTACAATCGGATATTTCTTCGGATTATAAAATTAACCCAGAAGAACTAAAGAAAGCTATTAACGAGAAAACTAAACTGATAATTTTCAGTTCTCCATGTAATCCTTCGGGAACAGTTTTTTCTAAAGAAAACTTAAGCGAAATTGCTAATATCGTTAAAGATCACCCAGAAGTTGTAATAATTAGTGATGAAATTTATGAGTTGATAAATTTTGAAGGAAAACATGAAAGTATTGCTCAGTTTGATTCGGTAAAAGAACAAACAGTTATTGTAAATGGTGTATCTAAAGGATTTGCCATGACAGGTTGGCGATTGGGTTATATTGCCGCTCCACAATGGCTTGCAGACGCTTGTATTAAAGCTCAGGGGCAAATTACTTCAGGAACTTCTACTGTGTCGCAAATGGCAGCTATTGAGGCTCTAAGCCAATCTCCATCAAAGGTAGATTACATGGTGAAGGAGTTTAAAGAAAGAAAAGAAATTGTAGTTGCAGGACTTAATGCAATTGATGGCGTTATTTGTAACAATCCAACTGGTGCTTTTTACGTATTTCCTGATGTGAGTGCTTTCTTCGGAAAATCTTACGAGGGGAAAGCGATAAACAATGCTTCTGAATTGGCTTTGTTTGTTCTAGAACAAGGAAAAGTATCGATTGTAACTGGTGATGCTTTTGGAACGCCTACAACCATCAGAATATCGTATGCTGCATCCAAAGAAAGTTTGATAGAGGCAATTAAACGAATTAAGGAAGCGTTAAGTTTATTAAAGTAATAAAGATGATAAAGAACCTAGTAATTTTTTGCGGAATGATTCTACTGCTAGCAAGCAGTGAGTTGAAAGCGCAACACAATAAACCTCTAAATCTTCCCGATTTTACAAAAACAGCTTATCACTGGGGTTTTTGGTTGGGATACACTCAGTCTTCTCTTGTTCCTACTCGTAAAGCCGATTATACGTTTAGTGATTCATTAATTTCTATCAATCCAATATCAGTTGGTTCATTTGCTGTAGGTCCTATGGGTTCTGTATCTTTTAACGAAAATGTAAAGTTAAGAATGGCTATTTTACTTTCTTTCCAGGACAGAAACATGGATTATCGTTTTTATATAAAAGACACTACAGAAGTATTTACCAAAGAATTACGTTCCGTTTATACCGAATTTCCTTTGCAGCTTAAGTTTGTAACCAACCGTATTAATAATGTTGCTTTTTATGCAACATTGGGAGGGAAGTATGGAATAGATTGGTCGAGTAACATTAATGTGAAAGAAGAGTTTGATTATGATGATGTTTTAAAAATAAAAAAATCTAATATTGCTTATTCAGTAGGTGGTGGAGTAGATTTTTACCTACAATACTTCAAATTTGGGATAGATTTAAGGCTAGATATGGGATTAAACAATGTATTGGTTCCCAACAAAACCTTTTATTCTTCGCCCTTAGAAAGCATGCGAACAAGGATGTGGCAGTTATCATTCACATTTGAGGGATAAAATTATTTCTATTTGTTTGTTATAACTTTATAAAGTTTTATATTTGCAATCTCAAAACGAGAATGTCTCATGGTGTAACTGGCAACACGTCTGTTTTTGGTACAGAAGAGTCTAGGTTCGAGCCCTAGTGAGACAACAAAAAGCCGTCCTGCAAAGGATGGCTTTTTTTGTTTTTAGCTGTTAGATTCTATCAGAACCCTTATTCTGAAATTTGTCAGGATAAACTTCTTTTAAATGTTTTTCTTTAATATTCGGCTGATATAGTCTGACAAGAAAAAAGGGTGAACAAAGAGAAAAAAGGAATTAATTACTTCTGTAATTATTGTGTGTAATAAATTATCTTCTATTTCATTAAAATTATGTGTGAAAGTCCATGACCTTTCGTGTCTTTATTTCTTTAAGCTTAAACTTTTTTTGTTCACTGTCAAAATTGCTGAACTATTAGCCCCACTTTTGTCTATGTTTACAATTCTTGTTCTCAAAAAAAAACTGTGCCAATTTCAAATTAGATAAATAGGAATCTATAGTCTGTTTACTGTATCTTTTTAATTGAAATATCTCTTTAAAAGATTCTATTTATTTTTCATATACTTGCGATTTACATCCAGTTAGGTGCCCTAATCAACAATAAGTTAATTTACAAAAAATTATAACTCCTATGAATTTTAACCATGACTATTAACGTATTACATAAATTATTAGTAACTTATGGAAATAAACAAGTTATAGGCTAAATTAAACAGACATATAATAATGAATAAAGTAACAATCGTTATATCGACTCTTTTTGTCTCATCAATAATCTTGGCAAGTTGTGGCGGAAATTCTCGAGAAAATAAAAAGCAAGAAGTTGAGATTACTTTCGATGTAATTTTCTCAGAGGACAGTACTGAAATCACCTTGGGTGATCAAACCTGGATGACCATGAATTTGAACACCATGACTTTTCGGAACGGTGATTCAATACCAATAGCAAATTCTGTTTTGGATTGGGAAAAAGCATCTTGGAGAGACACTCCATTGTGTGGGTACTACGACAACAACCCAAAAAATGGAGAAAAATACGGTATGCTTTACAATTGGCACGCTGTAACTGATGAACGAGGTTTGGCCCCTGAAGGGTGGCACATTCCTAGCGACAGTGCGTGGACACAACTAAAGAATTTTCTCAACAACGAAGAAGTGGCAGGTCATTATCTAAAAAGCACAACTGCTTGGGTTGAGAATGGTAACGGCAATAACGCCAGTGGGTTTAATGCCTTACCTTGTGGTTGGTACTCCGATATGTCTAATGAGTACAGTGGACTTGGTGAAATTACGTCTTGGTGGAGCACAAAATCAGGGAGTACCGCTGAATTAGCGCAAGGCATTGCAGCATGGGCGTGGTCGGTGGAGTTCAGTGATAGCACGTTCAGACGAGGGGATTTTTACAAAAGTAACGGGTTCTCAGTGCGTTGCATTAAGGATTGAGTTTCGACTGGTTGAGCTAGTCTAATTATTAAGAAATAAAACAGCCTATAACACTATGTAAAAATGCATTAAAACGCATTTTACACCAACCGTTCCGACCAATAACCCTTCGGGGCGAGAATTTCCATGGGCTACCCGCCCATTCCCAATCCTCTTTATTGGTCGGAACGGTCCTTGTTCAAATACATAAGAGGTGTCTGATAAGACAGAATGGAAGTTCTCGAACTACCCAAAGAACACAGGTCCGAACATACTGTATAGCAAATTATGTATTTGATGGCTTTTGTCATATATTAGTGTAACACTAGCGTGTTACATCAAATACATAACTCGCCATACACAAGGACCGTTATACATAATATCAATATATTAGAATCATGAAGAAACTTTTTTTTACAACGCTGATCATCAATTTATTTATAGTCGTAAATGCACAAGATAACTATGCAACTGGAATAGCTCATTATAATTCAAAAAATTATCCAGCAGCAATAATTGACCTAACTAAAGTTATAGAAGTCGACAAAAAGGGTGACGTTTTGCCTGCATTATACATTCGAGCTCAATGTAAAAATAAGCTTGAAGATTATAGAGGAGCATTAATAGATTACAATACAATTTTATTAATTTCTGCAGAAAATAAATCAGAAAAACTAGCAGTTGTCTATTTAGATAGAGGACGAGTTAATGCTATTTTAGGAAATTACAATGATGCTGAACAAGATTTCACGGAAGCTATAGAGCTAAAAAAAAGTTATGCTGAAGCCTTTATTAACAGAGGAATAATAAGAATAAATTTTTTAGAACAAAAAGAAAAAGGTTGCCTTGACTTCAGTCGAGCAGGTGAATTAGGTATTACAAAAGCTTATGAATTAATTAAAGAACAATGCCATTAGGCTTTTATTAACTTTCATCAAATAAATATTTCATTAGTAAATTAAACTCTTTCTTATCAAAAAGTTTCCAAATGAAATAAACAAGTACGATCTGTATAATTTTCAAGTACAGATTGTTGAATAATTTAAAATTAAAAAAAGAATGTATAACAATGTATATAGCGCATTGAAACGCACCATATACTTAACGTTCCGACCAATAACCCTTCGGGGCGAGAATTTCCATGGGCTACCCGCCCAT
>JABAYJ010000002.1 GCA_018609055.1 Flavobacteriales bacterium
TAATTCAGTACTACTAAGGTCTATTGATGATAATAAAAAATTAAGCGACACTAAGTTAGTCCTTGAGTCTAAAATTAGCTTATTGAAAAATGAGAAGATTCTGTCGCATTAAACTAAATTAATTTCGATTAATCACTAATCTCATTTTTTTTATTAAATTTGAAACTTGCGATTACTCATTACAATATCATTCTTAATTCTATGTCTTGGGGGTTTTTCTCAATACTCTACCTTTGGCTCAGCTATTCCAATTAGTTTAACCTCAACTTGCTTAAATTCTCCTGATTGTTATCGATTAACTTCCAATATTACTTTTCAAACTGGCTCTGTTTGGTCCAACCAAAATGTCGATTTATCCAAATCTTTTGACGGAGAGTTTTGTGTTTATTTAGGTAATGCAAATACTTTAGCAACCTGTGGCTTAGACATGGAAGATGATGGTGCTGATGGAATGGTAATAGGATTTAAAAGTTTATCAGCGCCCAATACTGGAGCCGCTGGAGGTAGTTTAGGAATCGCTGGAATAACACCCAGTGTTTGTGTAGAATTGGATACTTATCCCAATGGAGCTGCATTTGGAGATTCTATAAACAATGATCACACTGCTTTAGTAATAAATGGAAATGTAGTAAATCCAATTGCCGGTCCTATTACATTAATGCCCGGAGGTGGCAATGCCGAAAATGGCTTGTATCATATTGTACGAATTCGATGGAATCCTAATACATTTCTTTTTAGAGTATATTTTGATGGGATTTTGAAAATTTCACACACTCAAAATTTTGTGGCTTCTATATTTAGCAATAATCCAATTGTTCAAGTAGGAGTTATTGGTGCAACTGGCGGATGTACTAACCTGCAAACTATTTGTTTTCCTTTATTACAAGTTAATGTTCCCGATACTTCTATTTGTCAAAATGATTCAGCAAAAATTAGCTACTACAATAAATCCTTGATCAACTATTTATGGACTTCGCCCTTAGGTGATACTGTTACTTATTGGGACTCCTCTTATTCAAGCCCGTTGATTGACACCAGTATTTTTGTCAAACTACCTGGACATTATACATTGAGAGTAATCAATCACTTGGATACTTTTATGGATTCTTTATTGGTAACCGTATTTCCGTTGCCTTTTATTAACTTAGGAAACGATACACTTCTCTGCGAAGATTCCCTAATTACATTGAATGCTCAGAATCTTGGAAGTAATTATTTGTGGAATACTGGAAGCACGAATCAGCGGATTTCTGTAAGAGGAGAAAATCAATTTTCCGTGAGGGTAACGGATACTAATGGCTGTATAAACCATGACACTCTGCTTATTTTAGTTCAAAATGGCACGGTTGATTTTTCTGGAGATAGTCTATTTGGTTGCGAACCTTTATCCGTTTTCTTTACTCAATCTTCATCAGTTGATACTGGATCTATAAACCAATACATTTGGGATTTTGGAAACGGAACTTTTTCAAATTTAGTTAATGATGGATTAACTTATTCTTCGTCAGGTAAATATTCTGTAACTTTATCAATCATTTCTGATATTGGTTGCGTATTCGACACAAATTTAAAGGATTATGTTGAAGTTTTCCCCTTTGCAATTGCGGATTTTAATGTCTCACCTCCAATAGGTAAAGAAAATGTTCAAAGTTTATTTAGCAGTGCATCAGCCAATGCTACGATTTGGAGTTGGGATTTTGGCGATGGAGACATATCCTCTGCGGAAAATCCGATTAAAACTTATTCCTCAACAGGAATTTACACAGTAAAATTAGTTATATCAAATGGAGGCGGTTGCAGAGATAGTACCATAAAAGAATATATTGTAATTAAAAGTCCTACTTTTTTTGCACCTAATTCATTTACTCCCAATGATGATGGAGTAAATGATGAATGGAAAATTACTGGTCTTGAACTTGCGACAAATTTTCAATTAAAGATTTTTAATAGATGGGGAAAACTGATATTTTCAACTTCAGACATCAATGAAAGTTGGGATGGAAAATATTTAAACACTATCGTTAAACAGGATAATTATATTTACCATGCTGTTATCAATTTTGGATTAGAAAGTTATGAAAGATACGGACACATACTTTTAACGAAGTAAATTTAAAAACACAATTCTAGAAAAATGAGACGTGCAGGATGTTGCAAATGATGGAGATTGAAGGCTACGGTGAGAAAATTGGGTTCTGTCGCATTAATTATTTTTCAAACGTTTTTCATTAAAATCTTCCTTCCTTCAAAAAATTAAATCGTAAACAAACAAAGGTTTAGGTTTTTCAACTTTTACCAAAAACTACAAAAATCAGTCGGTTTTAGTTTAATGCGACAGAACCCAATAATCGAGTTAGTAATTAAACGAGGCTAATGAATAAAGAAAATATTTCCAATGACTTTGTTTTTAAACAACTACTCATTAAAACATCTAGTAATCAGCGAATTGAAAAAGATGACAACCTTCTTGTATCATTTAAAATAAATAGTTAACTTGCAAACTTTATAAGGTAATATGAAACGTTTATTTAAGTTGGTTACAGCTCTTTTTTTGGTTATTAATATTCATGCCCAAAACTATCAATCTTTCGGTGACTCGTATGGAATATCCTCGTTTAACAATTCCTGTCCTTCAGACACATGTTTTACACTAACGCCAGATTTACTCTGGAAAACGGGTGCGATTTATAGTGACGATTTGTTTGACTTAACCCTGCCATTTGATGGAACCTTTTGTCTTTTTTTAGGGACTAAAGATGGAACAGGAGCCGATGGTTTTGCATTTGTATTAAAAGACACAAATGTTCCATCGATTGGCCTATCTGGAGGGTCAATAGGATATGGTTCTCTCGCTCCCTCAGTCGCAATAGAATTTGACACATGGGATAATGGAGGTGCTGATATTCCAGCGGACCACACAAGTTTGCATTACAATGGAAATTCAATATTACCAATAGTACCTTCTATTTCATTATCATCAAGTGGAGCAAATGTAGAAGATGGTATGCCTCATACAGCCAGAATTGTTTGGACACCTCGCGATACAACTTTATATATGTTCTTTGATAATGTACTTAGATTTTCTCACAAGGTAGATTTAATCAACAGAATATTTGGAGGAAAAACAAAAGTCAATTGGGGTTTTACTTCCTCAACTGGGGGATCTTCCAATCTTCAACAAATTTGTTTCCCTGCAAAGCCCGTTTCAATTTATTATGATACCTTGTGTCAAGATAGCTGTCTTGATTTTGGCCAAGTTCCGTATGACCCTAATTTCAGTTACAGTTGGAACAATGGGATACAGGATACACTCCCTTTTGTTAGTTTATGTCCTAGTTCGGCTATTACATACAATTTATATAAGCAAAGTAGATTGACAAGTTTAATTGATACAATTTCAGTTATATTATTTATGCAATCAAAACCAGACATAGAATTGCCGAAAAAATCAGTATTATGTTCCGGGTCTTTATTATTAGATGTTCAGATTAATGGTGGATTATCCTATAATTGGAGCAATGGAAGTCAATCTTCTGAAATCAATATTTTCGACACAGGATTTTATTGGGTTGAAGTTAGAACTGCTTATTGTAGAGTGAGGGAAACAATAAAGATAATTTGCCCTAAATTACCAAATGTTTTTTCACCAAATTCTGACGGAATTAATGATTATTTCTCTCCATTGAAAGACTATTCTATTTCTGAAGGGAATTTTCAAATTTACAATAGGTGGGGTAATATAGTTTATGAAAGCACTGACATTATTTCTATACAATTAGGTTGGGATGGAAAACAAAATGGAAAAACTTCATCAGATGGCGTATATTACTTCACATTATCTTATCGAGAAAAAAAAATGGAAGAGCCAAAACAAATTGCGGGTAGTTTTCACCTGTTTAAATAAAACTCAAAACTAATTGAATATCCTCTTTCAGAAAGTTCGATATTTGTCCCGTCTCGAGTACTAAACCGGAATTTTTCGTTTTCACACGAAACTTTCCGGTTTTTTTATGCTCTAATTCTTTTGATACCACTGGGATGTAGGAGAAAAATGAATTCACTCTAAAAGTGGTTCTGTCGCATTAAACTAAAATCCACTGATTTTTGTCGTTTTTAATAAAAATTGAAAAACATAAAGTTCTGTTTATTTCTAATTTAACTTTTTTAATGAAGGGCGATTTTAATGAAAAACGTTTAAAAAATAATTAATGCGACAGAACCCTAATTTATAAGTAAGTGTTTCTATTTGTTGTTTCTTACTTTGAGAAAAGGAGATGCTTACACTAATAAGCAATAAAGAGACAGTGATTAATTTTTTCATAATCTAAATTAAAAAAAAATTGAAGTTTAGTTTACGAAACCATAAAAAAGTTACACTATAAAAAAGAAGGGGGCAACAAATGGTTCTGTCGCATTAAACTAAAACCGTCTGATTTTTGTAGTTTTTGATAAAAACTGAAAACTCTAAAGTATGGATGTGCTTTCTTTCATTTTTTATTTCTACTTCTTTTTTCTATTTCCATTTCAGCTACAATTATAAAATCAGGATTGTAATCATGTCTTTTTTCATTTGTAATAGTGAATAATTCTTCATTTGTTTTTTCAGCTACGACTTTTTCAAATTGCTCTTTGTAGGCCTTTACCTTGTCTTCTAAAGATAATTCTTTTGGCTTTTTTAGTAAAATTTTAGCAATTAAAAATATTGGAATTAATGCCCATAAATAGACAGGTTTAAAACCTTCTATTGCCAAATTTTTTATTATAATCCTGATTGAATTCCCCATTATCTGTCAGTTAATTTATTAAAAATAAAGATAAAAAATAAATATCACAATAAAGTCCGAAATAAATTGAAAATCATAACGTTTATAAACAAATATGTGACACTTAAAACAGTTAATTATGAAAACTCTACTTGGATTAATTTTATTAATTTCTTTTTCAGGAAATTCGCAAATTTATGAACGTACAAGACAGAACTTTGGGTTGTATGCTGGTGCTAATTATTCATTTATAAATTCTAATATCTCAAAGAAACATGAATTGACATATTCTGCATCGATTGGTTTTACTCGTATGATAAGAAAAGGTATTCATCCAAAATTGGGGTATCATTATTCCGAAATGCCATCTGCTTTTAGGTCGGGACAAAGTGATATTATGTCGAAACTTCATAGCGCAGAAGGTTCTATTTTAATAAATAAGCATTTGTTTAAGTTTAGTAAAGGGGCTCGAGTGAGAGGTGGTTGTCATTATCTTTCTGTTGGATTAATTATGGCTCCAGAGTATAGATACACGTTTTCTAACAAAACATACAGGAATAAAAGTCCTGGTGAATTTTCTTTGCTTACCGGTCTCTCTTTTACCCATATTAAGAAAAGTATGAGTAAAAAGAATAAATCTCGAACCACTCATTATGATATTTTCTTTCGTAAAGGATTCACGTCATTTTATTCACTTGAAACAAATGATGAACAGATAAAATTTAAACGTTTCGAAGTAGGAATATCTATTCGCAAAATTCGACACGGGGTATATAGTTTTTTGCCATAGATTCTTGCACTTTCTATCTCTTCAATTAATCTATCTCCATATCAAGGTTAATTTTAATGAAAAATGTTTAAAAAATAATTAATGCGACAGAACCTGATTTAGTCATATTTCTTTCATTTTTTATTTCTACTTCTTTTTTCTATTTCCATTTCAGCTACAATTATAAAATCAGGATTGTAATCATGTCTTTTTTCATTTGTAATAGTGAATAATTCTTCATTTGTTTTTTCAGCTACGACTTTTTCAAATTGCTCTTTGTCCTTTACTTTGTCTTCTAAAGATAATTCTTTTGGCTTTAGTAAAAATTTAGCAATTAAAAATATTGGAACTAATGCCCATAAATAGACAGGTTTAAAACCGTCATTCATAAAACTAACTACAATATCAACTTCATTTTTAAGAGCATCATCAATTCTATTTGTCACATCTTTCTTTAATGAATTGATTAAATCAATATTAAATTCGTAGTTAGACCCTATGATTTCAATTGCCTCGTCCATTTTACCTTTTAACTCATTATATCTACTGCGGTCCTTTTTTATTGCATTAATAACTTTGTCAATATTTTTATTAAACGCGGAACCCAATAATTTTTGGTCCACTACGATTTTAGCAATAAGGTCGCTTGGTACTTGTTCACCTGACATTAGTTTACGGAGTAAATCTTCATCACCACTTTTAATAATTTTTTCAGCTATTTCTTTAGATAATTCATAACCATTCTTTTTGTCAGATAATAGAGTGTCTTCTTTTTCTCTCAATTCTAATTTTCTTTCTTTTATTGAATTATTTGAGTTCCCGTAAGAAGTATGCACTAAACTTGCAATTGTTAGAATGATAATTAATTTTTTCATTTTATATATATTTTTAAAAATTTCGACTGTATTACTGCCAACGTTGGTTCTGTCGCATTAACATCATTAAAGATAATAAATTTAATTTTTAATACATTCTTAAGCCGATAAAGGAGTGTAAGACTTAATTATTTGAAATATAGATATGCTAATCAAAAAAAAGAAAAATGGTAGGAGTTTTCGGAAACCATAAAAAAGGACACTATAAAAAAGGGGGGCAATAAATTAGTTAACAGAATTAAACTAAATAAAGGAGGGTAAAATTAGAGTGCTGTTCAATAGTTGTTCAAGTTATAAACTAAAAAAACCCCAACTTACTAATAAATAGTAGATTGAGGTTTAATTCAGTACTCGAGACGGGACTTGAACCCGTACGTCCCAGGGGACACAAGATTTTAAGTCTTGCGTGTCTACCAATTCCACCACTCGAGCATCACTAACGGTTTTATCCGTTAGTTCACAAATTTATTCTCACGGACTGTGAGATTTGTGGTTTGGCATTTTAAATATGTTAAGAGCGAAATTTAGGATAAAAACCTTTCTAATGTGATGTTCTATCACTCAGCTAATTCGCTTATTTTCTCTTTGAACGGATGCAAAACTACACATTTTTTCCTTTTATAAAAAAAAAGTTAGGGTTATTTTAAAATTCTGAAATAGTTTTTTTAATTATTGAGATACATTCCATCAATTCTTCTTCAGTAATTACCAATGGCGGAGCAAATCTAATGATGTTTCCGTGAGTTGGTTTTGCCAATAATCCATTGTCTCTCAATTTCATACAAATATTCCAAGCAGTTTTACTTGTTTCAGTATCATTTATTACAATCGCATTTAACAATCCTTTACCTCTCACTAAAGTAACTAAGTCATTCACTTCAATAAATGCATTTATTTCTCTTCTAAATACTTCTCCTAAATGGAAAGCTCTTTCGGATAGTTTTTCGTCTCTTACGACTTCTAAAGCAGCAATAGCTACTTCACATGCTAATGGATTACCTCCATAAGTAGAACCGTGTTCTCCTGGCTTTATAGATAGCATTACTTCATCATCAGCTAATACTGCTGATATTGGAAGAGCTCCTCCTGATAAGGCTTTACCAAGAATCAGTATATCTGCTCTTGTTTGTTTTTTATCCTCACAAAATGCTTCGCAAGTACAATTACCACAAGTTGCAAGTAATCTTCCTGTTCTTGCTATTCCTGTCTGTACTTCATCAGCTATAAATAATGCATCATTCTCTTTACAGATATCAAAACAATCGCTTAGGTAGCTTTCATCTGGAACTACAACTCCTGCTTCTCCTTGAATTGGTTCTACCATAAACCCTATTACATTGTTGTTCTCAGCAAATGCCTTTTTTAATGCATCAGAATCATTATAAGGTATTTTTATAAATCCTGGTGTAAAAGGACCAAAGCCTTTATATGAGTCTGGATCACTTGAAAAAGATACAATGGTTGTTGTTCTTCCATGAAAATTTTGCTCACATACAATTATGTTGGCTTGATTTTCTGGAATATTTTTATGAGTATAAGCCCACTTTCTGGCTAATTTTATTGCAGTTTCTACTGCTTCTGCGCCAGTATTCATTGGTAATACTTTATCATAACCAAAATACTCAGTCATGAATTTGGAGTATTTTCCTAATGCTGTATTGTAAAAAGCCCTTGATGTAAGAGTTAATTTTTGTGCTTGTTCAATTAATACTTTAGTAATCTTTGGATGACAATGACCTTGATTTACTGCTGAATAAGCTGATAAGAAATCAAAGTATTTCTTTCCTTCAGCATCCCAAACATAAACTCCTTCACCTCTTTCCAATACCACAGGTAATGGATGGTAATTATGAGCTCCGTATTTATCTTCTAGCTCAATTGATTCTTTGGATGAAATTCCTTCTTTGGTCATGGTTATGTCTTTTAATTATTCAGTTGTCTAATGTATAAAAATAGGCAGTAACTATCAAGCAAGTGCTACAGAAATTGATGTAATTATATTAGACCCAATACAAAGGCTTTCAAATAAAATTAAATCAACAAATACTTTCGATATGACTTTTAAACTATTAGACTACATAATGGAGCAAAACAACCAAAGTAAACTCGAAATTTCAAAACTAAGAGCTCAGAATAAAAAAGTGATAATAAATCGATTCTTCACTCCAACTCAATTAACCGAAAATTCACTTATTTTCAATAGAGAAAAAATGACAAAATGGTGGGAAGAAGGCAAAGAATTTGCAAGAAAAATAGATCCTAAAGAGGCTGTGATTATTCCTTAATCAGAATTAAAATTTTATTCAAGTTATATTGTTAACATATATCCCAAATAATTGAAAAAAAAATACTGATTTAATTGTATTTTTGAGAACAATCGAATTTTCAACCCTCTTTTTCTAATGGGATATCTAGACGAGCTAAACCCTCCACAACTTGAAGCTGTTACTAATACAGAAGGCCCATGCATGGTTATTGCGGGAGCAGGCTCTGGAAAAACTAGAGTACTAACCTATAGGATTGCCCATTTAATTGAAAAAGGAGTTGACCCTTTCAGTATTCTTTCTTTGACCTTTACAAACAAGGCTGCAAAAGAAATGAAGGAAAGAATCGGTAAAGTAATTGGCGGAAGTGAAGCTAGGAACATATGGATGGGTACCTTCCACTCAGTTTTTGCAAGGATTTTAAGATCGGAAGCTCACCATATTGGTTATCCACAAAACTTCACAATTTACGATACTCAAGACTCCAAAAACTTGATTAAATCTATTGTAAAAGAGTTTGGTTTAGACGATAAGCTCTATAAGCCAGGTATAGTCTACAACAGAATATCTTCAGCCAAAAACAATTTAATCTCTGCTCAAGGTTATTTAGAGAACATAACTATTATGGCTGATGACCGAAGTGCCGGAAGACCTAAGATTGGCGAAGTTTACAGAGCATATCAAACAAGATGTTTTAGAGCAGGCGCTATGGATTTTGACGATCTATTATTCAAAACCAATATCCTATTTAGAGATCATCTTGAAGTATTATATAAATACCAACAAAGATTCAAATACCTATTAGTAGATGAGTATCAGGACACCAACTACTCTCAATATTTGATAGTAAAAAAATTAGTATCAGCTAACGAAAACCTAGTAGTTGTAGGTGATGATGCGCAAAGTATTTATGCTTTTAGAGGGGCTAACATTGAGAACATATTAAACTTTAAGAAAGATTACCCCGACTATAAATTATATAAGCTGGAGCAAAATTACCGTTCTACTAAAGTAATTGTACAAGCTGCAAATAGTATTATTAAAAAAAACAAAGATCAAATTGAAAAAAAGGTTTGGACTGATAATATTGAAGGTGAAAAACTAAAAGTAGTAAGGACTTTATCTGATAATGAAGAAGGAAAAGCAATTGCAAACTCAATTTACGAGATAAAAAATAATGAGAACACCAGCTTTAAAGATTTTGCAATTTTATACCGAACAAATGCACAATCACGTTCATTTGAAGAGTCTTTAAGAAGGTTAAATATTCCATATAAAATATATGGTGGACTCTCTTTTTATCAAAGAAAAGAAATAAAAGACCTCCTCTCCTACTACAGGTTAATTGCGAATCACAATGATGAGGAAGCTTTTAAAAGAGTAATAAATTACCCTAAAAGAGGAATTGGAAAAACAAGTATCGATAATTTGATTATTGCTGCTAGCCAAGAAAACAAATCACTGTGGGAAGTGGCTAACTCTTTATCTCAAAATACATTAGGTATTAATAAAGGAACTGTGAGTAAAATCTCAGATTTCTGTACCATGATACAGAGTTTTACTGTAAGATTAGAAACTGAAAATGCTTATGATTTAGGAAAAGAAATTGCAACTTCTTCAGGAATTTTGAGAGATTTATATGCCGATAAAACTCCTGAAGGAGTAAGCAGATATGACAACATACAGGAACTGCTAAATGGACTAAAGGAATTTACTGATCAAGATGAAGGGATCGATATACAGCCAACTTTAAGTGATTTTCTTATTGATGTAGCATTATTAACCAATGCTGATAACGACAAAGAAGAAGACTTGAACAAAGTGGTGATGATGACAATTCACTCGGCAAAAGGTTTGGAGTTTCCATATGTATATATTGTGGGGTTAGAAGAAAATTTATTTCCTTCACAAATGTCATTAACCACACGAAGTGACTTGGAAGAAGAAAGAAGGTTATTTTATGTAGCTTTAACCAGAGCAGAGAAACAAGCCACACTTTCATATGCAACTAGCCGATATAGATGGGGAAGCCTTATCAACTGTGAACCAAGTAGGTTCATTGATGAAATTGACCCTAAATTTT
Organism: Flavobacteriales bacterium; assembly: GCA_018609055.1. GTDB lineage: Bacteria > Bacteroidota > Bacteroidia > Flavobacteriales_D > CAJJDF01 > CAJJDF01. The sequence goes on from JABAYJ010000002.1 coordinate 10,755, forward strand.
TAGATCAAGAAACAATTGTATCTCCAAGAAAACAAGCTTCATCTTCTGAAAGGAAAAGTGGGTTTGAAATGAAATTCAATAAACCAGCTGCAACTTTGCCAAATATGAAAAAAGTATCTGCAACTTCCAGTTCTGGAGGTGGATCGGATAATAAAAATATGGTTGTTGGAGTTAATGTAAGGCATGCCAAATTTGGCAAAGGAAAAATAGTAAACATAGAAGGTGCTTATCCAAATAGAAAAGCCACTGTCTTTTTCCCTAATGTAGGCCAAAAACAATTATTACTTAAATTTGCTAAACTCGAGATAATCGATTAAAAATAAAAAACTTAACGTGGAAGGATTAAATTATAACACAACCAGAGAGGACTTACAGATACCAGAATACGGTCGTAATATCAAAAACATGATAGATTACGCTATTTCGATTGAAGACCGTGAAGAGAGACAAAAAGTTGCAAATGCAATTATCTCCGTAATGGGACAACTGAATCCTCACTTAAGAGATATTACAGATTTCACACACAAACTTTGGGATCATCTATTCATTATTTCTGAAGATAAATTAGATGTTGACTCACCTTATCCTAAACCAGAAATGGCAGAGGCAGAAAAAAAGCCTGAGTTAATGAGCTACTCTCAAGGAAAAAGGAAAATCCGATATGCATATTATGGTAAATCAGTTAGTTTATTCATAAAAGAAGCAATTGAAAAGGAAGACCCAAAAGAAAAAGAGCTAATTACTGTTGCTGTAGCCAACTTAATGAAAAAACTATTCCTAACATGGAATAAAGATTATGTAGAAGATTCAGTAATCTTCAAGCATCTTGAAGAGTTATCTAATGGAAAATTAGAATTACCAGAAGGTACAGAACTTACTTCTGTTGATGAACTTGCTAAATCGATTGCTAAAGTCTCGAACAATACAAAGAAGAAAACAAACAAAAAGAACAACAACAACTCAAGAAAGAAATACACTAAAAAATAATATTGAAATATGAATATTTTTGAAATAAACGGAGGAAAGAAATTAAAAGGTGAATTAACTCCTCAAGGAGCTAAAAACGAAGCATTACAGGTGTTGTGTGCTGTTCTTTTAACTCCAGAAGAAGTAATTATTGATAATGTTCCTAATATTATTGATGCTAATAAATTGATTGATTTATTAAGTTCAATGGGCGTAAAAGTTAAAAAAATAAGTGACGAAAAATATTCATTCAAAGCAGATAATGTAGATGTTGACTATTTAATATCAGAAGAATTTAAGCAAAAAGGATCTAGCCTTAGAGGTTCAATAATGATATTAGGTCCATTATTAGCAAGATTTGGTAAAGGTTACATGCCAAAACCAGGTGGAGATAAAATTGGAAGAAGAAGATTAGACACTCACTTTATTGGTTTTCAAAATCTCGGGGCTACATTTCATTATGATGCAAAGGATTTCTTTTACGAAGTAAAAGCTGATAAATTAAAAGGTGCATACATGCACTTAGATGAAGCATCAGTTACAGGAACAGCAAACATTGTTATGGCTGCTGCACTTGCGGAAGGAACTACAACAATATACAATGCAGCTTGTGAACCATATTTACAACAGTTATGTAAAATGATAAATTCTATGGGAGGGAAAATCTCTGGAATTGGATCGAACATGATTGTAATTGAAGGTGTTGATTCACTTGGAGGATGCGAACACAGAATCCTTCCTGACATGATTGAAATTGGAAGTTTTATTGGATTAGCAGCTATGACTGGTTCAGAAATTACAATTAAAAATGTTTCATACCCAGATTTAGGAATTATCCCTGACACATTTAGAAAATTAGGAATTAAAATAGAGCTAAAAGGAGATGACTTGTACATTCCAGCTCAAGATCATTACGAAATAGAATCATACATTGATGGATCTATAATGACGATATCAGATGCACCTTGGCCAGGGTTTACACCAGATTTATTAAGTATAGTATTAGTAGTTGCGACACAAGCAAGAGGAAGCGTTTTGATACACCAAAAAATGTTCGAAAGTAGATTGTTCTTTGTAGATAAATTGATTGACATGGGAGCAAAAATTATTCTTTGTGACCCACACAGAGCTACTGTTATTGGAATTGACAAAGAATACCCATTAAGAGGAATAAAAATGAGTTCACCTGATATTAGAGCAGGAGTATCATTACTAATTGCAGCTTTATCTGCCGAAGGTAAAAGTCAGATTAGTAATATTTCTCAAATTGACAGAGGTTATCAAAATATTGATACAAGATTAAATAATATTGGAGCAGATATAGTTAGGAGTTAATCTTGGTATAGTTCTTGATAATTCTTTAACATTAGTATAAACTTTATTGAAATTATAAACATGAAAAAAGTAATCATCATAGCCCTATCTGGGATGATAGCATTGATATCGTATAGTTTTATTCCAAGCACTAATACTTCTTTAGAAACAAAATTATCACCAGAAATTGGAGTTAACATTGGAGATATTGCTCCTGATTTGGAATACAAAAGTCCTGATGGAAAAACATATAAATTATCTTCATTAAGAGGTAAATATGTATTAATTGATTTTTGGGCAAGCTGGTGTGGACCATGCCGAAAAGAAAATCCAAACTTGGTAAGAGCGTATAAAAAATATAAAGATGCTTCTTTCATAAAAGGAAAAGGTTTCGAGATATTTAGTGTCTCACTGGATAACCAAATCCCTAAATGGAAAACAGCAATTGTTAAGGATAACTTAGTTTGGAAATATCATGTAAGTGACCTGAGAGGATGGTACTCTGATGCAGCAAAAACATATGAAGTAAACTCTATACCACAAAGTTTTTTAGTTGACCCGAAAGGAAAAATTGTAGCAAAAAACCTTCGAGGAATGAAACTACACACTACACTTGATAGGTATGTGAAGAAATTCTAAATAAAACAACAAAATTTTAATCCCATTAAAATGTCAGTCTCCTGCCATTTTAATGGGATTTTTCATTTAATCTATGTCAGTTTGACTTAAATTCGCGAATGGCAAACAAATTGAAGATGTTCAATCGTAATAATAATAGAGGAAAAATGACAAGTGAAAACGAAAATAACGAAGAGTTTAAAGAAGAGAACGCAACAGAAGAGACTGCACAAAACCCTGAAGCTTCTCAGGAAGAAAACCAAGAGGAATCTGCACCAGTAATTGAGAAAAGCGAACTTGAACTTGCCCAAGAAGCGGTTTTACTAGCAAACGACAAATATTTAAGGTTATATTCTGAGTTTGATAACTTCAGAAAAAGAACAGCTAAAGAAAAGCTTGACACGATAAAATCAGCAAGTGAAGATGTGATTAAAAATATGCTTCCTATTGTAGATGATTTTAAAAGAGCAATGGCACACAACCTAGAAGTGAATGATGCTGACGCAATAAAACAAGGTTTCGAATTAATTTACAACAAACTATTCAATTCTCTTGAAACTAAGGGATTAAAGAAAATTGAAGCCATGGGCGAAGTATTTAATGCAGATATTCATGAAGCTATCACCAATATTCCTGCTGCAAGTGAGGATATGAAAGGAAAAATAATGGATGTGGTAGAAGAAGGATATTATTTAGGAGACAAGATTATTAGATTCCCTAAAGTGGTTATTGGACAATAAGTCTATAAAGAAAGAAAGATGGCGAAAAGAGATTATTACGAAGTATTAGGTATTAGCAAAGGTGCGGATGCAAGCGAAATTAAAAAGGCTTACCGTAAGTTGGCTATTAAATTTCACCCAGATAAAAATCCGGATAACCCAGATGCCGAAACAAAATTTAAAGAAGCCGCAGAAGCTTATGAAATATTAAGTAATGCCGAAAAGAAACAAAGGTATGACCAATATGGACATGCTGGAGTAGATGGAAGTGCTGGAGGTGGATTTGGTGGAGGAGGAATGGATATGGATGACATATTCAGTCAGTTTGGAGATATTTTCGGAGGTGGTGGCGGAGGTGGATTCGGAGGAGGTTTTGGAAGAAGCCAAGGACGAAGAACCATTAAAGGAACTAACCTACGCGTTAGACTTAACTTAACTCTTGAAGAAATAGTAAACGGAGTTGAGAAAAAAATAAAAGTAAACAAACTTGTTCAAGCCGAAGGAGTTGAATACAAAACTTGTAGCACTTGTAAAGGACAAGGGCAAGTTACTAGAGTTGTAAATAGCTTTTTGGGACAAATGCAAACAGCATCTGCCTGTCCTACTTGTAGTGGATCAGGTCAATCTATTGGTAAAAGACCATCAGGAAGTGATCAAAATGGAATGATACGTAAGGAAGTTGTAATACCAATTGAAATACCAGCTGGTGTAGAAGATGGAATGCAACTTAACGTTAGAGGAAAAGGAAATGATGCTCCAGGAAATGGAGTTGCTGGTGACTTGTTGGTAGTAATATCAGAAATAGAACACGAATCATTAAAAAGAGAAGGACAAAACTTACATTACGATTTATACCTAAACATTGCTGATGCAGCCTTGGGAAGTTCAGTCGAAATTCCAGCAATTGGAGGAAATGTGAAGTTTAAAATAGCTGGAGGAACCCAAAGTGGTAAAACACTTAGATTAAAAGGAAAAGGAATTCCTTCTGTAAATTCTTATGGTAAGGGTGATATATTAGTTCATGTAAATGTGTGGACTCCTCAAAACTTAACTAAGGAAGAAAAGAAGACTTTAGAAAAACTTCAAAGCTCAGAAAACTTTGCGCCTAACCCAACAAGTAAGGATAAAGGATTCTTTGATAGAGTGAAAGATGTATTTAGCTAAAACTAAAATTCAATTATTTATTAATACCTTAAGCTAATGCTTAAGGTATTTTTTTTGACATATCTTAAATAACCAAGATACTTAAATGTTATACTAATATGAAATTCCTCTATTTACTTCCCGCCCTAATCTTAATAGTATCTTGCTCCAAAGAAAAGAGATCAGATAAAAAAGGATTGCTAATGCAGGAATTTGTAATAGAACTCTCCTCCTACTCCAAAGGTTTGGATTCTGATTTCATTATTATTCCTCAAAACGGAGAAGAACTTAGCTTTAATGATTTGAGTCCTGATGATGGAACAAACCAAGCTTATCTTGATGCAATTGATGGAATTGGAGTTGAAGAAATTCACTATTCTGGAAGCCAACAAATTCAAACTGAAAGAATCGATAACCTAACCTTATTAAAAACAGTTAAAACAATTCTGGTATCTGATTTCGTTTCCGATAATTCTGACACTACTGATGCTCAAAACAAATCAATATCAAAAGGTTTTATTCCTTTTGTTAGAGAAGCTACTAATTACGATTATCAAGAAATCCCTTCATTAATATTAAATGAGAATACTAATAATATTACAAGCCTAAGTCAGGCTCAAAATTACTTGTACTTTATTGGAGGACAATCTAAATACACAACTAAGCAATCATTTTTATCCGCTCTTGCAGCAACCAATTATGATGTTATTCTTATCGATATATTCTTTGGAGAGGATGCTCTTTCTAAGAGTGAAATAAGCCAATTAAAAACAAAACAAAACGGAGGTTCAAGATTGATTATTTCCTACATTAATGTTGGTGCAGCAGAAAAGTACCGTTACTACTGGAAAGACAAATGGAAACTTCACAGACCTCTTTGGCTCAAAAAAGAGTATGATGGATACGAAGATGAGATTTGGGTGAAATTTTGGAAAAAGGATTGGAAGAATATCATTTATGGAAATGATGATTCCTACATAAAAAAGATAATAGACTCAGGTTTTGATGGAGCCTACTTAGATAATGTAGAAGCTTATTATTTTCTATATTTTGATTAGAACTTCATCCTAGCATTAGCAGTTACCTCCTGTCCTACAAAGTCTTGTTTTAAATACTTAAAATAGCCAGTCATTGCAATCATTCCTGCATTATCAGTACAGTATTGAAATTCAGGAATAAAAGTATCCCATCTCTTTTTTTTGCCAAGTTTAGTTAACTCATTTCTTAAATGACTATTAGCAGAAACTCCACCTGCAATAGCAACTTGATTAATATTTAAATCATCAGCCAGTTTTTTAAGTTTAGAGAACAAAGTTCTGATAATAGTATCCTGAATAGAAGCACAAATATCAGCTTTGTTTTTTTCCACAAAATTAGGATCATCTCTTTCACACATTCTTATAAAATTGATGAACTGAGTTTTTAATCCACTAAAACTGTAATCGTAATTTTGTGTTCTTGGATGAGTAAACGGGAACCTAGTCGAATCACCTTCCTTGGCATATTTATCAATTAAAGGTCCTCCAGGATAAGGGAAACCAAGTACTTTTGCCATTTTATCAAAAGCTTCACCAGCAGCATCATCCAAAGTTTCGCCCATTATTTCCATCTCAAGATAATCTGTTACCTTCACTAATTGAGTGTGCCCTCCCGAAACCGTTAAACAGATAAAAGGAAAAGTCGGCATCTTTTTTTCCTCATTCGGTTTCTGGATAAAGTGAGCTAAAATATGTCCTTTCATGTGATTTACTTGTACCAAAGGAATATCCAAACTAAGAGCAAAAGATTTAGCAAAAGAAACACCAACCAATAAAGCCCCCATTAAACCAGGACCTGCTGTAAAAGCAATTCCAGTTAATTCTTCTTTAGTTACGCCTGCTTCTTTAAGCGCTTTCTCTACTACAGGGATAATATTTTGTTGGTGAGCACGGGAGGCTAACTCAGGAACTACACCACCATATTGCTCATGAATATCTTGGCGAGCAATTAAATTAGAAAGGATTCTTCCGTCTTTAATTACTGATGCTGATGTATCATCACATGAGGATTCTATCCCTAAAATTATTCCTTTTCTAAGCTCCATAAAGTATAGTATTAACTATTGTATATCAGTAAGTATCTTCACTACCTACTTCAATACCCGCAAAATTAATTAATTTAGCTCTATTATACCTAGAAAGGCTTAATTTTTGACCTACTAATAAAAACGATACACAATTAAAAAAGCAAGAAACATACTATTACAATCATTACTACTATTATTCGAAATAGTATTGGTACTAGTTATTGTGAGTTGTATTGCTGTTCGTTTTGACAAAGTGCAAACTACTTTAGCCCAATTTGCAACCGAACAACTATCCAAAGATTTAAACACAACAATCCATATCGGAAAAGTAGCTATAACTCCTCTTAAGTCAATAGAGCTTGTTGATATTTATGCATTAGACTTGGAGAAAGACACGATAATAAAAGCCCAAAACATATCTATTTTGATGTCGAACATCAATTTAAAAGGTAATAAAATAAAAGTAAAAAAAGTATCACTTAATGAAGCTGATATACAACTCATAAAAAGAGAAGGGAAGCATGGATTTAGTTTTCAGTTTATTATAGATCATTTTCAATCAGAAACTAAAAAAGAAAAGAACAACAAACCGTTCTTGATTATTGCCAATAAAATTGAATTAAAAAATAGCCGCTTTAGATTTAAAGATTATCGAGCAAAGGCAGAATATTCAGGTATGGATTTTACTGATTTAGATGCACAAGGAATTAATCTTACTTTTTCTGAATTCAAAAGTCTGGGAAGTAACATTAAAGTAAATATAGATCATCTTTCAACTATTGAAAAAAGTAAATTCAATTTAAAAAACTTTAATGGAAATGTAGAACTGGATTCAAATTTTGTTCAAATTGACAAACTAAAAATCACAACAGATAAATCTGAGATTGTTACCGATTTTTTTAGGTTTGATTTTGATGACCCATCCTATTGGGAAGACGACTATGTGAACAAAATTAAAATGACCTCTTACTTCAGGAAAACCTCTTTGAATTTAAGTGACCTAGCTTATTTCACCTCTTTTTTCGAGGGAATTGACAGAGAAGTATTACTATCTGGAAAATTTGAAGGAACTGTATCTGATTTTCAAACAACAGACTTATTTCTAAAAATTGATAAAAACACTGAGTTTAGAGGAGATTTAGCAATAAAAGGATTACCTAAAACAAGTAACACTTACTTTACATCCAAGAATTTTGTTCTTAAGACTAATGAAACAGAACTAAAGAGAATTGACATTCCTCCATTTACTCAAAATCAAACAATAAGCCTACCTAAAGAGTTTGATGGACTTGGAGACATTGATATTTCTGGAAATATAACAGGGAAATTTGATGACTTACTTGGTAATATATTGGTTACAACTGATCAAGGAGAAGTTCATGCAGATGTAAGATATTGGAATACAAATAACACAAGTTATTTGGATGGTATATTAATTGCAAATGAACTGAATGTAGGTCATTTTGCAAATGAAAAAGACTTAGGTAATTTATCAGCTGACTTAGACACGAAGTTCGCATGGAATTCTAAAAACGGAATCGACTTGAAAGCCAAAGGTGATATTTCGCAAATATCATACAATGACTACGATTACAAGGATATAAAAATTGATGGACAGTTTACAGATAAATCATTTAATGGTTCTGCATCTATCAAAGATAAAAATGGAGAAATAGATTTCTTAGGAGAAGTAAATCTGGAAAATGAAATGCCAGAGTATGAGTTTAAAACATCCGTAAAGAACCTTAATTTAACTAAACTTAAATTAATTAATGACACAAACACCCATGTTATTACTGCCAATGTAGAAATAGCTGGAAAAGGGAGTAACATAGATAATTCATTGGGTGAAATAAATATATCTGACATTATATACAAGCAAAATGATTTAGTATACTCCAAAAAGCAAATTAATATCACATCAAGTATTAAAGATAGTTTGAGGAATATTCAATTAGAATCGGATATTGCAGATGCAACACTTACAGGTAAATTCAATACTTCTGATCTGCCTCAAACTTTTGATATTGTTGAGCAACAAATATTCCCTGCCTTATTCTCTTCCTTAGATACATTCGCTATCACTGACGAAGAATTTGAGTTCAACATCTTAATTAAAGACTATGACCCTATTTACGAGTTGTTTACACCAACATTTTACATCTCTCCAAATTCAACTGCTAATGGGCAGTTATCCTCTATTAAGGAAACTTTTGATTTTCAGTTAACTGCTGACTCAATCCAGTATGAGGCCAATAGCTTTATAATGGTAGATGCTAATTTGGAAAAACCTTCCGAAATATTGGATCTTAAAGTAACAATGGACAAGGCTAAGGTTGGAAACGATCTTCACTTAGATAATGTGATATTAACTTCCCTGATAAAAGAGGATCATATTATGCCTACTATAAAATGGCGTTCTAATAATGGTTCTAGTTATGGGAAAATTCAAGGAGATGGATATTGGTACTCCGAAGATTATTTCGACCTCTTAGTACTTCCATCCTATTTTTACTTTAATGAAAGGACTTGGCAAATAAAAGAAGATGCAACACTTATTGTGGATTCTACTTCATTAAACTTTAATGGAATAGAAATTTACAACAACTTAGGTGAGGCATTTTCTGTAGTAGGAACAATTTCTAATAATCCTGAAGATCAACTAAAAGTATACTTAGATAATTTTGACATGTCTAATTTGAACCCAATAATTGGAAACAAAAACACGCAATATTATGGAAATGTAAATGGTAGTGCTTGCGTTCAAAATGTATACTCTCAAATCGAAATTATCTCTGACTTATATATTGACAAGCTAAAAGTAAACGAAGAGTTAGTGGGTGATGTAGCATTAAATACTGATTGGATAAATGATGAAAAGGCAATGCATATCAAAGGTGAATTGCTAAAAAACAAAAAGAACACTTTTGACTTCATTGGCTATTATTACCCTTTTAAAGAAAAAAACTCACTTGACTTTAATTGCGTTCTAGAAAACACCAATTTAGCATTTCTTAATCCTTATGTAATTGACCAAGGGATAACAGGAATAAATGGAAAAGCTAAGGGTAAAATAAAATTAACTGGCGAACCAAACGAACCTCTTTTAAAAGGAGAAATTTCATTAATAAGAACAGGTTTTAATGTGGAATACCTCAACACACATTATGATTTCTCGGGATTATTAATAGTCGAAAATAATGCAATATATACTGATGCAAACAACTTGTTCGAGATAAGAGACCAAGAAGACAATTACGCATTTTTTAACGGATCAGTAAACCATGAAAACTATTCTAACTTTAACTTTGATGTATCAATTGAAATCCCTAAAAACACCTATATAGTTGGCGATAAAAGAGTTCCTTTTGGTCCTAAATCATCACCAAACTTCCCTAATAGGTTCATAGCCTTAAACACAACTATTGATCAAAATAAAGATTTTTATGGATTGCTTTATGCAACTGGAGACATTAACATAGAAGGTATTCAGGATGAAATTGACATTACTGTAGATGCCAAAACAGAGAAAGGATCGAGCTTTACTTTACCTCTTTATGGAACTTCTGAAGTAGAACTTGAAGACTACGTGATTTTCATAAATTCCGATTCTATTTTTGAGGAAATAGAAACTGTAAATCTAGAAGGAATAGATTTAGATATTAACCTAGAAGTAACAACCGACACCAAAATACAACTAGTATTTGATGAAGTGTATGGAGATATTATTTCCGCAAGAGGTTTTGGAGATATCGCCATGACAGTTGATAAGCAAAATGAACTTAATTTAGCAGGAAAATATACGATTGATGAGGGAGATTACTTATTCACTCTTGGTTTAGAGCGTTTTGAAAACCTTGTAAACAAACGATTTGTAATTGCAAATGGTAGTACAATAAACTGGTATGGAGACCCTTACAATGCAGATATTGATATTGATGCTATTTACAATTTAAAAGCTTCTTTGGCTGAAATTATGCCGAAAGATGAAATTGGAGAAAACAACTATAACCAAAGAAAAGATGTAGAGTGTATAATGAAACTAAAGAACAGCTTAATGTCACCAGATATTAGTTTTGGAATCGAACTACCAAGAGCTACAGAAACAGAAAGATCTGTTGTTGCTAATTTAATTCAAACTCAGCATGAGCTTTACAAACAAGTTTTCTCTTTACTATTACTAAATAGATTTTCGCCAACTGCTAACAATAGTGGTATTGATGAAGGGGGGAGAAATGGAACGGAAGCTTTGAGTACAACAGCAAGTGAAATACTTTCTAATCAACTTTCCAATTGGTTATCCAAGCTAAGTGATGGAGTTAATGTGGGGCTTAATTATCGCCCTGGTGACAACATAACAAGTGATGAAATAGCATTAGCACTATCTACAGAGTTATTTAATGACAAGCTTGTTATTAGTTCCAATTTTGGTGTTGCACAAGGTAATGAGGACAATCAAAATCAGGACGCACTAATTGGTGATGTAAATGTAGAGTATAAGTTAAATGAAGATGGTTCGTTCCGTGTTCGAGTATTCTCTCGAACTAACGAGTATGACATTACCAATGCTAATCAATCGCAAACGACAAGTGGTGTTGGCGTTTATTACAAAAAGGAATTTAACACTTGGAAAGAGTTTATCACCCCCAAGAAAAAGCTAAGAGAACAACGACAATAGAATCGCTTTATTGAAAAAGACTATTTTCTTACAGATTCGTACATCACTATTCCTGCAGCAACAGCAACATTCATAGACTTAATAGCTCCTGTCATTGGAATTTTTCCAATGTATTGAACTCTATTAATTAAATCGTTTGATATTCCTGTCTCTTCATTTCCCATTACAATTCCAACAGGTCCAGAGTAATCAAAATCATAAATAGAATCATCCGTTTTTTCGGTACAAGCAACAAGCTTTATTCCTGAATTAACCAAAAAGTCTAGTGCCGATTTTAAACTAGTTACTCTACAAACAGGTAAAGTCATAAGTGCACCAGCAGAAGTTTTTATAGCATCAGAAGTTACAGTTGCCCCTCCTTTTGCAGGAATAATTACTCCGTTATACCCCAAACATTCAGCAGTACGAGCAATAGCTCCAAAGTTTCTTACATCAGTAATTCCATCTAAAATAATAAACTTAGGCTCCTCCCCTTTTTCGAATAAAACAGGAACAAGAGTTTCTAAATCATGGTAAGTTACTGGCGAAGCAAAACAAATTACCCCTTGGTGATTTTTTCTGGTAATACTATCTAATTTCTGTACAGGAACTAGCTGAATATTTACCATAGAACCTTTAAGCATAGCTCTTAATTCATGAAATAAATTACCTTGTAATCCTTTCTGAATCATTATTTTATTAATCTCTTTCCCACTTTTTATAGCTTCCATCACTGGATGCATTCCAAAAATAATGTCGCTATTTTCTTTTCTATCTCTCACTGTAAATTTGTTGTTAGTTAAATGTATAAATTCTCCCTCTTCTCCAGCTTTCACAAGCTCTGTACCAATACTCCCTGTAAGTTCTATAACGTGTTAGTTGATAATCGTTTTCAAATGTTTCTTCGTTTTCTTTGGTGAAATTAAATGTAAGAGACATCATCATATTGTGAGGAGTTCCGTAAATCCATGTTTCACCATTTCTAGTTTTGTATATCGTCTTAGGTAACCCCATAACAATCGATAACATTCCTCTATCTGTTTTCCAGCCTTCTTTATAAGTCGTGAAGTATCTGTTCGCTAGTTCTACCCTTCTATAATATTCGGCTATCACTACTTTAGCTCTCTCCTTATTCCCAGCTATTTTAAGCCAAAAAGTTTCTACCGCTTTTCTCTTATCTGCTGAACTTACTAGCTCATTATATTCTGTAGAAGTGCAAATGTACTTAAGTGGCTCAATAATTCCTAGATGATTCCTAAAAGCATCAAAATTGGTGTCTAATCTTTCGAAAATAAGGTGATATGAAATTGAATCCAGTGCTTTCATAAAATAACTCCCTTGTTTAGGAAGTGAGAATTCTCCTGCTGTATCAGTTAAAGAAACCAAAAAGCTAGAATCTCTGTAAGCAGGAACCTCTACTAATTTATTACTTGAGAACGGTGGTTTAGAAGCTGGATAATTTGTATTAAAATACTCCATCACAAAAGTTTCGTTCTTGTTATAATGAGATTCTACAATCAAGTCATTTGTAACAGTAACCCTATTATCAAAACAGATACTTCCTGATTCTTTTTCTTTGATTAGAAAAAACTGTGGAGAAAGTACATTCTTTTTATCAATAGTGATAATAGATTTATCTCTCACCTTTTTATTTACATCTCTGGTTATCAATTGCAAAACACCAATTTCACCCAGTTTTATTTTAATAGGAACTCTTGCTAGTATTTGCCTATCTCCCTCTTCATCTTTGTAATCGTAAAGAATTTTGGTAGCGCTATCTTTTAAATTATTTGCTTTAAAATCACTGTACAGCTCATAATGAAATTGCACTTTTGCCTCAAATGGCTTAGTACTATTCTCTCTCACATAAAGTAACTCTTTGGTCTGTATTTCAAAATAAACATAGGATACCGAATCATTTTGATGATATACTACATACTTAGGATTAAGCGATTTTATCTTGCTGTCGTATGTATAGCTTTCCTCATTGGTGGATAGCTTATTTGTGGAACAACCAAACACAACCAAGCTCAAAATAAGCCCAGCAAAAACTTTATAAGAAAAGAAGTTAGTCTGTTTCATAGCACTCAAGATACTCATTTTACTCCTCAATGTATTTCTCAGGAATTTGTTTTTTAGTTTCCAAACCTAACTTCTTCATGTTTTCGGTTCTCTTAATCAGGTTTCCTGTACCCGATTTCAACTTATTTAAAGCACCTTTATACGCAGTATCTGCTTGCGAAAGTCCTTTCTCAATCTTATCCATGTCCTCCAGAAATCCAACAAACTTTTCGTACAAAGCAGTTGCTTGTCTGGCAATTTCTTGGGTGTTTCGGTTTTGCTTTTCTTGTTTCCAAATAGAAGCAATTGTTCTTATCGTAGCCAATAACGTAGTTGGGCTTACAATTACAATATTACGTGCCCAAGCGTATTGATAAATGTCTTTATCCTGCTGCATGGCAACACTAAATGCTGGTTCTATTGGCATAAATAACAAAACAAAGTCTGGAGAATTTATAGTAGCTCCAGTCTGATAATTTTTTTCACTCAGTAGTTTTATATGACTCCTAACTGAAAGGATGTGAGCTTTAAGTGAACTCTCTTTCTCTACTGGGTTTTCGTTATTCACAAATTGCTCATAAGCAACTAGCGATACTTTAGAATCTATTACAATGTGTTTTTCGTCAGGCAATTGAATCAAAAAATCTGGTTGAATTCTTTTCCCTTCTTGGTTATTCGTACTAAACTGCTTGCTGTACTCTTCCCCTTCTGTTAATCCCGATTCTTTAAGGATTTTTTCCAGAATTAACTCTCCCCAGTTTCCTTGGGTTTTATTATCGTGGGTTAAAGCTCTAGTCAGGTTTTGAGCATCTTTACTCAATGTTTGATTTAAGCTAGATAACTGAACAACCTGCTCTTTCAATTCTGAGCGTTCTTTCAATCCTTTCTCGTAAGTGTCTTGTACTTTGGTTTCAAAACTCTTTAGCTTTTCGCTTAACGGAGCTAATACAGTATCTATATTTTCTTTGTTTTGAGCAGTAAACTTTACCGATTTCTCTTCTAGAATTTTGTTCGCAATATTCTCAAATTCGGTAGTGAATTTCTTTTGCAAGTCCTTCATTTCATCTTTTTGGGTAAATAGTTTTTCTTCTAAATTTCCAAAATTGGTATTAGATACCGAAAGATCTTCCGTAAGGTTTTTGTTCTCTGCTTTTAAAGTGAAAATCTCTTCTTTTTGTTGAGCAAATACTTTTTCAGCATTCTCTAACCTCACCTCAATCATTCCCTTTTCTTTATCTAAAGAAACTGAGGATTGAGTCAACAACTCATTCTGAGATTCCAAAGCAGATAACTTTGCTTTTACCTCCAGAGGTAATTCTTTTTTTCGCAGCATCATTATTAAGAACAATACAATTGCTCCTATAACTACTCCAATAATTAAGGCTGTGTAATCCATTCGTCCTATTTCTTAATACCAGTTTTCTGCTGTAAAATCGTCTTGTTTTCCTTTATCCTTTCCAGTTAAATCTTTCCAAAAAGGTTTCATTTTCCCTCTAAGCACGATAAAAACAAACGAACCTAACAACAAATAAGGAACCATCAAAATATATTCTATTCCTGCATTAAGACCACCACCAACATCTGGATTACTCTCAGCTGTAGCCTTACACATTGCACATTGTGCACTTCCCGAAAATTGCGCCAAAACCAAAATGGCAGCAATCACTAATTTTTTGAAATTCTTCATGATTCTTTAAATAAGGAATTATGACACAAAGATACGAAAGGAAATGTTTTGAATCCTCTTTATTAACACTAAAACTTATGTTTACTTCTTAATCCAAGGGACTTTTTATTGTCATTAAACTATCATTAGCAATATGAGTATAAATAAGAGTTGTTTTAATATTATGATGCCCCAATAACTTTTGAATATGAGCTATTCCAACTCCATTTTCTAGCAAATGAGTAGCAAAGCTATGTCTTAACGTATGCAGAGTTGCAGGCTTAGTTATTTTAGCCCTTTTCATACTTTGTTTTAATACATTTCTCGAACTACTAGCCGAATACTTACCTCCATTTTGTCCTTCAAATAAATAATCTTTTGGTTTATACTCAACAAAATATTTTCTTAATACTTTAAGCACATTATGCGAGAGTATAGTCAGTCTATCTTTTTTACCTTTCCCTTGGTTAACTCTCACAGTCATTCTTTCCGAGTCTATATCAGACAAACGTAACTCTAAAAGCTCGCCTATTCTTAAACCACTACCATATAATAAACTTAGCAAAGCTTTATGTTTTAAATTAGAAGTGTGAGTCAATATTGCTTTTACCTCATTTGCAGACAAAACCGGAGGCAATTTATTTTCTCTTTGCGAAACATTAAGCTGATCAAGGTTAAGTGATTTGCCATACATTTCTTTATAAAACAAATTAATACTACCAACAATTTGTCTTTGAGTAGATGCAGCTATGTATTTTGTGTTTACCAAGTGAAAAACATAATTAAACCAATCTTTTTCATTTATAGAAACAAAACTCTTGTTCTCAAAAAAAACCTGAGCCAATTTCAAATTAGATAAATAGGAATTTATAGTCTGTTTACTGTATCTTTTTAATTGCAATATCTCTTTAAAAGATTCTAATTCATTTTTCATACACTTGCGATTTACATCCAGTTAGGTACCCTAATCAACAATAAGCTAATTTACAAAAAATTATAACTCCTATGAATTTTAACCATGACTATTAACGTATTACATAAATTATTTTGTAACTTGTGGATATAAACAAGTTGCCAACAATTAGAATAAACCACAGCAGAAAAAGAAAATGAAGTATAAAAACATTAGAGAAGAAGAACTAAAAAACAAAGTTGGAGCTGAATGGTTTAAACAATTTGACACAACAGAAATATTAGGAAATATTGATTTTACAGTATTTCCAATACAAGACAGTTTATTTGGTAGAACACCACTTCTTTGGGCAGAAGCAAAAACAGGAAATTATGATGTTCCTACAATGTTTGTTCAACTTATTTTAACGATTGGAAAAGCAAGAACATTTGATAAAACAATGCCACCTGCATTTTTAGGAGCTTTTGACTTTAAAAAAATTGCATTCGTTCCTTACATAAATATTCAAGACATTTTTTACCTAAATGACTTTAATTGGAACGTAACTCCAAGTAATCACGAAACAAAAGAATTCAAACTAATAAAAGAAAGGATTGAATCAACTTTAAAGCAAAAAACGTACATATTTGATTACGAAAAAGATAAAAAAGAGTTAATAACTTTTATTAAAAATAATGTTGCTAAGGCAACAACAAAAAGTAAAATTAAAATTGATAAAAACAATTTTATTCCAATATACTTACGTTGGCTTGAAATTGTAAAGCCAACGATAGATGTTAATTGGGAAGACCTTAAAAAAGCAAATATATTTGATAATGATTTTTATTTAGCTGATTTATTTGTTGATGACCAAGGAACACAAGATATTGATGATGATTTAACAATACGAGACAATTTATTTGTTGTTTTTCAAAATCAAGGCTATAAAATAGCCAAAGAAAATATCAAACAAATGTTTGATGCAACAATCAATTTAAAAAATAAAGAAACCTATAAACAATTTTGGAAACTTTATAAAAGACCACCAATAAAAGAATATCAAGATTATATTATTAAACGTAGAGATTTATTAGTTCCACAAGATATTAGAGAACGGAAAGGAGCATATTTCACACCAAGAATTTGGGTAGAGCTTTCACAAAAATACCTAACCGATTATTTGGGTAAAGATTGGCAAGACGACTATTACATATGGGACTGTGCAGCAGGTACTGGAAATCTTTTAGCTGGTTTGACCAATAAATATAACATTTATGCTAGTACATTAGACCAAGCCGACATCAACGTAATGCACGAGCGAATTGACCACGGTGCTAACCTTTTAAAAAATCACGTATTTCAATTTGACTTTTTGAATTATGACTTTTCAAAATTACCAACAAGTTTACAGGATATTATCAATGATCCAGTAAGAAGGAAAAAATTAGTTATCTATATAAATCCACCATATGCAGAAGCTACAACTTCTAAAACAGTTGCAGGTACAGGGTCTAATAAAGCAGGTGTAACTACTGACTTTAAAATAAAAGAGAAACTTAACCCTATTATTGGAAGTGCATCAAATGAAATGTTTTCTTTATTTATGGCAATTATTTATGAAAATATTCAAGGATGTAAACTAGGACAGTTTTCTAAACTAAAATTCATAAATGGTTCAAACTTTAGAAAATTTAAAGAATTCTTTTTAGCAAAATACGAAGGAGGATTTGTCGTTCCTGCTGTTACTTTTGACAATGTAAAAGGTAAATTCCCAATAGGATTTACAATATGGGACACTGCAGAAGAGTCTAAAATAGACACAATTTCAACCGACATCTTTGACAAAAAAGGAAACTTTTCTGGTTCTAAAAACTTTTATGGGAATTTACCGAAAAGCATAAATAAGTGGTTCGTTAAATACCAATCTAAGTCTGATAATCATATAGGTTTATTATCAAATTACCCTCCTGATTTTCAAAATCAAGCAAAAGTATTTATAAAAATTAAGCCTATGGCACGTGGTGGTGCTATAAAAATAGTTGGAGAAAATTTGATTCCAATTTCCATTTACTTGTCTGTTCGTCATTCTATTGACGCGAATTGGTTGAATGACAGAGACCAATTCTTATATCCCAATGATGGTTGGAAGAAAGATTTAGATTTTCAAAGTGACTGCTTGACTTTTACTTTATTTCACGGTCAAACTAGAATTACTAGCAAAGAAGGTATAAATCATTGGATACCATTTACTGAACAAGAAGTAAATGCACAGAATAGATTTGACAGTCATTTTATGATGGATTTCATCAATGGTAAAAATAAAATTGATAGCAAATCCAACTTGTTTGAAAGTGAAGAAACTAAAACCATCAAAAGGGTCTTTTCAACTGATGCTAAATTGGTTTTTGATGCAGGTAGAGAACTTTGGAAATATTATCACAGTAAACCAAACGTAAATGCAAACGCTAGTTTGTATGATATTAGAGAATACTTTCAAGGTAGAAACTCTATTGGAAGAATGAATAGCAGAAGTGATGACGAAATTTATATGAAATTGATTGGTGAATTAAGACACAAACTGGACTTTTTAGCTGATAAGATTAAACTGAAGATTTACGAATATGAATTTCTAAAAAAATAACTATTGGCAACAACGTATATAAAAAATAGCGGTTTTAATACTTAAACGAAAGTTAAATAATAAAAAAAAGGTCAGTTATAAACCGAAAAATCAGTGATTATAAATCCGCTACTTTTCATATACAAGACAGTTATAAACAATGAAGAATATAATAGTAATTATAATAGTAGCCTTAACCATTTAC
>JABAYJ010000007.1:0-187371 GCA_018609055.1 Flavobacteriales bacterium
TAACACTAGCGTGTTACATCAAATACATAACTCGCCATACACAAGGACCGTTAGCGGTCATTCTAAAAAGACGACTGCACAAATGGTGAAAGCTGAAAACCGAAAAGAGTAAGCATAACAAAAAAAGCAAAAAAAAATGGCAGACAACTGGGACAGATTTCCGAGCAACATTGGGGAAACACTTGGGCTAATAGAAAGAAATTCTTTTAGTTTTAACTATTCAAGATTTGAAGTATGGCAAGGTGGTGCTTGTACTTATTCGGGTAATTCAAACGGACAAATAATTGCAAAAGTGAATAATGAAGATTTAAACGTGACAATTGACGATTTAATGATTAACAATCATATCAAAAAACAATTTTCATTTGGAGAAATTTCTACAAACAACGACCGTATTATGTGGAGTAAAGATATATTCAATTCTTCTGATAAGGTTGAACGAAATAACCCTGACATTTCTTCACTTTTCTATATACAAGGTGTTTTAAGTAAGGTTACTTTTACAATTCACGACCCAAATACTCTTGTAGAATTTTATTCATAAAAACAAATCACATAATAATGGGACTATTAGATTTCTTTAAAACAAAAAATAATAATATGAATTTAGACTTCGTTTTCAAATCATCAGACCATATTCGCTACGAAAATGGTAAACACGTATCTGGACCACACGGTGGAGCAGGAAGAGCGGTAAAAGTTGAACCAAATATTAACGGAGGTGCTGGCGTTTCCGTAACAATGTATAATCTTGACGGTAATCATCCCGTTTGGCAAAACAATGTTCAAATGGCACCAAAACAAATGAAAGTCATAGAGCAAACAAATGACAAAATTGTTTTACGTGGTTATGGAACAGATGCAATGGGTGCTTCATTTGCTGACTATGGTTTGACTATTAAACTAAAAAATGGCGAATTAGAAAATTGTATTTTACATATGCACGACAGAGGTGTTGATATTGAATATCTACCTTAAAGACAGAAAAAGAACGAACCGCTAACAATGTATATAAAAAATAGGCGAAACCTTAGTAAATTCAAGGGTTTTGGCCAAAGAACACAGGTCCGAACATACTGTAAAAAACAACCTTAATACGACGTCGAATGCCGTTAAACGTCGTTATACTTCGTAATTCGTGTTCAAACGACGTTTTTCGATTTAACAGATATTGAAATACGTGCCATTTATATCTTGTTTTTCAAAAACATAATGTCTATTTTAGAAATTGAATTTAAAATTCTTATGAATAGAATAAAAGAAGTACTTGCTATGCTATCTGAAAATGGTGCTAAAACAGTTATAGTTCCAATGGATAACCTTCAGGAATTAGCTAATCTACCAGCTTCTGTTTTGGGTAACACAGATGTGCCTTTCTATTCAAATAATCAAATGTTAATGCAGAAAGGAATATTGTTGGATTAGGCATTTTTTAAGTCATATTCAATAAAACTAAAATACTTGTTAGTGATTAGCGTCAAATAAAAAAAATAGCAATCGAATGCAACAACAGGCTGGCTATATATTAGAATCCGTTCATAAAACATTGATGGATCACTATTCTAAAATGAATGGTGGTCGATTGAGTGGGCTTCTAAGACAGCTATCTTATTTTGATATTGAAGAATCTCTAAGTTCTGAAGAAGTTGAAGTGAACCCTTTAGTTTATGTTTATTCAAATTTAATTTCACGAGGCCTACCAACCTATTCGTCTATTTATCTCGAAGAAGAATTCAGTAAATTATTTGGGAAAACGAAATTATTCACAGAGAACGAGCCGGATCAATACGATAAATATAAATATTCAGTTTCTTACCTAAACCATGATTTCAATAATGAATTTGAAAAGTTACTGTTTCGAGCCATACACATTATTGACCCAAGATATTCTTTGCAAGATATAAAGGAAGGTCTTTTGATCCCTAATTTCTCCTTTGGAAGTGATCACGAAAAAGTGTTTTTCAATTCTATGTTAAAAGATGTTCTTGGAGAACATGCTTTTCAGATTGTGAAAGGCCAGCAAAACCTTGAGCACTTGTTAAGATTCTCACCTGATGAAACTGGAGAACTGGACAAAGCCATCAATGGAGCCATTGATTCATTTTCCCAGCAAGATTTAGATTACATATATGAATTCCCTTCCCCACAATCAGATGCGAAACTGAATGGTATTATTATCGAAATTGATGGAAGTCAGCATCAAGAAGAAGGTCAGTCTTATATTGATAAGTTAAGAAATGATGCTCTTACTAAATCCAATAGGAGAACTTTTAGAATAGCAACGTCAGAATTCAACAGATACAAAGAGGTATTCAAAAAACTAACAGAATTAAGAAATACTCCTTACATAAAAACGAACGAATACAATTATCTCAATTCCTTATTTAAAGAACATGAAGGGACAATAGCCTTACAATTCGCGCTATCCCCAATTGCTATAGCACGTATTCAAAAGGTGCTCCTTAATCAAATTAAGAAGGGAATACTTGATATCAATTCAATTAAATGGAAAATTGGTATTGTGGAAAGAGATATTCCAGCTGCCCATCTTGCAATTCAAGATTTCAAACGAACTTTTAATCATTTACTTGAACTCGACGGAAATTCGCTCTCATTGCCAGAAATAGAATTAAGCGTTTATTCTAATAAAGAGTTTATCAATAGTGAATTGAATTCTTTGGGACATGTCGAAGAATTGAAAGAAGCTGAAAATTTTGAAGGAGATATTTTAATAGATACATCAGTACTACTTCGTTCTTCTCTTAGACACTGCAAAATAGAAAATAACAAGGTCAAGAACTATATTCAGATTTATTCATCAAACAACATTGAATCCAAACGATATTTTGATACTGACGAACTTATTGAATACAGTAATGCGCCCAAGAATCTCGAAGACAAAAATATAGAGCATTTAAATTTTTTCCTTCAAACAATTACTAGATTTTCAGGGTTTAAAGATGGTCAGGTTGAAATAATAAATCTTGCATTAAATGGCGAGAGTGTAATAGGATTATTACCGACTGGAGGAGGTAAATCTATCACCTACCAGATCTGCTCTCTACTCCAACCGGGCATTACAATTGTAATTGACCCCATCAAGTCGTTAATGCAGGATCAGTACGAGGGATTGATGAATAAACTGATTGACTCCGCGCAGTTTATTAATTCTTCAATTCGAATTCCTTTTATCCGTGAAAGAAGACAAGAAAAACTCGAAAAAGGTGAGTTTCTGATCAATTTTGTGTCTCCCGAACGCCTTCAGATTAAGCGATTTAGAGAATCGTTGTTAAATATGCATTCTGAAAATCATGTCTATTTTAGTTATTGTGTTATTGACGAAGCGCACTGTGTTTCGGAATGGGGACATGATTTTAGAACAGCCTATTTAAAACTTGGTGAGAATGCACGTGAGTATTGTAAAATTAAAAATCCAGATAAAACAATTCCTTTATTTGGATTAACAGCAACAGCTTCTTTTGATGTTTTAGCCGACGTAAAAAGAGAATTACAGCTTGATGACAAAAATGTCGTTAAAGAAAAGGAACTGAGCAATAGAGAAGAATTAAATTTTGTTATTTTAAAGTCTAGTACTTCTACTGAAATGGTAAACACCGACTATAAGCTAAGACAGGCCGTTGGCAAAGGTAAACATGAAGCAATTACTGACTTTATATCTAATTTACCTTATGAAATTGAAAAACTCAACGAAAAATACTCTGAAAAGGGACAAAAAGAAATTGCAATTAGAAATTATGATGCTCAAGAATTCTATAATGAAAGGGAAAATAGTAAATATGAAAATGCTGTACTAATTTTTTGTCCCTATAAAAAAGCAACAACAAATTTTGGTGTCGAGTCGATAGCAAACCTGCTGAAAAAAGAAGATGATCTGGCATTGGGAACTTTTTATGCACCCGACAACGATAAGAAGGATAATAGTCAAGAAGCAGAATTCATGGCTAATCAATCCAAATTCATAAAAAACAAATTAAATGTTTTAGTCGCTACAAAGGCTTTTGGGATGGGAATCGACAAGCCGAATGTTAGGGCCACTATTCATTTGAATTACCCTAGTAGTATAGAAGCTTTTGTACAAGAAGCTGGACGTGCAGGGCGGGATAGGAAATCTGCCATTTGCGCCATCGTTTTTAGCGACCAGCCTGAGTTAGACAAAGATATCCTCAAGAGCTTCCATTCAAATAGTTTTAAAGGAATAGAAAAGGAAACAGCTATTTTATTCGAATTATTAAATGAAATCACTTATCCTGTGGAATCCGCGAGTAACTCGATTTCAAGATATGTATTGGAGAATTCTGGTGTAAGCGTCTCCTTCAGTCTTTACACCCCCCCGAACAGTCCAGTTCCAATTCAATTATATGTGAATAAAGGTTTTCAGGATGGCTTTGGGTGTTTGGATTTAAAAGCGAACTTTCGATTTAATACCAACAAGTCAAATTATAATCGAATTGAATCTGAGTCCATCCTAGGTTTGGTAAAGAATTTCTTAATTAAAAATGACATTAATGCAATAAATATTTCAACATGGCTAAAAGTTGAAACGGAGATAGAACCTGAACCCGGAATTGAGGTCAGACTAAATAATATAAATGAAGGAGAGCCATTGCCTGGGGACATTGTAGTAGGGTTTCGCAACAATCGCATCTGGAAAATCACGAAATACCTGCAAAATGAAGTCGAAGATGGTGGTGGATATACAGAGGCCATAGTCAAATCATCTAGTAAATTTACGAAAGACCCAATTGAGTTTATTACTAATTTGATAAAGAAACACCGGAAAGCTTACGATCATCTAGTCGACATTCCTGAAGAGCATCACGAAATACTGAGGAAATGGTTCACTGAAATTCGTGACGAAAGTGATACTTACAAAGCGATTTATAGATTATCTGTTATTAAAGTTATTGACGATTACGAGATTGACTACAATAAAAAATGCTTGTATATAAAAGTTAACAAGAGAAAAACTGATGATGAATATATAGAAAACCTTAGAGCTTATTACCTGAGGTACAAATCTCGAGAAGAAGTTAGTAAAAGGATGGATAATTTACCCAATGTTGCCGGAAACTCAATAATGCAAAAATGTCTGGCTGACTTAACAGATTTTGTATATTCTGCTATTGCTGACAAAAGACTTTCGGCCATTGGCAGCATGGAGCAGGCTTGTATACGAGGATTGCAAGATCCTGAGGACATGAGAAAATCTATTAAAACATATTTTGATTCAAAATATGTTGATGACATTAGAAAAGACACAAAGGACGGAATCGATGCTGACCCTGAGGTACTTTGGGATTACTTAGAACGAACAGATGGTATAGTAGATAACCTTGAGCATTTATTAGGATCAAGTAGACGTATGCTTGATGATAGGCCAGACAATCCTGTTTTTATCTTAATGCAGTGTTTCTCCATATTCCTTCTATATACACGAATTGAGAAGAGCAAATTGATCATTAAAAATGATGAGTTGATAAATTCGGCTCGAAAAGATTTTGTAAAAGGTATTAATAGATTTGATACTCTAGGAGAGGATACAGAACAGATCCTTACAAAATTTAAGCAAGAAATATTAAAACACAATAGAGCGCTGGATGACTTCATATCTTCGACAGAAGAAGAAATATGGATTAAAATACACGCAGATTGGTTAGATACGTTTAACAATAAATTCTACAATTATGAGCGAAATTAATGACGAGCTGAAGAAGCTAAAAAAATCTTTAGAGAAATTGGATACTTATACTAATGAAATAGGTTCAGCAAAGGATGCTGCAACATCCGTAGTTGATGCAATAAGTGAGGTTCAGAGTTCTTACTCAAACTCTATCGAATCCATCGATAAGGAAGTCAGTGATTTGGTGAAAACAAATAAACCGCTTACTGGTCAGCTTCAAGTGCTTACCAATAAATTAGATCAAGTTGATTTTCCTTCTAGACTAGACAAGATTGATGCGACAGTTGCAGGAATCAATCAAGGAGTAATGAATCTTCAAGGAAAATTGGATAATACTGAGAGAGATTTGAGAGAAAAAATTGGCAAGGTCTCAATCTTAATAACCGAATTTGAGCGAAGGCAAGAGGAGAAGATGTTAGAACGAAAGAAAGAAATATTAATGAATCGGAATTTATTGATTGGTCTAGTAGTTCTTGCAGTAGTTGCATTAACAATTATATTAATAAAGTAGAGCCTTTTTATAGGGCAAGGAATTAATCACGCTAAAACAAACCATCACTCAGTTCTTCAATTATTGGTAGCTTAATATCCTTACAAAATCCTCTTATTCATATTCCAAAAATTCATCAATAATAGAAGAGGAGTCAAGTCGTTGTGATTTTTTGTGTAATTATTTTCCGTGAAGTTTTTCTAGAGCTTTGTATTCTTCTTCTGAGATTGTCAAATACGATTCAGATTTGTTTGTTTCATTTTTGCGATGGTGGCAACCAGGACAAAATATATTCTTATCGCTTCTAAATTGGCCTCCGCATTCGCATGGTTCTTTTATACAAACAGTTACTCCACTTTCCTGATATTCGTCAGAATAAGAGAGCTTTCCACAGCCTTGGCATTGGTATTGGCGATGAACAAACTTCCTTTCATTCGTGCGAACGTAATATAATCCTTCAAAATTAGTTGTTAACTCGCATTTTGAGCATTCTGCTTCTATATTGAAATGTGCTCTGATACATCTAAGAAAGTATTGTGTCATATTATATATTAGATTAAAAATTAATATTTGTATTGTTTACAAGATAAAAAAAAGTAATTTGAAATGGGTCTTTCGTGGAATTTAAGTTATTTGATTTTAATATCGGATAGAGAAAAATTGGAATTGATTACATCAATATCTACCATTTTTGGTTGTTTATCGTTTTCTTTTAAATGTTCAATGATATTTTTAGAAAATGGCTTTGATAATTTCCTTAGTGAAATTTTGGTTGTTTCCTTATCTACCAGTTCTAATAGACTTTTGGCAAACTCAAATTTATAAGTAGCATTATTTTTTCCAAATAGAATTAATGCTCTCCATTGAGACTCTATACTTGGGTCATTTATTTGAAATTGTGTCATATAGTTCTATTCTAAAATGTGCTAAAACATATTGTTATTTCGAACTTAAGAAAAATAATAACTAAAGATTTGTGATTACTATAATTAAGCGATTCACAATCAATATTATGTGTTATGTCTGATTCTATTTAGGGTCAACTTAAACCTCACTTAATATCTTCTCAAAATCTTCTTCTTCATATTCCAAAAATTCATCAATAATAGAGGAGGGGTAGGCGAAGGTATTAAAGAAGTCATAGAGATCACTTCCGCTTAATTCTTTTAACTTGGAAATAACTTCATTTTTCTCTTCATTCGTTAATTCTTCTTCAGAATCTAAATTCAATAGTTGAACTTTGTAATTTTCAAAATCACCTTGTTCAAACAGAATTCTAATTTTGGTTTCTTCTACAAATTCATGGTTCCCAAATTCAACAACATCATTGGGATCTAGTTTTTCCATCTTATCTCTGAATTCATTTTTAGTCATAGGTTTTATTTTTAAAAATAAGTATTTAAACCCAATATCAATGAATTTCAACTCGAATAAAATGCATTTTTTTTGATTTTAAATCCCCGGAATTAACCAGATTCCCTCTAATTCAGTCGAATTCCGGCAAATTCAGATTGTGTTACCCTTTTGATACCTAAAATTTTACAAATGAGTAATGATGGGATTTAAAGAGGTTTTCGGGTTGTTTTCCTACAACAGTTTATGTTAAAAAATAAATCGAAAATAAATAGGTTTCGATTATATTTCAGTATCACTCCACAAGTAATTTTAAACAAATAAATTACTTTTTCTTTCTACCTTTATTAGAAGAAAAATTTAAACAAACACCATGAAGTATTTAATCTTGATATTCTTTTTTTATGTATCTAATGTTTCAATAAGTCAATATCGAATGTATTCGGGGTTTATTGGTAATTCAGCTATTGAACTTACTCTTGATAGTTATTCAGATGGTAAAACCCAAGGCGTTTATTCGTTCAAAAAAAATGATAATCAAGTAGAATTATTGGGTGAAATATATGGAGGTGATTTGATCTTGTCTAACTCGGATACAATTGAAAAAAGAACAGAACAATTTATAATTCCTTCAATAAGTTTAAACAAGAAATCAGTCACTGGTATATGGAAGGATTTAAAGTCGGGAAAAGAATTTAAGATCCAGTTAACAAAGACCATTCAATTTGATTTATATGATGAAACAACTTTTAGTAGTTTAGAATTTATGCAAGCGAAATCAACAGAAGATCACTATTTCCGTTTAATCCTTACGAAAAAGAAAACAGAAGATGTGAAAGTAATAGGTGTAAAAGTTTATCAAAAAGTTTCGGATAGCTTGATAAATTCTTTCTCAATAGAATCTGAATTCATTGGGTTGAATAATGTTTCAGTTGATGACTTTAATTTTGATGGTAAACTAGATTTTTCGGTTTTTGAAGCAAGTTATTTTGGAAGAAATACAACCAGTATTTATTTTCTTAAAACCAAAAGTAACAACTATTTTAAAAGTGATTTTAGAGGAGTTTCACTGCAATTTGATTCGAAAAAAGAATTGATAACTGAACACAATAGCTCGAATGTTTCGTTCCAAAACAAAATATATAGTGTGAAAAATAATAAAATGATTTTTCTAAGAGAAGAGTGTTTTACCTATGACTTTGGTTATGAAAAATTCATCCCTGTAAACTGCGATGAATAGAGATAAAAAACAAAGTCAGTTCTATCGAAATTAGACTTAAAAGTTAGGTTTTTCGTTCTGTCGCATTAGCAGCCAAATGTCTTCTAGTTTTTGTTTTACA
Organism: Flavobacteriales bacterium; assembly: GCA_018609055.1. Classification (GTDB taxonomy): domain Bacteria; phylum Bacteroidota; class Bacteroidia; order Flavobacteriales_D; family CAJJDF01; genus CAJJDF01. The sequence continues at coordinate 8,885 of JABAYJ010000007.1, forward strand.
ACGTTTTTTATTCTTTCATTTTAAGTCCTTTCAGGTTTTTGCAAAATGGTCAGTTTGTCCACGGTGTCTCCGCTGATGATTGTGGTATGTTTTATGTCGTTATTACTGTCCCTATATTTCACAGAGTTGTTGTTTTCAATGAACCGCCATTGATTTTTTTGTCTTAGCTCGTCAAAGTCACCAACGAGATTCTCAAAGAACCCAACTTTGAAGGAGCTGTCAACAAAGTCTATCCGAACAGAGTCGTATGTGATTGGATGTTCAAGTAAAAACTGGTCGATGTCTTGTTGCTTCATAATTGTCTGCTTTTAATGTTACACCTTAGCAGGATAAAACACATTGTGTATTTCATATCCTATATGTGTTGATTTAAATTTAATAAATCAATTAGACTTTTATCCCAAATAACTAATTAATAATCCAACGCGTTTATTTTTGATTGATTCCCAAAGTCTTCTGTTAATTGTTGAAACAGATTGTTGTTAAGAATAAATGGGAATTGTCGAACCGGTAATAACCAATTATTAAAAACAAATAACATAAATAATTTATATTTACCAAATAAGTTATTTTTAATATTTATATTCAAAAAAATAACTTTAAAAATTTGCTAATTTAATGTTTAAAATTCTTTTTCACATGCTCCTTTTAATGTCTTTTAATCAAAAAAGCCAAAGGGAGTGAGGTTTAACTATTTTGTTGATGATTTAAAGAAATTAGATTCTTCTGGAAATTTAGTTTGGAGAAAGTCTTCAAATGCTAAAATAATAAGTGGAGATCAGCGACCACGAAAAAAAACAGGGCGAAATCGAAAAGCCAAACAAGTAGCAATAAAAATTTAAAAATAACAAAATGAAAAAATTATTTATTTTAGCAACGATGTTGCTGACGTTTGGATTTACAAACGCACAAAAGGTTTATAAAACATCTTACAAGTCAGAAGCAGATAAAATAATTTTTGTGACTGAGTATAAAAGTGAAGCTGATATGATAGTTTATGAAACTAAATATAAAAGCGAAGCAAAATCTTACAGTGGTTTGTGGTTTTGGACTGAGTATAAGAGTGAAGCTGATTGGAAAGTTTATTTTACAAAATACAAAAGTGAAGCAAACCTTAAAATCTATTTTACAAAATACAAAAGTGAAGCAGGGATGAAATAAAACCAGCTAGGCATTCAGTTTGGCCTTATGAGTATATGACATTGTCAAGAAGAGTTGGTGAGCTTTGGGAGTCTTTTATCTCAGTTTGTTTTCACCATCCAGTTGCAAACGATTTGGAGATAGTTGTCTCCCCTTTATTTTCTGACATTAGAGATTCGTTATATGAGGAAGTAATTTGCTTTATTAAAGAACTACAATTAACTAATGATCAAAAGATTGATTTAATAAATTACTATTAAAAAATTTGGATACTTGTTGACGCTGGAGAGATAAAGTTAGAACTAGAATACAATTACGCAGGATCTACATGTGAGAAATCTTGGAGCAAATTTTATAACAACACCTAAGCCAAAACATTAGCAAACATATAAAACAAACTGTATGAAAATAGGGAAGAAAATAATTAAATGGATTTTATATTTTCTACTAATTCCATTAACATATATAGTTATTTCTTTAATTCTATCCTCAATAACCGTTGACAGAATTATCAATAATGAAAACTCTGAAAAACTGATATATTTAAATACAAATGGAGTTCATTTAGATATTGTAATTCCAATTGAAAATATTGATAGTTCAGTATTATCAGGAATAAAATACAAAAGAAACGAACAGTATTTATCTTTTGGTTGGGGAGATGAAAATTTCTATATAAATACACCAACTTGGGAAGACTTGACTTTTAATAATGCTTTTAGTGCAATGTTTTTGAAAAGTTTAACATTATTACATATAACTCGTTATAAACAAAAACGTTCGGATTGGATTGAAATAAAAGTAAATGAATCTGAACTGAAAAAACTAAATAGTTATTTACTGAACACATTTGAGGTTAATGAAAATGGAAATAAAATAATTCTTAAGAACAAAGGTTATTCTTCAATAGATGATTTTTATAAATCGAAAGGAAGTTATTCCTGTTTTAAAACCTGTAACAGTTGGGTAAATATTGGATTTAAAGAAAGTGGTTTAAAATCTTGTGTATGGACACCATTTGACTTTGGTCTAATGAACAAATATGAATAAAATACGTTTTGCTAACACCGTGTATAATTCATTGCTAGTTAGTGTTTACCTGCGAAAGTCCTAGCGGACTTTCTATCTTTGTTTTATTTGCTATATATAAAGCAATCTAAATAAATGAATACAATGAAGAAAATAATTGTAAGTGCGGTGATGGTTTTTACAATGACTATTGCAAATACCCAAAGTAAGAAGGAACAGATTGGAAATCTAACTTTTTCATTAGATAGCTTGAATCAACTTCTTAGTAAGAATCAACAAGATTTTGAATTAGAGATGGACAAATCTAGTATCACAATTAAGAACCTTAATACTCAATTAATTAGATTGAATTCGATAAATGATTCAATAAACATTCAACTTATAACTAAGGGTGTTTCAAATGTTTCATGTTTTATTTTAGGATTAAAATAATTTAAACTATCTCCTCGGTTCATGCATTAATTATTTTTCAAACGTTTTTCATTAAAATCTCCCTTCCTTCAAAAAGTTAAATCACAAATAAACATAACTTTAGGTTTTTTAGTTTTTATTAAAAACGACAAAAACCAGTGGGTTTTAGTTTAATACGACATAACCCAGAACCAGTTAATGCGACAGAACCGTTATTAATTGTTAATTGGTTTACAGCAGTATAAAATTCATGCTCAGGTAAATGTTTTAAGAACATCAGGGTTAGATTGGCAAGCTTGGCGGCAAAGTTACTTATTAAGCCCTTGTTTTCGATGATATTTAATTTTCGGGGATTAAAAAGGTCAAAAACATAGGGCCAATTTTTATTAAAAATTGCCACTTCTATCAAATTCATGACAAAAGAGTAGATCCGTGATTGTTGTAATGCCTTTCAATTAAATCAAAATCTTCTTTTTTTAACTTTTTTTTGAATTTCAGTTTGTGAATCTCCATTACATCAAACCAATTTATTTGTTTGGCTTTTTTTTGTTATATTAAATAGTATAATTAAAAGATAAACAGATGAAAGAATTATTTAAAACCAATATTGATTATAATTAAATTTAAGTAATTATCTTTTTTAATAACAATTTAAACAGCAACTATTTCCTGAATGGGCAGAATATGGGCTAAAAAACAATTAGAAATTAACTAAACTTGTTTGCGTTTAAAAAAAAATATGAAAACATGAAAAATACAACCTTAGCATTGCTCTTTGGTTGGTAATGGATGTAGATGACACCGCATTTTTTTGATGCGTAGTATTTTGTTGTAAATTATATCCTACCAAGTAATAAAAGATTAAATAATAATCGGAGTAAGAACTATCGATTATTTCATTATATTAGCTAAAATCACAATATAAATCAAAAAAAATGGAGAGAACAGTAAATATTAAAAACTTACCAGTTAAAATTAAAAAAGATGATGTTATTACGTTATCAAAATCTTATTTTGAACCTAAGGGCTACAAGATTACAAAAGATCTAATAGGTGTACATTTTAAGGTGAAAAAAAATGCATTTGTACGAGCGAGAGTTGGATTTGGTGGGAATTGGGTAGATAATAGTTTTGAGTTGTATATAGAGGATTATTATGCTAGTATTCTAGTTAGAATTCTTGTTGGTGGTCTTATTTTACCGTGGATTTATTTTTATTTTAAGAAAAGAAAATTTGTAAAAGAAATTTATAATTATCTTAATTCAAAGCAATTTATTGATGATGCTATTGAACTTAAATCCTAACAATCACATGCATTAATTAAATAAGTCATACGGATTACATAGTTTAATTTTGGTAATTATTAGGTATTGGTGTCACAACCTTAATCGTGGCAAAACAAAATAAATATTTATAATATGTATAACGAACAATTAGAAAAATTAATCGAAATGGCACTCTTGGATGGTGTGCTAACAGAAAAAGAAAAGCAAATCCTTTTTAAGAAAGCTGAATCATTTGGTGTTGACCTTGACGAGTTTGAAATGGTTCTTGAAGCAAAACTATTTAAACAACAACAGAGTAATAAAAAAACTGAAAGTCCTATTGTTGCAGCACCCAAATCAGACAAGCTTGGCGATGTCAAAAAATGTCCTTCTTGTGGTTCTATGGTCCAATCTTTTCAGACAAAATGTTCGGACTGTGGCACTGAATTTAGAAATATTGAAGCATCTCAGAACATAACTAAGTTTTTTGAAAAACTTGATGAACTTGAATCGAATAGAAAGGAAAACTTGTATGACAATCAAAAACAGGAATCAGATACTTCCGCTGGAACATTAATAAAATGGGTGTTTTTTTATTGGATATTGATACCCCTAAAATTAATAAATTCTTTAATAAATAAATCAAAACCTTCTAAATGGTCAACTACTGATTCGAGAAAAGAAGAGATGATTATGAATTTTCCAGTACCAAATTCACGTGAAGAAATCATTGAATTCATTACGTTATCAGTAAGTAAAATTCAAAATATAAGTATTATAAAACGTTTTGACGAAGAAGGGAAATACCTTACCAAATGGAACTCAATTTGGAAGAAAAAAGCTGAGCAAGTCTTTACAAAAGCTAAACTTTCAATGACAGATGACAAAGCAACAATTCAATCCATTGAACAAATGCTTATTGACGCTAAAGTAATTCAAATTAAAAAATAAAAGTTATGGGACTATTTGGAAAGAAATCAGAAGGCGGATTAATGGATGTAATACGTTGTGACGAACAAGAATATCTTGTTTGGAAATGGCGACCTTCGGGAGAGGCCAATTCAACAAAGAAAGAAAATGCAATACGCTTCGGTAGTAGTCTTCGTGTAAAAGACGGAGAACTTGCAGTTTTTGTTTACAAACAAAATGATGGGGAAAATCAGGATTTTATTATGGGTCCTCATGACCAAACAATAAAGACTGCAAACTTCCCAATACTAACAAAAGTTGTAGGATCGGCATTTGGTGGAGCATCACCATTTCAAGCAGAAATATATTTTATGAACCTTTCGGGTAATGTTCAAATAAGATTTGGCATTCCTTATTTTGATGTTTTCGACCCTCGGTTTTTGGATTTTGCGGTACCAATGGCAGTAAGGGGTACGCTTACCTTTAACATTACAGATTATAAAGGTTTTATAAAATTAAATCGTTTAATCAATTTTGAATTAGATGATTTTAAAAAGCAAATAAAAGATGCTGTAACAAAATATATCAAAGCTGTAGTTACAAATATTCCTGCTGACAATGGAATGCCTGTTTTGCAAATGGAAAGAAAAATCCTTGAAATAAATGATTTAGTTGCAAAATATTTAGGTACTCGACTTGAAACAGATTTTGGTGTAAACATGAAAGGTTTGGATATTGCAAACCTTGAAGTTGACAAAGAAGCTGAGGGTTATGCCGAATTAAGAAAAGTTACAGCAGAACAGACAACAAAAACTGTTGGAGCACAGACAGATGTAAATATTAAGAATTTACAGGATACTCAGAAAATCAACGCTACGAATATGGAGGAAACACTCCGTATTCAAAGAGAAGAAGCGCAACGGGCACAAAAACTACAAACAGAAGGACAAAACATATCTGTTCATCAATTAAATCAACAAACCAAAGTTGCACAAACAGCAGCCGAAAGCATGGGTAAAATGGGCGGAGGAGGCTCAGGAAAAGGAGGAGGAGGCATGATGGATCCTGGATCAATGATGGCAAGTATGGCAATGGGAGGAGCTGTAGGGTCTGGAATGGCAGGAGCCGTTGGTGGAATGATGCAAGGTATGAATGAACAAAAACAGACACCACCACCACCACCTTTAGTACAATATAATATTTCTGTAAATGGAGTACAAAGCGGTCCTTTTGGTTGGGAACAATTAAAACAAATGGTTGAAGCAGGTCAGATTACAAAAGGAACTCATGTTTGGAAACAGGGTATGGCAGGCTGGGAATTGGCAAGTGATGTAGAAGAATTAGCATCTTTATTTGGTGCAGTTCCGCCACCACCTCCACCACCAGCACCTTAATTGATTTATATTAAGTATTTATTGGAGACCAGAAACCATTGTAAAACGGGGGCGTTATCTGAAAAGCCAAACGAGTAAGAAATTCAAAATTTAATATTATGAGTGAAAATGAAAAAAGTTTAGGAAATAAAGCATCAAGTGGTATAATTAAATTTCTTGTTGGTTTATTAATGTTTATTATTTTAATTGCAATAACCATATTTGTAATGGGTGTTTCAGTTTTTGAATTTATTAATAGTGATATGGACACTCCTGTTGCATTAGGCTTAGGGATTGCATTGTCATTAGTTTATGCAATTATTATTTTTATTATTCCATATTTAAGAAAAATTGGTAGTGTGAAATGGTTTGCATATATAGCAATTGGTGATGCTATTTGGTGGGCTTATTTATTATTTACAAATTAGAATAATGTATCATGGATGATAGTAGTTTTTTTTCAATGGATAGATTAGTGGAATTTGGCATGGGTATGACTGTTGCTCAACAAATGGTAAAAACCATGAATCAATCTATGACGAATATGCACGTGCCAGGAGCAATGAACTCAATGGAAAAACCAAAAGAAAAGTTTTTCTATGCAATGATCGAAGGCAAGCAAGCAGGACCTTTTTCTGAACAGGAATTAGCCCGTTTAATAGCCGAAAAGAAAGTTTTAAAAGAAACTTATATCTGGATGCCTTCTTTGACAAGTTGGAAAATGGCAGAAAAAGTTCCTGAGGTTTTAAAATTGGTTGCATTAGCACCTCCACCTTTTCAACAAAATAAATAATATTATGAAATTAAATTTTGTACAAACAATTATAGCTATAGCGATAAGCGGACTTATTTCCTATGGTTTATACAGTTTTCACGATAGCGAAAACAAAATAGTATTGAGTTTGGGAAGTTTTGTTTTTCTTGCAACGACTTTAGTAATTGCGATTGGAGTTAATTTTGAACAACCACGAACAACAACAAATATTCGGGTTGTTTCGGGGATTTTCTTTACTATAGCACTAATAAGTAATTTAATATTTTCTTTTTTTACATTTTCAACTCCAAGTTATATAATAACTAATGGAATCTTATTATTGATTTTTGTTCTAACTGCCTACTCAATAAATAAGGCAAATCAACCTCCAACGATACAACTGTGAAAAATTTTCATTTTCTTGATAGGAAGTCTCTAAACTAAATTGAACTTCAGTTTGATCCATATTAGCTCCGGAAAATCCGTAAGCTCCGGAAAAAGTGGTGATTTGGGCATTTAAGCCATGGAGGAATATATTTTAATTAAATGGATTCATGTTGGGTATCAGAGTACATTTCAATATAAAGGCAGAATGCTCAAAATGCGAATTAACAACTAATTTTGAAGGGTCATATTACTTTCGCACAAATGAAAGGAAATTTGTTCATTGTCAATATCAATGTCAAGGCTGTGGACAACTATCTTATTCTAATGAATTTAAGGAAAATGATGTTACCGTTGGAATAAAAGATCCTTGTGAATGCGGTGGTCAAAATAGAAGTGACAAGAATATTTTTTGTCCAGGTTGCCACCATCGCAAAGATGAAACAAACAAATCTGAATCCTATTTAACAATCTCAGAGGAAGATTTTAAAAAAAATAGCAAACTTACACGGCAAATAATAACGCAAAAAAATCACAGCGACTTGACTACTAAATTTAACTTCAAAACAAAAAAAAACTATTTTCATGAAAAAAATCAATATCCTAAAAGTATGCAATCTTTATTAGACCTAACACCTTAATAATATGGTTAATTGGTATCTATCGGGAAGTAAGTGTAAATATCATTACATTTGTTTCATGAAACTAATTCTTACATTCTTTTTTATTTTAATTCTTCATGTTGGTATTGGTCAAATACCCAATGGATACTATGACTCAGCTATTGGGTATTTAGGAGAACCTCTTAAAACACAACTAAATCTTATAATTAAAAACCATACGGAATTTCCATACACGAGCTCTGGGATAGATGTCTGGGACATTCTTAAAGTGACAGATAGAGATACTTTAAATCCTAATAATGTTCTACTTCTTTATTCTGGCTGGTCAAAAGATGCCAACTTAGAATATAATTCTGGAAATGGTTGGTCAAGAGAACACGTTTGGGCTAAATCTAGAGGGAACTTTGGAACTTCAAGCGGTGCTGGTACAGATGTACATGCTCTAAGACCTTGTGATATAAGTGTTAATTCTGCTAGAAATAATCGCTGGTTTGCGGAATGTTCAACTGAATATATTGACACAGATGGACCAACAGGAAGTTATAAAAGTTCCTCTCAATGGATTTGGAAACCAAATGACGCTGTTAAAGGTGATGTTGCTCGTATGATATTCTATATGGCTACTCGTTACGAAGGCGAAGGGTTAGAACCAGACTTAGAAGTTATTGATTCAATTCCTTCTAATAACAATACTAATTTGCCAATTCATGCAAAACTATCCGATTTAATGAAATGGCACTTAGAGGACACTGTTGATGATTGGGAAAGAAATAGGAATAATATAATTTACTATAATTATCAAAACAATAGAAATCCGTTTATTGACCACCCAGAATATGCCCAGCTTATTTGGGGAACCTTTACTGGTATTGGTGTTAATGAATCATCACCAAAAACCAAAAAACTAATAAAAATTTTAGATATCGAGGGAAGAGAAACAACTCCACAAAAAAACAAAGTACTTATTTATATTTATTCTGATGGTTCGATAGAGAAAGTCTTTAAAATCTAGTTAAAATAGGGTTCTATCGCATTAAACTAAAGCCTATGGAGATATTTTTGAATTATATTTCTACTAAAAATAATTTTTCAAATAATTTCTATTAAACAAGTTAAACCCTGATTCTTTGGCTAATTTCTTAAACTGTTCACCACATTGTTTTTGACGGGTAGTATTTTGGTGTATATTATACCCTACTAAGTAATAAAAGATCAAATAATAATCGCAGTAAGAACTATCGGTTATTTTATCTATATCCAAGTGAGAGAATATGGTTTTGGCTCTCGATTTATCATTTGTTTTAAGGCTAATTATTACATCTATCAAATTGAAAATAAATCCATCGAGGTAACTGTGTAAGTGAACATAATCAAATATATCATCGTGAAAGTTTTCGAGTATGTATTCCTGTTTATCAAATTGCTTTATCAAAAGTAAATGAAGTACAAACTCATGAAGAAGATCTCTCTTTTTATTTGAACTGTTTATTTTGTTTAAGTACTGTTTCCATGCCAACTCTTCTGCTTCTTCATTAGAATGAATAGAATTGTAAATAATGAGATACCCATAATATCTTCCAATAAGTACCTCGGGAAATAGTTCTATATCGGTGTCATCTACTGAGACTTTTGGTAAGGGTTCTTGACTTAAAAATGAATCCGGAAAATCAAAAAGAGGAAGATTGGTTTAATTCACTTGATTATAGGTCAAGATTAAAAATAAATCAAGGATTGAAATTAGACTCCGAATCGAAAGAGGATAACGAACGTGCAATAAAATATCAAGAACTCAGTAAAAAGATAAAAAGCGAAGTGGCAGAGTTAAAATTGGAAATTGAAAATATAGATTACAAATACAAAAAATATAAGGAAAAGGATCCAGATAAATTTCAAGATGATTTTGAACAGGGTCTGAGACAAAACTGTCCCAAAGCTGCAAAAGAAATTCTTTACAGATAGAAACACCTTTAAAGGTGCAACTCACATTGGCCTTTTACCTTGATATATGTTTCATCCATTCGCCAACTATCACAAACCTGCTTTTTTCGCTTATGCATATTCTTCTCTACTTCTTTAGAAAATTTAAACACCCATCTTTGGATAGTGGAATGGTCTACTTTTATTCCTCTGATTGACATCAATTCTTCCACATCTCTATAACTCAATGTAAATCTCAATTTGAAATAAACAGCAACCATTTCCTGAATGGGCAGAATATGGGCAAAAAAAGAATTAGAAATTAACTAAACTTGTATTGGTTTAAAAAAAACTATGAAAACTATGAAAATTATGAAAAATACAACCTTAACATTGATGTTATTAACATTAATTATTACAAGTGAATCATCTGCTCAAGTGAGTACTAAATATAGAAGAAGTTCTATATCCATGATTTTAATGGAAACTCCAGGATTAGGAGAAAACAAGGAACTAATCCTTAATGCATACCATAATAACCCTTTTCCGGACAAATATAACAAACATGATGTTAGTGTAAAAAACACAGGTACTGAATCAATGACTATAACAGACGAGGACTTAATTCTTTCTGGTTATTTGAAAGATACACTTTCGACTCCAATGGCTATTATGAAGGCAAGTCTAAATCCACTGAAAAAACTTCGATACTTAAATGAAGATAGCACATTGGCAACTCTAGAACCTTCGGACAAAGAAATGCAAAAAGTTTATGCTGATAAAATTATAAATTCTAATGAGATAGGAAAAAAGGTAATCGGAACTTGGTTAAACAAAAAAGAAAACTTTGAAGTAGACCAAGATTTAATTATCGAAAGAGGAATGTATTCTGCTTCTGCCTCTGACATGGCCGATACAATGGATGCAATGATGGATCCCAAAGATATGTTCAAAGATATGGAATTACTAGGAAACACTTACACGGTAATAAATTCTATGGATTTTTATAAAAATGAGCCTGTTGCAAGAATGATAAGAGATCTTGCAAAAGTAGAAGCCATGAAAAAACTGGTTGGAAAACCTCAGGTTCTTATCGACAAATCAATGGCTGCTCTGGATACAATTTACGAAAAAACTAAAGAGGGATATACCGTAAAGTGTAATTCATTTCTTTATAAAATTAAATGGAATGAATCTACAGGAGACAAAGTTTTTAATACATTTTTCAACAATTCCATTACAGACAAAAAGTTAGCCTGGGACACAGCTTCATTCATGGAAATGGAATTTTTGGGAAAAACAGTTTCTAGCTCAATTGTAACCTTCAAAATAGGCGAAAAAAGAACTTTAAATGAAATCATTGATTTACAAGTACGAAGAACATTAGATAACGCTATGGCAAAACTGCAAAAAGAATTTGTTCAATTCAGACCTGTTTCACCTATCGTCTCAACTGAACCTTTTTCAGTTCAAATTGGATTAAAAGAAGGAGTTGAGCCAAAACAGAAATATGAAATACTAGAACTGGATTATACTGAATTAGGTATACCCTATTGGAAAGTTGTAGGAAAAGTTAAAACCTCAAAAAAACTTCCAATTTGGGATAACAGACAAGGTGCAGAAAAACAACTAGACTCTGAAGGGAATGAAGTACCGCCTTTTACAGTGTTTTCTGGTGGTAAAAAAGCTCAGCCAGGTATGAATTACATCCGCCTAATTAAATAGGATTATAATAATATTAAATTAAACCCAATCAAATGAAAAAATATATAATTACAACAATAATAATTAACTGTCTTTTTGGATTTACAGCCAAGGGTCAGGAAATCACTACGCCTATTTGGGAAGAAAATTACCAATTTGAAGCTTTAATGGATCTGAAAGATGGAGGTTCAGTAGCAGTGGATATTACAAACCAAGGAAAAGATATAAATGATTGTATAAATAAGGCTAGATCACAAGCTATTTACACAATTATATTTAAAGGTTATGGTAAAACTGCAAAAGCATCTGCCTCAACACCATTAGCTGATATGGCTAAATACAGTCAAAACTTGGAATTTTTCAAAAATTATTTGGCTTCAAATACAGGTGGTTTGGCATTCGTAAGTAAAGCAACTACCAACACCAGAAAACCTGGTAAAAAAATAAAAAAGAAGTTAATTGAAACAACCACAACAGTTTACGTATTAAAATCTAAATTAAGAGAAGATTTAGAAAAACAAGGGTTTATTGAATCTGCTGCTGACATAGTTGCCAACTTAGGAGGAAAACCCTCCCTTTTAATTGTTCCAGATGATGGTTGGATGGAAGCATTAGGATTTATGAAAGAAATTGATAATCAAGGCTTAAAGGAAAAGAGGCCAGATTACATTGGAGCCTCTTCAGATAAACAGCTAAATCAAATTCAATCCTTTATTGAAGCAAGATTTGGAGACGTTTTTGATATTAAAAACCTCAAATCAGTTGTGGATGGAATGGCAAATCTCGATGCTAGAGACAATATGAGGTCTAAATATGGGACTAAAGTTGAAAGCGATTTTGATGTATTTGCTAGATCAGCTTCCGCTGATTTATGGCTAAAAGTAAATCTAACTAAAAATTCAATTGCTGGAGGAACCGAACAACAATATTCCCTAACATTTACTGCGTTAGATCCTTACACTAAATCCAATGTGATAACTACCGAGCCTGTAACTTTGAAAACAGCTGGTGATAATTTTAGTTCTTTGCTAGAGAATGCAATAAATTCTAGTTGCGACAACTTCAGACCTCGAGTTATTAATTACTTTTTAGAAAGGGAGAAGAATGGGTTAAATGGTGTTATTAATTTTATTTCTGCGAATGAAGAAGTTGATTTTAAAATGACTACGGGTAATTTTGGAGGAAGAGATTATCCTTTAGAGAGAGTCTTACCTGGTATGATCAAAAAACTAACGAAAAAGCCTGCCGCTCCAATCGGTGCGGGTAATGAGACAAACATGAGCTTTCGTGTAACTATACCAACAAAAATTGAAGATCCATTTAGTGGAGAAATGATGCCATACAGATTTAATGAATTTGCTTTAGATGTAATAAATGAAATTAAAAAAACGGGGGATTTTATCATAATTACTGAACAAGTTGGTGTTGGTGAAATAACTATATTATTCATAGAAGAACAATAAATATGAAAAATTTTATACTTATCTCTTATACTTTAATTTTGATAATTTCTTGTTCAAAGAGAATTAATTCAAACGGAAGTTATTACGATTTTGAAGTAAGATGTTTAGGCTCTGAACTTGATGGTAGTGTCACACTTGAATCCTACGGGAGAGGAAGAAATTATTTAGATGCATCAACCCAGGCAAAAAAAAATGCTGTCTCCGCTGTTCTTTTTAGTGGAATAAAACAAGGGAATTCAGGTTGCGACAGAAATGCAATTGTAAGTGAAATAACAAGGAAAAATAACGTAGAATTTTTCGCAACCTTCTTCGCTGACAAAGGTCCTTTTTTAGACTATGTTGACGTCTCTGACGAGCGCATAGTTAATAAAATAAGCCGTGACTCTAAAAAATCAAAAAATATCCAACAAAGAAAAGTTATAGTAAATGTCAATGTGTTGGAAATTAAAATTTTAATGAAAAAAAATAAATTAATATGAAAAAGAAATTATTTACTTTACTGTTAACTCTAACGACCAGTTATTCCAATTTTTTTGCTCAAAATACAAATGGAAAAACTGATGATGCTGGTCGAATTGCTTTAAATGCATATGTTCCTTCACAGGTTGGAGATCTTACTCCAACTGCTCAAGATGCACTGAAATTAAGACTTCAAAGAATTGTAACTTCGAATGGAATTGCAGGCAGTCCAGGTAATCGATTTGTTTTAACAGCTAAGATTGTCGAACTTACTAAAGATGTCTTACCAACGACACCTATTTCATATGCATATACCTTGGAAGTTACCTTAATGATTGGTGATGCTGTGTCAGGGAATTTATTTTCTAGTTTATCATTTGAAACTAAGGGAGCAGGAAAAAGTGTAACAAAGGCATATATGTCAGCTATCAAAAAAATAAAATCTAAAAGTTCTAAATACACAGAGTTTTTGGATGACGCTAAAACGAAGATTCTTGAACATTATAATGCTAATTGTGACTTTTATCTGAAAGATGCTGAAACTTTAAAGAACTCAGACCAATTTGAAGAAGCCATTGCAGTTCTTGCTTCAATACCTGATGTTTGTAAAGATTGTTATATGAAGGCTATGGATAATGTCGTTAAAATTTATAAATTAAAAATTAATAAAGAATGTAAGGTTTCTCTAACAAACGCAAACAATGCATGGAATGCATCCCAAGATGGTGATGCAGCCAATAATGCAGCTATAATTTTAGCGAATATTGATCCTAATTCTGATTGTTATGATGATGCTCAATTATTAGCTAATAAAATAGCTAAAAGAATAAAAGAATTAGATCAAAGAGAGTGGGATTTTAAATTAAAACAACAACAAGATCAGGTGAATAAAGAGGCCGCTGAAATAAAAGCTGCAAGAGACATTGGTGTTGCTGAAGCAAAAAATCAACCTAAAGCAGTATATAACACTACACTGGTTTACGGTTGGTGGTAAAACTGTAGTTATTTTTTTAGACACGTATTAAATCTCAATAATCATATGTACAACGAAAACTTAGAAAAATTAATCGAAATGGCTCTGATGGATGGAGAGTTGACAGAAAAGGAAAAACAAGTACTATTTAAAAATGCTGAAGCATTAGGGATTGACCTTGACGAATTTGAAATGGTTCTTGAAGCAAACTAATGGAATTTTATTATTGATTTTTGTTCTAACTGCCTACTCATTAAATAAGGCAAATCAATAATAATCTCAATGTGGCAAATGTAAAAATTAATTTTAAGTCTGTTGAAAAATAGTCCAAACACAATTTTATTCTTATCCGTCTTTTAATTCTCATATTTCTTAGCAGTCCCCTTAGATTTTTCTACTGTATATTTTTGACCATTGAGCTTAACCTTATTCTCTATTATTGAAGAAACATCCAAATTATGTTTTTCGGCTAAAAGAAGTGCGAAAGAAAAAACATCTGCTAGTTCTTCTTTTAATTTCTCTTTATCCACATCTTCATTAGATTTCCAAAGGAAGAGTTCATTCAATTCAGACGCTTCAATTGAAATAGCCAATGCTAAATCTTTTGAATTATGAAATTGTTTCCAATCTCTTTCATCTCTAAATTTTAATAATAAATCAGTAAGTTTTTTTATTTCACTCATATTTTATAAATATAATAGGTTTATTACTATTTATAAAAGTAAAAGACTAAAAAGTAATTTGTTATTTATTAATAAATCACCCCCTCAAAACTTCTCTAAAAATCTCGCGAGTAGCTTGTTGATATTGAACCGTGTTGTTGGCTTTTTTAATTTTCTTAAAAGTCTTTTGTGGGTTATCAAAAGAGGCAACAAAAAACTCCCAAAACCCACGCATTTTCATTTTTATAGGAGTAGGGCCGCTTAAGTATTCATCATACTCTTGGTAAATCCTATCGTGAAACTCTTTAAAAACCTGCCATCTGTTTTCGGGATACTCGGTAGTATTATTTTGTATCATTTGTGGTAAAAAAGGATCGCTAATTAAACCTCGCCCAATCATAAAGTGATTGATAGTAGGAAAACGCTCTTTCACAGCTCTAAAAGCCTCTACCGAAGTTATGTCACCATTGTAATACAAAGTATGTTTGGTTTTGTCTAGCGCTTTCTGAAACCCATCCCAGTCAACACCACCTTTGTACAATTGTTTTCCAATACGAGCGTGAATCGCTATGTTTTTAAGAGGAAAAGTATCCAACATTGGGAGTGTGTCCAAAATTTCGGTTGGTGTATCATAACCCAAACGCATTTTCATGGAAACTACAATGTCGGTTTCGTTATGTACACGGTCCAAAATATGGCGAATTTGTTCGGTGTTTTTTACCAATCCCGATCCCATTCCTTGTTTGGTAACCATTGGATAAGGGCAACCCAAGTTCCAGTTTAGTTCCTTATAACCAAATTGTTGAATGAACTTTACTACAAACAAAAACTCGTCTGCATCATTGGTCATTACTTGCGGAATTACGTTTAGGGTATCGTTATTTTCGAGTAATAAATCTCGTTCGTAAGCTCCTTTTATTACCATTTTCCCATTAAGCCTAATGTAAGGCGAGTAAAAGGTATGTATTCCTCCAAAATAATGGTGGAAAGCATTCCTAAATCGGAAATCTGTAAATCCCTGTAGGGGAGAGGAAAGAAGAGTGAGTTTCGAGTCCATTTAATTAATTCCTAATTTTTTTTACATAAAGAGAACTACTCATTGTCATTCCTGCGCAGGCAGGAATCTTATTCATCAGGTATTCATTAGGTTTATAACTATTGATTCTCGCTTTAAGATTCCTTTCTTCAAAGGAATGACAATTTATGGGATTAGTGGAAAAATTAACACGCATACATTTATTATTTAGGACCGAAATCCCATCTAACTTTTTTCCAAGTTATTTGTTCGTCATAATCCAAGAAAGTCCAAAGTAATAATCTACTCCATTTGTTTCCTTGTCCCATGTTTACTGTTCTTTGGTAAAACACACCAACTTCTTCAAGAGTTTGTTTTAACTCATACAAGTGGTCTTTTTTAGACACCAAAGTGGAGAAGATAAAACATTTTCCTGAGACTTTTTTACTCTCGTGAATCATGTTTTTGATGAATTCCATTTCACCACCTTCTGTCCATAATTCGTTTGGTTGTCCACCAAAATTCAAGGTTTTATCCTTGTTGGTATAATGAGTTAGGTTTCTTATTTTTTTCCTGGAACTGGCTCTGGCTTCTGAAGCTGAACCATGAAAAGGAGGGTTGCAAATAGTTAAATCTACACGGTCATCATCCGTTAATATCCCTTCGAATATAGATTTAGAGTTCTTTTGGAACCTAAGTTCTACTTTAGATTTTAACTCAGGGTTTTCGTTCAATATATTCTGTGCAGACTCCAGTGCATCTGGATCTACATCAGTTCCAATAAAATTCCAGTGGTATTCGCTTGTTCCAATAATAGGAAAAATACAACTTGATCCCACACCAATATCTAAACAAGTAATTTCTGGAATTACTCGGTAATTATTAGCGCCCATAAAATCGGCAATGTGGTAAATGTAATCGGCTCTTCCTGGAATTGGCGGACACAGGTAATTTTCTGGTATGTCCCAATTTTTAATTTTATAATGATGAGCAAGCAAAGCTTTGTTCAACATTTTTACTGCCTTAGGATCATGAAAATTAATGGTTTCGTTCCCATAATCGTTCACAAATACGTATTCCGTAAGTTCAGGACAAACCTCCTGAAGCTTAGGTAAATCATACCTTCCATGAAATCTACTTTCTGGGTGTAAACGCGATTCTGAATTTTTCTTTTCTGCCATAATGTTGTTAGGAGTAAACTAAGAGCCCAAAGGTAAAACAATTATTGGGTTCCTATTTACATAGACTAGGAAAGAATCTCTGAATCTGACTGGCCGACATTACTCGATAACCATTCTCTTAGTTTCGATAAAATCTCCTACTTTAAAAACGTAGAAATAAACACCAGCCTTAAGTTCCTTTTTATTCAAAACAGAAACATAATCTCCTGCAGGTTGAGTTTCATTCACCAAAGTGGAAACCTCTTTGCCCATAGCATCATAAATTTTTAGCGAAACAGATGATTTTTTATTGATGGTGTAAGTAATAGAAGTGGATTCATTAAATGGATTAGGAAAATTCTGATTTAATGAGCCAGTCTGTTCTTTAATCTCTTTGATAGAAGATGTACCACCAAAATCTACATCACTAGTTGAATAAAAAGCCTCTAGGCTATCAGACCTTTGCCAAACACTATAAATCACGTGTTTTCCTGTTCTTGAAGGAAGTATAACAGGAATATCAATTGAAGGAGTGGCTACACTTGGTGGAGTTTGAACCAGAAGTTCAAGCTGGCCCCATGTTAAAGGCATGTTAGGATTCCAAGTGCTTTTGGTGATGTAAACTCTATAATACAAACTAGCATGAGGTGCAGAGTTTGTACAAGTAATAGTGTCTGGACCAGCAGAAACGGGTGTAGCAACCCAATCAGTTCTTACCATATCAAATCCTCCATATTTAGCTCTACCGCCACTAGCCAAGATGCTATCAGGAACAAAAGAAGTATGCATTCCGCCAGCATTCTGGTTTATCTCATTCCAATCATAAAGTGGCTGAGTTCCATGGGAGGCAACAAAAGCTATACAAGCTGCCGAAATAGGGTTTTGAGGACTTTCTTGGTAGCAGTTCCACACACGACTTGCCGGGCTAGTTACCGTACCATGTGAAAATGTAAGTTGACTCATAATTAGAAGAGCAACCAATAAAAAGTGAGTGAAATAATGTTTTGTGAAGTTGAACTGAGTAGTCTTGATTTCCATATTTTTAAGGGTATTAAAACATAAAATTGTTTTGTTAAACAATAAACGTTTGCAATACTATGAAAGTTGTTTTTTAGACTTTAATAAAGTTTATGCTTCGAACCAAGTAATTACATAGTTCTCTTGAACAGATAGCCCCAGAGTAAACCCTGTTCTATTGTTTTTCTCAATAAAATGACCTTTAAGCAAGTGGTTTTCAGAATCTATTTCATTGAAAATTAACTGAGTTTTAAATTCAATAACCTCTTCTTGTTCGCAAATAGAAGCAAAAGCTTTGTAAGCAGTTTCCTTTGCCGACCAAAACAAATTACATAATAAGGAATAGTCCCAAAGGTGTTCTTCCATCAATGCTATTTCGCTAGGGTGAAGAAATTTAGTTTTAACTACAACTGCCTTCTCCGTTATTTCTTGTAAATCTACTCCACACAATTCTCCTTTTTCTCTTAGTTGTATCATCACTTTGTTGTCCGAGTGTGTGATGGATATTTCTTTATCTAAATCAGTTAACTGAGGGTTTTTATTTACATAATGAATATGCGCACCAGGTATAATTGACTGAAGTAGGGCTCTTGAAGCTAGTATTTCTTTCTTTCTATTGTCTTTTCGGAACGACATTACAATGTTCGTTTCTTCCTCTGTAAGTACCGGAATATCTAATAATTCGGGTAGAGACTCGGTAATTTCCCACAAGTTGATAGAAGGATGAAAGGAAAGGCTAGATTTAGGCATTTGTTAATTCTTGATTATTTATAAAGTATGTTGTATCTTTGTGCTAAATTTTAAAACAATTATGAGCGAAGTAAAAAATAACACATTGCCTTACAAAGTTAAAGATATTTCTTTATCTGATTGGGGTAGAAAGGAAATTAGATTAGCAGAATCTGAAATGCCAGGATTAATGGCTATTAGAGAAGAGTTTGGTGCATCACAACCACTTAAAGGAGCAAGAATTGCAGGATGTCTTCACATGACTATCCAAACTGCAGTATTGATCGAAACTTTAACTGCATTAGGAGCAGAGGTAACTTGGTCTTCTTGTAATATTTTTTCTACTCAAGATCAAGCAGCAGCAGCAATTGCTACTACTGGAGTACCAGTATATGCTTGGAAAGGAATGAACGAAGAAGAATTTGAATGGTGTATCGACCAAACAATCAAAGGATTTGAAGGAGGAAAGCCTCTTAACATGATTTTGGATGATGGTGGAGATTTAACAAACATGGTATTTGATAAATACCCTGAGTTAACTGCAGGAATTAACGGATTATCTGAAGAAACTACTACTGGAGTTCACAGATTATACGAAAGAATGAAAAATGGTACTTTAGTAATGCCAGCAATTAACGTAAATGATTCTGTAACTAAATCTAAATTTGATAACAAATACGGATGTAAAGAATCTTTAGTAGATTCAATCAGAAGAGCTACTGACACAATGATGGCAGGAAAAGTTGCTATTGTTGCAGGATACGGAGATGTTGGAAAAGGATCTGCTGCCTCTTTACAAGGAGCTGGAGCAAGAGTTATCGTAACTGAAATTGACCCAATTTGTGCACTACAAGCAGCAATGGACGGATTTGCAGTAAAGAAAATGGAAACTGTAATAGGAGAAGCTGATATCGTAGTTACAACTACTGGTAACAAAGGAATTATTAGAGCAGAGCACTTTCAAGCAATGAAAGACAAAACTATCGTTTGTAACATTGGTCACTTCGATAATGAAATTGATGTACCTTATTTGAACGATAACTTCAAGAAGACAGAAATCAAGCCTCAGGTAGATATCTATGACATGGACGGAAAAGATATCATCTTACTTGCAGAAGGAAGATTGGTAAACTTAGGTTGTGCAACAGGTCACCCATCATTTGTGATGAGTAATTCATTTGCTAACCAAACGTTAGCTCAAATTGAACTTTGGACAAACCTTGAAGCTTACGACAAGAATGAAGTTTACATGTTGCCTAAGCACTTGGATGAAAAAGTAGCTAAATTACACCTTGCTAAAATAGGAGTAGAGCTTACTGAATTAACTAAAGACCAAGCAGATTACATTGGTGTAACAGTTGAAGGTCCATACAAGCCAGAACACTACAGATACTAATCAACTAGATTATATTCTAATAAAAAAAGCCTTGAAGTAAACTTCAAGGCTTTTTTGTTGGGGTTAACTTTTCTCATTTTCATGTAAATTCTTGGAATACAATTTTTAACACAATTATGTAAAATTGTTAGTTTTACTTATATTCAACAGTTGAAAATGTTGCCAGTTCATGAAAAAATTAAAAAAGTACAGTAAAGAAGAGATTCTAAAACTCATATCAAGTCTTGATATTAACGAGTTTAGCAAATTTTGTCACGAAGATGTAGATGAATCTGATTTGCTTAATTTACTTCATGAGAATATTCCAACCAATAAATTTCCAAGTAAAACGGTATTAGGAATTGATATATACCACTACAGTCAATACAAACCACTAGAACAGACTTTGATACCGATTTTGTACAAGTTAATTTATGACCGTACAGCCGAACTTTGTTTGTCCGATTCTTCTTATTTATTTCAACACTATACAAGCAAGGATACTTTTCATAAAATGTTCATTAATACAGGTGATGGAGGGTTTCAAATATTCGACACACCCATTCATGCCACTGCGTTTGCAATAAACTTCCAGATGATTGTTAGGTATTACAATTCATTTAGATACTTCCCTAAACTTAGGAAAATAATAGGGCCATTGAGTTTAAGATACGCAATGACTCATGATAAAATCCATAAGTTAGACTCTAATTATTTTGGGCCAGCAATAATCTATAATTCTAGAGTTTTAATAAAAGATTCATTGAATAGGTTTTTGTTAGATGAGAACACCTTTACTTGGTTCCTTCATAAAATAAATGGGATTGAGAATTTGCAAAATGTATCTATTTCTCAATTGAAAGAGTTATCCTGTTTTGCAGATTACAAGGAGGTAGATGGAGATAACAACATTTATGTTGATTCTAAAGGGTTTGATTTTGAAAAAATGATTAGTTGTGATATTCAGAAAATTGGAAATATCATGGCGAAACAAACTAACTTAACAGTGTATAACCTTCATTTACAGTATAAAGGAGTACTTGGTCAGGATAAATACAAAACTATTGTTTCCCTTGGTAATCTTAATACTAGCGGGATTAGCTAATTATATTGTTTGAAGAGGTAGTAAACGATTCCATCACTCAATCCTATTTTTGGAACGATAATCTCATCAATTCCACATTTTTCAAGAATAGTTAAGTAAATTTTTCCAGCAGGAACAATTACATCAGCTCTATCATAACGAAGTCTGTACTTTTCTGAACGTTCCTCTTTTGTTAGTGAACTTAAATCTGTATAAAGATCATTAATCACTTCAAATTTAACTGGTTGTAAATGAGCGTTTTTTGATAGTTTAAAATATCTATTAATGTTTCCTCCTGTACCAATAGCCTTAAAATCTCTGTCGCTATTAACTACATTCTCTAGCCATTTATCTAGCTCTTGCCAGTTACTTTCTTCTACTTTATCCTGAAGTAAACGAACAGTTCCGATTTTAAAGGATTTAGATTCAACTCTTTTTCCTTTGTTAAAAATGGTAATTTCGGTACTACCTCCACCAACATCTATAAATAGATAAGAATCTTCTTTGCTAATATTTTGTGTGTGAATGGTAGAGAATATTAAATCGGCTTCCATTTCCCCATCAATTAAGCTGATATCAATATCAGTTTCTTTTTTAATCAATTGTGCAATCTCATTTCCATTGGTAGCCTCTCTCATAGCACTTGTTGCTACGGCTCTAAAATCTTTCACTTCATAGATATCCATCAAGAGTTTATAAACTTTTATTGTTTTAATAAACTTCTCTTTTTTCTTCTCAGTAATGTATCCATTGTTGAATACGTCTTCACCCAATCGAATAGGAACTCGAACTAAACTAAGCTTTTGAACAGAAGTAACACCTTCTATTTCAAATACTTTAGCTATTAATAAACGCATTCCGTTCGAGCCAATATCAATGGCAGCATACCTATCTGGAAAATTCATACTTGTTCAATTTTGTATCCACTGCAAGTTAAAAAAAACTTGAATTATCCATAAGTTTTTAGCTAGTTTCCTTTCTAATTTACTTAAATTAGAAGCCTAAATAAGATTTTCATTTTCTATAAATGGAAAGAAACAGTGAAATAAAAATGAGCGAAAAAGAAACCACAATGGACTTGCCAAGATTTCTTCTTGCAGATTCAACCGAATTGCCAGATGAGATGTTCGTATTACATACCGAATATCCTAGATTCATTATTAATTTAGTAAATGATGATATAGAATGGTTTGATGATTTAACTAATGATGAAGAAGATGAAGAAGAGCTTGTAACAATTGTTGCTCACTTGATAGAGGAAGCAAATAAGTTTTATGAGAAGGAATTAGAACATTACGAAAACGAGGAAGATTAATTGATGTCTAGTAGGAAATCCATAGAAAAACCTTTGCCTTCTGTTGTTGAAAACATAGAAGAATGGCCAATTTATGTTACATATAAAAATAAAGAAGAGTTTTTAAATAAAGTAAAAAAGCACGTTTTACAACACTCTAGTTGGTTAAATAAAGAACCTGATACTTTAAGAAATGAACTAAAAAAGATTTTGTATCAAGAAAAAATTAGATTGACCAAAACACCTTGGAAGTCTGATGATCCTAAGGAAAAGCTTTTTTGGAGTGGAATTAAAAAACAAATTCGTAACCAAAAACCAATAGAGAACCGAGGAGATACCCAAGAAGTTGATGAAGCTATATTGAATGAGATTTTGGACTATTACACGGACAAAATGGTTGCAAATTTTAAGCCATCTACTTTTAAATTTACTCAAAAAGCCTTACCGTTTGTTTATTCTAGATTGATAAACTCATTCCCTCGAATTCTTTCAAAAATATTTAGTTCGGTAGATAAGTTATACGACCGAATGAAAATTACTGGCGATATAGATCATATTCGAAAACTACAAGAAATGGGAACTGTAGTTATAGTCCCTACACATTACAGTAATTTAGATTCACCAACTATTGGTTTAAGTCTTAATAACTTAGGATTGTCAGCATTTACTTATGGAGCAGGTATAAATTTATTTACGATAAAGACTTTATCTAAGTTCATGCACAATTTGGGTGCCTATAAAGTAGATAGAAGAAGAAAACATAGATTGTATATAGAAACATTAAAAGCCTATTCTACAGTCGCTTTAACGGAGAATGTAAATAGTTTGTTTTATCCTGGAGGTTCCCGTTCTAAAACGGGGAAGCTTGAAGAAAAACTTAAGCTTGGATTACTAGGAACAGTAATAGATGCCCAAAGAATTAATTTAGTAGAGAATGGAGGTAAAAAGATTTTCATTATTCCTGTTACACTTAACTATCATTATGTGTTGGAAGCCAAAAAGCTAATTGAAAGCCATCTTAAAAATATGGGTAAAGAAAATTACTTGGAAGATGAGAATACCAACTCATTTGGGCTTATAAAAAGAACATACAAAGTAATTACTTCTAATCCAGGAATGACGGTTTCATTTGCACCAGCAATGGATGTTTTTGGAAATAGAGTAGATGAAAATGGAGAGAGTTTTTGTAAAATTGGTAATAAAGTAGAAGTAGCCGATTATTTTAAATTAAACGGAGAGATTGAACGTAATGTTCAGAGAGATAGTCAATATACACAGATTCTTGGTGAACGAATTTTAGAAGAGTTTAGAGAGAATACTGTTGTTTTATCCAGTAATCTGGTAGCTTTTGTAGCGTTTCAAATTATAAGAAAAAGATTTTCTCAGTTTTCGGTTTTCGAAATTTTAAGTCTACCGAAAGATGAGACTACCATTTCAGAACTTGAATTTAAAAATGTGATGGAGCGTATTAAAGATAGGCTCATAAAACTAGATAAAGAACACAAAATTTTATTGTCAGAAGATATAGATCTAAACCCGCAAGAATTAATGACTGCAGGAATACAGAAAGTTGGGTCGTCACACCCTAAGTATGTGCTTAAAAATAAAAAAGGAGAGATTTCTACTCAAAGTATGAAGTTGTTATATTACTATCATAACAAATTAACAGGTTATGGTCTAGAAGAATACGTGTAAATTATGCAAAAAGTAGGAGTAATTGGAACAGGTAATTTTGGATTAGCATTAGCTAACCTTTTATCCATAAATAGGGAAGTACTTATTCATGCGAGAAGAGAAGAAATTGCAGAAAAAATTAATACTACTCGCGAACACAAAGGACAAGTCATTAGTGAAAAAGTAGTTGCAATAAGTGATTTTGAGGAAATTACAAGAGAGTGCAAATTAATTTTTCCGATTGTACCTTCAAGTAATTTTAAAGAAATGTTGGTTCAGCTCAGACCATTTTTAACTCCTGAGCATATTTTGATTCATGGAACTAAAGGGCTTCATATAGAATCGGATATTAATGTAGTAGAAGAATTACAGAGGCATGAAGTTTTAACAATGTCGGAGTTGATATTGAAAGAAACTTCGGTAGTGAGAGTTGGTTGTATTGCAGGACCAAATTTAGCTAAAGAATTATCTGACAAACAAGTTGGAGGAACCGTAGTTGCTAGTAGGTACAATGATGTAATTACTGAGGGTAAAAAAGCACTACACAGTAGTATTTTTAGAGTTTACGGCTCTAACGAAGTTATGGGTGTAGAAATTGCCAGTGTACTTAAGAACTACATTGCTATCGCAGCCGGAATGCTAGAAGGATTGGGTTATGGAGATAATTCCAAAGCATTATTGATTACACGTGGAATGGCCGAAATGATTTTCTTTGGAAAGGCTTTTGGTGCAGACGAAAAGGCTTTTATGGGATTAGCCGGAATTGGAGACTTGATGGCTACATGCAACAGTAAATTAAGTAGAAATTTTAGAGTAGGATATTTTTTAGCACAAGGTAAAAAGCCCGAAGAAATATTGGCCGATTTAAACGAAGTAGCTGAAGGAATAAAAACTATTAAGGTTGTACATCTTTTGAGGCATTATAAATTTAATTCCCCTTTGGCAGATGCACTTCACAAAGTAATTTATGAAGATTGGGATATAGAAAAAGGACTAAGCTATGTAATGAACTTGCCTGTTAGAGATGATACCGATTTTTTTAATACTAATGCTTAAATCTATATGAAACAGCCAAATATATTACTGATTTATACTGGAGGAACCATTGGTATGATTGAAGATTATGAATCAAAAGCACTACGTCCTTTTGATTTTGAAAGTATCGAAAACCAAGTTCCTGAACTCAAAAAAATAGAAGTTAATATAGAAAGTATCTCTTTCGATAAACCTATTGATTCCTCTGATATTAGAATTGAAGATTGGATAGAAATAGCTAGAATAATTGAAGCTAATTATTCTAAATATGATGGATTTGTAATTCTTCATGGTTCCGATACTATGTCGTATACTGCATCAGCATTGAGTTTTATGTTAAAAAGCTTAACTAAGCCAGTTATTTTAACCGGATCACAATTACCTATAGGAACTATTAGGACTGATGGAAAAGAAAACCTGATTACTTCAATAGAAATTGCTGCAGCACAAAAAGATGGTAAACCTATTGTTCCTGAGGTTTGTATTTATTTTGAATTCAATTTGTACAGAGGTAACAGAACATCCAAAGTTAATTCCGAAGATTTTGAAGCATTTAATTCATTCAACTATCCATTTTTAGCAGAAGCAGGAGTAACTATTAAATACAATACCAATTCTGTTCATTATCGTAGCAATGAAAGGTTAGAAATAGTAACTCAGCTGGAGAGTAATGTTACAATCCTTAAATTATTCCCTGGAATAACTCAAAAAATGGTAGAAGCTATCTTTAATATTCCTGGATTAAGAGGAGTAGTTCTGGAGACTTTTGGATCAGGAAATGCAACTACACAAGATTGGTTTTTATCAGAACTAAAAAAAGCTCAGGATAATGAAATAGTGATATTAAATGTTACACAATGTATTGCTGGCAGTGTTGTTCAAGGTAAATATGATACGAGTAGTAAATTTAACGATTTAGGAATAGTTTCGGGAAAAGACATTACAACTGAAGCAGCAATTACTAAGTTAATGTATGTTTTGGCTAAGTATAAATCTATGGAAGAAGTTAAACTAAAATTATCAGAAAGTTTGGCTGGTGAAATGACTCTATAACTATTATTATGAAGATATTAAGCTATATATTATCTCCGATTTTTGCATTTGTATTTTTTCTTATTTTGATTGTTTTTCATCCGTTACAATGGATTGGTCTTAAGATTTTTGGATATAAGGGACATAAATTTATTGTAGATATAATGAACTTGGTTCTTACTCGATCTCTTCTTATTTTGGGAGTTCCTGTTAAGAGAATAAACAAGCAAGAAATACCAAAGAACAAGACAATAGTTTTTGTTTCTAATCACCAGAGTTTATTCGATATTTCCCCAATTAGTTGGTATTTTAGAAAGCATCATGCAAAATTTGTATCTAAAAAAGAATTAGGAAAAGGGATACCGAGCGTATCATTTAACTTAAGACATGGAGGAGCAGCTCTTATTGATCGTAAAGATGGAAAATCTGCATTATTGGAATTAGGAAATTTCGCTAAAAGAATAAACAAAAATACTTGGTCGGCAGTAATATTCCCTGAGGGAACTAGAAGTAGAGATGGAAGGCCTAAATCGTTTTCTACCAATGGTATAAAAATGATTTTGAAAAGAAATCCTGAGGCTTTAATTGTACCCCTTTCAATTAACAACTCTTGGAAGGTATTTAAATATGGAAAGTTTCCATTAGGATTGTTTTCTCCAATTACAATTTATACTCATGAACCAATAGATTGTAAATCAATGGATATTAAGGAATTACTAGAACTAATAGAAGAGAAGATTAAGAGTAAAATTAATTAGTTTTTACTTGCTTTAATAAAGTACCATATAATTACAATTCCAATTAAACTCATCCAAATCGATAAAAAGAAAGAGGCTAGTTTTTCTTTGTTTCCAAGGCCAACTTCAATTATTTCATAAGTTAAATGCAAAGACATTAATGCCGTAATCATTGCTAACAGTCTCATCATTAATATTGCTAATGAATACTGAAACTTTGCATTGTCAGGAGTTATTTCTGTTAAATAATTGAATGATTGTGGAATTTTACAAAGCAACAACATAAATGTAGTGATGATTAAAGACACTATTGGCAATGCAACTATACTTGTTTTACTTCCAATTATATTAGGATTTCCCTGTCCATCAAAATGGCGAGCAATATCATTAGGCAAATCGAAATAGTGCATAATAATTAGTACAAAGCTCAATACAACTGCTAATAAAGTAATTGTAATCAAAAGATTATCCTTAGTTGTTCTTTTTAAATTTATTTTGGGTCTTTTCATTTATAGAAGTATTGGTTATGTGTGTCGAATCAAATAATTTATTAAATAATTTTGAAGTAGAAATTAAATCAATATTTTTCAATTCATAGTTAATCTCTTCTTTATTATATAGATATATTGTGATTAAACGATAATTATCAGGTCTAATTCCATTGAAATGACGACTATCTTGTGAGAGATAGGATTTAAAACTCCTTATGATTTTTTGAAAAATTGTTTCAGGACTTCTAGAAATTTTGATTTCTTGAATGTCTTTCATTGAAATTGATTTTTCTAAATTAAGTATATGAGCAAAACCTAATGAAATTTCTATGTTTACTTTTTTTAATAGTGCAATCTCTTTTTGAGATAATTCCTGATTTTTATACATTATTTACCTTTAACATTTTTTAACTCTGAATCCCTTTACTTCCTTTAATTTTCGCGTTAAGTTAGTGTATCAAAAAAAGAAAATTCTTTTACACACTAAACTTAAAACTTAATAAATATATGAAAACGACACTTAAAACCATAGGGATTGCCTTTTTAGGCGGATCATTAGCACTAGCTGGATATTCCTATATTGCGCCCAACAAAGAAATTATAATTCAAAAAACTGAAACGCCAATTTTGGCTCAACCAGTAAATATTCCTAGTGATTCTGATGGTAATGTTTTGGACTTTAAATATGCAGCAAATAAATCGTTAAACTCTGTAGTGCATATTAATACAGAATCTAAAAAAAGGCAATTATCACAAGAAGAGCTTCTTTTTCAGCAGTTTTATGGAAACACTGGAAGACCAAGAACACAAAAAGGCTCTGGATCTGGAGTTGTTATATCGGATGATGGTTTTATAGTAACCAATAATCATGTTGTGGAGAATGCAGAAACCATTCAAGTAGTATTAAATGACAACAGAGAGTATACTGCAAAAGTTATAGGAACAGATCCTGCCACAGACATGGCAGTACTTAAAATTGAAGAAATTGATTTATCTCCAATAGTAATTGGTAATTCGGATGAGATTCAAGTAGGAGAGTGGGTGCTTGCAGTTGGTAATCCATTTAATTTGACTTCTACCGTTACAGCAGGGATTGTGAGTGCAAAAGGCCGTAGTATTAATATTATGAAGGGAAATAGCGGAAAAAACATATTTCCAATCGAGTCTTTTATTCAAACAGATGCTGCAGTTAACCCAGGTAATAGTGGAGGAGCTTTAGTTAATTCCAAAGGAGAATTAGTGGGAATTAATACTGCTATAACATCAAAAACAGGATCTTATTCTGGGTATTCATTCGCAGTTCCTGTTAATATCATGAAAAAGGTAACAACCGATATGATTAAGTACGGAATAGTTCAAAGAGCATTTATTGGAGTAAGCATTCAAGAAATGACTCAAGATTTGGCTGATAAGTTAGATTCGGATAATACAGAAGGTGTATTTGTAAATGGTGTTAGTGATGGTGGAGCTGCAAAAATTGCAGGAATAACTGAAGGAGATGTAATTATTAAAGTTAATGATGTAAATATTAAAAAAGTCCCTCAATTGCAAGAGCAAATAGGAAGGTATAACCCAGGAAACAAAGTGAATGTTGTAATCCTTAGAAATGGGAAAGAAAAGAACTTATCAGTAACACTGAGAAATTACGAAGGAAATACAGACTTAATTGAGAAACCAAAATTAGAAACAATGCTTTCTGCTTCTTTTGAAAAGCCAACTGAAAGTGAGTTAAAGACATTAGGAATAAAAAGCGGAATAAAAGTAAAAGATACTGGGAAGGGAAAGCTAAATGATATTGGAATTGCTAATGGATTTATAATTACCAAAGTAGATAAAATGCCTATCAAATCTGTTGATGATTTTAAAAGTCAATTAAAAAAAGCTGAAAAAGAAGGAGTGTTGATTGAAGGGGTTTATCCAAATGGAATGAAAGCTTATTATGGCTTGGGAATGTAATAACATGTTAAAATTTAAATAGTTAAAACTAATTCTTAGTTTTATTTAATGTGTTATTAATGGGGCATTTCCAAAAAAAAAGTCCTTCATTTTTGAAATGAAGAACTTTTTTGTTTTATAACAAACCGACTATAAGTTGAAAATTTTAAATTGATTAGGGATTAAAAAATTTGCTTTAGAAAACTCCAACAATTCATCTAAAGATTTTAAATCGTACCTGTCGTTTAATTGAGAAATTCTCCTGCTTATTTCTTCTTTAGTAATTGAAAGAGTTTCAGAAGCTTTATCTAAGGATTTATCTGATTCTAAAATTTCTAAAAGGTTAATGTTTTTCTCAGATATACAAAGGCTGTGATCAATTCCGAAATTAATTCGATTGGTAAATTTTTCTTCAAAATCACCATTAAGTGAATACTGAATTACTTTTGTTGTTTTTAAATTTTCATGTCTTTTTATTCTTGTAATATAGCTACAAGAAAAAGACTGAATATGGTCTTTATTATTATATAGATATAATAATAATCTATCATGAAACTCTTTAAAAAACAAATTGAAATCCTTCTCAAAAATACTATTTAAGAGCACCATATTTAGTGACTCTTTAGGAATCCCAAATAGAGCATCTATTTGTTTAGTAAATATTAGTTTGTTTTCTTTAAAACTATAAATATAACAAGCTTCGTTTTCTCCAACTTCAATTAAATTATTGTAATAAGTATGCTCAATTGAATCCGAAGGGGAAACATCAGTAGATAAAAAAGCTTTGGTATAATTACCAGTATATTTAGATAGAGCCATTAGTTATATTTAGAATTCAAAAGTACCCTTTAACAGATTTAAAGTCCATTTTAAAATAAAATTATACATTAAAATGCAACTTAAATTGGCTAAGATGCGTACGAGCGTTTCTTATTTAAATTTACTCGTTCAAAAAGCAGTAAATTTCTCTTCAATTCGTTAAATTCGCACAAATTTGAATCATTATAATGGCACATAAATATCCAACATATAAATCATTGAATCTTCCAAATGTTGCGAAGGACGTTCTCGAAAATTGGAAATCAAACCAAATTTTTGAAGAAAGTATTAGCTCTAGACCAGAGGAAAACCCTTTTATATTCTTTGAGGGACCACCTTCGGCTAACGGATTACCTGGGATTCACCATGTAATGGGAAGAACGATAAAGGATATTTTTTGTAGGTACAAAACTCTTCAAGGTTTTCGTGTGAACAGAAAAGCAGGATGGGATACTCACGGATTACCAGTTGAATTAGGTGTTGAAAAAGCACTTAACATTACTAAAGAAGATATCGGAAAAAAGATATCTGTTGTTGAGTATAACAAAGCATGTAAAGAATCTGTAATGAAATACACAGATATCTGGAATGATTTAACCGAGAAAATGGGATATTGGGTAGATATGGAAGATCCATATGTTACTTACGATAATAAATATATTGAGTCTGTTTGGTGGATATTGAATAACATCTACAAAAAGGACTTAATGTACAAAGGTTATACGATTCAGCCTTATTCTCCAGCTGCAGGAACAGGATTAAGTTCGCACGAAATTAATATGCCCGGAAGTTACCGTAATGTAAAGGACACTACTGTTGTAGCTCAGTTTAAAGTAAATAGCTGTTGTATTGAAAAAGTAACAAAATTTGTTGATTCGGATAAACAAGCACACGGAGAATTATTCTTCTTGGCTTGGACAACTACTCCTTGGACATTACCTTCTAACACTGCTTTAGCTGTGGGTAAAAACATTGATTATCTAATAGTTAAGTCATTTAATCAGTACACTTTTGAGCCAATTACAATAGTACTTGCTGAAAATTTATTAGGAAAACACTTCAGTGCTAAAAACTCTGAATTATTAATCTCTGATTATAAAGCTGGAGATAAAGCAATCCCTTATGAAGTAATAGGGAAACTAAAAGGAAGTGATTTAGAAGGAAGAAAATACGAACAATTAATGCCATTAGCTCTTCCTCATGAAGATGCTGACAAAGCGTTTCAAGTTATCATAGGAGATTTTGTAACTACCTCTGATGGTACTGGAATTGTACATATTGCACCTACATTTGGGCAAGATGATGCAAAAGTTGCCAAAGATGCTGGAATACCACCAATGTTGGTATTGAACGAAGACGGAAAAGCTATTCCATTGGTTGATTTACAAGGAAGATTTTTACCAGAACTAGGAGAGAAGTTCGGAGGGAAATATGTAAAGAATGAATATTATGACGTAGGAGAAGCTCCTGAGAAATCGATTGATGTAGAGATTGCAATTGAACTTAAAGAGCAAAATAGAGCTTTTAAAGTAGAGAAATACGAGCACTCTTACCCACATTGCTGGAGAACAGATAAGCCAGTATTGTATTACCCTCTAGATTCTTGGTTTATAAAATCTACTCATGCT
Organism: Flavobacteriales bacterium; assembly: GCA_018609055.1. Taxonomy (GTDB): domain Bacteria; phylum Bacteroidota; class Bacteroidia; order Flavobacteriales_D; family CAJJDF01; genus CAJJDF01. The sequence continues at coordinate 40,976 of JABAYJ010000007.1, forward strand.
AAAAAACGCATGCAAGAGCTTAACGAAACTATTAACTGGAAACCAGAATCTACTGGTACAGGAAGATTTGGTGAATGGCTTAAAAACCTAAATGATTGGAATTTATCTCGTTCAAGATATTGGGGAATTCCAATTCCTATATGGACTTCGGAAGATAAAACTGAACAAATTTGTATTTCTTCGGTTGAAGAATTGAAAGCTGAATGTGATAAATCGGTTCAGGCTGGAATAATGGAAAAAAATCCATTTGATAGTTATGAAGTGGGTAATATGAGTAAAGAGAATTATGATTCTTTTGATTTGCACAAGAACTTTGTAGATGAAGTTGTTTTAGTTTCTCCATCTGGAAAACCAATGACAAGGGAAGCTGACTTAATTGATGTTTGGTTCGATTCTGGTTCAATGCCTTATGCACAATGGCATTATCCTTTTGAAAACAAAGAAGAAGTGGAAAACGGTTTGCGTAAAGCAGATTTTATTGCCGAAGGAGTAGACCAAACAAGAGGTTGGTTCTTTACACTTCATGCAATTGCTACTATGGTTTTTGATGATGTTGCTTATAAAAATGTAATTTCTAATGGATTAGTTCTTGATAAGAACGGGCAAAAAATGTCTAAAAGACTAGGGAATGGAGTAGATCCTTTTGAAACTCTGGGGAAATTTGGTCCAGATGCTACAAGATGGTACATGATTACTAACGCACAACCTTGGGATAACCTTAAGTTTGATACAGAAGGAATTATAGAGACTCAAAGAAAGTTCTTTGGTACTCTATATAACACGTATTCGTTTTTTGCATTGTATGCTAATATCGATAATTTTAATTATTCGGAAGAGGAGGTAAGTAACCGACCAGAAATTGATCAGTGGATATTATCTAAGCTAAATACTTTGGTTAAAGAAGTAAATGAAGCTTATGAATCCTATGAGCCAACAAAAGCAGGAAGATTAATTCAAAGCTTTACAATAGATCAGTTAAGTAATTGGTATGTAAGATTATGTAGAAGACGTTTTTGGAAAGGAGAATATGCAGAAGATAAAATATCTGCATATCAAACTCTTTATACTTGTTTAGAGACTATTTCGGTTTTAATGTCACCAATTGCACCATTTTTCTCTGATAGATTGTTCTTAGATTTGAATAAAGCAAGTGGAAAGAATGAATTAAATTCAGTTCATTTAGCTCAGTTTCCTGTAGCTAACAATTCTCTTATCCAATCAGAATTAGAAGAGAAAATGGAAATTGCTCAACAAGTATCATCAATGGTATTGAGTTTGAGGCAAACAAACAAGCTTAAAGTAAGACAACCATTACAAAGAATAATGGTTCCAATATTGGATTCTAAATTCGAATCACAAATAACTGCTATTAAGGATATAATTCTTAGCGAAGTAAATGTGAAAGAATTAGAGTTATTGAAAGATACTACTGGAGTTTTAACCAAAAAAGTAAAGCCTAATTTTAAGGTAATTGGTCAATCGGAGTATAAAAAATACATGAAAAACATTTCCGCTTTATGTGGAAATATGACCGAAGACGATATTAACCTTTTGGAAAAAAACAAAGAGGTTGAAATTGACGTTAATGGTGAAATAATTAAGTTATTAATTAAAAACTTTGAAATAGTAACTGATGATATACCAGGTTGGTTAATAGCAAATAACGGTTCTATTACTGTGGCGTTAGACACTTCTTTAAATCAAGAATTGAAAAATGAAGGAATTGCCAGAGAGTTGGTAAATAGAATTCAGAACCTGAGAAAGGAAAGTGATTTTGAAGTGACAGATAGAATAGCTTTAGAGTTAACAGGGAATGATGGTGTAGAAACTGCGATTAAAGCATATGAAAAATATGTTTCTACAGAGACTTTAACGAATACAATTGTGTATTCAAATAATTTAAATGAAAATAACGCTACCAAATTAGATTTTGAAGAAGATATTTCTATATTTGTTAGCATTGAAAAAAACTAAATATTATGGCAGATAAAAAAGAAAAAACAAGTTTTACTGATGCCGAGCTAGAAGAGTTTAGAATTCTTATTGAAGACAAGATAAAAGAAGCTAGAATTGATTTAGAATTACTAAACAATGAGCTTTCTCTTAAAGACGATCACGGTACAAACGATACAGGTAGAACATTTAATATGATGGAAGATAGCGCATCAACTTTCTCTAGAGAAATGAATGCACAAAAGGCATCAAGACAAGATAAATTCGTTCAAAGTTTGGAGAATGCTCTAATGAGAATTAGAAATAAAACTTACGGTGTATGTCGTGTAACTGGAAAGTTGATTAATAAAAAGAGACTAATGTTAGTTCCTCACGCTACATTAAGTATTGAAGCTAAGAACCAACAACAATCGTAATTAATTGAAGAAAGTAGCACTCATTACTTTAATTGTTTTAATACTTGATCAAGTAGTAAAGCTTTATGTCAAATCTACCATGACCATTGGTCAAGATGGATTTGATATATGGTTTTTTAAAGCTTATTTTGTAGAAAATAACGGAATGGCCTTTGGTCAAGAATTCAATTTCGCTTACGGAAAATTAATCCTTGGAGTATTAAGGATTATTGCAATCACAGCTATATTTATTGGAATCAGAAAATTGATTTCTAGTAAAGCACCTACAGGATTATTAATAGCTGTTGGCTGTGTATTTGCTGGAGCAATTGGTAATGTTATTGATGGTGCTTTTTATGGGATGATATTTAGTGAAAGTACTTACTTCGAAGTTGCACAATTTATGCCTCCAGAAGGTGGTTACAGCAGCTTTATGCATGGAAAAGTAGTAGATATGCTTCAGTTTGATGTTTCTTTACCTGAATGGTCTCCATTTTGGGCTGGTAAACAAATATTTCCTTTCATCTTTAATATTGCAGATGCTGCTATTTCAATAGGTATTTTTACTATTCTGATATGGCACAGAGATTATTTTAGAAAAGAAAAACAACTTCCTTTAGCACCAGAGACCGAAGTAGATTCTTCTGAAGAAGAATAAACCAAATTTATTTTTGGGCCAACAATTTAACATCCTTTGTATTCATTAAACTATTATGACACTACTAAGTATTTTACCCATTAAACCTGAATATCTATTAATAATTGGTGGTTCACTAATTATAATAATCAGTTTTGTATTCAATTTTATTTCTAAAAAAACCAACATTCCAAGTGTTTTAATGTTGATGGTGCTAGGTGTGGCAATTCAGTATTTAGTTCCAGACATTAAGGATAACCCTTTGATTCAAAAATCATTAATCATAGTAGGTAAGGTAGGTTTAATACTTATCGTACTAGAAGCTGCATTAGATTTAAAATTAAGTAAAGATAAAATAGGTCTAATAATTCGTTCGTTTTTAGTTGCTCTGTTAGCTCTCGGGTTTAGTTCGGTTTTAATAGCTTTTTGTATTCAAGGGTTTTTAGGTGCGGATTTTTACAAATCATTAGTTTATGCTGTTCCTCTATCAATTATGAGTAGTGCCATCATAATACCAAGTGTTACCACTTTAGCCGAAGAAAAAAAAGAGTTCATGATTTATGAGAGTACCTTTTCGGATATTCTTGGAATTATTTTCTTTCAATTTCTTACTGCTCCCAATGAATTTGAAACAACTCAAGATGTAATCGTAGGAGTTAGCACCAATATTGGAATTACTATTTTGGTAGCTGTAGTGTTCAGTTACATAGCCGTTTGGATTTTTAATAAGCTTACAAGTCATGTTAAATTATTCCTTGTAATATCTATACTTACTTTGATGTATGGTATTGGATCAGTCTATCATTTATCCTCATTAATTATTATCCTTTTCTTTGGAATAATCCTTAATAATGTAGAGTTGTTTTTTAGAGGCCCTCTTAAAAAATTAATGGATAAGGATAAGCTAAAGCCAGTGTTTCATGAGTTCCATATTATTACATTAGAGTCCGCATTCTTTTTAAGAACGTTCTTTTTCGTGATGTTTGGTATTACAATATCACTTATTAGTTTGGTCGATTTACAAGTTGCTATTCAAAGTATTGTTTTCGTAGCAATCCTTTATGTTGTTCGTTTTCTAACGTTTAAAGTTATTCTTTGGAACAAAGAAATCGTTCCTCAATTATGGATTGCCCCAAGAGGATTAATTACCGTTTTATTATTCTACACTATTCCAAATGGTTTTGAAAATGGAGTTTATGACCCATTGAGAGACTTAACTATTGGTAATTTTGATTCTGGTGTTTTGCTTTATACAATACTAATAACGAGTCTTGTAATGACATTAGCACTTATTAAAGCTAAAGGGAAAAAGATATCTGATGTAATAATTAAAGACTTAAACTTTAATTTTATCGAAGATGGAATGGAAGAAGAGATGGAAGATGAAATAAGAGAATATCACGAATCTGAATTGGGTATTAATCAAGAAGAGGAAAATTCTATTGAGGACATCAATTCATCTGAGCCAGAAGATATTATTGGCGATATTGAAAATGAGCAAGAACCTCAGTAAATTTAGTTCTTTAAGTGAGTGTAGTTTAAACTAGTCTTATTTTTTTGCTATTCTTTTTTGTTCCTCTTTCTTTACAATAATAACCCCTACAATTATTAAGGAAGCAAAGCAAATTCCCCAAGTTATTGGTTCTTTAAAATATACTCCCCAAAGTATTGCTACAATTGGAATTAAGTAAGTTACAGAAGAAGCAAATATTGAAGTTGTCATTTTAATTAATTGATTAAAAATAACCAATGCAAAGGTAGTTCCTACAACAGCCAATACTGTCGTTAATACAAATGCTTGAGAGTAAACGGGATCTCCAATTTTCGCCAAAACATCTGAGTAACCAAAAAGATAAACTGCACATATAGGAAGCATAAACGCTAATGATATAGCTGTTATAGACATGGAAGAAATATGGCTCAGTTTATTTTTAATAATATTAAGACTAAACGCATAACACATAGTTGCTATGATTACCAAGAACGAAGGATAGATTTGAATTGATTCTAAATCTTGAGAGTTGAAAACAATAAGTAATATGGTTCCAACCAAGCCAACTAGAACTCCTCCAATAGCTTTTAACGATATTTTGTGACCAAATACATAAGATGCAACTAATACAGAAAATATTGGCACAAGCGAGTTAAGAATACCTGTGGATGAACTCGAAAGAGTTTTTTCGGCATTGGTAAATAAAAATGCTGGAATAAGATTACCCAAAAGCCCAACAAGGATAAGAGAAACCCAATCTTTACTGAAAGCAATTTTGATTTCTTTGAAGAAAACAAAAATCAACACAATTCCCGAAATAAAAATCCTTAATGCTGCCACCTCATTGGCTGTTAATAGCTCATTGCCATTAGTATCAAACATTGATTTCTTCATCAAAATAAAGGAACTTCCCCAGATAAGGGCAAGTGAAATAAGTAATATCCAACTCTTAGTTTTGGAGTTCATAGCAATGATTTAAGTGTTGGTAAATTGACTTGTTATCTTATTCTATCCATAGATTTAATAAGCTTTTCGTCACTTTTTATAGCTCTATTTGCCAAAAACAAACACACTAAAGAGGTAAGTGGTAGAAACATTCCAATACCATAATGAATGTTCTCTTCTTCTAGTTTTAATCCCTCTTCGATATTATTAAAGTTGAGAAAAATAAAAACTATTAAGACAATGATAGACAGATAGTTAATCATGTTTAACTTTAATTGTGTCTTTCTGTTTTTGAAAGACATGATAGCAACAAATGCAAGAATAACAGAGATGAATACATTGAAAATGACAGGAAAGAACATGAACTTACCAGTAAAATTTAATCCTGAAGCATTAAATACTCCATCAACACCAGAAATATCATAAGTGCAAAACGAAAGAAAAAATGTAAGAGCAATGCATATTGCAGATATTACTAGGTATACGGTTTGAATTCTCTGTATCATTTGTTAGTTTTTTGCTAAATTAGAAAAAATAGTCGTATAATTGTACGGAAGAAAAATATAGATTCTATTTTTTCTTATTTCTAATAAAAAATTCTTTTTATTAATTAATCAAAACTAAATCTTGGCAAACGCCATGTTATTATTTTTAAAACATCTTAAATAATACTATTATACCATTAACAACATATGTACGACATTAATGAATTATCAGGGAAGTTACTTCCTGAGCTAAAAGAGATTGCTCAAAAGTTAAACATCAAAAAATTAAATCTTAAAAAACAGGATTTGATTTACAAAATATTAGATGAACAGGCAGTTAAGCCTATTACAATATTAAAAGAAGAAAAGCCTAAAGCAGAAAAGCCAGCTACCGAAACAAAAGAGTCTGCTCCTAAGCCAGCAAGAAAGCCAAGAGCTCCTAAAGCTGAAAAAAAGGAAGTTAGTGCTGAAGAAACTAAAGAGGTTTCTGAAGAAAAATCGGAAGACAGAGCGAAAGCTAAACCTGCTGCTAGAAAAGCAAAGCAAAAGACATATCCAGATGATTACGTGCCAACTAAGGCTGATTTAAATAATCCTAACAATCCTTATTACAAAGGGAATAAGGACAGTGCTAAACCAAGTAACGAAGGAAACAAAAACACGAAAAAAGAATCTTCTAATAACGAAAGAGCATCAAGAGATAACTCGAGTAGTGATAACAAAAGAGAAAGTAGTAGAGAAAACATCAGAGGTAACGGTAGCCCAAGAAAAAATACTAAGCCAGGAGAAGAGCACGGATATAATTTTGATGGATTAATCAAAATGGAAGGTGTATTGGAATTGGCAAATGACGGTTTTGGATTCTTAAGATCATCTGATTACAACTACTTAAGTTCACCAGATGATGTGTATGTATCTAACTCACAAGTAAAGTTATTTGGATTAAAAACTGGAGATACTGTTTACGGAACTATTCGTCCACCAAGAACTGGAGAAAAGTATTTTCCATTATTGAGTATTGATAAAGTGAATGGGAGGGAACCTGCTTATATTAGAGACAGAATACCTTTTGAACATTTAACTCCTTTGTTTCCAGATGAAAAATTAAACATTACTGGACACTCTAAAGAAACTATGTCTACAAGAGTGATGGATTTGTTTTCGCCAATTGGTAAAGGACAAAGAGGAATGATTGTAGCACAGCCAAAAACTGGTAAAACAGTATTGCTTAAAGATATTGCAAATGCAATTGCTGAGAATCATCCTGAGGTTTACTTAATCATTTTATTGATTGATGAAAGACCTGAAGAGGTAACAGATATGGCAAGAAACGTAAATGCAGAAGTTGTTTCTTCTACATTTGATGAGCCAGCAGAAAGACACGTAAAAGTGGCTAACATTGTGCTTGAAAAAGCAAAAAGAATGGTAGAATGTGGTCATGATGTATGTATCCTTTTAGATTCAATCACAAGATTGGCAAGAGCTTACAACACGGTTTCGCCTTCATCAGGAAAAGTACTTTCTGGAGGTGTAGATGCTAATGCGCTTCACAAACCAAAAAGATTTTTTGGAGCTGCACGTAAGATAGAAAATGGAGGTTCATTATCTATCATTGCAACAGCACTTACTGATACAGGTTCTAAAATGGATGAAGTTATCTTTGAGGAATTCAAAGGAACTGGTAACATGGAACTACAATTGGATAGAAAAATTGCAAACAGAAGAATTTACCCAGCAATAGATATTACAGCTTCTGGAACGAGAAGAGAAGATTTATTAATGAGTAAAGAAGCATTACAGAGAATGTGGATTATGCGTAAGTATCTTGCAGATATGAATCCTATTGAAGCAATGGAATTCATGAAAGATAGAATGAAAAATACTAAAACAAACGAGGAGTTTTTAGCCTCAATGAATGGATAATAGAATGAAGAAAAAAGTTTCACTACCTATTTCAATAGCAGCAGTTTGGATGTTAATCCAACTGCTGCTTTTTACATTAAAAGTACCGCATCATTTTAAAATTGGGATTTATTTTAATCTCTTTTTTATTTTGGCGGTTATAGTATTAACCCTTTACCTTCAAGTGAAAAGAGAAAAGGAGTTTCATACTTTTGCAACAAACTTTAAAAACTGTTTAAAGAGTTCTGGTAAGTATATCTTACTTATTCTTGTCTTTCTATTTGCCTATTTTAAGTTCATTAATCCTCAGTTTTTGAATGGATTGAAAGAGCAAAGAATTGAAATGATTGAATCGCAAGAAAAGGATTGGCCAAGCATACAAGCTAATAATGATTTTTATAAAAACACTTCTTTTGAGGAGTATTACGAAAAAGCGAAATCAAGTGCCGAGATACTAAGTTCGGTATCGCTTAACATGAGTTTTTACTTTCTTGGATTATTTTTTATGTCAGTATTTTATTCGGTTGCAGTCCCATTATTTTATAAAAAGATAGTGCTAAGGATATAACTTTAATAGAATCTATTAAATTAAAAAAGCCATTGAATTAATTTTCAATGGCTTTTTTAATTTATATAAGGTTAATTTATTCCTTAATAAATTTAGAGTTTACTATTCCATTATTAGTAATTATTCTTGTAATGTATGCTCCAGAAGGAATAGTTGTGATATCAATGTTAGAATTGTTACTAGTATTAACTAAAATAACTTTTCCAGTAACATCCATAATTTCAACAGAAACAATATTAGAATTACTTGTTACCTTAATAAAATCATTTGCAGGATTAGGAAATATTGAAGCAGTAGCTTTATTAACCTCAACAATACTACTTGTATTTCTTATAACGTTAACACAATCAGTTGTGTCCGAACAATTTCCTTTGGTAACAATACAAGCATAATCTCCAGTATAATTAGGTGTGTAATTTCGAGTTGTTGCTCCAGATATTGGTGTATTTCCTTGATTACAATCTATCCATTGGTGACTTGCCCAAGTATCCATTGATATAAGTTGAATTCCATTTTTTCGAACAGAATCATCTATTGAAGTTATAACTAAATTATACGCTATAAGACTGTCACATCCTACGGAAGTAGAAAGTGTATCGTAATAAGTACCTGAGCTTGTAATAACATTTCCTAATTGAGTTGTGTATGAAATACACCCTGAATCGGATATTGTTTGAGTAATTATTGAAGAGGTTACAGTTATGTCATATTTTACCATACTATCACAACTCACAGAGTTAACTAAAGTATCATAGTATATACCAGTTGCTGAAAATACTTTTCCGCTTGGAGAAGTAAAAGTTCTGCAAGTAGAAATTGAATTGATACTTTTACTAAGACCTGGAGTTAAGGCTGGACCAGTAGAATAGTTTCTTGTAGATCCAGTAAGTAAAAATCCAATTAAAGTACCATCTTGATTTCCAGCATAGTTAATAGCGGTAGTGTTTCCAGTATTGATTCCTCCAGCTATTCCTTCATTAAATTTGTAATAAGCAGTTAATCCTGCAGGCAAAGTGCAGTATTCATCATTTCGTTCGCTTCCTACTTGTGCTAGAGTTCTAGCATAGTTGTAAAATCTCACTTCATCAATTTCTCCTCTAAACCCTCCAGCTCCATCAATTCTTTTACCAATTCTAAAATCAACTACAGAACCTATATTAGTAGTAACCGATAGGTTTCCTGCTACATCCAATACACTATCAACATATAAACTATATTTATTAGTAGCAGAAGGATCATAAACTACAGCAACATGATGCCAGTTTCCATCATTTACAGCTATAGTTCCGCTTAGTCCATTTCCACCAACTTCTAATCTTATAGCATTTGACCATAAGATGTTAAATGTAAAACGCCCACCTGTTACAAAGGATCCATAATCCGCAATTACTCCTTGTTTACCTCCATTAGATGGGTTAAAATTTGAGGTAGTTTTTATCCAAGCCTCAATTGTTCTGGCTTGAGTTCCTCCAGAAATTCCAGGGTATGTAGTTTGTACGTGAGTAGCTAAACTATCAAAGTGTAAAGCAGTATTCTGCGAAAATATAGTAGTTGATAATAAGAATGATATTATCACAATTACCAATAAGCGTTTGTTATTTAACATGTTTGTTTTATTTATTGTTTTACGAATTTAGTAAAGCTTCTTTTATTTTTATCTTCTATTTCAAGAAAATAGACTCCATTATCTAATTCCGAAATATTTATATTGGAATTCGTTAAGCTACTTTTATCAATTAGCTGTCCATTAACTGAGTAAATCGTGTAAGTTGCCTGATTAAAGTCTCCCACGATTTGTATTAAAGAAGTTGCAGGATTAGGATAAACCTCTAGATTTTGAATAGAATTATTTTCAATAGAAGTTAAAGTAATATTTACGCAATCAGAAGTATCAACACAAATTCCTCTTTTTACAATTACAGCATAATCACCTGCTTTTGTGGCTACATAAAATCTTCCTGTTGCTCCAGAAATTGGTGCATAGTTACTATCGCATCTTACCCATTGGTGATCCGCCCAAGTATCGAAAGATGTTATTCTTCCACCAACACGAAAAACAGAATCATCTACAGCACCTGAAATTGTAATGTTATATCTAATTGTGGTATCACATACCGAAGCATTAGAAACTGTATCGTAGTAAGTTCCTGTGCTTGAAATAACAGTTCCCATTGGTGTAACATAAGTTATACATCCAGAATCTGTAACCGTATTACTAATAATAGCAGGAGGAAAAGTAATTACATATCCAATTAAACTATCGCAAGGAGTTGAACTTGGGAGAGTATCATAATAAGTTCCTGGAGTTGTAATTATTCTTCCATCAGGCATTGTGTATGAGCCACATGCCGAAATATTATTAGAACTTACAACAGCTCCTGGAGTTAGTGTTTGTCCAGTAACCCAATTTGATGTAGAACCAGTTAAAGCAAAGTTAGTCAGTGTCCCTGTATTTACATTTCCAGATAAATCAGTTACCGTTGTAATAGAAGTATTTGTTCCAGAAGCGATTCCATGGTTAAAAGTGTAATAAGCTTTTACACTAGAAGGGATTACGCACAATTCATTATTCATGTTAGCAGCTATTTCATCTTTAGTTCTAGTAATATTCCAAATTCTTACTTCGTCTATTTTTCCAGGAAAATTTCTACTACCTGCATAAATTGGAGCATAACCAATTCCTAGGCTACTAGTAGAATTTACAATTAAAATAGATTTTGCCAAAGAATCTACAATTACACCATTAAGGTAAATTCTCATCCAAGTTCCATCATAAGTACCTGCTACATGTTGCCATGTATTAAGAGTTAATATATTGGTAACCGAAGTTATTTCGTTCCAAGGACCAGGTCCACTTCCTATGTTAAAATTTAACTTTCCACCCGAACCACATCTCAACATATATCCACCACCAGCTAAAGATTCTTTATTTATAATATTTCCTTGCCATATTTGACTTTTCCAAGAAGTAGGATAAATCCAAGCTTCTAATGTTAATGTTGTTCCAGTAATTTGAACAGAAGTATTATTACCACAATCTACTTGGTCATTAGTTCCGTCAAAACTTATAGAATTTTGGGAGAAACTTGATAATGATGTCATTATAAAGAATAAAACAGCTGCAAAAACGTAGATTTTTTTCATAATTATTATTTTAATTGATACTAAAAATAACAATTTTAGACCACTTAAGAGAATGACTTAGTTGTTTTTTAGAGTCTAAACTATTTTAAACACAGTAATACTAAAATCACAAGTAATAGAGATAGCATTACAATTCTCAATTTTAGCTTGAGCCTCTATACTTGTATTCCAATAATATGGAGTCATTTTTAATAAATTTTGGAGCATTACTGAATCATTAATCTCTATTTTAAATGTTTTTCTGTGCGTAGAAGCATGTGAAAATGGTTCTTCAATTTTCTCAATTATATTGTATTCATGAGGACGAAAAGAATCATAAATTAGTTCAGCTAATTGTTTCATGTGGTTTTCACCAGGACTAACAATCATTAAATATCCATTTGCATTCAATACTCTACTGAACTCCTTGCTATCGTTAGGGGAGAAAACTGATAGAATTAAATCTATACTATCTGTTTTTACAGGTAAATTATAAATTGAACTTACAAAATAGAAGTTGTTTTTATATTTTTTCGCAGCATATTTTACAGCATATTTAGAGATATCTGTTCCAATGATATTCGATTTTATCTCCTTCAAATTACTCAATGCATTCTCAGAGTAATAACCTTCACCACATCCAGAGTCTAGTATTGTTATTTCTTTTGAATCAACTATTAATTCATTTTCAATAACAGATTTTATCTCTTTCATCAATGGATCATAGAATCCTTGCTCCAAAAAATCTCTTCGAGCTTTCACCATCATATCATTATCACCTGGTGATTTTGATTTCTTTTTATTTACCGGTAATAAATTTATGTAACCTCCTTTGGATAAATCAAAGTTGTGATTGTTTTTACAAACATAACTTCGCTCATTATTAAATGATAATGGTTCATTACAATGAGGGCAAATGATTGGGAGCATAAAATGAATTAAATATTTCTTAAAAATACGTTTTTAATCTATTTTAAACTTCTTTTTGTAATACTTGTTCCATCTCACAATAAAAGGAACCAATACAATTGTTGGTAACAACCAAAAAATAAAATCCCAGCGCTCATATATTCCCCAGAAAAATATAAATTTTATTGATTATCTTCTTTTATTGATTTACAAGAGTTATTATAATTCCCTGCTCCACCAAAAGTCATTGCATCTAAAAACGAACCAGAATTAGTTAATTTTAATATAAATGCATCTCCTGTTGCATTTGCAGCAGTTTTGGAATTAGAAGTTGACTTCGGATCAAAATCAGCAGTTCCAAAAAAAATTTCCACACAAAAGTATAGAACTATCCGAAGTACGATAAATATCTTGTGTATTTAATCCAGTGCCATTAGTTGTGAACTCTTTCACAAATTCAAAAACAGTATCGGAGTTTATTTTCAATAAATAGGAATGAGTAGCTGCTCCAGAATTTAATAAACTTGTTGCAGAATTTCTTATATCAAAATCTACCGAGCCTCTAAATTTCCCTGTTAATAAAAGGGAGTTGGAATCTATATATATAAATTCATCAACCGTATTATAAGTTCCTTCTATTGATTTTCCCCAAACCAAAATCCCACTAGATTTTAGCTTTACAATTAGTGTGTTATCAGTTCCAGACGATTGAGTGGTAAAATATAGAGTAGCACTTGATGGATCTGCATCTATTGAATCCATGAAGGAATTAGTGTAATAAATTTCGTTTTGGTCATTGACACAAACTTTTGCATTTCCTGATGAAAAGATATTATTCTGGAATTTTTTTGCCCAAACAAAATCTCCTACAAGTATCACATTTTCATTACCGTCTTCAGTTAAATCATTAACCCAATCATGACAAATGGTACAAGAATTAGTTCTAAATGTTTTTACCCATTTAAAAACTCCGTTTTTATTCAACTTCACTACAAAAAAATCATAACCACCAAGAGGACCTCTATAAACACCTCCCGGTCCTAGATCAAAATCTGTACCTCTGTCATAGTTTCCAGCAACATAAATATTGCTGTCTTTGTCCATGATAGATTTATTTATTTCAGAACCTGAAACAGCTGCCCAATCTAAGTCATACTGCGAGTAGGTTTGTAAAGTAAAAATACTTGTTAGTAACAGAATAAAATATTTCATGATTTTAAGTTTTTATATTACAATTCAATTTAACCTAAAAATTTCATTTTTCACCAAAGTACTTTGTGAACGGTATAGTTTTGTTTGTTAATGAGTTAAACAAAAAATGGGATTCAACAAAGTTAAATCCCATAGCTATTAAATTTTAAAGTATTTATTTATAAACCCTTCAAAGCTTCTTCATAATTAGGTTCGTCTACAATATCGTTACACAATTCACTGTAAGTAATAGTTCCGTTTTCGTCTGTTACCATTACTCCTCTAGCGTATAATCCTGCTAAAGCTCCGTCTGCCATTTCCATACCGTTATTGGCAATAGATTTATGTCTAAAATCAGAAGTTGTAACAGCATTTTCAATTCCTTTGTCCCCACAGAATCTCTTTAATGCAAAAGGTAAATCCATTGAAGCGAAAACAAGCATAACATCTTCACGGTCTTTTAATTTGTTAGAGAACTGACCTAATTGCATAGCGCACACATCAGTATCCACACTTGGGAATACATTAAACACTACTTTCTTTCCTTTTAAATCTTCATTAGTTAATTCTGATAAATCAGATTTTATTAAACGAATAGTTGGTAATTGTTCTCCCACTTTTGGGAATTCTCCTGTTGTAGAAATTGGTGTTCCACCTAAATGTGTTTTGCTCATAATTTTTATTAATTTGAAATAAAGTTAAAGTATATAAATATAAAATCAATAGAGGGTAACCGATTACAGAAACCCAATATCGATAATCTTTTCTTTTCTACTATACTTAATAAAGTTAAAATAATTCCTGCTACAAACAATAAGTCAATTAGAGCAGTTGTGTAAAAGAATATTGCTTTAGTTTTAGAAGAAAGAAAAAACCTGAGGAATTCAATGTTTTGACAACTAGTATGATATTTAAAATAAATAGGTAAATCAATAGTTTGAAAGACCACTTCCTATAATTAGTAGTCCCTTCAGATTTAATATCTAAATCATCAATTAATTGATCTTGATTCATAAAGTTAAGAGTTTTTAATTCTTAATAAACTTCATGTTAGCTATTCCTGCAGCAGTTTTTACTTGTAAAAAGTAAACTCCATTTTCAAGTCCTTCAACATTAATAACGTTATTGAAATTATTCGTTTCATCTAAAACAATTTTCCCAGAAACATCAATTATCGTCATTCCTGTAATAGCTAAATTTTCAAGATTCTTAATTGCTAAGTAGTTTGAAGTAGGGTTAGGAAACACCTCAAAAGAGTTGTTTAAAGCATTTTCTGATATGGATGCAGGATTTATATTAATACAATCAGAAGTATCTACGCAAGTCCCTCTTGTAACAATTACAGCATAATCTCCAGGTAGAGTAGTAATAATAAAGCTTCCGGTTTCTCCAGCAATTGGTGCATAATTACTATCGCATCTTACCCATTGGTGGTTTACCCAAGTATCAAAAGAAGTTATTCTTCCTCCTTGTCTGTATACCGAATCATCAACTCCTCCAGATATTACAATATCGTATTGGATAACTGTATCGCAACTTGTTACTGTAGAAATAGTATCGTAATAAGTTCCTGAAGTAGTAATAACCATTCCTAATGGAGTAGTGTAAGTTACACAACCAGAATCAGCTACAATATTTTTTACTGTAACTGATGATAAAGTAATCACATAACTATCTAAACTATCGCAAGAAATAGAACTACTTACTGTATCAAAATATGTTCCTGCAGTTGTAATTACAGTTCCATTTGGCATGGTAAATGAACCACAAGCTGTGACTGAAAATGAAGAAACGATAGCAGCAGGAAATATACTTTTTCCTGTTACCCAATTTGAAGTTGTCCCAGTTAATGCAAAATTAGTTAAAGTTCCATTATTGGTTCCAGCATCATCTGTTGCAGATGTTACTGCAGTATTTGTTCCTCCAGATGTTCCTTGGTTAAATTTGTAATATGCTTTTAAATCTGATGGTGCAGCACAAAACTCAGTATTCATATTAGAAGCAATTTCTGTTTGACTTCTAGCTACACCCCAAATCCTTACCTCATCAATACTTCCTGGAAATGGAATAGTACCTCCCGAAACTCGGTTTCCAATTTTAAAATTATCATAACCAGAAGGAGTATTAACACTAGGAAGTAATCCTGTACCAACCTGAACTCCATTAACATAAAAATACCCCGTTCCGCTATTTAATACAAAAGCTACATGAGCCCAAGTTCCTATTGGTACTGCATTTGTATTAGAAGAAATATTGTTTCCTCCTGAAAGGTAGACTAATCTTCTGTTAGCATCAACACAAAAAGTATTTCTTGAGTAAATAGCATTTCTGCCGTAATCCATAATGCATTTATTACCAGTTGGAGTAGCACTTAAATAAATCCAAGCCTCAAAAGTTCGATTGGTATTTCCCATTACTCCAGCATAAGTTGTCTGAACAAAATCATTTGTTCCATCAAAATTTAATGCATTCTGAGATAATCCTATTTGAATAGTTGATATTAAAGTAACTAAGAGTAATATTTTTTTCATTTGTTAAAATTTAATTATTGTTCTTAAAATTACAACAAATGATTGGATTGAAAATATATATTTAGTTAAAAATTTGCAAAAAAAAATGTGCTGAAATTAATTCAGCACATTAAAAATAATTTTTCAAATGACCTTACATATTCCTCCTATACTGTCCACCAACCTCAAAAAGAGAGTTAGTAATTTCGCCTAAAGAGCAGTATTTAGTAGCTTCCATTAAGTATTCAAAGATATTCTCATTCTGAATGGCAGCTTCTTGAATTTTTTTAATTTGCTCATCCACTTTGCCTTTGTTGGTTTCATGTAGGTTTTTAAGCATTTCCAATTGGTACTGCTTTTCTTCTTCACTAGCTCTAATTACTTCATCAGGAACAATAGTTGGCGATCCATTTTTACTCAAGAACGTATTCACACCAATAATTGGAAATTCTCCATTGTGTTTCAAAGTCTCATAATACATACTTTCTTCCTGTATTTTACTTCTTTGGTACATAGTTTCCATTGCACCTAAAACTCCTCCACGCTCAGTAATACGATCAAACTCTAGCAATACTGCTTCTTCTACCAAATCAGTTAATTCTTCAATAATAAACGAACCTTGTATTGGATTTTCATTTTTAGTTAATCCTAATTCTTTATTAATAATCAACTGAATTGCCATTGCTCTTCTTACTGATTCCTCTGTAGGAGTAGTTATAGCTTCATCATAAGCATTCGTGTGTAACGAGTTACAATTGTCATAAATCGCATACAAAGCTTGCAAAGATGTTCTTATATCATTAAAATCAATCTCTTGCGCATGTAATGAACGTCCAGAAGTCTGGATGTGATATTTCAACATTTGAGCTCTTGGGTTGGCTTTGTATTTGTTTTTCATGGCTTTCGCCCAAATTTTTCTGGCAACTCTTCCAATCACTGCATATTCAGGGTCAATTCCGTTTGAAAAGAAGAAAGATAGGTTTGGTCCAAATTTATTAATGTCCATTCCTCTGCTCAAGTAATACTCTACGTAAGTAAATCCATTACTCAGTGTAAGAGCAAGTTGTGTAATTGGATTTGATCCTGCTTCAGCAATGTGATAACCTGATATTGATACTGAATAAAAGTTTCTTACTGCGTTATCAATAAAGTATTCCTGCACATCTCCCATCAGTCTCAAAGCAAATTCTGTAGAGAAAATACAAGTATTCTGCGCTTGATCTTCTTTCAAAATATCTGCTTGAACAGTTCCTCTAACTTGCGTTAAAGTTTCTACTTTTATTTTGTTATAAACATCTGCTGGTAACACTTCGTCACCTGTAACTCCTAATAACATTAGTCCAAGTCCATCATTTCCTTCTGGTAAATCACCTTGGTAAACTGGTCTTCTTGTTCCAGCTTTTTTGTATTTCGCTACAATCTTAGCTTCTGTTTCTCTTTCTAATCCGTTTTCTACAATGTATTTCTCACAATTTTGATCAATAGCAGCATTCATAAAGAACCCAAGTAGCATAGGAGCAGGGCCGTTTATTGTCATTGATACTGAAGTCAAAGAATGAGTTAAATCAAACCCTGAATACAATTTCTTTGCATCATCCAGACAACAAATTGAAACACCAGAGTTTCCTACTTTCCCATAAATATCTGGTCTTGGATCTGGATCATTACCATATAGTGTTACCGAATCAAAAGCCGTAGACAATCTCTTTGCTGGCATTCCGTGACTTACATAATGAAAACGTTTGTTAGTTCTTTCTGGACCTCCTTCTCCTGCAAACATTCTTGAAGGATCTTCACCTGTTCTTTTAAAAGGATATAATCCCGAAGTATAAGGAAACTCTCCTGGTACATTTTCTTGTAGAATCCAAGTCAATAAATCTCCCCAAGCTGTATATTTTGGTAAAGATATTTTTGGAATTTGAAGGTGTGATAAAGACTCTGAATGAGTTGCTATCTTAATCTCTTTGTCTCTCACTTTGAATACATATAAAGGATCTTTGTATTTTTTTACTTTATCATTCCAAGTAATAATAGATTCCCAATGGTAAGGGTTTAAATCCATTTTCATTCTTGCAAACTCTTTCAATAATAAACCAATAAATTCTTTATTCTCCTCAGTAGTAACGATTGAATCTTCGTCAATTCCAATTGAATTTAATATTACTGGAGCATTATTTACAGATTCGATAGTTTTATATATTCCAAAAAGCTTTTGGGCGATTTCACTTTGTTCTGTCGCTACTTCATCATAAGCTCTGTTACTCTCAGAAATCTCTGATAAATAACGAATACGAGCAGGAGGGATAACGAATATTTTTTCTGACATTTCATCTGTAATGTCAATTTTAGAAATTAAATCTTTCGCTTCTGTTTTCTCAACTACTTTATCCATTATCGCTTTGTATAGCGTATTCATTCCTGGATCATTAAATTGGGAAGCAATAGTACCAAAAACTGGTAAATCATCTTTATGAGTGTCCCAAAGGTGATTGTTTCTCATGTATTGCTTTTTTACATCTCTCAATGCATCAAGCGAACCTCTTTTATCAAATTTATTAATAGCAACTAAGTCTGCAAAATCAAGCATATCAATCTTTTCCAATTGAGTAGCTGCTCCAAATTCTGGAGTCATCACATACAAAGAAACATCAGAATGATCCATTATTTCTGTATCCGATTGTCCAATTCCTGAAGTTTCAAGAATTATTAAATCATAATTTGCTGCTTTTAAAATCAAAAGTGCTTCGGCAACATGTTTACTCAAAGCAAGGTTAGATTGTCTTGTAGCTAATGAACGCATGTAAACTCTATCGTTCTTAATTGCATTCATTCTTATTCTATCTCCTAATAATGCTCCACCAGTTTTCCTTTTAGAAGGATCTACAGAAACTATTGCAATATTTTTTTCTGGAAAATCAATTAAAAATCTTCTAACTAATTCGTCTACTAAAGATGATTTGCCTGAACCTCCAGTACCAGTAATTCCCAAAACAGGAGTTTTCACCTTTTCTGCCATTGCATGAACTTGGCTCATTACTTCTTTGGCATCTTCAGGGAAATTCTCTGCAGCACTTATCAATCTTGCGATAGAAGTTACTTTTCTATCTTTTAAAGTCTTTATTTCTCCGTTTAATTTATCTCCTACAGCAAAATCACTTCTCTCTACCAAGTCATTAATCATTCCTTGTAATCCCATAGCTCTTCCATCATCTGGATGGTAAATTCTTGTGACTCCATAGTTTTGTAATTCTTCTATTTCACTTGGTAAAATAGTTCCACCACCTCCAGCAAATATTTTAATGTGTTTAGCTCCTTTTTCTTGTAATAAATCATACATGTATTTCAAATACTCTGTATGCCCACCTTGGTAAGATGTCATTGCAATTGCTTGTACATCTTCTTGTATAGCGCAGTTTACAACTTCTTCTACACTTCTGTCATGACCTAAATGTATCACTTCACATCCAGTAGACTGAATGATTCTTCGCATGATATTAATTGCTGCATCATGCCCATCAAAAAGAGAGGCTGCAGTTACAATTCGTACTTTATTAGTTGGTTTATAAGGAGTTTGGTCTACCATAAAATTCTATCATTTATTGTGAATCAAAGATAAAAATATTTGAACTTTTTATTCGCATTATCATTCATTAAAAACGATTGGAATAATTATTGGTTACAATACAATAGTTATTAACGTCTATTAGTTCTTAATTAAACCAAGCAGTTTTATCAATATTTTTAAAAAATCACGTTATTAGTACTATGAAAGGGAAAAATTATATTCTTCTATTATTTATGAGTGTTTGGTTACAAACCAAAGCTCAGTATAATTATAATGTGGTAGAAGTTGCTCACTTGGGCGATACTATTACTAGCTACTTTGTTCCTGATGAGCAAATAGCAACCGAAAGATGGGATGTATTAGCTCAACCAAATTTTTGGAAAAAAGTAATGGCTCTTTCTCCAGATTCTTGCATTATTAATGTAGCAGAAACTAGACAAATTCTTGAATATGCTTCTTTTATTAATTGGAAAAGCCAGACTGAAGAAGAAAAAGATAGTGTACGAGATGTTATAAGATGGATGAATGGTTTAGATTCTAATACCAGTTTATACGTTACTTCAGGTAAAAATCATTTTTACGATTTTGAAAGAGTAATACCATCTCTAAGTAAAGGAATAGAAATATTTGAACAACAAGGAGTAAATCCTTGGTACGCTCAAACAATATTATTGATCGAGAGTCCTGGTAAAGTTCAATATTCCAATGTAGGTGCTTATGGACCATTTCAGTTAATGAAATCCGTAGCAAGAACATATGGATTAACAGTAAACAAAAGAGTTGACGAAAGAAAAGACTTTGAGAAATCTGCAATTGGAGCTTCTAAATTATTGAAATATTCATGTATACCCAATGCTAAAAAAATCCTTGATAGAAACAATGTAGACTACAATGAAGATGATTTATGGTTCAAGTTATTTGTTCTTCATATTTACCATGCTGGAGCAGGAAATGTTGGAGGTTTAATTGATAATATGAAACCAGATTATGGTGGAATGTGGCTCATTACAGATATATGGCAGACAGAATTTGGAGGATTTAAAAATGCTTCTCAAAATTATTCACAGGTAGCTTTGGCTTCTAATATTATTTTGGAAGAAATAATTTATAGAAAATGTGAGTATATTTTACCTTGTACTCCAGAGATATCACAAATTTCTAATTCCAATGAATAATGTATAGAGTAGGAGATGAAGTTACACTTGTAGACGAGGTAGGAGTTTACAAAGTACTTACAGCAGAGGTAGACGGTAAACTAATTATAGAGGATGAGCATGGATTTGACAGGAAGTGTACTATTGAAGAAGTCACACTCTATAAAAAAAATGCTTTTGATAATGTAGAAATAGACACTTTTGAAAATAGAAATGTAAAAGTTAATCCTTTTGCAAAAAAGAAAAAAAAAGCTATTAACAATCCTGTAATAGATTTACATATAGAATACTTATTGAACTCTCATGGGCACATGAATAACCATCAAATTGTGTTATATCAATTAGATGCATGCCGAAAAGAATTAGATAAGCATATTAAAGCCGGAACAACTCAACTAGTTATAATTCATGGAGTTGGAAAAGGAAGGTTGAAAGAAGAAGTTCGTTATTTACTACAAAGCTATCCCAATATAGAATACATGGATGAAAACTACTCCCAAAAAGGAATTGGAGCAACTAAAGTGTTTATAAAATAAACATTAATTAATATTGTATTTATTCGATTCTGTTTACTTTTGTATAAATATTAATCAAAAACAAACAATATGAAAAGAATAATTACTTTGCTAGCAGTAGCACTTACTGCAAATTTATCAATCTCTCAGGTGGTTTTCCAAAGTGACCTGTCTGCATGGGATACAGTTGGAAATCCAACAGATTTTTTTGGTGGAAGAACTAGTATTTCTGCAGCAAGTGTTACAGAAGTAACAACTGGAGCAATTCACGGAACTTCATTTGCTAATATAATTAATTCAGGATCTGGTCACAAGAGATTGACTACTCAAGCAATTACAGTTGTGCCAGGTAGTACATACATTATTGAAATGTGGATTGCTGGGACTGCAGCTGATTTAAGAGTTAATTATTATGATTTGACAAACTCTTCATATGGAACATATACTTCTTACCAAACTGTTTCTGGTACTGCTTTAACTAAGTATACTGATTCAATAGTTGCCCCTGTTGGTTGTACTAGTATTGAGTACATTATGTCATTAAGAAATACTACTGCTTTAGGAATTGGCCTTGATTCAGTTTCGATTTCTGGTGTAGTTGGACCCCCAGCACCTGCTTTGACTTATACTGCTAGAACTATTTACGAAGTTCAATATACTACTTCTGCATCAGGAGACTCTCCATTTGAAGATTCTTTAGTAGAGCTTACTGGAACTGTAACAGGAGTTTCAACTGACTCAAGAGCTGCTGGATATTTTATTCAAGATTCTGCTTCTGCTTGGAATGGTATTTTTATTGCTGACGGAAGAAATATTCCAACAAGAGGTGATATTGTAACTGTAAGTGGTGAGATAACAGAAAACTATGACAATACTCAAATGAAGTCAATTGATACTATGATTCTTGTGTCTTCAGGAAATCCTGAGCCAGCTTCAATAACTTTAACAAGTGCTACGGCATCTGATGAAATGTATGAAGGAGTATTAGTAAAAGTATCTTCAGTAATGTGTGTGGATACAGTTGTAAGATATGGTGAGTGGCTTATGGCAGGATCTGGAATTGATACGTTAATGGTAGATGATTTATTACTTGACACAACTTTTAACCCAGTTTTACACCAAGGTTATGATGTTACAGGAGTATTATTTTATTCTTTCAGCAACTTCAAAGTAGAGCCAAGAGATTCAGCTGATATAGTTCAAAACTTAACTATTTCATTATACGAATTAAACAAAACTCTTGAGTTTTCTGTTTATCCTAACCCTGTAAACGAAATGTTTACTATTTCAGGAGTTAACTTAGAAAGAGCTGATATTTATACTACTACTGGGAAATTAGTAAAGTCTGTATCTCTTAATGCGATTAACACAATAGATGTTTCAGAATTATCTAATGGTGTATATGTTGTAAGAGTAATTTCAGGAGATAATGCTGGAGTTTCTAGATTTGTAAAGCAGTAAGCTTTCTGCACTATATATTTTTTAAAAATTGCTTGTGGATAACGCAAGCAATTTTTTTATGCCTTAAATTAAATATTATAGCTAAATTGTAGAATTATTTAATATCAACATTATGAAAAAAACAATTACTCTAATTTGCTTATTATCAATAATAAGTTTTGCTAATGCACAAATAATTTTCCAAAGTACCTTTCAAAATTGGTCTAATGGAGTACCAATAAATTGGTTTGGATCAAGTTCAACAATTACAAACCCAAGTGTTTTGCAACAGTTTACAGGTTCAACTTATGGAACATACTTATGTGGATTATCTAATAGTGGTTCTTCTGGGTTAGGTCTTGCTACTCAATCACAAGTTGTAGTTGGAGGAACTAAATATAAGTTAGAAATAAATTTAGAAAGTAACATGGGCGATATGGCAATTGGTTACTATGATGTAACTAATTCAACTTATGGTCCTGTAAGTACTTATCGAAGTGCAGTATCTTCTTCTTCAGGAATATTAGTAGTTGATTCTTTAACTGTTCCAGCAACTTGTTCCAGTGCTCAGTTTATTATTTATGCAAAGAACACTGCTGCTTTTGGTATCGGAAACATTGGAGTGAGCCTTGATAGAGTTATTATAAGCGTTTTAGCTCCGTCTTCTCCATCTGTTCCTTCACCTTATAAGCCTCATAGTATTTATAATATTCAGTATACAACTGCAGCTAGTGGAAATTCCCCTTACAAAGATTCATTAGTTGAAACTCATGGAATAGTAACAGCAACATTTGCTAATGGATATTGGATTCAAGATTCTGCAAAAGCTTGGAATGGAATTTATGTTTTTGATAATACTAATACTCCAGCACAAGGAGACGATATTCTAATAAGAGCGCAGGTTGATGAGTTTTTTAGTTTAACAGAACTAAAAACTGTAGATACAGTAATTACTCTTTCATCTGGAAATTCTTTACCAACTCCAATATCTATAACAGCAGGAGAATTAGATTCTGAAGAGAAATACGAAGGAGTTTTATGTAAAACATCTAATGTTACTTGTACAAATCCTTCTGCAGGAAATGGAGAATGGTTGATTTCAAGTCCAACTGATACTGCAATAGTTGATGACTTATTTTATGCTTTTACACCAATTTTGTCATCAGTGTATAACGTTACAGGAATAGTACATTATAGTTTTGGAGATTATAAAATTGAGCCTAGATATTCTTTTGATGTAGTGAGAGTTTCTTCAGTTTCTATAAACGAAGATGAAAAATTAGCATTTACTGTATTTCCAAATCCAATAACTGATAGGTTTACAATTTCGGGTGAAAGTCTTGAAAGAGCTGAAATTTATACTGCTACCGGAAAGCTTGTAAAGTCAATAACACTTTATAATAGTAGAGAAGTTAGTACTTCTGAATTATCAAACGGAATATATTTTGTTAAAGTATATTCAGGAAATGAATCTGCTGTTTCAAGAATTGTAAAACAGTAATACGGTATTATTCTTTATAAAAAGTGCTTGTGGATAACACAAGCACTTTTTTTATGGAAAAGAGTTAGGAACTCTTAACTTTGAGCCATGAAAGTATTTAAGTTTGGTGGAGCATCCGTAAAAGATGCTGAATCAGTGAAAAATATCGCTAGTATTTTGGCTAACTATCAGGATGATAAATTGATAGTAGTAGTTTCTGCAATGGGAAAGATGACCAATGCTTTTGAATGGCTTATTAACTCATATTGTTATAGCCCAAATAAAGTGAGGCAGTCGTTAAATGAGATTGTCGATTTTCATAATACTATTCTTTGGGAGCTATTTCCAGATAAAGGACATAAAGTTTATATAGCTGTAAATGAATTGCTGTTTCAATTAGAAGAAGTTTTAGATAAAAGTTATTCTAATGATTATGATCAAGCTTACGATAGTTTAGTTGGTTATGGTGAGTTAATTTCAACAACAATTATTAGTCATTATTTAAATTCTAATGGAGTTGAGAATGACTGGTTGGATGTTAGAAAGGTTATTAAAACTAACTCTGATTTTAGACAAGCTAAGATTGATTGGGAAGGAACACAAACCAATATTAATAAGCTTAACGATAGTAAAATCATTATTTCTCAAGGATTTATAGGAAGTGATTCTGAAGGAAGTACAACAACTCTAGGAAGAGAAGGTTCCGATTTTTCGGCAGCTATTTTTGGTTATTGTACCAATGCACAAAGTGTTACGATATGGAAAGATGTAGCAGGTGTTCTTAATGCTGATCCAAAACACTTTCCAGATGCTATCAAGATTGACAAAATGAGCTACAGAGAAGCTATTGAACTTAGTTACTATGGCGCTACTGTAATTCATCCTAAAACGATAAAACCACTGGAGAATAAGCTGATTCCATTGTATGTGAAATCATTTTTAAATCCTGAAGATGAAGGGACAGTTGTTCAAAAATCAACTAGTCACGACAAGCTATTGCCTTCTTACATTTTTATCAAGGATCAAATACTGGTTTCCATATCTCCAAAAGACTTTTCTTTTATAGCCGAAGACAATATGAGCTTTATATTCGCTAAACTTGCAGAAGCAAAAATTAAAGTGAATTTAATACAGAACTCAGCATTGAGTTTTTCTGTTTGTTTTAAGAACGAAGAGAAGAAAGTAGAGAGCCTATTTAATGCTTTAGAAAACTCATTTGAAGTGAAGTATAACGACAAAGTAACATTGCTTACTATTCGCCATTTTACTGAAGAAATACTAGATAAAATGACTGTTGACAAAACAGTGTTTATAGAACAGAAATCAAGAAATTCCGCTAGGTTCGTCCTAAGATAATTATGAATTACGTATCCATAGAAAATATATCCAAATCCTTTGGTGTCAGAGTACTTTTTGATGAAGTAACTTTTGGTATTGACAAAGGAGATAAAATAGCTTTAGTTGCCAAAAATGGTACTGGAAAATCTACTCTGTTAAAGATAATTTGCGGATTAGAAACTCCAGATACCGGACAAGTTATCATGAGAAATGATACGACTATTGGTTTTTTAGATCAGGCAGATTCATTTGAAAAATATGAAACTATTAAAGATTATATTTTTGATTCTCCTAAGTTTAAAATTGTTCAAGAATACGAAGAATTAGCAATAAACGCTCCAGAATCTAATGAGTTTCAGGATGCAATGGAAGAGATGAACCGAATAGGAGGTTGGGATGCAGAGCAACAAGCTCAAAAGATTCTTTCTGTACTTGGTCATCATGATTTTGATAGAAGTGTAAAGAAAATGTCTGGAGGAGAGCACAAAAGACTTGCCCTTGCCAAGGTTTTATTGAACGACCCAGATGTATTGATTTTGGATGAGCCAACTAACCACTTGGATTTGGACATGATTGAATGGTTGGAGGAATATCTTTCGCAAAAGAACCTTACCATGTTTATGGTAACTCACGACAGGTATTTTTTAGAAGCTATTTGTTCGGAAATTATAGAATTGGATGGTGGAGAATGTTACCGATACAAAGGAAATTACTCTTATTATTTAGAGAAAAGAGCAGAGCGTTTTGCTAGTGACCAAACTACTATTGACAAGGCTAAAAACCTGATGAAAAAGGAGTTAGAATGGTTGAGAAGACAGCCAAAAGCAAGAGGGACTAAACAAAAGGCAAGGGTAGATGCTTTTGATGGAATAAAAGAAGCAGCAACCAAAAAGATTGATAATTCTAAACTGGAATTAAAAGTTCTTTCAACCAGATTGGGAACTAAAATTCTAGAATTTCATAATGTTACCAAGAGTTTTGATGATAATATCATGCTAGATAAATTCAGCTACAATTTTAAACGACACGAAAAAATAGGAATTGTAGGAAAGAATGGAGTAGGGAAGACCACTTTTATCAACATGATAATGGGTGAATTGGAGACTGATGGTGGTAAAATTGTAACTGGTGACACAGTTAAGTTTGGTTATTACAACCAAAAGGGAATGACTTTTAAAGATGGAAAAAAAGTAATTGATATTGTTAAAGATATTGCTGAAGCTATTCCCTTGGAAAAAGGAAAGTCAATTACAGCTGCACAGTTATTGGAGAAGTTTTTCTTTCCAAAAGACATGCATTATCAACAAGTACAATTGTTGAGTGGAGGAGAAAAAAAGAGACTTTATCTACTTACTATCTTATTAGAAAATCCTAATTTCTTAATTCTTGATGAGCCAACTAATGACTTGGATATTTATACAATACAAGCTCTAGAGAACTTTTTAGATTTATTTCAGGGTTGCTTAATTGTGATTTCTCACGATAGGTATTTTATTGATAAAGTGTGTGATCACATATTCTATTTTAAAGGAGAAGGAAAAATTAAAGACATACTGGGTAACTACACAAAATACCGTGAGTTATTAATGGCTGACAATGAAAATCAGAAATCTGCGGCTAGAATTGAAAAGTCGACTAGAGCAGAAAAGTATGAAGTCCCTTCAGATACTAAAGAGTATAAAACTAAACCTGCAATTAGTAATAATAAGAGAAAAGAGTTCATGAAACTCGAAGATCAAATTGCTAAACTAGAAGTAAAGAAAAAGGACATCACTGAGAAAATGTATGATGCAAGTTTAACTCCAGATGCTTTACAAAAACTAGCAGACGAACTAAAAGAAGCGAGCGAAACCTTAGATGAAAAATCTATGGCATGGCTAGAGATTGCTGAAATGATGGAAGGGGAGTAGTCGTTTTATATTCATTAAACCTTTGACAGTCAAACTATTTGTTATAGATTTGTCTTAATACATTCAAAATAAAACTTATGAAAAAAACTATCCTATTTATAGCCTTTGTTCTTTTTAGTATTGTTGGTATTAGCCAAGCAACTGAAAGAACTTTTTATCTTAAAAATGGTTCAGTGATTACTGGAGTTGTAATTGAAGAGATTCCAGGAAAGCAATATAAAGTTAAAACAACTGATGGTAATATTTTCGTTTGGAAAGCAGATGAAATAGAAAAAATAGTTTTAGCTCCAATAGAAGTTAAAACTAAGGAAAAAGAAGAGTTTGATGTAAACAAGCTAGCTTTTTATAGTCTAAATGAACTTTCATTAGGAGCAATGATAGAAGAAACAACTACCTATAATGTTGGACTGGGATCAATAAATGGTGTATGTTTTAATAACCAATTTTCATTAGGTATTGGCGTAGATATTCAATTGTCAGGGTTTGGTAATTTTGTCCCTATCTATTCAGATATACGATTGAATTTTTCTTAATCTCCAAAAACATTTTTCACTTACATTAATGCAGGAATTGCAATTAGTGGAAGAAGTGAAAATATAACTGTTGTAGAGCCATCTTGGGGAGGATCAAGTATTTATCAGAAAGCAATAAAGTATGAAAATGGTTTTTATGGTAGAATAGGGTTTGGTTATAAATCAAGTATTTCCGATAAGTTTGATGCAGATGTTTCTGTTTTCTACACAGCACATTCATATTCTGCAAGTGGATGGTTATACAGTAATGTATACTTTAATGTAGAAGGAATTTATTCTTTAGTTGGAGTTAAATTAAGAGTAAGCTTAAATAAAAAAATTAAGTAATTATTTCCAATTCCAAATGTACCTAAACTCAACTCCTGGAGTAGTTTTATAGAATGAGTCATTGTTTTTGGTTAAGTTCAAAAAACCACTATAACCTATTGAAAATCCCCACATATCGAAGGCAATTCCATATTTGGTATATAAATCTTTAAAATCAGTAGAGACTCCCAAAGTTCCATTTATTCCTAAAGGAAAAATAAGAAAACTACCTCCAATTCCTCCTGTAACTCCAAGGTTTAGCATCAATGCTGATGCTCCGTCATTTGCTTTGTATAATTGAGTTTCACCTATAGTATTTGCTATATTATATTCAAGACCAATAAATGGAGCTGAAAAATAATTCCAAGTAGTAATTATTGGAAGTCCACCCCAATCTGTTATATCCAAGTCACCATCTGCTAAGCTTATTGAAATCCCAATATTATGTATATTTACAGAGTCATTTCCATTAACTAAATCAAGATTGGATTTATAGGATATAATTGGTGCAATATCAGAAATAAACACCCATTTTTTTAGTTGAGAGGTTGCATTAAGACTTGTTAAAATGTATATGAGAATTAATAAATGTTTCATTACAGAAAATATTAATTTCTAAAGTTAAAAATAAAACTTTGCCCCAGAACTATGAATCATACTTTTTGAGAAAGCATTATTAGAATTTATTTCTAACAATATTATAATCCTGAGGGTAGGTTTATATCAAAACATCAATAATTTAAAAACCAAAGAATAAAATTGATGCTCTGATAGTTTAATGTAGTTTTTTCAGTTTTAAACTAAAAACCGAAGGAATATCTATAACCCATTGTTTTGCAATGGAAAGAATGAGTATAATCTCTAACCTGGAAATTACTCCAATCCAAATTACTAAATTAAAAAAGTAGTAGCTCTCATGAGTTAATACCAGCTCACTAAGGAATAGTAATAATAGAATACTCCATCACTTACTATAGTGTTGATCTCTTCTACTACACACTTATCTGGTTGTTGTGTAATGTTTATCTTCTCCCTAGTCTCCATCTGTATCCGAAATTAAGAATCGCTGTTGATCCAAATGATAATGGAGAATCATCAAGTGGGTTATATTCAATGGATACAATAGGATATCCTTTTCTTCCTCCCATAAAACTAGATTGCAAGTAGAGATTAAATGGGAATGGTCTTACTCCGACGATTACTTTAGTATTATTAAACTTTTTACCTATTCCCAATTTACCAGTAACAATTGATGGTAACGCAAATCCTGCTTCATATTCAAAAATAAAATTATTGTCATTGATATGTGTTCTTCCCCAAAGAACTGAAGTTCCCGGTAAAAATCCCTGGGCATAATAATTATCATTAATATAGGCTATACCAAAATTCCATTCTATAAAAGAATTCCTTGATTTTCCCTGGGCATCACTGTTACCAGATAAAAGTAAGGATAATGCGATTAGTATTGTTAGTGTTGTTTTTTTCATAATATTTATTTTTTAATTAATTGTGTAATGTTTCTATTATCCATCGTGTGTTTACTGTTTTAGATTGTTAGTGTGGTTGCTCTTGGTTTGGTCATTAGTAATATCGTCAAACTCTAAGCTGTATAGAGCTTTGGCAAGGCAAGTATGAGTGACTATCGTCTTTTTAAATTTTGTATAAGAAACTAAGTAAGCAATTAGTTCTAAAGATACTACAATTGAAATAAGCACTAAATTTTGGATTACAAATTCCATGTTTATTACAAAAATGGAGATTAAACTTATTCCCCAGAAAAACATGTCTACATTGGAATCTAAAGTTCTAGTTCTCTCAGTATCAACTTTTAATTTTCTGGCAATTACTCCATCAAATACATTTGTTAATATTCCTAAAAGTAATAGAGATACAATTGTGTATCCTGAGTTTTCTGGATTAAAAAAAAGCAATTAAAGCTATAATTATTCCAAGTAATACTCTGGAGTATATTAATATGATTGGTAATTTTTTCATGATTCAAAGTTTAGGTTTTTAATTCTCGTCAAAAAAGATTCCCGTTAAAGCGGGAATCGCTTTGTAGTTTTTAGCAGAAGTATTTCTTCATCTAATCTTATTGCCCTTTAGCATTAAATCCAAAGGATATACCAGCTCTAAAGCTTTTCTTTTGCATTACAGTAAATACATTAACTGGAATATTTAAATCACCACTTCTAAGACTGAATCCTGCTCCAAATAAGAATCCTGCATTCAATTCTATATTTCCTCTAGAGTCTAGTCTTTTAAAAATATCGTTTGGATTTGGTTCACCTGATGTCCATTCTTTATTCAGTTTCCATTCTCCACCTTCATAATATCCTTGAGCCATTGTAGTTAAGCCAAATGTAGGCCCAAAAGCAAATTCAATTCCTGATTTGTTGTCTCTTAATCCGTGTAAAATTGTAAGTGATGGTAAAAACATTCCTTGTTCCAATCCTGTAACCGTAGGAATAAACTCAAATAATCCTTGAACTCTTCCTTGATTCAAATACTGACGTTCAAATTGGTAACCAAATTGAAACATAGTTGGTGCAGCATCAAATCCACCTTTAGTTTCAGGTGATTTTAATATAGAAGCATTATCTCCAAATACATGTACAACTCCCATTCTTACACCAGATAAATTCAGTCTCTTAGTATTAGGATTGTTCTGTGCACTTTCTCTACTATCTTCTTGGCTTATAAACATTTCCATTTGTTTATTTACTTCCAAGTCGTACATGTCTTGAAGCGTTATTAAAACCATGTTTTTAATTTGCTCAGGAATGTCTCTATATTCTCTTGAAATAGAACGAGAAATACGCCCTGTTTTCACATCAAATTCACGGAAAGAGATGATGTAATTGTTTCTGATAAGTTCAATGTAACCACTAAGCATTTTATCAGAACCAAGGATTTTTCCAACTTTTTCTAAACATTGAATACTATAGCATTCGTAGGATACTTCTCCGGATTTCTCTATTAACTTTTCTTTTTTAGTTGTTTCAATGTCATAAAATGCATTATCTATATTTGTAAGAACTTGTGCTCTTTTATTTGTAATAGAAGTGTCACTCATTACATTAGATTTTAATGTTTTTCTGAATTCACCCTCATATACTTTGTAATTTTTAAGCTCTTCTTCTTTTAGGATATAGTTTATATCTTGATCGTAGCTAATATTATATAAACTCAGCTGATTCATTAAGTGCCTGGTTAAGTTACCAGCTTCTTTAGCACTTAAGTGTGCATTTCCCTTCACTTGAATATCTAATACTGTACAAGTTTCTTTTAATTGTTCTTGAGAAAAAGTAAGATTACTAATTATTAATCCTGCTCCAATCATTATTCTTTTCATTGTTTTCATAACTTTAGTTTTTGTGTTATTGATGAAACAAAATTGCGACAAACGGTTCCCATATAAAAAGGATAAAACAATATTTATGTACCTGAAATAGTTTGATTAATTTTAATTAATAATTGATTAACAATATTTTACAGAAATAAAACTGACATTAAAAAGACTATTGAGACGAACGAAAAAAAATAGAAAAAGTAAGAATCCATTTTGGATTCTGTTCTTATGGCTGTTAGGCACAGGGATTTTTGTCGCAAATGAGTATTATCCTTTGAGGCAAGTTTATGAGCAATTGTTCCCTATTCATTATAAGCGATACACTCAGTTTGGAATCAAAATTCCTACACAATACAAAGTCCATGGTATTGATGTATCGCACCATCAGGGACGAATTAACTGGAAAATGGTAAAGGGGATGAAGGATAAAGATATCCAACTAGACTTTGCTATTATTAAAGCCACAGAGGGTTTGTCACATAAAGACACTAGATTCGATTATAATTGGAAAAACGCTAAAAAGGAAAAACTAATAAGAGGAGCCTATCATTATTTTAGACCACATATAAAAGGAGAGCAACAAGCAAACCATTTTATTAGAAATGTAAAACTCACCAAAGGAGATTTTCCTCCAGTAATTGATGTAGAAGAAAAAGGAAATATTTCCTCAGCTCTTTTGATGAAAGGAATAATGAAATTTGCTAAACAAATAGAATCACATTATGGAGTAAAACCTATTATATATACCTATCACGATTTCTACAAACAAAATTTTGATGATTCCTTTAAAGATTATACCCTTTGGATAGCTCATTACCATGTTCGCAAACCAAATAATAAGCAATGGAATTTTTGGCAACATAGTGATAGAGGAAAAGTATCTGGGATTAATACACCAGTTGATTTCAATGTATTTAATAGAAGTTTAGAAGAAATGAAAGAAAGATTGATTAAATAAATTTTTATAACAAATTTCTTACTTTTGCACCATGATATTAACTGATACCCACACACACTTATACGCCAATCAATTTGATGAGGATAGAGAACAAGTAATTCAAAACTGCTTTGATGACGGTATTTCGCGTTTGTTTTTGCCAAACATTGATAAAAGTTCGGTAGATGGTATGATGAAGTTAGTAGAGCAATATCCTGAAAATTGTTTTCCAATGATTGGGATTCATCCTTGCTCAGTTAACGAAAACTGGAAACAAGAATTGGATGAGTATAAAGAACTCCTTAAGAAAGAGAAGTTTTACGCAATAGGAGAGATAGGAATTGATTTGTATTGGGATAAAACAACTCAAGGAATTCAAGAAGAAGCCTTTGAAGCCCAAATAATATTAGCTAAAGAATTAAAGTTACCAATTGTAATTCACGCTAGAGATTCATTTGATGAGATTTTTGCCATTGTGGATAAACACAATGACGAAAATTTAACTGGAATCTTTCACTGTTTTAATGGAACAATAGAACAGGCTAATAAAATCATTAATTATGGAGGTTTTAAATTAGGAATAGGTGGGGTGGTTACTTTTAAAAATGCAGGAGTAGACAAAGTTGTGAAGCAAATTCCTTTGGAACACTTAGTTTTAGAAACTGATTCACCTTATTTAGCTCCACATCCCAACAGAGGAAAGAGAAACGAATCTACTTACTTAACTCTTATTGCTCAAAAAGTAGCAGATCTACATGAGGTTTCTCTAGAGGAAATAGCAAATGTAACTACAAGTAATAGTAAAGAAGTTTTTGGAATTTAAGTTTTGGAACAACTTTTGTAAGTATTTGAGCGTATTAAAGACTATTAAATTATTGTTATTAGAATTAACAATTTTAGAGATATTAGTATATTTGAATTAAGAAAAAATAAAAAAGCATGAAAAAATATAGTTTATTAATTGCATTGGCAATAGTTATAGGAGCAGTATCTTCTAGTTTTATCTTTGCAGACAAAACAAATGAAGAAGTAACAATCTCAGAAGTTGTAGATCAATCAGGATTAGAATGGTTTAGTGATTTTCAAAAAGCAAATGAAGTTTCGAAAAAAACAGGGAAACCAATTTTTGGATTCTTTACAGGAAGTGATTGGTGTGGTTGGTGTACAAGACTAAAGCAAAATGTATTTTCTAAAGCAGCATTTATCAAATGGGCAAAAGAAGAAGTAATTTTATTAGAATTAGATTTCCCAAGAAGAACTCAATTGCCAGCAAACATTGTTAAGCAAAACAGAGAGTTGGCTCAGCTATTTAAAGTTAGAGGATACCCAACAGTATGGATATTTAATACTGTAAAGAATGCACAAACAAAGCAAGTAAGCATTAATGCTTGGGGAAGTACCGGTTACCCTCAAGGTGCAGTTGCAGGGAAAGAAGAATTGAAGTTTTTGGCAGATATGGAAAGGATATTTGCAACTCAAAAAAAGTAACATTAATTTAATATTAGATTAGTAATCTTTTTTCATAGTTTCCTATCTTTGGAATCATGAAAAACAAAGGAAATATTTCGGAAATAGCTCAAGTTTTTTTTAAACTTGGGCTATTTGCTTTTGGAGGCCCAGCTGCCCATGTTGCTATGATGCAAGATGAAATTGTAGAAAAAAGAAAATGGATGGATCGCCAACATTTTCTTGATTTAATGGGAGCAACAAACCTTATTCCTGGTCCAAATTCTACCGAAATGACCATGCATTGTGGGTATACTCGTGGAGGAGTTTTAGGATTGTTTGTTGCAGGATTTTGTTTCATATTCCCTGCAGTTGTTCTTACAGGTTTCTTAGCCTATTTATATGTTCAATTTGGAGAAGTTCCACAAATAGAACAATTCGTTTATGGAATTAAGCCAGCAGTATTAGCAATCATTGCGGGAGCAGTTCTTAAGCTGGGTAAAAAAGCTGTTAAGAATTGGCAACTTGCAATATTGGGTGTTTTAGTAATAATAGCTTCTGGATTTTTGGGAGTTAGTGAAATCTTAGCATTATTAGGAGCAGGCTTGTTAGGAGCTATATTCTTTTATTTTCAAGACGATTCACGCAAGAAAATTGAAATAAAGCAACTACTTCCCTTAGTAGTAGCAAATACATCAACAGCAGTAATTGCTAAATCGTTATTACCAGCAATGAAAATTTTCTGGATTTTCCTTAAGGTTGGAGCTGTATTGTATGGAAGTGGATATGTGCTTTTTGCTTATTTAGAGAATGAATTAGTTGCTACTGGTTACATGACAATGCCAGCTTTGCTAGATGCAATTGCTGTTGGTCAGTTTACGCCAGGCCCTGTACTTTCAACAGCAACTTTTGTTGGATATCAATTAGGTGGTTTTTGGGGAGCTGTAGCAGCTTCTGTAGGGATATTTCTTCCTTCTTTCTTATTCGTTTGGATGTTGAATCCTTTAGTTAAAAAAATGAGAGGTTCTAAGTTTTTAGGTTTCTTTTTAGACTCGGTAAATGTAGCTGCAGTAGGAGTTATGCTAGCCGTATTATTTACAATGAGTACTAGTATTTTATTTGCCGATTGGGTTCCAGAATGGAGAGCAATTGTAATTGCAGTACTAGGGTTCTTCTTTGTTTTTGGTCCTAAAAAGCTAAATTCTATGTGGATTGTACTTGGAGGTGGAGTTTTAGGCTATTTATTAAGTTTGGTTTAGGATTAATTTTTACCTATTTTTAATTTTATTAATTGATTATTTCAATTAATAAATCAGCAAAAAGTAAAATAAATTATACCATAATATTAAAATCAATTAAGATGAAAAAATCTATTCAATTAGCTATCCTATTATTTATAAGTAGTATAGCAATATCACAAACAAAATTAAGCCTAAAAATTAATCATAAATTAGGAGCTAACGCCTTTGCTTATAATTCACAAACAACTAATAATTTAGGTAATTCACTAGACTTTGTAAGACTAGAATATTACTTAACTGTAGTTTCTGTAACTCATGATGGAGGAACTGTAACACCAATAAACAGAGTGTTTCTTGTGAATGCAGGAACAACTCTTTTAGATTCTTTAACTACATTAAATATTACCACTTTAGAAAAAGTAACAATTGCAGTAGGAGTGGATCCTTCTTTAAATCACCTAGACCCATCAGTACTTTCTTCTGCTAATCCTTTGTCTCCTAAATCGCCAAGTATGCACTGGGGTTGGACTCCTGGGTATAGATTTACAGCAATTGAAGGAACTAGTTTTGGAATTACACCAAATAGAGTTTTCGAAATTCATTCATTAGGTGATGTTAGTTATTTCTATTCAACTATTAACACTGCTGGAATTAGTGGAACTGGAGAAAAAACAATTGAACTAAATGCAGATTACCTAGAGTCGATAAGAGATATTGATGTAACAAATGGTCCATTAATTCATGGTGAAGCTACATTAAACAAGAAGAATCTTGAAAATTTTAGAGACCATGTTTTTACTTCAATTGAGGGAAATCCATCTGTAGGAGTTAAAATGGAAGAAAGAGAAACTATTGACTTCACTATTTCTCCAAACCCAACAACAGAGAATGATAACATCACTATTTCTTTTGTAAAAGAATACCAAAACCTGTCAATAGTAATAATAGATATGGCAGGTAGATTAGTGTTAGAACAGAATATTAATTCAACTTCTATCCAATTAAGTAACTTATCACAAGGAACTTATATTTGTTCAGTTAAAAATGGAGAATCTTACACTCTAGTAAGTAGAAAGTTTATTGTTAATAAATAATTTAGATCATTAAAAAGAAAGCACTATTAATAGTAAGTGTAGTTTCTTTGGTTTATTTTATCTCTTGTAAAAAAGAAAGTGAATTTATTCCATATGAAATTAAACACGACACATCACTTTATAACTTTAGTTATCAAGGATTAACTCCGCCATCAATACCTATTGATAATCAACTAACCAACCAAGGTGTAAAACTGGGTAGAATGTTGTTTTATGACAAACAGCTATCTAAAGATGGAACATTATCTTGTAGTTCATGTCACAAACAGGAAACTGGTTTCTCTGACACCAATAGATTTTCTATAGGGATTCTAGGTTTACCAGGTGGAAGACAAGCTATGGCAACAGTGAATATGCTTTGGAATGAAAACCAATTCTTTTGGGATGGGCGTTCTAATTTACTGAGAGATCAATCGCTAATGCCAATTCAAGATTCTCTGGAGATGCACGAAACTTTACCAAATGTAATTGCTAAACTAAAGTCTTCTTACGTTTATAAAAACCAGTTTATGAGAGCTTTTGGCTCAGAAACTATAAACTCGGTTAAAGTATCGCTAGCTCTTGAGCAGTTTATGAATTCTATTGTATCAAACAACAGTAAGTTCGATAAAGAGGAACGAGGAGAATATGCTTACACTGCATCAGAACAAAGAGGAAAGAATTTGTTTTACACAGAGTATAATGCATTTTTCCCAAATACATCTGGAGCAGATTGTGCTCATTGTCATTCTGGAGCAAACTTCGAAAACGACAATTACATGAATAATGGGTTAGATTCGGACGCAAACATAAGTGATGATGGAAGAGAAGATGCTACAGGAGATCCTGCTGACAAAGGAAAATTCAAAGTTACTTCTTTAAGGAATATAGAGTTAACTCCACCTTACATGCATGATGGACGATTTAATACTTTAGAACAAGTTGTGAATCATTATAACGGTCATTTAGAGTTTTCTACTACTATTGACCCAGCTTTGGAAGCAACAAGAGCAACAGGCTTATTTCTGACAGCTCAAGATAAGACTGATTTAGTCAACTTCTTAAAAGCACTAACAGATACAGAATTAGCAACTGATGAAAGGTATAGTTCTCCATTCTAATAAACATATCAATTTGAAGAAAAAAGGAGTAGTTATTGGAATTTTAGCACTCCTTCTTTTTTCATGTTTACTATCTAAAAAAACAGCTTTTATTAGTAAAGAGTTTAGTTTACCTGAAATGGTGTATGAGACTGAAAACCAAATTACAAAAGAAAGAATAGCATTAGGGAAGAAACTGTTTTTTGATCCAGTTTTTTCTATTGATTCTTCGATAAGTTGTGCTAGTTGTCACAAACCAAAATATGCATTTAGCGACACGGTAAAGTTTAGTCCAGGAGTATTTAATAGACCCGGAATAAGAAACACACCAAGTCTTATGAACATTGGGTTTCATCCTTATTTTTTGAGAGAAGGAAGTGTTCCTACTATTGAAATGCAAGCCTTAATTCCAATTCAAGAAAAGAATGAGTTCGCACATAATATTGTGGAGATTTCTAAAAAAATTCAACAGATTCCTGAATATGTTACAATGAGTAAAGTTGCATATGATCGAGAACCCGACCATTATGTTATTACTAGAGCCTTGGGAGTTTTTCAGAGAACATTGATAAGTAAATCCAGTAAATTCGATTCCTACATGGATGGAAAAGTTAAACTAACTAAGTCGGAGAAGAATGGAATGGCTATTTTCTTTGGAGAAAAAGGAAACTGCTCAAGTTGTCACGGAGGATTTAATTTCACTAGCTATAAACTCACAAACAATGGTTTGAATGAGAACTATGAGGATGTTGGTCGAATGAGAGCAACCAAAGATTCAGCAGATTTATCCATATTTAAAACTCCATCTTTAAGGAATATAGAAGTCACATCACCTTACATGCATGATGGTAGTATGGTTTCAATCGAAGAAGTAGTGAGTCATTACAATTCAGGTGGAAAAAATCATGTAAATAAAGATTCATTAATTAAGCCTTTACACTTATCAAATTCTGAAAAAGCAGATTTGGTTTTGTTTCTAAAAACCTTAACTGATGAGGCTTTTGTTGAGAATTAAGAGTAATCTCTTACCGTAACAACACTACCATTATCTAACGAAGAATCCTTGTCAATTTTATATACCAATTGAGCTACAGATTGAGGTGAAGCTAATTCATTGTTAGTTTTCATGTCTTTAAATTTTTCAATGTTAGAAAAATCCTCTGACTTAGAATTCCTTATTTCTCCTTGCATTTGCGTATCCACAACCCCTGGGTAAATAGAAAGCGTATGAACAGGATTGGTTTTGTTAGCTTGTTCGACTCCCATAGCTTTTGTCATTTGATCAATTGCAGCTTTGGAGGAACTGTATACAGACCAACCATCAATTGAGCTAGTAGCAGCTCCCGAAGATATTGTTCTTATACTTCTATTAATTTTCCAATCTTCAGTTTGCTTAATAAATATGGAATTAAGTAGGAGTGGAGCCGTATAATTAAGATTAACTGTTTGTATGATGTTATCCGAATCTATATTTTCTAAATGTGATACTGTTCCTAAACTACCCGCATTATTAATAAGCGTAAGCGAAGTTGGTGAAGTTGCTCTCATTGTATTCAATAATGAGGTGAAAGCTGTTTTAAGGCCTTCCAAATCGCTCAAATCACATTCTATTTGAGTTACTTCACTCAAATTATCAGCTTTGGTTCTAGATATTGAATAAACTGAATAGCCTTTGCTTAAATAGTTTAACGCTAATGCATTTCCTAATCCTTTGCTGGCTCCTGTTATTATTATTGATTTCATTATTTTGCAGTATCAATTAC
Source organism: Flavobacteriales bacterium (assembly GCA_018609055.1). Classification (GTDB taxonomy): domain Bacteria; phylum Bacteroidota; class Bacteroidia; order Flavobacteriales_D; family CAJJDF01; genus CAJJDF01. The sequence goes on from JABAYJ010000007.1 coordinate 80,239, forward strand.
AGGAATAATATTTGGTGCAACATACCTCTTCAGCCAAAGCGATTCATCTTTCAAGTTCTCTCTCTCAACCCAAAAAACTTCACTTGTTAAAGCATCTGTAAGCGTTAATTCGGGAACAGTTCCTCCAATAAACTCTTTTCCTTCTTTATCTACTTTAGTAATTACCGTACTCAACCAAAAGAATTTTCTTTCACCATCAATCATTTTTATGTAAGGACGAGTTTCAGCAGGGTTGTTGGCAGTCCAATCGTAGTTTTTCTTACTCTCTTTTACTTTAGAAGCAATAGAACTAGAACCCGTATAACCATCACCATTCTTAGTGTGATTTATATAATATACCGTATTATCAACTCCCGAACTCGGGATAAATATACTGGTATTAAGTGCTCTTTTATTTTCCTGAAAAGGTTCTAATCCAAAATAATGACATAAGGTTCCTTCGGTTCCTTTAATTACTCCTTTAAAATTAAAATAAGCTACAAATGGTTGCTGATTCTGATCTTCGGGTAGTTGCGGAACTCTAATGTCACCTTTGTGATAATAGGGAAGTGGTGCAGTAAACCCATTCTGAAACTTAAATGATTCAGCAGAGAAAGTAGCTATTCTATCAGAAAGTAAATTCTGCTTATTCAAATAATCGTAATTTTTAATGTCATCAGGCTTAATGAAAGTTCCTTTTCCGATAGAAGCTCTTTTGATAAAATTACCAAACGAGTTTTTTTCTATTTGGTCAATAATAATAACTCCACCAAAAACAGGACGAGGAACAATCCATCCTTCCCATTTGATAAGTGTAATCACCTGAATCCAATCATTTACAGCTCTTTCAATGTATTTTACTTCATCTGCTTCATAGTTAAAAAACTGAATAAAGTTTAGTTTTTTAATAGCTGTTGTAGCAGAGTAGCTGCTCAGAACCAAGTTTTCCCCTACATCAAATTTCACAGGATGCTTGGTATCTTTTCCAAAACCAGTTGCAGCAGTATTTGCAGGCACACTTATTATCTCAGTCATATTCTGAGTCAATTGCTGAGTTAAATACATTGTTGATGGTCCAACACACATACTAAAATCAAGTCTTCCGTCTTTACGAATGATAATGTGAGGCAGAGTTGCTTCAGATGTTTCATCTAATACCTCTTGATTCACAAGAGTTTTAATAGAGTTTAAAGGCTGAATTCTTTCCTGCTCAGTAAGTGGGAGCATAGAAATTTCTTGTTTGTTTATTGTGCTGTAATGGTAGTAAAGTCCTAAATAACGATAAACTGAAGGCCCAAAAAGGTAACCAGCAACTAGTAATCCAAGTAATACCACATTTCCAATTAATTTTGGGAAAAACTTCTTCTTTTTTCTAATCCTTCTTCTGAAAAACCAAATGATTAACCAAAGTAAAAGTATTAAAAAGAAGTACTTACGAATGGTTAGTGTTAATGGATGAATGTAAGCTCTTAAATAGAAAGCAGAGATTAATAAGACCAATAATAGTATTATTCCAAATACTTTATGGTTTCCAAACCAGTTCACAATTCCTTTTCTGATGTTCTTAAAAACCCAATAGATTCTTCCTCTATTTTCGTTTTCAGCATCTTTGTTATTCTCTACTTTTTCAAACTCTTCTTCCGAGTTTATCTCCGTATCATTTAAGTTCCTTACTATCTCTTTTGGGTCTTTTTCTTCCATTTTGTTAGTAGTATAAATAACTATTTATCCATAAATTTCTTCACTCCATCTCTCCAATTAGAATCTTCCTTAGGATCAGCTTCTTTAGCTGGCTCTGGAATTGGTTCAGGCTTTTCCTCTACAACAATTTTCTCGTTTCCTGTTACGGTTTCTTTTACTTTATCCTTCACCTTATTAGAGCTTTTCTTTGCTTCCTCTCCTAAATCAATTCCTCCTTTTTCTACTTTCTCGATATAGTCGATAGCTCCGCTTACCTTTTTAGAAAACATTGATAGAATAAGGTTAGCTGTGTAAAAGGCAACCATCAATCCTAAGAAAAAAGCAATCATATAAAAAAGTGATTTCACAGGATTAACTCCAAATACCAAAAAGCTAATTAAATAACATATTCCAGTAAGTATAAGAGCCACAGTCAGTTTTTGTCCAAATAATTGATTGGTAACAAATCCGATTTCCAAGTCTGGATCAATCTTATTTTTGTTACTTATGTTGTACCATTTTTTGTACAAATTTGTTCCTGATTTCTTATCATAATATGTAAAGAACAGACCTAGTACAAGTCCTATTATTGCTGCAAATGTCATTTCCATAATTATCGATTATTAAGTTTAAAATTAAATAGTTGGTTCTTATTTTGTTTAATGTGATCTATTGCCCAGTCTTGTTTCTTATCCGACCAATCTACGTACTCTTCAAAGAATTTATTTTTATCGAACAGATATTGCAATACCACATCCTTTATTGGTGACAATTTAATCAAAATTTGCCAAATCACTTTCTTGTCCTCTATGGGAAGCTTAGGGTTTGGGTAACTTAAAGCCAATTGCACTGCAAACGAATACTTTAGTATGTTACCTGCTTTTCCTTTTTTTATTTCATTATTTATCTCCTCTAATGCCCAAAAATAATCAGAAAGTTTGTTGTCATTTGCCAGCATGGAAATGTACTTGTTCTTGTGCCTTTCAGAAGTAATATTAATCTCTTCGTCAGGAAAATGTTCAGCCAATTGCTCTATTAATAGTGTATCTCTTATAGTTTGTACGGTATAAAAATCACCTATATAATTACTTAAGCTATTGTCTATTAATTTGTTGTTGTACAAGTATATAAATAAGTTTTCATCATTTAAATTGTACTCCATATGAGAATGATTCGATTCTCCAGAAAGAGTGGAATTATTATTCTCAAAAATCATTAGAGTTTTGTTTATATACTCATTTCTTAACAAAAATATTCCATTAAAAACTCTAGAGTAAAAACTCTTTATTTTAGTGAATTGGAACTCTTTTAAATCAAAATTTCTTTGTCTTAAATCTCCATAATCCACAACACTTTCTAGTATTTTAGCATGAAGTGAGCTGTCTGCCCAGCCATTTGGTGTATCATAAAACTCTTGCACCAATTTCTTTTGTTGTACCGAGGTCTGGATGATGTTGTCAGGAGTATGAAATTTAATCGTAAAAGTATCAACCATCAATAAATCCTGAGCTGAACGGTAATTAGATATCCCTTGGTCCATCTCAAACCATAAGGCTGTTTTGGTAGTAATGTCTTTAATTTGTTCTTTGTATACATCAAAAATAGTATCCATTAATTCCCAATCAAAAGAATGAAAAGGGTAGTAGATACTACATTCTTCTTGTTCTGGCGAAAGTATAATGGAATAAGGATTTGCAAATCCAAACGACATGTAATCTTTATTGCCAAATTCCTGAGCAATTTCTGGACTCCATCCCCATTTGTCAATATGAAATTGAGTGAGTTTGGTTTCTTTTATCCCAATGTCCTTAAGGCTTACATTATATCTGTCTATTAGTAAAGGTTCATCTAAAAAGAGTAAACCATTACCAAATAAATTGTGTTCAATTAGTTTTTTCATTCTTCTATGTTGCTTTTAACAAGCGAATTAGTAGATAGATCTAGATTATAAGAATTTTTGAATAATATAGATTCTTCCTTTGAAATTTGCTGAACCAATGCAATAGTGATTATTGCAGCAATTATATCAATAAAATCGGTTACAATGTAGGCTTTTGTTGACACCAATAGTTCATCTAAAGTATCTGTTTTAAAAACTGATCTGAAAGCAATATTTTCAATTACATTATTAATAATGAATGCTGTCCACCACACACCTACAATAGTTAAACTTACTATGCTTTTGTATCCTGGAACTATTCTACGCAACACATTTTGTTGCTTTTCAGTTATTTCTTTAGCTATTTGATAAGGTACATACAAACTCATTATTGGAATAATAAACCCCCAACCAGCCATGCTCTTTGAAAACTTCATCTTTTTCTCTCCAAAAATCACATGTACATTTCTATAAGCTCTGTAAAACCAAGCAATAAATAGAATTCCGGTAGTTATCAAAAGCCCTGCTTGTAGTAAGCCAATCACCATTTGTCTTTGATCATTGCTATCGACTTCTGCATCAGGAACGAAAACATCAGCCATAAAATCTTCAAGTAGATTTAGCTGAAGCCAATTTGAATATAGAGCTATAACACTTAAAACAATTATAGCATAAAAAGCATAAACCACATTCTTTGCTCTTTGTGAATTGTTTATTATATCTGCACTAGGTTGTATCTCATCAATTACCTCCATTTTTTTTCTCTTTTATTTGTATTTTTCTTGTACTAAATCTCTAGCTTTTTCATTCACGAACATCTGCTTAGCAGTTTCATCAATTTCTCTATTAAGCCCAGTATTATTAATTCTTACAGCTGTATCGATATAGAATAAAGCCTCTCTTAATCGTATTTCCGAGAAAGTTAAATCTCCCATATTTTCTATGGTCAACTTCTTAAGCATTTCCATTTTAGAATCATAATCTTGTTTAAAAAACAAAGAAGAATCATCCCACCATTCCTCTGGCATATCAAAATCAATAATTCTTGAATCTACTGCCTTTTGAATGTTTCTTAAGTCTCTTGATGAGAAAAATGAATACTTTTTCAATACATTTTGATAAAAAGAACCAAAGAAATCATGACTCTTTGGGTCAAGTGAAGTCATTGTTGTGTCAAAAATGTCTTTTACTTCTTCGTTTATAAACTCATATTCTTTGTTGAACACTGAATTTAAACTAGTAAGCTCTTTTTGAGCCTCCATAAATTTGTAGTTTTTAGGATTTGCTGCATCCACAAAATCGGGCATCATTTTGCCATATTTTTTCCACCAAATATAATCCTGATCAATAAAATCTTCTTTGGTTGTTGCTCCATCCATACTAACCCTAGATTGGATTCTGGATAAAACGGCTTTATCAATTTGGTCAGGTATATTAGTAAACAAACTAATTAATCTGTTTCCATTGTTAATCGCATAAGCACCTTCAGTATTTCTTAAGAAAACTCCAATTAACTCACGAACTCCTGCTGAAACTCCTTTTCTTGTTCTTTCTTCTAAGTTATTTTCTGCATCATCAACTGGTGCAAAAATAATCTTGTTCTTATCCTGCATTGGTCTAAACCATTCCATAGCTCGTTCTGCTGAACCACCTTGATAAGTTGAAATAATATTATCTGGTAATGGCCAGAATAAAAATGGAATTTCTAATTCCTCACATTTTTCTTTTAAGATGGTAGCTGTTGCTGCAATCAACATACTTTTTCCAGTTCCTGGTTTTCCATCTGCCATAGTTACTGCAGGTAAACCTCCAAGCTCTAGCATTGGGTTCTGTCCTGTTTTCATGTCATAACACAACAATCGCTCTGCATATCGCTTAAACATATGCTTAGCCTCCTTGTTGGCAATAATCTGTTCCATCCTTACAGGATTGAAATCTTGACTTGTTGAACCAGCTGAAACAGTTGTTTCAAATCCTTGAATGGTAAATTCAGTTTCTTCTACTTTGTAATGCTTGTTTGTAAAGGAATCAGCAAACTTTAATGAATCTTTTCGGAATTGAATCTCTTCGCTTAATCTCTGGAAATAAAGATTAGTAAGTTGTAACAATTCCAATTCATTATTCACCACATTAGATCTCTCTAAATAAGCTCCGTAATAATATAAAGCACAGCTAATTGATTGCGAAGGTCTATTTATGTTTACTTCTGGAATTCCTCCAAACTGAATATTAATCGCACTTGATTCAGCTTTTCTGTGTTGATCAAGTAGGTAAATAATATATTTACTAGCTACATAACTCAATATAGCTGATTGAGTTTGTGTCTTTTCATGGAACTCCGGTAATTCCGATTGGTGTATGCTTTGATTCTTGTTTCTTTCTTGAAGTTGCTCCAATCCAGAAGATTTTTCATATAAATTGGAAATGTGTTTTCCTAAGCAAAATCCTTCGCGTACAGCATTTACAACATAGTTGGTTGTGTTGCTAAGTAGAATACGATCATCACTTATTCTAATGGCGTTTTTTAAAATAGAAATATCATCACTTTGGTCAAGCCCAAGTGTTTTATTGCCAATTAAGAAAGTTAAATCTATGTTCTCATTATTATCTGAGAATCGTTTGTTATCAGCTTTCCAAGAAACTTGTTTTAAATAACTAGTTATCTCGTCTCTGTGTTCGTTTATTTCTTCCTGATTTACTGGAAAAAGGGAGGATTCTGGTTGGTTCATTATTAATTGTGCTATTTAGTCTTAAATGTAATTATTGTTGAGGGATTTATAAAAAATAAACCCAACATTTGAGTGAAGAATTTCTAATCTAGAAACTATTTTTCATATCTGACTTAAATCTATTTCCACTTTTTAGTTTTATAATAAAAGAAATAGTATTTTTGTTTAACAAATAGATTAAATGTCCAAACAAAACGAAGATAAAAAGCCAGACTTAATTGTTTTTGATGAGAAAACAGGAAGGTATGATGCATCTATAAAAGAATACGGAACCAATGTTGGAGCTCCTAGTATTACTACAACCAATGTTAAGACATGGAAGAATGTAGGTATTTCTAAAGTGAATCATATGCTCAAGCAAAAGTTCAATGAACTGCAAGAGGAATATGACCGAATGATGGAGGAATACAAATGGAATGACCTTATTTATAACACGGAGTATAACTTTGAGCCAATTATAGGAGAAATTTATCATTTATACGAAAGAGAGGATGCTTCCATATTTTTAAGTGTAATACCGCCAAACAGCTTTAAGCAATTTAAGTGCCTTGGTTCTTTTCAGCTTACTTTCGAAAAGGTATGGCGAAAGATTGAAGAAGAAAAAGACATAGAAACTTTATAGCATAAAAAAAGGCTCTCCATTTGGAGAGCCTTTTTTGTATAAATCATTTTTTGTTTTAGAATTTTCCAGTTAATCCAACTTGTAAGAAAGCTCTTGCTAATCCTAATTCTACGTAAGCTCCTAAGTTATCAGTAAACAAGAACCTTGTACCAAATGTAGCTTCAATTCCAAAAGGAATTAAGTTTCCAGTTTCAGTACTCACAAAGTCAGGGTCTGTAGATGTAAATTCCCAGTTGTTACTTCTGTAACCAGCTGCTAATCCAAAGTAAGGATAAATAATATCATGGTCACCAAAGTGCCAGTTAAATCTCATCATGATGTTATAACCAGTTCTTTTTACAGAGTTATTATAAATATCAGTACTAGTTCCATTAAAATCTTCTGAAGTCAGTTTAATTTAGTTTTAAGAATTCTTTTGTTCTTTGAAAGACAAATTGGTTTTTGAAGGGTCTACTATGAATTTTCCTATTAATAATTTTCTACCAATTAATATAGGGAATCTCATTTCACCTCTTTCGGTTAATGACAATTCAATTTTATATTTCTCTTCATAAATTATAACATCAGTTGTTATCACGAACCTTTTTTCGGATACTCCATTGGAGCTTTTTACATACTTTTCCTTAAAAGTAGATGAAGTAAATTTTTTGCCGTGATATTTAGGATGGGTTGGATCAAGTAAAACATAGGTTATTACTTCTTTGCCGTTCTTTTGTCCTAATTTAATATCTCTGCAGTGAATAGAAGAGGAATAAGCTCCAGTATCAATTTTTACTTCAATTCCTTCTAATTTTAGTCTTGGGAAATTCAAGATGTCTTTCCTTCCAATTAGTTTTTTTTTCATAGAGTTTTATTCTAAAAAACTATTGGTGGAATCTTGAGTTTGCTAATGTACTGAGGTTTATTGGCCGATAAATACTGAACCAATTTATGTGTTCCAATTAGGTAATGATTCACCTCAGAAACATGTCTTTCTAGTGAATCAATATTTCGTTCATCTACAAAGAAAATTTGTCTTAATTGTTTGGTTGACGAAAACATACCACCAGCTTTTTGTTCTTTTTCTCCAACAGAATTTACAATCTCTGTAGTGTAGAAAAAAGCATAATCATCCTCACTAAATCTTTCTTGAACTATTTCGCTTATTTCGTGATTCTCCTTAGAGTATTTACAATAAATAGGACCAATATCTATTCGTTTAAGTATTTTAGGTTTAATAGATTCGGCAGCATTATCTATTTCAGTTGCCATTACTTTAAGTGGTGTAGAATTATGCGAATGCTTTTTAATTATGTCTTCAAAAGCTGGCAATCCTTCTTTTTGTAAATTAATGGTGTTGTTAGTGAATTCGAAAGCAAGTATGTAAACAAAAGGTCTGTTAGTCATACTGTCGTAACTTGACCAATTGTAAATGTATTTTTTTTGTCCTTGTTTGTTTTTACCTATTTCGTGTAAACTTCCAGGATTGTACAATCCCATGTAATGATCATTTTGTAGAGCTTCGTTATACGTTATTTTACCTAATTTCTTTAGTAAATGAAGTGGTTGTGCTTTTCGCTCAAACATATAATCCAATACTTCTTGCTTTAAGGAGTCTTTGGATGGAAGCTTACTTAATACAGATGTTGCTTTTTCTTTTTCACTATCTAGTTTTCTTAATTCTAAATAGTTAGGGAAGCTAGAGTCTGTTAAATCAATAGCCATTTTATTATCTGAATCAAACAGATATTTCAATCTCAATATCTCTACAGTATTCAAATACTTCTGAAGGAAATCCTTAAGAATTGCAATTTCAATAGGATTATCAGCCGATCTAGACTTTAGAGATTCAATTAAACGATTAAATGAATTCTTAATAAAATCGAAATACTTTATATATTCATCAGTAGTATCAAACCGAACACTGTCCAATTCTCCAAAATTCTCTATGATGTCTATTGTTTTCATTGGTGCAAATATAGTTTTTTCTATATGTTAGAACAATGATTTTTATTCAAAAAAAATAAGCCAATCAACTTGATTAGCTTATTCATATTAATTTCTTTACAATTTAATTAATCCATCAAACCATCTACACTATCACTTTTCTTTGATGATGAAGCAGGAGCAGAGTCATCTCCACTTGGAGAGTCATTACCTTCGTGATTAAAAGAGAAAGTTTCTGATACATCAATCCCAAATTTATCAGCATGTTCCTTCATTAGCTTTCTGTCTTCTGCTTTAAATTTAGCAGTTGCTTCAGCCAAACCAACCAAAACTCCGTGTAATTCAGTCATTCTGTTTGGATGCTTCTTAATTCTTTCAATTCTGTCTTTCTCAGAACCTACTAATACTTTAGCAGCAATCTCAGTAATTTTCTGATCCGTTTTTGCACCAGCATCTTCATAAATAGAAGCTGCTTCTTGAGCAGATGCTGCTTGTATTAATTGTAAACCAGATTCGTAAGTTGTAACCCTTTCTTCTGTATCCGATTTCAATTGACCAATCAATTGTTTCAAGTTATTCTTAGTAACAGTTTGTGCTTCTAGGTGAACCACAATTTGCTCTACAAATCTTTCTTTCGATTGGAAAATTCCTAGAGCAATGTTGTATTTCCCTTTCAGTTCAGCTCTTTGCTCACGTAAATCAGCAATTTTCTTTTCTTGTGCTGTGTATTCAGGAGAGTTATTTTGGAATTCAGAAAGTGCTAATTCTTCCCTTTTAAGAGTGTCTTCCAAAGTTTCTAAATCAGCCTTACGAGCTTTCATTATTTCAGCAGCTTTTTCTTTGGTACCAAATGCCAGTTCTTTTCTGTTTTTAAGAGCTTGTATTTGCACATCAGTATCTTCTACCATAACTTCTATGATACCAACCATTCCTTGTACCTGAGAGATGATTCTCTGTAAAGAATCTTCCATATCAGCATTTCTCAATCTATCTCGATAAGATTTATTGGCATCTGCTTCAGCAGTTTTTAATTCAGAAATTTCTTTCTGAATTTCTGCTTTAGTATTTTTTACTTTACTGTTTTTGTATCCAAACAAAATGTTCCAAGCATTACTCATTCCTTCAGCTCTTCTCAAAGCTGATTCTGCATCCGATAATTCTTCTTTGGCTTTTGCTACTAGCTTAAGCTCATCATCATTAAGTTCTTGAAGTTTAGAGAATTCACCACCAGCATTATCAAGCATAGAACGCAAGTGAAGCATTAACTCTTGCAAGTCTTGTTCCGATTCTTTTACATCATTATTAAGAGTTTCAAAATTAGAATCAATGATTCCTCCAACAATTTCTTCTTGAGATTTATTGTCGTTAGCAGCAGTTTCAATCTTACTTTCTATCTCATCTAATTTAGATAAAATATCAATTGATTTTTTCTTTTCAATCTTTGCTTTTAAAGCCTCTACCTTTTTGTTTTCTCCCAATTGAGATAATAAATCAAAATCATCTTTTGCCATCTTCTTTTATTTTAAATTTTATGTATCGTTAAATATAAGGTAAAATACTTTATTTACTTCTTAATTTTTTCAAAATGTGAGCATATTTTACTAAATTAAAAGGTATAAACATTATGAGTTATTTTGTTAATTAAAAATGGGCATTTATTCCTTTTCAACTCCAATAATTATAGTATTTTTATATCATGAGTGAATTTGTAGTATCAGCACGAAAATATAGACCCAGTTCATTTGAAACCGTAGTAGGTCAGGAGTCGATAACATCAACTCTTGAAAGCGCTATATCTTCTGGTCAAATGGCACAAGCATATTTATTTTGTGGCCCTCGTGGAGTTGGTAAAACTTCGTGTGCTCGTATTTTTGCTCGTGTAATTAATCAAGAATCATTAGGAGAAAATGAAGATTTATCTTTTAATGTTTTTGAGCTTGATGCAGCATCAAATAACTCTGTAGAGGATATTCGTTACATTACTGATCAAGTAAGGATTCCGCCACAAGTTGGTAAATACAAAGTATACATCATTGATGAGGTTCACATGTTGTCTTCCAATGCATTTAATGCGTTTCTTAAAACACTTGAAGAACCACCACCTCACGCTATTTTTATATTAGCAACTACGGAGAAACATAAGATAATCCCTACAATTTTATCTAGATGCCAGGTATATAACTTTAACCGTATTCAGGTTGAAGATATGGTAAAGCATCTTGAAAAAATTGCAGAAAAAGAAGGTGTAACTTACGAAAGAGAAGCACTTTATATAATTGCTGAAAAAGCAGACGGAGCTTTAAGAGATTCGTTATCTATTTTTGATCAAATAGTTAACTTCTCTAACAAGAATATTACCTACAAATCGGTAATTGATAACCTTAATTTATTAGATTACAATTATTACTTTAAAATTGTTGAAGCCATTAACTCCAATAATATCGCCAACACTCTTTTGATTTTTGATGATATATTAAGTTATGGATTTGATGGACATCACTTTATTTCTGGTCTTGGTAGTCATTTTAGAGATTTATTAGTCTCAAAAGATAACGTAACTATTAAGTTGTTGGAAGTAGGGGAGACAGTGAAAAAAAGATACCTAGAGCAATGCCAAGAAACTGATATTCGACTATTGGTAAAAGGATTGGAAATATTATCTGATGCGGATATTCAATATAAAACGAGTAAAAACACTCGACTCCTTGTTGAATTAACTTTAATTAAGCTCTGCTCACTTACTCAAAGTGAGCAAAAAAAAAATCTAGTAATTAGTGAATCGGATTCTTCTAAAAAAGAATCTCCTGTAATTAGCCCAACATCTTCTCCTAAAAAAGAAGAAGTAGCCATTGTTGCTGAACCAATTCAAGAAACTCCGAAACTAAAAGTGATTGAAGAACCAGTTCAAGAAACCATAAAAGAGGAAAAGGTTCCATTAGAACCAATTAAGCCAGAGGAAACAAAAGCTTTACCACCAAAAGAAGACAGAAAAAAAGTAGTGTTTGGAAGTAGTTTCTCCATTAAGGATACTATGAAAAAGCATAATGATATAAAGGAAGAGATTGAGAAAACTGATGCTGATGAGTTTACTTTGGAGCAACTCTTGGAATGCTGGAATACGTATGCTAAAGGTCAGAATGAAAAAGGTAGAAAAACTTTGTTTACAGCTTTAACAAAAAACAATCCAGAGTTAATGGAAAATTTCACCATTGTTCATACTCTAGAAAACAAAACTCTTTCGGACAACTTTGATCGTCAAAAACAAGACATTTTGGATTTCCTTAAAAAAGAATTAAATAATTATTCGATATCTATTCAATCGAAATTAATTAAGAGTGAAAAAGAAGAAGTTTTCTTGTATACAGATAAAGAAAAATTCAAGAAAATTGCCGAAGATCATCCAGAGCTTATTTATCTTAAAGATAAGCTTCATTTAGATTTCGAATTTTAGACTATAGTTTAATTAATTTATTTCTATTTAACCACACGAAAGTATAAAGCACAAAAAAGCCTGTTGGAAATCCAACAGGCTTTTTTATTAAATTAAGAGGTTACCCTTAGTTTACATTTTTAGCTAATTCAGAACCAGCTTTAAACTTTACTACGTTTTTAGCAGCTATTTGGATTTCTTTCCCAGTTTGTGGGTTTCTTCCAGTTCTTGCAGCTCTGTTAGATACAGAAAAAGTTCCCCATCCTACTAAAGATACTTTATCTCCTTTTTTCAAAGTTCCTGAAGTTGCATCCATAAATCCTTCTAAAGCTCTTTTTGAGTCAGCTTTACTTAATCCTGAGTTAGATGCCATTGCATCAATCAAATCTGTTTTGTTCATTTTGTATATTTTAAATGATTAATAAATACGCTAACTACCTTGTTAACTTAAAACAAATATATGCGAATATCTCTACAAACCAAGCCTAGTAAGGGTTTATGTTAATAAAAGTGATCGAATGTTAATAAAACTAGCCTTTTTTGGGGCTTTTTGATGATTTTGGAGACAACTTTTGAGCGTTTACTCTTGTTTATCAATCATTCAGAGAATGTAAAAAGTAATGTTTGAGGAGTAATTAGAAATCCTTACTTTTAAGAAATATACTTTTTACTATGACAATAACCTTAATTATTATACTTATAACTGTTGCTGTATCCCTTTACGCTTCGGAAAAATTAGAACTTAAGAATCAACTTATGTTTAATCCTTATCAAGTGGTTCATCATAATAAGGTATATAAAACAATAACTCATGCATTTATTCATGCAGATTTTATGCACTTAGGAATAAACATGTATGTGCTTTATAGTTTTGGTCAAATACTAGAATCTATTTTTACTTCGAGATTTGGAGAAATGGGTTCAATTTATTTTATAATATTATATGTAGGTGGTATTATTTTTGCCACAGTGCCATCAATTATTAAACATAAGGATAATCCTGGTTATAATTCGTTAGGTGCTTCTGGAGCAGTTTCAGCAGTATTATTTTCGTTTATTATTCTTAACCCAAGTGCACAACTAGGTTTATTTGGAGTTATACCTATTAATGCAGGTTTGTTTGGTGTATTATATATAGGTTACGAAATGTATCAAAATAAGAATGGAAGGTCTAATATTGCACATGATGCACACATCCTTGGTGCCTTATTTGGAATAATATTTACCATTTTACTAAGTCCTTCATTTGTAATTGCTAACTTTATGGAGCAAATTAAGTATATATTCTAAAACAAATAGCCCAAACTTTGAGTACCGATTTAATTTATAACGGAGAATTTTTCCCATCAGACAAACCAATTCTTTCTATCAACAATAGATCTTTTAGGTATGGTGATGGATTATTTGAAAGCATTAGGGTAGTAAATGGAGAAGTATATAATTTTCCTGCTCACTTTTCTAGGCTTATTGAAGGAATGAAGACTTTTTTGATTGATATTCCTGATTACTTCACAAAAGAATATTTTTATAATCAAATTAAGAGTTTGCTTCAGCATAATGGAATTCATAATGGTGGAAAAGTAAAAATAACCGTATACCGAAAAGGTGATGTTGCTTCTTATTTTTCTGAAACTAACGAGCCTGGATTTGTTATTGAAGCTTATTCTTTTCCTATTAATGAATTCATTTTAAATTTAGAAGGGATAGATGTTGATGTATATAATGATATCAAAAAACCAATGAATAAGTATTCTTCTTTTAAGACTACGAATGCATTTTTCTATGTTAATGCTATAATTACAGCCAAAGAAAAAGGACTTGGAGATCATCTTCTGGTAAATGAGAGGAATAATGTTATTGAGTCTACTAATTCTAACTTTTTTATTGTGAGTAATGGGGTGCTTTATACTCCACCATTAAGTTCAGGATGTGTTGGTGGCACTATGAGAATGAAAGTAATTAATCTTGCCTTACAGCACGATATTAAGGTTTATGAAAGTCCTATAACTGCTGGTCACCTTTTATCTTGTGAAGAGATAATACTTACTAATGCTATTCAAGGAGTAAGATGGGTAAGGAGTTATAAATCAAAAAGATTTTTCCACAATATTGCAGATAGATTAATTGCTGCTTTAAATGAAGATACTAAAGCCGTAATTCAAGATTAGCAACTAATTTAGCATTGGATTTAAAGGGAAATTTGAGATAACTCTATGCTTTTCACTCATTTGCTCCAAAGTTTTTTTCCATAAATCAGATTCGTGATACTCCATCAATGATTTTTGAGATACATTGCCTACAAACCAAGAGTTTCTTTCCAATTCCTCTTCTAGTTGACCAGGAGTCCAACCAGAATATCCTAAACAAAACTTAATTTCATTATTACTTAGAGAGCCATTACTGATAAGTTCAGCTATTTGATCAAAATTCTCTCCATTTCCAAGATAAATATTTTGGTAAACTTCAATGCTATCAAGAATTAAATCTGGTCTGGTGTGTACATAATAGATACTATCTACATCAACTGGTCCTCCTAAGCTAATTTTAAAATCTTTACAATCAACATCTTTAAATTTGACCATAAAGTCACTCAAATTCTCATCAATGTAATTGTTTAATACTAAGCCAAAAGCCCCTTTATCATTAGTTTCGCATAGTAGGATAACAGATTTAGAAAAATAGTCATCATTTATGAATGGATCGGATATTATAACCCTTCCTTTTTCTAAATTCAATGAATTAAGACTATTAAAATCAAATAAGCTTCGTATTTCTTCCATATCCTAATTAAATATAAAGAAAAATAATTTGTTATTGATAGTTTGGAGTATACTTTTTCGCTTGTAAAATGGCTATTAAATCCTTTTCTAGTGATTCTACTGGAGATTCTATAATTCGATTTACTTCTTTTCCATTTTGATAGATAATGAAAGTTGGAACATAGTCAATATTCATTCCTTTTTCATAACCTTGAGGTGACTGCTTATCTCTATTTAGCCCAATAATTTCGTAGTTTGTCACACCCATAAAGCTAAGTATGTTAAGAAATCTAGGTACTTCTCTTTGGCTATCCTCACACCAAGTACCCATGAATATCTTAACTGATAGAGCTTCTAATCTTTCGGGATTGTTGTCAAAATCTGACAAAGATTCTATGTCAACAGTGTATGAGCTTATTTCCTTATTAAACCATTCGGCATGTTCACCATGCTCAAGATCTACTTTCGTTATTACACCTACAATATCGGTATCAATAACTATCGTTTCTTCTGTTTTTTGATTTGAAACTACTTTTTTTGATTTACAACCAGCAAGAGTAAATCCAAGTAGAATACTACTCAAAAAAACTTTCGTTAATACTTTTGACATATTCTAATTCAGCTATTTGAGTTAATATTCTTTTGTAATCCTTATTATGAGTTTCTCCAATGCACAGTATTTCATTGTTGGAACATCCAATTCTTCCAGAACCTGATTTGTAAATAGAAATTGATTCATCTATTTCCTTAATCTTATCTAAATATGTTTCGTTATTAGGAATACAGAACTCATAGGCTAAAGAGATTCCTCTTTTCTTAATTAATCCGTTTTTATCCAATTTAGAGAATTCGAAATTCATTTTAGACTCGGCTTGTTTAACTGCTTTACTTTTGAATAATGAACAGCTTGCAATAGTAATAATTAAAATTGCTACTAAGGAAAGTTTAAGTGTTTTCATAAATATCTATTAATGCATTATTTTAAATAAAAGCTCACGAAGTAGCTCTCCTTGTGACGCACTTGTGTTTTTAACTCCTTTTGATTTTAGATCGTATTCTCGAAGGTAACCAATAATCTTCACAAGCTTAACAGCCGAGTAGTTTCTTATAGCTACTTTGTAATCTTTTAAAAAATAAGGACTTGTACCAATTTCTCGTGCTAAGGCTTGATCGTTATTTTTATTTGTAGAAAACTGAGCTATACAAACTTTGGTAAAGTAGGAGTATAGCGAACCAATAGTCATTACCAAAGGATGTGCTTTCTCGTTCTTACTAAAATTCTGGACTATGCGAGCTGCTTTCTCCATGTTTTTGGTTCCAATAGCAGTCTGTAGTTCAAAAACATTATATTCTTTACTAATTCCAATATGCTCTTCAATTGCTTTGCTATCAATTTCTGAACCTGGAGGTAATAGTACTTTTAGTTTTTCAATTTCTTTTTCAATTTTCCCTAAATCATTCCCTAAATATTCTGCTAAAAGATGGGTGTTTTTAGGATTAATATTGAATTTATTAGCCGACACACATTGACCAATCCACTCTGGAAGCTTATAATCCTTAATTAACTCGGAGTTAAAACTAACCGTCTGCTTGGTTATCATTTTTCCTAAACTAGTTCGCTTATCTGGCTTTTTGTATTTATAGCAAATCACCAAAATGGTTGATGGCTGGGGATTATTAAAATAACCTTCGAAATCCGCAATATATTTTGATAAGTGTTGAGCCTCTTTAACTAATACAACTTGCTTTTCGGCCATCATAGGAAAGCGTTTACAAGTTTCTATAATGTGTTCTACTTTTGAATCTTTACCGTAAAATACAGTTTGATTAAAATCTCTTTCGTGCTCAGCTATTGCATTTTTCTCAATATAATCAGAGATTTTATCAATAAAATAAGCTTCATCACCATACAAAAAATATACAGGAGCGTATTTTTTTTGTTTTAATTCTGATATTATTTCTGAGTAGTTCATAGCCTAACAAAGTTATCAATTTTGAAAGGATATGAAATCAAATTTGATAAAATTTGGAAAGTTTTTACTCACATAAATAATCTTATCAATCTCTTTTGTATTTTTGATTGTGCTAACAAAAATCAAAATAAAAAATTACGCTCTTATTAATGAAATGGAAGTTTCATTTAATAAAGGTTTTTCATGTGTTACAGGAGAAACTGGAGCAGGGAAATCGATAGTCTTAGGAGCTTTATCACTAACTCTTGGAGAAAGAGTAGATACTTCGGTATTAAAAGATACGACTGTAAAATGTGTAATTGAGACTTGGTTTAATATTGAGAAACTAAACTTAAATTCATTTTTTGATTCCAATGAACTAGATTGGGAAAAAGAGACAATTTTACGAAGAGAAATTTTACCATCAGGTAAATCCAGGGCTTTTATAAATGACACACCTGTTTCATTAGCTGTACTTAAACTACTTAGTTCAAGACTTATTGATGTTCATTCTCAACATCAAACTTTAATGCTTAATTCTAATTCTTTTCAGTTAGAATTATTAGATGCTAATGCTAACAATATTGAGTTGTTGGATAGTTATAAATCTATCTATATCGATTATCAAGATGTTGTAAATCAGTTATCACAATTAAAAAATAAAGAAGCTAAGTTAAAGGCAGACAGTGATTATTTTCAGTTTCAGTTTAATGAATTAGATGCCTTAAATCTTGAAAACATAAATGAAGATGAATTAACTGAAGAACTCGACTTATTGAATAATGCGGAAGAGATAAAATCTAATTTAACTCAATCTATCCATTTATTAGATGATGAAAATGGAATTGTTTCCAAACTGATGTTACTAGAGAATTCTTTGCTTAAAATCGCTAATACAAGTAAAAAAACAGAAGAATTACGTACTCGCATAAACTCAATTCTGATTGAGATTCAAGATATTCAATCTGATATGGAAGATACGAATGATAGTGTTGTATTTGATCAAAACAGGATAGAGGAACTTACTGATAAAACGAATGGACTAATAAGTCTTCATGAAAAACACCATACCACTTCGGTTGAGCAGCTTTTAGATAAAAAATCTACTTTAGAAGAAAACCTACTACTGGCAAATAATTTTGATTTAGAAATCGAAAAATTAGAGGAAAACAAAGACAAGCTAGAAATAAAATTAAATAGTATTTCTGCTAAAATAACTAAATCAAGAAAAACTATTATACCAGTAATAGAGAAAGAAATTGAAGGTATGTTGACTCAGTTATCTATGGAGAATGCGGCTTTACAAATAGATTTATCAGAAACTTCTGATTTTACTAAAACTGGAAAAGACTCTGTTTCTTTTCTATTTAGAGCCAATAAAGGAGGTAGTTTTAATTCGTTAGCAAAAGTAGCTTCTGGAGGTGAGTTATCTCGATTAATGCTAAGTGTTAAAACTAATTTTGCTTCAAGAAAAGGATTACCAACTCTAATATTTGATGAGATTGACACTGGAGTATCTGGAGATATTGCAAGTAAAATGGGCGAAATGATGAGACAAATAGGAGGGAACTCACAAGTTATTTCTATTACTCATTTACCTCAAATTGCAGGAAAAGGAAATAGCCATTATAAGGTTTACAAGGAGATTGAAGGAGCAAGTACAGTTACAAAAATGACTAAGCTTAGCTCAAAAGAACGTTTGGTTGAAATAGCCAAAATGCTATCAGGAGCAAAAGTAACGGAAGCTGCATTAGAAAATGCTAAAGTGCTAATGCTTAATTAATTTGGATAAGCAAAAGCAAAAGTTCCTGTAACTCGGGTAACTGATATAATAACTCCAAAATTTCATTGTAGCCAATGTTTTGTTCAATTACATTTGAGTAACTCATTTGTGATTGTACCGAATAACTTTCTATCTCTTCGTGATGAAGGTGTTTCTTGTTTTTCCTGTAGTTATCAATAATTGAGTTAACTGTTATTCGTTTAGCCCATGGTTCAAATTTATTTGATGAATCCCATTTTTTTAGTCAATTAATAATTTTAACAAAAGCTGTGCTTAATTCTTCTCTGGCAAACTCCTCATTCCTTGTATATCTAAAACAAATAGGCATCAATAGATCAAAACAAAATTTATATAGCTCGTACTGAGCTTTTCTATTTCCTTTAGAAGCATTGGTTAAAAGTTGTATGTTGATATCAGATTTTAGCATATGGGGCAAGTCTTCTTTCCTTATATCATGTTTAACGTAAAGAGTTATAAAAAGGTTAGTCTGATTAAAAATTAATTTTAATCGCCTTTTAATCAGTTAAATAAATTTGATAATATTGTTTCTTTAATTATGTGTCCTCCATCGAATATAATTAATTCATGATTAATTTTCTTTTCATTTAATAGTTTAATTCCTGATTCAATATTTTCTTCAGGAATGAATTCATCTTCATTCCCTATTGCAATTTCAACTCTATTTGTTTTAAATACTTCTTCATCCATAACATCATTTGGGATAAAGCCAGCCCAAAGGATTATTCGATTAATATTAAAGTTTCTTGAAGCTATCCATCGAGATAGGGTAGCGCAACCCTGAGAAAAACCAAATAAAGAAATTTTTATATTTGGATTTTTATCTAAAATTAGAGCTAATACTTTATCTAAATAAACCTTTTGATCTTCAATTTCAGACAACCTGTCTTCTTTAGTCATCCAGCTTGCCACAACCCTTCCATTCATTCCATTCCAATAAAACTTGCTCAAACCTTCGGGGGCTACAATAGTTCTTTCTTCGTTAGATATTGCTTCAAATTTTTTAATAAAATATTGAGCGAGCTGAGCATAACCATGAAATGCAATAACTACTTCTTTTGTTTTATTAGTTAAAGAATTGGAGAGATAAATTCTTGCAGTTTTTTCAGTTTTTATATTAATTTCGTTCATCTATCAGAAGATTTTTTTTCTGATGTTAATGATAGGTTAAAAATTTATTAATACAAACTTATGTATGTAATTTGGTGCATACAAAACAAAACAAAACAAAAACATATGAATATTGATGGAATAATAGCAATCTCTGGTAAACCTGGATTATTTAAAGTTGTTACTCAGGCTGCAAACAGAATTATTATTGAAGATGTAGAAACTAACAAGAGAAAGCCTGCTTTTTCTTCTAGTAAAGTTATTTCATTGGCAGACATCACTATTTTTGGTCACGAAGAAGATTTATCTCTTGGTGAAGTTTTTCAAAAAATATTTGATAAAGAAGGAGGTAAGGAGTCTAAATCTCACAAAACTGACCCTGCTGAATTAAGAGATTATTTTGAGACTGTTTGGGAAGATTATAACGATCATGAAGTTAAAGATCATGATATCAAAAAAGTATTTCAATGGTACAACATGTTGGCAAAGCACAATATGTTATCAAATGATGAAACTGGAGAAGAAGAGTAATTAACTGTTCTTTTCTCTGTAAACGAAGTTTTGACCTAGATAAACTTTTCTTACCATTTCATCTTCAACCAATTCTCTTGGTTTACCTGCCTTAAGTATGTTTCCTTCAAACATAAGGTAAGTTCTATCAGTAATTGCAAGTGTTTCCTGAACATTGTGGTCTGTAATTAACACGCCAATATTTTTCTCTTTTAGTTTAGAGATAATTGCTTGTATATCTTCTACAGCAACAGGATCTACCCCTGCAAAAGGTTCATCCAATAATATAAATTTAGGATTAGAAGCTAAAGCTCTTGCGATTTCTACTCTTCTTTTTTGCCCTCCAGATAACGATTGCCCCATAGTTTTTCTATGTTCTGTCAATCCAAATTCATCTAATAAGCTTTCTAGTCTTTCGTATCTATCCTTCTTATTTAGCTTACCTAGTTCTAGTATTGCTAGTATATTATTTTCAACTGTAAGGTTTCTAAAAACAGATACTTCTTGAGGTAAGTAGCCAATTCCCATTTGTGCTCTTTTGTACATTGGATATGAAGTAATATCTTTTCCATCAAACATTACCTTTCCTTTATTTGGTCTAACCAATCCTACAATCATATAAAAACTTGTAGTTTTTCCAGCTCCATTTGGCCCTAGTAAACCAACAATTTCCCCTTGATTAACTTCAAGAGAAATATCTTTCACTACTTCTTTTCCACTATATATTTTCTTAAGATTCGTAGCTGTAATTTTCATAAAATAAAGGTTAAAATTCGAATTGAAGCTTTGCTCTTACTCCAAAACTAAGAACGTTTGCTTGTTGTACATTATTGTCAAGATAGGTAAGTCTCCATATTCCTTCTACTCTTAATATCTTGAATATATTTTCTACTCCTGCGCTAACTTCTGCATAAGGTTTAGAAGTTAATGAGGTACTAAATGTAGGTAAATCTAATTCAGAAAAATGTCTGGTGTCTAATTGTCCGTATATTATTTTTCCTGTGACTAATTCTCTCCATTTCAATTTCCTTAGTAAAGGTATTCTGTTTAAAAACAAACCTCCAAAATAATGATCTATGGAAAGTGAAACATACTGGTCGCTCATAAATTCAGCAATATTCATAGCATTGTAATCATTTGTATATCCCCAAGTTTCGTTCCCTTGGTGAACAAATAATAATGGATAAGGAACGGTTCCCCACAATTTCCCAGCTTCTAACGAATATTTAGTCATACCAATATAACCCCAGTATAGTTTGTCTGTAACATTCAGTTTTACTTTTTGGTAATTATAGTTTCCGTAAATACTGTTGCTTATACCTATGTTAGCTTTAAGCTCCCAAATAGGAGAAATTGAACCCAAACTTATTCGATTAAACTCACCTGAAACGAACTTTTCGTTTTTGGCATATCTCATTCCAAAAATTAATTCAGTATTATCTAGACTAGCAATTGAGGAGGTAGTATTATTACCTGATTTTTGAAACGAAAGAATATTACCTAACGATTCTAAATTATATGATTGTATGCCAATGGTATTAGAGAAACCCTCTTTCCACTCGTGGAAGTATTTTATTCTAGCTCCTTCAACATTTACTAGTTTATTATAGGGGTTTCTTCTAAAAAAAGATGAGATTAAATTTTGATTATAAGGTTCAAAAAAGTCACGATCAAATTGAGTATTATCATTCATATACTTCAATTCCATCATCCTTCTTGGTGTCTTCTCTTTAGTCACAAAAAACTTAGTTTCGAATCTATATTTCCATAAATTATCTGTAAAACCATAACCAGCATTAACATTAAACATGATCCTTTTGCTAAAAGCGTTACTAGTTTGTATGCCTAAGGAAACTCTATGTCCTTCAATAGGGTTAAAACTATAAATGGAAGAGTATGGGCCAACTTCAATAGGACCAAGAATCTTATAACCTGTAGCTAATGTTTGAATTACATCAATATAGGTTTTAATTACGGGTAAATCTTTCATAGTGTCTATCATCTGATAGATTTTGTTTTCTTTTTCTGATAGTTTTTTATGTCGTCTTTCATCCCAAAACTCGGCTGTCTTTTCTCTAGCGCTATCTGCAACCACTAAATCATTTTTAAAAAAGTCTTCATCTCTTGGTTTATTAATCACAAAGTCTTTATAAGAAGTGGTTTTTCGTCCATAAAACCCTTTTTGCTTTTCATTTGCAAGTGGATTAATGTCAGCAATTGTTTGGTCCAAAACCATCATCCAAACTTCATCCTCTACCTGTTCAAAAGTTTGTTTTAATCGGTATTTGTTGATGTAGTTGATATTGGCATCTCCAGCAATTTCAGCATCAAATACTTTAACTGCGTATGTTGTATCGTTTATCCACATTTCTCCTTCAAAAGCTAAATCACTTTTTTTTCTTGGAATAAATTCAATCTTATAACACCAGTTGTTATCTATATAAGCACTATCAGTTAGGTAAACCTTGTAATGAAGTAACATGGTGTTATTAAGAGGACTTATAAATTGTCGTCCGAAAATAAACACAGTATTATCGTAGATATTAGCATTTTGGTACATATCACCTAAATACTGATAAATAGATTCATTCTCTGGTCCAGATAGTTTCGTAGCTTTAATTACTTCCTTTTTTAGTTCTGGCTTTTGGTTGTAATAATAATCAGATATTGATTCAACTATAAAAATGGGTAAATATGGCTTTTCATCTGTTGAGTCTATCATGTTAAATACAAAGTCAAATTTTTGAAAGACTTTTCTATTCATGAATTTTTCATCCAGGTTGTTTAAGTCAAACTCTATTTTGTTGTAAACTTCATATTCATAAGCGTCTAACTTTGCTCTGTTATTTATCTTTTTATTAGCAATAACACGCTTCATTATAGTCTCTGCAGGATTTTCATCTTTCTTAGACCCCTCAACTTCAAAAACTTCTAAAATTGCATCAGCTGCTTTTAAATCAATATTAATTTCTTGAGCTACATCTCTTTTTATAGCTATAACCTTGGAATTATATCCTACAAAAGAAACCACTAAAGAATCGGAAGAATAATATGATTCTAGGCTGTAATTACCATCAAAATCTGAATATGCTCCTATTTTAGTTCCTTGAAAAGAAACGGTTGCAAAAGCAATTGGTTCCTTTGTTTTACTGTCAATTATTTTCCCATAAACCTTTGTCTTTTGTCCAAATAAAGAAGACAATAGAAAAATAAATAAAATTGAAAAAAGAACTTTTTTAGATTTCATTTTTCTTTAGGTTTTTGACAACTCTTGAGCTTATTCCTATGCTAATTTCGTATAAAATAAATACTGGAATTGCTACAACTACTTGGCTAATAAAATCTGGAGGAGTAATAATGGCTGATAAAATAAGTATCCCTACTAACGCATGTTTTCTATATTTTTTAAGAACCTTAGGAGTCATAACTCCGAGTTTTGACATGATAAAAACTACTATTGGTAATTGAAAAAATAATCCACAGGCTAGCGTAGAAGACACAATTAATGAATAATAAGATGCAAATGATGGCATTAGCTCAATATCACTTGACATTTTGTAAGTGCTGAAAAACTGAATACAAAGTGGAGAAATAACAAAGTATCCAAAGCCAACACCTATTAAAAAAAGTAAAGTTGAATAACCCACTATTCCTGATGTAGCCTTTACTTCAGATTTTTTCAAGCCTGGTTTAATAAACATCCATATTTGGTAAGCCAAAAAAGGAAAAGAAACTATTATTCCACCAACAAGAGAGAAATAGATACTTGTAGCAAACTGTTTTGTCATTTGAGTTTCAATGGTCTTAACATCTATATCATTCATACAGAGTCCATCACCAAAACCTATAGTATTTGAAAACCAACAAAATACTCTGTAAGTAACAAAATCGGAATGTGCCATTGACATCAAAATCACATTAGTTAGTGGTTCAATAAAAACAAAAATTAATACAGCCATAGTTACAACCGCAATAGCAGCTTTTACTAGTCTCCATCTTAATTCTTCTAGGTGACCCAAAAAAGAGCCTTTTTCTTGTTTTTCTTCCATCTCAACAAAAATAAAAACTATTTTCAATCTAATGCTAATTACTTCTTAACACCTTTGATTTTATTTCTTTTAATTTTTTGTTTTGATGTCGAATAAAGTTGTTTTATATTTATGTAAACAAAAAAACAGCCATACCTGTTATGCCAACTTCAAATGTGATTGACTTAAATGAACGCCTAAAACATTTTTTCGGGTTCGATAAATTTAAAGGCAATCAAGAAAAAATTATTCAAAGTGTTTTAGACAAGAAAGATACATTTGTCATTATGCCAACCGGTGGTGGTAAATCAATGTGTTATCAACTTCCTGCTTTAATTGAAACTGGAACTGCTGTAATTGTTTCTCCTCTTATTGCTTTAATGAAAAACCAAGTGGATGCTATCAGGCAATTTTGTCAAGATGATTCGGTTGCTCATTTTTTAAACTCATCATTAAACAAAGGAGATGTACAAAGGGTTAAAGATGATGTAACAGCTGGTAAAACCAAACTATTATATGTTGCGCCAGAATCACTTACAAAGCAAGATTACATTAACTTTTTAAGACAAACTGAATTATCGTTTTTTGCAATAGATGAAGCTCATTGTATTTCTGAATGGGGACATGATTTTAGACCAGAATACAGAAGACTTAAGGAAATAATGACTGCGATTACTGATGTTCCGGTAATGGCTTTAACTGCTACAGCAACTCCTAAAGTCCAAATTGATATCCAAAAAACTTTGGGTATGAAAGATGCAAATTTGTTCAAATCTTCTTTTAATAGAGATAATCTTTATTATGAAGTAAGACCAAAACAAGATGTTGAGAAACAAGTTGTACAATATATTAAACAACACGAAGGAAAATCAGGAGTAATATATTGCTTGAGTAGAAAAATGGTAGAGAAATTTGCCGAACTACTTGTGGTAAATGGAATTAAAGCTTTGCCTTATCATGCCGGCTTAGATGCTAAAACTAGATCAAAGCATCAAGATATGTTTTTAATGGAAGATGCAGATGTAATTGTTGCTACTATTGCATTTGGAATGGGAATAGACAAACCAGATGTTAGGTTTGTGATTCATCATGATATACCAAAAAGTATTGAAGGATATTACCAAGAAACTGGTCGTGCAGGAAGAGATGGAGGTGAAGGAAATTGTATTGCCTTTTATAGTTACAAAGATGTTGAAAAGTTAGAGAAATTTCTACAAGGAAAACCAATTTCTGAACAAGAAATAGGAAGACAATTATTATCAGATATTGTATCATTCTCTGAGACTTCGGTTTGTAGAAGAAAGTATATTCTTCATTATTTTGGAGAAGATTATGAGGTTGAGGATTGTAATGAAAAATGTGACAACTGTAAAGATCCTAAAGAACAATTTGAGGCTAAAGACTTGATATTGAAGCTACTTAAAACTGTTGTAGCATTGTCTGAACAACAGAAAGCTAAGTATTTAGGTGACATGATTTCTGGTACAAAAAACAATGAAATAACTAATTACAGACATGATGAATTAGAAGTATTTGGAATTGGAAAAGAGAAAGATAAAAAGGCTTGGAACTCTATAATTAGACAATCATTATTACAAGGTTTTATTAAAAAGGAAGTTGAATCTTATGGTATAATTAAAATTACTGAAAAAGGGAAAGCATTTTTAGAAAAACCATTTGATATCTCTTTATTTATGGAAAGAGATTACAGTATGTTAACTGGTCCTATTATAGATACTAATAAGAATTCTGTTGTTGATGAGATGTTATTTAAACTTCTTAAAGATTTAACTAAAAAGGTATCTAAAGAAAAGTCAATTCCACCATTTGCAGTATTTCAGCAACTTTCTCTTCAGGAAATGTGTATTCATTATCCATTAACTCAAGATGAATTAAAGAATATTAGTGGAGTAGGAGCTGGAAAAGCAAAGAGATTTGGAGAACCATTTCTTAAATTGATAGAGAAATATGTAGACGAAAACAATATTGATAGGCCAAATGATTTTGTTGTAAAATCAGTAGCAAACAAATCAGCTCTTAAAATACATATTATTACAAGTATTGATAAAAAAAGTGATTTAGCAGATATTGCTAGTCAAAATAATATCAAATTTGATGAATTATTAGTAGAGGTTGAAACTATAGTAAATTCAGGAACTAAAATAAACCTGAATTACTATATTGATGAAATGCTTGAAGAAGAGGAGCAAGAGGAGATTTTCGAATACTTTATGGAAAGTGATACAGATAGTCTGGAAAAAGCTTACGAAGAATTTGAGGAAGAATATGAAGAAGAAGAATTGAGATTAATGAGAATTAAATTCATGTCTGAAGTGGCTAACTAACCAACAAATTAAAGAACTAAAAAAATTTAAATATTCCATGAAGGAAAACGTAGCAGAAATGACTAAAGTGAAGAAAGATATCCCAAAAAAAACGTTACTTAAAGCCTATGAATTGATGAGTACTGCAGTTAGTATGACTGAATTGTACGAAGAAAATAAAGCAGTAACAAGTAAGTATGTTCATGCAACTTCTAGAGGCCATGAAGCGATACAATTGGCTGTTTCTATGCAGCTTAAACCACAAGATTATGTAACTCCATATTACAGAGATGATTCTATTTTACTAGGAATTGGCATGAAACCTTTTGATTTGATGCTTCAACTTTTAGGTAAAAAGAACGACCCATTTTCTGGAGGAAGAACCTATTATTCTCATCCAAGTTTAAAGGATGATGACAAACCAAAAATTCCACATCAATCATCTGCAACTGGAATGCAAGCTATACCAGCTACAGGATTAGCAATGGGATTAAAATATTTGGAAACTCAAGAAATTTCAGATGGAAAAGATCAACCAATAGTAGTTTGTTCACTTGGTGATGCATGTATTACAGAGGGTGAAGTATCAGAAGCATTTCACATGGCTGCTTTAAAGCAATTGCCAATCATCTTTTTAGTTCAAGATAATGAATGGGATATTTCTGCTCATGCTCGTGAAATTAGAACTGGAAATGCATATGATTATGCTCAAGGTTTTCCCGGTTTAGAAGCAATTTCTATTGATGGTACAGATTTCATGAATTCATATACTGTATTAGAAGATATTATTGGTAAAGTTAGAACGGAAAGAAGACCATTTTTGGTTCATGCTGAAGTTCCTTTACTTAACCACCATACTTCTGGTGTACGAATGGAATGGTACCGTGATGACTTAAAAGAGCAACAAAAAAGAGATCCTTACCCAAAATTTAAAAAGGCATTAAAAGAAAATGGTGTAGGAATAGCTGAACTAATTAACATTGAAGACAAAGCTAAAAAGCAAGTCGCTAAAGACTATGAGTTAGCACTTAAAGAAGAAGACCCTTCTCCAGCTGATTTATTTACTCATGATTTT
This sequence comes from Flavobacteriales bacterium, assembly GCA_018609055.1. Lineage (GTDB taxonomy): Bacteria > Bacteroidota > Bacteroidia > Flavobacteriales_D > CAJJDF01 > CAJJDF01. The sequence goes on from JABAYJ010000007.1 coordinate 108,043, forward strand.
GCTCCAACTCCTATTACAGAAGAAAAAGGAGAAAGAGAGCCTGCAGGTAAAGAACCTACTGTAATGGTAGATAGTGCTTTGTTTGCTGTTCAAGAGTTAATGGCCAAACATCCAGAATGCTTACTTTACGGACAAGATGTAGGAGGTAGACTTGGTGGAGTTTTTAGAGAAGCTGCAACATTAGCACAAAAATTTGGAGACGATAGAGTATTTAACACACCAATTCAAGAAGCATTTATTATAGGAAGTACAGTAGGAATGTCTGCTGCAGGAACTAAACCTATTGTTGAAGTTCAGTTTGCCGATTATATATGGCCTGGGCTAAATCAATTATTTACCGAAGTAAGTCGTTCATGCTATTTATCTAATGGGAAATGGCCAGTGAGTTCAATTATTAGAGTACCAATTGGTGCTTATGGTAGTGGTGGACCTTATCATTCATCAAGTGTTGAGTCAATTTTATCAAACATAAGAGGAATTAAAATTGCTTATCCAAGTACTGGAGCTGATTTAAAAGGACTAATGAAAGCTGCATATTACGATCCTAATCCTTGTATAATGCTTGAACATAAAGGATTATACTGGAGTAAAATAAAAGGAACAGAAGGAGCAAAAACTATTGAACCTGATGAAGATTATGTAATTCCTTTTGGTAAAGGAAGAGTAGTAATTGAAGCAGATTCAAATTCTATTGAAAAAGGAGATACATTAACAATTATAACTTACGGAATGGGTGTTTATTGGGCTACAGATGCTGCCAAGAAGCACAAAGGAAAAGTAGAAATTATTGATATTAGAACAATTTATCCTTTGGATGAAGAGCTGATAAAACAGTCTGCTAACAAACATGGTAAATGTATTATAGTTACTGAAGAACCAAGAGGAAATGGATTTGCACAATCAATTGCAGCAATGGTTTCTGATGCTTGTTTCCAGAAATTGGATGCACCTGTAAAGGTTATAGGTTCTGAAAATATGCCTGCAATCCCTTTAAATAGTGTGTTAGAACAAACTATGATACCTAATGCAAGCAAAGTAGAAACTGCTATCTCGGCAATGTTAAGCTATTAACAATTATTGGTTAAGAATCATTTTTAATTGGTTAATCTAGAGAGGTTAATCCAAGTATATTTGAACAATTCCTTTACACAGATATGCTAAGAACAATCTTTAAGAAAAAAGTAAACGAGGATAAACTCTCAAACGTACTAATAAACTCTCTTCATCAAGCCATGGAGATTGGGTTTGTAGATATATCTGAACTCATTAATGATGATAAAGATTTTATCAAAAAACCACAAATTGAAGCAAGTGATTACGATCGCTTCATGATAATACTATTTGTTGGTAATCTTAAAATAATGGAAAAAAGGTTGGAGTCGGAGCAATTTGATAGAATGAAAAAATTGTTGATTACTAAATTTTCTAAAGTGTATGATTTGGATGAAACAGAAACCAAAAAGTACATAAAAGAATATTCGCAATTTATGGGAAGGGTTAACTACCCATCTAAAAACGTGCTTTATGCCATGTCTAAATGTGTTTTTTACAAATACAATTTAGCATCTTACCAAGAAGAATATTTTAAAGACTTAAATGCTCCAAATCCTAAGTTTTTAAAGAGATTGAATAAAATTGTAGAAAATTTTATTTGGGATTGGGACTACTTTTTCTCAAAGTATAATTTCAGCTAAAATTTTCATTATTATTTAATAATGAATTTAGTGTCTTGATTTAATACGTTTTACTTGTTATTCGCATTGAAATAATTTATTTTTAGCAACTTAAATAATTTTATGTCACAAAATTTCTTTCAAAAAACATTTTTATCGATTGGGGTAATTACTGTTTTAGCATCTAATTCTTTTTCTCAAAAACAGAATTTTACAACTAATTACGAACTTTCAAATTGCCAAGGCGAGATACCTACTCAGTTTAAATTATCCACTATGGATAAGATTACTAATGATATTGCTTCGGATGGAGGTATTCCTAGTGATATAAAGATTAACACTCCTTTTTACGAAAGTTACCGTTACAGTCAAAATAAATTATTACTTGGAGGAAAGATTCTTTTTGGAGATGAAATGAGTATTTATGTAAATAAAGTAGCTCATAATTTACTTGATAAAGCTGGTCGTTCTGAACTGAAACAAGAACTTAACTTCTACATCCTTAAATCTGATATAGTAAATGCACTTTGCATGCCAGATGGAACAATTTTAATAACTGTTGGTTTGTTATCGCAAATAGAAAATGAAGCTCAATTGGCATTTGTTATTGCCCATGAGATTACTCATTACACTAAAGGACATGCAGTTCAAGATTTTAGAGATGCTCTAGATTTAAAAAAGGAGTACAGAAAATCTGATATGACTTACCAAGAGGCAATGAAACAACTTAGTGATTACTCTAAGGACAATGAGTTGGAAAGTGATGAAGAAGGATACAAAATGTTTACTGATGCAGGATATGACTCTGAAGAAGCAAATAAAATGTTATTAGTTCTTCAGTATTCATACTTACCATTTGATGAAGTGAAGTTTGATTCTAAGTTTTTTAATGACTCAAATTATATAATTCCAGCAGGATATTTTCCAGATTCTTCTTTAATTGAAACTGTAGAAGATAACTCGGATGAAGATGATACTTATTCTACTCATCCTAATATTGAAACAAGAGTAGAAAAATTAGATGAAAAGGATGCAAAGTCAGGTGTTGTATATTATTTTGATGAAGAAGAATTTCAATACATAAATACTAAAGCACGTTTCGAAAATCAAAACATTCACTTAGTAAGTAAGAATTTTGTAAAAGCTGTATACGAATGCTACCTTTTAAAGAAGAAATTCCCAAACAACATCTACTTGGACCAATGCTTAGCAAAAGGACTTTATGGAGCTTCTAAAATGAATACTACATCTGGAAGTGCAAGTAGATATGAAGATGAAATTGAAGAAGGAAATTTAAGTTTATTATATAAAGTGTTTAATAGCACAATGAGTGATGCAGAATTAAATGTATTAGCTCTTAAAGAATTACTTGAGTTAAACGATTCAACTTACAATCCTTTTATTAAGGATTTAGTATTTGATTTGTACAAAGAGTTAGATCTTGAATATTCTGATTTCATAACGGAAGAAGAAGTTATAGAAGAGCCAGAAATTGACTCAACTACAACTGATACTACTTCAGCTCCAGTAGAAAAGAAGCCTGAGTTCAAAATATTGAACGAAGAGGAATATGCTGATTTAACTAAAGTTCAAAAAATTAGATATAACGAAAAGAAACGTAAATATTTAATCTCGATAGATACTGCGACTGGAGAAGAAATAGTGGAGAAAATTGAAGTGGTAGAGATTGATACTAAATACTATATAAAAGCATTTTTTGAATCTCCTTATGCCGAAAAGATAGAAGAATTGTTTGAAGAAGCTGAAGATGATGATTCATACAGGTATTTTTCTGATTTATCTTTTTCTGCACAAAACAAACTAAGAAAAGAAAGACAAAAGAGAACGTACAAGTACAAAGAAATAGAAATGGATTCGGTACTTATTTTTACTCCATATTACGAGAGTTATGACAAGAACGAAGAATTAGAGATAACGGGTTCATTAGAAGGTCAGCAAAATTTATCAACTATGATTGCCGAATTTGCAGAAAACTCTAATGTTTCTTTTAAAAGTCTTGACATGACTAATATCGAAAACATAACTACTGCTGAGCTTAACAACTTGTTTCTATTAAATGAATGGAAATTAGAAATGGATGAGAGTTATGGAGAACAAATGGTTTCAATGACTCAAAACAGAGTTTATGGAATATTTGAAGAAATGGGTTATGACAAAATTTTACTTGCTGGAGTTTACACAGAAAGAACTGATAAAGGAATATTAAAATATATTGCTCTTCCTGCTGTTACTGCTCTTGCTGTTCCAGGATTTATTCCAGTTGCAATGGTTCAATCATTTCAGCCAGGCTATTACACTTATAAATATGTAAGAGTTTTGGATAAAGATGGATACATAATATTTAACAGGAAATTAAAAACTGACGATAAACCTAATTATAAACAAGATGAAATTTATTTTCAAGATGTTTTTAACCAAATTATATTAAAAAATGATGAAAATTAATAAACTAACACTTGTTACTCTGATTGTCTTAGGATCAGTAAACACTATGTTTTCTCAAAGCTCTTTATTCAAAAATAAACTAGCTTTGGAGTATGATTTAGGTGTAGCTCCTTTGACTAACGAATACAGTAATTTAACAATAGGGCAAAAACTAAAGTCTACCAAATACTTCAATTCTATTAGTCTTAACTATAGAGTAGCAAGTAAAATGGCTATTTCTATAGGTTATGGATTTCATAAAAATGATTTATCATATAGATATGGTGAATACAATTATAATGAAGACAAGATCTCCGATTACAAAGTTTACATGACTGGAAGAGAGTTTGATTTAGGACTTAAGTTTTACTTTAGACACCACAGAGCTCCAATGGGAAATTCATTTGATGTATTTGTAAAACAACAAAGCTTTGTTATTGATGTAGATGAATTAGCTGATTATGTAGGGAATGATGCTAAAATTGACATGACTTTAATAGGAGTGAAGCTAAATTACATTACTGTTCTAAGTAAAAAAATGCCTCTATATTTAAAGTATAGTGCTTCGTTTTTTGCACCAATAATACGCAATATGGAGTTACCAACTTCTCAGCCAAATAATATACAAGAAGATAACTATGATATTGATTATAGAGCTGGTGGAGCTGACGATTACGAAGTAATTAATAATTACAGAAACATTAACTGGTTCAAACTTCATGTAGGACTTGGTTGGGCTTTCTAACTAGAAATACTAAATAGATTGTAAAAAAGCATTGATTCACATCAAAGCTTTTTTTTTATAATTGTTTTGCCAAATAATGCCCCATGCTCATACATGCTTGCAATAAGTATCCACCTGTTGGCGCATCCCAATCGAGCATTTCACCAATTAAATAAGTATTAGGCATATTTTTAAGCTGAAAATTCTCGTTTATTTCTTCTAAATCAATTCCACCAACAGTAGAAATTGCTTTGTCCATATCATCAAAACCTCTAACTCTAATAGGGATTTTCTTAATGTGTTTTGCCAAGAACTCAGGATTCAAGAACTCTTCTTTGTCGCAAGTTCTCTTTATTAGGTCAAACATTGGTTTAGAAAGTTTCAGTTGCCAAATTAAATGTTCGCTCCAGCTATTCTTTTTTCTCGAGCTGTTCATCTTTCTAATTATTGATTCAATGTTGGTTGTAGGCTTCAAATCAATATAAACTTCTGCATCACCATGTTCGTCAAGTTCTTTTCTAATCTCAGAACTCAAAGCATACATAGCACTTCCTTCAAGACCTTGCTTGGTAATAATTAAATCTCCTTTTTTAGATAAATCTCCACAATTAACAGATATTCCCTTTAATGGTTGACCTTCGTTAGTTTTAACAAATTTCTCTTTCCATTTTATAAGTACTCCACAATTACTTGGAGAAAATTTAATAGTTTTCACTCCTTTTTCTTCAAAATGAGAAAGCCAATCTCCCAAAGAACCAGTTATTTGCCAACTTGCACCACCTAATGCAAAAATGGCGATATCAGGGTTTACTATAATCTCTTCCTCATCCTTGTTAGTGAATTTAAGGCTATCTCCTTCAAATCCTTGCCAAGTAGTAGCATATTCAATTGCTACTTTATTAGCTATTAATTTATTCTCGAATGCTTGTAAAACCTGAATTGGTTTAATAGGCTTTACAGGAAAAATACGTTTACTACTTCCAATAAAAGTTTCAATTCCTTCTGTTTTCAACCAATCAATAAATTGTTCATTATCAAAAGAATCTAAAGCATTATTAATAGGAGTAGATGCAATATACTTTGTTTTCATTTCCTCCATAGGAGTGGAGTGAGTTAAATTAAACCCTCCTTTTCCTGCTACCAAAAACTTACGACCAAGACCTTGGTTACGTTCGTAAATCGTTACTGAATATTTACTTGTATCAATTTCGCTTGCAAGCATTAAAGCTGCAGAACCACCACCAATAATTGCTACCGATTTTTTCGCCATGTTACTTGTTGTTTTTTCTTAATCTTTCTTCAGCCTCTTCAATCTCTAAGTCTAAATGATCGGTAAATAATATTCCATTCAAATGATCAATTTCATGCTGAAATATAACTGCCGTAAAGGCTTCAATCATTTCTATTTCGTGAGTCCCGTCCATTCTATCATATTCTAAAAGTATAGCATAAGCTCTATTTTTAGTAGTATCCATTTTATCTGGAATAGACAAACAACCTTCTAAACAAAACTGAGTTTTCTTTGAGTATTGCTTAATTGTTGGATTTATATAAATTTCAAAAGGCTCTCCTTTTTTATCAAACCTTTGTACCGCTATCATTTGCTTTAATATGCCAACTTGTGGTGCTGCAATACCAACTCCAGCATTCTTTGGATCGTTTACAGTAGCTAATAATCTTTGTGACAGTAATAAAGTTGTTTCTTTTTCTTTATCAGAATTAAGGGTAATTGGTTCGCTTTTGGTTCTTAATAAAACCGAGTCTTCTTTGTTTGTAATTAAGAACAAACGCATTACCTCATTTTTTTTTTCCGAATTGATTAATTCTATTTGAGATTCGGTATAAGGAACGGTATAATCCCAAGAATTTACATCATTTACACAACTCTTCTTTTTTGTAAAACAAGAGGTTATCAATAGAATTGAAAAGATATAAAAAACGAGCTTTTTAGTCATAAACAAGATGTTTACACGAAGATAAAACAATTTGTTTACGAATTGAATTAAGGGTGGAATCTATCCGCTTTTTGGTGTAATTTAGATGCATGATTGTAGATTACTCAAATCGTCCTGTTCGTATCACTCGTGAAATAAATGAATTGGTTGGAAAACCATTTTCTATCAAAATGAGATTAATCCTAAAAGGAATAGGGTCACACAGAATGAAAATTGAAAAATCGAGCAAAGAGATATTCTTAAAGCTCTCTAAATTTCAAAACATAAAGTATGGAAGTGTAGAAATTAGACCCAAAGGAATTCTTGTACACTTCAAGGATAACCTTACTCATTACGTTTGGGTTATTCCTTATTATAAACTAATGCTATATCAAACAGACTATGACAGCATTCATGCAGAGGGTAACTTTATCAATTTCAATAAATTATCATTGAAACAAACGAACATTAAGTTCTTTAAAAAATTAAACCACCTCAAAACCGAATATGTAGACACACATTTTGGTGGTGGACCCAATTCATAAGTTATCAATATTGGACTTGTATTAATTTCTCATCAAATTACTAGCACCTTATTATGAATTAAACTATTTTTAATTATCAAATGAAAACTATGAAGACAAAACATATTATTTTTACTGCTGCAATCTCAGCATTGGCAGTGGTTTCTTGTAAAAAAGAAGATCCAAAAGCGGACTTTCAACCAATTACTCAGTATCAAAATTCTATACCAGAATTTTATAACCCTGTAAAATCAGGTGATACATATGGAGCAAATACTCCAGATTATACTATCATAGCTAATGTTATGGATCAGGTAAGACTACCAAATGATTTAGATTTTAATACAACAGCAGGGAAAGAAAATGAATTGTGGATTGTAAACGAAGGAACTGTTAATTCTGGAAGTACAAATATTATTATTCAAAATGCAGGGCAAGATAACCAAATGGAATTATACCGTAAAGATGGTAACTCTTGGCACTTTATGTCTTTATCAACTGCATTAGCGTTTAGTGAAGAAAATGGAAATTTCGGAACATCTCCAGGAGTTTATGATGCTAATCATAATGGTGGAGCACCATTTACTGGGCCATCACTTTGGTCTAGTGATTTATCAATCTTTGCTCAATATGCAGGAGCGGGAACAAATGGAAGTCATTTAGATATGTTACATGAAAGTCCTTATTGTATGGGAATTGCATCTGAAGTAGATAACGCATTTTGGGTTTTTGATGGAGATGCTAATAACATTGTAAAGTATGATTTTAAAGATGATCACGGAGCAGGAATGCACGATCATTCAGATGCCGTAATCGCAAGATATACTGAAGCTTCTGTAACAAGAAAATCTGGTGTGCCAAGTCACATGATTTTAGACAAGAAAACTGGATGGCTATATATTTGCGATACAGGAGGAAAAAGAATAATGAGATTGAGAATAAGTGCAGGTAACATAAAGAGAAATCTAACTATGACTGAATCAGTATCATCTTATGTAGAAATGGAAAATGCAGAATGGGAGGTATTTGCTACTTCTAATTTAGTTGATCCTTGTGGAATTGAAATTAGTGAAAATAGATTGTTTGTAAGTGATAATGCAACTAATGAGATTATTGCATATGATTTAGGTAGCAAAGAAGAGCTAGGTAGATTACAAACAACAGCAACAAATATCAGAGGAATTAAAGTCGGACCTAATGGTAAGTTATGGTATGTTGATTATTCGGGTAACAAAGTAGTAAGAATTGATCCTAAATAAAAAACATGAAAAACTTATTAATTATTATCGCTAGTTTAATGCTAGTATCGTTATCTGTTTCTTGTAAAAAGAAAGGATGTACAAATGAATATTGTGATACTTACAATGAAAAAGCAAAGAAAGATGACGGTAGTTGCGAATGTAACGAAGGTGCCGCTTCTTTTTATGTAACTAAAAATGATGGACAAGTTGATATATTCATTGATGATGTAAAGCAAGGAACTATTACCGAATTTTTTGAAGGAGATGCACCAACATGTGGTCAAGATGGAACTCTTAAGATTGAGTTAAGTCCTGGTGTTTATCAAATGAAAGCTGTTGGAATATTAGGGGCAGAGTGGAATCGACAAATTGAAATCTCTGAAGGAGAATGTTCTCTTCAGATTTTAGATTAAATTTTATCTCAATTAATTATAAAAGTCTCAGTGTTTTCACTGAGACTTTTTTTGTTACATTTATATCTATAAACAAGAAGAAAACATGAAAAAAATACTTTTAATATCTAGTCTTATTGCACTGTCAATTACTATCTCTGGTTGTATTTCTAATAAAATAAAGCATTCAGTAACACAAACTGCTTTGGTAAGTGGTAACTGCGGAATGTGCAAAGAAAAAATAGAAAAAGCTGGAACAGAAGCCAAAGTAAGCAAAGTAGAATGGTCTGCAGAGAATCAACTTGCAACCATTACTTACAATCCTCAAAAAACAACAAAAAGCAAAATACTAAGAAAAATTGCTGATGCAGGATATAGCAATGAAGCATTTAAAGCTGATGCTAAAGTGTACAGTGAACTACCTGGTTGTTGTCAATACTCGGAAAAGCAAAGTGAAAACGCACCAGACGAAGTAGTGGAAGAAAAGCCACACGACCATGATTCTCATGACCACAATCATCCTTATATGTCAAAAACGACAGAGATTGACGATATGGAGAAAACTGGTTTAGAATGGCTGTACGAAGGTTGCTATAAACTAACTAATTCACTTAAAATAGGTGATTACACTAGAACTGCTGATATTGCTGGGAGTATGTATAGAGGAATTGATTTGGTACAAGATTCATCTATTGATGAAAAGGCATTAATGACTTGGAAAAAATTCAAAGCAGTAATTCAGGCAGATGTATCAGGTATTGCAAACTCTACAGATGTTAATAGCCAAAGGAAGTTTCTATCTCTTTTATCGCAAAATACTTTTGCTTTAATGAACCTAGACAAACCAAAATCAACAAGCTATTTATACTTATGTACATTTCCGGGAGGAATGCAAAACAAGCCTTATTATTGGGTAAGTAAATCTGAAATAGATAAAATTTCACCTTATGGGTTCAAAGATTTTTGTGGATCAGTCATAAATAAAGTCATTATTAAATAAATAAAAGTGGGAGGGAAGCCTCTTACAAAAACACTATGAAACATTTTTTTACATCAAGAAAAAACTTTACTGTCTTAGCTATTACTCTTGTAATGGTGAGCATTACTGTTTCTAATTGTAAAAAAGATTCTCAATTTATAGAAGACGAACCACCAAGTTGGTATTTCGATTTGGCTGTACCAGTAATTCCTTATAATTACGAGAATCCTGGTTTACCTAGCTTTTTTTATTCAAGGCAAATTGTATTTGCTGATAACACACCAGCCGACAATCCAACAACCAATTGGGGAGCAACTCTTGGGAGAGTTTTATTTTACGACAAACGCTTATCTATAAACAACACCATTTCGTGTAGCTCATGCCACCAGCAAGAGTTTGGATTTAGCGATACTGCTCGATTAAGTAAAGGTTTTAATCATGGGCTAACTGGAAGACATTCCATGGGATTAGTAAATGCCAAATATTACTCTAGCGGTAAGTTCTTTTGGGATGAAAGAGCCAGTTCGCTCGAAGATCAGGTTTTACAACCCATACAGGATGCTATTGAAATGGGAATGACAATTGATTCTGTAATTAGTAAACTACAGAAGATTGATTATTACCCTGACTTATTCACCAAAGCCTTTGGCGATAACCAAATAGACTCTGTGCGCTTATCCAAAGCATTGTCGCAGTTTGTGCGATCGTTAGTTTCGTACCAATCTAAGTTTGATGTTGGCAGAAGCAGAGCCGATAGCTTTACACAACAGTTTGCCAATTTTACACCAAGTGAAAACAGAGGAAAAACTATATTCACAAGCAAGGGAACACTAACCTGCTCGGGATGTCACATTACTGATGTGTTTATTGGCGACAACCCTCGTAACAATGGAATGAATATAGCAGTAGACAGTGGAGTAGGAGCTGTTTCCAATAATCCTATGGACTTATTTACGTTTAAAACTCCGTCACTTAAGAATATTGCTGTTCGTCCTCCATACATGCACAATGGAGCTTTTGGCTCGCTTGAGGCTGTAATAAATCATTATAGCGATAGCATTGCTGATCATGCTTTTTTAGACCCTCATTTTAGAACACCAAACGGACAAAACAACCAGTTTAATTTAACAGCTCAAGAAAAAACTGATTTAATCAATTTCCTTAAAACCCTTACAGATGAAAAAATGCTGAAGGACAAGAAATTTAACGATCCTTTTTTGTAGCTAAAATCTAATTTATGTGTTCAAAATATAAATTAGAGAAAACACGGAGATAAACATCCAAAGGCTTACGGATAGTATCACTGGTTTTATTCCTGAGGATTTTAACTCCTTAATGGATAAAGAAGAGCCCACCAGAAATAAAGTTAACACCAACAACCTTTTGGATGACGGTTCAAATATTAGCTACTTCAAAATTAAATGGTGAAACTTATTATTCTTTAAAAGATGTTACAATTGAAGAAGTATCAAATGTAACTCTAAACATGACTATGGTTACCGAAGATGAATTAGAATCAATTCTACTCAGCTCTTTATAAACATATCAATTTGTCTTATAATTTATATTATGTTAAATTGGTATTTCAATAACCTATATAGTTATTAACCCATAACTTCCATATTCTGGTTTAAATGGTTGAATTAAAAATTAAACGCGAGTATTTAGGATTGTAAAAAGGAAATTAAAAACTAGGACAAGTTTGTCTACTAATAATACGGAATAAACTTTCTTTTAGTTCAATTGGAAACAAAAAAAACTAGCTTCGGTTAAAAAGCTAGTTCTAATATATCAGTTAATATAACTGAGTATTAATTATTTGATAATCTTATCAGCTTGTCTAGTTAAGTTGTAAAAATTGTTCAAGATTCTTTTTAATCCATCTTCTTTTTCTACTTCATAAGCTTTTTCTACAAAAGGAAGAACTTCCATGATGTAATCGTTTCTTTCTTTTTTAGCAGCATCAAACTTTGCAGACTCGCTAAAAGGAATTGCCTGTGCAGCTTCATTCATTTCCACTACTTTATTGTTGTAAGCAGCACATAAGTTAAATGTTGCGTTATAGTTTCTTGGCTCAATTTCTAATGCTTTTTTGTATGCAGCAATTGCTTTGTCATACATTTCTAAGTCATTGTAAGTAATACCTGCAGCATACTGTAGGTTGTAGTTTTTTGGATCGTTAGCTAATGCTTTCTCTAAAGAAGCTTTTGCTTTTTCAAACTCTTTGTTTTCGATAAGGATTTTAGCGTCATTCAATACGATTGCAGCTTCATTTGGATATTTTACTTTAGCTTCAGCTAAAATCTTAGCAGCTTCCTCTTTTTTATCAGCTTTGTTGTAAGCATCCATTAACTTAAGGTAAACATCTGCTCCACCATAGTTATAGCTTACACATTTTTTGTAGTTAGTAATTGCTCCATCCCAGTTTTCGATAAGACTTGCAGCCATTGCTCCATTGTATGCTCCAATTGTATCTGTTAAGTTCAATACTTTAGCATACTCTTGTGATGCTGTAAAATTTGCAAAAGCTCCTTCGTAATCTTTGCTGTTGTATTTCTCTATACCAATAGTTAAAGAAGTATTGTACATAGGTGCAGCCAAGTTTCTTAATTTGGATTTGTAATCTCCATCTTTATCTAATTTTGCCGATTTTTTCATTGCAGCCAAAACTTCTTCAGAAAAATTAATGGTCTTCTTTAATTCCATTGCATCTTTCTTTTTAGATTCAGAAATATGAGAATAAATTAAAGCCTTGTAATACCAAGTTTTTGCTTTTTTTTTAGTGTCTTCATGCTTACAAGCTTTATCTATATAAGGTTTTGCAGCTACATGATAACCATTCTTGTCTTTCATTATTGCTGTCGTTACATTCTTCTTTTGCGCCATACCTGCAAAAGCAATGGTAACCATAAGTCCTAATAGTGCTATATTCTTTTTCATTGATTATTAATTTAATGTTGTTTGTTAATAGTTAGATGCAATTACCTTGCATTTTCCATAATGGGTTATTCAATAAGTTTGCCAAAGTTCCTAAGATTAATAAATTAGGAATAAATTAACACTCTCACACAACAAATATAAAAATGTTGCCTTTATATAGCAAGAAATATGAATATGATTGTAAAATTTATTTAGGTAATGAAGTTTATTTTCTTAACTTCGTGCTCAATAAAATAAAATTAGCAGAAAAGCATATGATTATTATTCAAGTAAAAGAAGGTGAAAACATTGAAAGAGCCTTAAAAAGATATAAAAACAAACACAGAAGTGTGCAAATAACTAAGCAGTTAAGAGCTAGAAAAAACTATATCAAGCCAACAGTTGCTAATAGAGTTCAGAAGTTAAAAGCAGTTTATATCAATCAAAAAGTACTTAGAGAAGACATCTAGTAGATTTGTCTTTCCACTATATTTAAAAACTCTTTATTTTATAAAGAGTTTTTTTTGTGCCCTAAAGTTTCATCTGTTTCAATCCATTTTTTGTTGGTTTAAGTTTTATTCATTAAACTTAAAGTAAACCAATATCTTAAAAACTATGAGAGATGCTATAAGACGTTATAGAAACAAACACAAGAAAGTTCAATTATTGAAGCAATTGCGACAAAGAAAACATTTTAGTAATCCAACTGGTGATATTGAATCTGAAATGGATAAGGCCTTAGCAATTACTGATCTTGAATTAACTAACATGAAAGAAGGTAAGCGTAAAAGAAAAATCCATAGAAAACAAGAGATAGAGAAAGCAGTTTACAAAGAAGCACTAACAAGTAAAGAGGTATAAATCTTAAAAACATAACCTATATGGCTAAGAAATGGAAAAAGAAATTAGAGAAATCTAAAGTAATTAGAATAGTGAGAGAAAGGGATTTGAATTCTTCATCTGATGAAAATTCTCAAGATAATTCGAATACAATCACTAAAGACAAAAAAGATAAAATGAAAAATGATGAAGAATAAATCTACATCACATTTAAAACCATAAAAAAAGCCTTTTCAGATTATTCTGAAAAGGCTTTTTAAGATTAGTTACGTTTTAGTTTATTCTTCCGAATCGTCAGACACTGGTGCTGAATCATCTCCTTCAAGATTCGTATCACTTAAGTCAATAACTTCATCAGACATTTCGTCTTCGTCATCTCCTCCACCAGCAATTTTAGCTACTGCAGCAATTCCATCTTTACCTTTCAGGTTAATTAATCTTACTCCTTGTGTTGCTCTTCCCATTACTCTCAGTCCAGAAACCTTAAGTCTTATAGCAATACCAGATTTATTGATAATCATTAAATCATCTTCATCCGATACATTTTTAAGTGAGATTAACTCTCCTGTTTTGTCCGTGATGTTAATTGTTTTAACTCCCTTCCCTCCTCTTTTTGTAATTCTGTAATCACTTACAACAGATCGTTTTCCATATCCATTTTCAGAAACCACCATTACGTTAGCTTCTTCGTTTTCTACGCAAATCATTCCAACTACTTCGTCTTTCTTTTCGTCAGTAAGTCTTATTCCTCTTACACCAGAAGCAGTTCTTCCCATTGATCTTACATCCTGCTCATTAAATCTAATAGCTTTACCAGATTTAAGTGCCATCATAATTTCATTAGAACCATTTGTGATTTTTGCTTCAAGCAACTGATCATCTTCACGGATTGTAATTGCATTAATTCCATTTGTTCTTGGTCTAGAGTATGATTCAAGAGATGTTTTCTTAATCACCCCTTTCTTAGTACACATGATAATGAAGTTATTCTTGATGTAATCTTCATCTTTCAGGTCACCCGTATTGATGTAAGCCATTACCTTGTCATCTTGCTCAATGTTTATAAGGTTTTGGATAGCTCTTCCTTTAGTCAACTTCCCTCCTTCAGGAATTTCGAATACTCTCATCCAGAAACATTTCCCTTTTTCGGTAAATATCAATAAGTAATTGTGGTTTGTTGCCACAAATAACTCCTGGATAAAATCTTTGTCTCTTGTTGTAGAACCTTTAGATCCTACTCCTCCTCTATTTTGTACTCTATATTCAGATAATGAAGTTCTTTTGATATAACCAGCATGCGAAATAGTAATAACCACTTCGTTATCTGGAATCAAATCTTCAATTCTCATTTCATTTGCAGAATACTCAATTACCGATCTTCTTTCGTCTCCGTACTTTTCTTTGATGTAAGCAAGTTCTTCCTTAATAATAGACATTCTTCTTTCTTCGTTATCAAGAATATCTTTTAAGTCATTAATAGTAATCATTAATGCATCATACTCAGCTCTTAATTTGTCTTGTTCAAGTCCAGTTAACTGTCTCAATCTCATTTCTACAATCGCTCTCGACTGTATGTCCGATAAATTGAAAGTAGTAATTAACTTTTCTCTTGCTTCGTCTGGGCTTTTAGATGCTCTAATTAATTTAATTACTTCATCAATATTATCTGATGCAATTATTAATCCTTCTAAAATATGAGCTCTTTCCTCTGCTTTTCTTAATTCGTATTTTGTTCTTCTTACAATTACTTCATGTCTGTGTTCTACGAAATAATGAATCAGTTCTTTTAAGTTAAGTAACCTTGGTCTACCATCAACTAAACATATGTTATTACATGAAAATGAGGTTTGTAGAGCTGTATACTTAAATAATTTGTTTAAAACTACATTAGGAATACAATCACGTTTCAATTCATAAACGATTCTCATTCCATTTCTATCCGATTCATCTCTAATATCAGATATTCCAGTGATTTTTTCATCATTAACAAGATCAGCAGTTTTCTTAATCATGTCTCCCTTGTTCACTTGGTAAGGGATTTCTGTTACGATAATTGCTTCTTTTCCTTCTCTTATTTCTTCGATGGCAGCTTTCGCTCTCATCACTATTCTTCCTTTTCCAGTTTCAAATGCTTGCTTTACCCCTTCGTATCCATAAATGATTCCTCCAGTTGGAAAATCTGGTGCTTTCACATGCTCCATCAATTCAGAGATTTCAATATCTCTGTTATCAATGTAAGCAACAGTTGCATCAATTACTTCTGTTAAGTTGTGTGGCGCCATGTTAGTGGCCATACCAACAGCAATTCCACTACCTCCATTCACCAATAATCCTGGTATTTTGGTTGGTAGCACTGTTGGCTCCATTAACGAATCATCAAAGTTTGGTGAAAAATCAACTGTATCTTTATCAATATCATTAAGCATCTCTTCAGCAATCTTTCTTAATCTTGCTTCTGTATACCTCATTGCTGCCGGATTATCTCCGTCAATCGACCCAAAGTTACCCTGTCCGTCAACCAATGGATATCTTAATGACCACTCTTGTGCCATACGAACCATTGCATCATAAACTGAAGTATCTCCGTGTGGGTGATACTTACCAAGTACTTCCCCTACAATTCTTGCTGATTTTTTGTGTGCTTTGCTAGAAGTTACACCAAGATCTAACATTCCGTAAAGTACTCTTCTGTGAACTGGTTTAAGTCCATCTCGTACATCTGGTAATGCTCTTGAAACTATTACTGACATTGAATAATCAATGTAAGCTGATTTCATTTCATCTTCAATGTTTATTTTTATAACTCTTCCTCCTGCCATATAAACTTGATATTAATATTTTTTACGTATAAATTAGGTGTTATTCAACCTATCGAAAGTACACTTTTGAAACCTTTTTTTAGGTCAAAAAAAGCCCTAATTACTAACAAATTTTTGTTGATAATGGGGAATGGAATACTATTTGCATTAAAGAATAAAAACTTACTTTTATTATCATAGGCACATAAGCCTAAAAAACACATATTATGGAAGCCAATTTTTCACCAAGAGTTAATGATGTAATCTCTTATTCAAGAGAAGAAGCATTGCGACTTGGTCACGATTATATAGGAGCCGAACACTTACTTTTAGGATTAATAAGAGAAGGCGAAGGTTCTGCTATTAAGACAATTATCTCTTTTGGAGTTGATTTAGTTGATTTGCGATCTGAAGTAGAAAAGATTGTAAAGCCAACCTCTGTAATGTCAGTATCATTAGGAAATATTCCTTTACTAAAGCAAGCAGAGAAAATTCTTAAAATGATGTACCTAGAAGCTAAAGTAATGCGTAGCGAAAAAATTGGTACGGAGCATTTGTTACTGTCAATTTTGAAAAACAATGACAATATTGCCGCAAAAGTATTAGAGAACAACAATGTTGATTACGAAACAGTAAAAGGAAACTTAACTGAAGGTGATGACAACATAGAAGGATTTCCTAATGTGGAAGGTAGTTTTCCTGAGTCTGGAGATGATTCAGGTGAAGAAGGAAGCATTGGAGGTGGAGGTCAATCTGGTGGTGCCAGAAAAGCTGGAGCTAGCAAATCTAAAACACCTGTATTAGATAATTTCGGTAGAGATTTAACCAAATTTGCTGAAGATGGTAAACTTGACCCTGTTGTTGGAAGACAAGATGAAATTGAAAGAGTATCTCAAATATTAAGTAGAAGAAAGAAGAACAACCCTATTCTTATAGGAGAACCTGGAGTTGGGAAATCTGCTATTGCTGAAGGTTTAGCACTTAGAATTGTACAAAGAAAAGTATCAAGAGTATTATTTGATAAGAGAATTGTTTCGCTTGATTTAACTTCTTTAGTTGCTGGAACAAAGTACAGAGGACAGTTTGAAGAAAGAATGAAAGCATTGATGAATGAACTGGAAAAATCTCCAGATGTAATTCTTTTCATTGATGAAATACACACTATTATTGGTGCTGGTGGAGCTTCTGGTTCTATGGATGCATCTAACATGTTTAAACCTGCGCTTGCAAGAGGTGAGATACAAGTAATTGGAGCGACTACACTTGATGAGTACAGACAGTACATTGAAAAAGATGGAGCTTTGGAAAGAAGATTCCAGAAAGTATTGGTAGAACCTACTAATATTGAGGAGACTATTGAGATTTTGAACAACATCAAAAATCGATACGAAGATCATCACTTGGTAACTTATACAGACGAAGCAATAGAAGCTTGTGTTAAGTTAACTGCCAGATATGTTACTGATAGATTTCTTCCTGATAAAGCTATTGATGCTTTGGATGAAGTAGGTTCAAGAGTTCATATTACTAATATCAATGTGCCACAAGCAATAATTGATGTGGAGAAAGCGATTGAAGACATTAAAGAGAAAAAGTCTTCTGTTGTCAAAAGACAGAAATACGAAGAAGCAGCTCAATTAAGAGATGAGGAACGTATTTTACAAGAAAAGCTTGAGGTTGAAAAAAAGAAGTGGGAAGAAGCTACTGAAAACGACAGAGAAACGGTTACAGCAGATAATGTAGCTGAAGTAGTTTCTATGATGACTGGAATTCCTGTACAAAGAGTTGCCGAGAAAGAAACTGGTCGTTTAATAAAAATGAGCGAGAACCTTCAAGGAACTGTTATTGGTCAAGAAAACGCTATTAAGAAGATTGTGAAAGCAATCCAAAGAAATAGAGCTGGACTTAAAGATCCTAATAAACCAATTGGTTCATTTATCTTTTTAGGACCTACAGGAGTAGGAAAAACTCAATTGGCTAAGGAATTAGCTAAATACATGTTTGATTCAGAAGAATCGCTTATTCGTATCGATATGAGTGAATACATGGAGAAATTTTCAGTATCTCGATTAGTTGGAGCTCCTCCGGGATACGTAGGATATGAAGAAGGTGGTCAACTTACCGAAAAAGTAAGAAGAAAGCCCTACTCTATTGTATTGCTTGATGAGATTGAAAAAGCGCATCCAGATGTGTTTAACTTATTGCTACAAGCTTTAGATGATGGTCAATTGACTGATAGCTTAGGACGTAAAGTAGATTTCAGAAATACGGTAATCATAATGACTTCGAACATTGGAGCCAGACAATTACAAGATTTTGGAACTGGAGTTGGTTTTGGAACTAAAACTAAGCTAGATAACGTAGATAAAGATTCGCAAGGAGTTATACAATCTGCTTTGAAAAAAGCATTTGCTCCTGAGTTCTTGAACAGAATTGATGATTTGGTTGTATTTAACCGTCTTGATAAGCAAGACATTCATAAGATTATTGATATTGAATTAGGGAAATTGTACAAACGTATTGATGAACTAGGATTTAGTATTGAATTGACTGAAAAGGCTAAAGACTTTATTGCTGACAAAGGATATGATGCTAAGTATGGAGCTAGACCATTAAAAAGATCTATCCAGAAACACCTAGAAGATCCTTTGGCTGAGCAAATCATTCAGCAAGAGATTGGTGATGGCGATATCTTAGTTGTTGATTATGACGAGAAGAAAGCGGAGATTGTTATCAAACCAAAAAAAGCAAAGAAAAAGAAGAAGAAAACTCCTGAGGAGTAAATCTTTAAAATCATTATATTTGAAGCTCATTCGTTATTTCGAATGGGCTTTTTTTATAGAAAATTTTCAACTTAAAAAATTAAAAAGTGAAAGTCTGTATAGCAGAGAAACCAAGTGTAGCTAGAGAAATTGCTAGTATCTTAGGAGCCAACAACAAACGTAATGGCTACTATGAAGGCAATGGCTATGCGGTAACTTATACTTTTGGACATTTGTGTACTCTACTGGAACCAAGTGATTACAAACCCGAATGGAAAAGTTGGCATTTGAATCTTTTACCCATGTTACCCGAAAGGTTTGACACTAAAGTAAATTCTAATGAAGGAATAAAAAAGCAGTTTGATGTTATAAAATCTTTGTTCGATAAAGCTAGTGTAGTTATAAATTGTGGGGATGCAGGAACTGAGGGAGAACTTATTCAGAGGTGGGTAATAAACCAATGCGAATACAAGGGTGAAGTACAAAGACTTTGGATTTCTTCCCTAACTGAAGAAGCCATAAAAGAAGGGTTTAAAAACCTTAAACCATCTTCGGATTACGACAATTTGTATTATGCAGGATTTTCAAGAGCGATTGGCGATTGGTTATTAGGATTAAATGCTACTCGATTATTCACTGTGAAATATGGCGGATACAAACAAGTATTGTCTGTAGGAAGAGTGCAAACTCCTACTCTAGCCATGTTGGTTAATCGATTTAAAGAAATACGAGATTTTAAACCACAACCGTACTGGGAACTACAAACTACTTATAGAGATACCTTATTTAATTACGAAGACGGACGATTTCTGAAACAAGAAGACGGACAAGTTTTGGCCGATAAAGTAAAAGAATCTGATTTTGAAATAGTATCAGTAACTAAAAAGAAAGGAAAAGAATACGCTCCAAAATTATTCGATTTAACTGGATTGCAAGTGTATTGCAACACTAAGTTTGGATTTTCGGCAGATGAAACCTTGAAAACAGTTCAGAAGCTATACGAAATGAAAGTGGTTACTTATCCTAGAGTTGATACGACTTTTTTACCAAATGATGTGTATCCAAAAATTGGTGGAATACTATCTAAACTATCTAACTACAGCAGTTTAACAGAACCTTTGTTAAAAGATAAAATAAGAAAGACAAAGCGAGTTTTTGACGATAAAAAGGTGACGGATCACCATGCAATTATCCCTACAGGAATTCAGAATCACTTGCAATACAATCAAAAACTAGTTTACGATATCATAACTCGAAGATTTATTGGGGTTTTCTATCCTGAATCGGATGTATCGAATACCTCTGTAATTGGCGAAGTAGCAGAAGTTCCTTTTAAAACAACAGGAAAAGAGATAATAAACAAAGGTTGGCGAGTTGTTTTTGAAAGTGATTCTAGCAAAGAAGAATCTAATGAACAGCCTACTCTACCTACTTTTGTAAAGGGAGAAAAAGGACCACACGAACCTTCATTTTTAGAAAAAGAAACCAAACCACCAAGAAACTTTACAGAAGCTAGTTTGCTTCGTGCTATGGAAACTGCAGGAAAGCAAGTAGATGATGATGAAATGCGTGAGTTGATGAAGGAAAACGGCATTGGAAGACCTTCTACTCGTGCAAGTATTATTGAGACTTTATTTAGAAGAAAGTACATTGAGCGAAAGAAGAAACTAGTAGTACCAACAGAAACTGGAGTTTCGTTAATTGATTTGATTGACAATGAATTACTAAAATCTGCAGAACTAACTGGAAGGTGGGAGAAACGACTCAAAGAGATTGAAAGAGGAGAATTTAAAGCTGGTAAGTTCATCCACAACATGAAAAAGATGGTGTACAATTTGGTAGCCGAAGTAAAAGCCAATCAATCGGTTAAGAAAATTACTTCCAATGTTCCTGAGGCCAAAACTCAGACTATATCTAAAGCAACAACTAAGAAAACAACCACAAAAGGTAAGAAAGAACTAGTAGGAAAAACGTGTCCTAAATGTAAAAATGGAACTTTAATAAAAGGTGGTAATGCTTATGGTTGCTCAGAATATAAGAACAGTTGCAAATTCATTATTCCCTTTAAGATTCACGGAAAGAAGATTTCTGAAAATCAATTAATACGATTGGTAGACAAAGGAAGTACAACTAATTTAAAAGGTTTTACTACTGAATCTGGGAAAGTGGATGGATTAATAACATTTGACGATCAGTTTAACTTGAAATTAGAGCCTAAAGAATCGGCAGTAATTGCTAAAAAATCAGATACAATTAGTTGCCCTAAATGTAAAAAAGGAACAATTTTGAAAGGGAAAACAGCTTACGGATGTTCGGAGTATAAAACTGGTTGTGATTTTGTGTTTACTTTTCAGAAAATTAAGGAAAGTGCCAATGGGAAAGCTTTAACCAAAGACCTGGTTTTGGATATTATATCTAACTAATATTGGGCAGATTAACACTTTATATATATTTTTAAAAACTGAAACAATATCTCATTATGAAACAACTAATTACCTTATTTTTAATTACAGCTTCCCTCCTATCTTTTTCACAAACTAGCTACTTAGATTGCTCATTAAAAAAAGCTAAAAAGAAAAAAGCATTTTATGTTCAATCCACAGAAATTGAAGAAGGTGTAACTGAGACCTCAATTAGATTTATAAGTGACGGAAAGCTATTAAAAACAATTAGTTCTAATGATGCGACTGGTATTTCTACAGAAACTATTTATTGGAACAAAGGTGGTAAAAGATACATCAACAACTATAAAAATAATTTGTTAGAAGGTGTTAAAACTATCTATTACTGGGCTGGATTAATTAAATCTGAAACTAATTACGAAAAAGGATTTAAAATTAGAATTGAAAAGGTTTATAATTTTGATGGTAGTGTTAAGACCTTAAACACTAATACTGGTATAAAAGGGAATAGAGAATGTAATGATTATGATTACAGGGATTCTATCGTAACTACTTATAAAGAAATCAATTATAAAAAGTTGGGACCAGTAATGGAGAGGAATTTTGTTGGAATCCTATTAGACTCTTGTTATTTTGTATCTGATAAAATTGTTGGTTCAAGAATTGGATATTACGAATCAGGAAAAGTGAAATATAAGTACCAATATATTGATGCCTTAAAAGAGGGAGACCAATTCTATTATCTTGAAAATGGAGAGATTGAAAAAACTGAATTTTACTCGAAAGGTGATTTAGTTTCAACTAAAGTGAAAAATGAAGTTACTCTTGAAAAAGACGAAAATTATGATGATGTATTTACAGTAGTTGAAAAAATGCCTGAATATCCTGGCGGATATGAAAAGATGTTTGAATATTTAGGTAGAACTATAAGATATCCTGGTCAAGCAAGAGAATTGGGGGTGAAAGGAAAAGTTTATGTTCAGTTTATTGTAGAAAAAGACGGTTCAATATCTGAGCTTGATGTAATTAGAGGAATAGGTGAAGGTTGTGATGAAGTAGCTTTACAAGCTGTGGAAAATATGCCAACTTGGAGTCCTGGAGAACAAAGAGGAACTCCAGTAAGAGTTAGATTTATCTTACCTGTTAATTTTACTTTGAGATAGTAATTTCATAAACTCTTCGATAAGTAGCTCGTTCCATCCAGCCACGAAAATTAAAACTCTTCATCCAATTTGGGAATGAAGAATATACTAATTTATGGGAGTATTTATAATCCTCTGTTAGTTCTTGGTTATCTAAAACCAATAAGTTTATTTCTTCATTATTAAGCTCAAAGCTTTCAGCATCTTTAACTTTATTGTATGTTAAATTATCTCTTAAATAGAAATAATGAATCGGTTCATTTTCCTTATACAAATGGGTAGCAATAGTTAATCTAACAGGTTCTTGATATCTGTGATATACCATATCATAAAGCCTCACGTTTACTTCTCCTGGTTTAAAACTAACAATTAACAATACTAATCCATAAACTAGCATTGTAGCTTTAACGGTTATTTTAACCCACCTATTTTCTATAAAAAGAGGTTTCCATTTTTCTTGAATAGTTTGTATTGCTGTAAAGAAAATAATTGGTAAAAAATAAACCATTGGAAATAGAAAACGAAGTTCCTTGTGACTCAAAACAAAATGAATCAAGATGAATGGAACAAGTACCCATGTTAGTGGGTTTTTCCATTTGAAATAAAACAAAATTCCAAATGCACCTAAAAACAATATACTAAAAGGTGGAATTGCTCTTTCTATAAATGCTGTGATATAACTCCACCAAGGATCAACTCCGTAATCTTGAGCTTTATTAAGCATAATGTTTTCGTAAAAATAATTGTAAGCCGAAAAAGTGAATTCTCCATAGAACCAAATATCAACTAGCACTCCTGCTCCAATAATTGATAGAATAACCAAACTAAAGGTGATTAGGTACTTCAGTTTTTCTTTTTCGATAAAAAGTAACCAAGCTGCAAACCCTACAATCATAAATCCTGCTTGGTAGCGGAATAGAAAAGAAAATCCCATTAATACTCCTGCGAGTAAATATTTTTTGAAAGAGGAAGATTTAAAACTCAAAAAGTAAGACGAAAATCCTATTACAAAAAACATAGCCGACCAGTTTTCTGATGAGAACCTTGCTCCTACATAAATGGTTATCCAAAGTAAAAAAGAGGTTAATAAAAACCAATACTTGATAGTTGGACTTTGGAATTTATCACGATATACTTTATGCAACAAATACATAGTAAACAAAGCTAAAACAGATGATAAAAGCCTTAGAAAAAAGGCAATGTAAAATGGATCTTGAACTCCGAAAGCATTAAGAAACTTAATAACTCCAACAGTAATAGTTGGCTGTAAAGTTGGTCTTAATTTGGAACTGTATTCCCATGTAAGGTTGCTTAACTCTGTATTTCCTAGTTTGTAATTGGCAAACTCCAACAACTGAAAATGCTCGTCTGCATGATGAAAACCAACTGTAAAAACACTTGCTAGAAATAATGCTAAAGCGCTTAATATATATACAGCCTGTTGTGATAGTTTCATTAATACAAAAGTAAGAATTAAGATTACATCTTTTAGCTTTACTGAATTAGTTGATCCTCCCCTCTCAATTCATCTAAAATCTTAGTCTCTTTAATATACTGCGGCCAGTATTTAGCAGATAAATCTTCGTGATTCATAAAGTCTAAACTTTCCTGAAAGGATTTAACAATCTCATTTGGAATAGAATTGGATTTATCCCAATTGAAAAATTCTTGAAAAATCGATTCTACTTCTTGTTTCTTTTCTTGAGGTAAAGCTTTGATGTTGAAATAAAAAGGACGCTCCAAAATATTGATATAAAAGTCTTTTGGCTGAATTAAATTCAATTCTAAACCAGTTTTGTACAATTTGGGTAAGTGTTTCATATTCATTACAGAAACTGTTGGAGAAAGCTTAAAAGTAAGGTTGTCTAATTCTTTTACTTCCTCTCTGTTTTTAAGAAATAACTTCCAATTAAATTCTTTACGGATATACTCTCCTAATTCATGAGTTGCATCCACACTTGCCATTACTTCTACCCTATCAAATTGTTTCCAATATTCTATAGCCTCATAATTCTTAAATTTAAGAATAGAAAAATTGGTGTTGTATCTCAGATAAATATTAGTCGCTTTGTTCTCAATTAGCCAATCTAACAACAAATAATGTTCTTCGGTTACCAAAGGTTCTCCTCCAGCAAAATAGATTTCTTTAGCTCCTAATAGAGCTTCACCAGTTTCGGTTATGAACTTATCAAAATCAGTTATGTTTTCGATTATAGCTTTTTCAGTAATGTTTCTGCCAAGTGCTTTGGCATCATTAAACCATTTGGAGCTCGCTCCATGCCAGCAAGTTCTACATCTAAAATTACACACATTGGAAAATCGAATATCAAAATAAATAGGTTTTTCTTTTACTTCAATTTCAGTAGGAATTATCTCAGGAAATTTCTCGAAAGTCTCTTGTCTTATACTCTTCCCTTCTGCATCTTCCAGTTTATAACAACCAGAGCACCTCTTGTCTATTTCTCCTTTTAGGAATTTAGTTCTTAAATCCTGAATTGGTTTCCCATTCCATATCTCATCAAAGGATTGCTCATTTACATTTCCTAAAGGAATATTGGCAATACAACAAGCTTTTGCCTTTCCATTATCACTTACGTGATAGTGAATCCAGGGCATGAGACAATATGGTTTGGAATCAGAAATGTTATTTCTTCTTTTTCTTCTTCTTCACCTTTTTATTTATCTCCTCAATTTCGATCATCAATTCTTTAATAGAAAGACTTGTATCCTCACTAAAATCAACCGTTTTACGGTATTCATTTTGCTGTAACTCAAGAACTTTAATTGGTTTCCCTACAAATTTTTCAATTTCATCCAACAATGGTTTTTCCTCTTTGGCACAAAAAGAAACTGCATCTCCTTTCAATCTTCCCCTTCCTGTTCTTCCAATTCTGTGAACGTAGTTTTCGGGCACATCTGGCAAATCGTAGTTTACTACATAATCCACATTGGCAATATCAATTCCCCTTGCCGAAACATCTGTAGCAATCATTATTTTAACCTTACCAGTTCTAAATAAATTCATCACTGTAGATCTATCTTCTTGTACCTTGTCACCATGAATTGTAAGAGTCTCCACACCTACTCTATCCATTGCCTTCTTTACTCTTTCAGCTCTTACTTTGGTTCTTACAAATACCAATATTTTACTCTCTGGATGTTCTTTTATTAACCTCTCAAGGAAAAAACGTTTGTCATCCATACCTACATAAGCCACCGAGTGTTTTATGTTTTTAGAAACAGGATCTTTTGGAGCAATTTGAATTCTAATTGCGTTACTCTTTATTAAATCGTAGGCAGTTTTTTTAATCTTTTGGTTAATTGTTGCCGAAAAGAAAAGTGTTTGCCTCACTTTAGGCATTCTTTCCATTACATCTACAATATCCTTTTTAAATCCTAAGTCCAACATATGATCGGCTTCATCCAATACCAATGTCTGAACTCTATCTAGGCTCAAAAACCTTTGGTGGTGCAAATCAAACATTCTCCCAGGAGTTGTAACCAGTACATCTACTCCTTTCAATAGTTTTTCAATTTGTCCTTCTTGATCTACTCCTCCATACAATGCCAAGGTTTTAACACGTGTTCCTTTGGCTATTTTATTAAATACTTCGCTAATCTGTTGAGCTAATTCTCGAGTAGGAACCATTACCAAAGCTCTAATTACAGGTTCTTTATGATTTCTTTTTTTCTTTTGGATATCATTAATAATAGGAATTGCAAAAGCTGCAGTTTTCCCAGTACCAGTTTGGGCAATTGCCAGCAAATCCTCACTATTCATAATAGCAGGAATGGATTTATACTGAATATCTGTAGGTTTTTTAAACCCCATTTTCTCCAAATTATTAATAATCTCGGGAGTAAAACTGTATTGACTAAATTTCATGGTGTAAAGGTAAGGTTTATGAGCAAGATTTTATCGTCTAATGAATATTACTTATATTTATGTCTAAACTATTAATTATGAGAGTATTTACATTCATCTTATTGATGACACCTTTCTTTTTAAATTCTCAATCATTTGTTGATAGTGTTTATGAATTTAATGTTGGAGATGAGTTTCATTATACACATCAACACAGAACTAATAGTGGGACAAAACGACTAAGACCACAAAAAAAATAATTGGAAAAACATATACCTCAGGTTTTGTTTCCTATCAAACACACGAGTATGGTCAAATTTTAATACCAAATTCTGCAATCACTACTTTTAGTTCACTTCCTGGTGAAGTTCATGTAGACGGTTATAAAATTTACGATTCAATCCCTCCGTGCTTACAAATTTATTATGGAAGAGGAGATACAATTTATACAGCTTCTTTGCCTGGTTTATCTTATAGAAATGACTCATCTTCTTTTGAATATATAGGTTATGAAATTTATGCAAAATATTTAGGAAGAATTCATTATTCCGAAAGCTAGATAGATGCATTAAATCCTGTAGATATTTCGGAGATACTGGTTTATTACAAAAGTGGATTGGACGGTTCATCATGGGGAACACCATGGAATTTCACTTCCAGTATTGATGAAATGAATTCTTTAGAATTTTCAATTTATCCCAACCCAACTTCTAATTCAATTCAAATAAACGGAATAGAGAATAGTAAAACTAATTATGAGATACTTAATTCATTAGGGAAATTAGTAGTCTCTGGAACTCTAGAGTCTAGAGAAATTGATTGCTCCACCTTACCAAATGGAATTTATTTCTTGAAACTAATTGACTCTGAGCAAAATATGGGGATTAAGAGAATTGTAGTTTCTAAATAATCAACTATTTTTTGTATATTGTAGAAGTTCAAAAACAAACCTGTTATGAAAAATCTACTCCTCTTAGTAATATTTCTTCCTTTCACAAATTTCTCTCAAACCAGTGTTGATAGTATTTAATATTGGAGATGAATTTCATTATGAAATAACAGACAGCAATACCTTAATCAAAAAATTTGAAAAAAGAATTGTACTAAGTATAACTCAATTTTGTGGTGTATATCAATTTCAAATTGATGGTAGAACTAAATATCCTACAATATCAGCCATACATTCCTACAGCTTTGTAAAAACTATAAATCACCCAGGACCAGGAATGATAGCAACTGATACAGTTGCTCCATATAATAGTTCAAGTCACTTTCATTATAATTCAACCTATTCTGATCCTACAATAGGTTTGTACATCTGTAAATTCACTGATACAATAATAACAAGAAACGACTATGGTCCTACTTATGTTCGTTATTACTATTCATCAAACAAGTATTCAATTATCGATAATTTTTCGACTGGATTAGGAAGAAGCTTAAGAATTGAAAAATACAGTGTCTCAGCAGGTTATTATACTGTTACCGAAAAACTAGTTTATTATAAAAAGGATTCGATAAATAAAACTTGGGGAACACCTGTTGCATTCAATATTGGATTAGATGAACTAAACACTTTAGATTTTTCAGTGTATCCAAACCCTGCTTCTAACTTCATTAATGTTAGCGGAATAGATAATAATAAGACTGAATATGAAATACTTAATTCTCTAGGGAAATTAGTTGTTTCGGGAAGCTTAAATTCTCAAAAAATTGATTGTTCCACTTTATCAAATGGAATCTATTTTTTGAAACTAATTGACTCTGATAACAATAGTGGAGTTAAACGAATTGTGGTTGCAAGATAAATCTCTACCAACTAATTGGCATATAATCTTTCAAGAACTTTCCATTCCAATGTTTTCCTGTAATAATTCCATCAATTAATGGGTCGAGCACTCTGGCTGCACCATCTACAATATCTAGTGGTGGCTGAAAATCGTGTTCCGATTCTTTCTTTTTAGATAATTCTACTGGATCTTCGTCAGTTACCCAACCAGTATCTACAGCATTCATAAATATACCATCTTTACCAAATTCACTTGCCGAAGTATGAGTCATCATATTAAGTGCAGCCTTTGCCATGTTAGTATGAGGATGACGCGATATTTTATGAAACGTATGGAATTTTCCTTCCATAGCTGAAACATTGATAATGTGTTTTTTACCTGTGTTCTCTTTACGCATTAGATTAGATAAACGATTGCACAAAACAAATGGAGCTACAGCATTTACTAATTGTACTTCTACCATTTCTAAAGTCTCAATTTCTCCTAGTTTTAGTCTCCAGCTATTCGTTTTTCTTAAATCTACTTGTTGTAAATCAGCATCTAATTCTCCCTCAGGAAATACCTCTTTACTTGCAATTGCATTATCGAAACTATAAGGAATTTGCGATAACTTGGCCGAAGCACTTATTCCAATTCCCGGTCTGTTACTGTGCCAAGAAACTGGTAAATTCTTATTATCAATTGTTTTTTCAGAAAAAGCGTTCAATTCATCCAAACAACTTTTGTGATCTTTTAGTAATTCCTGAGCTTTTTCTGGTAATTGATCAAATGGTTTCTCTTCGTATTCCATCATGTGAGAATAAAAACCAGCTGGTCTTCTCACTGTTTGTGCAGCATTATTTATTAAAATATCTAATCTCTTGAATTTAGACTCAATAAAGTTGCAGAAAATCTCCACACTAGGAATATGCCTTAAATCCAATCCATGAATGTGTAATCTATGTCCCCATTCGTGATAATCATCTTCTTTAGCAAATCTCATTGCCGAATCTACAGGGAAACGAGTTGTAGCAACAACTTCGGCACCTGAGCGCAATAATATTAAAGTAATGTGGTATCCAATTTTTAACCTAGAACCAGTAACAATAGCTACCTGGTCGGTTAAATCAGCAGTCTGAAAACGCTTGGCATAATTAAAATCACCACATGATTCGCACATGGTATCATAAAAGTGATGCAAGTTGGTAAACTCATCCTTACACACGTAACAGTTTCTTGGGCTTTCTAGTGTTCCTCTAGTTTTAGTAGATGAATTTTCGAGCATTTTTGGAGCTACAAAAACAGAAGCTTCTCTGGCACTTCTAATTCCAGTATTCTTCCTGGCGTGCTTTTCTCGTTCTCTTTTCTTTCTTTGAGCAGCTTTTTTGGCGTCTTTTACTCTCCTATCCTGCTCTTCCTTATCTGGGCGAGATAATTTACCAGCAGCCATCATTAGTGCCTTACGCTTCTCTTGTGAAAGCTCAAATAATTGATTGGTATCCTCCAATAAATTAGATAATGTAGTAATACATTTATCTATTTCTTCTTGAGATATTGGCTCTTTATTAGTTTGATCTTCCATTATTGAGCTAATTCTTTTTGAACGTTTTCATATACACTTTCTAAATCAGCAGCTTCACGATAACCATTAGATATCATATAAAACTGTCCATTCATTTTAAGTACCACAGAAGGAAATCCTTTAACTCCCATTTCGGATGATAACTGAAAATCTGTCTTAGTAGAATACTTTGCCTCTTCACTATCAAATAGCTCGGCATATTTTATAGCATCTAATCCTAATTGCTCAGCAATTTGTGAGTAAGTCTCAATAAGATTTGTGTTTTTGTTTTCTACATAAAAGGCAGTCTGAACTGCTTTAAAAAATTCCAATTCTTTACTTTCATCCATCATTCTTGCTACTACTACAGCTCTAGAAGCTGGTTCAGTATCAAGAATAAAATCTTCGTTATCAAACATGTCGTAAGAAAAAGGTTGACCTGTCCGCTTTTCAATTTCTATAAAGTGTTTTTTAAGAAAATCAGCCATTGAACTTAGCTTTTCAGTTCCAAAAGGTCTCAATCCTCCTTGCACCATTCTAAGCTTTAATTCTGGGTGATTTGCACTAAATTTATCCAATTCAGGAGCAAAACCATAACACCATGAACACATAGTGTCCCCTATATATATCAGTGAGTTTTCCTCACTTTTTATCCAATCTAAATTCATAAAACAAAGGTAGTGAAAAACGTTCTAGTTTTTCACTACCTATATTATTAAAAAACCAATCTTTCTCTACAAAATCGCTTCCTCTTGGTTTTCTAATAATTTCTCTATTACTTGTTTAGAATCTACTTTACCTACATTCTTGAAATCAAATACAACTTTTTCATTTTCAGTGTTTTTCAATCGCTCAAAGTCTATTTTCTGATACTTATGGTTTTCATAAATTGCCAGTTCATTTCCTGGTAGTATTGCGAATAACTTAGCCGATTGTGATGGAGCTAAAATTAATTGCCCTCCTAAATCAACTTTAACGACAGAATTATTAGTTCCGGTAAAATAGTAAACCTGAACTGCATTCAAGTCAGTTAACTCATTCTCAAAGTTAAAAACTGGAGTAATCTGTATAGCTAATGGACTTTTTTGAAGTCTATCCCAATTATAAATTCCAAAACTATTGACCTCGAATGCTCTAAAGCATTCTGCTTCTAGTTTAATCCTGTCTTCTTCAATAATAATTTCAGCCATAATTGATTCTCTTTCTTCTTTCCATTTTTTAGGTGAATAAGAAATCAATTGTTTAATTGGCATGTATATCTTTAGTGTTGTTTTAAATTCAACCTTTTTAGTTTTAGAGTTTATCAATTGAAATTGATAAATAGAATTTGATTTTTTAGTCAATTTAGAAGTATATGATTGACTAGTTAAGAACTTATTACTCAATTTTCTTCCAATATTTTCCCAAACAATCATACTTGCTGGATATCCTATTCCTCTAATATCTACTCTGGAGTGGTTTTGAGTGAATAAATAATTAAATCCATACTGTTCGAATTTTTTGATGAAGCTATTTCGCTTTATTCCTCTTATTTTTGTTCGATTATTATTAAAATATACATCTGCTAAAGCCATGTAATTCATTATGATATAGTCTTTGTTTAAAGACTTCTTAATCTTATTTAAACTATCAGTTACAATCTTTTTTCTTAAGTTTAATTTGGGTTTATTCTCACCCATATAAGTCCAGTTTTCTTTATTTCCTTTTAGTTTAAAAAATCTAAAATCATCATCCGTTTTATCAGAAGCTAAATCCACTGTGATTTTCTTAGCAGGATTAACTTGGATGTCTTCATTGTTAAATTTTCCTGCAATTTCAAACATACCTGCACTTTCAAAGTACTCTTTATTTCCTTCAGCCATATAAGTCATAGGGATTCCAGATAAAAAGGCTTCTATCGATTTGTGATACTCTCTAAATTTTAGTGTTACTTCTCCATTAATTGTATCTCCATTAGAATCTAAAAAACTAAACGGAGGAATAGATATTTTACTTCCTGTGTTTGTTGTTATTTCTGATCCTTGGGAATTAGAAACTAAATATTCAGTAAACTGAGTTTCCATTCCCTTAAAAGGGGGAGAAATACTTGAAATAGTTTCTGTTATTTTTTCTTGATTTACTGCACATCCATAAATAGCAATTACGCTAATCATTAGAATAGTTTTTACTGTATTTTTCATCTTTTTTCTTTTTTTAATTTTTAAAATTTGGGTGTAGAATTCCAATAGGCCTTTACGAAGCCATTACTAATTGCTGAAATTCAATAGATTATTTATTTTTGGAGAAAATGCAAAGACAATTCACTATAAGAAAATTGTTCGCCATCAAAGGAGCTTCCGTATGGGAATGCCTTTACTTTTGACCAAGCTTTAATTTTTTCTGGAGGTTTTTTGAATCCAAAATTATAAGCTGAGGAATAAAACTGAATCATCTCAGTTTCATTTTCTTTTAAATTGGGATATTCAAGATCTAGTAAATCAAAAAAACAACAGATATAGGTAATTTGGCAATCGATATTCTTTAATCTTTGTAGTCTAATTATTCGCCTATCCTTTAGTGATTCTTTATTAAATGAATAAACGGACTTATATTTTTCCTTTAAATAATCTGATGAATTTTTAACAGCAACTTCTAATTCTTCTATAAAACTTGGTTTCATTTGAAAATAGCCGATAGAAAAATCAACAGCTTCACTCCCATTATTAATGTATAATAATTCAAGTGAACTGGTTTCAAAAAAATCTTTAAAAGTATTGTAACGTATTGTTTCTGGGAAAACTATTGATTTTACGTAATTAGGAGTTACTTTAAAATTATTACAGATAAACGAAAATCGTTTGTCATATTTCTCAAGAATTTTTAATCCGTTATCATAATCTTCAGAAAAGAATTTCTGATACTTATTACCACTTGTAATGGCAATAGTTGTGAAGGAGATTATGATAAAACTTTTGAGCATAAAAAAATTCTAAATAAACTGAGTTACCTTAAAATTAAGGTTGAAAATGAACTAAATAAATAATGTAATCTGCAGAAGAGACTAATTAGTTTTCTTTTTTACGGTTGCAGATGAATTAATAACTCGATAAATTTTAAATTATTTTAACAGAAAGAATCTTTTTTGTGAAAAAAGAAAGAATGCACTTTTATTTCTATTCTAGAATGATTAAGAAATCCTTATCTTCGGAAATAATATTAGCCCTGGTGCTGAAATTGGTAGACGGGCACGCTTGAGGGGCGTGTGTACTATGTACGTGCGGGTTCGACTCCCGCTCAGGGCACATTATATATTATTAAAATTTGCACAACTTATAGTAATTTGTACAGTAAGTCTTTTTTTTGTAATTTAGGCTAATCAAAACCAAATTATTATGAAAAAAAATTACTTTATTACTCTGTTTGTACTTGCATCAGCTATAACATTCGGACAAAATGCTCCTGTTGATTTTGAACCAGGAGGAAATGGAGCAAGCTGGACTTGGACTGTTTTTGAAAACGATTCGAATCCTTCTTTACAAATTGTACCTAACCCTGATCCATCAGGAATAAATACTTCATCTACAGTAGCGAAGTTTACTGCTTTACAAGCAGGAAATCCTTGGGCTGGATGTGAAACACAGCACGGTTCTGATATTGGTACATTTAGTATTACTTCATCTAATAATATTGTTAGAATAATGGTGTACAAGACTAAAATTAGTGATGTAGGAATAAAACTAGTAACTTCTTCTGCAGCTTCATTAGGGGAAATTAAAGTAGCTAATACAGTTATTAATCAATGGGAGCAACTAACGTTCGATTTTTCGGCTCATATTGGAGGAATGACTTATGATCAATTGGTCGTATTTCCTGATTTTGTAGCTCGTTCTGCTGATGACATTATCTATTTTGATAATGTATTTGGTGATCCAGCATTCTTAAGCACTGAAGAGTTAACAAAGCCTCAATTAACATTATTCCCTAATCCAACTAATGACATAGTTAACTTTGATTCTGAAACTCCTATTGATAGAGTTGAACTATTTACTATTGATGGTAAAAGTTTAATTGTTTTACAAAACGTTAAATCAATTGATTTATCAAATTTCGATACAGGAATCTATATTGTTAAAACTATACATAATGGAGTTATTTCGACACAGAGAGTTGTGAAAAACTAATTTCATATAATCGTCAGACTAAAAAGCCATTACTAAAAATAGTAATGGCTTTTTTTTATTACAAATCATAAGTCCGTTTATTCTCCCAAAAAAAATGGAAAAGGAATAACCAGAGCTTGATTTTAATTTTAACACAAATTCATATAATCAAAAAACCCTTTCAAACGTAGTGTTTGAAAGGGTTTTTCTTTAAGTGATTCAGCAGGGATTCGAACCCTGGACCCACGCCTTAAAAGGGCGTTGCTCTACCAACTGAGCTACTGAATCGCTAACAGAGTGCAAATATAGTTAACTCTTTTTTAAAATCAATACTATTAATGAAAAAAGAGAGTGAAATTTAATCTTAATAAAAAAGCCTTCAAAACTAAAGTTAAGAAGGCCTTTTATTGAAGTGATTCAGCAGGGATTCGAACCCTGGACCCACGCCTTAAAAGGGCGTTGCTCTACCAACTGAGCTACTGAATCGCTAATGGTTTGCAAATATAGAAACCTCTATTTTCAATCCAAAAGAATTCGTGTTTTTTTTCTGATTATTTTTGATTTTATTTAATTCATCTTTCTCAACTGAGCTTCCAAGTTTTTATTTACCGGCACTAAAGGCAGTCTTACCTCATTTTCCATAACACCTTGCTCATTTAAAAGTACTTTAACTCCACCTGGATTTCCATCAGAAAATATTCCATCAATTAGGTTTAATAGTTTATAATGTGATTTTCTTGAAGAATTAAAGTCTCCAATCATAGATTTAGCTACTAAATTTTTAGTATCCAATGGATGAGAGTTGGCAATTACCGAAATTAACCCTTCGGCTCCACATGCAATCATTGGCAGAGTAAGAGCATCATCTCCAGAAATTAGTAAAAACCCATTAGGGCGGTTATTAATAATATGCATGACTTGATTTAAATCTCCTGAAGCTTCTTTTATTGCTACAATATTCTTAAAATCGTTTGCTAATCTTACAGTTGTTTCTGCGGTCATGTTAGAAGCTGTTCTCCCTGGTACATTATACAAAATGATATCATGAGTCATATTCTCTGATAAATATTTATAGTGTTGGTAAATTCCTTCTTGACTTGGTTTGTTATAATATGGACTCGCAGATAGTATCGCGTCTACTCCATCCAAATTATAACTGTTGTATTCCTTCACCATTTTTATTGTATCGTTCCCTCCTATTCCAAATACAATTGGTAATCTTGATTTGTTTATTTTTAATACAAAATCAAGAACTTGTTGTTTTTCAGCAAAACTAAGGGTTGCAGATTCTGCTGTTGTCCCCATTACTACTAAGTAATCTAATCCTCCATCAATTAACTTGTTTGTTAATTTTTCTAGTGCAGGAAAATCTATTTCTTTATTTGACTTAAACGGGGTAACCATGGCTACACCAAGACCTTTTAATTTGCTCATCTTTTGGGTTTTACTTTGGTTAAAAAAGCATTTACTTCTTTTATAAAATGACTAACTGGAGCTGTTTTATTCATCTCTACCATGAAGTCAAAATATTTTTCATTCTGGATAGAATGCCAACCTATTTTGAGTCCTGCATGTGAATTAGCAACAACATGTTTTATTGGCACTACAAAATCTCGACTTAAGTCAACAAGAATATCAAAATCTTCTTTGATAAATTCTTTTACTTCATAACTCTTTCCAAATCTAGAAAAATCTAATTGTTTCTTTGTGAAATATTTATACTTAAATAAATCATTAACAATGAAATTAGGAAGTTGTGCTCCTTCGTAATATCCTAATGAAACTATTTTTTTGAATCCAATTTCTCCCCTTAAAAAATCGATATATTTATTTATAAAGTCTTGATAATCTGTTGTTGATATCGGATAAATTATACCAATAGATTTAGCATTTGCAAAATTAGTAATTCTGATATTACGTTTTTTAGACTTAAGATATTTTTTTATCTTTCTTAGTCCAAGCTTGTCTTTTATGTTATCAATTAATTTCATATAGGCTTAAAATTACCAAAGTAAATATTCTTGCACCTATTTTTAATCAAATAAATTTTCATTTTATTAAAATAGAAGCATTTTCATCATCTAAACCATATTAAACTAACGATTTAACTTATGGAAAATTTTGAACAAACTTTAGAGAATAACCCTAGTCTAAACAAATTAATTACTAATGAAGAGATTAGTATGATGACTAAGTTTAAAAAAACAGGAGAATTTAGTTCTGAATTTATTGATTGGTTGAGTCCGAAATACTATGAGGCTTTTGTTTCAATTTTTGAAACGGTTGTTGGTAGTGAAAAAGAGGTGAAAATGATTGCGTTATTAAATGCTCCTAAATATTGTAATGAGGTAACTAAAGAGAAAATATTAGACTTTATTGTTCCTTATATTAAATCTAAATCTGAGTTAGCTACTTCTACACTTAATAGTTTTAATGCTCCTGGGCTAGATTTTATTCAAAAAATGCAATATGCAAATGTGATTAAAAAAGAGCTTTTGAGTTATGTGAACATTGTACTTTTTAAACATTTTGACTCTCCTAAAATTGAAGAAGATAAAACGAATATTATTAATTGCAGTTTAAAAATAACTGATAGCTATAAAAGCGTAAAAGCATCTAATGAGTTTGAATTCAAGCTATTTACAGATTTATTGGTTCGATTTGAAAAACTTAAACTGAATGATAAGCAAAGAGCTGTGTTCAATACTTTTAAAACAAAAGAGAAAAGCTCCATCAACAAAAACTTTATTTGGGGAGGAGTTGTAATTGTACTTATTATACTTAGGATGGTAATGAGAATGAGTAGATAGTTATCCTATTAGGGTAATGAAATCTGTTTCTGAAATAATCTTCACTTCCAGTTTTTCTGCTTTTTTAAGTTTGGCTGGACCCATATTATCTCCAGCTACCAAGTAATCTGTTTTGCCAGATATAGAGCTAGAAACCTTACCTCCATTGTCGTCAATAGATTTTTTGAGTTCGTCTCTTGAGAATTTATCAAAAACTCCAGAAACAACAAATACCAATCCTTTAAGCTTGTCGGTTGCATCTTCGTTATGAGCTAATTCAAATTGTAAACCGTGATTTTTTAATTGGTTTATCATTTCAACATTTTCAGGGATAGAAAAATACTCAATTAAACTTTCTGCTATTCTATCTCCAATTTCATCTACTTCAATTAAAGTCTCAAAACTTGCCTGAATGATGTTGTCAATATTTCCAAAATGTCTGGCTAACTTCTTAGCGACTGTATCACCTACAAACCTTATTCCCAAAGCAAATAATACTTTTTCGAAAGGAATTTGTTTGGATGCTTCAACTCCCTCCAACATATTATTAACTGATTTCTCTGCCATTCTATCAATTGGAATTAATTGATCATAAGTTAATTCATACAAATCAGCAGGGTTTTTAATTAAATCTTGTTCGAACAAAACTTGTATAGTTTCTGTTCCCAAACCATCTATATTCATGGCTTTACGAGAAATAAAATGTTGAATTCTTCCTGTTATTTGAACTGGACACCCTGTATCATTCACACAATAGTGATTCGCCTCTCCTTCTTGTCTTTCGAGAACCGAATCACAATCGGGACAATTAGTTATGTAATGAAATGGTTTGGAGTCTGATGGCCTTTTATCTAAATCAACTGATATAATTTTAGGAATTATTTCCCCTCCTTTTTCAACAAAAACAGTGTCTCCTTCTCTTACTTCTAGTTTCTCAATAATATCTGCATTGTGTAAAGATGCACGCTTTACAGTGGTTCCTCCCAATTGAACAGGAGTTAAATTAGCCACTGGAGTTATCGCTCCAGTTCTTCCTACTTGGTAAGTTACTTTTTCTAGAACAGTACTTACTCTTTCGGTTTTGAATTTATATGAAATTGCCCATCTAGGAGACTTTGCAGTATATCCAAGTCTATTCTGATTGTCATAACTATTTACCTTAATCACTACTCCATCAATTTCAAATGGTAAGCTTTTTCTTTCTTTATCCCAGTAATCTATAAACTCTAATATACCATCAATACTTAAAGTCTTCATTATATATT
The DNA here is from genome assembly GCA_018609055.1 of Flavobacteriales bacterium. GTDB lineage: Bacteria > Bacteroidota > Bacteroidia > Flavobacteriales_D > CAJJDF01 > CAJJDF01. Next base: position 146,206 of record JABAYJ010000007.1, read on the forward strand.
TCGTTTCTTCTTTTGGGATTTTGAACCCCCACTCACCAGCTTTTTTAACTAAATCGTAGTGATTATCAATTTCTATGTTTTCGCCATAAATACCATATAAAAAACAATCTAATCCTCTTTCGGCTGCTATACTTGAGTCTAACGACTTAAGAGTACCAGAAGCAGTATTCCTAGGGTTTGCATAAATTGGCTCACCATTTTCTTCTCTCTGTTTATTAAGCCTTTCGAAGTTTTTTAATGGAAAAAATATTTCTCCTCTAATTTCAAAATCTTGAGGATAATCTCCTCTTAATTTTAAAGGAATAGACTTTATAGTTTTAACGTTTGTAGATACATTTTCACCTTTTGTTCCATCACCACGAGTAACAGCTTGATGAAATTTTCCATCAATATATTGAATACCTATTGCAACTCCATCATACTTAAGTTCGCAGACATATTCAATATCATCATTAGTCAGTTTCTTGATTCTTGTTTCAAAATCTATAATCTCTTCCTTGGAGTAACTATTTGATAGAGAGAGCATTTTATATTTATGAACTACTTGCTCAAACTTTTTGGTAACATCACCTCCCACTCTTTTAGTTGGAGAGTTTTCTGATGTAAACTCAGGATTTTTTTCTTCAAGCTCTTGTAGCTCTTTTAATAAAGTATCAAACTCAAAATCTGATACTAGTGAATTATCCATCACATAATATTGATAGTTATATTCTTGTAATGACTTAGTTAGTTCTTCAATTCTTTGTTTGCTCATCTTAGTTATTTACAAAATTAGGGTTGAACAGATATTGTTTTCGGTAATCTTTGTCTTTCACAAATTTACCAAATTCATCAAAAAATAATTTTAATCCAAAGGAATAAAATGGAGCTGAAAAAGCAGATTGAATGTAATTTTCATTAGAAAAAGCAAAGTTATAGCCAAATCCAGTTGTTAAGCCTGCCCATTTTACAATTCTGTAATTAGCTTTTAATGAAACAACTGCAGACTCTACCCATTCTGTTTTTGTATAAAAAGGTAAATCATGACCTGTTATATGAAGATGTGTTGATTCTGCTTTATAAGCATCTAGACTCATCTGACCAATACCAAAATGAACCGGAATAATTAACTCCCATCTAGGAGTTTGATGAACTATTAATTCGGAAAATGCGCTAAACAAATGATAGTTTGTTTGATGATGGCTAATAGTTGGGGATACCAAAAATTTATCTGATGTAATTATTGAGAAAAAGTTCCTATGAAGAATATGATAACTAGCACCAAATCTTAGGCTCTTATTTCCTAGACCAACCTTTAATCCATAGTATTCGAAAAAATCATAATCAACAATAGAGTTTCTTAGGTCTAGAGTTACATATAGCCCTAATTTATTGTCTGGATGTTTTTTTAAAATTTGACTATTTGCATTAGAAAATATCGACAAAATTAATATGATTAAACTGAGTTTCTTCATACAATTAAGTAGTTTTATTTTTAATTCCTTTTACCATTCTATCTTTACCTTGCATGTCTTTAATTACTTCAATTTCACTGAAATTATTGTCAGACAATAGCTTAGCTGTTTCTGCGCCATACTTTTCATTTATCTCAAAATATAACTTCCCTCCAGAAACTAGGTGCAATTTACAAAACTCTATTATACTTTTATAAAAAAAAAGAGGGTCAGAATCCTCTACAAATAAAGCTAAATGAGGCTCGTAATCTAATACATTAGCTTGCATTAATTCCTTTTCACTTTCTAATACATATGGAGGGTTACTCACGATAATTTCAAAAGCTTCTCCATTATAAGAAGGCTTTAAAATGTCTTGATACTGAAAATCAACATTACTACTTATAGCTAAATTATTCACTTTAGCTGTTTCTAATGCATCTTTAGAAACATCAAAAGCTGTAACGCTTGAATTCACAAGAGCTTTATCCAAAGATATTGCTATTGCTCCTGAACCTGTTCCTATATCTAGGATACTACCTTTTAAATCAGCATTGTCTTTTACTATCAAATCAACTAACTCTTCAGTTTCTGGTCTAGGAATTAAAGTGTGTTCAGTTACCTTAAATTCATTGTCATAAAAGAACTGAGTTCCAGTAATAAACTGAACTGGCTTAAACTTTTTAAGATCTTTAATTGCGTAATGAAACTTTAGTAATTCCGATTCGCTCATTGTTTTGTCCAAAGACATAGCAACTTGAACTCTGCTATAACCTAAAAAATAATCGCACAAAATATGGAAGAATGATTCTACTTCCAATTTAGGATACAAATCTTTTAAAGAATTAAAGAAATATTCTTTAATAGCTGAAACGGTATTTTCTTTTACAAACATTTACTAAACAGCAACTTCATTATCTCTTAAAGCATCATTAAGAGAAGTTTTTAAATCAGTACTTGCTTTTCTTTCACCAATAATAAGAGCACAAGGAACATGGTATTCGCCAGCTCCAAAATCTTTAGGGTAAGTTCCAGGAATAACTACTTTTCTTGGTGGCACTTCTCCTCTATATTCAATTGGTTCGTCACCTGTTACATCAATTATTTTAGTTGATTTTGTTAAAACAACTCCTGCTCCAAGAACTGCTTCTTTCCCTACTCTTACTCCTTCAACAACAATACATCTTGATCCGATAAATGCTCCATCCTCTATAATTACTGGTGCTGCTTGAAGTGGTTCCAAAACTCCTCCAATTCCTACTCCACCACTTAAGTGAACGTTTTTACCTATTTGCGCACATGAACCCACAGTAGCCCAAGTATCAACCATTGTTCCTTCGTCTACATAAGCACCAATATTTACATACGAAGGCATTAGAATTACTCCTTTGGATAAATAAGCTCCATATCTTGCAACTGCATGAGGTACAACTCTTACGCCCAATTCTGCATAGTTCTTTTTAAGTGCCATTTTATCATGAAACTCCAATGGTCCCATTTCAATAGTTTCCATTTTTCTTATTGGAAAATACATCACTACGGCTTTCTTTACCCACTCATTTACTTGCCAATCTCCGTTTTCAAGTGGTTCTGCAACCCTCAATCTTCCTTTGTCAATCTCTTCTATTACAGCTTCAATAGCGTTTCTTGTTGCTTCTTCTTTTAGTAATTCTCGGTTATCCCAAGCTTTTTCTATTATCTCTCTCATTGTTTCAATACTTATTTAATTAGTTATTAAACTCTTACCAGAGTCTGTACAAATGCTATTGATTTTTTCATTTCAATATGCATTTCAATGTCGTTTTCTATAAAAGGTATTTTCTCTCTATATACTTGTTTTAAGTTTTCGATTGCTAAAGATGATTTCATGTCTTTTCTGAATTCCATTGCTTGAAAACCAGCTAAAAGCTCAATACCCAATACTTTCTCTAAGTTTTCGAATACTTTGTAACACTTGGTTGCAGCATTCGCTCCCATACTTACATGATCTTCTTGCCCGTTTGATGAATCAATTGTATCAACTACTGCTGGTGTACATAATTGCTTGTTTTGACTCACAATACTTGCTGCAGTGTACTGAGGAATCATAAATCCTGAATTAAGCCCTGGTTTTTTAACCAAAAAAGCTGGTAGCTTTCTGTTTCCTGCAATCAGTTTATAAATTCTTCTTTCTGATATACTTGCTAATTCGGCTAAAGCTAATGCCAAAGAATCTAACGTAATTGCTAATGGTTGACCGTGAAAATTACCTGCAGAGATAATTAAATCTTCGTCAGGGAAAATAGTTGGATTATCAGTTACGGAGTTTATTTCTGTTTCAAAAATAGTAGTTACATAATTGATCATATCCTTTGAAGCTCCATGAACTTGAGGAATACACCTAAAACTATAAGGATCTTGAACATCCATTTTTTCTCCATGGAAAATTTCACTTCCATCCAAGAAATTCAATATGTTTTTAGCTGTTTCAGCTTGTCCTTTTTGATTACGGACTTGATGAATCAAAGGATTAAATGGCGATTTGTGACCGTGATATCCTTCGATAGAAACACAAGCAACTAAATCGGCAATGGATTTATACTTGTTGGCATAAGTCAACATATAAACCCCAAATGCTTGCATAAACTGTGTTCCGTTCAATAAAGCCAACCCTTCTTTGGATTGTAACTGAACAGGTTTTAAACCTAATTCGTTCAATACATCAATAGAGTTTCTTCGCTTTCCTTGGTAGTTAACTTCTCCTAATCCAATTAAAGTTAAAGAGATGTGTGCCAAAGGAGCTAAATCTCCACTTGCTCCCAAAGAACCTTGAGAATATACAATTGGATATACTTGATTATTAAATAGTTCTATTAACAAACCTAAAGTATCCATTGAGATTCCAGAATGACCGTAAGACAATCCTTGAATCTTTAAAAAGAGCATAATTCTCACCAACTCCTCAGGAATTTCTTCTCCCAAACCACAAGCGTGAGATTTTACTAAGTTGTGTTGTAGTTCACCCAATTCTGCTGGGGTAACAACTGTGTTACACAATGAACCAAAACCTGTATTTATTCCATAAATAACTTCTTCTCCCGAAGCCATTCTATTATCCAAATAGGCACGGCATTTGATTACCTTATCTTTAGAATCTTGAGATAAAACTAACTTCTTGTTGTTCTGCATTACATCTTCTATCGTAGATAGAGTGATGGTTTCTGAGGAAATATGATGCTCCATATACTATTAAAAGTCTGATTGATTAAAGAATTTGACTAGCTCAACAATAGAATAAGTGTTTTGCTCTCCCGTTTCCATGTTTTTAACTAAAATCTCTTGGTTTTTCATTTCGTCTTCACCAACTAACGCTACAAAAGGGATGTTTTTGTTGTTGGCATAATTCATTTGTTTTTTAAGCTTATGTCCATCAGGATAGAGCTCAGAGGCAATTCCATTATCTCTTAGCATCTTTAACCAAATAGCTGACTGAAAGGCTTCTTCGTCTCCGAAATTGGCAAACATCAATTGTGTAGATGCTTCTAATTCTGTTGGGAATAAGTTTAATTCTTCAAGCACATCATAAATTCTATCTGCACCAAAAGATACTCCAACTCCAGATAAATCTTTCATTCCAAAAATTCCAGTTAAATCGTCATAACGTCCTCCACCACATATACTTCCTATGTTTACGTTATTAGCTTTAACTTCAAATATGGCACCAGTGTAATAGTTTAATCCTCTAGCTAAAGATGGATCAAACTCTAGTTTTGCATTTGATAAACCTAGTTTTTCTATCATTCCAAGAACAGAAGTTAATTCTTCTATACCCTTTGCTCCTATTTCAGAGCTTGAAACTATTTTAGTCACTGCTTCCAAAACATCCTTATTACTTCCTTTTATCGTTAGTAAAGGTTTTAGCTTTACAATCGCAGATTCAGATACTTCTCTTTCTCTCAGTTCTTTTACAACTCCTTCTTCTCCTATTTTATCTAGTTTATCAATAGCTACAGTTATCGGAATTAGCTTATCTGCTTCTCCTACAACTTCAGCTAATCCACTCAATATCTTTCTGTTATTGATTTTTATAGTAAAGTCATCTAGTTTTAATCCTGTTAAAACTTCATCAAATATTTGGATTAATTCTACTTCGTATAATAACGAGTCACTCCCAACAACATCTACATCACATTGATAAAACTCTCTATATCTTCCTCTTTGAGGTCTGTCAGCTCTCCAAACGGGCTGAATTTGATATCTTTTGAAAGGGAAACTCAGTTCATTTTGGTTTTGAACTACAAATCTTGCAAATGGTACAGTAAGGTCGTAACGAAGGGCTTTTTCTGAAACAGAATTAGCAAAACGAACATTATTACCTTCAGTAAATGCTGAATCATCTGATTTTTTTATAAAATCACCAGAGTTTAAAACTCTAAATATCAATCTATCTCCTTCTTCTCCGTACTTCCCCATTAAGGTTTGGGTCTTTTCCATTGTAGGAGTTTCAATAGGCAAATACCCATATTTTTGAAATACAGATTTTACCGTATCAAAAATATAGTTTCTTCGTCTCATTTGGTGAGGCAAAAAATCTCTTGTTCCTTTTGGAATAGAAGGTTTAGACATGTAAACTGATTTGATTAGTTGTTATACTAACAAAAATAAGAATACTTAAGAGAAAGCAAGAATTATTTCTTTTAAATCCTTGATTTTATTTTTTTACTTCAAAATCATCATACAATAAGTATTTCACTCTCATTTTTTGATACTCTTTAAGTCCTGGTAGCCAGCTTTCGCGAATAGCTTCTGGTTTATCTCCTGCTACTAGTTGCTTTCTGAACTCATCTGTTCCTGCCAATAAATCGAAAAAGCCAGGACGAGTAATAAAATCACTCCCTGTAGTTTTTTGATTCATACCAATTATCCAATGCAAATAAAGTTCATTGGTGTTGCGGATATACATTAATCCGAAAACACTTAAATCATATCCATTACACGTATCATTTTCGTGTTTAGGATATTTTGACCCTCCATTTGGTTGTGGCACAAACGAGTAGGTTGTTTTAGCAACAAATGGTGAACCAATTACCTGAAATGGTAAATCTGTCCCTCTACCAACACTTACCGAGGTTCCCTCGAAAAAACAGATAGATGGATACAAATAAATTGAAGCCATATTTGGTAAATTAGGTGAAGGAGCTACTGGTAGCTCATAAAAATCGGAGTGAGAGTAATTTTTAGATTTAATAACTTCTAAGTCACATTGAACTCCATTTTTAAGCCATTTTTCTCCGTTAATCATTTTTCCTAATTCACCAACAGTTAATCCGTGAACTACAGGAATTGGGTGCATACCAACAAATGAGCTGAACTTTGGATCAAGAATTGGCCCATCAATATAGAATCCGTTTGGGTTTGGTCTATCCAAAATCAAGACCTTTTTATTGTTTTCGGCACTTGCTTCCATTACATAATGTAACGTAGAAATGTAGGTGTAAAATCTTGCTCCAACATCTTGAATATCGAAAATAATGATATCTAAATCAGCTATTTGGGCTTTGGTTGGTTTTTTGTTTTTTCCATAAAGAGAAACAATTGGTAATCCAGTTTTTATGTCCTTTGAGTTAGAAACCAACTCCCCTGCAGAAGCTTTTCCTCTAAATCCATGTTCTGGAGAAAATACTTTTACAACTTCTACTCCCAATGATAATAGCGTATCAACTATGTGAACATAACCTACTCGGGATGTTTGATTGGCTACAATTCCTACTTTTTTTCCTTTTAGTTTATATAAGTAATCTGAAAAACGCTCAGCACCAACAGTAATGGTGGTTTTGTACTTAACATTAAATAGATTTTCTTGAGCTGTAGCTTTATAACCAAAGCAAAGTGAAAAAGAAAAAAAGAGGAGAGCACGAATCGTCATAATTTATGTAATTTTATGGGTACTTAATTTTAAACAAATATACTTTGATCGACAAATTTATTTCAAATAAACTTAGCAAAGAACTTAGCTCGGGAAATAAATTTTCCAAACCAATTATCAAAGTAGCTATTATTAGCATAGCAATTAGCGTGCTAGTTATGTTAATTTCTATCTCTGTGGTGAAAGGATTCCAAAGAGAAATTAAGAATAAGGTGGTTAATTTTTCTTCGCACATTCAAATTACTGATGGTGGAACCAACTTTAGTTTAGAAACTTCGCCAATAAAGTATGATAGAGCATACTATAATCAACTAGCTCAAGAAGAAGGAATTCTTCACATCCAGACATTTGCAACCAAAGCTGGTATAATTCAATCTGGTGCTGATACTGTTGAATATGAAGATGAAACTAGAGTAAATAGAGATATTGAAGGGATAATTTTTAAAGGAATTAACTCCGATTTTGATTGGAATAATTTGACTGATAAAATTATTGATGGAAAGAAATTTATTGTTCATCCAACAATTACTAGTGACAGTATTTTAATCTCTAATTACCTAGCAAAGAGACTGAAGCTTGTTGTAAATCAAAAAGTAAAGGCTTATTTTTTTAATGGGAACAAGCCTCCAATATCGAGGAGATTTATCATATCCGGTATTTTTGAAACTGGATTGGAAGAGTTTGATAATCAGTTTGTGTTTGTAGACATTAAACATCCTCAAAAACTAAATGCCTGGGGAATTTCTACTTCTTTATTTTTAGAAACTAATACTGTTGGTAACGAAATTGTAATTACTGCCAACACCACTGGTGGAAACGAAAACTATCGATATAAATTTAACGAACGTTCTTTTACTAATTTTAATACGCTAAGATTTTGTGCTGATAGAGATACTCTTATTCGAGTTATTTCTACTGATTTTACAATGAATACTGTGACACTTAAAAGCGAACCAGTTTCTGATCCAGATACTGCTTGGCTGGAGGTTAAAGTAAACTCCAAAGATGGAAAATGCGTAAAAGCATCTGTAGAATTTGAGTATGAATCATTGAACGATTCTACAAGGCAATACACTGGTGATAATGGGACTATTACTACAATATTAACTTCTACTGGAGGAAGTATGAAAAACTATGTGGGTGGTTTTGAAATATTTATTAAAGACTTTTCTAAAATTGATGAGCAAGAAATCATGATTAGCCGTAAGTCTGATCCTTTTCTTAAAGTATCGAAAATTACAGATTTACAAAGCGAAATTTTTGGTTGGCTGAACGTTTTAGATACCAATGCGATTATTATCATCATCTTAATGATAATGGTGGCTGTAATTAATATTATCTCACTATTACTTGTAATTATTGTAGAGAAAATAAGATTCATTGGGATAATGAAATCATTTGGTTCTCCTAACAGTATTATCAGATCAATCTTTGTAAGATTGGGTTGGAAAATACTCTTTAAAGGAATCCTTTATGGAAATCTTGTTGCTGCTTTACTCATATTACTTCAAAAGCAATTTGGGTTCTTAAAACTACCACAAGACAAATATTATTTATCTACCGTACCACTAGATTTTGAATGGACAGAGTTTTTTGTAATTAACATCATCACACTGGTATTTGGAGTTTTGGTATTGCAATTTACTTCACTTTTTTTAGCTAACATTACTCCACTAAAAGCTATAAAATTCGATTAGGTCGATAATCGACATTTTTTAAAACAATATCTCTGTATTAAGTTAAAAGCCATATTTTATGAAAGCAGTATTTTTAGTAAAAAACACCAAGACTGATCAAGCATTTGAACTAAGAGAAACGGCAATGCCAGTTCTTGAAAACGGAGAAGTATTGATTGAATGCGAAGGATTTGGATTAAACTATGCTGATGTAATGGCTCGCCAAGGATTGTACAAAGGCGCACCTCCTATTCCTTGTGTGTTAGGATATGATGTAGTTGGAAAAGTAACCCAAGTTGCTGACAAAGAAGACGAAAAATGGATTGGAAAACGTGTTGTTGGTTTAACTCGTTTTGGCGGTTATGCTGAGTTTGCAAAAACCAAAGTGACTGCAATTACTGAAATTCCTAATGAGTTTACGATATCGGAAGCTACAGCAATTGCCACACAATACTGTACAGCTTATTATTCGAGCCAGTATGTAACGAACTTACACAAAGGTGACAAAGTATTGATTCATGCTGCAGCAGGTGGTGTAGGAACTGCTTTAACCCAAATAGCTAAAGCAAAAGGGTGTGAAGTTTATGGATTAACGAGTTCAGAAGCTAAATTTGATTATTTGAAAAGTAATGGAGTTGATTTTCCTATTAATTTATCTTCTTCGGATTATCATGAGCAGTTTATGAAACTGACAAACGGAAACAAAGCTGATGTGATTTTTAATTCTATTGGTGGAGAATCTATCAAAGAAGACATGAGAATCCTTTCTGTAAGCGGAAGATTAGTAAATTATGGTGCAGCCAGTATCTCTGGAAAAAAACCAAATTTGTTTACTTTACTGAGTTTATTGAGAAAAACTGGAAAGATTAAACCATTAAAATTACTAGGAAAATCTTCAGGAATTATTGGAGTTAATATGCTTTCTGTTGGTGATGTAAAACCAGAAGTAGTAAGCGAATGTATGACTCAAGTAGTTCAATTAATGAAAGACAATCCTAGTATAAAACCAATCTCTGGTGGTGAATTTTCTGTAGACGAAATTACAAAAGCTCATGATTTATTAGCTAGCAGGAAATCTACAGGGAAGATTGGGGTTAGGTGGTAGTTATGTTAATTCAATTATTTTGAATTTTTTATCTTGATCCTCTTTAATTATAAGCTGAACGTTTTCTCGTTCTACCCATTCAATATCATCAAGATGCTTTATTAATTCTGGTATATCAAGATGATTATAGGCACCTAAATATATATTCGTTTCAAAATATTTAGAGCCTCCATAAACTATTTTAGTTTCATCAGAATCAACTGAGACAATTTTAAAGTCTCTACCATTATTAAAAAATAAATTAATTTCTTTCTCTTTGCTTAAGGTATCTTCTGATAAAGAAAAAGTTAATATCAAATTAGTTACAATACTCATAGAACATTTACAATGAACACTTATAAACAAAGGCCGGAGGCATATTAATTAACGAAAAGGCTAATTTAACAGAACTAAAATTTTCTTTTAATAGTTTGTGAGCATTCAATGAATACTGAAACTGAATGTATTGACCATCTTTACTCAAATTATCTACAGCACCTTTCAATATGTTTTCTTTCAACTCTTTTGGAAAAACGGTAAGTGGTAACGAAGAAATAATAAAATCTGCTTTTTCCTGATTTTGATTTTTAAGGTACTCACCTATTTTCTCTGCACTTTCATTTAATATTAAAGCCCTTGGGTCATCAATATCTTGTTTTAGCTTTTCGTAAAAACTTGGATTTGTTTCAAAAATAATCATGCAAGCACTTGGTTTAAGCCTTTTGAGGATTTCTTTTGTAAAAACTCCAGTTCCAGGACCAAACTCTACAATACAATTAACTTCAGAAAAATCGATTCCTCCATACATCTTTTTGCCCAAAAACTTACTGCTTGGAGCTACTGCACCAACTTCTGATTTGTTTTTGAAAAACTCGGATATGAAAGACATTTAGTAGTATTTTAATGATGTATGACCTAAATCATAGATTTTAGAATCATTTCGAATTAAATTTGATTCAAAATTACACAAGTTGTGTTCATTTCATAGTAAAACTAGAATTAATTAAATTGATTTTGAAGATTGAAAAGAAAAATTTAAAAAAATTAGGATGGGCAGCCATCATTTTCTTTATAGTGAAGGGAACGATATCCTCTGGTGTTATAGTTTACCTTGCGTACTTAGGTTTAAAATAATCTCTTTTGCTATTTACTAATAACTCTTCACTAATTACTGGAAAAGGTTTACCTTTGACTTAGTTCTTTGGGGTCGACTGGATTTGACAGCAAGATGAATCAGTCATGTAAGCATGTGGAGTATTGAATGTTAGCTCCTTAAATCAAAATGCTCATATCCATTTAATTGGAGAAAACAACTACGCGTTAGCTGCATAATAAGACCGAGTCTTATCATCTTAATCGCTTCACAATAGTGAACCGACTAACTACCCGGTAATGAATCCCCGTTTAACTGTTCATTACAATGGGTATCAGTTTGTTAAACTAGTGCACTTAGAGTCTTGATAAGTGTGCGAAATTAAAAAGAATAAGTCTGTAGTGGATTGCTCATGGTCAGCTACTTATCGAAAATTAATTGTGAGATAAACATGTAGAAGGCACGAATGTTCCTTGTTTGGACGAGGGTTCGATTCCCTCCGACTCCACAACTTAAAAAGTTAAACCGTTTATTGTCAATTAATTTATGATAAACGGTTATATTTTTAGTCTGCATTTAGTCTGCAAACAAATAATTTACCTGTAACTCCTGACAAAGACGATAAAGCTGCTATAATTGCTATTTCCATAATTTTATATTTTAATTAAAAACCTCCCTCAAACAACTTTGCATTAACTGTGCACTATGTTCTTGGCTTTGTTGCACTTCTTGTTCTAAGGTATCAACGTGAACTACAACCGGCAATGTTACAACTGCTGCTCTTGAAGCTGGGTTGTAATTGTCAGTAAAAGCTTTTGTAAACTGCTCAATACTCGCCAATTTATCTATAATAGAAGGATTGCTAGCGATATTCCGGTTTCTGATTTCGTTAGTTTTACATCTCTGAGATAATGAGAGGTTATATGATAATACTGATAGTATTAAAAGGAGTAATTTTATTTTATGGATTAAATTTTAATTAATAAATATAACAGTATAAATTGTTCTAAACTAATTTAAAAATCATCTAACTGCTCCTTCTTGCTCATCATCTTTTTATAGTTATTTAACTTCAAAGAGATTGTAGCCATGTACATAGGTGCAAATGGATTTCTTATAGAATATACTTCTACATTATTAATGGTACTGAAAGACACATTTTTTCTTGTAGATAATATATTGGATGCTTGAAAAGTTACTGCCAGTTTGTTTTCAAAAAATGATTTCCTTATCGAAGCATCAAAACCATAATTCTCTTTCATATAACCCAATGGAGTTGCTGTTCTACTTGTATATTTAGAAATAATTTGAAGTTTAAAATTGTACTTGAAATTAATGGAGTTTATCCAATTTATATTCCAGTTAAACGACTCATTATTAGTTTCTAACTCATTAACATTAGATGTGACAGAATAGTAAAAAAGACTAGCTCCAAAATTTGTATTCCACCAATCGGTAACGTAATAAATTAATGTAGGATCAACACCAAAAGACATAGAGTTTCCAGCATTTTCTGGAGACTGAAGAATAATATTTGTGTCATACACAGTCGGAATTCTATTAATTAAATTATTCAGTAATTTAGTGTAAACATCTAACGAAAAGTTTCCATTGTCTTTAATCTGCTTTATCCAACTGGCCTCTATGGAGGTGATATATTCTGGTTGTAAATTAGCATTCCCTTTTCTTACAGAATATGGACTAACCCATGTAATAAAAGGTTCAAAGAAATAAGAACGAGGTCTATTAATCCTTCTGGAATAACTAAACAAAACCTCTTGCGATTCGTTTAATTTGTAGGAGAAATGTGCCGAAGGAAATAAATCAATCCTATTTACTTCTTGGCTTGCATTAGCAATATTAGTGGCTTCAATATTTCTAAAAGTATATTCTGCTCTTAATCCAAATTGATAACCTAGTTTGCTCTTCTTTCCTTTTATTAAAGAATAAGCGGCATGTACATTTCTATTGTATTGTACATCAGTAGAAAACAAAGCTTGACGAATATCAGTTTTTGATATTGGATCGTATTCAAAATTATCTCTGTCATCCTTAGCTAAACCAAACTGAGCTTGAAGTCCTGTTTCCCAAACCATTTTGTTTTTAAGAGTTTTTAAATAATCCACATCAAACCTTAATACATTAGACGGTCCAAATTCAGTAGCTAGGTTCCCTCCTATTTTTGTTCCTCCATTATCATAAAAGTCATTGTAACTGAACTCATCTACACTTCTTAAATTATAAATTGCCTTGAAATTTATGTAGTTACTCCCATCTCTTTCAATAAGATACCTGTAGGATAAGAAATTAGATAAACTTGTTACATTAATCTCTCCTAAATAGCGGTTATCATACTTTCTTATTAAAGAATCATTAATAAATTCCTCATAAATAGAATTATCATAAGGTGCCATTATTCTGTTTCCGTAGGTTAATCCTGTAGAAATTACATGAGCGCTTGATGGAGTATAAATCCACTCAATTCCTGCTCTTACGCCACCCATTTTCCAAGAAGCTTCTCCATTTTTAATGACCTTTGTATCATAGGTTTCAAAATCAGAACTTCTTTCCTCAAAAGTTGTACTTGGACTATTTCTTTGGTTATAACCAACATTAAAATTAAGTGTGTGCTTTTTCTGACTATAATTTACAGCAATATCTCCGCCATAACGATCGTAATTACCTCCAGAAATATTTGCTAGCATACTTATTCCTTCAAGCTTTTTCTTTTTTGTTATGATATTTATTATTCCACCAACACCCTCTGCTTGTTCTCTTGCAGATGGGTTAGTCACAATCTCTACACTTTTAATAGTACTTGCAGGAATTGATTGTAAAGCATCCGAAGCTTCCATTGCTGTAGGAATTCCGTTTATTAATAACTGATAATTAGAACTTCCTCTTAGTGTTACATTTCCTTGAGCATCAACTTGTATTGATGGTGTGTTTTGAAGAACTTCGGCTGCAGACTGACCAACAGTTGTTGTCATGTCCTCAACATATATTACCTTTTTATCAATCTCGTAACTCACAGTTGGTATATCACCTCGAATGGTTACTTCTTTTAGGCTAAGAACATTACTCATATTAATAGTTCCCAAGTCATAAATACTCTTTTCCTTACTAATTTTAATCCCATTGATGTTTCTTGGTTGGTAACCAACAAAAGAAATAACCACATAATAATTCCCTGCTGGAATTTTTGCAACACTAAATTTTCCTTTAGTTTTGGTAATAGCACCACTAAATACGGAACTATCTTTTTGGTTGTAAACGGCTACACTAACATACTCCATAGGAGTGTTAGAAACTGAGTCAATCACAGTACCAAATACCTCACCTTGTATAACTGGAGGCCTATTATTTTGAGAAAAGCCAAGTATTGGCAGTAGTAAGAGTGAAAATATTATAAGTCTCGACATTGAAAATTCTAATTTGAGTGCAAATTTACCTATTTTTGACTTATAAAACCTACTAATAAATGAAGATTGGAATTGTAAAAGAAACAAAGAACCCACCAGACAAGCGAGTTCCTTTATCTCCTGAGAATTGCGAAGAGTTAAAAGCAACTTTTCCTAATATTGAACTTGTAGTTCAATCTAGTGACATAAGAGCTTTTAAAGACTCTGAGTATACTGACTTAGGAATTGATATTGTATCGGATGTTTCTGATTGTGATGTATTGTTGGGAGTAAAAGAAGTGAAGAAGGATCGACTTCTTGCCAATAAAACATACTTTTTCTTTTCGCATACAATTAAGGAACAACCTTATAACCGAGATTTACTAAATTTTATGTTAAAGAAAAACATCAAAATGGTAGACTATGAAACCTTAACTTATCCTAAAGATGGAAGAATTTTAGGTTTTGGAAGGTATGCAGGGATAGTAGGAGCTTTTAATGCTTTTTTAGCTTTTGGTGTAAAGTCAGGAGATTACTCGCTTAAGCCAGCAAACGAATGTCACGATTACAAAGAGCTTAAGGAAGAACTGAAAAAAGTAAAACTTCCTAATGATTATAAAATAATAATCTCTGGTGACGGAAGAGTTGGAAAAGGTGCGGAGGAAGTTCTCCATACAGCTGGGATTTACGAAGTATCACCTACTGATTTTTTAACAAGTACTCGTGACGAGCCTATTTATACTCAACTTTCGGTGAAAGAATACAACAAACGAAAGGATGGAGCAGCTTTTACAAAAGGTGATTTATATACAAATCCAGAGTTATTCGAATCTGATTTTAAACGTTTTTCTGATATTGGAAATATGTACATTGCTTGTCATTATTGGGATGCAGATGCTCCTTTCATTTTCTCAAGAGAAGATGCTAAATCACCGGATTTTAAGCTCAAAATTGTAGCTGACATCAGTTGTGATATTGACGGACCAGTGGCTTCTACTATTCGCCCTTCTACAATTGATAAACCTTTGTATGGATATGACCCACAAACAGAAAGCGAAGTAGACTTTATGACTAAAAATGCAATTGGCGTAATGGCTGTAGATAATTTACCTTGCGAGTTACCAAGAGATGCTTCTGAGGATTTTGGAAATGAATTAATTACCAAAGTATTACCAAGCCTAATTAACGAAGATTCTGATACTATTATAGAAAGAGCAACTATTTGCGAAAATGGAAAGCTTACCTCCTATTTTAGTTATTTACAGGATTATGTGGATGGGAAGAATTAATTTTTAAAAATTAAAGAATTTATTAAATGAACAAAATACTAATCGCCAACCGAGGAGAAATTGCATTAAGAGTAATGCGTTCTGCCAAAGAAATGAATATAAAAACTGTAGCAATCTTCTCTGAAGCTGATAGAAATGCTCCATTTGTAAGATATGCTGACGAAGCAGTGTGTGTGGGACCTCCACCAAGTGCTGAGAGTTATTTGTTAGGAGATAAAATTATCCAAATCTGTAAAGATTTAAATGTAGATGGAATTCATCCTGGTTATGGGTTTTTATCAGAAAATTCTGAGTTTGTACAAAAAGCGACAGATGCAGGAATTACATTTATTGGCCCTTCTCCAAAATCAATTGAATTGATGGGAGATAAATTAAAGGCAAAAGATACTGTGAAAGCCTACAACATTCCTATGGTTCCGGGAACAGATCATGCAATATCGGATATTCCTGCAGCAAAGAAAATTGCTAAAGAAGTTGGATTCCCTATTTTGATTAAAGCTTCTGCTGGTGGTGGTGGAAAAGGAATGAGAGTGGTAGAAAACGAAGAAGAGTTTGAAGAACAAATGGACAGAGCAGTTTCTGAGGCTATTTCTAGTTTTGGAAACGGAGAAGTATTTATTGAAAAATATGTAGGTTCTCCGAAACATATAGAGATTCAATTAATTGCTGATACTCACGGAAATGTAGTTTATTTATTTGATAGAGAATGTTCTATACAAAGAAGACACCAAAAAGTAATTGAGGAAGCTCCTTCTGCTTCGGTATCGGATGAATTGAGAAAACAAATGGGAGAAGCTGCCTGTGATGTTGCAAGAAGTTGCGATTATTATGGAGCTGGTACAGTAGAATTCCTAATGGATGAAAACAAGAATTTCTATTTCTTAGAAATGAATACTAGACTTCAAGTGGAGCATCCAGTTAGTGAAATGATCACAGGAATCGATTTGGTGAAAGAACAAATAAATGTTGCTAGAGGTGAGAAATTGAGTTTTACTCAAGATGATTTATCAATAAACGGACATTCATTGGAGGTAAGAGTTTATGCTGAGAATCCTAGAAATAATTTCCTGCCTGATATTGGAAAACTAGAAACTTACAGAAGACCACAAGGAAATGGAGTTCGTGTAGATGACGGGTTGGAAGAAGGAATGGACATTCCAATTTACTACGATCCAATGATTGCTAAACTTGTAACTCATGGTAAAGACCGTGAAGAAGCGATACAAAGAATGACTAAAGCTATTGATGAATACGAAATTACTGGAGTAGAAACTACATTAGATTTTTGCAGATATACCATTAATCATGAGGCGTTTAAAGATGCTAGTTTTGATACCAACTTTGTGAAAACTCATTTTAGTGATACGTCTGTATTAGATAATCACGATCCTGAAGAAGAAAAAGTAGCTGCTATTTTTGCAGCTCTTGAACTTGAGAAACAAATACAACCAGCAACTTCATTAAACAATGAAACAGTTGCAAGCAATTGGAAGAAAAACAGAATCACTTTAAATTAAAATTATGAAAAAAATCATCTCACTTTTATCGTTATCATTAGTTTTCTTACTGTTTACTAACTTTGGAAAAATGGATACCTCTAGTTTTAAAACTAGTAAGTTTTTAGTGAAAGCTGGTGAATTCACTACTTACATTGATAGATTTGAAAAATATCAAATAGAACATACACCTGGAAAAGGAGTAAAACTAAAAAGTAAAATCACTTGGGAAACTGACACTCATTATTATATAAGTGATTACGAAGTATTAGAAAACTCTAAAAATGAAGATGTTTCCTTTATCGAAGGGGATAGTAATATCTATTTCGAAATCACTAAAATGAAAAAGAAGTATATAAAAACTGAAGTTCGTATGTCGAAGAACTCTAATCCAGTTATGAAATTGAAATATTACAGACAATAATATCTAAACTACATGAAAAAGGGTTTATCATTTGTCATAATTTCAATTGCGTTTTTGTTATTTACTAGCTTAGGTAAAAGAGAATGTTCTAGTTTTAAGACTGGAAAATATGTTGTTAAAGGTCAAACTTACACTACATATATTGAAAGGTTTGATAACTATCAAACTGAGTATACACCAGAAAATGGATTGAAAATCAAGAGTAAAATCTCTTGGGAGACCGATTGTTATTACTCAATAGGAGATTATGAAGTTCTAGAAAACCCTGACAATGATGATGTTTCTTACATTGAAGGTGGAACTACAGTTTACTTCGAAATAATAAAAGTAAAAAAGAACTCTATAATAACTTTGGCTCGTAATTTTAAAAACAGTGAGCCAATTGGTAAAATAATATACCATAGGCAATAAAATTGGTCTTATTATTGTCTTAATAGAGGTTATAACGCATAACACCAATTAATATGGCATTCCTTTTAAGACTTATATTTTCAATCTTTATACTCACATCATTTTCTGTGGTTAGTATTGCACAGGAGACCACTCGTGTTCAAAAGGGTTATGTTGTAGTTGATAATGATACAATTCCGCTTTACATTCTTGGTGATTTTGATTACAAAGATCCTGATTTTGAAAAAGAATGGAATCGAACAGTATACTATACTACCAGAATGTATACCTATGCCAAAATCATTGATTCGATAGTTGATTCCCATGAAGCAAATTTAGAAAAAGCTAAAAACGCTAATAAAAAAGCAAAAAAGCTAGCTAGAAAAGCGAATAAAGCTTTGAAGAAAAACTTGTGGGATAAGTATTCTTATGAAATTAAAAATTTAACTGATGTAAGAGGTGATTACCTGACTAGACTGGTTCACAGAGAAACTGGAGTTACCACTTTTGATTTGATTAAAAAGTACAAAAATCCACAAACAGCTTTCTTTTGGAATTCTGTTCTTTGGTCATTTAATAGTACCAATTTAAAGAATGAATTTGATCCAAAAAGAGATTGGATGCTTAAACTAGTTGTAGAAGAGATTGAAGCTGGAAAAATAAAACCAGTGTCAAGAGCTCGACAGTTAAAGGAATTGAAAGCTCGTGAAGCATACGAGAAAGCTAAAAAGAAGAAAAAGTAATTACATTATATCTGTTAATAAGATTGACTTCCTCTACCCTACCACCATGTTATAATTGGCTACTTTTGTTACTATAACATTGGGAATAATATATGCTTAAAATTGGAGTATTAGGAGCGGGACATTTAGGTAAAATTCACATCAAGTGCATCTTACAGATTGAAGAGTATGAGTTAGTAGGCTTTTATGATCCTGACAAAAAAGTTACTGAAGATGTTAAAAATCAGTTCAACATCAAATCATTTGATTCACTTGCTGAATTAATTGAAAATTGTGATGTAGTAGATATTGTTACACCAACTCTTTCTCATTATGATTGTGCAAGAAGTGCAATTATGGCATCCAAGCATATTTTTATCGAGAAACCGATAACTAACACTACAGAAGAAGCAAAATCACTAATGAACTTAGCCGAAGAAGCTAAAGTAAAAGTTCAGGTTGGACATGTAGAAAGATTTAACCCAGCATTTTTATCAGTTCAAAACACAATTGAAAACCCAATGTTTATTGAAACTCACAGGCTTGCTGAGTTTAATGCAAGAGGTACAGATGTGTCGGTAATTCATGATTTAATGATTCATGATATTGATATTATTTTGAGTATCGTAAAATCTAATGTGAAGAGAATTAGTGCAAATGGAGTTGCTGTTGTAAGCGAAACACCTGACATTGCTAATGCACGAATAGAATTTGATAATGGTTGTGTAGCGAATTTAACAGCCAGTAGAGTATCTCTTACAAGTATGAGAAAAACTAGAATTTTTCAGAAAAATGCTTACATAACTATCGATTTTTCTAATAAAACTTCACAGATACTGCAATTATCAGAAGTAACTGAAAAGACAGATGAATTCTCTATTTTATTAGATTTAGGTAAAGACAAAAAAAAGAAAGAAATTAATTTTGTAAAACCTGAAATAAAAGAAAATAATGCCATTAAAGATGAGCTTACTTCTTTTGCTAAGTCAATACTTAACAATCATCAACCACTTGTAACTGTGGAAGATGGTTATAATGCATTGAGGATTGCATCTATTATTCATGATAAAATGAAGTTTACGGCAGATAATTTTTAAAAATAAAGTAATACTTCGCATACCATTTCCATATTTCTAGCGTTTATATTAAATTCGTCACCTTATTAAAAAGTGGCACAATTTTTTGCCTTTAACGCTTATGAGATATCACTATCTTCTTATTTTTTTTACTGTCTGTTTTCTAGCCTCTTGCAAGCTATTCAACCCAGAAGAATTAACACCCTCTTATATTTATATTTCTGATATTAAATTAGAAACCAAAACACTTGAAGGTTCTTCTTCTGATAATATTTTGGATGCTTGGGTTTATGTAAATGGAAGCTATATAGGAACTTGGGAGTTGCCAGCAAAAATTCCAATCCATGTAATTGGTGAATATGACTTAGAAATTTTTGGAGGAATTAAAAAAAGTGGATTAAGTGCTTTTAGAGTCACCAATGATTTTATGACTTCATTTGACTCTACTTTAATTTCTATTTCTAATGTGGTCGATACTATTATTCCTACTTTAGAATATGTTGCTGATCTTAATATTTGGTTAGAGGAATTTGAAGATCCAGGAGTAAAATTTACAGGACAACCATTTAGTGATACTGTTATAAGAATTACAAACGATCCATTACTAGTATTCGAAGGAAATGGAACTGGAGTAATTAGTTTTTCAAATTCGGATTTGTACTTCCTTGCAAAGACGAATGAACCTGACTTTAACACATTCCCAAAGCAAGGTGCTCCAATTTATTATGAATTTGATTATAAATCAGATGAAGTACTTACTGTTGGGATTTATCATAATAACATTTCTACAACCCCTATAAAAACTGAGTTTTTTAATTTGTTTCCAACAGATGGAAAGTGGAAAAAAATATACTTAGACTTAAAAGAAATAGTAAGTCCGCAAACATTTGCTACTGAGTTTGATATTTATCTAGAAGTATCTAAAAACAGGTCTTCTCAGCCACTAGTTTATATTGATAATATTAAAGTAATCTATAAATAGTAAATGAAGAAGCCAGGTTTACTAAAATATCTTTTTTTACTATTCGATTTTTTGTCTGCCTTATTTTCTTGGTCTGCTTTTTATTATTTTAGAAAAACACAAATAGAACATGTTCCTTTTGAATTTTCTGAAAGATTTTACCTTGGCTTATTAATTATACCTTCCTTGTGGGTTATTGCATATTGGTTGTTTGGTTCGTACGATAATGTATACCGAAAATACAGAATGCAAGTATTTTACAAAACAATAGTATCCTCATTCTTAGGTACTTTAGCTGTGTTTTTTATATTTATTTTAGATGATACTGTTACTGCTTATTCAGATTACTATACCTCATTTTTATTCCTCTTTTTACTACATTTTTTCTTAACCTTTTTATTCCGTTTCACTCTTACTTCGCTAATTGTAAAGCAAATACACAGCCAAAAAATTGGTTTTAATACATTGATAATTGGTGGGAACGACAAAGCATATGAAACCTATACCGAAATGAATTTGGGTAAAAATTATGGTGGAAATATATTTGTTGGTTATATCAGAGTAAATGGAAAAGATACCATTCTTAAAAAATACATTCCTGAGCTAGGGACTTTACCAGATATTCATAATGCCATACAAGGAAATGATATTGAGGAAGTGATTATTGCTGTAGAATCAACAGAACACAAAGTATTAGAGACTTTACTTAATGAGCTAGAAGGATACGATCTAATTATAAAAATTATTCCAGATACCTATGATATTCTTTCTAGTAAGGTGACAACCAATAATATATTTGGTACTCCTTTTGTGGAGTTAAAAACCGATATTTTACCGAAATGGCAGAAAAGAATTAAAAGAGGAATTGATGTGACCTTATCAGTTATAGCAATGATCTTATTACTTCCTTTATTCTTAGTGGTTCCAATTTTGATAAAAAAAGGATCTAAAGGAGATGTTATCTTCAGACAAATTAGAGTTGGATTGCACGGAAATGAATTTGAGATTCTTAAATTTAGAACCATGCATGTTGGATCTGAAAAAGATGGTCCTCAACTATCTAGCGAAAATGACAACAGGATTACAAAAATTGGTAAATTCTTAAGAAAAACTAGAATTGATGAAATTCCTCAGTTCTATAATGTCCTTAAAGGAGAAATGTCAATTGTTGGACCAAGGCCTGAAAGACAGTTTTTTATTGATAAAATTGTGAAAGAGGCTCCTCACTTTAAGCATCTTCAAAAGTTGACACCTGGTATTACTTCTTGGGGGCAAGTAAAATATGGATATGCTGAGAATGTAGATGAAATGGTACAAAGGCTTAAGTATGACATCTTATATCTTAAAAATCAATCTCTAGCTTTAGATTTTAAAATATTACTGTACACAGTGATTATTGTATTAAAACGAAAAGGAAAATAAGTAATCCTTACTGAATTGAAATTTCTGGTAGAAATTGTGATAATTCATTTATAATTTGATCTGCAGACATTACACCTGATTTTCTCCAAACTATTTTTCCTTCTGAAAATAAGATTAAAGTAGGTACTCCTTTTATTCCAAACCTAGAAGCTGCAACTTGATTTTTATCCACATCAATTTTGACTACGATTACTTTATTCTCCAGCTTGATTTTAACTTCTTTAATTATAGGTTCTAAAGTTTTGCATGGTCCACACCAAGAGGCATAAAAATCAGCTAAAACCGGCTTATTTCCATTAATTAGTTTGACGAAATTTCCCATATTAGTTTAACACGCTTTCAATTATAATTATATATAATTGACTTTAATTTTATTTTTTTTGTAAACTCTAATTTAAGCGTTTTTTATTAAAAATGTAAACTCAAATTAGATTCAAATTGTATAAATATTTTATCCAAAGTAAATATGAATAAAACATAAAAAAAGCTCCTTGCAATTGCAAGAAGCTTTTATTTCAATCAATTAGCTTATGTTATTTAGCTTCTTCTACTTTTCCTTTAGAACAAGCTTTCTTAGAATCTTTACTACAACATGATTTCTTTGTTGCGGCAGCAGTAGTAGTTTTAGTTTCTTTACTTCCTTCTACTCCTGATTCCTTAGCAGCTTTATCTTTGGCAGCTTTTGCTTCGCTACATTTTTTAGCACATTCTTTTGAGCTTTTATCACATTTCTTAGCGTCAGCTTTCTTCTCAGTACAACAAGCTTTTTTACAATCTTTTTCGCATTCTGTTGTAGTTTCTACTAAAGCTTTCTTTGCAGTTGATTGTGATACTCCGTTAAAAGAAAGAGTTAATGCTCCTAATGCTAATCCTAATGTTATTAATATATTTTTCATTTGTCTGTTTGTTTTAAATGTTATTACTGAACTAAGATAAACAATAATCGTTCCCAAGTTTAAAAAAAAATGTTAAAACTTTAAAATAGTTGATCTTAAGTAAGAATTAGATTTTCATCTAAGACAGTTATAAATGATGATTTATTAAATAAATAATAAATACGTTAGAACTAATGGCGCACTAAATAAGATCCCATCAAATCTATCTAAAACTCCTCCGTGCCCCGGTAATAAGGTACCTGAGTCTTTTACATCAGCACTTCTTTTCAGTAATGATTCACTTAAGTCACCTAGCAATCCAAAAATACTAATTATGGCTGCCATAATCATCCAATGAAATACTGAGCTATCTGTTACATAAGCAAACAGGAATCCTGCTAATATTGAAAAAACTAAGCCACCTGCTAAACCTTCCCATGTTTTCCCTGGTGAAATACGAGGTATTAATTTGTGTTTACCAATTGCTTTTCCAACTACATAAGCCATAGAATCACTTGTCCAGAGGATTATAAAAAAACCTAGAAGCAAACTCCAATTTTCTCCAAGTCCTATTTTAGAATAAATATCATCATTAAATGATAAATAATTTAAACAAGCGAAAGGCAGAGTTATGTATAACAAAGCAAACAGTGTGCTGCTAATGTTCTGGTAAGGAATGTTGTCTTTAGCAAATAACTCTTGTAATACAAGTATGAAAAGAAAAGGAACAATCAAAAACAGTATGCGATACTCCTTTATTTCTTCGATAAAAACAAGGGATAATAAAGTGTATACAACAACATTAACGAAAGGCCCGTATTTGGTGTTATTAGATAATTCCTTTTTATTAAGAATTTGATAAAACTCAACAGTAGCTAGTGTTGAAAACACTAGAAATATAAGTGCAGTGCTATATTCGTTCCAAATAATGCAAAGTACAAGGGCAGCCACAAAAAGGCTACCCGTTATTATTCTTTGAGTTAAATTATTCAATAGTTTTATAGTTGAGTTGGTTTAATTCTCTTCTTCCTTAGTTGTATCGTCTGCTTTTATTTCTTCTTTAGTTTCAGTTTCTACAACTTCTGAGTTTTCAATTACTTCTTCTTTTACTTCAGTAGTTTTTTTCTTTATTGTAGCTAAAGGCTCTTCCTTTTTGAAAGGTCTTTCTCCTAAAATTTTCTGTAAATCTTCTTTAAAGATAACCTCTTTTTCAAGTAATAAATCTGCAATTTCTGTAAGCTTATCTTTATTTTCAGATAAGATTTTTTGAGCTCTTTCGTATTGAAGCTCAATCATCTTACTTACCTCTTCATCAATAGTCTTGGCAGTAGTTTCACTGTAAGGCTTAGTAAATCCATTACTTTGATAATTGTAATAACTAATGTTACCCAATTTCTCGTTAAGTCCATACATAGTTACCATTGCATAAGCTTGTTTAGTTACTTTTTCAAGATCACTTAAAGCTCCTGTAGATATTTCTCCAAAGATTATTTTCTCTGCAGCTCTACCTCCCATTGTAGCACACATTTCATCCAAAAGATGATCTGTAGTAGTAAGTTGTCTTTCTTCTGGCAAATACCAAGCAGCTCCAAGGCTCTTTCCTCTTGGCACTATAGTTACTTTAATAAGTGGACTTGCATGTTCTGTTAACCAACTAACTGTTGCATGACCTGCCTCATGGAAAGCTATTTTCTTTCTTTCTGATAATGTGATAAGCTTGTTCTTCTTCTCTAAACCTCCAATCAATCTATCAACTGCATCCAAGAAATCTTGTTTTTCAACAACTTTTTTCTTTTTACGTGCAGCTATTAAAGCAGCTTCATTACATAAATTAGCAATATCAGCTCCCGAAAATCCTGGAGTTTGTTTTGCTATAAATTCTATGTCAAATCCTCCTTCAAGTTTCAATGGTTTCAAGTGAACTTCAAAAATCTCTCTTCTCTCGTTCAAGTCCGGCATATCAACATTAATCTGTCTGTCAAATCTTCCAGCTCTCATTAATGCTTTATCCAAAATATCAGCTCTGTTTGTTGCTGCTAGTATAATTACTCCACTGTTGGTTCCAAATCCATCCATTTCGGTAAGTAACTGATTCAATGTATTTTCACGCTCATCATTACTTCCCATATTAGGATTATTCCCTCTGGCTTTTCCTATAGCATCTATCTCATCAATAAAAATGATACATGGTGCTTTTTCTTTAGCTTGCTTAAACAAATCTCTTACTCTTGAAGCTCCTACTCCAACAAACATCTCTACAAAGTCGGATCCTGACATTGAGAAAAATGGTACTTTAGCTTCTCCTGCTACAGCTTTTGCTAATAATGTTTTACCAGTTCCTGGTAATCCTACAAGTAAAGCTCCTTTAGGAATTTTAGCTCCTAGATCAGTATATTTCTTTGGGTTCTTAAGGAAATCTACAATCTCTTGTACTTCTTCCTTAGCTCCCTCTAATCCTGCAACATCTTTAAAAGAAACATTTACATTCTTTCCTTGTTCAAATAATTTGGCTTTAGATTTTCCAATGTTGAAGATTTGACCTCCACCACCTCCACCACCACCTGAACCACCTGTCATCCTTTTCATAATAAAGAACCAAACGGCTATAATTACAGCAAAAAACAATAATGTTCCTAACCAATCGTAATTTTTTGGTGTATAGTATTTTAAGCTAAATTGTTTTGTTTCAGGTAGATTATTATTTAAGTCTTTCAGCTCTTTATAATATTCTTCATAAGGAGGAGTTTCAAAAAAGTAATGCCCACTAGTTCTGTTGAAAACAGTTTGTTTAGCGCGATCTTTAAATTCCTCATTGTTCTCTAAAGCATCTTTTTTAATTATTACTTCGGCATTACCACCTATTTTATTAATGGTGATTTTTTCGACATATCCTTTAGAAGCCCACTCTTGGAACTTGTTTTTATCAATATCTTTATTGCCCTGAGGTGTATTTCCCAAAAGACTAAAACCAATTATTGCAGCAATAGCAATTCCGTAAATCCAATAGAAATTGAATTTTGGTAAGTTTGATTTAGCGTCTTTCTTATTTGGAGGTGTTGGTCTTTTTTTATCTGCCATTTGTTCTTTAGTCTTCTATAGTTGTAACTTTCGCATCTGCCCACAATCCTTCTATATCGTAATAGTCTCTTGTTTCTTTATAAAACACGTGTACCATTACATCAATATAATCCAATAAAATCCACAAAGAATTATCAGACCCTTCCTTATGAAGAGGCTTTTCTTTCAATTGCTCATAAGTTGCTTTTTCAACCGATTTTGCAATAGAATCTACTTGAGTATTGGATTCTCCATGGCAAACTATAAAATAATCTGCTACTGAATTGGGGATTTCTGATAAATCAATACACTTAATGTTAAGTGCTTTGATGTCTTGCATCCCTTCTATGATCGTGTCTACTAATTGCTTAGTGTACTTTTCTGTTTGTTTATTCATTGATTTTTTTTCGCTCCGTAAACTTACTACATTTTTTGATGTTGTGCATTCTCGATTTTTCTTTTTTTTTATTAGTTATTTAACTAACCTTTTTATCTTTAAGAATAAATTAAATGAATGAATAACGAGCAATTTATAGGTTCTAATTTAATAGAGCTGGATTCTATTGGTTCTACCAACAATTATCTATCCAAACTAGCAAATGAGACATTTGTAGAAAACGGGTCGGTAATTTTGGCACATAATCAGACAAACGGAAAAGGACAAAGAGGAAATGGCTGGGAAAGTGAGTCTGGAAAAAACCTAACATTTAGCGTTTTGCTCCAAACCGAATTTTTAAAAATATCGCAAAACTTTTTACTTAGTATGATGGTTTGTAATTCGGTTCATGAATTACTTTCTCAATATATAGACAAGGTTGAAATAAAATGGCCAAATGATATTTTAGTTGATGATAAAAAAATAGCTGGAATTTTAATTGAAAACTCAATAGTAAATCAACACCTTCATCAATCTATTATTGGGATTGGGGTAAACTTGAACCAAAGAGATTTTAGCACTGCACCTCAAGCAGCTTCACTTGCTTTATTGCTGAAAAAGGAACTAAATAAAAAAGAAGTTTTCACTAAATTACTTACTATTATTGAGCGTAACTATTTGGAATTAAAACAAGGTTTATGGTTTAGAATAAATAGTTATTACCTCAATCATTTATTGGGATACAAAACCGAACAGAATTACCAAATTATAAAAACGAAAGAACAGGTAACAGGTAGAATTACCGAAGTAGAACATAATGGCTTTGTAAGGATTATGACTAGTGATAGAAGAAGTCAATTATTTGAAATGAAAGAGATTAAGAGGCTAGTTTAGCCTTCTTTACTCACCCAGATAAAACAAAGCCTTGCTAACCCCATAAATCAATATCGCTCCTGAAATAGATTTTTGAATCAAAATATCTGAATCATTTTGATTGTAATAGAAAAACACTGAAAGAAACAAACCTAACATAGTTAATAGTAGTCCTATTATTAAATAAGTAACAACTCTTTCCTTAAAATATTTTATTAGTTTTTATATAACAATCGATTCATTGTCAATCACTTTAAGTTTATTTAATGAATTTTGTTTTATTTTATACTTTGTAACTTTATAAGCTGTGGCCAATGCAATAATAATTATTGACACTAAAATGAAAGCAAAAAAAATAGATACCCAATTCAAACCTTTTGAATTAAAATCTCTGTTTACTCCATAAGCAGAATAACCAATCATAAAAATTGAAAATGTAAACGAAATATATAAATAAACTCTAGCCATTTTCAAATATAAAAAAATCCCTTTCCAAAAAAATTGAAAAGGGATTAAGGTTTAACTTAAGTTATTTTTTTACAAGTGAATTACTTCACCATAAGCTTGTGCTGCTGCTTCCATTACTGCTTCACTCATTGTTGGGTGAGGGTGAACTATTTTAATTAATTCATGTCCTGTTGTTTCTAATTTTCTTAGAGCAACAATTTCAGCAATCATTTCTGTTACGTTACTTCCAATCATATGTCCACCAAGTAATTCCCCGTATTTAGCATCAAATACTAATTTTACAAATCCATCTTTGTGTCCTGCTGCACTCGCTTTTCCTGAGGCAGAGAAAGGAAATTTACCAACTTTTACTTCGTATCCAGCTTCAATTGCTTGAGCTTCTGTCATTCCCACAGAAGATACTTCTGGAGAACAATATGTACATCCTGGAATATTTCCATAATCTAATGCTTCTGGGTTGTGACCAGCAATTGCTTCTACACAAATAATTCCTTCGGCAGATGCTACGTGAGCTAATGCTGCTCCTGGAGTACAATCTCCAATTGCGTAATATCCTGGGATATTAGTTTGGTAGTTTTCATTTACCAAAATCTTTCCTTTATCAGTAGCAATTCCTACTTCTTCTAATCCAATATTTTCAAGATTAGCAACAATACCAACTGCAGAAAGAACAACATCACATTCTATTTTCTCTTCTCCTTTTTTAGTTTTAATAGTAACCGAACATCCTTTAGATGTTACATCAACTTTCTCTACAGAAGAGTTTGTCAATACTTTAATTCCTTGCTTTTTGAAACTTTTTTCTAATTGCTTAGATACATCAATATCCTCTACAGGAACAATGTTTGGCATGTATTCCACAACAGTTACTTCCGTTCCCATTGCATTATAAAAGTAAGCGAACTCCACTCCTATTGCTCCAGAACCTACTACAACCAATCGTTTTGGTTGTTTTTCCATTGTCATGGCTCTTCTGTACCCAATAATATTTTTATCGTCTTGTGGTAAATTAGGTAATTGTCTTGATCTTGCTCCAGTTGCAATTATTATGCTATCAGCAGAATATTCTATAGTAGCTCCTTTATCATCAGTAACAATAACTTTTTTCCCTGGCATTACTTTTCCAGTTCCTTCAATTACGTCAATTTTATTCTTTTTCATTAAGAATTTCACACCACCACTCATTCCTTCTGCTACTCCTCTACTTCTTTTTACTACTGCACCAAAATCATGTTTTGCTTCCTTTACATTAATTCCATAATCAGCTGCATGGTTTATATATTCAAAAACGTTAGCACTTTTTAGTAGCGCTTTTGTAGGAATACATCCCCAGTTAAGGCAAATTCCTCCTAAACTTTCTTTCTCAATTACAGCTACTTTAAGCCCTAATTGTGAAGCTCTTATGGCTGCAACATATCCTCCTGGTCCTGTTCCTACTATTATTACGTCATAGTTCATAGTTGTGTTCTTTTTTAGATTGTGATTGCTAAATTAATAAATCTGTAACTAATATTTTAACCCTTTTTGAAGTATTCTGATTTAAATCAAAAAAAACCTCTTGATTATACTAATCAAGAGGTCTTGAAATACTAAAAGTATTGATTATGGATTCTTCAATCTGAAAGTTCCGTTAAGTGTATGTGGTACACTAGAATTATCTGTAAAAGTCCCAACAAATGTTCCAATTTTATATGTTCCAGTTGTTGTTCCATAAGTTGTAAAGGTTGTATTTACAGATGTATTAGGAATGGTTGTATATAAATTATTTACAAATATTCCTGAATCTGGTTGCATTGCAAAAGTTCCTATTGTAGTTCCTAAAACACTAGCTATGGTTTTGTTCATGAAATACATGAGATTTTACATGAACAAGAAATCTTAAAAATCTCTTTTATCGATTTTCTTTCTAGTTTTCTTTATTTCGCCCTGTTGTTTCTTGTTCTTTATCCTTTTCTCTTTTACAGATCTTGGAACTCTAGACTTTTTTCTTGGTTTTTCCTTATGAAAAGCCTGTTCAAGTAACTTCTTTAATTTATAAATTGATTTCTTCTTATTCTTAACTTGTGAGCGATTCTCTTCAGTTGATATTCTAAGAAAATTACCAGAAACATACGTTTTACATTTAGTTTCAATAAAACCTTTCTCTTCTGATGATAGATTTTCTGAGCTATTGAAATCCCAAACCAATGTAACTCTAGATTCAGTTTTATTTACGTGCTGCCCTCCTTTTCCGCTACTTCTTGAAGTCTCGAAAGTAAATTCTGATTGAATTTTTTCAATAAGTAAGGTTAAACTTTTCATATTATTAATGAATAGCTGAACGCCATTCTAAATTTTCACAAATTTCTCCTTCAATCTTATTCAATTCACTCAGTCTTTTATAGATTGTATCTTCATCCCAATACATCAATGCCAGTCTTACAAACATTGTTCCGTGTTTAGCTTCACTAGTCCAAATCTCTTTATAGAACTGTTTCAAATCTGGATCTTCAAGAACTTCGCTAATTAGCTTAAACCTCTCCATCCCTCTCATTTCTACAATACTAGCAATAAGAACTCTGTCAATTAATCTTTCTTCTTGTCCAGATCTACAAGCGCCAATTAATTGTTTCATGTATTTATCTTCAGCCATTTTTTGAGGTAATTGTACTCCCCTCTTTTCCATGAACTTATACACTCCCTCAAAGTGTTCTAATTCTTCAATCGCAGTTTCTATTAATTCTGGAATCCATTTTGTTCTATCTGGACATTTAGCAACTAATCCCAGAGCCATTGCCGAAACCTTACGTTCATTATCTGCATGATCCTGCAATAAAGAATCCATGTCTTTAATTGCATTTTCCGCCCATTCTCTAGGTGTTTCGTATATTAAATCTATAGAGTATTTCATAATTAATTATCTGTGTTCCAAAAATAATCATTCATTAAGTTATAAGTCAATAAATCACAGTATTTTTGAGAATAATTAAAATTACACAATGAGCAAAATAGCATTAGCAATTCACGGAGGAGCAGGAACATTGGTTCAAGGAATGATGATACCAGAGAAGGAGAAAGCCTACAAAAAAGCTTTGCAACTAGCTTTAGGTTCTGGATATAAGATTCTTGAAAACGGAGGAAGCTCACTAGATGCAGTGGAGAAAGCGGTACAAGAATTAGAAAACTCTCATTTGTTTAACGCAGGAAAAGGAAGTGTATTCACAGCTACAGAAACTCACGAAATGGATGCATCTATTATGGATGGGAACTCCTTAAATGCAGGAGCTGTTTCATTAATTACTGGAATAAAAAACCCAGTTTCCCTAGCTAGAGATGTAATGGACAAAACAGAACACGTTTTTTTAGCAGGAAATGGAGCTATAGAATTTGCAAAAGAAGTTGGTTATGAAATAGAAAACTCAGACTATTTTTATGATGAATTTAGGCACAACCAATGGTTAGAAATAAAAGATACCGATTCATTTCAATTGGATCACGCTAAAAAGAAAGACTCAAAGTTTGGAACAGTTGGAGCCGTAGCTCTTGATAAAGATGGAAATATTGCTGCGCAACTTCTACGGGAGGAATGACAAATAAAAAATACGGAAGAGTTGGTGACAGCCCAATGATTGGTTCAGGAAACTATGCCAATAACGAGACTTATGCTGTTTCATGCACAGGAAGTGGTGAGTATTTCATAAGAGGAGTTGTAGCTTATGATGTTGCTAGATAATAATGAGATGGGTTCTATTGCAGCAGAAATGTTTGATGAAATCATAATTCGTCAGGATAAAAGATTGAGAGGGAAAACAGAGGAAGAGCTTATCAAAATGTTGGATGACGGAATTAAAATGAAGGATCCAAACAAAAAAACCATGATTATTCCATCTGAACATGATGCTATAATTTATGCAGTAGAAAATGCTAAAAAAGGATCGTTAATCATATTATGTAGTGATGTAGTGCCTGATGCACTTGAATTAGTTAAGAAATTGAAAGAAGAAGAAGCAACTAAATACTATGAATAAACAGTTTTATTATGATGCAACCAAAGCATTTTTATTAAAGAAAATAACTATAATCGAGGATGCTTTAAAAGACACACAATCTTCTGCAAACTCAGATACTAAAAGCTCTGCAGGTGATAAGCATGAGACATCTAGGGCAATGGCTCACATTGAAAACGAAAGACTAGCGGGACAGCTTTTAGCTCTTCAACAACAAGTTGAGGTGCTTAATAAAATTAATCCTGCTATTACTTCTGAGGTTGTAAGTTTTGGTAGTGTTGTAACAACTGAAACAACTACTTTTTTTATTTCTACTGGTATAGGAAAGATTAAAACTGAAGACTCTATGTTCTTTGCTATCGCTAGTAATTCTCCAGTAGGGAGTCAACTAAAAGGTAAATCATTAAATGATAAAGTTAAGGTAGGTCAAAGCGAACAAGAGATTATTGAAATACTATAATCATCTATTTATTCTAAATTCTCCTTAACTTCGCATCATGTCTGATATCAATAAAAAAATATCCACTGAACGAAGAGAATTTGAAGCTGGAACGCTTGATGAATCTATTGCTCCAAACAACCCAAAAGAGCTATTTGAAGGCTGGTTTAAAGAAGCTTTAGATAAAATGGTTACAGAACCTTATGCATTTAGTTTAGCTACTGTTTCTAAAGATAATATCCCATCTGCACGAATCGTTTATTTAAGAAGTATTGAAGAGAATGGATATGTGTTTTTCACTAACTATAAAGGAAAAAAAGGGCAAGACATTGAAGCTAATTCAAGTGTTTGCATGAATTTTTTCTGGGCCGAAAAAGAACGCCAAATAAGAATTTACGGAAAAGCCGAAAAAATAGAAACCGAATTTTCTGATGCCTATTTCGCTAGCCGACCAAGAGAAAGTCAGCTTGGGGCTTGGGCTTCGCATCAAAGTGAAGGATTAAAAGATCATCAAGAACTTTCTGACAGGTTAGAATTTTATTCAAACAAATTTAAAGATCAAGAAGTACCAAGACCACCACATTGGGGTGGTTACTTAATAGTCCCATTTTATTATGAGTTTTGGCAAGGAAGAGCAAAACGACTTCACGATAGAATTACGTTTACTAAAGAAGAAAATAATTGGTTAATCAAAAGAATTAACCCATAATGTTTAGTATTTTGAAATTCAATTATTTACTGTATATATTTTTATTGACATTATTTGTTCAATGCAACCCTTTTATAGACAACTCACCTCCTATTGAATTAACCGAAATAATAGACATTGAATACGCCAAAGGACTCTCAATGTATCGAACTTCTGAAGGTGTTGTAGTCAGTATTACAAATCCGCAATCAAACGAAATATTGGATCATTTTTTAGTTACTGATAAAGACAATTCTAAATTAAGTTCAATTAAAGTAATTCAGAAACCTTTTAAAAGTGTGTTAGCCTACTCTTCCACCTATATTTCATTTATGGATGCCATTGATGAAGTCAATAAAGTAACTGGAGTTACATACTCCAAAGGAATTTCTAATCCTATTATAAAAAAGAGGCTTAACAAAGGATTAGCAAAGGATGTTGGATCTGACCAAAGCCCAGACAAAGAATTGATTATTTCACTAAAACCAGACTTAGCAATGATTTATCCTTCAAATGGAAATCATAATTGGTTCAGTTCTTTTGATGTTCCAACAATTAAAAATGTGGAATATTTAGAAGTTCATCCATTAGCACAAGCTGAATGGATTAAGCTATATGGAGTATTATTTGATAAAGAAACCGAAGCAAGTAAAGTCTTTGAAACAATTAAAAAAAATTATATTTCTGCAAAAAATTATAACATTATTTCTGAAAACAAACCTGTTGTACTTTGTGGAGAGTTATATGATGGAACCTGGACTTTACCAGGTGGAAAAAGCTTTACAAGTCAATTAATTGAGGATGCTGGAGGAATTTACTTTTTAGAAAGCGACTCTACTTCAGGGTCTAAAAAACTTGATTTTGAATACATTTTAGAAAAAGATTCTATAGTTGATTTCTGGCTACTACTATCTTACAGTCAGTCTGCTATCACTTTTTCTTATCTTAAAGAAAACAAGCCAAGATATAGTTATTTATCCATTTTTGAACCGACTAAAATTGGAGTTTGCAATACTGCTACTTCTCCTTACTTTGAAAAAGGTATTCTGGAACCTCATATATTGCTAAATGAAATTAAATCCTTAATTCACGGGGTTTACAAAAGAGATACTTCTATTTATTTTAAACCGATATCTAATGAATAGAATTCTACTTAGCTTCTTTAGCTTACTTTCTCTAGTTGGTTTTGCTCAAAAACCAATGCCTTCTGTTGTTATGACGGAAACAAATGAGAAAATTGAAATTGATGGATCATTTAGTGGAACTTTTGTCGAAAATACAGTTGGTACTAATCACATCATTAACGGAAATTTTAATCTTAAACGAAATAACTAAAAGTTTCTATTAACAAATAAAAGGCGAATCAACTAGTGTTGATTCGCCTTTTATTATTTCTGTCAGAAGTAAATTATTCACTTATTACTAATCAATATTCACTCTCTTACTTTATTCCCAATTTCTTTTTCAAAGATTTTGGTAAAGCATCTTTATGAATTTGGATATTCATTGTTTTGTATCTCACGTAAGGGAAAGATGCGTAGAAATAACCATCACATTGGTTGTAATTACCCCAAGAGTTTTTTACAACAAAGTACTTAGTTCCTTTTTGATCTTTCACTACACCTGTAATGTGCATCCCATGATCATCAGTAGTTCTTTGTGTATCAAAAGCATCTTGTCTCTCTTGTTGAGTTACAATTTTCTCTTCTCCAGGAACCATAAAAGCATTACTGATTTTTTCTGCACCAGCATCACTAAAATGTTTGTTGTTTTTTCCTTTTACTCTAATTGTAGAAGGATCTGTTGGTAGGATTGCTAAAGCATCTCTTGCTGAGAATCCTTTTTCAGAGATATCTGCACCCCATGCGAAAGTATATCCATCCATAATTGCTTGTTCCATTACATCCATAAACTCATCTAATGGTAAGTTGTAACAAGATTGTAATGCCCAGTTATCTTGTACTTCAATTACAAAACTTTGGTAAAATGGGTGGTGCGTGTAAGATGTTAAAGAAATGTAATCATCCATATCTAAATCTAAGTGCTTAGCAAATGATTTGGGCGAGTATGAAGCTCCTTTATAGTCAAACCTAAAGTCTTCCATGTTATCTGGCAAGTCTCCTAAATAAGCGTCTGTAACTCCCGTAAATGCTTTTTTCCAAGATTTAGTAAGGTTTCCTCCTTGAGGTTTCTTTGCTAAAACTTCAACCATAGCTTTCAACATCCCTTCCATTTCTGAGTGGTTGTGAGATTCTGATCCATAGTTTAATCCTTTGTAAGCAGATTCTGGTACAATACCAAATCTTCTGATTACCCAAGGAATATCGTGAAATGCTCCTCCAGGACCAAAGTTAAAAGTACCGTAGTATCTTAAGTAGTTCTCTGCTTTTCCAATGTAAGCGTTTCTTACAATGAACATTTCAGATAAGTTATGCTTTCCTTTTCCTTTTCTTATTAATTCAGATTCTAAGAATGAAAGAGCAGAAAAACTCCAACAAGTTCCTGTTCTGTTTTGGTTTTGTACTTCTGTTTCGTCTAAATTTTTTATTTCCGTAAACATGTAATCACTACCTTTTTTGTTTGTGATTGTGTCTTGGGCAAATGTTGAAGCAACTGCAAAAATAGCAATTACTGACAGTATGATTTTTTTCATAATTATATTTTGGGTTTTTATTAGTGTTCTAAGATAAGAACATATTTACAGTGTACAATTACTATTCCAAATAATTGTAGATTTTTTTAAGGATTCTCAAAACATCCAATTGCAGCAGGATTACTTCTCATATTGCCTTGAATATCTAGTGAAAGATATAATCCAGGACTATTGTCTGCATTGTTCCTAGCTGGCGAATTACTTTGCAACTCTCTTGAGCTACTGTTTTTGAATTTAGGATCTGTATTCAAAAAGCCTCCTGCAAAATTAGAGTTTATTGGTTCGTCAGTTTTATAAATACACGTGTTAAACAAATAATTTGCTTGTCCTGGAGTAGGAAAAGTATCTAGCACTATTTCATTGTCATTATTACCATAAATTATTGTGTTATTTATAAAAGCAGTTATAGATCTAACAATTGTTGTTCCTCCTGATTCAAAGTAATTATTAATTACTAAAGCTGGAGAGTTTCTGGTAGATGAAGTCCAATAATTATCTATAGTACAATGATTAAAATAATAATTCCCTCCTAATCTCAATGCAACTGAGTTTGTTCCTGCTTTACCAAACTGAGAGTTTTCGGCTCTTATATTCGCTCCTTGAGCAAATAGTGAGGCAAAAGAGTTATTAATAGATTGCGAATTATTAATGGTTAAAGTTTGTGATGGAGCAGCAAAAGTATCTATGTAGATTCCTGCCGTAGCATTTTTAATTAAAGTATTGTTAATGAGGCTATTTTGTGGTGCAAAAAATCGAACTCCAAACCATTGTCCTGGAACATCATTAAAGGAAGCTTCTCTCCTATCTCCCTGAAAAACGACTCTGTTGTTCGGATCACCATTAACATTCAATGTGCTTTTGTAGATATACAACATGGCGCCACTGTGTCCGTATATTTGAGTTCCTGGCTGAATATCTAAAGTACAAGCAGAATCTAAAGCTGTAATTCCATACAAAACATGAGGCTTGTCGTTAAGCCAAGTTTCGTTACAAATAATTAAAAAACCATCTGCTTCGTAATGAAAATAGGCATTTTGCCCCCAAGCTGCCAAATGAACAGATTGTTCGTTTCCATTAACAGTTACAATGATATCGTCCTCAATTACAAAAGGATTATTTTGATTGTTTGGGTCTATAGTTACTTCTACAAATACAAATACACTGTCTTTAGCTGGAATTTCAATATCCTTGATGTTTACTCCAGACAATCCATCCACATTCATCCTAAAAGAAGATCTTGTTCCATTTGCAAGTCTTACGCTAGATAAATTAAGCGCTTTGTTCTGCGGGTTTTTAATAGTAAAACGTTCGTAAGTAGAACCAATACTAACAAATACAGTATCGAACACAACAGTGTCTTTAGAAAACTCTACTTTAGCACCAGAATCGGTTAAGAAGTTTTCTTTTCGACAATTGGTTAGACCAATTAAAATAGAAATAGATAATAGAAGAAAGAAGTAGGTAAATCTCATTTTGAGTTTTAAAGTAGTTTTAATTAAATTTACTGTGGTTGAAAATACGTGTTTTTTAGATATTTAGTATAAAACTAAAGCATAAATGTTTTTATTATCAAAAGAAAATTGTATTTTTGCCATCTGATAAATCAATTAATATAAATCCTGCTACATGAGGTAGGGCTAAAATAATAAAAAATGAAGAAAGACATCCACCCAGAAAACTACAGATTAGTAGTATTTAAAGATATGAGTAATGACTACATGTTTTTAACTAAATCTTGTACTGCATCTGATGAAACTGTAGAATTTGAAGGAAAAGAATATCCTTTAATCAAAACTGAAATTTCTCACAAATCTCACCCGTTTTACACTGGTAAACAAAACTTTGTAGATACTGCTGGTAGAATTGATAAATTTAAGACTAGATACGCAAGACACATCAAAAAATAAGTGTCTCCAAAATATTTTTACAAAAAAAGTCTTATCAAATGATAAGGCTTTTTTTATGCTCGATAGTTTTGTTTAAATTAATTCTCCGCTTCTCCCTTTAATTCAAAACCAGTTAATATCATATTCACAGGCTTTCTTTCTCGGTAATACTTACTGCATACCTGAAGACTTTTGTAACTCCCTTTGTAGTAATTAATCGTACTAATATGCAAAGCAGTTAACTCATCCCCTTCGTTCTGAAGTCTTATTAAAGCTTCTATACCGTATATTTTAACTACTAAAATGTCGCAGCTTATCCATTTGTCAAAATAATCTACTCTGTTGATTGTAGAGTCTATAATCGATTTTTCTACTAGACTTCTTAAGTAAGGCATTACCGCAGGGAAACCACATTCAGTTCCGTATAAATAATCATCATCATTCTTTGCAATGTTATAAAGGAAATAACTATTTGCTATCCATCTTTTTCTTTTTGATAAAGTTGATCTGTTTTCTTGAGACTTCTCAATTATGTAATCTATTGTTACATCAGATTCCGACCAATTGAAATTCATAATCATGATGCTATCCATCATTAAGTAAATGTGTTCAAAATACTTTTTATCTTGGTAGTTATTACTTGAAAACTCAATCATTTCAATAGCTTTAGCTCTTAAAAAATCGCATAAATAAACTTCCGTATCAATGCCATCAAGCTTTGTAATCACATAGTCTTTATTAATTAATGTCTGTCTATAAAACTCAAGAACTGTGTCTTGCTTCTGTTCTAACAAAGCAAGAAAAACAAATCCTTTCACCACATTATTAGTGTCTTGCGAATACGAACTCAATTCGGTTTTAGTAGCATTTTTAACCAATTTAGTATAGTTAATATACTGAGGTGAGCTAACTCCTTCGGGATTAATATCATCAAATGTAAGCTGATTTATTGTTCTTAAACTATTAACAACATTAGCTGTTTTCACTGATTCTTGTGAGAAACAAGCAAACACCATTAGGCTACATATAACTAGGGGGAATATTTTTTTCATTTTCTTTTTTTTCGTGGAGAAAATTAAATGCTACTATAAAAGTCATTTAATTGTTCGTTCATTTTGTCTACGACTTCCTGATACGTTCTTTTTTTAATTGGTGAAGGATGAAACCTTACATAATATGGGAAAGGTCTACCCATCATGGTTAAATCACTATTTCTTAGATACATAGTTTTAATTGAAGTAGAAGTGTTTGTTCCTTTATAAGTTTTCTTTTCTGAAATTCCTGACTCTGGCTTTTGCTTAGTTTCAGTTCTTGTTTCTGGTTCATCACTCATCATTCCAAAATCTGCAATCACATATTTAGTAGTGATTTTAGATTCTTTTGCTAAAATTAAATCATCTTCATATAAATCAACTTTCTCCAACTCACCATTAATTAGGTGAACTGAATGTCCACTATAAAAGAAATAAACCTTACAGAAATTAAAATCTTTGAAAGAAGCTGCAATTTCTTTATTTAATACTTCCTGTTTTTTGGCAATTGCTTCTGCTCTTTTCACCATTCCCTTCTCTTTAAGGGCTTCAACTACTTTGTGTTTATCATACAGACGTACGAGTAACACTCCAGATTTCATTTGTTTAATCTGCTCAACTGCTTGTTCCTTGGCTATTTCCTGTTTGGTTTGTGCAAAAAGTGCAACTGGAACCAAAAATAAAAGTGCTATTAATATATTTTTCATAGTGTTAAATTTAACATTAGTTTTTATAACTATAAGTTTACTAAACAAATTGCGTTCCAAAATGGATTTAAGCTAAAAAACCCTGACATAATTATGAAAGGGTTTTATTTTTATAAGTTCGGTAATGTTCATTCTTAGTAATAAAGTAATCTTCTAACATTTGCTACGTATTTAGCTAAACGAATAACTTGTTTCGTGTAACCAAACTCATTATCGTACCAAACATACAAAACTACGTTCTTCTTATCTTCAGAAACTATAGTTGCATGACTGTCAAATACAGCACAACAAGTGTTTCCAATGATATCATTAGAAACCAACTCCTCTTCAATTGAGAATTTAATTTGGTTCACTAAATCACCCTCCATTGCATATTTCTTCACCGTTAAATTAACATCTTCTAAAGATGCTTCTTTATTAAGTGATAAATTCATAATTGCTAATGAACCATTTGGTGTTGGAACTCTAACCGCATTTGCAGTTAATTTCCCTGCCAAACTTGGTATTACTTTAGTTACTGCTTTTCCTGCTCCAGTAGATGTAATTACCATATTAATTGCCGCAGACCTTCCTCTCCTTGGTTTTTTGTGGTAATTATCTAGTAAATTCTGGTCATTGGTGTAAGCATGAACAGTTTCAATGTGTCCTTTTTCTACTCCATAATTATCTTCAATCACTTTAAGAATAGGTGAAATAGCATTTGTAGTACAAGATGCTGCAGAAAATATATCGTAATCTTCTATTTTAAATTCCTTTTGGTTAATCCCATAAACAATGTTTGGAATCTCTTTTCCTGGAGCTGTAAGTATAACTTTAGTAACTCCTTTAGATTTTAAGTGATTAGATAAAGCCTCTTTATCAGTAAACACTCCTGTATTATCTAATACTAGAGCATTATTAATACCAAATTCAGTATAGTCAATCTCTGATGGATGACTTGCTTGAATAATATTAATTACCTGACCGTTAATGATTAGGTTTTTGTTTTCGTAATCTTCGAAAATTGTTCCTGGGAAAGGCCCATGAACAGAATCCATTCTTAATAACGAAGCTCTTTTCTTTATTTGATCTTCTGAGTTATTTCTAACTACAATTGCTCTAAGTCTTAACTGTTGTCCTTTTCCGGCTTGTTTTATAAGCTCTCTGGCTGCAAGTCTTCCAATTCTACCAAATCCATACAAGATTACATCTCTTGGCTCTAACGATTGGTTATCGCTAGTTTTGAACCCACTTAACTTTGAAGTTAAAAATTCAGTAACGCTTCCAAAATTATCTTTCTCCAAACTCCATTCAGAAGCTAGTTTTCCAATATCTAATTTTGATGGAGCAACATCAATATCTATAAGTGCTTTAGCTAATGCAGAAGTATCTTCTACAGTTATCTTTTTCCCTGTTACTTCGCCAGTGGACTTATGTAAACTAAGAATTTCCGATACACTTTGGTCTACCAAAGGGTTACGAAAAAGTACTAATTCAATTGATTTATCATAAAGTAAATTCCCTATTGAAGAGATTAAACTTATTGCAGATTTTTCTTTATTTACCCAGTCGTTTAGCTCCGACTCATAGAATGCTTTTGAAGCAATTTGGCTCATAGTTTAAATTATTTGTGTTTTGCTTGTGTAAATTTACCAAAAATTGCTTGAAATTTAGCTTTTGTTAAAAACTTCCTTATAAAACAAAAGCATGGCTAATGCCATGCTTTTGTTAAAGAACTTACTGTATTTAGTACGTTATCCTAAGTACGTTTTTAAT
>JABAYJ010000007.1:187471-236501 GCA_018609055.1 Flavobacteriales bacterium
GCTTTTGTTAAAGAACTTACTGTATTTAGTACGTTATCCTAAGTACGTTTTTAATAGTTTACTTCTAGAAGTCTGTCTTAATCTTCTGATTGCTTTCTCTTTAATTTGTCTCACTCTTTCTCTAGTAAGGTCAAATTTAGTTCCTATCTCTTCAAGAGTAAGTCCGTGCTTCATTCCTATTCCGAAAAATAAGATGATTACTTCTCTTTCTCTTTCTGATAAAGTAGATAAAGATCTTTTGATTTCTCTTTGTAATGATTCAATCATTAACTCCGTATCTGCCGTTGGCGAATCCGAGTTAATTAATACGTCCAATAATGAGTTATCTTCTCCTTCTTGGAAAGGTGCATCTACAGAAACGTGTCTTCCTCCTACTCTTAATGTATCAGCTACTTTAGTATTAGTTACTTCTAACTCTTCTGCCAATTCATGTTCACTTGGAGCTCTTTCGTATTGTTGCTCTAATCTTGAGAATGTTTTGTTCAATTTGTTCAATGAACCAACTTGGTTCAATGGTAATCTTACAATTCTACTTTGTTCAGCTAATGCTTGAAGAATAGATTGTCTAATCCACCATACTGCGTATGAGATAAATTTAAATCCTCTTGTTTCATCAAATCTTTGAGCAGCTTTAATTAACCCTAAGTTTCCTTCGTTAATTAAATCAGGTAATGTTAATCCTTGGTTCTGGTATTGTTTCGCTACCGAAATAACGAATCTTAAGTTAGACTTAATTAATTTTTCCAAAGCGATTTGGTCTCCCTTTTTAATCCTCTGTGCTAAAAGCACTTCTTCCTCAGCAGTAATTAGTGTCTCTTTACTAATTTCCTGTAGATACTTATCAAGTGATTGACTTTCTCTGTTCGTTATCGATTTGGTAATTTTTAATTGTCTCATTCAGTGGTTTTAGATTAATATTATTAGTAAAAGTAAATCTTTTTTACTCCCTTCGTCAACACCTTTTACGTTAGCCCTTTCATAATGTTACATTGAAAGGTGTTTATTTTAATAAAAAGTGAAGATAATTTATAAAAATTTGAAAGTCAAGTAGTAAAAAGTTAAATTTCTTTAAACTTTATTTGATATCGAGAGAAACAAGCTGTTTTTTACCTAAAAAACCTTCTAACTTATCCCCTATTTTTACTGGTCCAACTCCTGAAGGAGTTCCTGTGTAAATAATGTCTCCTATCTTAAGAGTAAAAAACTGAGAAACATAACTTATTATTGCATCAATGGTAAAAATCATGTCTTTGGAATTTCCCAACTGAACTTGATCTCCATTTTTGTTTAAACTAAACGAAATATCTTGTACTGATTCAAACTCCGACTTATCAATAAATTCTTTTCCAATTATTGCTGAACCATCAAATGCTTTGGCTTTCTCCCAAGGCAAACCTTTACTTTTACACTCTTTCTGTAAGTCTCTGGCAGTAAAATCAATACCTAAT
Organism: Flavobacteriales bacterium; assembly: GCA_018609055.1. Taxonomy (GTDB): domain Bacteria; phylum Bacteroidota; class Bacteroidia; order Flavobacteriales_D; family CAJJDF01; genus CAJJDF01. The sequence goes on from JABAYJ010000007.1 coordinate 188,920, forward strand.
CCAATTTGATTGTAGTATTCATTAGCAAAACGCTCCTCAATGTGTTTTCCTAATCGGTTTATTTTTACTAATAATTCTACCTCATAATGTAAATCATTGGTAAATTCAGGAATATAAAAAGGAACTCTTTTTGGCAGAATAGCAGAATCTGGTTTTAAGAAAAATAACGGTTCTTTTGGAGCCTCATTTCCTAATTCCTTAGCGTGTTCGCTATAATTTCTTCCTATGCAGATTATTTTCATTACTTATATTAAATTTATTTTTTTCCTCTTCTTTAAATCTACAAAAACCATAATGATGGGTAGAAATGTTAACAATGAAAATAAAATCGCCACGAGTATTTCAGGATTTAAAATCGAAAGTAATATAAGCGATTCTGATAATACAAGTGTAAATGAAACTAAAACCGAAAACATAAATAAAAAGACAAACGAATTTACAATTATACAAATCAGTAGTTTATTTCTAATGTCTTTTAACTTTTGCTTAGATGAAACAGATTGAAAATCGTCCAATACATCTTGATTCTCTGCATTAGATTGAAATGAATTTAATCCAAGACTTTTATAATTTATATAAATTGAATAAAACAAAAAACTGAAAATCACAACCGCAATAACTATTTCAATTACTCTGGTTTCTCTATAATCATAGATTAATTCATCTAACAAGAACATTAACCCAATAATTTTAAATAAAATTATTAGAATTATAAACGTTATTTTAAGTGGTTTATATCCCATAGTTTAACAAACTAATACGAATAATTAAGGGTCTACATGTTATCCTTAACCTCCTGCAACACCTTCTTAGTATATCTTGGGAAATCTCCGTTCATCATCCAAGAGTAATAACTTGGTTCTCTTCTTAGTACTTCTTCGATTGTTTTTCCTTTGTGCTTACCGAAGTTAAAACAAGGCTCTCCATCTGCATTAAAAACAAAACGTCCTGCGTAATCAGCCATTTTATTCCCCATTTCTGAGTATTCAGCTAGGAAATCTACATTTCCTTCTACATCTTCATAACGGTCTATTTGAGCCAGCAAAACATCCATTGTTGCAGTAGTATCAGCCTCTGCACTGTGGGCGTTTTCCAAATCTTTATCACAATAGAATTTAAGTGCAGCTACAAGTGTTCTTTTTTCTTGCTTGTAAAAAATATTCTGAACATCAATTCTCTTTCTGTCCTTCATATCCATCTCCACTTCCACTCTCAACAATTCCTCCATTAGCATAGGAATATCAAATCTATTAGAGTTGTATCCGGCTAAATCAGCATCACCAAAGAAAGCAACAGCTTCAGGAGCTACTTCTTTCCAAGTTTTTTCTTTTAACACATCAAAATCATAGATCCCATGAACTTCAGAAGATTCAATTGGAATTGGCATTTCTGGATTCACTCGTTTTGTAAAAGTCTCTTTATCACCATTTGGCATTAATTTCTGAATAGAAATTTCTACGATTCTATCTTTAGATACATCAACACCTGTAGTTTCAAGGTCAAAAAATGCGATTGGTCTTGTTAAGCTTAAGTTCATTGTTTAGTTTTTTAAAAAAAGCTCTTCATTAACTGTTAATGAAGAGCTTTTGAATTTTTTATATTTAAAAGTTAACCTTCGATACTCTCCCATTTGGTAGGACTCAGGCTTCAGTTTATTCTATATTTCTGTATTAGGATCAAATGACTCTAAGTAATCTGCTACTTTACGAACAAACATACCTCCTAGCGCTCCATCTACAACTCTATGATCGTATGCATGAGATAAGAACATTTTGTGTCTTATTCCTATTGTATCACCATGTGGAGTTTCGATAACAGAAACCATTTTACGAATTGCTCCTACAGCCATTATTGCAACTTGTGGTTGATTGATAATAGGAGTTCCCATTACGTTTCCAAAGGTTCCTACGTTTGTCATAGTGTAAGTTCCTCCCTGTATATCGTCTGGCAATAATTTTCCTGCTCTTGCTCTTTTAGCTAAATCATTTACTGCTTTAGTTACACCTAAAAGATTCAATCTATCTGCATTTCTGATTACCGGAACAATTAAGTTTCCTGATGGTAAAGCTGCAGCCATTCCTATATTAATATTTCCTCTTTGGATAATGTTTGTTCCATCAATAGAAACATTTATCCCTGGCATATCTTTAATTGCTTTAGCAATTGCTTCGATAAAGATTGGTGTGAATGTGATTTTTTCTCCGTTTTCTTTAAAGAATCTATCTTTTACTCCGTTTCTCCAGTTTACAATATTAGTAACGTCAGCCTCTACATAAGAAGTTACGTGAGGAGAAGTTTGCTTACTCATCACCATGTGATCAGCAATTAACTTTCTCATTCTGTCCATTTCCACAATTGTATCATTAGGACCTACTGGTATTGATGGCTTTGGAAGTGGTTTGCTTGCTGTTGAACCAATGATCTTATCAGGAGTTTCTTTATCTCTTGATGAAGGAGCAGGTGCTGAAACTACATTCCCTCCTTTATTGTTTTCGACATAAGCTAAAATATCTCCTTTATTTACTCTTCCTTCCTTTCCACTACCTTGTATAGCTTCTAATTCAGCCATAGAAACACCTTCTTCTTTAGCGATATTTCTTACCAATGGAGAATAAAATTTTCCTGAATCTCCAGTCTTAGTTAATTCAACTTGTTCTATTACTGATTTAGCTAATGGTGCGGCAACTTGCTCAACAACTGCTGCTGCTGGAGCTTCAGTTTTAGTTTCTGCTGGTGCCGAAACAGTCGTTTCTGCTCCACCTTCAGTAGAAATAATTGCGATAACATCACCTACTTGAGCAACTTCACCTTCGGCAAATAGTTTTTTTACTAAAACTCCATCAGCTGGTGCTGGAACTTCAGAATCTACTTTATCAGTAGCAATTTCTATCAATGATTCCTCAGCTTCAATGGTTTCTCCAACCTCTTTCAACCAAGTGATAACGGTAGCTTCAGCTACACTTTCTCCCATTTTTGGTAATAGAACTTCTATTTCTGCCATAGTTATGTTGTAATGTGTGTTTTAAGTTTTAAGACTCACAAAAATAAGGATTATTTCATTAAAAATTAGTGTGAGATTCCTTTTTATTCAACATCTTTTTATAAGGTTTACTTTCTAAATATCTTAGTCTTTAGAAGTTATTGTCAACATTTATAGCTTAAGGCTTATTTTCCTTAATTTTGATTTAAAATAAAAACCTATGTTTAAGTCACTATATATAATGCTTCTTTTATCATTATTATCAGTAAAAAGTTTTGCTCAAAGGTATTTAACTCCTGTTTTCAGTTCTACAACAGTCTCCATTAATATTCAGTACGGATCTTCTACCAATTACAGAGGGAATACTCAAAATTTACTTTTAGATTTTTATGAGCCCACAGGAGACATAGCAACAGAAAGACCCTTAGTTATTTATGTACATGGCGGAGGTTTTATTGATACAAATCAAAGTAAAAACTTAGTTCATATAGTAGCTTTTAGCGATAGTATGGCACGAAGAGGATATGCTGTTGCATGTATAAATTACAGATTAGATACTAGTATTAGCAATAGAGCTGTTATTAATGCAATGCATGATGCTAAAGCTGCTGTTCGTTTTTTTAAATCTAATAGAACAACATGTAAAATAGATACTTCTTTAATATTTATTGGCGGTGAATCTGCTGGAGCAATTACCTCAATGACAACAACTTATATAAATAAGACTAGCGAAGTTTTGTATTCTCCAAGTTCTCCTCAATCAACTAATGTTACAGTAGAAGGTAATAGTGGTAATCCTGAATTTAGCTCTCAAACAAAAGCCGCTCTTTGTTTTTGCGGAGGTACAAAAACAGTATTAAATGAACTATTATTTGATACATCTGCAATAGAGATTAACCCAAATCCATCTTTACTTATTATTCACGGAACAAACGATCCTTTAATTACAACTTCTAGTTCACTTAATTTAGCAATCAGAGCAAATAATGTGGGAGTTCCTAATTTGTTTTATCCAATGTATGGAGCAACTCATTGCCCTTGGTTTTTCCCTCTTACAGATTCTTGGAAATATTTAGATACTTTAATTGATTACACAGTTCCTTTCTTGTATGCATGTGTTCAAAACTCAACAAATATAAATGAAGTTAATAAAATTTTAGATGTTAATATTTATCCTAACCCTGCAAAAAACACAATTAATATTGTTTCAAAAAGTATTGATAACAAATCTATTACAGTAACTATTACTAGTTTGGATAATAAATTAGTTTATAATAAAAAAGAAATAATAAACGGAAGTAAATTGTCCATTGATGTTGCAAACTTAATGAGTGGAGCCTATATAATTAAGCTAACTTCGGGTGAAGAATATTTTTATGAAAAAATTATCATACAATAAGTCTAAGCTAAGTTTTGAGTATTGCTTTAATTGAATTATTTTAGTCTATTATGGTTTACGTATTGTTGTTTTTTATAGGAATTATAGTTGTAGGACTTTCACCTTTTTTAATAAAAAGGCTAACCAAAAAATTGACCTATTCAAAGTCTACTAGAATTGTTTTTTCTCTAATAACTATTATACTTTTTTTAATAGTCGCAAGCTCATTAATAATGAGTGATTTCGACTGGAGTTGGAGCGGTTATAAATCCGATATATTTCTATTAATTGGACTTAATATTGCATTCATCTGTAGTTATGTATTGTCAGATTTTAAACACAAATCAAATCAGGTTTTTATTGAGATAATTTTGTTTTCAGTAATTGTTTTAAGCAGTATAATAAGCGTATATAACTTAGTTGATTTCGAAAGGAATAACGTGTATTCTTCTAAAAAATACCGTATTGAAAATGAAAGTGGTTTTTTAATGACAGCAAATAGATTGCCTTATTTGTATATAAAAGAAGGACTTTTTGAAAAAAAAATGAACCTATTTTATGTAAATAAAGGTTTTGGTTTCCATAAAAGCGAAATGGAAAGTTGTGAGATTATTAAACAAGAGAATGGTTATTCTGTTATCTTTATAATGAAAGATGGGTCAGAATTAAAAACATCTACTTTCTACCCCGAAAAGATTGAATATAACAACTAACTACCATGGCAACAAATTCTTTACAAGACCAAACACCTAAACAATACTTAAGAAGCATGCAACTTGTTCATATTGCATTACTTGTAGGTATGATTGTATTTGCTGGAGTTACTTACTATATGAATCCAAGTACTGAAGTTAATTTTTCAGAATCAGGAGCTTTCTTGTTTGTAGTGCCAATTGTAATACTATTGGGAATACTAATTGGAAATTTTATTTTTAAAAAACTGATAAACAGAACATTTAAACAAAACTCATTAAAGACTAAATTAGACAATTACCTTTCGGCATTAATAATAAAATTTGCCTTTATCGAAGGTCCTAGCCTACTTGCTTTAGTTGCTTACTTACTTTCTGGAAATCTCGTTTATCTTTTATTTGCTGTCGCATTAATGATTTATTTTTTCACTCTAAAGCCCTCAAAACAATCTATAATTAATACGTTAAATTTAACAGGAGATCTAAAAACTCAATTCGATAAAGAAAATGAAAAGGTATCTTAATTTAACCATAGCAGCATTAGTAATTGTACTTGTTTCTTTTTCTTGTTTAAGAAAAGGAGATAATGATCCTTTGGTATCTTTAAGAACAAGAACAAATAGATTAACCGGGACTTGGAAACTAATCTCCGGTATTGAAACTACCAACTATACCTCTAACGGAAGTACTTCAACTTCTGATATTATTTATGAACCTGGAATCAAAAAAATGACGGCTTCTGGCTCAGAAATCATTAAATCATATTCCAATAATATCACTTTTGAAAAGAAAAATAATTTTACACGAATTATAGTGGAAGATTTTGATGAAATAAAAAATATTGGGAGCTGGACTTTTCTTCAAAAGAATAAAAATCAAGAATTAAGAAAAAAAGAAGCTTTCCTTGTTTCAATAACTCAAAATGAAACGAACGGAATAAGAACTGTGAACTCAGGGTTGTTTTTATCAGAGCTTTTTATTATTAACAGGTTAACTAATAAAGAACTGAATCTTAAAGGAAAGACAACAGAAAACTATACTTCTGGTGATGTTGAAGTAAAAGAATATGAACTATTTTTTGAAAAACAATAACTGTTTTTAAACAATCAAATTCATTTTGAAAAGTAACATAATAACCATACTTCTTGTTTCTATTTTGGTTTGCTTCCGTATTTTTTTCGGAATACAAATTAATTTTAATCACGAAGATTATGAGCAGATATACCTTATTGGTTTAGAGTATGCTTTTAATGATACATGGTCATACTGGGGGCCTGATGTTGTTTGGTCAGAAACAAGATTGCCAGGAGGAATGCAAGGGTTCCTGGCTGGATTTCCTTTACAAGTTTATAATCATCCTTACTCTCCAATATTTTTTTCAAATCTTCTTTCGGCTTTTGGTTTAATATTACTTGCTCTGTATGGTAAAAAACGATTTCCATCTTTGAATCTAAATTTTTTATTAGCTCTTTTTCTACTTCTTCCCTTTTACTTATACCATGGAACTGTTTTGCTTAATACAGCTTATTTAATATTTACCGGAGCTCTTTTATTTATTCCTGTATTCGAGTTATTCATATATCGCGATAAACTCATTTTTAAACAAGTGGGAATCTACTTTGCTTTAATGAGCTTTTCATTATTTATTACTTACCAAATTCACCTTACTTGGGTAGTGTACATCCCGTTTTTTATCGTGTTATTGTTTTTAGAAATTAAGAACAAAACTCCTCAACTTTGGACAGTCCCAATTTATATCATATTAGGGGCTTTAATATCTGGAAGTTTTTTAATTCCAACAATAATAGATTATGGGTCGGTTATTTATCTTAACAATGAGGATAATTTAAACTTTGATCCAAAGAGTTTTTTAAGAATATTTGAGTTGTTCGGAAGGTATTTTTCTTTTGCTACTTATGATGTAATTATCACTTATAATTTTTATGAAGTAGCTACTTCCAAAAGTTATTTCTCTTTAATAAGTCTGTGGGCAATAAAAATATTCTCTTTTTTCCAGTTTGCTTTAATTTGGATTGGATTTTATAAAATGAAAAAGACAATTGATTTTAAAAGAACCTTAATTCTTTTTGGATTAACCTTACTAACAGCCATTGTTTTATTTTCTATATCCAACAAACACCTAGAATCACGTACCTACTTAATTCTTTTTCCTGTTCCATTATGGTTAAGCCTTTATGGATATGAATACTGGTTTAAAACTGATTGGATTAAAAAGCTAACCTACGGAATAACAGCTTTAAGCTTTTTGGCTTTCTTAAGTGTCTCAGTTGCTAATTATAAAGGTGAGTTTTCTTTCAATTCCAAAAAAACAGAAATTGAAAAAGCTCTAAAAGAGAGAAATCCAGAAGCTTTTGGTGAAAGACGAAAGAGCTTGATGGATGAATTCAATTGATATAAACTTCTAAACTTACTTAAATCAAAAAAGCCTTGTAATCATAGATTAAAAGGCTTTTTAATGTCGGGGTGGCAGGATTCGAACCTGCGACCTCCACGTCCCAAACGTGGCGCGATAACCGGGCTACGCTACACCCCGAAAAGTGTAGTATATATGACTTAATTCTAGATTAAAAATCTCCCGATAAGGAATTAAGAAATGGTATTGATTTTTAGAACTTTTAAATACGTTTCCGTATTGAGATTGCAAATATAGAACTCTATTTTTAATCTGCAATACAAATGCGATAATTATGTATCAATATTTGCATATTTTGCATTTTGCTCAATAAATTCTCTTCTTGGCGGTACTTCATCACCCATAAGCATAGAGAAAGTTCTATCACTTTCAATTACACTTTCTATAGTAATTTGACGTAAAGTTCTAAACTCTGGGTTCATTGTCGTATCCCATAATTGAGATGCATTCATCTCCCCAAGACCTTTATATCTTTGAATGCCAACTGATGAATCTGTCCCTGACCCTTTCATTTCTGCAATTAATTTATCTCTTTCTTCGTCATTCCATGCGTATTCTTGCTTTTTACCTTTTTTAACTAAATATAAAGGTGGAGTTGCAATATAAATATATCCTTTCTCTATTAATTCCTTCATATGACGGAAAAAGAAAGTTAAAATTAACGTTTCAATGTGAGAACCATCTACATCTGCATCACACATAATGATAATCTTGTGATATCTCAGCTTTTCTATGTTCAATGCTTTACTATCTTCCTCAGTTCCAATACGAACTCCCAAAGCAGTATACATATTCTTTATCTCTTCGTTTTCAAATATTTTGTGGTGCATAGCTTTCTCCACATTCAATATTTTTCCTCTTAATGGAAGTATCGCTTGAAAAAATCTATCTCTACCTTGCTTAGCTGTTCCTCCTGCCGAATCTCCCTCGACTAAGTACAATTCGCATTCTGCTGGATCATTTCCAGAACAATCTGAAAGTTTTCCTGGCAATCCACCTCCAGACATTACTGTCTTTCTTTGAACCATTTCCCTTGCTTTACGTGCTGCATGACGAGCTGTAGCTGCAAGGATTACTTTTTGGATAATCGTTTTAGCATCATTTGGATTTTCTTCCAAATAATCTGTTAACATTTGTGATACTGCCTGACTTACAGGAGCATTAACCTCTCTGTTACCTAATTTAGTTTTTGTTTGCCCTTCAAATTGTGGCTCACCAACTTTTACCGATACAATTGCTGTTAATCCTTCACGGAAATCATCTCCAGCAATCTCAAACTTTAATTTATCTAATAATCCCGATTCTTCAGCATACTTTTTAAGTGTACTCGTTAATCCTCTTCTAAATCCAGATAAGTGAGTTCCTCCTTCGTGAGTATTAATGTTGTTTACGTAAGAAAAAATATTTTCTGAGTAAGAAGTGTTATAGATCATTGCAACTTCAACAGGAACTCCATTCTTTTCACCTTCCATGTGAATAACATCTCCAATGATTGGCTCTCTAGTTGAATCTAAAAATTGAACAAATTCTTTTAGTCCATCTTTTGATAAAAAAGTTTCCTTTATTGTTTCTCCTTCTTCATCAAGATTTCTCTTGTCTTCAATAGTAAGAGTCAATCCCTTATTAAGGAAAGATAACTCTCTTAATCTAGTAGATAAAGTTTCGTAGTTATAAGTTCTTTCGCTAAAGATGGTATCATCAGGAATAAAAGTAACTGTTGTACCTACTTTATCAGATTTACCTGTTTCTTTTACTGGGTAAACTGGCTTTCCTTTTTCATACTCTTGCATGAATGATTTTCCATCTCTAAAAACTTCTGCTTTAAGGTGATTAGAAAGTGCATTTACACATGATACACCAACTCCGTGAAGTCCTCCAGATACTTTGTAGGTGTCTTTATCAAACTTACCTCCTGCTCCAATTTTAGTCATTACAACCTCCAATGCCGAAACACCTTCTTTTTTGTGCATTCCTGTTGGAATTCCCCTTCCATTATCTTCAACAGAAACAGAATTATCTTCATTTATTATTACGTGAATAGTGTCGCAATAACCCGCCATTGCCTCATCAATCGAGTTATCTACAACCTCATACACCAAGTGGTGTAATCCTCTTAATCCAACATCACCAATATACATGGAAGGTCTTAACCTTACGTGCTCCATTCCTTCTAGAGCCTGTATATTATCTGCTGAATAATTTCCTTTATTTTCTTCGCTCATAATTTAGCTTAAATTGTTCATTTCAGTAAAGAACAAATATAACTAAATTGGTAGTTAAAAAGAAGCATAAACGACTGACTTTTCAACAATAAAAGCCTTTATTTGATGGGGTTTTGTTGATAAATTATTATTTCCATTTCTAAGAACAAAAAAGTGTTTAAAAAGAGCTTAATTTTTTGATTTTAATTCCAAAAAGGTAATCTCTGGTTTTATACCAACTCTTCCAGGGAATCCAATATGCCCAAACCCTCTGTTTACATATAAATATTGCCCTTTCTCTTGATATAAACCCGCCCAATTTTTATATCTAAGCGAAACTGGACTCCATTTCCATCCGGGTAATTCAATTCCCATTTGCATACCATGAGTATGCCCACTTAAAGTCAAATGAATGTGTTGCGAGTCATTTAAAACTATATCTTCCCAATGATGAGGATCGTGAGAAAGTAATAAATTGAATGTATTATCCACAATCCCTTCTTTTGCTTTATCTAAATTTCCTTTTGGAGGAAATGGTGGTCTTCCCCAATTTTCTACTCCTAAGAGGTTTATTTTAGCTCCATTCTTTTCAATTGTTCTATTTTGATTCTCTAATAAATCAAAACCTATTGAATCATGGTGGTTACGTATTCTTTGTTCGTTTTGAGCTTTTGCTTCGTCACTTTCCCATTTGTAATATAAACCGTAATCGTGATTTCCCAATATGGCAAACTTTCCTAATGGAGCTGAAAGTGCTTTTAAATAAGGAATAAATTTATCGAATTCTTCCGAAGTATTATTCACCAAATCACCTGTGAATAAAATAAGATCCGGAGCTAGATTTTGTATCGTTTCCAGGCCTAATTTCACAGCTTCTATATCATCCAAACTTCCTGCATGAAAATCAGAAAACTGGACCACTTTTAACCCATCAAATTCTTTAGGTAAATCATCAAATTTTAATGTTTCTTTAAATACTTTAAAATCATATCTAGTTTTAAACATACCGTATAGAAAAGATGCAAATGGAATAGCTGCTATCCCAAGCCCTATTTGAGTAATAGCTTTTCTTCTAGAAGGATAATTTACACTTGTTCCACTTGTAAATAATGAAATTATATAGGTAAAAATTCTTACTACATCTTCTAAAAAAGCTACAGAAATAAAAACGAGTTTAGCTACTCCAAAAGTAATAAATAATCCCATTAATATATTAATCGGTTTTGTAGTTTGGCTGAGCCCATGACCTAAACTTCCAGATGTATATATTAAAGATATAAATGTAAAGATTGCAACTGCCAATTGAATTCCAAAAGCAATTCTAAACTGACTACCAGAATAAGCAGATTTAAGAATAAAGAAAATGTAAATCTCTATGAGAAGTAAAAAACCTAATATATAATTTAACATGGGAGGTAAAACGATTTGTAATCGCCAAACTTACTTCTTTTGAGAGAAAGAGTCTATGTGTCTTTCAGATTTGGAAGGATGAATATCTTTAATAGTAACTAAAATCCCTGTTTCCTCTACTCCTCCAAACTCTGGATTACCAGCTGTACCAAATGTTTTCATGGTATCTGAAATATTCATATAAGAATTGATAAGTGGTGGAATTCTTTCTTCTTTTTCTCTTAATGTTGCTCCCAAAAACCTATGCCCCTCTTTATATGAGAGTCCTTTTAAATATGAAATAAACTGTGATGTATCATTGGTAATATCTAATGGTAGAATTGGATCTACTAAATCTTCTTTATCAGGAAAATAATGATGCATAAACGACAATAATATGTCTCTTGCCTCCTTATTATAATCAGTGTACATAGTTACTTTACCAAAAAAATAGTTAACTGTTGGATTAAGAATAATCAAAGCTCCCAAACCATCCCAAAGATTATCTAAAGTAAATAGTCCTTTTCTATTTGTTGCTGAAGGCTGATAATCAGGCTGAACCCAAGATCTTCCTAGCTCAATGGTAGTTGGTAGATAATCTGAAACAAATTTATTTGAAAAATTAAAATAATGCTTTGTTGAAATATCGATTTCACTTAAATTTTCTTTGATTTTAGTGCAATCAAAAAATCGATAACCACCGAGTATTTCTTCGTCTTCAGGAGACCAAACTATTAATTGATCATAATTTAGTTCACAGGTATCAAGCTCATCAATATCAACTTCTTCTCCTGTTCCTCCTCCTGCTGATGCAAAAGTAACTTCTCTCAGCCTACCTATTTCTCGCATAGTATTGGGAGAGGTGTGGTGATTGATTATATAAATTTCATTTTCACCTTTATTAGTATCTCTAACAAAGTTATTATCCGATAACTCAGACTTAATTAATTCCCTTGATACTGGACGAATGACATAATCTAAATTCATAACTTGAAATTAAGATTATTTCTTAGTTTTTGAAAGATTGTAAGTGATATTTTTCAATTCTTCTGCTAACTCTTTGTCTGACTTATTTTTATCAAAACTAGCTGGAGAAATTGGCTCACCAAAATAAATATGAATTACTTCATTTTTTTGTTTAAACAATTCATTTGCCAAATACATCATTTCAATATTTGCTTTAATTCCCAATCCCTCTCTAAAATTGGACAAACGATAAAAGAAATTAGATAATTTAGCATCTAAAAAAACAGGAATAATATCCTTGTTTTGTTTTTTGGAACGAGTAATAAATGTTTTTTTCCATTCTAAATCTCTTACTTTTCCTTTTTTTCTTCTACTTACCAACCCTGCTGGGAAAAGAAACACAGCTTTATCCGAAGCAAACAAATCATTTACTTTCTGTAATGATTCTTTAGCGTTTGATTTATGCTTATCTACTCCAACAAAAAGATCTTTGAGATTCTCAAGGTTCATTAGTAAATCATTTACAATGAACTTAATATCTTTTCGTACTGTTGAAATCTCTTTAACCAATGCCATAGCATCCATTCCCCCAAGAGGATGATTAGATGAAAAAATAAATCCCCCAGTTTTTGGGATATTATCTAATCCGTGAGAAACAACAGTGATATTAAATCTCTTAATGATATCTAAACAAAAATCTACACCCATTAACTCCTTATTTTCATCAAGAATTTGATTTATTTCTTCTTGATGAAGAATTCTCTTGAGATACTTAATAATAAAGTTAGGAATCCTCTTAAGCAGCTTGGGATTTTTGCTAGCGATTAATTTCTCTACGTCTATAAACTTCTTGTTCATAATCTAAATGTAATAAAAATTAGTAAGCTCTTATGCTATCAATTATAACTTCCTTTTTGGGCCAGTTATAATCATCTACCTTAACATTAGATATTCTATTAAGGACACTTATTCCAGAGACAACCTCCCCAAAAACTGTATAATCACCATCTAAATGTGGAGCTCCTCCAATAGTCATATATACCTGTAATTGTTTTCCAGTAAAGATTTTTCCTACATTATCTTTAAAATAAGACTCTTCCATTTTTCTACCTTCAATAATATAGAAATTAATAGCGCTTGATTTTTTTCCAAAACTTTGTTCTTCTGGCGAAACAGCCATTGCTATTGCTCCTTTTTTATGAATGTTGCTTTTTTGGATTTCATTTGGAATTCGATATCTACCAATTGCATCAATTTTATCTCTCATCAGAGGGTTATCCGAATTACCACCTTGAATCATGAAATTATTTATTACTCTATAAAACAAGGTATTATCAAATAACTTCTTTTTTGCTAATAAAACAATATTTGCTCTATGTAAGGGAGTGTTTTTATATAAACTCAAAACCATTTTCCCTTTATTAGTATAAATTGTAAGATTAGTTTCTGAATTTGTGTCGCCAAAAGCTTTTAACCTAAGGGATACATTTGAATTAGTTATATAGGTTTGAGCAATTTGCTGAATTATTATTTCATTTGAATCAATTTCAATTTCAATTTCTTTAATTTCTTCTTTTTTTTCTGTGATTTTGGCCAAAACCGTAGCTTCATAATTTTCTCCACAGGAAAAAATTATGATTAAATATAAAAATGAAATAAAAAAGGAAGAAAGTGACTTCATGAATAAGAAAATATGATTCATAAAAAAGTGGCAAGCTACTCTTATCGCACCGCTACAACCACCTACCCTTGCTACGTTCCCGTCCTGGGGGATTAAGTAGGAGCTGGTCGTAAGAGACTTGCCATTGCAAATATACAACTTGCCTAACTAAAACCAAATATAAATCGACCCTTTACGGAGTAAATAAAAAAGTTTTGTTTTCAATGAACTAAATATTACATATTTGTGAAATTATTAATATAAATTCTTATTTTTAACGTTAATATGAGCAACCTCTTAATGATATAGTTCGTTAAGTAATTAAGAAAAAAAGATAAATTACATGAAACGCAAATTACTCCCCCTAATAGTATTTCTGTTTATTGGATTAAACTCACTATCTTCGCATTTTGCTGGAGGTAATATATATTATGATTGTTTAAGTAACGGTCAATATAGGTTTTGGTGTGAAATCACATTGGATTGTGGTGGAGCTAGTAATCCACAATCTATTACTATTGCAGGTACAAATACTTGCGGTATCGCTACCCAAAGTATTACTCTTAACCTTATAGGTACACTTACTCAAAATGTATCGCAAGTTTGTTTTAGAGATAGTTTACTTACAAGGTGCATAGGAACAGGAAATACACTTCAAGGGAGAAGAAGATACATATACTCAGGATTAGCAACTATAGCTCCATGTAACACATGGACTTTTGGATGGGGAAGTTGTTGTAGAAATGGAGGAGCTGGTGGTGTTGTAAATGTTCCTGCTGGAAATATTTACCTTCAAACTACCATGAATAGTGTAACTGATAGTTGTAATAATTCAGTAAGATATACTGGAGTTCAAAATCCTTACGTATGTATTAATTCTAATGCTTCATACAATTTTGGTGCTGTAGATCCTGATGGAGATAGTTTAGCTTATGAATTAACTGCTCCTTTGACTGCAGCTGGAACACCAACTACTTACACTGCTGGTTATTCAGCTCAAAATCCAATTAATGGAATACTATTAGATAGTACAACAGGAACAATCACTTTTTTACCAAATGCATTAGGTTCATTTGTTGTAGCAATTAAGGTTTCTGAGTTTGATTCATTGGGAAGACTTCTGGGAACTACTATGAGAGATGTTCAGATTGTTGTTTATAACTGTCTTGCAAATATACCACCAGATCCTGGTCCATCATTTTTATACAATATAGTAGGTCAAGGAACCATTACTGGAGCCAAAACAATGGATGTTTGTGAAGGTGACACATTTTGTGTTAATTTTGATGTAAGTGATACTAACTTCATGGATACTCTTTCTTTATGGAGTACCAATATTACTTCAGTACTTCCAGGAGCTACATTATCTTACTCTGGAATTAACCCAATAATAGGAACACTTTGTTGGACTGTACCAACTAATGCGCCAGGAACAAACTCAGTAAGTTTAACTGTAGATGATGGAACATGTCCTATACCTGCAAGAGCTTCATTTAGTATAACAATTAACGTTATTAAAAGTACTTATGTGTCGCCTGATGTTACTATTTGCTTAGGAGATAGTGCACCATTAGTTGCAAGAGGTGGTAATATGTTTTCATGGGTGGCGCTTAGTGGACCTCCTATTAATATTGGAACAAACTTTGATTGTGATACATGTAATCCTGTAATGACAAAACCTAGTTTAACTTCTACTTACGAAGTTACTAGTGATTTATCAGGAGGATGTAAAAATAAAGATACTGTAACAGTTACCGTAGCTTCTAACTTTAATTATAATTTAACTCAGTCTTCAGGAGCTAGTTGTAAATTAGATCCTATCCAATTTAATATTACTCCACTTGTAGCAGATACTTATACATATACTTGGACTCCAGCAGCTATGCTTTCAGCTAACAATATTCCTAATCCTCAATTAAACCCTACTCAATCAGGTCAGTTTAATTATCAAATTGTAACAGTAAATTCTCAAGGTTGTACAAAAATTGATACTATCAGTGTTTTTGTATCTAATGGAGTTAAACCAAATATACAGGCTTATACTGATATTGATACTGTAAGATGTAATGGAACTGCTAATTTAAGAGCTTGGGTTGATACTGCTTTATCAATTGGAGATTTTGAAGATAACTTTGATAACTCTTTAAGTCCTTTTGGTTTCTTAAGTACAATATCTGGAGGTTCAATTGGAACAGGATGTGGAGCTAACTCTCCTCCTAACTCAATGAACTTTAATGGAGCTGGTACAAGAGTTTTACAAACCGCATCTATACAAGTAGGAAATTGTACTCAAATAGAATATGCTATTAGATTAGGAAATGCTGCTTCTGGTTTTGCTTGTGATAATGTTGAAAGTGCTGATCCTGTTCTTTTCCAATATTCAACAAATGGAGGTACAACATGGACAACTCTTAGAAACCATAACTATTTAGGTTGGCTAGTTAATACTGGGTGGCAATCATTTTCTTTTCCAATGCCAGCTGGTGTTACGAATGCAATCTTTAGATGGACTCAACCATCTCATGGTGGTGGAGGACAAGACAACTGGGCTTTAGATGATATTGCTATTAGATGTAGTTCATTAAATAACTATGCTTATAGTTGGACACCAACTGCCTCATTAGGAACTCCTAACTCTCCTACTACAACAGCTCAGCCACCTGTATCAACTAACTATCAGTTAATTGTTACTGATACTACTGGAGGTTGTACTGATACTGCTTATGTTTATATTGAAGCTGTAACCGATTATCCAGAAATACAAATTGTTATAGATACTAATAATGGGTGTGAGCCTGTTACTGTAACTTTTACTAATAATACCGACCCTTCTAGAATCGGAACTCTTGCTTGGGATTTTGGAGATGGTACTACATCTAGCGCATTAACTAATCCTATGGTTCATACATATGCTATTGCAGGAGATTATTCTGTTTCAGTAACTATAACTTCGCCTAACGGATGTATATCTGACACTATTTACACCAATTTAGTAAATGTATACCCAATGCCAACTGCATTTTTCACAATGAATCCTCAACCTACAAACATTGCTAATCCTAATATTAACTTTTACGATCAGTCTAGTTCATTTGCAACTCAATGGGTTTGGGACTTTGGAATTAATCTTCCGGGATACCCTACTAATTCTACTAATCAAAATCCATTAGTTAAATACCCGGATGTAAACAGTGGAACTTACCCTGTTACACTTATGGTAACTACGGCTTATGGTTGTGCTGATACTATTACAAGAGATGTTGTAATTGATGGTTTGTATTCTTTATACTTACCAAGTTCGTTTACTCCAAATGGAGATGGATTAAATGATGAATTTGGTCCTAACGGAGAGAAAATTGATCCTGATGGATACTCTTTCATAATATTTAATAGATGGGGAGAAGTATTATTCTCAACTACTGATGTAACAGAAAAATGGAACGGAAAAATCAACAATGGAGGTGAGTTAGTTCCTGAAGATGCTTATGTTTGGAAGATAATGGCTAAAGATGGAAATAATGGTGAAGAACATGAGTACTTTGGACATGTACTAGTAATCAAAAAGCCTCAACCAGAATAATCAAAACATATTATTAATTAAAAAAGCAAGTTTAATAAACTTGCTTTTTTTTGCTCTAAAATAAAATACTTTAATGCTATTTAATGATTAGTAAATTATGTTATCTAATTTAATAGTCAAAACCAATACGAAGCAAATCAACTACTTCTTTATTTAAGTCTTGCTCATTTTTAATCCTTATATGATGAGCATATTTCCCGAAGAAGTCTGTTACTTTTTTAAATACTTCTGATTCAAGTTCTGTATCTAAATAGAATTTTAAATCTAACTCACTTTTCATAGGTTTAACAATTAGCCATGCTCTTTTACTATGAAAAACTATACTGTGCTTAGCTGCTCCAGAAGTATTTGGCTTCCAGGGTTCAGTTAAATTAATTATGGCATCAAAAGCTAAAACAAGCTCATCAGATTTATTCTTGAATAATTCTCCTATTTCTGTTTGGGAGCATGTATGCCCTGCACCAATTATCACTACATCATTTAATTCTCTCTTCATTATTTTCTAATTACACTTTAAATGTATAAAACGAATATTTCAATTTTAACATTTGGAATACAAACTTTATTATCGTAATATTGCAATATATAACTATGGGATTAACAAAAACAACTTTATTTACCGAAGAGCAAAACCAACTTGCATTGTTTGCAAAAGTATTTGGTCATCCTGCTCGAATAGCAATTTTGGAACAAATGCTCAATACTAATTCATGTATTAATTCTCAATTAGTAGAAGAACTAGGATTAGCACAAGCTACTATAAGTCAACATCTAAAAGAGCTTAAATCAATTGGGATCATTAAGGGTACTATTGAAGGAAAATCAATGAGTTATTGTATTAACCCAGAAAATTGGACAAAAATTAAAGAAACGTTTAATCATTTATTTAATCAACATGCTTGCTGTGGTGGCAATAAGTGTTGCTAAAACTATCAATTATGAAATTATCAGAATTTAAAACACAACTTAACGAATTAGAAAACCTACACTTTGAATTACCAACTGGAGAAAGAGTTCCAGCTCATTTTCATGTAACTGAAGTAGGACAAATAACAAAGAAATTTATTGATTGTGGAGGAACAATGAGAAACGAAAGTGTTGTTAACTTCCAGCTTTGGAAAGCAAATGATTACGACCACAGGTTACATCCCGAAAAATTGATGAACATAATAAATCTATCCGAAAGTAAATTAGGAATAAAAAATGATGAGATAGAGATTGAATACCAAGGTGATACGATTGGAAAGTACGGAGTTAAATTTGAGGAAGGAGTTTTTAAATTAACTTCTACTCAAACAGATTGCTTAGCAAAGGACGATTGTGGAATTCCTCCTGCAAAAATAAAAGTATCATTAAGTGGTTTAACTGAGACTACTGAAGTTTCTAACTCTTGTACTCCTGGTGGAGGCTGTTGTTAATCTAGAGCTATGTTTGATTCTATTAAAAATATAATAACAAATTTTGATTACAGTTCTATTTCTAATGAAAGGAAAGAAGAACTAAATGAATTGGTTAATTATCTTTCATCTAAAATAAAACAAGATGAATATATTAATCTTGTTTTTGTTTGTACTCATAATTCTAGAAGAAGTCAATTTTCGCAAGTATGGGCGCATTTAGCTTCTTTGCATTACAAGGTGCCAGTAAATTCATTTTCTCTTGGTACAGAAGTCACAGAGGCTAATTCAAGAACTATTTCAAGTTTAAAAAGACATGGATTTGTTATCTCGGAAGAAGGTGATGAGAATCCTTTGTTTGGAGTTAAGTTTGACGAAGTGAAAAATGAAATTCTATTGTTCTCAAAAGATTTATCTCACTCCTCGCTTCCAACTGAAAACTTTGCAGCAATAATGACATGCTCTCATGCAGATGAAAATTGCCCTTTTATTCCTAATTGTGATGCTCGAATTCCTTTGAGATACAATGACCCTAAGGCTTTTGACAATACTGAGTTAGAAAAACAAAAGTATGACGAAAGATCCATAGAAATAGGAACAGAGTTATTTTATATTTTCTCACTTTTAAAAGATACTAATGCTTAAGCAATCTTTAGGAGAATTAATTGGTACGTTTATTTTGGTGTTTATTGGTTGTAGCTCAGTGGCTATTTCTACTCTTGGTATAGGATTATCTAGTTTATTAGAAGTTGCAATAATCTGGGGGATTGGAGTGGCTCTGGCAATTTACTCTGTTAGGAAATTTTGTCCTGCTCATCTTAATCCAGCTGTTAGTTTATCCTTGTATTTAGAAAAAAAAATATGCGCTACTACTCTACTCTCTTTTATTCTATTTCAATTTATGGGAGCTGTTATAGCTGGTCTTTTAGTTTTCATACTTTTTAATTCTCAACTCATAGAGTTCGAACATGCAAATGGAATTATTAGGGGAACAATAAATTCTAGAGAATCTGCGAGGATGTTTGGTGAATACTTTAAAACAGGAAATTGGTATGGGAAATATGGTGACTTGGTAAATGCAATGTATGCTGAAGCCAAAGGTACTTTTGTATTAGTTTTTGTTATACTGATTATTGGTAAAACGCGAAGGAAAATAGGAAATATTGCTCCATTATTAATTGGATTAACTATTACATTATTAATACTTTGGATTGCACCAGATACTCAAGGAGGTTTTAATCCCGCTCGTGATTTCGGACCAAGATTAGTTGCTTATTTTGGTGGCTGGAAAGATGCAGCTTTTCCACCCATTCCTTATAGTTTTTTCACTGTTTATATACTTGCACCCTTTATTGGAGGGACTTTAGCATCATTAATTTTTAACTTATATAGAAGATATTCTAAAAATTAACCCAAAAAAAAAGACCTTCTTTTCAGAAAGTCTTTTTAAAATTAAGGGTCAAACTGTGGGCTTGGGTCGAACTCGGACGCATCCCTTGTAGAACGGGACTTTGAACGAATTCTGCATGTTGCAAACAACCCTTTTTTGTAAAGAAGTTAAAAGATATAGTTTTAAGAGTAAATGATTAATATCATATTAACTCTTTTCATAAGAGCAATTTAAATTGTAACTTTGCGTTAAAGGTTATTGATTATAATGAATACTAAATTTTCATACAGAGCACTTGCCATGTTTATGGCTTTTTTGATGTTTTCTTCATCAATAGGCTTTTCTATGGATATTCATTATTGTGGAGATGAATTAAAAAGCTTTAGTTTTTTTGGAGATGCAGAAGCTTGTGAGATGATGCAACCAAAACAAGAAAAGAAATCTGATCATTCTTGTTGTGAAGCTCCTAAAAAAGAAATTAAAAGCTGTAATAATAGAGAAACTGCTAAAGGAAAGTGTTGCCACAATGAGAGTTTAGTTATAGATAATGGTGGCGAATTAGAAACTTCTGATTTTTCATTAGAACAATTTCAACAAGTTTTAGTAGCTGTTATAGTTCTATTTCCTAATATTGATCTTTTTAAACCAGCTAGTAAGCAAGTAAATTATGCTTATTACAATCCACCTCCAATTATAAAGGATATTTCTATCCTACACCAAGTATTCCGTATTTGATTTTATTTTTTTGATGATTACCCTTCGCATTGTGTGTAAGGGCTAACTGTGTTTGTCAAAAAATAATTTAAAGATGTTAAATAATATTATCAAGTTTTTCCTTGATAACAAACTTGTAGCATGGTTAATGTTAGGTTTGTTTGTCATTTGGGGGTTAGTAACCGCTCCATTCAATTTTGAATCAGATTGGTTACCAAGAGATCCCGTAGCAGTTGATGCTATCCCAGATATTGGAGAAAATCAACAAATTGTATTTACCAAATGGATGGGGCGTTCTCCACAAGATGTAGAGGATCAAATTACCTATCCGCTTACTTCCTCCCTACTCGGCATACCGGGTGTTAAAAGTGTGAGAAGTAATTCAATGTTTGGGTTTTCTAGTGTTTACTTAATCTTTGATGAGGATGTAGAGTTCTATTGGAGTCGGAGCAGAATTTTAGAAAAATTAAACTCCTTACCTACCAATCTACTTCCAGATGGAGTTCAGCCTACACTTGGTCCAGACGCAACTGCTTTAGGTCAAATATATTGGTACACGCTTGAAGGAAGAGATAAAGAAGGTAATACAACTGGCGGGTGGGATTTACAAGAATTACGTACTATACAAGATTTTTATGTTAAGAATGCCTTGCAATCATCAGGAGGTGTTTCAGAAGTTGCATCCATAGGTGGATTTGTAAAAGAATACCAAGTAGATGTAAATCCTGATAAGATGAAAGCTTATGGTATAACCCTTAATCAGGTTATGAAAGCGACCAAAGAAAGTAATCTTGATATTGGTGCTCAAACGCTTGAAATTAATATGGCTGAATACTTTGTAAGAGGTTTAGGTTATGTAAAATCTATTGAAGACATAGAGCAAAGTGTTGTTAAAGTAACTGATAATGTTCCCATTCGAATTAAAGATATTGCGGTTGTTCATCTTGGTCCTGCAACAAGAAGAGGAATACTTGATAAAGGTGGTGCTCCTGCTGTGGGAGGTGTTGTTGTAGCTAGATATGGCTCAAACCCTCTTGAAATTATTAATAATGTAAAAAATAAAATTGAAGAACTGAAAGGAGGATTACCTAGTAAAACATTAGCTGACGGAACAGTTTCTCAAGTTACTATTGTTCCTTTTTATGACAGAACTCAATTAATAAATGAAACCATAGGTACATTAGAAGAAGCATTAACCTTAGAGGTTTTAATTACCATTATTGTGGTTATTCTAATGCTTTTGAATTTAAAATCATCTTTACTTATTTCTGCTTCATTACCAGTTGCAGTATTAATGTGTTTCATTGCCATGAAATACTTTGGTATTGACGCTAATATTGTAGCACTATCAGGTATAGCTATTGCAGTTGGAACAATGGTAGACATGGGAATTGTACTCACAGAAAGTATGATTACCCAAATGAAAATTGCACCTGAAGATCAACCCCTTCAAAAAACTATATATATTGCTACTGTTGATGTTGCTTCTGCCGTAATAACAGCTGTTGCTACTACTATTGTAAGTTTCTTGCCTGTTTTCACTATGCAAGCTTCAGAAGGAAAACTATTTAGACCTTTGGCTTATACAAAATCGTTTGCTCTTATTGCTTCTATTATATTAGCAATTACTGTAATTCCTGCCTTAGCAGTTCAACTATTCAAGTTTAAAAGCAAAGGAAAAACATCAAGCTATTTTAGTAATGGAGGATTAGTATTATTTTCAATTGCTCTTCTATTTACATCTTATTCTTTCTTTGGATTTTTTGGTTTAGTTGTAGGTATTGGAGGAATAATAAACAGTTATTACAAAGACAAAAAAACAGAGAAATGGATTATAAGGTTTGATTACATTAGAAACATTACCTATGCCCTACTCGTGGCTTGGCTATTGGCAAAAACATGGATGCCATTGGGAGTATTAAAAAGTGAATTAACAAACTTCATTTTTGTCATTCTAATTATAGGACTACTTATTAGTTTTTTCTACGTGATAATACATTTTTATGAAAAAATCCTAAGATTTTTAATTGCCATTAAATATGTTTTCATTGGATTATTAATAACACTATTAATAGGTGGTTTTTATGTGTTTAAGAATACTGGACAAGAATTTATGCCATCTTTAAATGAAGGGTCTTTCTTACTAATGCCTACATCAATGCCTCACTCTGGAATGGAGATGAATGAAACTAATCTAAGATTATTAGATATGTCCGTTTCATCAATACCAGAAGTTGAAATGGTTGTTGGAAAGGCAGGTAGAATCGAAAGTTCTTTAGACCCTGCTCCTATGAGTATGTATGAAAATATAATCTCTTACAAATCTGAATACAAATTAGATAAAGATGGACATAGAGTTCGTTTTAAAGTGGATAAAAAAGGTGTGTTTGTGATGGATGAGAATGGAGATTTAATACCTGACGATAATGGTAATTATTTCAGACAATGGAGAGACCATATTAAATCTCCAGACGATATATGGACAGAGATAGTAAATGCCACTAAAATACCTTCGCTAACTTCTGCTCCAAAATTACAACCAATAGAAACTCGTTTGGTAATGTTACAAACAGGCATGAGAGCTCCAATGGGTATTAAAGTAAAAGGGACAGATTTAAAAACGATAGAAGCTTTCGGGTTAGAGTTAGATATGTTTTTAAAGGAAGTTAAAGGTGTTAAATCTTCTGCTGTATTTGCTGAACGAATTGTCGGTAAACCATACATGATGCTTGATATTAAAAGAGATATTATCAGCAAATATGGATTATCTGTTGTAGATGTTCAAAATCAAATACAGACCGCAATTGGAGGAATGGTAATGACCTCTACTGTTGAAGGAAGAGAAAGATATGGCATTAGATTACGTTACCCTTTAGAATTAAGAAATGATCCTGAAAAAATTAAAGCTATATCAATTGCTACACCTACTGGGACACAAGTTCCTCTTGGAGATTTAATTGAGTTAAAATATGAACAAGGTCCACAATCTATAAAAAGTGAAGATGGCTTTTTAATTGGTTATGTTTTATTTGACAAAGAAGATGGATTTTCCGAAGTAGAATTAGTTAAAGATGCTCAAGCTTATTTTGATAAAAAAACAAGTGAAGGAGTATTAAATGTACCAACTGGTATTACTTATAAGTTTGCAGGTAACTATGAACAACAAGTAAGAGCTAATAAACGATTAGGTATAGTAATACCAATTGCTTTAGTTCTAATTTTTCTAATCCTTTATTTTCAGTTTAAATCTGTAATTACTTCTCTCTTTGTTTTTTCTGGTGTATTTGTAGCCTTTTCAGGAGGATTCATTATGATTTGGTTATATGGTCAAGATTGGTTTTTGAATTTTGATTTGTTTGGAACTAATATGAGGGATTTGTTTCAAGTGCAACATATTAATTTAAGTGTTGCGGTTTGGGTTGGGTTTTTAGCTCTTTTCGGTATTGCAACTGATGATGGCGTTTTGGTTGCTACTTTCCTTAAAGACAGTTTTAAATCAAATAAACCAAACTCTATTGCCGAAATAAAAGATGCTGTTGTTGAGGGAGGCTTACGAAGAGTAAAACCTGCAATGATGACAACTGCTACTACGATTCTAGCCCTGTTACCAATTCTAACTTCTACAGGTAAAGGATCAGATATTATGCTACCAATGGCAATACCCTCATTTGGAGGGATGGTATTAAACATTATAACCATGTTTACCGTGCCTGTTCTCTATTTTGTATGGCAAGAAACAAGGTTTAAATGGGGATTATATAAGTCACAAAAAGAATCAATTAAAATTAAATAAGATGAAAATAATTAAAAACATATTCTTATTCAGCATTCTCTTGTCATTGAGTATTAAGTCAGTTAATGCTCAATCATTAGATTCACTGCTACAATTGGTTGTAGATAACAACACACAATTAAAATCTATTGAATTAGAGTATCAATCAGTATTAGAAAAGAAAAATCAGGTAAACCAATTACCAAATCCTCAGTTAGGAGTTGGAATTCCTACATTGAGACCTGAAACTAGATTAGGACCACAAATGCTAATGGTTAGTGCTTCTCAACTATTTCCTTGGTTTGGTACTTTAAAATCTAAAGAAGAGGTAGTTATTTCTATGTCCAAAGCTAAGTATGAACAAATATCAATTGTGAAATTAGATTTGTTTTACCAAGTAAAAAGTGCCTATTATCAATTGTACTTTTTAGAACAAAAACAAGCTATTATAAAGGATAATATCAAGCTATTTGAATCTTTAGAAAGCATCTCGTTAGCAAAAGTAGAAAGCGGACAAGTAACTTTAGCAGATGTATTAAGAGTTCAAACTAAACTTCAATCATTGAGACAACAACTCTTAATGATTGAGAATCAAAAATTAGTGTTTGAGTCTAATATCAATGAATTAACTAAACAACCTACAAGTACGAAAATACAATTAGAAGATAGTTTAGTTCTTTCTGTTTTAGAATATGATTTAGCAACTTTCAAAAGTAAAATTGAGAACAATCATCCATTAATAGCTCAAGTTAATTATCAAATAGAACAGTCTAATAATTCAATTGCTGTAAACAGTAACATGAACAAACCTACTCTTGGACTAGGTTTAGATTACAGTTTGGTGGGACAAAGAACAGATGCAAATCCTATGAATAATGGCAGAGATATTCTTGTTCCAAAAGTAATGCTGTCAATCCCTATTTATAGGAAATCGTACCAAGCAAAAATCGAAGAAGAGAAACTAATTCAACAATCACTAGAAGTAAAAAAGGAAACAATAACCGATAAAATGATAAACCTATTAATTAATTATAAAGCAGATTATGATAATGGATTATTAGAAATTAGTTTATACCAAAATCAAACCAGTACCATGCAAATGGCTTATGATGTTTTACTATCTGAATATAGTTCTTCGGGCAAAGGATTTGAAGAATTATTAATGGTACAAAATCAATTACTAGAGTTTGATTTGGGTATTTATCAAGCCGAATTAAAAGCCAATATCGCTCAGGCTAATATAGAGCGAATTACTAAATTTTAAGCCCATAATGGGCATTAATTGTTAATTTGAAAATTATAAAGAAATGAAACATACATATAACATATCAGGGATGACCTGTAATGGCTGTAAAGCATCAGTCGAAAAATACATTAGTTCAATAGATAATGTTCTAGCTGTTGATGTAAACTTAGAAGAAAGAGAAGCAGTAATATCAATGAGCCAACATATTCCTTTATCAATTTTAAAGGATTCTTTACCTGAAAAATATAGTATAGAAGAAAAGGTAAATAATACAGTATTAACCGATTTTGAAATGGAGGCTGAAAAATCTAAACTTCAACAATTAAAACCCTTATTAATAATCTTATTATACATAACCATTTCTAGTAATTTAATTCATCATAAAAACTGGATGCTAGAAGAAGTAATGCTAGATTTTATGGGATTATTCTATGTCGTATTTAGTTTCTTTAAAATGTTAGATCTAAAAGGCTTTCCTGATTCATTTAGAATGTATGATCCTTTAGCAAAAAAAGTTCCTATTTATGCAACAGTTTATCCATTTATAGAAACAGCTTTAGGTTTAATGTTTTTATTGAGGTTTGAAATTAAAACTGCATTAATTGTAACTCTTATTATTCTTGGCATAACTACAATAGGAGTAACAAAAACATTGTTAGATAAAAAAGCAATTAGATGTGCTTGTTTAGGAACTGCTTTAAAATTACCAATGACCGAAGCTACATTTATCGAAAACGCTATTATGATTGTAATGGCTTTAACCATGCTAATTTTATAAAAAAAATAAGATAATGAAAAAATATATCATATATATCGCAATATTAGTAACAGGACTAGCTTTAGGTTGGTTAATTTTTGGGAATTCCTCAAAAGATTCGACTGTCTCTGAAAAGAATCCGTCAGAATCAAAAACTGAGGAAATATGGACATGTTCTATGCACCCACAAATTCGTCAGCCCGAAGCTGGAGATTGCCCCATTTGTGGAATGGATTTAATACCATTAGAAGCCAATAATAACTCTAACCCTCTAGTATTTGAGATGACAGCTGATGCTGTTAAAATTGCTAACATTCAAACAACTGTAGTTGGATCTGGTAGTATCAATACAAAAGGATTAAAACTATCTGGAAAAATTAAAGCAGATGAAACAAATTCAGCAAGCATTGTTTCTCATATTTCGGGTAGAATTGAAAAGCTATTTATAAGCTATACAGGCGAAAAAGTGAGTAAAGGACAAAAGATAGCCTCTATCTACTCTCCTAAACTAATTACTGCTCAAAAAGAATTGTTAGAAGCCAATAAAGTAAAAAATGTTAACCCTAAACTATATGAAGCTACTGTAAACAAACTAAAATTTTGGAAAATAACAGAGGAACAAATTGAATCTATTATAACCTCCGAAGAAGTCATAGAATCCTTTAATATATATGCAGGATTTTCTGGAATAGTTCTAAATAAGAAAGTTTCTGTTGGGGATTACTTAAACGAAGGAGAGGTATTATTTGATATTCAAAACCTAAATCAACTTTGGGCATTATTTGATGTTTATGAATCAGATTTAGGAGGGATAAAAACAGGTAGTAAGATTAGTTTTACTACTCCTTCAATACCAAATAAAATATTTACTTCGAGTATCGTTTTTATAGATCCAGTTATTAACCCTGCTACTCGAACAGCTACTATTAGAACTACCATAAACAACCAAAATCAGTTACTAAAACCTGAAATGTTTTTAGAAGGAACAATTAATAATACAAGTAGTAATAATGTTTCTATTTTAGTTCCTAAGTCTGCGGTTTTATGGACAGGAGAACGATCTGTTGTTTATGTTAAATTACCAGATTTACCAACACCCTCTTTTGAGTTTAGAGAAGTAACAATAGGAGAATCTAATGGGACAAATTATACCATTCTGGATGGAATAAACAATGGAGATGAAGTGGTAACCAATGGAGCATTTGTGATAGATGCTTCGGCTCAGTTAAATAATCAATCGAGTATGATGAATAGAAACTTATTAGCTAACAAATCAGATGGCTTGCCTGATTATACTTCGGCTACTCCAATTGAATTTAAGAAGCAATTAAAATCGGTTTTAGAAAACTATTTATCAATCAAAAACTCCTTAGTTAGTAGTAATAGTAAAGAAAGTACTAAAAATTCAAAACTATTGATAGAGAGTTTAAATAAGGTAGATATGAAATTAGTAAAAGGAGAATCTCACGTTTTTTGGATGGCTCAAATGAAAGCTATAACTGAAAATACAAATGGTATAATTGAAGCTACAGATATTTCGGAGCAAAGAAATTTATTCAGTTCTCTTTCTAATACTCTAATATCAACCACCAAGTCTTTTGGTGTAGAAAAAGATACTTTCTATGTGCAATTTTGCCCAATGGCTGGAAATGATAAAGGAGCATATTGGTTAAGTAAAGAGTCTAAAATTAAGAATCCATACTTTGGAGATGAAATGCTTACTTGTGGATCAGTTAAAGAAACAATAGATGAAAATTTTAAAAATAAAGTAATCAAAACAAAATCAAATAATAGTCCTATGAGTGGACATAATCATTAATAATAAAAAACAAAACAAATGAAAAAATCAATGTTAAAATTAGTAATACCAGCATTTTTGGGAGTATCAATGCTGATGAGTTGTGGAAACGCGCAAGAATCAAGTGATTCTTTAACAAAAGCAGAATTCAAAGTATATGGAAACTGTGGTATGTGTGAAAAAACGATTGAGGGTTCGTTAAACGGAGAAGACGGTATTGGTAATGCTGATTGGGATAGAGAAACTAAAATGATTAGCGTTAGTTATAACCCTGAAAAAATGAACGAAGATAAAATCAAAGCAAAAATTGCAGGTGTTGGTTACGATACTGATTCTCATAGAGCTGATGAATCTGTTTATTCTGAATTACCGGGTTGTTGCCAATATGATAGACCTGAGTAAATATCATAATAATCTAGTCTTGGTTTTACAAGACTAGATTATTTAATTTACTACCACTTCATTCTCTGTAATCTAATTGCGTTAAGTATTGCCAAAAGAGCAACTCCAACATCTGCAAAAACAGCTTCCCACATAGTCGCCAAACCTCCTGCACCAAGAATGAGCACAATAACTTTTATTCCAAAAGCCAATATGATATTCTGCCAAATTATCTTTTGGGTTGTTCTTCCAATGTTAATTCCTGTTGCAATTTTAGAGGGTTGATCGGTTTGAATTATAACGTCAGCAGTCTCGATAGCCACATCACTTCCAAGACCTCCCATAGCAATACCAACATCACTTGCTGCAATAACTGGAGCATCATTTATTCCATCCCCTACAAAAGCAATTATTTTTGATTTATCTTTTTTTAGTTCTTCAACCTCATTTAATTTATCCTCTGGCAGTAAACCTCCTTTTGCGTAATCTATATTTAATTCTTTTGCTACCTGTTGTGTAATGGAATCTTTATCACCAGAAAGCATAATTATTTCTGTTATCCCTTCACTTCTTAATAAGTTTATACTCTGCTTAGCATCATCTTTTAACTCATCTGCAATGGTAACATAACCCGCAAATTCTCCGTCTATTGAAACAAGGACAATACTCTCAACAATATCGTTTATTTCACTTGGTGTAGAAATATTAAATTGTTCCATTAACTTACCATTACCAACTGCAATTACTTTTCCTTGAATAGTTCCAGTTAGTCCTTTTCCTGCAATCTCGTTAATATTTATCACTTCAAGTAAAGGAGAGTCTTTATCATATTCCATAATTGCTTTAGCAATAGGATGAGTTGATTTTGATTCAATAGCCATTAGTTGTTTCATGAAATCAACCTCAGAGGTAAAATTAAATATCTTAATCTCTTTAATCTTAAAAACACCTTTTGTAACTGTCCCTGTTTTATCCATTACAAGGGTATTTATTTTGGATAGCTGGTCAAGAAAAGTAGCACCTTTAAATAAGATTCCATTTTTAGAAGCTGCACCTAACCCTCCAAAATAACCTAATGGTATTGAGATAACTAAGGCACAAGGGCAGGAGATAACTAAGAATATTAATGCACGGTATAACCATTCGCTAAATACGTATGCATCTACAAAAAAGTAAGGAATAAAACATATTCCAATAGCTAAATAGACCACAATTGGCGTATAAATTTTAGCTAACTTTCTTATCAGTAATTCTGTTTTGGATTTACGAGAAGTAGCATTTTGTACCAGTTCTAAAATTCGAGAAATTGAACTATTGTTATATAACTTAGTTACTTTGGCTTCTATAACTCCTTCTAAATTAATTGAGCCTGCCAATATGTTTTCTCCTTTGATTAAGCTTTGTGGTTTGCTTTCTCCTGTTAATGCTGAAGTATTTACACTTGCTTTTTCTGAAATTAATATACTATCTAACGGTACTTTTTCTCCTACTTTTATTTGAATTACTTCATCAATCTCAACAGTTTCAGGATTTACTTCTTGATACTTTCCATCTCTGAAAACGTTAGCGGTTTTAGGTCGTACATCAAGTAGTGCTTTAATGTTGTTTTTAGCTCTACTAACTGCTGCCGATTGAAATAATTCTCCAATTGCATAAAACAACATAACAGCTACACCTTCAGGATATTCTCCGATTGCCATAGCCCCAATAGTTGCAATACTCATTAAAAAAAACTCTGTGAATACTTCCCCTTTTTTAAGTGATATAAATGCGTGTTTTAGCACAGGTAAACCAACAGGTAAATAAGCTGCGACATACCAAACTATTTTTATCCAACCCTCAAAAAAAGGAGCTTTTAAAAGATGTTCTATTATTAAACCACTTAAAAGTATAACAAGACTAAAAAATGCTGGATAATATCCTTTCCAGCTGTTGTTAGCATTGTCATGTGAATGTTCCTCTTCATCATGGTTAGCATGTGGTGAATCATTGCTATTTATTTTTTCTTCTATTGAACAACAATCTTCGCTATTTTCTAAATCCATCTTCTTACTTTTTGTTTATAATTGCTATATTCTTTACCATGCTCCTTCTCTAAAAAAGCTTCTTCTAATCTTATTTGAGTATTAATACTTACTGTAGATAATGAGATAATTAAAAGTGTAAATGCATTTGGTAAAACCAAAAATAGCCCAATATTAGCTATCATAATTCCCAGAAAAATAGGATTTCTTGACACTGAGAAAAATCCTTTAGTCACCAATTCAGTTTTATTGTTTTCATCAATACCAATTCTCCAAGAATTAGCCATTTGAGTTTGAGCAATTGACACAACTATCAGTGAAATAAAAAGCAATACCCACCCAATTATGACTATAATCTCGTATTCTAAATACCAAAATGGTAAAAGAATATTCATCCAAGAATTATTGAAAGCATAAATGGCAACAACTACTATCTCAATAACTGATATAAAGGAAAAGATCTTTCCATTATAACCATGAGCATCATCTCCTTTGCTGAAAGTAAAGGGATTAATTTTAGTTTTTCTCCATAGTAAATATGACCTTAAAAAGAATACTAAAAAGAAATAAATGATTAGAAAAATAAATAAGTACATAATGTTTGTTTTTTTAATGTTCGTGTTCTAGTTCCCCTGCTTTAGATTGTGCATTTACGTAATAAGCTCCTTTAGTAACAATTTGCATACCTTGTGGTAGTTCTTCTAATAATTTTACAGCTGTAAAACCGTTATTAGTTGCGCTAGCTATTACTCTAATTTTTGTGAATTCAGTTTCTTTTTCTTCTTTTTTAGCTGCATATATGAAAGTCTCATTTCCATCTTTTATAATAGCACCTTCTGGAACTGCATTAGATTTAATATCATTTAACCATATTTTAGCATTAATGAATAAATCTTTTAGAAACGTAGGTTTTTGTCCTTCTAGATGTCCATGCACTCTGACTGTTTTAGTAGATATATCAAATTCTTTACCTATTACACTTACTTCTCCAGAATAAATTGTATTCCCTAATGCAGGAACAGTATAACTAATTTTTTGACCTACTTTAACAGAAGCAATATCCTTTTCGAAAATATCTAATTCAAGGTGTAAATGATCCGAAGAAATAATTTGCATAATTGCACTAGAAGGAACTGCATATATGCCATTGTGCATACTAATTGATGAAATGTATCCACTCATTGGAGCAACTATTGGAATACGCTCACTTAAAGAATTAGGAGTTAATTTATTTACTGAAATCCCTAAATATTGTAATTGTTTAGAAAGAGCACTAGTTCTAGCCTTTAACATATCAACTTCTGCCTGTGAATTTTGTAAACTCTTAGAAACTCCTGCATTTGCATTTACTAATGATTGTTGTCTTTCTAAGTCAAGCTCTTTTAATTTAAGCCCAGCTTTTGCTTCCAAATACTCTTGCTGCTTAACTACAAAATTAGTATTAGCAACATAAGCTATTACTTCTCCTTTTTTAATGTAATCTCCTTCTACGTATTTTTTTGTTCCCTCAATAATACCTTCTGCTTTAACAGAAACAGATGAATATCCATTTGGAGGTAAACCAATTGAACCAGTTGATTTAATATAGTCGTTTACTTTTAAAGTTGAGAAACTACCCAATTCTAAACCAATGGTTTTAATTTGCTCTGCTGTTAAGTGAATTGATTCTCCCTCTTCTTCATGTTCTGAGTGCTCATTTTCCGATTCCGAATGATCGTGACCATCTCCATCATTATGACTTTCTTCATGAGAATCATGGTCATGTCCATCACCTTCTTCATGTTTACTATTACAAGAAGCAAATAGAATACCCGTTAGTAATAAAATTACTGATGCTATATATTTTAAATTATTTTTCATGATTAAATTTTTATTGATTGTTGATTAGTTGATAGTCTGCCACAGCTTTGTTGTATGACATTATCTGATTCCAGTAATTACTGTTATTAGTAGCTACTAATTGAAGCGTATTTAATAATTCTAAATAAGAAATTTCACCTGCCTCATAATTGAGTTCAGCAACTTGAATCATTTTAGGGTTAATAACCTCTATTTGTTCTTTGTATATCTTAACTCCTTCTTCGTATAATTTTATAGATGCTTCAGCTTGTGCTATTCTTTGTTTTAATTCAAGTTGTTTACTTTGATTAAGTTCATTTATTACTTTCACTTGAATTTGTTGTGCTACTATTTTTCGCTTTGTTTGTCCTCTAAAAATATTAAACGAAATACCTGCCTGAGCACCACTGTACCAACCTCCAGAATAGTAGTTTTGTGCTGCGTATCCAATATTGAAATCGGGTTTAAGATCTGCTTTTAACACCTTAATTTTTGCTGCCTCAATCGCACTATTTTGGTCGTTTATTTTTAGATAAATGTTTGAATCTAACGATAAGCTTGTAAGATATTTTTCCTTGTAAATAGGATCAACACTTGCTACAGCAACATTTGCGTTTAAAAGCATTTCAAACTGCTGATACAAAAGTGATAATTCTATTTTATTCTGCTTAAAAAGAACATTGAACTCATTCCATTTAGATTGAAGAGAGAGTAGTTCTATTTGATTTGTTTCTCCTGCTTCAACCCTAATTTTAGCTCTATTATAATTCTTCAAATAAGTTTTTACTAATGAAGAATATAAAGTCGCTAATTCTTGCTTGTACTGAATTTCATAATACAAATTTTTCACTTTCCATTTAAGCTCATTTGTTGTTATTTGCTTGGATAGTGTACTTTTTGTAATCATTTGTTCTTGAAGTCTATTTGCTGACTTTGTAACACTAGGGTTTGGAATGTTCTGTACTATTCCAATTTGATTTACTTGCTGTCCAAAATCTTTATCAACTAGTCCATCTCCTTGATATGAAATATCTGTTTTACCTAAACTATATTTCATTTTTAGTGCTTCATTCCTCTCTATTTCCAAATTAGCAGCTTTTATATCAGGATGATTTTTTAATGCCATGTTTATTGCACTATCTAGTGACAATGTTTTTGTCTGAGAAAAAGAATTACTAGTAAAGGCAAGCAACATTAATCCCACTACCATTGCTGTTGTTGTTTTTTTACTTTTCTTGATACTCCAACTTTCTAACCAGTAGTATAAAATTGGTAAAATAACCAATGTTAAAAAGGTTGCAGTTAACAGCCCTCCTATAACAACAGTTGCGAGTGGTCTTTGAACTTCTGCTCCACCAGAAGAGGATATTGCCATTGGTAAAAAACCAAGAGAAGCAACAGCAGCTGTCATTAAAACAGGTCTTAACCTAACTTTAGTACCAACTAAAATTCTTTCTTTTAAATCTGTCATCCCTTCCTTTTTTAACTGATTAAAATATCCTATTAATACTATTCCATTTAATACAGCTACTCCAAAAAGAGCAATAAAACCAATACCTGCCGAAATACTGAATGGCATTCCTCTTAGCTCTAATGCCCAAATCCCTCCAATTGCCGACAATGGAATTGCAGTAAATATTAATGCTGCTTGTGAAATTGAGCTAAATGTGAAAAACAAGAGAATAAAAATTAAACCTAATGCAATAGGCAAAGCAATTGATAACCTAGCATTGGCTGCTTTAAGGTTTTCAAATTGTCCTCCATAAGTAAAATAATACCCAACAGGCAATGTTAATTTTGCATTTAGTTCTTTTTGAATGTTTTCCACTAAGGTCTCAACATCTGTATCCCCAACATTAACACCAATAACAATTCTTCTTTTAGTGTTTTCTCTTGAGATTTGCATTGGTGCATTAACCAAATTAATATCAGCAACATTGATTAAAGGAATTTGTGTTCCGTTTTCTAAGGATATAAACAAATTTTCTACATCCTGTTGGTTAGTTTTGAATTGTTCATCTAACCTTAAAACTAAATCAAACCTTTTTTCTCCTTCATAAATAACCCCTGCTTTTTCTCCTGCAAATGCAGTTCTTATCACTTGATTTACATCTTTAATATGAAGCCCGTATTGAGCCATTTTATCGTATTTGTATGCAACAATAATTTGAGGCATTCCAATTGTTTGCTCCACATTAACAGTAGCAATTCCGTTTAGTCCTTTGATTATGCTTTCAGCTTCTTTCGCTTTTAAATAAAGAGTATCTAAATCCTCTCCAAATAATTTAATCGCAATATCGGCTTTTGTTCCAGTCATTAATTCGTTAAATCTTAACTGAATTGGTTGTGAAAACTCATATCCAACTCCGGGTATATTTTCTAGTGATTCTTCAATTTTTTCAAACATACCTTGCCTATCAGATGCAGTAACCCATTCATCTTTTGGCTTCATTATTAAAGTAGCATCCCCAATTTCCACAGGCATAGGATCTGTAGGGATTTCGGCACTCCCTATATTTGTAACAACTTCAATTATTTCAGGAAAATCTTTTAATAATTTTTTCTGAATCATTTTTGATGTTTCTATACTTTGAGAAAGTGAACTACCAGGAGGTAATATTTGTTGCATAGCTAAATCCCCCTCTTCTAAAGTTGGTATAAATTCACCTCCCATTCTACTAAACGCAAAAGCACTTACAAGAAATAACACAACTGTAGCACCTACAAATATCTTTTTATAAGCTAGAGCCTTATTCAAAATTGGGCTATACCCTCTTTGGAAAAAACTTATTATTTTATCTGCTATTGTTCTCTTATTAGAAACTTTCTTATTTAAAAATAAAGCAGCCATCATTGGAACGTAGGTTAATGAAAGGATTAAAGCACCTGCAATTGCTAACATAACAGTTTGAGCCATTGGCTTAAACATTTTACCTTCAATTCCTACTAAAGCCAAAATTGGTATATACACCATTAAAATAATTATTTCTCCAAATGCTGCTGAACTTCTAATTTTTTGAGAAGAAGAAATTACTTCGTCATTTATTTCAGTTTGAGTAAGTATTTTACCTGCGTGTTTAACTTGCATCCTATGCACAATAGCCTCTACAATTATGACGGCACCATCTACAATTAACCCAAAATCAATAGCTCCTAAACTCATAAGATTCGCACTTATACCTAATAAATTCATCATTGATATGGCAAAAAGCATAGCAAAAGGAATGACTGAAGCAACTATTAATCCTGCTCTCCAATTACCCAATAATAAAACAAGAATAAATATTACGATTAATCCTCCTTCGATAAGGTTTTTCTCTACTGTTCCAATTGCAGTTTTAACTAGTTTATCTCTAACTAAATATGGTTCTAAAACTACGCCTTTTGGTAAAGATTTTTGAACTTGAATTACACGTTCTTTCACTAAACTTGTAACTGCAGCTGAGTTTGCTCCTTTAAACATCATTACTCTTCCTCCTACAGCTTCTTCTCCATTTCTTACTAAAGCTCCATATCTAGGTGCCTTCCCATATTTAACTGTTGCTATATCTTTAATAAGAACGGGAATGTTGCTGTTATTTTTGATTACCACATTGCCAATATCTTCCTTTGACTTTGCAATACCCTCTGACCTGATGTAATAAGCATTAGAGTTTTTTTCAATATATGCTCCTCCTGTATTTTCGTTACTTTTTTCTAAGGCAAGAAACACCTCTGAAATACTAATACCAGTTGATTTTAAAACATCTGGATTTATAGCAACTTCATATTGCTTCAAATATCCACCCATTGAGTTTATTTCTGCAACACCTTCAATGCCCAAGAGTTGTCTTTTTACAATCCAATCCTGAATTGTTCGCAGCTCCATTGGAGGATACTCTTTCTCAAAACCTTTCTCTGGTCTAATAACATACTGATATATTTCTCCTAATCCAGTAGAAATGGGTGTCATTTCGGGTATTCCGAGCCCATTTGGAATAGCTTCTTGAGCGGCTTTAATTCTTTCTCCAACCAATTGTCTGGCAAGATAAATATCATACCCTTCTTCAAATACAACTGTAATAGTTGAAAGTCCAAACCTAGAAGTTGACCTTATTTCTTCAACTTGCTGAAGGTTCTGTAAAGCAAGCTCCACGGGGGTAGTAATAAATTGTTCTATTTCTTGTGTAGCAAGTGTTGGAGAAATAGTAATTATTTGAACCTGATTATTTGTGATGTCTGGAACAGCATCAATTGGCAATTGACGAATAGAGAATATACCCCAAATCGTAAGGGCTGCCATAAATAGCCCTATCATAAACTTATTCCTAACGGAATAAGCTATTATTTTATCAAACATAATGATGTATTTTATAAATTAAACGTGAAAATTAAATAGACAAGACGCACTTATCCATTGATTTTGTTTAACCTATGCTTGGCGGATGCCATACCCCTCCTTTGAAATCAAAAGAATAATTAGAAACATAATTTGGGTAATATTTAGAATTTTCAGCTTTTTTATTTGAATAAATTAAAGCATGAAGAGGAAGGTTAATTGATGAACCACAACATTGACAAATACAAAAAGGAGTACACCCATCTTCACTCTCTGAATCGTGATTGTGAGAGCTATCTTCTATATGAGAAATAGAATGTTCATTACTGTATGAAACCAACATATCATCCCCACACGGCATTATTGACAGCACCAAAGTATATAAAGCTAATATGAATGTAAATACTCTCACACAACAAATATATATATAAATTGATGCAAGTGAGTTGCAAAGTTTATTTACAAGTTCCGCAAATACCTTTAATTACCATATTTGCTTGTTGCATCTCAAAATTTTTAGGCAATTCGATAGTAGGAACATTAAGCTCTGTTAAACAAAATGTTTCTTTACATACATTACAATGAAAATGATAATGTAAATCTATTGGAGAACAATTGCACCCCTCTAAGCATAAAGCATATTTTAGATGTCCTGTACCATCTTCTATACTATGAATGATCTTACTACTTTCAAAAGTTTTTAAAGTCCTGAAAAGAGTGCTTTTATCTGCCCTTTCAAATGCTAATTCAATATCTTGAAGAGAAACTGCTTTATTTTGTTCAGTTAAAAATTTTAACACCAACAAACGCATTGCTGTTGGTTTGATAGAATTATCTTTTAGTTTGTGTTCTAGTTTTTTGTTCATTTAAAATTCAAAAAAAAATATTGATATTATCTAATCTGCAAATTTAACTCTTAGCCAATTGACCTAACTTCATAATTAAACCAATACCAGTAAAAAATGCAGTAGCCAAAGTGTTTTCATGTTTTTTTACATCTAGTTCATGCCCTTCTTCATTTCTTATTTCCTTTAATCCTTTTGCAAAATGGAATTCTTCCTTTTCAATTAGCTTTTGATCTTTTGCATATTCAAGAAAATCGTTAAAAACTGGATTCCTTTTTTTTCCATTATTTCGCTTTTTAATAAACTCTTTAAATAGTTCACTTTTAGAATATTTCTCTTCTAATAAATTCTCTACAATTTTAGCTAATGAAAAAGCTGCTTTTGTAGGTTGCTTTGCCTCAATCAAAGTCATTGCAGCTACTAATTCATTAGATACTTTAACGTCTATATTTGTATAGTCGTTTATTAAGGTTGTAATTTTCTTTTTAACATCTTCTTCTATATGATTACTTTCCTTTATCATCTCCTTCAAGGATTTCATGTTAATTTCATGATGCTTAACTGCATTGATTAATTCTTTATTTGTATTTAATAAAATTTGATTCTCATTTGCTAAAGAATCATTTTTTTCTCTTGAAGAATTCAATAAATTTATTGCCTTATCTCTATCATTTATTAACCATAGAATGATAAGAGTTGCAAATATACCTACCCCAATCATCCAACTGTTATTTTCCTTTTCTGCCATAGTAATATTTTAATTAAATAGATTTTACATTATCTGTTCCGAACCATTCTTTAGCTTTTGATATTACAGAATCACTAGGTTTATTGAAGTAAACAGCTAAGTTGTTTTTTGATCTAGTACAACAAACGTAAAATATTTTCTGAGTTCTATTAAAAACAGATGATGATGTGTCATTTAAAAACAATTTTTCAAAGTTATAGTTGTTCCAACCCCCGTTGTCTAATACAACTAAAACATTATCAAATTCAGCTCCTTTAGTTTTATGTTGAGTTGAAAATGGTGTATGCCCCTCTAAATATTCATAAAGCTTTTGAAATTCTTTAAACTTAATAGTCTTAACTCTATTGTATAAATATTCTTTTGTTTCTATAAACTGTAAAAGTTTATCATCAACTAAACATATTCCCTTTTCATTAGCATCATTAATAACGTCTTCAATAGACTTATCACCAACATTAATAAGGTTACTTATATTTTCTTTTAATAACCTTTTATCTGATATGCTTAAAATTTTATAACGGTAATCAGTAGATCTCAGAAATTCATTAAATTTTCTATTTTGATATAATGAAATATTCTTCTGAATTTTATATAAATGTTTTATCAAGTTATCACGCTTAGATCCTTTTTTACCTAAATCATCTTCGTCTTGTTTTTTGTCATCTATCAAAGCATCTTTCGTAAAGTATATTTTTCTAACTTCAGAAAATTGTTTGTTTTTAAGCTGATTATAAAGTTTATTATTTTCATTATTATCTAATAGAATATCTTTCTTTAGCTTTTTTTGCTTATTTATTAATTGAAACTTGTCGACTACATCATCAAATGTATCATTTTCAAGTATTTCAACTTCAGGTTTACCTTTCTTTAAGTTATCTTTTATCCTTTTTATAATATCATTTTTTAATTTGACAATAGGATCTTTGTCATACACATCCATTAAGTTTCTAAAACCTGCTTTGTCAGCTATTAAATTATGAGTCAAATTAAGCTCTTTTGTCTCTTTAGGATTATTAAAGTCCCAATCATGATTATTTTCTAGGTAAGTGACAGCATTATTAATATCATCACTCTTAGAATGAAGAAACAAAACTGTTCCTTGCTTGACAGATCCTTTGTACATGTTTGGAGCATTAGGGTCATTTGAATGAACTTGAACTATTCCATCAGTTCGTAACTTATTTGCTAGCCCTATTATTCTACTTGGGTTTCTCCTATTTTGTTCTTTTTTTATTTCAATTACTGAATCTGGAACTTCTCGATTATACTCGTCTAAATCTCCAACACCATCTGGATAGATTGATTGCATAGAATCTCCAAAAAAACCAACAATATTATTTTTGTTACTTATTTTAAAATGTTTTAGAAAAATATCCACAACTAAAACACTTGTGTCTTGATACTCATCAATAAAAAGAAACTTGTATTTATCCTTAACAATATCACTTAGTTTTGAGTATTTCTCAAATAAATAATTTGCAATAATTAATACTTCTTCATGAGATATAATTCCTTCTTGAATTTTGAGGTACTCCTTATACTGTATGCCTCTCTCTAAATTATCAAAGAAGGTATCAGGTATAGGATCACCTTTACCTATTTTAATTTTTGTTTTTAATTCATCATTAGCCAAACATACAATTGCACTCTTTAATTCTTTTTGATAATGTTTAATATTATCCCATAAAAAATCATGTATTGTAGT
The DNA here is from genome assembly GCA_018609055.1 of Flavobacteriales bacterium. GTDB lineage: Bacteria > Bacteroidota > Bacteroidia > Flavobacteriales_D > CAJJDF01 > CAJJDF01. Next base: position 229,134 of record JABAYJ010000007.1, read on the forward strand.
AACATTTAAATTTTTGTGATCAACCCTTTCCTCTATTTCTCTTACAGCTGAATTAGTGTAAGTCATACAAGCAACTTTAGTTGTTGGATTCTCAGAAATAACCTGCCTAATAACACTGACTAGAGTGTAGGTTTTTCCACTTCCAGCACCTCCACTTAGCAGAAAATTATTTCCCTCATCAATGCATCTAAAAATTGATATTGCTTCTGGCTCTAATTTTAATCTTCCTTCAACCATAATAATCCACTTTTTATGTATTCAGGAATTTGCCAATTACTAAAATTATCATCACTATTATATAAAATATCCAAAGCAAAATGTGTTTTCTTTTTTATACATTCTTCAGCTAATTCATATGCATCTTTAGTAGTATCATCTAAGTAGTCATGGTTTTTTAATGCATTAAATGATTTTTTATTTCCTGTGACAAAACTTCTATTTAGGTTTAGAAATGCATCTTCAAAACTTCTAGCATGATAACTGTTTTCTTCTTGTTGATAGCTGATACAAATAGTTGATGAATCTGTTTTTAATATTCTTTTATCTTTTGTCAAAACTTTTAAATCATTCCATGTAGTTTCAGGTAAAAAATGATTTAATGCTGAGTTACTAGTCTCAGTTCCCACACCTACACGACATGCTTCTAAAACCACTTTATCATTCTTATCTTTTTTACCTAGATCCCCTTTTGAATCAATATCAGTTAATATCAAAGCTTTAACCCCTATGAAATCAATAAACTTTTCAAATATTTGAGAATAAGCACCAACTTCAATAATTGAAATATTCTGTGATAATAATGGTAAATAATTATCATCCTTTCCTTCTTCTAAATCAACCTTCCTCATAAAAGTAGGAATAAGAATTTTTTCCGTATCACCCTCTATTAATATGGCTTTATCAGCAAAAAATATCTCAGCTCTACTAATAGTCAGATACTGTTTTAAGAATTGATACTGATTTGTTTCTGATTCATATTTTAAACTTAAATCCTTTAGGTTTTTTGCAATAACATTATTTTTACCAATCGCTCTTAAATATTTAATATCATCAAAATCACTATCTGCAACAATATGAGAAGAGTGAGTGGTAATAACATATTGCAAATTTCTATTAACTCCTCCATCTTTTTTTATCCCTTCCCCAAGTAATTTTTTAATGTTTTTTATAAAAACATATTGCATTTGAGGGTGTGTATGTGCCTCAGGTTCTTCAATGAATAATAAATTAATATCAGCTGGATTTTGATCTTTATCTCTTTTGAACTCCTCTACTAAAATCTCTATTTCAAAAATCATACTTATTAGGTTCATATAACCCAATCCATTATAATGTTCAGGAAGCTTATGATCATCATGAGTATAAACTACAGTTGTATTACCTTCTAAGAGTTCCTTGTGCTGAAGTGTTGATATTATTGCAATATCAGAGTCATTTAATTTTACCCCACCAAAGTCTTTTACCTTTTTGATTACATCTTTAAATAGATCTTCATAAATACTAGTTAAAACATGATCTGTATCAGATAACTGATCCTTAAAGTTTTGAGTTGCTTCATCTTTTTCAGTACTATCTTCTTTTTTCTTATATAAGCTAGACGTTTGTTTTGATAAGGTTTTATCAACTTCTTTGTTCGTAACCTCACGCTTGGCACTTATGTACTTAAAGTTTATTACATCTTTTAAACTAATACTCTCTTTATCTAAGTCTATGAAGTTAGACTCATTAATTTTTTTCTCAACAATGTCATATTCTAAAGATTTCTTGATTGTTTTGAAGTATGTATTAATTTCTGTTTGTAAAAAATCTTTTACACTTTTGATTCTATATCCTTGTCCTTGCTTTTTTGCATTTTCAAATTTTGATTTTTCATTGACTACAAAATCCGAATAATCAGACCTTAATTTTAAAAAGTCTGATTGATTTATAGAATATTCAAAACCTAAAACAACATAATTATTTTCTGGATCTAAATCCATTAATATTCTACTAATATTAGACAAATCATCAGATTTGTCATATTCAATGTAGATTTTAAGTCTTATACCAATTGGTTTAAAATCATCTTGAACAGAAGTCGATAATATCAAAGATTCAAATTCGTTTTTAAACTCAATATTCAAGTCTTCAAATGAAAATTTATTCTTTTCATTAAGGAATTTATCCAAAATGGATAAGATTGAAGTTTTTCCAGTATTATTCTTACCAATAACAAGTGAAAGCTCTTTCTCTAAATCCATAGAGAACTCTTTCAAAAGTCTATAATTTTCAATATTTAGTTTAACAATTTTCATATTCTACAACCCTTTTAAAACTTCAATAACACTATGAGCTGTATAGGTATTCTCAGCTTTTTCACTTTGAAAAACCATGAAATACTTAAACTTATCTCCTGCTAATTTTTCCCACGTTTTACCTATCCAGTTTAGTATTAGCATATTTTATTTCTTATCCTCGTTTATTAAATCTTTTACTTCAACATTCAAAAGTTTCGCTATTTCAAATAAGACTTCCAATTTAGGCTGTCTTTTGTTATTGCAATAGTCGTTTACCATGTTGAAGCTTTTACCCAATTTATCTGCCAACCAAGTTTGTTTGACACCCTTATCGTTTAATACCTCTTTAATGCGATTCATTTTCGGTTGTATTTTAGCTGTAAATATAATAATAGAACATGAATTTATACCATATTTAAGTTGGTATTATTCCACAATAGGTATTTATACCTACTTTCAAGCCTAATGTTTTTTTTATACTAGATAAACACATTATGAAGTGGTTATGAGATGAGATGATGTTGTTATGAACATGTTATGGGGTTGTTATGGGATGAGATGGGTTTCATAAGGGTTTCAGAGAAAATAGAGCATAAAAAAATCCAGCTTATTTCTAAGCTGGATCCTGTTAAAATTAGGTAGTACTATTTCACGTTATTTCTATATTCAATAAGCTGTTTTAGGCTTGATTTAGAAATAAACACATTTGTTTTTTCAACTTTTCCTAGTAGCAGCTTACTTTCCAGTAACATCTCTAGGTCTTCTTTAGACCAATTGAACTCAGTTCTTATTTCAGGGAACTGGTCAAATATCTGCTCGATTGTCAAGAATTCCATTTTTAATAGTTGTTCTTTATTCTCTAAAGGTATTGAATTGTTACTGAAATCCAGCAACATATCATCTAAATAGTTATTTTGCTCCATATATCTTTTTAAGTGTTTATACTTAGTCAAGGTTTATATCTCTACTACGGTTAACACGGTTAGTATATTTCATTAACTCAATAAAACTTTCTTCTAAAATCATTGCTGAGTTATGCTTACCACTTATAAAACCAACTAATAAGCCACTTCTAAACATCATACCAACTTTCGTAGGTGTCCAACCTATTTTTTTGGCATCAGGATAGAGTTCTAATAACTCAGTTGGTGTATAATGTGTTATTCCCATAATAATCATAGACTTATATGTCCCTACTAGATAACGTAGTTTCTATTAAAATGGTACACCCAATTATGAAAAGGTTCAATTAATAGGCTAAACGAAACATTTTTTAACATTTAAAGCATATTTCTCGTCTTTTTTCAGATAAAAGCACCCACGTGTACCCCCCACGTACCCCCCTTAGGTTGTCGTCTCCGTATTTTTTGCTTCGGACATTTGAAGAAACGAATCGAAAATGACCGAGTTAAAAAATAGCTTTTACATCACTCCAAAGGATATTCAGATCCTAAATGGGTGCGCTATTAATGCCGCTCGAAAAGAACATCTAACGATACGAGATTCACTTGGTAAGACTGGAAACAGATTAAGTATTTACGAATACTGTGAGTACTGGCAAGTTAATCCTGATCATGTAATTAGATATCTCAATCAATTTCGATAAGCTCATAATGGGTAATTAATTACTAATCATAAAAATTAAGTAAAATGAAAATTGATAAAAAAGACATTAACATCTTTCTGGCTCTTTGGATAAAGAGTGATCCAGAATTATGGGGAGAATTGAGAGACATCCAGATCAAATTACTCCTTCAAAGAATTGTAAAAGAAAAATCATTTACAGAAATGGCTAAAGAACATAAGGTCTGTGAAACCAAATTAAGACAGATTTTTGAAGCTATTTTAAAGCGAATAGAAATAGGTTTAAATAAAGAGGTGGCTAACCATTTACGAAAGATAAATAACCTGCTTGAAAGGAAAAATGTAATGCGTATTGAGCATGATTTTAACCAAGTATTCTTGAATTAGGCACACCTTTTCACACTAAAGCACACTTTTTCAACCGCTAACACACTCATTTGAAAATGAAGTCGATAGAACCTTCTCAAATTTGAATAAATCAAAAAACAAATATTATGGAAGCATTACTGATTATCAACTCACTTCTTGTAGCAGTTTGTCTCTATTTCATTAAAGACTTTCACGGAGACTTTAAAGAGACAGCAAAGAAAGTGACCAAGTTAGGAGAGAAAGTACAAATCATCACAAACAAGTTAAACGAACACGTGCATTCGGTTAAAAAAAAATTAAAAAACCTGCGTGAGACAAAATAGAAATAACACTTGAACAGCAAAAAAATGAAAGCAATTAAATACATAGCATTGGGCATTGGAGCATTTTTCGGAGGAAGATATTTATTATCTCTTTCCAGAGCAAGCAACAAAGCAATAGTAAGCGTAAGTGGAAAAAGAGGTCTAATATCAGCTCAGGGAATTAATGTGACTTTAAACTACAACATTAAAAACCCAAGCAGAGCGAATTTAAAGATCACTCCACCCCTAGTAAAACTATTGATTAACGATAAGTTGGTTGCAAGTAGCACTATGCAAAATGTTGAAATTCCAGATTCTATTAAAGATTCAAAAGGAAGAATAAGTATTAATGCTTTTAGTGAAACTGGGAATATTACAACATCAATCCTAGTTCCATGGCTCAGTATCGTAACGATTAGTCCAGATATTTTATCCAGACTACAAAGTGGAGATACCGCTCAAAAGGTTCAAGTATCAATCGAAACTTTATCACACGCATTTACATCTATAGGAGATTTTCCATTAGATGACAAAACAACTATTCAATTATAAGCTATGAAAACAGGCAAAAGACATATCAAAAATGGAAGTCAATTCGATCATTTGTTCCCGATTCCCAAAGGAGACAATATGATTGTAAAAAAGGTAGCACAGTTAGACGACACGATTCATTTAATGAAAAAAGTTGTTTCTACTACCCTTGAAGACACTTTTGCTATTGCTCAAATGCTGAAAGCTTCAACTGAATATGACACTTGCCAAAACATCTGGAACTTTTGCTTTACTCATCTACAATACACTAAAGATAAAATGGGCAAAGAACAAGTAAGAAGACCCTCTCGAACTTGGAAAGATAGAACAGCAGGTATTGACTGTGATTGCATGAGTGTATTTATTGGTTCAATTTTAACGAATTTGAAAATCCCTTTCTCATTCCGATTAACCAAATATAGGTCACACGATTTCGAACACGTTTACCCAATCGCACACACAAATAATGGAATAATAATCTTGGATACAGTAGTTCATAAATTCAACCGTGAAGTACCGTATTCAGCAAAAAAAGATATCAATATGGAATTGCAATATTTAAACGGATTCGAAGAAGATGACTTTAGCGAATTCGAAGAACTAGATGAGTTCTTAGAAAACGACTATCCAATGGACGTGCAAAGCATGATAGTAGATGAAGCACAAGATTTAGAAGGTTTAAGAAGCTTTTTTAAAAAGGCAAAAAATAAAGTTAAAAGTGTAACTAAAAAAATCAGTGTAAACAACATCAAAAAAGGATTAAAAAAAGGGCTTCACGCCATTAACAGAATTAATCCTGCAACAGCACTTTTAAGAGCAGGAGTTTTAGCAAGTATGAAGTTAAATCTAATGAAAATAGCAAGTAAAATACGTTTTGCTTACTGGTCAGATGCAGAAGCTGTAAAAAATAACATGGATATGAACAAGTTTAATCAACTAAAGCGTATCCGTGAAAAAGTAGAAAAAATATACTTTGGAGCAGGTGGTAAAACCGAAAACTTAAAAAAAGCCATTCTATCTGGAAAAGGAAACAGAGACCGAAGAGTTGTTTTAAATGGTTTAGGAGAAATTATAACTCCTGTTTTTGATGAAGATGAATTAAGAACTATTCTTGGAGATGAACTGTTTGAAGATGAATTTTCGGAAGTAGAAAACGGAATCAATGGTTTGGGTGTTGTCGCTACTGGAACAGCCATTGCATCAGCAACTGGAGTTTTAGCAACCATAGCTTCTTTAATCAAAAAACTTGGGAGCTTATTTAAACAAGGAACGGCACAAGCTCAACAAGAGGTTATTCAAGATAATACTGATAACCAAGAAGAGCAAACACGCAAGTTTAGTGTTCAAAATCTAATCAGTAGTTTTTCAAATAAACAGGCTACTCCTAATCCAATTGTTCAAACTAAATATGCATCAACACCATTGCCAAGTCCTTTAGTGGTAAATCCTCAATCTCAATTTGTTGACACATCCAACACAAGAGTTGTCGAAGATTCAATTACACCAGAACCAAAACCAGAAGAAAAAGGATTTATGGCTTGGGTTAAAAAGAATCCATTAGCAACTGGAGGAATTGTAATAGCTGTTGTAGGTGGAGGTTATCTTCTATATAAAAAAAGCCAAAAGAAAAAGAAAGGTTTATCGGGAATAGATGGAACTCTTGGAGCACCCAAGAAAAAGACCAAAAAACCAACTTCTACAAAAAAACGAAGAAGAAGTCCGACAAAAAAACGCACAACCAAAACCAGAAGAAAGTCTCCTGTTGCTAGAGCATCCAAAGTAAAAAAAATAGAACTGCTCTAGTATAAATGTTAAACAAATAAATCTCAAAAAGATGAAGAAGAAAAAAAATAATAAATCTAAAGGGATGCTTGCTAAATACAAGGCACAGAAAACCAAAGGAGACCTAAAAGGAACAGGACTTAAAACACTTGTTGACTTACTTGTAGGAGCTACGGTTGGTGCAGGTATCGGAGCAAGTGCAGGTAGAGCATCTCTCCCCATAGGACTAGCACTAATCGCAGGTAGTCATTACATGGATGAAGGCACAGGGATTCTAAGGCTTGCTGGATCAGCAACCATAGCTTACGGAATTGGCAAAGCCATTTCTAACAAAAATCTGACAGAAGCAAATGCTGTAAACGGATTCTCTTTAGCAGGAGAAACTTCTAAAGCAAAATCAAGATTAACTCAATTTAAAGATGAATTAATCACTGCATTCTACTTGGACAAGGTAATTAAGAAGAAAACTGATAATCCACTAGATGATACACAAGTTGGTGCAATTGATTTATCAAGTCTTGAAA
>JABAYJ010000006.1 GCA_018609055.1 Flavobacteriales bacterium
TTTGTGAGGATTAATAACGAAACGATAAATGTTTACAAAAATTAAAAATCATGATTGAGGATTATAAAAAAAATCTTGAAATTGAGTTTCCTGAATATGAATTTTCAATTGGGAAAAGAATTTATGGAAAATGTATTATTGCTAAAAAGTCCAAATACTGTGGAGCAGATATTTTCTTTAAAAAAAATAAGTTGGTTATAGAATCATCTATTCCTGAAATGAAAACTAGATTATTAATTAGCGGAGGTGCTCTATTGGTAAAGAGTTTTAAAAAGTATTTTTCTCAACCAGCAGATAGAATTTTTGAATATTTTGAGAACCAAAACATTGAAATTAAGTACCGAAAATAAAGCTAAATTGTTTCCTGAACAGTTAACTACACAGAATAAATTTTCTGCTTAACTTTACTTTCTATTATAAACAAAACAACCTATGAACTACGATTACATAATAGCTGGATCAGGTGCTGCTGGATTAAGCTTGTTGTATAGTTTGTTGCAAGACTCGGAATTGAGTAAATCCACAATTTTGGTTGTTGATAAAGATACCAAACAACAAAACGACCGTACTTGGTGCTTTTGGGAAAAAGAAGCTGGATATTTTGAATCTATCGTTCATCATGAATGGAAAAATCTTGAGTTTAAAACTGAAGAGTTTAAAAGACAATTTGAATTAGAGGAATACAGCTACAAAATGATTCGTGGAATTGATTTCTATGAATTTATATTAGCTTTCGCAAAGAATTTTGAAAATGTAACATTTTGCTACGAGCAAATTACTACCATTGATTCTACTAAAGATAAGGCAACTTTAACCACAGATAAAGCTAGCTACTCAGCAAAATACGTGTTTAACTCCACTCCTATTTTCAATCCTGAGATTAACACTAAAAACTCTCTACTTCAGCATTTTGAAGGTTGGGAAATAGAAACCAAAGAACCAGTTTTTGATGAAACTATTGGAACTTTAATGGATTTTAGTTTGGATCAAAAACATGGAGCTACTTTTATGTATGTTCTACCAACTAGTTCAAACAAAGCATTGGTGGAATACACACTTTTTAGTCCTGAGTTATTAGATAAACAGGAATATAAAACTGCCTTAAAGAAATACATTAGTGAAGAACTAAGCATTAAAGAATTTGAAATTACTCACGAAGAGTTTGGAGTGATTCCAATGTCTTTGGCAAAATTTGAAGCTTCTCCCAAAAATAAAGAACGCATTATAAATATTGGAACTGCAGGTGGTTATACAAAAGCCAGTAGCGGATATACCTTCCAATTTGTGCAAAAGCATACCGAATTAATGATTGAAGCCCTTAAACATGGTAAATCGCCTTTGATTAAGCCTTCGTTTAGAGAAAAGATGTTCCATTGGTATGATAAAACGGTATTGGATGTAATGCTGAGTAAAAAAATGACTGGAAAGGAAATTTTCAGTATCATGTTTAAGAAATTAGCTCCAGAAAAAATTCTTGCCTTTTTGGGTAATGAAAGTACTTTTTGGCAAGAGCTAAAGACTATGAATAGTGTTCCACTTATTCCGTTTGTTTCATCAGCCTTAAAACAGCTTTTTTCTAAAAACTAAACGGAATATGATAACAACTAAACTTCAGTTAGAAGATTCGTTACCACTAACATGCTCAAGAGCTGGAACCTGTTGCCATGGAAAAACTGTATTTCTTAATCCTTGGGAATTGGCAAATATCTCGAAGGAGAAAAAAATGACTCCAAAAGAGTTTAGTTCAGAGTTTTGCGAATGGGGAGGAATAAAATTAAAGTTTAACGGAGAATCGCAATTCAAGAATCAGTCGGCTTGTAGCCAATATATCGAGAATTTTGGTTGTAGTGTTCACTTAGGTCGACCACTTGCTTGTAGATTATATCCACTTGGCAGAAAAATTCAAAACGAAGAAGCTCATTACATTCATGAAGGAAAAGAATTTCCTTGCCTTGCCGATTGCCCAACTGTAACTGAATTACCTCAGATGACTGTAGGTGAATACCTCAAAGATCAATCGACAAAAACCTATGAATCGGGTCAAGATATATACTTGGAGCTCGTACAGCAATTAGCTGATATAGCGTTTGAGTTGTATTTAGATTCTGGTTTAGCTGCATCTGGAAATAAAACAACTATAGATAATTGGGAGAAATTTGGTTTGCTTTCTCCTGAAGAATTACCAAAATCAATAAGAGAAGACTGGTTGAAAGAGCTAATCATTCCTGAGATTAAAGAAATAAAAAATCCCATAGAATTTGCTACTGCACATTCTCAGATATTATTCGGTAAAGCTCAAACCGAGTTTGGAAGCTTAACCACATTGGATGAACTAGAAAACGCTTCAACTTTAATAATGGCAGTTGCTTTGCAGCTTGCTCGTTCTATTGGTGCAGATGCAAAAGGTCTATCAGAACATTGGGTAGAGACTGCAAAAGGACATTTATAATTTTATCATTTCATCTTGTCCTTTTTTATTAAAATCTTGAATTAAATCAAATAGCTTTTTTTCATTAATTCCTTCGATTGAATTATTAACGATTTTAAAAAACAATACTTTCTTTAAATATTTGAACTTAATTAAAAGATCATCAGCATCTCCTAACTCGTTTTCATTAAAGCCAAATCTTAATTTTGATAACTCTTTAAGTTCTAAAAAACCTTTAGGCCAAAAACCAGCATACACTGAATAATTATTTCCATAGGTTTCATGAAGTGTTTCTAAAATTGCGAAATGAGTTACGATACTTTGATCATAAGGTTGTTTAGGAATTTCAAAAATAATAGGTATTCATTCTAATTGTTCAATCGCTTGACCTTGCATTCTGATATTTCAGCCAGGATTGCACCTTATCTCCATAATTATACTTATAATCCTCTACTACTGAGGCCTGAGCTACGTGTTCAAGTTCTTTATTAGGAAATAGAGATTCGTAATAAACACTTGCCTCATATGACCATTTTATATTTGGATAAGCATCATGAATCAACTTGTCTTTTAACTCAGATTTTCGCTCATCAAAATTACCTTCAAAGCAAATAGATACTTGTGAAGTTGGTGATGCTTTAAAAACATATTGGTTTAATCCTTTCTCAAAATAAACATCAATAATATCAAATGACTCAGAATATTTTTTTGATAACGTAAATTCTATTTCTTGTTTAATATTAGTAAAGGTATTTGACTCTATATTATTTGATTCTATAGGAATACAAGAGAAAAAAGAAGGAGAAATAGAGACTTATTTTTCATGTTTAAAGGTATAATGTGTTTAAAGCTAACGAAAATAAGACAAAAAAAAGGCTACTTCTTTCGAAGTAGCCTTTTAAAATTCTAAAAGAATTCACTTATTTAATTACAGTCATTTCATCAATTAAGTGACGTGCACCAGCATACTTATCAATGATAAACAATGTGTATCTAATATCAACAGATATAGTTCTTTGCACTTTGTTTTCGAAAGAAATATCTCCACTCATTGCTTCCCAATTTCCATCAAAAGCAGTTCCAATTAAGTATCCATTTCCATCAATCACAGGAGAACCAGAGTTTCCTCCAGTAATGTCATTGTTAGTTAAGAAATTCACTCTTAATTTTCCATTTTCATCAGCATATTGTCCGTAGTCTTTAGCTTCATACAATTCTTTTAACCTAGCTGGAATCTCAAATTCTGGATTGTTTTTATCTTCCTTTTCAATTAAACCTTCCATAGTTGTGAAGAAAGTATCTAATCCATCTTTACTTCTTACCATTTTCTTAACTCTATCGCTTACTGGGTAAGATAGTACACTTCCGTATGTTAATCTTTGTGTTGAGTTAGCATTAGGATAAAAGCTTTTTTCTGGAAGCATTAATCTAATTCCTTCAACAAATAACTTATATCCTTCTTCCATTTTCTTTTCAGCTTCAGCAAATTTTTTGGCAGAACCAAAATACATACCTAAGAAATCGTTAGCTGCAACAATAGCTTGATCTTCATCAATTTTCTTCAACTTCATACCTAATTTCAACTTACGAATAAGTCTTTTCATTTTTCCCTTTTTCATTAAAGGAGAAGTCTTGAATAATTTTCTAGCGTATTCTTTAAAATCTGCTTCGTTTACATTTGCAAAAAACGGTGGGTGTTGTTCTTTGTTTACTTTCTTGTAATACAAGTCGAATAAGTTAGCAACTAGTTCTTCTTCAAGTATTTTGTTGTAGTTTTTAAAGTGCTCTTCAGATAAAGTCTCTAATCTAGAAATCAATCCTTTTACAGCCGATTTTCTAGCTTTTTTCAATTCTTTCTTTTCAGATTTATCAGTAGCTGCTTCAATCTTAGCATCCATTTTGGCTTTAGTTGACTCAATAGCTCCTAATAATCTGCTAGTTCTAAAAGCGAATAAAACAAAGTCAGGTCCTCTAACTCCTGCTTCCATAACGTAAGTATTACCAACAGTATATTCATTAGTTAATTTGTAATAGGTACTAATATCTTCAAGTGCAGCTCTATACTTCTTTTGTCTTTCAGGGTCAGCAGAATACCATTTAACAAATTGGTCTTCTAGTTGTTTTTTTCTAGCTACAACTTTATTAGTTTGTAATTGTTCGGTTTGTCCTTGGTAGTACTTCCAATAGTTAGCTGTTTGAGCATATTTAGCAGAATACTGAATGTCTACTTGTTCTTTAGCATCCATTCGATTCTTCATTGTTTTCAATTTCAAATCTCTAACCTCAACAACAGTTGGGCCTTTGATATCAATTGCTTGTTGTACTCCATAAGAAGACAAATACCTATCAGTACTTCCAGGATATCCCATTATCATTGCGAAATCACCTTCTTTTACTCCTTTGATATTTACTGGTAAATGGTGCTTAGGCTTTAATGGTACGTTTTCAGTAGAATATTCTGCTGGTTTACCATCTTTACCCATGTATACTCTAAACATACTAAAATCACCTGTGTGTCTTGGCCACATCCAGTTATCAGTATCTCCTCCATATTTCCCAACAGATTCTGGTGGAGCTCCTACTAATCTTACATCATTAAAAGTTTCATTTACAAACATGTAAAACTCACTTCCATAATAAAAATCTTTGATGTAAGCAGTGTAATGAGTTCCTTTAGTAGCTTTCTCTATTAATTCTTTTTGAATTTCCTTAAGCTTTTGAGCTCTATCTTTTTCATCAGTAATTCCAACAAGTTCCTTATTAACCTCAGCAGTTACATCTTCCATTCTTACCAAAAAGGTAACAAATAATCCTTCTACTGCTTTTTCGTCAGATTTAGTTTTAGCCCAAAATCCATTTTTTAAGATGTTATTTTTTGGAGTAGAGAAACTCTGTATTGCACCATAACCACAGTGGTGATTAGTTAACATAAGTCCTTGATTAGAAATTATTTCTCCAGTACAAAACCCTCCCATAGATACAATTGCATCTTTAAGTGAAGAACTATTTACACTATAAATTTCTTCTGCAGATAATTTTAATCCTTGTTTCTGCATGTCTTCAATGTTTAAACTTTTGATAAACATTGGGAGCCACATTCCCTCATTAGCAGATGCACTAAATGTTGCAAGCAACATTGAGACAGCTAATAATAGCGATACTATTTTTTTCATTATTTTATTTATTTGGTTTGTATTGCTAAAGTAATAAAAAATTAGGTTTTGATTCCCCAATTTTATTGAATGGTTTAGCACAAATAAATAATCAAGTAGATTACCTCAACAAAAACCTAAGAGTTACCTCTAGTCCACCTAGTGTACTATTTGCTTATGCTAAATCAGAAACAGAAGCATCATAACTAACTCCTATTTGATAATTGTCGTAATTCAAATTAAAAGTTGGTATAATAGCATCTCCTGGTAATCTAATATAAGCTCCAAAAGACATATCAAGCCTGTCGTAGTATCCTGTATATTTACTTTCTTCTCTCAAAACAATTTTATAAAGAGTTCCAAAAAGAAATTCTGATTCTTTTCCTTTTCTACTATATAAAAAAGCAGGCTCCAATGCAGTTGCTCCATCTATAATTACAAACTCAGCATTTCCTGAAATAGAAATTCTGTTATACTCAGAGTTTCCTGAGTAATAAGCTAATCCAGGAGAAGCATGCTACTTGATCAGGAGTGAAATCTGAGGCACATGACCCATTCTGATATTGCATGTAGTTCTCTTTATTATCCAAAGGACAAACTGGAGCTGTACAATTATTACCTGCTCCAACTTTTGTTACAGGTGTATCACAACATCTATCTCCTCCTGTTGCACAAGGTATTACCTGAGTACACGTATCCTTGCACTCCTCCTGAATAACCACCAGATGAATAAATATTATTAAGATTTCTAATTTTATTAACTACCCAAACATTCATGTATTGAGTATTATCCCAATTTACTGAAGATTTCATAGAAAAATCACTTCTCCAAAGAGCAGCTGTGTGATATACTCCACTATCTAAATAATCTTGATCACCAGACATATCATGTCTGGTAACACCAGTTGTTGCATTTCCGTTAGGATCTCTTTGAGCCATACAAAATTCTATTTCTGCATCTACTCCTAAAGGTCCCGAATTAGCAATTCCTCCATCAGCAGCAGTTCTCCTGAAATCTCTATTTAATGCATTGATACAAGAAAGTGCTTGAGGATAAGAAATGTTAGTTGAATCTCCTATAGCTTCACCAGAATGCATTACGTGAAAAACAACTGGGATTGTATAAACAACTCCTGCGGCTCTTGAACCAGAATTTTGTTGAATGTATTGTTGTATTTGAGCTTCGAAATTTGCTCTTGTTTGAGCATAAGCTGGATCCTTAAGAAATTCATTCTCTGCGTACTCAGAAGCACACGATTCACCAGGAAATGGCGCAGTATTGTTAATTAACTGTGGAGAGTATACAGTTGTTCCTTGAGCAAAAAAGGAAAATGCAGAAAATATAAAAAATAAAGTGAAAAGAAAGTTTCGAGTCATAGTCTTGTTTTACTAGTTTAAGGTACAAGATTTTAACGGAATAGAAGATGTTTGGTTGCTAAAAAAGGTTCTAAATTTGTCTCGAAAAGAATCGAAATTCTTAATTAAATTTAAAACTCAAAGAAAATACATTGGAATAAAGTGCAAGAGATGAATTGCCAATATTAGATAAAGCATAATCGATATTAAACTTTTTGAAAGCTACTCCTACCCCAATATTTGGCATAATTGATAGTGTTTCAGTCTGGTTAAATTGACGAATCCACTGAGCATTATTAAATCCTCCTCTCAAGAAAACTATTTTTTTGTACCCAAGTTCAAAACCAACCATTGGTGCAATGCTAAATGAATTGGCTCTAATCAATGAATTCCTTTGTCCATCCAAAGTTACTTCCAAATCTGTTTCTGCAATAAATTGTAGTTTATCACTGAACTTAAACTCACGAGAGACTCCCAACAATATTCTTGGGATCGTAAGCTCTGTAGAGTTTTCTGGAATTTCGTTTCCTGTTGCAGCAAATACTTCGCGAGTTGCTTCATCAATAGAATAACTCCAGGCATTAACTGTGGTTGTAATGTCGCGAGCTACTGCTGCAAACTTCCAATCTTTGTAAGTGTAATTTACCGACACATCCAATCCAAATCCCCATGAACGGGCAAAGTCCCCTATTCTTCTGTGAATAATTTTGAAATTTCCTCCTAACTCTAATCCGCTAGATGTTTTACGTGAATAAGATAAAAGCAAAGCATAATCAGCAGCAGAAAATCGAGTTATTCTGTCGTAATCGATATTTCCATTTTTATCAATAAGTTGAGTGGTGTTTGGAATATCATCCGTACCAAAACGAATAAAAGAAACTCCTGCAACACTATTCTCGTCTATTCTTTTGGCAAATCCTAGGTAATCGTATTTGGCAATTCCTGCAAAATACTCAGAGTGCATCAATCCCACTTCCATGTCTTTTTCTATTCCCAATAATCCTGAAGGATTGTAATATCCAGCTGTTACATCATTTACACCAGCCAAAACAGAATTGGCCATGGCAAAGTTTCGAGCTCCTACTCCTATCGTTAAAAACTCATTACTATACTTTGGGGCAGTTGTTTGCGACAACAAACTCCCGAAGGAAAATAATGCAAGTAAAAAGACTATAAAAAATTGAGTTCTAGGCATGGCGAAATAACGAGAGATCCTTTGGTTTAGTATTAAGATATGAAATTATTTTTATCCAATTCAGAAAAGTGTTTTTTTCCTTTCACAAAGCTAGAGAAAACAATGCTTTTGATATAAATCCCTTTTCTGTTAGGAACAAGGTTATTAGAAGAAGCTTTCAAAGCTATTCGCTTCACTTTCATTGATTTAAGCTTTTTTACAAAATGAACCTGTGCTTTTAGTACTTGCCAAGCTGCTTTCCATTCACCATTTACTATAAAAGCAAGACTTGCAACATAATCCAATAAAAACCTCCATATAATCTTGAAAAACAAGAAACTACCTCTATAGTTTTTATACAAAGTGAACAGACTGTTTCTAAAATTAAGGTACACTTTCCTTGGGCTCATGTAATTTAAAGTTCCTCCACCTAAGTGATACACCACCGAATTAGGGTTCACCATGACTTTTTTTCCGTGGAGTTTCATTCTCCAACACAAATCAATCTCTTCCATGTGGGCAAAATAGTCGTTATCAAAACCTCCCATTTCATGAAAATCTTTGGCTCTTAAAAACATACAAGCTCCAGTTGCCCAAAATACTTCTTGAACCGAATCGTATTGTTTGGTATCGACTTCGTTTTGATCAAAAATTCTTCCTCGGCAAAATGGATATCCATTCACATCCATAAATCCCCCAGAGGCTCCTGCATGCTCAAATTTTGTTTTCTCTTTGTAAGCCAAAATCTTTGGTTGGCAAGCAGCTATTTCTTTGTCTTCCTCCATCAATTTAATGATTGGCGAAATCCAATTTTCAGTAACTTCTACATCAGAGTTTAGTAAAACGTAGTAGTCAAATTGATTTTTAATTTGCTCCAGCCCTTCGTTATATCCTTTGGCAAAACCACCATTAGATTCGTTATGAATCAAGGAAATATGAGGGTAATTAGCTTTTAGGAACTCCACAGAATCATCCGTAGAATCATTATCAACCACCACAATTTGTGCTTCCTTAGAGTATTGCTCTACCGAAGGCAAATAGGTTTCGAGATGGTTTTTTCCGTTCCAGTTAAGTATAATAATTCCTACTTTGTTCATCACTCAAATATAACTAGTTATTGACTAATTGCCAATAGTTATTTCATTGCTCTTACTTGTCTGAAAGAAATACCTAATGCTTTCTCAAAATACCTAACTGATTTTAATTCCTTAGAATTTACCAAACAGATAGAAACTCCTTCTTTTCCTGCTCGGGCAGTTCGTCCACTTCTGTGGGTGTAATATTCTTCTTTATCGGGCATTTCGTAATGTACCACAAAAGATAAGTCGGCTACATCAATCCCACGAGCAGCAATATCTGTAGCTACTAGCATACGTATGTTTTCTTTTTTGAAGGCACGCATTACTTTGTCTCTTTCTTTCTGTAATAAATCTCCGTGAATGGCTCCAGAAGACACATTTTTGGCTTCTAATTGTTGAGCCAATAAAATGGTTGCTTTCTTTGTTTTACAAAAGATAAGCCCTCTGTTTTTGTGTTCCGATTTAAGGAACTGTAGCAATACATGTAATTTATCGGGATCAT
Organism: Flavobacteriales bacterium; assembly: GCA_018609055.1. Taxonomy (GTDB): domain Bacteria; phylum Bacteroidota; class Bacteroidia; order Flavobacteriales_D; family CAJJDF01; genus CAJJDF01. Next base: position 9,692 of record JABAYJ010000006.1, read on the forward strand.
CACACACCACATAAAGGTGCTCAATTTTTTTGTTCACCACATCTTTACTTACTTCCAGTTTTTTGGCATCTGGCGAAAGGTGAGTATTTACAATTTGTTTTATTCCTGTAGGCATAGTTGCAGAAAAAAGCCATTTAGCTCTCACATTCTTCAACATTCCCAATATTTCATCCAATTCTTTTTTGAAACCCATACTCAGCATTTCGTCTGCTTCGTCCATTACCACAGTGTGCACGTTAGTTAAATCAACTGCTTTTCGGTTTACTAAATCAATTAATCGCCCTGGTGTTGCTACTATAATTTGGGTAGGACGCTTTAGTTTATCAATTTGTATATCAATGTATTGCCCGCCAAAAACTGCCTCTACATATACTTGCTCCGAGTATTTAGTAAACTTAAATAATTGCTTGGCAATTTGCTGCCCCAATTCTCTTGTTGGGGACAAAATAAGCGCCTGAACTTTAGGATTAGTAGGATCTACTTTTTGTAGCAATGGCAAACCAAAAGCTGCTGTTTTACCAGTACCTGTTTGGGCTTGACCAACTAAATCGGTTTCGAAATTAAGCAACATAGGAATCACCAACTCTTGAATAGGTGTAGGTGTTATAATATTCATTTCGTTTAATCCTTTTACCAGACTTTTGTTTATTCCTAGTTCTTTAAAAGTTTTCATTCACTTGGGGTTTTGATAGTGCAAAAGTACGATAAAATCGGTTGGAGCAGTGGTTGGAGTGGTTTAAATTGTGGAAAGAGGATTTTGAAACTTTAATTTGGTTGAAATTATGGTAATTTTTGATTATTAGTTGATAACGAATTGATTGTTAGTTGTTAATTGAGGATTGGAATATGTAAGTTTGAAATAGACAAAATATATAGATAACTGTTAATTAAACCCTGTTGAAACAGGATATAAAATAAAAACCTTTGGATAAAAAATATCAAATCTTCGTTAGCTCGACTTATGAGGATTTAAAAGAAGAAAGAGACCAAGCAATAAAAGCTATTCTTGAAATGGGGCACATTCCCGTAGGAATGGAAATGTTTAGTGCTGCAGATGAAGAGCAATGGCAATTAATTGCAAGACAGATTGAAGCTACTGATTATTACATAATTATTGTTGGACACCGATATGGTTCAGAAACGCGTGAAGGCATAAGCTATACCGAAAAAGAATTCGATTATGCCAAAACTTGTGGAGTTCCAACTTTGGGATTTGTAATTGATGACTCTGCACTATGGCCTGCAGATAGAATTGATAGGGACAGTAAGAAAAAGAATAAACTAGATAAATTTAAAAGTAAAGTAAAAGCAAAACTTGTTCAATTCTGGAATACAAAAGAGGATTTACATGGGAAAATTTCAATTTCATTAATTAAATCTATGAGTATTAATCCTAGAATAGGATGGGCTCGAGCAGATGAGATTGTTAGTCTTGACATGACCAAAGAAATTACAAGGTTAAGTTCTGAAAACTCGGAGTTAAGAAATAAAAACAAACAACTTGAAAATAGACAAGTTGATGAGATTGATGAGGTTAGGGAAGTATTAAATATTTTAAATTTGAATGAACGAACTTATAAAATAAGAGAAGGAGCCTCATTTGAAGGAGCAGATAGTCATACACGAACTTTACTTCAATTATTCTCAGCATCAGCACCAAACTTAATATCTGAAAACTCAACCGAAGGAGTAGCACAGAATGTTGCTCATTCAATTGTTGGTACTAAATATTCTAATTTTTGGCCATTTGGAAAAGTTAAGATAGAACATTTAATTGCTGATTTTGTTGCATTAGACCTTGTAGAAACCTCTAAAAAGAAGCATCCCGTTAGTGATAAATCTTCATATTGGACATTAACAAAACTAGGGAAGCAACTTAATAAAAGATCTAGAAGAATTCAATTAGAAGAAGGAATTAAAACATCAATAGATAATACTGAAGATGAAAAATAACAATGTTTCAAAAAACAAGTAAGATAGTAGTTATATAAATATTGTAAATCTGATATCAACTAGCACTAACTTGAAAAATTGAGTTCTGTATTCACATACTAAGAGTTAAGCTTTAAAAAAATGATCAAAACATAAAATGATTAACCTCCATCCATTTACAAATAAAGACTTTGACAGATTAATAAATTGGATTAATTCTGAGGAAGAATTAGTTCAATTTGCTGGTCCAATGTTCTCGTTTCCTCTTACCAAAAATCAATTGGAGGAGTATGTAAATAAAGAGGGAATACTGCCAAAAATTGTGATAGATAGTGAATCGGGAGAGGTAATTGGGCATTGCGAACTGAATTTTGTTAATGAGTTTCCTAGGTTAGGAAAAATATTAATTGGAAACAAAAGTTATAGAGGAAAGGATTGGGAAATGACTTGGTGGAGTTAATGATTTCTGAAATTAAAAAAATCGAATCCTCAGAAAAGTGGAGTTGAAAGTGTACGAACGAAATACAACTGCGGTAAACTTATACACCAAAAAAGGATTTGTAATTCAACCCGAGCACACTTATGACTTCGAACTACCTAACGGGGAGTTTTGGACTAACTTGTATATGACGAAAGAATTTAATAAAGCTTAAAATATTACCAACCAGATGAAAAAAATAATAATCTATGCCGTTCTCATTTCATTGGGTTACCTCCTATTTTCATCTTTGGGTCAAAAAGAAGAGTCTCTTATTCTTTCGTATGAAGTAAATCTGGAAAAACAAAACCTTCAGTTTTTTCTTAAAAATGAATCTGGCGAGTATTACAATACTTTTTATAACCTAAAAAAAGAACTAGAAAACAAAGACGAAGAACTTGTATTTGCCATGAACGGAGGAATGTTTATGAAGGATTATACTCCACTTGGTTTGTACATAGAAAATGGTGTGGAGAAACATAAAATCAATAAAACCCAAGAGGCTTTTGGTAACTTCTACATGCAACCAAATGGGATATTTTACATTACTGAGGACAAAAAGGGGGTAGTTTGTAAATCAACTGATTTTGAAAAAAAAAACATACAATACGCTACTCAGTCTGGACCAATGTTAGTGATTGATGGCAAGTTGCATCCTAAATTTAATGGGGGATCCAAAAACTTGAACATTAGAAACGGAGTAGGGATTTTACCAAATGGAAACGTACTATTTGCAATGAGTAAAAAGAAAATCAACTTTTATGATTTTGCACAATACTTTAAAAAACTAGGTTGCAAAAACGCTTTGTATCTGGATGGATTTGTATCACGAACTTATTTACCCTCCAAAGGATACAAAACCAATGGTGGTAAGTTTGGAGTTATTATTGGGGTGGTTAAATAAAAAAACAGGAGTATGAAATTAAAATTATATGCATCATTCATTTTAGTATTATTTATGTTTGGATGTAATACCAACTCTGAATTAAATAGATACTTAGAGCAAACTTTAGAATACAATAAAAAGTGTAATTCGGAAAATATTGACATTGAGATATCTTATAAAGACAATAAGAAGAATCTATCATTCACTATTTTTTATTCAGATAGTTTAAATTCAAACTTCTCTATACCAGATAGCTTGTCAATAGTATTTTTAAAAATTGTATTTTCTAAAATTATTATTGATTCGAACCTATCTACAATTAACTTATCGCATATATATAAGGATCATAAAGTAAATTACAATTATGAAATTGATGATTTATATTTCTTTAAATGTGAAGAAAAATATAGTGAAGGAAAATTTTTAAACAGCTTATTATTAATCAATAAAGCAATTAAATATGATCCTGAACCTATTTATTATGAAACTAGAGGCTTCGTTAATTATAGATTAAATAATTTTTCTGAAGCAATAAATGATTTCAGACAATATTCTTCTAGTGACACTTTAATTAATTTAAAAGTATTAAAACACATTGCAATTTGCCACTACAGATTAGGTAACAAGGAAGAATTAGACAAAATAATTAATCATCTTTCCGAAGTTAACCCTACAGAATCAAAAAAATTTCTTGAAAAAATTAAGGAAATAGAAGGTTGAGAATATCAACCAACCTCAAAAGTCTGAAGCTCTTCAGCAATCTCTACGTTTTGGAATTCTTGTTTTACTTCGGCAATAAACTGAGTATTATCATTCTCGGTATAACGCGCAGAAAAATGACCAATTAATAGTTTACCAACCTCAGATTGCTTGGCAATACTGCCTGCTTGCTTGGCTGTGGAGTGAAATGTTTTTTTGGCAAGTGCACTGTCTCTTTCCAAAAAAGTAGTTTCGTGATACAACATGGTTGCTCCCTTAATAATTGGAATTATTTTTTCTCGGTAAGCTGTATCCGAACAAAATGCATAGCTCCTAGCCTTCTCTGGCGGGAAAGTGAATTTTTCGTTTGGAACTGTTTCGCCTTCTGAGGTTACAAAGTCTTCTCCGAATTTTATTCCGTCAATTTTGTAATGAGGCACTTCGTAAAACTTAAGCTTTTCGGCTTTAATTTTTCTTGGCCTTGGGGTTTCTTTAATCAAAAAACCATTGGTAAGTATCTTGTGTTTTAAAGGAATGGTGTGAACTTCTAAGTCTTTATTTTCATAAATGAGTTCCGTTTCTTTACTTGCCAACTCAGTGAACACTAAGTTAAATCTTAGTTGTGTGTTGGAAGCTCTTAATTGCAGATTAATAATTTCTTTAAGTTCTGCTGGTGCATACAGATATAAATCAGCAACACGCCCCAAAAGATGCATAGAAGAGATTAATCCTACCAAACCAAAGTAATGATCGCCATGCAGGTGAGAAATAAATATGTGACTGATTTTGATATAACTCACTTTTGCTTTGCGCAATTGAACTTGAGTTCCTTCGCCACAATCAATCAACAGGTATTTATTGGAATATTGCACCAATTGAGAAGTTGGTCGCTTCTTAAGTGTTGGCAATGCGCTTCCGCTTCCTAATATGGTTACTTCGAATGTGTTCATTTCACTATTCCATTTTTATTATCTGTCATTCCTGCGAAGGCAAGAATCTAAACACGAGAATCACAGCCTGATGAATAAGATTCCTGCCTTCGCAGGAATGACAATGAAAATGAGTTTATTTACTCAACTTCTTTACTTCTTCGTACCTAAAACAATCGGTAAAATGATCGTTTACCATTCCTACGGCTTGCATAAACGCATAACAAATGGTAGATCCTACAAACTTAAATCCTCTCTTTTTTAAATCTTTGCTCATTGCATCCGATTCTGGAGTTGAAGCTGGTGCTTCGCTCATGTCTTTAAGCGAATTGGTAATTACTTTGCCATCAACAAAGCTCCACAAATAGTCGGAAAAGCTTCCCAACTCTTCTTCTATTTTTAAATAGGCTTGGGCGTTTGTAACTGCTGCTCTTATTTTAAGTTTATTCCTTACAATACCAGCATCCAATATTAATTCTTGAATTTTGGCTTCGTCATAAGTTGCCATTTTATCTGGGTTTAACCCATCAAAAGCTCGGTAATATCCGTCCCATTTTTTAAGAATTGTAATCCAACTTAATCCTGCTTGGGCTCCATCTAGAATTAACTTGGCAAATAAATCTTTGCTATCGTACACAGGAACTCCCCATAACTCATCATGGTAGTTAGTATAAACTGGGTCGGTTCCACACCACGAGCATCTAGATTTTTCCATTATTTTCTTTTAGAGGCTAATAACGTATTCTTTAATAAAGAAGCGATTGTCATTGGTCCTACTCCACCAGGAACTGGTGTGATGAAAGAACATTTTTCTGAAACTTCGTCAAATTTCACATCTCCTTTTAGGCAATAACCTGACTTTTTCGTTTTATCAGCAATTCGAGTAATTCCTACATCAATTACTACTGCATTTTCCTTCACCATGTCAGCAGTTATAAACTCGGGTTTACCCAATGCAACTATCAATATGTCAGCCATAAGCGTTAATTGTTTTAAATTAACTGTTCGGCTATGCGTAAGGGTTACCGTACTATTTCCTGGGTAAGAATTTCTTCCCATCATAATACTAATTGGTGCTCCCACAATATTACTTCTTCCTACAACTACACAGTGTTTTCCAGAAGTCTCAATGTTGTATCTTTCTAATAATTGTAAAATCCCAAAAGGTGTTGCAGGTAAAAAAGCAGGTAAATTAAGTGCTGTTCTTCCAATGTTTTCTGGATGAAATCCATCTACATCTTTCTTTGCACTAATTGCTTGTGTTACTTTTTTCTCGCTAATGTGATCGGGTAAAGGCAACTGAACTATAAATCCATCAATCTCTGCATTGTTGTTCAATTTCTCAATCTTATGAAGTAATTCATCTTCAGAAATTGTATCAGGTAAACGAACTAAAGTAGATTCGAAACCTACACGCTCACACGCTACAACCTTTGCATTTACATAGGTTTTACTTGCTCCATTACTCCCCACCAAGACAGCAGCCAAATGAGGAATTTTCTTCCCTTTGGATTTTAAATAAATCACTTCTTCTTTTATCTCGTCTTGTATTTCAAGTGAAGTTTTTTTACCGTCTATTAATATCATATTCTTATATATTTAAAACTTACATTCTACCTCCTTTTTGCATCTGCTTCATTTGCTTCATCATCCCCATCATTCCCTTCTTGTTATTCATCATCTGCATCATCTTACTAGTCTCCTTAAACTGCTTAAGAAGCTTGTTTACTTCCTGTATAGAGTTTCCACTTCCTTTTGCAATTCTCGCTTTTCTTGTTCCGTTAAGTGAGTCTGGATTTTCTCTTTCGAATGGTGTCATTGAGTAAATAATAGCTTCTATTCCATTAAAAGCATTGTCGTCAATATCCACATCTTTCATTTGCTTGCTCACCCCAGGAATCATTCCCATCAAATCCTTCATGTTCCCCATCTTCTTAATCTGCTGAAGCTGACCAAGAAAATCATTGAAATCAAATTTGTTTTTAGCAATCTTATCTTGAAGTTTCTTCGCTTCTACTTCATCAAACTGTTGTTGAACTCTTTCTACCAAAGACACAACATCTCCCATTCCTAAGATTCTGTCTGCCATTCTGCTTGGGTGAAATACATCCAAGGCTTCCATTTTTTCTCCAGTACCAATAAATTTAATTGGCTTGCTTACTACAGCTTTAATCGAAATTGCAGCTCCACCTCTAGTATCACCATCCAATTTGGTAAGAATAACTCCAGTAAAATCTAATTTTTCGTTAAAGGTTTTAGCCGTATTTACAGCATCTTGACCCGTCATAGCATCTACAACAAACAAAATCTCTTGAGGATTAATCGCTCTTTTGATTTCCGTAATCTCGTTCATCATCTTTTCATCCACAGCCAAACGACCAGCAGTATCGACAATAATCGCATTGAATCCTCCAGTTTTTGCATGAGCAATAGCTGCTTCAGCAATTCGTACAGGGTTTTTCTCTTCTTTGTTCGAGTATACTTCAATTCCAAGTTGGTCTCCCAATACATGCAACTGATCTATTGCAGCCGGACGATAAACATCACAAGCTACAAGTAATACTTTTTTCTTCTTAGTTTCAGTTAAGTATTTTGCTAATTTCCCTGAGTGAGTTGTTTTACCAGAACCTTGTAAACCAGCCATCAATATAATTGAAGGGTTTCCAGTTACATCCAATTCCTCATTTTCACTTCCCATTAATTTGGTAAGCTCCTCATTGGTGATTTTAATCATCAATTGCCCCGGAGAAATTGCACTCAGTACATTTTGTCCTAGCGCTCTTTCCTTAATGGTATTGGTGAATTCCTTAGCTGTTTTGTAATTTACATCAGCATCAACCAAAGCTCTACGGATTTCCTTTACCGTTTCGGCAACATTAATTTCCGTGATTTGCCCCTGCCCTTTTAATACTTTAAAGGCTCTTTCTAACTTATCGGATAAATTATCAAACATGTTTTTTCTACTTTTTCTAAATTAATTCTCTCTTTACAAATATACTTACATTTTAGAAGGAACCTCAATCCCTAATAAATTCATAGCGAAATCAACAGTTTCGGCTACTTTTTGTGTCAATAACAAACGTATGTTTTGCTTCTCTTTATCTTCTTCTTTAAATATGGAAACCGACTGATAGAAAGAGTTGTACAGCTTAACTAACTCATACGTATAGTTTGCTACAATCGCAGGACTGTATGTCTTCCCTGCTTCTCTTATCATATCTGGTAATCCTACTAAATGCTTAACAATATCCAACTCACTCGATTCTAATTCGGTAGTTGTATTGATTGAGCTTGTATCTCCTTTTTGTTTGTTCAAAATAGATTGCGTACGTGCAAAGGTATATTGAATAAAAGGTCCTGTATTTCCATTCAAATCAATAGATTCTTCTGGGTTAAACATCATGGATTTCTTTGGATCTACTTTTAGTAAATAATACTTTAATCCTCCTAATCCAATTTGCTCAAATAACTTTTCTAATTGCTCGTCACTCAAACTTTCTATCTGTCCTCTTTCTTTAGTAATTTCTCTGGCATCATTTATTACTTCTGCCATCAAATCATCTGCATCTACAACTGTTCCTTCACGTGATTTCATTTTACCAGTTGGTAAATTCACCATCCCGTAAGATAAGTGGAAACACTCACTTGCAAATGGATATCCTAGTTTTTTAAGAATAGTAAACAATACTTTAAAGTGGTGTTCTTGCTCATTTCCTACTGTGTAAATCATTCCCACAGTTTTAGGATGATCTTCGAAACGCTTTACAGCAGTTCCCACATCTTGAGTCATGTAAACCGAAGTTCCATCTCCTCTCAACAATAATTTATCGTCCATTTTTTCTGAGGATAAATCGCACCAAACAGAACCGTCATCTTTTTTGTAAAGTAGTCCTTTTGATAATCCTTCCTCAACAATATCTTTCCCTAAAATATACGTGTCACTTTCGTAATACAAGGAATCAAAATCAACTCCCATTGTGTTGTACGTAAAATCAAATCCTGCGTAAACCCATGAGTTCATCATTTCCCAAAGTTTTACAACTTCAGTATCGCCTTGCTCCCATTTCTGAAGCATTTCTTGAGCTTCTAATAAAAATGGCGCTTGCTTTTCAGCAGTTTCTTTATCTGCTCCGCCTTCAATTAATTCAGCTATTTGCTTTTTGTATTCTTTATCAAAAGCTACATAATACATACCTACTAGCTTATCTCCTTTTAATCCAGATGACTCTGGAGTTTCTCCTTCTCCAAACCTTTGCCAAGCCAGCATAGATTTACAAATGTGGATTCCTCTATCGTTTATAATTTGAGTTTTAACCACATCATGCCCATTAGCTTTAAGGATATTAGCTACCGAAAATCCTAAAAAGATATTTCTTAAATGTCCTAAGTGAAGAGGTTTGTTGGTGTTTGGTGAAGAATACTCAACAATATACGTTTTGTCAGTTGCAGGTAATTGACCAAAATTATCGTCAGCCATTAATTTTTTAAACTTTCCCAACCAATACTCCGAAGTAATTTCTAGGTTCAAAAAACCTTTTACCACATTGTATCCAGAGATAAAATCTATTTCTTGAGTGAAAAACTCTCCTATAGTTTTACCAGATTCTTCTGGATTCTTTTTGGTTATCCTCAACAAAGGAAAAACTACTAACGTTACATCTCCTTCAAATTCAGCTCTTGTTTTCTGAAGTTGGATAAGATTATCAGTAATCTCAGGGAATAGTTCCTTGAGTTTATTTCCTATTAATTCTTGCATGGAATTTCTTTGTGTTTTAGAACCACAAAGATACAATTTGTAAGGGAAATGGAGAAGTTAAAAAGAAAGGATTTGTAGCCAATAAAAAACTCCTTCAATTTCTTGAAGGAGTTTTGACTACTTGGTATTTATAAATTGAATTATCTGAATAAAGTGACAGAGTAATTTTGCGTCACTTCCTTACCGCCATACAAGCCTTGAAGTACAACAAAATAGGTTCCTGGAGCTAAAGCTTTTCCTGATTCATCATTACCATCCCATATGAATTTAGCATCATCTGATTCGAATACCTGCTGTCCCCATCTATTATAAATTTTCACACTTAAGGCATCATAACATCTATCAAAAACATCTTTCTTTAGATAAAATTCATCATTAATCCCATCTCCATCTGGTGAGAAAACATTAGGCACATTGTAGCTTTTACTTCCTCGTTCAACTACTATTTTAACCTCTTTTCGAACAGTATCCATTGATGCATCACAACCTATAGAGAACCCTTCTACATTTACATAAAAAGTATCTACGCTAAGTACATCACATTCATTAAGGTTCCAACAAAATCTTGCTCCTACAGCTCCTATTCCTTCAAATTTAGTTTGAGTCAACTTTTTAACATCTACATCAACTATATTCTTTGTCATTCCTGTGTTATTATCAACCCATTGGAAATCATACAATCCATTTACATTAGTTGGCGGAAGAGTTGATACTGCTCCAAAAGCATATGCATTTGAGGTGATATCTACATAAAAAGGATCTGTTGGATTACCATCTGTTGCAACAATATCAATACATCTTTCTTGATCGAAATCAAACACATTAAATTCTTTGAAATTTTCTAATGTTGGTGGCAAATCAAATCGACACACTAAAGAGGAATACTGCAAATCTCTTACTGCTTCTCCAATTTTTATTCCATTTCTCCATTCAGAACAAACTACTGAAAGTACATACACTCCCTGTTGACCAGGATTAGTTAATACACAACCAGTTTTTGCATTTATAGTACAAGTACTACCTGCCCTAGTGGATTAATTACACCATGCCCAGGTGCACAAGGCGCACTATTTATTGTACATCCTGAAAAACTAATTATTGGAGTGATTAACTCATAAGAAAGACTATCACCATCTGCATCAGTTGCACTAAGATCTGCACATTTCCAGTTGTTTACGCATAAATAAGCATCTTCTGGATAGTCTACAAATTTTGGTGAATAATTACCTCCAACTAAAGCTGGATCTGGAATTTTAGTATATAAACCTGCGCAAGGCTGACCAACTAAATTATTAGTAGTATTTCTGGCACATATAATCCATGTTGCCATATATCCATTAGGATTGTTTGGAAGCGTAACTGTTCCTGTATAATAGTGTTCTTCAACACATAAATTTGGTTTGTAACAATCATCACCAAATGGAATTAAAGTTCCTCCATTATCGGGGCCAGCAGTTCTTTTCATTGAGATAGGACTATGAGCTGAACAAGTTACTGCATCCATAATTGTAATAGATTGAGTTGAACCCAAGCTTACTTCACTACAATCACGATATATTCTCATAACTACATTAAAAGTATTAGCTCCAGTTTGATCAAAATGTATTTCTCCTCCAACAACATGAGTGGAAAAAGATAATTGGAATGATCCAATTAAAAGGGCGAGTATCAAAATTGTTTTTTTCATAACGTTTAGTATTTTGGTTGTTGTTATTACTAAAGTATGTGATGTAAACTTCTGTTTTATAGTATATTAATGTGATGAGGTGTGTTTTTTATTAATGGAAATTTTAAATTCACGAAATAGGTTGTTTTTTTCATGAAATTATAAGCACAAAAAAAATCCCTTTCGATAATCGAAAGAGATTTGAATAATTAAAAGTTATATTTTTTATCTAAACAAAGTAACTGGGTAGTTTTGAGTTACCTCTTTTCCTCCGTAGAAACCTTGAAGTACTATGTAATAAGTACCTGGAGATAATTTAGCTCCTGACTCATCATTTCCATCCCAAGTAAATTTTGCATCATCTGATTGAAACACTTGCTGTCCCCATCTGTTATAAATTCTGATATTTAGTGCGTCATAACATCTGTCATAAGCATCTTGCTTCAAGTAAAACAAATCGTTTATTCCATCTCCATCTGGAGAAAATACGTTTGGTGTATTGTAATCGTATACTGGTTCATTAACTGGTAATACAACTCTTCTCCTTACAGTATCTCTTGAATCATCACAACCAATTGAGAAACCTAGTACTTCTACGTAGAAACTATCTACTGCTAATATCTCACACTGGTCAAGGTTCCAACAAAATCTAGCTCCTACTCTTCCAATTCCTTCAAATTCTGTACTATTTAATTTTCTTATATTTAAATTGTTAGCTGTATCAGTTCCTCCAGTTGTAGCATCTTTCCAAGAAAAATCATATCTACCTGTAGAGTTTGCTGCTGGTAATGAAGCTGTTGCTCCAAACTGGTAAGCATTTGATAAAATTTGAATAAAGAAAGTATCTTCTGGATCCTGATCAACTGCAACTACATCAAAACATCCATCTTCATCAAATGTAAAGGAAGAAATTGTAGCAAAATTTTCGAATGTTGGTAAAGTGTTATAAGTACAATTTAAGGCAGACATTTGAATATCTCTGTAAACATGTCCTATTTTAACTCCATTTCTATATTCATCACATCTTACTGAGATTACGAATAATCCTAGTTGTGCTGGACGTGCTGTTACAATTCCAGTAGCGCTATTAATTACACACTGTGTTCCAGGGCCTAATATATTAGCTAAGTTGTAACCAGCTTGCCATCCTAATAGTGAAAATGGTCTTGCTCCTCCAGGTCCTAGGTTATCAAATGGGTTAACTAGAGTATAAACTAAACTATCTCCATCAAAATCGAAACAAGAGAAATCAATTGCTTTATCGAAACCAATACAGAAATAACCATCTTGTGGATACTGAACAAATAGTGGACTTGTGTTTCCTCCGGCTAATGCAGGATCAGGAATTTGTGCAGTCCAAACATTACTGTTCGTTGATACATTCACAATTGATCCATTTCTACAACATGTGTTATAACTAGAATAATATCCGTTTGGATTATTTGCTAAAGTTACCGTAGCAGAATAATAATGAACCTCTACACACAATCCTGGTGGAGTATAACATTCATCACCAAAAGCAATATTTACAAATGAATCTCTTTGCATTGTAATTGAAGTTACAGAAGCATTAGTAACATTATCAAAAATACGAGTAGTAATTGATGTTGGCGCACCAGCTGTAGAACCTTGGCAGTATCTAAACCATCTTGTTGTTACTACAAAAGTATTTGGTCCTGTCTGAGCAAAATGAACATCTCCTCCTACAATGTGTGTTGCAGATGAATCTGCACTTAACCCAAAACAAAGGGCAATTAAAAGCATTATTTTTTTCATGTTGTAAATTTTAATTATTCTCAAATATAAAAAATTGAATCTTATTAAAAGACCTTTTCATTCTTATTATGGTATTTTCTTTATGAAACACCTCTTTTTTTTCATGAACGATTTTAAGATTTAAATAAACTAGAAAATATTCACTTCCCTTTCTAGCTCTATACCGAATGTTTGTTTAACAGAATTAAGAATATCTGTGGATAGATTATAAATATCACCACCACTAGAATTTCCATAGTTTACTAATACTAGAGCTTGATTTTTATGCACTCCGTAATCACCAATTCTCTTTCCTTTCCAACCTAATGAATCGATAAGCCATCCTGCTGCAATTTTAACATCACCATTTGGTAATGGATAGTTAGCTATTTCAGGAAAATTCTTTATTAATTCATCAAATTGCTCTTTTTTAATCACTGGATTTTTGAAAAAACTTCCGGCATTACCAATTTCCTTTGGATTAGGAAGCTTACTCGACCTAATATTGATTACTGCATTACTTATAGCTTTTATTGATAACTCCTCAACTCCCATAGCTTCTAATTCAGCTTTTATAGCTCCATAAGAAGTTTTAAATATTGGTTTTTTTGTGAGTAGAAAAGTTACTGAAGTAATAACATATTGATCTTTGTAAATGTTCTTAAAAACACTTTCTCTGTAACCAAAATTACATTCCTCTTTATTAAAAACTCTTACCTCTCCTGTTTCAATATGAAACGCTTCAAGAGAATGAAAAACATCCTTAATCTCAACTCCATATGCTCCGATATTTTGCATAGGACTTGCTCCTACACTTCCGGGTATTAGCGATAAATTTTCTATTCCCGCATAATCGTTATCAACACAATAAAGTACAAACTCATGCCAATTTTCTCCTGCACCAGATTTTATTAAAACTTCCTCATTATTATCCGAAATTATTTCAATTCCTTTGATTTGATTTAAAATTACAACTCCATCAAAGTCTTTCGTAAAAAGCAAATTACTCCCTCCTCCCAAAATCAACATCTCTTCATCTAAAACTTCAAGATGAGAAGCTACTTCTTTAAGCTCTTGAATATCTGAGAATTGCGTGAATTTTTTAGCTTTTACCGGCACACCAAAAGTGGTATAATTCTTGATTGCTTTGTTATGTTGAATGTGTATCAATTTATTTGTAATTTTGAGAATGCTTAAAAATACTACTTTTTTTATTTTACATAGGCATCACTTTGCATTCCGAATCGTATATTTATAGAATAGATATAGATTATGTTGAACAAAAAAAGCTTAAAACACCTCTTAACCTCCCTTGTGGGTTTCGCGTATATGGGTGTTTTGGCGCAACATAATCACGACAACAAACCTACTAACACTTATTTTTTTAAAGAAAATAAAGGGCAGTGGAATTCTGAAATTTTATTTAAAGCAAATCTTTCTGAAGGTGCTATGTTTCTAGAGAATGATGGAATAACTTATCATTTTCAAGATAAATCATGGATAAGAAACACACATGGCACAGTTGATCCACCTCCGCCACCAAAAACTATAAAAGGACATGCTATTAAAGCTAGTTTTTTAGGTTCAAATGCGACCCCAACAATTTCTACTGATAGATCTGCTCCACATTACGAAAACTATTTCTTAGGTAATGATAAATCTAAATGGGCTTCCTATGTAAAAATTTACAATGAAGTTACTTACTCTAATCTTTACAATTTTATTGATTTCAAAATTTATGAGCAGGATGCTAACATTAAATATGATTTTATTGTTCATCCAGGAGGAAAAACTAATAATATTAAGATAAAATACCAAGGAGCTGAGGATGTTTATTTAGAAAACGGAATCCTTTATGTTAAGACTACACTTACTGATGTTATTGAAAACAGGCCTTACTCTTATCAAATAATCAATGATAAAAAAATTGAAGTTCCAAGTAAATTTGTACTTAGAAACAAGATTTTATCTTTTGATTTCCCAGAAGGCTATGATAAAAATTACGAGTTAATTATTGATCCATTTCTTGTATTTAGTTCTTATTCTGGTTCTACAGCAGATAATTTTGGTTTTACTGCAACCTACGATACTTTAGGCTTTACCTATGGTGGTGGAATTGTATACGGAACTGGTTATCCAACAACACTTGGAGCATACGATAGTACTTTTAATGGAACCGGAGCTATTCCTGTTGATATTGGTATTACTAAATACAATCTTAATGGAACTGGATTAATTTACTCAACTTACCTAGGTGGAACTGCAGGAGATGCTCCTCATAGTTTAGTAACCAATGATGCAGGAGAATTATTTATTTACGGAACTACAGGTTCGAATAACTATCCTACAACTACTGGATGTTATGACAATACATTTAATGGTGGTTCAAATTTAATGTTTACAATTTCCTCTGTGCAATATGGTAGTGGAAGTGATATTGTTTTAACAAGACTAAATGCTGCAGGAAGTGCAATTTTAGGTTCAACTTATTTGGGAGGTACTGGAAATGATGGATTAAATTTAGCTGCGGGTTTAAAAAGAAACTACGGAGATGAGTTCAGAGGTGAAATTATAGTTGATGATTTTAATAACGTATACATTAACTCTGTTACTGCATCTACCAATTTTCCGACAGTAAACGGTCGTGCTAGCCATGGTGGTTATGATGCCGTATTTGTAAAAATGAATGCTAACTTGTCGACTATATTATATAGTACTCATTTTGGTGGGACAGGATCTGATGCTGGATATGGTTTGCAAAATGATGCTGCTGGCAATCTTTTTATCACTGGAGGAACAAATAGTACAACTTTAGATTCTGTATCAAACACCTTTAATGGAACAGTTGATGGATATCTAGCCAAATATTCTCCGGCAGGAGCAATTATGAGCTCAAGGTATATTGGAACTACTCTTTATGATCAAACATATTTTGTACAAGTAGATATCACTGATTCTATTTACGTTTTAGGACAAAGTAATTCTGCTCTCCCTGTAACAGCAGGAAAATATTCAAATACTGGAGGTAGACAGTTTATTCAAAAATTCAGTAATGACCTAAGCGTCATGGAATACAGTACAATTGTTGGATCTGGTCGATCGAGCCCTGATTTTTCGCCTTCGGCATTCTTAGTAAATGATTGCGGGCTTATTTATTTGTGTGGATGGGGAGGAAGTTTAGTAGGAAGTGGATCTTCAACAACTGGTTTACCAATAACACCTGGAGCTTTTCAAACAACTACAAACGGAACAGATTTTTACCTTATGGTATTAGATGAAGATGCTACAGGACTTAATTACGCTACTTTTTTTGGTGGAGGAGTAAGTGCTGAACATGTAGATGGAGGTACTAGTAGATTTGATAAAAAAGGAAATGTGTACCAAGCAGTGTGTGCAGGATGTGGAGGAAGAAATGATTTCCCTACTTCTACTGGAGCATGGTCTACAACTAATGGATCTACGAACTGTAACTTAGGTGTTTTTAAATTTAATATCAATGAGGTAAAAGCATCAGCAAGTGTTCCAACAGCAACTATTTGTTTTCCAAGTTCTACAACCTTTGGAAATAACAGTTTAAATGGAAATACTTATTTATGGACCTTTGGTGATGGTACAACAAGTAGTTTATTTGCTCCTTCTCACACTTATGCTGCAGCAGGAACCTACACAGTAGTTCTTACTGTATCAGATTCTACTGGATGTATAAAGCCTGATACTGCTTCAATAAATTTAGTTGTTTTTGATCCGGCTTTGGCTGTTACAAGCCCAGATACCATAATTTGTCCTGGAGCTTCTGCACAATTAAGAGCCAATGGAGGAACTTCCTATCTATGGAGCCCAGCTGCTACATTGAGTAATCCTACTATTCAAAATCCAATTGCTTCACCAATCGTTCCTACAACCTACCAAATAATAGTTACAAACCCTTGTGGGCAAGATACTTCTTATGTAAATGTTGGTTTCCATACAATTGCAACAAGTATTTCTAACGATACAACTATTTGCTCTGGAGATACTGCTAACATTTTAGCCACAGGTGGAGGTAGCTATTTATGGACGCAAGCTGCAAGCTTAACAAACGCTTCAATAGGGAATCCTGGAGCTTTCCCAATAACTACAACAACTTACACTACTTCCATCACTACACCTGATGGTTGTCTTGCTCAAGAATCTTTAATTGTTACGGTTATTTATGTTCCTACACCTACTTTATCTGCAGATGATTCTATTTGCTTTGGAGATACAAAAACATTGATAGCAACTGGTGCTGATACTTATAGTTGGTCACCAAGTGCAAGTCTTTCTGCATCAACAGGGAGTTCCGTAATTGCAACACCACCAGCAAACACAACCTACTATGTAGATTACACAAATAGCTGTACTACTTTAAGAGACAGTGTTTTTATTGCTGTGGTTGTGCCTCAAGCTTTTTCTGCACCTAATGACACTATATGTTTTAATGAACTTGTTTTGGTTTGGGCATCTGGTGGAGTTTCTTACTCTTGGAGCCCGGCTCAATATGTAACAAGTCCAACAAATGACTCAACTTTTGTAGACCCTCCAACTCCAACTAATTTTAGAGTTATTGTTACTGATAATGTCGGATGTACAGATACTGCTTTCACTTATATTGGATTTTCACCTGTACCAACAATTAATGCTGGTCCAAATCAAATCATCAATTTTGGAGAGGTAGCTACATTATCTGCAACATCTTCTCCAGGAACATTTTCTTGGGCTGCTAATAAAAGTTTAGGCTGTCCTACTTGTAAAACGACTGTTGCCCAACCTGGTAATACAACAACTTATATTGCAACTTTAGCAGATCCTTACGGATGTTTTGTTTATGATACAGTAACCATATTTTTAGAGGGAAGTTTATACGTGCCTAATTCATTCACACCAAATGGTGATGGTATAAATGATGAATTCGTTATTATATCAGAAGACATTACAAACTTTAGTTTAATGATATTTAATAGATGGGGCGAACTGCTTTATGAAAGCACAGACATTGAAGAAAGTTGGGACGGAACTTACAAAGGTAAATTATCCCAAATTGATACGTATATCTGGAAAATTAGATACTCAGATGTTAATAAAAAGTCCAAAGATATCTATGGCCATGTAAACCTTATCAGATAAATTAGTCTGTTTTGTAATTTATCTCTCTATAGTTTCCTAATAGCAAAGTCCAATCATAAGTAGTAAACTGAATTTTTTTTGGTTTAGAAACAATGATATTCCTTTTGTATAAGATTTTTTTAGCTCCTCTTATTCCACCAAAATCTCCTCTGAACCAAGAAAAAAAGGACATTGTGGTAACAACTCTTGTTTCAGAATTATATGTTGTTTGTTCCTCTAGATAATTTCTTGTCATAAAATCAAATTCTGAATTAAGCATCTCTGGAGAATAGGTAGCTATTGGAGGACAACTTTTTGCACCACAATTAAGCGCAAAATGAACACGCCAATCTTTCTTGTCTACTCTAAGCTTTCTTTCCCACATAGGCCTGAAAATTCTGCGGATATATCCAGCTCCTATTGGAGATTGAGATTTTCTTATTATGCCATGCTCTATATCAGCAAAAGAAAGTAATTCTCCTGCAATCTTAATTCGTTCCTCCGAAAAAAAGGCTCTCCTATCTTCGTACAACTCAGGTTTTGTTGCCAATGTATATTGAATAAACCCATTATAAACATTAACCCAAAAAGCTAATTTTTGATCATTAGTTACAATCTTAGTTATTATATCTTCAATAGTAGTTTTCGAAAATAGTTCTACAATGTGATCAACAGATTTTTTTTGTTTTTGAATATTAATAAACTGCTGTGATGCAGTTATCAGTTCATTTTTTTCTTGAGCTATACTTATATTTCCAAATGATACTAGTACGAGTAAAAGCCAAGAAATCCTTATTGTTTGAGTCATTATATTTGTTTTGATATATAATTATTAATTCAATATACAATGTGGTAAACGATTAATCTTCTTTTATCATACGAAATAATGGAAAGAATTATAGTTTTGTAATCAATGAGCACATCTATATCAATCATAATTCCTTGTTTTAATGAGGCAGAAAATCTGTCAAAAAAACTACCTAGAATAACTGCTATATCTGAAAAAAATATAGTTGAAATAATAGTTGTAGACTGTTTAAAATCGTCAGATGAGTTAGAAAACATTTGTAACCCATTCCCTAATGTTACTTACTTAAAAAGTAAAGAATCTGGAAGAGCGATTCAAATGAACTTTGGTGCTAAGCATGCAAAAAATGATGTGCTGCTTTTTCTTCATGCTGATGTAAGCATTCCAGAAAATTATGCGAATTTAATTTTTGATACTCTTAAAGAAAATGATGCCGGATTCTTTAATTACAAATTTGATAAAGAAGGTTTTTGGATGAGATTTAATGCTTCTTTTGTAAAGGAAAAAGGAACCTTTACTGGTGGTGGCGATCAATGCCATTTCTTTAAAAAAGAGACTTTTAATAAGCTTAATGGGTATAATGAGGAGTATGTGATAATGGAAGATTTTGAATTGATTAACCGTGTTAAAAAACAAAACATCCCCTACTCTATTATTAAAACACCTGTAACTGTTAGCGCCAGAAAATACGAGAAAAACTCTTGGTTCAAAGTCTCCTTAATAAATGGTTATGTATTTCTATTATATAAGCTGGGTGCTTCCCCTAAAAGATTAGAAAGAGGATATACTAGACTATTAAGAAAGTAAAATTAATCTAGTTCAAATGTTGGAATTTCTTGAAGATATTCATACGAATCATTCTCAAAATCTATTTTACAAATAAAATGTTGTAATCCATTAGTGACAATTAAAAATGGAACTTTTAGTGTCATATTATATCCTGCAATTTGTGCAAATGTTGCCTGACTTATCTTTACTTCAGGAGCTTTGCACTCAATTAATAAAAAAGGATTACCCGATTTATTATACACCAAAGCATCAAACCTCTTTTGACGGTTATTGACCAAAATCTGCTTTTCTACTCGAAAATAATTTCTTGAATAACCGTGATGATTAATTAAAAAATGAATCAAATTTTGCCTCACCCATTCTTCAGGAGTTAGAACAAAATAATCTTTACGAATTACATCATAAATAAAGTACTTGTCGTCTTTTTTATGAATTTTATAATCGTATTCAGGAAGATTAAGAGATGCTAATTCCAAAATTTAAAAATTAGGAATTGCCTTATTCTTAGGATGCTTCACTTGGTAAGTGATTTTATGAACCTCAGTCTTACCAGGCTTAAGAGTATACTGCCAAGTTAATTTTCCTGTTTCTTCGTCTTTTTTAGCTCCCGAAATATCTTTGTATTCAATCTCGATACTAGCATCACCAGAAACTGGAACTTGATCTTCTATCATTATTTCTATATCCTTAGACTTAGTATTCTTTACAGAAATTTGAATCCCCATGTTCACTCTTTTACTACCACCTAACACACTTCTTTTAGATAAATCTTTAATTTTCTCTCTCTTAACAATAATGCTTTCGTCTTTTCCTAAAACCAATCTCATTGTATCCGAAACCGAATTAGGATTGATAAGACTTGTTCCCACGAAGTTTCCTTCCATAAATAAATTTGCCACACCAGGAAGCAAGTTATATTGTTCCCAATCTGTTACTTGAGCAATCAAGAAAACATCACAACTATACTTTGGTGCTGCATAGTATAAATAGTTTGCTGGAAGAGTAAACTTCTCTAGTTCAACAACAGCCTTCCCATTTTTTCCAATAATTGAATAAGGTAACGACACATTAAACTCTCTACTTACCATGTTCTCAGTAGCAGTTGTATAATTAGCCATTGATTTAGCAGTTGACCCATAACTCCATCCAGAAGAGGCAGATTGTTCTTTCTTATTTGAGTAGGCATTATCAACTCTATTCGATACACTCAATGATTTTTGCATTCTCCTTTCATATCTCAATATCCAAGGATGAACTGTTGGTAAAACTCCGTTATTTAGCGGTTGACTTGTTGAAAGAGTCAACTTCACATTCTTCCAATCGATAGTTGAATTTTGGTAAATCTTAGCTTTACAAATTGCAGTTAAGTTATCCTCATTACTACTTCCTTTAATTTCGTAAAAAGGAGTCCAACTTACATTATTAATAACATACACCAATCTCATTGGAACTGTTTGAGCTCTATCGGATATTACTTCTAGTTTCAAAACATTGTTTCTAGTTTTAAATCCTTCTTTAGTAAGTTCTGTACTAAACTCATATTTTTTCACTTTAGCATGAGCTGTGTAAATACTTTGGTCATAAATTTTTTCATCTAATAAGTCTAAATTGTTTCTGTAATAGTCAGCCAAATCAGACATATTATCTAAATTGAAACCACTATTTACTCCATTTGCGCTTTTATTATAAAGAATAGCATTTTTCTCAGCTTGTAAATTCTGTACCTTTTTAATACTCAACTGCTCTGTTCTTTTCCAATATTCTAGGCTATCCATTAAGCTAAGAATACGAATAGAATACATTGATTTTTTTACATTTTCGTTAGCAAAGTTATTTGACACAACCGTTACATCACTTCCTGTTGCTGATACCTGAAGAGAGTTAGCAACCACAGAACTTTCCATATCTGTAAACTTTACGATATTCATGCCTTTTTCTAATTTCACATTCTGTACTCTAGTTAACTGAGCTTGATTAGAAAAAATAATAGCTTCCTTAACCTCCGATTCTACAGAAACCTGAGCTTGAGAGGTAAGAGAAAGAAAAAGAATTACAATTAATGATATATTTATATGTTTCATAATAGAATTTAAAGATTTTTTAATCAAATTTATAGTGCAAAGATAGCGAAAACCAATGCAAACGAATAACGATTGATATTGATAAAAAGTATAAAAAAATGAGTAAACCTTTAATCTTAGTAACCAATGATGATGGAATTACTGCTCCAGGACTAAAAGCCTTGGTTCAAGTAGCTTCCAAAATAGGGAAAGTAGTAGTAATTGCTCCCGATAGTCCTCAATCGGGAATGGGACATGCCATTACAATTAACTCACCTATCCGAATAGAAAAAAGCGAAGTGTTTGATGATATTGAAGCTCACACATGCTCAGGAACTCCTGTTGATTGTGTTAAAGTTGGAATTTTTCATATCCTAAAAAGAAAACCAGATTTAATTATCTCTGGAATAAATCACGGATCCAATGCTGCTACCAATGTAATTTACTCAGGAACAATGTCAGCTGCTGTTGAAGGTGCAATGGAAAACATTCCTTCGATAGGTTTTTCATTAGATGATTTTGCTCACGAAGCAGATTTCAAACCTACTCAACATTATGCTAAATTAATTATTGATAAAGCACTAAGTAATGAGTTCCCTACTAATGTTTGCTTAAATGTGAATGTTCCTAAACTACCAATAAGTAAGCTGAAAGGAATGAGAGTTTGTAGACAAGCTAATGCTTTTTGGGAAGACAGATTTGATGAAAGGATTGACCCAATTGGTAAGAAATACTATTGGCTTACTGGCGAATTTAAAGACCAAGAACAAGCTGAAGATACCGATATGGCTACTCTTAAAAATGGATATGTTTCTATAGTTCCAGTTCAGTTTGATATGACTGCTCATCACGCAATTAGCCAAATTAATAAGTGGAAATTGTAAAGTTATTGCTTTACAAATTGTTTAGTAACAATTCCTTTTTCAGTTACAATTTTAAGAATGTAAACTCCAGAATCAAAAGACTTTAAATCAATATTTTGTTTGTTTTCGGAATCAGATAATTGATTTATAAATTTTCCATTTATATCAAATATTGAAACTGATATTATTTTAGAATCAACAGATTCAATTGTAATCTCATTAATTGCTGGATTTGGATATATTTCTATATCCTCAGTTCCTATCTCATTTAAAGAGATAAAAGAGTTTTTTATTTGCCAATAACAAGCACTATAATCAGCTGGTATATTGTGAGATGAGTTATTCTTTTTTATTGAGCAGAGTTTTCTAGTTGGGTAATCTGTTTCAATTTCATTACTAGAATACTCAGTAACACCAAACCCCTGAATTACGTAATAATGGTTAAAGAATGAGGTTGAGTTATGACTGTGTTCGTATACTTTTCTTCCGTAAAACATATATTTCCAAGAAGTTGAATCAATATTATTAAGTGTTACCTGTACATTTCTATTTAAAAAATTACTGGTATAGTAAATTGAGGTAGTATCGTTTATGTTTAAACTGAAATCATAAATTTTTCTTTCAAGTACACTATCACTTTTCAAGAAATAAACTTTTTTATTTACCTCTCTTATTGCTCCATAATAACTAGTATTAGCGTTTAAACTATAACTTGAATCTTCTAATGAAGAACAATAATAAACTTTAAAGTAAGTGGTTAAATTTATAATTGTATCACCTAAGTATTTATATACTATGGGATGTGTTCCACTAAATCCATTTAATCCATTCACCACAATCATACTGTCTTCCACCATAGGAATATACGATTGAGATTTTAAAGATTGACTTAAACTAAGTGCTGTGAATAAAACTAGTAACTTTTTCATATTCAATTTTATACAAAAAGTATGAAAAAAAATACTTCTATCTCATGAATGCAGGCTTTTTTTTCATGAAACTTATTATTTCGTGCTACAAGCAGAACAAACTAAACCAGTATTCCCTTTTTTTAGTTTAATTCCTTCAATCTTATTTACCACCACATTTTGAATAAAATTATGATTGGCTTGTCCATTATTCAAATCAATCTGATGATCCTGATACAAATCTCTTATCACTTTATCGTATTCTTGTTTCCCCCAACAGTTTGGGCAAATTCCTTCAGGAGTTTCGTTAGTTGTTTCTGAAAATGGTCTTTTAAAAAATGCTATTAATTTCTCAATCATAAGTTTAGGTTTTATTTTTAAACGCAGGTAATTTTCAATACTTACATTCCAGAAATTTGCACCAAAAAAAACGCCAGTTTGAAAATTCAAACTGGCGTTAATACTGTTAATTAATTTAATTCTTAGCTGTTGTATTGTTTTAAAGCAACCTCCAAACAATCCATTGCCTTGTGTAAATCATTTTCATTCAACACATAAGCAATTCTAATTTCTTGTTCTCCCATTCCTTTGGTAGAATAAAAACCTGCTGCTGGAGCAAACATTACCGTGTTTCCTTCGTGAGAAAATTCCTCTAATAACCATTGGCAAAACTTATCTGCATTATCAACTGGTAGCTGAGCTATTGCGTAAAAAGCTCCTTTTGGTTTTGGGCATATTACACCTTCAATGTTATTCAATCTTTCTACAACTATATCTCTTCTTTTTTGATACTCTTCTTGTACTTCATCAAAATAAGATTGTGGAGTATCTAAGGCAGCTTCTCCTGCTATTTGACCCAATGTTGGAGGACTTAGTCTTGCCTGTCCAAATTTAAGCGCATTAGCCATCAATGACTTGTTCTTTGTTACAATTGCTCCAATTCTTGCACCACACATACTATATCTCTTCGAAACCGAATCAATCATGATTACGTTTTCATCTATTCCTTCAAGGTTCAACACGGAGAAAGGAGTAGAACCGTAACAAAATTCACGGTAAACTTCATCAGAAAATAAAAACAAATCGTGCTTTTTAACTAAATCTCTTAATACTTCAAGTTCTTCTCTTGAGTATACATATCCAGTTGGGTTTGCAGGATTACAAATTACAATTGCCTTAGTTTTAGCAGTAATTAATTTTTCAAAATCTTTTGCTGGTGGCAAAGCAAATCCATCTTCTATCCTTGCAGTAATTGGTTTTACATTTACTCCACTTGCGGCAGCAAAACCATTGTAGTTTGCATAAAAAGGCTCAGGGATAATTACTTCATCTCCTGGGTTAAGACATACTTGCATACCAAAAAGCAAAGCTTCTGATCCACCAGTGGTAATCATTATATGTTCAGGACTTACAGGAATATTATTATTCGTGTAATAAGCTGCCAGCTTTTCTCTATACGATTCGTAACCTGCAGAATGACTGTACTCAATCACTTTTCTATCAATATTTTTGATAGCTTCCATTACTACTTCTGGAGTTTTAATATCGGGCTGACCGATATTTAAATGAAATACATTTACTCCCCTGTCCTTTGCATCTTCAGCAAATGGAACTAATTTACGAATTGGTGATTCAGGCATCTGAATCGCTTTGTCAGAAATTTGTGGCATAATTCAATTTATTAGGATGCAAACTTAATAAAATTGAAATTCAAAAAACGACTATATTATTTGAAAATTTAAAAAGAATTGAAATTAAAATAATTAATTCTAAAAATAGTTTGGCACGGTTTTTGAAATTAGAGTAAAAATATTAACCTAAAATTAACAAAATGAAAAACACTAACCCATTAAACATTATTGGAGCAATTGCTATTTGCTTAGCACTATTTGCTTTCAACAAACCATCAACTGCTCCACAAGCTGCAGGAAGTTATGAATTCACTTCTTTTACTGTGGTAGAATCAATTATTCCTGGAGGATTAGGAAGATCAAGAATGATAAACTCATTGGAAACAAGGGATTATAAAGAATTAACTAATGTAAAAACATCAACAGATAAGTCAAGAAATAAATCTAAAAGAAGTGAAATTAGAGTATTTAATTACGAAGAAACTAAACTACTTAACTTTTATAACTTGGTAGGAATTAGATTTCAAAATATTGCTGCGAATGATGCCATAATAAATGACAAGGTTACTACCATGTTGAATGAAGGATGGGAAATTGTAAACATTGTTGCTGGAATTGAGTCTGATGCAGGAAAGGATGACGGAAATGGGATTTATTTAACTCGTTTTTATTTTAAAAGATCAAATTAAAAAATAGTTTATTCTATAAAAAAAGGGATTGAGTAAAAACTCAATCCCTTTTTCTTTGCGTTCTATTTTCTAAAACTATTTAATCAAATCGTAAATGACGAACAGAGTTCCCCTTGCTTTTTAACTCGATAAGCGTATCAATTCCTATTTGCATATGTTTCTCTACAAAATTTACTGTTACTGCCGTATCACTTTTATCAGTCTTCACTCCATCTGGTGTCATTGGCTGATCCGATACTAACAACAAAGCTCCACAGGGAATGTGATTGGCAAAACCTACACTAAATACCGTAGCAGTTTCCATGTCAATTGCCATGGCTCTAATCTCTCTTAGGTATTCCTTAAAGTCTTCATCATGTTCCCAAACTCTTCTGTTTGTGGTGTACACAGTTCCTGTCCAATAGTCCAATCCTGCTTCACGAGTTACGTGTGAAGCTGCTCTTTGTAAATTAAACGAAGGCAAAGCTGGTACTTCTGGCGGAAAATAATCGTCAGATGCTCCTTCTCCTCTAATTGCTGCAATTGGCAAAATTATATCACCTAATTTGTTCTTCTTTTTAAGTCCACCACATTTACCAAGAAACAAAACTGCTTTAGGAGAAATTGCTCCTAGCAAATCCATAATAGTTGCTGCATTGGCACTTCCCATCCCAAAATTGATAATGGTAATTCCGTTTGCAGTGGCATTTGGCATTGCATTGGTAGTTCCTTTTATTTCGGCTCCCGTCATTTCTGCAAAGAGCTTTACGTAGTTTTTAAAATTGGTTAATAATATATATTCCCCAAATTCTTCTAATTGGATTCCCGTGTATCTTGGTAACCAATTTTTTATTATTTCTTCTTTTGAATTCATTTTATTCTGTATTTAATTTTGAGTGATTGGAGGATTATTTAATCCAAAACAACAATCACTTCATTTTTCCTTCCTATCATATCGAAAGGAGGATTGTAACCCATGAACATAAATTCATTGGTGAAGCTAATTCCTTCTTTATCAAGAAGTGATATTAACTCTTTTTTGTATTTCTCAATTTTCTCTGAGTCTGCCCAACCACCAAAAGTAATTGCAGCAACTCGTTTTGCTGGCTCGTCTTTAAACGAAATGTCACTTTGATTTGGTTTAGGCAAGTTATCCTTGTTGTAATCCTTTGGCACCAAAAACATTACTTCCATGGTATCGCCCAATGACATAGTAACTGGCGAAGTCATGGAGATTTTTTCGTTCGTTTCATTTGCACCAAAAATATAACCTCCAAGTGCCGAAAAACCTTTGCTTGAGGCTTCTTTATAATCTTTGGAATTAATCTTTACCGAAGTAAATAAACTCGCTTCGTAGTTTCTTATTTCAAAATTATCGAACTTTTTTTCTACTGTAAACGGGTAACTCTCAATTCCCGTTCTGGTGCTAACAGCCCATATTTGAACAATAATGAATAGCAAGGCTATCACGCCCAAAATAATGTATACGATTTTCATTTGATTTAGTTTTTTGGTTATAATATAAGATACTGAATTAATACCGAGAAATCAACTAAAACCTCTTCAACTCTTCATTCAATCTATTAAGCGGTAATCCTACTACATTAAAGTAGTCCCCTTCTATTTTTGGGATTCCTACAAAACCAATCCATTCCTGAATTCCGTAAGATCCAGCTTTATCAAAGGGTTGGTAATTATCAATGTAATACTCAATTTCATCCAATGTTAATTCTTTAAAAAATACTTTGGTAATCTCATAAAAACTATGCGTTTTTATAGTTGTCATTAAAGTAACTGCCGTAATAACTTCATGTTGCTTTCCCGATAAACTCTGGAGCATTTCAATAGCTTCTGCCCTACTCTTTGGCTTACCCAATTGCTTGTTTTCGTTCCAAACAATCGTGTCAGATGTTATCACTAACTCGTCCTCCTTTATATAATCTTTAAAAGCTTTCGCTTTAAGATTAGATAAATAAACCGGAATTTCTTCTTTAAAAAGTGCTGGTGGAAATACCTCTTCTATCTCTTTGGTTTTGATTTCAAACTCAAACCCTAAGCCTTTCAATAGCTCTTGCCTTCTGGGTGATTTAGAAGCTAATATTAGTTGGTACTTCATTCTGCTTCTTCTTTTACTGGTCTACCAACTGCAACCATTTTTAGTTTCCAATAACTATTTGTAGCCACATTAGTAATCATTATTCCTCTGCTACTTGATGCATGAATCATTGTAAGCTCCTCACCTTCTTCTGATATTACAATTCCTACATGAGTAATGTTACTCTCTTTTTTATTACTCGAGAAAAATACTAAATCTCCTGTTTTAGCTTCAGAGATATTGACTTGCTCTATTGCTGTTTTTTGATACCTTGCACTTCTTGGCAACTCATATCCATATCGGCTGTAAATGTATTGCGTGTATCCCGAACAATCGAAACCACCATCTCCTGTTGCTCCATATATGTAAGGAACTCCAATAAACTTTTTGGCGTAATTAATCATTTTATCTTCTTCGGATAAATAGTTAACTGTACAAACTGTATCTACTGTTTCTGCTTTAAAATCCTCCCCATATTTAACTGGTTCGCTCGTTTCATTTTTTACGATTACCACTCTTTCTTTAATAACTACTGGTGGTTTGGATGGTGTTCCCATTAAGTACTCGTAGGCTTCTGTTTTCATTTTTACAGAAGAAGAGGTTTTATAAACCGATCTTAAATCATCTAGCAATACCGATTCCTTTTGAACAAAACCAAGGGCTTTATCCAACTCATAATAATTTACAAAAGCCTCTGTAGATTTTGAAATCGCATCAGGATTGGCTCTAAGGTATTTTTTATCCTTAGATAATTGGGCGTAAGCAACAGCTTTAAACAAATGAACCAACTCGTTATTTGCATACCCGTTTTTATCAATTAGCTTATCCGTTTTTCGTACAATAGATCGGTAATTGTGCTGATTATAAAGCACTTCAAGCACTTCTACTTTTCTATCTCCAGAAAAAGATTGGAGAACAAAAGTGAACATCAACAACAAAACTATACCTGCTTTTTTCATGGAGTTATTTCTTTATACTTAAAAGTAGTTCACTTTTAGTAATCAAAAGTCAAACCAAATGTAGAGTAATTAATAGGTTAGTATTGAAAACTTAACTAAATCTTAAAATTTAGGCCTAAAATTAATTGGTTAACAAATTGATAACCATTATTTAGTGAGAATAAGAAAGAGATTATAGCTTTTTGAAAAAAGAATTCTTAATTTTGCCCAAAATTTAATAGAAAATGGCAAATAACATCACATTTACAATGATTAAGCCAGAGGCTGTAGCAAACGGTTCTACTGGAAAGATTATCGATATGATTATCGAAAACGGATTTAAAATTAAAGCAATGAAATTGAAGCAACTTTCAAAAGAAGAAGCTGGAGAATTTTATGCAGTACACTCAGAAAGACCTTTCTACGGAGAATTGGTTGATTACATGAGCGAAGGACCAATAGTTGCAGCTATCTTGGAGAAAGATAACGCAGTTGAGGCTTTCAGAACATTAATTGGAGCTACTGATCCTGCTGAAGCAGCTGAAGGAACTATCAGAAAAGCATACGCAGAATCTAAAGCTAAGAATGCTGCTCACGGAAGTGACAGTGATGAAAATGCTCAAATCGAAGCAAATTTTCATTTCTCTGCTAGTGAAATGTTCTAAGTAATAACTTTACTTTTTATTAAAAAAGCCTTCTCATAAAAATGAGGAGGCTTTTTTTGTGAGATAATTCTTATGAACTTTCTATATGACTGCTAATAAGTTAAGTGAATTATTTTGTAACTTGTGATTATAAACAAGTTGAATTTAAACATGAAACTAAAGTATCAAATAATATTATTTACTGTCATAATTTTGGGATGTTCTTTTGGCATCTCCAATGAAGTAGTATACAAGGCTGAATCTAAATCAGATGTAACATTAACTACTCAGTCAATTGTTCAAGACCATAAAAAATGCAAAATATACCAATACGAAGGTGTCGATAGTTTAAATAAAAAATTGGTTTCCGTAGAAGAATTTAATGACAATGGTGATTTAGTTTTTTACTATTACAAAAACTACAGAGAGTCAGCTTCAACAGGATATTCCGACACTAAGCATTTTCTTTTTTGTTAAAAGTCTTATTGGTATTATCTAAATCAATAGATAAAAACAAAGACAGTGCTAAAACAGTTTACTTCTATAATGATAAAAGATTAAAAATTAAGGAAGAATACTACACTTATAAAAAGCGCATGAAAAAAAATTCTGACAAAGGATTTGGAAGACCTGGTGGTTGAACTGTAACAGAAGAAGACTACGAAAAAAACAAAACTTGGAAAAAAATAAGTGACAAAGAATATAAATATGATTTGAAAGGAAACAAAATCCTTTCTGATGCCACTAAACTACATTTCAGTTCTCAAAATAAATATACTTAGATTTACGATAATCAAAACCGAATAATTGAGTATAATTCGTTCAAAGGTTTAGAATTAATTTGGACTGAAACATACGAGTATTATAATAATGGCTACATAATGATTAGGACTTGGTATGACTACGTGGGAAACCCAAAACATTTAAAAACAGAAGATTATGAATACTGGCCTCAATATCATTTTAGTTATAAAACCAATCAGAAAGGAAAGGTCATAGAAGAAATAGTTACTACCGAAAAAGGAGCGAGAACAGGCAGTAAGACCTACAAATACGATAGATAGTAAAGGAAATATAATCCGATATACTAACTTTGATAAGATGGGGAATCCAGAAATTACTCACAAATATATTTACAAACTAAAATGACAATTAAAAACCTACTTTTTTTTACTTCAATTATAGTAACAACACTAATATCCTCCTGTAAAGGCGAGGAAAAAATAGATAATTGTATTTCAAACGAATTAGGATAAATATACATAGTAGACTAACCTTCAACAGGTATAGTTAATGAAACAATTACTATGAAAGTATTCTTCTCGGTAAATAATGGTTGTGGTGGATTTAAAAAATTTATTACATGTGAAAACGGAAATACTAGAACAATAGAAGTCGAAGCGATATATGAAGGATGTATTTGTACTGATAATGTACCAACTATTGAAGTTGAATATAGATTCATTGGAAGAAAACCAGGGGATTATCTTTTTAAATTTAAGTCCTCTCCAACTGATTTTATAGCAGTCCCTTTGACAATTAATTAAAAGTTAAAATAAAGAGACTTTTTTTTAAATTCTAGTGTGACTTCCCTTTCCAATTAATCTCAAATAATTGTATCTTGTCGACCTAATAAAAGAGGAAGATTATGGAAAGCAATAAAGTGATTAATTACATAAAAGAAGTAGTGAAAAATATGCCAACCGATTGGTTAAAACTAACCACTCACAGACTGGATATTTATGACGAAAGTCGAGCTAAATCTCAGTTTTTAGATTTATTCGAGGGTTTATTTAACGCAAACAACTCGGAGCAATCGTCACTTAGCGAATTGCCAACAGCTTACGATTACATTAGGCTTGGGCATCCATTATCGTGTATTCTGGAATGGGGAATTGCCAACTTACAAGGGTTAAAACCAGAAAACGTAATTAGTTTTGATTCTAAAATAGTTCCTGTTTTAGCCATATTAAGAACCAATTTATTAGCCAACAAAAAAACACAAATTACCTACACAGGAAGCTTGCCCGCTTCTTTTGATGCAGAGGTAATTAAAAGTGTGTACAACTACAATTTTGAACTTAAACAAATAGAAAGTGCTGATTCAGTTTCTGAGTTTGATGGTAGTACTGTTTTTATTTCTTCGCAAGAGGGAATTGCTAAAACTGAACTAAACGCTCACATAGATTTTTATATCAACCTTCACGGAACTCTGGGAAGTATCTTGCTAGTAAACGGAGAACAAAACGAAAGTTACGTTTCTGCAATTCAGCATGTACGAAGAAGAGAAACAATTTCTATGACTCCAGTTAATAGTTTGGTTGCTCTTAATTCATTGATTGACAACTCTTCGTTCACTATCCCAAAAAGCAATGTAGAAGCAAATAAAGCAAGTGTATTGGCTTCGATAAAAGAAATTACTGTGGCTCACACCAAGGCTTTGGTTGGATCGAGTGGATTATCGGTTCAGTATTTCATTATGATGGGATTGATTCATGATGCCATGGAAAACCACCCAGGAAAAGCCATTAAATTTATAGTTCCTACAAACTGCTATGGCGGTACAAACGACCAAGCTAGGCGAGTTGCTGCTTGTATTGATAATGTAGAAGTAGTAGACTTAGCTGTAGATGGCGATAATGATATGGTACAAAGTATTGAGGCTGTTTTAGCTAAACTTGCTACAGAAGATGCTATTCCTTACATCATTGCAGAAATACCAACCAACCCAAGAGTTGAAGTGCCAAACCTGGACGACTTGAGAGATGCTTTGAGTAAAGTACGTAAAACTGCGAATGGCGAAACGGCTATTGACCCAGTCTTTATTTTGGATCAAACATTTTGTCCAAACATTCACTTTTTGGGCGAAGGAGAAATACTTTCTTCGGTAAGAACAATCTCTTATGCTAGTGGAAGTAAATTCCCAAGTGGAGGAAAATGTACGGCTGGTTATTGTGTAGGAAACAAAAAAGCAGCTGCTTTAATGCCACACATTGAACAACACATGATACTTTGCGACAATGAAGCGACTGAACTTCAGTACGAATATTTGGCTCAGCAATTACCATCCATGAACCAAAGAATAGCAGATGCTTACAAAGACACACGTGAGTTTGTAAACTACATTCATGAGACTTTACCTACTGCAAAAATCAATTTTGTATCCGAGGAATTAGCCGAACAAGGATTTACTCCTTCTGTATTTTCATTGGATTTACCTACCAAAGGAAATACTCCTGAAGAAAAAGAGAATTACAAAAGAGAATTGAATCACAAATTGATTAATTTGATGATTACCAAAATACCTGACGAAAGTAAATACTGCGTGAGTTATGGACAGCTGAAAGGGTGTTACTGGACAATTCCTGCAACTTCTACCCAAGGAACAACCAAAGAGGGCGACAAGGATTATATTGCCCGTGTGGCGCTTTCTGCTAATATGAATTTAGCAAAACACAAAGAAGTGTTTTTGGAGTTTGTTAATGGTATTTAATAATTGATTAAGTTTACTGGTAAATAACATTAAAATGAAACACCTTTTAAAGCCAGCCTTATATTTACTGTTAACCCTTATTTTTTCGGAATTGAATGGGCAGGTTTTAAATACTACCAACTATAGAGATACAACAGTACCTAGAATAGAAAAGAATCCTTCGCATTATGGATTTATTTATCCTATAGAAAAAGATTTTTATGATTCTGTTTCCTATACTCCTCCATTAGACGGAAGATTTTTTGTGCAAAATTATGGCCCTCGTACTCTAGGGAATTATGACAATCATCAAGGATCAGATATTTGGGGACATTCTTACCAAAATGGTGTTTTAACCTATAATCCTCCAGCATTATGTATGTGTGATGGAACTATAGAAAAGTTAACTGATGGTCCAGATTCAACAATCGATTTAACGAGTGCTGGTAGAGTTCTTAGAATTCTTTGCGACAGTTTTTCTCAAGTCTTTTCTTCACCTATTCACATTGTATATTTGCATTTAGATAGTATTTCGAGTGCACTTTCACTTGGAGATAGAGTATCAAAAGGAGATACGATAGCTTATGTTGGAAAATCTGGAACTACTACTTTGACTCACTTACATTTTGATTATTATGCTATTCCAAACTTATGGGGTAATAGTTCTAGCAGAAAATGGTTAAATCCAATGCGATTATTTGATCCTGCTGAACACCCTCATGTAGTAGGGAAACTGGATAATGTTCATATGGAAATATTAAAAGATTGGTCCGACAGTACTTTAATAAGAATACATTGGCCTCACAATCAACATATAAATAGGTATGAATTCACAAACGGAACTTATAACATTGTTTATGATGTGGAAGAAGTAAGAGCAAGTTATGCTGTATATGAACCTTCTATTTGGGCTCGTGATAGTATGAAAATATTTCCATACCGAACCAATGGATACCGTTCAGCTCTTTATTATCAAATAAACTATAACTATCCAGCAATTTTTCCAAACTCACCAAATCGAGACACCAATTTGGCAATGTACGGATATCCTCACATTCCTCTTACGGCAGATTCGGTTGTAAATGTTTATGATTTTATGTTAGAAGGTGTTCCTAGCGGCCACAATGTAAATGATTGGGTTGTTAAAGTTACAGATGTTTGGGGCTATACTGTTGAAGGTAGTTTGTCATCCACAGATATTGAAGAATTGAATTCTTCAGAAGTAGATTTCAAAATTTATCCAAATCCCGCATCAGATGTGATATCATTTGAGTTCGAAGGAGGTAATGAAATAAATTTCGTTAGTATTTCAACTATCACTGGTGAATTGATGCTTACTAAGAAGTTGAAAAATAGTGGAGATACCATAGACGTAAGCCAACTATCTAATGGAGTATACCTAATTACCGTAAATGGTAAAACAGTTAAGTTTATCAAAAACTAAATACTACTAAAGTTACGGACAGCTAAAGGGCTGTGGTTTAGATATGACCCTAAAGTAGAAATCAAAAAACTAAGTATTCCAATATTGATTACTCA
Organism: Flavobacteriales bacterium; assembly: GCA_018609055.1. Taxonomy (GTDB): domain Bacteria; phylum Bacteroidota; class Bacteroidia; order Flavobacteriales_D; family CAJJDF01; genus CAJJDF01. The sequence continues at coordinate 44,332 of JABAYJ010000006.1, forward strand.
GGGTAGCACTGATATTCAAGTAAAAACTGAGGAGGCAGAGAAGTTAAAGGAAGCCAATGAAAATTCAGATATAAAAATAATTAAGGGAATGAATCATATTTTGAAAGAATCTGTAATAGACAGACAGAAAAATATGCAAACCTATACTAATCCAAACTTAAAAATTAAAGAAGAATTAGTTTCAATAATTGTTGAATTTATAATGGAAAAATAAAACATACAATACTTTAGTCCTTAATCATATCCACAATCTTCTGCCCTATTGCCAAACCTGCTGTTGCAGCTGGTGAAGGCGCATTTAATACGTGAATACTATTACCACTGTATTCGATTCTAAAATCATCACGAGTTTCTCCTTTTACACCCAATAATTGAGCTCTCACTCCACTTCTTCCCTTTTTCAAATCATCCATTTCTAACGAAGGAATCATTCTCTGTAGGGTTTCTAAAAACAACTTTTTAGAAAATGCTCTTCGGTATTCCATCCAGGCATATTTGGTGTTTTCGGTTAGTAATTTCCATGTTCCTAAGTAACTCAATGCATCTGCTGTATCTTTTAAACTAAAAGAAGTTCGGCTATACCCTTCTCTCTTGAAAGAGAAAACAGCATTGGGTCCACATTCTATTTCTCCATCAGTCATTCTCGTAAAATGGACTCCCAAAAATGGAAAATCTGGATTAGGAACTGGGTAAATTAAATGCTTTACTTTATGCTTTGCTTGATCAGTTAATTCGTAATAATCTCCTCTAAAAGGAACTACTTTTTCTTTTAAATCAACTCCATCTTTTTTTGCTAATCTATCTGCTTGCAATCCTCCACAAAAAATCAATCTCTTAGCTTCATAACTTCCTTTGTTAGTTATCAGTTTGGAGATTTCTCCTTTTTCGATTCCTTTAACTTCTTCTCCTAATTTAATTTCAGCAGGAAATGTGTGTGCTTTTATTAAATCAGCTAATTTGTGAACCGTAGCTCGGTAATCAATTATTCCAGTACAAGCAACATGAATTCCTCCAATAGATTCTACAAAAGGTTCTATTTGCTTTACTTCTTCAGCTGATATCTTTGTAATTCCCTCAGTTTGGTTTGCAATTCCATTATCATAAATCTTGTTCATGAACGGCAATTCCTTTTCCTCAGTTGCTACTATTACCTTTCCACATACATCATGGGGAACGTTATATTTTTGAGCAAATGCAACTAATTCATGTCTTCCCTCTCTACAGTTTTCAGCTTTAAGTGAACCAGGAGTATAATACAACCCCGAGTGAATTACTCCTGAATTATTACCAGTTTGATGTGCAGATAATTCATTTTCTTTCTCAATAACCAAAACTTTGGCTTGAGGAAACTTAAGAGTTAATTTATAGGCTGTAGATAATCCTACAATTCCTCCTCCCACAACTGCGTAATCATATATTTGAGACATAAAAATTCTTGTTTTATAAGGACAAAGATAAAAATATACCAACTCAAAAGACAACTATTACTATCTTTGAAATCAACAACAAAAAGTAATAAGCTAAATGGATTTTTCGACTGACATAAAAATAAGAGGTTTTCATATTGATGTATTTGGACACATGAACAATGCACGATATTTAGAACTAATGGAAGATGCCAGATGGCAATACATTGACGCTACCAACTTTCAAGATTATTTAACGGAACACAATTGGGGATTTGCTGTTGTAAACATCAATATTTCTTACAAACGACCTGCTCACAATGGAGATATCATTACGTTTGAAGTGAATATGAAACGAATGGGAAACTCTAGTATGACGGTAGACCAAATCATGAAAAACAAAAAAACTGGAGTTGTAATTGCCGAAGCAGAAGTAACTTTTGTTGTGTTGGATTTAGCAACTCACAGGCCTGCACGAATTACTGAAGAAGTGAAATATGCTTTTGTAACGCCAAAATAAATCGAGATGAACATCAAATTAATAGTAGTAGGAAAAACGGACAAATCATATTTTAGCGAAGCTGAAAATGAATACTTGAACAGATTAAAACACTACATTAAAGTTAATTACATCACTATTCCTGAGTTAAAAAAAACAAAGAATTTATCTCCTGCTCAAATAACTACCAAAGAAGGCGAATTGATTTTGAAACATCTTAACCCAACAGATGATGTTTGGTTGATGGATGAAAAAGGGAAGCAAAAAACTTCGGTTCAATTTTCAGATTTTTTACAAAAAAAAATGAATCAAGGAATAAAAGATTTAGTCTTTATAATTGGAGGAGCTTATGGATTTTCGGATGAAATTTACGCTAAGTATCCTAGTAAATTCAGTTTGTCTAACATGACTTTTTCTCATCAAATGATTCGTACATTTTTACTGGAACAAATTTATAGAGGAATGACAATTCTTAAAGGTCAGCCATATCATAATGAAGGATAAATTGAAGTCAACTATTTGATTCAAAAAACTGTAAGTTTGTATATCAAACTTAGTCTACAAAACAAAAAAAGAAGAATGAAGATAGGAATTGTATTGTACCCAACATACGGAGGAAGTGGCGTAGTTGCTACCGAATTAGGAAAGGAGTTAGCAGAAAAAGGACATCAAATACACTTTATCTCCTATAGTTTTCCTGTGAGATTGGACGTACACAACAGTAATATATTTTACCATGAAGTACGTGTAAATAGTTACCCACTTTTTAAATATCCTCCTTACGAATCGGCTTTAACTAGTAAGCTTGTTGATGTTATTAGATTTGAAAAACTGGATGTACTTCACCTTCATTATGCTATTCCTCATGCTTCGGCAGCTCACATGGCTCAGCAAATTTTGAAAGAAGAAGGAATTCATATTCCATTTATAACAACATTACACGGAACGGATATAACTTTGGTAGGAAGAGATCCATTTTTTAAACCAATTATTACTTACTCAATAAACCAATCGAATGCCGTAACTACAGTATCTCAGAGTCTTAAAGACGATACTTACAAGTATTTTAATATTAAAAATGGAATTGATGTAATACCAAATTTCATTTGTATTAAGGACATAGAATTTTCTATTGATAGAACTAAATATGCCAAAGATGATGAACTTATTTTATGTCATGTTTCGAATTTCAGAAAGGTAAAAAGAGTACAAGATGTTATTAAAATTTTTGCCAAAGTAAGAGAAAAGATAAACTGTAAACTGATATTAGTTGGAGATGGTCCAGAGAGGGATAACATGGAAATACTTTGTAGAGAACTTGGTACTGGCAAAGACACTAGCTTTATTGGAACTGTAAACAACACTACTGAAATTTTATCGATTGCAGATTTATTTTTACTCCCATCCGAAACAGAAAGTTTTGGGTTATCAGCATTGGAAGCAATGGCAGTTGGAGTTCCTGTAGTATCAACTAACACTGGAGGAATACCAGAAGTAAACGAACATAATTTCTCTGGCATGACTAGTAATGTGGGAGATGTTGATGATATGGCAAAAAATGCTATTTACATTTTAGAGGATAAAGAAAGGCATGAAACTTTCAGTAAAAACGCTTTAAAAAAAGCTGCTGAATTCGATTTGAATGAAGTTGTGGAACAATATGTAACTTTGTACAAGAAAGTTATTAATCAATGAAAAAAGAACTGATAGAATACCTGTCGCAATTTGCACACGAAAATAGAGTTGATTTATTCAATGAAAAAATTGAACAGAGAACCAATCATGTAACGTTAGTTTTAGAAGATATATACCAGGCTCAAAATACGAGTGCTGCAATTAGAACTTCTGATTGTTTTGGAATCCAAAATGTGCATGTTATTGAAAACAGCAATGAATTTAATGTTTACAAAGACATTACTCTTGGCTCATCCAATTGGCTCAACATCAATAAATACAATAAAGAAGAAAACAACTCAAAAGCTTGTTTCGATTCACTTAAAAAACAAGGATATAAAATTGTCGCTACTTCTCCACTTCAACATCATGACTCTGTTTTTGAATTTAGTGTGGATGATAAAATTGCTTTGGTATTAGGAAATGAGCTCAATGGAATTTCGGAAATAGCGAAGCAAGAAGCTGACGAATTTATTACGATTCCTATGTATGGATTTACCGAGAGTTTTAATATATCCGTATCGGCAGCCCTTTGTTTATCAGAAATTTCTAAAAGAGTTAGAGAGTCGGATATTGACTGGAAACTATCCGAAGAAGAAAAGAATGACGTGCTTATTAAGTGGTATAAACATTCGATAAAACACGGAAAAAAATTGGCAAAAGAATTCAAAAAAAACTTTAAAGAAAAATAACTGAATTAAGGATTAAAAAATTAGCAAATTCCTAAGGTTAAAAATAAAGGAATCCCTATATTTGTCGCTTATTAGAAAATTATAGAACACAACCACTATTATGGGAAAAGGAGATAAAAGATCAAAAAAAGGAAAAAGAATAATTAAAACTTGGGGAGTTCATAGACCAAGAACCGATAAAAACAGTGTTGCACCAGTAGCAACTAAGAAAAAAGCTACTAAAGCAAAAGCAGCTCCAAAAAAAGAAGCAGCTAAGAAAGAAGAGGTGAAAGAAGAAGTGGTAGCAGCAGTTGCAGCTCCAAAAAAAGAAGCAGCTAAGAAAAAAAGTAAGTCAAACGATATTTCTTCAAACACTGTTCCTGAATTAAAAGCAATGGCTAAAGAAAAAGGTATTACAGGTTATACTTCTATGAAGAAAGCTGAATTAATTACTGCTTTAAGTTAATCTTTAACATAAAACAAAATTTTTGGGGTAAAATGTAATAATTAACTTCAACATTATATTTAAAAGGGAAACAATTAATTTTGATTCCCTTTTTTTTTGATTAAAATGAAAGTAACAGATCAATTAAATAGAACCATAGAAATTCCCGATTCGTGTAAACGAATAGTTTCTTTGGTGCCATCACAAACTGAACTATTAGTTGATTTAGGACTAGAAGATAGGCTTGTTGGTGTAACTAAGTTCTGTATTCATCCTAAAGGATTGAAACAAGCTAAAACAGTCATTGGTGGAACTAAGAATTTTAATTTTGATAAAATTAAAGCGCTTAATCCAGATTTAATTATTGGCAATAAAGAGGAAAACTACAAAGAAGGAATTGAGGAACTAGCCAAAGATTATCCTGTTTGGATGAGCGACATCTTTACTATTGATGATGCTCAAAACATGATTTCTTCTATTGGTGAAATAACAAATACCAAACAACAAGCGGATGAGCTAAACAAGCTTATTTCTGTTGAAATAAGTACACTTAATTCAAAAATTAGCAAACCTAAGAAAGCACTTTACTTTATTTGGAAAAATCCTTACATGGTTGCTGGAAGCAATAACTACATTAATGAAATGCTCCGTTTGGATGGATATCAAAACCTATGTAATTCAAAAGAGTTCTCGCGTTATCCTGAACTAACAGAAAATCAAATTAAAGAAATAGCGCCAGAAGAAATATTATTATCCTCTGAACCGTTTCCCTTTAAAGAAAAACACATTGCCGAAATACAGCAATTAGCTCCCAATGCGGTTATCAAAATTGTAGATGGAGAATTGTACTCTTGGTATGGATCAAGATTGCTGAAAGCTCTCCGAGATTTTAATTCCACAAAGTAATGGATAAAAAACAAACAATAAAAATTGCGAAAAACATACTCCTGGGAAAGAACAAGCCTTCTGCCCTACTTCGCTTTTTATGTTGGTTTACATTAATTTGGGATGGGTTATTACTCCTTTACTTTTTTAGCTCAGCAATAGTATTCTGGGTTAGTGATATTAGTTTTTCTGACAATCCTTTGCTCGAAGGATTCACCAAAGAGTTTTGTTTTACTTTAGGAGTAATTCACTCGGTTTCCTTTTTATCTGCAGCCTTAATGTATCGATTAAAGAAGACTGGATTTTATCTGTATGTTATCGCCAACATTAGTTTGGTAGTAGCTCCATTTATTTATCTAAACTCCATCAAAGCAGATTATATAGTTGTGGTATTTACACTAATTATGATTGGGCTTTTTACTAGTCAGTTTAAGAAATTGAGCTAAACAAAAAGCTTTTGCCTTTCTGCCCATTCCGTCCAAGAGCCATCATAAATTTTAGAATCTCTCCCCATAGCTATTCTATAAGCAAGCATCACAATACTAGCTGTAAGTCCAGAGCCACAGCTAAAAACTAATTCTTTTTGTTCTTGAATCTTTTCCCCAAATAACACAACTAATTCCTCTTTGGATTTAAACTTTACGTCTCTTAAAACATCTCCAAAGGGCACATTAATTGAATCAGAGATATGTCCACTTTTTAAGTTTTCTCTTGGTTCAACCTCTGTTCCAGAAAATCTTCCAGATGAACGAGCATCAACTATTAATTGATTTTTGGTTTCAAGATTTTCAACAACTTGAGTGAACTCAAACAAAAAATCTTGATTAAAATTTGCTGTGAAATCACCCGTTTTAATCTGGTTTAGCTGCCTAACCTCTGTTTTAAAATTATGCTTTTCCCATTCGGTTAATCCACCATCTAAGACTGAAATATTGTTATGCCCCATAACTTTAAAAAGCCACCAAACTCTTGGACTCGAATAAACTCCAAGGTTATCATACACAACAATTTTAGAAGAATTATTTATCCCTAGTTTTCTGCATTCCATTTGGAATTGCTCCGGACTTGGAATAGTGTTGGGCAAATAACTCTCCGTATCAGAAAAGTTATTTTTGAGATCAAAAAACAAGGAGTTTGGAATAGTTTTATCAGTAGAAACAACCGAATCTTGATTCGTTATTTTATTAATACTTGCATCTAAAACAATGAGATTTTCATCTTCAATATTTTGATTAAGCCATTCTACTGAAACTATTTCATTCATGCTGAAATTTTAGAAATCTATCTTCTTCCCGAAGAGTTTCCTCCTCCTCTATTTCCTCCACCCTTATTGGAATTTTTATCATTATGATAATGCTTTTTGTTCCCAGGCTTGCTGTTAGGATTCTTAGATCTTCCTTTATTTCTGTTTTGACCTTGGTTTCCTTTTGGAGCTTTTATGTCCTTTTCATCAATATGTGGAGGTTCAAATCCTTCAATGATTTCTTTCTCAAACTTCTGTTTGGTCAGTTTTTCAATATCACGGATGTAAGCCAACTCATCATTATCCACTAAAGAAATTGCAACACCATTTGCTCCTGCTCTTCCTGTTCTTCCAATTCTGTGAACGTAATCCTCAGAAATGTTTGGAATTTCGAAGTTAATCACGTGAGGTAATAATGGAATGTCAATTCCACGAGCTGCAATGTCAGTTGCAACCAATACTCTCACTTCACCTTTTTTAAATTGAGCCAAAGCTTTCGTTCTGTGATTCTGGCTTTTGTTCCCATGAATCGCCATTGACGAAATCTGCTTATTATTCAATTTTTCGCAAAGCTTGTTTGCACCATGCTTAGTTCTAGTAAAAATTAACACTTGTTGCCAATCTCCTTCGCTAATCAATTTAATGGTATAAGCAGTTTTACGAGGTTTATCCATTCGGATAATTCTCTGCTTAATTACTTCTACCGTAGTGTTTTCTGGAGTAGCTTCTACTGCTACTGGATTAGTTAAAATTCCGTTTGCTAGTTTCTTAATGTCTTTAGAGAATGTTGCTGAAAACAATAAGTTTTGTCTTCTTTCTGGCAACAAAGTCATAATTCTTTGGATATCTCTCAAGAACCCCATGTCCAACATTCTGTCAGCTTCATCCAACACAAATATTTCTACTTTTCTAAGATTAACGTGTCCTTGATTATTCAAGTCAATTAATCTTCCTGGAGTTGCTATCAAAATATCTACTCCATCTCTAAGTTGAGAAACTTGAGGTTTTTGGTTCACTCCTCCAAACATCACCATAGATTTCATGTCCATGAATTTACCGTATTCCTTTACGTTCTGGTGAATTTGTGCAGCCAACTCTCTTGTAGGAGTCAATATTAAAGTACGGATAGGTCTTTTTCTGAATTCTGTTCCGTTATCTAATATTTGTAATATTGGTAGTACAAACCCAGCTGTTTTACCAGTTCCTGTTTGTGCTGATGCCAGCATGTCTCTTCCTTCAAGTACGCCTGGTATTGCTTTCTCCTGAATAGGCGAAGGCTTAGTGTATCCTTTTTCCTCAATTGCTTTGAGAAGGGAATCGGATAATCCCAAATCTTTAAATGTCATATAATTTTATTCTGATGCAAAGGTAAGTTTTAATTTACTGAATTAAGAAGATATTCATTAATCATTCCTTTGTTGTGACTGCATTTTGACACAGAAAAATCAAACCAAGTTTGTAATTCAAGCTCCATTCCTACGCCATTTAGGTAATTATCTAAAGCTAAATTCAATCCTTTGGTATATTTGGTATGCTCTGCTCCTGTTGGATCAATGTGAGTTAAATCATTTTGGGCAAATCCTTCAAATTCGGGTCCAGTGATTTCTATTTCAAACTCTTCTGGGTTTTGACCAATTGGACTATGAATAGTAGTTGTAAACTGATGCCAAAAAGCTGATTGAATGCAATTTGCTTCAAATAATTGCCTTACCACTTCTAGCGAATCAATGGTTTCTTGCTCGGTTTGAGTAGGGAAACCATACATCAAATAAGCATGAACCATAATCCCGTGATTTGCAAAGTTGATTCCAACTCTAGCAACTTGACCAATATCAACTCCTTTTTTCATTTTCTCTAACAACCTATCAGATGCTACTTCTAATCCTCCTGTTACTGCAATGCAACCTGCTTTTGCCATTAATTCGCAAAGCTCGTCATCAAATGTTTTTTCAAAACGAATATTCGTCCACCAAGGGATATTTAACTTTCGTTCAATAAGCTTTAATGATAAAGCTCTCAGCATTTTTGGTGGAGCTGCTTCATCTACAAAATGAAATCCTTGGATTCCTGTTTGGGAAATTATCGTTTCCATTTTATTCACCAAATCCTCGGCTGTGGTGTTTTGGTAATTGCCAATATAATCAAGTGTTACATCACAAAAACTACATTGTTTCCAGTAGCAACCGTGCGATATAGTTAGTTTGTTCCATTTGTCATCCGTCCACATTCTGTGCATGGGATTTACCACATCAAGGAACGAAGTGTATTTAGGAAATGGCAATCCAGTGTAGTTTGGAGCTGGTAATTTACTGTGATGAAAAATAGTGTTTGGTATCTTGTTTTGATACACTACTACTTTCTCTTTCAATAAAAAAGTACGCTCTAGTTCTTCTTGTTTAATGTTTCCTTTTAAGAATTCGGTAAGCTTTAATAATGGAGCTTCTCCATCATCAAGAGTTATAAAATCTACATAATCGAATACTCGTGAATCCTGAAGCGATCGAAGTTCGGTATTGCAATATCCACCACCCATTGCAACTTTAATATTTGGATAAAACTGTTTTATAAATTGTCCACATCTTAATGTGGCAAACAAATTACCAGGGAATGGAACTGTGAAACAAATCAAATCGGGTTGAGATTTTTCTAATTGTTCCTCTAATAAATCGAACAGTTTATGTTCAATAATTGTGGGTTCAGTTTGCAGAAACTCATCTAACTCGTCAAAGCTACTTGCAGAAGAAGAGATTTGCTCGGCATAACGTGTAAAGGAGAAAAACTCATCTACATTGGCTCTAATAAAGTCGCCAATTTCCTCCACAAATAAAGTCCCGTAGTGCTTGGCTTTATCTATGATTCCTTTGTCGCCTTCTTCCCAAACTATTGTTGAGTTTATTTTGGTAATTCTATGTCCTTTAGGAAAATAATTTGGAGCTAATAATTGCTTTGCTACCTTAACTGAAGAAGATTGAAGAAACGAAATTACCTCCTCTACCCTCCTTACATATAGCTCTTTGTTTTTTAAAACTGCTGTAAACTTAATTTCCTTATGTTGTTGAGCTTCTTCAAAAGCTTCGGTTAAAAAAGCTTTATTGAAAATAGCAGTAAATAACTCAATACTTAAATCAGCCTGATCGGTTTCTATTCCTTTAGAATCCAAAAATCCTTTTAAATATGCCGTAGCCGGATACGGAGTATTCAGCTGGGTAAAAGGTGGGATTATTAAAAGGAGTTTTCCGTTCATGGGGTAAAGATAGTGTTCCTTGGGATAAAAATTAACTCTGTTTAGATATTGAATTTATTTATTTCTAAATCGCTTACATGCGATTTACATCCAGTTAGATACCCTATCAGCAATAATTAAAATCGTTATTTTATTCACTTATTAAATTTACTTAAATTAGTGCTCAGAGTAAAAACAATTCAATATGAACCGAATAAAAGAGGTTTTAGAAGGAAAAGGAATAAAACAAATATGGTTAGCTGAACAGTTAGGCAAGAGCTACAATATGGTTCACTCTTATGTTCAAAATAAAAGACAACCTAGCTTAGAAGATTTGTATAAAATTGCTAAAATATTGAATGTAGAAGTCAATGAATTATTAGTATCAATAAAAGAACTGAATTGAATATACAGATAGACATATTAGAAAATGAAATCTTAGAACAATATCCAAATGTTCTTGATATTCTCCGGTCTGAAAGTTGCTGTTTGGATTAGTTTGCCATTCTCTATCTTAAACTCAAGCCAGGCCCAACTTATTACATCAACCAATTTTCTACCCAACCTACTCAAACTATAAACCAACACAACATCAATTTTTGATTCATTAATTTGTTTCATCATTTTATTTAATCCATCCCTACTTTTCTTTAATCCACTAACACCCTCATCCTTAAAAATATCAACCAATTCATAATCATAATCCTGACAATATTTTTTTATGAACTTAATTTGATTTCTTATACTATTATCCTTTTCTACTTGATTTTCACTACTTACTCGAACATATCCAATAACTCTATTCATAATATTAAATTTTTTATACCACAACCTCCATTATGGTATAAACATAATATTCATCTTACCCATTTCCACAAACAAAAAAAGAAGTACCACATAATGATACTTCTTTCTCTAATCTTGAATAAGATATGACTTATTTACTATTTTTCATCTGTCAACTCCCATGTTACAGTATATTTATCTGTACTGTGGTCCCAAATAACTCTTACATCCCAAGTTTGGGTCATGTCCTCATATTTTGTTTTTAACAAACCTGAATATACATTATCAGACTCCTGTACAAGACCATATTCTTTAATTTCCATATTTGAACTACTTATATCTAAGGTTTCTGAAATTGATTTTAAGACAAAATCTTTAGTTTCAGTTTCAATTTCTTTTGTTGTGTAACCTCCACAACTAAATAGAAATAAACTAATACTTAATACCATTAATACTTTTTTCATAATTTCTAATTTTTATTTATTCTCAAATATAGTAAAATATGTTAAAATAATTTACAAAAAAAAAGAGATTCATACATTTATATTGTAAGACCTCACCTGGGAGTTTCATTTAGGTTCTTAAATTTTAATCTTTGATTCTTTTTAAATTCTAGAAGTAATAAGGTGTAACAATTTAGTCCTGTTGATTTACATCTTGAGTTCTGAAACCTGACGCGAAAGCAATAATTGTTTAATAAAATGAAAATCAATTACATAATTTATATATTTGCAAAAAAACAACCAAATGAAATTATTAAAACTAACTACTCTTTTCCTTTTAGGAATAACTGCTACTGCTTTATCTCAAAGACCTCAAAAGCATGATTTAAAGTTTAATTATACTCAATTACCTTCAGCTCCACTTGATGCTGCTATTGTAAATTACACAAGTACAGTAAACTTAATGTATGTAGATGCTATTAATGAGGAAAAAGCAAAGGCACTAGCAGAATATGAAGCTGAGATGGCCGATTACCCTAGAATTGAACAACAAGCCAAAGCCAACTATGACGAAAGATTAGCTCAATACAAGGTAGAAAAAGAAGCTTACGACAATAAGTCGGCTGGTAAAAAATTTATTGAGAAAAATGTACTGGAAGAGAATACGAAACCATCAAATCCTGGTTCATATTACCCACCAGCAAAACCTTATTTAAGAGAGATTAAATCTCAGAAAGTATTTAACCAAGAAATGCTATCCAACACTTACCTTAAGCTTGAAGGATTTAACTTAGCTACTGAAAATGCAGTTATAATAACTGTAGACATGTATGGTTACGAAGGATTAGATCCAGAATTTAAAACTGAAAAAAGAAAAATGTTTAATTCCAAAACAAAAGCGGAATATTACGATACTTACACGTGGTATGAAACATCATACAAACACCCAATGAATTTAAAAATTGAAACTCCAGATGGACAAGTTTTATTTAACGAAACTTTTACTGAGTTTAATGATTTTATAATTGCAAAAACAAAAGAAACAAAAGGGAGCTCTCAAGCTATGAACAGAGAATCATACGTTAAATCTCTTCAGGACAAAGCTGTTACTCAAAACTTAAAAATTATTAATGCATTTATAAACGATAATTATGGATACAGAGTTGTAGAAAGAAAATCTACTATTTATAGTGTTAAGGAAAAGAAACACGACTACAGTGATTACAAAAGTGCTTTTATTTCTGCTAATGATGGATATTCTCTATTAGTTTCAGATTTTGAAGCAGGATCTGTAAAATTAAAAGAAGCTATTGTTCTATGGGAAACTGCTTTGAAAGAATCGGATACAGAAGATAAAAAAGCTAGAATTAACCAAAAGGTAACTCTTGTAACTTATTATAACTTAATAGATGCTTACATTGCTTTGAACGAATTTTCTAAAGCTGAGAGTGTTTTAAATAAATTAGCTATGGAATCTGATAAGAAAAAAGAAACCAACAAAATAGACGAATACAAATTATACTTAAAGGATATTAAAGACAGATGGGAAATTAACAATGGTTAAAAAACATTAATTTAATTTATTGTAAGGCGTAATTATTAATTTAATTACGCCTTTTTATATGTATGAATAAGCACTTAAACTGATTTAGAATGGTGTGCTTACTATAATTACTATCTTAGCTTTGAAACAAGATTAAATTCATGAATAAACTCCTATTACTATTAGCCATTACTTATTTAAGTTCTTGCACTAACGAAACTGAACCACACAATACAGAGCGAACTAAAGTAATTGAAGAAACTATTAATACCATCAAAAGAAAAATAGATACTGTATATATTGAAAAAGTAGAAGTGGATGACTTCCCTGATGCTGAATTCTATTTTAATGAAAGTTTACCTGATTGGCTAATAGAGTCTAATATTCTGGAAGAATCGTTATTGACAGATAAATTTGAGTTCAGCAGCCGATTAAATCCATTTTACTTAGAAGCTGACTTTAATGGTGATGGAAATATTGATGTAGCCATTCCAATATCAGAAATTGATACTGAAAAAGATGGTTTTGCAATCATTCATGGAACAACCAACACAATTTACATTATTGGAGCAGGGAATAAAGTTAAAAATGCGCTTTCTGATGACTTAAGCTACATTGACATTTGGAAAGTAAATCGAAAAAAAACAAACAAACCAGGCTTAGAAGAAAATACTGGCACTGGTGACAAAGGAGAATTAATTATTGAAACTCCATCACTAAATATTGAAAAATCGGAAATTGGAGGAGGATTAATGTATTGGACAGGAAGTGAATATGCTTATTTTCATCAAACCTGCTAATTGAAATTTGAAATTTATTTCCCCGCTATATTCCTCAACATCCCTTTAAAAATAAACCCATGAAAAGGCAATACTGAATACCAGTAGGCTCTTCCCATTACTCCTAGCGGTCTGAAAGTTGCTGTTTGTACGAGTTTACCATTCTCTATCTTAAACTCAAGCCAAGCCTCTCCTGGGAGTTTCATTTCGGCAAATAGTAGTAAACGACCTTCTTCTTTGTTAGCATACAAAACTCTCCAAAAATCTAGCGCATCTCCAGCATGAATAGAATCAATGTTAGTTCTTCCTCGCCTAAGTCCTACTCCACCAAATAGTTTATCTAAATAACCTCTTAACTTCCATAGCCAGTTCCCAGAGTACCAACCTGTTTTACCTCCAATGCTCCATATTCTTTGGATACATTGTTCTCTGTTATCAAATTCTTGTTCTCGTTCATCCCTAAAACAACCAAAAGTAGGTACTTCTATATAATCGCTAATACTATCTGTAAGTCCGCTACTAGCGTAAGCATCTTTCCAGCTAGAAAGCACTTCGTTAGTTTTTATTTTTGCAAAGGCATATTCCAATGATTTTTGATACGAACTAGGAGTAACTTCAAGTAATTCATTAATTCGAGTATCCCTGCAAACAACCTCAACCTTCATACTAGAAACCAAAGAGCTAGCTAACTTATATGAAGTAGAAGTCACAAAATATAACCAGTAAGAAGACAACCTAGGTGTCATTACGGGAACTGTCCATATTTTTCGTTTTAATCCTCTTTCCTTAGCAAATTCTAGTAACATTTCTCTGTAAGTCAATACATCTGGCCCACCAATATCAAAATTTTGATCGTAGGTTTTGGAATTAAAAATACTGAGCGAAAGAAAAGAGATGACATCTCTAATTCCTATTGGTTGGCACTTGGTCATGAGCCATTTAGGAGTTATCATTACTGGTAATTTTTCTACCAAGTCTCTTATTATCTCAAAAGAAGCACTTCCCGAACCAATTATTATTCCTGCTCTTAAAGCTGTGAAATAGTACTTTCCTTTTTCTAATTCCTTCTCTACATTAAGTCTAGAACTCAAATGCTCCGATAAATCGGTCTCATTTACAATTCCACTTAAGTAAATTACATGTTTTACATTAGTCCCGTCAATTGCCTCTCTAAAGTTAACTGCACATTGTTCTTCTAATGATTTATAATCAGAAGAAGATGACATGGAATGAACTAAATAATAGGCTCCATCAATATCTTTGGGAATTAGTTTGAGCGATTCTTTCTCTAACAAATCAACCTCCAATATTTCTATTTTATCCAATAAAGCCTCTCGCTGATTAAATCTTTCGGTATCACGAACACAACAAACTACTTGGTGCCCTTGCTCTATGAGTACATTAAGTAATCTTTTGCCAATATAGCCAGTAGAACCTGTTAGTAGTATTTTCATCTGAAATTATAAGTTATGTAAAATCTCTTATGATAAATTTAAGCTAATTTAACCAAGAAAGCGAACATAATTGACACTGAAAAGTATGATATTATTCTGTTTTATTTCCATCCTATTTTCGTTAACTTTAAAAGGAGGTTGAAACTTGTTTTAGAAGTCATTAACTAAAAGTGTTCTCTTTGTACTCACATAACAAACTAACTATATATTACCTAAAAATACCTTTATGAGTTATTCAATAAAAGCAACATCAACTTCTAACAGAAATGCTAAAGTCCTCATAAAGGAATCGGAAATACAATTTGGTATAACTCCAGAAACGAATAACTCTTTACCTAGTCCTGCTGAATTATTTTTAGCTTCTTTTTCAGCTTGTATACTCAAAAATGTGGAGTGTTTCTAAAAGTTTATGAAGTTCACTTACATCCATGCAGAAATAACTGTAAGTGCAATACGTCCCGAGAAACCACCAAGAATGTACAATATAACCTATAAATTAATTATTCATAATTAAAGTTCAGTAAAAGTGAATTTAAATCATTTATCAGCTCTATTTCTATATTCTGTCCATAAGTCTCATTAATTAAGTACTTTTGAGCATACTGCATTATACAAATAAAACAAATGGAAAAAAATAGCGAAAAACCATCACCAGAAGCGAAAGCACTTTCACTTTTTTTAATGGCTTACAAAACAAAAGACCCTATTTACAAAGAAAAAGCTAAGCGTATTAACAGGCTTTGGGATTTGGTAAAAAAAGGTGAACTAACTAAAGAAGATCATTTAGCAGAAGTAAACAAGATGATTGATATGTATGGTGGCTATGATGGAATTATAGAAAAAACAATACTATACTATGTTGAAAAAACTGGCGAATGGAAATCTCGAGGTGAAGACCAATACAGTATTGATGCTAATATTATTGCCGATAGGGTTTTGAAAAAGAAATAAACTCATTTTTAAATTATCGACACAAAAAAAGGGAATCCAATTGGATTCCCTTTTTTTATATTCTATAGTTAGCGTTTAGTTTTACTTTCTAGTCATCACAGCTTCACAAGCTGTTACAATATCTATTGTATCTAAACCGTATTTAGTCATCAGTTCAGCTGGTGTTCCACTTTCTCCAAAAGTATCGTCTACAGCTACAAACTCTTGAGGTGTTGGTATTGTTCTACACAATAAAGAAGAAACTGATTCTCCTAATCCTCCAGCTATTTGGTGCTCTTCAGCAGTTACGATACATTTTGTTTTCATTACCGAATTCAAAATAATTTCTTCGTCCAATGGCTTAATCGTGTGAATATTGATTACCTCAGCACTTATTCCTTTTCCTTCAAGCTCTTTAGCAGCCTCTAATGCTTTCCAAACTAAGTGACCTGTAGCAACTATAGTTACATCTGTTCCTTCACTTAACATTATTCCTTTTCCTATTTCAAAAGGCATATCTTCAGGCATAAAAATTGGCACACTAGGTCTTCCAAATCTTAAATAAACTGGTCCTTCATAATCTGCTATTGCAAGTGTTGCTGCTTTTGTTTGGTTATAATCACAAGGATTAATCACACACATATTTGGCAACATTTTCATCATTCCAATATCTTCTAACACTTGATGTGTTGCTCCATCTTCTCCTAAAGTTAATCCTGCGTGAGAAGCACAAATTTTTACGTTTTTTTCAGAATAAGCAATTGATTGTCTTATTTGGTCATACACTCTACTTGTAGAGAAGTTTGCAAATGTTCCGGTAAAAGGAATCTTACCTCCTATTGTCATTCCTGCAGCCATTCCAATCATGTTTGCTTCTGCTATTCCAGCTTGAAAGAATCTATCTGGGAAAGCTTCTTTAAATGCTCCCATTTTTAATGAACCAGTTAAATCGGCACACATGGCAACAACTTGGTCATTTTTCTTTCCTAATTCAAGTAGGCCATCTCCAAATCCTGATCTGGTATCTTTCTTTCCTAGTACTGGATATTCTTTCATTTTATGTTAGTTTTTATTGGTCTTGTCTTTATAAATTAACTTCTACTGCTGCTCCTGGAGTTACAGTAAAATCCTTGGATACTGAATATGCTGCTGACTTCTTTCTTACCGGTCGGTAAACAACAGTATACTTTCCTGGCTGAAGCGCTATTTGATAATTCAATTTATCTTGATCTAAATTACATACCCAAACTCTTTTCCCGTTTACCTCAGTAAATATTTGAGCTACTCCAAAAAACGGAGTATTGATATTTGCTAGTCCTGGTTGTTGAATTTGAATTCTATTCGTTTTGCTTTGTTCTACTTTCACATCTTCCATATATATTCTTGGAAGGCAAAGAATCTCCACATCATAAGTTCCCACAATGTAGGTATCCGAAGAGTTCATTCTTTGTGAGTTAATAGTCACAATCTCCCCATCTTTTCTTATTACGCACTTAATATCTGTGTAAGAGTTTCCTGCTCCAATAATTTTGAACTCCAATCCTCCCTGGGGAGCATCAAGTTGAATGGTGTTGTGTTCTCCTGCTCTTAGTTCAATGTCTCTTTTTACAATCTCTGGTGTGGTATGAACTACTAATTCATAAGTAGAAAGTGGATCAATCCACATAGTATCGGGTTTGTTCTTTCTATCCAAAGTATGCATAAATGTATACTTCAGTTTTCCAGTTTTCTGATCGTAAAAAGAAAGTGTTACATCTGTTTCAATCGGTTGGTTCTTTAAGTTCATTAAATTAACCTGTACGGTTGTATTGTTTAATGCTTCACTCATTACCACCTTCATTACATCTCTAAAAGATTCTTCGGTACTGGCATCATAGGCTTTTCCAATACACTGAAATCCTTTTAAAGATTCCATGTCCATTGCTATTCCAATTACATAAGGCCTTACCTCTATTCCTTTTTCACGTAACATCTTTGCCACAGCACAAGGATCTTCGTCACAGGCTTCTATTCCATCTGTGATTAATATAATAACATCACGGCAATTATCACAAGGAGGAAAATCTTCTCCAGCATATTCTAATGAACGTGCTATTGGAGTTGTTCCTTTTGGTTGAAGTGAATTTATCTTCTGCTTTATCTTATTATAATTATCTGGTGCAAATGGCACTTCTAATTTAGTATCGTTACAATCTTGTTGTCCTTTGTAAATCCTTGTTTGATGTCCGTATAACCTAAGTCCAACTTGAACATTATCTAAAACAGATAATTCGTCCATAGTTTGGTACATCAATTTTTTGGCAACTTTTATCTTAGTTTGTTCCTGCCATTGTCCATTCATGGAATTAGATCCATCAAAAATAAAAAGGATACGAGTAATTTCAGGCTCAACAGCTTGTGAATTCCCAGAATATGTTGCACACAAAAACATTACTAAAACCGATAACTTGGTTAAAATTAATTTCATAATTTAATTTTTAATAATGTTTATGCAATTGTTATGCCATTAGTAATCCCCTAATGTCTCTTCTAGTTGACCTAAAGCATTTACAAGTTGCTCGTCATTTGGTGCAGCACCATGCCATTTGTGAGTTCCCATCATGTAATCAACTCCTTGACCCATTTCTGTTCTCAACAATATCATCACTGGTTTACCTTTACCAGTTAATGTTTTGGCTTTGTTTAATACGTTAATAACGGACTCCATGTCGTTTCCATTGTCCTCAGTTATAACTTCCCATCCAAATGCTTTCCATTTCCCTTCTAAATCACCTAAAGAAAGTACATCATCTACATCTCCATCAATTTGTCTTCCGTTATAATCAACAGTTGCAATTACGTTATCTACTTTGTTGGCTGCTGCATACATTGCTGCTTCCCAAATTTGTCCTTCTTGTAATTCTCCATCTCCATGAAGCGTGTAAACCAAACTATCTTCTCCGTTTAGTTTTTTAGTCATTGCTGTTCCTATTCCTACAGATAAACCTTGTCCAAGTGAACCAGAAGCAATTCTTATTCCTTCTAACCCTTCTTCAGTAGCTGGATGACCTTGTAATCTTGAATTAAGTTTTCTGAATGTTGCCAGTTCAGCTTTTTCGAAATAACCCGAATGAGCTAAAGTACTGTACCATACTGGAGAAATATGTCCGTTTGAAAGGAAAAAGATATCTTCATCAAACCCATCCATATCAAAGTCTGATGGATTGTGGTTTAATATCTCAAAATAAAGAGCCACAAAGTACTCTACACAACCTAATGAACCTCCAGGGTGACCAGAGTTATTAGCGTGAACCATTCTTACTATATCTCTTCTTACTTGAGAAGAAACGGATTTTAATTGAGCAATATCTGCCATGTAATGTAGTTTTTTTCAAATGTAATCTTGATTTGGACTTTCAACAAAGTTTTGTAATTGGATTTTTTAAAAGTTATTAACTAAACTAGATTTAATGAGAAAACACTAGAAACATAAAATAAAATTATTGATTGTTGTTTTAATAAACTCTCTCCCATAAAATCATTAATTTAGCTTATCAAACAAAATGCTTTTTTTTGAAAACAAAAGACTTTTCTTATTACTCTGATGGAATAACATCTGGAAGTACGGTTGCTTTAAGCCAAGCTATTACACTTATAGAAAGTGCTAAAAAAGAACACCAACAACTGGCTCAGCAGATTGTAAACTTCTGCTTGCCCCACTCTGGCAATTCGGTAAGAGTAGGAATAACAGGAGTTCCTGGTGTTGGGAAAAGTACATTCATTGAAGCTTTTGGAACATTCTTGACTTCTATTGGTAAGAAAGTAGCTGTATTGGCAATTGATCCTACTTCGCAACAATCGAGAGGAAGTATACTAGGAGACAAAACCAGAATGGATAAATTGGCCGTGAATCCTAATGCTTACATTCGACCTTCTGCCTCTGGTAAAACCTTGGGTGGTGTAGGACAAAAAACTCACGAAACTATACTCCTTTGCGAAGCTGCTGGCTTTGATGTAATATTGGTAGAAACTGTGGGAGTTGGCCAATCGGAAACGGAAGTATATTCCATGACGGATTTCTTTTTGTTATTAATGATTGCTGGAGCTGGAGACGAATTACAAGGAATAAAAAGAGGAATTATGGAAATGGCTGATACCATTTTAATAAATAAAGCCGAAGGTGATAATTTGAACAAAGCCAAACAAGCTAGTAGAGAATATGCAAATGCCCTACACCTATTCCCTGCCAAAGAAAGCGATTGGATTCCTAAAGTAGAATTATGCTCGGCAATTGAAGAAACAGGAATTGAAGAGGCTTGGAAAATTATAGAATCGTATGTGGTAAAAACTCAAACCACTGGCTATTTTGAAGAAAACAGAAAACGACAAACTAAAGATTGGTTCTACAAATTCCTAAATCATCAGATTTTGGCTTCCTTTTATGAAGGAAATGGAATTAGTGATCAATTAAAACAATTGGAACAACAAGTATTAAATGGAGAACTTTCTCCTTTTGAAGCTAGTAGGATTGTCTTAGGGAAAAAGTAATCTAGTTCACCATTATTTTTAGCACCTTCACTTCTTCTCCACTGATAATTCTTAGCAGATAAATTCCGCTTTTAACATTATCCATATCTAGTGATATACTATTAGAACCAAATGAAAGATTTGTTTTGGAAACCACCATATAAAAAGAAAATAATTCCGATTAAAACTGCTGATAAAATAACTATATTTTCAATTACTCTTTTTTTCAATTTTTAGTTTTTTTGACAAAAGAAAAATATAAAAAACGTAAACAAACAAAATCCAAATAGAAATTATTAGAAATAAAAAGTCCCAAATATCATTTGGAATGAAAATTAAATCAGCCAAAGTCGAATTAGTCCAAAAAAATATTAGAAAATAACCTATTAAACCACAAATCAGTCGTTTGAAATTTTTTCGGATTTCACTATTTAATTTGTTTTCATATGAACCTAGGAGCCCAAAATAACCTATGCACCCTAATACACTGGAAAGAAATACTAAAAATTTACTAAGAGTTAAACTTCCAAAAAAAATAAATAATATTGGAAGAAGAGCTGCTATAAAGCAGAGTGTTGAAGGTACAATTGCAGACAAAACTAAACTCTTGTGTTGGTTATCTGTCATTATTATAGTGACTTTACGTAATCAAATTGATACGTCATGAATAATAAAACGTTATTATATAACGATAAATTTTATTTTAAATACTCTAAAAAGTCCTCTTTGCAATCTTCTCAGTAAAGGCAATTAAATCCTCTGAGTTATTCATTTTATGCAATTCAACAACTGCTTTTTCTGTAAACTTATCTTGCAGGTTTTCTGCTAACTGAACTCCATTTTGCGTATTTAAGAAGGTAGTGATTTCAACAATATTTGCCTTAAAGTTCTCTTTGTCTTTAATTAATCCAAGAATATGAGCCGCAGTTTCTTTATCTGCACTCTCTAGAGCCAAAGCCATTGGGATGTTTACTTTCCCTTCCTTGATGTCTTTGAATTGCTCCTTTCCGTTCTCTACGTAATCAATGATATCGTCTTTAATTTGGTAAGCTATCCCTAAGTTCTCAGCAAAATCTACCCAAACTTGCTCATCTTCTTCTTGTAATCCAGCAGAATATGCTCCTGCTAAACAACTAGCTTTAAGTAAACTTCCTGTTTTAAGTGCAGCTACTTTTGTCAATTGAGCTACAGAAAACTCACTTTCTTTAGTTGCATTCAATTGAATTAATTCTCCTTTAGATAATGAAACCAAAGTAGTAGAGATAATCTCTAACAACTTAAATTCCTTTTCTTTAGTACATACCTCAATCATTTTTGATAATAAATAATCACCCATCAAAACGGTAGCTTTATTTCCAAAAACAACATTTGCCGAAGTCTCTCCTCTTCTCAGTTGTGCAGCATCTACCACATCATCATGAAGTAAAGTTGCTTCGTGTAATATATCAATCAATATAGCTGATAAATAGGTAGCGCGATTCGTTTCACCTTGAGCCTTAGAAGAAAGCAAAGCCAACTTTGGTCTTAAATTCTTTCCTTGTTTGTTAAATACAAACTCCAAAAAGGTGGAAATAAGCGGAGAGGTTTCTTTCTTTTCTTGAAAAAAGACTTCTCTTTTTAACTTGTCTATTCTTTGTAAATCTTTCTCTAGTATTTCCGAAATATTATGCTCTACTTCCATTGCTATCATAGCTTTTGGGTTTTAAATATGTACTCTTTTTTATCTCTTCAGCTATTATTCCTTTAAAATTTCCATTCAAGATTCTTAGTTCTTGTATTGGTTTATAAAAGTAAAATAATCAGTTAATATAGTATCGTTTTCCGCACTAGAAGTGTCTATTTCTAGAACTGAAGCTTGGCTTTTCTCTTTAATAAAATTTTCAAAAACAGACTCTAGTTTATTTTGATTCTTTGCCACAAAATGCTTTACCCCATAAAGGTCGCAAAATTTCTTGATAGATGTCTTGTGTGGTGTTGTAAAAAAAGGCAAAGAGACTTTATCTTTCTTTGGATGAGGAAGAATTTTAAAAATATTCCCCTCTCTATTATTAATCACAATCACCTTAAAGTTATTGGGAACGTGACGATTCCAAAAAGCATTAGAATCATAAAAGAAACTAATATCTCCCGAAATTAATATCGAATTGTTAGTTACATGATGCGCACCCAAAGCTGTTGAAGTACACCCTTCAATACCACTCACTCCCCTATTGCTGTTGTATTTAATGTCAGCTCTTTGATTAAATAACTGAATGTAACGAACTACAGAGCTGTTTCCCATTTGTAGGTTACAACTTGGTAAGTTCTTAGTCAAAAACTCAAAGGCTTTTATATCCGAAAATGAAGTTTGAGACAAATAAGCCAAATGTCCTTCTTCAGATTTAGTTTTAATTAAGTCCCAATTAGTCTTAAAATCGTTTGTTTCATTCTTGCTAATTCCTTTAGAACTAATCAAAGCCAAAAACTCATTTTCTTCTGTTCTTTTTTCAATCGTTTCCATTTGGAATAAATTCTCGTTTCTCACTTTAGAAAAACTCCAATGCGCTTTAGGCTTATGAGTCCTAAACAATTGTTTTATTTTTTTAGAAATAACCGAGTGACCAATCGTTACAATTAAGTCTGGGATGAATCCTTCTGGATTAGTTTTGTCGATCAATTCAATAGTACGATCAATACACGAATTAAAGCCATCAGAAACAACATCTCCTGTGGTTTCTGTTACTACTACTACATTTTTATCCAGCTCCATTAATCGCTCTAATCCCGATTGTAAGTTTTCATATTGGTTTTGAAATACTAAAATCAACTTACTCGAATAGCTATTCCAAGTAATAATTAACTCTTCCGATTTTTCGGAAACTGTTTGAAAAACTTCTACTTCTTCATTTTTATAAGGCGCATCAAAAGACTCCATTTCAATAACTCCATAAAGTGGCTCTGACAATTGCACATTTAAGTGAACTGTCTTTTTATTTTCAATTAAACCATAAAAACCTTCTTGGATGATTGCCGAATTTAATTCTTTCTCGTCATTCTCGTCCTCAACCAAATTGTAGTTGTTTTCACAAAAATTGGCGTAAATCTCTTTCTGATTTAATACTTGTCCATCTCCTATTTCTAAACCATCACTTTGCCTATCAGTAGTAATTACCAAAAGAGGAATCCCTTGCATGTGAGCTTCTGCAATCGCAGGAGCATAATTTAAAGTTGCCGTTCCCGAAGTGGAAACAATAGCTACAGGTTTATTTTTTTGTTGAGCAATTCCCAAAGCAAAGTGCGAAGCTGAACGTTCGTCAACTATACTGTAACAAGTAAAAAAAGGATTATTAGTAAATGAAAGTGTGAAAGGAGCATTTCGCGAACCTGGAGAAATGACAATATCTTGAATCCCGTGAAGCTGGCATTGCTCTAAGATTTTCCTAACCGATATTTTGTCACTTACTTTCATTAAGTTTTATCTCTTAATGGCAACATGGATTGCTGCAATTCCTCCCGAAACATTTTCGTAAGTTGCATTTGTAAATCCATTTTCTTCTATAATTTTCGCAAACTTATCTTCAGTAGGAAAAGCCTGAACAGATTCTGGTAAATAAGAATAAGCTCGGTTATCTTTTGAAACTATTTTACCAACTGCTGGCATTAGTTTTCTAGAATAAAAGTTAAACATCTGCTTAATTGGAAACTTCTTAGGATTAGAAAACTCTAACACGATAATCTTTCCGTTTTCTTTAAGCACTCTACTAATCTCGCTTAATCCTTGACCTATGTTTTCAAAGTTTCTTACTCCAAAAGCCACAGTAACCGCATCAAATTGTTTGTCATCAAAAGGTAAGTTCAAAGAATCTCCATTTCTTAAATCTACTCTTCCTTCTAGTTTTTTCTTCAATACTTTCTGTCTTCCTACATCTAGCATTTTATCTGCAATATCTACTCCTATGATATTTGTCCCCTCTAACTTTGATAAAGCAATTGCTAAATCTCCTGTTCCGGTTGCAACATCCAGTATTTCACTGTGAGGAATATTTTTAACGATGTTTCTCACTTTATTTCTCCAGATTTTATCAATCCCAAGAGAGAAAAAGTGGTTTAAAAAGTCGTATTTACCAGAAATATTATCGAACATTTCGGCTACTTGCTCTGTCTTAGGAGCTTCTTTTTCGTTATAAGGGTTTATTTTTTCGCTACTCATTTTCAGAAATGATTGAAAGTTTAATATTTTTTGTAAATATAATAAAAAAATAGTAATATTGGGGAGTGATAGACAATTAATCGGTAAATATTAAAACCATTAAACTATGAAAATAACAAACGGAAACATATTGATTTTCACAGGAATCATGCACTCTCTATTTGGAATCACCCCTTTTGCATTCGGAAAACAGTTTGCCTCCTTTTCGTCTTCATTCTTTTTTAAAATAAGTGAAGGCCTTTCGGAATTCCCCTTATTGAATGGTGTTATGAATTACGAAAACTTTGCTGCTTTTTGGTTTTTCTATTTTGGTTTATTAGTTATCCCAATTGGATTCCTTGTTAACTTTATTGAGTCTGAAAATAAAGTATTATCAAAGCAATTTGTTACCTCCTATTTGATTGTTGTTTTATTAGGAGTATTTATGATACCTTTTTCAGGTATGACACTATTTATGTTACCTCATGCCCTATTTATGTTTATTCAAAATAGAAAACTAAGACTTAAATTAAATAATGACAATTAAACCTAAACAGGTATTTATTGTAGATTACTTGGGAGCTATGCTATCTAGTTTTTTGCTTGGAATTGTATTGGTTTATTTCCAATCTTATGTTGGTTTGCCTAAAGCCATTTTATACCAACTAGCTATAATAGCATTGGTTTTAATGACCTATTCTGGGCTTTGTATCTTATTAATAAAGAAAAATCACAAGCCTTTTCTTATTACTATCGGTATCGCTAACATTGTTTACTGTATTGGCTCCCTTTATATTATGAATACATACTTTGCCGAGCTAACTATTTTGGGACTTTCATATTTTATACTTGAAAAGGGAATTGTACTAACTTTGGCTTACTTAGAAATTAAAACAGCATTGAAATGAAATGGATTAAAGCAGCAAGATTAAGAACGCTACCACTTTCCTTAGCAGGAATAGTGATGGGTGGTGCTTTAAGTTTTTCTGGAGAGTTTAATACTACCATTTTTTGGTTATGTATTGCTACTGCTACTGCTTTTCAGGTGTTATCAAACTATGCAAATGATTACGGAGATTTTGCTAAAGGAACGGATAACGATAACCGAGTAGGTCCAAAAAGAACCATGCAAGCAGGTTTGATTTCTAAAAAAGAAATGAAAACGGCATTGGTTATTACCTCAATAATTTCTTTGGCTCTAGGAGGATACTTATCCTATTTAGGAACTCAACTGATGGAAACTAAATTTCTGATTCTGTTTCTAGTTTTAGGAGTATTGAGTGTTGTTGCAGCAATTAAATACACAGTAGGAAAAAGTGCCTATGGATACTCTGGGTTAGGTGACTTATTTGTATTTCTCTTTTTTGGATTAGTAGGTGTTTTAGGATCTAAGTTTCTTATTTCTGGTGAATTAAGTGGCTATGAAATATTGCCAGCATTCAGTATTGGCTTATTTTCTATGGCGGTTCTTAATCTCAATAATATGAGGGACGAACACAATGATAAAGAGAATAACAAGAATACTTTGGTCGTAAAAATGGGACTTAAAAAAGCTAAAATTTACCATTACATTTTGATATTAGTTGGGATGGGACTTTTGCTTATTCATTCTTATTTAACAGCCGAAACTATTTGGCAATGGCTGTTTACTATTCCGTTTATAATTCTTGTAAAACATCTATTTTTTGTAAAGAAAACTATCGAAAACAGAGCACTTGATCCTGAGTTAAAGAAAGTAGCTCTTTCTACTTTTTTGATTTCAATTTTAACCTTTTTAGGAATATACTTATCATGCTAAAAGCTAGTTTTAAAAAATATACGCTCAACTTAACCGAGGAAAGAGGGACATCAAGAGGTTGGTTGCAAACCAAAGACTCTTGGTTTATAAAAGTGTGGAATGTAAGTAATCCAAAAGTAATTGGAATAGGTGAATGCAGTTATTTACCCAACCTAAATCCAGAAAATTTAGACACTTACGAAGATAAAGTTGCGGAAGTATGCAATCGTATTAATGATAACGAACATTGGCTTTCAGAAGGATTAACAGAGTTTCCGTCTATCCACTTTGGACTGGAAGTAGCTTTATTAGATTTAGAAAAAAACGGCAGTAAAATCTTATTCGACTCGCCCTTTTCTTTATCTCAAAACCCCACTCCTATTAATGGATTAATTTGGATGGGAACATTTGAAAACATGATGCAACAAGTAGATGAAAAGATTGCTGCAGGTTTTAGATGTATCAAATTAAAAATTGGAGCCATTGATTTTGATAAAGAGCTTCATATCTTAAAAAGCATTAGAGAAAAAAGTAAAACAATAGAAATACGTGTAGATGCTAATGGAGCATTTTCACCTTCAGAAGCATTAGAGAAACTAACTCAACTAGCCGAATTCAACTTACACTCGATTGAGCAACCTATTAAACAAGGATTCCCAGCAACTATGAATCAATTGTGTAAAGAAAGTCCTTTGCCAATTGCACTAGACGAAGAACTGATAGGAAAATATACCAGAGAAGCCAAATCAGAAACTTTGGACGCAATAAATCCTCCGTACATTATTCTAAAACCTTCATTAATTGGTGGAATAAAAGGAAGTAAGGAATGGATAGAACTTGCCGAAGAAAGAGAAATAAAATGGTGGATTACTTCTGCGTTAGAATCCAATATTGGTTTAAATGCTATTTCGCAATTTGTTGCAACTACTGGAAACACTATGTTTCAAGGACTAGGAACTGGTAAACTATACACCAACAATATTAGCTCTCCATTAAGTGTAGAGAGTGACGAGATTTTTTATAAGCAAGATTTAAATTGGGATTTAAGTGGATTATAAATCATTAGAACATATAACCCTGAATCAAAATACCTATTCTAAAAAAGAGATCTTAGAATTGGAATTAAAGGAAGAAAATCACTTTAAAGAAGTAGTTAATTTCCTTAAAGAATGGTTTTCAAACTCTACCGGAATAACCGTTCAAACATCAGGTTCTACAGGAAAACCAAAACAAATAGCTATACCTAAACAAAGCTTTGTAGAAAGCGCTTGTAACACTTGTGAGTTTTTGAGTTTGGATAAAAACACTAGTGCATTATTATGTATTCCAGTGAAATATATTGGAGGAAAAATGATGGTTATTCGTGCATTAACTTCTGGATATAATTTGTGGATTGAGGATCCTAAATCATCTCCTTTGAAGAATTTTAAACACACAGTAGATTTCTTGGCAATTACTCCAATGCAAGCCCAACAGATACTAGTTGATTCGCCAAAAGAATTGGAACAAATACACCAAGTAATTATTGGTGGTGGAGCAGTTACACAAAGCTTTACAAATGAAATTAAGATTTTTAGAAACAATTTCTACTCTACTTATGGAATGACAGAAACGGTTAGCCATATCGCCTTAAAAAGACTAAACGGAAGCCAACTGTCCGATTCTTTTGAAGTGCTCCCCTTCTATTCAGTATCACTAAATGATGAAAACTGCTTGGTAATTGATTGCCCAAGTTTGACTTCAGAAACTATTGTTACCAATGACATTGCTGAGCTTACAAATAAAGGATTTAAGTGGCTAGGTAGAAAAGACAATGTGATTAACTCTGGAGGAATTAAAATTTCGCCTGAAGCTATTGAAGAAAAGATAAAAGCCAAATATCCTGATTTGGTGTTTTACATCACTTCTAAAAAAGATGAAAAACTTGGAGAAAAAGTAGTTTTGGTAACTGAAAAAGAGATTGAGATTGACTTTAAGAATTTAGACTTAGAAAAGTATGAAGTTCCGAAAGAGATAATATTTAAACCAATTTCTAGAACAGAAACAGGGAAAATTAAAAGAGAAAAATTTTAGTTTACCCTAACTTTCTTTATTAAACCTAATAAAGTAGTAACCCAAAAGTAAATAAGCAAAGGAAGTACTAATAAGATAAGCTTATTAAACCCCCAAGCGGCTTTAAAATCAAAATGAATTGCGTGTTGCACGCTTCTGGTAATTCCACAACCAGGACATTCTCTATCTAGCAATAGTTTTGAAGGACAAAGTGCTTGACCTGTATCAAAATATGTTGCTGGGAGCAACAACAATAAAAAAGGGATGAGAACCCAGATTGCTATTTTAATCTTGTTCCACATCCCTTTAATTTTAATTATAAAATTTATTCTTAGTATCTATCTCTAATAATAATAAAAGCGTGAATTACTCCTGGGATATAACATAATATTGAAAGTAAAATATTAATCAATACAGTTTCTAAATCCCAATCAGTTACAATACCAACTGCTACAAAAGGGATTAACACTGCTAAAACATAAAGTAATATTAGCATATCATCATCTGATGAATCTTCTTTGTTTTTCTCATTTTTATTTTGAGTAAAAACATCTTTCTCGATTGAAGAGACAACACCTTCAACTATTGGGTTAGAAATTTCTGAAGCTACAACTAATTGCTCTCTAGATTGAAAAACTACTTTACTTTTAATTGATTCTTCTGCATTTACAACATCAGCAGTTTCCGTCAAAACATTTTCTTGAGCTACAGCAGCTGAACTAGTTACTTCTTGCTCATAAGTTATTTCTTCTTTAGTTTCTATTGATTTTGATTCAACTATTTCGTCTGATTGAATTACTTTAGTTTTTTCTTCTACATTTCTGGTTGAGTTAACATGCCAACCTTTTTTATATTTCCTTTTTTGAAATATTTTATTTGATGCCACATCACTAGATGTAGAACAAGAAGCTAAAATTATTAGCCCTAATACAAACGATAATACTTTTTTCATTGTTTATTTTTTTTTAAAATTAATAATAAACAAGATAAAAAATTAATTCCAAAATTGGAACTCAAGTTTAATTTATTCTAAGAATAAATTAAACTTTAAAAAAACCTCTAATAATTGTTATTAATGCATGAATATATGCAGCTAAATATAAAATAAACGAAAATGAAAGACAAAAGAAAAATCCCAATCCACTAAAAGAAAATAAGAAAATAAAAGTTGCAGCAACTAAAAACAATGAGCCAATTAAAAATAAATATAAGTTAAACTTGAGAGCTCCTCCTCTTCCAACAGCAACTAATATGGCTAATGGTGTAATCCCAGTAAATAATATTACAATACCCAGTAACATCAATAATATTCTAGATGTAGAATCGGAGTTTTCTACTGGCATGGAAGAACTGTTTTCATCAGGAATTAATGATATAAATCCTGAATTTTGATTTTCTATTATTGTTGGTAGAGTTTCTTCTTTGTTAAGAACATTTGAAAGGCTTTGTTTTACTTTAGTGCTATTTTCGTAATGAACTGTAGAATTTAAAACAGAATTTGTTTCAACACTATATTCAGACAATACTTCTTCATCAATCTCTTTTTTAGCAACTAATTCTTGAGTCGATTCAGAAACTTTAATTGCAGAATAAATCTCTTTTTTGTTTTGATTATTCTTATCAAATATAGGTGTGCGGTTAGAATGCCACCCTTTTTGGTATTTTCTTTTTTGAAGTAATTTAGAAGAAGCTACATCACTAGAAGTAGAGCATGAAGCTAAAAAAAGGATTGAAAAACAAAAGGCTATGATTTTTTTCATGTCATATTTAATTATGTGGATATATACTAAGTTTAGTAATTAAATCAGTGAAAATAATAACAAAATTAACTTATCAACAAACAAATGTGGACGTCATAGCTTCTGCGATCTTGGTTGGAAGATCATTTTTTGAAGCATCAAAAGACATTTTTATCATGTTACAAATTGCTTCGTCATTAGAAATTCCGTGCGCAATGATTACATTAGAATTTATACCCAATACTGGAGTACCTCCGTAGCTTTCATAATTAAAATGTTCGAAATAATCGTCTTTAATTCCTCTTCTTTTTATTATTTCATAAAAAGATTCTGCTTGTTTTAAAATGATGTTTCCTGTAAATCCATCACAGACAATAACATCAGCTCCATCATTTAGGATTCCTCTGCTTTCTATGTTTCCAATAAAATTTATTCGATTATTATCTTTCAGTAATTTATGAGCTGCTTTGGTAACTAAGTTACCTTTTTCCTCTTCCTCACCAATATTTAGTAACCCTACTTTTGGGTTTTTAATATTTCTGATAAATTCGGAGTAAATAGAACCAATTACTGCAAATTGATTTAGCATTTCTGGCTTGCAATCGGCATTTATACCTACATCAAGAATAATACCATGGTTACCACTTTCTCGTGGTAAAATACTTGTAATAACTGGTCTAGAAATCCCTTCTATATTTCCAATCATTTGTGTGCTACCAACCATCATTGCTCCAGTGTTACCTGCAGAGGCAAAAACATCTATTTCACCTGCTTTTAAGTAACCAAACCCTTTTACTATACTTGATTCTGGTTTTTGGAGAAAAGCTTTAACTGGATGCTCATTGTATCCAATATTATCTTTACAATCTATTATGTTAATGTAAGGTTTAGAGCATAACTCCTCACCTAAACTTTCCTTAATAGACGTAACTTCTCCAAACAAAAAAAGAGACACAGAGTTTAGTAAATCAGAATGATTTTCTAAAAACCTATGTACTCCATTTAAGTTACACTCTGGTGCATTATCTCCACCAAGAATGTCAATCCCAATATTATAGGACTTAGACAAAATTATGCTACTTCTTCGGCTGATGCAGTTTTATCAATAACAACTTGCCCTTTCCAGTATAATTTTTCTTCGTGCCAGTAGGCTCTGTGAGTTAAGTGAAATTCTCCGGTAGTAGGACATTGAGTCAATGATTGACTTGCTGCCTTGTAATGAGTTCTTCTTTTTCTCTGTCTTTGTTTTGACTGTCGTCTTTTTGGATGTGCCATTTTATTCTTTTATTTTTTTAACTCTTTTAACTTATCCCAAATAGGATTCGAAATTTCTTCTTGTTCAGTTACTTTATATTCATTTATTTTATTGATCACCTTTTCGTTACAATCGCCTTCGTTATGTATGTGTCGAGCTTGTACCGAAGTGACAAAAAACTCAAATATATACTCAGCCATGTGTAACTCATGCTCGGATTGTGAGAGAAGTAAGATATTTTCATCTGTACTTTCTCCGTCTCCAAATTTTACAAAAAGTCTGTTTTCAGACAAGAAATCTTGTGTCAAATCATCTCCACATCTATCGCAAGGAGTATTGTAATTACCCGATAACGAAAGATCCAGAATCATCATTGTAGACATTTTCTGTAATTCTACGGTTGCAGTTAACTCAACTTGGCTAACATAATCGTATTTATAATGATCAAAGAACTCTACTGCGGCAGTGAACTCAAACGAGTGCTTACCTTCCTTTAGTCCTGTATAAGGTATCCTATATTTCTTTCGAATATCCATAGTTAGGGGTTTAAGGACTGCAAAATTAAAAAATATTACTGAATTACTAATGTTTTTTCTGAAAAACTTAGCATTAATACTCTATGTATTTTGTAAAAGTAAGCATAATAGAGTTTAATGTTTGAAATTTCTCAATTTTACTGCTATCCCAACCACAATAGATAGGTAGATATTTTTGTAACTTAGTACTATAAATTAGTTTCTATTTCTAAATCGTGTATTACAAGAGTAACTTTTGAAATCAAATTACCACATATTAGGTCTGCCAGAGGGTGCAAACGAGGAAGAAATAAAAAAAGCTTACCGTAAACTAGCTTTGCAATACCACCCTGATGTTAATTCTGATGCATCTGCCGAAAAATTTCATGAAATTAAAGAAGCATATCAAGCCCTTACTTCAGCAAAAACTGATAATAATAGTGAAAAATACACGAGTAACAAAGGGAAAATATTTAGTCGAAGGCACAATAGATGGCTAACTCAAGAGGAGCTTGATGATTTAAAAAAACAGAGTGAACGATATCGCAAAAAAAAGGAAACAGACGAAAAGCTAGAGGCTCTAAGAGATTTTGAAGATTTAAAAACTTCTAAGGTTTATAAAGCTTTTCCATACATAGCTGTGGCGGGTATTTTATTTGCTTTTTTACTAATGGCCGATTTTTACATGAACCCAGTAAAAAGTAATGTTCAATACCATAGTACAAAAAGAATTAGCTTGATTGAAGGGATGCTTGTAGGTTTTGCTCAGCCTGAGTTTATTATTTCGGAAATTTACACCATTGATGAAAGAAATATAAAACACAATGCAAGCTACATTGGAGAAGTTGCAAATATTTTTTACGAAAATCAACATATTGAATTGTTACAATCTCCTATTTTTAAAATTGATTTGGGGTATAAAATATTTGATAATTATTTTATTGATACCATGAGTAAAAAGAAAGCTTTTCACTACCCACTAGGTATTTTTATTTTAATAATTTGCGGGTTAACGTTACTTTTTAAAGGGCCTACCCCATTTTATTATGCAGCTCTAAACATTGCGGTGTTTGGTGTTCCTATTTTATCAATTGTATTTATCCTTTTTAGTTTCGCTAGATAGTTAATCTATTTCTGGGTGGTAAGAATTTTTGAAAACAATTTGATTCTTATAACAAGAATGTGATTCTTTACTCCAAGTAGCACTATAGTTAGAAGGCGAATAAAATTCTTCTGTTTTAGTTAAAATAAAGTCCTTTTTCTTAGAATCGTACTTATAATCCATGTAAAAATACCTTTGTTCCGATTCATTTGCATTACTTCTTGAGAAACAGAAGAAACTGCGATACTGAGAAGAATAAGTAATATATAGTTTTTCATAAACAGAATGTAACAATAAGTGTACCGAGAATTACTCATTTAACAAGTCCATTTTAAGATCTCGTTCAATGATCGAATGATACTTCTCATCAATGGCATAAACAATAATATCAAAAATAGGATCCTCATCCATTGAGACTACTTTATTTATTGAAAAAGGGAAGACTGGAGTAATCCAAGGTGATTGCAGTAGCTTAATTCTCAGGTCTTTTTCAGAAACATCTGAACTTGTTTTAATAGAAAACTTATAGGAGGAAAAATCCGAAGAAAAATCTTTTTTAATGACTTCTTCATTAACCATTGTGCTGTAAGGAATTAAAATTATTTCCCCTTCTTTGTTCTGAATTTGAAAATCAAAATTATTGAGTTTAAGAATAGTTCCTTGATAGGAATCGAATGCTATTTCTCGCCCCAAATTCATATCACCTTTTAATCTAAAAAACAATCCATGAATCAGATTGATTAAATATCCTCTGCTTAAATAAATAAATACCAAAGACAATACAACTCCTAAAAAAGGAAATGGACTCACCAATAAGTACAAGGCGTAAAGGGCGAATAAAACCCATATCAATGTAATAATTGCAGGTAATTTATTTAATATATTTTTTCTGCGAACTGGCGATTTAATAATTAATAGAACCAAATAGTTTTTAAAAAACCATAAAAAACCATACAACAAACCACCCCAAATTATTAGCCTTACAAAGCTAAACACGGAAATTTGTGATATGTCTATATTGAAAAACTCTTCCATTAGGCTATTATTTTCTTATCTCGTAAATACTGCTTTACAGCAAAATATACTTCGGAATTCAATTCATAAACACCATTTTTTGGCTCATTTATTAATCGTATTCTCTTCATTTGATTTAGGTAGGAAACGTAGTTTAAATCTTGACCAAATATTGCCTCCAACTCTTTTTTACTAATCTCTCTAAAAACTGATAACACTCTCAAGACAACAATCCAATCTGAGTTTTCGATAGCTGGAAAATAAACTGTTTTTGGTTCTTTAATTTCCATTTCAGTTCCTTCAATTAATTGAATATTATTAACCCAAGCCAAGAAACTTCTACCAATATTTCCTTTATAAATAGAATGGTACTTATTAAAGAAAGAATCTAATTGGCGATCGGTAAAGTCTTTCTCTTGCTTATTATTTAAAGTAAATTTTAATCCTCCAGCCTTATGCTTTAATTTAAAAGTTTCGATAAACCCATCCTTCTTTAATGGCAATAAAAGAATAGACGAAATAACTACTTCATCCAAGGATAAAATTGGTTTAAGATAATTGTAATAAGCAATTGAACTGCTTAATATAAAATGATGTTTTTTACCATACTTTTCAATCATTTCTTTCAGACATTCTATGACAGAAATATCTGCACCCCATTTCTCTATATTGTTGAATAATAAAGTTTTTCCACTACTTTCTATTAAATTGTCCTCTAGAGACAACTCATTACCGAAAGCAAAATTCACAGCCCTTTCAAATGAAGCTTTAACTTTTATATTATCAATAGCAGGATAAACTGATATCACCTCTCTTTTAAGCATTCTGGATGTGAGGTAATCAGAGAAATACTTTTTACCCGACAACTGTTCTCCAAGAATTAAAATGGCTCCGCCAGACTTTCTATTCAGTAATTGAATTGCTTTCTGCGCTTGTTCTATTTCAGTATCTCTGTGTTCTATTGTGAGTGGTGATGCATGCTCACCAATGAACAGTTTATTGTAAAAAAATGGAACTTGTTCATATACCGCTTTTGGCATTTTTACTTTTTCTACAAAATTAGAAACCACTGAACTTAGATTTGCACTTGAACCATGTTTCAACTTGAATTCAGCAACCAAAAACTCATCTCTTTGCCTATCTACAAAAGATAAAGTTTGGGCTAATCTCTTCTTTACTGTTCGTTTTGTAGATTGTATAAGTCTCGAAATTCTTGATGTAGTTACTCCTGTTTTCTTAATATACTGGTCGATTACTGCACTATTTCCTGCAATAAAATCATAATCTAGAATCTTTCTCGTCTCTTCTAATTCTTCACTTACTTTAGAAATAAAATTTTTGAAACGGGTATTAATACCATCTTTCAATTCTCCCGAAGATTTAACTAAATCCTCTCTCACAGTTACAACAACTTCTTTTTCAGTTTCAAAATCTATAGTTTCAAGTGTAATAGATTTATTTTTAAAAGTTCTTACCAATTCATTTAAGTCCGATTGTAGTTTGTCTGATTCTTGATTTAAAGACTTAATCAACTTATTTTCAACAGAAAAAAGAATTAATCTTTGAACTTGAATTGTATTTTTCTTTACTCCTATACCTTGTACTTCATTTAGGTTATTAATAGACTCTACATCCATTATATCCAGTGAACCTGACAATTTATAGACTATTTTCTCTACCTTTTTTATAGTGATATTAATCAATTCCTCAATATCAAAAGAAAAAAGAGGTAGCTTATTTAAGTACTTTATGATCTCTAGTTTGGACTGAGTATCATTCTCTACAAGCGATTTATCTAATTTTTCGAATTGCTTAATTAATGAGATTTGTGGATTAATACTAAGCCTGTTAATAGAAGAAACCGTATCGTTAATTACCGAATGTATTTCTGGGTGAATCTCATGAAGAGAGACATCCAATACCAAAGCATTATTTACAAGCTCATTGTTTCTTTTGAAATACTTTGGAAAGCTATTAGCTTCTTTCAACTGCTTTTTAAACTCACTTTTCCCTTTCTCTTCTATCCCATTAGCTACTTCACCATTTATACTCAATAAATTAAGCTTGTTGTATAAGGAGAATGTGTAATCAGTATTAAGCTTAAAGAAATTAGCAGCAAGCTCCTTGTAATTGGCTTCCAAACTATTTTTTGATTCTGAAATAGATTTAATTATCTCGTTAGTAAATTCTGAAAATTCATCTTTAGAAAGGTTTTTCTTCCCTCTCATTTCATGATAACTTGCTTTAATAGTATCAGCAATTTGATTTAGCTCTGTAGTATTCTTATAAACAAAAATCCCTGACTTCATGAAAGACCTCATCAAAATTTTGAGATAAAAATTATGATAGAAATAAGTGACGAAATCACGGTAATATATATTTCTTTTCGGCTTTATCCCTAGGGTTTTCTTTTGAAAGCTAATCCATTTTTTTGCTCTCTTCTCATTTCCAGAGTCTTTCTCATTTGGTTCTAATTCAGAAAGATCTATTTCCCGCTTAATTTTTTTAGGAAGCTTACTTTGGTAATTTTCATTTTGAGCCAATAAAGAAGAAATAGCTCCAGAAAAACTCTTTTCTATTTCTGGAAGAAACTCCGTATTATAGGCCTTAATCTCAGAAGATAATTCCTGAACATATTCTTTAAAAGTCTTGTCCAATAAATCTATGTTTGCTGAGGAATTGGAAGAAAACTGTTTGATAAAATTCTCTTCATTTTCTTTTAATCTTATCTGAAGTTTATCAATTACAGTAAGGTACTTTTTATATACCTCAGAGAATACTGTCTCCAGAAAATGATTCGCATTTCTTTTATTAAAAACCGTAAGATTATTTAGCCAAGGATATGCATAAAAGTCTGATTCTATAGATAGTTCTTCTTCAATATTCTCTTGAATATCGGGGGTTGCTATCTCTACTTTTTCTCCTAAATCTACTTCTGTTTCCTCGAAATTTGAGGAAGGCCTAATTAATAAAGTAGTTCCCAAAATCTTAACCAATTCATCTGTTTTCTCAACAAACTTTTCTTCATCATCTAAATGATTTGGAACTCCAACAATCACTAAATCAGAATCGTAAGACTCTACTTTCATTATTTCATACAACTCCTTTTGTTCAATTTCATTATTAATGATTTTTGAACGTGCTGGGATTCTATAATTAGATAATAATTCGTCAATAATCTCTTCAAGCTGACCTTTTTTATCATTCTGATTATTGACATAAAGCACTCTTATTTGAGCCTGCCTCCAATCAATAGAACTACTCATAAACTTGGCAAGGTTCAAGGATAATTCAGCCGTATTACTGAAATCATTCCACCAAATATCAATGGATTTTTTAGCTCCAAAACCTCTTTGTTTGTCGTAATCCAAATACAAAACATTGTAATCTAACTCGCACAACTTATTGGTTAACTGAGCAAATCGAGTTGGGTCATCTGAACTTTGTTCCCAACTTGTAAGAACAGTATTAGGTTCAACTCCTGAGAATCCATAAGTACTAGAAATTGCTTCAATTCCTAAATAAACATCCTTGCACTCTTGCTTACGAGCAAAAATTCCTTGACTGTACAATTCATCATCCTTAACAGATTGCTTATGCTTAGCTAATAAAAGTTTAGAGGTTTTATTCTCAATTAAATCGAAATTAGAAATCATTCCTTTTGCTCCAGCTACTGTTTTACTGAAATCAATAAGATGTTTTCTGGTTTCTGTTCCTCCACTAAATAGTAATATGTTAGGATTCCAGTTACGCTTATGAGTAGACTTTTTGTCTAGGTTTTTAAGACCAAGCTTAACAATACTACTCCACACACTTTGCCACACATCTCCAGATCCAAGTACAAGTTGTTTTCGAGTTAACCAGATAAAAATCAATATCATTACTAAAATTGCAACCACTGCTGCTAGTAAGTTCAATTGAATCATTAATACAAATGTCACTATTGCACCTACTAAAGAAATCCAAATAGGAATTTTGAAACTTGGTCGGAAATCTGGACTTGCCCATTGCTCTAAGAAACAAGAAACATTAATAAATAAATATGCCGATAAATAGAACATGGCAACTACCTCAGCAATTACATCTAATTCACCAATTAATACTCCTGCTTGTGCAATTACAAAAGTTAAGATTAACGCATTTCGAGGTTCGTTTTCTTCTCCTTTTCCTTTGGCAAATATCTTTGGAGTAATGCTATCAACCGACATGGCTTGTAGGATTCTTGGTGCTCCTAATATTCCGCCTAAAGCAGATGAAAGTGTTGCTCCCCAAATACCTGCAATTACTAAGACTGGTATCCATCCAAACTTGATTAAAGCATTCTTATCAGACATAATTGCCTCTAAGTTTCCTTCAAAAGAATAATAGATAAAAATTGCCAATCCTACATACACAATAAGTCCTACACCTACTGCTAACATAGTTCCCCAAGGAATAGATTTTTTTGGATCTTTTAAATCTCCAGACATGGCTACTCCGGCTGTAAACCCAGTTACTGCAGGGAAAAATATTCCGAATAGCACAAAGAAGTTTACTCCACCTTCGGTTACGCCAGTCATATCGAATTCTTTGCCAACATCTGTTCCGAATAGGATAGAAATAACAGACAAAATGATTGCTCCAAGTATCCAAAGTTGAGCTTTTATAGCAATACTTGTACTGATATATGCAATTGCAACAATAAAAAATAATGCTAAAGAACCGGCAACTCTAATATGATTAATTGTGACTTCCTCTATTCCAAGCGGCTCTTGAAGAACAACCAAAGCACTTTCAGCAAACCCAATTAAATAAAGAGCAATACTTAATGCAGTGGCCACAAAAAGGGTGATTCCAATGGAACCCCCAATTGGTAACCCTAGACTTCGAGAAAGCATGTAATAAATTCCTCCAGCTTTAATTTTCCTATCAGTTGCTACCGAAGAAACACTTAAACCAGTAGCTACAGAGACAATGTGTGCAATAAGGATAATTCCTATTGCCATTTCGAGCCCTGCATTACCAACAACCCAACTCAATCGCATGTACATAATTACACCCAGAATCGTTAAGATCGAGGGAGTAAACACGCCTAAAAATGTTCCAAATTTCTTTACTTGCGACATGGGGTTAATTTAAGATACTAAGATAGAATTAATTTGATAATATGACAATGAGAAAAGTGTGAATATAGCCCTATAAAAAATCAGCCTTAAATTATGATTTCGATTTTAATAGAACTGGTTATTCTGCAAAAGCTAGTGCACAAGATTCATTAAAAACTCAACCAAAAAACACAATTTATGCCAGTGGAACATTAGGTTGATGGTTTGTTGCAAGTGCCAGTTATGAGAGACGGTTATTCTCCACAGATAATAAATTTTATGCAAATTATTACCTGAGAGCTAGTTATGGAGGTGGAAATTCTTGGAATACTAAGTCTAGTATTGAGGGACCATATGGCTCCCTAAGTTTACAAGGTGTTTTTGGTCCAAAAAAATCTCATTTAGAGCTTGGCTTAGGATTTGCTGCCTTATATGACATAGATGGATATGGTATTGAAGTTAGAAGTGCCAACCTTAGCAATAGTTCGGAGCCTTCGAGAAGTGATTTTACAATATGGGCACCAGCTATTTCGGTTGGATATCGTTATCAAAAACCAACTGGAGGTTTCATATTTCGGACTGGAATGAGCTATCCTGATGGTGTATATCTTTCCTTCGGATTCGCGTTTTAATCAAAAAAAGTCATTGGACGATAACTATAATGATTATTGGAAGTGTATCGAGAACAATTGCACTAATACTTACCTATTCATCAACTTAGCAACATACTTTCCTACAATATCAAATTCCAAATTCACCTTACCTCCGACTTCTAAATACTTAAAAAAAGTATTGTCATACGTATAAGGAATTATCGCTACAGAGAAATTATTATCTCCAGAATCACAAACTGTAAGGCTCGTTCCATTCACTGTTATTGAACCTTTTGCCACAGTCACATCTTCTGTTTCGTATTCAAAATAATATTCCCAAGAACCATCCAATTCAACTACTTTGGTACAAGTCCCTAAAGTATCCACATGTCCTTGAACTATGTGTCCGTCTAGTCTTGCTCCTATTTTGGTGCATCTTTCTAGGTTTATTGCGTCTCCAGCTTTTAGCAAACCTATTGTAGTTCTGTTCAATGTTTCTTCTATTGCTGTAACTGTGTAGGTATCGTTTTCAATTTCTACTACCGTCAAACAACATCCATTGTGAGCTACACTTTGGTCAATTTTTAGTTCTTTGGTGAGATTCGATTTTACTTTCAAATCTACGTTCCCTCCTTTTTGAGTTACGGAAACAACCTCAGCTAATTCTTCTATAATTCCTGTGAACATTATTCTTAAATATTTACGTTTTCGATAATTGTTGCATACCCTTGCCCTACTCCAATACACATAGTACACAAGGCATATTTCTTGTTTGTTTTATTCAACTCGATAGAAGCAGTTTGTAATAACCTTGCTCCAGTCATTCCTAGTGGGTGACCAATTGCAATTGCTCCCCCGTTTGGATTTATCCTTGGGTCGTTATCTGCCAGTCCAAGTTCGCGAGTACAAGCTAAAGCTTGTGCTGCAAATGCTTCGTTCAATTCAATAACATCCATATCATCCAAAGTTAATCCTGCTCTTTTTAGCGCTTTGTGAGTTGCTCCTACTGGACCAATTCCCATAATTCTTGGTTCTACTCCAAATACTGCCGAGGAAACAATTCTTGATAACGGTTTTAAATCATGCTTTTTTACATAATCCTCAGACACAACTAATATAGCTGCAGCTCCATCATTTAATCCAGATGCATTTCCAGCTGTAACTGAACCTCCTTCTTTTTTGAAGGCTGGTCTTAGTTTAGCAAACACTTCCATAGAAGAAGCTGGCTTTATAAACTCATCCTTAGAAAACAGAATTGGATCTTTTTTTCTTTGTGGAATCTCTACGGTCAAAATCTCTTCTGCCAATCTTCCATTCTCTTGGGCTTTGGTTGCTTTTTGTTGCGACCATAAAGCAAACTTATCTTGGTCTTCTCTAGATATGTCGTATTTCTCCACCAAATTCTCAGCAGTTTCTCCCATTCCGTGTGTTCCGTATAATTCTTTCATCTTTGGATTTACAAATCTCCATCCAAAACTAGAATCATGCATTTGTGCATCTCTACCAAATGGTTTAGATACTTTAGAAATTACCCAAGGTCCTCTTGTCATATTCTCAACTCCTCCTGCAACATACACATCTCCTTCCCCATTGTTAATTGCTCTTTGTGCATGAACCACAGAGCTCATTCCTGAGGCACACAATCTGTTCACAGTTTCACCTGGAACAGAAAATGGTAAACCTGCCAACAATCCACTCATTCGAGCTACATTCCTGTTATCTTCTCCTGCTTGATTCGCACATCCAAAAATTACATCTTCAATATCTTCTTTGGCTACAGTAGGATTTCTTTTCATCAGTTCTTCTATTACCAAAGCTCCCATATCATCTGGGCGAATAGTTGACAATGTTCCAGTGAAATTTCCTATTGGTGTTCTTATTGCGTCTAATATATATGCGTTCATGTGTTTTCTTTTTGTTGTGCGAATTTACTACTTATTTAACTTTTTAAATTCAAAATTGGTTTAGATAAAAACTTAGCAAATGGTTCTGCTATTTTATAGGTATCAACCAACTTCTTTACTACTCCTTCTTCAAAAATAATTTCTGGTGGAAAGGATGTGTAAACATAAAACTGTTTGTTGTAAATTAAGGGTTGATTCTCACCTGCTTCTTGAAGTTCTTTTGGTAAACGAACATTCTTCTCTCCGTTTATTTCTCCAAAAACTTTCTTGAATTTCTTTTCGTTAATGATTTTATCAAACTCTTTCTGGTTGTCAGCAATCTCTTCTCTTACGGCTAACAATTGATCTTTATCTGGCCCGTGAATTCCTGTATACACTCTTACATGTTCAGGAGTAATTTCGAAATATAATCCTGGGCTCGCATGATCTTTCTTTCCCCCTTGAGCAATTGCTGCAGAACGATTCAATTTATAAGGCGATTTATCTTTTGCAAATCGTATGTCTCGGTTTATTCTGAAAATACAATCCTTGTAAGTGATATTTAATGACTTATCCGTTTTGCGCATTTCGTTAATCATAGCAGTTACAAAATCCTCAAAAGGCTTTTTAATACTTTCATGATAACGCTTTCGGTTTTCATCAAACCAATCCTTGTTATTATTTGGAGCTAACTCCTTGAAAAATTCTAAAAAATCTGGGGTAAAATGTGCCATAATAATCTTAATTTACTCTACTATTTCTACTTTAATATCCGAATCAATTCCTCTTTTATCAAGCTCTTTCATTATTCCTTCTCCAAGCTCTTCGTGTAAAGCTTCAAAAACCTGTTGCTCTACTCTTACTTTTCTATTCTCTTTTGAAAGAAGTTTTGAAGCCAATCCAATAAGCTTTCCTTTTTCATTGGCAATCACTTCGTCAGGATTATTCACTTCTATGTAGATTAGTAATTTCGGCATTATTAAAAGTTTATTTCAATGTTGTAACCTGTGTACTTTCTGATATTAATTACTGTGTTATCATCAAACAAAAAGTATTGTCCTTTTACTCCCATCAGCTTCTTTCTGAACTGTGGTATCTTCTCTAAGTTAACGCTTGTTACTTTGGTTGGGTAATCCAGTACCGGATAATTAATCTCAGTAATTTCATCTTCTTCGGATAAATATTGACTTAAATCACTTGGTAGA
Organism: Flavobacteriales bacterium; assembly: GCA_018609055.1. GTDB lineage: Bacteria > Bacteroidota > Bacteroidia > Flavobacteriales_D > CAJJDF01 > CAJJDF01. Next base: position 87,206 of record JABAYJ010000006.1, read on the forward strand.
GTTTCTTCCAACTCCCATTTAATTTCTTCTAAGTCTACTCCACTAATTACATCATTAGTCAACATTTTTCGCCAATTGGTTTTATCTGTGAATTGCTCTTTAAGTGCAACTTCTATATCTCCAGCTAATCTTCTGTAGGGAACTTCGGCTAATATAATTCCAGAGCTTGCTCCTTGATCTATCCATCTGTATGGCAAATTTTGACCATTAGTAATACCCACTTTTACAGCACTAGATACGGCCAAATACACATAATGTTTTACATTGTGATATTTCTGTTCCCATTCTACATCTCTACCTTTTCCTAAGTGAGCTTCGCATAATTCTGGGCGAATAATACAAGGTGAAGCCTGCGGAGAATTCATAAAGTGATTGTAACAAAACCCTTGACCAAAGCTAGTCTTGGTTTTTTTACCACAAACTGTACAGTTAATCTCACCAGAGTATTTAAACTCAATTTCGTTTCCAATTAACTCATTAACATGTATTTGTTGTTCTCCCAAATAATAATCGACTGTATCGTTATCGTAAGAAGTGTTCATTTTTTTTATGTAGAAATCCATTCAGTAATCTTTAATTATAAGACGTTTAATTCGTCTTGAAATTACAATTAATGTGGTTCAAAAACTAAAAATCAGAGTAAGAATTAACTCTTACTCCGATCGTTAAAATTGTAATTAAATGAATTTTAATCTACTAATAACTTCTTAATAATAACTTTATCCTCTTCAGAGATAAACCTAATTAAATAAGCTCCTTTATCAAGGTCTTCAATATTTAATTCTCCATCACGATTTACAGTATTAGTTTGAATTAATTTCCCTTGAGCATCCAATATTTCTATTGTTCCTTGCTCACCATTTAATTGTAAATAAATAGAGTTTGTTGCTGGGTTTGGGTAGAAATTAAAGTTTAAATCTCCAGTTAACTCATCAATCCCAGAACTATATCCCATTAAAGAGTCAATAGTTTTACAACCATTAGCATCAGTGATAGTTACATAGTAGTTTCCGTTAAGTGTTGGAGACAAAATCGAATCAGTAACACTAAGAGTAGAAAAATTTACCTTCCAAGAATAATAGTATCGAGGTATTCCTCCTGAAACAGAGGCTAATAAATCCGAACCAAGTAGAGAAAGATTAACACTTGGAAGAGAGATAAAAGGATCAACAATTACCGTGTCACTATATTCTGTAATACTACATGAACTTGAATATGCTGTTACTTCACAATAAAGAGTATCAACAGTGCTTGTAGTATGATTAATTGAAGAACTTAATCCTGATTGAACTACAACACCATTAACTACCCAATTGTATTGAGTACTGGTTTTTCCTGGATTAACTACATTACAGTTAATAGTATAATTTGGTGGAGAACAAATATCAAAACTTGCCAAGCTAGGTCCAATTGGCTCTTGGTAAGATTCTGTAAGAACCAAAGTAAAAATACTGTCTATATTCATCCCTGTATAAGTGGTATCTCTAAAAACTCCTTGAGAATTATAGTTACTCCCTCTAAAACTTACTATATCACCAGGAAAGCATAAACCTAATGATAAAAACCTACGCTTAGGATTCATAGAAAAATCTAAATACAATCTACCACTGTGTGCACTGTAGCCACAATCTGCATTAGTAATTCTTAATAAAATATTTTGTCCAGAATACTGGCTTAGATTAAATTGTTTGTGGCTCCAGTCTACATATTTATATGATGATGTATTAGTGTCTGGAATTAAAATTGAATCTCCTCCAAGAATAAAAATTGAATCTATTAATGTTAAAGCTCCTTGACTTGAATCATATACTTCTATAAACACGTAAGGCTGTTCATGTTGAGGATGGGCAGGATCTTGCATTACAATAGCAAAGAAAAAATCTAACAAGGTATCAGTTGTATTTACTGATACAATTCGTTCAATTCTTGTTGCTTCTGCTCCCCCATTTAAGTCACCAAGCCTAACTGAATTAGATCCAGTAAAAGGACATAAGGTTTTTACTAAAGGTACATTAGGATCGTTTTGTTGAGTGTTGATTATAAAATGACTAGCTGTATTATAATTACTTCCATTTATTGCACCAAAACTAGAAAACAAAAAAGGCCTTGCTCCATGACCTGATGGTAATAATACTGTCCCGTTTATAATAGTCCAATTATTAAAATTACCATCTTCGAAATCTATATTGCCAATGGTGCTTTGAGAATAAGTTAGAAAAGTGATAAATAGAGCCGAGATAAATAATGATACTTTCATAAGAGTAAAGATTTATTACAATATACAAAATATCGTAAAACCTTGATTCAATACAATTTGAAAACAGTATTCTAATTCACAGAATGCTAAGTATTTTTCATGAAGGACATATTAACATTAATAAAAATCCACATCAATCATTACTCTTACACTTTTATAATAAGGCTGATTATTAAATTTTCCTACAGTATCCTGAATAAAAGTTTTAAGTTTTAATGGAGATATTTTACGTTCGTATTTAATAATGATTTGGTTGATGTACAAATTCTTTACTCGAGAAATAGCTGGAGTCTCAGGTCCTAAAACCCTTGCTCCCAATTGCTTTTTCAATAATTTACCTAACTCATTTGCAGCCTCTTCCGATCTTTCTCTTTCCCTGTGTTTTATGGTTAATTGTATCAATCTATAAAAGGGTGGATATCCGTATTTTTCTCTTTCTTCAATCTCTTGCTCATACATCCCATGGTAATCGTTATCAATTACTTTTTGGATAACAGGATGATCGGGAGAATAGGTTTGTATAACTACTTTACCTTGTTTTTCTTTTCTACCAGCTCGTCCTGCGACTTGAGTAAGTAATTGAAACGAACGTTCGTATGACCTAAAATCAGGATAATGTAATAGACTATCGGCATTTAAAACGCCTACAATTCCTACGTTATCAAAATCTAATCCTTTGGTTACCATTTGGGTTCCTACCAAAATATCGATTACACCTTGTTCAAAGTCGTCAATAATATTTTGATACCCATTTTTATTTCTTGTAGTATCATAATCCATTCTCTTTACTGAGCTTTTTGGAAAGAATAGAGATAAATCCTCTTCTACTTTTTCTGTTCCAAAACCCTGCATTTTTAGTGAATTACTTCCGCAGGCTTTGCACTTAGTAATCGGCTTTTCGGTATACCCACAATAGTGACATTTTTGTTGATGTGTGTATTTATGATACGTTAAACTTATGTCACAATTTTTGCATTGAGGCACCCAACCACAAGCCTCACAAAGCCATGAGGGATTATAACCTCTTCGATTTTGGAATAAAATTATTTGCTCTTTATTATCTAAATAGCTTTGCATATTATCTACTAAAAACTGAGAAAAATGAGATTTCATTTTCTTCTTTTTGGTAGCTTCTTGTAAATCAGAAATTACAATGTTTGGCATTTTTACATCACCAAATCTTTCGGTAAGTGTTACTAAACCAAACTTACCTTCTTTGGCATTCCAATATGTTTCGATAGATGGTGTAGCAGAACCCAACAACACTTTTGCTCCATGAAGGTTTGCTAGATACATAGAAGCATCTCGCCCTTGGTATCTTGGTGCAGGATCTTGTTGTTTGTAGGATGCATCATGCTCTTCATCTACGATAGTCAATCCTAAATTACTAAAAGGCAAAAATACTGAGGAGCGAGCTCCAATAATTATTTGGAATCTACTCTCCTTTCCTTTTAGCATTTCATTCCAAACCTCAACTCTTTCGCTTGCATTATATTTAGAATGATACACTCCTATCTTATCTCCAAACTTTTTTCTTAATCTGGTAATAATTTGAGTGGTTAAGGCTATCTCTGGTAATAAGTATAAAACTTGATTTCCTTTTTCTAGCTCTTCCTGAATTAACTGAATGTAAATTTCGGTTTTTCCACTTCCTGTAACTCCATGAAGTAAAACACTACTCTTTTCTTTAAAGCTGAGCTTTATCTCATCAATAGCCCTCTGTTGAGCTGGAGATAATGAATCAATTTTTTCCTGAGTTCGATTAGATAATATCCTAGATTTCTCTAAACCAATCTCCTCAATTACTTTTTTATCAACTAGTTGCTTTATGGTATTGGAATTAGAACTGGCTTGAAGAATTACTTTCTTTTTAAAAATTGGTTCTTTTTTTTGTTCCCACAATTGCATAAATATCATGAAAGCCTCTAGCTGTTTTGGCGCTCTTTCTAGAGCGTCAAAAGCATTATGAATTTGCTTTTCACCAAATCCATCTGGCAACCGAAGGTATTTTTCAATCTTAGGTTTGTACTTTTCGCTTACCTGTTCAGCAACCAAAATGTAGTTCTTTTCTAATAAAGATTTAATAATTGGATACGTAGATTTTATTGCTAAAACTCCTTCAACCTCACTTAGTTCAAGAATGTTTTTTATCCCAAGAGCTTCAACTAGTAAATATTCTTTATCAGAAAGGATATCGACATCAATTTCAATATCCGAATTAAGAATGATTTTAGTTTTACTCACAAGCTTAAGCCCTGATGGCAAAGCTGCATTCATTACTTCACCAATTGCACATAAATAATAGGAACTTATCCATTCCCAAAACTTAAATTGTTCAGGAAATACGATTGGGTTTTCATCCAAAACATCTTCTAAATACTTGGCTTGATAAGCTTTTGGCGGAGTCTCGTGAATATTTTTGACTATTCCAGAGTATCGTTTCTTTTTCCCAAACTGAACGATAACACGTTTACCTACCTCAACAGAATCATTCAATTCTAGAGGAACTCGATAAGTGAAAAGGTTTGGAATTGGCAGAGGTAAAATAACGTCTGCAAACAAAGTAATTCTGGTAGTCATAATCAACCAAAGATACATTATTTTGGAAGAAAATAAAGAAGTTCGTTTTATCTAATTAGGGTAACGTGTCCTTTTTTATCTAATGGATCAGGTACACCAGCCATCCCAGTTCTTAGGGTCCACACATAAGTGTCAGACTGAGCCTTTTCTCCTTTAAATGTTCCATCCCAACCATCTCCTACTGTTTCGGATTCGAACACTATTTCTCCCCATCTATTGTAAACCATAAACTTATAAAATGCAGGCTCATCACCTGTTACAATTGGTGTGAATTCATCATTTAGCCCATCTGAATTTGGAGTAAATGAATTTGGAACATAAGCTCCCAAAATCTCTGTGTAAATAGTTCTTAACGCACTATCTATACAACCAAAATCATTAGTAACTATTTGCCATATATCTTGTGAACCTGTAGTTTTATAAATATGAGAGAAATTTGGAATAGTATAAACTGAACCATCACCCATTGTATAAACTATTGAAGTTCCATAGACTGAATTATCTGCAATATCTACTTTTAAAGCCATGTAATTATCAAGCTCCAAATCTACATCAAACCCTGCAATAGGATTGGTATGGACATATACAACACTATTCATAAAAGTAGTATCTGAACAACCGTTAGAAGCGTTAATTATAAGTTGTGTAGAAAAATAACCAGATACTTTAGGTACAAATGGTGGTGGAGCACATGAAACAATTATAAACTCAATATCTCTGATGTGAGTTCCTTTAACATTACCAAGCGAATCATACTCAAGTATAAGCATAGTAGCTATAACTTGCTGAAATGCGTTAGAAGTAAAAGACATTTGACCTGAAATAGAATCGAAAATTACTCCAGAAACTGTTGGAAAAGGAGATTGAGGGGTTTGGATAACAGGTGAATAAGGAATACTTCTTGTTGCTGACCAGTGAGTTTGAATTAATCTAAATGAAAGACTATCTCCTTCAGGATCAGAAGCAATATTATTAAAGTTAACAGGCTCGTTAACACAGTTGTACAGTATTGGAATTGATTTAAACTCTGGAGAGCTATTACATACACTATCACTATTGTTAAGTGTTGTATGAGTATAAAACCTAAAACCTGGACTTAGATTATTAATATTTGTACTTCTACAGCATTCGTCAAATTTAAAAATCCAATCGGTACAATAATTTGGTAATGTAACTGTGGCAGAAAAAATATAAACTTCAATCCCTGGTAAAGTACCTCCGTTACATGTTGTTTGTGATAATAATGAATCACATACTTGAGAAACCTCATAAGACGTATCTGGAATCATAAGTAAGTTACCACCTCCACCACAACTGACTGAGTTATAATTTACAATTTGAAACAATCCCATAGGTATTCCAGAACAATTTCTATATAATTTCAGATTAATTTTGTACGAGTTATTACCTAAACATTCGTATGTAATGTCAGCAGACACAATGTGAGATGATTGTGAAATATTGCTAAAAAGCAATATAGATAATAAGAACAGTAATATGTTTTTTGTCAAAGTTTGTATCCGTTGGGTGTTCTTATTACGGTTTGAAACTAAAAAAGTTAACATTTTTAAATGTCATTGGAGTAATAAAAAATACACTTTAAGCAATGAAAAACCTAATTGATTTAAAACGTGTGAGATAAAAAATGCTTTATTTGATAATTATTTAACGGATTAAAGCAATTCAAGTCCGAAAGCTAAAAATTAAAATTTTTTATCAATTAAAATTTTTCAAATACTCCTAATCCAAATAAGGCAAAATCATATTTTGCTGGATCATTAGCATCCAAAATTCTTAAAGTTTCATCCATTTCTTTTACTGCCTTCCAATCATTTTGAGACCTTTGGATTAAACCAAGTTTACGAGCTACATTTCCACTGTGCACATCCAGTGGACATGAAAGTAATGACGGAGAAATAGATTTCCATATTCCAAAATCTACACCACAATTATCTTCTCGTACCATCCATCTCAAGTACATAATCAATCGTTTTGCTGCTGAACCCTTATAAGGACTAGAAACATGTTTTTTTGTTCGAAGATTCTCCTCTCCTACTTCATGAAAAAATAAATTCCTGAAATTTTCAATTGCATCTGAACAATCAACTGATTCTTTTTTAATGCCATCTGAAAAAGCTTTCTCTAAACCTCCATGAACTTTGTAAATATCTTTTAATCTTGTAACAAAAAAAGATAAATCAAGACTATTGAATGTTCTATGCTTGAATGATTCTAATTTTTGTAAATCCGACTGCTCATGATTTAGAATGAACTCATAGGGAGAATTATCCATCATCTCCATCATTTTAAAACTATTATTAATAATAGTTTTTCTTTGTCCCCAAGCAATTGTGGCTGAAAGTAACCCAGCAATTTCAATATCTTCTTTATTAGAAAAACTATGAGGAATACTAATTGGATCAGACTCAATAAAATTTGGGTTGTTGTACAACTCAACCTTTTCATTAAGAAAATCAGATAATTCAGCTTTACTTAATTTCATTAAAATGATAGAATTAAAAACTCAGTACGCCTATTGATTTGTCTGTTTTCTTCAGAAGTGTTTTTCACTTTAGGCTTAGTTTCACCTTTACCCTCAGATGTTATTCTGGATGCTTTAACACCTTCAGAAATAAGAAAATTCTTTACTGCCTCAGCCCTATCTGAAGATAACTTCAGGTTTTGAGAATTATCTCCAACATCATCTGTATGACCAATGATTTTGAATTCAATTAATTTGTTTTCAGATAAATAACTAGCAAAATTAGAAAGTATAAGTTGAGCGTTCTCATCTAATTCAGACGAATTGGTAGCAAACTGAATATCATTTATTACAAATGCTGTTCCTTCAGAAATTTCTTCTACAACTATATCTTTATCTTTAATGACTCCACCGACAGCCTCATCAGATTGAACTAGTCGTGACTGAAAACCTTTCCCATCTTCTTTTAAAGTTACAATTACTTTTTCTTCGTCCTCCATGTTTATAGCTACAGCAAAGTTTCCATCATCCGAAGAAATATCAATCTCCTCGTTTTTAGATTCATCTTGAAATGAGATAGTCAGCTTGGCAGAAGTTACAGGATTATTTTCATCATCTTTTAACTTCCCCTTCATCAAAACTACTTTATCAGGTTTTGCCTCCTCAGGTAATTCAAATGAATAAATATCTCTTCCTCCTGCTCCATTAGCTAATCTACCAGAAGAAAAATAAGCCGTTTCACCAGTAATATTAACTATCAATCCATCTTCAGCCTTATTGGAATTTATTGGGTAACCTAAGTTTTTTGGTTCACTCCAGACTCCATCCTTATTTTGTTTTGAAAAAAAGATGTCATAATCTCCTGCTCCTCTCCTATCACCTGCAATTTGAGAGGCAAAATATAAAGTTTTACTATCAGTATGAAGAAATGGTGCTTTGTCGTTACCATCAGAGTTTATTACTGAACCTAATGTTTTAGCTTTTCCCCATTCTCCATTTTCATCTCTTTCGGAATAATAAATATCAATTCCCTTTGTTGATGGACGACTTGTAGCAAAGTACAATGTTTTCCCATCTGCAGAAATTGATGGCTGTGCCTCCCAAGTTGAATTACTATTAATATTTGTACCTAGATTTTTCATCTCAGTCCATTCGTAAAAATACTTTCCCGTTTTTTCGTCTTGTTTGTATTCGTAATTAGAGACAAAAATATCGCAATTGTTGTATCCATTTACCATTTCGCAAGCACACAAATACAGTTCCTTATTATTAATAGAAATAGAAACTCCACCATAATTTTGCCCAGTATTAAAAGGCTTTGGCAGTGCAGTTCCATTATCAAATTTACTGTTTGGATTGTCTCTTTTTGCTAACACTAGTTCTTCTACTCTTGTAGTTACGATATCTCCAAGTCCTTTCTTGTTGTATACTCTAGTAAAGAATATACTCTGGTCATCTGCCGAAATCATTGGTAAATATTCTTCCCCCCCGGTAGAAACATTATCAACTAAAACTGGAAAAAAAGGAACCGGATTATTAAAAAAAGTGTTTTTAAAATTAAGCTCTGGAAGTGCAAATTTTGCTGCTTTTATTTTATCAAAATGATTTTTAGAAAATTTGTCTTCGTCTTTATCTTTAAACTCAACAAACTGTGTAAAATACTTTTCGGCCTCTTTGGAATTGTCTTCTTGAAAATTAATTAAACCTAAATAGTAATATACATCAGCATGATAATTGGGACATAAATTAGATATTTGCTCGTAATATTCAATTGCTTTATCGTAGGATGAACCGTTTCTTCTTGCTTTAGAATAGCTCCTTTTTGCTAATTCCCAATAACATGGAACGCATGCATCATCCTCTTCTATCGCATCCAACATGTATTGATATCGCTTAGCTGGATCTTTAGTTTTTTTTCTGTCTAACGCCTTTTCATAAAGTTTTTTAACCTCATCATTATCGGGTAATTCGCACTCTTCTTGTGCCACAACTCCGATTGAGAGGAATAAAAAAAGTAATAAAAAATATCTCATAGTTATGTTTTGCTCTTGCTAATACAACAATAATGCCTAATATTTATTGCTTAAGTCCATTAGCTTTTTGCTCAGCTAATTCCATTATTTTATTAGCTTGCTTATCTGCTTCGGCTTCTAACTTAGTCGCTTTATCTTCAGCTTGTGTAGTTGGCAGTTCTGCTTTAGTATAAGCCGTCTTCTTCTTCTTTTCAATCTCTATATAAGCAGTTTTTTTAGCTATTTCGGCAACTTTAGCGTTTGCAATCTTCTCAAAAGGATTACTCCCCTTGCCAGCCAACTTAGCAGCTTCTTCATCTGCTTTTACTTTTGCTTGGTTTGCAATTTCGTCTGCTTTTACTTTTGCTTGGTTTGTTAACTTAACCCCTTCAGCTCTTAGTTTATCAGATTGTACTTTAGCTTCATCACGTACTTTTTGAGCTTGTAATTGAGCATCAGCCATTATTTTATCAATCTCTTTATTAAACGTTTTCTTAATTGTATCCACAACCTTGTCTTTAATGGCTGTAACAATATTTGTAGTTTTTAGCTTCAGGTTGTTTTTAACTATTGGCTTAGTTACGGTTCCTCCTATTTCGAAGTTAACAGGAATTATAGCTGATAATTTTAAGTCAGTACCTGGTACTTTTACTTTACCTAAAAGTCCTTCTACAATTTCATTGGCCTTTGCTCCTAGTTTTGCTCTTGGCACATCCATATCTACTTGGTATGAAATAGTTTCATCAAAACCGGTTGATCCACTAATAGCAGTGGAAATTCCTGACATATTAATATTAAATGGATTTACAACCACTCTTCCATTTGTGAATTTAAAAGCCATATTCAACTTTTTCAAATTTTGAGTAGCCAAGCTTTCTAGCTTCAATATGTCTGCTATTTTTTGTAATGATTTTACTCCAGAAACAGTCAAGTTATTTGAAAACAAATCTCCTCCTCCAGAAATTGAATTATAAATTGGTTCCATGTTTTGATCCAGTTCTGAATTGACGCTTAGTGAGGTAGAAATTTTTCCTTTGCAATATTTAGCAATAGGTGCTATGGTTTCAAACGAACCAAAAAAAGCAGCCGTCTTAGTAATATCAACTTGATTTACTTTGTAGTCAAAATTCACTTTAGGATTTGTAGCTTGAGTATTATAGCTTCCGTTTAGCATTACATTACCATCTAGCATATCCATACTAACTCCTGTAAGGTTCGCAATTTGGTCTTTAACAGCAACTTTACCTTTTACGTTTTTTATAGTTTCCCCGTCATAAATCATTTCTTTTATATCGGTAGTTAATGCTAAATTATAATACTTAGGAACTCTAATTACCTCATAACTAGAATCAGTTTCAGCAGCTTGTTCTCCTCCTTCAGAAGGTACTGTTCTTGTAAGATCATCAATATCCATTTTGTTAGATGTGATCATCATATTACCAGATAAAACCTCATCATTAAAAATGTAAGGTAAAATATTGTCTATTTTCCCCACAGCCTTTATATCACTATTACCAATTTTTGTGTCTAGAGATTTTAAATCTACAAATTGAGGTGAAAATATCATTTCCATTTCATTCACGTTTACATCATAAGGTAAATCCTTAGACACATACAACATGTCCTTTACTGTAAGTTCTCCATCTGCTTTAAAATCTTGGTAACGTTCATCAGTAATTGCTGACATTTTTCCAGCTAAATTTAGATCGGCATGAATCATTCCATTCAGCTTTTCATTTTCTTGCATTGGCACAACTGTCTTCAATTTTTCTAAATCCAGGTCAGCCTTAATATTACTTTCTATTTTAGGATCACTCATTGGCGTACTCATTTTAAGAGTTGCATCAATCGGATTGTCTGCTAATTCCAAATGTAATTTACTTACATCAATCTTCATCTTATCCAAATCACCTTGAGGGTGTTTAATTTGTGTTTTAATATTAATGTTATCGGCAGAGTTAGGCAAATCAGGATATTTAAAAAATCCATCTGTTACAGCCATATTCAAATTAAAAGCCGGGTAGCTTTCCCCTACTAAATCACCTTTTGCATTCCCATTTAATGCTAAATTTCCTTTAGTAGTAATTGAGCTAAAATCTTCTAAATAAACTGTAGGAACCAATGAAAGTATACTTTTAAAATCAGTCTTTTTGGAATTGAAAGTTAAATCCATTGCCATTTTTCCTTCCAACATTTCTACAAAACCATCAAAGCCAAGTTCAAGTTCATTTAGCTTAAGACTGTTCTCCTTCAAGGAGTATTTTACAAATTTGTCTATTGCAATTTCAGCATCCAAATTCACATTTGTTTTATTCAAGTAATTAACTACACCTTCTGTAACGGTAAGTTCTTCAATAGATGTACTAGTTTTAGTATCGAACACATCCTGAGTAAAATCACCAGATAAATCGAAATTCATATTCTTAACAACAGAAGATACGTTTGAAATAGCGTCTTTGTAAGAGATATTAGCGTTAGTAATTGTTAACTTTTGTAAACCTAAATCATATTCCAATGGTTCAGAATCTTCTGAACTTATAGTATCTAATTCTTCGGATGTTTTAGCAATATCATAATTTGCAATTGAATCTTTATTTACAATTATGTTAATAGTTGGTTCATTTATCTCTATTGACTTTACCTCTATCTTTCCACCAGAAATCACACTCATCAAATCTAAATTAATAGAGGTGTTTTTTATACTAGCTAATTGAACTCCTTCATATTCATTTACTCCAGTTACTGACACATCTTCAATATCAAACTTAAAATCAGGAAAAGAACTAAAAAGGGTTAAATCAAAATCTCCAAAATCTACAGTAGCATTTATTGATTTATTAATTTCTTGCTTTGCAATCTCTATCAGTTTTCCTTTAAATATAAATGGCAGAGCTATGATAATTACAAGTAGTAATAACAAAGGAATTCCAATCCATTTCAATATTTTTTTAAACTTTCCTGCTTTTTTCACTTTTGTTTCTTGAAATATTGATTGACTTTATATTGAATTCGTAACGAATTTAAGCTATTAACTCTGTTGTAACAAGACTTTCACTGATTTTTAGATAGTCTTAACATTTTAAAAATAGGAATCGTAAGATTTGAGATTATTACTCGTTAAATTAAAAAACAAAACATGACACATCTAGAAAAAGGGATTTCAGAATCTTTAACATACAATGATTACAGAGAGTTGGTTGCTAATTTATTAGGCCAAAACAAATCAACTACTAAAAATGGGGATGAATCTTTAGTTGGTTATAGTAAATTGAACAATAGCCGAATGAAAAGGTTGGATAAAACTTTTAAACTTGACGAAGAAGTAAAACAAAAAGTTAAAACAATCGAAAACAAAGTAACTTGGGTTGTATTAACCGAAGGTTGGTGTGGTGATGCCGCACAGAACATACCAATTATCAATAAAATTGCTGAGGAAAATGAAAACATTGAACTTAAGCTGGTATTGAGAGATGAAAATCCTGAATTAATTAATGAGTTTTTAACAAATGGAAATCAATCTATTCCTAAATTAATTCAAATTGAGGATGGCAAAGTGACTAAAAAATGGGGGCCAAGACCAAGTATTGCTAAAAAAATGATTGCTGATTACAAAGCCGAACATGGAGTTGTGGATGCAGAAATAAAAAAGGATTTACAGCTTTGGTACAACAAAGACAAAGGACTAAATACTGTTGATGATATAATGGAACTATTGTTCTAAATTCAATTTCCATTGATCGAAAACCTCAACAGATTCTTTTTTATTAAAATCGAAACAAACTAGTATACTTCTTCCTTTGGAGCACAATTCCTTTACTCCATCTTTTTCATTAAAGATTTTATAACCCAGTGTGATACTTTTTTTACCAATGTCTTCACAATGAGTTTCTACAAAAATATTATCGTGAAAATAAATTGGTTTCAGGTAATCTAATTCGTTTCTGGCAACAAGAATTCCTTGTTTTTTCCAATCCCAATCTTTGGCAATTACTTGATTGAAAAAATCTATTCGTCCAATTTCAAAATAGTTTAAATATTCGGAATTGTGAACGTGACCAGCCATATCAAGGTCATTAAACCTAACTTGGAGTTTAGTTTTTATAGTTTTAACAGGTTTCATTACGAAATTGGATTTAATACAACACTAAATACCACAGTAGAATTCACATCTCTTTCGAAATAAAATTTTTCGATTGCAGACATTAAATTGGCCGCTCTAAAATAAGAAGTATTAAGCCCAGAGTCTTCTTTAAGTGACCACTGAATAGTAAAAGAGCTTTCTTTGTCTTTGTAGTTCTTTATGTAATCGAGCATCCTATGTAAAGCATCTACCTTACTATATCCAATTACAGAGTGGAACAAAAAAGATTGATTGTGAATAGGATTTACAGTCACAACATCAAGCTTAATTTCTTTATCTAATTCTTGGTATTTAAAATTTAATTCAACAGAGCTAGCTGCCCCAATATGGTTTTCTATTTTAGATTCTAATTCTTTTATCTCGTCCGATTGTTGAGTTGTTGTCATGGGTAATTAATTACTATCTAATTTATCAAATACAGAGTTCTTACTTAAAAACTCAGGAATAATTTTCTTCATTATTTTTACTGATTGCTCATTGTTTTGCTCATTTGCAAAATTTATAAGCTCTTGAATATCTACTGATACAGATGGCTCTACTTCTCTTACTTTCCCTATCAATATTTGTGGATGATGAGTAGCCATTGTAGATTCTTTATCGCTCAATACTTCTTCGAAAAGCTTTTCTCCAGGACGTAAACCAGTAATTTTAATCTTAATCTCTTCTTCAGGGATAAATCCAGATAGTTTTATCATTCTTGTAGCCAAATCCATGATTTTAACAGATTCGCCCATATCAAAAACGAATATCTCTCCTCCTTTCCCCATGATTCCAGCTTCTATAACTAGCTGACAAGCTTCAGGAATCGTCATGAAAAACCTTGTAACCTCTGGATGAGTAACTGTAAGTGGTCCTCCTTTTTCTATTTGTCTTTTAAATAATGGAATTACAGAACCATTGGACCCTAGTACATTACCAAATCTAGTAGTAATGAAAGCTGTATTAGAATTTTCATTTTTGTGTTGAGCAATTATTTCTGCAATTCGCTTAGATGCTCCCATTACATTTGTCGGATTCACAGCTTTATCTGTAGAAACCATCACAAATTTTTCTATCTCATATTTAGCAGATAAGTCAACTAAATTTTTAGTCCCTTGAACATTTGTTTCCACTGCCTCACAAGGGTTACTCTCCATTAATGGAACATGCTTGTATGCTGCTGCATGAAAAACAATTTGTGGTTTATACCAAGAAAATACTCTTTCTATTCGAGATAAATTAGCAATATCACCAACAACAATCTCCATGTTATGAGAATGCTCAATTAGTTCCTGCTCCAAATCATACAATCCTGATTCAGCCTGATCTAATAATATCAATTTTTCTGGAGAGAACTTAATTAATTGTCTAATTAACTCACTCCCTATTGAACCTGCTGCTCCAGTTACCAATATAACTTTACCCGATAATTCTTCGGCAATTTTATCTTTACTAAGCTCAATTTCTTGTCTACCCAGAAGGTCTTCAATAGTAATTTTCTTTATTTGCTTTACATTAATTTGTCCATCAATCCATTTATCGAGCTGAGGAACATTCATTACATCAATTCCATTGTTTAGAGCTAAATCAAGCACTCTATTTTTGCTCTCGTTTTTAGGATTAAGAATTGAAATAATAATGCTATCCACCTCTTTGGACTGAAGTATTTCTTCTAATTTACTAGTATTATAAACCTTTACTCCCTGTAATATTTTACCAGACTTACTTGGGTTGTCATCTATAAAAGCAACTACATTATAACGAACCTTTGTTGATTCATTAAATGTTCTAAAAACCAAACTTCCCATTTCACCTGCACCATAAATAATGATGTTCTCGGTATGTAGCTTGTCTTTCCTTCCTTCGTGATAAAGCAACTTAACAGCTACACGAACCGAAATCATGAAAAACAAAGTAAGTAAATACTCAATTGCAATTATTGGTCTTGGGAGAAAGTAGACTCTATCAAATAAATAAAAACGAATAAGACTCAAGCAGATAAAAATTACTGTCCCAAGTGTTACTACATAGAATATCCTTTTTGCATCCTGAGTGCTCGTATATTGGATAATCCCTGCGTAAGTTTTTCCAAAATAAAACAAAGCAACTCTTATTAGAATAAAAATTGGAAGTGCAGTCCAAAGCACAGCAAACTCGTCAGAAAAGTCTTTTTGTGAACTAAAAAAATCGAACCTCAAAGCGTAAGCTAGGAACAAGGAAAATAGTGCTCCGAAAATATCGAAAGCAAATATGACCCACCTTTTTATGTTTTGTTCAATTAGTTTCAATCAATAACTTATTTTAATAATGCATCCATTGTGTTAGTAGACACAAAGTGGTAATTAGGACGAGCTTTAGCGTATATGTTTCTTGCTGTCTCAATATTACCTGTCTCTTTCATAGCTCTATAAAGAGGAGTTAAAAATTTCCTTCTTCCAACTTTAACAAGAAAAGCTTCTAACTGAGGATAAACAATTTTATAATCTGCTCTTATCGATTTTTCAAACCAGGCTGCAGCAATTTCTGAGTTTCCAGAATTAGTAAAATCAAATAATTTATCTGCTTGTTCAAAATCGGTAATAGACCAACTTGTGTCAATTTTCCCAATGAAACGTAACCACTCGTGAGTTGTCCAATCATTAGTAGACCTTGGATTCTCTAAGTAAATTTTACTTTCAAAGTTAGCATCAACTTTATCAAATTTAGCTGAAACTATCTTAGGACAGTTACTTGGCAAACCTGGCTTGTAAATCCATTCTTCTAGATTTAGTTTTTTAACCTCTGGTAACTTTTCATTGATATAAGCTAAAAACTCCTCGGTATTAAGGTTCTTGAATTTGAAATGGTCAAAGTAAGAATTAAGAAACTGATCGAATTTCTCTCTTCCAATATTTTCTTCAATCATCATCAACATAAAGCATCCTTTATCATAAGCAATTGCCGACATACCATCATCAGGACTTCTTCCTTCTAAATCTAACTTTAATCTAGTATCCTGAGCAGGTAAATCTTCTAGTTCAGCTAACAAACCATTATAACTTAATATTGACAACATATCTGCATAGTCTTTCCCGTATAATTCTTCAATAATTCTTCCTTCGAAATACACAGTAAATCCTTCGTTCAACCAGAAATCATCCCAAGTAGCATTAGTTGCTAAATTACCCGACCAAGAATGTGCTAATTCATGCGCAATAAGTGAAGTAAGAGATTTATCTCCAGCAATAATTGTTGGTGTAGCAAAAGTAAGTCTTGGATTTTCCATTCCTCCAAAAGGAAAACTAGGTGGTAATACAATTACGTCATATTGCTCCCAAGCGTAAGGTCCGTAAAGTCCTTCAGCTGCATCTATCATTTTTTCTAAATCAGAAAACTCATTATAACAAGCTTCCATCATTGATGGCTCAGCATAAACTCCTGATCTTGCTCCTAATGATTTATATTCTAACTTACCAATTGCCAAAGCAATTAAGTAACAAGGAATTGGTTGATTCATTTCGAACTCAAACTCACCATTTTTGTGAGATGTAGTTTTTGCACTCATCACAGCAGTTAAAGAATCTGGCACTTTGAAACGTGCAGAGTAAGTTATTTTGTTTCCTGGTGAATCCTGAATAGGAATCCAAGAACGAGTTAGTATAGCTTCTCCTTGTGTGAATAAAAATGGATCTGTTTTATCAGCAGTTTGTTGTGGCGACAACCATTGAACTGCTTCCGAAGTTGGGTTAGTAGAATAATAAATTTCAACTCTTGTAGTCTTAGGAGTAATTTGAACAGTTAATGGTTTACCCAATATTTTATCCTCTGCCCCTATTTCAAACTTAACCTCTTTACCCTCATCATTAGTGATAATCTTATCAATATTAAGATCCTTAATATCAAATACAATTTCTGATGCATTGTTATTTTGAATAGTATGAGCTGCAACTCCAGTAAGAGTCTTTTTATCAAAGTCGGCTACCAAATCCAAAAATAGATGAGTGGTATATGCTTGATCAAACTGAGCATAAGAATGCACATCATTAATATCTTTAGTTTCCATTTTATCTATTTGATTTTTGTTGGATTCGTATTGATTATCACAAGAAACCATTCCTGCTATAACGCACAAAGAGAGAATTATTTTTTTCATGGAATAAAAATACGATAATAGTTGATTATTAAGAACGGGCTCTTTATTTATTTGTCAATTGCTCTTAGAAAATGAAAAATTGTTTTAATTTAGAGTCTTAACAAAAAATTAAAAACAAACTACTATGGCAGATAGAATGGATGAAATAATTGACAAAGCAGATGAATGGCAAGGGCATCAAACTATGATGGGTCATCCAAAAGGGCTTTTTTACTTATTTTTTGCTGAATTATGGGAAAGATTCAGTTTTTATGGAATGAGAGCTTTATTAACTCTTTATTTGATAAATGAATTATTTGCTGATTTAGCTGACGGAAAAGAATTTGCATATGGAATTTACGCAGCTTATGGTTCTTTAGTTTATTTCACTCCAGCAATTGGTGGTATGATTGCCGATAGATTAATTGGACATAAAAACTCCATAATGTTAGGAGGTCTTTTAATGACCTTAGGTCATTTTACTATGGCTTTTGAAGATAAAACAATTTTCTTCCTATCCTTAGGACTATTAATTATTGGAAACGGTTTCTTTAAACCGAACATTTCTACAATGGTTGGTGGCCTTTACAAACAAGGTGATGCAAAAAGAGATGCTGGTTTTACTATTTTCTATATGGGAATTAACATTGGTGCTTTTATCGCTCCTTTGGTTTGTGGATGGTTAGGAGCTTCCTATGGTTGGCATTATGGATTTGGTGCTGCTGGAATTGGAATGCTTGCTGGTGTTATTGTTTTTTGGAATGGTAGTAAAAACAATGTTTATGGAAACCAAGGTGAACAACCTGCTGAATTTAAAGACAAAAAATACTTTGGCTTATTAAATATTAAGCACATTGTTTATATTCTTGCTTTTGCTTCTGCTCCTTTGTTTGCGTTCTTAGTAAAACAAAATAGTTATATAGTATTTCCTGATTCTCCTTTAGAATCTGGATTGATGACATTCTTGTTATTTGCTTTATTGATTCTTGTTATTATATTCTTGACATACACTTGTATCAAGTCTGATAAAGTAACAAGAGAAAGATTGATTGTAGTAGCAATACTTACTTTTTTCATTACTATTTTCTGGTCATTCTTCGAACAAGCAGGAAGTTCATTAACTGTATTTGCTCAAGATCATGTAAACTTAATAGGACTTAATGCAGCTCAAACGAATTCTATTAATCCTGGATACATTATGATATTTGCTATCCCTTTCTCAATGATGTGGGTTTGGTTAGATAAAAAGAGATTAAATCCAAATACTCCAATGAAATTTGGATTAGGTATTGCACAATTAGGATTAGGATTCTTAATCTTTGCAATGAGTAGTAATTATATGGATTCTGATGGAATGGTAGCAATGTCATTCTTAATGTTAGGATACTTATTTATAACTACAGGAGAGTTGTTTGTATCGCCAGTAGGTTTATCTAAAGTAACTGAATTATCACCTGCTAAATTAGTAGCATTTATGATGGGTGTTTGGTTCTTATCTTCTGCCTTTGCTCACCATATCTCAGGAATTATTTCTAAATTAACTATTGGAGGTGACGGACATGGAGACACTGGAGCTACTGTTGCTGTTGCTGACAATTGGCTTACAAGTGCTGCAAAATCTATTGCAGGAACTCCTGCAGCTGATGCAAGTGAAGGTGCTGCTGCACTATTCAATTACACAACTGTATTTGGTCAAATTGCAATCATTTCTTTCATATTTGCTGGAATCGCAATTTTACTTTCTCCGCTTATTAAGAAAATGATGCACGGAATTAAATAAGTATAATTTATCTTAAGTTTTAAAACCTCAATCCAACAGATTGAGGTTTTTTTTGTAATTTACTAAATGCCTATAATTCAAAACCAACTGAATACCGACAACTCTCCATGGTACAAAATAATGGAAGAAAGAGCTATTGTGTGGAATGAGTTTGCTAGAGCTAACAATCTAGAAACAGAAGGTTTCTATAATGCGAATATTGTAACTTTTGAAATAAAGACACATAAATTAAACCTATTTGGAATAAGACAAAATTCAAATACTGGAGCTATCCTAGTCGGAATGAATCATATTTCTGAAGAGCTAAACATTACAATTATTTCTCCTATAAACTCTTCCAAAAACTATATAAGAATTAGAAAAAGAGGTTTCTTGAATCTCTTTAGAAAGCAATTAAAAAATAGGATTAGACATAATAACTACCACATCACTTGTCAAGAAGAAACAATATTTAATGATCTAAAGAAACTTGGAATTTTAAGTTTTAAAAAAATCAAAAAACTAACCATAAACAAAAAAGGAGTTAAACTTGTTTTGTTCGAGTTACCTCATGATACTAGTGTCATAGAGTCGTTTATCAAATACTGTAATAATTTAGCATAAAAAAAACCTTACAAGCTTTAAAGCCTGTAAGGTAGTATTGTTACAATTAATTTTTATTACTTCTTAGCCTTTTGCATTGGGTTTGGCGCAGTAGATTTCTTTTTATCCTGGTACAATTTAAATCTTGTTGGCAAAACTCTGTTTGGCCAATAATTGTTATTTAAATCACAATCAGCAGTCTCTAAGTTAGGATCCAATACAATGTTTGCAACCTCTTTCTTCTTTATAAATACTTTAGTTACCGATTGGTTAGCTCCACCTTCTGAAGTCATTTTCCAAATTTCTGCAGGAATTTGAACTTTCTCTTTAGTTCCATCTTTATATTCAAACTCTAGTATAATTGGCATTACCAATCCACCAACATTAGTGAAAGTAATTTCGTAAAAATTATAGTTAGCTTTTATAGCTTCCTTTTGTTTGTCGCTATATCCTTCCATAAATTTCTTGTATTGAGCTTTGTCAGCAGCAGTTACTTTAAACTCATCATACGAAGTATAGAAATCATTTAAACTCTTATCTCTTTCGTTATAAGTAGTCTCAATCTCTGTTAAATTTCTTTGGTTACCAATGAAACTTTCATCTTCATCAGTTTTACTCTTTTTAAGAATTGCTTTCTCTACATCAGGATTCTTCGTATCAATTTGTAGCCACTTTACTTCATCCATTGAAATATCTACATAATCAGTTGTGTAGAACCATCCTCTCCAGAACCAATCTAAATCCACTCCAGAAGCATCTTCCATTGTTCTGAAAAAATCAGCTGGTGTTGGGTGTTTAAATGCCCATCTCTGCGCATACATTTTAAAAGAGTAATCGAATAATTCTCTTCCCATTACAGTTTCTCTCAATATATTAAGAGCTGTAGCTGGCTTTCCGTAGGCATTGTTACCAAACTGGAAAATAGATTCTGAGTTTGTCATAATTGGAGAAATACGAGATTTATCTCCTTTCATGTAATTGGTAATCTTGTATGCAGGTCCTCTTCTTGATGGAAAACCTCTTTCAAATTCTTGTTCAGTTAAGTACTGTAAAAAAGTATTTAATCCTTCGTCCATCCATGTCCACTGACGTTCGTCAGAGTTAATAATCATTGGGAAATAGTTGTGTCCTACTTCGTGAATAATTACTCCAATCATTCCGTATTTAGTTCTTTCAGAATAAGTTCCATCTTTTTCTGGACGACCAAAATTGAAACAAATCATTGGATACTCCATCCCAATACTTTTTGAGTGAACCGAAATTGCTTTAGGATAAGGGTAAGCGATTGTATATTTAGAATACGTTCTTAATGTTTGAGCAACAGCTTTAGTAGAATACTTTTCCCATAATGGATTTCCTTCTTTTGGGTAATAACTCATTGCCATCACATCAGGAGCTCCTTCTTGTTTAACAGCCATTGCATCCCAAATAAATTTACGAGAACTTGCAAAAGCAAAATCTCTTACATTTTTAGCATCAAATTTCCATGTTTTAGTTGATGTAGCTTTTTTCTTTTCAGTTTTCTCGGCTTCTTTTTGTGTTACAATTACAACAGGGTTATCGTAACTAGATTTAGATTTTTCCCATCTGTTATACTGAGCAGAAGTCAATAAATCTTTCACGTTAGTTAAATCTCCTGTAGATCCTACAACATGATCACTTGGTGTAGTAATATTCACTTTGTAATCTCCAAAGACTAATGCAAACTCACCTCTTCCTAAGAATTGTTTGTTCTGCCATCCCTCCACATCATTGTATACACACATTCTTGGGTAAAACTGAGCGATAGTATATAAGTAGTTATCTTCTTCTTCAAAGTATTCCATTCCAGAACGCCCTCCTACTTTATCTCTATCATTGATATTGTAGTTCCATTTCATTTTAAACTGAAAAGATTTACCTGGCTCCAAAGGAGTATCCAAGTTAATACGCAACATTGTTTTGTTTATAATGTAAGATTGCTTTCCTCCTTCAGCATTTTGTAAATAATCGATATTAAAGCCACCTTCAAAATCGCTTAATGCTCCATTTAGGAACCAACTTCCAGCACCTTTAGAAACCGAACTTGTAGAAATTTTCTTAGTATCCGAATCTTTAGCTCTAACGTTTTGATCCAATTGAACCCATAAATATTCTAATTTATCTGGGGAATTATTGAAGTAGGTAACAGTTCCTTCTCCAAATAATTTTTGGTTCTTATCATCCAAAGTAATATCCAACTCGTAATCTGCTTTTTGTTGGTAATACTCATGACCTGGAGCTCCAGATGCAGTTCTGTATACATTTGGTGTTGGTAGTTCTTGCTTTAGCTGACGGAATTTATTCTTGTTATATTCCTGAGCATTTAGCGAATAAGCACCAACTAATGCTAATGATAAGATTAATAGTTTTTTCATAGTTATTTTATAATAAAAGTGTGTGTTTTCTTCTGTTGATGAAATGATTGTGTCAATTGTTTTTCAGCAAAATTAACATGTGTAATGTTAGATTGAGCATGAAAAACCTCAGTAAGGCAAGTATTAACTACTGACAATGATGAAGGTTTTTCTATTTCATTTGATTGAAAGTACAAATAAAGTGTTTCATCTAAATTTACTTCTTTACCTACCCAAGTGAGTTTAATTTCTTTATCAGTTGTAAGCTTAAATCTGCTATTTACATATTTAATCAAATAATTATCAGCTTCTGGATGCTCGTTAGCTTCTGATAAATGTAAATCAATATCATATTCTTTAAGAATTGCTTCCTCTACATCATGGGCAATAAACTGCTGAGTTATTTCAAGTGATTTAGACTCCACATTATAATCTATACTAGTGATAGAGATATAATATTCGTGCACAATTTTATTGCTAAAGCAAAGCAATGAAACTGCAATAATTAAAAAGGCAAAAAGGGTGCTTTTTTTCATAGCACTAAAGATAGTATTTTTTTGAAAAAATAATGAAACAAAAAAAGCTCCTAAAAGGAGCTTTTAAAAATCGTGTATAAATACTTAGATTTAGATAAATTTAAAATCCTTTCCTGGGAAATAAGCTTTCTCACCTAATTCTTCTTCAATACGAATAAGTTGATTGTATTTAGCTATTCTATCACTTCTTGATGCAGAACCAGTTTTAATTTGTCCAGTGTTTAATGCAACAGCTAAATCAGCAATGATTGAATCTTCTGTTTCACCACTTCTGTGACTCATTACCGAAGTGTATCCAGCTTTGTTAGCCATTTGTATTGCTTCAATAGTTTCTGTTAAAGTTCCAATTTGGTTTACTTTAATCAAAATTGAATTAGCTATTCCTTCTTCAATTCCTCTAGATAAACGCTTTGTATTAGTTACGAATAAATCATCACCAACTAATTGTACTTTATCTCCAAGCTTTTCAGTTAATTGTTTCCAACCACTCCAGTCATCTTCATCCAATCCATCTTCGATAGAAGCAATAGGATATTTTTCGCACCAATCGGCCCAAAAATCAACCATTTCTGATGGAGTAAGCTTATCTCCAGTAGATTCTAAATGATATACCCCTTCTTCTTTGTTATAAAACTCAGAAGCTGCAGCATCCAAAGCAATCCAGATATCTTTTCCTGGAACATAACCTGCTTTTTCAATAGCTTCCATCACTACTTTTATTCCTTCCTCATTAGATTGTAAGTTTGGAGCAAAACCTCCTTCATCTCCAACATTAGTTGAAAGTCCTTTGGCTTTCAATACAGCTTTTAAGTGGTGAAATACTTCTGTACCCATTCTTAGTGCTTCACTAAAAGAAGAAGCTCCAAAAGGCATTACCATAAATTCTTGAACATCAATTTTATTGTCAGCATGCGATCCTCCATTCAAAATATTCATCATTGGGACAGGTAAAGTTGTACCTAACATACCTCCCAAATAAGAATATAAAGATATTCCTAATGAATCTGCAGCTGCTCTAGCACAAGCTAAAGAAACTCCTAAAATTGCATTTGCACCTAAATTACTTTTATTTTCAGTACCATCTGCTTGACACATAATTGCATCAATCTCTTGTTGATTAGTAATAGTAGTTCCATGTAATTCTTCATCAAGAATATTATTCACGTTTTCAACCGCTTTTAGCACACCTTTTCCAAGATATCTGCTATTATCTCCATCTCTTAATTCAACAGCTTCATGAACTCCTGTAGAAGCTCCAGAAGGAACTGCTGCTCTCCCCATACTTCCATCACTAGTCAATACATCTACCTCGATAGTTGGATTTCCTCTTGAATCTAAAATTTCTCTTGCATGAACATTTACAATGTAACTCATAGTGGTTTACTCTTTATATATTTTTATTAAACTAATTGTGCTTTTGATTCTTTTATATTCTCTACAAATTCATCAAATAAATACCTTGAATCGTTTGGTCCTGGAGAAGACTCTGGGTGATATTGAACAGAGAATATTTTCTTTGCTTTAAATTTAATTCCTGCAAGAGTATCATCATTCAAGTGAACGTGTGTCATTTCTATATCAGAATGAGCTTCAGCTTCTTCTCTATTAACAACAAAACCGTGATTTTGAGAAGTAATTTCTCCTTTACCAGTTATAAGATTCTTAACCGGGTGATTAATTCCTCTATGCCCATTGTGCATTTTGAAAGTAGATAAACCTTGAGATAAAGCTAATATCTGGTGACCCAAACAAATTCCAAACATTGGAGTATCTCCTTTAGCCAATTCTTTTACAGTTTCAATCTCTTGAGGCATTGCAGATGGATCACCAGGTCCATTGGATAACATTATCCCATCAGGGTTCCATGCTAATATTTCAGACGCTTCTGTGTTATGAGGAAATACTTTTACATAACATCCTCTATCAGTCAAACATCTTACAATATTCTTTTTGACTCCATAGTCCAACACAGCTACTTTACTAGAAGAGCTTTCATCTCCCATAAAAAATGGTTCTTTTGTTGATACTTTAGATGATAATTCCAATCCATCCATTGATGGAGTTTTTGCTAATTCTTTCTTTAATTCTTCTACATCTGTGAGTTCAGAAGAAATAATTACATTCATAGCTCCTTTATCTCTTACATGACGAACTAAAGCTCTGGTATCAATATCACTAATTCCTCCTCTATTGTTTTCAATCAATAAATCATTAAGCGAAGTAACCTCACCAGCTCTTGAATGTGTATCAGAAAATTTCTTTACAATTATCCCAGCAATTTTAATCGAATCAGATTCTACTTCTTTTGAAATAGTTCCGTAATTCCCAATATGAGAAGTAGTCATTATTAAAATTTGTTCGTAATAAGAAGGGTCAGTAAAAATCTCTTGGTAACCAGTCATACCTGTATTAAAGGCTATCTCACCTGAATAAGTCCCTGATTTACCGATTGCCTTACCTTCAAAAATAGTTCCATCTTCTAGCAATAATATTGCTTTCTTTTTATCAGTCATAGTTAAAAGCTTTTATCGTTTGGTGTAAAAATAAGATAAAAAAAAAGGATGTAATATTTAAATTACATCCTTTTTATAAATAATTAATAACAATTCATAGGTTACTTTTCTTCTTCAGAATCAGCAGGTCTTCCTCCATCCATTTCATCTTGCCATTTCTTCAACTCGTCCCATTTACCATCAGCAGCCATTTGAGCTTGATCAACCCAAGTAGTAGGGTCAAGTGATCCAAGTCTTCCTTCAGCAGCATCTAATATTGCTTTAATAGCTTCTGGTGTTGAAGCAGCAACATCAGTAAATGTTACTAAACCTCCTGCAACCATTGCTTCAGCAGCTTTAGGTCCAACTCCTTCGATTTTTTTCAAATCGTCAGCTTTAGAATCACCTTTTGCTTTTGGTGCAGCTTTAGCAGCTACAGTTTCAGTATCAGCTGTATCAGTAGTTTTCTTAGCACTACCTCTTCTACTTCTTCTTACTGGTTTCTTATCAGCAGTTACTCCTGCAGTATATACTTCATTATAGTCAACCAATTCGATAAAACACATTGGTGCATTATCACCTTGTCTTGGTGCTAATTTAATAATTCTAGTATATCCTCCTGGACGATCAGCAATTTTAGGAGCTATGTCTCTAAACATTTCTGCAACTAAACCTTTAGCTTGCTCATTACTTAGAAGAGCTTTAAAAGCTAATCTTCTGTTATGAGTAGTATCAGTTTTACATTTAGTCAATATTGGCTCTACGTATTTTCTTAGCTCTTTTCCTTTCGTTAAAGTAGTAGATATTCTCTTATGCTTAATCAATTCAGAAGCAAGGTTACCCATTAATGCTTTTCTGTGTGATTTAGTTCTACTTAAACTTTTAAATTTCTTTCCGTGTTTCATTTCTTCCTATTATCTCTCGTGATATATTTCTTTTAGCTATCTAGATTGTATTTAGATACATCCATTCCGAATGCCAATCCTTTTGATTCGATCAATTCTTCTAATTCAGTAAGAGATTTCTTTCCGAAGTTTCTGAATTTCAATAAATCACTTTTGTGATAAGACACTAACTCTCCTAATGTTTCTACATCTGCAGATTTAAGACAATTTAATGCTCTTACTGACAATTCCATATCAACCAATTTGTTTTTCAACAATTGCCTCATGTGTAATGAAGTTTCATCAAATTCTTCTTCACTCTTTTTCTCATCAATATCCAAAGTAATTCTCTCATCAGAGAATAACATAAAGTGGTGTATCAAAATCTTAGCAGCTTCTTTCAATGCTGATTTAGGATCGATAGAACCATCTGTAGTGATTTCAAAATTTAATTGCTCGTAATCAGTTCTTTGCTCAACACGGTAATCTTCTACTGTGTATTTTACATTTTTGATTGGTGTAAATATAGAATCAATAGCAACAGTTCCTAACTTAGCATTTTCTGCTTTGTTTTCTTCTGATGGTCTATATCCTCTACCTTTTCCAATATTTAATTCAACTTCTAAAGTAACACCTTTATCCATTTCACAAATAACCATATCAGTATTGATTACTTGGAATGCAGAAGTTGCTTTACCGATATCAGCAGCAGTAAATTTAGTTTGGTTACTAATTTTAAACTTTACTACTTCATTTTCTGTATCTTCTATTTGTCTTTTGAAACGAACTTGCTTCAAATTCAAAATGATTTCAGTTACATCTTGTACCACACCTTTTATAGATGAGAACTCATGATCAACACCTTCAATATGAAGAGATGTGATAGAGAAACCTTCTAATGAAGATAATAGTATTCTTCTTAATGCATTACCAACAGTAATTCCGTAACCTGGTTCTAGTGGTCTGAATTCGAATTTACCTACGAACTCATCAGAATCAAGCATGATTACTTTATCTGGTTTTTGAAAATCTAATATTGCCATTTTAAAAAAATGTTTTTTACTAATTATTATTTAGAATATAATTCTACTATTAACTGCTCCTTGATATTCTCAGGAATTTGAACTCTTTCCGGAACTTTGATAAACTTACCGCTCATCTCAGCTGGATTCCATTCCATCCAATCAAAAGACTTATTATTAGTTGAAAGAGATGAAGTAATTCCTGGAATAGATTTAGATTTCTCTCTTACTCCAACAACATCACCTTCTTTTACTTGGTAAGAAGGAATATTTAATACTTCTCCGTTAACTGTAATATGTCTGTGAGATACAAATTGTCTTGCTCCACTTCTTGTTGGAGAAACACCTAATCTGTATACTACATTATCCAATCTTCTTTCGCACAATTGTAATAAAACTTCACCAGTAATTCCATTACTAGCTTTAGCTTTTTTGTACATGTTACGGAATTGCTTTTCTAAAATACCATAAGTATATTTAGCTTTTTGCTTTTCCATTAATTGAATTCCATATTCAGATTGCTTCGGTCTTCTTTTATTAGGACCATGTTGTCCTGGACCATACTGTCTTTTTTCCAAATTCTTATCTGGGCCAAAGATTGGTTCTTTAAACCTTCTTGCAATTCTTGATTTTGGGCCTGTATATCTTGCCATAACTCTTTATTAATGTATATCTATTGAGATACTATATTGTTAAATTAAACTCTTCTTCTTTTTGGTGGACGACATCCGTTATGCGGTATAGGTGTTACATCAATAATTTCTGTAACAATAATTCCTGCATTATGAATAGATCTTATTGCAGACTCTCTTCCTTGACCAGGTCCTTTCACATAAACTTTAACTTTTCTAAGTCCAAATTCAAATGCTTCTTTGGAACAATCTTCTGCTGCCATTTGAGCTGCATAAGGAGTATTCTTTTTAGAACCTCTAAATCCCATTTTACCAGCAGATGACCAAGATATAACTTGACCACTATTGTTAGTTAAAGAGATAATGATATTATTGAAAGATGCTTGAATATGGGCTTGTCCCATTGCTTCAACAACAACCTTCTTTTTCTTTACTTTATTTACCTTTGCCATAATAAACTAATTCTTATTATTTAGTTGCTTTCTTTTTGTTTGCAACAGTTTTCTTTCTTCCTTTTCTAGTTCTTGAATTATTCTTGGTTCTTTGTCCTCTCAAAGGAAGTCCACTTCTGTGACGTATTCCTCTGTAACAACCAATATCCATTAACCTTTTAATATTCAATTGTACCTCTGATCTAAGAGCACCTTCAACCTTAAAAGTTTCGGTGATAGCAGTTCTAATTTTACTTAGTTGATCATCATCCCAATCTTGCACTTTGATGTTCTCGTCAATACCAGCTGAGCTTAATATTTCTTTAGCTCTTCCTCTACCTATACCGAATATGTAAGTTAATCCAATAACCCCTCTTTTATTCTTTGGTAAGTCTATTCCTGAAATTCTTGCCATAATCTTATATTTATCCTTGTCTTTGTTTAAATTTTGGATTCTTCTTGTTAATCACGTACAATCTGCCCTTTCTTCTTACGATTTTACAATCTGCAGATCTTTTTTTTACTGATGCTCTTGTTTTCATCTTTTGATATTAACTTTTATTTATATCTTAATGTTATTCTCCCTTGGGTTAAATCATAAGGAGACATTACTACTTTCACTTTGTCACCAGGTAAGATTTTGATGTAGTGCATCCTCATCTTTCCTGAAATATGAGCTGTTATTACATGCCCGTTCTCAAGTTCTACCTTGAATTTTGCATTTGATAACGCTTCAATTATCAATCCGTCTTGTTCTATTGACGCTTGTTTTACCATTTATTATTTATTCTTTAATGCTTCTTCAATATATTCAAATGTAGATAAAACTTCTGGTTTCCCATCAACTATAGCTACATCATGCTCAAAATGAGCTGAAGGTTTTCCATCTAAAGTAACTATTGACCATCCATCGTTTAATTGATCTATGTCTTTAGTCCCTAAATTAATCATTGGCTCAATTGCCAATACTAATCCTTCTCTTAGTTTTAATCCTCTTCCTGCCTTTCCATAATTAGGAACTTCAGGTTTTTCATGAAGCTCTGCTCCAAGTCCATGTCCAACTAACTCTCTTACTACTCCGTATCCATGGCTTTCTGCATGAGTTTGAACGGCATTTCCAATATCACCAATCCTATTTCCCTCTCTGCAAGCTTCAACTGCTTTTTGAAGACATTCTTGAGTTACTCTTAGTAACTGTTGAACTTGTCTATCAACTTCACCTACTTGAAAAGTGTAAGCTGAATCACCATTAAAACCATTTTTAAAAACTCCACAATCTACAGATATTACATCTCCATTTTCGAGTGGCTTGGCATTTGGTATTCCATGAACTACGCAATCATTAACTGATACACATAAAGATCCTGGAAAACCATTGTAACCTAAAAAAGTTGGAACACCACCATTATCTCTAATGAATTCTTCGGCTATTTTATCCAACTCAAGTGAGTTAACACCTGGCTTAATTAGTTTAGCAACTTCTGCTAAAGTTTTACCAACAAGTAAAGAACTATGTCTTATTAATTCTATCTCCTCTTTCGTCTTATAATGAATTCCCATTTCTAGTTATCCAATTTTTATATAGAACTGGTATTATTCCCTGCACTTTGAAATGCAGTTCCTCCAGATGATCTACCTTTTACTTTACCTGTCTTCATCAATCCGTCATAATGACGACTTAATAAATGACTTTCAATTTGTTGTAATGTATCTAACATAACCCCTACTAAAATTAGTAGTGAAGTACCACCATAAAATAAAGCAAACTCTTGTTTGATTCCAGCTTGGTAGGCAAAAACTGGCAGTATAGCAATTAATGCTAATAAAATAGAACCAGGTAATGTTATTCTAGATAATAATGTATCAATAAAGTTTGCTGTTTTTTCTCCTGGTTTAACACCTGGAATAAAACTTCCACTTCTATTTAAATCTTCAGCAATTTTCTTTGGGTTAACTGTTATGGCTGTATAGAAATATGTGAAGACAATAATCATTAAAGCGAATAAGAAATTATACCAAAATCCATTGATATTTGTAAATTCTGCAGAATTTGGAGAAACTAATGCAGGTATAAACATAAGTGCTTGAGCAAATATTATTGGCATTACACCAGCTGCATTAACTTTCAAAGGTATGTAAGACCTTGAACCTCCTTCTACCATATTACTATTTCCTCTTGCTCCTACTACTCTTTTAGTAGATTGAATAGGTATTCTTCTAGTTCCTTGTACAAGCAATATTGAAAATATAGTCACAACTACTAAGAAAACAATCTCTAGTAATAAGATGACGAAACCACCATTTCCAAGTTTACCAAGTACTTCCGTAGCAAATGCTCCAGGAAGACCAGCAATAATTCCAATCATTATAAGGATAGAAATACCATTTCCAATTCCTTTATCAGTAATTTTTTCTCCTAACCACATTGCAAATACACAACCAGCAATAAGTAAGATAACTGAAGTGATCCACCATAAAGCAGGTATAGCTTCAGTACCTCCACCCATAATTGCTTCTCTAGGTACAAACTGTGTTAAGTAACCTGGTGCTTGTAATGCACAAATAGCAATAGTTAATATTCTAGTAAACTGATTAATTTTTTTTCTTCCACTTTCTCCTTCAGATTGCATTTTTTGAATTGCTGGTACCGCAATACCTGCTAATTGCATAATAATAGAAGCTGAAATGTAAGGCATAATACCAAGTGCCATCAAAGATGCTCTTGAAAAAGCTCCTCCACTAAACATATTAATAAAACCTAATATACCATCACTTGGCGCAATCTTACTTTGATCAACACCAGGTAAAACTATAAAAGAACCAATACGGTAAATAAGTACAAGAGAAAGAGTAAGAATAATTCTATTCCTAAGTTCCTCAATACTCCAAATTTGTTTTATTTTCTCTATTAATGCTTTCATGTAATCTTTTAAAAAAAAGTTTTGTTATCTAGTATGATAATTCTACAGCAGTTCCTCCTTTAGCCTCAATTCCTTCTTTTGCTGTCTTTGTGAATTTATGAACTGTAATGTCCAATTTAGCGTTCAATTCTCCTCTTCCTAAAATTTTAACTCTATCATTCTTATGAGCGTATCCATTTTCAACTAAATAAGCTAAATCAATTGTAGTAACTGATTTATCATTATCAGCAATTGTTTGAAGTACATCTAAATTAATTCCTAAATGCTCAATTCTGTTAATATTCTTAAATCCAAACTTAGGGATACGTCTTTGTAATGGCATTTGACCACCTTCAAATCCACTTTTTCTAGAATAACCAGATCTTGATTTCGCTCCTTTATGTCCTCTTGCAGCAGTTCCACCTTTTCCAGATCCTTGACCTCTACCGATTCTTACTTTTTTGTTCTTATTAGAACCTTCTGCTGGTGTTAAATTATGTAATTCCATTTTCTTTTAAAATTCTAGTAATTAATCTACTACTTCTACCAAGTGATTTACTTTACGTATCATCCCAAGAATTTGAGGAGTAGCTTCTTTCTCAATAACTTGGTTTAATTTCTTAAATCCCAAAGCTTTGATAGTCCTTTTTTGTCTCAAAGGTTTTTTAATTGTACTTCTAACTTGTTTTATTTTAATAGTTGCCATCTTTAGACTTTTTTTATCCGTTAAATACTACGTCCAAACTAACACCTCTCTGCTTAGCAATTTCTTTAGCACTTCTCATTCCTGCTAATGCATTGATAGTTGCTTTCACCAAGTTGTGTGGGTTAGAAGAACCTTGAGATTTTGCTAGTACATCATGTACACCTACACTCTCTAATACTGCTCTCATTGCACCTCCTGCAATTACTCCTGTACCACCAGATGCTGGCTTAAGTAATACTCTAGCTCCTCCAAATTTCTCAAATTGAGAGTGAGGAATTGTTCCATTAATCAATGGAACTTTAATAAGGTTCTTTTTTGCATTATCAATAGCTTTAGTAATGGCTTCTGTTACTTCATTAGCTTTTCCTAATCCGTGACCAACGATACCGTTTTCATCTCCAACAACAACAATTGCTGAAAAACTGAAGTGACGACCACCTTTAGTTACTTTTGTTACTCTATTGATAGCAACAACCTTATCTTTTAATTCTAAATCTCCCGATCTTAATAACTTAGACATATAATCTTTTTTAAAATTTTAATCCGTTTTCTCTTGCTCCTTCTGCCAATGCCTGAACTCTTCCATGGTAAATGTAACCATTACGGTCAAATACTACAGTTTCAATTCCTGCTTCTTTAGCTTTTTTTGCAATCTGAGCACCAACTTCTTTCGCCTTTTCAGTTTTTGTTCCTTTCACAAATCCTTTTATATATGATGTTGCGGCAGCAAGTGTAACATTATTTTCGTCATCAATTAATTGAGCGTAAATTTCTTTGTTACTTCTGAATACAGATAGTCTTGGTTTAGTTGGAGTACCAGAAAACTTTTTTCTGATTCTCTTCTTAATTTTTATTCTTCTTTGATCTTTTGTTAATGGCATCTCTTGTATACTTTTAACTATTGTTATTTAGCTGCAGTTTTTCCAGCCTTTCTTCTTATTTGTTCTCCTACGTATCTTACTCCTTTTCCTTTGTATGGTTCAGGTTTTCTGAATGCTCTAATTTTAGCAGCAACCTGACCTATCAATTGTTTATCAAAAGATTCTAAAGTAATAACTGGTGGCTTACCTTTTACAGTTTCAGCAACAATTTTAATTTCTTTAGGAATCTCCATGATTATTGGGTGAGAAAAACCTAAAGCTAACTCTAATAATTGACCACTAGTAGATGCTCTAAATCCTACTCCTACTAATTCAAGTTGTTTTTTGTATCCAACAGATACACCTTCAACCATGTTAAAAATCAATGAACGGTATAAACCATGCATAGATCTAACAGACCCATTATTAGAACTTCTATCGAAAGAAATTTCACTTCCTTCATTTTTTATAGTAATACTACTATCTACAGCTTGAGTTAATTCCCCTAGCTTTCCTATAACAGTAACAACATTATCGTTATCTACTGATATTGTAACACCTTCCGGTATTGTTACTATTGCGTTTCCTATTCTTGACATAATTCGTTACGATTAATATACGTGACACAAAACTTCACCTCCTACGTTCAACTCAGCTGCTTCTTTATTAGTGATAACACCTTTTGAAGTTGAAAGTATAGCAATTCCTAAACCATTTAATACTCTAGGCATTTCATCTGCACCTGTGTACTTTCTTAGTCCTGGCTTACTAATTCTTATCAATTTTGAGATAGAATTTAAATTAGTTCTTGGATCGTATTTTAAAGCTACTTTAATAATTCCTTGCTTACTATCTTCAACTACTTTATAGTTTAAGATATATCCTTTTTCTAATAAAATCTTAGAAATAGAAACTTTCATATTAGATGCAGGTATTTCTACGACTCTATGTTTAGCCATAATACCATTTCTAACTCTTGTTAAATAATCTGCTATTGGATCTGTTACCATTTTTGTTTTCTTAAGTATTCTTAATTAATTACCAACTTGCTTTTTTCACACCTGGTATTTTCCCCTCTAAAGCCATTTCTCTAAAAGTTACACGAGAAATACCAAATTGTCTCATATAACCTCTTGGTCTTCCGGTCAATTGACATCTATTATGCAATCTTACAGGGTTAGCGTTTCTTGGTAGTTTTTGTAAACCATCATAATCACCTGCTTCAATTAATTCTTTTCTTTTTTGAGCATATTTAGCAACCATTGCTTCTCTTTTACGCTCTCTAGCTTTCATTGATTCTTTTGCCATTGTCTTTTATTTTTTGAAAGGAAATCCTAATTGAATTAACAATTCTTGTGCTTCTTCGTTTGTATTAGCAGTAGTCACAAAAGTGATGTCCATACCAGTAATATTCTTAATCTTATCAATATCTATCTCTGGAAATATAATTTGTTCTTTAATACCTAAAGTATAATTACCTCTTCCATCAAAACCTTTAGGTTCAACACCTCTAAAATCTCTTGTTCTTGGTAATGAAATTGCAACAAATCTATCAACAAATTCCCACATTTTCTCTCCTCTAAGAGTTACTTTAGCTCCTATCGGCATTCCTTTTCTTAACTTAAAGTTAGATATATCTTTCTTTGAAAAAGTAGCCATTGCTTTTTGACCTGTTATAGTAGTCATTTCCTCAACAGCTGCATCAACCAATTTTTTGTCAGATACTGCATTACCAATACCTTGACTCAAACAAACTTTTGTAAGTTTTGGTACTTGCATAATGTTCTTATAATTGAATTTTTCAATCATAGATTTGGTTACTCTATCTTCGTAATCCTTTTTTAGTCTTGGTGTATATTCCATCGTTAACTAATTTCTTCTTGTGATTTTTTCGAATATCTTACAGATACTGTCTTTTTCTTTCCTTTGATCTCCACCTCTTTTCTATTTCTTCCAGTTTTAGTTGGTTCTCCAGAAGTTGGATCTAAAACCATAAGATTAGAAATGTGAATAGTAGGATCTTTTTCAATTATACCTCCTTCTGGAAAATCTTTATCAGAGTTTGGCTTAACATGCTTCTTAATTGGCTTTAAAGTATCTCCATCAATACCTCTAATTACAGCTCTCAAAGATTTTCTGTTAATAGAGATAACCTCTGCTTTCTTACCTTTTGAAACACCTGTTGAAACAAAAACTTTGTCTCCTACCTTAATATGTAATTTCTTGTTTGTCATATTCCTTATCAATTATAGCACCTCAGGTGCTAATGAAACAATCTTCATAAATTGCTTATCTCTTAATTCTCTCGCTACAGGGCCAAAGATTCTTGTACCTCTCATCTCACCAGCTTCATTTAAAATAACTGCTGCATTATCTTCAAATCTGATATATGATCCATCAGGTCTTCTGATTTCTTTTTTAGTTCTAACAACTACAGCTTTTGCTACAGATCCTTTTTTTACGTTACCGTTAGGAGTTGCAGACTTTACAGCTACTACAATCTTATCTCCGATAGAGGCATATCTCTTACCTGAACCTCCAAGCACTCTAATAACAAGTACTTCTTTCGCACCGCTATTATCTGCTACCTTTAATCTTGATTCTTGTTGTACCATTTTTTAATATTATTTTGCTCTTTCGATTATTTCAGCTAATCTCCATCGCTTTCTTTTACTTAAAGGTCTAGTTTCAGCTATTCTTACCACATCTCCTTCTTTACAGTCGTTATTCTCATCATGTGCTAAGAATTTATTTGACTTTTTGAGGAACTTACCGTACATCGCATGTTTCTCTCTTCTTTCAACAAGAACAGTGATTGACTTGTCCATTTTTTGACTAGTCACGATTCCAACTCTTTCTTTTCTTAAATTTCTTTCCATTTCAACTATTATTTAGCTGCGCTTTTCCTTGCGACTAACTCAGTTTTCATTCTTGCCACATTTCTTCTTGTATCTCTTATTAACATTGGATTTTCAATGGCAGATACTTTGTGGTTTAGTTTCATTTTGTTTAAAAGCATTTTAGTGTCTTTAAACTCCTGAACTAATTCTTTATCAGATAATCCGATTATTTCTTTATTGTTCATCTTCTAATTCTTTAATTATTCTGCGAAATCTCTTCTTAAAACAAACTTCGTCTTTACAGGTAATTTCTGTGCTGCAAGTCTCATAGCTTCTTTAGCTACTTCAATGGGTACTCCATCAGCTTCAAACATAACTCTTCCTGGTTTGATTGCAGCTACATAGTGACTTAATGACCCCTTACCCTTACCCTGTCTTACTTCAGCAGGTTTAGATGTAACAGGCTTGTCTGGAAAAATTCTAATCCATACTTTACCTTCTCTCTTCATATATCTAGTAACAGCAATACGGGCAGCTTCTATTTGTCTTGAAGTAATCCATCCTTCTTCTAAAGTCTTTAGACCATAAGAACCAAAGGCTACGTGATTTCCTCTATAAGCTAAACCTTTAAGTTTACCTTTTTGTGTATTTCTGAACTTTACTCTTTTCGGTTGTAACATTATTACAGAGTTTTTCTAATTTATTATTATCTTCTTCTTGGCTTTCTATTACCGCCTTTATTATCTCTTGGTGACTTACCTCCTTTATCAAGGTTTGGTGATAAATCTCTTTTTCCAAATACTTCTCCTTTACAGATCCATACTTTAACACCAATCCTTCCATATTGAGTATGTGCTTCAGATAAAGCATAATCGATATCGGCTCTAAATGTGTGTAATGGAG
Organism: Flavobacteriales bacterium; assembly: GCA_018609055.1. Taxonomy (GTDB): domain Bacteria; phylum Bacteroidota; class Bacteroidia; order Flavobacteriales_D; family CAJJDF01; genus CAJJDF01. The sequence continues at coordinate 123,711 of JABAYJ010000006.1, forward strand.
TTCTTCCTTCCTTATACATTTCACTTCTAGCCATCTCAGCTCCGTTCAACCTTCCACTAATCTTTACTTTAATCCCTTCAGCTCCCATTCTCATTGTAGAAGCAATAGACATTTTAATTGCTCTTCTATAAGAAATTCTTGCTTCAATCTGGCGAGCAATACCTTCTCCTACTAAAACAGCATCTAATTCTGGTCTTTTAACCTCAAAGATATTGATTTGGATTTCATTTCCAGTCAATTTCTTTAATTCTTCTTTCAATTTATCAACTTCTGCACCACCTTTACCAATTATTACACCTGGTCTTGCAGTATGAATTGTAACTGTAACAAACTTTAAAGTTCTTTCAATTACTACTTTAGCTACACTTGCTTTTCTTAATCTAGCATTGATATAGGTTCTGATTTTATTATCTTGAACAATTTTGTCCTTGTAATCATCTCCACCATACCAGTTGGAATCCCAACCTTTGATGTAACCTAATCTGTTTCCTATTGGATTTGTCTTTTGTCCCATATTCTTATAAAGTGTCTACTAAAATAGTTACGTGATTTGATCTTTTTCTAATTCTGTGAGCCCTACCTTGAGGAGCTGGCTTAATTCTTTTAAGTGTTGGTCCAGGACCTACAGTTATAGCCTTAACAAACAAATTATCAGGTTCTTTTCCATCATTCTTAGTTTGCCAATTGGCAACTGCAGATAATAAAAGTGTTTCCAAATAACCCGAAGCATCCTTAGGATTATGTTTTAATATAATAAGAGATTTTGCTACTTCTTCCCCTCTAATAAGGTCAGCAACAAGTCTCATTTTTCTTGCAGGAATTGGACATTTATTAAGTTTAGCAAAAGCTAAGCTCTTTTTATCTTCCTTTATCCTTTCGGCCATTAATCTTTTTCTAGCTCCCATTGTTTTAGAATAATTTTCTTAATTATTTTTTTCCTTTCTTACCTCCGTGTCCTCTGAAGTTTCTTGTTGGAGAAAATTCTCCTAGCTTATGCCCTACCATGTTTTCAGTAACATATACAGGTATAAATTTATTACCATTGTGAACAGCAAATGTATGTCCAACAAAATCAGGGGTAATAGTTGAAGCTCTAGACCAAGTCTTGATTACAGTCTTTTTACCAGACTCACTTACTTTATCTAACTTCTTGTATAACTTATAGTATACAAATGGCGGTTTTTTTAAGGATCTACTCATCTTTTATTTATTTCTTCCTTCTTTCAATTATTAATCTGTTAGACTTTTTAGTCTTACTTCTCGTCTTGTAACCTTTAGCAGGTATTCCGTTTCTTGATCTTGGATGTCCTCCAGAAGATTTTCCTTCTCCACCTCCCATTGGGTGATCAACTGGATTCATTACTACTCCTCTTACTCTAGGTCTTCTTCCTAACCATCTGCTTCTTCCAGCCTTACCTGATCTTACCAAATTATGTGTTGGATTAGATACAGAACCGATTGTAGCTAAACAAGTAAGTAAAATCATTCTTGTTTCACCTGAAGGTAATTTTATAATAGCATACTTACCATCTCTTGCGTTCAATTGAGCGTAAGTTCCAGCACCTCTTGCTAATACACCTCCTCTTCCTGGCTGTAATTCAATATTGTGAATTGTTGTTCCCAAAGGAACTTCACTTAAGAACATTGCATTACCAACATTTGGCTCAACACCTTCTCCTGAATTGATTTTATCACCAACTTTTAATCCGTTAGGACAAATAATGTATCTTTTCTCTCCGTCAGTATATTGAACTAATGCTATTCTTGCAGATCTGTTTGGATCATACTCTACAGTCATTACTTCACCTTCAATTCCAAAATTATTTCTTTGGAAATCAATTACACGGTATCTTCTCTTATGACCACCTCCACGGTATCTCATTGTCATTTTACCCTGGTTATTTCTTCCTCCAGACTTCTTGATAGGTCTTAAAAGACTCTTCTCAGGATTATTTGGTGAAGTTATATCCGCAAAATCATCAGCAATTTTATGCCTTTGACCTGGTGTTGTTGGTTTTAATTTTCTTACTCCCATTGTATATTAAATATTGCTATAAAAATCTATTTCATCTCCATCTACTAGAGTAATCATAGCTTTCTTAATCGCTTTAGTTCTTTGAAAAATTAATCCTTTATTCGTTTGTTTCATCTCCTTCTTTCCACCTCCAAGGTTCATTGTATTCACCTTTCTAACTTTAACATCATACATAGTTTCAACAGCATTTTTGATATCTACTTTCGTAGCTCTCTTATCTACCTCGAATGTATACGTGTTATTATTTTCAATGAAAAATTCAGATTTTTCGGAAATAATAGGTCTTTTAAGTATCTCAGTCATCTTGTTATTATTATGCTAAATAAGTATCAATCGTCTTTAATGCGCTTTCAACAACAACTAACTTGTTGGCGTTCATTACTTCATAGCTATTTATCGAATCAGCTGTAACAACCATAGCGTTAGGAATATTCCTTGATGCTAAGTAAAGATTGTCGCTTTTTTCGGGCAACAAAAATAGTGATTTTTCAGAATCAATTCCTAATTTTTCTAGGATTATTTTGAAGTCCTTTGTTTTAGCGTCTTTCATTACGAAATCTTCAAGAACAATAATATCTTCTTTTTGTGCTTTGTAAGTTAATGCAGATCTTCTAGCAACCTTTTTCAACTTCCTATTCATTTTGAAATCGTAGTCTCTTGGTGCTGGACCAAAAACAGTACCTCCACCTTTGAAAAGTGGTGACTTAATACTTCCTGCTCTTGCAGTACCAGTACCTTTTTGTTTTTTAATCTTTCTAGTGGAACCAGTTACTTCTGCTCTTTCCTTTGCTTTACTTGTTCCTTGTCTTCTTCTAGCCAAGTACCATTTAACGTCCAAATAGATAGCGTGATCGTTTGGTTCAACAGCAAAAATATCGTTATTAAGAGTAACCTTCTTTCCTGAAGATTTTCCCTCTATATTTTGAATTTCTATACTCATTACTTTTCTACTATTACAAAGTTTCCATTAAATCCAGGAACGGCTCCTTTAATTAATACTAAATTTTTATCTGCTAGAACTTTCACAATTTGTAAGTTTTGAGTTTTCACTCTAACATTACCCATTTGTCCTGCCATTCTCATTCCCTTAAATACTCTTGCTGGGTAAGAAGCTGCTCCAATTGATCCTGGTGCTCTCAGTCTGTTATGTTGACCGTGAGTTGCTTGTCCTACTCCTGCGAAATTATGTCTCTTTACAACTCCTTGGAATCCTTTTCCTTTTGAAGTTCCAACAACATCAACAAATTCACCTTCAGCAAAAACATCTGCTGCAGAAATTGTATCACCTATTGTAACATCTCCTGAAAACTTTTCAAATTCAACTAACTTTCTCTTTGGAGTAGTTTTAGCTTTTTTGAAATGACCTTGCATTGCTGCAGGTGTGTTTTTTTCCTTCTTTTCGTCATATCCTACTTGTACAGCAGTATATCCGTCAGTCTCTTCAGTTTTAATCTGAGTTACTACACAAGGACCTAATTCTATGACTGTACACGGTATATTCTTACCGTTCTCGTCAAAGATACTAGTCATTCCTTTTTTTCTTCCTATTAATCCAGTTGCCATAATTCTCTACTTAAACTTTTATTTCAACATTTACTCCACTTGGCAATTCTAACTTCATTAATGCATCAATTGTTTTAGCTGCATTTGAATTGCTGTATATGTCTATTAATCTTTTGTACGAACTTAATTCGAATTGTTCTCTCGCTTTTTTGTTAACGTGTGGAGATTTCAATACTGTGTAAATTCTTTTGTGAGTTGGTAGTGGAATTGGTCCACTTACTACTGCACCTGTAACTTTTACAGTTTTAACGATTTTCTCAGCTGATTTATCAACCAAGTTGTGATCGTATGATTTTAATTTTATTCTAATTTTCTGACTCATAATAAAGTTTTATTAAGCTTGTACCTCTCCTTTGGCTTTTGCAAGCACTTCAGTCGTAATATTTCTTGGTGCCTCTTGGAAGTGTGAAAACTCCATAGTTGAAGTTGCTCTTCCTGAAGACATTGTTCTTAATTGTGTGACGTATCCAAACATTTCTGACAAAGGAACTTTAGCTTTTACAATCTTTGCTCCTGCTCTGTCATCCATTCCATCTACTTGACCTCTTCTTCTGTTCAAATCTCCTACGATATCTCCCATGTTAACTTCTGGAGTTACCACTTCTAATTTCATTATAGGTTCAAGTAAAACAGGTCCTGCTTGCTTACAAGCAGTTTTAAATGCCATTTTGGCTGCAATTTCAAAAGATAATTGATCTGAATCCACTGCGTGAAATGATCCATCTTTCAATGTTACTTTTAACGAATCAATTGGGAATCCTGCAAGGATACCATTTTTCATTGCTTCTTTAAAACCTTTTTCTACAGATGGTACAAATTCCTTAGGAATATTTCCACCCTTGATAATATTAACAAATTCTAATCCTTCTTTTTCAGGATCACCTGGCTCTAATGTTATAACGATATCAGCAAATTTTCCTCTACCACCCGATTGCTTTTTATAAAGCTCTCTGTGATTAACTGCTGAAGTAATATTCTCTTTGTATGATACTTGTGGAGCTCCTTGGTTTACTTCAACCTTAAATTCTCTTTTCAATCTATCAATAAGAATCTCTAAGTGAAGTTCTCCCATTCCTGAAATTACTGTTTGACCAGTATCTTCATCAGTTTTAATAACAAATGTTGGATCTTCCTCAGCTAATTTACCAAGTCCTACTCCTAATTTATCAACATCAGCTTGAGTTTTTGGCTCAATTGCTACTCCAATTACTGGTGCTGGGAAAGTCATAGATTCAAGTACGATTGGGTGCTTTAAATCACACAATGTATCTCCAGTTCTAATATCTTTAAATCCTACTGCTGCTCCAATATCTCCAGTTTCAATACTATCAATAGCATTTTGCTTATTTGAGTGCATTTGGAATATTCTTGATATTCTTTCTTTTTTGTCAGTTCTAGTATTCAATACATAAGAACCAGCATCCAATACTCCAGAATATACTCTAAAGAAACATAATCTTCCTACAAAAGGATCTGTTGCAATTTTAAATGCTAAAGCAGAAAAAGGTTCGTCTGTATTAGGCTTTCTTATCTCTTCTTCTTCGGTATCAGGATTAACTCCTACAATACCTTCTACATCCATTGGTGAAGGTAAAAATCTAATTACTGCATCCAACATTGCTTGAACTCCTTTGTTTTTAAAGGCAGATCCACACATCATTGGTATAATAGACATATCAACTGTAGCTTTTCTCAAAGCCTCAATCACTTCTTCTTCTGTTATTGAGTTTTCATCTTCAAAGAATTTCTCCATTAAAGTGTCATCATACTCTGCTACAGATTCAATTAACTTTGCTCTGTATTCAGCAACAACTTCTGTTAAATCAGCAGGAATTTCTACTTCTTTGTAAGTCATTCCGTATCCTTCTTCATCCCAAACTATACCTTTCATTGAAATTAAATCAACAACTCCTTCGAAGTCATCCTCATCTCCAATTGGTATTTGTAATGGAACAGGGTTACCTCCTAACATTTCTCTAACTTGATCACAAACTTTTAAGAAGTTAGCTCCTTGTCTGTCCATCTTGTTAACGAAACCTAGTCTTGGTACTCTATATTTGTCAGCTTGTCTCCATACAGTTTCAGATTGTGGTTCTACACCATCTACTGCACTAAATAAAGCAACAACACCATCTAAAATTCTTAATGATCTTTCCACCTCTACCGTAAAATCTACGTGACCTGGAGTATCAATAATATTAATCTTGTAATCAATTGATTCTGGTAATGCAACTCCCTTGTTAGTTGGGAATTTCCATTCACAAGTTGTAGCCGCAGAAGTAATTGTAATACCTCTTTCTGCTTCTTGCTCCATCCAATCCATTGTAGAGGCACCATCATGTACTTCTCCAATCTTGTGGTTTATTCCAGTATAAAAAAGAATACGCTCTGTTGTTGTAGTTTTACCTGCATCAATGTGAGCTGCTATTCCAATGTTTCTTGTTTTGGTTAAATCTCTCTTTGCCATCTCTTAAAATCTAAAATGTGAAAATGCCTTATTCGCTTCAGCCATTCTGATTGTATCTTCTTTCTTCTTAATCGCTCCACCTTCTTCTTTGAAAGCAGCCATTATTTCAGACGCCAATTTTTGACCCATAGTGTTGTCGTTTCTCTTTCTTGCGAATGAGATTAACCACTTCATCCCTAAGGATTCTTTTCTTCCGTCTCTAATTGGTTGTGGAATTTGGTAAGTTGCCCCACCTACTCTTCTACTTCGTACTTCTACGTCTGGAGTAATGTTCTTTAATCCTTTTTTGAAAACCTCCAATGGAGCTTCGTCTTCAATTTTAGATTCTACGATCTCTAATGCAGTGTAAAAAATATCGAACGCTAGTTCTTTTTTTCCATGCATCATCAAGTTGTTTACAAACTTGGTTACTTGCACATCATTGAATTTTGGATCTGGTAAAATTCTGTGCTTTTTGGCGGTTCTTCTTCTCATAACTGATTGTTATAATACTCCTAATTTAATAGGTAGAGTATGTAATGTTTTAGTTTTTAGGTCTTTTTGTTCCGTATTTAGATCTTCTTTGAGTTCTACCATCTACTCCGGCAGTATCCAATGAACCTCTTACTATATGATATCTAACACCTGGAAGATCTTTTACTCTTCCCCCTCTTACTAACACAATACTGTGTTCTTGCAAGTTGTGTCCTTCTCCACCAATGTAAGCATTCACTTCTTTTCCGTTAGTTAATCTAACTCTGGCAACTTTTCTCATTGCAGAATTTGGCTTCTTTGGAGTAGCTGTGTATACTCTTACACACACTCCTCTTTTCTGAGGACAAGAGTTAAGTGCTATCGACTTGCTAACCTTTGTATTAGAAGTCCTTCCTTTTCTTATTAATTGTTGTATAGTTGGCATCTGACTGTTTATTAAGTACTATTTTACTATTTATCGGGGTGCAAATTTACAGTTTTTTTTTATTATTCCAACTGTTTTGAAGAATGTTTTGAAAAAAAGTGAAGAAAAACACACTCAAAGATGAGCTTAATAGAAGCTATGGTAGTTGTAGGGCGAAAAAAATATTTGATATGTTGTTATTTTTCTGGAATAATGAACAATTCCTCGTCTGCCATCTTCATCCAAAAGGTTTCTCTTGCATACTTTTCAGGATTATCTAGAATAAGTATTTTTTTTTCTTCAGATTCTTTTATTCTATTTTCCTTGAATACCCACTCTTGCTCTAAGCGAGATATTTTAGTTTTAGTTCTAATTAACGATATTAAATTAATGTCTTCAAAAAATAATACCCATACAAAAAGTACCAAAAAGGAAATTGCCCATTTGTTTTTAAGAAAATTTGGAAACTTATCTTTTAAATTAGAAATGAAGCTCATTACAGTTCTTTGATTGAGTCCATTACTTTAGCTTTCATCAGCTCCTTGTATTCTTGGAGCTTGTTACTCACTTTTTCATTAGCTGTTCCTATTATTTGTGCTGCTAGTATTCCCGCATTTTTTGCTCCATCCAAAGCAACAGTTGCTACAGGAACTCCTCCTGGCATTTGAAGAATTGACAAAATAGAATCCCATCCATCAATTGAATTGCTTGATTTAACTGGAACCCCAATTACAGGTAATGTAGTGATACTTGCTACCATTCCTGGTAAATGAGCTGCTCCTCCTGCTCCAGCAATGATAACTTTTAGCCCATTTGCTTTAGCTGTTTTAGCATAATCAAACATTCTTTCAGGTGTCCTGTGTGCTGATATAATTGTTAAATCATAATCCAGACCCAGCTCTATTAATACATCAGCTGCTGCTTGCATTATAGGCAAATCTGACTTACTCCCCATTATTATTCCTACTTGTGCTTTCATTCGTTATTATTTCAAATACAAATATACATTTATATAAAAGGTAATAAGAATTCTTATTCTTGGATTTTTCAACAAACCAATACTAATTAAAAACTAGCAAGAATTATCTTCTAATTAATGTTACCTAATCAAACTCACATTTCCTTTCTCTTGATAGGTTTCCCCTCCTTTACATTCAATATCTAAATAATAAACAAAAACAGCTGGATCGCATTCTTTTCCTTTATAAGTGCCATCCCAACCTTCATTTAGATTACTAGTTTCAAAAACCTTTTCTCCCCACCTGTGATAAACTCTTAAAGTCATTTTTGTGATGTTGTTTCCTCTTACAAGCAATTCATCATTGTCTCCATCTCCATTTGGGGTAAAAGCATTAGGGATATATAAATCTGGAGGTCCGCAAACTACATCTATCAGATAAATTGTTATTGTAGCTGTTCGGACACAACCTGTATCGGTTACTCTAACTCGATAAGTTGTAGTTCTTGATGGTGTAGCTATAGGATTTTGAAAAGTTGAATTATTTAAAGTACTTGAAGGAGACCAAGAGTAAGAAAATCCATTAGGAAGAGAATATAACTGAACGGATTGCCCTTCGAAGATAGTATCTTTATCTGCTGTAGCTCCAAGTGCTAAAGTTGGCAAAGGTGACACATAAACTCTTTTGGTTAAGGCTATTACACATCCCTGAGGATTAGTAATTGTAACTGTATAGATGGTTGTTCCATTTGGACTTGTTGTAATTGCAGGAGTGAAATCCCCAGTAATTATCTCAGGATTTGGGCTCCAATTATAGCTTAGCGAATCCGTACTATTAGAACTGACAGAAAGTTGAAACGTATCACCAAAACAAACTGCATCTGGCCCAGTGATTGTAAACTGAGAGGTAAATACATTTACTCGTATTGTGTCTTCTAAAAAACAGCCATTGCTCCCAACTCTGATATAATAGGTTGTAGAAACACTAGGTGAAACTGTAAGAATTGGATTGCTTAGACTAGTATTTATCGTATCGGAAAACAAAGGGTTTAACGACCATTGATAAACAGAAGTAGTTCCTAAAGTATTTGCAGTAATAGAAATTGGTGTACCAGTTACACAAAGTGTTGTATCATTTGGAACTAGTAACTGTAATTTAGTAACTACAACAGTTAATGATATTGTATCAGTACATATACCATTAGAAATTAATAATTGGTAAGTAGTAGTGTTAAATGGAGAAGCAATTGGATTGGAAATAGTTGAATCACTTAATCCTATACTGGGTGACCAGTTGTAAGTTATAGTTGGGTTATTAGAAGGTAGAAAGCCTATTTGCTTAAAACTACTATCGCATATGGTATCGTTAGTCAACATCCATGAAGAATCGGATAGTATAGTAACTTGTTTGCGAATGGTATCAGAGAAATTACAAGCTGATGTATCGGACACTATAAGTGTTACCGTAAAATTACCCGGATTTGTGTATACATGAAAAGGGCTATAAGCAATTGAACCTGTTCCGTCTCCAAAAAACCATTGAAAAGAAGTTCCTCTTAAACTTCGGTTAGTAAAGAAAGTAGTATCACCCAGACAAGAAACTGGATTGTGATTGAAATCGGCTATGGTAATTGGTAAGTTAAAATCAAATTTAAAGACTGCATTATTACAACTACTTCCGTTTGTATCTGAATGAGCTCCAGGAGAAGGAAATATTGGGAAATCTGAGTTCCCTCCGCAACCTGCACAAACAGATTGATACATTCTACCGTTTCTATCAAAACGACTAGTACCTCCATCTACATGCTCTGCACTTTGGTTTCCACCAAAAAAAGATCCGTAAAATATATTGGATGCATCACTTTCTAATACCATCAGATAAAAGTCACTCCCATCTGTTGAAGATTGATATGCTCCAGTAGTAACATCCATTCCAGTTGTAGCAATTGCATTATTTGTTGTTCCAAATAAATTAGTTGTTCCTCCCCAACCAGATAAATAAATCTTGTTACAAACATCTACTAAAAAAGCTGTTGGAGAAATATTAGGTCCTCCTCCACCCGAACCAAAAACAGTTGACCATTCTATGGTATCTAAATTTGGAGACATTTTGGTAACAAACTGTCCACTATTGAAAGTAAAGTAACCCGCATTCTTAATAAAAGAAGAATCCATTTTATCTGTTTGTCCAAAGACATATACACTATCTCTTCTATCTAATTCGATAAAGTAAATTTGATCATACGCATCAGTACCGTAATAGGTAGAAGCTAAAACTGTAGATCCTGTTATATTGATTTTAGTAATAAATCCATCTGCTCGAACTCCAGTAAATGAAGTATCTATTGCTTTAGGTGATTTGATGAAGTTATTAGAGTTTGTACCTCCAGCAACATAAGCATTATCATTTCTATCTAATGCAACTGAGTAGGCCGCATCATCTCCATTTCCACCTAAATATGACGACCAAATTAAAGTTGACAATTTATTGTCCATCTTAAATATTAATCCATCTAAATCAGAACCTCCATGAACTTGCTGGAAAGCACCTGATGAAACAGGAAAATCTAAGGAACGAGTACAGGAAACTACATATATATTGTTGTTTTTATCTATCTCTATTTCACCTCTTACCTCATCTGCATAATTGTACCTAAGGTTATTTGCTGTTGTAGAATTTAATCCATCATTTCCACTTCCACCAATTAGTGTACTTGCCATTAAATTATTTCCTGCATTACTCAATCTAAAAACAAAAATATCAGATCCATTTATAAAATTTACTCCCAAACCATTGGTTAGATTTAAAGCTGTACCTCCATTAAATACTGAATCATAACAACCAGTTGTATAAGGGAAATCAAGAGAACTTGTAGTTCCATAGACAAATAGCTCGTCATTGGAGTTAGTAATCATACTATGAGGAAGTTCATCACTTGTTCCACCAACAAAAGTGGAGTAAATCATAGAAGTACCTGTCGTATCATATTTAGATATTGCAACATCTACAATTCCTGCATTAAATGATATATCATAAGCACCAACTGTTGTAGGGTAACCTGCTCCAAAAGCTGTGGAACCTGAGTATAAAAATCCATCCCTATCAAAAGTGGCTGTATACCCAAAATTATTAGATGTAGATCCAGAGAATGTTGAAAAAATTAATGTTGGGTCAATAATTAATTCCTTACTTGAATCGTATCCATTGGGGAATTCAAAACCAACAACTCCATTAACTAATGTATAATTACAAGTTACTTCAACTTGCTCACCATTAATTAGTTGATAAGCATAAGGCTTTTCTTCAATGATTTTATTTACAGATGTTTTAATTTGTAGCCTCCCCTTTGATAAATTGATAGAGTTAACTCCTTTGTATTCAAATTTAATTTGGCTTGGATTAGAGTTTGGTTGAACTATAAAATCATATTTTAATAATTCTTGAGAGGTATAAAAAACTAAATCTACACCATTGTACAAACTAGAATAATTAATAAGCTCATAACTAAACACATTACTAGCCCATTTTGTTTTATCAACTCCCAAAAAGTAGTTGTAATAGGTTACTTGCTTTTTATCTGGCTTTAAGTTTTTTGTATTACCTCCAATAAATTTGACTTGATAACTATGGCATTTTAATTTGTTTAAACCTGTTTTTGGCTCTCTTTGGTTATGAGCATGAAAATATTCTTGCAAACCATTTTCATCAAAAAAATTATAGGTTAACTGATTTTGTTCTAGATATAAATACCCGCCATTAATCTCAGCTTTATATTTAACATTTTCATTCCATTGCCCATTATTTTCTATAAAATTATAGACTTTTTGATTTTGAGAAAAACCAAAAAATGAACTAAATAAGAATAATAAAATTGCTAACTGCTTCATTGACTTTATTGTATGTTTAAATATACGATAATTTGCCAAAGGAGTTGCTTGGAAAAACCTAAAGAAGTTCTTTTATAATACGCTCAATCGTATACCCTTCTGCTTCTGCAATGTAGTTTCTTACAATTCTGTGTCTAAGAATTGATTCTGCAACTGCCTGTACATCTTCAATATCTGGAGAGTATTTTCCTTTAATTGCTGCATGAGTCTTTGCACCAATAATTAAATATTGAGATGCTCTTGGTCCTGCTCCCCAAGAAAGGTATTTGTTTACCATTTCGGTAGAAAACTCAGTATTCGGTCTTGTTTTAGAAGCTAGTTTTACTGCATATTCCATTACGTTATCGGTAACAGGAATTTTTCTGATAAGGTTTTGATAAAACAAAATTTCATCACCAGTAAGTACATTAGATAATTCTACTTTATGGTTAGCAGTTGTTGCTTTTACGATTGCTAATTCCTCTTGATAAGTAGGATAATCTACCCAAATATTAAACATAAACCTGTCCAATTGTGCTTCTGGCAAAGGGTATGTTCCCTCCTGCTCAATTGGGTTTTGAGTTGCAAGTACAAAAAACGGCTTATCTAATTTATAAGTTTTACCTGCAGCTGTAACCGCTCTTTCTTGCATTGCTTCAAGTAAAGCAGATTGTGTTTTTGGTGGAGTTCTATTTATCTCATCAGCTAAGATAATATTAGAAAATAACGGCCCTTTTAAAAATTTAAAAGCTCTGTTTTCATCCAGTATTTCTGAACCAACAATATCAGATGGCATTAAATCTGGTGTAAATTGAATACGGTTAAATCCTAGTCCTAAAACTTCGGATATAGTATTAACCAAAAGAGTTTTAGCTAATCCTGGAACACCTACTAACAAACTGTGTCCATTACTTAAGATTGCGATTAACACTTTTTCTATAACCTCATCTTGTCCAATTATTACTTTACTAATTTCCTTGCTTAGCTCTTTGTATTTTACTACTAAGCTATCTATTGCTTCGGCATCCGAACTAAATTGAGTCATTGTTGAGTATCGTTTTACTGATTATAAAGTAAAAATAGAAAAAGAATTGAAAACCTGCTTACCGAATTAGGTATATTATTTTATCCAGTCTTTCACAAAATCACATTCTACATAGGTAGGACTAATTTTGATGTAAGTCGATTTAGATTTATTAATAATCCATTCTTTCATTGCTTCTGATTGAGCATCAGCATTAGCACTTTGCTGTATTAATTGGTAATCTTCGCTTAAGTTTGCTTTGTGTGGTTTAGTAATGGTTTTCAATTTCACTATTTGATAAAACTGACCATCTCTATTTTCAGAAAGCATTGGTCTACTATACTCACCTTCTTGCAAATCATCAATAATTAAAAAAACTTGTTTATCCACTTGGTTCATTTCAAACATAGAAGAACCAGCTTGTTGGTTATAAATAAGACCTCCATTAAATTTAGTTTCTTTATCATCCGAAAATCTTTCTGCTGCTTCAGCAAATGTATAAACCCCACTATCTATCAAAGCTTTTACACTATCAAGAAATGACTTAGCTGCCATTACTTCCAATGCGCTAATCTTAGGGATTAATAATATATGTCTTCCACGGTACTGATCTCCTCTTCTTTCAAATAGTTCTAAAATATGATATCCGTAATCAGTTTCAAACACTTCAGAAACTTCTCCTTCTTTAATTTTAAAAGCTGCTCTATCAAATTCTGGCACAAAAGTTCCTCTTGTTACCCAATCAAATTCACCTCCTTTACTACTTGATCCTGGGTCATTAGAATATAATACTGCAGTGGAAGAAAACATTCTTTCTCCTTTCATTATCTCTTCTCTCCAACCCTCTAATTTTTTCTTAGTTCTCAATTTCTCTGCCTCAGATACTTTAGGAGCACAAGTAATGTGAGCAACTTCAACTTTGGAACCAACTAAAGGAATACTATCAGGATTTAATCCATTGTAATACTTTTTCACCTCTGATGGAGTAATGTTTATCCCCGAAGTAATTTGCCCTCTCATTCTTTCGGCCTTCATTCTATCTTCAATAGACGTATAAAATTCAGCTTTAATTTCCTCAATCGATTTACCGTAATACTCTTCTAGTTTCTTTCTTCCTCCAATCTGATTTTCAAAATATCTAATTCTGTTTTCTAACTCACCATTAACTTGCTCAGCTGGAATTACAATACTATCCAAATCTGCTTGGTACATTAATAATGATTGAAATAAAATTTCTTCGTAAATCAAGCATCTAGCATTATCACCTAATTGGTAACCTTGCTGCATAGCTTGCACTAACTGCTCTTCTATTTCTGAATGTAAAATAACTTTATCTCCTACCACTCCGATAGTCCCATCGATTAATGTTCCAGTTTGTGAAAAACTAGATAAAGCAAGTGTTAGTGATAATAATAGTAACGAAAATTTGTTCATTTTATAAGGGTAATTCTTGTATTACAAAGAAACAAAAGTATTTTATTCTTCCTTGTTAATTTTTATTAAATAATTTGATTTAAAAAAGAGCTAAAATCATCATCTAAACTTTAAACATTTGAAAATTACAGTCTATCGAACCATTCATTAATTCAAAGGATTCAGTCTTTTCTAAGTCAATTAAATCCATTGCCTCTTGGTTAGAGGTTAAAACTCCTAAATTAAATCCTTTATAATTCTCCTTTAAATAATTTCCAAAACGCTCATAAAGAACGTTCACTTCATCTTTGTATATTCTTTCTCCGTATGGAGGATTTATAAGGATAGTCCCATTTTGTTCTCTTGAAGAAAACTCAAGGGCATCCTCAACTTTAAATCTAATTACTCTATTTAACTCTGGAGTATTTCTCAAATTAGATTGAGCCATTCTTACCGACCTCATAGCTAAATCAGAACCTGAAATAGAAATTCCTTTGTCTATATCTATTTTTTCTTTGGCTTCATTTATCACCTTTTTCCAAAGATCAATATCAAAATCTTCCCAGTTAAAAAAACCAAAACTTGTTCTATAATATCCTGCAGGAATATTACACAACATCATACCAGCCTCAATTGCTATTGTTCCCGAACCACACATAGGATCAATTAATGGAGAATTTTTGTCCCAACCAGATAATGATAACAAACCTGCGGCTAACACTTCATTAAGTGGAGCTTCATTGGTTTCCTTTCGATATCCTCTTTTAAATAAAGGATCTCCAGAACTATCAAGCAAAATTTGACACTTTTCTCCTCTTATAAAAAGGTTTAACTTAATGTCTGGATCTTTTGGATCAACATTCGGCCTGTCATTAAATTTATCTCTAAACCTATCTACAATTGCATCCTTAGTTTTAAGACTAATATATTGTGAGTGAGTGAAAATATCAGAACTAACAGAGTGAGAAATTGCGAAAGTTTTATCTAACCCAAAAATCTTTTCCCATTCTAATTCTTTAACCTTATCGTAAAGCTCATTTTCATCTTTGGCTGTAAAACTAAACATTGGTTTAAGAATACTAATTGCTGATCTAAAATGATAATTACACGCATACATTTGTTCTTTAGTTGCATGAAACTCTATTGCCCTATTAGTAACTCGACATTTGTTAATACCTCGTTCTTGTAATTCCAATTTAACAACTTGCTCAAGTCCTTTTAAGGTTTTTACAATATATTTTTCTCTTTCAGCTTTCATCTTATTTGTCTTCTATTTGTAAAGGTCCATTCTCTCCTAAATCATCATCTTCTACAATTTCAAAATCTGTAAACCCATCAGTTTCGTCAAATGCTGGTGATTTTTTTCCATTTATCATTTCAGAGAATTGTGTGTACAATAACCTGAAGGATATTATTCCTTTGAAGAAAATACTGATAATGAAAAATACACCTACAACCTTAATAATTGATCCTATAAAAAAAGAATTATACAACCCATGAATAGAATCGAATAACCAATTATTAATCCCTATTTGTGCAATAGTTGGATTCAAAACCGAAACCACAAAAAGGACAACAGAAGAAATTGCAATTATTAAATCGTATTTTAAATTGTTCTGATTAAAGGAGACAAACTCTTTATTCATCTGGAAATTAAAATTCATAGCACGCTTCCTTTGTTCAATTTTATTAATCAAATAAAGAAACAAAACAATGACTCCCATAAAAATTAGAGCATTAATTGAATAACCACTTTCGGCATACTTAATAGTTGCAATAGCAGTTACAGAGGCTAAAAAATAACTTTGAGTTACTCTTAGAATATATTTTTCAGCATCTCCAATCTTACCTAATATTGCCTTAAGAGCAGTAGTAAACAAAAACCAAATAATGTTGAAAGAAATAAAGACTATCCCTAATAGGAAAGCAAATTGAAACATGTTGTAATTAAATTAATTCGAACAAAAATAAGATTTTATTGCAAAGAAAATCAACAAATTGACTGTTTGCTTCGCTTAAATAACGAATCAACTGTAATGGAAGTTTTAATTAATGGGTATTTTGATATATTTGTGTAACTAAATTCAACACCATGAAACAAACTAAAATCTGGATATTAATAGCTTTATTCTCTATTCCATTTTTGGGACAAGCTACCGAAGGTATGTGGCTTCCAAACCTTATTAAAGCCCTTAACTATAGCGATATGCAATCTAAAGGATTGATGATTTCGGCAGAGGAAATATACTCTGTAAATCAGTCGAGTATGAAAGATGCAGTAGCCCATTTTAATGGTGGTTGTACCTCTGAAGTTGTTTCTGATAAAGGATTACTATTTACAAATCATCACTGTGGATATTCGCAAATTGCATCTCATAGTTCTGTTGAAAATAATTACTTGAGAGATGGTTTTTGGGCAAAAAACTTTGCCGAAGAAAAAGCTAACAAAGGTTTATACGTAGATTTTATTGTGAGAATAGATGATGTAACAACAAAAATGCTTGGTGGAACAAAAAAAGAAGGAGAAACTGAAGCAGCTTTTATTGCAAGAAAAACTAAAGCGCTAATCAAGAGCTTAACAGATGGAACGAGTTATAAAGCCAAAGTAAAGCCATTTAATTATGGAAATAAATACTTTGCTTTTATTATCGAAAGATTTACTGACATTAGGTTAGTAGGTGCACCACCGTCATCAATTGGTAAGTTTGGTTTTGATACCGACAATTGGGTATGGCCAAGGCATACTGGAGATTTTTCGGTATTCAGAATTTATGCTGACAAAGAAAATAACCCAGCAGAATACTCAAAAGACAATGTTCCTTATACTCCAAAACATTTCTTCCCAATTTCTTTAAAAGGAATAAACGAAGGTGACTTTTCTATGGTTTATGGATTCCCAGGAAGAACGGAGCAGTTTTTAAGCTCGTATGCTGTGGATCAAAAAATGAACAAAACCAATCCTGCTAGAATATTGATGAGAGAAAAATCATTGGAGGTTATTAATGCTACAATGAAAGAAAGCGAAGCAATGAGAATTAAGTATGCTCCTTACCAATCTCGTGTGAGTAATGCATGGAAAAAATGGAAAGGGGAAAACTTTGGATTAGAAAAAAAAGGTGCTTTAGCTATCAAAGAAGCGAAAGAAGCAGAGTTTTCTAAAAAAATAAACAACAATGAAACTCTAAAGAAAAAGTATGGAAACATATTGCCAGAGCTTAAAAAGCTGTATTCGGCAAACGAGAAATACCAAAAAGCTTATGATTACTATATAGAACTTATATATAGCGGACCACAATCATTAAGGTATATCAATAGTTTTGTGGGTATAATTGAAAACCATGAAAAACTAAGAGAAAGTGGAAAATTAGATGAAAAAATTGAAGCATTGAAAAAGAGTTTTAAAGCTTTTTCTGAGGATGAACCAAGACTGGTTTTTGAAAGAAAAATGTGGAAATCATTATACAAAACTGCTCTTAAAAATGTAGATAAAGAGTTTCATGCAAGTAACCTAACCGGAAACTACCTACAAAACATGAATGAGTTAATTGACGAAATGTTTGACAAATCTATGTTGCTTAATGATGGTAAATTAATGAAGAGACTTGATAAGCCAACTGCCAAAAATCTTAACAAGATTAAGAAAGACAAGGCTTATCAAATGGTTCAGTCATTTTATGAGGTGTTACTAGGAAAAGTATTTCCTACTTACAGAGAAAATCAAACTAAGATTACTGCATTGATGAAAACCTACACTGAAGCAATTATGATTGCTTTCCCTACTGAAAAGTATTGGTATGATGCTAATAGTACTTTAAGAGTTTCTTACGGAAAAATAGAAGGTTCTGCTCCAAGAGACGGAATGACTTACACGCATTACACAACTGCAGAAGGAATACTTGCAAAGTACATCCCTAACAATGACGAGTTTGACGCACCTGAAAAACTACTTAACCTAATTGAGAATAAAGATTATGGTATGTATGCAAATGATGACAATAACCTTGTTATTTGCTTCACTGGATCCAACCATACAACTGGAGGTAACTCTGGAAGCCCAGTTATTAATGGAAATGGAGAGTTAATTGGAATTAACTTTGACCGTAGTTGGGAAAGTACAATGAGTGATGTAATGTTTAGCGAAGAGCTTTGCCGAAACATTACTGTAGATATTAGATATGTACTATTTGTAATAGATAAATATGCTGGAGCAACTCATTTAATAGAAGAAATGAACTTAGTAGGAACTCCAAAACTTGATGGTGCAAAAGCTCCTAAAAATGATAATTTGGAGCAAATAAATAAAGAATTGAAAGCTTCACCAACAAAAGCTTCTCTATACTACAAGAGAGGTCAAGAATATTACGACCAAGGAAAACTAAAAGAAGCAAGAAATGATTTTGAAACTGCTGCAACAATGGAACCTTCTAATGTTGAATATGCCAAAAAACTTAACTTTGTAAGTGGTTTCATCAAACAAATTGAAGCAATTGATAAAGTAGAAGAGGCTCAAGAAGTATCAAAATAAATGAATTCAGCTACTGCCATAATAGATAAGATGTTTTTGAACGATCCATTTAGTCAATGGCTTGGAATAAAACGCATTGAAGAAAAACCTGGCGAAGTAGTTTTAGAATTAACCGTGAGACATGAAATGCTAAACGGATTTGGAATTGCTCACGGAGGAATTACTTATTCTTTAGCTGATAGTGCTTTGGCATTCTCTGCAAACGGACATGGAATTCAATCTGTATCTATAGAAACTTCTATTTCGCACACCAAGCCAAGTAAAGAAGGTGATGTATTGCGAACAAAAGTGAAAGAGGAAAGTTTAACTTCTAAAATTGGGATTTACACCATTCATATTCTAAATCAGCACTCAGTAGTAGTTGCATTATTTAAGGGAACAGTTTATAGAACTGGAAAAGAATGGGAGGTATAGTTTTAAATTGTAATATTTATTTAGTCAACTATACCTAATCTGTCTCTAGAGAATCTTGAATAAATCAAGATTCTTTTTCGTAATCTAAAATTTACTTATCTAATTTATGTAACCAATCCATTACTTCGCGTTATAGATAGTGAAGAGGGAAACTGGGAGTAAAGGCAAGTGATTAAAAGATACTGCGGTATCGCCCAGTTTCTACTCTTTTTTTATAACTTCCCTAATCTAACTCAATATGAACTCAATGAGTATAACCCAACATATACCACCACAAGCTAAAGTGGATTCACTGGAAGAGTCCTGGATTAAATCAGCTCAGCAAGATTTGAGCGCTTTCGAAAAATTATATGACGCTAATTACGAAGCAATTTTTCGATATGCTTATCAAAGGATGGATTCTAAAGACGATGCTGCTGATGTTACTGCACAAGTTTTTCTTAAGGCAATGACCAACATAAAAAAGTACAAATTTATGGGGCTAAAGTTTAGCTCATGGCTGTACCGAATTGCAAAGAGCGAAACCTACCAGTTTTTAAAAAACAAATCGAAGTCGCCAACTATAAATGTAGAAACTGAATCTTTAGCCAATATGGCTCAAGATATTGATGTTCCTATTGCTCTTGGTAACGAAGAATTAATTGCTGCATTGTCAGAATTAAATGATCAAGAATTAGAACTAGTAGAGATGCGCTATTTTGAACAAAGAAACTTTAAAGAAATAGGCGAAATACTAGATATGACAGAGAATAACTCTAAAGTAAAGACTCATAGAGTTATAAAAAAATTACAGAATAAACAGAAGTAAAAACAATATACACTTGAAATATACTGAGTGTAATAGTTAATATAAAAGACAAAGTAAACACCAATAATAAAATGAAAAGAAACATTAACATAGACAGAAAACCACTTGCCAAAGAGGAAATAAATGCAACTAAAGACTTTAGGTCTTTAGCTAGCAAAGTTGGCATAGCAGGATCTGTTTCACCAAAACCTACTGGCAAAAGCACAGGATGGTTTGCTGGAGGAATTGCTGCTATTGCAATTGCTGCTGGTATTTATGTTGGAACAAAAACAGATTCGGAACAATTAGTTCAAGAACCAGAAACACTTATTGCTGAAGTAACAGATACTGTGTCCAAAACAATTTTTGTAAACCCGCCTATCCCTGAAGCAGACATATCAAATGAATCGTATTATGTAGATGCAGATAATGGAGGTAAAATAAAACATCACACAGGAACTGAAATTACTATTCCAGAAGGTGCATTTATGGATGAAGAAGGAAATATTATTACTGGAAAAGTAGAAGTACAATACCGTGAGTTCCATAACCAAACAGAGATTTTACTTAGTGGAATACCAATGGATTATGATTCTGCAGGAAAAGAACAAGTATTTGAGTCTGCTGGAATGATGGAGATTAGAGGTTACCAAGATGGGAAACGACTAAAAATTGTTCCAGACAAAAACTTTAGAATTTGCATGCACTCAAAAAACCCTGATCCAAAATTTAACTTGTATTATTTAGATGAAGAAAAGGAAGAGTGGAGCTACGAAGGAAAAGATTCTATTGATAATCCTAAAACTGAACAAGGCTCAATAAAAGATGAACCTATTGAAGAAAACATAGCCAAAGTTATTGATAAGGAAGAAGCACAAACTGAAATCGCAGATGCTGAAGAAGTTGTTGCTGTAATCAAAAAAGAGATTAAGACTTTGAAAAAGGAATCTCCAAGAAAACCACTGAAAGCAAATCCTAAAAAAAAGAACTTTACAATTGATGTTAAGAAAACTGAATTTCCAGAATTAGTGGTTTACGCAGGTACTATTTTTGAAGTGGTAGACAAATCAGATTTGCCAGAAGATACTTATTCTGTAACATGGAATGGTGTTGAATTATTAGAGAAGAACAACTCTTACATTGTTCAATTAAAAAAAGGAGAAAGAAAAGAGGAGATAAAAGTAATACCTGTACTGGATGGAAAAGATTATGATGAAGCCAAAAAAGAATTTGACTCAAGCTTTACAGATTATAGTAAAAAGCTTACAGCTAAGAAAGAAGAAGAAAAGCAAGCTGAAGTTAATTTGTCTAAAATAAAAGAACGTTATAAAAAAGAGCAAGAAGCCTACGAAAGAAGAGTTGCAATAATGAGAAGCAAAATGGAGTTTCAGGCAGCTGCAAGAGATGAATTAAAAAGAATATTTAACATAAACAGATTTGGAACTTGGAACTGCGACTCCCCTATTCCTTACCCAAAAGGTATGTTAGTATTAACTAATTACGAAGATGAAGAAACTGGAGAAACAATTGAGTTTACAAAACTTGATTTAGTGGAAAAAACAAGAAATGCTTGTTTCCCATTAGATGCATCAAGAATTGGAAGATTGCCTTTTAACCCAAAAAGAGACAATTTATTATGGGGAATTACTCTAGATGGCATGATTGCTGTTGCAGATACAGAAGACTTCAAAGAAATTGAAAAAGGACAAGAAGCCCATACTTTTAAAATGAAGGTTGTAGATATTAAAGGAAAAACAACTTCGGAAATACGCGAAATAATAGGAGGATAAACTATGAAAACCCTTGCCACCATAATCTTTTTGACCTGTGCTTTCTCAAACTTTGGGCAACTATCAGATTCCAATAACCTTGCAATGAATCGTGGGGTTATTGTGGTAAGGAAATACGTAGAATTCGATACATTAATTACTATCATAACAAAAGTCGACTCTACTAGAAAAGCTAGACTTTATAAAGGGAGAGAAAATAGACTTCCTAAGTTGTATGGATTTTTAAACGACAATGTATTACTATCTGGAAGTAGGATGTATGTTTTTAATGAAGCATTACCTAGCAAGCTTAAAAAGAAATATAATCGATCAGATTCTAAACCGTTTTTTGCAAAGATTAGAAGAATGCAAAAGAGAGGTGCTCTTGATTATGTAAAACTTAAAATACCAAGAAAAATAACAGATTCTATTTATCGTGAATACTCTAACGACTATAGAGTTTATGAGCTTAAAAGAAAAGATTCGCCTGTTGTAATGTTCCTTAAAGAAGAAAAAATACAAGGCACAAAAAAGAGTGAAACAAAAATAGATGCCTATTTAAATGTATATATACTTAATGACACTATTAGCTCTGGTTATTTTAACACAGGGAATAGAAATTCTACTACAGATGAATTAAAAGAAAAAATACACAGAAAAATAGTAGACACATCCAACCATAAGTTTTTAGTATCTAAATTAAATTGCCCTAAAGTGATTAATGGTGTTGGCTATGAGTTCCAGTTTGATTTAAAACAATACACTAAAAACCAGGTAAGAATAATTACTTCAACTGGCGAAGAATACATTTGTAATTACACAATAAAAGGCAAAAAGATAGAGATAGAAAACCCTCCTATTGCCTACTCTAAAAGAGGGAAATTTAATACAAAGTAAACCAGGTTAAGATTTAAAATACGTAATGCCAATTACGATTACCTGAGACAATAAAACCACTATGAAACTATTAGCTAATTTCCTTATCATTATGTTTTGCTCCCTTCTGGGGATTGCACAACAGGGGAATAATGTGCTAAAAATTAGAAAGCTAGGTTATGACACCAGCTTTTATAATCAAATAGAAACTGACACATTTGATTTATTTCAAGGAGGAATAGAAACTATACTTCCCTTTGATAATAATGAGAACTTAATGGGTTCTTGGCATGAAAACATATTTTTTGATCGTGATAGAATTCATGTTTTTGGACACAAAATTTCTGCTAAAATGAAGAAATTAGCACAAAGTAACCCTGATAAATTTTGGCGAAAAATAAATAGATTGGTTACTAAAAAGAAAACAAAAATGTTTTCTGCTTGGTACGAAATCAGGCAACAAGTAGCCACTAAAAGACTGATTAAGTTTAATAAAACCTATGCGTTAATTTGGGATAAAGAAACGGGTAAATCTATTACTTCTCAAAGAATTGTGGTTGATAGTTCTTTTGTTTCCAGTGACACTTTGGACTATTCTAACTACACTTTCTTTTCGGAATTTGATACTATTCCATTATTAAGAAACTTATTTAATGTAAATGTTGTCTGCAGAAACAATTCTGATTTTTTCTATTGTTTATTCCAAACTTTGGTCGGTAATATGGAAGCTCATTATAGAAGAAGCATGCCTTTTGGATATTTTCGTTCAACCTCACAAATAGCTAAAAACAGGTACAGCATGTTTTTTAAATTCGAGAATTTTTTGGTGAACAAAGTAACTATCATTCAAAACTATAAGTTGAAATATTATTGTAATTTCAAAGTAGCAAAAGATTCTCTTTTTATACTAAACTCACCTACCAAAGAATTCGAAAGAGGAAGAATAGCGAGAAGAAAAAACAAAATAAGGTTCAGGTACAATAGAAGAGGTTATAACTTTTATCAAAAAAAAGAACCTACCATTTTTCAATCAAGAAATTATATATTAAAGAAGAATTCATCTTCACATTACGGGCTTGCAATTGCAGATTAATTTTAAATTCTATATCGTCTTTTCACTTCTAATCACATTGTTGTTAGGTGTAACTAATGGATTTGGGCAGGTTCCAAAAGGGACAATAACTATTAGAAAAACTGATAAAAACATTTTAGGAAAAACTCTATCCTTATTCGACTTAAGAACTCAGGAATGTGGAACAATTAAATTTGAAAAGGATAAATGTACCGTTCATTTTAAATACAAACCAGAAGAGTTAAAAAACATAAGAGTATTTCTTAATTCCAATTCTACAAGTAAAAAAATCATCTGTCAATACGAGCTAATTTCCGATACTACTTTTGTAATATCTAAAGATGAATTTAGAGATACTTGTTATTACACTTTCAACAATGATTCCAGTAACATGGTTAGTTTTTATTCATTGCCTCAAGGCCTTTTTGATAAAAATGGATATGCATTTTTCTTTGGGTTTGATTCGGTGGTTTACTCACAAACTTATCTAAGATCATTAGCCGATTTTAAATTTACTGATAGTATCTCTAAGCTCGATTCTATTTATAAAAATGTAGTTGATCCAGAGCAAAGAAAGAAACTAAATGAAAATTTTAAAAAACGAATTGAAGAATACAAAGCAAGTATCAACTACTCCTATTTTGCAGGGAAATATGAACTAATTGATAAACGGATAAACTTATTGAATAATAACGACACTCATTTTGCTTCATTATTTTTAAAGAAAAAAGGAGATTTTTATTCTCTATTTACCCATTGTAAATTTGACTTTAATTACCCTTTAATTTCAATGTATACTCACAGGAAATATGGAAATGTGATTTTTAATTATGATAAGGCTTACCTATATTTTTATCTCCCATATAGTTCTGGATTAAATCCTCAATCTAATCCTGGGATTTATCATATAGATACAGTAGATGTAAATTACCCTATAGGTTCTATGCCATACTTATATTTACAGACTGATACTTTTAGAGCTATGAGTTCCGATTATTTTGATTTCATGAAATACAAAGGAATTATTGGTGGATATTACGAATGCTATTTAGTTTCCTTAAATGGATTAAAAATTCCAACTGACCCAATGTTTTTTGGAGTAAAAGAGGCTATTTCTGTAAAAAACAAAACATTAAAAGACAGCTTAGAGACTTGGAATTATAGAGTGATTAACAATTATTTTTCTGTGTATAACGAGAGTGACACACTGATAGATGAAATGAAAAATGGATTTGAAAGCTTTAGATTCACCTACAAAAACAACCAGCCATACGTTTTTGGTGCTTACCACAGAAAGAACAAAGAAACCAAACAGAGTGAGTTCATTGTGCTATTTGCAAATAACAAAGGAGTAAAGATTACTAGCAAAGAATTTGATTATAAATATGTACGACAAGCAGTTTTAGAATCGCAAATAGATGAAAAAGAATCATTTGAATACGAATACTTTATTTATTCAGCTACAGAGGAAAACCTTTGGATTGAATATCAAAATGGATCGTACGAAGAATGGGAATTCTTTAATTACAACAAAGCGATTAGACTCACTAAAGGAAAAAAAACAGATGGCTTTTATTTGCTTGACTGATTACCTATCATTTTTATCTTGATTCTGAAATAAGCGAAGAATAGGGTTACAAAAGGACTCAACCAATTAAACACAGCATAGATAAAAAACTCTCCTACTCCTACTCCTAATACTTGAGATTGATAAGCTCCACAGGTATTCCAAGGTACTAATACAGATGTAACAGTTCCTGAGTCTTCTAGTGTTCTACTTAAGTTCTCTGGAGCCAAACCTCTATCTTCATAAGCCTTTCTGAACATTTTACCAGGAATAACAATTGCTAAATACTGATCAGATGCGATAGCATTTAATCCTAAACAACTAGCAACAGTACTTGCAAACAATCCAAAAATTGATGTTGATATTTTTAATAACTCAAAAGTGATTTTGGACAAGGCTCCTATTCCATCCATTATTCCTCCAAAAACCATTGCTGAAAGAATAAGAAAGATAGTCCATTTCATTCCTAAGACACCATCAGATTTCATTAGCTTTTTCAGTCTTTTAAGAGTAATGATATCATTTAAATCATCAACTTTATTTACTGGAATATTTAATAATTTGAACTTATTTACTAAAGAATCAGAATTAAAAGTTGTCTCCAAATCGTCTTCAACAAAAATTAGTTTAGTGTACTCTAAATCCTTTAGTTGATTTAGTTCAGTCGAATTAAATTTAGCTAGATACTCTTTGTTAGAAAAAGGCACTTCTACATCAGTTATAATAGCCTGAGATATAGATTTAAAACTATTATCTGATATTTTTGATAGTACTTGTGGCTGAAAAACTACTGAGAAAATTATAGCTAAAACAATTCCTGAAAGAAGAGAGAAGACGGGCTTTACCTTAAAAACAATTAAAATAACTACTAATAAAGGAACTAAGAATAACCATGGAGTAATATTGAAAGTAGAATTTATAGTTTCGCTAATTAAAGAAGAGTCAGTATTACCAACAGCATCAATTGAGAAATTTAACACACTAAAAAATATAAGAGTGATTACAATACTTGGTATTGTAGTGTATGACATATATTTAATATGAGTAAACAAATCAGTACCAGCCATTGCAGGTGCTAAATTGGTTGTATCACTCAAAGGAGACATTTTATCACCAAAATATGCTCCAGAAATTACAGCTCCAGCAATCATACCCACAGAAATTCCCATAGCAGAACCAATTGCGATTAAAGCGATACCGACTGTAGCGGTTGTTGTCCAGGAACTACCTGTTGCAACTGAAATAATAGCAGAGATTACAACACAGGCTGGCAAAAATATATCAGGACTAAGAATTTGAAGACCATAATAAACCATGGCAGGGATTATTCCACTAACTAACCATGATCCTGCTAAAGCACCTACAAGAGTCAAAATTAATATCGGAGTGATTACACTCTTTAAATTCTCTACTACTTCTGCTAAAATTTTTCTTGATCTTACTTTTAAATAAAACCCAATTAGAAGAGCAACAAAGCCTGATGCTAATAAAATATACTGATTAGAATAAGTTCCGAACCATTCAGATTTCTTCTCTAATATATTGAAAGCTAATAATGAAATAAGTATTGCAAGGGGCACAAAAGATTGCCACAAGGTGATTTTATTGGTCATAAAGTGCATTTAAAAGGTTAAGATAAGCAACTTATTGAAAACTCGTAACTTTTTCTTGGACTACTCGTAACATTGCCATAACATTACAGAACAAAAATAAAAAACATGAATAATAAAGTTGTTTCGAGTATCCTATTTATCCTATTATTAGGATGGATTGCAGGAGTTAGTTACTGGTTTGTATGCAAAATGAGAGATAATTGTGAGAATCCAATTGAACTCAATTCAGATGAAACTTTAGGTAGTGATAATTTAGTAGTAGAAAAAATTACTACGAATAGAAATTTCAGCATCAATGATGGTGATGTATTCAATTTAGAAAGTTCTGCTAATATTAGTTTTAGTGAAGGGCAGTCTGATTTAAATGTTCCTGATTCTTTAACAAAGAATTTTGCAGCAATTCAAGAATACCTATCTAATAATGAAGACAAAAATCTAAAACTTACTGGAGCTTATACTGAAAGTGAAGGAAGTGAAGTTGGTATGGCGAGAGCAAATAGCTTATCAGATTTCTTTATTGCTAATTATGGAATGGAAGCTTCTAGAGTTTCTACTTCATCTAAATTGGTAGATGAATTATACATTAATCCTAATAACAGCAGAACAGAAGGAGGTGTAGAATTTGATTTTGAGAAAAACGTTACTGCAACTGAAGAAAATACTGATACAATATCTGAAGAGATATTAGCGGTAGAAGAACCAGTAAAGGAAGAAGTTACCAAGACTTATTCATCTACTCAAAAAGTAGATAGCAGAATACTAAGTAAAGCTAAGCGTTCTCAAATGGTTTACTATCCACCATCTGGATTTGATATTGAGCCAAATATCACAGATGATTTGGATTCATACTTCAGAAACTTAAAAAAATACTTTGGTCAAAATCCTGATGGAGTAATTGAAATCTCTGGTCACTCTGCAGATGGATCTAATAGCTATGACAACAAAAAGATAAGTGAAGCTAGAGCAAGGTCTATGAGAAATTACTTAATCAAGAAATATGGTATAAGTAGAGACAATCTAAAAATTAGAGGAAGAGGAGATTCTAAACTTGTAGATTATAGTGGGTCTGATATGGCTAAAGCAAAAAACAGAAGAATTACATTTAAATTTATCAAATAATAATTATCATGACAGAAAGATTTTATTCAGATTTATTTTTCATTCTATTAGCTACGATTGTTGCGGCAATTTTAGGATACTTAATAGGAAGATTAACCAAAAGCAAAAAACAAAAAGCACTAAAAACTTCATTGGATGCTTGTCATAAGAACAATGAAGACTTGAAGAAAGAAGTTGACACCTTAGTTAATAAAAAGGGTGAGACTAATTCATTTTCTAGTTCTTACACTAAACCAAAGGTATCGGTTGCTAGTACAGTAACTCCAGCTGATAGAATCAAAACCTCATTTGATGCTTCTGCTGCTAAACTAGCAATAGGAAAAACAATAAAACACAATGATTTAAAAATTGTAGAAGGTATTGGTCCCAAAATAGAAGAGTTAATAAATAATGATGGTATCACAACTTGGGAACAACTTTCGAAGGCCCCTGAATCAAGATTAACAAAAATATTGAAGGAAGGTGGTGATAGATTTTTATTTCATGTACCTGGAACTTGGCCTCGCCAAGCAGGTCTAGCTTTTGAAGGAAAGTGGAAAGACTTAAAAGAGCTTCAAGATAGGCTAGATGGTGGTAAAGAAATAATAAAATAAATTATTAAAAACCTTGAATTTCATTCAAGGTTTTTTTTGTGCCTTATTGTGCGCTCTAACAATTTGAATATTGCTAAGGTAATAGTATATTTACCTTAACAATTTATAAATAATACTGTTGGCTGTAAAAGGAAATATACTTCAAAGTGTTCTTAAAAGAACTACCAAAATTGGAATGAAGAATGAGACTAAAAGTCCTATTCAGCTTCAATCAAGGACTCTTAAAAGATTATTGAGAAGAGCAAAAGATACGGAATTTGGTAAAGCTTATCGATTTCATAAAATCTTAAATTCTGATAATCCAACTGCTACTTTCCAGAGGTTTGTTCCTATCCACGATTACGATTTGATGTACAAAAAATGGTGGCACAAAACTATTGACGGAAAAGAAGATGTGGCATGGCCAGGAAAAATTAATCGATTTGCATTAAGCTCAGGAACTTCAGGAAGCCCAAGTAAACAAATACCAGTTTCTCGTTCCTTACTAAGAAAAATTAGAAGAGCTAGCCTTAAACAAATTCAGTACCTCAATAACTTCGAATTCCCAAAAGAATTTTTCGACACATTTATCTTAGGAGTTGGAGGCTCTACCTCATTGGTGAAAGTTGACAAAAGAAAAGAAGGAGATTTAAGCGGTATTATTAATGCCAACTTACCTGGCTTTATGAATGTAATTTACAAACCCGAAAAAGAAATTACAGACTTAAGAGATTGGGATGAAAAAATTGAACGAATGGTGGAGCAAGCTCCAACATGGAATATTGGAATTATTGCGGGTATCCCCTCTTGGATTCAAATCCTAATCGAAAAAATAATAGAAAGATATGAGCTAAATAACATTCATGAACTTTGGCCAAACTTCAAGGTACTTGTTCATGGTGGTGTTGCATTTGGCCCTTACAAAGAAAATTTTGAAAAGCTTCTTGGTGAACCTATTGAGTATATGGAAACATACCTAGCTTCAGAAGGGTTCTTGGCAATTAGTAAAGGTGGAGGAACTCCATTAAAACTCATGCTTAACAATGGAATTTTCTTCGAATTTATTCCTTTTAACGAAGATAACTTCAATCAAGAAGGTGACTTAGTAAGTTATCCTGAGATTATTGGAATAGATAAAATTGAAGAAAATGTAAACTATGCAATTCTCCTTACAACTTGTGCTGGCTCATGGAGGTATATGATTGGTGATACCATCCAATTTATAAATAAAGAGAGTTGTGAAATAAAAATTACTGGCAGAACTAAACACTATCTAACGATTTGCGGAGAACACCTTTCTGTGGACAACATGAATCAAGCACTAGAGGCTACCTGCTCTCAATTTGGTGTAAAAGTACCAGAGTTTACAGTAACAGCATTTGCCTACGAAAATTTATTTGCTCATAAATGGTTCATTGGATCTAATGATGAATTCGATATTAATGAATTTAAAAACACTCTTGATAAAGAATTATGCGCATTAAATGATGATTATGCTACTGAGAGAACATCAGCACTTAAAGAGATTTTTATTGAAAAAATACCTGTAGAAACCTTTTACAGTTTTTTAGATAAAATTGGTAAAAAGGGAGCTCAAATTAAATTTCCTAGAGTAATAAAAGGAGAGCTACACAACAAATGGGAAAATTACTTAAATTTACCTGATGTTTGATATTATAACCACAGCACTTATTCTCGGGTTTGTTCTTAGTTTTTCTTTAGGACCAGTCTTTTTCGAACTTATTAATACAAGTTTGAGAAAAGGTTTTAAAGCAGCTATGCTAATGGAAGTTGGTGTACTATTAAGTGATTTAATCTACCTGTTTTTAGCATTGTTTAGTGCTTCCAAAGCACTTGAATACCTAAACAAGTACAGTTGGATAAATTATATTTTTGGTGCCATTTTCATTCTATTTGGAATTTTCTCTATCATCAAAAACCTAAAACCACCCAAATTAGATTTTAATGATTGTGACGAAGAATGCCAAGATGAGGAAGAGGACGAAATACTTGACAACCTTGAGTCATTAAATATTCCTGATGGAATTAAAGTAAATTACATTGGGAACCTTATGAAAGGGGTTGCGCTTAATTCTTTAAACCCTTCTGTACTGGTATTCTGGATAGTTGTTTGCACTTCAAGTATCAAGAAGCTACATCTGGATAATCAGGGGATTATCATATTCTTTGGTGCTACACTTGGAATGATGTTCGCAGTAGATGTATTAAAGATTTACTTTGCCAGCAGACTCCAGAAATACATCAAAACTAAGGTTTTACAAGTAATTGGAATTAGTATTGGACTAATTATGTTAGGTGTTGGTTTATATATTTTGTTCGTAGGATTCGAAATACCTCAAGAAGAGTTTCTTGATGAAACGATTGAAATAGCTAACGAAATTACTGACCAGCAGTAGGCATTTCGTCACTTTTGCACTTCTCATCTTCTGTTGCTCCACAAAACTTGCAACTTCCATCACTGTCTTCATCAAACAATCTACTTGCTGAAGCACAAGATTTTTCTAAATATCCTTTGCCAAAAAACATTTTAATAGCCATTCCAGCTATTCCTAATCCTAATAATCCTATGGCTAATAATGCTAATTTCATCTTATGAATATTTTATAATACAAAGTTAGGTAATAAAATTATCTTCTGCGGTAAAATTGATCCATTGGATCCTTCTCTTGTTTTTTAAACTTGCTAAACGTATAGGTAAATGTTACCATACCATACCTTTGAAGTGAACGAGATTTTATCTGTTCAATATAAGTTTCGCTTGTAGAAACATCCAATAAATTATTCTGTCTTAATGCATCAAAAACAGATAAGCTTATCTCTCCTTTATTGTTTTTAAATATTTTCTTGGCTATTGATGCATTCCATAATAAGAAATCTACATTAAGGTCATCAGAGAATCCGGTATTAACTTGATAATTAGCTTGTGTTCTAAAAATAAACTCTCTAGGGAATGTTAATGTAGCTTTTGCACGAAACTCTTGAGTTAAAAAGGTTGAATTACCACCTCCATTAGAGTTTTGAAAATCATTTAAAGAAGCTCTTGCAGACAACAAGAAATCTACTTTTTCGCTTATATTACTACTTAATTTAGCTCCAATCTCATACTCCATTCCGTTCACCAAATTATCAACAGAGTTAACTCTAGATGGAGTTCGTATGTAGGTAACAGAGCCATCTAAATTCATATTACTCTTTATTTTACTTATTGGGAATCCATAGGACATATAAGTTGATGCTGTTCTATAACCACTTAGGTTAGTATAACTATTTAGTATTTTTCCGCTTTCCAAATTAACACCTCTAATAGTTGTATCATTTGAATAGAAATCAGAACTAGCCCCAATGTAATCATTAGAAAAAGTAAATCTCCCTGTGATAAAAAAGGTAGTAGCTTTATCTGTGTTAGCATTAATATAACGAGCAGTAATCATGTTGTACTGTGCTTGTTGCAAATTGTTATTCCCTATTCTTAAGCTAATTGGATTAGAATTATCTAGAAAATTTTGGAGCTGATTTACTTGAGGGTTTCTTGTGTAACTCCTATACATTACAAATACATTTTTACTTCTAGAGAGCGTGTATTTTAACATAGCAAAAGGTAAAATATTTTGATATAAATTACTCGTGTTATCTGTATTTGGAAATACGGTAGAAGTTTTTAAATCAGTAATTTGGTATTGAGCTCTTATAAATGTGAATATTTTTTTACTAAAAAACCTATACCCTATTGAGTAGGACTGATTAAGAATATCGGATTCGAATTGAGAAGAAAATTCTGGTGTTAATGATGAATAGGATTGATCTAATTGAGAGAAGCCAAAAGTTTTATTATCAGTTATACTCTCAGTCTTTTCGATATTAGCATCAAACATTAACCCTCCTTTCCCTAGTGGCTCAGTATATCTTATTTTTCCTTTATAGGTAACTGTATTCACCAATAAATTAGAAAATTGATCTAGAGTATCTATTATTGACGCTCTGTTTTCTTGAATAGAAAACAAGCTACTTACTCCATCATTTCCGAACAAAGTATTCTCTGCTTGTAAAAATATTGACCTTCCTCTTTTCTTAAATCTATGGTTGTAAAATAATTTAGAGTTTAAATTATATCCTAATAAATTAGAATTGAAATCTGCATTATTACTATTGAGAGTATTTGATCCAAGAGAGGTATTAGAGAAATTAAATGATTCTCCAAAGTTATCTTGTAGGCTTGCTCTAGTTCTAAAAGTAAGCTCATCAGTTTTACTGAACTTATGTTTCACTTGTAAAGTGATTTTCCTATTAGCATTCTCAGTAAAAGAAGAATCAGTTTGATTATACAACTGGTTATCCTCTGAGTTGGAGAAATAAGTCTGAAGTGTATTTTCAAAAGCATCAGTTTTAGAATTATTATAAAAATAACTTCCAATTACGTCAGTTTTTTTACCCCAAGTATCTTGGTAATTAATTCCAAATGCAGCAGTCTTTGCTATTCCATTTTGTTGTGGAACCATAAAGTTATTGCTGCTCTGGCTAATATTTCCTCTATTTCCAGGTCCTCTCCTACCCGTATTACTAGCTGAAACACCTACCAAATCCTCTCCAGAAAAATTCTGTTTATTTATATTATTGTATAAGCCGACTATTGATACTCTTTGGTCATCATTAAAAAAATTGAAATTCCCTCCTGCATCATACCTTTCATCAGTTCCATAACCTGCGTAAACATTTCCAAACTTACTATTTCTATATTCTGGCTTGGTAATGATATTAATCGTCTTTACTGTATTACCATCCTTAAAGCCAGTAGCTTTTGCTTCATCACTCTCATCATCAAACACTTGTACCTTTTGTACAATACGAGCCGGAATATTTTTCAATGCCGATTTAGGATCATCTCCAAAATAAGGTTTACCATCTACTAATACTTGTTCAACTTTTTCTCCTTGTGCAGATATCTCCCCATTTTTACTAGTAATACCTGGCATTTTTTCAACTAAATCACCTGTAGATGCATCTACATTTGTTTTATAAGCGTCAGCATTATATTCAGTTGTATCTCCTTTTATAACAACCAAAGGAATTTTATCTTCTACATCTAATTCACCTAGCTTAGTAATAGAAGGATTCATTATTATCTTACCCAGAAAGTTTCTTGGTTTAGAAACTGTCACTTTTCTTTCTCGTTTTTTAAATCCTATAGAAGATACCACTAAAGTATAATCACCAAAAGGAACAGAATCAAAGAAAAACATCCCTCTGTCGTTTGTAGCTTTACCTTGAGAAAAAGTAGCACTTTTTAAAAAAACTGTTGCTCCAGGGATTGGACCATTCTCAGCACTATCAGCTACTATACCTCCTACTCTTCCGTTTTGAGAATAAAATGCAGTAGTTAGGAATAATAAAATTAGAGTTATAGTATTTTTCATATGTAAAAAATGGTTGACAAGTCTTTAGACAAAAGTATTTCAAAAAGGTTTAACGAAAGAATAAATTACATGAACGGCAAAAAAAAACCTCATTTGTAATACAAGTGAGGTTTTTTAAATATGATTTTAATTCTGTTTTAGAATCTTCTTTTATCCTTAATTCTTGCAGATTTACCAGTTCTTTCTCTTTGGTAAAAGATTCTAGCTCTTCTTACTTTTCCTTTCTTCATTACTTTTACCTCTTCAATAAATGGCGAAGCCATTGGGAAAATTCTTTCTACTCCTACTGTCCCAGACATTTTTCTTACTGTGAAAGTTTCTGTCGGAGTATTGTTACCTCCTCTTTTTTGGATTACAATACCTTGAAAAACCTGAAGTCTTTCTTTATCACCCTCCTTAATTTTATATGTTACAGCAACTGTATCACCAGCACCAAACTCTGGCAAACTGTGTGCAGTTCCTAATTCATTGTGTATTTCTTTAATTAAATTCATGTCTGTAGGTTTAAATTCTCCTCAATTTTCGGACTGCAATATTACGAATATTATTTTGTAAATAACAATCACTAATCGTTTTTTTTGATTAAATTTTTCTTTTCGCTAAGAAAGCTGAGAAATTAAGAAGAAATTAGTCTTCAAGAATGTCAGGCCGTCTATTTTTTGTTCTCTCGAGAGCTTTCTCACTTCTCCATTTTTCTATCTCTTTAAAATTACCCGAAAGCAACACTTTTGGCACTTCCATTCCTTCGTAATTAGATGGACGAGTATAAACTGGTGGAGCCAATAAATTATCTTGAAAAGAATCGGTTAAAGCCGAAGTCTCATCATTCAATACTCCTGGAATTAGCCTAATTAAAGAATCGGAAACTACTGCTGCTGCAAGTTCACCTCCAGAGAGCACATAATCACCTATAGAGATTTCTTTGGTAATATACTTCTCTCTTATTCTTTCGTCAATACCTTTATAATGACCACAGAGCAACATAATGTTTTTATACATTGACATGGAGTTTGCCGTTTGTTGATTCCAAACTTCTCCATCAGGAGTCATGTACATTATTTCATCATACTCTCTTTCTGCCTTTAATTTCTCGATACAATCAGCAATTGGCTGAATAGTCATAACCATCCCTGCTCCTCCACCAAAAGCATAATCATCTACCTTCTTGTGCTTATTAGTAGAATATACTCTTAAATCATGTAAATGAACCTCTACAAGTCCTTTATTTTGTGCTCGTTTAAGAATGGAATCCGAAAATGGACTTTCTAATAATTGAGGAAGTATAGTTAGTATATCTATTCGCATAGGTCAAAAGTAAGAATTTATACATTAAATAGAATGTGTTACCTTAATTGATGGGCAATAAAAAAGCCTCATTAAATTTAATGAGGCTTTAAAAGACTTATGGAATTTTTTAATTCTATATAATTTTCGACTTTGACACCACCCCATTAACAGAAGTTACTTGAATTAAATACATTCCTTTTATCCAATCATATTTATCTATTTTAGATTGAGAAACCGAAGAATAATTGAAAAACTAAAATTCCTATAATATCAAATACTCTTATCTCAGAAATATCTGATCCAGAAACGGATATCGTTATTCATTCATTACTGGATTAGGGTAACAACTAAGTTTAGTTAAACTCTCTTTTTGATCTTCAAAAAGAGAGTTACTTGGCATCTTCCAAGCTCTTTCCTGAGTTAGCTAAAATTTCTACTACTTTTAAAATTGCCATAATTTGTTGATTTTTTGGTTAATATTTAATTAACAATAAATATAAGAACTAAATTTACCGGTTACAAATAGGAAGTTTTTCTAAATTTAATCTATGAAAATACTATTCACTCTTCTTTTTATTATTGCTACTGTTATAACAACCTATGCACAAAATTTTGAGTTAGCATATAAAAAAGACCCATTGGTGAAAATCACTAAAAGTGGTCCTTATCTTGGTTTTCAATACGGGAAATACAAAAACCTTGAGTTAGGATATGAACTACAGAGAAAGGCCGTGAAACTTGTGAAACCAACTACTCATGCTATTAATATAGGATTAGATTTTAATTTTATTGAGTCAGTAATGGGATTAAATCTTGGCTATTATCAAAAGAAAGGAAGATTAGATTTTACTTATGGCTTTGCACTACTCTACCGAACTGATTTTAGAGAATCGAGAATTGGAATTTCACCCAAAGTGGGATACAAATTATATGGTTTTCATTTACAAGGCGGAATCAATTTACTTACTCCAAACAAGGACTTTACAAACAATAATCTGTTTTATGCTTCGCTAAAATTTGTGATAATTAAGAACAGAAATTACAACTGGCGAAAGCGAGAAAAAAAAGACTAAACCATGCAACTCTTTTACAACCCAAACATAGAAAACGACTTGTTTCTTGAGAAAGAAGAGCACACGCATGCAGCTAAAGTTTTGAGAAAAAATGTGGGTGATTCTATATTTATCACCAATGGAAAGGGAGATTTATTTACTTGCGAATTAATCCAGATAACTTCTAAAAAGAGTTTTGTGAGTGTAAATAGCAAAGAAAGCTTCGATAATAAACATAACCTTACTATTGCCATTGCTCCTACCAAGAACAATAACCGTTTAGAGTTTTTTTTAGAAAAGGCTACCGAGATTGGAATTAAAACTATTCAGCCAATAATTTGCGACAGATCCGAAAGGAAAATATTGAAAGTTGAAAGATTACAAAAAATTGTTACCTCAGCTGCAAAACAATCCAAAAACTTTAATTTCCCTGAGCTTAAAGCCCCTATTTCATTTAAGTCTTTTATTGCTAAAGAAACTACTGGCAATAAGTACATTGCCCATTGTGAGGACGAAAGCTCCAAAAAGGAACTGTATGAAATGGGATTGAGCAAAAACGCAGAGGTTTTAATACTTATTGGACCAGAAGGAGATTTTACTCCCAAAGAAATTGAACTTGCATCTAGCAATGGATTTGAAGAATTATCACTTGGTGAATCCCGATTAAGAACAGAAACCGCAGGAATTGTAGCCACCACTTTATACCACACTCTAAAATGAAAAATACTGATTTAACTCAATTAAATGCTTCTTCTAAAAACACCATGATGGAAACTTTGGGGATTGAATACACTCAAGTTGGCGAAGATTTTATTTGTGGAAAAATGCCTGTAGACAATAGAACTCACCAACCAATGGGAATTATGCATGGTGGTGCTTCAGCAGCTTTAATAGAAACTTTGGGAAGTATTGGTTCGCATTTATTAATTGATAGCGAAACAGAATTTTCTTCTGGGCTCGACCTCAATATAAATCATATACGAGCAGTTCGCTCAGGATTTGTTCACGGAAAGGCAACAGTAGTACACAAAGGAAAAACTACTCACGTGTGGCAAGTAGATATTACTAATGAAGAAAATAAATTGGTTTCTACAGGGAGATTGACAGTGTTTGTTGGGAAGAAGTAATTATACTAACTCTTTAACCAAGCTAGCCCTAATCTCATTATGCGAAGCATCCATTACTGATTTCCCTTCTTTTACTACAATCATTTGAGGCGAAGCATGAAACACATTTAACTTACTAGCAATTGCATTAGAAACTTCTCTGTGAGCTATTAAATCTAAATAAAAAGGAACAATTTCTTCCTGAGAAAACCCCCATTCAGATTCTATTCGACTAAGTGCCATAGAGCTAATTGAACACCTTGTACTGTGTTTAAAAAGCATTACTGGCTTTTCGTGCGATAAAGCTATTGCTTCATCTAATTCTTTCTCGGAGCTAATCTTACTCCAGCTCATTTTTTCTTTTTTCTCTTTACCTCCAAAACCAAATAGTCCCATCTTTATTTTTTAAATCGTGAATATATTGGCAAGTGATCTGAGTATCCTCCATAGTAATTTGGTCCACCATAACTTCTGCTTGGCTTTTGGTCTCCATATTTTTTATCGGTAAACATCATAAAATCTTCTCGCAATATAAGGCATTGGTCGTATTGAACTTTCATTCCTTTCTCGGCAAAGTATAATCCTTTACTAATAATCATTTGATCCAACATTCCCCAGTCTCCCTTGTAATTATAAGTTCCCTTGTCAGCAATCTCTAATGAGTAAGCCATGTTAAATAAATCTCCATTCTTGAATGTTGGTTTCCCTTTGGCTCTTAATACATCTTCTATACTCTTGTTAGTTGGGTAATCATTAAAATCTCCCAAAATAATAATCTTAGCATTTTCATCTAATTTCAAAATACGATCAACTCTTTCTCTTAGTACGTCTGCCGCTCTCACCCTTTTGTGCTCACTCTCCTTTTGCCCTGCTCTTCTTGACGACCAGTGATTAAGAAAAATATGAACCACATCATTATCCTTAAGCTCTCCTTTTACATAAACGATATCACGAGTAGCAAAGTTTGGATCCTCTGATAAAGCCACTTCTATTTTTTCTTTACTCAAAACATTAAAATATTCTGTTCTGTAGATAAAGCTTACATCAATTCCTCTTGCATCCGGGCTTTCAAAATGAACTATGTCATAATTCCCTTCTTTAAGGTTTGTATTAGTAATTAAATCTAACACTACTCCTTTATTCTCAATTTCTGCCATACCCAAAAACAAAGGCAATTCTTTTTTATCAAAAGCTGTAATTACTTTAGCTAGGTTATTTATTTTTTCGAAATACTTTTTAGTATTCCATTTCTTTTCTGCACCAGGAAGGAACTGCTCATCAATAGTGTACTTACTATCTATGGTATCAAATAAGTTTTCTACATTATAAAATCCAAAAACCATATCCTCTGCAGATTTCAATTCTGTACCATTGTTGTTCATTGATTTTGATTTTGAAGATTTTTCACCTAGTGAGCATCCTAATACAATACTCAACAATACTATGTATCCTAAATTTTTCATAGAGTTATTTTTATGTTATTTATATCACATGATATAAAGTCTATTCGTTTTTAAATGAAACCAAAATTAATGAAACTAAAAGAGAAAACAGAGATAGGAAGTATTATTCTATGAACATTTTTATCTGTAATATGTTTATCTTTGGCTCCATGAATATTCCATCAAAAATAGTTGAGCAAGCAGTAGAAGAATTCTCTTCGTTACCTAGTATAGGAAAACGAAGCGCTTTGAGGTTTGTACTTCATTTGCTAAAGCAAGACCCCGAAGATATAGAAGGACTTTCTAAGGCAATTATGAAATTGAAAAATGATATTCAGTATTGCTCCAAATGCCAAAACATATCAGATTCGGCAATTTGCGAAATTTGTTCTAACCCAAATAGAGATCATTCACTAATTTGTGTTGTAGAGGATGTAAGAGATGTAATGGCAATTGAAAACACACTTCAATTTAAAGGAGTTTATCATGTGCTTGGCGGATTAATTTCTCCTATGGATGGGATTGGACCAAGTGATTTAAAAATTGATGAATTAGTCGCTAAAGTAAAAAGCTCCAGAACTTCTGAACTTATTTTTGCGTTAAGCGCCACTATGGAAGGAGACACAACAAACTTCTATATTTACAAAAAGATAGAAGACCCAAGTATTAAAACCTCCATATTATCCAGAGGTGTAGCAGTTGGTGATGAATTAGCTTATGCTGATGAACTGACTTTGGGTAATTCTATACTTAATAGAACTCCTTTTGAAATGAGCTTTCAAAAAAGGTAATTAGTAGTTTCAATGCCTTTTTAAAAATACTACAAAACCACAGATTAAATGAAATTTAAAATTCTAATACTTCTTGCCATAATTATAGTTTCTTGTGGTGTTGAGCCTGTTGCCAAAAGCAAACCTATTAAGACTAAAATTAATGAAAGTGAATTTCTTAATCATGAGATTATAAACGACTCAATTGTTGTTAGAATAAAAGAATATAACGAGAGAAACTCAACATACAGGAATCTTTGTGTGTTTAAAAACGACAAGGTTTATAGGGAACATCTTATATACAAGATTAAGAAAAATGAAATTTTAGATGATGGTTACAATCAAACCAAGAAGAAAGAATACCAAGTTAAAAGCAAAAATTTAGTAGAAATCTGTGATTATACTTTTCACTATTTTGATTACAATATTGATCACATTGATACAACTTACTCTAGTAAAGGTATTAGCTAATGGAGAGATAAACATTACAAACTAAATTTACCTATTATTTTACTCGGCATCAATCACTATAACCATTCTTAATAGCAAAAACTGCCAGCACTACTCTAGTTTTAATCTCTAGTTTATCACAAAGGCTATCTCTATAGTTTTCTATTGTTCTTGGGCTACAACACATCACATCTGCTATTTGCTTGTAATTAATTTCAGTTGCTGCAAAAGTCAGAAACTCTTTTTCTCGGTCAGTTAAATTATTTTTCTCCGAAGCGTTAATCGTATTATCCGTAATACTTGTCATCACTTTACTTCTAGCCCAACTTGGATTAAAACTCCCCTCCTCTTTAAGTTTTACTAAAGCATGATGCAATTCTTTAGGATGAATGTTCTTAAGCATATATCCTTTAGCCCCATTCTTTATCATTTTTATTAGGCTCTGTTCATCATCTTGCATGCTCAGTGCCATTATCAATACCTCTGGATAAGTCTCTTTTAACCATAATGCAGTCTCAAAGCCACCCATTACTGGCATACTAATATATAGTAAAAAAATATCTGGTAAAGACTTTTTATTAATTACTTTTTGTAATTCCAACCCATTTTCACTAACATAGTCTTCCTAGAAAAACGATTATTTTTCAAATTATATCTCATTATTGATTTAAAAAAATTTACTGTTAAATAAAATCATCTTCTTAAATTTAGATATTTAGTAATCAACTAATAACAACACTAAGTCATTATTTACAATAGTTCTTAGTAGATACCAGTATTGTTTTAATTAAAAATAATTTTTGATACTTGCATACACACAACAAACCTATTGTTTATAGAATACCCGAAAGCTATAGACACTCTCACATATAAAATACTTGTAAAAGATTTTAAAGGAAATCCACTTATCAAATTCGGTCATATATCCATACCTCATTAATAATTAAGTTCTTTATTGCCAATATTTTTTTTAAGAAAATAAATTGGTACTATATTTGATTACTTATTGAAAATAAACATCAATAATTATGAAAAAAATAATCCTTGCAGGTTTTGCCTGTCTTACAATTTTATCTTGCGAAACTTTACAACAAGTTGCGGGAGAAGTACTTCTTCCTTCTGAAGGAACTAAAACTGGTTTAACCAATATTGAAGTAATATCTGGACTTAAAGAAGCTCTTAGTGTAGCCATTAACAACTCTTCTTCTTTAGCTTCTAAATTAGATGGTTTTAATGCTAATAGCTTGATAAAGCTTCCTTTTCCGCAAGATGCTATTAATGTAAAAAACTTCCTTTCTGATAAAGGATTATTCCAAAATCAAATTGCAACATTTGAAACTACATTAAATAGAGCAGCAGAAGATGCTTCAGCTAAAGCTGCTCCAATATTTTTGGATGCAATAAAAAACATGAGCATTACCGATGGATTCGCAATACTTAAAGGTGGAGAAGGTGCTGCTACTAACTTTTTAAAAACAAAAACTACAGCTAAATTAATCGAAGCTTTTTCGCCAGTTACTAAAAACTCAATTGAAAAGGTAGAATTAACTAAGTTTTGGAATCCTATTGTAACTAAATACAATGCAATGGATTTTATTCACGGAAAAGGGAAAGTAAATGCTGACCTAGACCAATATGTAACTGATAAAGCAGTAGATGGTTTGTTTACTATGATGGCACTAGAAGAAAACAAAATCAGAACAGACCCTGTTGCTAGAGTTTCAGATGTACTAAAGAAAGTATTTGGTTCACTTGACACAACAAACTAGAAAAAAAATCTTTTATGAGAGCGTCTCTTAACGAATCTACCTTTCCATTAGAAGAAAGTGAATTAGTCATCAATGAAGATGGTTCAATTTTTCACCTTCATCTTTTACCTCATCAATTAGCACAAACAGTTCTAGTTGTTGGGGATCAGGGTCGTGTAGAGCAAATCTCCAAAAACTTTGATTCAATTGAACACAAAGTTGCTAATAGAGAATTCGTAACTCATACTGGAACATACAAAGGCAAAAAAATATCAGCTATTTCTACAGGAATAGGAGCCGATAATATTGATATAGTTCTTAATGAATTAGATGCCTTGGTTAATATTGATTTAAAAACTAGAAAGATTAAAAAGAATCCAACTTCTCTAACTATAATTAGAATTGGAACTTCTGGAGCACTTCAACCGAGTATTCCTGTTGACAGTTATGTTGTTTCGGATTACGGATTAGGATTTGATGGCTTAGCTGGTTTTTATAAAAACCTATCTGAATCTGATGAACTAGATTTAGAAAAAGCATTTTTCTCTCAGGTAAACTGGAGTATTTCTACTGTAAAACCATACTTTGCAAAAGGAGATGAAGAGCTTATTGATTCATTATCTGAAAAAGCTCAAAGAGGAATTACGGTTACTGGAAATGGTTTTTATGGACCTCAAGGCCGAGTTTTAAGATTAAAAACTAAGCAAGAAAACCTGAATGAGCAACTCCAAAGTTTTGAATTTAATGGTATTAAAATCATGAATTTCGAGATGGAAACTTCTGCATTATATTCTCTTGGAAGGATGATGGGACATAAAACAGCCACAATATGTGCAGTTATTGCAAACAGGCATCTAAAAAAATACAGCAAAAACTACAAAAAAACTGTAGATAAAATGATAATCTATGTTTTGGAGAAAATAAAATAAGTCCTAATTTGATTAGCGAGTTAAGTATCTTATCTTTATTTTTAAACACTAATTCCAAAGGATACTTATGTCATACCTAAATTTGATAGATAGAACTCATAAACTTTTTGAAGATGACATCACAAAAAGTGAGTCTGAGCTGCAAAAAGAAATATCTAACTCAAATTTTTTGGTACTTGGTGGAGCCGGAACAATTGGCCAAGCAGTTACCAAAGAAATTTTTAAAAGAAACCCGAAAAAGCTTCATGTTGTTGATGTTAGCGAGAATAACCTTGTTGAATTAGTTAGGGATATCCGTAGCTCTTTTGGTTATATTGATGGTGATTTCAAAACATTTGTATTAGATATTGGATCTAACGAATATGATGCATTAATTGAGAGTGATGGAGATTTTGATTACGTCCTTAATCTTTCTGCATTGAAACATGTTAGGAGTGAAAAAGATCCTTTTACACTGATGAGAATGATTCAGGTAAACATCTTAAATACCATTAAAACTATCGAGCAATCTATTGCCAATGGTACAAAAAAATACTTTTGTGTCTCTACAGATAAAGCTGCTAACCCAGTAAATATGATGGGAGGTTCGAAAAGAATCATGGAGATGTTTTTGATGAAAAAAAGTAAAGAAATTAAAATTTCTACTGCCCGTTTTGCAAATGTTGCTTTTTCTGATGGATCTCTTCTTCATGGTTTTGACCAAAGAATTAAAAAAATGCAGCCAATTGCTGCTCCATCTGATATTAGAAGATACTTCGTAATTCCAGAAGAATCTGGTGAACTTTGCTTAATGTCTACCATTTTTGGAGAGAATAGAGATATCTATTTTCCGAAACTAGAAGAGAATCTTCATCTAATTTCTTTTGCAGATATTGCAAAAAGATATTTAGATAGCTTAGGATACACTCCTCATTTATGTAAAGATGAAGATGAAGCAAGAAGTGAAGTGACAAAATTAGTTTCCGAAAAAAAATGGCCTTGCTTGTTCTCCGAGAGTAATACAACAGGTGAAAAAAGCTACGAAGAGTTCTACACAGAGAACGAAACATTGAATATGGAAACCTATAACAAACTAGGAGTCATTAAGAATCAACCATCATTTGATGATGAAAAACTTACTCATTTCCTTGATACAATTTCAAAAATGAGAACAAGCAAGAAATGGAATAAGGAAGAGATAGTAGCTCTATTCCATCACATGATCCCTAACTTTGGACATGTAGAAGCCAATAAATTTTTAGATAGTAAAATGTAACATGTACGAAAGTTTAATTAAACATATAAGGCACCTATTTAATACTCCAACTGAGTTTATTCCTCTTCATGAACCAAGATTCATTGGGAATGAAAAGAAATACGTGATGGATGCTATTGATTCTACATTTGTTTCTTCTGTAGGAAAATATGTAGATCAGTTCGAAGAAATGATGTGCGAAATTACTGGAGCTAAATATGCTATTGCAATTGTTAATGGAACTAACGCACTTCATCTTTCTATGGTTTTAGCAGGAGTAGAACCTGGAGACGAAGTAATAACTCAATCTTTAACTTTTATTGCTACAGCTAATGCTATTAGCTATTGCCAAGCTACCTCTCATTTTGTAGATGTAGATAAAGAAACAATGGGGCTTTCTCCTACTCTACTTGATGCTCATCTTCAAGAAATTTCAGAAATGAGAAATGGAGAATGTTTTAATAAAAACACGAATAAAAGAATAAAAGCTTGCGTTCCTATGCACACTTTTGGACTTCCATTATACATTGATGGATTAGTTAAGGTTTGTGACAAGTACAACATTACTTTAATTGAAGATGCAGCAGAATCACTTGGTAGTTACTACAAAGGACAGCACACTGGTACTTTTGGTAAGCTAGGTACTTTTAGTTTTAACGGAAACAAAACTGTAACAAGTGGTGGTGGTGGTGCAATTATTACTGATGATGAAGAACTAGCAAAAAGAGCTAAATATTTATCTACACAGGCAAAAATTCCTCACAAATGGGAATATAAGCATGATGCAATTGGTTACAATTACAGAATGCCAAATCTAAATGCAGCATTAGCATGCGCTCAACTTGAGCAACTCGATTTTTATATCAAGAACAAAAGAGAACTTAACGATAACTATGCTCAGTTTTTAGTTGGGAATGGTGACGTTAAACTAGTTCAAGAAGTAAAA
This sequence comes from Flavobacteriales bacterium, assembly GCA_018609055.1. Lineage (GTDB taxonomy): Bacteria > Bacteroidota > Bacteroidia > Flavobacteriales_D > CAJJDF01 > CAJJDF01. The sequence goes on from JABAYJ010000006.1 coordinate 168,625, forward strand.
AATGCAAAATCTAATTATTGGTTGAATGCAGTAATATTGAAAGATAAATCTGAACGAGATAACTTTTTAGAAGAATTGAATAGCAAAGGTGTTATGACAAGACCTATTTGGGCTTTGATGAACCACTTAGAAATGTTCAAGGATTGTCCTAAAAGTGATTTAAGCAACTCCGAATGGCTTGAAGATAGAGTAGTAAACATACCTAGTAGTGTAAGAATATGAGCGACAACAAAATCATATTAATTGGTGGCGGAGGCCATTGTAAATCCTGTATAGAGGTTATAGAATCTAAAGGAGATTTTGTAATTGCTGGGATTATTGATGTAAAAGAAAAAATTGGCACTAGCCTATTAGGATACCCTGTAATTGGATGTGATGATGATTTAGTTGAGTTAAGAAAAAAATATTCAAATGCTCACATTACTGTGGGTCAAATTAAATCTAATACTGCTCGTAAAAACATTTTTAAAAAACTGAAAGAGTTAAAATATACTCTTCCAGTAATTTCTGCTTCGAGCTCTATAATTTCGAAACATTCGAAAATAGGAGAAGGAACTATTATTATGCATCAAGCGATAGTAAATGCAGAAACTGAAATTGGAGTAAACTGTATCATTAATTCTAAATCTCTTATTGAGCATGATTGCCGTGTTGGTGACGATTGCCATGTATCTACAGGAGCAATCCTAAATGGTAATGTGACTATTGGTAGTGACTGTTTTATTGGCTCAAATACAACTTTTGTAAATGGATTAACTCTAACTAATTCAGTGTTTATAGGAATCAATTCTCTAGTAAGTAAGTCAATTAAAGAAGAAGGAATTTATGTTGGATCCCCTTTAAGAAAAATTAAATAATGAAGAGAACTCTAATCATAGCAGAAGCAGGAGTTAACCATAATGGTGATATTAATATCGCAAAAAAACTGGTTGACGCAGCAGCTGATGCTGGTGTTGACTATGTGAAGTTTCAAACTTTTAAAGCCGACAAACTTGTAAATAAAGATGCTAAACAAGCTGATTATCAAATAGAAAATACGGGGGTTGTTGAATCACAATATCAAATGCTTAAAAGATTGGAATTAACTGATGAGAATCATCATATCCTTATCGATTATTGCGATAAAAAAGGAGTGAAATTTTTGTCTACTGCTTTTGATTTTGAAAGTATTGAATTCCTAAAAGACAAATTAGATTTTTACAAAATCCCTTCAGGAGAAATTACAAACCTTCCTTATTTAATTAAGGTTGCTAAACTTAAGCTACCAATTGTAATGAGTACCGGAATGGCTAACATGCAAGAGGTAAAAGAGGCTTTAGCTGTTTTAATAGCTCACGGAATCAACAAAGAAGATGTTACTATTCTTCATTGTAATACAGAGTATCCAACCCCAATGAAAGATGTAAATCTTTTAGCAATGAAAACAATTGAAAAAGAATTAGGTGTGGAAATCGGCTACTCGGATCATACTTTAGGAATTGAAATTCCTATTTCTGCAGTAACTCTTGGAGCCACAGTTATAGAAAAACACTTTACTATTGACAAAACAATGGAAGGTCCAGACCACAAAGCTTCATTAGAACCTAATGAACTAAAAGCTATGGTTGCAGGTATTAGAGCTATTGAGCTCGCTATGGGTAATGGAATAAAAACACCTAGCGAGAGTGAACAAAAGAATATTAAAATTGCTCGTAAGAGTATAGTTGCTTTAACAGATATAAAAGAGGGCGAAGTATTTAATGAAAGTAATATAACTGTAAAGAGACCAGGAACTGGAATATCTCCAATGAAATGGAATGAGGTATTAGGCTCTAGAGCATCTAGAAATTATAAAGCAGATGAATTATTATGATTAAAATTGGAGTTTTAACAAGTTCGAGGGCTGATTTTGGTATTTATTTACCATTATTAAGAAAGCTAAAAAGTGACGATTTCTTTAAATTAGAAGTTATCGCCTTTGGTACTCACTTGTCTAAAAATCATGGGTATACTTTAAATGAAATTAAAGAGTCTAATTTCGAAACAATTCATCAAATAGAAACTTTACCAGCTTCGGACTCAGCAATAGATATTACGAAAGGGATTGGTGAAACTATCATTAAATTTTCTGAATTTTGGAATTCAAATTCCTTTGACCTAGTTATTTGCTTAGGCGATAGATATGAAATGTTTGCAGCAGTTTCGGCTGGCACACCATTCGGAGTTAAATTTGCTCATATTCATGGAGGAGAAACAACACTTGGAGCTATTGACAATGCCTACCGTCATTCAATTTCTCTATTCTCTTCTATACTATTTGTAACAACTGATACTTATAAAGAAAGGGCTCAAGAAATAGTAGAGAAATCTGTGCTTGTTGAAAATGTAGGAGCTTTAAGTATTGACAATCTTAACAAAGAACAATTACTTTCAAAAGAAGAGTTTAAGACTAAATTTAATATTGACTTAAATAAGCCTACAATCCTATCTACATTTCACCCAGAGACAGTAAATTTAAATAAAAATAAAGAATACATTTCTGAACTAATACAAGCATTTGAAGTTCTAAAAGAAAACTATCAACTTGTAATTACACTTCCCAATACGGATACAATGGGACAATTGATAAGAGATGAATTATTATCATTTGGCAAATCAAATCCTGAAGTACATATTGTTGAATCTCTTGGAATGAATGGATACCTTAGTTGTATGAAACATTGTAGTTTCATGCTAGGAAATACCTCTAGTGGATTTGTAGAGGCAAGTTATTTCCCTAAATTTGTTTTAAACATAGGAAATAGGCAAGACGGGCGAATTATTACAAAAAATATTTTGTCTATCCCTGTTGAAAAGAAAAGAATACTTGAAGCTGTTGACTCCATAGAAAAAAGACCATCTTTAACTAATGAAGGTATATATGGAATAGGTGATGCTGCACAAAATATTATCAACTCATTGAAAAAAGAATATGCTTCCTAATATAATAAACACAGAGTCAACAATTAAGCAAGCGCTTGAAAGAATAGACAAGTTATCTGGACAAACTTTGTTTGTTTCTGATAATGAGAATAGAATGCTTGGTTCATTAACTGATGGAGACATTAGAAGAGCATTAATAGGAGGAGCAAAATTAGAAGATGGAATTGAAAATTTTATGTCTTCAGATTTCAAATTTATAAAGCAAAATGAGTTTTCAACTCAATTAATTAAGGAAATAAGAGCAGCCAAAATCGATTATGTCCCTTTACTTTCTGCAGACAATAAAATAATTGATGTTCTTAATTTAGATGAATTAGATTCTGTACTTCCACTGGAAGCTATCATTATGGCAGGCGGAAAAGGAAGTAGGCTAAGACCAATGACATTAACCACTCCAAAACCTTTACTCGAAATTGGAGGGAAACCAATTATCGAATACAATATTGATCGATTAATTAAAAATGGAGTTAAGGTCATTTACATCTCTGTAAACTATTTAAAAGAACAAATCAAAGATTATTTTGGGGATGGTTCACAAAAAGGTATTTCCATAAAATATATTGAAGAAGAAGTTATTACTGGAACTTTGGGTTCAGCTACTTATGTGGATAAATTTAGCACGAAAGATATCCTTGTAATGAATTCTGATTTATTAACTGACGTTAATTTTGAAGACCTTTACGAGACTTATTTAACTAACCAAGCAGAAATGGCTATTGCCACAGTCCCTTACGAAATAAACATTCCTTATGGAGTAGTAGAAACGATGGATTCGTCAGTAGTATCATTAAAAGAAAAACCAACTTATACGTACTATTCCAATGCAGGGATTTATATCATAAAAGCATCTTGCCTAAAAGAGATTCCTCAAAAGAGCTTTTATAACGCTACTGATTTAATAGAAAAACTGATAACCGAAAAAAGAAAGGTAACAAACTTCCCTATTCTTAATTACTGGTTAGATATTGGTAAACCAATGGATTTTGAAAAAGCTCAAAAAGATGTTAAACACCTAAATTTTTAAATGAAAACTCTTGTTATCATACCTGCCAGATCTGGAAGTAAAGGATTGAAAGACAAAAACATTAAATTGTTAAACTCAAAACCTCTAATTCATTACAGCATTGAGGCTGCTCAAGAAGTTTTTTCTAATGAAGATATTTGTTTTACAACAGATAGCAGTGAATATATTAAAATTGCTAAAGAGACAGGAATTGAAGTCCCTTTTGTTAGACCTAAAGAATTAGCTTTAGACAATTCTACATCTAGAGATGTTATTTTACATTGCATAGAATTTTATGAAAACAAAGGTATTTCCTATGATACAGTTCTTTTATTACAACCTACTTCCCCGTTTAGGAATAAAGAACATTTAACTCAAATACTGGAGTCTTTTAACCCTGAATATAACATGGTAGTTTCTGTAAAAAAAACAAATTCAAATCCATACTATGTTCTAGCAGAAGAAAATGAAGAAGGATATTTGGAAAAATCCAAAAAAGGTAATTTCACAAGAAGACAAGATTGCCCTAAAGTATACGAATACAATGGTTCCATGTATTTAATTAATGTAAATTCTTTGAAACAACAATCAATTTCAGAATTCACAAAAGTGAAAAAATTTGAAATGGAAAAAGAATTCTCTATTGATATCGACAACCAACTTGATTTTGATTTTGCTGAGTTTAAACTTTCTAAAAATTCCTAGTATGCTTAATAAAATTTTAATTCAACTTGAAGTGACAATAAGTAATATCACCTATAAAAAATATAGGCGTAATTTCAATATTGCTAAATCATTTCGATTTAATGGAAAAGAAATCAAACTCTATGGAGACGGAGAGTTTGAATTTGGAGATGACTCTTACATTGGTTCATACTCCTCTTTGCAAAGTGTAAAAGGATGTAAGATAAGCATTGGAAAAAAATGTAAAATCAGCCATAATGTAAGAGCTTATACTCAATCAGCAATTGCAGATTCAGATTTTTCTTTGGATGACATTCCTCAAAAGAAAGGAAATATTACGATAGAAGACTTTGCTTGGATTGGGGCTAATGTACTAATTAACCCTGGAATAACAATTGGTGCAAATTCTATAATTGGTGCAAATTCTGTAGTTACAAAAGATGTTTTACCATTTTCAATTGTTGGCGGAGTTCCTGCAAAATTAATTCGAATGAAAAACATTTCTTAATAGTAAATACTAAAATCTTACTTTAACATCATAGCTATTTTTTTAGCTACTTCAAAATCTAAAGAATCATACAATTCATCTAGTGCTTTATCGTATGAATCCTTATTTATCAGTAACTCATTCGATTGTATTTTAGTTATTGTATTATATAATTCCTCCGCATTAGTAGAATTGAAAGCAACATTCTTTTCAAGTAAACCAGTCAAATCACTCCCAACATAATCTTGAAGAATAATTGGCTTCCTTAAAACAATTGCATCTTTAGCTACTGTAGAATATGACGTTACCAATACATCAGATTTATCAATTTGAGAGAATAACTCTTCTCCTTTATCCAACTCCACTTCATAATTACTTAGCTTATCCAAATAAGACTGGTAAACAGAATAGTTTAAAACTTCTCTTGGATGAAGCCTTATTATTGCTTTAACTTCAATTGATTTAAATTGTAAAAGTGCCTCTGTAAAATCTGAAAAAGATTGTAACCTATACTTTTCTATTGGTTGTGGTTGAGAAGCATAAAGAATTGTGAATTTTCTTTCTTCTTCTTTTTTGGGAATATAACTAATCCCATCAAGTATGACATTTCCTTTTGCTTGAACTACTTCACTCAGAAACTCTTTATTTTTCTCAAAGAACTTTTTTTCGTCATTACCCCATACAATCAGCTTATTGGGAAAAGGATTGTCATGCTTCAATTCTTCATTGGAATAATTATAAGCAAAGTTATTTTCATTTATCAAACCATGTTGAATCCCAATAACATTAATCCCTAGTTGTTTCGCTACTCTTGTTATTGAATTAACTCCCGGACTCATTTCGCTTGTTAATGCTATATTTTTGTATTTATTGTTTTTTAAAAAGAAATAATACGACCAATAATATAACAGTTCAGTAAGCAAACCATCTTTATTGTTTTTGAACATGACTCCAAGAAACGAGTTTTCTGATTTGATAGCTGAGTTTAATACTTTTCTTGTTTTCATAATTTGCTTATAAAAACTTGGTCTTAATAATGCCCCAAATAAAATCCCTCCCAATCTTAAATCAAAAGAATTTCCCTTATCATCATATGAATACTCTTTTAAACCTTTGAAAGAAAATAGATTGCTATTAAGAAGAGCGTTAGTCTTACCTTCCTCAATTTCATTCTTGAGATAATACATGAATTTATCCTTAACTTGAATCCCTTCTTTGGTTAGTATTGGTATTAAACTTGCTTTTACCGAAACTAATAGAGTTTCTTTTTTCTTCTTTGGTTTAAAAAATGATACTGTACCTCTAAAAATAATTTTCAAAAAAGTAAAACCCAAGTTTAAATTATTCTGCTTTTTATTATCTGTGTTACCACTTGAAATAAATGTGGAATTAGGAAAATCGAACTTAATAAAATTGGCTGTTTTATTGGATACACCTACAAATACAAATTCTGTAATATCTTCTTTCTTATTAAGTTGATCTATCCACCCTTTAAAACTGTAATAATTTTGCAGCTGTAAATTACTATTAAACCTAAGGTGTGACCAAAAATTAAATTGATTATCGCATAACGGAGTCCCATTATATCGCTTATAAAACTCAACATGAGTATCACTAATTCTTTGCTGACATTGAGCATTTAAATTAGTTGACAAAGCTTTGTCAACCTCAAAGCACTTAATTGAGGGATGCATGAAGTTAGAGAAAACCTGTAAGTTCTTGTTCTTCAAATATGGCTCAATAATTTTATCGAAATCTAACGAAGAAATAGAAGAAGCAATATATAATCCTACTTTTGGCATGTTCGAAATTACAAAAATTCGAGCTATTTATAGATTATATCTATTTTATAAACCTTAAATTCGTACATCTTACTTATTTAAAAAAGAGGCTTTGAATCAAAATCGGCTAAACTATATTTATAAAAATTTTGCGTTAATCTATGATTTCAATGGATTCGATAAAATTGCTATAGCCCATTCATCTGATTTAGCCTGTACTTCTAAAATCGTAATTTCGAAAAGCAACACTAATATTTCTGAAAAGCCTACTTTATGTCAATGGAATGAAAAGAGCATTCCATTTCTTTTCGATTCGGATAAAAAAGAAGTAATTACACAAAATGAGAATCAAGTAATTATCAATTATGATATCATCTCTGCTATTTTTTATTTACTTAGTGGACAACAAGAGATTGAATCAATAACTAAAGATAATTACGGTAGATTTCAGTATAAAGATAGCCTACAACATGAATTTAACTTTGCCGAAACTCCAGTTGTAAATTATTATTTTGACATTCTTAAAACTGCAATTGAGCTAGCCTACTCGATCGAAATTAAATTAAAACATAATTTTACCACTTGCTTAACACACGACATTGACGAGGTGGATTCGGCATGGAAACACCGAATAAGATTAAACTTACAGAAGAAAAAATTCATTAAAGCTGGATTGAGCTTTATATCTCATTTGTTCCAACCATTTTATCCTTGGCGAAATATTGAAGAAATATTGACTTTGGAAAATGAAAAGGGCGTCACTTCCTCTTTCTTTATTTTAACAAATAATATCAAAGTAGAAGAAATAAAAAATGCTGATTACAAGTTGGATAGTAATTACATGAAGCAACAGTTACAAAACATATCTAAAAATGGGAATGAAATAGCAGTTCATGGTAGCTATAAAACTCATGATGAAGCTAGCAGCTTAGCTTGTGATATTAAGCTCTTAAAAGAAAAAGTAAACGGTAATAGATTTCACTTTTTACAATGGGATATGGAGCAAACTCCTTATATTATTGATTCTAACCACTTATCCTATGACACATCACTTGGATTCCAGGAGCAAATAGGATTTAGAAATGGAATTTGTAATCCTTTTTATTTATATGATTTTAAAAACGAAAAAGCGTTTTCTTTTCTCGAAATCCCTTTAAACATTATGGATTGTTCTTTAGCTTATACAAACTATATGGGGATTGAACCAAAGAAAGTGAAGAACATCATTAAACCTATTATAAGTGAAATCAAAAAATTCAATGGTGTTTTAACTCTAAACTGGCACAACACATTTTTTACTGACTATACTAATTCAGAATGGAAAACAGTTTACTTAGATATTATTGAAAATTGTAAAGCAAAGAATTCAAACTTTGTAACTTGTAGTCAAATTACCAAAAACTACTTGAAATAAATGGGAGTAATAATTCGCAATAGTTTTAAAACAACCATTATCAATTACATTGGTGTTATTATAGGAGCTATTAGTTTACTACTAATACAAACAACCATTTTAACTGATGCTCAAATTGGAGAAGTTAAATTACTTGTAGACAAAGCTGTATTAGTTATGCCATTTATTGTTGTGGGCATGAGCTCAGTAGCATCACGATTTTTTTTCCATTTTGATAAGGATAAACAATCTCACGATAGTTTTATTTCAATGCTAATTGCTATTCCATTTCTACTGTTTGTTGTTGTGTTTTCTATGTTTTATTTTTTCAATTCCTACTTTGGAGTTAGTCATGTAGTATTAATTGGAACATTACTATTCACCTATGTCTACCTATCTATTTTCGAAGCTTACCTAACTACTAAAGCTAAGATTATATTCCCCGCAGTTATTAGAAACATAGTCTTTAAAGTAGTTTACTTAATTGTTTTAGCTCTATTTTATTACGACATTATTTCTTTCAGGAATATCTTAGTCTTATTCGGCATAATGCATTTGTTGCATTTATTACTTATTGTAATCCATTTCAAAAACAACCTCTCTTTCAAATTCAATTTTAATTTTTCATTCTATAAACACCCTAAATTCAAGGAAATAATTACTTTCTGCTTATTCATGATACTAGGAACTGGTAGTCTGGTTTTGGTAACTAAATTAGATACAGTAATGCTTGAAGGAATAACTAATAACAGGGGTTTTGTGGGAGTATACACAATTGCTCTAAGCATAGCTGCCTTTATAGATATGCCAAGAAAACCTCTTGTTCAGCTTTCTATACCTATTTTAGCGAAAGACATTGCAAACAATGAAATGGACAAAGTTGATGTATTGTATAAAAAATCTGCTTTGAACCTAATGATTATTGGAGCTACATTATTTAGTTTAATTTGGATAAATATAGATTTTATATTTAGTGTTATTCCTCAAAGCGAAACTTATAGAACTGGTAAATATGTTGTGTTTTTTCTAGGGCTTTCCAAACTATTTGATTTAGCTCTTGGGCTCAATGGAGAAGTTATTCATAACTCTAAGTATTACAAATGGAATTTAGTTCTATTACCATTTTTGGCAATACTAACTATCGTATTAAACATCTATTTCATTAATAAATATCAAAGTATTGCTAGTGCAGCTATGGCTACTTTAGTATCATTTGCTATCTACAATGTATTAAGAACTATTTTGGTTAAAGTGAAATTAAATTTACTTCCTTTTAGCAAACAATATTTTTATGCAATACCTTTTATTTTTATTCCTTTTTTAATTGAGTATTACTTAATACCAAGTGAAATAAATATCTGGTTAAAAATGTTAATCGATTCTTCTTTGGTAGTAATTTTCTTTTGTTTACCTGTCTACTTTCTTAAAATTTCAGGTGATATTAATGAGATAGTGAATACGTTATTAAGAAAATATCTTAAACTAAAAATTTAAACTATTCAGTAATAACCTCAACCAATTTTTCGGTTAATTGTTTACGAGAATATTTTTTAAATCCTTCTCCTTCTATTTTTGAAAATCCTTTAAGATGATTTTCAAATCTTGACTCGATTACTTTTATTGTATTCTCATAATCAGTAAACTCTAGAATATCACCAGAACCTGTTTCTTTCATTATTTTAACAATGTCACCATCTGATGGACCAAAAGCTAAAATAGGAATTTGACTTGCCATGTACTCAAAAAACTTACCTGTTAGTATTCCTTTGCTATTAACTACATTTGGTATCGCTAACAATAACAAGTCTGATTGTTTTTGAAACTGAATAGCTTCCCCGTGAGACACTAATCCTTTATATGCAACGTATTCATCCAATCCGTTACTTGAGATTGATTGTTGCACACTTGGATCGATTTTACCTACCAATACTATCTCTAGATTTTCTGCAAACTTAGCATTGGTTTTAGTAATATCGGATAAAGCTTTCCAAAATAATTCGGGATTACTAATTTTTGGCAATAGACCAATGTAAGAAATGGTATACTTAGCACTTTTAGCCACTTTTTTAGAATCATCATAATCCGATTCATCATAGCCGTTGGTAATAGAATAGGCTTTTCCTTGAGCACCAAGTTCTTCAAATTCTTGTTTTAGATAATCACTTACAGTTATTAATTTATCACATCCATTAATTACATTTTGCTCAAACTTCTTAATCTTTCTTTGTGCTCTTTTACCAATAAGTAAAACATCTTTATTAAAAATAAGACTCCAAGGATCTCTAAAGTCAGCTATCCAATTGATTTTGTTACCTAATTTTTTCTTTAATTTTAACCCAATTAAATGCATGCTATGCGGAGGTCCAGTTGTAATAATAGCCTCAATGTCATTTTCCTCAATATAGGTTTTAAGAAAATTATAAGAAGGCCTTACCCACCAAACTCGTGGATCTGGGAGAAAAATATTACTTCTTACCCAAAGCGCCATTTTTTGAACTTTACTTGTTTTATTAGTATTAGTCATACCAAAGTTTGCCCCAGTTGAGTTCTTTTTACCTACCAAAGCCCTATAAAAACCATAAGGTTCAACTATCTTTTTTTTGATTATGACTGTTTCTGAAGGAATATCATTTATAAGCTTATCATCCTGAACATTAAAATTTGGATTAGAAGGAGTGTAAATATGTGGTTCTACTCCAAAGGAAGGTAGATATTTTGTGAACTTCAACCATCTTTGAACTCCACTCCCTCCACTAGGTGGCCAATAATAAGTAATAATCAAAACTTTTTTCATCCCTTATTTTGTTTTAAATACCAGTTATAAGCTGACTTTATCATGTCTGATAAATCCATAGTAATATTCCAACCTAATTCATTTTTTGCTTTATTGTTATTGGCCCAAATTGCTGCAACATCACCAGCTCTTCTCTCCTCTTTTTTATAAGGAATTTCAATTCCTAATACTTTCTCAAACTCTTTGATGATTTGAATAACTGAAAAACCTGAACCTGAGCCTAAATTAAAAAACTGATAGTGTTTTTCAAATTGAAACGCATCAATTGATGTTACATGAGCTTTAGCGACATCAGTTACATGAATATAATCTCTTACTGCCGTGCCATCATTGGTATCATAATCAGTTCCAAAAACTTTTAATTCTTTTCTCTTTCCAGAAATCACATCCATAATTATTGGAAAAAGGTGTTTGGGATTACTGCCTTGTTTTTCGCCAATTAATCCTGTTTTGTGGGCACCAACTGGATTAAAATATCTTAATGAAATCACTTTAATCTTCCCTTCCAAATCACTTACATCTCTAAGAATTGTTTCAGACATTACCTTGGTTTTACCATAAGGTGATGGTGAATTTTGTATTGGAGAAGCTTCTGAAATAGGCAAAGTGGTTGGTTGACCATAAACAGTACATGAAGAAGAAAAAACAAGGTTTTTAACTTCATTTTCTTTCATCACATTTAACAAGTTAAGCAATGAAACTAAGTTGTTGTTATAATAGTTTAATGGATTCTCCATTGATACATCTACATAAATAGAAGACGCAAAATGAAAGACACAATCAATTTTGTGCGATTGGAATAGCTTATTAAGCTCAGCCTTGTCTCGTAAATCTAACTGGAAGAAAGGAATTTCAACTTGAGTTAATTCCTCAAGCTTGGATAAAACATCCTTTTCAGTATTTGATAAATCATCAACAATTAGCACTTCATACCCAGATGCTATTAGCTCTACAACAGAATGAGAACCAATATAACCGAGACCTCCAGTAACTAAAACAGTTGTTTTATGCTTCATCAATAACTACGTTTATTTGCTTTAAATCATTTTTATACCAAAAGAATATTGCTGCTAATAATGTTAATAGAATAATAGCAAATCCAATATTATTAACCATGTTTCCTACTTTAAATGAAGAGGGTTCAAACTTAAATTCAATCACTTTGTTTCCTGCAGGAATATTTAATGCTCTTAAAACATAATTAGCTCTTCCATGAGGTACTTTTACACCATCAATGTAGGAATTCCATCCATCTGCGTAGTGAATTTCAGAAAATACCGCTAACTGACTTGTACTTGAGTTAGAAGTATACTGAATATGGTTTGGAGCATAGTAGTCCATCTTTATTGTAGCTAGTGAGTCTTTAGCAATATCAGAACTGATAGTGTTTTCAAACTCTTTATTTACAATAGCTATATTCTTTACTTCCGTAGTTCCTATTGCAAGTATCTCTTCATTATTATTCTCAACCCATTTCACTTCATCCACAAACCAAGCATTTCCATTAGCATAAGGATTGGTAGCTATTAACTTTCCTTGGTACATGTAATACTTATTATTAAGCATATTAAGCACTTTCATGTTCTGAAGTTGATTGGAGTTTAAATAAGATATTTCTCTAGAGATATAGAAATCTATCAAATCCTGATACCTCCTTAACTTAGCTGGGTGATAACCACCTGTTGATTTATGGAAATAGGACGCTCGTGCACTGTTAAATGGATTATCTACATCCATCATTCTGTAATTTGTATTACGATTTAATGTAGCAAACATAATACTCTCTTGGTCATTTGGTAAAAACTTACTACCAAGTTCTGTTCTTTTCTCTTGAACTCTCGAGTTTACTTCCTTTTGAATCTCAGGATTTAATGCTGCTTCTCTCTTATAAATATCAATATCCCCCTGTTTTGGTCGTTGGGTATTCTGATATCTGTTCTTCTTTTCCCAATATTTATATTCTGCTTTGTTTTCTACTTTTTCATTATTAAAATAAATAGTATTTACTGAGTACATATCGGCAAAAACTAATACAGACAATGCAATAAATAAGTACTTAAATTTAACAATAGACTTTATTCCTAAGAACAACACTAGTAATGTAACTAATGAAAACCCGAGTGTTCTTAGTGTATCAGATTTAAATACACCTTGTCTGTATTCTATTAAAGAGTCTTGAATTAAATCAGCAGAAATTCCATTAGCTGGTTTATAATTTATTAAGGCTTCTTGCTCTACTCCATTAATAAAATCGAAACCTCCTGTAGATACTAATAATAGGATTAATATCACACAGATTGATCCTCCACCAATCAAAATTTTCTTCATGTTTTTAGTTGCCCAATCGGTATCGACCATTAGTTTTCTTAAAAACAAAATAGCCATTAATGGAACAGTAAGGTTAGTAACAACCAACAATGTAGATACTGCCCTAAACTTATTGTACATAGGAACATTATTGATAAAAAAATCGGTTAACCACATTCCGTCTAATCCTCCTAAATTTTTTCCCCAACTCAACATCATTGTTAAAATAGTTACCGCAAGTAAGGACCATTTTAAGGCAGAATGAACAAAAAACAAGTACAGCAATGCTAAAAACACAGTTATTGCACCAATATAGTTAGGTCCAGATGTTCCTGGTTGATTTCCCCAGTATCCTCCAAATCCCTTTCCTCCTACTTTTTTATATTGATCATAAATTGTTGGTGGTAAATTTCTATTTACAACACTTAATTTTTCAAACATATCATTCGTCTTAGGGTTACTTCCCTTAGCATTTGGAATAAATAAGTTGAATGTTTCTTGTTTCCCATATGACCAGTATGTAATATAACCCGGATCAAGACCTTTATTTTTCTTTGTTTCTACATCCTTTGTTTCAGGAGTTTTTCCATCAGGAGTAACTGTAATTACTTGCCCTCCTCTCATAGTATACTTAGTGAATGAAAGAGTATCGTTATAGTTTGCGAAATTTGCCATTAAAGCAACCAAACCTGCAAGAATTATAAGACCTGTTCTTTTTGCAAAATCACCAATACGATCTTCATTAATTGCTTTTACTAATTCAGCTATTCCAACAAATATCAATACAAACAAGAAGTAATAAAACATCTGAATGTGGTTGGCCATTAATTGTAATGCCAAGAACAAAGAAAACATTGCAAATGCGAGTAGTAGTTTCTTACTTCTGTAGAGCATTAAAAAAGAAGCTAAAACTGCGGGAAAGTAAGCTGTAGTTAACATCTTAGTATTGTGACCTGCCTCCAAAATAAGTACATTATAGGTTATCATTGCATACATTATGGCGCCCAGTATGGCTAGTAAATAATTCATTTTGAGAACTCTACCCAAAAAGAAAAAACCAATCATTGCAATGAACATAAAATTAACTGGGTGTGGCAATCCTAATGTTAGGATTTTATAGAAATTTCTAATCCCGTAATCGTAATGAACGTTCATTTGGTAACCTGGCATTCCTCCAAATATTGAATTTGTCCAAATTGCTTCTTCACCATCATTAGTTTCACGGAAATCTTTTAACTCCTTTGACATTCCTCTATGACTAGATATATCTGCTTGTTTTACAGAATAACCTTGCATTGCAGGCGAATATACTATAGCACTTAGCACAACAAATATTCCTATTGCGATAAAGTTTTGAGTGTTTTTCTTTAAAAAATCTTTAAACATATTATTTTATTTTTAACGCCATTTGATAATAATTATTCACTTCTCCAAGAACCTCATATTCGATATAAAAACTCTCAGTCCATTCTTTAAAAGCTTTAAACTCATCAAGAGGCACATTAAATTCATCAAACATAATTATATCTCCACTATTTAAAAATGGAGTAAGTAATGTAAGTACATATAGAGTTGCAGAATATAAATCGGCATCCATGTGAATCACTTTTCTTTGAGAAGACTTATATTCTTTTAGAAAAGGAATTAAAGTCTGCTGAAACAATCCTTGATAGAAAGCTATTCGCTCGTCATCAATTTTTGGTGGTTCGTTTCCATTAGCCATATCACCAGCTTTAAAATGTCCCCAGTCTTCTGGTAAACCAGTGAATGTGTCGAAACCATAAAACCTTGAGTTAGCATGTTGATTTAGCCCAACCCACTTACGAAAAGAAAGACCAGTTGAAACTCCAAACTCCAAATAATCAATAGCTCCATGAAGCTCTTCTTTATCAATGATATAAGTATGAAGTTTATCTCTATAAGAATGATTAATATCACCAGTATAAAAATCTGTAAATCCCATCTCTCTATGATCAGCTATCCACTTAGATGCATAGCCCAAGTGAGAAAGTAAATCTAATTTTTTATATGGGATAAAACGATGGATTTTATACTTGTATAATAACCCTTTTAACTTTCGTTTAGTTTTTAGTTTTAACATTCGCTCAAATTAAGTTTTAAAAATACTCAAAATTTAATCTTTCACCACCTCAAAAGTTATTTTTTCCGAGTTACCTAATTCATCAATAGCCTGCAGTATATATTTACCTTTCGCAACAGTTATTTCTTTTTGATGAATTCCATTTGTAGAACCAAGATATTTATCATTTAAATGCCAGTGGATTGTTACTTCTGAATTCCTATGGACTGACTCAATAATAATTTTAGATTCTTCTCCAGATGTGGTTTTAGAAATGATAATTTTACTCTTATTCTTTGGATATAAAATAGACAATTGAGAAAGTTCATCCTTATCAATACATCCATCCATAAAAGCAGGGATAGACTGATAATTTGGGGTTCTTTTTTTATAATAAAACCCCACTTTTGGAGGTAAAGTAAACCATGAGCATGAAACCATATCCGAAACTGAGCAACAGTTACTTGTTACTCTTTTGGTTTTTGTTTTATCTAAAAATATCTCTTTATGATAAGGACAAGGCAATGACAAATCACTCTCCACAGGAATTTTTTGAACTATTTGTTCTGGGCAATTTGAGTTAGCTCTATAACCACTTTGCCTACAAATATTTTCAGAAATAAATTCATCAAATGGAGGTGTGAACCAATTTGATTTTGGAAGCAAATCGAACACATCAAATAATATTGGTGCAGCAGCTTGAACTCCTACAATTCCTGGACGACCTTCTCCATCAGCATTTCCTACCCAAACTCCCACTACATAATCTTGATTTAACCCTACTGCCCACGCATCACGAAAACCATAACTCGTTCCCGTTTTCCAAGCAATTCTTTGTGAAGTGCTAAACTCTTCCCAGTTCTTCTCTTTGTTTGGTCTCACCACTTTTTGCATAGCATCTATAGTAAACCATGATGCAGAAGGAGAAATTAAAGGTTCTATATTTTTAGATTTTATGGGTTTAGAATAAGTGAAATCCCTGTTTAATGTAGAATCATAATCTGGATATTGAGAAACTGACCTTCCCATTTTAGCATACATGTTTATTAAATCAATTAATTTAACTTCGCACCCTCCCAAAATTAATGATAATCCATAATGACTTGCTGGTTTATCTAGTGTTGTCATTCCTAATTTTCCTAGTCTTGAATGGAATTTTTGAGTTCCATAATCCCTAAGCATCCTTACAAAAGGTACATTAAGCGATTTACTCAAAGCCTCATCAGCTGGAACAATTCCAGCATATTGTTGGGTGTAATTTTCAGGAGAATATCCTGCCATTGTAGTTGGAACATCAATTACAACTTGCTTGGGAGTTATTACTCCCTCATCCAACATAAATCCATAAAGAAACGGTTTAAGAATTGACCCTGAACTCCTTGGAGATTGAATAATATCGACAGATCCGCCATGCTCTTTTTCTTTTACTTCTGTGTTACCAACATAGGCAATAATTTCACCAGTTTTAATATTACCAACAACAACTGCCGCATTAAAAACATTGTTGAATTTCAATCTTTTATAATGAATATCAACAACTTGCATCACCCTCTTTTGAAGACTCACATCAATTGTAGTAACAGTTCGCTCTCCTCTATGGCTTTGACTCATTAAATGACTCGCAAGTTGAGGCAAAGGTTTTGGTTCATTAGGCAATGGTTCTTCCAAAGAAATTGAATAGGTTTCTTTATCAATTATTCCTTTATCAAATAATCTTTTGAGTAATCTGTTTCGTTTTTCACGTAATAAGTTTCTGTTTTTATTAATCCTAATTAGACTGGGAGCATTAGGCATTACAGCCAATGTAGCAGACTCTGCCCAAGAAAGCTCAAAAGGACTTCTTTGGAAATAACGCCATGATGCTGCATCCAATCCTACAACATTCCCTCCCATTGGAGCATTTGCGGAGTATAATCTTAGAATCTCTTCTTTTGTGTATTTAGCATCTAATCGAGTTGCTAATATCATCTCGATAATTTTCTGATAAAATGTTCGAGATTTATTTCGCGACATTCGCATAACTTGCATAGTAATGGTACTTCCTCCACTCACTACTCTACCTTCAGAAATATTTTGTTTTATAGCTCTAGCCAACCCTCTAAAACTAATTCCTATGTGGGAATAAAATGTTTGATCTTCAAACTCAATAAGTGCTTGTTCAAACTTCTTAGGTATAGAATCGCTTTGTGGAAATCGCCATTGTCCATCTGTAGCTATTTGTGCATTGAGTAATTCTCCATTTTTATCAACCAACACAGTTGCCGTTGGGTTATTAAATAGAACATTTGGTAAACAAAACCACCACCAAATAAAAAGAATAAAAAAAAACGCGAGTAAATAATACTTGCGTTTCTTAATAAATCTTAAAAATTTTAATGTTAGTTTTTTCAAGGAAATTTGGTCTTAATTGTTCCGTTCCTTTTAACTTACTTTTTACTAAAAATATTGTACTTGATGATACAATATATTGCTCTAAATCCATCTCTCCATCCAATATGCTTTCCTTCTTCGTAAGTTCTACCGTAATAAGAAATTCCTACTTCGTAAATTCTGATTTTAGGAACTCGAGATAATTTTGCAGTAAGTTCTGGTTCAAAACCAAAACGAGGTTCTTTTAAACTAATAGACTGAGCTATATCAGTTCTTATCAACTTGTAACAAGTTTCCATATCTGTTAAGTTCAAGTTAGAGAACATGTTAGATAACTTAGTCAAGAATTTGTTTCCTATTGAGTGCCAAAAGAATAAGATTCTGTGAGGATTTCCTCCAATAAATCTAGATCCATAAACTACGTCTGCAAATCCATTTACAACTGGCTTTAGTAAGTCATTAAATTCCTCAGGATCGTATTCTAAATCGGCATCTTGTATAATCATGTAATCACCTTTAGCTTCTTTGATACCTCTATGTAATGCAGCTCCCTTACCCATGTTTTTGGGTTGGTGATAAAATTGAATATTTAGTTCAGGATTCTTAGCCTGATATGCTTCAACTGCATCAGAAGTATTATCTGATGAGAAATCATTTACGATAATTATCTCTTTTTGAATATCGTTCAATAACTTAACATTCTTTACTTTATCCAAGATAAGGTGAATTGTTCTACCCTCATTGTATGCAGGTATAATAATCGATAAAGTTTTAAATTCCATATTGTTGCTTCTAATTAGTGAGCAAAGATAAAAATAATTACTTGTTGCTACTACTAATTACCTTTTTTGCCTAATGGATATATGATTTGTTTTGCGAAAGATTTAGGGAACTTCTCTTCATTTTCAAAGCCTAATTCTATGTCTCTTCCATCATGAGGAATGTAATTAGTTTTAAAAATATAATCCCAAATACTCAAACTTATTCCATAATTCATTCCATTCGGATGACTTTCTGGAAACTCTTTGGAGTGATGCCAAATATGCATTTTTGGATTATTAAGCACATACTTTAAAGGCCCATAATCAAGATTTAAATTTGCATGGTTTAGATGACCAATTGCAATGTTTATGTAATAAATCACAAAAACACTACTGGGCTCAAATCCTCCAATTAACAACAGTGTGATATATTTTATTGGGTTATAAAAAATAGTCTCCATCCAGTGATAGCGAAGATGTGCCGCAAATCCCATTTCCTTAACCGAATGATGAACCTTATGGAATTGCCACAAAAAATTAAACCTATGAAGTGTTACATGAACCAGCCATTGCGCAAAATCCATAGCAATAAAAAAGATAATAACTTGAGCGAAATAAGGCAATTCAGAAGCATTGAATAATGAAATATTAGTTTCACTACCTCCAATTATTTCTACAAATGTTTGTGAAGTAATGGCTCCAAAACCAGCAAAAAAGATCAACTGAAATATAAAGAAATTGAAAAACATATAAAATGCATCCAACCAAAAGTCTTTCCTAAATACCCCTTGATTATTTCGCCATGGAAAAGCTATTTCCAAACCCCAAACTACAATGGATAAAATAATTAACCACCAAAAATAATTTTGATACCAAGGAGAAGATTTAAAAGTAATTTCTTTCCAAAGGTAATCTCCATATCCAGTAAAACTAGTTGTAAATATTTCCCAGTATTCCATAGTTTGATATTATTCGAATCAATAATTAACTCCCCAAAATTAAGACTCTTTTACCTTAGATGTTGTCTTTTAAAGATTAATTTCTTTTTCACTAAACGATATTCCAAACTTTTTAAGCTCTTCTAGAATTGGTAAATAATAAACTTTAGAAATTGGCATATCAACTCCAGTAGTAGTTATTTTTCCTTGTAAAATTAATTTACAACAAATACCTACAGGTAAACCTACTGTGTTACTCATAGCAGTATAAGTTTGGTCTTCTCCTATTGAAACCATACTAGAATGAACCTCTTTCTTTTCTCCTGCTTTGTTTTTGTAAATAAGCTTGTGCCACATTACAATCATGTCCTTATCCTCAGGCTCCAGAGTCCATTTATCTTCCAATATTTTTTGAAGAACTTGTGCTGGAGTGGCATCTTTTAGGCCTACTTTTTTTGTGTCAAAGATTCCTAACCACTCTAACTTTTCCCAAAGAATGTCGTCTTGTTCGATTCTTAAATAATGTCTTAATTTCAATTCAACTGAATCAGTTGGGTGGTAAGATAAAAAAGAGTTAATAAAACCTCTATAGGTCATTTCCTCTGTGTTTTCCATTTTATAGCTATCGTCTGTAGCTCCTAACTGAATAAAAACATCCCAAGCTCTAGCGAAACCAACTCTTCTCAATGTTCCTCTGAAAATTGTACTGACATTTTCCAGTCCATAAACAGATTGGTATTTAAGCGAATCTCTGTTTGCTATTCCTTCAAATTTCCCAAAACCATCAATATTAATAAACTCAGTTCTACGAAATAATTTATTGTAAGGAATGTATTTATATTGTCCGTTATCAATGAATTTTGCGGCTCCTCCTTGCCCAGCAACAACAACATTTCTTGGATTCCAAGTAAACTTATAGTTCCAAGGGTTATTATCACTTTCAGGTGCAACTAAACCTCCTGTAAATGATTCGAAATTAAGGATTTTTCCTCCTTCACTCTTTATCTCTTCAATCAATTTCATTGCAGACATATGATCAATTCCTGGATCTACTCCCAGCTCGTTCATCACTAAAACTCCAGCATCTTTAGCTGCTTGGTCCAATGCTTTTACTTCTGGTGAAATGTATGATGGCGTGACAATATTTTTCTTTTGCTTAATCGCTTCTTCAATTACATGAATGTGCATTCTTGCTGGTAACATGGAAACTATTAAGTCAGCATGTTCTACTTCTCTTGTAACTTCCTTTTCATCAAAAACATCAAATTCAACAACCTCTCCGTTTTTATGATTAGCTACTTTAGCTCGAGCTGTTTCAACATCTCTATCGCATACACGAACTTTCCATCCGTTTTCTTCGGATTCGTTAAGTAAATAACGGATTAAACTTGATGAAGACCTTCCAGCTCCTAATACAGATATTTGTTTCATTGAGAGTTTTTAAATACAAAAACCGAAGTTAATTCTTTAACAAAGTATATGCAAACCGTTAAAAATATTGTTGTGAACAATATGATTAAGTTACCCCAATATCTTTTTAAAAATAATAATCCTATTAACTTTGTTATAAAGAATTAAAACCATGATTGAGGAAGTCTATTCCAACAAAATAAAGGCTTATAGCGAAACCCTACTTTTTCAGAAAAAGAAACTGAATCAGATAATGTGGGGAAGAGTAATTGCATTTTTATCAATTTTATTAATTGTTGGTTTAGCAATTACTTATTCTAAGTCAGAAGCTCTTTGGGGAATAATTGTCCCAATTTTAGTTTTTGGCTTTTTAGTAAAGAAAAATGCCACTGAACAAGACAAATATAAATTATTAGAAAATTTACTCTTATTAAACGAGCAAGAGCAAGCTAGTTTAAATGGAAATTACTCATCTTTTGGTGAAGGAAAACAATTTTCTAATAGTGATCATGCTTTCTCTCATGACTTAGATTTATTTGGCAAAAAATCACTTTTTCAGTTTCTTAATCGAACATCCTCTCCTTTTTCTGAAGAGATATTGGCCAACTACCTGGCTGAATTTGAAGTTTATAATGAAGAGATAAAAAACAGACAACTTGCTGCTGAAGAATTATCTAAAAAATTAGATTGGAGGCAATTATTGAGAGCAAAGGGACTTTTATATCCTGTTCACAATAAAAATTTAGATTCACTATTCGATTGGAAAAAAGAAGAAATTCCTTTTTTTGAGAACCAAAATCTATGGAAATCTATATCATGGTTAGTTCCTGGGATAATGATTGCAGGAATCATATTAACTTCGTTATCAATAATTAGCGCTTCAGTTTTTATTTTTTTACTGGCATTACCATTTTCAATTTTAGGTAAAAAATTAAAAACAATAAACAAACAAGCTAACAAACTATCCGTTCACCTGGATGTATTAACTCAACAACAGGAATTAACTTCACTAATAGAACAAGAAAATTTTGAAAGCGAAATTCTACAGCAACTTCAGAGTAATTTAAAATCGGATAATACTACTGCCTCATATGAAATTAGTAAGCTAGCTCGAATCGGGCAACAATTAGACAATAGAAGTAATGCGTTATTTGCAATTGTAATGAACGCGCTATTCTTGTGGGATTTACAGTATTTATTTCAATTAAAAAATTGGTTAAACGATAATGAAAACAAAATTGAAGGCTGGTTTAATACTGTCCATAAATTTGAAGCAATTTCCTCCTTTGCCAATTTCAATTACAATCATCCAACTTATTCTCTACCTATATTATCTGATAAAACTGTACTAAAAGCTAAGGATTTAGGACATCCTTTATTACCATCAAACACAAGAGTAACTAGTGATTTTGACTTACATGATTTAAACCAGTTTACTATTATCACAGGAGCTAATATGGCAGGAAAAAGTACTTTTTTGAGAGCAGTTGGTATAAATTTAGTTCTAGCAACTGTTGGGGCTAAAGTCTGTAGTTCTAGTTTTACTTTTCGTCCAACACCTCTTTTTTCAAGCATGAGAACATCTGATTCTTTATCAGAAAATGAGTCCTACTTTTATTCGGAATTAAAAAGACTACAAATGATTGTAGAAAAATTGAAATCTGGAGAAAAGCTATTTGTTATTTTAGATGAAATATTAAAAGGGACAAATTCTAAAGATAAAGCTGAGGGATCGAAAAAATTCGTCTCTCAACTCATTAAACATCCAGTCGCAGGTATTATTGCTACTCACGACTTATCTCTTTGTAGCTTAAGTGATGAATACCCATCTAACATCAAAAATCAATATTTTGATGTGGAACTTGAAAATGATGAATTAGTTTTTGATTACAAACTTAAAGAAGGAATTTGCTCTAACATGAATGCCGCATATTTAATGAAAAAAATGGGAATTACCGAGTAACTCTTACTTAGTTAGTTTTATAATTATCAATATGATACAAAACAAAAACATATAAATAGACAACCTATTTATCCCTTGCATAGTTTTGTGTGAAACATTGATATCACTGCCTTCCTCTTTTCTAAAAATGGTAGCTGGATTTAGGTAATAAATTATCTTTTTTAGCATCTTTCTATTTTAAACTCAAAGTTAATGGATTATACTTAAAGAAGTTTATAAATATTTATTTGACCTAATTTCAATGTTAAAATCCGTATATTCATTTAAAAACAACTCACAACCTAATTAATGAAGAAATTTTCAATTTTAATTGCCTTACTTGCCCTTTGTCAATCTGTTGATTTTGCTCAAACAAGCTATAACACCTATACTAACGACAACTATTCTGCACAATTTGCAACTTCACTGCAACCTGCAGCTTTAGCAGACAATCGTTACAAGTGGGGAGTTGGTTTTGGTGGAAATTACTCCTACTCCAATAACTACATTGGTAGTAATATCAACAACTTTTTATACGCTAGTGCTGATGTAAGCGCATATAAAAAACCTGTTTTTGATGGGTATTATGCCGAAGCAGTTGAAGCAGTACTTATTTCAGGTTTTTTAGAATTAACACCAAAAGATGTGATTGGTTATTCATGGAAAATAAAACGATTCACGAATTTTGATGGATTGGACGACAAACTATCTCAATTAGATTATAATTCATTTACAGATGGAAGTATTTTAGGTGATCAAATTTTCCAAGGAAGATTAGCTTATAATGAAATGACTTGGGCTGAACATAACTTGACTTATTCCAGAGTATTAGTAGATAGAAAAGCAAGGTTTATGAAGGCTGGGGCAACAGTTAAAATACTTAATGGATTAAATGCAAGATACCTATATACTGATGGAGGAAATGTAACTTTTCAACCTAATAATGATTTAGAGTTTGATGGAATGGAATTTCAATATGGAGAAAGTGACGAACAAAATCAATTATCTGCCACAAATATTGGTGTAGGTTTTGATATTGGATTCGTATACGAACACAGACCAAAATACAAGACGTTCTTTTATGAAATGGACCGAAAAAGAAGGAACCCGAGTAAGCATGCTAACAAATATAAATGGAAAGCGGGAGCTTCTATAACAAACATTGGTGGAATTAAATATACTAAGGACACGCTTTCGTACAACTTTATAAACGACAATAACAATGTTGTAAACTACATAGATTTGTTCAATTCTAAATTAAACAAAACTAATTTACAATCTGGAGTATTACCAAATGTAACCAACAACCAATTAGCCGAGGATACAAATTTCAGAATGAGCTTACCAACAGCTCTTAACCTACAATTTGATCACCAAGTTTTACCAAATATTTACGTAAACTACACAGGTTCTTTTCCTCTTTATAATAAAAATGATCCATCCAAGGTTCATGATTTAATGATAAATACGGTTAGTGGTAGATACGAAACTGCAAACTGGTCAGTAGGTATACCTATCTCTTTCCAAAGAAATGGACAAGTAAACATGGGAGTTTACGGAAGAATTAGAAATGTGTTTTTTGGAGCTAATAATGCTACTGGACTTATTGGACAAAGAAAACTCTATAATGCAAACATCTATGCAGGAGTTGTATTTGGAATCAAACACAAAATGCCAAATGATACAGATTTTGATTTAATTTCTGATGGAAAAGATTTATGTCCATTAGATTCTGGAGGATACAGAACAAAAGGATGTCCTGATGCTGATGGAGACAAAATACCTGATTACCAAGATTTCTGTCCTTATGAAGTTGGTAAAAGAAAATACAATGGTTGTCCTGATACGGATAAAGATGGAATATTGGATTACCAAGATCATTGCCCAACTGAACCAGGATTAAGAGCTAACAGTGGTTGCCCAGATACAGATAAAGATGGAATAATTGATGGTGTAGATAGATGCCCAACTATTCCTGGTGTTTACCAAAACAATGGTTGCCCGCTTGAGCCACTTGTATGTTGTTTAGATAGTGATGCTGATGGAGTAATGGATGAAATTGACTCATGTAGATATGAGCCAGGACCAGCAAGTAACAATGGTTGTCCTGTAGGAAAAGTAAAACCTCCTAAGTTTGAAAAAGATAAATACCTTAAAATTGAAAAGAAGACTTTAGAAGAAACATTGAAAGATAAAAAAGCTGAAATCAAAACAATGACGGTAAGAGAAGTGCTTAATGACATGACTACGATTGATGACTTAAACGTTTATTTTGATGTAGATAAATCTGATTTAAAAGACCAATACGAAAGAGATTTAGATGCTTTTGTAACCAAAATAAATATGGAAGCAAACACTATAATATTAATACTTGGTCATACAGATAGTGATGGAGACGCTACATACAACTTAGCTTTATCTAACAGAAGAAGCGAAAGAGCTAAACAGTACCTTATTAAAAAGGGAGTTAGTGCAGACAGAATTATAATTAAAAACTATGGTGAAGAAAAGCCAGCAGAGGACAATACAAACACTGAGAACAAATCTAAAAACAGACGTGTAGAGGTTAGGATAATGGATTTACATAATTAAGTTTTATGATCAACTTAATTGGAAGAAGAATAAAAAAATATAAAACCCAATTCAAATATTGGCTTCTTTTTATTGCCATTATATATTTTGGGATTATTGTAATTCATTTGATCACAAATTGGTTTTTAAGCTAAACGATTGTCATTCCTGCGAAGGCAGGAATCTTACTCATTGGTTTTCATCTGATTGATGCTTATTGTAATATGCTCGTTCTAAGATTCCCTTTTTCAAGGGAATGACATTGCAATAAAAAAGGACATTGAATTAGAAAAAAACAATTGAATTAGGCATGGGATTGAACTATTCAATTCTTTAGTATTATCTAAAACAAATACCTAAAAACAAACTTAATATCCGAACGAACATTACCATCTATCTGTTCTAAGCCACTTAGCATAGTTTCTTCGTTTCGGTAATTCCAAACTCCATACCTTACCCAAAAATCGAATTTCTTGCGGTATTTATAACGAGCTGTTAAGTAAAATCGGGAACCAACTCCTGAGTATGCAGGAATGTAGAAATAATACAACACATCATTCTCATAAGCATAAACTCTTGAATTAAAACTCTCTACATCAAACAAAGCATAACGTGCTGTTAATGAGTAAGGTTTTGATTTTGGTTTAAAAACTAAATCTTGGTAAGCCAAAAATCCATATTCTTTGTTGTTATCTCCTTTTTGATATTCCACTACTTCTACCCTATTTCTGAGGCTTAAATAATCAGTGACTTTATAAGAAAGATTTACTCTGAAATTAGTTCGCTCTTCTGAGGATAAATTATAAATAGCAGATTCAATTGCACTATTATTTATTTCTCTTTGCTGGTACCTCAAACGAACATAAGCAACAAAGTCTCTGCTTGGCTTGTATTGTAATTGGGCCGTGTAATCATATCCTCCAGTATTGGGAGTGTATGCCTGAAATCTCATCCATGGGAATTGATAAAAATCCATATTCCCCGTTAAAGTTAGTTTAGAATTTAGTTTAGCATCAAACCCAACAAATATTCCTTTCTCGTTCCATGAATTACTTTCAGCAAATGCATTACTCAATAAATTCTGATAATCTCTTCCATAGTTTCTGTGAAGAATGGTAAATGAAAATCTTGGGTCTAAAGAAACTAGTAATCCATTTACATAGGCTGTTCCTCCATTCTGACTTCTAGAAAATTCACCAAAGAAATTGTAATTCCTTATCACATAATTATAATCCGCTCCAATAACCGAGTTTTGACTAGAACTAAATTCGAACTGATTATAAAATCTTAAGTTCCTATCGAACTCACCTCCATATCTTGAAGCAAAGCCAGTTACTCCCAATTTTAGTCTTGTGCTTTCGTATTCAACTCTACCTCCAAAATGAGTTTCGAGAATAGCATCTTTATCAGTTAACTCATTAAAAGTCCTGTGAAATCCTGAGTTCTGTAGCGAAGTAAAAGACACTTGATTTGTAACATCATCCAAAGTATCTCCAATATTTGCGTCTAATCTTTTACGAGAATAAAAAGCACTCAAACTCCAATTTTTAGACAAACCAAAAGTAACTCCTGCTCCTCTCAAGAAATTATTTTCATCAGCAGATGCATACTGTCTCAATCCAACAGCATTTCTTTTTACAGTACTTATATCAACCGATTTTCCAAAAGCCAATCCACTCCACAAAGTAAGCCCTTGTCCTACCTGAAAGTGATAATCACCTAAAGCTAGAGCTTTTACTCTCCCGAAATCTTTGATAAAAAAATGAGCTGAATAGTAGTCAAATCCTTGCTTTTGTGTTCCTCTAAAAAACTCTTCTCCTTGATCTTTTTCTGCAGTAAATCCAACACTTACTTTATTCAAATACCTAAAACGATATCTCAAAAACAACTTATCTGGACTTCCTAAATATCGATTATCATCCTCATTTTCTTTTTCAGTATAACCAACTTTTTGTTGAAGGTCTCTTATGTTTCTTATGTATAATTCACTACTGCTATTCTTCATCATTTCTTTAAAAGAAACATTGGGAGTGAACAAATCTTCGGATACTTTTACAAAAGGCAATACAACTCGAATTGTAGTCATGTCGAATCCTTCAACAGCTTGCAACTCATAAATAGTCATCAATTTATTATTGGTAGCGATATGTTGTTTCAGTTTTACTAACTGAATATCAGAAATCAAACCCATTTCCAGAAGCACATCCACTTCCTTAATATTGTTTAAATTTACTGGATGATCGTAGTAATAATAGAGGTTATCGAATAATGTAGAATAATCTATAGACTCATTATCTCCTCCAATGTATTCAATTCTTTGCTCTACAATTTCGTTCTTATCAGTACTTTCTGTTTGAGAAAAGAAAGGTTGACTAAGCAACAAAAAACCAAGAACGATATAGAGTTTATCTATTCTCATTTAAATGAATAAGTCATTCCCAGTGCAGGAGTAATTCCTAAGTTTGGATGAAAAGAAGAAGAAAAATCAATATTAAAATTGTTCTTTACAAACCCAAAACCAATAGTTGGCATTGATGGATTAGTAGCAATTCCTGCGCGAACATATAAAAAATCAGTTGGCTTATATTCCAATCCTATTTTTACTGAAAAAGGATGGTCAATATCTTTCTCCAACTCTACATTGGTTCTTAATTTATCTGAGAAAGAATACGAAATTCCCAAATTCATTATTACAGGAATAATTTCGTTTTGGTATTCATTTAGTTTTGTTTGAGAAGGGTTAAACAAATGAAAACCAATTTGTAAATCTTTGGTAGGTTTGGCCAGTATTCCTATCTCAAAAGTAAGGTTGTCAGCTTGGCCATAATTGTTTCCTAATCTCAAGGCATGGTAGTTAAGTCGTATTCCAAGGTTAAATTTCTTGGATAATCTCATTCCGTAGGCTAATCCAATTTTAGATTCTCGATATAAATTATCGCCAAATCCTGTGTAATTAATTCCAAAAGCTCCACTCTTGGTTGGTATTCCCAATGCAAAGGATTGAACTCCCATTTCTTGAATCAAAAATCTACTTTCGTAGGATATTCCTGCACTTACTTGAGTTAAATCGGCAAGAGCTCCTTGGTTGTATCGAACAGACCAAACATCATTAAAACAAAGCCCAGTTTTACCCATTCCTGTTGCTCGTCCTCCTATTGAATAGTTTTCATCTCCAGACAAAGCCAGAAAAGGAATAAGAAGAATTGCTAAAAGTAAATGACGCATCAAGGTTGTTTTCTTAAATATACAGCTTAAGGAAAGTTATTGAAAGAAAATGAGATTTAAATTTAGTTCATCTACTACGAACTAAACTTCCTCCTTCTTAAATAAGTA
This sequence comes from Flavobacteriales bacterium, assembly GCA_018609055.1. GTDB lineage: Bacteria > Bacteroidota > Bacteroidia > Flavobacteriales_D > CAJJDF01 > CAJJDF01. The sequence goes on from JABAYJ010000006.1 coordinate 197,440, forward strand.
TAAATTCCTCCAAAAACCAGAATGATTAACATTGGAATAAACACATTAATGGCATTCCACATTTTACGCTCTTTGGCTACTTTGGTCTTGTTTAATGGACGCAAAGTAATTGTTTTACTCCTTAATGGAATTAAATCATTAATCCCCATTAGCCCTTCCATTGCATTTACAAAAAACTCTTTGTTTCCATAAAATGCTGCTCTGTCATCACGATCAAGATTTATTCGCATAGGTCTTATAATCATTTCTCCACGGCTATTCTCAAAAGAATCTACGGGTGCATTAATGATATCTCCATCACTAATTACCAACATGGTATTCTCTACACTTTCTTTAATGAATTTAACTGGAGAGTTTTTTACAAAATTATCCGTCAATCGATTGATGAAATTAGATTTAAACTTACCCGATAGCATTACTGCCACGATTTGGTTGGGTTGAGCATTGTACTTCACTACTTCCTCTTTAAGCCCAATCATTTGGTAATTAATTCGTACCGGAACTTTATAAGTTACCGATTTTTCGGAAGTCATTAATAATGGAACTTTAGTTATTTCCTTATTCTGAAGTAAATCCAGTGTACTTGCATACTTTAATCTTATTGGGTTTACGTTATCTACAATAGGATTTTTTATTCTCCATGAATCAATTGTTGGGTAATAAAACCAATTGTACAATTCGCTTCCCAGTCTTATTTTTGCAGAATTAATGTCTATCACCAAATCCTTATTTAATCGGACTCCGTAAGTAAATAATTGCTCGTCAATTAAGTTCAAGTTTCTCTCCAAACCAAAAGTCTGATCCAAAATTTGAAGTGAGTCTGTATCTACAACCACAGGATCAATAAGCCAAGCAACTTTCCCTCCTTTCATGATAAACTGATCAATTAGGTATTTGTCTTTTTCAGAAATTGGTTTTGTTGGCTTAGCAACAATTAATGCATCATATCCTTTAAGCGCATCTAGCTTTCCTCCTACAACAACATCATCTACTGCATGAAACTTTTTTAATTCATCCGTTACATCAAATCTTTGTGCTTCGGTAAGTTCACCATGTCCTTGTAAAAACCCTATCTTTTTCCTGTTTGGATTCACTGCTTTATAAATTCCTTCTAATAATAAATACTCCAAATCATTAATAATAGGCTCAATAGGAATTCTATCAGCAAACACAGGAATAGCAGTTTGCGTTTTAGGATCCACATTACTAGGAATCATTATTTGGATAGGAATATTATTATTCCCAACTGTTCTTAGTATAATTCCTCCCCAAACCATTTGGTCGGTTTTACTTCCTCCTACAAGCGAAGAAACTTTGGTTGGCCTTAATCCAAACTCAAATATCTGTTCGTAAACCTTTTGTTTTTGAGTTTCATCCTTTGCTGGATCAATAAACTCAAAATAAATATTAGAACCTCCGTAGGCTTTTAACTCACTCAGTTTTTCTTTTAGTGCAAGCTGCAGTTTTCTTAATTCTGGTGGTAAATCTCCTTCAAGATATACTTCAAATCTCAACTCATCTTTAATAAGCGAATCATTCTGAAGTATTTCAATCGTCTTTTCCGACAAAGAATGAATCTTTTCTTCGGTCAAATCCATTCGTAAAAACTTCTTGGAACCAATGAAATTAACTAGTATAATAACTACTGCTACTGCTACTATTTGTATGGTAAACTTTGTTCTTTGACCCATTATTTCAATCGTTTTAAACTCAGTTTAGTAGCTAATAAAAACACCACAATTAAACTCAAAAAATACAAAATATCACGAGTGTCAATCACTCCCTTTTGGATAGAAGAATAATGTTCGTTTATCCCCAAATTCTTTACAAAATAAGCTGTAGAACCAGAAGGCAAATTATTTCCAATAAAATCGAATCCTAAATAAGCTACAAAACAAAGTAGCAAAGAAATAAGAAAAGAAACCATTTGGTTTTGAGCAATAGATGAGGCAAAAAGACCAATAGCCAAAAATCCAGATCCTAAGAAAAACAAGCCGATATAAGAACCAATTGTTCCTCCAGAATCAATGTTCCCAACTGGATCTCCCAATTGCACTATCGAGTAATAATAAACTACAGTTGGCAACAAAGAAAAAATCAACAGGACTATTCCTGCCAAGTACTTTGCCATCACAATCTGAAAATCTGTTAGTGGTTTGGTGAATAGGAGCTCAAGCGTTTGCATTCTTCTTTCCTCAGCAAATAACCTCATGGTAATTGCAGGAATCAAAAACAAAAATACAGCAGGTGCATTTGCAAACAAGAATCCCATATCCGAAAAACCATTGTCGTACACATTGGTTTCTCCTGGAATTATCCACATAAACATTCCTATTGCAAGCAGAAATACGATAATTGCAATATAACCAACTACCGAACTAAAAAAACCGCTAACCTCTTTCCTGATAAGTGAAATCATGGATTATTTTTTCTTAAATGACATCAATAATGTAAACACTCTATCAATGTCTTCGTTTTTCACTACTAACGTTATTTCATTGGTAGTAGATATAATTTCGAAGATATTAATGTTTTCCCAAGCAATTTTTTTCAATAAAAAATAATAAGCTCCAGGAACATTAAACTCAGGTAGTCTAAGTGTTACAGAAGATAAATCTTCCATTTTGAACAACATTGTTTCGTTCTTAAACAATTCGTCTACTTTATCAGACAATGATTTAATTACCACAATATTTGACTCGTAAACTCCTTGAGAAACTGTACAGAACCCATCAACTTTATCACTTGATGCTTCTAATAATTTCATTTGGGCATTTGCCAAAGTTGGAGAATTTTTAAACGCATAATCATTCAAATTACTACGGATAATGATATCTCCAAGAGAACTCATAAACTCTTCTATTCGTCCATTAATCCCATGAAATTTCTCGAATTTCATACGGTTAATAGCCATCACAAGCGCTCCTGTGTTTACTTCTTTCCCAAGCTCTTCTTCTACTTTGGGTTTAAGCATACGGGCAAGTGAAGAAATGTTTATCAAATCTTCGGCAATAGATTCTTCTAAAAAAGGGGATGCCGAAATCTCCTTTTCAATAATTTTTGAAATTGAACTCATGTAATACCTTAACTAGTGGTTATTTTCTTTTTTCTAATACAATTATAACGAGTATTATTGAACAAAAAAAGCGTTTTTGTTTCTTTTTTAACAGATTCTGTTAAATACGACTATAATTTATACACATCTGTTAATAAACTAAAATTTAGCTTTTCTCAAATATTGCAATTGCCTCAATGTGAGCTGTATGCGGAAACTGATCTACAAAACTGATTTTCTTCATTTCGTAACCGTGTTCTTTCAACACTTCAATATCACGAGACTGAGTTGCAGGATTACATGAAACATACACAATTCGTTTTGCTCCAGTCTTACCAACCTTAATCAATGTTTTAGGAGCTATTCCTCCTCTAGGCGGATCCAGTACAATTGTTTTTATTTTCCCTTCATATTCTGGGTATTGAGATAAAAATTTTCCAACATCAGCAGCAAACCATTTGGCTGTGCTTACTTCGTTTCGTTTGGCATTCTCTTTGGCGTTTTCAATTGCTTCTGCCACAATATCAACCCCTATTACTTGTACTCCAGTCTTTTTAGAAATCAATTGACCTATTGTTCCTGTTCCACAGAATAAATCCATAACCATATCTTGGTCTGAATAGTCCATTCCTTCCATCACGTAATCAATTACTTTGGTGTACAACCTCTCAGCTGATTTTGGATTTGTTTGGAAAAAACTTTGCATACTTACCTCAAACGATAATCCCAACAAATTTTCTTTAATCAAATTCTCTCCGTACAGCATTTCATAATCGTTCTCATCATTATGAGCACGTTCTCCTAAACTATCATTTATCGTAAATAAAATTCCTGCTACTCTTTCGCCAAATAAATCCAATACACATTTCACAAAAGCCTGCTTATCAAAATGTACCAACCCTGTTTTAGAAGTAGTTAAATTCAACAATAACTGATTGTTAGCGTATGATTTACGTACCGTTAAATACCTGTAAAAACCATGCTTTTTTGGAGGATGCCAAGCAGGTAATCCTGTTTTCTCCAAGTAAGTTCGTATGTCTTGTAGTTTGTTTTCAAACTCCACATCAAATAAACCTGAGTCTTTATCCAAATCCTCTACAATCCACCAAGTTCCTCTTCTCTTAAATCCTAATGCAAACTCATCATCTAGAGTTTCTTCCTCTTTTAAATCGTAACGGATTGTGCTAAATGCATATTCCATTTTGTTACGGTAATGGAAACTCGTAGGCGATTCAATATAGGTATCAAACAAGTCTTCAATATTGTCTACTTTACCAATTCTACGGTATTGTTCTATAGTTGTGCTTTTCTTGTATTCTCTTTGTTTCTCAACAGGAAGTGTAATGTACGGAGCTCCCGAAATTGGTTGAAATTCAACTGGAGTTTCATCAGGAGATTTCTCTAGTATTTCCATTAATTTCCCCTCTAAGAAGCTTTTTTTCTTCTTAAAAATCCTTGCTCTCACCTTTTGCCCAGGAATAGTATTGGGTACAAACATCACAATTTTACCTTCTTCAAGTTGGAGCTTAGCCAATCCTTTTCCTCCAAAAGCCATGTCGGTAATGGTTACGTCTATAGCATTTCCTTTTTTAATGTCTTGGGCAGTGTAAATCATGGTTGTTTGTTTAGACTGCAAAAATAGAAATAGTTAGCGGGATATAGGTTTCTTTTTACCAGAATAATAATTGAAAAAATAATTAGTCAATAAATAAAAAACTAAACTAATTTTTACATATTTGGACAATATTTGTCTAAAACAATTTTGACCAATGAAAACATTAGGTGACACATTAAAATTTGCTAGAGAAGAAAAAGAATTGATTCTTCGGAAAGTTGCTGCAGAAGTAGATATTGACCAATCTCTGATAAGTAAATTTGAGAAGAACGAAAGAAAACCCACAATGGAGCAAGTTGTAAGACTTGCTAAATTTTATAAACTTTCTGAAAGAGAATTAATCATTAGTTGGTATTCAGAAAAAATAGCAGAAGATTTGAAATATACAGAATCAACCTCAGAAATACTTAAAGTAGCAGAAGAAAAAATAAACTATTACAAAGCTCAAGAAAATGGAAAATAAGAAAATAAGAAAATAAAAGTTGCAGAATTATTTGCAGGTGTAGGAGGTTTTCGACTTGGACTTGAGAAAAGCGACTATGAAATTGTTTGGAGTAACCAATGGGAACCTTCAACCAAAATGCAACAAGACATAGGTCAACTATGGAGTAAATTTATGTCGGAAGGAATTGCAGATCAAATTCCAAACAAAGTGGATGCAAGTGTATTCTCCATCTATACCAACTACCAAGGTGACCACACGGAACCGTATGACACGATATTAGGTTGCAAAGTAAAGTCACTTGATTCTATTCCAGAAGGATTAGTAGGACAAGCTTTTGATGGTGGAACCTACGGAAAGTTTGTTTCTAAAGGAGACTTAACTCAAGGAGTTGTGTTTGGAACCTGAACGAAATATGGAATCAAAATTTGGACAGAGTGTACACGGCAGATTTTGAACTCTATGGAGAAAAAGCACAAAATCCAACAGATGCAGAAGTGGATGTATTAGTTGCAATTAAATAAGAATAGACATGAGTAAATTGAAACTAACCACAGATTTAGCTTTTGAAAATAAACTAGCAAACTACCCTGACCAAGTTCAGGGTAAATTGCAGTTTTTGAGAAAACTCATATTAAAAACTGCTTCAGAAATTCCTGAGGTAAAACAACTGGAAGAAACCTTGAAATGGGGAGAGCCTAGTTTTGTTACCAAACATGGAAGCACCCTGAGAATGGATTGGAAAAAAGCCGCACCAGACGAATACAAACTATATTTTAAATGCACCAGCAGATTGGTGGAGACTTTTAGAATCGTATTTGGTGATTTTTTCAACTACGAAAATAACCGAGCCATCATATTTAAACTAGACCAAGAAATTCCAGAAGCAGAAATAAAAAAATGTATAACCGCTACACTTACTTACCACAAAGTAAAGAATAACCTTACTTTGGGATTGTAAAACAACTTTAATATATACTGAGAAATTTTAAAAATCGAATAAAATTTTGATTGAAAACTTTCATTTGTTAAATATCTAACTACATTTGTTAAATATTTAATACAACTATGAAAGTAATCAAATTTGGCGGCACTTCTTTAGGCTCTCCAGAAAGAATGAAAAAAGTAGCAGAATTGGTTTCTAAGGAAGAAGCTATTGTGGTACTTTCTGCAATAAGCGGAACTACCAACTCATTGACAGAAATAGCACAATTACTCTACAAAAACGAGAGAAACACTGCTAAGCAAAAGATTACAGAACTACAAGCTAGCTATGTTATTTTTATAGATAATCTACTTCAAGAAAAGGCACAGCAGACAAAAGCAATAGACTTAGTGTCAAGTCATTTTTCACATATCGATTCGTTTACGGAGGATTTATTTACCGTACACGAAGAAAAGATGATTCTTGCTCAGGGCGAATTATTATCCACAGCCCTATTCCAATTGCATTTGGAGGAATTAGGTATTCAGTCTTGCCTATTATCTGCTTTGGATTTTATGCGAATTGACAAAGATTTGGAACCAGATAGTTTTTATATCAAACACAATCTTGAGAGGGAATTAAAACAATGCGAAAGCAAACTCTATATTACTCAAGGATACATTTGCCGAAATGTGTTTGGTGAAATTGATAACTTGAAAAGAGGAGGAAGTGATTATTCGGCTTCACTTATTGGAGCAGCTATCCAGGCAACTGAGATAGAAATATGGACAGATATTGATGGTATGCACAACAATGATCCTAGAGTGGTTGACAAGACTTTTTCTATTGAGCAATTATCCTACAATGAAGCTGCAGAGTTAGCTTATTTTGGAGCAAAGATATTACACCCAGCAAGTGTTTATCCTGCACAATTAAGTGAGATTCCTATTTGGCTTAAAAATACCATGGAACCAACTAAACTTGGGACTAAAATTGCCAAAACAGTTGATGATAGAGAATTCACAGCAATTGCAGCCAAGGATGGAATTACAGCTATCAAAATTAAATCTGGGCGAATGCTATTGGCTTATGGTTTTTTACGTAAAATCTTTGATATTTTTGAACGATACAAAACTCCAATTGATGTAATTACTACTTCCGAAGTTGCTGTTTCAATTACCATTGATGACAATTCAAACTTAGATGCAATTCAGGAAGAATTAAGGTATTTGGGTGAAGTAGAAGTGAATAAAAACCTATCTATCGTTTGTGTAGTAGGTAATTTCTCTCACGATTCTATGGGAGCTGGAAATAAGATTTTTGAAAGCATCAAACACATTCCTATCCGAATGGTTTCTTATGGTGGAAGTCAGCACAATGTCTCTATTGTGATAGAAACAGAGTATAAGAAAGAAGCGTTAGTTTCTTTGAATAATGGACTTTTTAATCAGAACTAAGATGAAGAAAGAAAAACTTATTCAACACAGAACTCCTTTCTATTGTTACGATTTGAAGCTACTTAACCAAACACTTGACCAAGCACAAACTCATGCCAAAAAACATGATTATCACATTCATTATGCAATGAAAGCCAATACAAATGATCGAATTTTGGAGGTAATCCAGAGCAAAAATTTTGGAGCAGATTGTGTGAGCGGAAATGAAGTTAAAAAAGCTCTAGAAAAAGGTTTTAAACCCAATCAAATTGCTTTTGCAGGAGTAGGAAAATCTGACGAAGAAATAGAAATTGGATTGCAAAATGACATCTTTACTTTTAATTGCGAGTCGGTTCAAGAAATTGAAATCATAAATGAATTAGCTACTAAAGCGAATAAAGTAGCACGAATTGCATTGAGATTAAACCCAAATGTAGATGCCAAAACTCACAAATATATCACTACTGGTTTGGAAGAGAATAAATTCGGAATTAACAGCTGGGAATTAGAAGGTTTATTGGAAAAACTACCTTCATTATCAAATATAAAAGTAACTGGATTGCATTTTCATATTGGATCACAAATTACTTCTATGACTCCTTTTAAAAATCTATGTATTCGAGTGAATGAACTAAACCAGTGGTTTTTGGACAGAGGAATTCACATTGAACATCTAAACCTTGGAGGTGGATTAGGTATTGATTATCAGAACCCTAAGGAAAATCCAATTCCAGATTTTGAGTTATTCTTTGGAGTATTTAAGCAGTTTCTTGAACCAAGGGTTCATCAAGAAATTCATTTTGAATTGGGTCGATCTTTAGTTGCCAACTGTGGAAGTTTAATCTCCAAAGTATTGTACATTAAAAATGGAATTAAAACAAACTTCGCTATTATAGATGCTGGAATGACAGAACTTATACGACCTGCTTTGTACCAAGCCTCCCACTCTATCGAAAACTTAACTTCAGTATCTTCTGATTCGGAATTTTATGATGTTGTAGGTCCAATTTGTGAATCATCTGATTGTTTTGGCAAAAAGATAGAACTGAAACCTACCAAAAGAGGAGATTATATCAAAATTCATAGCACAGGTGCTTATGGGGAAGTAATGACTTCTGGATATAATTTGAGAGAGCAGAATCCTGTTGTGTTTGTTTAGGTTGGAACCTCCTAAAGCATTTGTTATTTCTCGAATTAACCGTACCTTTGCAGTCTAATACAAAGACTGACTATGATTTCTACAGAAAATATATCGTTACAATACGGAAAAAGAGTACTGTTTGATGAGGTAAACGTTAAGTTTACTCAAGGAAATTGCTACGGAATAATTGGAGCAAACGGAGCAGGAAAATCTACTTTTTTGAAAATATTAGCTGATGATATTCAACCTACTTCTGGAAGAGTTCACATTGAACCAGGAAAAAGAATGGCTGTATTGAAACAAAGTCACTCGGAATATGATGAAGTAACTGTTTTGGATACTGTTCTGATGGGGCACGATAAATTGTGGAAGAACATGCAAGCCAAAGAAGAAGTTTACGCTAGAGAGAATTTTAGTGAAGCTGATGGAATGGAAGCTGCAGAGCTTGAAGGAGAATTTGCAGAAATGGATGGTTGGAATCTACAACCAGAAGCTGAGAGTTTGTTGAGTGGAATTAATATTCCTGAAGACAAACATTACACGTTAGTTAAAGATTTGAGCGGAAGTGAGAAAGTTAGAGTATTACTTGCTCAGGCTCTTTTCGGAAATCCAGATATCTTAATTTTAGATGAGCCAACCAATGATTTAGACATTAACACGGTTTCTTGGTTAGAGGATTTCTTATTAGATTTTAATAATACGGTAATCGTAGTTTCTCACGATAGACACTTTTTAGATACTGTTTGTACACACATTGGAGATATAGATTACAGTAAACTTAACCTGTTCACGGGTAACTATACTTTTTGGTATGAATCGAGTCAATTAGCTACAAGACAAAGAGCTAACCAAAACAAAAAAGCCGAAGAAAAGAAAAAAGAACTACAAGATTTTATCTCTAGATTTAGTGCAAATGCGTCTAAATCGAAACAAGCTACAAGTAGAAGAAAGCTACTTGATAAAATTAATGTAGACGAAATAAAACCATCTAGTAGAAGATATCCTGCTATCATATTTGATCAAACAAGAGAAGCTGGTGACAAGATATTAGAAGTAGAAGGATTGAGTAAAGAAGGATTATTTAAAGACTTCCACATCAATGTAGCCAAAGGAGATAAAATTGCATTTATTGGAAAAAACAGTAACGCGATTTCTGCTTTATTCAAAACATTAATTGGAGAAATTGAAGCTGACAAAGGAGAAATAAAATGGGGACAAACTATTACTCCAGCTTATTCTCCAAATGAGAATGACGCTTATTTTAATGGAAATGACAACTTAGTAGATTGGCTAAGACAATATTCTGATGAAAAAGACGAAGTGTTTATTCGTGGATTTTTAGGTAAAATGTTATTTACTGGAGAAGAAGTATTCAAGAAAAGTGATGTACTTTCTGGAGGAGAAAAAGTAAGATGTATGCTTTCTAGAGTAATGCTACTTTCTGGAAATGTATTGATTTTGGATGAACCAACCAATCACTTAGATTTGGAATCTATTCAGGCATTGAACAACTCATTGAAAGATTTTAAAGGAACTGTTCTATTTACTTCTCATGATCACCAGTTTGTAGAAACAATTGCAAACAGAATCATAGAACTTGGACCTAAAAGCCACTTAGATAAGCTGACTACTTATGATGAATATATTGGAAATGACAAAATAAAAGAACAGAGACAAGCTCTTTATAGCTAAGAAAGCATGAGAAAATATATTGAACTATTTTTTTTATATGTTTTAGCTCCACTTATTTTATTAGTGGAAATTCATTACGGATTTAAAATCACGTATTTTCTACTTGGATTTATTTATGTGGCCTACATCACCATAAAAGAGGAGGAAATTGAATGGAAAATTGAGTGGAGACTCAAAACAAGAGGTCTTCTAGTTCCATTAATAATTCGATTTTTCTTTATTTTAATTACCACATTCTTATTCATTCACTTTTTTGAAGGGGAGAAATTATTTAATGTAATCACCAACAAACCCTCTCTTTGGGCTTGGTTTAGCTTGGTTTATATTGGTCTGTCAGTTATTCCTCAAGAGTTTCTTTATCGAACTTTATTCTTTAGACGTTACAAACAATTATTCTCAAATAAATGGGTGTTTTTCGCAGTAAACTGTGTGCTATTTTCCTTTGCCCATATCTGGCTGCAAAGCTATGTTGTACTCTTATTTACTTTTGTTGGAGGAATATTTTATTTCCTAACCTACAACCATACAAGATCACTTTTGTTTGTTTGTATTGAGCATGCTGCTTATGGGCTTTGGTTGTTTACAGTTGGTTTTGGAGAATTATTTAACTTTCCCGTATAAATACGACCATTAAATAGTTTGTCTAAATCGACAAAATAAAATAGCAAAGTGAGGAGTTATATAAGTAAACCCCTTATACTTGAAAACAGCAATACTCACAGAAACCCTTGAAGCAACTGATCAGCAGAGATTCCTCAAGCTGATTGAAATCCTGTTTCTATTTATTGGGACTCCTATTATATTGTGGTTAGAAATTCCAAGTTGGACTAAAAACACTTACTTTTTTATATGTGTTGGCTATGTAATATGACTCATGATAAAAAAGGAAAAACTGAATTTTGGAGAGAAAAAATTAGTAACACCTACTAAGACTTTATTGGCCTTTGCAATTAAGCTTGGTGCTATTGCTCTTGGAAGTTTTCTATTCTTATTCTTTTATGATTCAGATTCTTTATTCAATGTGATTTCTACCAAACCAATGCTATGGCTTGGTTACAGTTTGATTTACGTTTTGCTTTCGGTTATACCACAAGAAATAATTTACCGCTACTTTTTCTTAAAAAGATATCGAACCTTATTTAAAAATAAATTGGTAATGGTGCTTGTAAATGCTTCGCTTTTCTCATTAGCTCACATTTGGTTCAATAGCTGGATTGTACTTGCATTTACCTTTGTTGGTGGTATTCTGTTTTTCTATACTTATCGTAAAACTCACTCGCTTTGGCTAGTAATTTTAGAACATTCCTTGTATGGAATATGGTTGTATACTGTTGGGTATGGAGAATTATTCAAGATGGCTGTTTAGTCCACCCCTAAATATTTATGAGTCTGAACCGAAATTCTCCAATGAGGGTTTTTGGTAATATAAGAAAGAATGAGCTCGTACATTTTCTCTTTCTTCTCCCACTCTGCTTGTAAATACAACTTACACTCACTTGGAACTTGTTTAGCATGAGTTTCTGCCCACTCAATGTCGCTCTTGTTAAAAACTACAATCTTTAATTCGTGAGCTCTTGAAATTACTGAATCAACTGGTTTTTTGAATTTCTTTGGTGACAAACAAATCCAATCGTATTCCCCTTTTAATTCATAAGCCCCAGAAGTTTCCACAGCTATTTCTACATCCAATTTATGTAATTCGTTAGTCAGGTAATTTAAATCATACATTCCTGGTTCTCCACCAGTAATCACAACAAAATTAGTTCCTGATTCTTTTACTTGGTTTACCAAATTAGACACTTGTAACACTTCATGTTCATTAGCATCCCAGCTATCTTTCACATCACACCAAACACAACCGACATCACAACCGGCAACTCTTATAAAAAAAGCTGCACGACCACTATAAAAACCTTCTCCCTGAACGGTATAGAAAGTTTCCATGATTGGTAATTCGGTAACTGGATGGGTATTATTCAAAGCTATAGATTTCTGTTGGCGTAATGCAATGGTGCATTTTCTTGTCAAAGGTATCTAAATCTTTTATTTTGTCAATAGGCTCGAAAAGGGAAAGTCCAATTAATTGAGTTTTTTGTGGAAGTTGAGCGATAAATCGGTCGTAAAAACCACCTCCATACCCAACTCTATATCCATCATCATCAAAAACTAACATTGGAAGTAAAACGACATCAATGTTTTCTAAATTACATTCTTCTGCTCCTTTAGGCTCCAAAATATCGTATTTATTCTGAACCAGTTCAGTATCTTTTTCAAAATAGAAATGTGTCATTGAGTTATCCTCAAAATTAGCTTTTGGAACTACTAATTTTCCGTTATTCATTATTCTATCAATCAATAACCAAGTATCTATTTCATTGTTCTTCGCTATTGGAATAAAACAGTGAACCGTTTTTCCTTCAAAATCAAAGTTTTGGGTAAGAATATCAGTAATCTTAAGACTTTCTATTTTTACAAATTGAGATTCTAATGCTTTCCTTTTGGATAAATATTCTTTACGAAGTTCACTTTTTTTCATGGACAAATTTACTATTTGTTCTTTAATGAAATATCAAACTCAATGGCTAAATTACCATTTACATCTTCAAGAGTAATTGGCAAAATTCTTCTTTCCGCATTTTTTGTTCCAGCCCAAGGATCATCTTCAATATGCGGATCATTTTTAAAATAAATTTGAGACACTAATTCCTCCGAATCTGGATGAGTTATTTTAAAATGAATGTGAGAAGGACGGTACAAAGTTCCATTCTTATATTTTCCAGGTAATATTGTCTTAAATGCATAATCACCATTAACATCTGAGCTTCTTGTACCTCTATGCTTAAAATCAGAAGATGAATTATCGTATGCTCCTGCTGTATCACAGTGCCATATTTCTACCAAAGCATTTTCTATAGGTGTAGAACAATCTTCTTTAAATACTTTTCCTTTTAGTTCGATTACATTACCTGTTAATCCAGCAAAAGTTAAATCATATCTATCTGGAGCACCTGCTCTATAAAATGGTCCAAGAATATCGCTAGTAGTTTCACAGGCTTCTACTGGAGTTAATACTCCACCACTAGTAGTAGTTGTTTCTTCATCTTTTTTGCAACCCGATATTGACACTGCAAATGCAGCTAATGTTGAGTTAATTATAAATTCTTTTCTGTCCATAATACCAGTGGTTTTTATAAATGTAAGGCTATTTTTTTAAACTGAATTGTATTGTCTTCATGTGTAACTTTCAATAAATACATACCTGAAGGCAAATAAGGCAAGTCAATTTTTGTTTGAGTTGATGACTGAGTAGCTTGTTCTAGAACAATTTTTCCATCCATTGAATAAAGAGTAATTTCTTTAATTTTTTCTGATTTAATAGTAATAAATGTACTGGCAGGATTTGGATATACTTCCAACTTAAAGGCTGGACTATTTTCATCAATGGAAGTTAAAAAATCCATATTAGTATAAATAATACCGCTATCTCCTACTGCAAAAACTCTTGTAGAATTACTCATTGCTACCGAATTAAATGAATGGTTAACCTGAAGTGAGTTAAAGATATTCCAACTCCAATCAGAATGATGCCCCCAATAAATCATAGCTGAACTTCCTATTGAACTTTTACCAACTGCATAAACTGTATCAAGCGAAGAAACAACTAAAGATTTCATTACTGGACGAAAAAAAGTCAGTGAATTTACATGAGGTTGCCATGTATTTCCAGAATCTGTGCTATACACAATTGATTTAATACTATCTATTACTGCAAAAATAAGCGAATCATTCACAAATTTTATCTCATTAAAAGTTTGAGGAAATGACGGAGTAATTGTATCCCAATTTGCACCCGCATCTATTGTTCTGTATACCTTTCCAAAATCTCCAACTGTAATTCCATAACTTGAATTATAAAAATCCATTCCTCTTAAAAAACCGTTACTCCAACTTTTATATGTAGTATTCACAAAACTTCTATTAGTAATTTTATCAATTGTTAATCCTCCAAAACAAGATGCTCCAAAAAAATATCCGTTAGCAGTATCTGTCATATGAACTCCTAACAGACCACACATTCCAACTGGAGCTTGAATCCAAGTAAGACCTCCATCTCTTGTAAAAACAGCTTTGCAATTAGATGAAATAGGATTTTGAGAATAATTATAAACAATATAACCGTGAGTAGCAGATTGAAACTCTACATCTACGATATCCATAGGAATTCCTACGATACTGCTGTCAATTAAAATAATACTCCAGTTTTCACCTCCATCAATGGTTTTAAATAATGTTCCTCCATCTGCTCCGATATAACCTACAGACTCTGATCCAAAAGAAATAGAGTTTAATCCTAATTGAGTACTAGATTCTATTTTTGTCCAAGATGGAATTTGAGAAGTTCCTGTAAATACTAGACAAACTGATAGGAGTATTAAAAGTGTATTTTTCATAATGTGAGTATTTATATTACAAAATTGCAGTAAATACGATTTCATATCAAGGTAAAAAATCTCCTTTTTGTTGTAATTATTGGTTATTTGTAGTGTTCATTCCTAAATTGGGTAGGAGATACTCCTGTGGAACCTTTAAAAAACTTATTGAAATTAGCAGGATCATTAAAATTAAGAGAATAAACAATTTCTTTGATAGATGAACTTGAATTAGCGAGTAACTTCTTTATCTCCAAAATCACTCTTTCCTTAATTAACACATAAGCAGTTTTATTTCGAAATTTCCTGCAAATTTCATTCAAGCTTCTTTCTGATACGGATAATTTGGTACTATAAAAATGAACAGGATTATGCTCAACAAAATGAGTTTCTACCAAAATTAAAAATTGAATTAATATTCTGAAATTTTTAGCTTCAGGACTATTTAATCTTGACTCCTCTCCTTTTTCTCTTAAAAAAAAATTTAATAAAATACTTACATAACTCTTTATAACAGCTTCACTATTAAAGTCTTGATTAGCAAATTCTTCTGTTAAATTATTCAACAAGCCAATACTTTTGTTGAATTTTTGCGCATTTAATTGTACTACAGGTTTCAGGTAATAAACTGAAAACAAATCGGAATATAGTTCATGGTTTATCTTATCCATATACTCCTTAGATATCAAAATAACAAAACCAAAAGTATCTAAGTCTCGCGTTACTTTATGAACCTGATTAGGAAAAACAAAGTGAATTGACTGAGATAAAATGGGATAAGATTTAAAATCTATATCATGAGTTCCTCCTCCTTTTTGAAACAAAAATATTTCGAAATAGGAATGCTTGTGAGCCTTGGTTGAATCGTAAGTATTCCTCTCTTTTAATCTTACAATTTCAAAGAGATTCTCTTTATTTTCGGATGAATGGATAGGAATAGAATTCATAATCACTAAGATAAGACCTAGAAATTAATATATCATTGTATTTCTTGGTAAAGTTGTGGTGATATTTTATTTCAACACAAATTTTATTGGCAGAGTATACTTAACTCTTACTTTCTGTCCATTATTCTCTCCAGGAATCCAGTTTGGCATACTTCTCACAACTCTCAATGCTTCTTCATCACATCCAGCACCAATTCCTTTAAGAACCTTAGCTCCAGAAATATCACCATCTTTTTCAACTACAAATTGAACATACACTCTTCCTTCTATATTTTGTTTTTCGGCTTTTTTAGGATATTCAATTTCTGTTTCTAAGTAATTCATCAGCACCTCCATTCCACCAACAAACTCTGGCATTACCTCAACTATTTCAAAGGCAGTTTCTTGGTGAACAACTACCGTATCTCCCATTAATTCGATTGGAGGTGCCGAAACCATACCAGTTGTTGTAAAGCTTACAGTTTTGGTTTCTATTGCTATAACATCTCCCATCAAATCTGGGTTTATTGGATGTACAATTTCTATTTCTCCATCAATCATCTCATCTGGGAAAGCCTCAACTCTCCCTGTTTCAATTTCAATCTTACCTTCAGTAGGAATAGCCTTTGATGAACATTTAGATGAATCTTTTAACTCATTTTTAGAAGTGTCAGAATCAGTATGAAACGGCATTTCAACCATTGCTCCAACTACTGGATCGTTATCAAAAGAATTACCTCCTACTCCACAAGACATCATAGCTAAAGCAGCAAAGGACAATACCATAAAAGGCTGATTTCCTTTTTTTCTTCTATTCCCTTCTATTATTGCTTCAAAATCAGCTATTTTAAAATCTATTTGCCCACCTCTTATCCGACCAGAAGTAGATTGATTTTGATTATTAAAAAGGTACATGATAATTTCTTGACGAGTCATTTGTGTAAAATCCATGACGTTTTTTACACACAACTCGCAATGCCTGGATTGAACTCCAATTTTCATTTTGTTCCAATCGGCATCACAAGGTTCTTTGATTTTAATTTTCATACAGCAGTTAATTTAACTTCTGTACACTTCAAAAATCATTTAGTTCAATTACATTCCAGGAATCATTCCTGCAGAAGCAGCTTTCATTTCAGATTCATTAACGCTTTCAGCTTTTTCCAAAGCATCATTAGTTGCAATAATCAATAAATCTTCTAATTCTTCTTTATCAAATCCGCCCAATTTTTCATTTATAGAAATAGAATTTACTTTTCTATTTCCAGTCATAATAACAGTAATCTTTCCGTTACTCGCTTTTCCTTCTACAGTTATTGTATCAAGCCTAGCTTTAGTTTCTTCCACTTTTTGTTGCATTTCTTGCAACTTCTTCATCATTCCGTTTCCTCCAAACATTCTTTCCTATTTTTAAATTAATTAGCTGGTAAAACTTTAGCCTTCACCTCTCCAAATCCTATTCTTACTCCGTTCTTTTCAGAGTATCCTCTCATAATAACGGTATCGTTATCGTTAATGAATTTTCTTTCTGTTCCATCTGCCATTGGCACTGTTTTAGTCCCTTTCCATGAAATCTCAAGCATAGATCCAAACTGACCTTCTTCTGGTCCAGAAATAGTTCCAGAACCCATACAATCTCCTGTTCTTATATTACATCCGTTTACCGAATGGTGAGCCAATTGTTGGTTCATGTTCCAATACATAAATTTATAGTTCGATTTACAAACCGAAACTTCTGTACTTCCTTCTGGCTGAATTAATACTTCTAAATTAATATCTACATGCTTGTCTCCAGCATATTCTAAGTATGGCAACACTTTTGGGTCTTGAACTGGACCTGCAGTTCTAAATGGTTCTAAAGCATCAAGAGTTACTACCCAACTAGAAATGTGAGAAGCAAAGTTTTTTCCTAAGAATGGGCCAAGCGGCACATATTCCCAACCTTGAATATCTCTTGCACTCCAATCGTTTAACAATGTCATTCCAAAAATATACTCATCAGCTTCTTCTGTAGAAATACTTCCTCCCAAAGGTTTTCCTTCATAAGTGAAGAAAGCTGTTTCCAACTCAAAATCTAATAAATTACTTTGTCCAAAAACTGGCACCTCAGCAGTAGGCGGTTTCTTTTGTCCTTTTGGTCTAACAAAATCTAAACCTGAAGGAATAATTGAACTTGATCTCCCATGATAACCTACTGGAATATGTTTCCAGTTTGGTAGTAATGCATTATTCGGATCACGGAACAAACATCCTACGTTATAGGCATGTTGCTCACTTGAGTAAAAATCTGTGTAATCGCCAATGTGCATTGGCAATAACATTTCTACATCACTTTGGGCATGTAAAACTTGCTCTGTGTGGTGTTCACTTCTTTGTAATTCGTCATTGTCGGCATTCAACAAATCTGACAATCTATCTCTAAGCTCTCTTGTTCCATTCTTCCCATGACGCATCATTGTGTTCAACACATCAGTAGCAAAATCCTCGATAGTAAATTGCAAACGAGTTAGATAACCCAAAGAATGAAGCGCTTTTAAATCCAATACTTGATTTCCTATAGCTACTCCTACTCTTGGAGTTACACCTTCTTTTTTAAACACACCAAATGGTAAGTTTTGAATTGGAAAATCAGAATCAGCTGGGACTTCTACCCACGATTTCAATGTTGGATTATTTGCTTTTATTGCCATAGTTGTTGAATTCAATTTTATAAGAGTAAAAATACAAAACTACAAGAGCATTAAAAAACAAAAACACTAATCATTTTACTTATTGATAAGCTTATTCAAATCTATCATTGAAGAATGTTTACCCCCAATAAATTCCATATACCTTCCTTTAGGCTTACTTTTTCCTGTAAGTTCTTTAGTAAAACTTTTCCAATGCTTATCCATTGCATTACTCTCGTGATATAAATGATCAATACTAAAGTAAGGCCTAGTTGGTGACCTTTGAACATTAATAATTTCTGAATCATAAGTTTCAAGCACAACAAACAAATCATATCCATTTTCATTACAATAATCTTGAACCGCACCTATGGAAAGACAAGCGTCAGATTTACAAAAAGGCGACCATATATAAACTATTGCTTTCTTAACATCTGTAAGGCAAGTTTTTAATTCACTCCTCTTGAGTGCATAAACTGTATCGTTATATACTTTATTGCAAATGTCAGTTTCATTAAACTTCACTTTTAGATTATTCTACTTCAAAAATTTTGGGTAAGTATTTGAAATGGATCCAGGTGTTTCAATTTTTATTAATTTACACGAGAATAGTAGGGTAATAAAAATCAAAATTGCTAAAGAAAATTGTTTTTTCATTCGTGAGGATTATTAGTTTGAATTTCAAGATACAAAAAAAGCCATTTACGAAAGTAAATGGCTTTTTAAAAATTGTTTATCTAATTCTTAGTTTACATACAACACAGCCTTCACTGCATCAATTACTCTCTTAGGATTTGGCAATGCCTCTTCTATTAAAGTTGGTGAAAATGCGAATGGAGTATCAGCTTGAGTAACTCTCATTACTGGAGCATCTAAATAATCGAATCCGTATCTCTGAACGTAATATGCAATTTCAGAAGAAATAGAAGCCATTGGCCAACTTTCTTCTAACACTACTAATCTGTTAGTTTTCTTTACTGATTTCATTACCGTATCCCAATCCAATGGACGGATAGATCTTAAATCGATAACCTCACAAGAAATACCTTCTTTAGCTAACTCTTCAGCAGCTATGTAAGCTTCTTTGATAATTTTACCGAAAGAAACGATTGTTACATCTTCTCCTTTTCTTTTGATATCTGCAACACCAATTGGTACTATGTATTCTCCTTCAGGAATTTCTCCTTTGTCTCCATACATTCTTTCCGATTCCATAATCAGAACTGGATCGTTATCTCTAATTGCTGCTTTTAATAATCCTTTTGCATCATATGGGTTAGAAGGTGTTACCACTTTCAATCCTGGAACATGAGCATACATTGCTTCAAAACTTTGTGAGTGTGTTGCTCCAAGTTGCCCTGCAGTTCCGTTTCCTCCTCTAAATACGATTGGCACATTAATTTGGCCTCCACTCATTTGCAACATTTTAGCTGCACTGTTTATGATTTGATCAGCTGCAAGAATTGCAAAGTTCCAAGTCATAAACTCTACTATTGGTCTTAATCCATTCATTGCTGCACCTACTGCGATTCCTGAAAATCCTAGTTCAGCAATTGGAGTATCAATTACTCTTTCTGGACCAAACTCGGCTAACATACCTTGACTTACTTTGTAAGCTCCATTGTATTCTGCTACTTCCTCTCCCATTAAGAAAACACTTTTGTCTTTTCTCATTTCCTCGTTCATTGCTTCACGAAGTGCTTCTCTATATTGAACTGTTCTCATGTATCAGTTTTGTTTGTGTAAAAATCAATCCAAAGATAGGAATACTATTTTTTATTTGGGGTATGTTTTTTACACTTTTTAAAAATCTAAATAACCTTTAAAAATCACGAATAATTTATTATGCACGCATACCTTTATTTTTATTTATTTTATTCTTAAATTTGAATTCTAAATAACAACACGATACCTAAAAAAGATTTAAAATGAAAATACTTGTTTGTATTAGCAAATCGCCAGATACTACATCCAAAATTGGGTTCACTGATAACAACACCAAATTTGATGTGGCTGGGATACAATATATAATAAACCCTTATGACGAGTGGTATGCGCTTGTAAAAGGAATAGAATTAAAAGAAGCGAACGGAGGTTCGGTAACTACAATTACTGTAGGAACTGCAGCTGATGAGCCAACTATAAGAAAAGCACTAGCAATTGGAGCTGATGAAGCAGTAAGAATTGATGCCGAAGCAACTGATGCATACTTTGTTGCAATGCAAATTTCTGAATATGCCAAAGACAAAGCATTTGATTTAATTCTTTTAGGAAAAGAAACTATCTCTTACAATGGTGCACAAGTTGGAGGAATGGTAGCAGAATTATTAGACACTCCTTATGTTTCTTTGGCTTCTAAATTAGAATTAAACGGAACTACTGCTTCTATTACAAGAGAAGCAAAAGGTGGAGATGAATTAGTAGAAGGTAATCTTCCATTAGTAATTTCTGCAGCAAAAGGAATGGCTGAACAAAGAATCCCTAACATGAGAGGAATTATGGCTGCAAGGTCTAAACCACTTAATGTTGTTGCTGCAGTTGCAGTAGATGCTTTAACAAGCACGGTTAATTTTGAAATGCCGGCACCAAAGTCTGGAGTTAAAATGATTGACCCTAACAACATGGATGAATTAGTAGCATTATTACATAACGAAGAAAAAGTAATTTAAGAATATGTCAGTATTAGTATATATAGATTCGATAAATGGGGTTGCAAAAAACGCCCAGGAAGCAGTTTTTTACGGAAGTAAAATAGCTGCCGAGCACGGAATGGAAACAATTGTTGTAACTGCAGGAAACTCAGATAACGATACATTAAGTGCATTAGGACAATATGGAGCAAAAAAAGTAATTGCTCACAATAACATAGAATTAGACAGTCAGCAATTGACTAAATTAGTTACTGATGTAGCTAAAGAAAATAATTCTTCTGTTGTTATATTTTCACAAGATTTAACTGGAAAAGCGGTTGCTCCAAGAGTAGCAATAAGACTAGAAGCAGGTTTTGTTTCAGGAGCTATTGCATTACCATCAAATGACTTTACTGTAAAAGTAAATGCATTTTCTGGAAAAGCTTATTGCAACATGAAAATTAACTCGGCAACTAGAGTAATTTCGGTATCACCTAACTCTCTTCAACCAGAAGCTGGAGAAGGAACTGCTGAAGTACAAGCTGAAAGTTGTGATTTAGGAGCTAGTAGAATTATTGTAAAAAACAAAGTAGAACAAACTGGAGAAATAGCATTGCCAGAAGCTGAATTAGTAGTTTCTGCAGGAAGAGGATTAAAAGGTCCAGAAAACTGGGGAATAGTAGAAGATTTAGCAAAAGCTCTTGGAGCTGCCACAGCTTGTTCTCGTCCAGTTGGAGATGCAGGATGGAGACCTCACCATGAACATGTAGGACAAACAGGTGTAGCAATTAGACCAAACTTATACATTGCAGCAGGAATTTCTGGGGCAATACAACACTTAGCTGGTGTAAACCAAAGTAAAGTGATTGTAGTTATTAATACCGACCCTGAAGCTCCTTTCTTTAAAGCAGCAGATTACGGAATTGTAGGAGATGCTTTTGAAGTATTACCAAGATTAACTGCAGCAGTGAAAGCAGCTAATTTATAAGAGATTTTCATCTTATTTTATAAGCATCATTCTTAATTGGGTGATGCTTTTTTTTTATGAATAATAAAAAAAAAGCATTAATTTATTATATCTAAAATCCAAGCTCGATACGAAACTAAATGAAGTATCAAAACAACAAATAAAACAGTGTGTTTAATTTTAAGATTATATAAATAACTTGATAAAATAATAAACATAGGAAATATCGATGATATAAATCTTGACATAGATAGAACTGAACCAGAACACAATGGAAATAATAGGCTCAAAAGAATTAAAGCATTTAAACTAATAGGCAACTTCTTTCTTATAAGGAAAGCATAAACTATTATAATTATTGTATAAACAGAATGAAACTGATTGTTAAAACTTGAGTCTCTAAAAAAGGATAAGACCGGAAACATGAACTCTTTATACCATCCTTTTTGAGCAATGCTAAACGCAAAAAAATATCCAGTCATAGAGTATTGATAAACACAAAACAAACTAAATGTAATTGGACCAGTTAAAAAAGCTAAAGAATTATAAATTATTCTTTTAGTGAAAAGTAATGCAAAATCTATTTTAAACTTAGACAAAACACCTATTCGTTCTAAAAAATATAAGTACATAGGAATTAATAAAATAATCCCGTTTGGTCGTAAAAGTACCAAGGGTATTATTAATAAAGAAAGTGCTATGTGTCTTTTATAATAAATTGAAAAAAAGCAAAATATCATACAAGTAAAGAACAATGCTTCGGTATAAAACATAGAATAATAAAAAGAAAAAGGGAAACTGAAGAATAATAATGAAGTGTAAAAAGCTTTGTTTTCGTCATTAAAGAAAATATATCCAAAAAAGTAAAACCCAATTACAGCTAGGATAGAAAAAACTATACTCTATATAAAAGAACTATGATCTAGACTAATCCCTAAATAATTAGCTGTAAGTTTATTTAAATAAGGATAAAACGGGAAAAATGCCCATGAGCTTTGAGTAAACTCAACTCCCTCTGAATAGCCTATTTCATTCTTTGTCTCGAGTTTTGGATACCCTTCTCTAGCTATTTTATTATACCAATAAGAATCATTTTTCTTAACTGCTAATGAATAATCAATAAACACTTTATCCTGAGACCCAATAACAGAAACTGATATAGCTAAATAAATCAGCTTTATAGCAAGAATAAAAGAGATTAATATGATTAGATGCTTCTTTTTCATTTTTGTGACTATATCCAATCCTTTGTAGAACCCTCTACTTCACTCACAATTCTTTCCTGAATAGTTCGAGCATCTTCTTCGTGTAAACAAGGTAACTTAATTACACCCGAAGCAGTTTGTAGTTTAAGTGTAGCTACTCCCCTTCTCTTCTGAATAAAAGACTGAGAATAAGTTACATTCTGAGTTTTAAAATATTCTATAATGGTAGTTACAGTTCCTATCTTTCCATTACCAACCAAGAGAGTTTTACCATCAAAATCAAAATATGTTTTCTTGAATTTTAATAAAACCATTAATATGGCAATAGGAATAATTAGTGCATTTGCTAAAATCCAATTCATTATAGATAGTTGATTCAAAAAGAAAACAAAATTTATTATTAAAAGGAGAATAAAAGTTCGAACAAACATTCTAAAAAGATAATACCTGGATGGCTTATAAGTTTCTTTGTTATCAGTAGGCTCGTAATTAAAAAACAATTGATTCAGTTGTGATAAAAATAGGTTCTTCACTCCTACTAATTGAACTAATTTCTTCTTTTTGGTTTTGGCGCTTCCAGCCTGCTTTATCTTAATTGTTTGGATACCCAGCTTCTGTTTTATCGGATTAGTAACTGTAACGGAATATTGAATCTTCTTTATTTTCAACACATCTTCTCTTCTAGTGAAAAGCCCTTCACTTACTTGGATTCCATCATTCCTTTTAATTACATTTTGCTCAAAATGCCTAAGGAAAACCCTTACAAATGAAACAACAATAGAAATTATTAAACCAATAACAAAAGCTAACCCAAGCAACAATAAGCTTCCGGTAAAAAGAGATTTATTATTAACTGCATAGTTAATTGCTTGACCAACAAAATCAAAATCCTTAAAATAGTCCCTTAGTTGATAAGAGAATGAAAACACAATGGCTATTATCCAAAAGAAACTCCTGATGTGGTTTTCAGAAAAACTAACTTTAAGTAAATCAATAATAGACAACTTGTAAATCAACTTACCTTCATTTACTTCGGCAACTTCATTTAATACTTCGTCTGAAATAACAGATTCAATATTGTTTTGTAAGCGTTTTTTTAAAGCTTCGGCTTTTTGCCTGGAAATTGCTTTAATAGAAACTTCTATATCCTTGGCACCAGCAGTTTGTATTTCAACCTGAGTAACATTAATGAGCTGATGAATTAGATTTTGTTTAAAATTTACTGATTGAATCCTATCAAGCGGTATGGATGTTTTCTTCTTAAAAATCATACCTTGATTTAGAATAAAGTAGTCTCCATCTATCTTAAACTTAAAATACAAATACTGAACCACAGCAACAACTAATAAAACGAGAGCCAGAATTCCTAAAAGGCAAAGTATATAATTAAGCTTATTATCAATACTATCCGAAAACACTATTGGAATAAATACCCAAAAAGACTTAACTAGTTTGTATAACAACACCCCATAGTTAATCACAATCCCTTTCGGAGACTGCCTACCCAATTCATCAAAGCTGTAGTTACTCATCTTTAATGTAATTAGTTATGTAATCTTTTATTTCCTGAGCCAAATCAATTCTTAGTCCACTAATTTTTAAATCTTTACCGCTATCTCCAGCTGTATAAACACTTAGTGTTGCTAGAGAAAAATAACGTTCTAATGGACCTTCATCAATTTCTACATGTTGGATTCTAGAAAAAGGGACCACAGTTTCGTTATGAACCAGAACACCTTCTTGATAAGTTAAGTTTTTATCAAACAGACGGTATTTTTTATTTCTGAAATAAAACTTAGCTAAAAATAAAATTATAGCTGAAAGAATTAGAACTCCGCAACCAATTAAAATAAAAGCTAGACCAGAAATCTTAGAAGGTTCTATTCTAAAATAACCAAACGCAACCACTCCTAATATTATTAAAATAAAAATTAATCTCTTTACTATCATCACTTTAAAGTAATTTGAATCTAAAGAATTAAAAGTTTGCTGGTCGTTCATTTGAAAATTTAAAAGTCATTGCTACATTTCAAATATAAGAATATAATAGCCATTGAATCGTAAAAAAAAATAGCTTTTGAAAACGTTTGATAAAATAGTAACTTTACGAACCAAAATCGGCAAACCATAAGCTGGAAAGGGATGAAAAAAGTAGAAATAGAAATAGCTGGATTATCGTATAGCCACACTCAAAGTGGAGCTTATGCATTGGTTTTTAACGAAACCGAAGGTAATAGAAGACTGCCAATTATTATTGGAGGAACTGAAGCACAGGCAATTGCAATTGAATTAGAAGAAATGACACCAAGCAGACCTCTAACTCACGATTTATTTAAATCCTTTGCCGAAGAGTTTCAATTTACCGTTCAAGAAGTAATTATCTACAACCTTATTGAAGGAATATTTTTCGCGAAATTAATTTGCAAAAATAAAGAAGGAAACTCTGTAGAAATTGATTCACGTACTTCTGATGCTGTTGCGATTGCAGTTAGATTTAGCTGTCCAATTTACACTTATGAGTTCATTTTAACTTCTGCAGGTATTATTCTAGAAGAGGAAGATGGAGAAGATTTTGAAGGAGCTGATAAAGAATCTACAGAGCCTACTACTGAAGCTCCAATAGAGATTGAAAAAGCAAATCCCGAAAGTAAAAAGACTATTGAGGAGCTAGAAGAAGAATTAAATCAAGCGATAGAAGACGAAGATTACGAAAAAGCATCTAAACTTCGTGATACAATTAACAATAGAAACGCTAACTAAAATATTATGAGTAATAAATTAATTTATATAGGTATTCTTATTGCGTTAATTTTTACTCAGTCTTGCACCACTAAGGAGACTAACATTGAAAAAATGTTATCTCGAAACTGGAGTTTCGATACAGAATTAGGACCTTCTTTTGTTGATTCAACAACTTTTTTGAATCTATCCTTCAAAATAAATGGAGCTGATACTTTAAGAGAATTCACTTCAGTATTTAACGGAAGAAAAGATATAGGGACTTGGGAAATCGAGGATGGAAATGATTTAATTCTAGCCTCTCCACTGCAAAACATGGAAACGGAAATTGATTCCATTACCCAAAGTTTTAATGATGAAGGAGAAGTAACTATTAACTATTTCAAAGACAATGAAACAGTTGGTAGTTTTAATGACGGGACTTTTAGCCCCAAAAGATTTCTTCAGAAATTCACGATAAATAAAATATCAAGCACTCAACTTCATTTAGTTTTCGAAAACCAACCAGGTTCAGCTTCAAATGTTACTGTACTTCCTTATAAATATATATCCAAGGTATTACCAACTAGTATTTCTTTTTACTCTGTAACCAGAGGTTTAATAGGAATTTTTGGATTAATATTTATCACTTTTTTATTCAGCTCGAACAGGAAAGCAATTAACTGGAGTTTGGTTGTAAAGGGGTTAGTTCTTCAAATTGCTCTAGCTATTGCTGTTCTCTACATACCTTTTGTAGCTGCTGTATTCGATAATATGAGTGCATTTTTTATGAAAATAATTGGGTATACCAATGCAGGATCAGATTTTGTTTTCGGACAATTTGGAACTGGTGAAATTCAGGGACCCCTTCAAAACTTTGCATTCAAAATATTACCAACTATCGTGTTCTTTTCTGCCCTTATGAGTATGTTGTATTACCTAGGAATACTACAAAAAATCGTATACGTTTTTGCTTGGTTAATGAAAAGATTCATGAAGTTATCAGGTGCAGAGAGTTTAGCTGCAGCAGGTAATATTTTCTTAGGACAAACAGAATCACCATTCTTGGTAAGACCTTATTTAGACAAAATGACTAAATCGGAGTTAATGTGTTTAATGACTGGTGGTATGGCAACAATTGCTGGTGGAGTATTAGCAGCATACATTGGATTTTTAGGAGGAGATGACCCAGAACAAAGTATGTTCTTTGCCAAGCATTTATTAACTGCATCTATCATGTCGGCACCAGCAGCAGTTGTAGCAGCAAAAATTTTGGTTCCAGAGACTGAGGAATTTAATAACGAAATGAAAATCCCGAAAGACAAAATTGGTTCAAATATTTTGGAAGCAATCACAAATGGATCTTCAGATGGATTGAAACTAGCTGTTAACGTAGGAGTTATGTTATTGGTGTTTACGGCTATTGTTTATATGGCTAATGATATTTTGGATGGAATAGGAAGTGTAACTGGATTAAATGAAGTTATTGCTGCCAATACTGGTTATTCGCAACTTTCATTTCAGTTTTTATTAGGATATGCTTTTGCTCCTATTGCAGGACTTATGGGTATTGATAATTGGAACGACATGGTACTTGCGGGACAACTATTAGGAGAAAAAACAATCCTTAATGAGTTTTATGCCTATGCTACTTTTGGAGATATAAAAGCTAATTTCGTATCACAAAAATCTGTGGTAATGAGTACTTACATGCTTTGTGGATTTGCCAATTTTGCTTCAATAGGGATTCAAATTGGAGGAATTGGAGCATTAATCCCGGGTAGAAAAGGAACGTTATCTAAACTTGGTGTAAAAGCATTAATTGGAGGAACAGTAGCAAGTTTACTTACTGCAGTTGTGGTAGGAATGTTCTTATAAATCACCTCCTTCTTTCAATTCTTTTTGGACTAAATTTCTGGATTGGTAAATTAAGTTGAATACTTATTTCTTTAGCTTTTTTGTTTGCATCCGAACTATTAGAAAAAGAACCACAAAATATTTTCTTTCTGTGGCTGGAATCCATCATGTATATTTCTGAGGTCATAAATTTTCTTGTGCTCGATTCTCTATCAACAAAATCCCTAGTCAACCTTCTGTCTTGTTTTTTTCTAGATGATTTTAAAACAATGCATGAAAAATCCGACCATTTTTGCCATTTCCCAAAAGAAGCACCAAACACACTAAAATAATACTGGTACTTTTTATTCTGGATATCAATTTTAACACCATTTGTTGCCGTAACCATTACTAAAAGAATAATTGATAATAATGGAACCATAATTATCCAAGCATTAGAATCTGGTGCTGTGGCAAAAGCGATAATGAATACAATTACAATTAAATAAGCTATCCAATTAGTCTGGGGTGAAAATCTCATTCCATAACTTATTTTAAGCAGACCAGAATTCTCAGAATAATTAGTATCTAATTTGTTATCCATACCTCAAAAATGAATAAAATATGTTAAAAAGAAACCAAAAGAAGTTTTTTTTTATGAAATTAGACCTTCAAACCTAAACATAACTATGAAATTATTATTTACCTCATTATTATCCTTAGCACTTGTTGCTGGATCTTCGAGTACTGCCAACAGTCAGCTTTTTAAAAAAAATAAAAAGAAAACTGTAACTAAAACACCTTCAAAACCAAAAGCAGCCTATAAATCAATCGCCTCAGTGACAAAAAAGTGCGAAAAATTTGATGGTTTATTCCCAATTTATCAAGATACTACCACTGGTAAAATGTTTATTGAAATCAGTAAAGAGAAACTAGGTGAGGAGTTTATTCATTTCAGTTATGTAGAAAATGGAGTAATGGATGCTGGAGCATTTAAAGGTTCTTACAGAGGTTCAAAGATTTTTAAAATCAATAAATATTACGGAAATATTGAATTTACTCTTGAGAACACCAATTACTATTTTAATCCTGACAATGAGATTAGTAAATCATCAGAAACAAACATTAACAAGCCAATTATAATAAGCGAGAAGATTGCAGCCAAAACTGGTGATAATTACCTTATTAGTGCTTCTTCTTTATTTTTAACTGAAAGTTTTTCTCAAATAAAACCTAAATATCCACCAGGATATAGAGGTGTGAGATTAGGAGGACTGAGTAAATCTAAAACCAAACCACTTAAAATTAAAAACTACCCAGAAAATACGGACGTGAGATCTTTGTACGTATACGATAATCCATCTGGATCAAGAAGAGGAAGTGCAGCAATTACTAGTGCTCAGAGTATTTCTATCACTTATCACCATAGTTTAATTGCAATGCCTGATAATGATTTTAAACCAAGAAGAGATGACCCTCGTTTAGGATATTTCATGACTCAAGTAACTGATCAAACTTCTGCCTCAGTAACTCCTTATAAAGATATGATTCACAGATGGAACTTGGTGAAAAAGAATCCTGAAGCTGCCATGTCTGAGCCAGTAAAGCCTATTATTTGGTGGATTGAAAATACTACTCCAAAAGAATTAAGACCAATTATTAAAGAAGGAGTTGAACAATGGAATTTAGCTTTTGAAAAAGCTGGATTTAAAAATGCGGTAGTTGTAAATATTCAACCAGATGATGCCGATTGGGATGCTGGCGATATTCGTTACAATGTATTAAGATGGACTTCTACTCCTGCCCCACCGTTTGGCGGATACGGACCAAGCTTTGTAAACCCTAGAACTGGAGAAATTCTTGGAGCAGATATTATGCTAGAGTATGTTTACATTTTAGGAAGAATTAGACAGGAGAAAATGTTTGAACAAGCAGGACTTGGAATAATGGAAACTGCAGAAGAATTGCTATTAGACAATCACGACCATCAAACTTGTATGGTAGGTACAATGATGCAGGAAGATGTGTTTTTTGGAAACACTTCTATGGATTTATTAGACTTAACTGGAGTTGAAAAAAATCGTTTTATAAGAGAATCTATCCAAAGACTTGTATTACACGAAGTAGGACATACTTTAGGACTTAACCACAACATGAAAGGAAGTTCGATACAATCTGTAGAAGACTTAAAGAATGAGGCTAAAATGAAGCAAGAAGGAATGTGTAATTCTGTAATGGAATATCCTTCTATTAATTTTGCTCTAAACAAAAACGAACAGACTTATTACTATGATGATAAACCAGGTTTATATGATCATTGGGTAATCGAATATGGATACTCTCAAGGATTAGATGATGCTGAAGAAGAAGAAAAAAGATTGACAAAAATCTTGGCTCGTTCTACAGATCCTAAATTGGTATTTGGTAATGATGCTGATGATATGCGTTCTCCAGGAAAAGGAATTGACCCAATGGTAAATATTTACGATTTATCAAACGATCCTGTGGCTTATGGTATTGATAGAATTAAATTAATTAATGAAAAATTAATGCCTCAATTACTAACTAAATATGCGAAGGACAACCAATCGTACATGGAATTAAGAAGTAGTTATTTGTCATTATCAGGACAAAAAGCCATTCAATTAAATATAATGACTCGTCAAATTGGTGGTGTATATGTAAATCGTGCTTTCGAAGGACAAGCTACTACTACCGATCCATTAACTCCAGTTCCTTACTCTAAACAAAAAGCAGCTATGGATGCTTTAACAAAACATGCTTTTGCTCCCAATGTATTTGAAGTAGACGCAAATCTTATGAGACACTTGCAAGCGCAAAGAAGAGGATTTGGATTTTTTAGATCTGGTGAAGACCCTAAGATTAGTGACAGGAACGTAAGAACGCAAAGCATGTTGCTGGCTCACCTTTTACACCCTAATGTATTAAAAAGGATTACAGATTCTGAAATGTATGGGAATACCTATAAATTATCAGAATACATGGGTGATTTAACAAAAGCAATGTTTGAAGCTGACAGAAAAATTGCTGTGTCTAGTGCTCGTCAAAACTTACAGTTATTGTACACTAAGTATTTGATTGGTTACCTAGGAAACAAAAAGACTTTATTGAGTACAAGGTCACAAGTATTGTATGAATTGAATGAAATTCTTAAAATATCTAAAGAATCAAGCTCAGATGTTTCGACAAAAGCACACAAAATGCACTTAAAATTAATAATTGAAAGTGCCTTGAAAACCGACTAAATGCTACAAAAAGTTCATCTTAAAATCCCCTTCAAAATATTGTTGGGGATTTTTTTTATTTATTTGTTTGTGATAATGAAAAAGAATTCTACTTTTGCAGTGGAGATGTGGCAGAGTGGTCGAATGCACTTGTCTTGAAAACAAGCGTGCTGCGAGGTACCGGGGGTTCGAATCCCTCCATCTCCGCTCAGAGCAAAGCTCAATTTCTTTTAGAAATTGAGCTTTTTTCGTTTTAAGAAAATCCTAAACACACATTCTTTACACCTATTTTGATTAATTAAGATGTACAAAACAATTAAATCAATACTATTACTGATGCTAACCATTAGTACACTTTATTTAATTTGGCTCTTTCCTAGAGAAAATCAAACAGTAATTGTAATCTCTCGTTTTGTACTTTTCATAATATGTATTTACATAAACTTTAGAACCATAAAAAAAAATTTCTTTATTGAAGAGAATGATAGTCTACTTGATGAAGCTTTTATACATGATAACATTAAAACACAAATTGAGTTTAGGACAAGAATCATTTTAGCTTTCATCATTAATTTTATTCTGCTACTATCATTTCTTGAAATTAATTATGAATTGTTGGATGTTATATTTTTAAGGACGAGAGAATTTAGATTAAACAATCTTTATTATTACTTATTCTACTTTTCATCAATTATGAATGTAACTACTATCATTTCATTACTAATTGATGTTATGACATTCAGAAGGCTAAATAAATCTAAAAATCAACATAATATTTTCTAGAATCAATTTCATAATGAAATATTAATGCAGATTAACATATTCTAATTTGCTATTGACTATTTTTACAAAAAATTAATAAAAACAAACAATGAAAAAATTTATTTTACCAGCCTTATTAATGGCAACAATTATGACTTCATGTGGAAGTGATGCAGTAGAAGCAACTGATGCAAAAGAAGTTAAAGAAGTAGCTGTAACAGCAACTTACAGCACTTTAGGAGATCACAATCACGTAGATTGGAAAGCTTGGCACCTTGCTAAAACTGGAGAAAGATCTGGATCTGTAATGTTAAAAAGTGCTGAAGCTTCAGTAAACGAAGGAATGTTAGCAGGAGGGAAATTTGTTCTTGACTTAGCTAACTTAACAGTTTCTAACTTTGGAGAAGATACTGCACAGAACGAAAAATTAAGAGGTCACTTAGTAAGTGGAGATTTCTTTTTAACTGATTCTTTCCCAACAGCTACTTTCGAAATCACAAGTGTAGATACTACTTCTGGTGATTACAATGCTAAAGTAAGTGGAAACTTAACTATCAAAGGAGCAACTAAAAACATTACATTTATGGCAAAAGTAAATGTTACTGAAGATGCTTTATCTTTATCATCTGAGTCTTTTGAAGTAGACAGAAGTGATTGGGGATTAACTTACCATGCTGAAGGAAGCGAAGGTGTACCAACTGATTATTTAATTTCTGATGAAATTGAATTTACAATTCACGCTAACGTTACTAAGTAATTAATTACTTAACATATTAAATTAAAAATCTCCTTGCTTTGCTTGGGGATTTTTTTTTACCTTTCAAATAAATTTACTCAATGAAAAAGCTTATTCTAATTTTATTACCTCTTAGCATGTTTGTTTTAGGATTTAAGCTTGTTAATAGCACAGCAAACTACTCTACTTACTCCAAAGTATCAGATGAATCCAAGGTGGAATGGAAAGCATGGCACTTGGGTAAAACTGGCGAACGATATGGAATAGTAAAACTTAAAAGCGGAAAGCTAAACTTAAAAGATGGAAAATTACATTCGGGTAAATTTATAATGGATATCCTAAACCTTACTGTTGAAAATTTTGATGACGATAATAATGAAAAACTAATGGATCACTTAAATAGTATGGATTTCTTTATGACTGATGAATTTCCTACAGCTAAATTCGAAATAACTAACGCTACTCCAATTGAAGGAGAGTACAACTATTTACTTGAGGGAAATCTTTTGATTAAAAACGTAAATAAGAACATCCAATTTAATGTGAATGTGATCCAAACAGAAAAGGAAATTTCACTGGTATCCGAATATTTTGAAGTAGACCGAACAGATTGGGGATTAAATTACCATACCGAATCATCTGTTGGAATCCCTGTAGATTATTTAATTGCGAATGAAATAGGCTTTAAAATTCATTTGAAACTAACTAAATAACCAAACTATTATCCACAAAAAAACTCTTAGCAAATGCTAAGAGTTTTTTTTGTGTCTTACTTTTAAAAGTAAATGTTCTACATCTGTAAAACTATGAGCGGGAGACGGGGCTCAAACCCGCGACCCTCAGCTTGGAAGGCTGACGCTCTATCAACTGAGCTACTCCCGCTTAAAGAGTTGGCAAATGTAATAAAATTTATTAAAAAGCCTAAGCTAAAAGTCCATTAGTTGTTTTTACTCCTTCAGCACTTTCTTGCATCTTAGCTTTTTCAGCATCTGTAAGCGAAATTTCAACAATTTTTTCTATTCCATTTTTTCCTAAAATTACTGGAACTCCAATACATAAATCAGATAATCCGAACTCTCCGTCTAATAAAGTAGAACAAGGGAACATTTTCTTTTGGTCACAAGCAATTGCTTGAACTAATCCAGAAACTGCTGCACCTGGTGCATACCAAGCAGATGTTCCTAATAATCCTGTAAGAGTTGCTCCTCCAACTTTAGTTGCCTGAACTACCTCTTCCATTCTTTCTGCACTTAAAAACTCAGAAACTGGAACTCCGTTTCTTGTTGCTTTATTAATCAAAGGAACCATTCCTTTATCAGAGTGACCTCCTATTACCATTCCATCAACATCAGAAATTGGACATTCCAAAGCTTCAGCTAATCTGTATTTGAATCTAGCAGAATCTAAAGCTCCACCCATTCCAATAATTTTATGCTTTGGTAAGTTTGTAGATTGGTGAACTAAATAAGTCATTGTATCCATTGGGTTAGAAACCACAATGATGATTGTATCAGGCGAATGCTGAATTAATGAAGAAGAAACTGTTTTTACAATTCCTGCGTTAATTCCAATCAATTCATCTCTTGTCATTCCTGGTTTTCTTGGAATTCCTGATGTAATTACACAAATATCACTACCTGCAGTTTTAGAATAATCGTTAGTACTTCCAATAATTTTCGTATCAAATCCGTTTAAAGATGCTGTCTGCATAAGGTCCATTGCTTTTCCTTCTGCAAATCCTTCTTTAATATCTAATAGTACAACTTCCGAAGCGAAATCTTTAATCGCTATGTATTCTGCACAACTGGCACCTACTGCTCCAGCTCCTACAACTGTTACTTTCATATCGTTATTTTTGGGGTTAGTGAATAAATAAACTTATACCGTGAAATTACAAAAATTAGATAAAATATATGGATATTAGCTATTATTCTTACACAGATACTATTTCTAATTAAATGAACCAACTACAATTCTAATAGAATTGAAACAGAATAAGGCAACCACTGAAATTACTAACCGTTTAAATAACGAAAACTGAAGATACTTTGACGAAAGAAGAGCTGAATGAAGTCATTAACCTATGTATTAAGAAAGAAGAAAAAGGGCAAGAACTCTTTTTTAAGCATTTCTATGGAAAAATGATGGCAGTTTGTTCACGTTATGCAAGAGACAGAGATGAAGCTCAAGATATTTTGCAAGACGCCTTTATGAAAGTATTTGATAATTTACAAAAGTATGAGATTACTGGTTCTATTGAAGGTTGGGTTCGAAGAATATTCGTAAACACAGCCATAGATCATTACCGAAAACAGAAAAACAAATTCAACATTGAAGAAGATGGAAGGATTGAAGATGAAGACAGTTATTATAACGAATTAGAAGAAAATGATAGTGTTTATAGCAAGATAAAACCTACAGATATTACTGATGCTATGGAACAACTTTCCCCAGCATATAAAATGGTTTTTAACTTGTACGCTATCGAAAATTATACCCACCAAGAGGTGGCTGAGATATTGGACATAAACATAGGAACATCAAAATCGAACTATGCAAAGGCCAAACAGAAAGTAAGAGAAATATTAGAAAAAAAGTTTCACCTGGTGTGAAACGAAATATAAAGAATGAAACAAAATTTTGAACAAATAGTACGAGAATCTCTCAACAACCAAGAGTTGCCATATGAAGCTGGCGCTTGGGAGAAATTTCAAGCGAGCACTGTTGCTCCTACTCCTTTTTACAAATCAATGTGGTTTGTAGCTAGTATAGTTGGATTAATAGTTATTGGAAGCATTGTAGTTACAAACACTTCTAATTCTGAATTAAATAATAAAGAATTAATTGTTGCTAACGATATAGAAGTTACAAACATAATTACTTCAACTAAAAACGAAACTACACTTTCAGAAAACTCTAATTTAAATGTAGTTAATACTGAAATAAATTCAGTTGAAACAACAACAAACATTGAAGACAATTCACCTAAAACTGGTTTAACTGATAATTCATTAAGAACAGAGCCAAACAATTTACCTGAAAAAGCAAAATCTAAAGGATTAGGTTCTCAAATAGGTAATGGAGATAATAATAAGATAAAACCTTTAACTCCTATTACTAATCCAAATGAGCCAGTTACTGTTATCTCAACAGAAATGGCTAGTGCTAGGTTCTTTGTTAAGAACGAAATATGCCAAGGAAGTAAAATCTACTTAGTTTCTGAAGAGAACAATCCTAATCACAACTATGTGTGGACTGTTAACAGAACAAAAATATTAAAAGGTGCATCCTCTGAGTATGTGGCAAAAGATGCTGGCGAGAATGAAATCATACTTGCAATTTTCGATAAAAACGGAAAGCAACTGGCCAGTAAAAGCTCTCAAATCACTGTTAATCAGGTACCATCAAGTGATGTCACTATTAACAGAAACAAATCAAGTTTAGTAAATGAATTTGAAATTGTGAATAATGATTCCTATTCTGCAATGACAATAAATTATGGAGATGGAACATCATCTACTGAAGATTACACTCACACCTATAAAGGACAAGGAATATACCAATGTAATATTTCTCTTACATCTGAAGAAGGTTGTGTAACAACCATAAAAGAAAAAATTGAGCTGGAAGGGTATTACAATTTCCAGAAAGATTTTGGATTCTCGCCTTTTGATGATAATAATTTAAACGACTACTTTATTCCTCAAATATTAAAAACTATAAACGTTCCGTTTAATATGGTAATTTATTCTCGAAATGGAGAACCTGTTTATACTACTACTTCTGTAGATCAGCCATGGGATGGAAGATTAGCTAATGGAAAACAAAGTAGCTTTGAGTCTTTTGTATGGGTTGTTACTCTTACCAATGAGTTTGGAGTGAAAGAAACTTATAAAGGAACAGTTACAAATGTCAATAACTAATTGTTATTTTTTTATCAAAATTTTGTATTTTAGTTATATAATTGTTTTCAATATTTTATGAGAAAAATCTTAGCTATATCAATACCAATACTACTTGTTCTCTCAAGTTTTACAAACAAGGAGAAACTAGCTAGTTACCTAAGCGAAATATACTCTAGCGAGAGAGTTGAAGAGATAGTTGCAAATCCTGAGCTAGCAAAATATTACAACAATGTTTTGTTCAATTCTTACTCATTTGAAAAAATACCTTCAGAAAAGCCTCTTAATCCTGAATGGGAAGTCTTGACTTCTGTAAACATGGTTAACAAAGAGAAAAAACATTCTGTAAGCTCAATTAATTCTTTAGTTAAAGCCTTAGAAAATGATTATTTCAATATCCTGAGGTATCAATTAGAAAGAAATTATGACACTAAGAAAATATATATCTTAGGAAATACCAGAACGGTATTACATATAAAACCATATACTTACCTTACTAAACTTCAACAAAAATGAAGAAACTAAACCACATACTTTTAGGTTTCTTTTTGATGTTGATGAACCTTGGAATATCACAGACTTACAACATGTCATCTGGAACAACTAATACTTGTTCAGGAACATTTTATGATAGTGGAGGTCTAGGGTTATATGCAAATAATAGCAATTTAAATCAAACGTTTTGTAGTAATTCACCTGGATCATTAATCAGAGTTAATTTTAGTGCTTTTCAGACAGAGGCAAACCTTGATGTTTTAAGAATATATGATGGGCCAACAACTGCAAGTCCTCTAATCGGATCTTATAGTGGTGTAGGAACATTAAATGGAGTTACAATCACATCTTCAACAGGATGTTTAACTTTTAATTTCATTTCAGATGGAAGTGTTAATTATAATGGATGGACATCAACATTCAATTGTACTTATGCTTGTCAACCTTTTACAGCTGTCGCAGACAGTTTATCTCCTTCTCCTGACACAAGTGCTCAACAAATACTTCAAATATGTAATGGCTCAACTGTAAACATGTTTGGTGATGCAGATTATCCATCAAGTGGAACATATTATGGGCAAAACAATTCCACTTCTACTTTTTCTTGGAGAATAGGTGATGGTACAATAGTTCCTGGCCAAAATGCTTCTCACACTTTTAATTCTCCTGGAGTTTTTGATATAACTCTTGAAGTTATTGATACTATTGGATGTGTTTCTCGACAAAGAGGAGCTAGGGTTTATGTTTCTGGCGCACCAAATTTCAAAAAAGCTGTAATTCTTCCAAATGACACTATTTGCTTTGGAGATACTGCGCTTATTGTTGTTACAGATTCAGGTTTATTTACTCCCTTCACACCACCAGTGCTAAATGCTGCTGGCGTAACATTCTTACCAGATGGGTCTGGTCTTTCATACAGAGATACAATTCCTGTTTCCATATTTTCCCCTACAGCTACTTTTCAAAATGGTTTTTTAGATGGAATCTATGTTAATATGGAACATTCATATCTTGGAGATTTAGAAATAAGACTGACATGTCCCAACAACACAACAGTTATACTTAAAGAATACCCTAATGGAGGCGGAACATTTTTAGGGGAACCAGTGGATCCAGCTGGCGGAACACCTCTTAATCCTGGAATTGGATATACTTATGAATTTACTCATCTTAATCCAACCTATGGTTCAATGGTTAGTGAAGCAGGGAACTATACTTATAATTACACAGATGTATTAGGTAATAACTATGTTAACCAAAACTATTTACCTGCTGGAACATACAGTTCTTTTCAGAATTTAAGAACTACTTTAGCAGGATGCCCAATGAACGGAAATTGGATAATTACTGTTACAGATAACTTACTTGTTGATAACGGGTATATTTTCTTTTGGGGATTAAATTTCGACACAACAATTCGTCCACCTGCTAATGCGACTGCCCCTATTCTTGCATCCAGAGATTCTAGTACTTGGTTTGGAGGAACTACCTTATCAACTCCTGGTGACACTTCTGCTTTAGTAAGTCCAATTCTATCTGGAAGTCATCAATACACTTACAGAATTTATGATAATTTTGGATGTATACACGATACACTTTTAGAGGTTTATGTTAAACCAAAATTAACCTCTAATGCAGGTCCAGACTTTACAACATGTAGGTTAGATTATCAGCTTAATGGAGTTCAAATACCAGGAGCATCTGAAAGTACTTGGCAATATTACTCTGTCTCAGCCACTGGAAACTCACTAATTAGTGATACTTCAATTTATAATCCAACAACAAATGTAAATGAGTATTCTCCTTTTTATTATATTTTAGAAGAAACTATTGATGGCTGTCAAACTTATCCTGACACGGCTATGATTACTCATACTCAAGTTCAAAATACTATTGATATATCAGTAAATGATGATACACTTTGTTTGCCACAGTTAGTTACTTTCACTAACAATTCGGATATGACGAGCTTTGATAGTATCTATTGGTCATTTGGAGATGGAAATTCATCCAACACACAAGGAACTGCATCTCATAACTATACATTTGAAGGATGTTATGATCTAAAAGTTACTCTTGTAAATACGCTAGGTTGTAAAGTAGATTCAGTATTACCAAATTTGGTTTGCGCCTACCCTACTCCTGTTGCTAGTTTTTCTTCTAATCCATTTGAACCTATTGTTCCTGAAACAGAAATATTTTTTACAAATCAAACTTCAGGTGCTACTACTTACTTATGGGATTTTGCAGGATTAGGGACATCTATTTTAACAGATGACTTTTTTGAATTCCCTAAGACAGATGGCGGTAAATACCCAGTAACTTTATCAGCTACAAACGAAGGTGGTTGTTTTGATCAGATTACTAAAATAATCACTATTAAAAATCCATTAAGCTATTGGATACCAAGTGCTTTTACACCTAATGATGATGGAGTAAATAATGAATTTAGAGTGGTGTTTAACAACAGTAGCTCGGTAACAGAATATTCTTTCTTTATTTTTAATAAATGGGGAGAAGTTATATTCTCTTCCACTGATCCTGATGAAATTTGGGATGGAAAATACAAAGGTGTGCTAGTTCAAGCTGACACTTACGTTTTCAAGATAATTGGTAAAGAAGAATTTGAAATAGACGGATTTGTCAAATATGGGCACATCACTGTAATTAGATAACAAGTTTTACTTACTTTTACTCCCATGAAAATAGGAATAATTGGTGGAGGTGCAGCAGGTTTTTTTGCTGCTATTCATGCTAAAATGAATCATCCAGAAAGTGAAGTAATTCTTCTCGAAAAATCTCAGAAACTACTCTCTAAAGTAAAAGTTTCTGGTGGTGGAAGATGTAATATCACTAATGGTTGCACATCAATTACCGAGTTATCCAAAGCATACCCAAGAGGAGAAAAAAAACTAAAACAAGCTTTTAGCGAATTCAATACTAAGCATACCATGGAATGGTTTGAATCAAGAGGGATTGCATTAACAATTCAGGATGATAATTGCGTATTCCCAGTATCACAAGATTCACAAACGATTATTGATTGTTTTTTGGATGAGTGTAAAAACTTAGGAATTCAAATAGAAATAGGACGAGTAGTTCAAGAGCTAGTTCCAGAAAACGATAAAATAACTCTAAAATTTAGAGGTAACGAACTCGAATATCAATTTGACAAAGTAATTGTAGCAACAGGAGGTTCACCTAAAAGAGAAGGACTTGCATGGCTCGAAAAACTTGGGCATAAAATTGAACAACCTGTCCCTTCACTTTTTACATTTAATATGCCATCTGAAGAGATCACTAAATTAATGGGGATTGTAGTAGAAGAAACTATGACTTCGGTACAGGGAACTAAACTAAAATCTGATGGCCCATTATTAATAACTCACTGGGGAATGAGCGGCCCTTCAATTCTTAAGCTATCAGCTTTTGGCGCTAGAGCATTAGAACAAAAGAATTACTCTTTCAATATTCAAGTAAACTGGGTGAATATACAAAGCTATGAGGAGGTTGCACAAGAATTAAAATCTCTTTCAGAAAAAAATCTTAATAAACAGCTTCAAAATTTTAGAGCATATTTACTTCCTGAAAGATTATGGTTATATTTATTAGAGAAATTAGAACTTCCATTGGATAAAAAATGGGGCGATTTAGGCAAGAAAGGAATAAATAAATTGGCCAATATTCTTACTAATGATATATACCAAGTAAACGGAAAAACTACTTTTAAAGAAGAATTCGTGACTTGTGGAGGTATTAGTCTTGATAGCATTAATTTCAAAACCATGGAAAGCAAAGCAGTTCCTAATCTTTATTTTGCAGGTGAAGTTATGGATGTAGATGGAATTACTGGTGGCTACAATTTCCAAGCTGCTTGGACAACAGCATATATTGCTGGTAAGCTAAACTAATTACAACAAGTAAAATGAAAAATCTAGAAGACAAAATCAGTAGTTTTAGTTACTCTGCAAATGAGGTTATTGAAGAGCCTCACTCAAATGCTAACGAAATAAAATTATCTCAACTAAAACTAAATACTTGGCTAAAATCTATGGATTAGATAACAAAACTGAGTTTTCTGAAATTATAAAAAACAATTCTTTAGATGATTTTATCAAACTGCTCATTCAAGAGAATACTCACAGAAATAAAACTATTGAGTTAGAGGAAAATATTTTTTTAGCAATAAATACTATTCACCTAAAAAGGAATAAAATAACAACTGAGCAAATGCTTTTTGTTGTGAGCCATAATTATGTTTGGAGTATACAATAAAAACATGGTGATTATTTTGGAGAAATTCGTTTTAGACTAAGAGAAAACAAAGGAATAGTTCGCAAAAAGAATGCAGATTATTTACTGTACTTAATTATTGATGCTATCATAGATAATTACGCTAATGTTTATGAGACCATTAATAAAAAAATTGGTAGAATAAAAGACCTTGCATCTGCAAATCTTAATGAATCCTATGTTATGAAAATTGAAGGATTTAAACAACAGTTTTTTCAGTTAAAAAAAGCTGTTTCATCTTTACGTGAGGCTATTTTTAAATTAGAAAATTGTGAGCTCGAAGGTTTTGATAAAAGGTACTTTAGTGAATCTAAGGAACAAGCTCATTTTTTGATAGACGATATAGACTTTGATTTAGTCCAACTTGAAAGTAACCTCAACTTAGTATTCAATTTACAAAATAATAGGCTAAACCAGGTGATGAAAACATTAACAATTTTTTCAGTGATTTTTATTCCACTTACTTTTCTTGCAGGAATTTACGGGATGAACTTCGATTATATTCCTGAGACTAAATCTCAATATGGCTACTTCATCTTATTAGGAGTTATGTTAGTGATTACTCTATTAACTCTATTTATGATAAAAAAGAGAAACTGGTTTAAATAAAAAAAGCACCCATTAATGGATGCTTTTATACTTTATTTCAATTAGTCTTATCTTCTTCTACCTGGCCTTGTAATAGGCTGTTCAGTAGCAGGTTTAGTTACTTCTGTTTTTGTCGGAACTGATCCTTCAACCTCTGTTTTAATAGGCGCCTTTACCGATTGAGATAAAGTGATTTTTTTAGTTATTGTCTTCTTACCTCCTGCATTATTTGTTGCTGAAACTTCTATTATGTTTAATCCTGGAACCAAACTAACAGTACCATCATAAGAAAACACTCCATTTCCAAGTGCTTTAAATGAGAACCCTGTGTATGCTTTCCCATTTACAAATATCTGAAGCTGGCTTTTACTTGATATCCCGCTTACAGTTCCATTTACTTTAGTTATGGCAACACTTGTTCCAGATGAATTAGCTCTTGGCGTTACAACAGTTAATCCTGGAGTAATTACAACTGGAGCATTAACATTAAGTAATAGTGTTTCCGAAA
The DNA here is from genome assembly GCA_018609055.1 of Flavobacteriales bacterium. Lineage (GTDB taxonomy): Bacteria > Bacteroidota > Bacteroidia > Flavobacteriales_D > CAJJDF01 > CAJJDF01. The sequence goes on from JABAYJ010000006.1 coordinate 239,656, forward strand.
CAACACCACATTGAGTAGTTGCAGTAACTACTATTCTATTAGCACCTGCTATCAAATTTACAGCAGAACTAAATCCTTTAGTTGTATTGTTGTAAGTAAATCTCTGTTGTGCTCCATTAACTGTCATTTTTAAATCACCTGCAATAGCTATATTAGCTACTGTTCCAATTATAGTAGTAGTTTGTGTGCTTATACTACTATAGTTAGTGTGACTCAAAATTTTAACAACCGCTTTAGGACAAGGTTTTGACCAAACCAAATTTACTGTAGATGTAGTAGTTCCACACTCATTAGTAGCAGTTGTAACTATTACGTTCGTTCCTTCTGTTAAGTCATACATCCCTTGAAAACTATTGTTACCAGCATTAAATGTGAATGGAATATTTACTCCATTAATCTTTAATGTAATTTGAGATTTCGAAATAACATTTGATGTTACTCCATTTATAGTTACAAACTGATCTATTGGGCTAGAACCATTTGCAGGACTTGTAATTCTCACGGTAGGTTTAGGACAAATTTTAGTATAAGTTTTATTAACTGTTTTAGTATCTGTACCACAAGAGTTAGTCACTTTTACTTGAATAGTATTACTTCCTTCTTTCAATGTAGCTGAAGCTGTAAACACCTTAGTTGTTGCGTTAAAGCTAAAAGGAACAGATGCTCCATTCAACATTACAGATATTTTATTTTTAGTTGTTACATTTTGAGCTATCCCAGTAATTTGAGTTGCAGCAATTAATGCATCATTTCCATTAGGAGAAGTTATTGTTACTGTTGGCTTAGGACAAGGTTTTGACCAGTTAAGTGTAACCGTTTTTGTAGCGGTTCCACATTCATTAGTAACTGTAGCAACTATCACATTGTTACCTTCAGTTAAATCATAGTTACCTACAAATGTTTGGCTACTTGCATTAAAAGTAAAAGGAATTGCCTTTCCATTCAATGTTAAAGTAATTTGAGATTGTGAAGTAACATTAGTAGTTACACCATTAATTGTAATAAACTGATCGATAGGACTAGATCCATTAGCCGGACTTGTAATTGCTAAAGTTGGTTTAGGACAAAGTTTAGTGTAAATAACAGAAACAGTTTTAGTATCTATACCACATTCATTTGTTACAGTTGCTACAATAGTGTTGTTACCCTCAATTAATGTTGCCATTGATGTAAACACTTTTGTTGAAGCATTAAAGCTAATTAGCAAAGTAGCTCCATTAAGTTTAACACTTATCTGATTTTGAGAAGTTACGTTATTAGCAAGTCCTGTAATTTGAACAGCAGAAGTAGAAGTTCCTTTTCCATTTGGTGATGTAAGTATCACACTTGGTGGAGGACAAGACTTTGCATAATTCACAGTAGAAGACTTAGTAGAAGTTCCACACTGATTAGTTACAGATGCTTCTAATGTATTACTTCCTGTCACTAAATTCATAGAACCAGAAAACTGCTTAGTTCCAGTATTGAAAGTAAAAGGAATAACAGCTCCGTTTAATTTAACAACAATTTGGCTTTGAGTAGACGCTCCACTTACAAAACCAGAAAACTGAATTGGAGAAGTTGAATAACTCATACCTGTATTAGGACTAGCAATGTTAATAGTTGGCAATGGACATTTGTATGAAGCAGTTACCGTTTTACTATCAGTTCCACAATTAGTTGTAACAGTTAACAGGATAGTATTACCTCCTTCTTTTAAATTTAAAGTTGCAGTTACCAATCCACTTGTAGTGTTTACATTTTTAGCTACAGAAACTCCATTTACTTTTAAAGTAACTTGACTTGCGCTAGATACATTAGTTACAATCCCTGTAAAAGGAACTGATAAAGAAGTAGCATTTAATCCATTTCTTGGCGAAGAGATTAAAGCTGTTGGAGCAGGACAAGCCTGACTGTAATTAACAGTTGTTGATTTTATATCTGTTCCACAAGCATTAGTTGCTTTCACCTGAATTGTATTATTACCAGTTGTAAGACTAAGTGGAGCTACAAAAGTTCCTGAGTTAAAGGTGAAAGCTTGCGCAATTCCATTTAAAGTTACTCTTAGTTCCGATTGGTTAGTTACATTAATTGCAGTTCCAGAAAGTGTTAACTGGTTAGAGTTAACTGATGTTCCATTAGCAGGATTCACAATATTAACAACAGGAGCAGGACAAGCCTGATTCATTGAAACAACAGCCGTTTTAGTTGCTGTTCCACAAGGTGTTGTTGCTACTACTTGAATAATATTTTGACCTCCAGAAACATTAATTGTTCCTGAAAAAGACCTAGCACTTGCATTAAAAGTAAAAGGAACTGAGGTACCATTAAGAGTTACTCTTAACTGACTTTGAGAAGATACATTTGTTGTATTTCCAGAAACAACTACTCTTGACGTAGAAGTTTGTGTTCCATTAATAGGAGACACTAAAGATACAGTTGGAGCAGGACAAGAATAAGATATTGTGATAGATTTAGAATCTCTTCCACACTCATTTACACCAGTTACTTGAATAGTGTTACTTCCTTGTCTTAAATTTAGATTAGAAGAAAACGATCCATTGTTAAACCCAGAGTTCACAGCTACACCATTCAAAGTCATTTGAACATTAGTCCCATTAGAAATATTAGAAATCGTTCCTCTCACGTTCACACTCGAGCTAGTTACATTACTTCCATTTGCAGGAGTTGTAATAGAAACTACTGGTAACAAACATGGTTTTTCGTAGTTAAAAATAACTGATTTAGTATCTGTTCCACAATCATTAGTTACTGTTATAGTAATCGTGTTTGTTCCTTCTACCATATTAAAACTTCCTCCTACAGCACCTGTCTTAGCATTAAGATTAGGGACTACAGAAGTACCGTTATGTGTAATTTGAATTTGGCTTTTATCAGTAATATTTCTTACTGATGCTACAATATTTCCTGCACCATTTGTGTATTGTTTCCCGTTCTCAGGAGAACCAATTGCAACAGTTGGTGGTACACAGTAAAACACAACTGTTTTACTCACAGAAGTATCTCCACATTTATTTACAGCTCTTATCGAATAAGTATTAATTCCTTGATTCAAGTTTAATTTAGACTCTAATCGATTAGTAGAAGCATTGAATGTATGCGGTACTATTCTATTATTAAGTGAAACAGTAATTATTCCTCCTTGCAATTGTAATACTCTAGCCTTTAATGTAGTTTCTCTACTTGATACTGTATCACTAGGCTCAAAAATTGTTATTACTCCTTTTGGACAAAAATCTGGGTTATAAATAACTGTTACACTATCTAGAGACTCTCCACATTTGTTACTCGCAATAAACAATAATTTGTTTTCTCCTTCTTTCAAAATAACAGAACCCGAAACATAATCAGTGTTAGCATTATAGATAGTTTCAACAATCTGATCGACTTGAATAAACATCACATCATTGTTCGAGTTTATTTTAGAAACTCTTGCTCTAATACTAAATACACTATCGTTTACAGTATAAACAGCAGGAATATCAGCAATTTTTAAATATGGTGGTGGACAATCTCTCGTTCTTGTAGAAGTTGAAGATTCTCCTCTAAAAATATTCCATCTTAAGAATATAGAAGTGTAATGGTATTTGTCATTATCTCCCCATTGTAAAAACTGAGTTCCAGCCTGCTCTATTCCATCAAATTGATCTTGAAGAGTAAATGTAACCCTGTGATCAATTCCTATAGACCATTGTGGTGAAAATTGGTAACCGATACTCGCTCCTAATGAAGGCATGAACTTAACAGTTACAACCTCATTAAAAACAGCATTTGTTTCATACGAATTATCTAAAAAATCTCTAAAATCTTTTTTAGAAGCTGAAGCCTCATCTATATCAAAATAGTTATAGAGCTTTCCATCTTCATCTAATAAATTAGTTGTAGTACGGTAATCGGTAACTCCCAATCCTCCATATACAGAAAGTAATACTCCTGTTTTTTCTCTTAGTTTGTGAAAGTTAATCACAGCTTCCAAAGAAAAATCATGAATCATTGTTTTACTATTCAAATAAGTAAAACCAAGATTATCTCTATAGTTAGATGGGTTTGTTGAATAAATAGGATTATCCAAATACGTACTAGTAGAATCTCTTGTTGCAACCAAATTCTGACCGTAAGTAAATCCTTTCATGTATCTAAATCTTAAGTCTAGACTCCAAAATTTATTTGGATTTTCGTAAATACTTCTACCAAAAGTAAATCCATATCCAAACCCAGGACTGTTAAGCGAAACATCTCCATCTTGCCACACAGCACCCATGTTAAAACCTAAGTTCCATTTGGTGTCCCTGTCATAGTCTACGAATTGAGCTTTGGCTCCAAACGAAAACAAGAAAATTGTAAAAAGGGCAATTTTTAATTGTAAAATTGATTTCATAATCATTGTTTTATTGATTTAAACTAAGACTAGGCAAGAATTGCGCCAAGTTTCTTATTTATTGTTCGTTATAGTTTTATTTACGGTTAATCTTTTGTTAAACTCTAATTCAAAAGTACTATGCTTAAAGGGATAATAAAAATTTCATGGTATCCTCTCCATCAGCATAATCATCTGCATCTGGCATTTGAGCTTTCCCAAATGGAATATAATCACTCCCTACAATACATTGCAGCTCATCTTTGTGTACTTCGGTATAAGCCAATGCCTCACTTTTGTCATTATAATATTGATAATTCAATATACTTAAAGGAGAATGAAGAGCATCATTTTCAATTAGCATCAAAAAACCATTTTCTATAATGGGAGTTTGACTCATCATATATATTGCTTTGTTATAATCGTAGTTATTGGCATATTTATGATGATGAATTATATCCTTAAATGGGTAAAATGCTTTGAATAGATTATCTAAATCATACTCTTTTGGCACTAAAACCTTAGTTACATTTCTACATCCTTTTCCAAAATAAAGAAACACATCATTCGCAAAAGAAGTTAACTCCTCTTCCGTTTCGTTTCCAGTAATCAAAGCAATAGAAGTTCTGTTTTTTCTGATTATGTTGGGATACTTACCAAAATAAGTTTCAAAATATCTAGCAGAGTTATTACTTCCAGTTGCAATTACTGCATCAATTTCTTTTATCCTGTCTACAAAACTGATTTTTGTCTTGAATTGAGGTTCTATTCTAATAAGAAATTCCAAAACTGCAGGAATCAACAATTTATCTTCTGAGGAAAGTTTACCTACTAATTTATTTCCTGAAAGCAATACGCAAAGTGCATCATGGAAACCTACCATTGGTATATTTCCTGCCATTATTACGCCTACATTTTTATTCTTTTCAGAATCAAATTGATAAGTAGCCAACCATTCATCTAATCTATCTGAATCCAATAAATTAACTATTCCCTCAATTGCTTTACGAACATTTTCTTCTGTAAACCAACCATTTAAAGTTTTTGATTTTAAGATTAGTTGATTAAAGTCATTATGCTCAGTTTCGGTTAATCCACTATCAAAACCTTCCCAATCCTTGTTTACAACAAAGTTTCGAAGCACTTTACCTAATTGTACAAAAGCAATTTTCCTTTCCTCTATATTCATAGTGCAAAGATAAAACTTTAGGTGTAAATATTTATCCCAATGAGTATATATTGCTTTAAATACAAAGAGAACCAGCTAAAATTTATAGCTAAAAAATAGACTTTCAAATGATATTGTATTAATTTTGTAAAAAATTAGAATAAAAAATGGCAATAATTATAACACAAGAATGCATCAATTGCGGAGCATGCGAGCCAGAATGTCCAAATAACGCAATATATGAAGGAGGAGCTGAATGGAAGTTTTCTGATGGAACTGGACTTAAAGGGAGGGTGAAATTATATGATGATAAAGAAGTAAATGCAGACGAATATCAAGAGCCTGTAGATATGGATGTATATTTTATATCTCCAGATAAATGTACTGAGTGTGAAGGATTTCACGAAGAACCTCAGTGTGCTGCCGTATGCCCAGTAGATTGCTGTGTAGATGATGAAAATGTAAGAGAATCTGTTGAAGATTTATTAAAGAAAAAAGACACTCTTCATATTGGCGAGTAAAAAGATTTTAAGATTAATATGGATAGCACTAATTCTAATGGGATTAGTGCTATTTTTTTTATACCCCGATTGGTTTACGAAAGAAGCTATTTCTTCTTTCATAAAAGAAAACTCTTCCAATATATTTTGGGCCTATTTAGGAATATCTATGGTTCGTGGAATTTTCCTCCTCCCCTCTACCCCATTTGTTTTAGCAGGAATCTTAATTTTTCCTGAATCACCTTGGACAGTGTTTTGGATATCCATGTTAGGAATAATGGTTACTGCTGCTTACCTCTATTTTGCTTCCAAATTCTTAGAATTCGACAAACTATTTGGTGATAAACTAAAAAGTAAATCGGATAAGATTACTGAAAAACTAAACAAATATGGGTTTTGGATTGTTCTAGCCTGGTCATTTTTCCCTTTAGTCCCTACTGACTTAATCTGCTATATAGCAGGTAGTATCAGAATGAATTTCTTTAAATACTTCTCCGCAATATTTATTGGAGAAGCAGTTTTAGTTGGGATTTATGTGTTTTTAGGTGAGAGTATTTTGGGATGAATTATTAAGCCACCGATAAATACTGCATCATAAGAGCACAAGCAATCGCTCCAAAAGTCCCAACAGCATAACCTAATACAGCTAGTAAAACACCAACTGGAGCTAGTGACGGACTAAATGCTGCTGCAACTACTGGTGCTGATGCTGCTCCACCAATATTAGCCTGAGAACCAACTGCCACATAAAAGAATGGAGCTTTAATGATTTTAGCTACAATGAATAAGAATATTGCATGAATTGTAATCCATATCAACCCAATAGAGATTAAGAATTTAAATATTCCCCAGTTGTTAATTAATTCAAGGATATCCATTTTCATTCCTATAGTTGCGACTAATAAATAAAGGAAAACAGTTCCAATTTTAGACGCACCAATACCTTCAAACTCTCGAGCTTTGGTGAATGAAAGTCCAATTCCAAATATGGTAGAGAACACTACCAACCAAAAGAATCCACTACCAAAAGAGCTCATTAAAGCTGCTTTAGTAGGAGAAGTTTCTTTTAAAACTTCCAGCCACTTCGAAACTGATGGACTAATTATATTGGATAGAAAATGAGCTAATCCTATTGCTACAAAAGCTAAAGCGGTTAACATCATTAAATCTTTAAACGTAGCTACCTTCGCCATCTTCTTCTGGAAACTTTCCATTTTGTTTTTTAAGCTTTCAATAGCAGAATCGTCTGCTTTAAAAAACTTATTTATTCGTTTATTATACCCTGTTCCGAATAACAAAACAGACATAAAAACATTGGCAACAAATACATCTACAACAATCATGGCAGAGAATAATTGATCGCTTGCCAAATAAACTTCTTTCATAGCTGTTTGGTTAGCTCCTCCTCCAATCCAACTTCCAGCAACTGTTGCAAGTCCTCTCCATATTTCATCATTTAATAAATCTGGAGAAAATTTAGATACGATCCAAAGTGCAATTGGACCTCCAATTACAATCCCAACAGTGGCAGTAAAGAACATGATTAAAGCTTTTGGCCCCAATCTTTTAATTCCCTGCACATCTATATTAAGACACAATAAAACTAAACTTGCAGGCAATAAATACCTACTTGCCACAAAGTATAAATTAGACTCATCTGCTGATACAATTCCAAATGTGTTAAGGAATGCTGGTAAAAAATAACACAATAATAATGCAGGAACAACTCTATAAAACTTTTTGAAAAAAGGATTAGAACTGCCTTCTGTTCTAAAAATAAAAGCTAGTAACAAAAGTAATAACCCCAATACTACTGCGTCATTTGTAATTAGAGGAGTGTACTCCTTAAACTTAAATGAACCCCCATATTTTGGCTTAACTTTTCCATTTACAAATACATCTATCGAATATTCTCTGTATTCCAAGTTCTCTAAAAGATATAAATTAGAGGTTTCAGGATAGTACACCTTACCATCTAAACTAATACTATCTACTTTTCCTCCCTGGTTAAGTTTACCCTGCATATCCAAAACAAAATTTTCTCCTTTATCTAAATAATAAAGACTTTTGATATTATCAACTCCCAATACATGAGAGTTATCAGGAATTTGATTTGCACTAATCGGTTTTATATCAGAACCAATAGTTATGGTGGCAGATAAAAAAAATACAATTAGTAATAGATAGTTTTTTATGCTCATAATTATTTAAAATTTTTCAGTTTTTAATTCAGGCCATTCCAAATCCATTGATTCAAAAGCAGCAATTATTTTTTCAGTTATTAAATTTGTCTTGTACCAATTTTCATCACTCGGTATAATATGCCAAGGAATATCATTACACTTATCAAAAAGCGATTGATATACACCCATATAACTATCCCAATTTTCTCTGGTTTCCCAATCGCCATCATTGTGCTTAAAATGTTTTTCAGGATTATCAATTCGTTCTTGTAACCTAACTAGATGTTCTTCTTTGGATACATGAAGGTAGAACTTCAGCACTTTAGTTCCGTTATGTTCTAATAACTTTTCAAATGAGTTTATCAGTTCGTATCGTTTCTCAATTTCCTCTTTTGGGATATAACCCATTACCGAAGGAACTAAAATATCTTCGTAATGCGATCGATTAAAAACCTGAATCATTCCTTTAGCAGGAGTATGCTGATGAACTCTCCACAAAAAATCGTGAGCAAATTCTTCGTCTGTAGGTTTCTTATAACTCTTTACTTTTATTCCACTTGGATTCACTCCTTCTAGTACTCTTCGTGTTGCTCCATCTTTACCAGAAGCATCCATTCCCTGAAAAACAAGAAGCAAAGAATACTTTCCTTGTGCATTCATTTTCTTCTGAAAAGCAATCATTTTCTCTTTCAATTGCTTTAATTCGCGCTTTATTTCTTTCTTTTTAAGATGATTAGGCGGAGAAGAATCAATGTTGTTTAACATATTGAGCTTGTTATAAATTTGAAAAGTTAATAATACTAATAATTAATGAAAACCTAAATGAAAGAAAAGGGTTTATGGGAATGAAGAATCAATTGTTAATAAACCCGAAAAAACATTGGAAAAGTAAAAGTAAAACTCTACATTTGCAGACTTAAAATTAAAAACCCAAAATAAACCTTATGAAACATTACGAAACTGTTTTCATTCTAACTCCCGTTTTATCTGACGTTCAGGTAAAGGAAGCAGTAGATAAGTTCAAAGACATTATTGTTGGAGCTGGTGCAAAAATCGATAACCAAGAAAATTGGGGATTGAAAAAACTAGCCTACCCAATACAGAAAAAATCCACTGGATTTTATCATTTGTTTGAATATTCTGCTGAGAATGGAGAATTAATTGCTGACCTAGAGGTAGCATTTAAAAGAGACGAGAAAGTAATCAGATTTTTGACTACTAACCTTGACAAGCATGCATTAGCATGGGCAAGAGTTAGAGAATCAAGAATGAAAGCTGAGAAAAACTAACCCAAAAATTTCAAACAATGAGTAAAACAGACATTAGATATTTAACTCCAATTGATATTGAGGTTAAAAAAGACAAATACTGTAGGTTCAAGAAAGCTGGAATCAAATACATTGATTACAAAAATGCTGACTACCTATCAATGCTTGTAAACGAGCAAGGTAAAATTTTACCAAGAAGATTAACTGGTACTTCTCAAAAATACCAAAGAAAAGTAGCTCAAGCTATCAAGAGATCAAGACACATTGCTCTTATGCCTTACGTTACAGATTTATACAAAAAATAAAAAACCTTATTATCATGGATGTTATATTAAAACAAGATGTTGAGCATGTAGGCGACAAGAATGATATGGTAACTGTTAAATCTGGATTTGGAAGAAATTATTTGATTCCTCAAGGTTTAGCTATGTTAGCAACTCCTTCTGCAAAGAAAATGCACGCAGAAAATGTAAAACAAAGAGCACATAAAGAAAAAGCAATTGTTGACGAAGCTCAAGCAATAGCTACTAAAATCGAAAAAAGTTCTGTAAAAGTAATTGCAAAAGTAGGTGAAAGCGGTAAAATCTTCGGATCCGTAACTAGCGTTCAAGTTGCAGAAGCTTTTGTAGCTGCTGGACACGAAGTAGAAAGAAAGAATATTAAAATTCACAATGAGCCTATTAAGACTGTTGGAAAATACAAAGTAACTATAAAACTTCACAAAGAAGTTATTATTGAAGCTGAGTTTGAAGTAGCAGGAGAATAAGTAAAATTGTTATTTATTATAAAAAAGTCTTTTCGAGAAATTGAAAAGACTTTTTTTATGCCATAAAGTGAAAAATCAATTCTCAAGAGTTACTTTTGTTACAATACATTTGATAGAATAAAAGTAGTTTTGAAAATAATTAAAACAATAGTATAATGAATTTAGAAGATTTAATAAAAAATAACGAAGGGACAATACTTGACGTAAGAACAGAAGGTGAGTTTGTTGGAGGAAGTGTTGCTGGATCTATAAATATTCCTGTACAGGACCTTATGGACAGATTAGAAGAGGTGAAATCAATGAAAGAACCATTGGTACTTTGCTGCGCATCTGGACAGAGAAGTGGAATGGCTCAACAAATGCTAACTATAGAAGGAATCGAATGCTACAATGGTGGCGGTTGGATGGAAGTTAATTTTCATAAAGCTTAAGTCATGTTAAAATCAATATTAAACTTACTGGGATTTGGTCCTAAGGCCGATTATTACGATTTAGTAGTCAATCACCATGCTATTGTTGTAGATGTTAGATCCAAAGGAGAATTTAAATCTGGGCACATTGAAGGTTCATTAAATATTCCTGTAGAAGGATTGAGAAAAAACATTGGAAAACTTGAAGGAAAACAAGAAACACCAATTATTACTTGCTGTGCAAGCGGAATGAGAAGTGCAACTGCCAAAGGAATATTAAAAGCTAAAGGCTTTAAAGTCGTTCATAATGGTGGTGCTTGGCTAAGTCTTGATGGAAAATTGCATAAATAGTAAACTTTATGCTATTTAAATTTTGAGAATAAATTTAAAATGGTACTTTTGTATCGCTCATGAAAACAGAGCAACATTTTTTTGACATTTTGTATTGAAAATTACGATTTATGGTCCGGTAGTTCAGCTGGTTAGAATACCTGCCTGTCACGCAGGGGGTCGCGGGTTCGAGTCCCGTCCGGACCGCTAGTTTCAATGCAAATACTTAAGTAAAACCCTATCTACTATGTAGTTAGGGTTTTATTTTAAAACTGTATCAGTACCGTGTACAGTTTGTATCTAAAATTATTTAGACGAAAATATTTTTTTGTTTCATCTTCATCTTTTTTTTTATAAAAAAAGGGAAACAGAAGCCCCCCTTTTTTTATTCCATTCGTCTCTCAAAACATTAACTATTCTCAAACAGTTAATTACACCACTAAAATAATCGATTCTAAGGATAATAAAAAATATCCTGAAACAAAACGGTTAAAAGAAGTATTTTTATAGTAAAAAAATTGCACTCAGTAATTAATTTGTAAATTTAAGAGACTAAACAACAATATATTAACAAAATAACCACCAATTATCTGAGACCACTACTGAGATATGAACCTACTAAATACTGAATGAACGAGCAATAAACTCCCAAAAAAACCTCATTCCACTATTTTCACTTATCACTAATGTTTCCAGTTGGTCAACAGTAAGGTCATTAAATACAGGCTCTAATAGTTTATAAGGATCTTCAGCATTGCCATTTTCGTCCAACTTAACCCACCAAATGTAATAAAAACAGTAACTTAATTAAATTGTGTTGTTTATAAAAAGGGATCTTAGAAATAGAATTTTCCGCTCAACCAAATTATAATAAGTTACTCTGCTCTTGTCCGAGCAATAGATTCAAATGAAATAAAAGCACATTATCTTGCAAAAAACTGTGTGTAAAATTCTACAACTTCTCAAATAAAAAGAAAAAATATAAAGAAAATAATTATTGGAATGTTATGGTTAATTGTCCATCTCCAGTAGCAAAACTATATCCTTGAGTATGTGTAACATTTGTTGCAGATGCATCTGTATATGATGAACCTCCTCCTCCTCCTCCTCCGGAATCTGAACCGTTTGAGTCACCTCCCCCTCCTCCTCCATAATAACCTCCTCCTCCTCCTCCTCCGAATCTACCGTTATTACCACCAATACCACCAATACCAAATACACCACTAGTACTATTATAGTTTACACTAATACCACCAGTAGATTGACTTCCACCATTACCACCTATAGCGCCACTACTTCCATTTCCATTTGGCCCTCTTGTTAATCCTGGATTTGAAGCACTTTGATTTGTTCCGCCTGCTCCACCTGTTGATCCATTTCCTCCAGTAGTTCCACCACCATGTCCTCCATCACCTCCAGGTTGAGATTCTCTTCTTTGAACACCTCCTCCTCCTCCTCCTCCAGCTACATAAATTCTATTGGATAAAGCAGTACCGTTAATTCTAATATCAGTTGCTCCTCCACCTCCACCTCCACTACTACCTCCAGGATCACTCCCTCCATTCCAACCACCCTGTGCATTTCCAGGCGTCCAAGGATTATAAACAGGTTGATAAGTTGTACCTCCTGAATTTACAGTCGAACCACCTTTTCCACCTACATTAATATATATTGTAGTCCCACTAGTAACACTATATGTTGCCTGAACTCTTCCACCAAAACCACCACGACCATTCCATGAAGTTGACCCATGTCCACCTTTTCCTCCATAACCGTCTATCACCATTGTTGTTACACCTGATGGTACTATATAACTTTGAACTGATCCTGTGTAGTTAAAAGTTATGGGTGGAATGGAGCCTCCAATCCATGTCGGAACCCCAGCAATCATTTGAAGAGTAGCAGAATCTTTAGCGGTAGCAACTAAATTTATCCAGCTACTTCCATCCCAATATTTCATATCACCTTGTGAAGTACCATTACTAAATCCTGATCCTGCTGGGCCCTGAACTCCTGCTGGGCCTTGAACTCCTGATGGGCCTTGAGATCCAGATACTCCAGTTGAACCTGTAGGTCCTTGGGAACCTGTTGCTCCTGATGCTCCTTGGGGTCCTTGTGGACCTTGAGGCCCAATTGCTCCTTGGGGTCCTTGGGACCCATCTGCTCCATCTGCACCATCTATACCTGAAATTCCATCTGCTCCATCTGCTCCATCTGCACCTTGTGCTCCTTGCGGTCCAGTTAATCCTATTTGCCCAGTGGATCCTGCTGGGCCTTGAGATCCAGTTAATCCTCGTGGGCCAGTTAATCCTTGTGGGCCTTGTTGACCTGTAGCTCCTGATGGTCCTTGGGTACCCTGAGGTCCGATGAACCCTTGACTACCTGTTGCTCCAGTTAAGCCAATTGGGCCTTGAGCTCCATTCATTCCTGTTAATCCAATCTGCCCCTGAGGCCCTATTGCACCTGATACTCCTTGTGTTCCTTGCGGTCCAGTTTGTCCAGTTAATCCAGTTAATCCTTGTGGGCCAGTAGGACCTGGTGGCCCAGTTAATCCTTGTGGGCCTTGTTGACCTGTCGCTCCTGATGGTCCTTGGGTACCCTGAGGTCCTGATGGTCCTTGGGTACCCTGAGGTCCTGTTAACCCTTGAATTCCTTGTAGTCCTGTTAACCCTTGAGATCCAGTTGCTCCAGTTGGTCCTTGAGCTCCAATTAATCCAACTGATCCTTGGGGTCCAGTTACTCCGATATCTCCCTTCAAGCCTTGAGGTCCAGTTGCTCCTTGAGGTCCAGTTGCTCCTTGAGGTCCGGTTGCTCCTTGAGGTCCAGTTGCTCCTTGAGATCCAGTTGGTCCTTGAGGACCAGTATTTCCTTGAGGACCTGTTGCTCCTACTGATCCATTCGTTCCTGCCGGACCTGTTGGTCCCTGTGGTCCCTGAGGCCCAGTCAATCCTGTAAGTACTGGAGTCGTATAACTCGAATTATCAATGTAAGTAAAGGTGATTGTTCCATCTCCATTGTCAGTTACATTCTTGATTCCATTTCCTGCCTTGCTGGTATACTTGCTATACAAAGCATAAGGTACACTCCACAATTGCTGTGTTCCCATATCTCTGAAACCTTTTCCTTTTTGTATATCGATCTCTACTTTTAAAAAAAACTTGTCTTTTTCCCATTCTATTTGACTGAATAATCCTGTTCCTCCATCTACAACTCCTTGTCCAATTACTGTATTAAATAATCCAAACTCATCGGTCATTAAATTATGAGTTTCGCTGTAAACTAAAGTTCCTGCAACTGAAGTTTTGATAATGGAAAACCTAACATCAATCTCTTTATTTGAAATAGGCTGGTTTGAAACATCAACTCCTGGTGTCTCATCACCTTCTGTATCAATTGCCACAGCCTGGTAATTGATTCCCTCTGGTGGTGCTGTTTGACTTAATGATATACTTGCGTAGGCTATAACTATTAGTAGTAAGGCTATTTTTTTCATTGTCTTGTATTTAATGCTTTAGTATTGGAATGTAGTGGGTGCGATTTAAATTATCTATCTATTTTAAATTAAATGATAGTCCTGCTTTAAAAGCATGGTAGTTATTCTTTGTTTGTTGCTCTGTCTCATCATTCTCTATCTGACTCAGACCTAATCCGATTTTATATTCTACAAAAAAGTTAAGTGTTTTGGTAATAGAAAACTCTGTATTTACCATTCCATTAACTCCAAAGTCAATCGGAGAGAATACTTCTTGTTCATTTAATGAGTAAGATTTTGTTCCTATGGTCTGCTCACCTCCTGCTAAATAGCCTGCATATCCTCCTGCACCTAATTTTAGACTTACAAAGTCGTTGTTTAATAATTCAAACAAATAAGCTGCCTGAAAATCAACGTAATTTAGTTTCCATGTCATTGGTGTACCTCCAATTGTTGCTTTAGATCCTCCTTGTCTAAACTGAAGAGAAGGCCTGAAAGTGTGTTTTGACTTTTGAATGTTCAAAAGAATACCAAACGTTTTTAATTCTGACGTTTCATAAAGTTCACTTTGGTCTATTCCTTCGCTATTGATAAAGCTAAACGAGGAATAAGTTGGTCCTGCATAAATTCCTAAACTCATTTTAGTTTGTGAATAAGACAGCTGAACTGCTGAAAATAAAAGGACTGATAAAATGATATGTTTCATTGGGTATTGGATTAAAATGTATTATTAGTATTTGATGAATTTTGAATTGCCTATTCTGCCATCAGGAGTTAAAACTCTGACCAAATAGGTTCCGCTTGAAATGAAAGGCAGTGTAATCTCAGAGCTATTTAGATAACTAAGCTGTGTTTCAAAAATTAGTTTGCCAAACGTATTGTAAACAGCAACGGTATAAGCATTGAAATCTCTTTGATTAGAAGATAAAAAGAAATTTCCTTGGTTTGGATTTGGGTACAAGCTTAACTCTATCTTTTGAGACTGGTATCCAAGACCAATATTTAAAAAGAAATGTTTCTCAAATCCTTGTTGAAGATTTAAACTACCACTATTCGTTGCATCAATCCTTCCCTGCTGCCCTGCAGTTTGCGAAAGGTACAATCCTGAATTATTAGTGCTACCTCCAAATGAGGAAATCACTGAAGTCATTAATCTCTGGCTTGAAACTGTAAAGCTTATGAAAAAAGTGGCTAAGATTAATGTTGTTTTCATTGTAATAAAATAATAAAAAATGTGGTTATGTTATATATTACTAAATTTAAAAATTAAAAATATAAACTCCAAACTCTTTAATAAAAAAGAACTAATTATTCCCAATAATTCTAATTAATTTCATTTCTGAACTGTCAACAGAAATAAGTCTGCACGAATTCCGGAAGAACGATTTCTGTAAAGATTATTTAATATTGATTCTTTGGACTTTTAATTATTTTAGTTATAAACGGTGTTCGGATTCAAAATATGGACTAGAACTACACTTTATTTATCTAATCAAATTAACGTGACCTGTATAGGATTTTACTTCACTTGAATTAGCAACTTCTACATAGATTTTCCAAATGTAGGAATCTATTTGACATAGCTTTCCTTTGTGTAATCCATCCCAGCCTTCATTTATATCTCTTGTTTGAAAAATTAGCTCACCCCATCTATTAAAAATAGTTAATCGGTATGTTTCTTTCACAAATCCCTCAGTTAGAATAGGTAAAAAAACTTGGTTTATCTGATCTCTATTTGGAGTAAAAGTATTTGGAACATAAATAGCAATGTCCTGATAAACTTTTATAGTTTTGGTGATAGAATCTTGACAACCTACATTGTTAGATGAAATCAATTTCACAGAATATATATTGGCTCCAGGTGAGTATGTATGGACTGGATTTTCAGTGATATTAAATTGACCATCTCCAAAATCCCATAAATAAAAAGTAGAAAATTGCGATAAGTTGGTGAATTTAACTTCAGGTACTTCAAGGGAAGAAAACAAAACTCTATCAGCAATAAAATCAGCTATGGGCTGCTCATATAAGCAAATAGCACTTGTATCTAGTGAAGATGAAACACAGCCTTCTTTGGAAGTGACAGTTAAACTAACATCATAACAATCAGGAATTAAATATTGATGGCCAGAAAATCCTATTTGTTGAGAAATATTTCCATTACCAAAGTCCCATAAATATTTAGCTGTTAAGTCAATTGTATCAGCTGTAAATAAAACATCCAATATATCACATCCTACACTATCTGAATAACTAAAATTAGAATTTGGTGTTTTTGAAATAACAATTGATTTAAATGAAGAGTCGGAGCAACCTGTTAATGGATTGTTTGCTAATAATTTAATAGTATAATTACCTGGAGATGCATAAGAATGAGAAGGGTTGAATAAAAAGGAAGTGTCTCCGTCTCCGAAATCCCAATGAAAATTCAAACTACCAACTGACGTGTTTTGAAAATTTATTGGTTGTAAATCACAAAAAATAGTATTTAATATATTGAAACTTACATCAGGTAATGGATTAACTGTAACCTTTATTATTGAATCAGGACCCGAACAACCATAAGGCAATGAAGTAGGAATTACATGATAATCTACAGTTTGAGGTAAAGGAGAAGTAATTGATAAATTATCATTTATTAATACACTGGTTTGAATAGGAAAGCTAGTTTCATTAAAAACTAGAGGAGTTGATGTTGCATACCAAGCAAAAGAACTAGGTATATTTGCATTTAGTAAAATATTGGTATTCTCTCCATTACAAATTTCAATATCTGAATTTTGAATTTGAGGCGAAGGGTTAACGGTAATTAAGTAGCTTTCTATAGCTCCAAAGCACTGAATACCTGATTGTTGTATCATAGGCGTTACTGAAACCGAACTAAATTGTTGAACAGCTGTTAAGTTAGTTGCATTAAACGAAGGTACATTTCCAATTCCTGAAGAATTCAAAGAAATTGCAGTATTTGAATTCTGCCAATTAAAAATTGTACCTGAAATAGAACCAGCAACTATTTTTTGAGGGACTTGAATTCCATTACAAACAATTATATCTGATAAGAGATATACATCTGGTGAAGGTAAAACAGATATAACAAATGATTGAGAAGGGCCTGAACACGAAACACTATTATTAATAAAAATAGGTGTCAAAGTAAAAGTTGAATTTTTTACACCCATAGTATTATTAGTTGTTATAAAGCCAGGAATTGAATTAATTCCACTTGAAGCTCCTACTCCAATAGTAGTGTCAAATGTATACCAATTGTATATGGTTCCAATTACTGGTCCATTAAATGATATTGGACTTAAAGTAGTGTTATTACAAACTAAGGTATCGTTAATAATATCTGTAGTAGGTATTGGATTAACAAAAACAGTTACTGGAATAACTGGGCTTGAACATCCATTACTTGTACTTGTTCCAACAACTCTGTAAGTTACTTGTTGGACTGAATTAGTTAAATTAACCAAAGAATCATTGATTAAGGACGATGAAACAACTGTTGTTGTTTCATTTAACACATTTACAGATTGATCAGCATACCAATTGAAAGTAACATTGGTATTTGCAACCAATGATAAATTAACTTTAGTACCGCTGCATATTGTTAATGTATCTTCATTTAACAAATCTATACTAGGTTTAACAGTTACAACAAATGTTTGAGCAATACCCGGACAAGAACCATCAATAGAAACTAAAAAAACAGAATAAACTACAATTTGATTTATATTAGTATTATTCACTAATCTATCAGTAATCAAATTACTTGTACTTGGAAGAAGTGACTCTCCAGTTACATTCGGATTATCTAAAGATACGAACCAATTGAAAGTGGAAGGAATGTTTGCAGTCAAAATAGCGTTTACTGGACTACCACTACAAATTTCTACATTTGGAATATTAGATAAAATAACATCTGGTTGAACTTTAACCATAACGTTAGAGTCTGGCCCTGGACATCCATGAGGAAAAGAATTAGGTGTGATTGTATAATTAACAAACTGACTAACTGAGGTGTTATTTGTTAATGAATCATCTATTAAAAATGAAGTTTGAATTGAAGTCAATTCTCCTGTAACATTATTATTTGGTGTAGCTGACCAAGTTATATTTGAAGGAATCGTAGTCGTAATATTAATATTTAACTTACTGTCATTACATAACACTGTGTCATTTAATAGATTTACATAAGGGGTTGGATTTACAATGATTTCACCTAATAAAGTATTAACGTTGTTACATCCTTTTCCACTATCAGTTAAAACTGCATAATACTTATAAGTACCCGCTGTGGTAAAAATAATGGGTTGAAATGAAGTGTCACTTATCCCGTTAATTAATATATCTGGTGAACCTGTCTGATACCAAGCAATTGAGGTTGCTCCAGAACCACCCATATATGAGAAAGTAAGTGGTTGACCTATAGTGGTTCCTTCGCATATCATTTGGCTAAATAAAGGATGATTAGTTATTACTGGATCATCTAATACTTCTACTTCAGCAGTATTTGAAGTTATAGCTGAACAACCTCCTATGGAAAAAGAAACCACACAATAATAATAAGTAACTCCTGATACTGTTGTTGCTGGCAAATAACTATTTGATATAGCTCCAACGATTGGTAAACCTCCTATATTAGAATTCACATTGTTTTGATACCATTGATAACTTGCTGAATTATTGCCACCGATATAAGAAACAGAGAGTAAATTTGGTATACCACCTACACATAGTTTTTGAAATCCGATTGGCTGATTAGAAAATGATGGAGAAGGTGTGGTCGTAATTTTTGCCGCAGCTGAAGTCACATTACAATTTAACCCAGTTTGAGAAATCTCACAATAATAATAAACCGTTCCCAAAGCACTGACAAGTGGTATAAATGTTGAATCAGTTTCTCCAGGAATAATCGTCCCTCCTGAATTTGAATTTACAACGTTACTATACCATTGATAATTAAAACTACCTAAACCTCCTGTTGCCCTTACTAATAATGGCGCAACTGGTGAAGTGTTTTCGCAATAAATTGCTGAATCAGGTTCCTGAACCATAATTGGATCATTCACTACAATTACTTTAGCATTAAGGGAAGTGTCAGAGTTACATCCACTTCCATCTAAGTTTAAAATCACTCGATAATCAATTGTGTCGGGCACAAAAAAGGTTGTCGGTAAAAACGAAGAATTGGTATCGCCTAGAAGATTTACCCCATTTCTTTGCCACTTATAACTTGGATTTCCAACACCTCCAGAAAAACTTACAGAGAAAGGTGCGGCTAATGATCCTCCAACACAAATTGATTGAGATAAAAGTGGCTGAGCAGTAATTATTGGGTCAGGATTAATAATAACTTTCGCAATATCTGAAACAATTGAACTACATCCTCCTTTTGATAAGGAAACTACACAATAATAATAAAAAGTTCCTGTGATGTTTGAAGGTGGAATGTAATTTGAATTGGTAGCCCCATTAATTGGAACTCCTGCAGAATAAGAATTTGAGGTATTAACAAACCATTGATAAGAAGGTATTCCCACACCATTTTGATAGGAAACGGCTAAAGCAATTAATGTACCATCTAAACAAACAGATTGAGAATCGATGGGTTGAGTAGTAAATGTAGGAGCAGAAGTTGTTACAATAGAAGCAGGTGATGAAACCGTATTACAATTCACACCGGATTGGATAATCTCGCAATAATAATAAATGGTTCCAATTGAATTAACGGATGGAATAAAGGTTGAATCAGTTGCGCCTCCAATTAATATCCCTCCTATGTTAGAGTTTGTTGTATTCGAATACCATTGATAGCCGTAAGTTCCTATTCCACCGTTAGCTAAAATAACTAAAGTATCAACTGGAACCGCTCCAATACAATAAGTGTCTGATACGGGTTGTAAAATTACAATTGGATCAGGAACTACTGTTATTATTGCATCTTGCGAAGTATCAGAATCACAACCACTTCCACTCAAACTTAAAACAACCGAAAAAGAATAGGTCCCTGGAGATGTTATTCCCGATGGAGTAAATGAAGATGCATTTGCTCCAGCTAAATTCATACCGGAATTTTGCCATTGATAACTTGCTGTTCCTACACCCCCAGAATAATTAACAAAAAGAGGAGTTCCAATGGTTCCTCCTTCACATATTGACTGAGAAGGGATTGGCTGAATAGAAATTATTGGATCGGGCTGAATAATGACTTTACCTATATCTGAAGTTATGAAAGAACAACCGCCACTTGGCAAAGTAACTACACAGTAATAATAAAAGATTCCTGTAGAGTCAGATGGTGGCGAATAACTTGAATTCATTGCTCCTGGAATAGGCAAACTACCTGTATATGAATTAATCGAATTAGAATACCACTGATATGTTGGAGTTCCTACTCCATTTTGATAAGCAACTGTTAACGCATTCAAACTTCCGTCTAAGCACACAGTCTGTGAATCGATGGGTTGAGCGGTAAATGTAGGTGCTAATATTACGATAATAGAAGCAACACCAGATGTAACATCACAATTTAATCCGGTTTGTGTAATCTCGCAATAGTAATAAGTAGTTCCAACAACCGAAACAGGTGGAGTAAAAGTAGAATCCGTTTCTCCCATTAGTTGAATTCCACCTACGTTACTATTGCTATTATTACTAAACCATTGGTATGAATACATTCCTAATCCACCAGCTGCCTGAACTACAAGTGGTGCAACGGGAGTAGCATTCTGACAGTAAGAAGCATTAATTGGCTGCAATGAAACTATTGGATCCGGCACAATGATTACTTCTCCTATCTGAGAGGTGTCAGCATTACATCCATTCCCGCTTAAGTTTATAATCACTGAAAAATCTACCGTATCAGCTGAATTAAACGATGGTGGTAAATAAAATGAATCTATTGCAGATGGAATATCAACTCCATTTCTTTGCCACTGATAACTCGGAGCTCCTACTCCGCCTGTGTAACCAGCAAACAAGGCTGAGCCTATTGTTCCTCCTTCACAGATTGTTTGAGAAGGGATTGGGTGTAAATTAATCACCGGATCGGGTTGAACGATTATAACACCAACGTTAGAAGTAATACTCGAACATCCACCACTTGGCAAGGTAACCTCGCAGTAATAATAAAAAGTACCCACAGAATTACTCGGTGGACTATAACTTGAATTTGTTGCTCCAGAAATCAAAGTTCCACCGGCATTGGAATTAACCGTATTGGAATACCATTGATAAGTTCCTCCAGCTACTCCATTTTGATAAGCTACTGTAAGTGAAGAAAGAGCTCCATCTAAACAAATAATCTGTAATGAATCGGGATTTGTTGAAAAAGTAGGTGCTGGTGTCACAACTATCGCAGCAGGAATTGAAATAACCTCACAGTTTAATCCGCTTTGACTAATGACACAATAGTAATACGTTGTACCTATGGTTCCAACTAAAGGCACATATATCGAATCAGTAGCACCGGCTATTTGACTCCCTCCTAAATTACTATTTATGGTGTCAGAATACCATTGATAACTATAACTTCCCAATCCGCCAGAGGCAGAAACTGTTAATGTATCGACTCTAGATGCTCCTAAACAATAAGTATCTGAAACGGGCTGAATGGTTACAACAGGATCTGGAACCACTGTGATGATGGCATCTTGTGACGTATCCGTATCACAACCACTTCCACTGAGTGAAAGTACAACTGTATATAAATAGTTGCCTGTGACAGCAAAATTTGCAGGAGTGAATGATGAGGAAACTTCACCGGGTAAATCAATCCCAAATTCCTGCCATTGATAACTTGGAATTCCCGTACCTCCTGTGTAATTCAATGTAAGTGCCGAACTTATGGTTCCACCAACGCAAATAGTGTCGTAAGATAATGGCTGAACATTTATTGTAGGTTCGGGTTTTACTATTGCGACACCCACCTCGGATACAATTTTGGAACATCCTCCTGAATTAAAAGTTATCTCGCAATAATAGTATTTAGCACCAGGAACACTTGAAGAAGGTACATAACTTGAGTTGGTATCTCCCACCAGTAATGTCCCTCCAAAACTTGAGTTTACAGAATTGACAAACCATTGGTAACTTGGTTGCCCAAAACCATTAAAGTAATTCACACTTAAAGGTAAAAATGTACCATCTATACACACAGATTGGGAATCAATTGGTTGAACCGAGAATGTTGGACCTGGTGTAACGAATATTCTTGCAGGCAATGAGGCAACACCACAATTGGACCCAGTTTGTGTTACAACACAATAATAATAACGATCACTTGCAGAACCAACAGGCGGAACAAAGGTTGAATCTATGGCTCCAGGTATAAGAGTCCCACCCACATTTGTATTCGTAAAGCTGCTGTACCATTGAAAACTTTTTGCTCCTAAACCTCCACTGGCACTAATGATTAAAGTATCAACTGGAGAGGCGTTCTCACAATAAAAAGCAGAATCAGGCTGAAGAGTAATAATGGGATCTGGGACAATGATCACTTCTCCTATCTGAGAGGTGTCAGCATTACATCCATTCCCGCTTAAGTTTATAATCACTGAAAAATCTACCGTATCAGCTGAATTAAACGATGGTGGTAAATAAAATGAATCTATTGCAGATGGAATATCAACTCCATTTCTTTGCCACTGATAACTCGGAGCTCCTACTCCGCCTGTGTAACCAGCAAACAAGGCTGAGCCTATTGTTCCTCCTTCACAGATTGTCTGTGTTGGAATTGGGTGTAAATTAATCACCGGATCGGGTCGAACGATTATAACACCAACGTTAGAAGTAATACTCGAACATCCGCCACTTGGCAAAGTAACTACACAATAATAATAAAAACTACCCACAGAATTACTCGGTGGACTATAACTTGAACTTGTTGCTCCAGGAATCATAGTTCCTCCCGAAGTAGAATTAATCGTGTTTGAATACCACTGGTAGGTTCCTCCAGGAGTTCCATTTTGATACACAACTGTGAGTGGAGAAAGAGTTCCATCTAAACAAATTGTTTGTGTATCGATAGGCTGGGTGCTAAAGGTTGGTCCTTCTGTAACAATAATTTTTACGGTATCAGAAACTACACCACAATTAAGTCCTGTTTGTGAAACAACACAGTAATAATAAAAGACTCCTACTGAATCTACGAAAGGAACAAAAGTAGAGTCCGTAGCTCCAGGTATTAATTGACTAGCAGAATAAGTGCTGTTCACAGAATCCATGTACCACTGATAAGAATAAGCTCCTATTCCTCCAATTGCTTGAACCAACAATGGAGTTACAGGTGAAGCGTTCTGGCAATAAACTGCTGTGTCCGGTTGATTTACAATGATTGGATCTTCGACCACAATCACTTGACCTAGTTGAGAAGAATCTACATCACAGCCATTTCCACTTAAACTAATTATCACAGAAAAATCAACTGTATCAGCTGAATTAAACGATGGTGGTAAATAAAATGAATCTATTGCAGATGGAATATCAACTCCATTTCTTTGCCACTGATAACTCGGAGCTCCTACTCCGCCTGTGTAACCAGCAAACAAGGCTGAGCCTATTGTTCCTCCTTCACAGATTGTCTGTGTTGGAATTGGGTGTAAATTAATCACCGGATCGGGTCGAACGATTATAACACCAACGTTAGAAGTAATACTCGAACATCCGCCACTTGGCAAAGTAACTACACAATAATAATAAAAACTACCCACAGAATTACTCGGTGGACTATAACTTGAACTTGTTGCTCCAGGAATCATAGTTCCTCCCGAAGTAGAATTAATCGTGTTTGAATACCACTGGTAGGTTCCTCCAGGAGTTCCATTTTGATACACAACTGTGAGTGGAGAAAGAGTTCCATCTAAACAAATTGTTTGTGTTGCAATAGGTTGTGTACTGAAAGTAGGTGCAGGAGTCACAACTATAGCTGCTGTTGCTGAACTAACGTTACAGTTTAATCCACTTTGAGTAATCTCACAATAATAGTAAGTCGTACCAACTGATCCCACTGAAGGTAAGAATCTTGGTGTCGTAGCTCCAGGAATGGCGGTTCCTCCTGAATTGCTATTTATTGCACTGGAATACCACTGATAACTGTAACTTCCCAGACCTCCCGAAACCGATACAACTAATGTATCTACTCCTGATGCTCCCAAACAATAGGTATCCGAAACTGGCTGAATAGTTACTACAGGATCAGGAACAACAGTAATTGTAGCTGTATCACTATCTGAAATACGACAATCTGATGGGCCATAAGTGACGGTACCAATAAATGAATAGGTTCCTGGCGCGTTAAACGTGCTTGGAGTGAAATTAGCATTATTGCCTACCACCAATCCTCCACGTTTCCATTGATAAGAAGGTGGATTGGTTCCTCCAGTATAACTAAGTAACAAAGGGGAGGAAATGGTTCCACCTACACAGATTGTATCATCAGAAAGTGGCTGAACAATTATGGGGGCCAACAAATTAACTGTAAATACCTGGGTATCTGAACATCCACCATCTATTGAATTGGCAATCACAGTGTAAATTACAGTTTGAGATGTAGAAGAATTATTAACTAAGCTATCCGTAATTAAATTGGAAGTTTGCAAACTTATCGTTTCTCCACTGACATTGGGGTTTTGGGTTGCTTGCCATGTAACATTGGAAGGTACATTTACCTGATTGGTCAAATTCCAATTTAATTGACCGGTACAAGAAGTTAAGGGACTAATCTGAACTCTCGGATACACTTTAATGGTTCTGCTACACACTGACTCGCAATTTGAGAGTAGAGTGTTGGTGTTGGAATCAATTGCTGTAACCGTTAATTCGACTGTGAAATATTGAATTGAATTTGAATTGTTTATCAAGGTTAATCCTGTTGAATCAGATGAAGGACTCGCCAATGAACTCGAACATCCTGAACAACCGGGGGGATTAGTGACCAACCAAGCATACTGCACAGGTAAGTCAAAGGAGTCACAGGTTGGCAATACAGAACTACTTGAAACGCCTGTATTTAGAACTGAACAGCCGACAGTATCAGTGATATCAATGGAACAAACAGGCGGCACAATCACACAAATAGTATCAGAATACTGACTCAAACCACATTCATTCTCGACAAACAAATCAACTATATAAGTTCCGGAAACATTAAATTTTACTTTTGGAGAAATAGAACCAAAAGACCAAAACGAGTTATTGCCAGGAAAACTATTGTTTGAACCTAATGTACCTGAAACAACATTCCAATTTGATGCACCAGAGGAATTGTCGGGTGTTATTGACCAGTAAAAAGGTGCCGTACTATCACAATTCGCCCCATTGGTAGTTGGAATAGTAAGACCAAAATCAGAGGTGTTATTGAATTCAATTTCGTCATTTGGACAAATAATTTCCTTTGTCATAGTAAACGAAGCATCAGGTGGAACTCCAACAGATATAAGTCCAGCAGCTGAAGGCTGAGGCTGAACAGAACAAGGGTTTTGAGTTATAACGAAAGGTTGATATACATTACTGTAAGTTGTACCAGATATAGTAACCTGATTTCCACATGACGCTTGGTTATACACGTGATTCAAAACAGGAGGTGTATTAGGATGTGTGTATAGGATAGTTGGAGATCCATCTCCCCAATCTACGGTATAAGTGGTACCATTGACATTAGCAGAAGGAACATTGAATGTGAAACTTGTAGAGTGAGGTAAACATCCATTAGCCTGATTGACAAACAGGGCTAAACTGGCAGGCGAGGGAGAACTCCCGACAAAAACAGAATAATTTAAAACAGATTCACAACCAGATGATAAAGTGACAGTTACCGTCAGCACGTATGATCCAGCAACATAATTATGAACTTGAAGTGCGGAATAATTAGATGGTGAAACTACCTGAACTAAACCATCTCCCCAGTCTAAAGAAACATTTTGAACAAAGGATTGATTGGTTGGTAAAATCAGAAAAAAACCTATCGGACCACTGCTAGAACTTGGTCCAATACACTCAACCAATTGGGTTCTTGACGAGTTAAACTGGCCACTATTGATGTCAATATTATGAACCCCCAAAACTACCGTGTCATACAACACGCAACCACCAATGGTTGCCGATAAAACGTAAGTTCCAGAATTTGCTTGAGTAACAGAGGGAATCGTTGGAGCTAAAGTGGTGTCAGAAAAACCTCCAGGACCCGACCATTGGTATATGGGTTGGTAAAAGCCTATTCCAGTTATACTTCCGGAAAATGTAAAGGAATTGTTTGGACACACAATCGTATCGAACCCGGCAGATATAGAAACACCCGAAACAACCTCAACAAAAAGAGTATTGGAGAACGAGTCGCAAAAAACTACTCCGTTTTTTATGATTTGAATTTTTCTTCTAAAATAGGTGCTTTGCGACAAAGTATCTGCACTAAAAGAAGGTAAATTTGCGCTAGAAATGGATGTCCAATTCAGGCTATCTAACGAAGATTCCCAGACATAATTAAGTGTATCACCAGTGATAATATTTGCTAAAGAGACACTTGTAAAAGGAGATGGGATTTGATTGAAACAAATAACTTGTCCTCCATTAATTTGACCTGGATCTAATAAACCTAATAACACCGTATCTTTTTCTAAACAGGTGTCTATTGTTACAGTTACTATGTAAGTGCCAGTTGTAGCAAAGGAAAGAGCTAAAGATATAGAAGCGGTTGTATCTGAAAGTGTAGTTCCATTGTGCGACCAAGAAATAGTTGGACTTAATCCTGAAGTGTCAATGATATTAGCAGACAAAGTTACACTTTGACTCATACAATAACTTTGATTTTGGCCTAATGAAATTGTAAAATTTGGACATTGAGAAATAACAATATTAGCACTAAAAACAAATGAGGTAAGAAAAAATAAAAAATATTTTCTCATAAAATAAGGTTGTATCAATTTATTAAACATTTTATGTAATAATATCGTTATTAGTAAGCTATTTTATATTTAATTTAACAAAAACTTGTGCAAATATCATATTTAAACTTGAGACCTCCAAATGAGGAAATCACTGAACCTATTATTCGTTGACCTGAAACAGATAGGCCTATTAAGGTTATTAATTTCATGTTGATTTTTTAATTAGGAATTATAAATCTCAAACTAAATTCTAATCCTCCAATAGTTCGAGAGGCTTGAGTGAGTTGAGAGACATTTACATCATAAGTAATCCCCAATTGGTAATTGGCATAATTCATATTAAACGCAGGAATTAATGCATCGTTTGGAATACGGTAATAAGCACCTGCGGCAAAATCTAATTTTTTTTTGTGGCTTGTATATCTACTACCTTGATTTATTACATACCGATATAGTACACCCAACACCAGCTCTTTTTCTTTTCCTTTTTGTTGATACACAAACGCTGGTTCTAATTGAGACCCTTCGATGTCAATGGCGTAGATAGCATTTCCTGAAAATGCTACCCGTGCATATTCTTTTTCAGATTCATTGTAATCTAATTTTGATGCAAAAGCATGATAAACAGACAGACCAAATCTAGTATAGCTAATGTTCTTTGAAAATCTATTGGATAGAATGTTGTTATATTCCCATTGTACACCCGTTCCTAATGTGTAATTGATAAAAGGTTGAAACAATGGATTCTCACCTGATGATCTGGTCGGATCAAATTCTTTTCCGTTGAATTGTGTCTGCCATTCAGCGTTAGTTTCATCTATTGAGTGTTGTATAATTCCTCCCTGAACTCCTGCGCTAAAAAAACTTCTTCTACTCACTTTTTGATGGTAAGCAAAGGCTCCCTCAGCTTGCAACCTGGTTAAACTTAAATCTCCAGCTTGATCAGAATTTGCAATAAACCCTATACCAATCGCTCCATTTTTTGTTTCAATTCGTCCTGCAGCTGTCATTCCTATTGTTGTATAAGCATTCCCTATAGTTGGCCACTGATTCCTATATTCTGTAGAGGCAGAAAATAAAGAAGTACTTCCTCCCACAGATCCTATGGAGGTATAAAGTTGTGTCATTGACAAATTACTAAAATGAATGTCTTGAGAAATAGATTGTTTACTGATTAATACAATACTCAATAAGAATCCTAGGTAGATAAATCTTCTGTTCATAATCTTATTTTTTTCTTATTAACGTAATTGTTCCTTTTTGGTCAAAATCTTTTCCATCTTTAAAACGCCCAGTAACTATGTAAACAAAAACTCCTTGATTAACTGGTTTTCCTTTAAAGTTTCCATCCCATCCTTCGGCTAAAGAATTTGACTGGAAAACCAAATTACCCCAACGGTTATAAATCATTAATTGAACTTGTTGTATGTTCTTCCCATCAACAAAAAGTATGTCATTAACTCCATTTCCATCAGGTGAGAAAATATTAGGAACAAACAAATACGTATCGTCACATGAATCGTCTTGTAGGTTTAATAGTGAGCCAACATAATCTCCCTTACAGCTATTATCATCTGTGACTGTTAAAGTGTAAGTTCCTTCGGTTAATCCTAAATTATCTTTCGTGTTTACTCTGTCGTTCCATAAATAAGTATAAGGAGTTGCTCCGCCTGTCACTGTAGTTTTAATTGACCCTATCCCTTCGTTACATTCATCGTCTTTGATAAGTCCATTTATAAAAGGAATGTCGTACACTTCGATCAATACAGTATCTGAATTAGCACATTGACCTGCTGCTGTATAAACGATTGTATGAACCCCTACTCCAGCAAGTGTCGGATCAAAACTACCTGTTGCACTTATTCCTGGTCCAGACCAAACTCCTCCAATTGGTGAGGCAGTAAAGCTAACTATTGGATCATTCTCACACATATTTTGAACATTCCCTATGATTGGTGTAATGGTTGGGTAAACCAATAAATTTAAATAGACAACCGAATCACACCCTCTTGCATTGAGCAATGTATCTTGATATGTACCACTCACAAAATAAGTAAGACCGGTTTGGGCCCAACTAAAACTATCACAGGCTGTTTGATTAATAATAAAGGAAGTTGAATAATGAACCGTTAAGTCCAAAGCTAAAACTGAATCACACCCTACAGCATTAACCATCGTATCAAAATAAATAGACGTGGTGTAATAAGTAGCGCCTGTTTGAGTCCACAAATAGGATTCACAAGCCACAACCGTATCGGATGAGAATGTAGAGTTAGTTATCGTAAGAACTAACTCTAATATTGAATCGCATCCAACCACTGTTGGAACTGTATCCCTATAAGTACCCGAAGATCCATAGGTTATTCCAGTTTGTCGCCAGGTATATTGATCACAACTGGTATCAGTAATTGTCGAGGTTACAAAGGTATTTACCGTAACATAAATGGAATCTGTTGCAACACATCCAATGGAATCAGTCACTGTTAAAACTTTCATGCCCGTAGTTGTGAAAGATACAGACTGAGTCGTGTCTCCACTACTCCATGTGTAAGTACTCCAACCAGCGCCAGCGTTTACAGTTACTGTATCACACCCAGTTACTGAATCTTGAGCAAACTGAAACTGTGGATTATTCACCGTAACCGTTACACTATCCACACATGAATGAATGCCATTAGAAATTGTCACATAATACTTAGTTGTAGAATCAGGTGAAACGGAGATAGCACTGGTTGTGTCTCCGGTGGACCATTGGTAGGAATTAGTGAAATTATTAGAGCTTAAACCGGGAAAATAAAGAGAATAAAGTTGGCTTATTTCAGTATTCGAGAGTGTTCGATTCCAAACTGTAAATTCATCGAGCGAACCATCTAGATAATTCCCTAATATACCACCAGTTATTCTTGCTCCAAATTTAGATGAATTCAAATCTTGATTAAAATTACACGAGTTTTCAACTCTGCTCGTAGATAAAACACTCCCTCCTTGTGCGATCCAAAGATAGTTTGTTGTAATTGCAATTCCATTTACAAAAATTATCGCTTGATTATTTTGAAAACTTACAACAAGATCATACCAAATATTAGGCTGAATTATTCCCGGATTACTTTTTATAACAGAATATTTATTTCCTGTTAAGGAATTGGCCCATTTCAATGTAACTTCTCCTGTACTTGAAACACTAAAATTTACTTCTCCCCAAAACAAAGTTTTCCCCCAAAGATTAGGAGAGTTATTGATATTGTCAAATTTAACTCGAGTCTGAATAGTAAAACTATTGTTTTGACCTCCTGGAATTAAAGTGTTTGGCAGTTCAATTGTCTGAGCATTGCCCGAAAAGTTATAAGCACTATTTAAATTACCAAATTTATCAAGGGTTAAGGTTACACCATTTACGGTTCCGTTATTTCCGTTTCCGCTTTCGTCATTGGCATTGCCACAAAATGGCCAATAACCAACTAAGCCTGTTTGAAGATTACTTGGTAAATTATTAGAGTTACATATTGTAAGTGCTTGGGGTTGAAGTTGAAAAACACTCAAACTCACTGAATCCCCTTTGCAAATAGTCGTATCATTTTGCAGTTTACTATCCTTGATGATAGAAACAAACACAGAATCCTCTGCGCTACATCCATTCGAATCTGTTACTTGAACGGCATACATTCCTATAGCTTTTGCATAAGTCATTTGAGTACTATCTCCATTACTCCAGTTGTAACTCGCAAATCCTGCTCCCGCATCAAGCAATACAGAATCTTGGCCACAAGAAGTGATTGTGTCCTGTGGAAGCTGATAAGAAAGTGTATTAATCGTCAGATTCAAGTATATAATTGAATCACAACCTTGTGAATTTGTTATTGTATCTGAATAAACTCCTGACGAATTGTACGTCATTCCGTTTAACAACCATGTGAATGAATCACAAGCTGCTGCAGAAATAGTTGAACTTGTTGTTTGTGTAATGGTTAAATCAAGAAGAAGAAGAGAATCGCAACCTTGACTATTTATCAATGAATCTTGGTACAAACCACTTGAAGCATAAGTCAATCCAGTTTGAGGCCAATTAAAACTATCGCAAGAGACAACTATTAAACGAACGGTATCCAAATTATAGATTACAAGATTTAAACTAATAATAGAGTCACATCCAACTGCGGTTGGTACTGTATCTCTATAGGTTCCTGAAGAACCATAGGTTATTCCCGTCTGAGACCAAGTATATTGATCACAACTTGTATCACTTATAGCAGTAGTTACATAGGTATTAACTGTCACATAAATGGAATCTGTGGCTGTACATCCAATAGAATCAGTTACTGTCAAAACCTTCATTCCAGTTGTTGTGAAAGAGACAGACTGATTCGTGTCTCCGCTGCTCCATGAATATGAGCTCCATCCTGAACCGGCATTTACAATGACCGTGTCGCATCCAGAAACTGAATCTTGAGCAAACTGAAACTGTGGATTATTTACTGTAACCGTTACACTATCTACACAAGAATGAATTCCGTTGGAAATAGTGACGTAATAAGTAGTTGTGGAATCAGGTGAAACTGATATTGAACTTGCTGTATCTCCGTTAGACCATTGGTGAGTCAATGAAGAAGGATCAATTAATTGAAATAATCTAAAGCGTAAAGCACCTATGTTATCTGTAGTTGGATTGTCATAAAAACTAATCTCTATAGAATCTTTTGATGGACTTAATGGATAGTCATATTGATGACTTGTTGAATAAACATCGGGAGTAGGCCTTGGAAATGGCAATCCATCCATATGGAAATAAATAGCGCTACTATTCCAAATTACAGGACTTATACTAGACCAAGTTATACCACCAAATGCTACATCATAATTTAAATGACCACAGCAGTTTGCCCACAAGCCATTAACCTTTAGTAAATAATTTCTTGTGGTATCTAAACTTGTAAAATAATAATCCCAAACAGAATCCATTCTTATTGTTATTGAGTCAATTAACAAATTAGTAGGTTGAGGAATACCAACACTCAAGCTTATCGAATCCCCTTTACAAATAGTTGTATCGTTTTGTAAAATGGTATCATTGATAATAGAAACAAACACAGAATCTGATGCACTACAACCATTGCTATCCGAAACCTGAACGGAATACATTCCAGTAGCAGAAACATAACTGGTTTGAGTACTATCCCCATTGCTCCAATTGTAAGTTGTAAATCCTGTACCAGCATCTAACAGCACTGAATCTTGGTTGCAAGAAGTGATGGTGTCTTGTGGAAGCTGATAAGAAAGTGTATTAATGGTCAGATTAAGTGACACAATTGAATCACATCCCTGTGAATTTGTTATTGTATCTGAATAAACGCCTGATGAATTGTACGTCATTCCATTTAACAACCATGTAAATGAATCACAAGCTGCTGCCGAAATAGTAGAACTTGTAGTTTGTGTAATCGTTAAGTCCAGAAGAAGAATAGAGTCACAACCTTGGTTATTGACCAATGAATCTGAATATACTCCACTTGTGTAATAAGTCAATCCTGTTTGAGACCAAGTAAAACTATCACATGCAATTGTTGGAATTCGAACTGTATCAGATACATTAATCGTAAGATCCAAGACAATTATAGAGTCGCATCCTACTGCCGTTGGAATAGTATCACTGTATGTACCTGTCATGGTATAAGTAATTCCTGTTTGTAGCCAAGTATACTGATCACAACTGGTGTCACCCATTGTCGTGGTTACATAGGTATTAACTGTAACATAAATTGAATCTGTTGCAGCACATCCAATGGAATCAGTCACTGTTAAAACTTTCATGCCCGTAGTTGTGAAAGATACAGACTGAGTCGTGTCTCCACTACTCCATGTGTAAGTACTCCAACCAGCTCCAGCGTTTACAGTTACTGTATCACAACCAGAAACTGAATCTTGAGCAAACTGAAACTGTGGATTATTTACCGTAACCGTTACACTATCCACACAAGAATGAATGCCATTAGAAATAGTTACATAATAAGTAGTGGTGGAGTCAGGTGAAACTAAAATTGAACTCGTTGTGTCTCCTGTGGACCATTGGTAAGTTTGTTGTGCTCCGTTTGAATATAGTTGTTGAGCCTCAGAAGATGAAAGTGCTCTATTCCAGATTCCGATATCATCAATCTTACCTTTAAAAAACGCGTTCCATGCTCCTTGTTTACCTGCAATAAAATTATCATTAGTCCCTCCCATTATGTGAGTATCATAAATTGAATCAACGAGATATCCATTCATATACATGATATAAGAATAACCATTTTTTACAAATGTAAATTGATACCAAAGACTTGAGTCTAAAACTGGGCTAGTTGCAAAATTAGTTGTATAATGCTGCTTGTCATCTGAAAAAAAACTAACTTTTCCATCAGATTTTATTAAGGCTGTTGCCCAATCATTTCCATTATCTTGATGTCTTTTAGATAGTATAGGATCCTGAATAGCAGAGTAATCAACTAATTTTATCCAACAAGATTGCGAATAGCTAAAAGGTGTAGGGTTTAATAAAGTTGGATTTCCAAAATCTAAATAATCATTAACTCCATCAAAATCATAAGCCGAATTCGCATTTCCAAAACGATCTGTAGTTAGAGTTGCGCCATTTACAGTTCCATTGTTTCCATTTCCACTTTCGTCATTGGCATTGCCACAAAATGGCCAATATCCAACTAAGCCTGTTTGGAGATTACTTGGCAAATTATTCCCATTGCATGCAGTTAGAGTAGAACTAGAAAAAGTTCCAACACTCAAACTCACAGAATCCCCTTTACAAATAGTCGTATCATTTTGAAGAATATTACCGTTGATGATAGAAGCAAATACAGAATCCTCTGCGCTACATCCATTGCTATCTGTTACCTGAACAGAATACATTCCTGTTGCTTTTGCATAAGTCATTTGGGTACTATCGCCATTGCTCCAGTTGTAAGATGTAAAACCTACTCCAGCATTAAGTAGCACTGAATCTTGGTTGCAAGAAGTGATTGTGTCCTGTGGAAGCTGATAAGATAGATTACAGGGTGTGGCGTTATACAACTGTTTCACTTTGTTTGAATCTAACGCTTTATTCCAGATTCCAATATCATCAATTTTACCATTATGGTATTCCATTGAACCCCAGGGATCTCTGCCAAAATCAAGACTATTTATTCGGTCAATAGTATAAGTATTACTAGGAGTTGCTAATGACCCAATAAGATTACCATTTATGTATAATTTAGCTGTTGAATTTTTATAAGTCATTACTATATTGATCCATTGACCAGCTGGAAAAATTCCATTAATAGAATAATCTTTTCCATTAATGATAAAGCTGACATTACTAGTAGAGTGTTGAATACGAAAATCACCTAACAAGCTACTTCCTGATTTACAAATTGGGGATCCACCACCAAAATTGGATACAGTCCATAGTGAAATTGTACCTTCCGAGATCAATGAAGAAAGTAGGGCTGAGTTAGCAACAGAAATGTATGAAGAACCGTTAAAGCTGTATGCGCTATTTGTATTTAAATTTCTATCTGTAGTTAAAGTAGATCCAT
Organism: Flavobacteriales bacterium; assembly: GCA_018609055.1. Classification (GTDB taxonomy): domain Bacteria; phylum Bacteroidota; class Bacteroidia; order Flavobacteriales_D; family CAJJDF01; genus CAJJDF01. The sequence continues at coordinate 274,556 of JABAYJ010000006.1, forward strand.
ATACCAAACCATTATTTCCATTACCACTAATATCATTTGCATTTCCATCGAAGGGCCACCAGCCCACAAGACCATTCGTATCCACGTAGGAAGGTACTTGGGCCTCAACGCTAAGGGAATGAAGAAAAAAAAAAAGGAAAAGAATTCTATGAAATTTCATTTGCCACTATTATGATAATTTTAAATTTAAGATTATCCCATTTTTAATCTGTAAACAACTATGTAAATCGCATAACAAACGAAGTGTTTCGAGAAATTTTGAGAGGATATACCAAATTCGCATAAAACCATTAATAACTGTAAAATAGATAGTTAAAAACATAACATCCGAAACATTTCGCGAATTACATAATTAAAAAATGAGAGAGATGAAGATTTTCTTTTATTTGTTATCATAACACAAATAAAAAACATAAATAGACATCAAATTTCAGAGGGACTTATTCGATAATGAACAAGTTATGAACTGATAATTTGGTAGTTTAACATTACTTTTACCAAAATTAAAATATGAAATTAGCAGCCATACTTCCATTAATTTTCTCAGCATTAGCAGGTGTTTCTCAAATGGAGCATAGAATAACCGTCTATACAAATTCAGAGGCTTATAAAAATAAAACCATTAACATTGACTCTATTACACACGGGGCGATATCAGCAAACATGTTTTACAGTTTTAAATCCAGAGAAAATTCGGATGCGCCATTGGTAAAAATCATTTGGAAAGATTCTACTGTGTATGCATTTGAACAATGTAGGCTTAATGTATTAACTTGGCAAGATTCAATGTGGGTAAATCTGTATAACAACAACAACAAAGGATGGTGTATCCAAAACTTCTACCTGCAAGATAATTCTATTTTAGGTTTTACAGCAACAGGTTTTTGGACAAGCCAAGCTGCTCTATATACATTTGAGAAAACAACGACCAATTGGGAAATTATTAGTACAAAGAATTCTCCAGACTATTACTATTCTGGAGGAGATTTCAGGATTGGCAAGGACACTATCATTTCAACATGGGGGATGAAGAGAAACCAAGTCGAAGCTAAGACAGAAGAAGTCCTATCCACCTATGGACTTTGTCTAAAAACTAAAACTTGGTTTAAAGTAAAGAACGACATTGAACTAAAAAGCTTGGCTAGCACAACCTTTGGAGGATTGACTTTTGATTTTGAAGACGAAGTGCTTCTAATAAGAAACAATCAAATAATTCAAATTGACAAAAAATCAAGAAACGTTTTTCTGTTCAAAGGAAATAAGCTGAAGTACAAACATATAGATTTCATTTACAACGACTATAAAAGTGCACTTGTTCTTCAGGAAGGAAAATACTATTCAAAATCCCCACTACCCATCGAAGAACTTTTACCATTAGGCAAACTATCCTTTGATAACATTCAGAAAAAAATAGAATCTAAATCAATTGAGGCGAACGCAAAAACCTCCTATTTCAATTACCTATTGGCCCTGATAGTTTTTGTGTTGGCAGGAGTCGCTGTTTGGATAGTAAAATCAAAGAAATCAAAATTTTATGACCCAGAACTACTTAAACACATCAAAGAAAATTCAGGAAAACTTTTGACATCAGATGAAATGGACGATTTATTAGGAATAAACTCCTCGATGATTCAGGACTCTAAGCGGGTAAAACGATCGAGAATAATAAAATCAGTAAACGAAGATTATAAGCTGAAAAAAGGAAAAAAACTGATCATCAGACAACGAGACGAAAAAGATAGTCGATATATGCTGTATAAAGTTCAGAAGTAAAAGAAAGGGAATCAAAAATATTCCCCATACTTCTTAGCTGTCAATTCCGCATCTAACTTTAAGTATTTTAAAAAATTTCTTTCTGTTTTATACCCACTAAATTTCATGATACAGCTGCTAAGATCAATTTATTTTACGCTCAAGATGAGTGGTTAATTTCACCAACAATTAATTTAGGACCCAATCCTAATGTAACTAGAGCTATACAGTTTGATATCGCTTTAACAAACCTAGGGGCTACAACTCAAGGTACTCCTGGAGATTATGATACAGCTGCTTTCATTATATCTTATGATAATGGTGTTACATGGAATCACTCTGGCATTATTGAAGTTTGGGACACATCTAATGTTCCTTCAGCAACAGGAGACAACTTTATCTATAACTTAATGAATACTAGCGGACTAGTTAAATTTGGATTTTATGTTGGAACTTTTGCATCAAATGCTAATAACGATTGGTTCATTGATAACTTCAGAATAAATGACACTATTTATTACTGAGGAGTAGATGAAATTAACTAGGTGAATAACTTTATAGTATTCCCTAATCCGAATACAGGAATATTTACTGTTCTTAATGAAGGAGCTGAAAACCAAACTAACATTAAGGTTATGGATGTACAAGGAAGAGTAGTATATAACGAAGCCTTCTTGTTCAATTCAAATGAGAGAAAAGTAATAGATATCAATTCGTTTAATTCTGGAGTGTAGGTACTTCTTATTGAGAGCGAAGGAAAACTAGAACAACACAGAATTATTGTGAATAAGTAACGCTTACTTCTGATAATAGGACTAAAAAAAGCCTCAATCTTTAATTAGATTGAGGCTTTTACTATTATAATAACTTTTCTACTTTTTAAATTTCAAAACTTCGGATCTACCTTTTTTAAATATCTTGTTACCAGCTGCATTTCCTTTTCTCAATTCTTTTTGCTCTTCGAATGACAGAGATGTAATTTCTTTGCATTCATCTGAACAGCAAGTATTCATTTTTGTTTTACAACTTTCGCATTGGATAAATAACAAATGACATCCTTCGTTAGCACAATTTAGATGCTCGTCACAAGCATCTCCACATTGATGACAATTAGAAATTACATCATCAGAAATTCGTTCGGCTCTTCGTTCATCAAAGACAAAATTCTTTCCCAAAAACTTATTTTCTAATCCTTCTTCGTTTACTTGGCGAACGTAGTTTATAATTCCACCTTCCATTTGGAAAACATTCTTAAATCCTTTGTGCTTGTAATAGGCAGATGCTTTTTCGCATCTAATTCCTCCTGTACAATACATGACCAAATTTTTATCTTCTTTGTGCTCTTTTAGTTGTTCTTCTATTAAGTCCAAAGAATCTCTAAATGTATCTACATCTGGTGTAACAGCATTTTTAAAATGACCAATTTCACTTTCATAATGATTACGCATATCCACTAAAACTGTATTAGGATCTTCTATCAGTTCATTTAATCTTTCTGCTTTCACATGAACTCCTATATCAGTTACATCAAATGAATCATCTTCCAATCCATCAGCAACAATTTTGTTACGAACTTTCACTTTTAGTTTTAAAAATGATTTATTGTCTTGCTCAACTGCAATATTTAGACGAACGTTTTCAAGAAATGGAATTTCATCCAGTTTTTCTTTAAAATCATTGAAATTATCAGCAGGAACAGATAACTGGGCATTTATACCCTCCTTAGCTACGTAAATTCTTCCCAAAACTTCTTGTTCATTCCATAGGACGAATAAAAAATTACGGAAAATTGTAGGGTTAGATATGTTGTGGTATTTATAGAAAGAGACAGTAAGACGTTCTTTTCCAGCTTTTTCGATAAGCTCTGCTCTTTCTATAGCACTTAATTTATTGTACAGTTGCATGCTATACTAGTTTTTAAGGGTTAAAGAATAATTGCACAAAGTTATAAAAAAATAATACTACTTATTTTTAAACTGATATTAATCATTAATATCTATATACCATGGCATTTATATTCATCCCGGCTCCTACTGAAGCCAGTAAAAGAACATCTCCTTTTTTTATTGAATGATCTTCTAATTTATTTTTCAAAATTAAATCAAATAAGGTAGGAACTGTTGCTACAGAGCTATTACCAAGCTTATGAATACTCATTGGCATAATTCCTTGAGGCATTTCTTTGTCATGCAACTTATAAAATCTCTCAATAATTGCTTCGTCCATTTTTTCATTTGCTTGATGGATTAAAATTTTATCTATTTCTTCTATTTTCAATCCACTCTTATCTAAAGCTACTTTCATAGCATTTGGAACATTTGTCAATGCAAATTCATAAATTTTTCTTCCATGCATTTTTATGTAATTCGTTCCTTGATCTTCTTCTGGGTTGTAGGATGGTCCATAAAATAGATGATAGGCTTCTTCCAAAGTATGTGATTGTACTGCATGACTCAATATTCCATTATTTTTTCCATCATCCAATTGGAGGATGCAAGCTCCTGCTCCGTCAGAATATATCATAGAATCTCTGTCATAAGGATCTACAACTCTTGATAATGTTTCAGAACCAATCACCAAACAAGTTTTGGCCTCTCCTGCCTTTATAAACATATCGGCTTGAATTACTCCTTGTAACCAACCAGGACATCCAAAAACAACATCATAAGCAACACAATTTGGGTTTTTAATTTTTAAATTAAATTTAATTCTAGAGGCTATACTTGGCAAAATATCACATTGGGTTTTTCCGTGACGAACGTCTCCAAAATTATGACCTACAATCACAAAATCAATTTCTTCGGGATTTACACCCGCATCATCTATTGCTTTTTGAGCTGCAATAGTTCCAATATCACTATTTTTCAATTCACTTGTTACATACCTCCTTTCATCTATTCCAGTAATTGCCTTAAACTTTTTTATTATAATTTCATTGGAGTTAGGAATCTTGGTTTGATCTTCTTTATAAAATTCCACTGAAAGGAAGTCTTCATTTTTTTGAATCTTTTCTGGAATGTAGGAACCTGTTCCTGTTATAATATTTTGCATGTTTTATTTTTTATTTTTTAAACTTTAATCATAAATTTAATCACAAAATTCGAGTCAAAAAAATTTAACCTTGTTAAATGAATATCGATTAATTATCTTGATAACTAACAAAAAATAAAAATAAGCTCAACAACATGGTAGTAAACAGATTTAATTTGAAAAAACACATAATACAAAGAGGAAGTTCTAGTTATTCCTTTTTTATAAAATTTAAATTATTTCACTCTTTTTTCATAATTATGGAATAAAACACAACTTTTAAAGCAAAAAAAAAGGAAAACCTTACGATTTTCCTTTTTAAAAATTTTATTCTATTTATTATTTACTCTTTTTTCCTGTCTCAGGTTTCAATTTCAATAACAATGAAATAATTAGTAAAAACCAAGGTGCTCCATGCATTAAGAAATCAAACCAATCGATTGCTCCTATTCCATTCGCTCCACCTGCAATCCACTTTAATTTTCCCAAAATATGTGGTTCGGGTGAAAATGGTGCTAATCCTAACAGCAATGATGCTATTAAAAAAAGTTGTGTATTCTCTTTTATAAATTTCATTTATATAATTATTTTAATGTACTTGGACATACAAAATTAGTGATTTCAATGTCTGTCTTTTTTATTGCACCAAAACCTCCTAAGACATCAATTACATTGTGTATTCCTCTTGATTTTAGAATTGAATTTGCTATTACAGAACGATAACCTCCCGCACAATGTGTGTAATTGGTTCCTTCTGTTTTAAACTGTGATAAGTAATCATTTAAATTACTTAATGGTGTATTCTCTGCATTTGAAATATGAGAAGATTCGAACTCTCCTTCTTTTCTAACATCCAAAACATGTAATTCCTCTTTGTTAGTTAATTCAGCAAAGTCCTGAGCACTTATTGTCTCAATAGAATCAACTTCTTTACCGTCTGCTTGCCAAGCTTCAAATCCTCCTTCTAGATACCCTAGGGCGTTATCAAAACCAACTCTAGACAATCTTACTATAGTTTCCTCTAATCTACCTTCAGCTGTTATTAAAAGTAATGGTTGTTTCACATCTTTAACTAAGGCACCAACCCAAGGAGCAAAACCTCCGTCAATCCCAATAAAAATAGAATTAGGTATATGAGATTTAACAAATTCACTTTGGTGACGAACATCTAGTATAATCGCTTCCGTCTCATTTGCTGCAATTTCAAAAGCTTTTGGTGACAATCCTATTTTCCCTTTTTTTATGACTTCATCAATACTTGCATATCCTTTCTTATTCATCATTACATTCATAGGAAAATAAGCAGGTGGTGGAGCAATACCTTCTGTTACTTCTTTAACAAACTCTTCTTTCGTCATGTCTGCACGTAAGGCATAATTTATTTCTTTTTGCTCACCTATACTCCCCACAGTTTCTTTACTCATGTTTTTTCCACATGCGCTCCCTGCACCATGTCCTGGATACACAACAGTATCATCTGGCAATGTCATTATTTTATTTCTCAAACTATCGTATAATATGCCAGCTAAATCTTCCATTGTCATATCAGCAGCTTTTTGAGCTAAATCTGGCCTACCCACATCACCTAAAAACAGTGTGTCTCCACTAAACAATGAATGTTCTTTTCCGTTTTCGTCCAACAACAAATAACTTGTGCTCTCCATGGTATGACCAGGAGTATGTAATACTTTTATTGTAACTTTTCCTAATTTAAACTCTTGATTATCTTTTGCTATGATTGAGTCAAATTCTGTTTCTCCATTGGGCCCAAAAACAATAGGTGCACCAGATTTTTCTGATAACGTTACGTGACCAGAAACAAAATCTGCATGGAAATGAGTTTCAAAAATATATTTAATTTTTGCTCCATCTTTATCTGCTCTATCTATATATGACTTAACTTCTCTTAAAGGATCAATTATAGCCACTTCACCATCACTCTCAATATAATATGCTCCTTGAGCTAGACACCCTGTATATATTTGTTCTACTTTCATTCTTCTAATTTTTATAAATATAATTCTATTTTGTTAAAAATATTTCTTTTAAAACGATATAAATTCCCATTATTAATACAAACCAACCAAAACCTTTTTTGAGTTTTTTTCCATCAATAAATTTATTCAAGTATAACCCAATAAATATTCCAATTACAGATATTGCGGTAAACCCTAATAAAAAAGTCCAATCTATTTCTATATTTTGTACATCACCCAAAAATCCTATTAATGACTTTATTGCAATAATCATAAGCGAAGTTGCAACTGCTTTTTTCATTGGTAATTTCGCCAATAAAACTAAAGCTGGTATTATTAAAAAACCTCCTCCTGCTCCCACTATTCCTGTCAAAAAACCAACTACCAATCCTTCTATTATTATTAACGGATAATTATATTGAACCTCTTGTTCATTACTTTCTTTTCTACCTTTAATCATTGAAAATGAAGCCAAAATCATTATCAAAGCAAAGAAAATCATGATTCCAATATCCTTAGTTACCATAAAATCTCCTACAGAAAATAACTCTTGAGGAATGGCTGGAACCACAAATTTTCTGGTGAGATATACGGTAATAAAAGCAGGAATAGCAAAGATGATTCCTGTTTTAAAATCGACCATTCCTTTTTGTGCATTACGAACCGCTCCAACCAAGGCCGCAGAGCCAACTACAAATAAAGAATAAGCTGTTGCAATTATCGGATTAATTCCTAAAATATATACAAATATTGGTACCGTAAGAATTGAACCGCCTCCGCCAATTAATCCAAGGATAACACCAATAAACAAAGCTCCAGTAAAACCAATAAGCATGACTAAATCCATTTATTTTTTGGGGTTTGATTACCTACAAATTAACTGAAATAAAAGAGGATAGTTGGTAACGTATGTTACACTTCAAATTTTGTGATTAAGCATCAAAATCCAATACTTCTATTTTGTTTCTGCCCAGTTTTATTAGTCCTTCGTTTTCCAGGCTTTTTAGCAATCGCGAAACTACTACTCTGGATGTATGCATATCGTTTGCAATGTCTTGATGAGATAAATTAAGGCTTGTTGATTTCATTACCAATGCTTTATCTTCCAAATATTTATGAAGCCTCTCGTGCATTTTATTAAACGCCAAATTATCAATAGATTCTAATAATTCATTGAAACGGCTGTTGTAACTTTCGAACACAAAAGCCATCCAAGTTTGGTACTTTTGCATCCAATCTTGCATTTTTTGAACAGGAATACTAATAAAAATCACATCAGTTTCGGCAACTGCACTTATTTCACTTTTCTTGCTTCCCAAGCAGCAATTCAAAGTCATGGAGCACGTATCTCCTCGTTCTAAATAATACAAAGCCAGTTCATCTCCTTTTTCATCCTGACGCATTATTTTTACTGCACCATCAATTAATAAAGGAATTTGTTGTAAGGTTTCGTTATAATCAATAAGAATATCGCCTTGTTTATATTTTCTTAAAACTCCAACAGATTCAATTTCTTCCAAAAGTTCTTTTTCGAACATAAACCCAAAAGCCTCTTCTAATTCTTGTTTCATGGTCTTTAGTTGATTAATTACTTATATAATTTTAGACCTCTTGATTAAATATTGTTGTAAAACTGGATGAATTCCTTGATTTATATCAGTTGGCACGTAATCAATTTGATATTGACCACATTTTAATTTCAATTTGCTTTGATAATTAAGAACCTCCTCAGTATATTTTTCTCTTACCTGACTTGGATTCAGCTTCATCTCCTCCCCTGTTTCCATATCTACAAAAACATAAGGTCTATTCTCAAACTCTAAATCAAGTTCTTTTGATTTATCAAAAACATGAAACAACACTACTTCATGTTTCTTGTGTTTTAAATGCTGAAGCGCTCTAAAAGCCTCATCATTTTTAAAGAAGTCTCCATCAAACATGTCGCTAAAAATAAACACTAACGAACGCTTATGAATTTTTTCGGCAAAATGGTGAATAGCATCTACAATATGAGTCCGTTCTCCATCCAATTGATTTTCTTTATCCATTAGTTTCTCCAACTCAGAATAAATATATCTTTGGTGTGCTTGATTCGTTTTAGCAGGTGTTTCTAATTTAAATCCTTTGGTAAATAAAGATAAACCTACTGCATCTCTTTGCTTCTTTAGTAATTCAATTAAACTGGCAACTGCAATTGCAGAAAACTCTTGTTTATTTAATTGATCAGAATCTTTAGGGAAATGCATGGAAGATGAAACATCAACCATAAACTGACACCTAAGATTAGTTTCCTCTTCGTATCGCTTAACAAATAGTTTATCTGTTCGGGCAAATAATTTCCAGTCTATATGCTTAGTAGATTCTCCTTTGTTGTACAATCTGTGTTCGGCAAACTCTACAGAAAACCCATGGAATGGAGATTTATGCAAACCTGTTATAAACCCTTCAACTACTTGCTTAGCAAGTAACTCAATGTTTCCGAATTGCGCTATGGAGTCTTTAGTAAGTTTCAAATCATTTAATTCTTATAGCTAAAATACAGTTTTATTTATTGATTCTTAATGTAAATCAAAACTTTAAAAAAATATGATAAAAATCATTAAGCTTATTTAGAATTAATAAAAATAAAGAGCTACATTTGACCTCTATTAAGAATCAAAACAAATAACAAAACCAAAATAAATGACAAAAACTAGCTTACTATTTACATTATTATTCTCTTTAACTACTTATTCTTATTCTCAAATTGGATTGGGAGATACTATGGTAAATTCTGCAGACAGACTTATACTAAGTGACTCAAGAATAACTCTTGGTGGATATGGAGAAATTGATTTTAATAATCCTTTGAGGACATCAAACGGAGATAAAAGAAATGGGAGTTTTGATGTACATAGAATGGTTTTTTTAACTGGATATAAATTTAATGATCGATTAAGCTTTGTAACTGAATTAGAAATTGAACACATTAAGGAAGTTTATATAGAACAAGCTTTTATCGATTATAGATTGAATGATTACATACATTTTAGAGCTGGACTGATGTTAATTCCTATGGGAATAGTAAATGAATACCATGAGCCGGTTACATTTAATGGTGTAGAAAGACCAAACTTGGATAAATATATTATCCCCACAACTTGGAGAGAAATTGGAGCTGGATTTTCAGGAACAATTCCTGAGGTTGGATTGAGATACCAAGCTTATATAGTTAATGGACTTTCTAGTTATGATAATGAAGCTGCACTTTCTGGTAAAAACGGATTAAGAAGTGGGAGACAAAAAGGTGCTCAAACAACTTTCTCTCATCCTAATGGAACATTTAGATTAGAATATTTTGGATTAAACAATCTTAAAATTGGCTTTTCTGGTTACTTCGGAAAAACACAATCTACCCTTTATGACAATGTTGGAGAAATAGAAAATTACAATGTAGCCTCTGCTGATTCATCCGTAGTTGGAATGAGCATGTTTTTAGCAGACGCAAGGTATAAAAAGAATGGATTTGAAGCTAGAGCTCAATATGTGTTTGGAAATATTGCCAACTCTACTCAATATAACAACATGTTTGGAAATGATGTAGCTTCAGCAATCCAAGGATATTATGTAGAAGCTGGATATGATTTACTTAGAGTTTTTCCTAAGAAATTTGAAAAGAGATTAGTGGCTTTCTTTAGATATGAAAACTACAACACGCATCACAAAGTAGCTTCTGAATTAACTAAAAACGACAGTTATAACCGAACAGATTTCACTACTGGATTAACTTTCCACTTAGATAAAGGGGTTGCTTTAAAAGCAGATTTTCAACAATTTAGAAATGCTAAACTTGGTTCATCAATAAATAACCAAGTAAACTTTGGTGTTGGTGTTTGGTTCTAATAAACTGCAAAACAAACTATGAAAAAATTCATTTACATACTCTTCTGCTTTTGTTTATTGTCCATGACAAATACTGACAAAGTAGAGAGCAAGTCGAATAAAATATTAGCCAAAACCTTTAAAGAGATTGTTATAGAGAAGAATGCTTTATCTATTCCTATCAAAAATAAAGATGAAAAATGGCATGAGCTTTCAAACAAAGCAACTAATGAAAGATTAGGTTTTGTAGAGACTACCTCAGCAGTTGGCAGATTCGATAAGTTTGATTTTATGGTATTATTTAATCCAGATAAATCTATAAATAAAGTAAGTGTATTAATTTACCGAGAAGATCATGGTGGAGAAATTGTAAGCCCAAGATGGCTAAGACAGTTTGAAGGAAAAACTATAAAAGACGTAAGTAACATTAGTAGAGATATTAATGGAATATCCGGAGCTACCATGTCTTGTAATGCCATTACCAAAGGAATAAAACAATCATTAATCACCATACAGAAAGTTAAATAGAAGATGAAGAATCCTCCTTTTTATATCGAAGAGTTAGTATCTCCCTTAAGGAGGATTCTTTTTCTATTTATACTTACCATTTCGTTGGGCTATGGTTTTGGATTGCGTTATTTATATTTAACTACCGAAGCTAATCCAACAAGTCTCCAGGAAAATTACCTTGGAAACGAAGCTGATGTGGATGCAGAAGTAATGAAATTTGAAAAAACAGAAAAAAGCCTTTTGACCTTTTTACACGATCATTTATTTGCTTTAGGAATATTACAGTTAATAATCAGTTTTCTGCTTTTTTGCTCCAAAATTCCATCAAAAATTAAGAGTTTTCTTGTTTTTGAGCCTTTTATTTCACTTTTAGTCACTTTTACAGGGATTTATATTCTATGGTTGGGAGTAGAAGAATTGAAATATATTATCATGATTTCTGGTTTTCTATTTCACTTAACCTTTATGGTTAATTTGGTTGTGCTTGGAGTAAAATTCGCTAGGAAATAACGATTTCATCAGTTTAGCTTAATAATCATTTCTATCTTCTAACACTCTATAGTGTCATTCCTGCGAAGGCAGGAATCTTATTACATCAGACTGATTCTCGTCAATAGATTCCTGCCTTCGCAGGAATGACAATGAAAAAAGTATAATCACAAAAAAAGATGAAGCCAAATTAGCTTCACCTTTTTTCATTTTTTATTATCCTCGAAATGTATTCATTCTTCTGTGATAGGTTTATGCTTTGATTAGAACTCTAAACTACATTTGTGTTGTAAATTAATAATACAACACTATGTCAAATTCAAAATGGAATAACGAAGATATTCCTAATCAAAAAAATAAAACAATAATAATTACTGGAGCTTCAAGTGGACTAGGAAAACAGGCTACAAAAGTATTGGTTCAAAAAGAAGCAAAGGTTATTATGGCTGTTAGAAATGTTGAAAAAGCAAAAACAGTAGCAAACGAAATAATAAGTGAATTTCCTAATGCCAAAATTGAAATAAGAAACTTAGATTTAAGTAGTCTAAAATCTATTAAATCATTTGCAGACGAATTCATTGCTAATAATAACCAACTAGATATTTTAATTAATAATGCTGGTGTTATGATGAGTCCTTACTCTAAAACAGAGGATGGATTTGAATTACAAATGGGAACAAACCACTTTGGTCATTTTGCTTTAACTGGACATTTAATGCCAATATTAAAAACTACAAATAACTCTAGATTAGTAGTAACTTCAAGTGTAGCTCATAGACAGGGAGATATTGATTTAAAAGATATTAATTGGGAAAATAGAAAATACAAAACAGGAAAGGCTTATGGTGATAGTAAACTAGCTAATCTTTACTTTGCCTATGAATTAGAAAGAAAATTAAAGAACGATTCCAATGCTCCTATTATTTCTTGCTCTCACCCTGGATGGACAAAAACAGAATTAGACAGACATTCTGGCCTAGCAAGTTTCTTGGGTAATATAATTGCACAAACTCCAGAAATGGGAACTCTACCAACTCTGCGTGCAGCAACTGATGAGAATGTGAAAACAGGTGATTATTATGGTCCAGCAAGAATGATGGAGTTGAGAGGAAATCCTATTCTTGTAAAATCTACAGAAGATTCTCACAATGAAAAAATCGCCAAAGAGCTTTGGGATTTATCTGAAACTTTAACTGGGGTTAAGTATTAATTTAATGAAAAAAGAGAGATGAAAAATTTAAAAACCGGAGGGAAAATATTTATTGTAATATTAGCATTTCAAGCAGTTGTTGAACTATTATTGGGTGGATCATTATTGTTAGATTTTCCAACCACCTTAGAAACTGGATTTGGAATTACCTATTCTAGTGAATTAGACTTTCTGGGAATAGCATTGGGACTATATTTACTTCTGCTAACTGCCTTGATGGTTTTGAGTATTATCTGGACATTAAAAGGGAATTATTCGGGTGCAACTTTGGGAATAGTTATAGGCGTTTTTCTTACATTGATTGGAGTTATTGTTTTTTTACAATTGGGAAGAACTGATGGATTATTTATTGATAGCTCAAGAGGATTGTTAACGATTATCCTTGCTTATATCGCAGGTAACGAAATTAAAAAAAAGGAAGTTAATTAATTAATTTCAAAGGGTTAACTAATCAATAGTTATGATAGAGATATTCAAAACAAATGTGAGATATAAAAAATATGCAAGTAAAGTGGTGGCGAAAATTCGATTCCATTTTCCCGAATTACAAGTTAATTTTGACCTCAAAGATTGCGACTACATTCTTAGGGTTGAAGGATCAAGTGTGGAAGAAAATAGAATTAAAAAAATAGTAATTGCTGAAGGTTACCTTTGCGAAACTTTAGTATAAAAATATAATAATGGCTGATTTTTTTCATATAAAAAGCATTTCTGAGGTTAACCAGATTTTTGGATTGGGCAAACCGGCTCATCCATTAATTACGATTATTAGGCAATGGCCAAAAAATGACTTCGATTTCAGTTCTGTTAAAATGACTAGTGATTTATACTTACTCTCAATGAAAGGTAAAACAATAGGAACATCTTTCAAATATGGTAAAAATAGCTATGATTTTGAAGAGGGAACTCTCGTATTTATGGCACCAAACCAAGTAGCATCTTTTGAAGACCCTATAGAAGAAATAGATGACTCTGGATGGAACATACTCTTTCATCCTGATTTAATAAGAAAATCATCCTTGGATGAAACGATAAAAGATTTTTCTTTCTTAAATTATGAAGCCAATGAGGCTCTTCATGTATCAGAAAAAGAAAAACAATTCTTAAAGGAAATGGTGGATAACATAGAAATTGAAATGAATCAAAACATTGATAAACATTCTCAAGACCTGATTATCCATAACATTGAAACCATTCTTAAATATAGCAAACGCTATTATGACAGGCAGTTTTATACTCGAACTAACGTAAATAAAGATATTGTAGGCGAATTTGAAAAATTCTTGACTACTTATTTCTCTTCAGATGAATTGACGGAAAAAGGGATTCCTTCGTTAACTCAATGTGGAGAAGCTTTAAACTTATCAGGTTCTTACTTAAGTGACTTATTAAAGATTGAAACTAACCGAAGTGCAAAAGATCATATTCATTCTTTCATTATCGAAAAAGCTAAAACTATTTTACTCAATTCGTCTTCTTCTATTAGTGAAGTAGCTTTTGGATTGGGATTTAATTACCCCCAACATTTTAGTAAATTATTTAAAAACAAAACAGGAAAGAGTCCGAGTGAGTATCGCATTTTAAATTAAATAGTTTAATTGAACAAAAAAAAAGGGAAGCCAATTGGCTTCCCTTTTTCATTTCTTAAAGTTTTTTATCTACTAAACTAGAGCGTCTAATTTTTCAGCTAATTGAGCTTTTGGTACAGCTCCAACTGATTTATCAACTACTTCTCCGTTCTTAAAGAACAAGATTGTTGGAATGTTTCTTACTCCGTATTTAGCAGCTATGTCTTGGTTTGAATCTACGTCTACTTTACCAACTAATGCAGTTTCTGCATATTCTCCTGATAATTCGTCTACTAATGGTCCTACCATTCTACATGGTCCACACCATGCTGCCCAAAAATCAACCAATACTGGTTTTCCTGAGTTAATTGTTTCTTCAAAGTTTGCTGCTGTTAATTCTAATGCCATTTTATATGTGTTTTATTAAGTTATTTATTCTGTGAGTTATACTTCAATAAAAGTACCAAACTCTTTTTTATGTCATCTTGACACAAATATAAGTCGTTTAATTTATTTATTTCTTACAAAATGAATTTTATCCTAATTAAAAGTCTAAAACCAAGGCTTTCTTTTCTTGATTGACTTCACCAAAAAACAACACTGCTTTTCCTCCAGAAACTTGACCAGATTTACTTGCATCCATTGACATTTTAATATCATTGCTAGTAGCTAATATCTCTCTTGTCATATTTCCTTCGCTATCTATTTTATAAACAGAAACGACTCTCTTTTTAGTGAACTTTGGTTTTAACATGTTAGTTCCATCATTGTCCTTAGCGTGATTATCAATGTGATCATTAAAGACAAAATACAAACCATCTTTCCCCTCCATCACAATAAAGTTCGTCACTTTTAAACCAGAACGTCCCAAGTAATGCATTTTAGAAATTTGCCCTGCAAACCTTTTAGGGATTTTTGTTGCCCAGTTTAACTTACTATCTCCAGATATACTTATCGCATAAATATTTCCTGCTTCAAGATTGTATTCAGTTATCGTTCTGTCATTATTATCTTTATAAACGTTAGTAGATTTCTTTTGTGATTCTGCAACTAAGATAATTTCTCCATTGTCTCTAGCAATAATTTCAGTAAATAATAAATCTTCATCTACAATAATTACTTTACCCTTACTTTGCTTTTCTTTAGTTTTTGCAGCTATTTTAGTCGTTAAATATTTTAATGTTTCTGTGAAAGGTATTTCCTCAATTGACTGATACTTAATAGTAAGAGATGATTCTTTGTATCTCTGAACAAAGAATTTCTGTATCCTTTGTCCTTTAGGAAAGTACTTTAAGAATCCTGCAACAACTAGCTCATTATTACTCATTCCGATAGTGTAATTTTCAAAATAGGCTTCATCTTCAAAAAGAAGTTCCTTTTCAATTTCTTCCTTCCCGTTTTCAGTAATTCCTTTTAGTATGGAATAATAGACATTAGCTTTTCTATCGTATTTGGTATGAGAATAAAAAACATCTCCACTTGAATTCATTACAAAATTCTCGTTCCTTGAAATAAGATTCTTAGCATCATACTGGTAATTTACACTCCACTGTTTTTCAATGTTCTTGTCAAACATAGTTATAGCTATATCAGCTGTTCCCAGCTTCTTATTGTCAAATAAATCTTTGACCATGAGTAATCTTCCATTTTCATACAAAAACGTTAAAACGTCTACAGTTGGTACTTTTGCAGTAGACTTGGATAAAAATTTCTCTGCTCCAATTGCCTTTAAAGAAGAAGCGTCTACTTCTTTTAAAAAATAAGTATGACTGCTTTTGCTCTCAGAAAGTTTTCCTACCAACATTAATTTGTCTTCAATAATCATCATCTTTTCTACGGAATTAAAAACTCCGTCTTCAGACAAATTTGCACTTTTAAGTTTCTTCATAAACATATCATGCTTACTCAAAATTATCTGCGCTTTCTTTCCTCTACCAATTGTAGATATAGAAAATAAATTACCGTTAAACTCTACTATTTCACCATTAGCAGATTCCTTCTTTTCATAATCTAACTCAGTAAATTGTTTCTTCACATTCACTTTACCTTGAGATAATGAAACTATAGAAGACAAGACTAAAATGGTAATAAGTATTAAATATTTTTTATTATTCATTTTTTAATTTGATTATGAAGATAGTAAAAACTCTGACTAACAGTAAATTAATTCAATTTATAACTCACTCCATCCATTTCATCAATGGTAGAAAGCATCTCGTTAGTAATCTTAATTTTCATCTTTCTTGAGAAGAGATTTACTGCAGTTTTTTTTTCATCCGTAACAATCACTTTCAGTTTACAGTTTCCTTTTTCTTCCTCTTCGCCTGGCTCAAGTAATCCGTGAAGATTATCTATAAACTCATTGTTCAATACTCGTATTGGCAATGTAAGAGTTAATGATTTACTCTGCTTATCTCTTATTTCTGATAGTAACTCAATGGAATTAATAACAAACATAGGTTCCATATCTCCCCATCTCTTTTTATCAATCCTTCCTCTTACATACACAAAGTTTCCATTCACCAAAAAGTGCTTAAACTTTAAGTAATCTTCTTTAAATAAAAACTGCTTGAATGATCCATCATAATCTTCTATTTCAAAAGTCCCAAATGGATTTCCGTTTTTGGCAACTCTGTGTTCTACATTATTAATGATACAACCAAGCGAAATCTCCTTCCCAACATGGCTGTGCATTTGGTTAAGCATGTCTACTTTACTTCCACAGAAATTATCTATTTCAAATTTAAAATCATCCAATGGATGCCCAGAAATAAAAATTCCTACCAATTCTTTTTCCCTGTTAAGCGCTTCAATACTTCCCCATTCCTCGCAAAGTGCGATAATTGGTTCGGGAATATTTACTTCGCCATCTCCCGTATCAAATAAACTTCCTTGGTTAGAGTTTTTCCCTTCAGAAATAGCATTCCCGTATTTAATTGCAGTTTCTACAGTTGTTCTTCCTTGTACATCTGGCGTTACGTATTGTGCCCTGTGCACTCCTCCCTCAAAAGAATCGAATCCTCCTGCAATTGCAAGACTTTCTAGGGTTCTTTTGTTGGCTGCTCTTAAATCTATTTTAGAGGTTAAATCAAAAATAGAACTAAACTTCCCTTCTTCTTTTCTGGTATTAATAATGGATTCCACAGCTCCCTCTCCTACTCCTTTTATTGCTCCCATTCCAAAACGGATTGCTCCACTTTCGTTTACAGCAAATTTGAAATATGATTCATTCACATCTGGACCCAAAACCTCTATTCCCATTCGCTTACATTCTTCCATAAAGAAGGTAACCGATTTAATGTCGTTCATGTTATTGGACAGTACCGAAGCCATGTATTCGGCTGGATAGTGCGCTTTAAGGTAAGCTGTTTGGAAAGCTACCCAAGCATAACACGTAGAGTGAGATTTGTTGAAGGCATAGGCTGCAAATGCTTCCCAATCCTTCCAAATTTTATTTAATGCATCTTCGTCATGCCCGTTAGATTTTCCACCTTCGATAAACTTAGGTTTCAGTTTTTCTAGCAGAGCAAATATCTTTTTACCCATTGCCTTACGCAAAACATCTGCTTCACCTTTGGTAAAGTTTGCCAACTTTTGCGACAGCAACATCACTTGCTCTTGATAAACTGTAATTCCGTAAGTTTCGGCTAAGTATTCTTCACTTGCTGCAATGTCATAAACAATCTCCTCTTCCCCATTTTTTCTTTTTACAAAACTTGGGATGTATTCCAATGGACCCGGACGATACAGTGCATTCATTGCAATTAAATCATCAAAAACTGTTGGCTTCAAGTCTTTCAAATATTTCTGCATTCCTGCAGATTCATATTGAAACACTCCTACAGTTTCTCCTTTTTGGAATAACTCGTAAGTTTTTTCGTCTTCTAAATCAAAGGCTTCTGGATCTAAATCTACGTTATGAATTGCTTTCACAATTTTTACCGTATCCTTAATCAAAGTCAAGGTTTTTAATCCCAGAAAATCCATTTTCAATAACCCAGCATCTTCAACAACAGAGTTATCAAATTGGGTTACGTACATATCCGAATCCTTGGCAGTTGCCACAGGAACGTAATTGGTAATGTCGCCAGGTGTAATAATTACTCCACAGGCGTGCGTTCCAGTATTTCTAACAGAACCTTCTAGTACAATTGCTTGGTTAATTACTTCGGCTTCAAGCGTATCTCCTTTTGCAATGGCTTTTAATTCCATTGCCATATCCATGTCTTCTTTTCTTCCCAATTTCTTGGCAAGAGCCTTTTCTTCCATCCCAAAAATCTTACTCAATTTGGTGTTTGGAATCAAATTGGCCAATCTTCCTGCTTCCATCAATGGTAAATCCAAAGCTCGAGAAGTATCACGAATAGATGACTTTGCAGCCATTGTTCCGTAAGTGATAATTTGTGCAACTTGCTGAGAACCGTATTTATCGATTACCCAATCAATTACACGTCCTCTTCCTTCGTCATCAAAATCTATATCAATATCAGGCATGGAAACCCTGTCAGGATTCAAAAATCTCTCAAAAAGTAGGTTGTACTTTAATGGATCAATATTGGTGATTTTTAAGCAATAAGCTACAACCGAACCTGCCGCAGAACCCCTTCCTGGTCCTACCGAAACATCCATGTCACGAGCTGCTTGTATAAAATCTTGTACAATCAAAAAATAACCTGGATACCCAGTATTGGCGATTACACTCAACTCAAAATCAATACGCTCTGTTTGCTCTTCGGTCAGTTCTTCTCCGTATCTTAAGTGCGCACCTTTGTAAGTTAAATCTCTTAAGTAGTTATTTTCTCCTCTTGTTCCTTTGTCTAATTCATCCTCAGGATCTTTAAATTCTTCAGGAATATCAAATTTTGGAAGCAGTACATCTCTTTCCAAAATGTATGCTTCTACTTTATCTACAATTTCTTGTGTGCTTGCAATGGCTTGAGGAACATCTTTAAAGAGTTCCACCATTTGTGGCTGAGATTTAAAATAAAACTCATCATTTGGCATTCCATATCGGAATTCTCTTCCTCTTCCTATTGGAGTAGATTTCTTTTCTCCATCTCTAATACATAACAAAACATCATGGGCTTCTGCTTGATCTTGAGCAATGTAAAACGTATTGTTTGCTGCAACTAATTTTACTTGATGCTTTTTAGCTAGCTCAATTAAAATCGCATTGGCGTGATTTTCTTCCTCTTCTCCGTGTCGAACTAATTCGATATAAAAATCGTCTCCAAATTGTTCTTTCCACCAAATAAGTGATTCTTCGGCTTGTTTTTCACCAACATTAAGAATTAGATTGGCTAATTCTCCTCGAACTCCACCCGACAGAATAATTAAATCTTCTTTAAATTCCTCAATCAGTTTTTTATCGATCCTTGGTACGTAGTAAAATCCATCAATGTTAGATTTTGAACTCAGTTTTGCCAAGTTGTGGTATCCGTTTTTATTCTTTGCGAGTATAACTACAAATGCGCCATTGTCTTTATGCGATTTGTCTTTGTGGTCGTTACACACAAAAAACTCACACCCAACAATTGGTTTTAGCTCTTTTTCTAATTCTGATTTTAATTCCTGCTCTTCGTTTCTTTCTCTAACTCCTTTGTTGTGGTTATTTACTGCTTTCACAAAGTGAAAAGCTCCCATCATATTACCCGTGTCGGTAAGGGCAATTCCGCTCATATTATTGGCTGCTGCAGCTTTTACTAGCGAATTGATATCCGAAGTAGATTGCAGAATACTAAACTGAGAGTGATTGTGTAAGTGAGAGAAATTCAATTGAGACAGTTCTGATTTACTCAAAGTTTCAGTTGATTCTTTTCCAGAATCTTTTTCTACTTTTTCCTCAATTAAATCTTCTTCTCCATAGGGTTTTATGTTTAATCCCAAGAGCTTTATTAACTCAGGATTTTTTTCTTGAAATTTTTCGAAATAGCCTTGTTCTTGCTCTAACTCTTGGATAGAGTAAACCTTTTTTCTAATTAACTCTAGAAAACATCTGGTAGTTGCTTCCACATCAGCAGAGGCATTGTGAGCTTCTGCAAATTCCTCGTTAAACAAAAACAAGTGTAACTCCTGTAGCTTTGGTAATTTAAACTTTCCTCCTCTTCCTCCAGGAATTTGACAAAGTGTAGCTGTTTTTTCTGAACAAGAATCGAGCTTATTCATCTCCATCATTGGCGATTCTATTCCAGCTCTATGGAATTCAGCTCCTACAATATTTAAATCAAAATTCACATTGTGCCCAATGACGAATTTTGTCTTTTTTAGTGATTCATTAAACTCGTTTAATACAAACTTTAAATCCTGCCCAGTTTTTAATGCTCTTTCGGTACTTATTCCGTGAATTTTTGATGCATTAAATGGAATATCAAACCCTTCAGGTTTGATGATAAAATTCTTAACCTCAATTAATTCACCTAACTCATCATGGATTTGCCAAGCCAACTGAATACACCTTGGCCAGTTGTCACTATCCGTGATGGGTGCGTTCCAGTTTTTGGGTAAACCAGTGGTTTCGGTATCAAAAATTAAGTACATAGCTTGGGTAGAATTTAGTCTATAAAAATAGACATTTTAGACCGAAATTTTGAATGGAGTTATTAAGAAATAGTTAACAGGATTGACATTTAAATTATTGTAAAGTGTCTATCTCCTTTAAGATATATTCAGGAAACCGATTCTTTAATTTATTGATATAGAAAACATTCATAATTTTATCTCCTAAAGCCTTATAATTTCTTGCAGACAAAATTAACACCCGTTTTTCATCACCATCAAGTTTTTTGTATTTTTTTATGGCTATTAAAGATTCTTTATGTTTTTCTATCTCAAATAAACAATGGGCTTTATTGAAGTAAAATGATGCTTTGTCTGGATTATTAGCAATTGCTTTATTAAAAAAATCAATCGCTTCTTTAAATTTTCCATCCTTAATTCTATTCAAACCAAATGACGCATAAACCTCATTTAAAGGGTATTCTATTTCATTTGAAGTGTCTCCATTTATAAATTCGATATGATAATATGAATATGAAGAGTCGAATTTTTCTGTTTCGTAGATATAATTAATTAACGAGTCAGCATAAAATTTATACGGCTCAATATCTTCGAATTTAAATTTTGAATTAATAAATCTAATGGTTAATCTTTTATTATCTAAATCATTAACTATATTTAATTCAACATTGTCAGATTCAGTATCCAGCCTCAAATTCTCCCAAAATTCGATATTATTGTATACTGAATTTATTGTTTCATTTTGACACCCGAAGAAAGTAGATAATAGGAAAAGTAAAATTATTTTATTCATATATTTAATATAATAAAAGTGAGGGCTATTTTATTCATTTGGCACGATAAAACTAACTGCTTTTGGAATGAGTTCAACTTCCAAATTACCTTCTCCTATTAATTCACCATCTGCCTGAATTAGAGGAGAAACAACTCCTCGAGATGAAATAGAAATATGATTTGTTTTGAAGATTTCTACTTTTGGATGTTTATGTAGTTTTCCGTTAAACATTTTTCGGATGTTCCAGATGAATCCTAGTTTCGAAATATCTTTAACTACGGTAACATCAAACAAACCGTCTTCGGGATTAGATTCGTGAGTTAATTTCATTCCTCCTCCACAATATTCGCAAATACCTATAGCAACAATATAGCTTTCTGAAGTAACAGTATTATCACCCCAACTATAAGTTATTACTGGTCTCTTGAATAAGAGTAAACCTTTGATAGAAGCTAAAAAATAAGCTAGCTTTCCAAATTTCTTAAAAGACGAAATTTGCTTTACAATAAACCCATCAAAACCAAGTCCAGCCAGATTATTAAAATAATAGTGTTTATCCTCATGAATTATTTGTCCAATATCTTGTTGAACTGCATACTCAGCATTAAGGATCTGGATTGATTCTGAAAATTTCTTTGGTATAGAATAGTTCTTTGCCCAATCATTTCCTGTTCCGACAGGAATTACTCCTATTTTAATGTCTTTTAAGCAACTATTTCCATGAATCATTACTCCATTAACAACATGATGTAAAGTACCATCACCACCAACAGAAATAAACTTTCTATAACCTTGCTCAATACCTTGTTCAACTAGTAAAGTTTCATGTTTTGAATACTCGGTATAGTGGATAGAATAATCAGAATTAAGTTGTTTTAACCCATCAAGAATAAGTTGCTTTTTTCTTTTAAAAGCTTTATTCCCAGAATAAGGGTTAATAATTACAAACCAAGAGTTATTGGCTTCCAATTCTTACAGTTTAAAAACCCTAGAAATAGAGAATCCAAATCTAAATTCTCCTTTTGTAAAATCGGAATAGGTAGAAGGTAAATATTGAGCTTCTCCAAAACCAGTGGAGTTAGCAAAATTTAATTGAAAAACATGTCCTCCTGTATCAAATACAACCCCTAAAGCTATAGGGTTAAATGTATTTAACTTAGCCTGAACTCCATCTTCAAAAAACACATAATGGTATTCACCAATAACACCTATTAGCTTAGTAAGCTGAAGTCTTGCTCCTGCTCCAACTGCAAACGTTCCATTTTGATCATAAAAACCTACATAATTTCTGTGAACATATGTTGGAACTAACTGCATTGAAAATCTTTCAGAAAATTTTCGAGCAATTAAAAGCTGATAAGAACTTGAAGTTCTACTTACAAAATCGGGAAACGAAGTAGCCGAACTACTATCGGTACTTGCTGTCATTGAGGTAACATTGTATTTTGCTAATCCCACTAAAGTAATTGGCATCTTATTACTTTGTGCCAAAAACTTATACTTTGCGTATCCTTCATACAATTGTCTGTATGGTCCGGCTCCTTTGTATCTTGTGATTCCGATATTAAAGTTATTGGTTAATCCTGCTTCTAATCCAATAGATATATCTGCTGAATTATCTATCCCAAACAAGCTTTGAATTCCTCCATTGGCTCCTGCAATATCTCCAAACCTATGACCTATTTTCATGTCCATAGTTTTCCTTTCCAACATTTCTATCGAATGAGAATTAATAATCCTTGTGGAATTAAATGTATTATAGGTATAGGTTGTTTCTTCTTGAGAAAAACTTGAAAAAGAAACGAGTAGACTTAAGAATAGTAGTTTTTTCATAATAGTTTTTTAAAAGCTTGGTGTTCCAGTAATCTTTTGAATAGTCCCTTTTTCAGCCATCACATTAATGTATTTCATTAAATCTTCTAGTTGTTGATCGCTCAATCTTTCTTTGGTGTAATTAGGCATGTAAGGCTTATATCCATTTTTGGAGTAAGTTCCTTTCCTTGTAATATCATACACAGAGAAAACCTTATGAGTATTAGACCAATACTTTAAATGCTTAAAAGCTAACTGTTCATCACTTAGTTTATAGTTCGTTACCCCACCTTCTTTGTGGCAAGTAAGACAACTAAGCTCGTAAATTTGTTTTCCTTTTTGGGCATTTCCTTCTTTACCAAAACTTCTGTTTTCAACCGATTGTGGTTTCATGAAAGTAGCTGGCGAAAAATCCAAGTATTTAGATTTAATAAGTTTGATCACCTCGGTATTGTTAGTACCCTTTATTAGTGCATTCCCAATAAATTGTTTCTCAACCTCGGTTAACTTTAAATCTCTAACTTTGTAACTTATTGATGTAAAATAATGCATCATAGCTTCCATTTCGGTTTCATCCAAAGCTCTTCCTTGTGAGCAAACTACTGCACATAATTGGATTGCATTTTGCAAAGTATCTCTTGCTGGGACTACTAAATCTCCATATTTTTTAAGGTAATCTTCGTTATACCAATGGCTTTTATTTGTAGTTCCAAACAAAGTAGTTCCTGGCAAGAACTTCATTTTGTTTTCAGCTACATAAGTTAATCTAGTATCAGGATTGCTAATTGATAAATCTGGATCTTCTTTTTGTGTATTATGACAATCTGTACACACAAAATGTTTGGATTGCTTGTTTTCGAAAAGTGATTTGTTTGTAGGATCTGTAAATCCAAAATGAACTAAATTTTCACCTTGCTTAACCTTTACAGAATCTAATTTATTAGTAGAAATATAATTCAAAGGTACTTTATCGCCAAGTTGAGCCAAAACCTCTTGAACATATTCAGAGTCTTTAACCTTGGTTTCTTTTTCTTGAAAAGAAGTAATTACCAATGCTATAATAAACATTGCTGTAAAAAGGAAAGCTAATTTAATTTTAGTATTCATAAGCTTAGTTATCTAATCTTCCTTCATTAATCCATGTTGTAATGGTATCAATTTCTCCTTGGCGTAATTTTGGTTGTGATTTTGGCATTGACTCATAACCAGTAGTGTGGTTTATAGCTCCAAGTAATGTAGAGCTTGGGACTAGAATTACATTAGCATGAGTATCAAAATATTTTCCGTCTGCTCCACCACCATGGCAATAACTTCCATTACAATAGGTATTAAAAATAGTTAAAACATCAGAATTAAAACTAATTGATGAAGTAGGTGTTGGTGTTGGTTCAACTTGAATTTCCTCTTCTGGCTCTTTGTTACACGAACAAAAAAAAAGAGTAATACACAAGAGTGAAATTAGATTTTTCATAATTAGTCGTTAAGCATTCCTCCGTCAATCCAAGCTTCGATAATTTCGATATTAGTTGAAGATAATTTAGACGAATTTTTTGGCATTGCATCAAAACCTGAAGAATGATTTATAGCTCCTTTTGTTTTTGCTCCACTAACAGCTGCAGCTCCTGTATGAGTTTCGTAAACTTTATTATTTGCAGCACTAGAAGTTCCATGACAAGTATTTCCTGTACCACAACTTGCAGTAAAAATTGGCTGTACATCAGTTGCAAAAGAAACTACCAATGGTGTAGGGGTTGGAGTTGTTGGTTCCTCTGCTTTTTCTTTTTTACATGAAAAAACTACTAATCCTGATATAAACAATATTGATATAACCTTTTTCATAAAATGATTTTTTTAAATGTAAGAATTATTTTTTGAGTATTTCTAGTTTAGTCAAATCTATCACATAGATATCACTACCTCCTTTACTGTTATCATATTCCGCAGAAATATAGGCAGTTGTTCCATCTGCTGTAATACTAAATGTTCTTTCCTCTCCTACTGTGTTAATTGGATAACCTAAATTTTCGGCTTTTGTCCAATTACCATCTACTCTTCTTGATACAAAAACATCATACGAACCTAAACTATTGTGACCGTTAGAAACAAAGAACATAATTTGTCCATTTGGATGAATAAAAACTCCTTTTTCGTCACCATCAGAATTTATAGAATCACCAACATTAACTGGCTTACTCCATTTTTTCCCTTGTCTTTTTGCTGTGTAAATATCTGCTTGCCCATTTCCTCCTGGTCTATCACTTACAAAGTAAATTACTTGCTCATCTGCAGTAACACTTGCTGAACCTTCGAAGTAACTGGAATTAACATTTCTTCCCTCGTCTATTGGTTTTGGTGTTCCAAATTTGTTTTCTTTTCCTGCTCTTGCAGAATAAATATCTCCAGATTTGGTCTCGCCTAATACATTTTTGTACACATAGATAGATCTTCCATCTGGTGAAATTGAAAGTACTGCATCATGCCTTTCGGTATTAATGCTACCTTCTACTGGTTTAGATTTAGACCATTCCTTAGTTGTATCGTTCCAAAGGGAGATATAAATATCTTCGAAATATAAATTATCAGATTGCTCATCAACTTGTCCGCCTTTAGTATCTGCTCTTCTTGATGTAAAAACCAACACTTTACCATTTGCCGAAATAGAAGCTGAATACTCTGGATTAAACGTATTAATTGACGACCCCATATTCGTGATAGTTACATCAACTGGATTCTCCATCATTAATTTAGCGTAATCACACTGTGCAATTAATCTATCAACTTCAAAATCTTCCCAAGTCTTAGATTTTGTTTTTGATTTAAAAACATTGTAATACTTTTTGGCATTTTCAAGTTCTCCTAATCTGTGGTATGATTCACCTAAAACAAAATAAACTTCGTCATTTACTGCTGAGTCAATAGACAAAGCTTTTAACGAATACTTTTTTCCAAGCTTTGGTTTCCCCATAGCTGCCAAGCATTGACCTGACCTGAAATTTGCCTCAGCATTTTCGCTATCTATAGAAAGTATCTTTTTAAAAATCGTGTAAGCACATCTGTAATCTTGAGCATAAACCAAGTTTCTTCCTTCTTTTAATTGTTTTTTAATCTTTACTTTTTGTCCTATCGAAAGTTCTCCTCCTTGAGCAAAAGATGAACTCCCAAGTGTTAAAAATAGAACTGCAAGTAAAGTAGTTAGGTGTATTTTTTTTATCATGTTTTAAGTACGTTTAAATTTCGGTTGTGGTTACTGAATTTTCTTTTTTTTCTGCAAATTTAGAATTGTTAAGGTCTACTAACTTGTGCATTGCGATAGTAGCTGCTACAATTGCCAACACAGGTGCAAATAGCACGCCAAAATTATCTAGCAAGGTATTAAGCCAAGTGTTATCAGTATTTATTAATGATGGGATCTTATAAAACAAAGAATAAACCGAGCCAATTGCAAAAGCAAGCCCAGCATGTCTCTTCATAAATTTCCAGCTTTCTTTTATAGTCAATCTAAGTCTTTCATTTATATAATCTACATATGCAAAACCATAGAAGTAGAAACCAATACACAGGGTAACAACATCAACTATAATTTCATTCACCCCAAATAGAGGTGCAACAATCCATTCCCACAGAACAAAAGCTAGAAGTACTTCAGCTATCAACATTCTAATAGCAATTCCTATTCCTCGCTTTACGTCAACAATTAGTCTCTTAAGGTTAAACTTGTATTTATTTCCAGTAAGTATTTCTTCTGTTTTTTCAGAAATTATCGCCAACAATGGAGACAAAAAAATCATTACCAAATATTTGGTTGCATCTAAAAATAAAAACTCAAGTAGTTTGAAAAATTGAGTTTTCAAAAACACCCAACTCAATCCTAACCAACCCCAACTATAGTTTCCTGTTTCTCTAACTTGTTCCAAACTATCTGCTGTAGCACCAAATCTATTTCCAACATAAAAAATGATCCCGAATAGAACCAAAGGAACTATTAGGTATTTCCATATTCCATTAGTAAAGATAAATGGAACGGATTCAAGGTAACTTTTGAACCCTAAACTTAGATTTTTAGTGAATTTCATTATTTGCTATTGATTTCTAAAAATAATCAAAAAACTAAGGTTTACACCTTTTTTAAAAAAAGTATTCATAAGATTTAACAAATTAATAAGTCGGGAACTGTTTCAATTGATTGGTTTTGCTAATTTTGTAAAAAAACAACCATATACACATGGATTTATCCTTATTAACTGCCGTTTCTCCAATTGATGGGAGATACAGAAACAAAATTGCTGAATTAGACCAATATTTTTCGGAATATGCTCTCATTAAATACAGAGTAGAAGTTGAAATTGAGTACTTTATATCGCTTTGTCAGATTCCTATGCCTTTATTAGAAGACATAAACAGAGAAGAGATTTTTATTGAATTAAGAAAAATTTATTCAGAATTTTCTCTGGAAGATGCTCAAGCTGTAAAAGAAATTGAGGCTGTAACTAACCATGATGTGAAAGCGGTTGAATACTTTATTAAAGAAAAAATTCAAGGATTAGATTTAGGAAAAGCTACTGAGTTTATTCACTTTGGACTTACATCTCAAGATATAAATAATACTGCAATTCCTAAGATGTTGAAAAATTCGGTGGAGGAAGTTTATATTCCTACTCTACTAGAAATTATTGATCATCTTAAAGGTTTATCTAGCAATTGGGGAGAAATACCAATGCTAGCTAAAACTCACGGACAAGCCGCTTCACCTACAATTTTAGGAAAAGAAATGTACGTGTTTGTAGAAAGATTACAAGCACAGCTTAAGCAATTAAAAAACATAGATTACTCTGCAAAATTTGGTGGAGCAACAGGAAACTTTAACGCTCACCACATTGCATATCCAGAAACTAACTGGATGGCATTTGCAGATACTTTTGTAGAAAAAACTCTTGGACTTAAACGTTCTCAGTTTACAACTCAAGTTGAACATTACGATAATTTAGCTGCACTTTTCGATTGTTTAAAAAGGATAAATACTATTCTAATTGACTTTAGTAGAGATATATGGCAATATATTGCAATGAACTATTTTAAACAAAAGATCGTAGCAAACGAAGTTGGTTCTTCGGCTATGCCTCACAAAGTAAATCCTATTGATTTTGAAAATGCCGAAGGAAACTTAGGTATGGCAAATGCTATTTTTGAGCATTTATCTATCAAATTACCAATATCGCGTTTACAGAGAGATTTAACTGATTCTACAGTTTTAAGAAACGTAGGAGTTCCTATGGCACATTCGCTTATCGCAATGAAATCATTGATGAAAGGAATGGGTAAATTACTTCTTAATTCTGCTGCATTAAAAGCCGATTTAGAAAATAACTGGGCTGTTGTTGCTGAAGCAATTCAAACTATACTTAGAAGAGAATCTTACCCAAAACCTTATGAAAAGCTTAAGGAATTGACAAGAAATAATGATAAAATGACTGAAGAAACAATTCATGCTTTTATACAAACGCTTGAAGTTTCTGATGATATAAAAGAGGAACTGATGTTAATTTCACCTCACAATTACACAGGTATAGACATGATGGTATTTTAAAAAAAACACCCTAAATTCGTTACCTAAAAATAAATTTAAACTAAAAAACACTTTTAAAACAATTTTATAATATGATGATTAAGGCCGTTAAGTCGAAAATACACAGAGTATCAATTACTCAAGCTGAACTAAACTACATAGGTAGTATTACAATTGATGAAGCATTGCTTGAAGCATCTAACATTATTGAAGGAGAAAGAGTGCAGATTGTAAACTTACAGAATGCTGCAAGACTTGAAACTTACGTTATAAAAGGAGAAAGAGGATCTGGTGTAATTTGCTTGAATGGACCATCTGCTAGATTAGTAGCTGTTGGTGATCAAGTAATTATTATTGGATATGGTTATATGGATTTTGAAGAAGCAAAAACATACAAGCCATCAATGGTATTTCCTGGAGAAGGAAATCAATTGGTCTAAAGATTAATCAAAAACCCTGCTCGTAGGTAAACTCTTGAATTAGGACCAAAGGTTCCTATGTAAGGATTGTATGGGTTACCTATTAAATCGTACAGTAAGATTAGTTGAAATCCATTGGAGGAATACCCACCTCCTATTAATCCTATTGGAACAACAACCCTATCAGATTTTGAAACACCAAAATTCTGCTGAACACTTAGTAACTCAAATTCTGCGTGAGCTACAAACCTTTCGAAAAATACATATCGAGTAAAAGCACTACCTCCATAAATACTTGAAGAAACTGGAGGTGCTCCATTAAATCTGAAGTAATTATATTTAATTCCTAATCCTACAGAGTAGTCATTAGTAACTCTATATCCTAATAACGGAGAAATTTCTAGATTAGTAAATGTACCAAATGATCCCCAGAAATTTCCTCCTGTGTAAAGCCTATCTTTAAAAGAGAGAAGAGACAAATCTTCCTCATCATCATTGTTATAATCAGGATCGTACTGAGCATAATTAGTTGAAAAAGCCAAAACACATAAGGCAAATAATAGATGTTTTAATTTCATAGTATTACTTAATTTGATTCACGAAATTAATCATAAAACTTTAAAAAGAGGTTAGTAGTATATTTAAACACCATTAATATTAATCCTTTACAATAAAACTTAGCTCTCGCCCACTTTCATCTAGCTTTCCTTTATTAGTCCTTTTCATTCGATTTAGCTCCTTTTCGCTAAACTGTTGGGTATTCATTACCACAGCCATTCCTTTTTCATCAATCTCTAGCTTGTAAGCAATACTGTTCTTTACTCCTTCTGCCTTTCCTTTGCAAGTCATCACCAGTTTATTGGCAGTAAATTGAATCCCAGTCACAGATTCTATAGTAAGATTTGTTCCTTTTATTTCTGTACCAGATTGGATACAAATATCAGAAACTGACCTAACAATTATTTGTTTACTCACCTCAACAGATTGACAAGAAAAATAAAGAGTAGTTTCCTTTTCTCCATAAGAAAGCAAAGGATGCTTAATTCCATAAGTTCCTCCCCCTAATTCTAAATTCCCCTCTGCAGTTAGCATTTTTTTCTCCAAATCTGCAATGCTAAATATATTGGTGGATGGTCTAAAGTATTTACGTAACGATTGATTGAACTTATCGTATCCTTTTTTATTTTTCGACACATCTAAATATCCGTGATTAAATTCTTTTTTAAAAAATAAATCGTAAAATTCATCTTCTTTATTGTTATCAATCAAATACTTAGAAAAATGTAGCCTTTGCCCATCTAATTCAGTATCCTGCGGAATATTCATTCCTTTTTTGTTCAGATAACTTACTATTTCATCTAAACTTTCTTTGTCATTAAAAAAGGATTTAATAATTTTTTCGGGATAAAGATTAGCAATTTTAAGCAAGAGCTTATACACGTTTTCAGAAGTCATTTTAAACTCTTCCTCCGTATTAAAATAGTAACTATACGCTTCAATTTTTCTTGTAGTGTTTAAGCTAACAGTTCTATATCCAGTTTCGCCAGTTTTTACACAAGGTGTAATTAATAAATCAACTCCTTTGTAAGGAACTAATTTAAAAGCCTTTTTTGGTGATTGGTTTATCATATCAAAACCATACCACTTGGTCACGTTACTTCTAGAGTAGCTGTTCTGAAATCTTCTAATGTACAACCTCTGATAATCGTATTCTGAAATCGCCAACAAATCCTTGAAATATAAATTAAACTCAGCATAGCTAAACACATCCTTCATCCCAGGAAAAAAAGAACTCCCATTTATCACATCAAATTCTTGAGGACATCCGCAAGTTGCTTGTCTTTCGGTTCTTGTCGGTTTTTCTATCAGTCTTCCGTATTCGAAGTTTTTGATAGATTCTATCTTTCCTTTTTCGTTATAGGCTATTAGAGCTCCATGTTTATAGCCATTTAAGTAATAGCCTTTGTAGGTTTTATCTTTGAAAGTTGTAAAATATTCTCCGTGAAGCTTATTCTTAAAATTACGAATGTTCAGTTTGTACAAGGAACCATCCTCATTATATTCTTTGCTTATTTTGATAGAATCTTTCTCTTCGTAAGTAGATTTTATTTTTCCAGATTCAAAATAAGACCTAATAACTATTGCCTTACCATTATCATCATAATCGTACTCATATAAAATTCCGTTCTCATACTTAGACCAAGTTCCAACTTTAACTGAGGCAACATACTCTCCTTTTTCAAGAATTTTCCCAGTGGGAGATAAATTCAAATACAAACCTTCACTATGATTATCCAAATAATTAGTTACTTGTAATAAATCACCCTCAAAACTCCAGACTTTTCTGGTTCCAGTAAATTTTCCGTTTACTAGTTTTTCTTCAAGGCATTTAACTCCATTCACAAAATAAGTAGATCTTATCAAGGTGTCTCCTACCCTCTTTTCTGATACAGTCACAAAATATATATACCTTAAGTAACTTAAATTCATGAAGTTATCGTTAATCAACTTCAGCTTTTCTTGTTTAGATTTTTCTCTGTAGTTTACTCCGTCTACCGTTACATTAATATCGTCTTTTATCTTGTTGTCTTTGGTTACATACAAAGCAAACCAATTGTCTTTTCCTTTATTGAGGTTAATAATAACCATATCCTGAGTTGGATAATCGCCCCATCTAAAATGATAGTCGCCTATTCCGTATGAGAACCCTTGATATTCCTTGGTTTTATTTGATAAAGTGTAATTCACTTTATCTATTTTATATTCAGATGTTTTCTTGTTACTCTCAAATTTATTGTAACCCGAAGTCCATCTTATAACTTCATCCTCATCATTAACTTTAATAGTTTGAACTATCTTTCTATCACTAAAATAAATCGCTTGGTTTAGACCAAAAGTTACCCCTTCTATTTCTCCATCTACAAACGGAACAAGATATTTTGTCTTTCCTTCTAAATCGTATTTCCTAAACTCTCCATTTAGTGCTCCATTTTTAAAAAAACAACTTACTCTTAACTTTCCATTTTCATGATAAGATTGATATTCTCCATCAGGAACTCCATCCACACAACTGTATGAGATATTAATATTCTCATTATCATAATAGGAAGCATAAGAGGTTGGCAATCCTTTAAAAAAAGTCTGCCTAGCCATTACTTGGTTGTTTTTCTTAACTTGAATGAAACTTTCTTCTAGAAAAAAATAGGAATCACTTACTTCAATTTCGTAGTTGTCTTCTTCGCTTTTTTCCTCACCTTCCTTTTTATCTCCAATTCTTAAGCTCCCAAAGTTTACAATTACATTACTTATTTTTTTGTTGCCAGTTTCATCAGTTATAAACTCTACTCTTCCATAGTAAGGAAGTACATGCCGCAAATCATTATCATATTGGGTTCCATAAAAATCCTTTACCTGATATAACAACATCTTGAAATCGAACTGCTGAATAATTGATTTAGCTCCTTTGTAATCGCTTATTTTATATTTATAGTAAGGTTTGCTGTAGGATGGGCAAGTAACATTTTTCTCAAATCCATGAATTTCGTTCCCAATAGTCTTTAGGATGAATAGACTTTTAATTAATTTATTGTAATCAAAGTATTTAGACTCAACAATAGTAGAACCCTTTTCTTCCCCATAAGTTTGTTTTACAAAAGTCTTCTCAAAAATTATTTGATCTTTTTTGTATAAAGCAAATGAAGTATCTCCTCTTCTATTGATATTAATCCATTGCCCTTGCTTGTAACCTTCAACTAGTTTACCGGTTTGTGAAACATAACCACCTTTGTCATGCAAGGTTATTTCAGTCTCCTGAGAGATTGAAATAAAGGTGAGCAAAAGCCCAATAATTATAAGAACAGTTTTCTTCATTTAATAGATTTTACAGCACAAAAATGCAATAGTCTTTGTGGTAATCTGGAGTTTGTTTTTTCCAATCACCAATAGTTTTTGTAATCACTTTTTCATTAGCCAAAGTGATATTAGCTGCAATACAAAGTTTTAAACTATTATCGCAGTGTACTAGTACGTCTTCAATCAAATGATTGTTACGGAATGGAGTCTCCATAAATATTTGTGTTTGTCCATTTCGGGATAATCGCTCCAAATTCTTTAGCATTTTTATTCTCTCTCCTCTGTCTTTTGGCAGATATCCATTAAACGTAAAGTTCTGTCCGTTTTTACCCGAGGCAATTAATGCCAAAAGTATAGAAGATGGACCAACCAATGGTTTTACTTTCATCTTTAATTGATGAGCAATCTCAACAACCTCAGCTCCAGGATCTGCAATTCCTGGGCAACCAGCCTCAGACATTACTCCTATTACTTTATCTTGGAATTTCTCTACAAACTCCCTCAACTCTTTGGCAGAAGTTCGCTTATCGATAATAAAAAACTCTTTATCATCAATAGGATAAGTAGGATTCACTTTTCGTAAATACCTCCTTGTGGTTTTTATGTTTTCAATAATAAAAACCTCTACTTCGTCCATTATTTTTTGAACTCCAACAGGTATTGTAGTCTCCATATTGTATTCTCCCATTGTTATGGGAAGTAAGTATACTGTTCCTTTACTCATTATATTTTTGATATTATTTTGTCGCAAGCCAAATCTAGCATTTGATATACATTCTCGAAACCATCTTTACCTCCATAATATGGATCAGGTACACTTGAATTAGATTCAGGTTCAATTTCGTTCAGAATTAGTTTCACTTTTTCTTCGTCTTCCTTTGAAGAAGATAACTTTAAAATATTGTTGTAATTCTCAGCATCCATTGCGTAAATTAAATCAAACTCCTGAAAATCTTTAGCCTGGAATTGTCTTGCTCTTTGGTTTGTTAAATCGATCTCATATTTCTTAGCTACTTCAATAGAGCGCTCATCAGGCAAATTACCAACATGGTAAGCTGCTGTACCGGCAGAATCTACTTCTATAGTCAAGCTATTTTCATTTGCTTTATGTTGCAAAATTCCTTCAGCTAAGGGTGATCTACAAATGTTTCCTAAGCAAACCATTAATATTTTCATTGAATCTGTTTTTTCAAATTTACCATAAAAAAATCCTTCCAGATTAATCTGGAAGGATTTAAGTTTAATTGCTATTTAATTAAAACTTAGTTTTTAGCTAAATAATCTGCAACTCCATCAAATGAGGCAGTCATTCCCTCTTTTCCTTCAGTCCAGTTTGCTGGGCAAACTTCACCATTTTCTTCAGTAAATTGTAAAGCATCTACCATACGGATTGCTTCATCTACGTTTCTTCCTAATGGTAAATCATTTACCAATTGGTGACGAACAACTCCAGCTTTATCAATTAAGAATAATCCTCTGTATGCAATCATTGGTCCAGTTGTAGTTAACTGTCCATCATCATCATACGTATATTCTCCTACTAATACTCCGTAAGCATCAGAAATTGTTTTGTTTGTATCTGCTACAATTGGGTATTTAATCCCTTTAATTCCTCCGTGTCCTTTTTCTACTTGCGCCCATCCCCAATGAGATTCTTCTGTATCTGTTGAACAAGCAACAACTTTCACTCCTCTTTTGTCAAATTCTGCAATTTTATCTTGAAAAGCGTGTAATTCTGAAGGGCAAACGAATGTGAAATCTTTTGGGTAAAAGAAAAAGATTACTTCATTTTTACCAATGAACTGCTCCAAAGAATAATCTTGAGCGATATCGTTTCCGTTTATTAAAGCGGGTGCACTAAATAATGGTGCTTTTTTTCCTACTAATACTGACATAATTTATTTTGTTTTTGAGTGTTATTTTTAATCATTCAAAATTACAAAATAATATAGATTGTTGTCGAATTTATGAAGAGAAAATTATAAGATTTATAAGCCCGAATTAAATCGTTCCCATTCTAGTCTTCTGTCCTTTCTTTCCATCACATTTACGCACAGATTTTGAGCTTGTGCAACTCACTACCTACTAAGAACAAAGTCAACAATGCAATAGCGGTAATAATTCTTTTATTAGTTTTCATACCTTTAAAACGTAATACATGATTTTATAGTGTGTAAAACCTAAACCAATTTTAATTTATGGATTTTAATAAAATAGTAGAAAACGCAAAAACTTCCTCTTTCGGGATGTGGAAATTGAATTTTGGTTTACACAGATTTATTCCGTTTAATAAACCTCACGGAATTAGAATTGCCAAAATAACAGAAGATTCTTTCACTACTATTATTCCAAAAAGGAAAGTAAACCATAACCACATAAAAGGAATTCACGCTTGCGGAATGGCAACTTGTGCAGAGTTTTGCACTGGATTAGTTTTACTTTACAAACTAGGCATGAAAAACTACAGATTGATAATGGAATCGCTAGAAATAAAATTTCACTACCAGGCCAAAACCGACATTACTGCTTATTACGAGTTTACAGATGAAATGGTAAAAGAAATAAAAGCTACACTTGAAAAGGATGGAGTAACTTACAAAAAGTGCGAAGTAAAACTTCACGATACAGAAGGTAATTTGGTTGCAACTTGTTATACCAATTGGCAAATTAAGGATTGGAAGAAAGTGAAGACTAAGGTTTAATTAATAGTTATCTCCAAACTCTGGAAATTAGAATTCCCTTTTTCATCAATTACCTCTACTTGTAAAGTGTGAGTCCCAGCCTTTAAATTTTCTACATCTGATAAGGAAATAGTCCATCTGGCCTTTTTACGGTCGTATTCAGTTAGTATCCAATCTCCATCAAGTGTTGCATTGTAACTCTGAATCTCTGATAAATTATCTCCAATTTTAAAAACCAACTTACTGTTTTTGGTAAGCTTGGTAGTATCGGACATTAAATTAAGAACTGGCTTAGTAGTATCCATCATAATGGCAAAGCTCCCAAATTCTTTAACTCTTGTCGTTACAGTTCCTAACTGATAATCTCCTCCTCGATCAGCTATTTTTCCTTTATCATCAATGGACACAATCAATAGTTTCTCCAGATAAACAGAATCAATCTCTTGTGTTGGAGTAAGGATTATTTTATAAGTCTGGTGAATACCTGCATATCTTGTTCCCACAGTATGAATGGCCGATAGATATTTTCCGTTTACTTCTGATTTATAATTCACACATAAATCTTCGTAGATAGTATTTGGTGTCATCATTAAAGCAAACCCTTGTTTTTGCAAGTAATTAGATTCGTTATATCTAAAGTAATTATCACAAGTTGTCTCTGTACTGGTGAGCTTTTCGTATCCTGCAGAATCTCCTTTTATTTTAAAATTTAAAGTAGAAGCATTACCCGAATAATCTTTGGCTACATAATTAAACTTGTAGGTAGAATCATCCTCAATATTGGTTATCCCATCATTAACTTGGTTATAAATATCCAAGTAGTTATTTCCTTGCAAAAAAGATTTATGAAACGAATTGTTATACTGTTTATGCCTCTGGTAATCTACATGATGATTAACATATCGGCTTGTAGAAAAATCTAATCGCTTCATGGTGTGACCATACAAATGATCGCCATTTACCGATAAATCCAAAGAGTACAAACCGCAAACATTACGAGCATTTAACCTATCTGTGGAATGTAAAGCACAACCTACATTTCCATATCCAGTTATACTTTCATTAATGTAATAACCGCCAGCTTTGGTTTTCTTTACAGGAATAATTACTGAGTTTTGTTTTCCATTTACCATAGAATAATCATCCAAAGGATAGACCTTAAGATTATTAATCATTGGCTTTTTTGTATCAATTATTTTATATCCAAAAAGCAAAGGGTTCATTGGATTCTCGGATAAAGTCTCTCTTATTTCGAAATGAAGATGTGGAGCAAATGAACTTCCAGAGTTTCCGCTTAAGGCAATGATTTGTCCTTTTTCAACAACTAAGTCGTTAGAATCTAAATAAACGGTAAATGTTTCTTCTTGAATAGCATATTGATGTTCTTTTACAAACTTAGAGATAGCACTA
Source organism: Flavobacteriales bacterium (assembly GCA_018609055.1). GTDB lineage: Bacteria > Bacteroidota > Bacteroidia > Flavobacteriales_D > CAJJDF01 > CAJJDF01. The sequence continues at coordinate 311,980 of JABAYJ010000006.1, forward strand.
TTGAATTTAGAAAGGTGAGCATAAACACTTGTATACCCATTTGGATGGGTTATGTACAAAACTCTTCCATATCCATAATGAGAAAATCCAATTCTAGAAACATATCCATCACCAATTGCATAAATATTTTTTCCTTCTACACCTTGAGTTTTAAAATCTATCCCTGTATGAAAGTGATTGGAACGAACTTCTCCAAAGTTTCCCGCTACAATTAATGAAATATTCATTGGTGATCGAAAATCTTGTGGGTAAATATTTTCTTGACTAAAAGCACTGTTAACCGAGAACAAAGCAAATAATAAAGAGATTAACAGGATGTTAGCTTTCATATTTATCATAAAACAAAAATAGAGTTTTGGTAGCATTTATATTTATTTCTAAAAAAAGTTATTCACTTAGGACTTGGCATAAAACAAAAATAAAATTAGCTGAATTAGATTAGTATTAGTAAATTCGTATAATCTCTTCATTAAAAGTGGATATGAGTACTGAAGACCAAAAACTAGACCAAATTTCTCAAAAAGTTAGTGAGCTAATAGCCCTCAAGAATCAGAAGCAATCTGAAGTTGAGAGTTTGCTAGAAGAGAATAAATTACTGAAAGAAGAAAAAGGTGATTTGGCAAAGAAGTATTCTTCGCTTGAAATGAAAGTAGAGAATTTAAAAACAATTGATGGAAATGTGCCTGCTAGAGCTAGCAACCTAGATGAGGCGAAAATCAATGGAATGATAAAGGAGATTGAGGAATGCTTAGCATTGCTTAAGAGTTAATATATTGTTTTGAATGAGTCAAAAGAACGTTAAAATAAAAATTGGAGATAGAGTTTATCCTCTTACAGTTTCGGAAAGTGAAGAAAAAACTGTGGAGATTTCAGCTGAGAAAATAGCTGAAAACATTAAAAAACTTAAAAGCCAATATAAAATTACCGATTCCCAAGATTTACTTGCTATGACTTGCTTAGAGTACGCAACCAAGCTTCAAAACACACCAAAAGCCGAGCCAACACCAACTAAAGATAACTCCAAAGAACTGGACGATATCTTGAGTAAACTTGACGAAGCACTCGCCTAAATCAACCCATACTTTTCTTGACTATTGTTTTATTGTTGAACTAATAAAATAATTATAAAATGGATGTATTAAGTATACTAATTGGAGCCATTGTAGGTCTCATAATTGGTGGAATTGCAGTTTTTTCTTTTTCTAAAGGATTACTAAAAAAAGAAAAAGATGGAATGCTTGCCGAAGTAAAAAGTAAGCAAGAAGGAATTAAACAAGAGAAAATCTTACAAGCAAAAGAAAAATTCTTAGCTCTTAAGGAAAAGCACGAAACTTCTGTAAACGATAGAAACAGAAAGATTCAATCGGCTGAAGATAGAATCAAAAGTAAAGAGAAACAAATTTCTCAGAAGCTTGAAGAAACTTCTAAAAAGGAAAAATCTTTAGATAGAATTAAAGGTGATTTAGAAAGTCAATTAGAGGCAGTTACTGCTAAAAGAGAAGACCTTTCTAAAAGACAAGAAAAACAAGTTAATGAACTTGAAAAGCTATCTGGTTACAGTAAAGATGAAGCTAAAGCTCAATTGGTAGAAGCATTGAAAGATGAAGCCAAAACAGATGCTATGGCTTACGTTAAAACTATTGCTGATGAAGCTAAACTTTCTGCAAACCAGGAAGCAAAAAAGATTGTAATCCAAACTATACAAAGAGTTGCTACTGAAAAAGCAGTAGAGAATTCGGTATCTATTTTTAACATCCCTAGTGATGAAGTAAAAGGTAGAATTATTGGTAGAGAAGGAAGAAACATTAGAGCACTAGAGGCTGCTACTGGAGTTGAAATCATTGTTGATGATACACCAGAAGCAATCATCCTTTCTTGTTTTGATCCAATTAGAAGAGAGATTGCAAGACTATCGCTTCACCAATTGGTATCGGATGGAAGAATTCACCCAGCAAGAATTGAGGAAGTAGTTAAGAAAACAAAGAAATCACTGGATGATGAAATTGTTGAAACTGGAAAGAAAACATGTATCGATCTAGGAATTCATGGATTACACCCTGAGTTAATTAGATTAGTTGGTAGAATGAAATACAGATCATCTTACGGACAAAACTTACTGCAACACTCAAGAGAAGTCGCCAACCTTTGTGCAACTATGGCAAGCGAGCTAGGATTGAATCCTAAAACGGCTAAGAGAGCAGGATTACTTCACGATATTGGAAAAGTCCCAGAAGACGAACCAGAATTGCCACACGCAATCCTTGGGGCTAAATGGGCTGAGAAATATGGAGAGAAACCAGATGTTGTTAACGCAATTGGGGCTCACCATGATGAAATGGAAATGACGACTTTGTATTCTCCAATTATTCAGGTTTGTGATGCTATTTCTGGAGCACGTCCAGGAGCAAGAAGAGAAGTTGTAGAATCGTATATCCAAAGAATAAAAGATTTGGAAACTACTGCATTGAGTTATGATGGAGTTAGTAAAGCATTTGCGATACAAGCTGGAAGAGAACTTAGAGTTATGGTAGAAAGTGCTCAGGTTTCGGACAAGAGAGCTGATGAATTAGCTTTTGAAATTTCTCAGAAAATACAAACGGATATGACTTACCCAGGACAAGTTAGGGTAACGGTAATTAGAGAGAAAAGAGCAATTGGTATTGCTAAGTAATCGATAAATAATTAGACTTTATTTTAAAGTAAAACCCCGAAGAATTTAATATTCTTCGGGGTTTTTTATTGCTATTTGTTACCTCATTAAATTAATATGCCCAGTATATTCATTTACAGATACTCCTTCAGTTTGGAATTTTACTTTCCAAATATAAATGTTTGCCATACATATTTCCCCAAGGTATTTTCCATCCCAGCTATCGGTTGGGTCAGTAGATTCAAAAACTAACTCTCCCCACCTATCAAATATTAATAACATATAATTTCTTGCTTCTTCAAGTCCTACAATTCTCCATTCGTCATTAACCCCATCATCATCTGGTGTGAAACTATTTGGAGCGAAATAATTATCCCTTTTTATTTCAATACTAAAGCTTACTGTATCATTACACCCATTTGGGCTAATTGCAATAAGTGTAATGGAATAAGTTCCTTCCTCAGCATAAATATGTATTGGATCAACTAATATAGACGAATCTCCATCACCAAAATACCATTTGTATGAAGCCGCATTTGTAGATAAATTAATGAATGTTATTAAATCTCTTGGAGCAGCAAAACTTGGAGAAAAGCTAAAATCAGCTACAGATTGAGGATGTACCGTAATATATGCGTTTATCAAACTATCATCAGTACAACCTAAATCTGAGGTTACGGATAGCGAAACAGTGTATAATCCTGGAGCAACATATGTATTTGATGGATACTGTGATGCAGAAGTATTACCATCACCAAAATTCCAATTCCAGTTAGTTACAGAACCAAAATTAATTAACGATATATCAGTGAAATTAGATGTTAAAGGAATACAACCTTCTGTATCAAAAGTAAAAAAGGAAGCTGTGACTTGCTGATCAGTTACTAAAATAGTATCATAATCAAAACAACCATTAGAAGATACTCTAACCCAATAGGAACCTGGATTAAGAATCTTAATAGTTTTAGTTGTAGCTCCAGTATTCCATAGATAAGTTGCACCATCATTCCCTGCATCCAAAACAATACTATCACCTTCACACTTTATAGTGTCATTGCCTAGTTCTTTTGTAAAAGTAACAGATGCCAATGTTATATATCTTGTACTATTATCAGGAATGTGAAGATTGGAAATTCCTGAAACAGTAATTGTATTACCAACCATTGAAAAAACTAAACCACTTGTAGAATTATATGCAGTAGCATTTGTAAAATCGCCATCATCATCTACTAATAAAGCAAGACATGTGGTATCAAAATCAATTCCTATTGCACATGGGCTTATTGTAATGTCACAATTAAAGGTTTGAGAAAAATTTGTTTTAGTTACTTTCCATTCTCTTTCTATCCTTGAGTTGAATAAAGGAGTGGGAGGTAATTCAGAACCTGTAGCTAAAGTATTACAAAGCAATCCTCCATTAGTTCCTATCATTACATAGGAAGTGTCGTTATTAAAAACTCCAACATTAGCCGCATTATTAGTTTGTAAAGCATCAATATAAATCCTTGTAATATCATCAAAACTGTGAGATTGTTTTTGTAATAATGCTTGGCTCCCATCTTTTCCTATCCCAACTACATCATTGTGATAATTTGGATTGTCAGAAGCGTCCCAAATTAGGGCTCCATTAGTAGAAAGATAATCTCCTTGGGTTCCTCCTCCCGTATTATCAAGTGTTATTCCGTATTTAACACCTAAGTATGAATGGACTTTACTCATATCAATGGCTGAAAGATTGGTATTATAAAAAATGAACTCGCTTAAATACCCATTAAAAGGTGAATTTGCATTCCCTGGCATTAATCCAAAATGAAGTCCAATCTGACCAGAGGATTGTGATGCTGAACTTGTAGTAAACAAACTAGAATTTTCATAAGCAAACATAGTTCCAGCTCCCCCTCTATTCCCTTTAGTTGAAATGATTGTCGGAGTATTATTTTCTACCCAGTTTCTGGTTGCATTTACATTCACACCCAATCCTCTACCTAAAGCCAGCCTTCCACTTCCTCCCAAATTCCTTAACTGAATGGCATCTCCTGAGGTTTCATTATAGAGCATAATATGATTATTATTTCTAATGAATGTGGGGAAATAATAAACAGCAAAAAAAGTTCCTTGGCTCGCACTATTTCTGTTATCTAATAAATTAAGTGTATTCGTATTTTGTAATGCTTTAATTGCAGCATTAGAATTTGCAGCAAATTCAATAGTGGTGTTATAATTAGACGAATTACCTAATGGAGTATTTGTTGCTGAAGGATAAGGAGCTGTATTATCATTTACGGTAATTGCTCCAGCTCCTACTGGAAAAGTAGTAGTCCAGGCAGTTACATTACCTAACATCAAATTATCTGGTTTCCACCAAGCAGTAAGATTTACTGTGCCTACATTACCTGGGTTTTGACTAAACAAACTAGTTAGAAAACAACTTATTAATATGAGAATTAAAAACCTTTTCATCAAATGAGTAATTAATAGATTAGCAAAATCTCCTTAAATTTAACTAAACTGACTGAATACTATTGAGAAATTAATCGGATTTTTGAAGAAACAATTTCATTTTGGAGTACGGATGTACAAAAATATACCAAAAGCCAACAGAATAAAATTGGGGATCCAAACAGCAAGAAAAGTATTTAGCCCAGCATTGGTTGCATAAACAGTAGAAAACCTATTGAAAACAAAGTACAATGCAACAGATAGAATCCCTAGAAGAATTGTAACTCCGACTTTGCTTCTTGCAGGAGAAATACTCATACAAATACCTAAAAGCCCAAGTATAAATAATGACAATGGATTTGCAGATCTGGCAAAAATTTCAATTTCGATAAAAGGCACAATTGCAGATCCTTTCTGCTTTTCTTTATTTCGATAAGCTATTAACTCATTTACATACATGGTAGAGACTACTTCATTTCTCTGACCCAAATCTTTGAGCCCAAAAGGCAAAGTGGTATCCAAAGTACTGTACTTAAGAACACTATCACCAGTAGGAAGAATATACCTTTCTGTTACGTTTTTCAAACTAAAATTCTGACTAATACTATCTCCATAGGCATAGTTAGCATAAAGTGATGAGGCTAAATAAAACTTTCCGTTTTCGTCTTTCTTAAAGTTATCTACCCACATCTCCGATACAGACCTCATCTCTCTAAAATTGTAGTTTTTATAAGAAACAATAGTTCCTGGAACTACCTCAAAATGAACTCCTGCCAAAACGGAAGCGTAGGGAGTATGCTTATTTTCAAAAGCCATTCGCGATTTATTGGCTTTTGGTAAAAAGAAGAAGTTAATTAAAAATGAAAAAGCTACAATAATTCCTATACCAACAAAGAAAGGCCTAAGCAGTCGATTAAAGCTGATTCCCGAACTTAAGATTGCAGTAATCTCACTCCTTTGATTAAGTTTTAGCGTGACCAAAACAACAGTAATAAGAACAAAGAGCGGAAAAAACATGTTTCCAATATGAACTATAAACCCAATAAAATATTCTGTAATAAGCTCCCAAAGAGTCATGTTAGAATCAATAAACAGAACAATTTTTTCTGATAAATCAAAAACTAAAATAATAGCAAGCATACCAACCAAAGAGAAAACAAAAGTTTTCAATATTTTTTTGATGATATACCAATCTATAGTCTTTAGCATAATTCTTTTAAAGTCTTGTCGCCATTTTACGAACCATTTCAGTTTTCCAAGGATGAAAGTCACCAGCAATAATGTGCTTTCTGGCTTCCTTCACTAACCAAATATAAAACGATAAATTGTGTATACTAGCAATTTGTGCTCCTAAAATTTCTTTAGAAACTACCAAGTGCCTTAAATAAGCTTTATTGTAAAAAGAATCTACATAAGAAGTTCCATTAGGATCAATAGGAGAAAAATCATCTGCCCACTTTTTGTTTCTAATATTTATAAACCCTTCGCTTGTGAACAACATACCATTTCTGGCGTTTCTTGTTGGCATTACACAATCAAACATATCAATTCCCAATGCTATTGTTTCCAAAATATTAATTGGAGTACCAACTCCCATTAAGTATCTAGGCTTATCGGATGGTAATATCTTAGTCACAATATCAGTGTGCTTGTACATATCTTCTGCAGGCTCTCCAACAGAAAGTCCACCAATTGCATTCCCTTCACGATCCATACTAGCAATAAATTCTGCTGATCTTTCTCTTAAGTCATCATACACACTCCCTTGAACTATAGGGAATAACGTTTGGCTATATCCATATTTAGCATCAGTTTCATCAAAACGTGTGCAACATCTTTTTAACCATCTATGAGTCATTTCCATAGATCGTTTTGCATACTTATAATCACATGGGTATGGAGTACATTCATCAAAAGCCATTATTATATCAGCTCCAATAGTTCTCTGGATATCCATTGCATATTCAGGAGTAAAAAAATGTTTAGACCCATCAATGTGTGATTTAAACTCTACTCCTTTTTCAATAATCTTTCTTCTTCCTGATAAAGAATAAACTTGATACCCTCCAGAATCGGTTAATATTGGTTTATCCCAACCATTAAATTTATGAAGCCCTCCTGCTTTTTCTAGAATATCCAAACCAGGTCTTAGGTACAAATGATAGGTGTTTCCTAAAATAATTTGTGCTTGGATATCTTCATCTAACTCTCTTTGATGCACACCTTTTACTGTTCCAGCAGTACCTACAGGCATAAAAATAGGAGTTTCTATTTTTCCGTGTTCGGTTGTAATTTCTCCTGCTCTTGCACGTGTATCTTTATCAGTGGTTAATAAATTAAACTTCATAAAAGTGATATTCTTATTTATTGTAATTACAACAAAACTAATACTTTTACGAACATTGAAATCCAATATCAAAAAAATAATAACAATTTAAAGTTTGTAAGTAACCGTTCAATAATTTCATGGGAGTATTAATTTGTTTAACTTTAATTTAAGCATAAATATTAAAACATTGGTAGGAGAAAATTTTTCAGCTAAAGCAAAAGGAGATTACGAATTAATTCAAAGGGCCATCCATAAAAAGGATGATAGCGCTTATACAGAATTAATGGGGCGCTATAAAGATTCCATCTATTTTATGTTATTAAAAATGGTTAGGAATAAAGATGATGCTGAGGATTTAACTCTTGAAGCATTTGGTAAAGCGTTCATGAATTTGGAACAATACTCACCAAAATTTGCATTTAGTACTTGGCTTTTTAGAATTGCGTCAAATAACTGTATCGATCATTTAAGAAAAAAGAAAATGGACACTACTTCCATTGATCAAGATTTTGAAGTAGATGGAGCTCCATTTATATTTTTACCATCAACAGGAAGAAATCCAGAAGAAGAAGCAATAAGAAACCAGAAGTTTAAATTAATGAGGGAAATAGTGGAAGAACTAAAACCTCAGTACAAACTACTTATAGAAATGAGATATTTTAGAGGATTATCTTATGACGAAATTTCTACTGAACTTGATTTATCGCTAGGAACTGTTAAAGCTCAATTATACAGAGCAAGAAAAACTCTTGAGGAAATAATTAAACCAAAAATGGATTACATTTAATATGGAATTTGATAGAATAGCCCATTATTTTCCAGAGTTAAATGAGATTCAACTATCTCAATTGGAGCAACTAAAACCTTTGTATGAAGAGTGGAATGCTCAAATAAACGTTATTAGCCGAAAGGATATTGATAATTTTTATGAAAGGCATGTTCTTCACTCATTAGGAATTGCCAAAGTAATGAAGTTTAAACCAGGAACTCATATTTTAGATGTAGGAACAGGAGGAGGATTTCCTGGGATTCCATTAGCAATTATGTTTCCTAAATGTAAGTTTCATTTAGTAGATTCTATAGGAAAAAAAATTAAGGTAGTAAATGAAGTTGCAACCTCATTGGGGTTAAAAAACGTAACTGCCACTCACCAAAGAGCTGAACAAGTAAAGGATAAATACGATTTTGTTGTTAGCCGAGCCGTTACAAGACTGGATCCATTTATAGGATGGATAAAAACGAAAATTAAATCTCAAAATAAGAACGAATTACCAAATGGAATTTTGTATCTTAAAGGTGGAGATTTAACCGAAGAATTAAGCGAAGTAAGAAAAAAACACAAATCTTATTCCTTACCTTCGTATTTCGAAGAGGAATTCTTTGAGAATAAAAAAGTCGTACAAGTAGTCATCTAAAGAAACCAGTGGAATGAATGATTTTGAAGATAATAACGAAGAGTTTGACTCTTTGATTAAGAGTATTGAGCTTAAATTAAAAAACAAAGATTCTTTTTATTTAGATGTAGAAGAAATCGGAAATGTTTCTAGCTATTATCTTGAAAAAGGATTGACAAAAAAAGCTCTTGCTGTTCTTAGAATTGGACTAAACCTACACCCTATTTCTGCAGAAATAAAACTACACTTAGCACAAGTTTATACTGCTCAAGGTGATTATAAAAATGCATTGAAATTTGCTGAAGCATCAGAAGAAATTGATCCAAACAACCTTGAGGTAATTATATTAAAAGCGGAGATTTATAGCTACGAAGGATCACACGATAAATCTATTGAATACTACCTTGATTATATTAACAAAGGAGGAAATGAAGGCTTAGAACTTATATACAATGACTTAGCTTGGGAGTTTGAATCAACACAAGATTATGACAATGCACTTAAATATTTAAAACTTGCATTGGAAGAAAATCCAGAAGAAGACACTCTACTTTTTGAAATCGCATATTTCTATGAAGAGCTAGGTCAACAAGATGAATGCATTAAATACTACAATAAATTTTTGGATGAAAATCCTTACTCTTACAATGGTTGGTACAACTTAGGAATAGTTCATAACGAAAGAAAAGAATTTAAAAAAGCGGTTTTTGCTTTTGATTACGCAACAATAATAAAAGAGGATTTTGCCTCAGCATATTTCAATAAAGGGAACTCTCATTTTAATCTTAATGAGTACGGACAAGCATTAGAGTGCTATTATAAAACCTTTGAATACGAAGACAACCAAGCTATTACCTTTTGTTATATTGGCGAATGTTACGAGAAGCTAGAAAACTTCCCAGAGGCTGAAAAAAGCTTTGAAATTGCACTTTCTATTAACGAAGACATGCAAGAAGCTTTAGTTGGAATGGCCATTATTAAAGACAAACAAGGATACACTGCTCAGTCGGTTCCTTTTATCGAAAAAGCGATTGGTCTTTATCCTAAAAGCTCATCATGTTGGTATGTAGCCGGAGAAGTTTATAATAAGCTAGAACATCAAGAAGATGCTTATCAAGCATATCTTAATGCCGATAAGTTCAACAAAGAAAACAACCAACAAATTTGGCTTGATCTATCAAATTTTATTGCCGAAAATATTTCTATTACGGAGGCTATAGAATTTTCAGAAAAGCATACAGACAATATTCAAGTTAAATATAGACTTGTTGCCTATTACTTGCTTTTGGGTAAAGGGAAAAAAGCATACAGCTTACTAGAAGAATGTCTTGGTCAAGATTTTGATGCTCACAGGAATTTACTCGAATATCATGAGGAAATAATGGAATTACCAGAGTTTATTTCTTTAATAGAAGGCTTTAATTCTTAGATTCTACCTTACCATCCGAAATCAAAAACAGGCATAAGAATGTAATGATTGCATTTAGGATAATAAGCGAACCTCCAAATTTAAATCCATTGAATAATTCAACAGAATTTTTATCAATAAAATAAGATAAAACTGGAGGAATAAGACAAGCTAAAACAATCAGCTGCTTCCTCAATTTATACTTAGTTAATATTCCGAAAAAGAACAATCCAATTAGCGGACCATAAGTAAAACCAGCTAACCTAATTAATTGCCAAATAGCACTTTCATCTAGAGTCGCATTTAAAATTAGTACGGTTAAGAACAATACTACAGACATAATTATATGAATGGTCATCCTTTTCTTTTTGGATACTTTGGCATCCTCCGTATCTAAAAAATCTACACAAACTGATGTAGTTAAAGATGTTAATGCTGAATCTGCAGAGGAATAAGCTGCTGCAATTAAACCTAATAAAAACAGAACTCCAACTCCAATTGGTAAATTACTATTCAAGGCTATTTCTGGAAACAGTAGATCAGATTTTTCTGGAACTACGATTCCTTCTTTTGCTGCATACAAATACAACAGAGCTCCAAGAGCTAAGAAAATAAGGTTAATAAAAACCAAGACAATACTAAATGAAACCATATTAGTTTGTGCAGCCTTCAGGTTTTTGCAACTTAAATTCTTTTGCATCATATCCTGATCTAGACCAGTCATACCGATTGCTATAAAAATACCACCCAAAAACATTTTAGAAAAATGTGCTCCACTTTTCCAATCATCAAAAAAGAAAATTTTAGAATACCCACTATCTGCAATGGTTTGCACCATTCCTCCAGATTGAGAAAAATCGAGCTCTTTGGATAAAAACCAAAAGGTAAATCCTAACGAAAGAAGCATAAATAAAGTCTGAAGAGTATCTGTCCAAATAATGGTTTTAATCCCTCCTTTATAGGTGTATACCCATATTAATAGTATTGAAATAAGTAATGTAACAGCAAATGGAATCCCAAAATCATTGAACACAAACTCTTGAAGAACATTAGCTACCAAAAGTAACCTAATAGAAGCTCCAGTAATTCGGGAAAGTAAAAAGTAAACAGCACCAATTTTGTGGGCTTCTACACCAAACCTTTTTGCTAAATAGGTATAGATAGAAGTTACATTCATTTTATAATACAAAGGCAACAGCACATAAGCAATTACCATGTAACCAACTAGGTAACCAAATACCATTTGCATGTACCCAAATTGTTTGGCGGACTCTCCTACCCAACCAGGAATAGAGATAAAAGTAATACCCGAAAGTGAAGCGCCAATCATTCCAAAAGCAACTAAATACCAAGGTGATTGTTTATTACCAAGGTAAAAAGAATCGTTATCAGCTCCACGACTTGTGAAATAAGAAATTCCAATTAAAACCAAGAAATATCCAATGAGAATAGAGAAAATAAAAATGGGAGTCATAAACAGCAAATTGATTTGTGACTAAAGATAACTAAAGCTAGTTAATTGAAAAATTACTAACCCATAATCCAATTTGAACTAAGAGCTAAGCAGTTTGATTTTACCCAAATTTAAGTTACTTTTATCTATTCGGAAACACAGATTAATTAAACAAATAAACTCCTTATAATGAGAAATATAACTTTAGCCACATTATTTTTTGGACTTCTTTTCTCTTGTTCTAACCATGCAGATATCCCAGTTTGGGAAATAACTAAAGAGGATGGACCAAAATCCTATTTGATAGGAACGATTGATTATATGGATAAATCTGAAAATGGAGATTTATTAAATGAATTAATCACCAATAAATTTAACGAAGCAACAACTTATATCACTCAAATAGACATTAAAAACTCTGACTTTTTGCTTACAAAACAAGAGCTTGAAATTGGCATGAACCAGACTTTGAAAGACGTGATGGAAGATGTTGATTTTGATTATTTACAAAACTTAATTACAGAATTTAATAAGTCAAAAACCAACAACCTGCTATCACCAGATAGCAATAGAACAAGACTTATATTCTACCTTCAAGATGCGCTTTACAACAATAATCAGAATAACTTTTATTTTGAACAGTACTTCATGAAACAAGCAATGGGTAATAAAAAGAACATTGTTGGATTAGAAACTTACCAAGATTTTTACCGAACACAATCACAAATTAGTGATGAAGAACAATTAGGTTTTATGCGAACTATCGGAAATGTTGAATCATTTTCTAACGATTATAAAAACAATATTGCAGAAGCTTATAAAGAAGGTGATTTGGAAAAAATTCAAGAAGTAACCATAAACACTTTTCCCTATCAAAAAACGAATTACGCTAACTTTTACACCAAGAAACATACGTTTTGGGTTAGAGCAATTGACTCTAATTTAATTCAAGAAAAATGCTTCATAACACTTAATGCTACTAACCTATCTGGTAGAGGAAACTTTATAGAAACATTGTTATCAAAAGGTTATAAAGTGGATAAAATTCAATAACTGAGCTTATTTTTATCTAAAATAATACTGATGAAAATATTTCTTACTTTAATTCTTGCCCTAACAATCCAGTTTGGATTTGCTCAGGACACTATTAAACAAATAGACACAACTAATAAAGTGATAACTGTTTATCCTTTACCTGTTGAGATGTTTAATATCCTTAAAACAAAAGGGTCTGGAATTGAAGCAACAATGTATCAGTCATCAAAAACTTTCACTTTACCAGGATTAAAAGGAACCAACTATTTTTTATCATTTTTACAAGGAGTTGCAACTACTGAGTTTAATGCTCAAAACACTGCTTACCTAATGGTATTGGTAGATGATGATTTTTATATGGATGCTGAAGTATCAATTTCCGATACTAGTAGTTACATCATATTTAAGAAAGACGGAGTAAAGTATTACAATCGATTAACACCAGAAGGTGTAGCTTTTTTTAAGAGATTTATGTAGAAAAATTCTTATAACCAAGGCATTAATTGTTGTTCAGCTTGTCTTTTCCCGATAATTTTAGTCTTATCAGAAATCAGTACTATTCTGTTTTTTACAATCTCTACTTCATATTCCCCATCCATGAAGTAACCGAAAATCTCTGAACCGCTTATTGTCATTCTATAACCTTCGATAAAATAAAATGCGTTAAAAGACTCTGTATTAAATCCAGGAAAAGTCAATTGACCTTCATTTATCTTACAACTTTCCTTGCACTTACCTGTCTCCAAAAATCTATATTGAACAACTCCTGTTTCGCCATAATTTGTGTTAGGAATAAAAGCTTTATCTCCATGTATTACTTTTTCAATACACCACTCACTATTAGCTAGCTGACTTTTGATACTTGGCTGATAATAAAAAACTGAAACAAGAAGAATTAAAAGAGGAACTCCAATTACAACCATCAATCTTAATTCAGGAATCAAAGTTTTTAATCCAGGTATTTTTTCAGTGAACTTATTTACTTTTTGTAAAAATGATGGACGATCACTTTGTTTTTTAATATAACCTAAGTCAAACAAAAATTGATGAGCTTCTTTTGCATTTTCTTTCGCTACTTGAATCTTAACACCTCCAATTGCATTGGAATAAAAATTATCGACTTGCACAGTGAGTTCATCTTTAAGATAAACTTTATAACCCTCAACTTCAAGTTGCATTTTAATTGTGTGAGCCTCAGAAGGATAAGTTACACTATGTATTGTTATCCAATCCATTAAAATCTAATATTATCTATGAGTCTTACCCCATCAATCATACCTGCAAACGAAACAAAATTACCATTTACGTTATTCCAATCTTTCACTTCTTTCAAAGTCTTAGCATCTCTAACCTCTAAATATTCAACCTCTAATATTCCTTCAATCATAGATTTAGCAATATCTGTAATTTCGGTTACCGAAAAACTAGAATGATAAAGCTTTATATAATTTAGTGCATAACTAATAACGGAAGAAACTTCCCTCCCATTTTCAGTAAGCAACTCATTTCTGGAACTTCTTGCTAGTCCGTTATTCTCACGGATTATATCACATCCCACAATCTCAATCTCCACATTCATCAACTCTACTAATTTGGTAACAATAGTAAACTGCTGATAATCCTTAAGTCCGAAGTATGCTTTGTTTGGCTCTACTATTTCAAATAATAAACTCACAACATTTGCCATTCCTTGAAAATGACCTGGTCTAAACTCACCCTCTAATTCGTTTTCTAATCCTACAAAATCGAATTCTTTCAACACTATTTCTTCACCATAAACTTCTTTAACAGAAGCTGGTGAATACAAATAATCGCAAAACTCCTCGATTAAAGCTTTATCAGCTTCAAGAGTTCTTGGATATTTTTCCAAGTCTTTTGCTTGATTAAATTGAGTTGGATTTACAAAAATACTACACACCACAATATCACATTGGGCTCTTGCTTTTTTTATCAATGATGAATGTCCCATGTGCAAAGCTCCCATAGTAGGAACAAAACCTATAATTTTGCCATTATTCCTCTCTGTTTTAAGAAAGGATTTTAGTTCTTGGGTATTGTCGGTAAACTTCATTAATTAATTGCGTTTGTACGTAGCTAAACTAACTGAAAATATTGATTTTTCGGACATTTTTTTGTACTTTTGTGAAGTTTAAGTTTAAACAAATCCAAAATCATAGAATTACAGATGAGTACTAAAAAAAGAATCTTATATATCTCGCAAGAAGTAACTCCGTTCTTAAAAGCTTCGGAAATTTCTTCTAATGTAAAAAACCTGGCTCAAAAGACGCAGGAAAGTGGAAAGGAAATCAGAGTATTTATGCCTCGATATGGCTTGGTAAACGAAAGAAGAAATCAGCTTCATGAAGTAATAAGGCTTTCTGGAATGAACATGATTATTAATGATGTTGATCATCCATTAATCATAAAAGTAGCTTCTATTCCTTCTGCTAAAATGCAAGTTTATTTTATTGATAACCCAGAGTTTTTCAAAAGAAAATTCATTGCTAAAGATGAAAAAGGAAAAACATTTGACGATAACGTACAAAGAGCTGTTTTCTTTATCAGAGGAACTTTAGAAACGGTTAAAAAATTAGGTTGGATTCCTGATGTAATTCACTGTCACGGTTGGATGACTTCATTTTTACCAATGTATCTTAAAACGCATTTTAAGGACGAACCACATTACGCTAATACCAAAATAATTAGCTCAATTTATGAAGATAAATTTGCTGGAACTTTAGATAAAAATACTGAAGACATTTTAAAATTTGATGGTGTTACTGACGAACACTTATCACACTTAAAAGAAAAAGCTGATTACATCAACTTAACAAAAACTGCTATCGATTATTCTGATGGTATTGTTTTATTTTCTGATGATATCGAAACTGAAATAACTGATTACGTTAGCAAAACTAAAATTGATACGTTAAAGTTTGTTAACTCGGAGCAACATCACGAAGATTGCGCCAAATTTTATGACGAAATCATTGAAAAAGACGCTAAATTAGCTGAATAAACTAAAACGATAATTACCGAATGAATTCTATTTCATCACCACATATAATACGGAAAGCCATTTGGGTTTCCGTATTTATTTTTGCCCTAAGTTGTAAGAAAGGAGACAATTTTATTGGATCTGAATTACAAAATGAAGACATAAATGTTTCTCAGTTAACCAATTTCACAATAAATACTTACACCAAAGAAGCTGATTCGCTTAAAGCAGATGAACTTTCTGTTTCTACTTTGGGAAGTATGAAGGATGCAGAATTAGGTAAAACTGAATCAAGCTTTTTTACTCAACTTAGACTTCCTGTTGAAAACGTAGATTTTACAAGTGGAGGTTCTTTATCTGATATAGTATTGGATTCAATAGTACTTACTTTAGAATACTTTGATCATTACGGAAACCTTGATGCACAAACTTTTGAAGTTTACGAAGTTTCAGACAATATAGATATTGATTCTACTTACTATAATGGAACTACATTTACTAACGCAGGTACAAACTTGGTTGAAAGTGGTAAAGGAACATTAACTCCTAACCCAACTAGTAAAGTTTTTAATGGAACTGATACCGTTTCGGCTCAATTGAGATTGAAATTAGATAACAGTTTTGGACAACTAATTCTTAACGAAAGTGGAAATGCAACATTAAGTAACAATACAAGCTTTGCACAGTTTCTGAAAGGAATAGAAGTTAAAGTAAATAACCCAGGACAAGCAAATGGTTCAGGAGCAATATTATTGTTCAACTTAATATCTGCTAACTCTAATGTTACTTTATATTACAGAAACACGGTAACAAGTGATACACTTTCTTTCAACTTATTGATGAATACCAATTGTGCTAGAGTAAATTTAAACACTCACGATTACACAGGAACTATGGTTGCGCCACAACTATTAGACTCAACATTAGGAATCACAGAAGTTTATGTTCAAGGATTAAAAGGACTTAAAACTCAAATTGAATTAACTGATATTATGAACCTTAAAGATTCAAATATCATTATTAATAAAGCTGTTTTAACTATGCCAGTTAACACTGCAGGTTCTTCAACTTTTGAACCAATTGAACAAATGTTAATTGTAAGAAATGAAGATGGAGAAAAATATTTATTACCAGACCAAACTCAGTTTTCTGGACTTGCTGGATTACAAAATGTAGGCGGAGCTTATAGCGAAGATGATGAACAATACGAGTTTATTATCACGCGTTATGTAAATGCAGTGCTTACTGGATTAATTCCAAACAACACGCTAACATTAGAAACTATTTCAGCAATGGTTACACCAAATCGTTCAGTTCTTTACGGAAGTGGATCTTTGGTTGCACAACCACAACTGACAATTACTTATACCAAATACTAAATACATAAACTATGTGTGGAATTGTAGGTTATGTAGGTGAAAAACAAGCCTACGACATCTTAATAAAAGGACTTAAAAGACTCGAATACAGAGGATACGACAGTTCAGGAATCGCCATATCTGGTGAAGACAAAGATTTAAAATTTTATAAAAGAAAAGGGAAAGTTGCCAATCTCGAAGAGTTTATTGGTGAACAAAGTACTACAGGAACAATTGGAATTGGCCACACAAGATGGGCAACTCATGGTCCAGCAAATGATGAAAATGCTCACCCGCATGCATCAGGTGATGGTAACCTTGTTCTTATTCACAATGGAATTATCGAGAACTACGCTAGTTTAAAAAAAGAACTAGAAAAAAGAGGTCACAAATTTTTGAGTGATACCGATACCGAAGTACTTATTCATTTAATTGAAGAAGTAAAAAAACAAGAAAACGTAAGTCTATTCGAAGCAGTAAGATTATCACTGACTGAAGTTGTAGGTGCTTATGCTATTGTAGTTATGGATAAAAATAATCCTGATGAATTAGTTCTTGCCAAAAAAAGTAGCCCTTTGGTTATTGGAATTGGAGAGGATGATTTTTATGTAGGATCTGATGCTACTCCAATTATTGAATACACTAAGAATGTTGTGTATTTAGAAGATGAAGAGATTGCAATTATCAGTAAAAAAGATGGGTTGAAAATCAAGAAATTGAACAACCAAGATATTTCTCCAGCTATTCAGGAATTACAAATGAAACTGGATGTATTAGAAAAAGGAGGTTACCCTCACTTTATGCTAAAAGAAATATTTGAGCAACCAAAAACCATCCTCGATTGTATGAGAGGAAGAATAAATGCTCAAAAAGGTTTTGTATCCCTTGGTGGAATTGAAGAATACGCTAATAAAATACTTAATGCTAACAGAATAATAATTATTGCTTGCGGTACATCATGGCATGCAGGATTAGTAGGGGAATATTTAATAGAAGACCTTGCAAGAATAAATGTAGAAGTAGAATATGCTTCGGAATTCAGATATAGAAATCCAATTATAAATGAAAATGACATTGTATTAGCAATATCTCAATCGGGTGAAACTGCTGATACTTTAGCTGCTATTAAATTGGCAAAATCTAAAGGAGCAACTATCCTAGGAATTTGTAATGTGGTAGGTTCTACTATATCAAGAGAAACTCACGCAGGTTCATACACACACGCAGGTCCAGAAATTGGAGTTGCATCTACTAAAGCATTTACTGCACAAGTAACTGTACTGTCGCTATTGGCTCTTAGCCTAGCTCAGAAGAAAGGAACTATTGAAAAATCTAAACTGAATAGATTACTTTTTGAATTAGAATCTATTCCAGAAAAAGTAGCTGAAGTTCTTAAATCGGATGATTTATGTAAAGAAATTGCTGCTATTTATAAAGATGTAGACAATGCACTTTATCTTGGAAGAGGGTATAATTTCCCAGTTGCCTTAGAAGGTGCTTTGAAACTAAAAGAAATCTCATACATACACGCAGAAGGTTATCCGGCTGCTGAAATGAAGCACGGACCAATTGCTTTAATTGATGAAGAAATGCCAGTATTTGTCGTAGCTACAAAAGGCCCTTCTTACGAAAAAGTAGTAAGTAACATCCAAGAAGTGAAAGCAAGAAAAGGGAAGATTATTGCAATCGTAACTCAAGGTGACGAAGATGTAAAAGTTGTTGCCGATCACGTTATTGAAATTCCTCATACGGAAGAACAATTTGCGCCAATTTTAGCAACAGTACCATTCCAGTTATTGAGTTACCACATGGCAGTAATGAGAGAGTGTAATGTGGATCAACCAAGAAACTTGGCTAAATCTGTAACGGTAGAATAATACTAAACCTATGGAATCTAAAGACATCATGTTGCTGGTTATAATTCTTGCGGTCATTCTTGGCTCTGGATTTATCTTTTACATAATTGTTGGTGGTTTTAATAAAAAAACTGCTTCACAAACTCCTGCTCCTACTCCACAACCAGCACATCAACCAACAAAGGCAGTTGATGAAAAAGAGAAACACTTATTCCCACTTAAGCTACAGGCTTACGAGAGAATTGTTTTGTTTATGGAACGAATTGAACCTAGCAGTTTAGTAATGAGAACTAAAGAAGGTGAAATGACTTCGGCTCAGCTACACGGAGCGCTTTTAAACAACATAAGACAAGAATATGAGCATAATGTTGCTCAACAGATTTACATTAGCGAAAACGCTTGGAACTTGGTGAAACAAGCCAAAGAAGAAACGATTCGTATTGTAAACATTGCTGCAAATTCTATGGATAAAGATTCGAGTGGAAATGATTTGACTCGCGATATATTTGAGAAAATGATGGTGTTACCAAAATCACCTTCTCAAATTGCTTTGGATTATGTAAAGCAAGAAATTAAAGAAATTATATAACCTCCCTCCCTCTTGAAAGAACACGAATTCGTACTTACCGAAGAATACATTCAATTAATTCAGTTACTTAAAGTGCTTTCGCTTGTAGGAAGCGGTGGAGAAGCCAAAGAAGTAGTACGAGAGGAATTGGTATTCTGTAATGGAGAACTAGAAACTCGCATGCGTTATAAAGTGCGTAAAGGAGACGAAATTGAATTCGAAGGGAATTTGATTAAGGTTGTTTAATTATTTTTAATAATATTCATAATGAAATTAATTAAAAAAGTATGGTTTAGGGTTTTACTTAGTTTAATTATTGGAGGTATGTTTTCAGAAATGATGCATATTAAAACTGGTGATAGTGCCATAATAACTTCAAATAAATATGTTTTTACAGTAGGATTTATTTCTTACATTTCTTTAACTGGAATAATATTATTAAGCAATTATCTTACTTATTATAAAGGTTATTCAAAACCTTATAAAGATGAGGATGTATTAGACAATTAACAAAAAGTAAATTCTTCTTCAATTATAATAGACTACCAAAAAAATTAAATAATTCTTTTCTATAATATTTAAAACCAAAAAAGCCCATCAACTTTCGTTAATGGGCTTTTTCACTTGCGGAGAGACAGGGACTCGAACCCTGGCGGCCAATTAAGGCCGACAGATTAGCAATCTGCTCCATTACCACTCTGGCACCTCTCCAATTAGGTTTGCAAATATATAAAAGTTTAGGTTACTCAAAAAATAAAAGTCATTAAAAAAACGAAGCATTTTCTTTTGCCATTTTCCTTAGTAAACTACTTGGTCTGTATCTGTCCTCACCATAGGTCTGGTAAAGGTTTTCGAGAATAGTAAGTGGCTTGTTTGCACCTATCTCATCACACCATGCCAAGAGCCCTTTTGGGTAATTTGTACCAAATCGCATGGCTAAATCAATATCTTGGGCACTTGCAACTTGCCAAAAAACAGCATCTACTGCTTCATTAATCAACATGGCTTGTATGCGTTCGAATATTTTTTTACCTAAATCCATGTCCTTATTTGGTTCAGGATTGGTTGTTCCTTCTCCATAATTATAAAAACCTCTTCCAGTTTTTCTTCCAAGTCTCCCTGCTTCAGAAAAACGTTTTTGTGTAAACGAAGGTTTGTAACGAGGATCAAAATAGAAGGCAGTAAATACAGTTTCGGTAACTGTGTAGTTCACATCATTACCAATGTAATCCATCAGTTCAAATGGTCCCATACGGAAACCACCAATTTCTTTCATTGCCCAATCAATTGTAGCAAAGTCAGCAATTCCTTCTTCGTAAATCCTTAATGCTTCTCCATAAAACGGACGAGCAACACGGTTTACAATAAACCCTGGTGTATCTTTTACTAGTGCAGTTACCTTTTTCCAGCTATCGATAGTAGCTTTTGCTTTATCAGTAACTTCTTGGTCGGTAGAAATACTTGGTATAATCTCTACCAATTTCATTAGTGGAGCCGGATTAAAAAAGTGAATCCCAATTACTCTCTCAGGATTCTTACATGCTGAAGAAATAGAAGCAATTGATAAGGAAGAAGTATTAGATGCAATGATACATATATCAGAAACTAATTCTTCTAATTGAGAAAATACAGATTGTTTAACCTCTAAGTTTTCGATAATTGCTTCGATAACTAGTTCCGAGTTCTCCAAGTAATCAAGGCTATCAACAAAAGTAATTCTACCTAAAATATCATCTGCTTCTTTTCTAGTTACTCTTTCTTTCTCTACCAATCGGTTCATTATTTTGGTAAGGCTAGCGCTCGCTTTATCCAGTGAAGCTGCATTGGTATCAAAAACCATTACTTCTTCTCCTGCAGTGGCTGCTACTTGCGCAATTCCCGATCCCATTGATCCTGCTCCTATAATTCCTATATTCATATTACTTTCCTTTAAACTCTGGTTTTCTTTTTTCTAAAAATGCGGCAATCCCTTCTTTGTTGTCGTAAGTGTTGGCTGCTTCAATTTGTAAATTTCTTTCAACAGTCAATTGGCTTTCTAAATCGTTATTCAATGCTAAATTCAAAGCTCTTTTGGTAAGTCCAAAACCTTTGGTTGGTCGTTTGGCTAATAATTTAGCAAACTCCATTGCCGATTCCATTAAGCTATCGTGCTCAACCACTTCGTAAATCATTCCTACCTCTTTAGCTTTTTCAGCAGTAAATTTATCTGCCAAAAACATGTGAGCTGCTGCTCTTTGCATTCCAATTAATCTTGGTAAAAAGAACGTTCCTCCACTATCTGGAATTAATCCAATGCTACTAAATGACTGAATAAAACTAGCCTTATTACTTGCAAAAGTAATGTCACAAGCTAAAGCAATGTTTGCCCCTGCTCCTGCCGCTACTCCATTTATTGCACCAATAATTGGCTTTTCAATGTTTCTTAATCTCATTATTATTGGATTGTAAGTAGTATCTACAATTTCTCCAATACTTGGCCCACCTTCTTCGGTAGCTTCTTTTAAATCTTGTCCTGCACAAAAACCTTTTCCATTTGCAGTAAGGATAATAGCTCTTATTGTTTCGTCTTTTTCAAATTCATCCAAGGCAGCTTGCACTTCTTTTGCCATTGGGATATTAAAACTATTGTAAACATCTGGTCGGTTTAGGGTTATTATTCCTAGACCTTCATTTACTTCTTTGGTTATAAACTCCATAATTTTGGTTTGTTTGTATAAAAATAAAGAAACTTAAATCAATTAAAAAGGAAGTGTTAGTCCAATCCTTTTTCTTTTAAAAAATCATCACACCTTTGTTTCAACTGCGGCATAAAAATTAAGAAATCAGCTTCTAGTTCTTCTTCTAATTCCTTAAGATGAATAAGAGAATCCTGAATCATATTGGAATATTTTGCTCTACGCGCTATACTTTGCAAGGCTTTATCAATTCCCCAGTAAGTTCCGTAGTTTGTAAACCAATCATTTTCTCTCATGTTTGGCAAAAAAGAAATTACTTTTTCTGGAAAGTGATTTTTAAGCTCCCAAAAATCATCATATACACTTGTTGCAAATTCCTTAAGAGGTTGCTCCGAATATTTACTCCAGTTTTTAGCCAGAAAATAATCGTAATAAATATCTAACAACACGGAAGCATACTTTCCTTGTTTGGAATGCAGTATCTTTTTACTCCTATGAACCGCTTCATGCGTATCGGTAAATTCATCAATTATTCTGTGAAGCTCAATTCCTAAAAGGATATTTCCCGAAAAATCTTCTAAATCTTTCCCTTTCATAAAATCTCCCAAAAAATTACCAACACGAATTTCTTTGTTTGTCCCTGATAGGAATTGATGTGCGAGGTAGTTCATGATTAAATTTGATACGAATTGAAATCAAAAGTAAGATTAATTGTGATTATTTTTAAAAGAATTAACTATTCTATTATATTTGCACTCTGAAAAAAAATGGCGAGGTAGCTCAGTTGGTTAGAGCACCGGATTCATAACCCGGAGGTCAGGAGTTCAAATCTCCTTCTCGCTACTAGAAAGACTCTTAGAAATAAGGGTCTTTTTTTATGCTCAACACTCAATGCATAAAATATATTTATGTCTTTCATATAAAGTATAAATAAAAATATATGAATACTAATATGTATTTTTAATAAAACTAAAAGACATGGTAAACATAATCATATATCTCGAAAACGAATTAATGAGTAAAGCTCAAGAATTAGTTCATTCTTTACTAGAGCAGGAACTTGTTGCTAGCGTTTCTATAGATGAGGACAACAGTTATTATATAAAAACAAATAATAAAATTATCAGGACTTCGCATACTGTAATAACAGCTCAAACGAAATCTATTATGTTCTCTGAAATTGTGGCTCATATTAAATCTAATATTAGCGAAGATGTACCCGTATTTTCAATGCCTTTGACCCAAATGAATGTTCATTTTAATGATTATATTAAATCCAGAACTAGAAAAGTATAAAGATTAATAGCCACCATTTCGTTTTCTTACAAACCATTCTATTCCTAATAGAAGTAGAATGAAAAAGAAAATCACTTTCATATTAATTAAGTCATCCACATCTTTTTCTTGGTAGATAACATCTACTAAGTTTTCTTGCTTCTTAAGCTTTTCATCTAGGGATGATAATCCTGAAATAGAAAGAACCTCTCCCCCAGTTACATCACTTAAATTAAATAATAATTGGTGGTTGGCTACCGTATTATTTTGCTCAACTTTTAATTCTTCTACTGAAAACTCTCCGGTTCTCGTGAGCTTACCACCTTTACTTGTTGATGTGGCAACATACGTATAACTTCCTGGCTTTAATGAACCTGAATTAAGTTTATAACTATCTCCAACCTTAGAAAAAGTGTACGAAAACTCTTCTTTCTGCTCGTTAAAAATTTTCATGTTCGCATCAGAAGTAGTTACCAATTCGTAACTCTTGTTATATACTTCTGCTTCAAATTGTACTTTTTCATTTTCGGAATAGGCTGTTTTTCTAAAAACTCTAAACAAGCTTTTATCTTCCTTAGAAACTAAATACTGAGCAGTTTGCACAATCAATTCATTAAATAAATCAGAAGAACCATTATTCGAATAATCTTGTAATCTCCATCTCCAAATTCCTTCTCCCAATAACATTCCAGTTTTGTAGGCTCCGTTTTTATTAAAAGCCAAAAGCGGATACTTAGTTTTAACAGGACCTATTCTTTGGTAAATTGCTGTTTCAGTGGAATTACTCACACTATATTTCTGATTAAAAGGTACTTGAACTGGCGGAAATGAATTAACAAAAGAAACTAAACCTGGACTTATTGTAAATTGAGAAAAATCAGTATTCACGTAAGCTTGAGCCTCTGTAAATCCTTTAGAATTATTTATAGTAACACCTTTTTTAAGCGCATTAAATGAGTTTACATTTGTTTGGTTCCCCACAACCAAAAGCAATGGAACTTCTTTGTCTTTAAGCAAAGAAAGCCCTTCATTTTGCGAAGGCAAATTATACAAAACAACTAAACTAAATTCTTCAATTTTATCTTTAAAATCCTGAGCCAAATTTGTCGTCACCTCATAATTTTCGTTAGATTGAAATCCTAATTTAAGTGCATTAATATCTGGATGTGGTGAATTAGCTAAGATCAAAATCTTTTGTTTACTCTCCAATACATCTACATAAAAGCTTTTGTAATTATTGGTAGTTGTAAATTCTCCGTTAACAGTCTCAACTCTTACATCATATTTTTGAAGTCCAGTTCCTTCGCTTTCTAACTCAAAACTAGATTGAGTTAAATACAAATCATTATTAACCGAGATAGGCTTTTTACCCAGCACTCTCCCATTTTTGGAGACAACTACATTGGTTTTAACACCATTTAATTGCTCTGCTTTCACGGTTACAACCACAGGAAACTTATTCCCTTTGTACACCAATCTATTATGCGAAATCTCTTCGATTAATAAATCCTTTTGAGGAGTAGTATCACCAACTTGAATAGAAAACACAGGGACGTTCTTTAGCTTTTTAGCTTCGAAAACTGGATTCCCACCACTGTTGTAAATTCCATCACTAGCCAATACAATTCCACCAAGGTTTCTGTTGTAATACCTGTTTTGTATTTCAGTAAAAAACTCTGATAAGTTTGTTTGTTTATCCTTAAAATCAAAAGTTGGATTCTCACTTACTTTATCTCCTACCGAATAAGAAACTACTTCATAGTCAGCAGATAATTTTGCTTTTAGCGAATTATAACTCTCTTCTAATTGTGATTTTACAACTACAGAATCATTGGCAAACACCATAGATTCGGAGTTATCGTGAGCAAGAACAATAATTGGTTTTTCTACCTTTTTTTTAGAATACTCTAAAAGAGGTTCTAATAATAAAAACGCAAGAAAAAATAGACTCAAAAATCTTAATGCAGCTAAAACTCTTTTCCACAAAGTGGATAGCTCAGCTAAATTTCTGTCTTTACGATAAAGTAAAAACGCTCCTAAACCTGCTATGGCTATACATAGCAATACATACCACAAAGGTGAATTTAGGAGTAATTTCAAATTAATTGTTTTTGATTATTAGACTACTTACTATGTTAACATTCCTCCACACACGTGAATCGTTTGTCCAGATACATATGAACTCATGTCACTAGCCAAGAAAACAACTACATCAGCAACATCATCTGGAGTTCCAGCTCTTTTTAATGGAATATTTTTTACCCAACCAGCAACTACTTCTTGATCTAATTTATCAGTCATTTCGGTAGCAATAAATCCTGGTGCAATGGCATTACTTCTTATATTTCTTGATCCTAATTCTTTAGCTATAGATTTAGTAAAACCAATAATTCCAGCTTTAGAAGCAGAATAATTTGATTGACCAGCATTTCCATTTACCCCAACAACAGAACTTAAGTTTATTATAGAACCTTTTCTTTGTTTCAACATGGTTCTTTGAACAGCTTTAGTCATATTAAAAATAGACTTTAAGTTTATTCTTAATACATCATCCCAATCCTGCTCAGTCATTCTCATTAACAAACCATCTTTGGTAATTCCTGCATTGTTTACCAGTGCATCAATTTGACCAAATTCTGCCATCACATCTTCAGCAAGTTTTTGTGCTGCATCAAAATCAGATGCATCTGATTGATATCCCTTGGCTTTAATTCCCATTGCATTCAACTCATTTTCAACTTCTTTGGCTTTATCCGGAGATGATAAATAAGTAAAAGCAATGTTTGCACCTTGCTCAGCACATTTAATTGCAATTCCTTTTCCAATTCCTTTGGAAGCTCCAGTAATCAAGACTAATTTGTTTTCTAATAATTTCATAATGGGTTATTTAATACATGGTTTACTTCAAAGATAATTTTTAATGAATAATTGACAATTGTTATCGCATAAAAATTTAACTCTATCGGCATTTAAACTAAAGTACAAAATCAGCTATAAACATTAACAAAATCTCAACATTCAATCAAAAAAAATGTACTTTTGTAGTATCAATACCAAACAAATTTTGGAATAGAATATGGAAGATATCAAACTAAATACCATAGAAGAGGCGCTAGACGATATAAGAGCGGGAAAAGTAATCATTGTAGTAGATGATGAGGACAGAGAAAATGAAGGCGATTTTTTAACTGCTGCAAGGAACTCAACTCCAGAGATAATCAACTTTATGGCGACTCATGGTCGTGGATTAATTTGCGCACCTTTATCAGAAAAAAGATGTGCAGAATTAGAACTTGAACTTATGGTTCAAAATAATGATTCACCCTACGAAACACCATTTACAATTTCGGTTGATTTATTAGGAAACGGTTGCACAACCGGAATTTCTGCAAGTGATAGAGACAAAACAATAAAAGCATTAATCGATCCAGCTACAAAACCTAGTCAATTAGGAAAGCCTGGACATATTTTCCCATTAAGAGCAAGAAATGGAGGAGTTTTAAGAAGAGCAGGTCACACTGAAGCTGCTGTAGATATTTCGAGAATGGCTGGTTTTGAAGAAGCTGGAATCATTGTAGAAATATTAAATGAAGATGGAACTATGGCCAGATTACCAGAATTGATGGTAATTGCCAAAAAGCACGACATGAAAATCATTTCTATTGAAGATTTGATTTCTTACAGATTACAAAACGAGAGTTTAGTTGAAAAGCAAATTCAAATAAAACTACCAACTGAATATGGAGATTTCGAACTTGTTCACTTCTCTCAAAATACAGATGGAAAAGAACATTTAGCCTTGATAAAAGGAGAATGGAAAGAAGATGAGCCTGTACTTGTAAGAGTTCACTCAAGCTGTATGACAGGAGATATTTTCGGATCATGTAGATGTGATTGTGGACCCCAACTACAAACTGCTATGAAAATGGCAGAAGTAGCTGGAAAAGGAGTTATTCTTTACATGAACCAAGAAGGAAGAGGAATCGGATTGCTTAATAAACTAAAAGCTTATAAACTTCAAGAAGAAGGTTATGATACTTTAGAAGCTAATTTAAAACTAGGATTCAAAGGAGACCAAAGAGACTATGGAATTGGAGCTCAAATTTTGAGAAAATTAGGAGTTTCTAAAATGAAATTGATGTCTAACAATCCTAAGAAAAGAACTGGACTTATTGGTTACGGACTAGAAATAGTTGAGAATGTACCTCTAGAAATTGAAGCAAACGCTCACAACAAAGGCTACTTAGAAACTAAGAGAGACAAGATGGGACATACCCTAAAAATGAAATAATGTCTGAATTAACAATTAACCGAGTACCAGAATCTACTAACAACTCACTAAGAGCTTGGAGTGCTGCAGATGAATTATTAATTTCTTTTTTGAATGAAAAAGATCCTGAATCAGTAATTATATACAATGATTCTTTTGGATACCTTGCTACTCATTCAGCACCTCGAACAATTTATTTTGCCTCTGACTTAAAGAGCCAAGAAAAATCTGCTCTGGAGAATTTTGAAACTAATAAAATCGATTCACCTTGCCTCCACCCTACTTCTTTATTGAAGAAAGCAGATAAAAAAGCTAAACTCGGATTGATGAAAATTCCTAAATCATTAGGGTTATTCGAAATGTTTTTGAGCCATAGCGCACAAAATATGTACAAAACAGGAACGCTTGCTTGTGGATTTATGACAAGAAACTTCACTAAACAAATGCTAGAAATAGCTGGTGAATATTTTGAAGTTGTAGAGCAATCATTATCTAAGAAAAAGGCAAGATTACTGATTTTATCAAAACCGAAAAATGTAGATAAAAAAACGTTTTTGAACACTATTCCGTTCGAAAATGAAGAAATAAAGCAATATTTTGGTGTTTTCTCTTCAAATCATATTGATTACGCTACTCAGTTTTTAATAGAAAATTTAGAACCAGAAGAGGAAGTGAACTCAGTTTTGGATTTGGCTTGTGGAAACGGAATTTTAGCAAAAGAAGTTCAAAAACAATTTCCTGATGCAGAATATCATTTAGTTGATGATTCGCAATTAGCTATCGAAAGTGCAAAGTTAAATTTGAAAGGAGATAAAGTTCATTTTTATCACAACAATAATCTGGAAGATATCGCTTCTAATTCTGTTGATTACATTGTGAGTAATCCTCCTTTTCATGTAGAATATGAAATCGATATTAGTTTACCCCTTAGACTATTTAGAGCTGCAGAAAAGAAATTAAAACCAGAAGGTAAATTTCAGGTTGTGGCGAATACGCATCTAAATTATAAACCTCACTTAGAGAAGATCTTTAAAATGGTTAAGGTAGTATTTGACAATGATAAATTTATTGTTTACTCTTGTTTTAATGCTTACCCAGATAAAGACAAAAGATGGAACGAGGACGCGATTTAATAAAACTAAGACTAGAGATACCAGCTGCAAAAATTACCAAAGGAATTTCGGATATTGAAGAGTTTCAGAATGTCACGATAAGGCCTATCATTAAGTTTCAGAACGATTTTTTGATACAATTCTATTCTAACCATGCAAGAGGTTACAAAAAAGACTGGGGTTCTATCTCCAATGAAAAGAAAGAGTTGTTCATTGAAAACTCAATGAACAAAAATCAAAACCTTAAGAATACTTTTATCGGTTCAATAATTGGATATTTCACCAAAGAGGAACAAGATTATTACTTCCAAAACAAATCAGAAGTAAACAGAAGGATAGTTCAAATTATAAAGCAAAGAGTGCTCAGTAATTTGCCAATCATATAGAATATAAGTACCTTAAAGCTTAACCAAAATCTTAAATAGAAGAATGGCTTTCAATCATATTGAGTACAAAAAACCTATTTACAAAATAAAAGCTCCTCTTCGTGATCATTTAGAAGAGTACTCTAGGATTGCAGACATTTCTCTTTCTTATGATGACTTACTTCGATACCAGCAACTTATTCCAATAACTGATAATAATGGAAAAGACACCAATTGGTTTTCGGCTCTTTATCCTATTGCTGAACAAAAATATTTTCAGGAAGAATTAGTAAATATTTATCAGACGTTAGTTGCAGATGGTGATATTCTGAATTTTGTAAAAGTTGGTAGTATTGATTATTGCTCTTTTGGAAACTCTAAACCATTCAGAATTAAAGTTGTGAATGAAATTAACGATAACTACGATTATTTTTATGTCAAGAAAGCTGATGCTTCTAGGTTGTATGGATTGGAATTAGAAGAAATATTTTCACCAGATAAAGTAACTTTTTTCGTCAATAAATCTACTTTAATAGAAGATCATGTGGTGGGAATACCTTGTGATGAATTCATTAAAAGAAACAAAAAAGTTAAGATTGAAAACAGACTTAGATTCGCTAAAGAATTTGTGAAATTTAACGAAAGATGTTTTGTTAGATTATTGGGAGACATGCGTGCATATAATTTTGTAGTAGAAATTACTCAGGATTTTGATAACGTACAATATAGATTACGAGCAATGGATTTTGACCAACAGAGTTATGAGGGTCGAAAAAACATGTATCTACCTCAATTCTACAAAGACAATTTGCACTTAGTAGAAGTGGCTCAAGAGCTCCTTACAGACCAGATGGCTCAACAATACATGAAGCAGGAAAGAGTGGCAATGAAAAAAAGATATTTAGCCTATAAACATAGAACTAGATCCCTTTTAAGAAGAATGAAAAAAGATAAAATTTCGACCAAAGAGAATGTTGATACTCTAAAAAAAGAGTTCGCAAAATATTATAACAATCCTCAATTCCTCAACTTTAATACAATGGGGCAAATTTTGGAATTACACCTTGAAACTAAATTAGGCATTAAGATATTTAAATAAAAAATGAACAACTTCGAACTATACAATCCGACCAAAATAATATTTGGAAAAGGCGAAATAGCCAAACTAAAAAACGAAATACCAAAAGATGCTAATGTACTCCTACTATTTGGTGGAGGAAGCATAAAGAAAAATGGTATTT
The DNA here is from genome assembly GCA_018609055.1 of Flavobacteriales bacterium. Lineage (GTDB taxonomy): Bacteria > Bacteroidota > Bacteroidia > Flavobacteriales_D > CAJJDF01 > CAJJDF01. Next base: position 342,406 of record JABAYJ010000006.1, read on the forward strand.
ATGAACAAGTAGCTACTGCACTTGAAGGACATAAATGGCAAGAATTTGGAGGAATCCCGCCAAATCCAGAGTACCATGTTTTACTTAAAGCATTAGAAGTAATTAAAAAAGAAAACATCACTTACCTACTTGCAGTTGGAGGTGGATCTGTAATTGATGGAACTAAGTTTTTATCTTCGGCAGCTTTGTACGAAGGAGAGGAACCTTGGGATATTTTGGCAAAGAGAATTAGAACCGAAGTAGGAATGCCATTTGGAACTGTACTAACATTGCCAGCAACAGGAAGTGAAATGAATTCTGGAGCTGTAGTTACTAATAAAAAAACAGAAGAAAAAGTTGGAATGGGAGGACCTGGTTTATTCCCTCAATTCTCCATTTTAGACCCATCTGTAGTAACTTCTATTCCTGAAAGGCAAATTGCCAATGGATTAGCAGATTCATTTACACACGTGCTTGAACAGTACATGACTTACCCAGTAGGTGCATTATTACAAGACAGATTATCGGAAAGTATATTAAGCTCAATTATCGAGACTGCTCCAGTAATAATGGAAGATACTTCTGATTATAAATCGGCAGCTAACTTTATGTGGAATTGCACCATGGCTCTTAATGGATTAATCCAGAAAGGAGTACCAACTGATTGGGTAATACATATGATGGGACACGAATTAACAGCTTATTATGGAATAGATCACGCACGAACTTTGGCTATTTTAACAAAGAGTCATTACACTTATAATCTAACTAGCAAGCAAGCTAAATTGGCTCAATGTGCCGAGCGTGTTTTTGGTATTACTGAAGGTGATGAAAAAGAAAAAGCTGAAGCATGTATTGAAGCAATTGAAGAATTCTTCTTATCTTTAGGTATATCCACTACCCTATCTAGCTATACAGATAACTTTGAAGGGACTGCTCAAAAAATAGCTGAGCGATTTACAGAAAGAGGTTGGACAGCAATTGGTGAATATGGAAAACTTACTCCTCATGATGTGGAACACATTGTAGAAATGAGCTACTAAGAACAAAAAAATGACCTCTACAGAAAACTCTTTTATAGATTTTATTAGTAATGGACATGACATAACAAATGATGTATGTAAAGCCATTGAAAGTAAAATCCTAATTAAAAAGGTTAAGAAAAAAGAGCTTTTACAAAGAAAAGGTGACACTAATCTTAAAGCCTATTACGTAAAAAGCGGCTTACTTAAGAGCTACACTATTGATGAAAACGGAAAAGAACATATTTTTATGTTTGCTCCCGAAAAATGGATTATTTCTGATATTAATTCTCTTGCTATTCCTGGCGGATCGGATTTATTTGTTCAAGCTATAGAAAACACTGAGGTTGAAGTAATATCTCCTGAGATATTTCAATTAATATCTGATGACAAAAACAATAGCCATCTTAAAGAGGTAAATAAATTACACAGAAGAAACGCAGTGCTCCAAAAAAGGATAATTTCATTGATGAGCCAAACAGCTATTGAGCGTTATAATGATTTTATAAAGACCTATCCTGGAATTGTACAAAGAGTTCCTCAAAAAATGATAGCCTCCTATTTAGGGATTACACCTCAAGCACTTAGCAAATCTATTTCTCAGGCATCAGCTAAACGATAATGTTATCATTTGTTAATGTTTTGGAATAATATTCCATTTACATTTGACTTTGAGAAAGTACATTGTTTAAAATATAGGTTAAACAAATAAAAAAGTCTGAGCTTTATGTTCGGACTTTTTTTTGAATTAAACAATGAATACTTGACATCTAACCCCAATAAAAGTAACTTAGTAATACCAATAAAAAACTACTATTTTACTTATGAAAATCAATGTATTCTGGTTGCGAAGAGATTTAAGGTTAACTGATAATGTCGGTTTTTCTGAAGCGCTAAAAAGTGATTTACCTGTACTCCCTATTTTTATTTTTGATAAAAAAATTCTGGATGAACTCCCTGAAGATGATGCGCGTGTAAATTTTATTCATGACACTTTATCGGAGATGAATGTTCAGCTAAAAGGAAATAAAACAGGAATAAGAGGCTATTATGGAGAACCAAAAGAATGTATTGACGAGCTAATTAGCGAATATGAAGTAGGCTCAATTTACACCAACAGAGATTACGAGCCTTATGCTTTGGATAGGGACAAAGACATGACTAGTTATTTGGCTAAAAAAGGAATTGATTTTCAGACTTATAAAGACCAAGTAATATTCGAAAAAGATGAAGTTACCAAAGATGATGGAAAGCCTTACACGGTTTATACTCCTTTTAAAAACAAATGGTTATCACATTTTGATGAAGCTACAATGATTCAAGATCATAAACTGAATCTTGATAATTGCTTAGAAGGAGATTTTGATTTTCCTTCGTTAAGTGATATGAGTTTTGAAGAAAGCACGATTAAAGTACGTCCTATTGATTTATCTCAATTAGATGATTACGAAAAAACCAGAGATTTTCCAGCAACTGATGGAACGAGCTACCTTGGGCCTCACTTGCGTTTTGGAACTGTAAGTGTAAGAAGTATCATTCGTGATATTGAAAAGAAAGATGCTGTGTTCTTGAGCGAATTAATTTGGAGAGAGTTCTTTATGCAAATCATGTTTCACTTTCCTAAAGTGATTACCAACAATTTTAAAGCTAAATATGATGGCATAAAATGGAGGAATGATAAAGATGATTTTGAAAAATGGTGCAAAGGAAAAACTGGCTACCCAATGGTAGATGCCGGAATGCGTCAACTAAATAAAACTGGATATATGCACAACCGAGTGCGAATGGTAACAGCAAGTTTTTTGGTAAAGCATTTACTAATAGACTGGAAATGGGGAGAAGCTTATTTTGCGAAAAAACTACTGGATTACGAATTAGCATCTAATAACGGAAATTGGCAATGGTCAGCAGGAACAGGTTGTGACTCTGCTCCGTACTTTAGAATTTTTAATCCGGAATCGCAATTAACTAAGTTTGATAAAGGAATGAAATATGTAGGAACTTGGGCTCCAGAATATTTGGAGCTAATCTATACCAATCCAATGGTAGATCATAAGTTCGCAAGAGAAAGGTGTTTGGCTACTTACAAAGAAGGAATTGAATCTTAGATTATGAATATACTTATCACAGGAGGGACAGGACTTATAGGCAAAAGATTAACTGAAATTTTGATAGAGAAAGGTCACTCAGTATCTATACTTAGTCGCTCCAAAAAACAATCGGACAAGGTAAATTATTACACCTGGAATATTGCTAATCAAGAAATTGAAGAAGAAGCAATAAAACAATTAGATGTGATTGTCCATTTGGCTGGTGCTAATGTTGGAGAAGGAAGATGGACCAACAAAAGAAAAAAAGAAATTATTGATAGTAGAGTTGACTCAGGAAACCTACTATTTGAATCAGTAAAAAAACACAATCCAAAACTTAAAGCATTCATATCATCCTCGGCCATTGGTTATTACGGAATGGTAAACTCTAATTCTATTTTTGAAGAAAGTGACCCATCCGGCTCTGATTTTCTTGCAGAAGTTTGTGTGAAATGGGAAGAAACTGCGAATAAATTTAATGAACTAAACACTAGAGTTGCAATAGTACGAACAGGGGTAGTTTTGGATAAAAATGATGGAGCTTTAGCAAAATTATTAACTCCTATCAAACTAGGAATTGGTTCTGCTTTAGGCTCTGGAAAACAAGCTATGCCTTGGATTCATTTAGAAGATATTTGTGATATATACACTCACTTAATCGAAAACGAATCCCTTTCGGGAATATATAATGGAGTTGCTCCAAGTAACGATAACAATAAAGAGTTTAGTAGGGCTGTTGCCAAAGTATTAAACAAACCATTTTGGTTTCCTGCTGTTCCAGCATTCGCTCTTAAACTATTAATGGGAGAGCAATCAGTTATTGCATTAAAAGGGAGCCATATTTCTGCTAAAAAAATTGAGACTAGTGGTTTTAAGTTTAAATACTCTAAACTAAAAGAAGCACTCATAAACCTACTAGACTAACTTACCTTTATTATTAGTAACTTCAAGTGACAAAAACAACTTTTATGAAACAGTTAAGTGTTCTTCTTATTTTCTTATTGTTAGGCTTCTATTCTTGTAAAAAGGAACCAGCACCAGAAGAAACAATAACAACAGAAGAGGTTGCTCCTACTTCATTCACAAAAAGAGTTTTACTTGAAGACTACACAAAGCATTGCCAATATTGCATTCCTGTTAATGCTCTTGTAGACTCACTTAAAGATAGTTACCCAAATAGAACCTTAATCCCAGTTTTACACGGAGTTTATCATTCTACGCAAATATCTTTTTACGATTCAATGGACGTTTATTTTCCATTCTCTTCATTCCCTAAAGGAATGGTGAATAGAACTATAGCAACAAACTCTGGATCTGATGACGGAAAGTACATCATGACTAAGGAAAGTTGGATTTCAAATATTGATTCTGAACTTCTTAAAAAGGCAGATTTTGGATTAAAAATCTCAACAAAATTAAGTGGTAACTCACTTGATATAGATGTGACTACTGCAGGACTTAAATCTGATAACAACATTAAACTTACTATTTTTATTGTTGAGAACAATAGCTTTTATAGAGCTGTAAGAAAAGTAGTTACCCAAAATTTAGGAGACCCAATTTCAATCTCTAAAAATGAATTGCAGACTAACATTTATTCTGGAGTAGATATTGATGGATTATCAATAAACAAAGTTTCTGTGGTTGCTTTATTACATTATTTTAACCCAAGTATTAATGAATACGAAGTACTTAATGTAAACGAAACTTTAGCTGGTAACTCTGTTGACTGGGATTAGTTTAGTTCCTTTTTCACCCTATCAAATAAAATTTTGAACCACTCGGTAAATTCATTTGGATTGGTTGTTATTTCCGACTCTAAGTCGGTAGTAGAAATATATCGATAGCTCTCTACTTCTTCTGGATTAACTTTAGGAACATTTTCGGTATTACCAATAAAAACGTGATCAAGCTCATGCTCAATCATATCTCCATCAAGCTCAGCTTTGTATTGAAAACTAAACGCTTTTTTAAGTGGTGATTGCATTCCCATTTCTTCTTTCAGTCTTCTGTGAGCAGCAATAATAGTATCTTCTCCACTCATTGGATGGGTACAAGCAGTATTGCTCCAAAGTAAACTTGAATGATATTTATGTGCAGCTCTTTGTTGAAGTAACCATTTACCTTTAGAATTGAAAACAAGTACAGAAATAGCTCTATGTAAAACTCCCTTTCTGTGAGCTTCCATTTTCTCCATTTCCCCAAGAACTTCATCATTCTCGTTAACTAATATTACTAAATCTGGATTCAAATTGCCTTATATTTTTTTGCTAATTTATTAAATTCATTTAGCTTACCCGAAGTAATCAAGGCTTTTAAAATATCTTTTTTAGTCTCGTTAGGAATTTTAGCAGAATCAATATTCTTTAAAAGAAAAGCTTTATCTGAAGCTATCTCAGAGCTATAGCTTAAGAAAGAAGGGGCATTTATTTGAACAAGAATTCTTAAATGGATATTCTCAACATTCTTATTAATTTTAATAGCTTTTTCTAGGAGCTCTTTACCTTCATTAAAATATGATAGCTTAGAAAAAGGATTAGAAATATATTGAGCCATCATCATTTTACAAACTGCTTTGTAAGCTCTTATTGTAACTGAGTTCTGTATATTATTATCTTCAATTTCAGTTGCCAAAAATTTCTCGGCAGTAACCATATTGTTGATATCCTTAAATGATTTTCTAAAATAGGAGATATCTTCACCTGAAAAAACAATTCCAGATAACAATAAGAAGATTAACAAAAGTGTCCTCATCTTCATATCATTCTCATTTTATAATCGAAATACGATTTAGTTAACAGTGCAAACTTCATTGGATTACTTACTCTAATCCTATTTGCTTTAATATCTTCTACATCAGATTTAACTAGCTTATTAAGCAACTTACTGTAATATTTAAAGGCTGTATAAACACCAAATTTTGCAGAATCTGGCAACATTTTTATGCCGACAAGTGCAGCATCAAAATCACTTTGAATCTCAGTAATAATCTCAACTTTATTATCTTCACTTAATCCTAACCCTTCTAAATGAGGAAAGTACACTCGATTTAACTCTTCTGAATCTGCTTTTAAATCACGTAAAAAATTAACTTTTTGAAATGCACTTCCTAAACGCATTGCAGGAGCTTTCAATTTTTCATACATTGCTTCGTCTCCTTCTACAAATACTTTCAAGCACATTAACCCTACGACATCAGCAGAACCATAAATATATTCTTCATAATCTTTGGTAGTAGAATAAATTGATTTATTTAAATCGAATTTCATACTTTTCATAAAAGCATTTACTAATTCATAATCAATATTATGTCTTTTAAGAACATCTTGAAATGAATTCAAAATAGGATTTAAACTAATACCTCTTTCAATCGCTAAATTTAAATCTCGTTCAAATTCATTAATCAAAGTTTCTTTATCGTAATCATGAAAAGTATCTACAATCTCATCTGCAAAGCGAACAAATCCATAAATAGCATGTATATCATCTTGGATCCTTGACGAAAGCATCTTTACAGCCAATGAAAAGGAAGTACTGTAATTATTAGTTACAATCTTACTCGATTCAAACGATACTTTATCAAAAAGGCTTTTCTCACTCATATTGTTCTTAATATAGGTATTCCTATCTACTTTGTATTTAATTAAATTGTTTCATTACTAGTTCACTCACAACCTTACCAGAAACAAGTGAAGGTGGAACGCCAGGTCCAGGAACTGTAAGTTGCCCTGTGTAATATAAATTATCTACTTTTTTACTTTTCATCTTTGGTTTCAAAAATGCAGTTTGCTTTAATGTATTCGCTAAACCATATGCATTTCCTTTAAACGAATTGTATTCGTTTACAAAATCCGAGTGAGCAAATGACTCATACACTTCAATACTTGGTCTAATATCTTCTCCAATATGTTTAGTTAATCTATCACAAATCATATCAAAATACTTTTTTCTCACTTCCTCTGTATCGTCTTTAAGCTCAGTAGACACAGGGATAAGAAAGAATAAATTCTCTTTACCTTCAGGTGCTACACTATCATCTGTTTTACTAGGATTACAAATATAAAACAAAGGTCTTTCTGGCCATTTGTGCGTGTCATAAATTTCAGTAGCATGATTTTCAAAACTCTCATCAAAAAACAAATTATGATGTTTTATTCCTTCTACTTTTTTATTAAGCCCAACATAATACAACAAACTCGAAGGAGCCATTGTTCTTTTACTCCAATATTTTTTTGAGTAACTTCTTTCACTTTCTGATAGAAGTACCTGTTCAGTGTGATGGTAATCTGCTCCGCTAATAATTCTATCAGCTTCTATTATCTCACCATTTACTTTTAATCCAATTGCTATTTTATTTTTCACTACAATTTCCTCTACATTGGAATTAGTATAGAATTTTACTCCTAACTCATTAGCAACATCAACCATTCCCTCCACAATTTTATTCATCCCTCCCATTGGATACCATGTACCTAATGCCATATCTGCATAGTTCATTAAACTATATAATGATGGAGTGTTTTGTGGTTTTGCACCCAAAAACAATACTGGAAACTCTAAGAGCTCAATAAGTTTAGGATGAGAAAAATAGCTTCTTATATGTTTACTTATTGGTTTAAATAAATCTAAAGACAAACCTTTTTTGGCACTATCAAGTGTCATAAACTCCGTAATAGATAAAGATGGTTTGGTAACGAACTCATTCATTCCAACATCATATTTTATCTTTGCCTCAGCAAGAAATTTTTCTAGTTTTTGCCCTGATCCTTCTTCGTATTTTTCGAAATAAGCTTTAAGCTCATTCATATCTGAAGGAATATCATCTGGTTTATCATCCCAAAAAACTCTGTAACTTGGACTTAGCCTTTTTAAATCATAAAAATCTGATACTTTTTTTCCAAAATCTTGGAAATAATTATCAAATACATCTGGCATCCAATACCAACTTGGCCCCATATCAAAAGTAAACCCTTGTTTTTTCTTGATTCTCGCTCTACCACCTAACGTGCTATTTTTTTCATACACAGACACATCACAACCAGCTTTAGCAAGGTAGCTTGCAGCAGATAGTGAGGAAAATCCCGAACCGATTATGACAATCTTACTTTTCATTTGTTTAACAAATATAATCAAAGATTAAACAAAATATAAACTTTAGATATTAAAATTTTGCAAATTATTTACAATACATCAATCAGATCAATGATTGAATCGTGAACTTTAACATTATTAGGAATCTTGTTCTTATCAAGTCCTTTGGTATTGTTACCTAAAATATGCATAGGCTCATTCCTTTTAGAAAGAATATTATTATTCATTTCATTAAGGTAATCATAAACTCTATCAACTACAGGTTCTACAGTAAAATAACTTATATAAGTTATATTTTCAAATACATGTTGTAATTCATATAAGTTTTCTAAAGGTACACTTGGCCCTAAAAACACAGATTTATATCCCTTCAGCATTAATTCAAAATGAACATAAAGAACACCAATATCATGTATTTCATTCATTGGTAAATAAAGGATATAAGTCATGTCATCCCTTGGATTTACATTCTGTACTCTCTCAATATTAATTAATATTTTCTGTTTAATTAAAGTAGATATAAACCTCTCATGAGCAGGACTTATAGTATTAGTAATCCAAAGATTACCAATATCCGTTAGTAATATTAAAAACTCTTTAAGAAAAACATCTCTAAACGAATTACATGCAAGCAACTTGTTATAAGTTTCTTCAAAAAGAGATTGATCAAAATTAAGCATTGCAATCTTAAAGTTGTTCACGGCTACAGAGTTCTCTTTATTCTCTAAAGTAATATCTTTTACTTTGTGATTAAGCTCCTCTTCGCTTATATCTGCTATTTTAGATATCTTGACTCCACTTTTATTTAGTACAGCTATGTTTAATATTTTTCTAAGATTCTGGAGGTTATAAGTTCTAATATTAGAGTCTGATCTCTCTGGCTCAAGAAGGTTGTACCTTTTTTCCCAAATTCGTATGGTATGAGCTTTAACCCCGCTAAGGTTTTCAAGGTCTTTTATTGAAAAAGAGTTTTTGATTGACATGTTTTGTTTAATATTTATCTTAAAATATTAAACTAAATTAAGACAAAATTATTTGTGTTTAGGTTTTAATTTTCAAAAAAAATGAAAGTTTAAATTAATTAACTGCTTTACAGTTAATTAATTTTTAAAATCTCCATTTTTCCATGCTCGTATAAATTGACTCCATGCAATAGGATTTAACAAGTTATTAGGTGGAGATTGGCCTTTGTAGTACAATTGTTCCTTAATATCGTTCATTTGCCACTTATAATTCAAAGAACCTCCCGCAGGATATGCTTCTTGTTTATAGGCCAAAACTTCTTGATCTAAATTATTTTGAGCTCGTGTTAAATCATCATTCGGAATATCTGTATTAAGAAAAGCATCTCTAAACTCTTCTCTTGTTGGCCAGGGATAAATATTTGCCTGAGCAAGCATTATAGTATCTTCTTCCATTGCTTGAATAAGAGAGTACCGACCTTTTGTTAATGTATCTGGTATAATATAAGATGTGTTCTTAAACCCAAGACATGAAAATATCAATGTGTCTCCAGGCATTCCTACAAAAGAAAAGAATCCGTAAAAATCACTACTTGTTCCCCTATAGGTTGATTTATCCATAACTGTTGCAAATGCAACTGGTGCCATGGTTTTTCCTTTTACTATCACTCCTGAAATTTGAATGTAAATTTCTTTTGCCGTATCATCTTGAAGAGTATAACTCTCCTGAGAAAACAGATTAGTACTGCCCATGAAAAGCAGAAAGAAAAAGAAAATGAATAATCGGTTCATATTACTCAAAGTTAGACAAAAACCAAGATGAAGTTATAATTATTGGGTTAAATTATGTTAAGGCTTAATCCTTAAAAAAAACTCTCTTCACTCTCTGGGATATCGAAGTCAATACTTCATAAGGAATCGTTCCCATTGCTTCTGCAACATCTTCGACAGAATTATTATCCCCGAAAATTTCTATTTCATCCCCTACGTTAGCATCTAATGATGATATATCAATCATACATATATCCATACATACATTACCAACAATATTACATTTTTGTTGCTTTAGATAAACTGAGAAATTACGATTCCCAAGACTTCTTCTTAGCCCATCAGAGTAACCAATTGGTATCATTGCAATAGTCATTTCTTTATCTGCCCTTGTGTTCCTACCATAACCAATAGAGTCGCCTTTATTTAGTTTTTTGGTTTGAATAATCACAGATTTCAATTTACTAATTGGTTTAATTTCAGAATCTGTATCTCCCACATTTATTCCATACAATCCTATTCCCAGTCGAACCATATCGTATTGATAATCTCCATAGTTTTCAATACCTGCAGTATTAAGCACATGTTTATCAATAGAGTAGTTAAATGCTGATGTTAATATTGATGAATACTCTTGAAATTTAGCTAGCTGATTTAATGTGTATTCTTTTTCATTCAAATCATCAGCCGAAGATAGATGAGAGAAAACAGTTTTTATATAAACCTCTGGTTGTGACTTAAGGTATTGAATAAGTTTAGGAAGCTCTTCTGATAGAAAACCTAATCTATTCATTCCTGTTTCGAGCTTTATATGAATAGGATATTCTTTGATATCGGCAACTATTAATTCCTTTACAAATTCATCTAACTCGTGTAAAGAATAAATTTCTGGTTCTAGCTTATACTTTATTAAATCAGAAAAAGTACCTGGCTCAGGATTCATAACCATCATTGGCAAAGTAATTCCTGCGTCTCGAAGCGCAATACCTTCATCTGCGTATGCTACCCCTAAATAATCTACCCCTTCAATTTCTAACAACCTTGGAATTTCAGCACTTCCAGATCCATAAGAAAAAGCTTTAACCATTACCATTAGTTTGGTAGTTGGCTTTATTTTTTCTTTATATATTTTAAGGTTTCTGGATAGCTGATTTAAATTAACTTCAAGCTGTGTCCTATGGTTTTTTTGTTCTAAAACATGTGCAACTCTTTCAAGTCGAAATTTTCTTGCTCCTTTAATCAGCACATAATGGTTCCTAAAATCAAATTGAGAAAGCTCATTAAGAAGTTCTTCAGTTGTAGAATAATGATGTATATCAGTATCGGTTGAAATACCTTTTAAAACCTGATCACCAACAACTAAAACTCTATCAAAATCACTAGACCTTATATGTTGAATAACTCTTTCATCATCAAGCGAAGTCTCAGGTATTTGCGAAATAATTAGAGTCTTTGGAAAAGATGTAGCTAATTGATTCAAATAAGAAATTGATAGTGCAAGAGAAGAATAACTGATGTTATATCCATCATTGATAATAACTGAATTCTCTTTTCCATTTTTCATTTCTAACCTAAGTGCTAGCGAAGAAAGAGATTTAATTCGTTCTTGAATAATTGCTTTGTCGTATCCTAAAGCTTCCATCATCATTATACATAAAGAACAATTTTCGATAGAGGTTGTATCAGAAAAAGGAAATGAATAATCCAATTTATTTTCTGGAATTTCAATTATGGTTTCACACCCAATGAACAAGGATTTTTTTTCTTCTAACTTTTGATTAAAACTATCAAAACCAGACTCATGAGCTTCGCCCATTTTGGTTAGCACACCAATATTAGGCTGAATAATCGGTTGTAATTTCTTCATTTCTCCAGACTCAGAAACTCCAGCTTCAAAAATACCTAATGTATGGTTTGGCTCTAATAATAATACAGACAATGGAACGCCTAATTGAGAATTAAAACTTTTTGGGCTTCTACAAATAGTATAGTCAGGACTTAATAATTGATACAGCCATTCTTTCACTATAGTTTTACCATAGCTTCCTGTTATTCCAATAACTGGAATGTTAAACTTTTTTCGGTGGTTTGCGGCTAATCTTTGAAGTGCCTCCAGAGTATTAGAAACTCGAATTATAGATAAATTATCTCCTACGACTTTTATATCTTCAGAAATTACAAATGTATTGACTCCTCTATCAATTAAGTCTTGTATGAATTCGTGGCCGTTTCTTTTATTTGTGACTAATGCAAAGAAAACCGAATTACTCGTATTTTGAACTGATCGACTATCAACAGAAACATGGCTAATTATTTGAACAGAAGGTGAGGTGTAATCAACTTCTACTAATTTCGCTATTTCGTTTACTGAGTAATTCACGTCTTTGCAGTAGAATTATTAAAACATACTCTGCACAGGGGTTCATAAGATTCTGTTTCTCCAAGCATAACTTGTTGCTCATCAGTTGTTTTTCTGTGAGAAAACTGAGCTAAACTTCCACATTTTACACAAATCGCATGTACTTTGGTAACGTATTCGGCAGTTGCCATTAATTTTGGCATTACTCCAAATGGTTTACCTGAAAAATCCATATCTAATCCTGCAACAATAACTCTTACTCCATTATTAGCCAATTGATTGCAAACCTCTACTAATCCTTCATCAAAAAACTGTGCTTCGTCAATTCCTATAACCTCTACTCCATCTCCTAACAACAATATATTTCTTGAAGAAGTAACTGGCGTAGAACGAATAGTCGTATCATTATGACTTACTACATCATCATTATCATAACGAGTATCAATAGCAGGTTTAAAAATCTCAACAGATTGTTGAGCAAATTCTGCTCGCTTTAATCTACGAATCAATTCTTCTGTCTTACCCGAAAACATAGAGCCACAGACAACCTCTATCCAGCCTCTTTTTTCGTTACTATTGGTAAGTGATTCTAAAAACATTTCGGTTAAAATTGAATATCAAAAATACGAATTATTACTGCATAAAAAAAGGATAGCCAAACGTGATTTGACTATCCTAGTTACTTTATTATTTTCTATTGGTTAGAAACTTCAGCTCTCATTTTTCTTCCTCCTTCAATCTCTACACCATTAATTCCTTTCAATAATTTTCCAGCAATTTTAGGAGCTACATCAACAAAACTAAAGCTATCCATCATACGAATACGACCTAGATTTTTTCCAGCCACTCCTCCTTCTTGACATAAGATTCTGATTAAATGTCCTTTGTCAGAAAAATCTTTCATTCCAACATTAAGGAATAAAGTTGTTGATTCTCCATCTACATTTCTATTGAAGTTATCTCCACCTCCATCATTATCTCTATCACCTCTTGAGCTTCTGTCACTTCTTTCTCCTCTTGGGCTTCTTTCACTTCTCTCACTTCTTTCCCCTCTTGGACTTCTTTCCCTTCTATCACCTCTTCCTCTGTCCCTATCTCTTCCTCCTCTATCTCTATCGTTTCCTCTTCTTCTGTCGTTCCCTCTTCCTCTATCTCTATCTCCACCTCTACTTGCAGAAGATGTATCATTAATATCACTAGTTCTTTCGTAATAAGATAAGAACTTATTGAATTCAGCAGAAACAAATTTCTTGATGATTTCCTCTTTTGATAAATCAGCAAACTTTTCTTCAATAGCCGATAAGTACTGATTAATCTGATCTTCTTTCACTTCTACAGCAACAACTTTATCTACTAATTGTAGCAATTGTTTTTTACAAATATCTTCTCCAGTAGGAAATTTAGCTTGCTTTATTTCAGTATTAATGATTCGTTCAATCTGTCTTAATTTACCTGCTTCTCTATTATTTAATAATAACATAGAAACTCCTTTCTTTCCTGCTCTTGCAGTTCTTCCAGATCTGTGAGTATAACTTTCTATCTCATCAGGTAAGTTATAGTTTATTACGTGAGTAATATCATCTACATCTATTCCTCTTGCAGCAACATCTGTTGCTACCAATAACTGAATATCTTTCTTACGGAAAGATCTCATCACTCTATCTCTTTGAGCTTGTGACAATTCTCCGTGTAATGGTTCTGCACTGTAGTTATTCTTCATTAATTTTTCAGCAACTTCAGCAGTTTCTCTTCTGGTTCTACAGAAAATAACTCCATACATGTCTGGTTCAAAATCAATGATTCTTTTCAGTCCATCAAATCTATCTCTATCGTTTACTCTAAAATATTGGTGTTCTATATTTTTTGCAGTAGCATTTTTAGTTCCAACAGTAATTTCTATTGGATCCGTCATGTATTGCTTTGCAATTCTCACAACCTCTCTTGGCATAGTTGCAGAGAACAACCAAGTTTTTTTAGTATCAGGAGTATTACTCAAAATACCATCGATATCTTCTTTAAAACCCATGTTAAGCATTTCATCTGCTTCATCAAGCGCTACAAATTGAACTTGAGAAAGATCTACTCTCTTTCTCTTAATCATATCAACCAATCTTCCTGGAGTTGCTACAACTATTTGAGCTCCTCTACTCAATTGTCTTGTTTGAGTATCTATACTTGCTCCTCCATATACAGGAACAATGTTTGCGTTTCTAAAGTTTCTAGAAAACGCTTGAAAATCTTTCGAAATTTGGATACATAATTCCCTTGTTGGGCATATTACTAACCCTTGTGTTTTTTTGCTGTCAAAATCTACTTCGTTTACCATTGGCAAACCAAAAGCAGCTGTTTTTCCAGTACCCGTTTGGGCAAGACCAACTAAGTCTCTATTTTCTGTTAATAATTGAGGAATTGCTTCCTGTTGAATTGGTGATGGTTCCGTAAAACCTAAAGATGCGACTGCATCAAGTACCTCTTGTTTGAGGCCAAGTTCTTTAAATGTCATTTCTGATTATTTTTAATTAATATTTACGAATAAAAATTCCTTAAAAAAAACACAGTGATTCGACATTACTTGGTTTAAGAAATCCTTATTTCGGTACAAAGGTAACAATAATTATTAACAAGTCGTTATCACCTTGTTAATAAACAAAAAAAAGGCATCAACTAAGTTGATGCCTTTTGTATAAAATAGTTTAGAAATTTATTGAGGAATAAAATTAAAACCAACTGTCATTTGAACAGAATGATGATAAATATCAAAATTAATGTTTGAATTAACTGGCATTAAACTACCAACATATCTTACACCTAATCTTAACCCTTTTTCAAAGTCATACATAACTCCTCCCACTGCTGCAATATCAATAGGATTATATTCTAAAGACAAATTGTCACTTCTAACTGTACCATCTGTATTGACAGTTGTTTGCCCGTAAAGGTTAATAATAGAAGTTAGTTTATTTTCTTCTTTTTTACCTAGAAATAAACCTACTTGAGCTCCAGCAAAAACACTGAAATAACTCTTTCTTCCATACCTTCCAGTGTTAGGCTTCAAGTTGTATTTAAACAAAATAGGAACCTCAAGATAAGTAAGCTTGTTAAAAATGTAATTTTCATACTGAACACTTAAAAGAGTATCAATTTCAAAATCTTTTAAAACTTCATTGTAATTTCTAAAAGCAAATGAAGGTTCAATTTGGATTACAAAGTTATTTGTAACTGGAATATCTAAAAACAATCCGAAATTGTATCCAATTCCGTTATTCTTTGAATATAGCAGCTCCATTGTACTTTGGTCAGTAAGATTAACTGGTGTTGTTTTGATTCTTGCACCTGTATTAGATTGAGGAACCATATAATAAGCTAAACCAGCTCTTACTCCAAACTTGACTTGAGAAAAAACGCTCAATGTCAAAGACATGAGCGTTAGTATTAAAAATATTTTTTTCATTCTATTGATATAATGAAGTTTTTACTTTGTGAATGCATTCACGAACTGTAGTCCCCAAGATTCTTGCCTGAAAATAACGACTCCAAATGAGATATCCTTAGCATCCCAAGTTACATCTCTTATCATTGTGAAATCAAGGTTTACCGTTTGACCCATTCTTGCACCATTACTAGTAATTTGGTATCCGAAATTTTCATCATCAAAAACATTTACTGGCTTTGCAATTCCTGCAACATATTTATGGTGTACTGTATTAGCACCATCTGGATGTCCATTTTGGTATCCTACGATTCCATCTACAATCATGTAAGGAGCTAAATAATATACTCCTTCAACATCTGTAAAAAACTTAGTTGTAGTTTTCAAAGAAACGTTTTGTCCGTTAACTTCTAATTCATAATTAGAGTTTGCTGTAACAAATCCTTCATTGTGTTGTTCAATTAATGAATCTCCATTACTTGCTTGAAAGTTATTGAAAAATGTTGGAACACTTCCTCCTAAACTAAATTGAGGTCCTACTGCATCAAACAAATCACTACCTGTAGTTGTTACAAAAGCATCTTTCCATGCCATTAATACTGACGTACCTTCATGCTCATCTTCAAGAAGTTCAAAAGCTGGAAATCCCCAATCACCACATGGTCCACACCAAGTTGCAGTTCTTTTAGCAACAACACTCATGTTTTTTTCTTCTACTACTAACGTACCTTCTGTATCGTCTACTGGAGATGTTTTCTTACAAGAAACCAAAGCTCCGATTATGATCATTGACCATACTATTTTTTTCATATTATTGAGTTTATCTGTATTAATAATGTACTAAAATACTATATATATTTTTATTTATCGAATAATGTGAGTATTAATTACTTAATAACACAAGTTGTCGCATAATAACCGCTAACTTCTGACCCTCTTTCGCAGGTAGTTCTAACATCATTTTTCTTCCCTGTAATTACTGTTTCGCTTACAAAATCATCTAAAGGAGTTGTAGGAGTTGAATCGGTAAAAGTACATTGGCAAGTATAATCTTTAGTACAACTAGCCAGTAACATTAAACCAAATCCTATAATTATTGCTGTTTTTTTCATTTTAAAATATTTTACTATGTTGTATCAAAATTAATATATTTTTTGTGTTAACCAAAAAAGGAAAGCTAAAAAATTACTATTACTACTTTGAAATAAAAGCATTTGCATTAAACCAAAACTTTTGATTGATAAAATTTGTGCTATTATGGTCATTGTTACTTTTTATTATTGGTAAAAAATAATCTTTTCGTTAATATTGAATTCACTAAAAATAAAACAATGGCTGCTTGTCAATTTTGCAAAAAGGAAATAACGATAAAAAACCAAAAGGCTAAGAAATTTTGCTCTACAAATTGTAGAGTAAAAGCCTACCAAAAAAGAAAGAGGATGAGCCCAACCATGACTTGTTATGTTTGCAAAGAAGGTGTTCTTACTTATAAAGTTTTACTGAACAAAGCTCCTCAAATAAAATGTACCTCTTGTAATACAATTTGGAAAGCTGATTAATGGAACTTCTACAACCTATAATCCATTATGGACTACATTTTATCTTTCCAGCATTAATAGATTTCATTTTTTTTCGTAAAAATGGAAACAGGCTTATTTAATTTTTCTTGCAACTATGCTGGTAGACTTAGACCATTTATACTCCACTCCTATTTTTGACCCAAATAGATGTAGCATAAATTTCCACCCGCTTCACTCTTATTGGGCAATTGGATTTTATACCCTAGGCTTGTTCTGGAAGAAAACAAGAATAATAGCAATCGGATTATTATTTTATATGACAACCGATTATTTAGACTGTTTGTGGATTAACTAATCTCTTCTTTTACCTGGATGAGACTTTATATAATTCTTTTTAGGCTCAGGTTTATCCTCTTTCTTAGGCATTGGCCCTCTTAAATGAATAATCAATCCATTTAAAAAATTACGTAATAATTGATCTCCACAGTCTTGGTAGTTTTTATGGTCTTCTTTCTGAAAAATTGCATTCAGCTCAGGCTTAGTCATTTTAAAATCAACCAACTCCAATACTTTAAGAATATCCTCATCTCTAAATTTATGAGCTACTCTTAGTTTTTTCATTATATCGTTATTCGTAATCATAATTCCTTATTTAGTGTGCTTGTAACCAATTATCCCCTGTACTCATTTCTACATCCAAAGGTACTGCAATTTTAACTGCTCCCTCCATGTTCTTTTTTACTAATTCTTTCATCACCTCAACTTCACTTTTCTCTACATCAAACACCAATTCATCATGAACCTGAAGTAACATTCTGGATTTTAATCCATTCGCTTCCATTTCGTTTTGCACATTTATCATGGCAATCTTCACAATATCAGCTGCTGTTCCTTGAATAGGTGCATTAATTGCATTTCTTTCTGCATGGCTTCTTACAATTGCATTGGCAGAATTAATGTCTTTCAAGTTCCTTCTTCTACCTAGTAATGTTTCTACATATCCTTTTTCTTTGGCAGTTACAACCACTTCATCCATGTAGGATTTAATTTTAGGATATTTTGCAAAATAACTTTCTATAATCTCTTTGGCTTCTTTTCTAGGAATAGATAATCTTTGTCCCAACCCAAATGCCGAGATTCCATAAATAATACCAAAGTTCACCATTTTGGCTTTACTCCTCATTTCTCTATCCACTTCTTCCATTGTTACATCAAACACCTTTGCTGCTGTTGCTGTATGAATATCGTGTCCCGAATTAAATGCCTCAATCATTCCTTCGTCCTTGCTCAAAGCTGCAATAATTCTCAATTCTATTTGTGAATAATCGGCCGCTAACAAAGTATAGTTTTCATCTCTTGGAATAAATGCTTTTCTTATCATTCTTCCTTTCTCCGTTCTAATAGGAATGTTTTGAAGATTAGGATTCACAGAACTCAATCTCCCTGTTGCCGCAACTGTTTGCATGTAACTAGTATGAATTCTTTTGGTGTTTTCATCAATCAATAAAGGCAAAGCATCTACGTAAGTAGATTTCAATTTCTTTAGCGAACGGTATTCCAAAATCAATTCGAAAATCTCGTGTTTACCAACCATTTTGCTCAATGTATCTTCACTTGTTGAATATTGACCAGTTTTGGTTTTTTTAGCTTTTACATCAATCTCCATTTTCTCGAACAACACTTCTCCTAGTTGTTTTGGAGAATCCAAATTAAAATCTTCTACTCCAGCCATTTCTTTAATCGAAGATTCTAACTTCACTAAATCAACTTCCAATTCTTTAGAGAATTCTGCCAAAGCAGGAACGTCTAAATTAATCCCTTCTCTTTCCATTTTTTCCAATACTGGAACTAATGGAGCTTCAATTTCTTTGTATAATTTCTCTGTATCCGTTTCGGTTAATTTTGGCTCAAACAATTGTTTTAACTGAAGAGTAATATCTGCATCTTCGCACGCATAATCCGAAACTTCGACCGGTTCCAAATCTGCCATGCTTTTTTGGTTCTTTCCTTTTTTACCAATTAAAGTCTCGATAGAAACTGGCTTGTAACCCAAATAGGTTTCTGCCAATAAATCCATATTGTGCCTCATATCGGGTTGAATCAGATAATGAGCAATCATGGTATCAAAAGTGTCTCCTTTTATTTCTATTCCGTAATTCTTGATTACAGCCAAATCATATTTTAAATTATGTGCTATTTTCTCTATGCTTTCATTCTCAAAAAATGGTTTGAACTCATTGGCAATTTCTTGCGCTTCTTTTTCTTCTTGAGGAATAGAAACGTAAAATGCTTCTCCTTGTTTGTATGAAAAAGCGATTCCAACTAATTTTGCGTTAAGCGAATCCAAAGAAGTTGTTTCGGTATCAAAACAAACTGACTTTTCTTTCATCAGTTTATCAATTAACTCCCCTCTTTTTTCTTTTGTATCTATTAGGGAGTAATTTGTTTCTGTGTCTGCCAGAGTTTTCAATTCTGAAGGAGCTACAGGAATTTGCTCGGCTTCTGTAGTAGGAACATTTACAGAGAACATATCCAATTGATCTCCCGTTTTAGTTTGCACCACATCTACCCCAAATATTCTTTTGGTAAGCGTTCGGAATTCCAATTCGCTAAACAACTCAATTACTTTATCCTTATTTGGAGGACACATTATAAGTTCTTCCTCATTAAACTCAACATCTACATCCAATATAATTGTTGCCAACATTTTGGACATTAATCCTTGTTCTGCAAATTCAATTACATTTTCTTTTTGCTTTCCTTTCAGTTTATCGGCATTAGCAATAATGTTTTCTACCGAACCGTATAATCCTATCAGTTTTTTGGCTGCAACTGGACCAACTCCAGGAATTCCAGGAATATTATCCGCAGAATCTCCCATCAATCCCAAAATATCAATTACTTGTTTTGGATCTTCCACACCAAAAGCCTCTTTTACTTCATCCACTCCCCAAACTTCGGCAGGCTTCCCTCCTCTTGGTGGTTTGTGCATGAATACTTTATCAGTCACCAGTTGAGCAAAATCCTTATCTGGAGTCATCATATAAGTAGTAAATCCAGCTTTTTCTGCCATTACCGAAAGTGTACCAATTACATCATCAGCTTCAAACCCTTCTTTCATCAAGATTGGGATATTAAAAGCTTTTATCACTTCCATAATTACAGGAACCGAAAGCTTAATATCTTCTGGAGTTTCTTGTCTGTTTGCTTTATATTCTGGATACTCTTTGGTTCTAAACGTAGCCGCAGGATAATCAAAAACTACAGCTAAGTGAGTTGGTTTTTGGTTATTAATAATATCCAACATAGAATTGGTGAATCCCAATACTGCTGAAGTATTAAATCCTTTAGAGTTTATTCTAGGGTTTTTAATAAAAGCATAATAAGCTCTAAAAATTAATGCGTAGGCATCTAGTAAAAATATTTTTTTCTCTTCCATTCTACTTCTTATATTTTTCAATCATTTCACAAATCTCAATAAACTCTGGAACGAATAATTGCTCAGGTCTTTTATTAAATATTTCTTCCTGCCTTACTTCATCAGGAAGGATAGATTTTAGTGAATTTCTTAATGTTTTTCTTCTTTGATTAAAGCCTAGTTTCACTACTTGCTTAAATAAGCTCAAGTTTAAATCAGGCAATTGATCTTCTTTCTTTATAATTCTTACCACACCAGATTGAACACTTGGTGGTGGATCAAATTCTTTGGCGTCTACAGTAAATAAATATTCAACTTCGTAAAAAGCTTGAAGTAAGACTGCAGTAATTCCATAGTTTTTGTTCCCAGGAGTTGCAATCACTTTTTCTGATACTTCTTTCTGAAACATTCCTACACACTCAGAAATAACTTCTTTGTTTTCAAAAATCTTAGTTAAAATTTGACTTGATAAGAAATAAGGGAAGTTTCCAAACAAACCAAAGGGCTTTCCATCATTTACTTTCGTTAAATCTAATTTCAAGAAATTGAAATCAATAATTTCCAGTTCTGGGTATTCACTCCTTAAGTAGGTAATGGATTCACCATCCACTTCAATTACCGACATATTAGAATCTAACTTCATAATATACTTGGTAATTGCTCCTGTTCCTGGACCCACTTCTACCAATTTATCATGAATTGTATAATCCTTCATACCATGAGCAATCGCTTTACAAACCTCTTCGTTTCGTAAAAAATGTTGCCCTAAATATTTCTTCGCATCTACCATGGGCTAAATATAAGATTTATCTTAGGATTGAAAACGATTTTCCGCTTAACTAAAATTAACACCTCCCATCCTATAATCGTTTTTATAGTTAAACATTATTTCTATTTTTGTTGAAAATCAATATAATAATGAAAAAGATACTATTAATAATTGCTGCACTAGGAATAGCCAGCATAAGTTCTGCCCAAAAGAACAAAATTGAATTTAGTGAATTTGATCTAGATAATGGTCTTCATGTAATTCTTCATCAAGACAACTCTACTCCTATTGTTGCAGTTAGTGTACTGTATCATGTTGGAAGTAAAAATGAGGTGAAAGGTAAAACAGGTTACGCTCACTTTTTCGAACACTTAATGTTCGAAGAATCTGAAAACATTGCTCAAGATGAGTATGCTAAAATTGTTCAATCAGTAGGTGGAACTATAAATGCTTATACCTCTAATGACCAAACTTATTATCACTGTGTATTACCATCTAACCAATTAGAACTTGGATTATGGATGGAAAGTGAAAGAATGCTTAATGCAAAAATCACTCAAGCAGGAGTTGATAACCAAAGAGAAGTAGTGAAAGAAGAAAAAAGAACTTCGGACAACAGACCTTACTCGAGTTGGTATGCTGAGATTTCGGAAAGAATGTTTTTTGGAACTAACTATGGTTGGACTCCAATAGGATCTTTTGTTGATTTAAATGCTGCTTCGATTCAAGACTTTCAAGCTTTTTACGATCAATATTATGTGCCAAACAATGCAACACTAGTTATTACTGGTGACATCAATAAAAAAGATGCTAAAAAATATATCAAAAAATATTTTTCTACTATTCCTAAAGGAACAAAAGAAATTACAAGACCAACTGTTTCTGGTGATTTATTGACTAAAGCTGTTGTTGATACAGTTTATGATAACATTCAATTACCTGCAATTTTCCAAGCATACAAAGTACCACCACAAGGAACTAATGATGCTTATGCTTTAGAAATGCTTTCTACTGTTTTATCAAACGGAAAAAGTTCTAGACTAAATATAGCACTTAAAGAAAACGAACAGATTGCTTTACAAGTACAAGGTTTCTCTATGGGGTTTGAAAGTGCCGGATTCTTTACTACACTTGGTTTTCCTAATCAAGGTTATACGGTTGATGACATTAAAGCTGGTGTTGTGAAAGAGATTAAAAAATTACAAACTGAATTAATTACTGAAGATGAATTTCAGAAGATTAAAAACATAACTGAAAACAACTTTGTAAGCAGTAACTCAAGAATGGCAGGGATAGCAGAAAGTTTAGCTTCTTATTCTATGATGTTTGGTGATGCTAACTTAATTAACACAGAACTAGAAAACTATAGAGCTGTAACTAGAGAAGACATTATGAGAGTTGCTAAAAAATATTTGAACGAATCGAATAGTGTTACTCTTTATTATTTACCTAAAAAGAAGTAAAAAACTCTCAAAAACAATAAACTTATTATTATGAAAAATATATTATTTATATCACTTGCTACTCTTCTTTTGGGAGCTTGTAATACGTCTGCTCCTCTTGACAGAAGTATTAGACCAAGTGCAGCACCAGCAAAAGAAAATACTTTTGGTGAGTACGAAGAATTTAAATTAGACAATGGATTAACTGTATACGTTATAGAAAGCTCAAAACTGCCAACTATATCTTACAACCTTAGTTTTGATATCGACCCAATATTTGAAGGAGATAAAGCTGGGTACACTTCTATGGTAGGAGATTTACTAGAGGCTGGTACCAAAAACAGAAATAAAGAAAATTTGAACAAAGAAGTTGATTTTATAGGTGCAAACATGGGAGTTTATAGCGGTGGAGCTTATACTTCTGGTTTATCTAAATACAATGAAAAACTAATGGATATTTTATCTGATGTGGTTCTTAACCCTGTTTTTCCTGAAGATGAATTGAATAAAACAATAAAAGAAAATATTACTTCATTAAAATCTAGCTCAACAAATGCTGATGCTATAATGGGTGATGTAAAATCTGCTATGCTTTATGGAAAAGGACATCCTTACGGAGAGTTTTTAACTGAAGCAACTCTAGGAAACATCAAATTGGAAGATTGTAAAAACTATTACAACTCTTATTTTAAACCTAACAATGCTCTTTTAACTATTGTAGGAGATATTAATAAAAGTGAAGCTGAAGCTTTAGTTAAAAAATACTTTGGATCATGGGAAAAAGGAACTGTTCCTACTCATAGTTATGAAGCTCCAATTGAGCCAACTAAACCACAAGTATATTTGGTACATAAAGAAGGTGCTGTTCAATCTAACATTGACATAAACAACTTAGCTAAAATTAAAATTGGTGATGCTGATTATGAAGCTGCTCAAGTATTCAACCAAATATTTGGAAGTGGATTTGCAGGAAGATTATTCCAAAACTTAAGAGAAGACAAGGAATATACTTATGGTGCTTATGGAGGAATAAGAGCTAACAAATTAATAGGAAACTTTTCGTCTTCTGCTAAAGTAAGAAACGAAGTTACTGATAGTGCCATAGACCAATTTCTGTTAGAAATAAACAGAATTAGAAATGAGAATGTTGGTGCTGAGGAATTACAAAATGCTAAAAACTACATAGCTGGGACTTTTGCTCAATCATTAGAAAGTTCAAGAACTGTTGCAAGATTTGCAGCAAATATTGCTAAGTATAATTTAGATAAAGATTACTACAAAAACTACTTAAAAAGAGTTGAGTTGGTAACTATGGAAGACATAAAAAGAGTAGCAACTAGTTACCTTAAACCAGCTAACATTAATATTGTAGTAGTTGGTGAAGCAAACCAAGTGGGAGAAAAATTAAAGAGATTTGGTGAGTTACATTATATAGACAGAGAAGGAAACGAAGTTGGACCTCCTGCACAAGCTATAGAAGTGCCAAAAGGAACTACAGTAGAATCTATTTTTGAATCATATTACAAAGCACTTGGTGGAAAAGACAAAATAAAATCAGTAAAAACCATGAAGGGTGAATACTCAATGAGTATGATGGGTAGAAATGTAACAATTACTAATTATTTTGAAGCTCCAAACAAAACTAGTTCTATAATGGATGTTGAGGGTATGGGTGTGATGCAACAAAAAATTTATGATGGTACTACTACCTTTTTAAAAGCACAAGGACAAACAATCCCTGTAAGCGAAAATGAATCTATTGAAACTAGAATTGGTAGTTATTTAATTCCAGAATTGTTTTATGCAGAGAACGGAGTAAAAACTGAACTTGCTGGAGCTAAAATTGTAAATGGAAAAAGTACTTATGTTGTTAATGTTACTTATCCTAGCGGAAAGAAATTAACTTCTTTTTACGACATGAAAACTGGTTTAAAAGTGAAAGAAACTTCAAAAAACAAAACTCCGAGAGGAGAAATGGAATCTGTTCAGGAGTTTAAAGACTACAAAGCTGTAAACGGAATACTTATTCCTCATACACTTGGTGGAGTTGATGGTGGAATGCCAATGGATGTTAAACTTGACAAAGTAGAAATGAATATTGCTATTCCTGCTGGAACATTTAAATTATAGAAAAAATATAATCTTAGTTCAAAAGCTGCTTAGATAACTTAGCAGCTTTTTTTATTTACAAATAGTTAGTTAACTTAGTTTCTAATACAATCCTATTATGCTTCAAAAAATAGACCTCAACAAAATAATATTTCTTGATATTGAAACAGTTCCTTTGGAGTATGATTTTAAAAACTTACCCAGAAAAGAAATAGAATTGTGGGATAAAAAATCGAAATACGTCCAAAGATATCAAGATATTTCGGCTGAGGAAGCCTACAACAAAGCAGGAATTTATGCCGAGTTTGGGAAAATAATTTGCATCTCGGTTGGTTATTTTACTGAAGAGAAAAAGAACCTAAAACTAAGAGTTAAATCATTTTTTGGAGATGAGGAGAAAACGATTTTAAAAGCTTTTAATTCTCTACTAAACAAAACCTTGAAAGAGAACTACATGCTTTGCGCTCACAATGGAAAGGAATTTGATTTTCCATTCATTGGTCGAAGAACACTAATTAATGGATTAAAGCTCCCAAGTCAACTAGACTTAGCAGGAAAAAAGCCTTGGGAAATCCCTCATTTAGACACCATGGAATTATGGAAATTTGGTGACTACAAGCACTTTACCTCCTTAGAATTATTAGCACATGTTTTTGGAATTCCTTCTCCAAAGCAAGATTTGGATGGATCAATGGTGGCTAAAACTTACTACGAAGAAAATGATTTGGAGAGAATAAAAAAATACTGCCAAAATGATGTTGTTACAATCGCTCAGCTTTTCCTTAAATACAAAGGAAAAGACCTTATCAGTAAAGAAAATATAGAAATTATAGACTAATTGATATTTCTTAACTGATAGCTCCATAATATGCAATAATAGCTGTAAATTTGAATCAAAATTAATAGCATGAATATTTGGAGACGATTACGATTTTTTGCCCTTGGGATAGGAATTGGATCACTTATGGTTCTTTTTCTTTTTGGAGACAGAGGCTGTGGAGGATTTTTACCAGAGAGAAGAATAAAAGATACAATCACTACAAGAAGATTTACTTCGAGCGAATTAATTGATTGTAAAATTCAATGTAATGGATATTCTGTAGAGTCGCTTACTGAGTTTATAGAAAATGCTGATATAGATTTTAAGAACAGTAAAAAAACTACTGATCCTCAAGAGTATATATTCCAAAACGAAGGAAAAACCTTAGTTTTTGCAATCCCAAAAGATTACGACATGCCAGTATATCTGGTAGATAGTTTTGATGTTGAATGTATTGAATGTGATACTCTTTCGAGCACATATGATCAAGATCTTAAATTTCCTTTCAGGAAAAAGAAATGGTAAATTGTGTTAAATAGGTATAATATTTCCTTTTATAACTTTCATACCTCAATAATTCTTAGCATTTTCGCGTATATTTAAATAGCAATGCCACAACCAAATTCTAAAACCGGAAATACACCAACTCATGTTGCCATCATAATGGATGGGAATGGAAGATGGGCGTCTAATCACGGGAAAGATAGAATTCATGGTCACAACAGTGGTGTTAGCTCAGTAAGAGAAGTACTTACAGCTGCACAAAAAAATAATGTAAAGTACCTAACTCTTTACACTTTCTCTACCGAAAACTGGAATAGACCCAAAGAAGAAGTAGATGGTTTAATGAATTTATTTGCTAAGACAATAGCTAATGAAATTCAGGAGTTACATGAGAATAAAGTAAAAATAAACTTTATAGGTAATACTTCTTTGTTGCCCGAGTTTGCAAGAGAAGCACTAAACTCTGCATCTGAATACACAAAAAACAATACTGGAATTGTGTTAACGTTAGCGTTAAGCTACAGTTCAAGACAAGAAATACTTGAAGCAACTAAAAAAATTGCTTTAGCAGTGAAAGAAGGAAAGATAAGCGAAGATGATATTGATGAAACTCTTTTTAGCGATAACTTGTCCACTGCAGGAATTCCTGATCCAGAGTTAATTATTCGTACTAGTGGTGAGTTCAGAATTAGCAATTTTTTGCTTTGGCAAATTGCCTACTCTGAGTTTTATTTTACTGATACGCTTTGGCCTGACTTTAAAGAAAAAGACTTTCAATTAGCTATAGATTCTTTTCAGAACAGGGAAAGAAGATTTGGTAAAACAAGTCAACAACTTAAACAATCGATTACATAAAATAAGTATATGAAATTTATTATAAATACACTTTTACTCATTACTCTTTTGTCGTCCTCGGCAATTGCACAAAACCTTAGTTTTGGTAAGAATAATGTAGATTACCAAGCTCCTAAAAAATATGAGATTGGTGGGATTGTAGTAGAAGGAGCAGTTATTACTGATGTAGAAAGAATCATCTCTTTTTCTGGATTAATAAGAGGAAGTGAAATCACTATTCCTGGATCAGATATCTCTGGAGCAATTAAAAAGCTTTGGGAGGTAAATAACTTTTCTGATATTAACATTTATGCTGATAGATTTATCGGAAGCACTGTTTTCTTAAGAATTACTCTTACAGAAAGAAGTAGAATGTCGAGATACCAACTTAAGGGAATTACTAACTCACAAGCAAAATCCTTAAAAGAAAATTTAGATTTATATAGCGGTAAACTTATTACCGAAAGTCTATTGGATAAAGCCAGATTTACTTGTAAAGATTATTTTGTAGAAAAAGGATACCTGAAGACTACAGTTTATATTACTAGCCTACCAGATACATCAGTAAACAATGCCGAAATTTTGGTTATTAATATTGACAAAGGAGAAAAAGTTAAGATAAATGAGATTATTATTGAAGGAAACAATGCAATAGAAAAGACGAAATTTCCTTTAAGCTTATTCAAGAAAGAAGCACCAGTAATGTCTGACAAAAAAATTAAAAGGACATTAAAAGAAACTAAAGAAAGAACTTGGTGGAGATTCTGGAAGAGATCTAAGTTTATTGAAGGAAGTTATGAAGCAGAAAAAAATGGGATTATAGAAGTTTATAATTCTAAGGCCATGAGAGATGCCAAAATTGAATTCGATACTATTTACACTAACGACCCTTCTTCAATTAACATTAAAATGAAAATATCTGAAGGGAATAAATATTATTTCAGAAACATAAACTGGGTAGGTAACTCAAAGTATAGTTCAGGAAAATTAGACACTATTTTAGGAATTGAAAAGGGAGACGAGTACAACAAATCAAGATTAGAGTCTAAGTTATTTATGAGCCAAACAGAACTAGATATTAGTTCATTGTACATGGATCAAGGTCACTTGTTTTTTCAAATTACTCCTATCGAAAAATCGATTGAAAATGACTCTATTGATATTGATATATTAATTTATGAAGGGAAGATTGCTCGAATTGGAAAAATCATTATTAATGGAAATACCAAAACAAACGATCACGTAATTAGAAGAGAGCTAAGAACTAAACCTGGAATGATTTTTAGTAGAGCTGATATTATCCGTTCACAAAGAGAATTAAGTAACCTTGGATATTTTGATCCAGAAAGAATGGGAATTAATCCTATTCCTAATCCTGCTGATGGAACTGTAGATATTGAATACACAGTTGCTGAAAAGCCATCTGACCAAGTAGAACTATCTGGAGGTTGGGGAGGAAGACAATTTGTTGGTTCACTAGGACTTTCATTTACTAATTTTTCTATCAGAAATATATTTGACAAAGAATCATGGTCGCCACTTCCTACTGGAGATGGTCAAAGATTGAGTTTAAGAGGTTCGGCAAACATCTTTTTCCAATCATTAAGTTTCTCATTTACTGAACCTTGGTTTGGAGGAAAAAAACCAACATCACTTAGTCTTAACGCTTATTATTCTTTACAAAAAACTCAAAACTTAGGAAGGAATGATCCTTTGAATAGTATTTTTGATGTAGTTGGTGCTTCTATAGGATTAGGGACAAGACTTCGTGTTCCTGATGATTTCTTTACTCTATTTGCAAACTTAGGATACGAATATTATACGTTAAGAAACTACACACTTTTAGATGGATTTAATAACGGTTATGCAAACAACCTAAGTTTAGGGATTACATTATCAAGAAACTCTGTAGATCAACCAATTTACCCAAGAAGTGGATCAGAGATTACTATATCGTTTAAAACTACTGCACCTTATTCTTTATTTGATGGAAGAGATGACTACTCAGATTTATCAAGTCAAGAAAAATTTAAATGGGTAGAATACAACAAAATTAAATTCTCGGCAAAATGGTACACACCATTAGGACCAGCAAAGAAATTTGTTTTCCACTCTAGTGTAGGATTTGGTTTCCTAAATAGCTTTTCAAAAGATAAAGGAATATCCCCTTTCGAAAGATTCTTTTATGGAGGAAGTGGTTTAACAGGATTTAGGTTAGCAGGTCGTGAGTACATTGCACTTAGAGGTTACGAAGATAATTCGATAAATACTGCAGGTGGAGATGCACTTATTACTAAATACAAAGTAGAATTAAGATACCCTATTTCGTTAAACCCAAGTGCAACAGTTTATGCACTTGCTTTTGGTGAAGCAGGAAACTCTTGGGGAAGTTTTGAAGATTACAACCCATTTGAAGTAAAAAAATCTGCTGGGGTTGGTGTAAGATTATTTTTACCAATGTTTGGATTAATTGGATTAGACTACGGTTGGGGCTTAGACCCATTGTCTCCGGGTGATGACGGATATAGACCAGCTTTACATGCACCAGGTAATTTTACTCCACAAGGACAGTTTCATTTTACGATTGGCATGAATATTGGAGAATTGTAAATCGAAACAATGAAACATCTGATTTCAAGTTTCGTTAATTAAATATTAAAACTTAAATTTACAGTCATGAAAAAGATAACACTTACTTTATTAGCCTCTATTTTTGCTTTAGCATCCTTTGCTCAAAAATACGCTTATGTAGATACAGACTATATTTTGAAAAATATACCTGAATATATCGCAGCACAAAAAACAATTGATGATCTCTCTGAAAAATACCAGAAAGAACTTGAAGCTAAAAAAGCAATGATCAATAAAAAATATCAGCTATACCAAGCTGAGGAATTATTATTGCCTTCTGAAATGAAAAAGAAAAAGCAAGATGAAATTTTTGCATTGGAAGATGATTTAGTGAAGTTTCAACAAGAGAAATTTGGAGTTGAAGGTGAAATATTTCAAAAAAGAAAAGAATTAGTAGAGCCTATTCAAAACAAAGTATATGCTGCTATTAAAGAGCTAGCATCTGTAGGTAACTACGACTTTATATTTGACAAAGCAGGTTCGAGTAACATATTATATGCAGATCCTAAAAATGATAAGAGTAAACGAATTCTTAAAAACTTAGGATACTAAACACAAATAATTAAATTAATAAACAATAAGATAACAACACAATGAAAAAAATAATAGCAATATTAGCAGTAGCAGTTTTAGCCTTTACAGGAACGGTTAATGCTCAAAAATTCGGACATATAGATGCACAGAAAATTCTTACTGCAGTACCAGGATTTCAAGCATCAAGTGATGAAATGGAAAGGTATCAAAAAGAAAAAGAGAAACAATATCTGGATCTACAGACAATGATTCAAAACAATTATCAGAAGTACCTTGCCGAAAAAGATGCTTTATTACCATCTATCAAAGCTTCAAGAGAAAAAGAATTACAAAAAGAAGAACTTAAATTACAAGAGTTTGGAACTGAGACTCAACAAAGAATTCAACAAAAACAACAAGACCTTATGGCTCCTTTATTGAAACAAATAAAAGACGCTATTGATATTGTTGCTAAAGAAAATGGATTTGCTTACATTTTTGACATTACTCAACAAGGTTCACTTGTATATTTTGACGGTGGAATTGATGTAACTGATTTAGTAATTGCTCAAATTAAAAAAGCTAGTGCACCAACAATTGGTACTGGAACTACTCCAACACCAACTACTCCAATCATGCAAAATAGATAATCCTATTTTATATAAATAGATTTAACCTCTTATCTCACGATAAGAGGTTTTTTTATGTCTTATTTTAAGTAAATTTGAAGATAAAGATTACTAATACATGACTAATTCATTTCTTTCCACATCTATCGAATACCTTAAAGGTGTTGGGCCTAAGCGTGCGGAAATTTTAAAGAAAGAATTACGAATATTTACTTACGATCATCTTCTTACACATTTCCCTTTTAGATATATAGATCGCTCCAAAGTTCATAAAATAAGTGAAGTGAAATCGGATGAAAGTTATGTGCAACTTAAAGGAAAAATAAGCAATGTAAAAGAAGCTGGAACAAAAGGAGGCAAACGGCTTATTGCATACCTACAAGATGAGACTGGTGTAATGGAACTTATTTGGTTTAAAGGAGCCAAATGGATAAAACCAAAATTGATTATTGGTAAAGAGTTTATTGTATTTGGTAAACCTTCTCAGTTCAATAGTTCGTTTAATTTGGTGCATCCCGATTTAGAGGAAAAACCAACAGTTACAGATATTGTTGCTAATCTTCAGCCAGTTTATAGTTCTACAGACTTGGCAAATGCCACTGGGCTTAATACCAAAGGAATTGAAAAACTTACCAAAACTCTTGTTTCTGGAATAAAAAATCAAATTCCCGAAACTCTTCCTCAATCTCTTATTCAGGAATTGAAACTAATGCCAAGAGAAAGAGCTTATCGAGAAATTCATCACCCACAAAGTGCTGATTTATTGAAGAAAGCTATATTTAGATTGAAGTTTGAAGAATTCTTTTTTCTGCAACTTAGGTTACTGAAACAAAAAATAATTCAGGAACAAAAGCTGAAAGGTTTTGTGTTCGAAAAAGTAGGCGAAAGCTTTAATCAGTTTTTTACTACCAAGCTACCTTTTGAACTTACCAATGCGCAAAAGCGTGTAGTAAAAGAAATACGAGTTGATGTAGGTTCTGGTAAACACATGAACCGATTGCTGCAAGGTGATGTTGGTTCGGGAAAAACTCTTGTTGGTTTACTTGCAATGCTTATTGCTAAAGACAATGGATTTCAGTCTTTATTGATGGCTCCGACCGAAATTTTAGCCATTCAGCACTACGCTACTATTTCGGGATATTTGGAAGGAACTGGAGTTACAGTTGCTTTGTTAACTGGCTCCTCCAAAAAATCGGAGAGAGCAGTTATTCACGAGCAATTACTCTCTGGCGAATTAGATTTACTTATTGGAACTCATGCTTTGCTCGAAGATATTGTTCAGTTCAAAAACTTGGGACTTGCCATAATTGATGAGCAACACAGGTTTGGGGTGAAACAAAGAAGTAAGCTTTGGAAAAAAAATAATATTCCTCCGCACATTTTGGTGATGACAGCTACTCCAATTCCTAGAACTCTGGCTATGACAGTTTATGGAGATTTAGACATTTCGGTTATTGATGAGCTACCACCAGGAAGAAAAGAAATATCCACCACTCATAAATTTGACAAAGACCGTTTGTACGTGTTTAAGTTTATGGAAAAGCAAATTGCCGAAGGGAGGCAAGTGTATGTGGTGTATCCATTAATTGAAGAATCGGAACATCTGGATTTTAAAGATTTGATGGATGGTTACGAAAGCATGGCTCGAAGATTTCCTTTGCCAAATTACAAACTGAGTATTGTACATGGAAAAATGAAAGCCAAAGACAAAGAATACGAAATGCAGCAGTTTGCAAAAGGGTTCACTAATATTATGGTGGCGACTACCGTAATTGAGGTTGGAGTAAATGTTCCTAATGCAACAGTTATGGTAATTGAAAGTGCCAATAAATTTGGATTATCTCAATTGCACCAGCTCCGAGGAAGAGTTGGAAGAGGCTCGGATAAATCGTATTGCGTGTTGATGACCGACTATAAACTTTCGCCCACAGCCAAAACCAGAATTGAAACCATGGTTCGCACCAATGATGGTTTTGAAATTGCCGAGGAAGATTTGAAACTAAGAGGGCCAGGAGATATACTAGGAACTCAACAGAGCGGTATTTTAGACCTTAAGCTGGGTGATTTGATAAAAGACAAACAAATTGTAGTTGCAGCAAGAAACATTGCTACAGAGCTCTTAAAACAAGATCCTGATTTATCTCTTCAAGAAAATTATTTGGTTCGACAGAGGTTGGCTTATTTGATAAAGCTTAAACCTAATTGGGGGAGGATTTCTTAAATCTAAAACCTCAAAGCAACTCGATACCCAAGAGTCATATTAAGTTCTGTTTGATTATTACTTACTCGGTAAATTGAATTACGTTTAGAGAAATTATCGAGCTTAGAAATAGAACTCGAATTATCTGAAATCAATACATTTAATTCGGGACCAGCCACTAAAGACAGATTGCTCCTAATAATGGATCAGAATTAATAATTATTACGTTAGCTCCAATTATTGTTACTCTTGTGTCCTTGTCAATTATCTGTCCTTTTACAACTTGCGTTAGGTTTTGACCTATTAAATTAACTTGTAGTAGTAGAAATAGTCCTAGATTAAATAATGTCCTTTTTTTCATGATAGTTTTGTTTTATATCTATATGACAACCTAAAATGAATTACCCCCTACTCTAAAACAAAAAAAGCCACTCCTTTTGGAATGGCTTTATAAACTGATTATATCTTATATCTCTAATGCGATACTTCCCCCTCTTTCAATGGAGTTGTTTGTGGTACAAAATCCTCTTCGTGGTCTGGATTACTGTAATCATAAGGCCACCTATGAACAACTGGTAAATCACCAGGCCAGTTTCCGTGCCCCATTTCTACTGGAGTTGTCCACTCCAATGTATTCGATTTCCAAGGGTTTTGAGTTGTTTTTCTTCCATTGTAAATACTGTAAAAGAAATTGTAGAAGAAGATGATTTGTGCAATCCCTCCAACTATTGCAAATATTGAAATCACAACATTAAGATCCTGAACGTGATCCAAAAATGCAAACTCAGTATTAGCGTAATATCTTCTTGGCGCTCCTGCTAATCCAACAAAGTGCATTGGAAAGAATACTCCGTACCCGCTAATTAGCGTTAACCAAAAGTGAGCGTATCCAAGCTTCTTGTTCATCATTTTTCCATACATTTTAGGGAACCAGTGATAAACTCCGGCAAACATCCCGAAAATAGCTGACAGCCCCATCACAATGTGAAAGTGAGCTACAACAAAATACGTATCGTGAACTGGAATATCAAGTGTTGCATCAGCAAGAATAATTCCTGTTAATCCTCCTGTTATAAAAGTAGATACTAATCCAATAGAGAATAACATTGCTGGTGTGTAACGGATATTTCCTTTCCACAATGTAGTAATGTAGTTAAAGGCTTTTACTGCAGATGGTATTGCAATCAATAATGTTGTGAATACAAAGATTCCTCCAATAAATGGATTCATTCCTGTAATAAACATATGGTGACCCCAAACGATAAACGAAAGGAAACCAATTGCTAAAATAGAACCAATCATTGCACGGTAACCAAAAATTGGCTTACGTGAGTTAGTTGATACAATTTCTGATGTAATACCTAATGCTGGTAGTAATACGATATATACTTCTGGGTGACCTAAGAACCAAAATAAATGTTGGTATAATATTGGTGAACCTCCAGATGCATCTAATGCTTCTCCTCCAATAAAGATATCAGACAAGTAGAAACTTGTTCCAAAAGTCTTATCCATTAATAACAACAATACTGCTGATACTAATACTGGAAAAGAAAGTACACCTAAAATTGCAGTTACAAAGAATGCCCAAATAGTAAGTGGCAATCTTGTCATTTTCATTCCAATGGTTCTTAAGTTAATAATTGTAACAATGTAATTAAGCGCCCCAATTAATGAGGAAGCTATAAACAGTGTCATACTTAATAACCACAAAGTCATTCCAAGTCCCGATCCAGGTATAGCTTGTTCCAAAATACTTAATGGAGGGTAAACTGTCCATCCTGAGGATGCTGGTCCACTTTCTACCATTAATGAATAAAACATGATTAAACTTGATAGTAAGAATAACCAAAACGATAACATGTTCAAGAATCCTGAAGCCATATCTCTTGCTCCTACCTGCAATGGAATAAGTAAATTACTGAAAGTTCCACTTAATCCTCCTGTCAATACAAAGAATACCATAATGGTTCCGTGAATTGTTACTAATGCTAAATATCTGTCTGGCTTAAGTAACCCGTCAGAGGTTAAATAACTATCTCCTAAAAAGAATTTCATTGCCTCAAACTCTTCGTTTGGCCATGCTATTTGCAATCTAAATAGTACGGATAAAATAACCGCTACAATACCCATGAACATAGCAGTTAATAGAAACTGCTTAGAGATCATTTTGTGATCTTGACTAAAAATATATTTAGTAATAAAACTTTCGTGGTGGTGGTGTCCTTCTTCGTGTGTGTGTGCTCCCATTTCTCTCTTTATATTGTTTTATCTAAAATTGATTAACTCTTAATTAGTGTGATGCAGACTCTGTAATTAAATTTACTGTATCTATTGCTGCAACATTTGTATCAATACTCCCTGAGGCAACAACTGTTGACTCAAGTCCTGCTAACATTTCAAAAGTTTTACTTTCACTTTGTTTAGCATACCAAACATCAAATTCTTCTTGAGTCTCTACTATAATTTTTATTTGCATGTTGTAGTGAGAAGAACCACATATTTTATTACATAATAACAAGTAATCAAACTCTACAGCTTCTTTTCCATTAGCTACTCTTTTCTCACTAGCTTCTTTATATTGTTTTTGTACGTCTGGCATTGCTCTCATCTCGGCAGTAGTTATTACTGGTTTAAAAGAAAACCTTGTAGTCATTCCTGGTACACAGTTCATTTGAGCTCTAAAGTGAGGGAATAGTGCTGAATGTATTACATCTCTTGATCTAAATTTAAACTCGTAATCTTTTCCTTTTACTAAGTGAAGTTCTTTTACAATAACATCATCA
This sequence comes from Flavobacteriales bacterium, assembly GCA_018609055.1. Lineage (GTDB taxonomy): Bacteria > Bacteroidota > Bacteroidia > Flavobacteriales_D > CAJJDF01 > CAJJDF01. The sequence goes on from JABAYJ010000006.1 coordinate 378,285, forward strand.
GTTGCAGCAGCATTAGTCTCAGCCGTTTGTGCCTTTCTTAATGGATCTAATCTTCTGATCTGTCTCCCTAATCTTTCTATTTTATCTTCAATTTCATCTATAATAGCATCTGGAGTTAAATCTCCCTTTTCAGCAATATAGGTTGTTAAAGAGTCAATTTCTTTAGTCCAAGATTTTTCTCTAGCATTAATAAGTTTAGTAGTTACTACACCTAATGGATTTTTAGATTCATCAATGACTTTAAAATCTGAGTTACCTAATGTGTTATCCTCTCCAGCATATCTTACTGTCCAACCAAATTGCTGAGCATATATTTCTATTACAGTTGTATCTTCTTTTGGTGTAGTAATTTTATTCCATACAGTTAACCCACCAATGATGATACCTGCCAGTACTATTGCTGGTATAATTGTCCAAAGCAACTCCAACTTAGTTGAGTGCGCAAAGAAAACTGCTTTTCTTCCTTTTTTTTGTTGGTATTTAAAAGCAAATACAAATAACAATGTTTGTGTGAAGTAAAAAGCGATTATTAAGATAATCCAATTCACATCATACAGAAAATCTATCTCTCCGCCATGCTCAGATGCAGATTCACCAAGTCCGGGTCTTGCTCCATAATGGAGAAACAACCAAGTACTAGAAATCATTAATGCTATATAAAATAGTAATATCATTCCAGCATTAAATTTTGTTTCAGCAGGTGTTACATCTGCTTCATCTTTATTTCTTAATCTAGACGAAAGCTCGTATACTTTCATCAGCTGAGCAGCAGCTATGATTACTAAAACAATTACTATAATTATAATAAACTTCATTTCTCTTTAATTTAATCTATCCTCTTATTAATCTAATTCTCTACAAAAATAACCTACTATGTATGGTGATGCAAGTTTTCATCCAAGTAAGGATGATTCTTTACTAACAAAGGTGCTTTTGATAAAGTCCTTAACACTGTAAAGATGAATAACCCTAAAAAGAACACGAACATTCCAACTTCTAATACACCAATTGCCCAATGATCGAATACTGATCCTGGCATAATCATGATAAATACATCCACCCAGTGGAATACAAATAAAATAGCTCCAATAATCATAATTGTTGGTCTGCTTCTTTTTGCTTCTCTAGACATTAATAATACAATTGGAATAACAAAGTTTACTGCAACTGTTGTCCATAATATCCATTTGTAATTTCCAAATCTATCTAAGTAGTAAGTAACTTCTTCAGGAATGTTAGCATACCAAATCAACATAAACTGAGAGAAGAATAAGTACGTCCACAAGAAACTAATTGCAAACATCCATTTCCCCATATCGTGAATGTGTGATTCATTGATAAACTCGAGATAACCTTGACTTTTCAACCAGAATACTAATAATAAGATAAAGATTGTAGCAGAAACCCAAATTCCTGAGAATACAAACCATCCAAATAATGTACTAAACCAGTGTGTGTCGATAGACATAATCCAATGCCAAGACATTACTGATGATAGGTAACCAAACAATACTAAGAATAATGCTCCTTTAGCGAAGTTTTTCATGTGTATTTTAGTTCCTCCTTCAATATCTTCTTGTAAAGATCTTTTTCTGAACCCACGAGCAAACAATAAGAATACTGCGAAATAAACTGCATTCATTAACCAAAAGAACCATTGAGATAAGAAAGGTTGTTTGTTAGCGATAATTGCATCAAAATGTGAGCTATCTGGATTCATTACTTCTGGATCCATCCAGTGCCAAATGTGATTCCATTGCATTGAACCTGCAAAGAAAATTAATGTCAAGATGATAGCTCCTACTGGTAACCATCCGATAATTCCTTCTAAAATTCTTTTGTAAACAACTCCCCAACCTGATTCAGTAGCATATTGTAAGGCTATAAAGAATAAAGCTCCAAGTCCTATTCCAAAGAAAAAGAATGCATTAACTAATAAGTTAGACCAAGTTCTTGCATGTCCTTTATCTGCAAAAGCACCTTCATGGTGAATTATGTGCTCTAATGTTTCCATTGGTGAGTGAGCAACTTCTGCGTGAGCATCATGTCCTCCTTCTGCATCAGCTTCATCTGCGTGTGCATCAAGAGAATCTCCGTGCTCAGCTCCATGACCTTCACCATCATGTTCGTGTCCTTCAACATGTGCATGAGTCTCAGCAGTTTCAAGAGAATGTGGAGTTAGCAACATTGCAAATTCATGTTCTTCATGGCTTGCTTCTTCAGCATTACCTTCATGAGCATCATGAGATATCATGTCTTTAAAAGATACAGAAATTCCATCTTCGGCTGCTGCAGTATTTACTTTAGAAATAAACTCTTCTTTAGTGAAAGGTAATTCCTTGTAATACTCCAAGAGTATAGATTCAGTTCCATCTTCAGCAGTTACTACTTCCGAATAAAGGTGATTCTTTTCACCCATAAAACCTATTATAAACAGGATGAACCCAACGGCCATCAAGATGAATAGGTTTCTTTTTATTTTGCTTGTAAATTGAAAATTCATAGTTCTGATTTTCTACAATTTTATTTTAGTTTAACTTCTGTTCTTCTGTTCTGAGCTCTTCCCTCTGGAGTATCATTAGATACTTTAGGATTTTCAGAACCGTAACCTTTTGCAGTAATTTTTCCTGCCTCAATTCCATTTGCTACTAAGTAAGCTTTAACAGCTTCTGCTCTTGCTTGAGACAAACTCAAATTTGCATTAGCATCACCTGTATTATCAGTATAGCCATCAAATTCAATGTTTAAATTTTTCACTTTCATAAATTTAACTAATCCGTCAAGTGTTGTTTGACTTTTAGCCATATCTAAATTTGCAGAACCTGTTGCAAAAATCAAATGATCTAAATTAAGTGAATGAGAAAATGAATGATTTACATCACTTTCTTTTTCGCTTACTAAAGCTGTTAAATTTGATACTAATGCATCAGCAGAAAAATCATCATGACTTGAAGAAGATGATTCAGAAGGCATAGCTTCTTCACCACAAGGCTGAGCTAATACAACATTAGCTTCATCCATAGATTTGATATAATTAATCACTTGCCATCTTTCTTTTTGATTCAAAAGAGATCCGTGAGCACCCATTACCCCTTTTCCATAAGTAATAGAATAAAACATCTGTCCATCTGGCTTAGTATATGCATTGGCTGGCGGATTTATGTTTTCATTCATAGAAACTTTTCCGTCACCTGCACCTTTCTCACCATGACAGTGAGTACAAAATCTAATGTATAATTCTTTTCCTTTTTCAACATTACACTCAGTTAATGGTAATGGATTGATATCAGCAACTGATGCTTCGTAATCTGCATCATTGTACTCCAAACTAGTTAAACTGTGAGAACCTACCATAGCTTGAGAAGGTAATCTATTGTATGGTAAATTGTATTGTAAATCAGAGGATTCTCCAGAAAACTTGATTGTTCCCATAGGTGGCAACATTGCAGATTGACGGTTAGTTATTGAATCATTACTTTTCCAAGTTCTAACTTCTCCGTAATCAACATAAGTTTCAATAGCTGGTGAACGGTACATGTCGGGCATGTATTCGTAACCTGGTGAATTTTCATCTTTTACACAAGACGAAAAAACAACTGCGATAGCTAGTCCTGCTGTTAATTTATGTAAGGTTTTACTATTCATATTATAGTTTTATCTAATGAGATAATTTATTTTACTGTCTTTACATCCAACTCTACTATATCAGTAGACTGAATCATGTTGTGAATTTCTTCAGCACTATACTTAGTGTTTTCAGACGCTCTTACTTCCATTACAAATCTATCATCCGTAGTTCTTGGATCAGGATTAGTAGCTGGCATTCCTGGTAATGTTTTATTTCTTAATAGATAAGTAATAGACATACCGTGAGCTGCACACAAAACTGTAAACTCAAAAGTAATTGGAATAAAAGCTGGTAAATTTTCTAAGTAAGTAAAACTTGGTTTACCACCGATATTCATATTCCAATCATCAATCATGAAATATTTCATTGCTAAAGTTGCAAGCATTAATCCAGTTAATCCGTATAAAAAAGCTGCAATACCTAATCTTGTATGTCTTACACCTATTACATCATCAATACCATGAATTGGCATTGGTGAAAATACTTCATTGACGTGAATTCCTTTAGATACGAGCATTTTAGCTCCATCCATCAGCTTATCATCATCATCATACATTGCATATATTATTTTATCTGCCATGTTCTATTATTTATTTATTCATTAAATCTTTAGCCTGAGATGCCCAGTTGTCTCTTTCTGCTCTTCCTGGGAATGATTTTGCTAAAGAATCCAATAAATTGTATTCTTCGCTAGTCATTTTACTTACTTGTCCAAAAGTGTAAATCCCAATAGAGTTTAAAGTTTTTTCTAAAACTGGCCCTACTCCACTAATTAATTTCAAATCGTCAGCTTCAGATGCATCAGCACTTCCAACTCTTTCTAATAAAGTAGATTGGTTTTTACTAAAATCTTCTTCTGATAAATCTTCTGCTTTCTTCTCAACTATTCTGTTTGTAGTTGGTTCTTCTTGAACTGATGCACTTACATGAGCGTTATCATCATGACCGTGACCATGAGAACCATCTTCATTGTAATATCCTTCTCCTGCTCCAAAACCTTCTTTGTAGTTTTGTCCAGATGATTTCAAGATAGTTTTTACTTCACTAATTGCTAGTACAGGGAAATACCTTGCATACAATAAGTATAGTACCGAGAATATTCCAATTGTCCCTAAGAACACACCTATATCAACCCATGTTGGGTAGAACATTGACCATGTTGATGGTAAGTGACCTCTGTGAAGTGATGTTACAATAATTACAAATCTCTCGAACCACATTCCTATGTTTACTACAATAGAAATAATGAAAGTAAAGATTAATGAAGTTCTTAATTTCTTGAACCACATTAACTGTGGTGAAATTACGTTACAAGTCATCATTGAAGCATAAGCCCACCAGTAAGGTCCAGTTGCTCTGTTCAAGAATGCATATGATTCATATTCTACACCAGAATACCAAGCCATAAATAACTCAGTTAAGTAAGCTACACCTACTATAGAACCTGTAACCATGATTACAATATTCATATATTCGATATGCTTAGTATGAATGTATGCTTCTAACTTCATTACTTTTCTTACGATAAGCATTAAGGTTTGTACCATTGCAAATCCTGAAAATACTGCTCCTGCTACGAAATAAGGAGGGAAAATTGTTGTGTGCCATCCTGGAATTACCGAAGTGGCAAAATCAAATGATACAATAGAGTGTACAGAAAATACAAGTGGAGTTGCAATACCTGCTAATACAAGTGATACAATTTCAAATCTATTCCAGTGCTTTGCTCTACCAGACCATCCAAAACTCATGATTCCATAAATCTTTTTAGTCAAAGGCTTAGTCATTCTATCTCTAATAGTAGCAAAATCAGGTATTAATCCAATATACCAGAATACTAATGATACAGAGAAATAAGTAGAAATTGCAAATACATCCCAAAGAAGAGGTGAGTTAAAGTTTACCCATAATGAACCAAATTGATTTGGTAATGGCAATACCCAGTAAGAAACCCAAATACGCCCCATGTGAATTCCTGGAAAAGTTGCTGCCATAATTACAGCAAATATTGTCATTGCTTCTGCAGAACGGTTTACCGCCATTCTCCATTTTTGACGGAAAAGTAATAGTACTGCCGAAATCAAAGTTCCTGCATGCCCTATTCCTACCCACCATACAAAGTTGGTAATATCCCAAGCCCAATCTACGGTATTGTTCAATCCCCAAGTTCCAATTCCTTCTCCTATTAAGTAAAGGATACAACCTACTCCGTATAGTGCAATTAATGCAGCTATCGAAATTAGAATATACCAACCTCTTGGAGCTTGATTTTCTATTGGACGACAAACATCTTCAGTAATCTGATGATAAGTTTTGTCACCTAATATTAGGGGTAATCGTATGTCTGATTCTCTATGCATTCGTAAGATTTTAAATTCTTTACTAATATAATTTCTTAAGCTTCGTTCGTGTTTCTAACTTTTACTTGGTAGTAAATGTTAGGTTGTGTTCCTATTTCTTCTAAGATGTGGTAAGCTCTGTCTCCTTCGCTTTCTTTTCTGATTTTAGAACCTTTATCATTAATATCTCCAAAAGTAATAGCATCTGTAGGACAAGATGAAGAACAAGCTGATTGGATTTCTCCATCTGCAATTACTCTACCTTCTCTCTTAGCTGTTAATTTACCTGATTGAATTTGTTGTACACACATACTACATTTCTCCATTACACCTCTTGAACGTACAGTAACATCTGGGTTAAGTACCATTCTTCCCATATCAAATTGTGATGGGTTAAAGTGTTGGAATCTTGAGTTTGTTGGGTAATTAAACCAGTTGAATCTTCTTACTTTGTAAGGACAGTTGTTGGCACAATATCTTGTTCCTATACATCTGTTGTAAGTCATTTGGTTTAATCCTTCATTACTATGTGTTGTTGCAGCTACTGGACAAACAGTCTCACATGGAGCATGGTTACAGTGCTGACACATCATTGGAATATGAACTACAGATGGATTATCTGAAGGCACTTCTAATTTAGCATAGCTATATTCTTTTTTATTTTCTGCAAGTGAGTCAGCTCTTACTTCATCTTCATCAGAAGAAAAGTATCTATCTAATCTCAACCAGTGCATGTCTCTTCCTCTTCTAATCTCGTCTTTTCCTACAACTGGTACATTGTTTTCTGTATGACATGCTACGATACATGATCCACATCCAATACATGAACTAAGGTCAATAGACATTCCCCATCTATGCCCTACGTTTTCTACTGGGTGAGCATCCCACAAGTCAAACTCAGAAGTTTTCTTTCTTACCGTTCTTCCTTTTTCGTGAGTAGCTAATGTATGTGGCTCGTTATATGCGTTTTTGTCTCCTGCTTTAAATACTCCAAAAGAAGTTTCTCTAACAATAGACGTTCTTCCCATAAAAGTATGGTGAGTTTGAGTACATGCTAAAGGATAAGTTCCTTCTGCTTTTGTTATTGTACCTGCTCCTGAGAATAATATTTCTCCTTTATTAAAAGAAGATAATCTAAATGCATTTTCACCTATCAATTGCTTATTTCCAGCCTCATCTAAAATATGTGTTCCATATTCTTGAGTTTGGTAAGCAGAATCTCCTATATTTTCTTGGTTTGCTCCTCTTCCATATCCAAGGGCAATTCCTACAGTTCCCGATTTTTGTCCTGGAAGAACAAATACTGGCAACTTCATTTTAGTTCCGTTTACTTCAATTTCAGCTAAAGAAGCTTCATCTCTTTCTCCTAAGATAATGTTGTAACCACCTGCCTCAGCATCTGTTCTAGACATTGTGATGTAGTTATCCCAAGTTACTTTTGTAATAGGATCTGGAAGCTCTTGTAACCATGGGTTAGCAGCTTGTTGACCATCTCCAATTCCATTCTTTTGATATAAAATTACTTCTACATCTCCAGTCATTTTTGCTCTTGAAGCAACTAATGCTCCTGCAGCTCCTAAATCTCCAGCAAATGCTGAACCTGCTCCAGAAGTTACTGGCATATCAACAGAACCATTGTGAACCAATGTATTCCAATCTCCTGAGTATTTAGATTTGATGTAATCGTAAACTACTCTTGAGTCTTTTCCTGATCTTGCAGCTTTTCCACTCCAAACTAAGAAAGATTGTTGTGCTTGGTACGTATCATATAAAGGTCTGATTGCTGGCTGAGCTACTGCATAGTGCGAAGCTTTTGGAGCAAAATCATTCCATGATTCCAAATAATGATTATCTGGACAAATAAATTTACAGTTTGATGCAGTTTCATCTGCATGTTGAGAAAATGATACTGTAAGTGGTAATTTCTTTAACCCTTCAGCAAATTTATCTCCATTTGGCAATGTATATACTGGATTAACTCCATATAAGAATAATGCATCTACTTGACCTGCTTCAACTTCTTTTACCAAAGTTTCAACTTCTGCATCATTACCATTAGCAATACTTACCGGGTTGTTTAGGTTTATTGTAGAACCGTAACTTCCTAGTGCATTATTAATTGCGTTAATTATAGTTTGTGTTCCAGAACAGTTACTTCCTGCAACAACTAATGATTTTCCTTGGTTAGCTTTTAATTCAGAAGCTACCAATTTAGTTCTTTCCATTAAATCAGCATTTACTGTAACACCTGGAACAGAAGTTCCTGTTAAGTGTTTAAGAATTGCTGCTGCTACTAAACCTTCTTCAGATGGCTTTATAGGAATACGAACATCTGCATTAGATCCAGTTGTAGTCATTACTGACTCAAATTGGAAATGCTTAGACATCCAATCGTTATCTGGCTTTCTGTTTTGAGTGTAACCAGCCATGTTTTCAGTTGATAATAACCAATTGGTTAAAAAATCAGCTGAAATACTTACTATTACTTTTGCTTGATCGAAATTGTATTCTGGAACTACTGCTTTTCCAAAAGAGTTATTGTTTGCAGTTTTTATTCCTGAATAAGATATTGAATCGTAAGTCACTACTTTAGCATCTGCTCCAGCTAGTGTTCCTATAAATTCATTTATAATTGCATCAGTTGATGGACTTGCAGTAGAACTAGTCATAATTCTTACCTTTCCTCCTTTTGCAACTGCTGCTTCTAATCCTTTTTTGATTTCTTTATCTACAGTGCTCCAAGTTGCCTTTGAGTTGTTTGCCATTGGCATTTGCAACCTTGCTCCATTATATAAAGAAAGTACAGAAGAAATAATTCTTGGAGTTGTTGCTCCTTTATTTATTCCAAAACTCTTGTTTCCTTTAATAAAGATAGGACGCCCTTCTCTTGTTTTAACCAAGATACTTGCGTAATCATTCCCATCCCAATAAGTAGAAGAATACCAGTTTGCAACACCTGGAGTAATATCTTCTGGTTTGTTAACGTAAGGTATAGACTTAATAACTGGAGTTTCACAGGCTGCTAAAGTAGCTGCTGCAACACTAAATCCCATAAATTTCAAAAAGTCTCTACGGTTGGTAGAACTTTCAGCAATATTTTCATCTGCTAAAAACTCTTGAGCCGTTAACTCTTCAGGAAATTCATTTTTACTTTTTTCCATAAAAGAATCAGATTGCTCTTTTTCTTCTATTCCTTTCCAATATGTTTTGACTTTACTCATAAATCAATTAAGCTAGTTTTATTTTTAATAGTGACATTTAGAACATTCCCATCCTCCAAACTCTTTCACTTTCACCACACCATCTTCCATTACACTTTTGTATAATTCTTTGTCTGATTTCAATCTTTCGTGAATTTCATCATAGTATTTATTACCTCCAGTTTGCACCTCAGCAGTGTTATGACATTCGATACACCATCCCATTGTTAATAATGGTCTAGTAAGCTTCACTATTTTCTTTCCTTCAATTTCAAGGTTATTAATAGTTTCAGTTCCTGAAATTTTTCCAGTAGTGTAAGTTTTTACATCACCATGACAGTTTTCACATTCTATTCCTCCAACTGTTACGTGTTGTGAGTGATTAAAATATACGTGATCTGGCATGTTGTGAACTTTCACCCATCTAATTGGTTCAGTCTTTCCGGTATATTGTCTATTTTCTTTATCCCAACCTGCTGCTTCATGAATTTTAGCAATTTCAGCTGTACCAGTTTCGCTTGCTACTTCTTGAATTCCTTTGTGACAGTTCATACAAACATTCACTGTTGGAATCCCTGCTGATTTACTTTTAGAGGCTGAATTGTGACAATACTGACAATCAATTTCATTTGTACCTGCGTGAATCTTATGAGAGAATGCGATTGGTTGCTCAGGATTATAGTTCTCTGGAATAAGACCTACTTTATATAACTGTTCAGCTCCATAATAAGCCAATGTACAGGTAATGATAAAAGCAAGAACACTTACTAATTTCAAGTTTCTTCTTAACCATCCTTTAACTTCGTCAGTTACAGATTCTTCTTCAGTTATTTCAACTCCATCTTCTTTTTCAGATACAGCATAAAACAATTGCTTACGAACTCCCCATAATGCAACAATTAACATAGAAAGAACACCTCCAATGATTAACCACATTAACCAAGAACTACTTGATTTGGCTCCTCCATCAGTTCCTCCACCTGCAACAGCAACATCTCCTTGCACTACAATCTTAACATATCCATCAATATATTCGATAATAGCAGCAATTTCATCATCATTAACTGCTTGACCTGGCATCATAGATGCGTCATAGTCTTTAATTGCTATTGCACTTGGAACACCTGCAGCAATTTGGGAAGCTGGGCCTTTAATCCATTTATTAATGTCATCTCCTGCAGCTTTCCACTTATCGCTAGCTCCTTGAAGAGCTGGTCCTGTTCCGTTATTTAATGGATGATGACAAGAAGCACAGTTTTGTTTAAAAAGGGCTTTACCTTCTTGTGCTGAACTGCTAAAAGAAAGCAGTGAAAAAAGAATAATGGAAAAATATAAAGATAACTCTTTGATTTTCAATTTTCTGGATAGATATAAGTTCATATTAAGAATTTCTGGTATTTCTAATAATGCAACAAATGTACCATTGTTGTCTATTTTTTATATGATATAGAACATGTTTTTTTGGTGTTTCAACCTTATTTATAACAATTCTAAATTAACAAAATTTAACGGTATTTTACTTGCTATTTAAAAACAAATTACTTCTTAAGAACGGTAGCGATTTTAAAGTAATCTGAATCTTTGCTTGGAGCGTTTTTTAAGGCTTGTACTTGCGTAATAGTTTCACTGACTTCATCTTCTCTCAACACATTAACTTCTCTGTTAATATGAATTAATGGCTCTACTCCTTCTGTATCCAATTCATCAATTTTATCTACAAAAGCTATAATCTTAGACAAATCCTTTCGGATACTTTCTTTGTCCCCTTCTTTAAATTGTAATTTGGCTAGTACTGCCAATTTATCAATAGTTTCGTTAGTAATTTCCATGGTGAAATAATTTATACAAATATGCCAAAAATGATACAGAAATAAAACTATTCTACCTCTCTATTTTAGTTTACTATCAATTACATCAAAGGTAGCTTGAATCAATTCTGGAATATCTTTATCTGTTTTATTTATTGTATTAATCGCAGGGTGAAATACAACCTTAGCTATTCCTGGTCTTCCACCTCCAAATGGGTCAACCTCTGTGGAGAATAACTTCCAATTAGTAGTGAAAGTAATAGGCACTATTGGTGCTTCTTGAGAAACTGCTAAAACAAAGGCTCCTTTTTTAAATGGCATCATTTTAGGGATATTTTCAGAAGGAATAAGTCCTTCAGGAAAAATAGCAACTGAATATCCTTTTTGGATTGCCTGCTTAGTTAATTCTATTGATTTACGTGCTTTAACACTGTTGGTCCTGTCAACAGGAATATCCATATTTCTGAAAAATATTCGCACGATTGGCCACTTAAGTAATTCTGCTTTACCTAAGAACAAAAATGTTTCGGGAATTGCAATAAACATTATAACAATATCCAGGTAAGACGCATGGTTTGCACAGATAACATAAGGAGGCTTTGGAAGTAGGTGTTTGTTAATTTTCTTAACCTTAATCCCAGTTAAAAAAAGTAACAACCAAGCCCAAATTCTTTTTACTTTAAATGCTGTATGTATCTTTTTATCTGTTCTTAATAAATAAAAGAAAATAGGGTAAAAAGGGATTGCTAAAACAGCAAATACCAATACAAAATAAATTTTGTACAATAACCTAAAAGGTGCTCCTATGTAATACACTAGTTTCTTCATTCAGAGCTCAAAGAAAAACTATTCTTTTGAATTAAGCAATTAAGCACAAAAAAAAGGTCTGGATTAGATCCAGACCTTTTAAAATTTTTATTGATTAACGTTTATAATTTTCTTCCTTTTACTGAACGAGCATTACTTTGTCTCTTAGTACTATTCTTTAATTTAAATACTAGGTAAGCCTTTAAACTCTGAGTGTTAACTGTGTACTCTTCTCCTCCGTAATTTACGATTCCGATTCTTTTAGCAGCATCAAATCTATCCGATTTTATCCTGTACTTTCCATCTGTTGGACTTGCTTTAAATTTAAGATTTTTTCCTTCTTCGAAACTAACAAACAGCATATCACCATCAACTTTTTCAACTACACCTCTTGTTCCTGAAGGAATAATCACTTTGTTTTGGTTCTGCTCATCTTTAATCACTAATTCTCCGTCTTCTGTTGTATTTGATTTATCACTCTTACCATTAGTAATCACGATATCTCCCATTGTATAGAATTGTAAACTCTTAACATCATCATCAGATAATTTGTATTTAGTTTGTTCTCCTGTTGTAAATGGAACTTTACTAGAGCAAGAAGTTAATATTACAAGTAGGGCTAATAATGCAATCAATATTTTTTTCATAACAAGTTTTACTTTTTTTTATAATAATAGAATGTAAACAATAACCTTGCCACTGCTTTTATTCCATGCAAATTTATAACAAATATTTTTTTTGACCTAAATTAAGTTTTGTTAGTTAATCATTAGATTACATCCTCTAATTTCAGAGGAATCGAATCTTCCAAGTACTTTAAATGAACCATCACTTTTAATAAGCCCAACATCATCAGTTGCTATAAATGAACATGAATTAATATTCGCTAAATCAATTACATTAATTAATCCTCTTGCTCCTATACTTGTATATTCAAATGGATCTGTTGTGCTTCTTGTCAATACTTTCATCCAAGGAGGACAATTATAATCTCCATTCTCTTTGGAATATGCCTGACTAAGAAGCTCTGTCATCCCATACTCAGAGTGAATTTTTTCACAGCCAAAACCTTTAGCAAGTTCGTCATGGAGTTCTTCTTTTGTCATTTCTTTCCTTCTACCTTTCATCCCACCAGTTTCCATAACAATTCCCTTCTTCATTTTTTGAGAAAACTTCTCGATAAAATCTAACAAAGCATAGCTAACGCCTATTAGTATAAAAGGTTTTTCTTCTTTCTCTAATTCAATAATTTTTTCATTTAGCTCTTGGTGATTATGCAAATAAAACTGACTTCCATTAGTCTTGTTATCATCAATAAATGAGCTAACCATATGAACTAAAGAAGAATCTCCTTGTTCTAAATAAGAGGGTAATAAGGCTAAAATCGTATAGTTTTTGTGACTTTGATAAAAGTGCTGAAACCCTTTTGTAAAAGACTGTTGATATATATCTAAAGAACTCACAAAATGTTGACTTCTAGTTTGATTTCCCGTTCCACTACTTTTAAATATTTTTTCGTGAGTTGATTTGCTCACAACTTTGAGTGATTTAAAAAAAGAAATTGGTAAAAAAGGAATCTGATCAATACTTAAAATATCGGATGGATTGATTTTAAGACATTCTAAAAACTCTTTGTACACCTTATTTTCGCTAGCTTGAAATCGAAAAACATCAAGGGCTAAACCCTCAAATTGTTCATCTGTTTGGATATTAAAAATACTTTCTATGCTTGGCTCAAGAATTTTCATTAATTTTATACTACAATTATAACACAGCTAATGACCACAAAGATAAGTTTTATAGTGATATGTTTTGCTTTGGTTTTGAGTTCTTGCTTAAAACCACAAGAATTTCCTTTGGAACCAATCATTGAATTCGATAGTTTTTCGGTAATGCGAGATTCTGCAGTTCTTACAATTTCATTTACTGATGGTGATGGAGATATTGGCTATAAAGAGTCGGATACTACTGGAAATTTTGCCCCAGATAAATTGTACCACCACAACTTGTTTTTGGAATACTACGAGAAAGATGATGCTCTTGGATGGGTTAGAGGAAAAGATTTATCTGGAAATGACATTTCTTTTTTATACCGAGTTCCATACTTAACTCCTAATGGAAATAACACTGCATTAAAAGGAAAAATTGAAGTTACTCTTGAACCTTCTTATTTTAATCCTTTATCATCTCAATCGGATACTGTGATGTATAAAATAACTTTAGTTGACAGAAGCTTAACTGAAAGTAACAAAGTAGAATCTACAGTAATTACTCGATAAATTAAGATGAAAAAGTCACTTTTTATTCTTTTTGGCCTTGTTAGTTTTACACTAAAAAGCCAAGACACTCTTCCTCAAAAAATGTCTGAATTGGATTCAATGATGATGTATCATTATGCGATTTCACAAGATGACCCTGTAGTAGTTGCAATGGATAGCATGATTCTTTTTTACAAAAGAATGGGTAACGAATTTCAAGGGTTTGATTTTGATCAAAACGATAATTCTTCCTTAGCCCCAACCTTTACAAACGAGGAGATAAAAACCAAACTTTATATACTGGATGACAACACTCCCATGGAGTTGAGTTATAACAGAGTGAGCCTAGAATACATAAGAATGTATGAGAAAAGAAGAAAATCAATGTCAATTTTTTTAGCTAGGAAAGAGACTTATTTTCCGATTTTTGAAGAAATGCTTTTAAAATACAAACTCCCAATGGAGCTAAAGTATTTACCAATTGTGGAATCAGCACTAAAGCCACATGCCGAGTCTTGGGCAGGTGCGGCAGGACTTTGGCAATTTATGTACAACACAGGTAAAATATATGGATTGGAAGCTGATTCCTACGTAGATTTAAGAAGAGATACTTATAAATCTACCGAAGCAGCTTGCAAACATTTATCTCGCTTATTTGAAATTTACAACAATTGGGAACTAGCTTTAGCTGCCTATAATGCTGGAGGAGGAAACGTGAACAAAGCAATAAGAAAATCTGGAGGTAAAAGAAATTACTGGGAAATCCTACCCTATTTACCTAAAGAGACTCAAGGTTATGTACCTGCATTTATTGCTATGAATTACATGATGAATTATGCTGTAGATTATCAAATATATCCAATGAAGCCTCTTGCTAAGTATGATGAAATGGATACTCTTTGGGTAAATGAAAGAGTTGATTTAGAGGTTGTTTCTCGTTTTATCAATACACCAACTGAATATTTAAGATACCTTAACCCTAGCTACTATCACAATGTTATTCCTAATCGTGCTGAAAACATGTGCTTATTTTTACCTTCTGATAAGGTTGGAATATTTTTAAATAATCAAGCATCAATATATTCATTGAGTGCAATATTGAAAAAAAACTATTCTATTCCAGAGTATGTGGCACAAAAAGGAAGCGGTAAAAAAATAAAATATCGTGTAAAAAGCGGAGACTATCTTGGTAAGATTGCAGATAAATTTGATTGTAAAGTAAGTGACATTAAAAGATGGAATAATCTGAAAAGCAACAATTTAAAAATTGGTCAACTACTTACAATATATTCAAGAAAAGGTAAGAAAACTGAAGTTGCAGCAGCAAAACCAAAACCAACTACTCCTCCTGCTCTAGAGCCTGGACAAAGTTATTTATTGTACACTATTAAAGATGGTGACACTTTATGGGATATAGCTGTAGCCCACGAAGGAGTTAGCGTAGATGATTTAATGAACCACAATCCTGGATTGAACTCTGGAAATCTTAAACTTGGAAAAAAAATAAAGATTATCCAAAACGGATAACTCTAATAACAACCGTAAAATTATTAACTATCAACCAACTATAATTGGTATTAATTTTGTTCCAATCAATAAAAATTCAACCATGAAAAAACTACTTTTTTCTTTAATAATAATAATGAGCTTAATTGCTTGTACAACTGATGAAAATAGTGATAGCTACAAACCTAACTCTATTGGAACTCAAGGACGTATTGATGTTATAATGCCAGAAATGCTTTGGAAAGGAAGGTTTGGAAATATAGTTCAAGAACAAATAGCTCCTCTTTTATCTTATTACCCTAACGAAGAATACCTTTTTGATGTAGCACATTCTTCCCCTAGAGAGTTTGGTATGGGAAGTAAAAAGCAAAAAAATATACTCGAATTTGAAATCACTCTAAACCCCAAATTAAAACCAGGAATTAGCTACTCTAGTGACATATGGGCAAGAGACCAAAGCATGGTCACAATTATGGGTAAAAGTCAGCAAGATTTGTACGATATATTTACTAGTCATTCCCAAGAAATCCAAGATCACTTTATTGAACTTGAAATTGAAAGAATGAAAATAAACCTTATCAGAAATAAAAACTTCTTAGCAGAAACAGATTTACTAAAGAAACACAAACTATCGATTACTGTTCCTAATGACATGCAACTTAGTATTAATAATGATGAAGTTGCAATTTTGGAAAGAAGAAGATTGGTATCAGAAAAACAACAGAAACCAGGAGACCTTCAAGAGTTTATAGTGATTTATCATTACCCATACACTGACAAAAAACAGTTTAATAAAGAAGCACTAATCGCTAAGCGTGACTCAATAGTTGGAAAATACTTTAAAGGAAAATCAGCTAACTCTTACATGCAAACTGCAGACACTAGTTTAGCTCCAAGCTTTGAAAAAGAACGCCTTTTTAAAAACACCTATGCCTACGAAATAAGAGGATTATATAGTATGGTGAACGGATTTAGAGGTGGGCCATTTATTAATATCTCATTAGTAGATGAGGACAGAGGAAGAATTGTAACTATTGAAGCTCATTTATATGGACCAAAGTTTGCAAAACGTACTTATATGATGGGATTAGAGACAATGCTTAACACTTTATCTTTTGAATAAGACTCATTTATTTAAAGTTAGTTTTTTGAAATAAAGCAAAAACTGTACTTTTACAAATAAACCAATTCTAAAATGAAAAAAATAAGAGTCTCCAAGGAATTTGCTTTTGAAACTGCACATGCGCTAGATATGCATGATAGTAAGTGTCGTAATATTCATGGGCATTCTTATAAACTAACAGTAACAGTTCTTGGTCCAGTAAACGAAGACAATTCCCAACCAAATGTGGGAATGGTAATCGATTTTACTGACTTAAAAGACATTGTTAACGAAGAGGTTGTAGATAAACTTGATCATGCATTAATTCTTAAATCTGACTCTCGATTTAAAGGAATTGAAGAAAATAACGAGAAAACGATTTACGTAGATTACCACCCAACTTGCGAGAATTTATTGAAAGAAATTGTAGAGGTTGTTTCGGTTAAATTACCAAAAGAAGTTACTCTTGTTTATGCCAAAATGAATGAAACTGCTAACAGTTATTCAGAGTGGTTTTTAGAGGATTAACTCTGAAAAAACAATCCTTTTCAAATTCAAATTATGATATTATTCATACAAATTTGAGTGCTCTGTCTTATTTAAACTTAGTGTAATCCTTAATTTTGTTCTATCAATAAAGGAGTATTATTTTTCTTGAGAAATTCTAAATGAAAGAACTAAACGCTTGTTACCACTGCGGAGACGATTGTCATGTTGAGATAAAACTTGACGACAAAGTCTTTTGTTGTAATGGCTGTAAAATGGTTTTTGAAATATTGAGTGACAATGGTTTAAACCAATATTACGATATTGAAAAAAAACCTGGAACACGACCAACTGAAGCAGGAAATAAATATCAGTTTCTGGAAAATGAGGAAATTGCCGAAGAATTTTATGATTTTAAAAGTGACTCACAATGCCGAGTAACATTGTTTTTGCCTCAAATTCACTGCAGCTCCTGTGTTTGGCTATTGGAAAATCTAAACTTATTGGATGAAGGAATCCTAAAAGTAGAAGTGCTAGAAAAAGTAAACCAAAGTTACTTGACTCACCTTTGGAATCAATCGGCTTTTGAGCAAGAAGAAAGTGGCTACTCCAAACTAAATACTCGATTAAGTAAATATTTTACTTGGGGTGTACTTGCTATTTCAATAGTTGCAGCTGCTATCTGGATCTCAATTGATACGAGTAAAACCGTGAATGTGGTAGTTTCAATACTTATTGTGGGCTGTGCATTGGCATTGGCTGTGCCTTTTACATTTGGAAGTGCCTAGGCCATAACAAAAAAGTCATCTTCTATGGTCATGTGATTTAAACTAATTTCTAGAGGAAGCTTGTCTCCATTTTTTTTTAGTCCAAATAAATCTCTTCCTTCACCCATTTGCATTTTTTTAGGTGCTTTGGAGTAACCATCCCTATGCGTTACATGAAGTTTTTTAAGTGAATCGGGTAATAAGAATTCTATTTTTTGATCTATTATCTCTTCTCTTTCATACCCAAACAAATCAAGCATTGAGCTATTTGCGAGCTTAATCTCTCCTTTTTTGTTACAAACTAAAATCCCCTCAGTAGAAGTTTCAAAAATTAGCTTATAAATATCCAGATGGCTGTATGTCTTCTGTTCCATAATGGTTTTATATCATTCCTCTGGACTTTAGTTCCAAGTACTTATTAATAGAATTAACTGATAGTTCCTCTGGTTTGGACAGAATTGATTGTATTCCGTATTTCCTTAACTCCTGAACCATCATTCTTTTTTCATCAGTGAATTTTTGAGCAAATGTTTTTAGATAAACATCAGCAACATCTTCGCAATTCATAACACTAGCTTTACTAATCTCTGTGTTTTCGAAAAATATTACTATAATCAAATAACTTTTATTCAATCTTCGCAGCATTGGTAAAGCTCGTTTAAGAGAATAAAAGCTTTCGAAATTCAAGTACATCAAAAGCAAACTTCTACTCTTTACAGTTTGCTTTACACTTTGATAAAGAAGGTCGTAATTAGCTTCCAAAAATTCTGTTTTCTGGTTGTAAAGAACCTCCATAATTCGCTTTAGCTGGGTAGCGTTTTTTGTAGCTTTTAATTGTGTTCCTATCTTATCCGAAAAAGTAATTAACCCTGCTTTATCTCCTTTTTTAATAGCCACATTACTCATTGCCAAGCTACTATTAATAGCATAGTCAAGTAAAGTAAGTCCGTCAAAAGGCATTTTCATAGAACGGCTTTTATCAATAATGCAATAAACCTGCTGAGATTTTTCATCTTGATATTGGTTCACCATCAACTTGTTTTTTCTACTTGTTGCCTTCCAATTAATGTGTTTGTAATTATCTCCTTTCACATATTCTTTTATCTGCTCAAACTCATTGGTATTTCCTAGTCTTCGCATTTTTTTAACCCCTTGGTTTTGCGAGGATTTATTAAAAACCTGAAACTCGTGCTTTCGCATTTGTAATATAGATGGGTAAACCCCTGCTGTTACTTTTCTGTCCAAAACATACCTTCTTTGGGCAAATCCCAAAACAGAAGACACGAAAACATTGATATTACCAAACTCAGAAACTCCTCGTTCCAGTGGTGTTATGGAATATACTATTTGTCTTTTATTCTGTGGTGATAATGAAAATTTAAAACTTGTATCTCTTTTTTGAAGTTGGTATGGCATTTCATCAATCACCTCAACCTCAAGAGGAATGGTATACGAAGAAGAAATCTCAATACTTATCTTATTTTCATCTCCCAATGATAATTGGTTTGCCATTGTTCTATCGGCTGAGATTTGTTGTTTTCTGTTAAACAGGATAAAAACATCAACTAATAAAAGAGCTATTACTGCATAAAGAGCAATTTGAAAAACTGGAAATAAAAAAGGGAAACCAAAACTTACAGTAAAGCCAATCGCTACGATTAGCAAGAAAAGAAAAAGTCTATTTTTTAAAAACAAGTGTCTCATTTAACCCAATTACCTTGGAACTTCTATCGAGTGAATAATTTCTTGAATTACCGATTGTGAAGTCATCCCTTCCATTTCGGCCTCAGGAGTTAAAATAATACGGTGGTTTAACACATGATTTGCTACCGATTGAATATCATCTGGTGTGATAAAATCACGTCCCCTTATTCCTGCCATTGCTTTTGCAGCTTTGGCCATAGCAAGTGAAGCTCTTGGTGAAGCTCCTAAATACAACTTCCCGTGATTACGAGTACTGTGAGTTATTTTTGCAATGTAAGAGAGTAGATTATCTTCAATTTTTATTTCGGTAACTAAGTCTTGAATCTTCTTTAAATCCTTTTTAGAAAATACTTTTACTATATCATCTAAATTAGGAGAAAGTGTTGTGTTTTTGTACTTATTCAATATTTCCTGCTCTTGCTCCAGTGTAGGATAATCGAGTATTACTTTGAATAAGAATCTATCTAATTGAGCCTCTGGCAAACTGTATGTTCCCTCCTGTTCTACTGGGTTTTGCGTAGAGATAATAATAAATGGATAATCCATCTCATACTTAATTCCTTCAAAAGTAATTTGACGCTCTTCCATTACTTCAAACAAAGCGGCTTGAGTTTTGGCTGGAGCTCTATTTACTTCATCAATCAATATAATATTAGAGAATATTGGTCCTTTATTAAATGTAAACTCTGAGGTTTTCATGTTAAAAACAGAAGTACCCAAAATATCAGACGGCATTAAATCTGGTGTGAATTGAATTCTACTAAATTCTGTATCCAAACATTTGGAAAGTACTTTTGCAGAAAGCGTTTTGGCAATACCAGGAACTCCCTCGAGTAAAATATGTCCGTTAGTAAAAATACCAATCAACAGTAAATCAATCATTTCCTCCTGCCCTACTATGAATTTAGATGCTTGTTCTCTAGCTTCATTCACTTTGGTTCTTAGAAAACCAAGCTCCAAACTAGATTCAAATTGAAATCCTGGATCAAGAGTTGTAGGTATTTCTGTGCTTATTAATTCGTCCATAACACCATCAGCTGTTGGCTCATTAGTATTAGTTTCTTCTTCAGGAATAAAGATATCATCTATCTTTTTTTCGTTATCCTCGGCTGGGTTATTTTGTTCTTCCATGAATTGTTAATTACAATTTTTATAAAAATACTCTATCTTTTTGTGCAATACTATCAGTTGATCCGAGCTGAAATCATAAGATTTTTTTGCTCTTTCAAATCGTTTAAATATTTGCAAAATCTTTTCTTCTTCAATATCGGATTTTAAAGCTACGGCTGCAATATATTCTTTGTCAATTTTTGGCGAAGAAATGTAATATTTATCCTTTATAAAATGAATAAAACTCTGCTCGTAATGCTTTATAAATTTATAATGTTTGTCTTGTTTTAGGTACAATCTACTAACAGTTTCTACAAACTCCAATGATGTATTATTGTTGGGTTCTACTGTTGGAATAATCTTTTGTTTTCTTTTTAATCCAAAAATCACATAGGCAAAAAGCGAGAACAGAAGTAGCAGATAAGCATACCTCAAGTTTTGATCTTTTAATATATATTGTATTGGACTTTCACGCACAATTCCTTCCTCTGGAAAATTATTTATATCATTCTTCTTATCCCAATAATTAAGATGACTGTGCCATTTGTAATTCCCTTTGGGCAAACTAGATAATGATCTCTGTGCATACTCCAATCCTTTTTCATTAAACATAGATTCGTTCATGAACATTTCGGGAACAGAGTGTAAATAGAAGTATCCTCTACCATGAGGAATCTTAATGAAAATTGGATGCTCATAGTAGGTTTCATATCCCAAAATTGCTACGTCATTTTTTGATCTCCTTAAATTATCTAAATCAAAATATCCCCATTGATGATTGGTTGCTCTATCATTTTTGAACTTCTGTAAAGGATAAGAAGTGATGTATTTTAAAGAATCGTGAGTAAGCGCTATACTCATCACCTCTTCTTCGTATGTTTCAAGCAACTTACCGAAAGTAAACTCATATTTAAACTCATTGCTGAAGTCATCTAAAGAAACAAAAGCATGATTTCCTTCCTCTACAAATTTCATAATACCCTTTATAGCAGTTCTAGAAATTTGTATTTCTTCATCTATCAACATATATATAGACGGTAAAGAATCTACATTAGCAATTAAAGTAGAATCAATGGGGTCTTCAATTGTTTTTAGCGAAGCTACATTTGGATGAGTTTTTAGCAACTCATAAAATATATAAAGTCCATTTTTGTTGAGCTTCTGGCCAAAAAGTTCTTTTGTTGGCTTTTCCTTTTCTACAGGTTTTTCTTTTTTCTCAACCTCAGGCGATAAGACATAGAGCAACACCATGAGGCCTAAACCTACAGCAATTAGCAATCCTATTTTTGTCTTATTATTCATTTACTTATCTAAGTTCTTTACCAAATTTTTAAACCTTGGCTCTAATGATAAATACTCTTCTTTTGTCAATATTCTTTCGCCATACCACACAATTTCATAAACTGAAACGGTAGTTTCAAATTCTTCGCTATAAGGTTTGTTTCGCATTTCAATGAGGTAAGAAAAATTGGTTTTCTCTTTCTCCCACACTATCCAATCTTTAATTATTAATCCTCTTATAATGAATATGAAATAAATACGAATTGCTTCTCTGTAGTCTTCTTTAGAAAGAGCTTTGTCAAGCAATAATTCCAATTCGGTTTTGGGAATTTCTGTTGGGATAACACTTTCCAAATCTTTAGAGATTTTTTTAGATGGGAGTTCTATTGGAGCATTAAAAAACAAGTAAAATATTAATGCTGCAAAACCTAATATTACCAGAATTGCTATGACTGTTCCAAATCCAGAAAAGATTCCTGAGCCAGTCGAATTATTTCTTCTTTGTTCCTTTTCACGATAAGCTTCTCGTTCCTTTTTGGGCAAACGTTTTACTCTTTCAGCTTTTTTGGTATTTCTGTATTCTCGATATTCTCTCTTACTACGTGTATAAGGATTGTCAGAATCTTGTAATCTTTCGCTCTTTCCTTCGCTATCTTCGTACCATTCAAAATCATCACTTGAGTATCCTTCCGAAACTCCTTTTCTTATCTCTTCCCACCTTTTCTGATCAAACTTCTTGATCTCATAATCTTCTTTTAAGTAATTTTTGTGGGCATCACTATCCTCAAATTCTTGGCTAATAAGCGAAGAAGAAAATGCTAGTAAGAGCGTCAAAAACAAGTATGTGACTTTAATTATTCTCATCCTACTTTTTCATAAATTTTGCTTCCCTTCCCAAATTTCTTCATCCTCTTCTTTAGTCCAATAGCCTCTTCTTTATCTTGAGTACTTAAGAACTGAAAAGAAAAAGCGATTACCAATAATGGAATTAATAACTGAATCAGCATCATCACAAATAGTGAAGAAATAAAATTCCTGATAGTCATAAAATTATCGAATACAGTTAATGTGTGCCAATCTATAATTTCATCTAACATCAGTGATTTAATATCAAAATCTTCGAATATAGGATTGTGATACAACCAAGAGAAAAAATAAACCATAGCCAACATAAGAATGAATACCAACAAAGAGTTACCCCAAGATTTGGATCCATAACTTAATCCTTTATTTATTCCATCAGCAAATGAATTCTCGCTAGATATTGCTGGGTAAAACACATTCAATACAAATGGCATCAGTAAAATAAATAGTAGTGAGACATAAAAAGGAGTGAAGAAAAACAAAGAATAAAGCAAAAGAGTAATTATAAAAGCTTTAATAAAATAAGGCCAAATTTCCTTTATCCAAATTTGTAGAAATGGTTTTGAATTTGGTTTCTCAAGAAATTGAAAACAGTGAACAACTGTAGCTATATTTAACGATATAAAAGCAACATTGGCAATTAAGCCAGTCCACGTAAAATGATCTAATCCTGACATGATAAAAGCTCCAAGCTCTTCCATTGTTAAATCATAATCGGCAATTGGACTAAAATAATAAAGTGCAGACAAGTATATAATTGCAAGTGGTAAAATCACGGTAACTATAATGGTTCCAATATTCAAAAAGTAAGTCTTATAAAACCTAAATGTATCGTAAAACACACCCGATATTTCTCTAATTCTGTGTTTTTGGATTGCAGCTGACTCTTGGTGAGCTGGTTTTTCCTCCACCCTTAAATCATCTGGGAAAGATTTAGCTACCATTCTTGGGTAAATAATGTAATAGTAAACCACAAAAGCTAAAGAAAACAAAATAATGAACCATTTAGAAAATGAACTCATTTCGGTATGCCTTGTAACATATCCTTCAAGGAAACCAGCAACAATGAATATAGGGACAGTTCCCAATAAAATATTCATTCCTCTTTTGGCACTTATCTGAAATGACTGTGTACGGGTTAATGTTTTAGGGAACAACAATCCATTTCCCATTACAATTCCTGCGGCACCAGCTATTACAATTGCCGAAATCTCTAAAGTTCCGTGAATCCAAATCGTAAGAAACGAAGTAAGAAATAATCCTTTGGAATAGAAGAAATACTGAAAAGCACCCAACATAAACCCAGTACGAAGAAGCATAAAGACTGAACCAATAGAAAAGAAAACTCCTAAAATAAAGGTGATAAAAGCCACCTTAATATTGTTTTGAGTAATCCACAAAAACATAGAACCCTCGGGCATTTCTTTGTAAACTTTCATTGGATCACCCGAATTAATATTTTCCTCAGTCATATTCATGTAACCATCTCCCATTATTACACGAGCAAAATCCTCATCAATAAAACTAGATACACAACCTATAAGAACCGAAACTGCCAAAAATAAGAAAGCATGAAAAAACTGATTTCTACTTCTGTACATCTCAAGAGGTAATTTTTGAATCCAAAAAAGAGCGAAATCTCTCAAAAAACCTTTCTTCTGTTTATGAAAAGACATAAAAACCTTTTGCGCCAAATAGTTAAGGTATACTCTAACTGTACGTTTTGGATAAAATGTTTTAGCGTAAGATAAATCTTCAGTTAACTCAACAAAAAGTTCGCTTAACTTGTCAGGGTCAGTGCTTTTAGCTCGGGACAACTTTTCGAATTCGTGCCATTTCTCTTTGTTTTTATCTATGAAGGTGGTTTCTTTCATTTAAGGAAATTGGCTAGCTTTTTATTGCGGATTTAAATTTAGAAAAATAACTACAGACTTTCTCCTTATTTACTGAAAATTAGAGCATGAATTACTCTATCTTCACAAAGCCTATCAAAATAAGTATCAGGAGATAAACTTTTGAACAAATACTTGTGTAAACCGAGAAGTTATTTTTATATTTGCACTCTTAAAACAGAAAAGGTAATAAAATCACAAGATGAATTTAGATAAAGAAATAAAGAAAGAAGCTTTCAAAACCTACGGAGGTTCTGAAACAAATACAGGTTCTGCAGAGGGGCAAGTTGCACTTTTTACTGAAAAGATTAAGCACTTAACTGACTACCTTAAAACGAACAGAAAAGATTACAATACTCAAAGATCACTTGTAATCATGGTAGGAAAGAGAAAAAAATTACTGAGATACATCAGAAATAAAGATATTGTAAACTACAGAGAGCTTATAGCTAAAGTTGGAATTAGAGATACATTCAAGTAACAGAATGTTGATTCATACCCAACCTATAATATAACATTTTAATAAGGCAACCCTTTCTAAGCGGTTGCCTTATTTAGTATATAGAAATTTTAAAAACATTGACCACAAGGGTCAAAAGGTAGGAAGAGATATTTTTTTCACTCTTCTTATTTGTACGAAACGAGAAAAAAATAAAAAAACGTAACAATGAATATTATTACAAAAAAGATGAATCTACCAGATGGTAGAGAAATTACAATTCAAACAGGAAAACTTGCTAAACAATCAGATGGAGCAGTTGAAATTAGAATTGGAGACACGGTATTATTAGCTACTGCGGTTGCTGCAAAAAATGCAAAGCCAGGTGTAGACTTTATGCCACTTACAATTGATTATAGAGAAAAATATGCTGCTGCGGGGAAATTCCCAGGAGGATTTTTCAAGAGAGAAGCTAGGCCTTCTGAGTATGAAATATTAACTATGAGATTAGTTGATAGAGCTCTTAGACCTCTTTTCCCAGAAGATTTTCATGCAGACACGCAAGTAATGATACAATTATTATCTGCTGATGAGAACATGGCAGATTCTTTAGCTTGTTTCGCAGCATCTGCTGCACTAGCTTGTTCTGATATTCCTTTCGAAACTCCGGTTTCTGAAGTAAGAATATCTAGAGTAGATGGAGAATTCGTAATTAACCCTACTTACGAACAAAACGCTAAAGCTGATATGGACATGGTAATTGCTGGAACAAAAGACAGCATTATGATGGTAGAAGGTGAAATGAGCGAAATCTCTGAAGCTGAAATGATTGATGCTATTAAAACTGCACATGTTGTTATAAAAGAACAATGTGCTATTATGGCTGAGTTCATGAAAGAACTAGGTAAAGAAACAAAAAGAGAATACACTCACGAAACTCACGATACAGCTGTTGAAGCAAAAATCAAAGCGTTTGCAGTTAGCAAATGTGAAGATGTTGCAAGAGCAGGTCATGCTGATAAAGAATTAAGAGGTCAATTATTTGGAGCTATTAAAGAAGAATACATTGCTACTTTAAGTGAAGAAGAATTAGAAGCTGAAGGTCCTTTCATTAGCGGATATTTCAAAAATGCTCAAAAAGCAGGAATAAGAAATGTTGTATTGAATGAAAAGAAAAGACTTGATGGAAGAAAGACTGACGAAATCAGACCTATCTGGAGTGAAGTAGCTTACTTACCATCTTGTCACGGTTCTGCTGTATTTACAAGAGGAGAAACTCAATCACTTACTACACTTACTTTAGGTGGAAAGAAAGATGAGCAAAGATTTGATGGAGCTGTAGAAGAAAAGACTCAAAACTTTACTTTACACTACAACTTCCCTCCTTTCTCAACTGGAGAAGCAAGACCATTAAGAGGAACATCAAGAAGAGAAGTAGGACACGGAAACTTAGCTCAAAGAGCTTTGAAACAAGTTATCCCAACTGATCCAGATGTAAATCCTTATACAATTAGATTGGTATCTGAAATTTTAGAATCTAACGGTTCTTCTTCTATGGCATCAGTTTGTGCAGGTTCACTTGCATTGATGGATGGTGGTATTAAAATTACAAATCCAGTATCTGGAATTGCAATGGGACTTATCATGAACGAAGAAGGAACATACTCTGTATTATCTGATATCTTAGGAGATGAAGATCATATTGGAGATATGGATTTTAAAGTAACTGGAACTAAAAATGGAATCACTGCTTGCCAGATGGACATTAAAGTAAAAGGACTTCCTTATACTGTATTAGCTGAAGCTCTTGAACAAGCAAAAGCTGGTAGATCTCACATCTTAGGAGAAATGATGAAAACTATCTCTACTCCAAACGAAGAATACAAGCAACATACTCCAAGAATCAAGAGTTTAATTATTCCAGCTGATAAGATTGGAGCAATCATTGGTTCAGGAGGAAAAGTAATTCAAGAATTACAAGCTGAAACGAATTCAGAAATTAGTATAGATGAAAATCCAGATGGAGAAACTGCAACAGTTTCTGTATTGACTAATGATGGAGACGGAATGGCATTAGCTCTTGAAAAAATTGACTTGATTGTTAACCCTCCTCAAATTGAGGTAGGAATGACTTACACTGGTGCAGTGAAATCAATCAAAGAATTTGGATGTTTCGTAGAAGTAGTTCCTGGACAAGATGGATTAATCCATATTTCAGAATTAGCTTGGGACAAGACGGATAAAGTTGAAGATGTAGTTTCTGTAGGAGAAATGGTTACGTTTAAAGTAACAGGATTTGATCCAAAGAAAAGAAAGCATAAGTTATCTAGAAAGATTCTTTTAGACAGACCAGAAAGAGCTGAAAAGAAAGAAGATTAATCTATAGATTATAATTAGTTAGTTAAAACCTCAAGTTAATTCTTGAGGTTTTTTTTATGTCTAAAAATATTTTGTTTAACTATTATTAAGGATAATTAAACAAAAATTTGGTGGAGGAATCATTTTTGTTTAACTTTATAGTGTAAAGAATAAACAAAAACCGATTACTCAATAGAAGTAACCGTTCAATAAATAAAGGTGTTAAATTCTGTTAATCGTTACAAATAAGCGTAACATACCGGAATCTCACACGTTCGTAATATAAGAAAGAAGAATAGTACAAGACCAATAACTTTTATTATTAACTAAATTCCAATACCATGAGACAACTAAAAATAACCAAGCAGATTACAAACAGAGAAACACAATCTCTAGATAAGTACTTGTTAGAAATAAGCAAATATGATTTAATCTCAGCAGAAGAAGAAGTGGATCTAGCAGTTAAAATAAGAGGTGGTGATGAAAATGCATTACAAAAATTAACCAAAGCCAACTTAAGGTTTGTTATATCTGTATCTAAACAATATCAGAACCAAGGATTATCATTATCCGATTTAATAAACGAAGGAAACTTAGGTTTAATTAAAGCAGCTCAAAGATTTGATGAGAAAAGAGGATTTAAATTTATCTCATACGCAGTTTGGTGGATTCGTCAATCAATACTACAAGCAATTGCAGAGCATGCAAGAATTGTGAGATTACCTTTAAATAAGATTGGATCAATAAACAAAATAAATAAAGCGTATTCTAGCCTAGAGCAAGAATATGAAAGACCTCCATCTGCTAGTGAAGTAGCAGAAACTTTAGAGGTTTCTGAAAAAGAAGTAAAGAAAGCGCAACATATTTCTGGAAGACACGTATCTATGGATGCGCCCCTAGGGAGTGATAGTGAAAACGATATGTATGCCGTATTTGCAAATCCAGACCAGGATTCTAACGAAGATGATTTATTAGAAGGTGCTTTAGGTGATGAAATAGGAAGAATATTAGAAACACTATCAGCAAGAGAAACTGACATCATTAAGTTGTATTTTGGAATTGGGCAATCCTATCCATTAACACTTGAAGAAATTGGAGACAAGTTTGACTTAACAAGAGAAAGAGTAAGACAATTAAAAGAAAAAGGACTTAGAAAATTAAAACAAAAGTCTAGAAGCAAATTATTAAAAAGCTACTTAGGATAACATTTATTTGTATTGAGATTGAGTAAAAAAGATAAAAGTAAATTTTCGAAAGAAAACTCCTAAGTATTTTAAGCCACTAAACATTAATTTGTTAAGTGGCTTTTTTTCGCGAATAAACTTTCATGATTTTTGAAAATTGGATAAAAATTACTTTATTGCAGTATATTAACCAAAACAAACTATTAATAATGAATGAATCAATACTAGACAATGACCTTTCAAGTGGAGGAGCACAAATTACATCTAAATCACAAGCATTTCTTAAAGAAACAGCTAAGTGGACTGGGTTTTTATCTATATTAGGTTTTATAGGAGTTGGGTTCATAGTGTTGGCTGCTCTTTTAATGCTTACAGTGGGAAGCTCATTTATGGCAAGATCTGGAGGATTTGGAGGAATGCAGGCAGGAATATTAGCTTTTGTATACCTTATCATGGCTGCTATTTATTTCTTCCCTGTTTTGTACATGTATAACTTCTCAAAAGAGATGAAGAAAGCAGTGAAATCTGGTAGTGCACAAGATTATGAAAATGGATTTGATTATTTAAAAAGACATTTTAAATATGCAGGTATTGTTGCAATCGTAATTCTATCTTTATACGTACTTATGTTCTTTGTAGGATTGTTAGGTGCAGCAATGTACTAGAACTAACCCATTAATATTTACTTAAACTCCTTTCATGATTTTGAAAGGAGCTTTTTTATGTCATTTTTTTAATTAAATAATCTAATCACATGAAAAAGTAAAACAAATTTAATATCGTCATCCTTGAAATATTTCGTAATTTTGGACTGTCTTAAAGACACCAATTTAAAAACGAATTAACTATAATTATCATGGCAGATAAATCTACTATCATCTACACTAAAACAGACGAAGCACCTGCTTTGGCTACTCATTCTTTCTTACCAATAGCAAAAGCATTTGCTAGCAGTTCTAATATCGAAATGATATCTAAAGATATTTCTTTAGCTGCAAGGATTTTAGCTTTATTTCCTGATAGATTGAATGAAGACCAAAGAGTAGAAGATGCATTAGCTACTTTAGGTAAATTAGTAAAAAAGCCAGAAGCTAATATAATTAAACTACCAAACATTAGTGCTTCGGTACCTCAGCTTAAAGCTGCAATTAAAGAATTACAAGGAGCTGGATTTAATATTCCAGATTTTCCAGAAGATAACGAAACAGAAGAAGACAAAGCTATTCTTGCACTTTACAACAAAGTAAAAGGTAGTGCTGTGAACCCAGTTTTAAGAGAAGGAAACTCGGACAGAAGAGCACCAAAAGCTGTTAAAGAATACGCAAGAAACAATCCTCATTCAATGGGAGCTTGGAGCAAAGACTCTAAAACTCATGTAGCAAGTATGCCAAGTGGAGATTTTTATGGAAGTGAAAAATCTATGACATTTTCAAAAGAAGATGCTATTAGCATAGAATTTACTGCTGAAAATGGAGACAAAACAACTTTAAAAACTGCTTTCCCAGTTCAAAATGGAGAAATAGTGGATGCTGCTAGATTAAGCAAAAAATCTTTGATTTCATTTTTAGAAAAAGAAATCAAAGATGCTAAGGATTCAGGAGTATTATTTTCTGTTCACTTGAAAGCAACAATGATGAAAGTATCGGATCCAATTATTTTTGGACACGTAGTAAGAACTTTCTTAAAGCCAGTATTTGATAAGCATCAAGCTACTTTTGACGAAATAGGTGTAAACGTGAATAACGGTTATGGAAACTTATTGAGCAACTTAGACGAAGTTTCTGCAGAGAAAAGAGCTGAAATTGAAGCTGATTTAAAAGCTGCTTTTGAAAACGGACCTTCATTAGCAATGGTAAATTCTGACAAAGGAATTACCAACCTTCACGTGCCAAGTGACGTAATTATTGATGCTTCTATGCCAGCTATGATTCGTACTTCGGGACAAATGTGGAATGCAGAAGGAAATTCACAAGATACTAAAGCTCTTATTCCAGACAGATCGTATGCTGGAGTTTACCAAGCTACAATTGATTTCTGTAGAAAAAACGGAGCATTAGATCCAGTAACAATGGGTTCTGTTTCTAACGTAGGATTAATGGCTCAAAAAGCACAAGAATATGGTTCGCATGACAAGACTTTTGAAATGTCATCTAACGGAACTGTAACGGTTATAAATAAAGCAGGAGAAACTGTATTTGAATTTGCAGTAGAAGAAGGAGACATTTTTAGAATGTGTCAAGTGAAAGATGCACCAATTCAAGACTGGGTAAAACTAGCTGTGAAAAGAGCAAAAGCTACTGGAACACCAGCCTTATTTTGGTTGGACGAAAACAGAGCACACGATACTGAACTGACTAAGAAAGTAAACACTTACTTAAAAGATCACGATACTGCAGGATTGGATATTAGAATTATGAATCCAATTGACGCAACTAATTTCTCACTAGAAAGAATTGTAAAAGGAGAAGATACAGTATCTGTAACAGGAAATGTTTTGAGAGATTATTTAACTGATTTATTCCCAATTCTTGAAGTAGGAACTTCAGCAAAAATGCTTTCTATTGTTCCATTGATGAATGGTGGAGGATTATTTGAAACTGGAGCAGGAGGATCTGCACCAAAGCACGTTCAGCAATTTAATGATGAGAATCACTTGAGATGGGATTCTTTAGGAGAATTTTTAGCTCTTGCTGTTTCTTTCAATCACCTTGGAGAAACTACCAATAATGCAAAAGCAATTGTATTGGGAGATACTTTAGATGATGCTACTTCTAAATTATTGGCAAACAGAAAATCGCCATCAAGAAAAGTAAACGAATTGGACAACAGAGGCTCTCACTTTTACTTGGCAATGTATTGGGCTCAAGAATTGGCTAACCAAAATGACAATGCTGAATTAAAAGCTGAATTTACTCCAATTGCAGAAAAACTTGCTGCTAATGAAAGTACAATTGTAAACGAAATGAATTCGGTACAAGGAGTTGCAGTAGATACAAAAGGGTATTATTATCCAAATGATGATATCGTATCTAAAGCAATGAGAGCAAGTGCTACTTTGAATGGAATTTTAGCTACTATTTAAATTTAATAATGGTCAAAAAGCAAAAAACATACTTCAATTGGAGTACTGGAAAAGACGCTTCATTGGCCTACTATCATCTTTTAAAAGATGAACGGTTTCAAATAGATAAATTAGTTACTTCTATAAACGCACATCACGATCGCGTTTCCATGCACGGACTTAGAAGAGAATTATTAGAGAAACAAGCCCAGGTAATTGGGCTTCCTCTTGCCACAATTGAACTTCCCGAAGAACCAACTATGGAGGTTTATA
This sequence comes from Flavobacteriales bacterium, assembly GCA_018609055.1. Classification (GTDB taxonomy): domain Bacteria; phylum Bacteroidota; class Bacteroidia; order Flavobacteriales_D; family CAJJDF01; genus CAJJDF01. The sequence goes on from JABAYJ010000006.1 coordinate 410,352, forward strand.
ATTTAGAAATGGAAACAACCCTTACTAAATTAAAATCTGAAGGATACACCCACACGGGATTTGGAGATATTTTTTTGGAAGACTTACGAGTTTACAGAGAAAACCAATTAAATCAATTTGGAATTCACTGTTCTTTTCCTCTATGGAAGAGAGATACAAAAGAAGTAATTGAAGAATTTATAGATCTTGGATTTAAAGCTGTAGTTATCTGCAACAAATCCGAGCTATTGGATGAATCATTTACCGGAAGAGAAATTGACAGAGACTTCATAAATGACCTACCAAGCAATGTTGATCCTTGTGGAGAAAATGGAGAGTTTCATACCTTTTGTTATGATGGCCCCATTTTTAAAAAACCTGTAGAGTTTGAAATTGGAGAAAAAATATATCGAGAATACAAAAATCCTAAAAAGGAAGAAAATAAGAGTTCAATGGGATTTTGGTTTTGCGATTTAATTCCAAATTCATAAAATACATTCTACTTCAAAAAATCAATATTCCTTTTCAATCCATCAAATTTTGTTCGCTTTACAGCCGATTTTTTGAATAAATCACGGAATACTTCTTCCGTTAAATCTTCCCAATCCTTTTTATTTAACCCCAATAAATTAGGCTTTGGGTTCAATAACGGTTCATTGTGTGGTTTTGAGAATCTATTCCAGGGACACACATCCTGGCAAATGTCGCAACCAAACATCCAGCTTTCCATTTTACCCTGAAACTCTTTGGGGATTATCTCATCTTTAAGCTCAATAGTTAAATACGAAATACATTTAGAACCATCTACCACATAAGGCTCAGGAATTGCATCTGTAGGGCATTCGTCAATACAAGCAGTGCATGAACCACAGTAATCTTTTACTGGACCGTCAGCCTCTAATTCTAAATCAATAATTAACTCGGCTAAAAAGAAGAATGAACCCGTTTCTTTATTAATCAAGTTTCCATTTTTACCAACCCAACCCAATCCACTTTTCTTAGCCCAAGCTCTATCGAGAACTGGTGCAGAATCTACAAATACTCTACCCCCTACTTCACCAATCTCTGCTTGGATAAATTTCATCAATTCTTTGAGCTTCCATTTTATTATAAAATGATAATCTTCTCCGTAGGCATATTTAGAAAGTTTGAAAGTATCGTCTATTTGGGTTTTCTCAGGAAAATAATTAAGCGCTAGAGAAACAACAGATTTTGCTCCGTCTACTAATAAAGTCGGGTCTAATCTTTTGTCAAAATTATTCTCCATGTAATTCATGTTTCCATGCATGTTGGACTCTAACCATTTTTCCAATCTTGGTGCTTCTTCTTCCAAAAACTCAGCTTTGGACACACCACAAAACATAAAGCCCAACTCGTGTGCTTTTTGTTTAATAAGGGTTGTATGTTTTTGTTTGGGCGTGATGTTGTTGTTCTATATTTATCTTCCAGGTCCATCTCCAAATCTCATTGGTCTATCTGTATTACCTCCGTTTCCAGATCCTCTTCCGTCACCACTTCCTCCTCCTCCAAATGGATTTGTAGGCTTAGGACATGGAACTGTAGTTGGTGCACTTGCTTTTATATGTCCAGCAACAAAGCTTTCAATTTCTTTGTTACGAACCATATAAGTAGCAAGCATTGTCATAACACTAAATGTTGCATAATTACTCTGGTATCTATCAGATAACTTTGGATAAATAATAGCTCCGTAATTAAAAAGATTAAACGAATAATCTCCTACTGGTACTTCGCAATTCTTAACTAGTAGAGTTCCTATTGTATCTTTTAAATAGTCAAAAAAATCAGGATCAGTATCTGGAGTCATTACTTTTGTTGAGCCATCTTTCATTTTAAATATTAGTTGCTCTTTACTTCTTGCTTGTAATTCCTTGTCATAAATGGCATGAAAGCACAACATGGAGTTTGTATCTGGAAGTAAATTAACAATAGACTCCGAATATTTTTTCTGCTTTCTTTTAGATAATTTATGAACTCCTTTTTTCTCAATGAATTCCATGAACTTAATTTGGTCATTAGTCAATAGTTGTTTTTTAGCCTCTATCAAACTATCTAAATCACTATAATATTGACCAACATAAGTTGGAATATAAATTCCCATTTTAGCATAACGAATAACGGCTGTGTCAAGAGGAATTGTTTCTATCGCTTTTATGAGCATTACACTCTTAGCATAAGTGTAATCACTGTTTATTTGATAAACCAAAGGAGCGCTAGAACGTATTTGAGCACTTGAGGTTAAAAAGCAAATTGCAAAAAGAAAGAATAAAATTGATTTCATCTTTAAAGTTAAATTATATTTTGGCTTAACTAGCATTAATAAGCTAAGTTAACTAATTGTTCCTATTTTAAGAAGGCTATTGTGAACAGTGAAATTAAATTACTTTTCGTTTTGAAATCTAAAGAAAATTAATTATATTATCTTTATACAATCACAGCTGAAACTCAAAAGGTAAAACAACATACTTAGTAGAAAGTTTAGTTAAATAAAACACAAAACAATTAATGGGTAAGTCGCAAGAAACATACAACAAGAAAGAGAAAGAAAAAAAACGTTTAAAAAAACGTCAAGAGAAAGAAGCTAAAAAATTAGCTAGAAAAGAAGAGGAAAAATTATCTGGATTGGATAACATGATGGCTTACGTAGATGAATTTGGAAACATATCGGATACTCCACCAGACCCAACAAAAAAGAAAAAGGTAATTAAAGCCGAAAACATTGTTATTGGTGTACCAGCTAGAGAGGCTGAACCAGAAGTAGATCCAATTAGAAAAGGAGCCGTAGAATTTTTCAATAGTGAAAAAGGTTTTGGTTTCATTAAAGAAGACGAAACAGACGAGAAATACTTTGTACACGTAAGTAGCTTAACCGAAGAGATTGTAGAAAACGACAAAGTACAATTTGAACTAGAAATGGGGATGAAAGGAATGAATGCTGTAAGAGTTATTAAACTTTAAACCTTAAATCAAGAATAATTTATTTAAAACCAGTAAAGAAATTTGCTGGTTTTTTTTGCATTTAAAATCAATCCAGAGGACTTTTTATCGCTATTAAACTATCATTTGCAATGTACGTGTATATCAAAGTAGTTTTTATATTTTGATGTCCCAATAATTTCTGAATGTGAGAAATTCCCACCCCATTTTCCAATAAGTGTGTTGCGAAGCTATGCCGCAAAGTATGAAGGGTAGCAACTTTATTTATCCTAGCCATAGTCATACTTCTTTTCAAAATTTTTCGAGCACTTCCTGCCGAATATTTCCCTCCATTTTGTCCTTCAAACAAATAAACCTTAGGCTCATATTCTTCAAAATATTTCCTTAATACTTTTAATACATTAGAAGAAAGAATAGTCAACCTATCTTTTTTTCCTTTCGCATGTCTCACATGTACAGTCATTCTCTCCGAATTTATATCGGTCAATTTCAACTCTAACAACTCACCTATTCGCAATCCACTTCCGTATAACAAACTAAGCAAAGCTTTGTGCTTTAGATTTTTGGTGTGATTGAGAATTAATTTCATCTCATTTACTGTAAGTACATCTGGAATTTTATTTTCTCTTTGCGAAACTACCAATTTGCTAAAATCCCTATCCAAATTATAAACCTCTTTATAAAACAGTTTCAAACTCCCAACAACTTGCCTCTGAGTAGAAGCAGCAATATTTTTTGTATTTACCAAATGGAAAACATAGTTAAACCAATCCTTATCGGTAATAATATTAAAATTTTTATCCTCAAAAAAACCTTGAGCCATTCTCAAATGAGAAATATAAGAATCAATAGTTTGCTTACTATATCTTTTCAAAAAAAGAATTTTTTCAAAATGTGCTAAAGGATCAATTTTCATAAAGGTGACGTTTACATCCGATTTAGTGCCCTAATCAGCACCTTTCAAATGTACAATAAAAAAATTAATTGAAAATTTATTAACTGACTATAAGCTCACTATCTTAAAAGTTTCGTAACTTCCGTTGATACACAAGTTGGGCAACATTAAAATGAAGATTATGAGATATATATTTTTACTACTAACCCTGATTTCAATCACATCATGTGGTACAGGTAAAAAAGAAACTGCTGACAAGGAGACAAATAAATACAAAGTGGAGTATAACGGTGCGTTAAAAAACATGATGCATAAGGGAGATGTATCCGCAAAATCTGATTTGAAAGACTTTGAAACTTCTGAACATTTTTACGCACTTGGCGCACTTGAAAACCTCAAAGGTGAAATACAAATATTTGACAGTAAGCCATTCAACACAATGGTTGTTGACAGTGCCCTAACCTTTGACAACTCATTTAACAAAAAAGCAACGCTTCTTGTATATGCATCAGTTAGTAAATGGAAAGCAATTAACATCCCTGATAATGTCGTGACCTATGAGCAATTAGAAAGTTACATAGAACAAACTGCTAAGGACAATCAAATACAAATAGATGAACCATTCCCATTTTTAATAGAGGGTACAGCTAAGTCATTTGACTGGCACATAATCAACTGGAAAGATGGGGATACAGAGCATTCTCATGAAAAACACATAAGTTCTGGACTTAATGGAACAATAGAGAATAGACAAGTTGAAATGTTAGGATTCTATTCCGATTCACATCATGCAATTTTCACACATCATACAACCAACATGCATATACATGTAAAAACAGTTGACAACAAAATCGCTGGACATGTTGATGGTTTGACTTTAGGTCAAGGGATGATTCTAAAATTGCCGGATACAAAATAAAAACGATTGCCCAACAAAGTGTAAAAATGCATTAATACGCATTTTACACGCAACGTTATAATTAATAAGATGAAAAAAGTTCTTTGTTCCACAAATTTAGAGTTTTAATGGGCACAGCTGACAATCCTCTGAAAACCTAAAACAATCCCCCCTGAGCAAATCCTTTATCGATACCAAGGTGTTTGTAGGCTTTTTCGGTAGCTTGTCTTCCTCTTGAAGTACGCATTAGGTAACCTTCTTTTATCAAAAATGGCTCATATACTTCTTCAATGGTACCATCTTGCTCGCTAACTGCGGTTGCAATGGTTTTCAGTCCAACTGGGCCTCCTTTAAATTTTTCTACAATAGCGGATAGGATTTTATTGTCCATTTCGTCCAATCCATTGGCATCTACATTCAATGCTTCTAGTCCAATTTTGGTAATGGCTTTGTCAATATTTCCATCTCCTTTTACTTGAGCAAAATCTCTTACTCTTCGTAATAATGCATTGGCAATTCTAGGTGTACCCCTACTCCTACTTGCAATTTCGTAGGCTGCATCATATTCAATAGGTACGTTTAATATTCCTGCCGATCGTTCTACGATATCTGTCAAAATTTTAGAATCGTAATACTCCAATCGGGAATTTATTCCAAATCTGGCTCTTAGTGGAGCAGTTAATAATCCCGAACGGGTAGTTGCCCCAATAAGTGTAAACTGGCTTAATTCTATTTGAACCGAACGGGCATTTGGTCCCGTATCAATCATGATATCAATTCGGTAATCTTCCATTGCCGAGTACAAGTATTCTTCAATAATTGGGCTCAATCTGTGGATTTCATCAATAAACAAAACATCCCCTTCTTCTAGGTTGGTAAGTAATCCTGCAAGGTCTCCTGGTTTATCCAACACAGGTCCCGAAGTGATTTTAAAACCAACTCCCAGTTCATTTGCAATAATATTGGATAGCGTAGTTTTCCCCAATCCCGGAGGACCGTGAAGCAATACGTGATCCAAAGCTTCATTCCTTTGTTTGGCAGCTTGCACAAATATCTGGAGGTTGTCGGTTACTTTTTTCTGTCCCGTAAAATCATCAAAAGATTTTGGACGCAACACTTTTTCAAACTCCGTTTCTGCGGGTAAAAATTCTGCTTCTTCTCTAAAATCAAACGATTCTTCTTCCATTGGGTTTATTGCTTAGTCAAATATAAAAAAATAGTAGCTGGAAGTGCTTGGATTTATTTATAAAATTCCCTCAGAGCTCTTACTTGCTTTTGATTAATCACTTCAAGTAATTGCTCATCACTGGCATTCTTTACTTTCAGTAAGGAATTAAACTGTTTCAATAAAGCATCTGCCGACTTCTCACCTATTCCTTCAATTTCGGTAAGTTCAGTACCAAGCGCATTTTTACTTCGCTTGTTTCGGTGGTGAGTAATTCCAAATCTGTGAGCTTCATTTCTCAGGTGTTGAATCGTTTTCAGTGATTCAGATTTTTTATCAATGTAAAGTGGCAAGGAATCTCCTGGAAAATAAATTTCTTCCAATCTTTTGGCAATTCCTACAATGGCAATTTTCCCAAACAATCCTAAATCCCTTAGTGCCTTAACTCCCGAACTCAGCTGTCCTTTTCCTCCATCTACAATTATCAATTGAGGCAGAGGTTGATTTTCATCTTGTAGGCGTTTATACCTCCTGTAAACCACTTCCTCCATAGAGGCAAAATCATCTGGACCAACCACAGTTTTAATATTAAAATGTCGGTAATCTTTTTTGCTTGGCTTGGCGTTTTTAAAAACCACACAAGCAGCAACAGCATTTGTCCCCTGAAAGTTGGAGTTATCAAAACACTCAATATGAACTGGCTTTTCTTTCAATCGCAAATCCTTTTGAATCTGATCCACAATACGTTTCGAGTGTTTCTCGGGATCTACAATACTCATTGTTTTCAGTTTATCAAACTTAAACTGACGTACATTATTCAAAGAGAAGTCAATCAGCTTTTTCTTATCGCCAATTTGCGGAATAATCATTTTTACCGATTCATCCAATTCGTATTCCACAGGAATATTAGTAAATATAGTTTTGGATTTACTACTAAATTTAGTTCTTAATTCCAGTATTGCCAACTGTAGCATTTCTTCGTTTGATTCGTCTAGTTTCTTTTTAATTTCGATTGTACTCGACTGAACCACAGTTCCATTAATTACTTTAATGAAGTTTACATAACCCGCATTAATATCCGAATCAATAGTAAATACATCCACATCATTAATACTAGGATTTACTACCGTAGATTTAGATTGGTAGTCTTTAAGCAATTCCATTTTAACCTTGGTTTCTTGGGCTTTTTCGAACTCAAGATCTTCGGAGAACTCAATCATTTGAGTTTTTAAATAATCAATTACATCCTTGGTTTCACCTTTTAGGATTTTTTTAATCTGGGTAATATCATTATCATAACTAGCTTCAGACTGAAGGTTTTCGCAAGGCCCTAAGCAATTTTTTAAATGATACTCCAGGCATACTTTAAACTTACCTTCACCTACATTTTGTTTAGATAGGTTAAACTTACAATTCCTAATTGGGTAAATTTCTTTCAGCAAATTAAGAATAATACGAACCAACTTAACATTGGTAAAAGGTCCAAAATATTCCGATTTATCTTTGGTAACATATCTGGTAGAAAAAACTCTGGGAAACCGTTCGTTCTTCACACAAATATAAGGGTAGGTTTTATCATCCTTAAGTAAAATATTATACCTAGGCTGATGCTTTTTTATGAGAGTATTTTCCAATAAAAGTGCATCATATTCCGTTGGAGTAATAATGTATTGGATGTCTACAATTTTACTTACAAGAACTTTAGTTTTTGCGTATTGATGTTTTTTTGTATTGAAATAGGAACGAACTCTGTTTTTTAAGTTTTTGGCTTTACCCACATAGATTATAACTCCCTTACTATCATAGTAACGGTAAACTCCCGGAGAGTCCGGTAAAATCTTAAGGATGTTGGCTATATTTTCTTTGAGTTCCAAGTATGTTATTTAGTATCAATCTAAAGTAATAATAATCTATAAATAAGATAGAAATAGTAGCAAAATTAGTATTTTTGATAATAAGAAAATTTCTTTTTAAATTTAGAGTACAAAATAAAACCAACCCATGAATATTACCAAAATAATGGTGGCCTCTGATTTCACCACAGTTTCTGACAATGCAATTGACCATGCTATTAAATTAGCTTCTGCAACCAATGCAGAGGTTTATGTTCTTCACATTGCAAGAGAACTTGCAGAGGTAAATACTGCAAAGTTGAAATTAGTACAACAAATTGAAAAAAGAAATCCTGGAAGTATTACAACTCATGTTGTGGTTAAAATTGGAAATTTTATTTCTGAAATTGGAAAAGCAGCTGAAGAAGTAGGAGCTCAATTAATTATTATGGGAACTCACGGTCCTAAAGGAATTATACAAACCGTAACTGGTGGTGATGCTATGAAAGTTGTTTCTCATTCGGAAAAACCATTCATTGTAGTACAAGAAAAAGGAATAAAAAAAACTGGATATGATCACATTGTAGTGCCAATGGACATGACAGAAGATTCGAAACAAAAACTGGATCAAGTTGCTGATGTTGCAAAATATTTCAACTCTAAAGTTTATATCATTGCTAAACACGAAACAGACAAAGGTCTTTACGTGAAGTTGAAAAACAATGTGATTTTTGCTAAAAAATACTTTTCAGAAAAAAATATTGAAATGGCAATTACTATCACTGAGCCAAAAACTGATTTTGAAAAGGAGATTATTAAATATGCTAAGGAGAATGATGCTGATTTAATAGCCATTATCAATTCACTTAACTGGAATATATTTAAAAGTTTATTTGCCTCAAGAAGGGAAGAACAAATAATCACAAACGAAGAACAAATTCCTGTTTTGGTTGTAAACCCTGTTGATGTGAAATCGGGTTACACTATGTAACACATAATAAATTGAAAAAAGTAAAGCCATTGAATTAAATTTCAATGGCTTTTTTTGTGCTAATCTGTTAGTAAAGTTTACTATATTCTTTGGTTCAAAGTGGTTCTTTTACTACTTTCGGTAATTAATTTTTGGAAAGAAACTCTTTACCAAAAAACAACAATTTGGAAAACACTCTATGAAAGATTTATTAGACAAATTTGAAAACAAACAACCAGAAATTGTTTTTGAATGGAAAGATTCAGAAACTGAAGCTGAAGGATGGGTAGTAATAAACTCCCTAAGAGGAGGAGCTGCTGGAGGTGGAACAAGAATGAGAGTTGGACTTGACAAACACGAGGTAACATCTTTAGCAAAAACTATGGAGGTTAAATTTTCTGTTTCGGGACCAGCAATTGGTGGAGCAAAATCAGGAATAAACTTTGATCCTAGTGACCCAAGAAAAGAAGGAGTACTAAAAAGATGGTACCATGCTGTGGCACCATTATTAAAGAATTACTACGGTACAGGTGGAGATTTAAATGTGGATGAAATTCACGAAGTAATCCCAATGACAGAGGATTGCGGAGTATGGCACCCACAAGAAGGAGTTTTTAATGGACACTTTCAGCCAACTGAACCACAAAAAATTCATAGAATTGGTCAATTAAGAAGAGGAGTTCTTCAGGTAATTGAAGACAATAACTACACACCTAAAGCTGAAAACAAGTATGTGGTTGCAGATATGATTACTGGTTGGGGAGTTGCCGAGTCGGTAAAACACTATTACGATATTTACGGAGGAGATTTAGCTGGAAAAAGAGTTGTAGTTCAAGGATGGGGAAATGTAGGTTCTTCTGGAGCTTATTATTTAGCCCAAAGTGGAGCTATAATTGTAGGAATTATAGACCGTGTTGGTGGACTAATAAACCAAGAAGGTTTTTCTTTAGAAGAAATAAGAGAACTATTTGTGACTAAAAACGGAAATGCATTAGCATCTCCAAATATGCTTTCTTTTGAAGAAGTAAATTCTAAAATTTGGGATTTAGAAGCAGAGGTATTTATTCCTTGTGCTGCATCAAGATTGATTCAAAAAGACCAAGTGGATAGTATGATTAACTCAGGAATTGAAGTGATTGCTTGTGGAGCAAATGTACCATTTGCAGATCAAGAAATTTTCTTTGGACCTATTGCTGAATATTCTGATAGCAAGATTAGTATTATTCCAGATTTTATTGCAAACTGTGGAATGGCAAGAGTATTTGCTTATTTAATGAGCAATGATTTACCGCCAGTCATGAGTGATGCTTCTATTTTTGAGGACACATCTAACATCATAAAAGAAGCAATGATAAACACTCATAAAGTTTCTGATTCAAAAACAAACATTGCAAAAACTGCTTTTGAAATCGCATTAAAACAACTTATATAAAACTAAAATAAATGGGAGTAATAGAATTAACAGTAGTAATAATATTTATTCTTGGGTACCTAGCCATTACTCTTGAGCACAATTTAAAAATCGACAAATTGGTACCTGCCCTATTGATGATGGGAGCAGCTTGGGCAGTAGTTGCAGTTTCGCACTTGCCAGTTTTCGAAATAATAAGCGAAATAAATGAAACTACAGGGAAATTAGAAGGGAAGCTAGAATCAAACGAGCTCGAAAGTATATTAATTCATCACTTTGGAAAGACTTGTGAAATTTTAATTTTCCTAATTGGAGCCATGACTATTGTAGAAATCATTGATTATTTTGATGGGTTTTCTACAATAAAAAAGTTCATCAAAACCAATAAGAAAAGAAAACTCTTATGGATTGTAGCTATATTGGCCTTTATACTTTCAGCTATAATTGATAACCTTACTGCTACTATTGTATTGATTACTATTTTAAGAAAATTAGTAACCAGCAAAGAAGACAGATTGTGGTTTACAGGTATGATAATTATTACAGCCAATGCTGGTGGAGCATGGTCTCCAATTGGAGATGTTACCACTACAATGCTTTGGATGGGGGAAAAAGTAACTACGCTCCATTTAATTGAATACTTAATATTGCCTTCATTAGCTTGTATGGTAGTTCCTACTTTTATTGCAAGTTATTTACCTGCTTTTAAAGGGGAGTTTGAAGCTCCAATTTCTGACGAAAAAACTAACCCTTATGGAGCAAGAATGCTTTACATTGGGTTGTTGCTAATTGTAGCAGTACCAGTTTTCAAAACTCTTACACACCTACCTCCCTACATGGGAATGATGTTGTCATTAGGAATATTCACAATATTTGCAGAATACTTTAGTAATAGAACATTTAGTCTTGCCGATAATGAATCGCATCATAGCCCTGTCCACAGAGCTTTAGGAAGAATTGAAATGCCTAGTTTATTATTCTTTTTAGGAATATTAATGACAGTAGCTGCCTTAGAATCTTTAGGTATGATATTTAAGTTTGGAGAATATGTAGTTGCTGGAATTGGAACAAATCCATTTATATTAATTCTTGGTGGAGCTTCTGCAATTGTAGATAACGTGCCTTTAGTAGCAGCAAGTATGGGAATGTTCCCAAATATGGGAATTGATGCTCCAGAATGGCACTTGATTGCTTATGCAGCCGGAACAGGAGGTAGTATGTTAATAATTGGCTCAGCTGCAGGAGTTGTAGCAATGGGGATGGAAAAAATCTCATTCTTTTGGTATCTTAAAAAAATTGCTTGGTTAGCATTAGTTGGATACATAGCCGGAATAGGTGTTTTCTATTTGATGCATTTATAAGAATTTGATTCTAAATTTTAAAAGCCTTACTATAATTATAGTAAGGCTTTAGATTTTTAGTTTGATTGGTTATTATCTCTTAATCTGAATGTATCCAGTGTAAGGTTCGAAATTGTTATCTCCAATGTCTATAATGTAGAAGTAAGTTCCTTCTGGTAAGATCTACCAATTAAGGTGCTGGTGGTGGCGGAGGAGGTGGTGGTGGAACTGCAACAAATAAAGATGCTAATTCATCTACGTTAACTGCCAATTCCCAACCTGCCATACCTTGTTCCCAAACATGAGTGTCTTTTTTTATCTGACCACCCTCAACCATTTGTTTTAATTGTTCCCAACCAAAAGGACCGCTTTGTTGCCCATTAACTGAAATATTATATTGAACTGATGGAGGAGGTGGTGGTGTTTGTTTTTCTTTGTCTGTAATCAATGCTGATAATTTATCGTTTTTAAAATACAAAAACAATTGATGTTCAATTGGATTGTAATATATTTTTCCATTAGTTTCATTATTATTTCCAAATGAATATTCTTTATTATTAATATTTATTTGAACTATCTCTCTCTCTACCAGTTTATATCGATATTCATAAATGGTATACCCATTTATTTCAGAAGAAAGAATATTATAAGGTTCAATTCCCAATGCTTCATTCACTTCTTGTAAAGTTGAATTTAGTTTTAGCTCAATTATGTTCTCAATCGATGTGAATTTGGCAGCCCTATTGTATGAAACACAACTAGAAATAAGAGATACCGATAATAAACAAATAATAATTATATTTTTCATTTCATATAAATTTATATAAAACTAATTAAATCGAATATCATTTTTTGTTCATATGCTGTTCATTAATTCTAACTTTAAATGAGAAAGGTTCTGTCGCATTAATTATTTTTCAAACGTTTTTCAATAGAATTGCACTTCCTTCAAAAAGTTAAATTACTATTAAACAGAAATATAGGTTTTTCAATTTTTATCAAAAACGAAAAAAATCATGAGGTTTTAGTTTAATGCGACAGAACCTAAACAGCAGCTTATTACTGATACTAAAATATTCAAAGTTTTTGATGAAGAAGAATGAATGTGAAAAAATGGATTTTGTAACACCAATTTGAAACACTTGCATAAAAAAAGCCTCCTTTAAAAAGGAAGCTTTTTTTGTGAGCCTTTATAGACTCTTAGTAGCGGGAGCCAGACTCGAACTGACGACCTTTGGGTTATGAGCCCAACGAGCTACCAACTGCTCTATCCCGCGATTTGAACTGCAAATATACAACTGTTAAATTAAATTGCAAGACAATCCTCAATTAAATTTAAATAGTAAAAATTTCTTATATTTTTTTCTATTTACACTTGTACAGACAAGTTTGAAGACACATAAATCCTTTACTTAAGAACAATAAAACTTAACATCTTGATGTTTACAATTAGGAAGTATATAAATAATGAATCATCTTATTAAGTGTACTTTTAACTTGTTAAATAATCAACCAAATTAAACTAAAATGATACAAACAGCAGATAATATAGGGGCAGCAGCTGATACTGCAGGTCAAGCACCAGTTGCAGACATGTCGATAATGGGTATAATTGTAGAATCCAATTCTTGGTATATTTTAATTCCGTTGTTATTAATGTCTATTTATGCAATTTATATTTTTGTTGAAAGATTAATGGCTTTATCAAAAGCTGATAAGGGAGAAGATCAATTTATGTCTAGAATTAAAGATTATGTTTTGGAAGGGAAATTAGATTCTGCAAAAAATCTTTGTGAGACTACAGATAGCCCTGTTGCTAGAATGGTTGATAAAGGAGTATCGAGAATCGGGAAACCAATGCAAGACATAAAAGCATCTGTAGAAAATGTTGGAAAACTAGAGATATCAAGATTAGAAAACAATGTATCCGCATTAGCTACAATATCTGGAATTGCACCAATGATTGGATTCTTAGGGACTGTACTTGGGATGATTAAAGTATTTTATGATTTAAAAAACACTGGAATTAAAGCAAATTTCTTGGAATCATTATCAGGAGGGATAATGATGGCAATGGTTACTACTGTAGCCGGATTAATTGTAGGAATCTTGGCTTACTTCTTTTATAACTTCTTGGTTTCAAGAGTTTCGAGAGTAGTTCAAAATATGGAAGCTCACTCTATTGAGTTTATTGATATTTTGGAAGAGCCAGGTAAATAATATTTCGACAAACTCAATTTTGCTAAACTGTGAATTGAGATATCGATTACTAAAATTGAATTAATATGGGTTTAATTAGTCAAAACAAAGTGAAAATTGAAGGAGGAATGTCGTCTATGACGGATTTAGTATTCCTTTTGTTAATTTTCTTCATTATACTTTCTGCTTTAGCAAAAAATGCTGTAGATGTAGATTTACCAGAAGGAGGCTCAGTAGCTCCTACCACACAATCTCTTGCTAGTATTGTTGTGAAACCAGATAACACTATACTGCTGAACAATAAAATAATAGATATTTCTGAACTTGAAAGAGCAGTGCTAAAAGCAGTTGCTAACGACAAAGAAAAATTAGTAGAACTTAATGGTGATAAAGCTTCTGATTTTGGGATTGCAGTCGAAATAATTGACATGGTAAAGAAGAACAAACTCAAAATAGCTATAATGACAAAGAAATAAGTTTATGATAAAGAAACTTTTGCACGAAAATTGCGTTATACTGCATTAAACACTTAGTATTATGAGTAAGAAAGAAAAGGAAAATAAACGTTTGGGATTAATCATCTCTAGTGCATTTCATGTAATCGTGATTTTGCTACTTTTTGCTTTTACTCTTACAACAGAGGAAGAAAAAGAGGAGCCGGCAACTATTCTTATGGATTTTACAGCCGGATCAAGCTCTAAGGGAGGAGCAAGCTCTGAGCCTACTCCATCTGAAACAGTTACTGAAGAACAAACTTCAAACACTGACCCCGTAATTACTCAAGAAACTAAATCTCCAGTAAAAAAATCGACCAAACCAAAAAGCACTTCAAGCTCTACACAAACCTCTGAGCCATCAAAAAAACCAAATTCTCAAGCATCAGCAGCAGGAGCTTTTAACGGGAATGGGACTGGACAAAGTGATGGGAATGGAAATGGAAACAATGATGGGATTGGAGATGGTACAAATGGACCTGGTGTTTCTGGTAAAATAGGAAATTTAGGTGCTGGTGATGGAATTGCTCCAAGAGTATCTAATCCAACTAGAGATCAAGAAGGTAAAGTTGTTATAGAACTTACTGTTGACAGAGCTGGTAAAGTTGTTGATGTAAGAGTTTTATCAAGTCATGCTAAAACTACTACAACCGACCCAGTTCTTCTTAATCAAGCAAAAAAAGATGGTTATAGATTTGATTTTAAGGCAGATGGAAACAGAGCCGAATTAAGTAAAGGACTTAGAATCATTAACTACATCTTGCAATAGCATTACTTTGAGTACCTATCAATCTACCTTAGATTATTTATTCGCTCAACTTCCCCAATACCAAAAAATAGGCGGTAAAGCTTACAAAGCCAACCTCAACAACATTACCGATATTTGTGAATTGCTTGGCAATCCACATTTAGCCATTAAAACAGTTCATGTTGCTGGTAGTAACGGAAAAGGCTCTGTTTCGCATATGTTGGCTTCTATTCTGCAAGAAGCTGGTTACAAAGTGGGACTTTATACTTCACCACATCTTAAAGATTTTAGAGAAAGAATAAAGATTAATGGAATCGATATTTCTGAAGAAGAAGTTGTTGATTTTGTATCGGAATATAAAGAGATTTTGACTGATGTAAACCCTTCATTTTTTGAATGGACTGTTGGGTTAGCTTTTCATTATTTTGAAAAGAAAAAAACCGATATCAATATCATTGAAACCGGACTAGGAGGCAGATTAGATTCTACCAACATAATCACTCCAGAAGTTTCGGTAATCACCAATATTTCCTTGGAACACACAGTTATTTTAGGCAATACCATTGAATTGATAACCAAAGAAAAAGCTGGAATCATAAAAAAAGGTATTCCTGTTGTAATTGGTAAAACCCAAAAGGAAACGAAACCAATTTTTGAAGAAATTGCTAAAAACCTCAACTCCCCTATTCACTTTGCTGATAAAGAAAAAAGCAAAGAATACAAACTAGATTTAGTTGGTGAAATTCAACAAGAAAACGCCCAAACTACAGTAAAAACAATCAATGTTTTGGAAAGTAGAGGATTCCATATTTCTGAAAAAAATATAGAAGAAGGACTTGCCAATGTTATTGGAAACACCAGATTACTTGGTCGCTTTCAAATAGTGAGTAAAAACCCTACGATAGTTTACGACACAGCCCATAACCCAGATGGAATTAAAAAAGTTGTGAGTGAGATAGGAAAACTATTACCAAATAAGCTTCATGTTGTAATAGGAATAGCTTCAGATAAATCTCATCAAAAGATGTTAGAACCATTCCCAAAAGGAACAGCTTTCTATTTTTGTAGTTCATCCAATGAAAGAGTTTTAAAAGGCGGAGAGCTAACCAAAATAGCTAGTGAATTGGGAATTAAAGGAAACACTTTTAATTCTGTTCAAGAAGGCTTAAACGAAGCCAAAAGCAATGCAATAGATTCTGATTTGATAGTCGTTACAGGAAGCAACTTTGTAGTTGCCGATATCATTTAAAAAATGTCATAAAAAAAGGCTCGATAATTAAATCGAACCTTTTTGTTTTAGTTATTTATTCTTTTACATTGTCTCAAATCCTACTCTTCTGTTCTGAGCTTTTCCAACTAGAGTTCCCTCAGTTGATTCAGGATCAGAAGTGTTTTTGATGTCTTTATCAAATCTATCTTTGCTAATTCCATGACTCGATAAATAATCAGTTACAGCATCAATTCTTCTACTAGCTAAATCTAAATGCATTTCTTCACCTCTTGCAGCTAATTCTTCATCTCCTGTAATGTATCCAAATACATTTAATTTTAATTCTGGATTCTTAATCATTGCTTCTGCCAATCCGTCTAAAGTTTCTTTAGCTTCTGGAGTTAAAGTAGACTTTAAATAAGCAAAATAAACTGTTGAGTTTTCTACTACTTCTTCTTCAGTAAATCCATCCATTGAAGTTCTGTTACTACTGTATACAACTCTTTCAATTTCTTTATCATCCACTTCATCACAGTTACAAGAAACTCCTTCTTCTACAATTTTTACAACTATATCATCAATGTAGTAGTAAGCCATTGGTACTTGTGCACCTCTAAAATCAGCTTTCTTTCTAAGTTTTACGAATTTAGTTTCTTTAGTTTCATCAAAGTTACCGATAGTTAAAAATTTCTCTCCTCCTTCAGCTACAAACTCCGAGCACATTGACTCCCAGCTATATCTTTTTTCAAACACCCTATTGTCTTCAACTTTAACTACAGTGTATTTAGGTCCAAGAACTATGTCTTTTTTACCTTCTACTTCAAAAGGTTTTTTTGATAAGTGAGCACCTAAGTTATTCACTGCATATTTAGATAAATCTGAAAGACTTACTTTATATGAAACACAATATCTAACTCCTTTTTCTAATTTTTCTTTCAATTGAGAAAAAACGTAAGTTCTTGGAGATGCCCCTCTATAAGAATAAGCAATAATACCGGCATAGTTTTTACCATCTGCCGCATCTTCCTTTCCATAAATATTTCCTGGAACACCTATTTCGGTTCCGGCTGCATCTTCAGAAAATAAATCTGCTCTTAGCGAAGTTGGAGAAAACCAACTTTCGGCTTTATTAATTTGTTTTAATTTTTTCAACTTTCCTTTAACTCCTTCGAAACTAGGGTTCTCAACTAAGTTTTCGTCTTGAGCATAAGTTGTAGTTGCCATTGCAACTGATAGGAACAATCCTAAAATATACTTTGTTTTCATAATTTTTCTTTTAATTGGTTTAAAAATAACAATCTATTTTCAATTATCAATACTAATTGTGAGGATAATGTCCAATACCTGAAATATAATTTACAAATTCAATGCCAAAAGTAACAATCTCGTTAGCTTAACGGTTTCTTAACAAATAGAAGAATTAAGCTACAATGAAAAAAGGAACATATAATGACTCTTTATTATATCTCATTATTTTACCAGTTTCCATGTCGTACAAATCTTTACCAATTCCATTTAAAATTGCTTGACCAGCAGCTGTATCCCATTCCATACAAGGATAATCTCTAGGATAAATATCCATTACTCCCTCAGCAATTCTACAAAATTTGATGGCGCTAGATAACTTCTGAAACTCCATTGAATCATAAGTATAAGATTTTAAAACCTCAGCATTTTTATAAAAATCAAATTCTGCTTCGCTTCCTCCAGTAACTATTAGCACCTCTTTGTTTTTGGATGGAGGCTTTAATCGTACAGCATTTTCTATTTGACGAGAAAAAGGTTTTTCATCATCATAATCCAGCTTAAAGGCTCCATACTCGGTACCTCCAAAAAACACTTCCTGACTTACTGGAATATAAATAACACCAAATATGGCTACTCCATTTTCTACACAGCCTATGTTTACCGAAAACTCATTGGTTCTTTTTATAAACTCTTTTGTTCCATCTAGAGGATCTACCACCCATAATAAGTCCCATTTTTTTCGCTCTTCAAAAGTATCTTCGGTACCTTCCTCACTTAAAATAGGAATTTTTGTAGCTTCTAATATTTCGGATATCACCTCCGAAGAATCTAAATCTGCTTTTGTTACAGGGGAATTATCGCCTTTCAATTTAGTATCGAACTCTCCAGATTCAAAAACATCCATCACAGAAAATCCTCCTTCTATGGCAGCATTTATAGCTCTGTAAAATGGTTCGGGTAGTTCTGTCATCATAACTTATAAACTCATTAATTCTTTAAACTTTTGCGCTTGTCTTCGAGATACCTCTATCTCTTCTCCGGTTTTCAAAGTTAGTTTTAATCCTCCGCTAAACCAATTATCTACTTTACTCACCCACTTTACATTTACAATGTTTTTTCTGTTGGTTCTAAAGAAAATTTTATCTTCTAACCTTTCTTCAATTTTATTTAAAGACCTTAATATCAAGGGCTTGTTATCCTCAAAATGAATTTTAATGTAATTCCCTACAGATTCAAAATAACGAACATCTTTTAGAGTTACGAACCAACATTTATCTCCATCTTTAATGAAAATTTGATCTTCTAATGTCAATTTTTCATTAGATATTTTAGACTCTTCTCTATTCAATTCAGAGTTTTCTTCTTTTAATTTTAAGAGAGTTTTTTCTAGTCTTTGTGAGTCAACAGGTTTCAGAATATAATCAAGAGCATTTACTTCAAATGCCTTAATAGCAAACTCATCATAGGCGGTTACAAAAATAACTTGAGGTACATAATCGAGTTCTTCTAGTAATTCAAACCCAGTTTTTTCGGGCATCTGTATATCTAAAAAAACTAAATCGGGCTTCAGTTGTTCTATTGCTTCCTTTGCTTCATCAGCATTGGCACACTCCTTTATCACTTCAATAAAATCGAAAGATGCTAATAAAGAAATTAATTCCTTACGTGCTAATCGTTCGTCATCAACAATTATAGTTTTCATAGTTGCTTTATTTAATTTATTGGAATCACCACTACAGACTTCACAATCTCATCCTCAGTAACAAGCTCAAAGCTAGCAGAGTTTCCGTATAGTAAGCGAAGTCGTTTTATAGTGTTCTCTACTCCTATTCCTGTTTTCGAAATTCTATCATCATTTAGTTTGCCAGTATTACTAATTTCAATGAATAGCTTTTGGCTCTTAAGCCTTACTTCAATTTTAATCACACCCCCTTTTATTAGTTTAGAGATGCCGTGTTTTATTCCATTCTCAACCAAAGTTTGAATTAATAGCGGAGGAACCAAACAAGGAAGAGCTTTGTCATCAACTTCAGACACAACCTCAAGTCTCTCTTCGTATCTTATTTTCTCTAAACTTAAGTAATCATTTACTAAAGTTAGTTCTTCTTCTAATGTTACCTTTTCTCTTTTGGCATGAATTAGAGAAGCTCTAAGAACATTCGACAATTGAGTAACTGCTTTCTTTGACTCTTCTGGGTTTTCATCTATCAGAGCTCTAATACTATTCATTGCATTGAACATGAAATGAGGGTTAAGTTGTGACCTAAGGTTCTTAAGCTCTGCCTCAGAACTTAATGCCAGCATTTCTAAATTTTTATACTCTTCTTTTCTTGCTTTATAAAACAATAAATATCCAAAGTAAAGTATGCTCCAAATGAAATAAACTATTGCTCCAAAAAATATCTCGTTCCAATTTAAATAGCTAAATTCTAGTGACATAAGAACATTACGCGTAACCGAAATAGAGAACGAAAAAAACACCCCCAAAACAACAGATGCAACCAAAATTCTTAATAATAATGGGCCAATAGATTTAACCAACCATTCATTTTTAGAAACATAAAAACGATATAAATGACTAATTAATAAATTAGTTAAAAACACAATTAGAAGTAATAATACAAAAGGGGTGTTAATACCATTTTGGCTTAGATTAAACAGCCCGATAAGAAATACAAAAAATCCCCAACCAAGTAGTTGAAATATAAAGTACTGAACTCTATAGTTTACTTTTATGTCGGGTAAAGAAACCATTAGTTAGTTAGAGTTTAAGTAGGAGGTTTTTGGTAATTGTCTTAAGTAAATTTCTACAAAAAAAGCATACAACAACAATGACAATAACAAATGAGTTGGCTGTGCAAATGCAGGCATTTCGAAATAATAAAGAATTATACCGAACAGAATTTCTGTCAAAGTGAAGCTTATCAGATAACCTAGTGGACGCTTAAATTCAGAAACTGATTTTAGCTTAAAGAATAAATAAGCTAAAGAAAACACAATCAATAAAGAGAATGACCTATGTACAAAAAACACCCAATCAAAACCTTTCGGAATAAGTTCCCTAGGAGTTCCAGACTTAAACATTACATCAGTTTGTTGTCGAACCTGAGTTCCCAAAACTATTTGCACAAACATTAAAACTATTGCGCCAACTGATACGATTTTGGTTAAAAAAGAAGTCTTAATTTTAGAATCAGCACCATTTATTTCTCTGTAAATGTGAGACAATAAAGCCAACTGAATAATAATCATAACGGTAACTCCCATCATGTGGTAAGTTATCATGTATGGATTTAAATTGGTATCCACTGTAAGCTTACCAAGCCAGGCTTGAAACAAAATGAAGAATAATTGCAATATTGAGAGAATCAATAACCAAGAATTCACTTTCCTTTTGCGAGCTGCCAGCACAATCATAATTAATGCAAAAAAGCCCAACAAAGCCCCAAACAATCTGTTTATGTATTCAATCCAGGTATGTAGCGCATTAAATTTAGCGTAGCTGTGTTTGGTATATTTGGTCCAATCTTTTAAATCAAATGATTCGGATGCAACAAACTTTTCGTTTGCTACCCAAAGAGCTTTTTCTTCAATAACCATTTGCCCTTTGCTAAATTCCTTGCCTGCCGAATAAGCTAATTCACTCTCCATTGTTGGCGGAATTAAATGCCCAAAACATTTTGGCCAGTCGGGACAACCCATTCCTGAACCAGTCATTCGCACTATACTACCAGCAATTATTACCAGAAATATATTTATTAAAACTATCCAGCTTATATTTTTTAATCCTTTCATTATCAATTTACAAACTATTAATAAAATCTGACAGAGTATTATACTCTTCAACTCAATTTTATCTCTAATGATTTCAGTCTTAAAATTACAATACTCTAGTATAAATAGCTATTAAAAAAACAAAAATTCAAAAGACTAGCAACTAAATATAAAAACATAACTTTGCATCTTGTTTTTGGTACACTTATTGCGACCAAATAACTGAAAAATTTTCATTTCAAATGATTAATAAAAAATACTTATTTATACTCTTCATTTTTGTTCATTCAGTAATGCTTGGGCAATCTGTTAAAGTTCTTCATTATAAGACTAAGGAACCTATCAAAGATGTTCAGGTTCATAATAGAGATAAATCAATTTCATTATACACAAACATTGAGGGGATTGTTAGCCTTAATGATTTTAAAATAAATGAATTAGTCTATTTTTCTCATCCTTCATTCGAAAAAGAAAAGAAATCAATATCACAAATAGTTACAGATGGTTACAGGGTTTTGATGTTTGATTTAATTGAACTCCCAACTATTGTCATTAAACCACCAAGAGAAAATACTCATGAAGATTTTTCTTCGGTTAGAATTGACAAAATAAACAGTTTTGATATTCAATTTTCTTCACCTCAGACTTCGGCTGACATGCTACAAAAGAACAGCAATATTCTTGTTCAAAAAAGTCAAGCTGGTGGAGGGAGCCCAATAATTAGAGGGTTCGAAGCAAATAAAATTTTATTAGTTGTAGATGGTGTAAGAATGAATAATGCTATTTATCGTAGCGGCCACCTCCAGAATGCCATAACTGTAGATCCAAACATTTTGGAAAGTACAGATGTGTTTTATGGACCCGGCTCAGTAATTTATGGAAGTGATGCACTGGGAGGTGTGATTCATTTTCATACTAAAAACCCTATGTTTTCATCAAATGATCAATTACTGGTTAGCGGAAATGCATTAGCTCGTTTTGGGACTGCCAATGGCGAAAATACTACTCATGTTGATCTTAATTTAGGAACGAAAAAGTTCGCAAGTTTAACTTCTATTACCTTTTCAGATTTTGAAGATTTTAGAATGGGAAATAACCGAAGTCATGGTTATGAAGACTTTGGAGAAATACTGAACTATGTTACGACCATTAATGGGCAAGATTCTATGGTTGCTAATCCTGACGAGAATATCCACCAAAGAACTGCATTTAACCAACTAAATTTATTGCAAAAATTCAGTTACCAAAGGAATGAAAATTTAAAATTCGGTCTTAATATTCAGTACTCTACATCTAGTCAAATTAATAGATTTGATAAACTAAATGAATACAGAAACGGTAAACTAAGATTTTCTGAATGGTATTACGGACCTCAAAACAGACTATTAACTGCATTTACTTTAGAATCTAAAAAAGAGACTAAACTATTTGATTACTTCACGATTAACTCATCTTTTCAAAAAATTGATGAAGACAGAATTGAGAGAAGGTACCAAAGCAATATCCTTTCTACTCAAAATGAAGATGTATTTGTTTACAGTCTTAATGCTGATTTTTTCAAACGACTTTCTAAAAAAGAAGTTCTTTATTACGGAATAGAAGGAACACATAATGATGTAAATTCAACTGCATTTGATACCGATTTAAACACCAATATTAATTCGCCAGGGATAACAAGATATCCAAATGGAGAAAATAGAATTACTTCAGGAGCTGTTTATGCAACTCTTGACAAACTTATATCCAAAGAAATAATAATAAATTTTGGAGCTAGATACAATCATTTTATCAATTATTCAGAGTTTTTAGACACTTCACTAATAGGATTTCCATTTAATAAAATTGACTTTAATACTGGTGCTTTCTCAGGAAGTGTGAGTATAAAATATGAAGAAGAAAATGGCTTTAGAGGAGAATTAATTGGTTCATCTGGATATAGATCACCAAATGTAGATGACTACGGAAAGATTTTTGAAAATGATGGGAACCTTGTAATCCCTAACAACCTTTTACGCCCAGAATTTGTATATAATGGAGAACTTAATTTTTCCAAAAAATGGGAGAAAGACGAAAAGGAATATTTGATGGTGAAAATTGCTGGATTCTACACAGTTATAAATAATGCAATTGTCAGAAGTGATTTTGTTCTTAATGGAGAAGATTCAATCCTATTTGAGGGGACTAAGTTAAATTTACAATCGAACCAAAATGTAAGTTCAGCCTATATTTATGGAGGTTCTTTTGATACCAGAATAAACTTCACTCCTTACCTAAGTTTTAATGGATCAGCAAATTACACCATTGGAAAAAATGTAAGTACAAACTCACCTTTAGGACATATTCCTCCAGTTTTTGGAAGATTAGGAGTTACATTTAATAACAAAAGAATTAGAGCTCAGGTAAATTCTCAATTCAATGGATGGAAACAAGTAAAAGACTTTTCGCCTACTGGTGAAGATAATTTAGAAGAAGCAACTATTAATGGTTCACCATCATGGTTAGTATTAAATGCTCATTTATCTGTTAATCTTAATTCATCTTTAAGATTACAAGGGAGTGTAGAAAACATCTTCGACACTCATTACAAACAATTTGCATCTGGAGTTAGTGCTCTAGGAAGGAATTTTAGTATCAGCCTAAAAGCCAGTTTTTAATCTAAATTAGTACTTCAAGAACTTCAATCTATTTCATAAACATCTAGCGTTTTAGCATATCTATTTGTTCCGTAATTTTTGTATCTTTGGTAGTCTCACTTAATGAGTAGAGAAAATAATAATGAGCAAAAGAGCAAAATATAAATACGACCCTAACACACTTCAATACCAAAAAATTGAATTGACTCTTGGCGAAATATTAAAAAAAATACTAAAATATTCTGGAGTAGGCCTTTTGATAGCAGGGATTATTATACTAATCTCCTACCCTTTTATTCAAGATTATTCAACAAGGAAAGCTCAAAAGAAAATTGAATTTTTAGAAAACAATTACCGATCGATAAACTCCGAAATGGATACCATTATAGCTGTTTTACAAGATTTACAAGAAACAGACAACAACCTTTACAGAGTAATTTTTGAAGCCGAACCCTACAAAAATAATGAGCTAACTAGAGCAAATGTTGTAGAAAAAAAAACTCATGAAGATTATGTAATATCATTAAGAGAAAGACTAATCTCACTTACCAAAAGTGTTGTGGGACAGTCTAAATCATTTGATGAGCTCATAGCTTTAGCTTTAGATAAAGAAAAACTCTTACGAGCAGTCCCATCTATCATACCTATCGAAGATAAAGAGCTTACAAGACTTTCCTCTCCTTTTGGAATAAGAAATGACCCAATTTATAACGTTCCAAAAATGCACTCAGGATTAGATTTTACAGCTCCAACTGGATCTAAAATTTATGCAGCTGGTGATGGAATAATAGAAATTATGGAGTTTAGTTCTGGAGGATACGGTAATCATGTTGTAGTGAATCATGGGTTTGGATACAAATCCCATTATGCTCACATGAGCGAATTCAAAACCAGAGTTGGAAAAAAAGTGCAAAGAGGTGAATTAATTGGTTTGGTGGGTAGCACAGGAAAATCAACTGCACCTCATTTACATTATGAGGTAATAAAAAACGGCAATAAAATTGACCCAATCAATTTCTTTTTTACTGACATAACCCCAGAACAATATCAACAAATAGTTGAAAAAGCAAAAAATACTGGAGGTTCTTCATTAGACTAAAATTTTCATCATCATGATTAACATTGAATTAGACAAAAACAAAATGTACTACTCTATTGGTGAGGTATCCAAAATTTTTGATGTGAATGCCTCTTTAATTAGATTTTGGGAAAAGGAATTCAAACAACTTTCGCCAAAAAAAGCTGAAAGTGGTAAAAGAAAATTCACTGAAAAAGACATCAAAAACATTCAAGTTATTTATCATTTGGTAAAGGAAAAGGGGTATACTTTGGATGGAGCAAAATCTTACTTGAAAACAAGTAAAAATGAAATAAATAAAATAGTTGAAATAGAGTTGAAACTGAATAATATAAAAACTACTTTAGCCCAACTATTAGAATCATGAAAGAAGTAACTATTATAAGACGCGAGCGTTTCTGCTCTGCACACAAACTTTGGAACCCAAATTGGGATGCAAAAAAAAACGAAGAGACTTTTGGCGGTTGTTCCAATCCTAATTGGCATGGCCACAATTATGAGTTGATAGTAAAAGTTGCTGGTGAAATTGAACCAGAAACAGGATTTGTAATGAATCTAAAAACTTTATCTAAAATACTTAAGTATAAAGTGATAGATAAACTAGATCATAAAAACTTAAACTTGGATGTAGATTTCTTGAAAGATAAAAGGACTACAACAGAAGTAGTAGCAGTGGCTATTTGGGAAGAGATAGAGGAAGAAATAAAAATAAAAGGCGGAAAATTAATAAGTGTGAGAGTGAATGAAACTGAAAATAACTCAGTGGAATACTTTGGCGAAAAATAAAAAAATGGGCTACAAAAAAATTGAACAATATGACGATAAGAAAACAGAAAAAATGTCTGCTTTCTATGAGGAAATATTGAAAGACTTGGGTGAAGACCCAAAAAGAGAAGGATTACTAAAAACTCCAGAAAGGGTTTCTAAAGCTATGCAGTTTTTGACTCATGGTTACGATATTAACCCAAGTGAGATTATAAAATCTGCCATGTTTAATGAAGATTACAGCCAAATGGTGCTAGTAAAAAACATTGAACTATACTCTATGTGTGAGCACCACATGTTGCCTTTCTTTGGAAAAGCACACATTGCTTACATCCCTAACGGTAAAATTGTAGGATTAAGTAAAATCCCAAGAGTGGTTGACGCTTTTGCAAGAAGACTTCAGGTGCAGGAAAGATTGACAAACGAAATTAGAGATTGCATTCAAGATACTCTTCAACCACTTGGTGTTGCTGTTGTAATTGAGGCAAGCCATATGTGCATGCAAATGAGAGGTGTAGAAAAACAAAACTCTGTTACTACAACTTCTGCGTTTACAGGTACATTTTTAGAGGAAGCAACTAGGCAAGAATTCATAAAATTAGTATCTTCGAATCTACATTAAGTAATTAAAAATGGAAGACAGAAACTCATACAACTCAATACTTGATGCTGCCGCACAGGATAAAACAATGGCTAAATCATTTATGGCAAATGTATTTTCGTACATGTTTATGGGCTTATTAATAACAGGGATTATATCCTGGTATTTTGCTTATGCTGGACTTGTAGAAAAATATTTGATAACAGAAACAGGAGCATCTCCTTTATATTATATTGCGGCTTTTGCACCACTTGGATTTGTGTTTTTAATGAGTTTAGGATACAATAAATTAAGTGCATCATCTATGCTTATTTTGTTCATCACATTTGCAACACTTATGGGCGTTAGTTTAAGTACTATCTTTCTTAGATATAGTGGTGCAGACATTTCAACTGCATTTTTCTCTGCTTCATCTGTATTTGCTATTATGGCAGTAGTAGGATATACAACTACAACCGATTTAACAAAACTTGGAAACATACTTTACATTGGATTAATTGGGATAATTGTAGCAATGATTGCTAATTTCTTTATGCAAAGTAGCATGATGAGTTATGTAATTAGTGTTATTGGAGTTATCATTTTTACAGGTTTAACAGCTTATGATGTTCAAAAACTAAAGAGAATTGGTGAAGGAGCAGAAATAGGAACTGCATCAACTAAAAAACGAGCTATATACGGAGCATTGGATTTATACCTCGATTTCATCAACTTATTCTTATTTCTTCTAAGACTTTTTGGAGGAAGAGACTAATTAAATTTGTGTCGGTTCAAGCAATTAATTACTTTTACAAAAAAAAGAACAACATGTCTGATAATTATTTTCACGAAAATTCAGGAACAATAGGATACGTATACACAGCTGTAGCTCTTATGGTTATTTGTTACCTTATCTTTTTCTAGCATTTAAAAAGTCTGATAATTTCAGGCTTTTTCTATTAAAACCCCTTTTTGTATATGCCATTTGACACTATTTTTTCTTGGATAATTAAGAAAAGAATAGATCAAATTAAGCAATTCACGAACAATCCTATTCAGGCTCAGCAAACTGTATTTACTACATTGCTAGATAAAGCTAAGAATACTGAAATAGGAAAATCACATGGATTTGCAGGAGTTTCTAACTTTAACGAATTCAAACAAAATACTCCAATAAGGACTTACGAAGATCTTTTTCCCTTTATCGAGAAATCAATGAAAGGGCAAGAGAATATCTTGTGGCCTGGTAAAATACAGTGGTTTTCTAAATCATCTGGAACTACAGATGCAAAAAGTAAATTAATTCCTGTTACCCAAGAAGCAATTCAAGATTGCCATTACAAAGGAGGAAAGGATTTACTGAGTATTTATTACCACAACAATCCTAATGCTAAGTTATTCTCGGGGAAGCATCTTATTTTGGGAGGAAACACCTCACTCAACAAACTAAATGAGAACAGTTACTTTGGTGACTTATCAGCTATCATAGTAAAGAATCTTCCTTTTTGGGCCGAAATAAGACGAACGCCTAATCGTGAAATCACACTCATGGAAAATTGGGATGAGAAAATTGTCAAAATGGCTAAAGCAGCTTTAAAAGAAGATGTGAAGATTATTGCAGGAGTTCCATCTTGGATGCTTGTATTACTTAATAAAATACTAGAAGTTTCCGAAGGTAAAACCATTAATCAGATATGGCCAAACCTTGAACTTTACATGCATGGTGGTGTAAATTTTGATCCTTATAAAAATCAATTTGATTCGATAATAAATTCAGCTAAACTCAACTATTACCAAACTTACAATGCCTCCGAAGGTTTTTTCTCATTACAAAATGAGAATAAAGCTGATGACATGCTGTTAATGTTGGATTACGGTATATTCTACGAATTTATACCTATGGATAAATTCAATGGAACAAACTCAGAAACTATTGAATTGGAGCAAGTTGAGTTAAACAAAAATTATGCTTTGGTTATCTCCACAAACGGAGGACTTTGGAGGTATTTAATTGGGGACACAATTAAATTCACTTCACTCTCCCCTTTCAAGATAAAAGTAACTGGGAGAACAAAACATTTTATTAATGCATTTGGCGAAGAACTCATTATAGAAAATACGGATATTGCAATAAAGTTAGCCTGCGAACAAACTGAATCTGCTTTTAAAGAATATACTGTAGCTCCTAAGTATATAGATGGAACAAAAAAAGGAGCTCACCAATGGCTCATTGAATTTTCAAAAGCACCCCAAGACATCAATAGATTTTTAAAAATTTTAGACAACAAAATTCAAGAGTTAAACTCTGATTATGAGGCTAAAAGAAAAATGGTGCTTTCACTTCCTGAAGTTATGATAGTAGATGATGGCACTTTTAATAAATGGCTGAAATCTAAAGATAAACTCGGTGGACAAAACAAAATCCCTCGGTTAAGTAATAACAGAACCTTTATTGAGGAGATTCTTCAAAATTAAATCAAAAAAAAGGTAACTTTATCCTTTCTATTTCGAAATAAAACATGAGTAAAAAAGGCATAGCAATATTAGGTTCTACTGGTTCTATTGGTACCCAAGCACTAGAAGTAATTGAACAATTTCCAGATAAATTTGAATTAATTGCACTTACTGCAAATCGAAATGCTGATTTACTGATTGAACAAGCTCTTAAATACAAACCAAATACGGTTGTTATTGTTGACGAAAGTCAATACAAAAAAGTAAAAGATGTACTTTGGGAACACGACATAAAAGTATATTCTGGCGAAGATTCATTGAACCAAGTAGTAGAAATGACCGAAATTGAAACAGTACTTACTGCAACAGTTGGCTATTCAGGACTTTTACCTACAATCAATGCAATTAATGCAGGTAAAAATATCGCTTTAGCAAACAAAGAAACTTTGGTTGTAGCTGGTGATATTGTAACCAAGTTAGCACAACAAAAAGGAGTAAACATTTACCCAGTAGATTCCGAACACTCTGCAATATTCCAGTGTTTGGCTGGTAATTTTGATAATAAAATTGAGAAACTTATTCTTACTGCTTCAGGTGGACCTTTTAGAGGGAAGACTCATGAAGAACTAAAATCAGTAACGAGGGAACAAGCTCTAAAACACCCAAACTGGGAAATGGGTGCAAAAATAACTATCGATTCTGCTTCGCTAATGAACAAAGGTTTGGAAGTTATTGAAGCCAAATGGCTTTTTGGAATCCCTGCCGACAAAATAGAAGTTGTGGTTCACCCTCAATCAATAATTCACTCAGCTGTTCAATTTGAAGACAGTAGTATATTAGCTCAAATGGGAATCCCTAGCATGAAAGTGCCAATTCAATATGCACTTACTTACCCAGAAAGACCAAAATCAAATTTTGAACGTTTTAGCTTTTTTGATTATCCAAACTTAACTTTTGAAAAGCCAGATATTGAGACTTTTAAAAACTTAAAACTAGCTTTTGAAGTTCTTGATATGGGAGGAAACTCGGCCTGTGTATTAAATGCAGCAAACGAAATAACGAACAAAGCATTTTTAGATGGTAAAATCTCTTTTCTTCAAATTGGAGATATTAATGAGAATACTATTGAGAAAAGTGAGTTTATAGCAAAGCCTACTCTCGAAGATTATATCGAGACAAATAAGCTGGCTCGAAAATTAGCCGAAGATTTTTGTAATTAATTTAAACCTAAACTGTTTTAACCTTCATGGGAACATTAGTCATTATCGCTCAATTAATTTTAGCACTAGCCATCTTAGTGGTTTTACACGAATTAGGGCACTTTATTCCCGCAAAACTATTCAAAATTAAGGTCGAAAAATTCTATTTGTTTTTCAATCCATGGTTTTCACTTTTCAAAATTAAAAAAGGAGATACCGAATACGGTATTGGATGGTTACCACTTGGAGGTTACGTTAAAATTGCTGGTATGATTGATGAATCAATGGATACCGACCAAATGAAACAACCGCCAAAACCAGATGAATTTAGATCCAAACCAACTTGGCAAAGATTAATTATTATGATTGGTGGTGTTACTGTAAATATTCTTCTGGCCTTTTTTCTTTATGCAATGATAGCCTATTTCTGGGGAAAAGATTACGTTAAAAACCAAGATTACATTTATGGGATTGAAGTCCTTACCGAAAAACTAGAAGGCGAGAATCTTTTTATGAATGGGGATAAAATTTTGGCTGTTGAAGGTGAACCTTTAGATGATTTAATGCAAGCCAATAGCAAAATGCTAATTAACCAAGCTAAAAACTATACGGTTGAAAGAAATGGTGAAATAGTAGAGATTACAATTAAAGAAGAAGGAGTTGACTACATGTTAGAAGAGGAAAACATTGTGTTTAGACCAAGAATTCCTTCAATAATTGATTCAGTTTTAGATAGAAGTTTAGCAAACAAAACCGGCTTAAAAAAAGGAGACAAATTC
Source organism: Flavobacteriales bacterium (assembly GCA_018609055.1). Lineage (GTDB taxonomy): Bacteria > Bacteroidota > Bacteroidia > Flavobacteriales_D > CAJJDF01 > CAJJDF01. The sequence goes on from JABAYJ010000006.1 coordinate 440,958, forward strand.
AATACTTTAAATGGTGAAAATGTTGAAATGTATGATGATTTCAGAAAGACAATTATACAATTAAAATCAATACAAACTGATTCATTTGAAATGGTTATAAATAGAAATGGAGAATTATTGACCCTTTCAGGACAATTTGATACTTCATACACTTTTGGTTTTTATAATGTGAATGCCTACAGTGATGTTTTCAAAAAAACACACATAAGCTACACTTTTGGAGAAGCAATTCCAGAAGGATATCGTATTGCCAAAAAAACTTTGAGTGATTACATAAGTCAATTCAAACTTATTTTTACAAAAAAAGAGGCAGTAAAAAAAGTTGGTGGTTTTGGTACCATTGCAAAAATTTTCCCAACTACTTGGGACTGGAGAACATTCTGGTCGCGCACAGCATTCTTATCAGTTGTACTTGCATTCATGAATATACTCCCAATACCGGCTTTGGATGGAGGTCACGTTATGTTCTTACTATACGAAATGATAGCAGGAAGACCACCAAGCGATAAGTTTTTAGAAAAAGCACAATTATTCGGCTTCATGATATTGGTTTCACTTATGCTCTTGGCTAATGGAAATGATGTTTACAGATGGATTACAGGTAATTAAGTATGTTATATTATATTGGAATAGGAATATTAGTTTTGGTAATTGCCTTTTTTATGGCAGCTACACAAAAAGCTAGAGGATACAATTTTTGGCGATACTTTATCGTTTCCCTTGTAATTGTAGCAAGTATTTATATGATGTTAGAAAACTTAGTTCTTAAACCCAAATAGGTTTTAGATTGATAAAAATCAATTTTCTAATCGCATAAAATTCGCAAACAAAATTTATCCCTATATTTATTGAACTAACAACTAATAATTGAAGTCACAAAAATTATATTCAACCAAGCAAGTATGGAAAATAATCCTTTCCATTGTGGCACTATTAATTATTGGTATATCGCTCTGGTACAACAATCGGTTAGCTCGAGAAATACAAGATGAAGAAAGGCTAAGAGTTAAATTATGGAGTGAAACGGTTAAAAAACAAGCTCAATTAATTAACCTTACAAATCAAACCTTTGACCAATTAAAAGCGGAAGAGGAAGACAATATTAAGGACTATACTTTTGCCACAAACGAAATAGCAACAAGAGAATTTAACGATTATACCTTTGTAATGCATTTCATGTCAAAGGATAATAATATCCCTCTAATTATTGAAACTGCAACCAATCAAAACAACAAGATAACTCAGTATTTTGAAGGGCGAAATTTAGAATCATTAAAAGATTCAGTTTTAAACCTGCCTTCATTTAGAGATTCACTAAATCAACTATTAAATAATTGGGAAAGAGGAAATAAGAGTATTGAAATAAAAAGTACTGCTAATCAATCTCAAATATTTCATTTTGGTGATTCCAAATTATTAAAAGTTTTAAAAAATAAAAGAGATTCATTAATTAATTCATTTGAAAATCAACTGATTTCGAACTCTGCATCTATTCCTATACTTTATGTTGATTCTGTTTCTGGTAAAATAAAACGAACTATAAATATTGACCAGGAGGAGATAAAAGACAGCTTGAGCATTGCCAATACAATAGTTCGCATGTCAAAAGAAAACCCTAAAATCAAAATTTCTTTTGGAGAAGATGAGACTGGTTTCATCTATTATTCCGAGTCTAGTTTACTAAAGCGACTTCGCTCCTATCCTTGGATTCAATTAGTAATTATATTTTTATTCTTGATGGTTTCCTATTTCTTGTTTAGTACTTTCCGTAAAGCTGAACAAAACCAAGTTTGGGCAGGAATGGCAAAAGAAACAGCTCATCAATTAGGTACTCCTTTATCATCCTTAATGGCTTGGCTCGAAATTATTAAAGCTGACGGAGTACCAGAATCTTCTATTATAGAAATGAATAAGGATATAAATAGACTGAATACTATTACCGATCGTTTTTCTAAAATTGGTTCAAAAGTAAAAGCCAAAGAAGAAAATATATACAGCTCAGTAGAACAGTCTATTCATTATTTGAGGGCTCGTGTTTCCAAACAAGTAAATCTTGACTTAAAAGGTGATAAAAATGCCATTGCAAGCATAAATTCATCCCTGTTTGAGTGGGTAATTGAGAACCTAACCAAAAATGCCATTGATGCCATTCAAGGTAAAAAAGGAAGTGTTACCTATGAAATTCAGGATTTAGATAATAAAGTGATTTTAGATGTTACCGATACCGGAAAAGGAATTCCTTCTTCTAGTTTTAAATCTATTTTTAATCCAGGATACTCAACCAAAGAAAGAGGCTGGGGATTGGGACTAAGCCTAGTAAAAAGAATTGTTGAAGAACAATTGAAAGGAAAAATATACGTCCTAAACTCTAAAATAGACCAAGGAACCACTTTCAGAATAATATTGAAAAAGTAAACTATACAAATGCCAATTTACAGAGAACTTACCCTAGACGAACTAAAACTTTTTGAACAAGAATTTAAAGAGTTTTTGGCTGTAAACGGAATAGATGCAGACTTGTGGAAACAGATGAAAACTGACGACCAAAACAAAGTAAATCAACTGATTTCAAGTTTTAGTGATGTCATTTACAACTCTGTTTTATTAAAACTAGAATACATAGAGTTTGCTACCCAAAATGACATCAAATACTTTTATTACGGAAAAGAAAAAGCTGAATTAATTGGCTTACAAAGCAATGAAGTGAGCTTTACTAATCCCGAAGAAGTGATAAAAGCAATTGAAGAAAAAAAGGTGTCGATAAAATCATATAAAACCTCAAAAGCTTACACTAAAAAGCGTGAAGAAGAATTATTTGATATGATTAAGAATGGCTGCCAGCCATCTGATGGAAAGATGTTTAAGTTACTTTCTTCGGCTGTATAAATTCGGACTCTTAGCCTAAAGTATAATAACCTATATTTGAAAAAAGAAATCTCTAAACTATTAAAACCATGAAAAAAATTATTGCAATTATCTTATTACCAGTTCTTTTTTATGGATGCAAGGTAAAAGAAACAACCTCAACTACTGAAAATAAAACTGAAATTAGCCCTGAGTTAATTTCTATAATTAACACTGAGCTAATTACAAAACACATCACTACCCTAGCATCTGATGAGATGGAAGGGAGAAAATCTGGAACTGAAGGGATTGAAAAAGCTGCTAAATATATTGAGGGTGAATTTGAAAGAATTGGATTAACTAGTTACAGTAATTTGCCGAAGTTTCGCCAGAATTTTAGAACCAAAGGATTAGATTTATTTAATGTAATTGGGGTACTGGAAGGGAATAGCAGAAAGGATGAATACGTAGTTTTTTCAGGACATTACGATCATTTAGGAGTGATTAAAAATGGAGAAGGCGATAATATTTATAATGGTGCTGATGATGATGCCTCAGGGATTTCGGCTGTATTGGCTCTTGCCGAATACTTCAAGAAAACTGGCAAAAACGAACGAACTATTATTTTTATAGCATTCACAGGTGAAGAAATGGGATTGCTAGGTTCTAATTATTTTGGAAAAGGTATTGATGCATCTAAATTCATTGCGGGAATCAATATCGAAATGATTGGAAAAGAATCTAAATTTGGTCCCAAAACAGCTTGGCTTACAGGATTTAAACGTTCAACTTTTGGAACTATAGTTCAGAAAAATTTAGAAGGAAGCGGTTACAAATTATACCCAGATCCATACAAAAGATTGCAGTTATTTTACCGTTCAGATAATGCTTCATTGGCTGAATTGGGAATTCCTGCTCATACTTTTTCTACAGGACCAATTGATACTGACGAGCATTACCACAAAGTGAGTGATGAAGTTAGTACACTAAACATGGTAACAATCACTGAAACAGTGAGAGCTATTGCAATTGGAACACAAAGTATTATTGACGGAACGGATACTCCATCAAGGGTAACTTTGAAATAAACTTTATTGGTTTATTACTTTAACTTTAGAAGATGATTTAACCATTTTCTCTGCAGTTTCAAAAATTGCATCTGCATCAAAACCACACTCTTTGTAAAGCTCAGCTTGAGTTCCATGCTCTATAAACTTATCAGGAATTCCTAATCGCTTAACTTGAGCTTGGTAGCCATTGTCTGCCATAAATTCAATAACAGCAGTTCCTAAACCGCCAACAATAGTTCCATCTTCTACGGTAATTACTTTATCAAACTTGCTAAATACTTCGTGTAATATAGTTTCGTCAATTGGTTTCAAGAAACGCATGTCGTAATGAGCTGCACTTATTCCTTTCTCCTGAAATTGGTTTTCAATTTTAGAAATAAAAGTTCCTGTAATTCCAATAGTTAATATTGCAATGTCGGTTCCACTTTTCAATTTTCTTCCTTGACCAATAGTTAACTTTTGCATTGGTTTTTTCCAATCTGGATAAATCCCTTTTCCTCTTGGGTAACGAATGGAAAATGGCCCACATTCATCTGCTTGCGCAGTATACATTAAATTTCTTAGTTCCAATTCATCCATTGGTGCAGAAACTGTCATATTTGGAATGCATCTCATGTAAGCCAAATCATAGGCTCCATGGTGTGTTGGTCCATCAGCACCAACTAACCCTCCTCTATCCAAACAAAATACTACGTTCAAGTTTTGTATTGCAACATCATGCAATACCTGATCGTAAGCTCTTTGCATAAAAGTGGAATAAATATTACAATAAGGTACCATTCCTTGTGTTGCTAATCCTGCAGAAAAAGTAACAGCATGTTGCTCGGCTATCCCTACATCAAAAGCTCTTTCTGGCATTGCTTTCATCATTATGTTCAATGAACAACCTGAAGGCATTGCTGGAGTAACTCCTGTGATTTTATCGTTTTTTTCTGCTAACTCAACTATTGTATGTCCAAATACATCCTGAAACTTTGGAGCATCTGTTGATTTTGGTAATACTTTTACAATTTCACCAGTTTCTTTATTAAAGATTCCTGGAGCATGCCATACAGTTGTATCTCCTTCCTCGGCAGGTTTAAATCCTTTTCCTTTTTCTGTTAAGCAGTGAACAATTTTTGGTCCTGGCAAGTGTTTTATTTCTTCAAATAACTTTACCAATGCTTGTGAATCGTGACCATCAATTGGCCCAAAATACCTGAAATTTAATGATTCGAAAAAATTACTTTTTTGATAGATACTTCCTTTAAGTGCATCACTTACTTTATGCACAATTTGCTGAGCACTAGTTCCAAAATTGCTTAATTTTCCCAATAAATTCCATACTTCATCCTTCACTTTATTGTAAGGCTGTGAAGCAGAAAGATCTCTTAAATATTCTTTTAATGCTCCTACGTTTGGATCGATAGACATGCAATTGTCATTCAAAACCACAATCATGTTAGAGTTTTCAATTCCTCCGTGATTCAATCCTTCAAATGCTAATCCGCCAGTCATAGCTCCATCTCCAATTACTGCAATATGCTGTCTTTCGTGTTCGCCTTTAAGTTGGCTGGCAACAGCCATTCCAAGTGCAGCAGAAATAGAAGTAGAAGAGTGTCCTACTCCAAAAGTATCGTATTCACTTTCGCTTCTTTTTGGGAAACCACTAATTCCTTTGTAAATTCTGTTGGTATCGAAAACATCTTTTCGTCCAGTAATTATTTTGTGTCCGTAGGCTTGATGCCCTACATCCCAAACTAACTGGTCGTATGGAGTATTAAATACATAATGTATTGCTGATGTTAATTCAACAACTCCTAAACTTGCTCCAAAATGCCCTCCTTTTTCGGAAACGACATCCACAATAAATTGACGCAATTCTTTACAAAATTGAGGTAATTGTTCTGGAGAAACAAGTTTTTTTAAGTCCTCTGGACTATTGATTTTGGAGAGTAATTCTCCTGCTTGAAAAGGCATAGATTATTAGTTTTCTTTCAGAAACTAAAGATAGATTAAATTATTGTGAAATTCCATTACGTTTAACATATTTTATGAAAAGCTAAACAAACGGGTGCTAAAATTAAATAGCTAAAGAAACAATTCTTTGTATTGGAATAAAAACTCCTTTTTTAAGTAGGATGTGTTCTTTACCTACACCCAAATTGTAGTGAAAACTGATTTTAAACCTTCTTCATCTTGAAAAATAATTTCAATCTTGTTATGAAATAAATTTCCAAGTTTTTCAGCATCATGTAATTTCTTGAAAAGTCCTTTTCTCTCTTCTGGAGTTCTTAACTTTATAGGCTTACTAGGGAATTTCAAATTTGAAATCTCCTCTTTCTCAATCCTTTTTGTTATCATATTTCCCATTTCCTTCGTCTAATTTTATTGTTAAAATAGTTTTAGCGGAAGAAGAAATCTTATATTTTTCGCTTGACCTATGCCCTACTAACCAAACAATTTCATTGTTGGATAACAAAACAAAGGTTTTTTCTTTATCGAATTGCGATACTTTATTGTCTATTAAATAATCGCTTACTTTCTTCTTTCCTACCATTCCAAAAGGTTGAAAAACATCTCCATTTCTCCATTTACGTAATTCCAAAGGATAAATTAATTTTCCTTCATCTAAATAAGCAAAATTGGACTCTTTTTTAATGTCAACACTTTCTTTAGGTAAGTGGTTTAAAGAAAGTTCGATAGGATAGGTTACATTTTTATCTAATTTATTGATATAAACTGAATCAGAATCAACAAAATTAATTGGAGACATAACAAGTCTATCCCTGTCTATGAGTATTTTATTCGAATCAGAAATAAATTGCTTTCCGGTTCCATTTCCTTCAATAACGGAAGTGTATAATTGACTTACAATTGAATAATTAAAGCCAAATCTAAAAAGCCACTCGAACAAAGTGTTTTTAGTGTTTTTCAACTGCTTAAGCTTTGGAATATCGACAAAATATAACTCGTTTTTAGTTGAAATCATACCGTTAGAAAGTTCCTTTTCAATGGCAGATTGATACACATCATTTACTATATTTAAATTGGCAATATTATTTGCCATAGTCTGATCCAATCCAGGATTCAGTTCTTCTAGTAGAGGAATAACCAAGTTGCGAATTTTATTGCGTGAATAATCATTAGATGCATTACTCACATCATTTCTAAACTCAACATTATTAACCGAAGAGTAATCTAATATTGACTTTTTAGAAACTGACAGCATTGGTCTCAAAACATTTTTACTAAGCAGTTCCATTCCAGTAACTCCTTTAATTCCAGTCCCTCTTGTCAGATTAAGTAACACTGTTTCAATATTGTCATTTAAATGATGAGCAGTTACTAAATAATGAAATTTATGCTCCTTCAATAAACCTTCAAACCAATTATAACGCAAATCTCTGGCGGCCATCTGAGTAGAGCACTTCTGTTCTTTTTTATAGCTTTCCACATCAAAAGACTCACAGAAAAAATCTACATTAAATTTAGCCGCTTCAGTTCTCACTAGTTTTTCATCTCCTATAGAATCTTCTCCTCTTAAATTAAAATTACAATGAGCTACTTTATACTTTAATCCTAATGAATTAAAGACATGCATCAACACCATAGAGTCCACTCCTCCACTAACTGCTAGCAAAAATATTTTCTCACTGTGGTTGGGAATTGCAGCTAAAGCCTGCTCGATATGTTGTTTGATTGATTCCATAAAAAAAACCATCTCAATATCATGAGATGGCTAAAATTACAATTTCTTAGTTGATTTCTTATTTTTTTACGATTGCAACCGAAGCTTTAATATCAACTTCCTCCCAAGTTTTGCTTACTCCATCATCTCCTTTATGAAGTTCGTAACATGCTTCGTTAATAGAATCTAATGCTTCTTGCCCATTCCATTCATTGATATTTAACTTAGTCGTGATAAAAATTGAGTCATTAGCAATAATATAATCATATGGTAAATCACATGTTTTGTTATTCATTGTTAAATCCATAACTCCTTTACCTGATGTTGCATCACCTTCCAAAGCATGAAAAGTTCCTTTTAGAAATTCAGTTTTATCCATAACTCCAAAGAACAAATTAACCAATTTCCAATCTCTATCTGTATTTCCAGTAAACAAACTAGATACAGGAACAGTAAAAGTCACCTCATCAATTGCCCCTTCTGGAGAATCGGCAAGAGCGTAATCTCCAATATTTATTTTTCCAAACTCACCTCCTACTCCAAGTTTAGCTGTAGTTTTATAAGCAACCCATTTCAAAGAAACAGATTCAGTATCAATTTGGTATTTCACTTCAGATTTAGAATTATCTGTAGTTGTTGACTCGGCTCCTCCACATGACCAAAACAATGTGCAAACAGTCAAAAATGTAATTGGTAAAATTCTCATAGTTAATATATTTTTTTATTATTCAAATTCAATTAAAACCGCATTCTTATCTACAGTTGTTGCCTTCACAGCCTTTATAGATTTTATTATTCCATCAATTGGTGATTTAAGAACATTCTCCATTTTCATAGCTTCAAGTATAATAACTGGATCACCAGTTTTTATCTCTTGCCCTTTTTCCACTTCAATAGAAACAACTAATCCTGGCATTGGAGCCTTTATCTCTTTTATAACTTTAGTAGCCATATTACTCATACCTAATTCCTTAAGTAATAAGTCATATTTATCTTTTAATGAAACCTGGTAAGTTCTATTATTCACTTTAAGTGTAGCGATTTTCTTTTCGGTATCAAAAGAAACTTGCTCTATTGAGTATGATTTATTTCCTATTAAAACGTGTTGTTTAGTTTCTGACACAGAAATAATATCTAGATTGTTAGTCTCTCCATTCAGAACAACTGTTTCTTTGCTCAATACTTCTACCTCAAACTCGGTATTGTTTACTTTTGCTTTAATCACTGTGAATAATTTTAGTAAAGATATTAATTTTACTTTAAAAATATCTGTTTATTTGGAACTTGAAACCAACATGAGTTTAAGATAAATAGACAAGAATCAACCTTTTATTATTTTGGGCATACTTGTTGCAAATGAATTGCTATAGAATTAATTTTTTGATAAAAAACCTTTCTACATATATTGTTAACCGATTTTTAATTAGCCTATTAGCTGCTTTGTTGTTCCAAAGTTCGTTTGGGCAATTAATCGTTAATACCGAAGGAGAATTTAATTTAGAGTCAGATTATTTTAATCCAGATGAAGTTAAAACAAGAAAAATAAAATCTGTTACCGTCACCTATTCCGATAAAAAATCTCTTCAACCAATAAAAAAAAGACAAGGAGTGTCTCAAAATTACTTGTTTGATAAGGATGGAAGAATAATAAGATACTATTCTACTAAATTGATGACTTATGGCTCTGTGGATACTGCTGTAGAATGGCGATTTTATAAAGGAGACAAACTTGAAACTGTTAAGAAAACGACTATCGAAGACATTAAAGTCAAAACCATATTTTACGAAGAAGGTTTCCCAACAGTAGAGATTTTTGGCAAATCGGAAAGCGGAAGTTCAATAAAAACTAAACTTAATATTGTAAGCTACAAAGAGCAATATGCCCAATATATCTCTTATGTGATTTTAAAAAAAGAAGATAGTGTTGTAAACAGAAAAGCTCTAGGTGGAAAAGTTGTGGAACGATTGACTTATTCATATCCAGATTCTACTTCTAAAAAGATAAAAATAGAGTATCCTTACTCACCCTTCATGAATACTACTAGGGTTATAACTTATGAAAACAAATTAGTTGCTAGACTAACCGTTCAGAACCCTAATGAAGATACTTATGAATATGTTTATGGATATGATTCGGAACAAAAAATAGCTTATTTTACTAAAAACAATTTATCAAAAAATAGTACCGAGTCATTTTCTGAATTGATTTATGATGAAGACACACAAAATCTTCAGGCTATAATTACTAAAAACTATTATACCGAAGAAATTTCTATTACAAAATACAAATACACTTATTACCCTTAATTTATGGATGAAAAATTATTAGTTGACATAGTTGGATACTTGGCCATGGGGTTTATAGGTATTTCATTTTTAATGAAAGATATTAGAGCACTCAGATTACTAAACCTAGTTGGTGCAGGATTATTTATCGCCTATGGGTTTCTGCTAACACCATCACAACCACCAATTTACATCCTGAACTCCTTCATTGTTTTGGTAAATATCTATTACCTAACTAAGAAACCAGAGGTTAAAAAATAAGATTTGGCACACTCTTTGTTTTATTACTTGTGAATTTAAAAACTCACAATAATGAAATCAATAGCCCAACTTATAAAAACGACAGGAATAATAGCTTCAGCTATATTACTTTCTTCCAACGCAAATGCTTTTAGCTTTAGTCAGCCAGAAGTATTGAAAGCAACTAAAATCACAAAATTCAGAACAGTTAAACACAAAGCTTTTAAAGCTGGTGAAAAATTAACTTACCGTTTACATTACGGATTTGTAGATGCTGGAGAAGCAGTTATGGAAGTAAAGAAAACTAGTAAAACTGTAAAAGGAAGAAGCTTACTACATGTAGTTGGAACGGGTAGAACATTAGGTTCATTCAACTGGGTATTTAAAGTAAAAGATAGATACGAAAGTTACATTGATTCTGAAAGTGTATTCCCTTGGATGTTTATCAGAAGAGTAGACGAAGGTGGTTTTAAAATTAATCAAGATTACATCTTTAAACAAAACGAGAATAAAGTTAAGACTCAAGATAAAAAAGAGTTTGCGGTAACTGATGGAATTCAAGACATGCTTTCTTCTTTTTACTATGCAAGAACTCTTGATTACTCAAAAGCAAAAATTGGACAAGAGTACAAAATGGATATGTTTATAGACAATGAAGTGTTTCCATTTAAGATTAAATATTTAGGAACTGAAACTATAAAAACCAGAAAAGGAAAGTTTGATTGTATCAAAATTAGACCTTTAATGATGAAAGGAAGAGTTTGGAAATCAGAAGATAGTATGACTATTTGGGTAACGAACGACAACAACAAAATCCCAGTATTAGTTAAAACTGATATTGCAGTTGGATCTGTAAAAGCAACATTAACTGGATGGGAAGGATTAGTAAATCCAATAAACAAGAAATAAAACATAGTCTAAATAGGGCAAGAAAGCCGGGTCTGAATAATAGTAAGACTCGGCTTTCGCATGTTTAATACTTTGGTAATACAACCCCTAAATAATTTGTTTAAAAAAGATGCACGGGGTAAAATAATTTGATTATTTTTGGACAAACAACAATAAAGATGAACATACCAGAAAATTTAAAATTTACTAAGGACCACGAATGGGTGCTTATTGAAGGTGATATAGCTACAGTAGGAATTACAGACTTTGCTCAAGGTGAACTTGGTGAAATTGTATATGTAGAAATTGAAACAGAAGGAGAAACTCTTGAGTTGGAAGAAGTTTTTGGTACAATTGAAGCTGTTAAAACTGTATCGGATTTATTTATGCCACTTTCTGGAGAAATTATTGAGTTTAACGCAAAACTTGAAGAAAGCCCTGAGGCTGTAAATGAAGACCCGTACAATGAAGGTTGGATGATTAAAATTAAATTATCTGAGGAAAGCGAACTTTCTGATTTATTAGATGCAGAGGCTTACAAAGAGCTAGTTGGATAAAAAGAAATGTATAATATATCTTAAAATTCGACAGAAAAAGATACTAAAACACGATTTATTTCGTATTTTCAATCAATAATTAACAAGATTATGGAATCAAAAAAATCAAATGAAGCCAGTATTGAGTTTCTGAAAATCCCGATATTTTTATTAGGATTAACAGCTGCTGCAATATTTTTGTTCATGGCTTTTGAAATAAAAACCTCATTAGGAAGCGAATACGAACTACCTGAAGAGAAAAAAGCACTAGAAGACGAGAAAATTGAAGAAGTGATATTGGTGCAGAACGTACCACCGCCACCACCGCCACCACCGCCACCACCGCCACCACCAGAAGAAATTAAAATTGTGGATGACAAAGAGAAGGTAAAAGAAATTGTGATTAACACTAATCAAGATTTAGACACTATTGTTAAATTCAAGAAAAAAGCTAAGCCTAAGGTTGAAACTATTTTTGAAGTAGTGGAACAAATGCCTGAATTTCCTGGAGGATACGAGAAAATGATGGAATACTTAAGTAAAAACATCAAGTACCCTCAGATGGCTAAAGAAGCTGGTGTAAAAGGAAAGGTTTATGTACAGTTTGTTGTTGGTTCTGATGGAAAGATTACAGACATCAAAACAATAAGAGGTATTGGAAGCGGATGTGATGAAGTAGCTATGAATGCGGTAAAGAAAATGCCTAGATGGACACCAGGAGAACAAAGAGGAAAAAAAGTTCCTGTACGTTTTGTATTGCCTGTAAACTTTACATTACGTTAAACTTAAAATGCGACCGATAAATAAATTAGTCTCTCAAACCACATATATTAAAGGATTTTTCGTACATTAGACTAAGAATAATAAATGAAAAAGTTTTTATACATATCAATTTTAGCAGTTATCATGCTTTTTAGTTGTTCAAAAGAACAGCCATTAAGTCCCGTATCAGACTCCTCTAATCCAGAAATGAGTAAGACACCAGGTGTTTTTTGTTCATCCTCTGTAGATGGAGATATAACAAATGGGGATGGTGATGACAATGACGATTCTATTACTGATCCTGACAATGAGGACAAAGAAAAATCAAACAAAAAGGCTAAAAACTAAACTTAAAAAAAATTACTAAAAACCATCTTTCTCCGACTGATGGTTTTTTTATGCTCTATAATTAACTGTTTAAATATTAATTAATATCCTATGGCAAACAAATACTCAAGCCACTTATTTGAATTAATTAAGTCTTTAACCAAGGCAGAAAAACGTTACTTTAAACTATTTGTAGCAAGACACACTTCTTCCGGACCAAATAATGCACAAATATTATTTGAACACATGGAGAGCATGGATGATTATGATGAAGAAGCATTATTAGAAAAACTAAAAAGTCATGCTTTCACTAATAAATTCTCTATAACAAAAGCTAGACTTTATGATACTATATTAAAAAGTTTAGATGCATTTTATGCTGAAAAATCTAAAGAACAACTTATAAGAAATGAGATTCATTATGTAGAGATTTTATTTAATAAATCTCTTTATAAGCAATGCCAAAAAAGAATCTTATCAGCAAAAAAACAAGCAATAAAATACAACAAAAATCATCTCTTTGCTGAGCTTTTACTTTGGGAAAAGAAACTAATTGAAAAGGATAATTACCAAAAGGTTACATCTAAACAAATAGAAGTATTAACTTTTACCGAGCAAGACGTACTGAATAATGTTTCGCTAAACTCTAAACTTTGGGAATTTAAAGCAATTCTTTTTAGACATTTAAATAAAATAGGAAGGGCAAGAACAACAGAGCAAGTAGAATCATTAAAAGCCGACATTGAAAACAAACTTCATACACTTATAATTCCAGAGGGAAAAATAAGGATGAAATACCTCTTCAACCACATACTAAGTGCATATTGTTTTGCAATTTATGATGATAAAGAAAGTTTAAAATCAGTAATTAAAAATGTTACTCTTATTGAAGAAAACCCAAATGAATTTGGTGAAGAACCAAACATATTAATTTCAACACTAACCAATGGTGTGTATTTAGCCATGAAGAACAAAGAAGTTGAGAACGCTCAGGCTTTATACAATAAATTAAAGATTCTTTATAGCAAAGCAGAAGAGGAAGGAAGTCAAGATGTTGTACTTAAAGTGAAGTCGAGCCTTATTAGTTTAGAGCTTTTACTTATTAAATTAACTTGTGACTTTAATAAATTTGAGAAAATCTCTCCTACTATTTATGAGTTTATATCTGAGAACAAAAAAAATCTTAATGAATCACGTTTAGCATTTCTATATTACAACATTGCTCACATTTTATTTATTCAAGATAAATTTAGTAAAGCTCTAAAATGGATAAACTCCCTATTAAATGATATTTATATTGATCAAAGCCAAGAAGTCTATTCTTCGGCTGAAATCCTGAATTTATTCATCCACTTTGAACTTGACAACAAAGACTTAGTGAGGTATACTTTGAAATCGACCAAGAGGTTTTTGAAAACCAGAAATAAACTTTTTGAATATGAAACTTTAGTCTTAAATTTCATGCAAAAAACAACAAGCTATAACTTTGATAATTATGAGCTTGACGAGGTTTTGAGCCAATTTATTTCTGATTTGAAAAAAGTTACATCTGATACTTTTGAGAATATTCCGTTCGAATATTTTAACTGTATACTTTGGGCTGAATCTAAAGTTAAAAAGCAAAAATTAAGCCTATTAACTCGTGAAAAAAATGAAGAATTCATGAGTTTCAACATCTAACATACTTTTAGATAATTTTCTTAACGAACACTAGTTCCCTCCTCCTTATTTAGACTAATTAAAAATAAACCATTCAAAGCTTTACAAGGCATGGTTTTTTCACTATTTTTGTAACCAATTAAGATAAAAGAAAACAACAATGATAAAAGTAAGTGATAATGCAAAAAGGCAAGCCATCCGTCTTATGGAAGACGAAGGGCAAGTCGATTACTTCATTCGTGTTGGTGTAAAAGGCGGAGGGTGTTCAGGCTTAATGTATGAATTGGACTTTGACAATGAGTTAAAAGAGACAGACAAAGAAATTGAGGACAATGGAATAAAGGTAGTTGTAGATAAAAAAAGCTACTTGTATTTGGTAGGAACGGAACTAGATTTTTCAGGAGGATTAAACGGAAAAGGATTTGTTTTCAAAAATCCTAATGCTGACAGAACTTGTGGATGCGGAGAAAGTTTTTCATTGTAGATAAATAAAAGAAGAAGAAGAATGAACACAAAATATACCGAAGACGATTTAAAAGAAGACTTAAAAACTCAAGAATATGAGTTTGGTTTTACTACGGATGTAGAGTCTGAGCAGATTCCTAAGGGATTGAATGAGGATATTATTAGACTTATTTCTTCTAAAAAAAATGAGCCGGAATGGTTATTGGATTTCAGATTACAATCTTTTGAAATTTGGAAAAACATGAAAGAGCCAGAATGGGCTCATGTAAAGTATGAAAAGCCAGATTTCCAAGATATTATTTATTACTCTTCTCCATCTAAAGAAGAAAAAAACTGGGAAGATATTGATCCAGAAATAAAAGCTACCATGGATAAGCTTGGAATTTCTATGGATGAACAAAAAAAACTACAAGGAGTTGCAGTTGATTTTGTAATGGATTCTGTTTCTGTAGCTACTTCTTTTAAAGAAAAATTAGGTGAACTAGGAATTATATTTGGATCATTTAGTGATGCTGTACAAAACCATCCTGAATTAGTTAAAAAATATTTAGGATCCGTAGTTCCACAAACCGATAATTTTTATGCTGCTTTAAATTCAGCAGTATTTACAGATGGTTCATTTTGCTATATCCCAAAAGGAGTTAAGTGTCCAATGGAACTATCTACTTATTTTAGAATAAATGAAGCTAATACGGGGCAATTTGAAAGAACTTTACTTATTGCTGATCAAGATAGTTATGTAAGTTACCTAGAGGGCTGTACGGCTCCTATGAGAGATGAGAATCAATTGCATGCTGCAGTTGTTGAATTAGTTTCTTTGGCTGGTGCAGAAATAAAGTATTCTACAGTTCAAAACTGGTATCCAGGAGATAAAGACGGTAAAGGAGGAATCTTCAACTTTGTTACAAAAAGAGGAATTTGCGAAGGTTTTAAATCTAAAATCTCTTGGACACAAGTAGAAACTGGATCGGCTATTACTTGGAAATATCCATCTTGTATCCTTAAAGGTGATTCGTCTATTGGTGAATTTTACTCGATAGCAGTTACCAACAATCACCAAATGGCTGATACAGGTACTAAAATGATTCACTTAGGAAAAAACTCTAAGAGTACAATTATTTCTAAAGGTGTGTCTGCAGGGAAAAGTCAAAACTCTTATAGAGGTTTAGTACAAATCAATAAAGGAGCAACAAATTCTCGTAATTTTTCTCAATGTGATTCTTTACTAATGACTGATGAATGTGGAGCACATACTTTCCCTTACATTGAGTGTAATAATAAAAGTTCGAAAATAGAGCACGAAGCTACAACTTCGAAAATTGGTGAAGACCAATTGTTTTATTGTAAGCAAAGAGGAATTAGCGAAGAAAAAGCCATTAGCTTAATAGTGAATGGATACGCTAAAGATGTGCTTAACAAGCTTCCTATGGAATTTGCTGTAGAAGCTCAAAAGCTCCTTGAAATTTCACTTGAAGGAAGTGTAGGATAAACTAAACAGTATAGTGAAATTAATTATAAAGCCTTACTTAATTAAGTAAGGCTTTTTTATGCTCAAGTGTTTTAACTTTAGTTGTAATGCTCCTTTAATTAAAAAAGATTATTATTAACTCTAAAGATTGTTGGAAATATAATCCACAAAAAAAGCCTCATTATTTCTAATGAAGCTTTTGTGTTTTTAGTTTGTCTGTTTTGGCTTATCTCTTAAGCTGGATATATCCAGTATAAGGTTCAAAGCTGTTATCTCCTAAGTCAATAATGTAGAAGTACGTACCTTCAGGTAACATTTTGTTATCCATCAATCTGTTAGCTCCATTATCAACATTGGATGTTCCATCCCATGTGTTTGTATATCCATTTTCTTCGAACACCAAGTTACCCCATCTGTTAAATACCTTAACAGTGTTGTTTGGATAGTTTGCCAATTCTGGAATATTCCAGAAGTCATTCTGTCCGTTTCCATCTGGTGAGATGAATTGTGGTATACTAAGTTCTTTCACACATCTTACATAAACTTCAAACGAACAAGTAGAAGAGTTTCCAGTACCATTTGCATCTATTGCAGTAATTGTAATAGTCTGTGAAACGTTCTCTAATAATAATTCCGTTCCTGCAGCTGGTGATTGAGTTAAAACTACATCATCAAATGAACAGTTATCCCAAATAGTTATTTCACCTATGAAGTCTTCAACTATATAAGCACAGTTAGTATTTTTTACAACTCTTTGCTTATCTGCTGGGCAGTAAACTATTGGTGCAATATCATCTTCTACTGTTACAATAGCTGAACAAGTTGAAGCATTCCCGTACAAATCAGTTACTGTTAATATAACAGTATTTGCTCCAAGATTGCTACAATCGAAGTTGGTTTTATTAACTACGATACTTGCTATTGCACAATTGTCAAAACTTCCACCTTCAACATCTAATGCAACTATACTTGCACTTCCATTAGTATCTAATTTAATAGTTATGTTCTGGCAAACAACTGTTGGTGCTAAAGTATCTAACACGGTCACTATTGCAACACAGCTATCTACATTTCCACTAGGGTCAGTAACAACCATTGTTACATTGTTTGGTCCAACTTCGCTACAAGTAAATGAAGTTCTTGATAGCGTAAGGGTTGTAATATTACAATTATCAGTGCTTCCATTATCAACATCTAAAGAAGTAATAATTACGGAACCTAGAGAGTTAAGGTAAACAGTAGCACTTTTACATCTTGCTATTGGATTAATCGTATCTACTACTGTTACAGTAGAAATACAACTATCAACATTTCCAGATACATCTGTTACTATTAAAGTAACTGAGTTAGGTCCTAGGTTAGAACAGTCAAATGAATTTCTAGAGATCGTTCTACTAGCAATAGTACAATTGTCTGTACTTCCATTATCAATATCTGCAACAGAAATTGACACGTTTCCAAGTGCATCTAAATATGCTATTGGACTTAGACAGTTAACGATTGGTGCATTAGTATCTAATACAGTTACTGTAGAAGTACATAAGCTAACATTTCCTGAAGCATCAGATACATAAAGTGTAACTGTATTTGCTCCTGTATCAATACAGTTAAATAAACTGTCAGATATAGTCATTGTTATCGGAGAACAATTGTCAGAACTTCCTCCATCAACATTAGCAGTTGTAATGATAGTGTTTCCAGTTGCATCTAAATATACTGTATCAGCTTTACAGATTACTGTTGGAGCAGTATTATCAATCACAGTTACTGTTGCTGTACAAGTTGAAGTGTTTCCACTTGCATCTGTTCCAGTTAAGGTTACTGTATTTCCTCCTAGGTTAGCACATGTAAATGCCGTTTGTGATAAAGTTAATGTAACACCACAGTTATCAGTACTTCCTCCATCAATGTCTGCAGTAGTTACTGATGCATTTCCTGTTGCATCTAAAAATACTGTTACTGATTGGCAAGACATTGTTGGTGCAGTTACATCTTGAACTGTTACTGTTGCAGTTGCAGTTGAAGTATTTCCACTTGCATCTACTCCTGTCAATGTTACTGTGTTTGCTCCTATGTTAGCACATGTAAATGTAGTTACATCTAAACTCAATGATACTGAAGAACAATTATCTGTACTTCCATTATCAATATCAGCAGTTGTAATTGTTGCATTTCCTGAAGCATCTAAATTTACTGTTACATTTTGTACAACCATTATTGGT
>JABAYJ010000004.1 GCA_018609055.1 Flavobacteriales bacterium
ACCGTTAACCAAAATCAATTATGAATATAAAATGCCCCAATTGCAAAAACTTCAAAACAAAAAAAACAGAAGTATTCTGTTTTATCTACTGTTTACTTTCTTCGTAGTTGATATAATTAGCTTCATCTTTATTCCACTGCCAACACTGAGTAATAAGGATGTGTTGATAAATACCGTTGTGTGTTTTGTTCTTTTCCTACTTCCTATGATCATTTATGATATTCTTAAAATTAAATACATATGTAAATCGTGTGGATTTAAGTTTACTAACAAAAAAGAAATTGATGTAGTTAAAGTAGATTTTTCTAAAGATGAGCCTACAGAACAGTTGAAGACAACCTTTACCAATATAATAAAAACTACTGGCCAAAGAGTTCGATCCGCAGATGAGTGGTCATTGGAAGAAGAGTTGAGAGAATTCATCTCAATGGAATTTGATCCAGAGCTAAGTCAAAATATCTTGGATTTTATATTCATGAGATGGGGGGGGGTGGATATTTCAAGAAAAAAATCCATTACCGCCTAAGGAGAACATGTCCAATCTTGAAAATTTTTGGTATAGGGACTTGGCTTTGTTTAAATCTTATGATTATTTAGATGAAAAATACATAAAAGCTTATTTATTAGAAAATGAAGTTACAAACGAACAGATTGACAAGTTTTTAGCAGCTTTTGAGACCTCTTGTAAAAAGCTGACGCGTATTAGGAAAGAGATTAGTAAAGTGAAAGAGAAATGGGATGAAGAGGAAAAAAAGTATAAATCAAGTATAAATAATGATAACAAAACCTAAACTTCATTAAAACTCAGTTTAGCCAAACCGTTAAACCAATGCAAAAAGTTCTTTGTTCCACAAAGAGAGAGTTTTAATAGGTATGGGTGAATGACTTTTGAAAAATCACCCATTCAAAACCTCCCAAACTAAATAGGATTCAAATCCTTTTTGAATAGCAAAAACAGCTACTTTTCCTTTTTTCTTAAATGTGTCAGTTTCTGTGGATTCTCGCATTTTTCGTTCGATCCAATAATCCAAAGTGGTCAAATAATCCGATTCGTCTATTTGTTTCAGTCCTTTTTTAATGCAATACTCAGATATTCGTTTTTGTTTTAGGTGACCAATAATTTTGGTTCTTCCCCATTTCTTTATTCTGAACTTACCCGATACAAAAGCCTCTGCAAAGCGTTCTTCGTTCAAGAAATTCTCTTGCAAAAGATTGACAACAACCTGATCCACTTCGCTTTTGTACAAGCCAAGCTTGTACAATTTATCCACCACCTCTTGATGGCATCTCTCTTGATAAGCGCAATACTTCTTAAGTTTTTCGGTAGCAATTGTTACAGTCACTTGTTATTGTGGGTTTGTTAAAAACGGTTACGAGATTATAAAATGCTAAAAGATAATTTCTTACTTTTAGTATCATAAACGCTACAATAATAAATGATTCCATTTTCCCCACCAAGAATTGACCAAAAAATAATTGACGAAGTAGTTGATACTCTTAAATCTGGGTGGATAACTACTGGACCAAAAACTCTCAAATTTGAAAATAATTTGACAGATTACTGCGGGCACAAAGCAACAGTTTGTGTAAGTGCAGCAACCCCTGGTATTTCTTTAATCCTAAGTTGGATGGGAATTGGCGAAGGAGACGAAGTTATAATTCCTGCCTACACGTATTGTGCAACTGGAAATGTAGTAGTACACAGTGGAGCCAAATTGGTAATGGTGGATGTAAATGAAGATGATTTTAACATCAATAACCAAAAAGTGCGCGAAGCAATTACTGAGCGAACAAAGGTTATTATGCCAGTTGATATTGGCGGATTACCTTGTGATTACAATGAATTATACGAAATTGTAAACGACCCAGAGATAAAGAAACTGTACTCTCCTAAAAACGATTTAGAAAAGCAACTAGGAAGAATAGCCATAATATCTGATTCGGCTCATAGTATTGGAGCGACTTATCATAGAAAGAAAGCAGGGAGCCTTGCAGATATATCTGTATTTTCATTTCATGCGGTAAAAAACCTATCTACTGCCGAAGGTGGTGCAATTGCACTTAACTTACCTGCTCCGTTTGATAACGAAGAAATTAGAAAAAAACTAAAAACCATGTCCCTGCACGGACAAAGTAAAGATGCCTTTAGCAAAATGCAAATTGGCGCTTGGCAATATGACGTGATAGAATCAGGATTCAAATGTAATATGACTGACATACAGGCTTCTATGGGACTTGTAGAACTAGCCAGATACCAAGAAAACCTTGACCGAAGAAAAGCAATAATGCAAGGATATCACAAGGGATTTGAAAAATACTCTTGGGCAAAACTTCCTGTATTTGAAACCGAAAATAAAGTAGGTTCATTCCATTTGTACTTGTTACGAATTAATGGAATTAATGAAGACCAAAGGAATTTAATTATACAAGAAATATCTAAAAAAGAAGTAGCAGTAAATGTCCATTATATGCCTTTGCCAATGCTTACTGCGTTTAAATCTCAATTTAATATTTGTGATTTTGGACAAACTTATCGAAATTTTGCGTGCGAAATTTCACTACCCGTATACTTTAATTTAACTGATGAACAAGTGGCTCAAGTAATTGATGCTGTAGTGACTTCGGTAGAAACTATAATTAACAAAATTTAATTTTTATGAAAATCAAAAACATTTTATTACCCTTTGCTGCAATAGCAATAAGTGGACTAAGTTACTCACAAACAGAGGATGTATCGACTTATGGAGCCAAAGAACTAAACTGGCAAAGAAAAAACATAAGTGGAAAGATAATGGGAACCAATACCCAAAAAGCTTATGATGAAATTATCCAAGGTCAGCCCGCAAAAAAAGAAATTATTGTAGCAGTAATTGATGCTGGTGTGGATATTTATCACGAAGATTTACGAGACAATATCTGGGTAAACAAAGAGGAAATTAAAGATAATGGAATTGATGATGACGGAAACGGATACATTGATGATGTGAACGGATGGAATTTTTTAGGAAATAGCGAAGGAGAAAACATTGATGTTACTACTCTAGAGAAAACTAGAATTCACCAAACACTAGCTCCAAGATTTGAAGGAATGAGAGAAGCAAATGTAGCTGCAGAAGATAAAGAAGATTATGCTTTATTTAAAAAACTAGACAGAGAGATAACTGATAAAGTAAAAGCTGCTGAAAAAGCATACAAAGAAGCAAAAAAAGGATACGAAAACATTTCTAAAGCTTACAAAAACTTGGCTAAAATGTCGGGAACTAAAATAGCTACTTACGAAGATGTGGTAAACTTAAATCCTAGCTCTAAGGAAGAAAAGAAATTACAAAAGCAACTTGTACTGGTAGGTAAATTTGGATACACTAAAAAAGAGATGAATGAGTACATGGAGTATTCTGAAAACGAAAAAGATGCCTATTACAACACTAGTTTTGACCCAAGAAAAGACATTATTGGTGACGACTTAAACGATATTAACGACAGAGGATACGGAAATCCAGATGTAATTGGACCAGATGCATTTCACGGAACTTTTTGTGCAGGACTAATTGGAGCCTCTATAGACAATAACTTAGGTATTGATGGAATTGCAAACAATGTATTAATAATGCCTATTAGAACTGTTCCTAATGGGGATGAGTATGATAAGGATGTTGCTTTGGCAATTAGATATGCGGTTGATAATGGTGCAAACATAATTAACATGAGTTTTGGTAAATCTTATTCGCCAAACAAAACTATGGTGGATGAAGCTTTTGCTTACGCAGAATCTAAAGGAGTGCTTTTAGTTCATGCTGCTGGTAACGATAACAAAAACATTGATTTTGAAGATAATTTCCCGAATGATAATTTAGCGGCAGGTGGAAAAGTAGGTAACCTTATTTGTGTTGGTGCCTCTTCCCTATCTACTAAAAAAAGAATT
This sequence comes from Flavobacteriales bacterium, assembly GCA_018609055.1. Lineage (GTDB taxonomy): Bacteria > Bacteroidota > Bacteroidia > Flavobacteriales_D > CAJJDF01 > CAJJDF01. The sequence goes on from JABAYJ010000004.1 coordinate 3,923, forward strand.
CCTGCAGACTTCTCTAACTTTGGTAATGAAAATGTAGATATTTTTGCTCCAGGGCAAGATGTTGTTTCTACAACTACAGAAAGTAAATACGATATTTCGCAAGGAACAAGTTTTTCTGCACCAGTTGTAAGTGGAATTGCTGCTTTGGTTTGGAGTTACTATCCTGAGCTAACTGTTGCTCAACTTAAAGAAGTTATTATACAATCGGCTACTCCACTAGGTAAGAAAAAAGTAGTTGTACCTGGAACTAAATCTAAAAAGAGATTTAGTGAGCTTTCTGTAAGTGATGGTGTTGTTAATACTTACAATGCTTTTATTTTGGCAGATGCAATGCTAAAGAAATAAATTAAAATAATGCCCATAAAAAAATCTTAGTTAAAATTAATTCCTAATCTAAAGTTTAGCGAATAGTTAAAAGGCATAAAATAAGTTCTTCCTCCCATTATTTGGTGCATTCCAAATCCTGCACTCCCTTCTAACCCAAGTTTTGCTTTCCAAACATTTAACTCAACACCTACAGGAGCATACGCTCTAAGAAAAAGAGCTGTTCTTGCTGGCACAATGATATCATCTTGACTGTCATATCTTTGGTTGTAATATTGAAATTTACCTGTAGAATCCATTACAGTTGTATTGGTGTTCTGCATTACAATCATTTCATCATTAAAGGTCAATCCCATATTTCCTCCTAATCCGGCATAAAACCTTAAAATTCTTTTTTGATTACCTCCCGATTTCCAAATATAAGCTCCGTTTAAGTTCACTTCATTTTGCACATTACAATAGACAATAGAATTCTGAACTTGCCTCATTCCATTAGAGTCAACTGAAGTTTTGTTATAGCTAACAGCAGGCTCTCTTTCTGAATAAGATATTCCAAATCTCACTATTTTGTTTCTATCGTATTCTTGAGTTAACGGATTTAATCTATAGAATTGTGCATCTAGAACAATTAGCGTTCCAGAAGATTCTCTCCACAAACTTTCTGTATACCCATCTAAGTTCTGATTAAAGATTGCTGTGTTAGTCGAGATATCTCTCATTGCATCCATATCCATTCTCTGATATATATCTGAGTAAAATCCAAAAGAGAAATTGATTGAACTTAACTTAAGTGGAGAGAGCTTAGTTGACTGAGCCATTCCTGAAGAAAAGACACTTATTAAAAGAGCAGTTTTTATCAAATTTTTCATATTGTTGATTGTTTTATGAATTTCAAGTTACAAAATAATTTTCAACCTAAATACATCTGGCTGAATTTTAACAATTTAAGACCATCTTAAACTTAAACCGTTACTATCAAAAATTAGACCGTAAAACTAAACTGAGCTTAGATTATCGGAAATAAAAAAACCGCTTTAGTTGAATAAAGCGGTTTCATTGATTAGTTAGTTGTTTTTTAATCCAGAGAATATCTTAATCCAATGTAAATATTTCGTCCAAAAATTGGTGCCCATATTAATGAACTATCAAAATTATCGCCAAATGGATTGTCAGAATCTAAAATAGGTTGATCCATTCGGAAGTTAAAGATATTTTCGCCACCTATATAAGTTGAGAATTTATCGTTCCACTTTTTACTTATTTGCGCATTTGCCAAAAAGTAAGAAGGTGATTTTTCTGCCAATCTAAATCCATCAGGATTAGATGCTGTAGAAGCAATTCTTTGTTCTCCCACCCAATTTAAAGTAAAATCAAAATTCCAGTTTTTCTCTGTTTCATATCCAATATTAATGAACGCTCTATGAGGTGCCGTAAGTTGTTTTTGCAACAACACATCTCCATAAGTAGTTTTGATATCGTAATAACGGTAAGCTACACGAACATCAAAATTTTCAATAAACTCATAATCAACTTGAACTTGAAGACTATTAGAATACGACTCTCCGTTAAGGTTATAGAAAGCTATTTCATCTGGGTTTTCCCAGTCTACTACTATCTGATTTTGAAATTGAGTTCGGTATAAATCAACTGAAATCATTCCTTCTCTTTCTCCAAAATTAAAATCCTGAGTAAGGTTTATCCCAAAATTCCAAGCGCCCTCAGCTTCTAAACCGTATGGCTTAGATGAATTAGGGTCATTACTCAAAACAATGGTACGTGAGGTAGCAAATAAGCCTTGATTTTCTGCAAAAATATTTGCAGTTCTCTGCCCTCTTCCTGCTACTACTCTTACTATTGATTTCTCGGTAACATCAAATTTTAAATGCATACGAGGAGTTATAAATACTCCAAACACATTGCTATAATCAGCTCTTAAGCCTAAAACAGATTTGAATCTATCCCAACCAGAAAAAGTATATTCTCCGTAAACTCCAGGAGTAATTTCTAATCGGTCGTAATTCTCGTTATTTACTTGTTCTTCGTAATCATCTGCCAAAATACTTGTTCCTACAAAATAACTGTGATCAGTTGTTTTAAATATATCTTGATAAATAAAATTGAAATAACCTGAAGATTGTCTTGCATTGTAAGTGGTTAATCCAAAAATAGAATTCTGGTTATACTTAGAAACAGACCCTTGAAAACCAATACTTTTTCCTGGCTTGTCAAAGTATACTTTTCCTATTTTTCCCCAAGCTTTAACTCTTGTAATATCCGATACGGCTCCCCAAGGATTAGTGATATTAATTGCTTGATTTTCTCTAAATCCTATTTGCCCTCCAGTATGTTTCAAACTTACACCTTCTAAACCTAGCTGTCCCATCCATCCAGTGGAGTCATTGTTGTATTTCCATCTGTTAATTCCAATAAAATCCTCTTTCAAAGGCATATCTAAAAACCCATCCTGGTTATTATCATTTTGCTTAGTAATTGTACTAGCGTGTAATAAAAATCCTGTTGACCACTTATCGTTTAGGATAAACTTAAAGTTGGTATTCAACTCTTGCCTTCCTCCCTGGTTAGCATATAAGTTTGCATTAAATTTTTCTGATTCTTCAGGCTTTTTCAACTCCACATTAATTTGACCAGCAATACTCTCGTATCCGTTCATTACCGAACCTACTCCTTTGGCTAGTTGAATACTTTCTATCCAATCTCCAGGAACGAACTCCATTCCATAAACAGAGGAAAACCCTCTGATATCTGGCAATAATTCTTTGGTAATTTGAATGTTAGCTCCAGCCAACCCAAGCATTTGAATTTGCTTAGTTCCCGAAATAGCATCCGTATAAGACACATCTACTGCAGGGTTGGTTTCAAAACTCTCAGATAAGTTACAACAAGCAGCTTTAGCCAATTCCTTTCTATTTATGTTCAAAGTCTTAATAGCTGCAATCTTCGATATTTCTATCGAATTTCTTCTAGCAACCACCACAAAATCTTGTAATTGAACACTGTTACTCAATATCACTTCTACTTCCGATTCATCAGTAATATTAAAAGTATCTGGTAACATTCCCACGAAGCTTACTATCAAAGTTTGTTCTTCTGGGTGTTTTTCTATTTCAAAATTTCCTTTACTATCAGTAACAACTCCTTCTAATGTTTCCATCCAGTAAATATTTGCACTGAACACAGGTTGTTTTTTTCCTTTTTCATCCAACTCAAATACTCTTCCTGTAAATGTTTCATGATGAGTTTCTTGCTTGTCATCTACTATTCCGTGATCTGCTCTCACTTCTTCGTCTCTATACTTACAACAACCGTGAAGGTTTTCGTAAACCTCATCTGAGGCTTTTAAAAGCTCGGTATCGTGACCTACACCAGCAATAGCTTTATGAACTGCTATTAATTCAACTTTGTCACTATCGTATTCCAAAGTAAAAATCTGCGAATCTACATCCCATTCGCTCGAAATAACACCTTTTATTTTAGCTGCTTTTTCTATTCGTTCTTCGCACATTCTACAAACTCCATCTACTTTAAAAGTGGTAGTTTTTATTGATGACTCAATTCCATGGTCAGCTCGAACTTCTTCATCACGATACTTGCAGCATCCGTGAAGGTTATCATACACTTCATCTTCTGCTGTTACAAGTTCGGTATCATGACCTACACCAGCAATAGCTTTATGTACTTTTATTATATTGATTTTAGAACTGTCGTATTTCACAGTCATAACATGAGAATCTAAGTCCCATTCTGCCGATTTAACCCCTCTCAAGTTAGCAGCTTTTTCTATTCTTTCCTCACACATACCGCAAACTCCATCTACTTTAAAAGTAGTGGTAACAGTTTGTGCCGATAATTGATTTGCTATAAATAATAGCATAATCAATCCTATAAATTTGATTGTTTTCATTTTAATGATTGTTTTAAAGTTGATTAATTCTTCGAATTATTCCATAATTATCTTTTGAGATAATTAAACTTTATCAATCATATTAAAAAGGTCTCGAGAGTTGCCAACCGCCTATTTATGGGGATTAATGGCTTTTGTTTTTGAACATAAAATAATTCATCCGAATTATCTATAGTTTCAGATTGCACAAAAAAGCTTAGCAATACTAATAGTGGTGCTGTAGTATTAATTTCTTCAGAAGAAATATTGAAATCATTCTCAATTATAACTTGAGCTTCATCCGTATCGCAACAGTTAGAATCATTGTGATTAGATTCGTTTTGATTACAAGCCATGACTTGTTTTGCCTCACAACAAGAATCCACCTTCTCAGCTTCTTCTTTTTCATGTTCACACTCCAGTTCTTGACCAATTATACTCCAATCTACAATTTCACCCTCACAATAATGAAAATCTACAGACAACCCAGCAGATGCAAAAAGCATCCAGAAGGATAAAAACAAAGATATTGTTTTAAGTATATAGCTGTTTCTAATCATTTGTAATACAAAGTTAAGTAAAATTTTGATTCGAATTACATGGCATAATTCTTGTTAAAATGTTGTTAAGACTTTTAACAAACAGTAACCATAATAAAAACAGTTAGCTGTCGTTTAAGGCATTAATAAAAAAAACCATGAAAAGAACCTTAACTATACTTATTCTCTTTTTTGTAACTACAACTTATTTTTCTCAAGAGAAAACAAAAGTGGAAGAAGTGGGAATAAATTTATATAATTTCCAAAACTATGGAGTTCATTATAAAATAGGAGATGGAACTAGCATGTGGCGATTTAGATTGATGCACAGAAGAATTAACATTGAAAGTGATCGAATAACGATAGCAGAAAACAAATCATTCAATTTAAGCCTAGCAATTGGTAGAGAAAAAAGAACAGAGTTAGCTCCTAGCTTTTATTTCGTTAAAGGACTAGAGTTATTTAGCTATTATACTTACCAAGGACAATATTGGTTGAGCTCAAGTAATACATCTAACATTAATATTGGAGTCGGAGTCTCAGGGATTGTAGGATTTAGATATTCAATAAATGATAAATTTTATGCAGGGGCAGAACTTTTGCCAAGCATTATTTACAACACAAATAAATACTTAGGGCAATCAGTATCCAATCTTAACCTTTCATTTGGCTCTTCAGCACTTCTCTCTTTTGGGTTCAACTTTTAATTTTAAAAACTTAACAAACAAAATATTATGAAACTATTCACACTAAGCCTTTCAATTTTTTTAATAAGCTTTTCTTCCTTATCTCAAGATGAAACTAAAATAAAAGAAATAGGATTAAACTTCTATAATTTTGACAATTACGGTCTGTTCTATAAAGTAGGTTCCGAAACTAAACTTTGGCGATTTAGAGTGTTGAGTGGAGGAATTGGAATCAACAATATTAACGGGAGCTTTCCAAGAACAAACTTCAATGGACAACTGAATCTTTCTATCGGTAGAGAAAGAAGAAGAGAATTTGCTCCTAATCTAGATTTTGTAAGTGGTGTAGAATTACTGACAAACTTCTCTTATTTTGAAAGTAATGGCTCTAATCCAAGTTCTAGCTTTCAACTTGGAGCAGGAATTGGTGGTGTTTTTGGGCTTAGATATGAAATTAATGAAACGTTTTTTGCGGGTGCTGAAATTCTTCCGAGTATGATGTACAGTTCAAGAAATGGATCAAATATATCTGCATTTGATATTAATTTCCAATTCAATACTAGAGCTTTATTATCTTTTGGAATTAAATTCTAAAATATTACAAACCAACCAATCCTTCAATTGTAGCTTTTGGATCGTTTGCTCCAAACACATAGCTACCTGCAACTAATACATCTGCACCAGCTTCTAGTAATTTAGGAGCTGTTTCTGCATTAACTCCACCGTCAATTTCGATAAGAGCTTTTGAGTTTTTTTCTATTATTAATTTCTTAAGCTTCTTTACTTTAGCGTAAGTGTTCTCAATAAATTTTTGTCCTCCAAACCCAGGGTTTACAGACATTAAACAAACTAAATCGATATCCTGAATTATATCTTCCAATAAATCGATACTTGTATGAGGGTTAAGTGCAACTCCTGCTTTCATTCCTTCGGCATGAATAGCCTGTATTGTTCTGTGCAAGTGATCACAAGCTTCTATGTGTACAGTTAATATTTCTGTTCCGTGCTCGGCAAATTTCTTGATAAATTGATCAGGATTTACAATCATTAAATGCACGTCCAAAGGTTTAGTTGCGTGCTTCTGAATTTTCTTAAGAACTGGAAATCCAAAAGAAATATTAGGCACAAATACTCCATCCATAATATCTATATGAAACCATTGCGCTTGACTTTGGTTAACCATTTCTACTTCGGATTGTAAATTACCGAAATCTGATGCTAAAATTGATGGGGCTATAATGTGTGACATATTAACTGCTTTTGTTAAGATTAGAATTACCTTTGTGTTACAATTACAAAAGTAATTAAAATTCAAGGACTACATCATGCAAAAAGAAATAGAAATTAACCTTCCTCCACACAAGAATGATATAGAGAATATTACACGTATTTCTGCTTCGGTTCTTAAAATAGATCCTGACAGAATTAATGCTATTCAAATAGTTAAACGTTCTATTGATGCAAGGAAAACTAAGCCATTTTTTAAATTAAGGCTAGCTATTTTTATTGATGAAGATGCTCCTGAAAATGATTTTTCTCCTAAATTTCAAGATGTTAGTGATGCCAAGCAAGTGCTTATTGTTGGTGCCGGACCAGCTGGACTTTTTGCAGGAATAAAAGCTTTGGAGCTTGGTTTAAAACCAATTATTGTTGATAGAGGAAAGGAAGTAAAAAGCAGAAGAAGAGATTTAGCTGCAATAAACAAAGAGCATATTGTAAATCCAGAATCAAACTATTGCTTTGGTGAAGGTGGAGCAGGAACCTACTCTGACGGTAAATTATATACTCGATCTAAAAAAAGAGGTGATGTACGAAATGTACTAGAAACCTTAGTAGCATTTGGAGCTGATAGCGATATTTTGGCAGATGCTCATCCACATATTGGAACCAATAAGCTTCCACAAATAATTGTTGCAATGCGTGAAGCAATTATTAATAATGGTGGAGAAGTTCATTTTGATTCCAAAATGACTGATTTATTAGTTGAAGACAATGAAGTTCAGGGGATTGTAATAAACGAAACTAAAACACTTAATTCTAATTTAGTAATCCTTGCAACTGGTCACTCGGCAAGAGATATTTATTATTTATTAGACAAGAAAAAGATTGCTATCGAATTCAAACCATTTGCAATGGGAGTTCGTGTGGAACATCCACAGAATTTTATTGATAGCATCCAATACAAGACTGCAGATAGAGGTGAGTTTTTACCCCCATCTTCTTATCAATTAGTATGCAACACCAAGGAAAGAGGAGTTTTCTCTTTTTGTATGTGCCCTGGTGGAATTATAGCACCTTGTGCAACTGCACCTGGAGAAGTTGTAACAAACGGATGGTCGCCAAGTAAGCGAAATAATCCTTATGCCAACTCAGGAATTGTTACCGAAGTAAAAGAAAGTGATGTGAGTGATTACTCGCATGCTGGTGCATTGAAAGGATTGAAATTTCAGGAAAAAGTAGAGAAAAAATGTTGGGAAGCTGGAGGCAAAACTCAAGTAATTCCTGCACAAAGATTAGTTGATTTTATGCAAGACAGAAAATCGGCTGATTTACCAGAATCTAGTTATATCCCAGGAATTAAGTCAGTAGAATTAAAAGAAGTACTTCCAGAATTCATTATCAGAAACTTAAGAAAAGCTTTTCTTGAATTTGAAAAAAGAATGACTGGCTATTTAACAAATGATGCTGTGCTCCATGCACCAGAATCTAGAACTTCTTCACCAGTTCGTATCCCAAGAGATAAAGAAACTTTTGAGCATATTGAAGTAAAAGGTTTATACCCGTGTGCCGAAGGTGCTGGTTATGCTGGAGGAATTGTTTCTGCTGCTATTGATGGACAGAAATGTATTGAGAAAATAATGGAGTTTAAACTTCAAAATTAAATTTATAAAGTTCGCTTTCGAGTCAGCTCTTTTATTCTTTCCTCCAAAGTTCCAGATGCAATTTTATAGGGAAAGTTATATTTCTGCAACTCACTTTCGTATAACTTAAATAGCTCCTCCCTGTCGTTTGGATTTTCTCTTTGTTCATCAAATTCCCAGTGGAAATCTGGCTTACAAAGGATATAAAATGAATTTGAATTTGAGTACAGTCTATCTAATATCCAAGGGTCGCAAGTCCCATATTTAAATTCACTCCAAATTTTTATAGTGAGTAAATCGGTATCAAAACAACTATTTTTATTCTCACTTTTTTTAGCTTCTTCTTGAAGAGCATATTGCTTTTTGGCTATTATCAATAAATCATCTTGAGTATATTCTCTGTTAAGATTAGAAATATATTCACGTGCATATTCGGCCACATACATTCCATTGGTAGCTTTAGCTATTTCCAATGCAAGTGTTGATTTTCCAGAAGATTCGGGACCCGTGAACACATAATTCATAATTCGAAATTAAGATAAAAAAAGCCAATAAAAAAGCCATTTTGCTGAGCAAAATGGCTTTAATAAATTATTACACTAGGAATCTATGAATCCTCGTCTCTAAATTTTTTGTCTATGTAAGCAGCTTTTAACTTTTGCGTTCTGTTTGCAACAGTTGGTTTTATGTACTGCTTTTTCTCTCTAAGTTTTCTAATAACCTGAGTACTTCGGAATTTATTTTTGTAACGTTTTAGCGCTCTCTCAATGTTTTCCCCTTCTTTTACTTGTATTTTTAACATATGGTTTCTATCAAATTTGGATGCAAATGTAAATAATAGATCTTTTATTCGCAACAAATAGTTGCAATCTATTTAGTAATATTTCTTGAGATGACTAATTGTTGAATTTGAGTTGTCCCTTCTCCTATCGTACAAAGCTTTACATCTCTATAAAATTTCTCTACAGGAAACTCTTTAATGTACCCATACCCTCCGTAAATTTGGACAGCATCATTACACACTTCACATGCAATTTCAGATGCGTACATCTTTGCCATTGCAGACTCAGTCACCAACTTTTCTCCTCTATTCTTTAAATCAGCTGCTTGAGCTAATAACAAATCAGCTGCTTCAATTTTTGTTGCCATATCTGCCAACTTAAAAGCAATTGCTTGGTGTTCGCAAATTGGCTTACCAAATTGCTCTCTTTCTTTTGAATATTGCAAAGCAGCTTCATAAGCTCCTTTTGCAATTCCTAATGCTAATGCTCCAATAGAGATTCTTCCTCCATCTAGCACTTTCATAGCCTGAATAAATCCACTCCCTTCCTCACCAATCATTTGATCTTTGTGAACTCTACAATTATCGAAAATCAACTCAGTAGTTTCCGAAGCTCTCATTCCTAATTTATCTTCTTTTTTACCTGCAGAAAATCCTTCAGTTCCTTTTTCAATAATAAAAGCACTCATACCATGAGAATCTCCTTTCTCTCCAGTTCTTACAATTACAACAGCAACATCTCCAGATTTACCGTGAGTAATAAAATTTTTAGAACCATTAAGAATCCAATGGTCTCCATCTTTTACTGCAGTCGTATTCATTCCTCCAGCATCAGATCCAGTACCAGTTTCTGTAAGTCCCCAAGCTCCAATCCACTCTGCTGTAGCTAATTTTGGTAAATATTTTTTCTTTTGCTCTTCGTTAGCGTTATAATAAATATGCCCTGTACACAATGAGTTGTGAGCAGCAACAGATAATCCTATCGAACCACACACTTTAGATATCTCAACAATTACAGAAATATATTCGTGATAATCCATACCAGATCCTCCGTACTGTTCAGGAATAAAAACTCCCATCAAGCCAAGTTCTCCTAGTTTTTTAAATAGCGGCACAGGAAACTCTTGAGATTCATCCCATTTCATAACATTGGGTCTGATTTCTTTTTCTGCGAAATCTTTCACCATATCTATGATCATTTTCTGATTCTCTGATTCTCTAAAATCCATTTATTAAATATTAATAGGTTGCTAAATTAATTATGTTCTTGCTATAGTCTTTTAACCTCTCTGTTCCATTCAAAAATCCTAACTCAATGATAAAACCAAATCCTGCAACATTACCTCCTTGTTGCTTAATTAGCTCTGCTGCTGCAATTGCTGTTCCACCAGTAGCTAATAAATCATCATGAACAAATACGTTCCAATTAGGTTTTATAGAATCTACATGCATTTCTACAGTAGCACTTCCGTATTCTAAATCATACGAATATTGTATCGTATCAAAAGGTAGTTTCCCCACCTTTCTTACCAATACAAAAGGAATATTCATTTCTAACGCTAAAGGCATTCCGTAAATAAATCCTCTGCTTTCTACTCCTACAATTGCGTCAATATTTTCACCAGCTAATTGTGCAGCAAATTCCTTAATGATCTCTTTGGATAAAGTAGGATTTTCTACAATTGGAGAAATGTCTTTAAAATTAATCCCTTCCTTAGGAAAGTCAGGAACATTACGGACTGTATTCTTTATTTTATCTGATAAATTCAATGTCGCTTATTATAGAGTTAAATACTCTGCAATTTTACGATATTGTTTAAGGTTTATCAAGTTATTTTGATGAATTTGTTCCAAGTCGACAAAGCCTCCATGCATGTCGCGATAATTCACGATTTTTTTAACGTCACTAAAGCTTAAATAAGGGTGAGCTACAAGTTCTTTAAAAGTAGCTGTGTTTATATTTATTAAGCTAATGCTTTGCGGATTAATCTCAACTTTAGCTACACTTTTCAAATCAAAATCTTCTAACCCATACACTTCATTAAGTTGAGAAAGGTTAACAAATCCTCCTATTTTTTCTCTATAAGAAATAACCATCCCTGCTTGCTTACTCGTAATATTCAACCCTTTCTTAATCTCATAAAACTTTGCTGAGTTCAACTCTACTATTTCTAAAGTTTCTTGAATTTCTTCTTTCACCTCTTTTTCAGGGAACTGAATATATGGCTCTAAGCTCTGATACAATTTATCACTAACTCCATATATCTTTTTCAAATCTTCTTTAGATTTAAATCTTCCACCCATTTCTCTAAAATTCTTCAATGTCTTTGCTTGCTTAGAACTAAAACCTAGATTTTGCAATTCATTTTGAGTAACGGTATTAGGGTCGAAATTGAATAGAGAAATAGATTTTTCTGAAACATATTTTTGTTTAGATGATGTTGAAACTACTTTATCAAGTTTAATAAATGGAATTAGTTGAGAAGCTAAACTATCTGGTATTGAAAATATCTTTTTGATTTCTTCTTTCTTTTTAAAATCTCCTACTTTTTCTCGGTAATTTTTAATGTTATAAGCTTGTTTCTTACTCAATCCTAGTAGTAACATACTATCTAAGGATATTGTATTTGGATTAAATTTAAAAAGAGAGGTAGCCTTTTCCGATTCAATCTCAGAATTCATAGCTTCTATTAGGGCTCTTACTTCGGTAAAATCTTGAATTTCGGGTTTAAAAACATTGGGAATTACTCTGTAAGCAATTATCATTAATAGAATAATTATTACCAAAGTCAGGATTCCTTTTTTCTCTTTGGAAGAAAAAACAAAGTAATCGTCAAAAAATTTCATGGTATAAGTTAGTAAAAACTCATCTTAATAACAAAATAGGTGGATTACTTAGCTTTAATAAACGGATGCTTTTCTTTCATCACTTTAGTAAAGCCGTAATAGAAAAAACTCATCCCAATAATCATCAATACGTGTGAAAAATCATTTTTTGTAAAGTAAGGATGAAGGTTTATTTTTAGTAAAAACACGAAGGCAGAAGGAAAAATAGCGACAATTCCATAAAAAACATACTTGAAGCTTGGCGAAATTTTACTTTTAAACTTATAACTAAAAACTCCCGCACCAATCAATAATCCTAAGATAGTGTTGATAGCAAGAGGTAGAAATAATAGTTGAGGCTTGGCATTTACATCCACAAGCATCCAAACTGCGAAAAACGCGACATAAACCAACAGTAACTTTATCAAATAAATCTTATTTGCTTTAGCGATTATTTTTGGATTCCAATGAGCACTAATCATTGCTCGCTCAATCCAGTAAATGGATAAGGGGATAAAAAACCAACCAAGTAATTTTCCGTAAAAATGGAAGTAATTATAGAATAAATGACCGAATCCACTTAGGAAAATTGACAATCCAAAGTACAAAAAGAATTTTTGCCAAGCAGCTAAAAATTCCCCTTGGTAATTTAGTTTAAACGCACGGTATGCGAGAGTTAAACTGAGAATTCCTAAAATTATATCGAATATAAAATCTGTTGGATCTGCCAAATCCATCCCAAAAAGTGTGAAGTTTATTGGGTCAAAATCTTTTCCTATCATTACTTATGCTTTATGCCTTAAACGCTTTAATTTTCTCCATATATTTCTTAAGTTCTTCTTTCACTTTGGGAGCCAAAAAGAATAACCCTATCATGTTAGGAACAAGCATTGCGAATATCATAGCATCAGAAAAATCGATTACTGAACCTAAGCTTATTGCTCCTCCAATTATTACGAATAAACAGAAAATAACTTTATAGGCATTCCCTACCATTTTACTTTTCCCAAATAAGAATGTCCAAGCTTGGAATCCATAATAAGACCATGATATCATAGATGAAAATGCAAACAATACAACTGCTATTGTTAATACCCATGGAAACCAAGAAATAGACATTTCAAAAGCTTTAGAAGTAGCTTCTACCCCTTTGGTCACCTTTACTCCATATTCCATTACTTCTCCATCCATGTTAGATACAATTAACATTAATGCAGTCATTGTACAAACAACTACCGTATCAATAAATGGCTCAAGTAAAGCAACTAATCCTTCACTTGCTGGATGTTTAGTTTTAACAGCTGCATGAGCTATAGATGCAGAACCAATACCTGCTTCATTAGAAAATGCTGCTCTTTGGAACCCTTGAATCAATATTCCAACAAAACCACCAGAAACACCAGCAAAAGTAAATGCTCCAGTAAATATTTGACCAAATGCCTTAGGCACTAAATCTATTTTCATAACCAGAACAGCAATAACAGCTAATACATAAACAGCTACCATAAATGGAACTATTTTTTCTGTTACGGTTGCAATTTTTTTAATTCCACCAATAATTACAATTCCTACTAAAACCGCCATCACTAATCCAAATAACGCTCCATATCCTGCTAAAAAACTAGTCTCCCCACCTGTTACGGATTGAACCATTTCGAAAGCTTGATTAACTTGAAACATGTTACCTCCACCAAAAGAACCTCCAATACACATTATTGCAAATACTACTGCTAATATTTTTCCGAAGTTCCCTTTAATTCCTTTTTTTAAATAATACATTGGACCTCCGTACACAGTTCCGTCCTCTCCAATTTCTCTGTATTTAACACCAAGTGTACACTCTACAAATTTTGATGACATCCCTAAAAATCCTGCTACAATCATCCAAAATGTTGCTCCAGGACCACCTAATGAAAGTGCTACAGCAACCCCTGCTATATTTCCTAACCCTACTGTTGCAGACAAAGCTGCCGTTAAAGCCTGGAAGTGAGAAACTTCTCCATCATGTTCACCTTCAACTCTTATCGTTTCTGGATTATCTCCTAGTATGTCTTCATGAGAATCAGGAAAAACATCAGAAGATTCTAAATGACCTCCGTCTTCTAAATCATCATACTTACCCCTTACAATTCCTATAGAAGTAAAAAAACCTCTGAAGTTGATAAACTTAAAATACAAAGTAAAATATAGCGCTCCTAAGATTAGTACAATAAGTACCCAAGGAATTTTTACTGTATCAGAAAAAGGAATAGCATAAAAAATTGTTTCTACGAACCAACCTGTTGCATTTCCAAAAGCTTTATCGATTTTTTCATCTAACCCTAAATCTTTTGCAGTTTCTGCTGCTGCTGCAACTGTAGTAGAAATTTCATTTACTACTTCTTGAGTGTTTTCAACCAGAGCTGGCTGATCTTGAGCAAGAAAAATTAAAGGGAATACGACAAACAGTATCGATAAAAATTTATTTAACATGAAATGTTTTTTAGATGAATTCAAATATAGGAAAATAGGCAAGCCTACCCAAATATTTTATTTTTGATTATCAAGAAATTCCAGTGACTGTTCTAGTGTCAATGGATTGTAATCTAATTCTCGTTTTGCTTTATCAATAATAAATCCTGTTCTTGAAGGACGTGAAGCATTTTGGTTAAGTATTGCCGTTTTTATTGGTGTTACACAATCAGTCGATAAATTATAATGTTTACCAATTCGCTTCACAATTTCCAGAATACTCATAGTTTCTGGTCCTGAAAGATGAAAAATTCCATTTGCATCTTTATCAGCAATTGCAATACAACCTTTAGCTAAGTCTTCTGCAAGTGTTGGAGCTCTATACTGATCATCAACTACATTTATTGGCGATTGTTTTTCCAATGCGCCTTTTGCCCACATAATTAAGTTTCCTCTACTCAGGTTATCTCCCGTTCCAAAAACTATAATAGTTCTTGCTACAGCAGTTTTTTCATATCCACTTTGTTCAATTAACTCTTCGGATGCTAGTTTAGACTTGGCATAATAACTCAATGGATTTGGCTTATCAGTTTCGATATAAGGCCCGTTTTCTCCATCAAATACAAAATCAGTAGATAAGTGAATGAAATGTGAGTTATGTTTTTTAGATGATTGCAAAAGATAATCTACAGCCTTCACATTAATGTCCCAACATTCTTCTTGATGATCTTCACAGGCATCAACATTAGTCATTGCTGCAGTATTAATTACAACATCTGGATTATGCTTAGCAATAATTTTTTCTACTTCTTTTTCAGAAGTAATATCTAATGATTCGTAGTTAAAATCTTTAACTAGCCTTCTGTTTTCACCTTTGGAAGTTGCAATTAAATGAACATCTTCTCTTTCTTTTAATTGATTAACGATTTTCTGCCCTAACAAACCATTAGAACCAGTAACTAATATGGTTTTTTTATCCATGAGTTATTCCAAATATTTTATTAATTTCTCCTATTTGATCAGGGTTACCAAGCACAAATAATTTAGAACCAGGCACCAGTAAAACATCTGGTTTAGGATTCACAATAAATTCTCCTTCTGGAGTTTTGTACCCAACAATATTACATCCCGTATTAAAATCTTGTGATATACTCGATATTGTTTTGTTCTTGTATTCGGATGGAATATTATCAAAAGATATTTCCTCCAAATTTACTTTAGATTGTCCCTGTATGGTAATGTGATCCAAAAACTCAATTACATCAGGAGTAATTACCAATGATGCCATGTGAGCTCCTCCTAGTGAATCGGGCATAATTACATTACTAGCTCCTGCAATTTTAAGTTTCCTTACAGATGAACCTTGAGATGCACGACTAATTATCTTTAAATTAGGATTTAACTCCCTTGCAGATAACACCACAAATAAATTATCAGCATCAGAAGGCAAAGTAGTTATAAGTGAATGAGCATTCTTTATTTGAGCTTTCAGTAACACATCATCAGAAGTAGCATTTCCCTCCAAAAAAAGATGTTCTTTATTTGCTCTAAAAACATCTAACAAATCTGGACTTTGTTCAATAATTACATATTCCTTATCGTGAGCTTTTAATTCACTTACAGCTTGAGTTCCTACTCTTCCGTATCCGCATACAATAACATGCTTATCTAATTTTTCTACTTCTTTATTCATTTGAAAATCTTTAAAATAAATTCGATATTCCCCTTCCAGTAAATATTTTGAGATGGACGACAAAGCATAAGCAAAAGTACCAAAGCTCATAATTATGAGAACAATAGTAAATAATTTACCATAAGATGAAAGTGTACCGACCTCATTAAAACCTACGGTAGAAACCGTAATAATAGTCATATAAAAAGCATCAAAAAAGCTCATCCCCTCAATAATCATATACCCCACCACTCCAGTTAAAACAATAACAATGAGTAGAAATAAAGCTATATATATTTTGCTAAATAAGCGGTAGTTGAGCAACAAATTTTTCTTTTTTTATAACATAGTAAAGATAGTAATTATAATATGAATCCATAGAGCTAAATAGTTTTTTGGCACGAAAATTGAAATTACATTACCAATATTAAACTCCTCTTATTGAGGAATAAATCTAAAGCCATGAAAACGAAAATATTACTTACAGCCCTACTTACTTTTCTGTTAGTAACCGGAAAAGCTTTTAGCAACTCAAGCACATTATTTATTGATGTGATGGAACACCCTTCTAAAACATACATCATAGAATTTGATGATGGGAATGTTTACGAAACTCAAAATGATATCAGAATAGATAATTTGAGATTTGGGAAAAATGGAATTAGAATTTACAAACGTAGTTTCCAGGGATCAAGAAGAAATCCTCGTAATTTTCAGGACAGGTTAATCTATGAAGGAAACCTAAACGTACCAAGAAACTCAATTATCAAAAGTGAATTGGCTCAAAGAAACTTGTTTGTACATAGTATTAGACCAAAACGAGCTAACCACCCTAATGGAGGAAGAGCGTTTGGAATGAACCAAAGAGCATTTGAGCAACTTAGATTCTCTGTACAAAACGAAAGTTTTGATAGAGATAAATTAGAAATATTAACTTTTGTTGCTCGAACTGGAAACTTTAACTCAAGACAAGTTGCAGAGCTAGTTAGCCTAATGAGTTTTGATTCTTACAAATTGAAATTTGCTCAAGAAGCATACAGAAACACTGTAGATAAGCAAAACTACTTTTTAGTTAGAGACCAAATTACTTTCATAAGTAACCAAAGAAAATTGATGATTTTTGTATCAACTCAAGGTCCAGCTAACCCTCCAAGAGGAGGAAATGGAAGAAGACGCTAGTCACAAATATTTAAAACTAAAAAAGCCTGAAAGAAAATTCTTTCAGGCTTTTTTTATTTTATTCTTAATAAATAGGCTTCGAGTACATCTTTAATTGAGGGAAAAGTATTTTTAAATACTTTATCGAACTTATCTGGGTGAATCCATTTCACTTTTGTGATACTCTCTTCAGTTTGAGGAATAAGCTCTTCATCTTTATCATAATCCATAATGTACCAATATGTTTTTTTGATACAATCTTTTCCTTTGTTTCTGAATTTATGGAAAGTAGTTATTAGGTCTTCTCTTATTTTAGGATCAGTTATTCCACACTCTTCTTCAACTTCGCGAATAGCTCCGTGTTTAATTTTCTCTCTCTTCTCCAATTTTCCTTTAGGTATATCCCATTTTCCTTTTCTGAAAATAAATAAAACTTCATCTTTTTCATTCACAACAAGTCCTCCTCCAGCTTCTACAATTCGAAATCGTTTTTCGAGAAGTTTATTGAGCACTTTTAACGTAGGAAAATTGACAATATTAGCCACTTCTTTTTCGTTAGAATTAAGAATTAAATCAAACTCTTGGAGAGTGTAACATGTTGTAAAAGAAAATTTTTTATCAAAAAATGACTTTTTTAGACCGAAACATAAGAAAAATACCCTTTCATTTATAAAAACTTTATACATTTGCGACCTATTATGATTTTAGACAAAAATACAGCCTCAAAGGTAGCAGAATATTTATTACAAATAAAAGCTATTAAATTAAATGTAGAAGAGCCATTCACGTGGGCTTCTGGAATTAAGTCGCCTATATATTGCGACAACCGAACTATTCTATCTTATCCAGTAGTTAGAACCTATATTAGACAGCAACTAGCTGAACTAACTATAGAGGCTTACGGAAAACCTGATATTATTGCAGGAGTAGCTACAGGAGGTATTGCACACGGAGCTTTAGTTGCTCAAGAATTAGATATGCCATTTGCATATGTTCGTTCTCAAGCAAAAGGTCATGGATTACAAAACATGATTGAAGGAGTGATGGAAAAAGGGAGAACTGTTGTACTAATTGAAGATTTAATATCAACTGGAGGAAGTTCTATAAAAGCTGTAAACGCAGTGAAAGAAAACGGAAACCAAGTTAAAGGTGTTATTTCAATAATGGATTACGGCTTCAAAAAAGCCGAAGACAACTTTAAGGATGTTTGTTCTTATTATTCTCTTTGTGATTTTGACGTGTTAGTTGACACTGCTTTAGACAAGCAATTTATCACAAAAGAAAACTATGATAAGTTGGTGAAATGGAAACAATCTGTTTAGGTATTAACAATATTCTGAAAACAGTTAAAAACATCTTTTTGGATTAAACCTCCACCTTAGATTAAATACTTATTTTTGAAGCGTCCTCCAACAAGGACGCTTTTTTATTACACCTACTTTTTATAATTATGGAATCTACTTTAACTGCAACTGATTACAATTTCCCAGGCCAAACTGCCATTTACAAAGGAAAAGTAAGAGATGTGTACAACATCAATAACGAGAAAATTGTGTTAATAGCTTCGGATAGGATCTCAGCTTTTGATGCTGTGTTACCAAAAGGAATTCCATTTAAAGGGCAAATATTAACTGCAATTGCAGCTAAATTCCTAAATGAGACTAAAGATATTGTACCAAATTGGCTTGAGGCAACTCCAGATCCAAATGTAGCAGTTGGTAAATTTTGCAAACCATTTATGGTAGAAATGGTAATTAGAGGATACTTAGCTGGGCACGCCTGGAGAGAATACAAAGCTGGAAAAAGAATAATCTGTGGAGTTGCCATGCCTGATGGCATGAAACAAAACGATAAATTTCCTGAGCCAATTATTACTCCTGCAACTAAAGCAGAAGACGGAGACCATGACGAAGACATCTCTAGAGAGAACATAATAGCTCAAGGAATTGTGAGTAAAGAAGATTACGAGAAGTTAGAAAGCTATACCAGAGCATTATTCCAAAGAGGAACTGAAATTGCGGCTAAGCAAGATTTAATTTTAGTAGATACTAAATATGAATTTGGAAAAGCGGATGGAACAATTTACCTAATTGATGAAATTCACACTCCTGATTCTTCGCGTTTCTTTTATGCAGAGGGCTACCAAGAAAGGCAAGATAAAGACGAACAACAAAAGCAATTATCTAAAGAGTTTGTTCGTGAATGGTTAATAGAAAATGGATTTCAAGGATTGGAAGGACAAACTATTCCTCACATTCCTGATTCATTTGTAAATACTGTAACAGAAAGATACACAGAGCTATACGAAAAGATTACGGGAGAGACCTTTGTGAAAGCAGATAACTCTGATTTGGTGAACAGGATTAAGAAAAATGTTACTGAGTATTTAAGCTAACACCAATAATCTAAACTGTAACATTTGTTACATCAAAATTTAGAATGAGATATTATCTTTAATAAAATACATCCAATGAATTTTAAAAAATTAAAGTTATCTAGCATCTCGTTATTTATATTCGGCTCATTATCCTTTGGTCAAAACTCACCATTTAGCATTGCTGTAGAACCTATTAATATTCCCAACTTAGGAGGATTGCAATCTTTTGCTTTTGGTCAACATAACGGAAAATGGTTAATACTTGGAGGAAGATTAGACGGATTACACCAAAGACAACCCTTTGCCGCTTTTGATGTTGCTGGACATAATACTCAATTAATTGTAGTGGACCCAGTCACTAAACAAAGATGGACAGCTTCTATTTCTTCTTTACCAACAGCTATTCAAGAACAAATTAAATCAACAAATGCACAGTTTTTTCAAGAAGAAAACTATTTATATATTCTAGGAGGATACGGATATAGCGGAACTCTAAATGACCATACTACGTTCCCAAACTTAACAGCAATTGATGTTCCATCAACAATTAATGCTGTAATAAACGGAACTAGTTTCATTTCGAATTTTAGACAAATTACAGACACTAAATTTCAAGTAACAGGTGGCAGATTAGAAAAAATCTACAATACTCACTATTTAGTTGGTGGACAAAAATTTATTGGTAGATATAATCCTATGGGACCAACACATGGACCAGGATTCACACAAGAATACACCAACCAAATAAGAAAATTTACATTATCGGATAATGGAACTGCAATCACTATAAATCATTTTGCTGCTATTACTGATACTGTTGAACTTCACAGAAGAGATTATAATGTAACTCCCCAAATAATGCCAAACGGAGAAGAAGGCTTAACTGCATTTTCAGGAGTATTCCAAAAAAATGCTAATCTTCCATTTTTAAACTGTGTAAATATTGATAGCTCTGGTTACAATGCAAACAACTCTTTCAGTCAATATTACAACCATTATCATTGTGCAAATTTCCCAATATACTCAAGTTATTATAACGAAATGAACACTGTTTTTTTTGGAGGAATTGCTCAATATTACGATAATGCTGGAACCTTGGTTCAAGATAACAATGTGCCTTTTGTAAAAACAATTGCAAGGGTTTCAAGAGATGCTAATGGTATAATGGCTGAATACAAACTACCTATTGAAATGCCTTCACTACTTGGAGCTGGCTCAGAGTTTATACCAAATCTTAATATACCCAGATATCATAATGGAGTAATAAAAATAGATAGTTTATCCCAAGATTCTACACTTGTGGGATATATTTACGGAGGAATTAGTAGCACTGGAGCCAATATTTTTTTTACGAATACTGGCACTCAAAGTTCAGCAAGTAGCCAAATTTTTGAAGTTTACTTAATCAAAGGACAAACTTACGGAGTCCACGAATTAAACTCTCACAGTGTAAGCAATTTAAAACTAAAAGTATTTCCTAACCCAAACAAAGGGGACTTTAAAGTGACATTTAACTTAAAAAAACGCTCAAGTGTAAAATTAAAACTGACAGACTTGAATGGAAAAATTATTGAAATAAATAATTTTAAAAGCTTGGAAAAAGGAGAACATACATTAGAAAAACGAATTGAAGAAATTGCAAATGGAGGTATCTATTTCCTAACCATTGAAACAGACTATGAGATTGCTACACAAAAATTAATACTTAAGAAGTAATCACTTCCTCCTCAAAAAACATGTCATTAAAATTAGCCAAATACAATTTAGATTGAGCTCTTGTAAAAGCTGTGTACAACCATCTTAAGTATTCTACATTTACCATTTCTTTGGTTAAATAACCTTGGTCGATAAAAACTGTGTCCCATTGTCCACCTTGAGATTTATGGCAAGTTACGGCATACGAAAACTTAACTTGTAACGCATTAAAGTAAGGATCCTTCAATACCTTTTCCATTCGTTCTTTACGACCTGGAAACTCTTCTAAATATTCTTCGTCAATGGCGTAAAACAACTTTTTGAGCTCTTCTCTTGGCAAACTAGTCGATTCTACCATAATTGCATCCAACATTAGTTTTACTTCAAAAGGCTCTTCGTCTGGGTAATCAATTAGCTGAACTTCGGCTGTGGCAAATTTAAATCCGTACAATTCTTCGGTTCTTGTAATTCGTAGGAGTTCAATAATATCTCCATTGGCAATAAAACCTGCTTTTGATTTATCGGATAACCAATGGTAATTGTTTTTCACCACCATCATTAAATCTCCTGCGTCAATTTCTTCTTCTTTATATAATATCCTTGCTCTAATATGCTGATTGAACATATTAGCTCTTTTATTACTTCGGCACAACACAATGCAATTCTCCACTCCTTTTCCCGAATAGGAACTTTCTAGTTCATCTTGTAAATCGTTACCAACAACTCGCACCACATCACTAAACTGCTGGTTAGAAACCAAAGGAAGTAATTCCTTGTCGGTAATTTTATTTCTAATTTTGGTAGCATTAAACAAAATACCAGACTCTTTGGTTTGCCTCACAACTTCCGTTAATCGGTAATGAAACACTTCGGCATAAAAAGTAGACTCCAAAAATTTTGGATCCAAAGCTCTACTCATTTCTTCACCAACTGGAGGAAGCTGAGCTGTGTCACCTACAAAAATAACGCTACATTTTTTTCCTTCGTACACGTATTCCATCAAATCATCCAACAATGATTTTTTATCCATGTAGGAGTTATCGCCAATCATTGAAGCCTCATCCACAATAAACAAAGTATTAGTAAGCGTGTTTTTCTTTAACACAAACATACTTCTTCCGTTCACATGCTTGTAGATGTAAATCATTTTATGAATCGTGAAAGCTCTTCTTTTGGAGTAACCAGAAATAACTTTAGCAGCTCTACCTGTGGGAGCTAAAAGCACAGTTTTATAATTAAATTTTCCTAAAATTTGGGTCAGTGCCGAAACCAAGGAAGTTTTCCCTGTTCCTGCGTACCCATTCATCACAAATAACTTTTTGTCCGTAGTGGATTCCAAAAATTTATGGAGGCTAGCAAGTAACTGTTCTTGGTCTTTGGTAAATGGGTAAGAAAACTTTTGGCTAATCAGTTCCTTAAATTGGTCTATTTTCATAATTATTTTCCCGTTTACTGTCCTAAATTACCCCAAAATAATTTAATTATTAAATAATAGGCGAATAAAGGATAATATGTCTAAATTTAATTTGTTCAATGAAAAAAATTTTTAATTTTGTTCAGGTTAGAAAGTCACTAAACATAAAACTCTATGGATTATTTTGAAAAATTTTGGTTATTCGTAAGAAAATATCTTTTCTCGATTTTGCTTATTATAGCAGGTATAACCTTTTTAATAGTTGGGATGTCCAAAGGAGGTTCGCAAGCTAACCTTGCTCAAAGTAGCAACTTTACTTTTGCAGCTATCATCTTACTTTTCTTAGGAGCTATTTCTTTGTATTTCATTATGGAGAAAAAAATTGGAAAAGCAATTACTTTAATTTCTTCTTTAATATTTTTACTTGGAGCAGTAATTTTTATCTATCTAAACATTAGTACAGTTCAAAACACTGTAATTCAATTAAGAAAAATTGAAGAGTCAGAAAATTTAGCGAAACAAGGATTGAGTGATATTCAAAAATTACAAGATGCTTACGAAAGAAAAAACAGAAAACTTGCTACATCTTTTGAGGAATTAACAACTTTTGCTAAATCTGATTCGATTAAAGTGTTGGACAAAGCAATTGGAGATATTCCATCAAGAAGAATGACTGTTGCTGAAGGAAGACAATTAGGTTACAAATATCCTAAAGCAGTTATCTCTGAAGAAGAAGCTATCAAATTAGGATTAATTACAAGAATTTATAAAATGGTTCCTGTTGCCGATTACACCTTTAGTAAAGAAAAAGATGACAAAAGACTGTATGATTTTGAATTAGACAAACTAAATCAAATGAGACAACTTGATAATACAACTAAAGACTTTACAGTGAAAGCTGTTGCAGCTGATTCTGCATTTAATGTATTATTCCAAGCTATACCACCTTACGGACCTCAAGACCCTGCCAACATCAAAGATACTTTCCAAATTGGGAGTTTAATTGAGGTAAATACTAAATCTAACTGGAAATAATCCCTGAGTAGAAACTCAAGGTAAAAATTAATTTAGCACTTCACTATCATGGTAGTTTTTTTCGACATGCAACAAGATGAAGTAACTAATTACTCCAACTTTCATTTATCGCTAGAGCTTAGCGCTAATGAGTTGCATTTATTGCTAACTGATAAGCAAACTAATAGTACAACAGCTCGTCAAACTATTCACTTAACTAGCAATCTTACAGATGCTTTCAATAAAAGTGAAATAGTAAGTGTCGCAAACCCTAATTCGGTTAGCTGTGCTATTGTAAATGACTTGTTTTCACTTATTCCTAGAGCAATTTTTAGTGAGAGTGAACTACCTACTTTCTTAGATTTTAATGTTGGTTTAAAAGAGGACACAGCTCCTTATTTTACCGAAATAGAAAACAAAGAACTAATTGTTGGTTTTGGAATTTCTAAAGAGAATCTTCAGATAATTACCAAGCAGTTTCCTCAAGTACAATTCATGCATCAGGCTACTGTTCTTATTCAGTCTTTATCAAATGGGTTGCATGTAAACTTTAATGACTCTAGTTCGTTTCAAATCACTGAAATAAAGGAGAATAAATTAGTATTTTACAACCAGTATCAATTCGAAAGTCCAGAAGAAGGGATGTATTATTTGGGACTAGTTGCAGAAAAACTTGGACTTGATTTACAAAAAGAACGAATCAGTATTTCTGGTAATGTGAAAAAAGAGGGAGACATTCTATCCTTTTGGAGACAGTTTCTTCCAGAAGAAAATACTATCTTTAATGAGATAGAAACAAGCCAAGCTAATGTTCTTTCTACTCATCAATATTACACACTTCACAAACAATTTCAATGCGTATAATAGGAGGGAAATTTAAATCAAAAAGATTCAAAGCACCAAAAAGCATAACAGCTCGTCCTACTACGGATTTTGCCAAAGAAGCTTTATTCAACATACTAAACAACAATTATCATATTGATGATTTAGTTGTGCTTGATTTATTTGCAGGAATCGGAAGTATCTCTCTGGAGTTTGCCTCTAGAGGAGCAGAAGACATTACTGTGGTAGAAAAAGATAGAATTCACGTTAGGTTCATTAATAAAATGGTGGAAGACCTAGAACTTGGAAATTACATTCACACAATACAGTTAGATGTTTTTAAATATTTAAAAACATGTACCCGAAAGTTCAACATGATTTTTGCCGACCCTCCATACAATATGGAAACTGGATTTGAAATCCCAAACCTAATTTTTGAAAAAGAATTATTACTCCCTGGAGGAATGTTGATATACGAACACCACAAACACATTGTACCTGTAGACAATGAGTATTTTGTAGAAACAAGAAACTACGGAAACCTTAGTTTCTCTTTTTATGAAATGCCTGAGGAAGATTAAAGTCTTACCAAATAGCTCATTAATTCAATAAAGAAAGACAATCCAATTACGATAACAACTCGTTTTAATGGAGTGGTGAATGATGATTTTGATACATTTCTCTTAAGAATCCATGCTACCAAAACAAAACCTATTGCATTCTTGTAAAAAGAATAATCTTTAGACATTGCCCAATCAAAATCAGCAATTCTTAAAGCAAAAAAACCAATAATAAGTAGTGATAACAAGCCCAATTCCCATTTAAGCGATTTGTATCTTCCTTTGTTTAAATCCCATAGTGCCATTAATGCAAATGCTATTAACGACATGTTTTTAAGGAGTACAAAAGCAGATTTATCGATTAAATCGAATCCTTTGGTGGATGCCAATAAATAGAATAAACTGAACCCAAGTGTGATTAAGAGGAATGAATATTTTGTGAATTTTTTATGAAAAAATAAAGCCAAAGCAACTATTCCCAATCCAAAATCTGAGTATTGTTGAGAGAAAACAAACTTCCCTATTCCATCAAAATAATGCATCAATCCATAAACTAGGATGATTAGGATAAAAATTACAAATACTTTATTGTCTTTTTTCATGCTGCTATTCGTTTTTTTAAGAGTTACTTATCCTCTTTTTATAGTCTAAAAAGTAAGAATTAATGTAAATTAGTAATTCAATCAAACAAAGATACTAAAGTATGTCAGCTTCCAAATACCCACATTTATTTCAGCCACTCGATTTGGGTTTTACTACCCTCAAAAATAGAGTAATTATGGGGAGTATGCACACTGGATTAGAAGAAGAAAAAAATGGATACGACCGAATGGCCGCTTATTTTGCCGAAAGAGCAAAAGGTGATGTAGGATTGATGGTTACTGGAGGAATTGCTCCAAACCGACAAGGTTGGACTGCTCCATTTACCAGTAAAATAACCAACAAGTTAGAAGCCAGAAAGCATAAAAAAATAACCAAAGCTGTACACAAAGCAGACGGTAAAATCTGTATGCAAATTTTGCATTCAGGGCGATATGGTTATCATCCGCTTGCTGTAGCACCAAGTGCAATAAAATCGCCAATTAGTCCTTTTAAGCCATGGAAACTAACAAGCTACGGAGTAAACAGAACTGTCAGGCATTTTGTGAGAGCTGCAAAACTGGCTCAGTTTGCCAAGTATGATGGAGTAGAAATTATGGGCTCTGAAGGGTATTTGATTAACGAATTTGTATCCGCCAAAACGAATAAACGAACAGATAAATGGGGAGGAAGTTTTGAAAACAGAATTCAATTCCCATTAGAGATTATACGAAGAACGAGAGAAGCTGTAGGCGAAAATTTCATTCTGATTTTTAGGCTTTCTATGCTGGATTTGGTGGAGGAAGGAAATACTTGGGAAGAAACAGTTCTATTCGCCAAAGAAATTGAAAAAGCAGGAGCAACTATAATAAACACTGGAATTGGTTGGCACGAAGCACGTGTACCAACAATTGCTACTATGGTTCCTCGTGGTGGATTTACATGGGTAACCGAGCGAATGATGAAAGAAATTTCTATTCCGTTAGTAACGACCAACCGAATAAACATGCCCGACAAAGCCGAAGAAATTTTGGCAAGCGGTCAAGCTCATTTGGTTTCTATGGCACGTCCATTTTTAGCTGATCCCGAATTAATAAAGAAAGCCAAAGAAGGCCGAGAAGATGAAATAAACACCTGCATTGGTTGTAACCAAGCGTGTTTGGATCATGTGTTTAAACAAAAGACTGCAAGTTGCTTGGTGAACCCAAGAGCTTGCCATGAAACCATATTGAACTACACTCCTACTTCATCAGTTAAGAAAATTGCTGTTGTGGGTGCTGGACCTGCTGGACTTTCAGCTGCTACGGTTGCTGCCCAAAGAGGACATCAAGTTACTTTATTTGAAGCGCAAAAAGAGATTGGCGGACAATTTAACATTGCCAAACTAATTCCTGGGAAAGAAGAGTTTTACGAGACTTTGCGTTATTTCAATAAACAAATTGAACTGCATGGAGTAAATCTAAAACTAAACCACAAAGCTACTGCCGAAGAATTACAGGAGTTTGAGGAAGTAATTATTTCTACAGGAATAAAACCAAGACAAATAAAAATGGAAGGAATGGAGAAAAACACCATTCTGGATTATGAAGATGTGCTAAAACACAACAAACCAGTTGGCAATAAAGTAGTAATTATAGGTGCTGGAGGAATTGGATTTGATGTGGCTGAGTTACTGTCTCACGAAGGAGAATCACCTTCCTTAAACAAAGACTTATTTTTGAAAGAATGGGGAATTGACAAAACGAATTCTACAAGAGGTGGATTGGTAAAACCTGCTCCTCACCCATCTCCAAGGCAAATTACTATGCTTCAAAGAAGCGAAACCAAAGTAGGAAAAGACCTAGGAAAAACTACAGGTTGGATTCACAGACAATCGCTAAAGATGAAAAAAGTAACCATGCTCAAAGGAGTTTCGTACAACCAAATAGACGAAAAAGGAATTCACATAACCATAAAAGAGCAAGCGCAATTTATTGAAGCCGATACCATTATCATTTGTGCCGGACAAGTAAGCGTAAACCAACTAAACGAAGAATTAGTAACTTTAGGTAAAACACCTCACTTAATTGGTGGAGGAAAACTAGCCAAGAAAATTGATGCGCAAAGAGCGATTAAGGAAGGAAGTTATTTGGGAGCTAAACTATAATTTATGAAAAAAAAAATCCTACTTATTGCCTTATTGATTTTGTTGGTTACCAGCATCAAAGCTCAATACACAGTGGGAGTTTCTTATTATGGAGATAGTAGTTGGATAGAATACATTCCTGGAAATATGCCTATAATTATTGTGGCTCCACACGCAGGGAATTTACAACCTACCTCTTTGCCAGATATTAATACCCGAGGAAGCGACAATGGAACTATGGATTTGGCGCTATTTATGAGAGACTCGCTACATTTTAAAGCTGGTGGTTGTCTCCCTCATGTTATTATTAATCACCTTAGGGCTAATAAACTTAACCCCGTTCATTCAGCTTCAGACTCTGCTACTTCTGCTGGAACAAACGCAAATGCACTTAATGCTTTGAATCAGTTTCATGCATTTATTCAAGTGGCTCACGATAAGGTAACGGCTGATTTTGGAAAAGGACATTATTTTGAATTACACGGAAACGGAACTGCAGAACATTGGAATATGGTTGGTTTAGGAATCTCTAAATCTGTATTAAAACTATCCGATTCGGTTATAAATACCAAAGTGAATAATTCTACCATTAAACACCTGTGTACCACGGGAGGAGCTAATTTCCTTGAAGTTTTGAAAGGTTCAACTAGCTTGGGCGGAATGCTCGATTCTTTGGGATGGAAATCTGCTCCAAGTCCTTCTCACCCTTCGCCACCAGATACAGCTACTTTCTTTTATGCTGGACAAAACACTTGGCGTTATGGCTCAAGAAGCTCAGGAACAATTGATGCGACTCACCTAGAATCGTATTGGAAATTTATGGTGTATAACTCCAATAGATCCAAATACTCGAATGATTTAGCCAATTCCATTCTTAGGTTTATGACCATTCATTATGGGTTTACGTTTAATTGCCCAACTGTGGGAGTAACCGAACAAGAAGTTGCCGAGAACCAAATCAAAATTTACCCAAACCCTGCCTCTGACAACCAACAAATTACCATTGAAAGCTCCAGTAAAATAACTAAAGTCCTTATTTTTGACACACAAGGGAAATTGTGTAAAGCTATTGAAAATAGCTCTTCTTTTTCTTCTTCTAAGTTAGAAAAAGGAATTTATTTGGTGAGGATTGAATTGGAATCTGGGAAGGTTGAGTTTGAGAAGTTGGTTGTTCAATAATTACCTGCCAATTAATTCATTAAACAAATAGTCTTGTAACTTTCAAAAATTATAAATAAAGAAATTTATAAAGCAATAGTCAGACGGACAAATTAAGGCTTAGTTTTTTGATAATTAGATTTGTTTAGCTTTAGTTTAATCTCTTATATAAAACTTGGTATGTTTCATTCTACAGAAATTAGAGTGTTTGAGAAAAAGGAATAACCGAAACTTATCGTATATTTATATGGTGCGTTTCTGATAATATCCGTTATAATTTTAACTAAATATGAAAATCACAACAAAGAATTTTATACATAAAGGCTTAGTCTTTTTATTAATTTTTATTTCACACTCTATGTATGCACAGGATGTGAAAATAGATTCAAAAAAGATGTATAATAATTCATTAAATATTAGTATCGGACCTGGTGGTATCCTTATGTTTTATTTACCCGCTTCAATTTACTATGAAAGAATGTTTCAAGGAAAATTGTTCGGACCAAAAATATCTTCCATTACTGATGTTGGGTTTGGCCTTGAAACGCATTGGGGTGGCGGAGGTTCTTTTTATATGGGACGCTATGGCATTCTAACTGGTAATGGAAAACATCATTTAGAAGCTAAAGTTGGAGCCGTCTATTTCACAGACCTTGGACTAAACCCTTCTTTTGCATTAGGCTATAGGAGTCAGAAACCTCAAAGTCATTTTATTTTCAGAACTGGTGTGGGGTGGCCAGAAGCCCTTTATGTTAGTTGGGGATTTTCTTTTTAACAGATTAATTAATATCCATAACAAAACCTAAACTACATTAAAACGCAGTTTAGCGCCAACCGTTCAGAGTAATCCAAGAAAAAAACACTCGCTTTGCAACCAGAAATAAATAATCCAAGAACAAAATGTTATACCTGCGTGAGGCCTCTGCCTTCCTGTATTTGTAACTACATAAACCGTGTCCAAACCAAGACTCGTTTTGTTATTTTAATGCACCCCAAAGAGTACAAAAAAGAAAGAAATGGAACAGGACGAATGACTCAGCTTCAACTTGAGAATTCCGAAATTATAGTGGGTGTAGATTTTATCAATAACAAACGGGTAAATGAAATACTGGGGAATGAAAACAGCCGTTCGTTTTTATTGTATCCTGGGGAAGATAATTTCAATTTATCAGTAAGAAGTAGTTCAGAGTTTATTCCATTTATGGGTGAAAATCCACATATTTTTATTCTGGATGGCACTTGGCCTTGTGCTCGCAAAATGCTTAAAATGAGCAAAAATCTGCAAGAACTAAAAAGAGTGAGTTTTGATAATGAAATCGTATCAAAATTTCTTTTCAAACAACAACCAGCTCCACTTTGCCTTAGTACTATTGAGTCGGTTTACACAGTACTTAATCTACTTAAAGAAGGAAATTTAGAACATTGCGATACGAAAGATTTCCTGCTTCCTTTTGAAAAAATGGTGGATTATCAAGTAAAATGCATGCTAGATCCAAGTACTCAAAACTACCGACCATATACCAAAAGTGAACTTACTCCTAAGAATCAGTACAAGAAAAATACGCAAAGAAATATTGTTTTTGAATTAGATAAATAACTCTCCATGAATAAAGCCTCTTATACTTTAAAAACAACTACTCTACTAGGGATATTCTTATTTCTAACATCATTTTGTGCTTCTGCGGAAGCTGGCAAAGGAATTTCTGACGAAAGTATCATTCTTGCTCTTGTTGCAGTGGTTATACTTGTAATTAACCAAATATTCTTAACAGTTACCTCCTTAAAAAAAATAATGAAACCTGAGGCAAAATCCTCTATACTGCACTATGTGTCTTTTGTGATTTCCATAGTGATTTTTTCAATTTATATACCAAATGCAGGAACTGGCGGTTTGCCCTTATTCAAGGGGTTTGTTATTCTTCCTTTGGTTTTGGGGGCCATCAGTTTACTAATCACTCTTTTTAATTTGGTGAAAAAGTAAATTAAAAACTTTTAGTTATTGAAAATAAATGGTGTTATTTCTTCAAATAAACCAATCTCATCAGTCTTTTCAATTCATTGTCATCTACATATTTACCAATCTCTTTACTAAATTGTTTTATGTTGGAATAAGGTCTGTATTCGTCAAATTCGTGAGCCATTTTATCTCCTACACCAGGTAAAGCTTTTATGTCTTCTTCAGTTGCAGTGTTCAATTCTACAGGAACAAATACGTAGCTTTCGTAACGAGTTACTTCTGCTTCATCTACATATTTACCAATTTCTTTTCTGAACTGTTTGATGCTTTTGTACGGTCTGTATTCCTCGAACTCATGAGCCATTTTATCTCCCACTCCCGGTATCATTTTAAAATCTGCTTCGGCAGTTGTGTTCAGGTTAAATGGAACAAATAAGTGTTTGTATAATTCTTCTTTATTAACCTCTTCAGTTAATAAAGCATCCAACTCATTCATTGAAACAAACGGACGGTTTGCCATTACTTTGGCTACTAAATCATCAGTAATCCCAGTAAGAGATAATTCATCCTGTGAGGCTAAGTTGGCATTGTAAACAGTTGTGTTTTCAACTGTAACTACTTCTGGAGTTTCTACTTCAGTTGTTGTTGGTTCTGTTGTTACTTCTTTAGTTTCTGATTCACAACTTACTAATGTAAAGGAACATACTGCAACTGCTAGTATTGAGTTTAAAAAATTAATTTTCATTGATTTTGTTTTATGAGTTTTATATACGAATATCCTATTAATGCTAACACAATTAAACTACCAGGCGCCAGGGTTGGTATTGCTCCTGAAAGGCTTTCTACAAATAAATCCCAATTGCTATGACTGGGAGTCATTTCTTGTTCGAACTGAAAATTGACACTGAGATGTAAATATATACCATACATTCCACACATAGCTGTTGCAATCATCAAAAACACGAACAGTTTTTGAATAATTTCGGATTGTTTCAACATCAACACAATCATCATTATGGCCGAAGCAAAAATACACACGAAAGGAATGAACTGCAGCCAATCTTCGAAATGATTGAGCAAGTATAATTCCAGCACAGTTCCCAACATCATAAAGCTGAGAGCAGCTATGATAATGCGTTTTACCGAGAACTTTTCAGTTATGTGAGAGTTGGTTTTCATTCTGACTCAAAATTAAGTATAAATTTTCTATCCCAATTATTTATACATGCATTCCTCCATTTTCCATGGCTTCAATTACTCCCAATGCAGCTCTCTCCCCAGAAATCATTGCAGCATTAAGCGAACCATTTAATTGCGTATCTCCCGCCAAAAATGTAGTGGCAGTCAAACGAGTTTCAGATGGTAACATTTCGTATTGCAAATCAGTTAAGTTAGGCAAAGCCATTGGAATGGAATATTGCTTGATGAATTTGCAAGAATCTATTTTACAATTGGTTTTTAGTTCTTCTTGTACTTTCTCAATCAATTGGTTACTCACCAATCCTTGGCTATCAATTACCGTTACGGATAATAATTGTTTACTTGCTGCAGAAGTAGTTTCCAAACTAGTGTGGTAAAAAATATTATTGATGAGTGAACCTTCTTCTGGAATTAATCCAATTAATTTCTTGGCAATAGCTCTAGTTTCAGTTTCAAAATAGAGCGTTTCGCATGATTTCCATTCAGTAGCTTGGTTATTTAGATTAGCAACTAAAGAACTTGCCTCAGTGGCTATAATCGTGTAATCCGATTTCAAAACCGTTCCATCTTCCAGTTCTATTTCCGTTCCATTTAAAGATTTTACTTTGGTATTGAATTTAAATGTAGTGGATTTT
This sequence comes from Flavobacteriales bacterium, assembly GCA_018609055.1. Taxonomy (GTDB): domain Bacteria; phylum Bacteroidota; class Bacteroidia; order Flavobacteriales_D; family CAJJDF01; genus CAJJDF01. The sequence continues at coordinate 36,658 of JABAYJ010000004.1, forward strand.
AAATTTTGTTTTAATTGAATAGGAATCGCTTCAATACCCGATTTTGGGATTGCTGCATCTCCTTCTCCAAACATTTTATAAACAAACTCAAACATTCGACTACTGGTGTCTAGATTGGTCTCCAAAAATATTCCGCTAAAAAAAGGAGAGAAAAAATCTGAAATCATTTCCTTACTGAACCCATAACTCTGAAGATAAGCTAAAGTTGTTTGTTCCTTTTCTTCAAAAATAGCTTCGATAGTTTTCTTTTTTAAATAGCTATTTAGTTTCAAAATTTTAAGCTTATCATTAAAGTTTCCTATACCAGAAGTAAGTGTAGAAAACAATAAAGACATGTCTCTTAATGGATCACCAATTACTTTTTGCTTTCCCTTTATAAAAATAGAAGCTCCTGGCAAACACCTTTGTAACTCAAGCGAATCATAATCCAAATACTGTTGAGCTGCAGGATAAGAAGTAAGTAATACTTGAAAACCATGATCCAATTGATAATCTTCAACTACGTCTGTTTTTACTCTTCCTCCTACTCTGTCGGTAGCTTCAATAATTACTGGACTAAATCCTTTATCCTCCAATACTCTTGCCGCAATTAATCCGCTTATTCCTGCTCCAATTATATGTATATTTTGGCTCTTTATCTCCATTTATCTTTTCTTTTACTACTATACAAATATAAAATATGTTCGGGACTGTTTGGTAGTTTATGTACTTAGAAAAACACTTGTAATATTTATACCTCAAAATAATTACTTTGTTTAAAATTCAGTTAGCTTAACTCCCCTATTTTTCTTATTTTTAATAATTCAGAAAACTAAAAGAACTATCATGAAAATTGCAGCTCCCTTTAATCTCCAGAAATGGATAGATGATAACAGAGATTTATTGAAACCACCTGTTGGGAATAAAAATCTGTATGTAGAAGCTGGCGATTTCATTGTAATGATAGTAGGAGGTCCAAACGCTAGAAAGGATTATCATTTTAATGAAACGGAAGAGTTATTTTATCAACTAGAGGGAGATATCCTTGTTACTATACAAGTTGATGGAGAAAAAATAGAACACCCAATAAAAGAGGGAGAAATGTTTTTATTGCCAGGTAATATCCCTCATAACCCTGTTCGATCTGCTAATTCTATAGGGCTTGTAATAGAGCGAGTAAGAAAAGGAACCGACATGAAAGATGGGTTACTTTGGTTTTGTGACAACTGTAATGAAAAATTGCACGAGACTTATTTCTCTCAACAAAATATTGAAACAGATTTTCAATCAAGGTTTAAAGAATTTTATACTTCTGAAGAAAAGAGGACTTGCAACAAGTGTAGTCACGTAATGGAAATTGACGAAAGATTTATATAGTATGGCAATTAAAGCAGAAGACATATTAAGTATTGATATCCACACGCACATCTTGCCAAAGGATATTCCAAATTTTAAAAAGAAATTTGGGTACGGAGGATTTATTCATCTAGATCATCACAAGCCATGTTGTGCTAGGATGATGATGGACGATAAGTTTTTTCGTGAAATAGAGGACAATTGTTGGAGTGCCGAAGCACGTATGACTGAGTGTGATGCTCAGCACATTAATGTACAAGTATTATCTACGGTTCCAGTTATGTTCTCCTATTGGGCTAAACCTCAAGATTGCTTGGATGTATCCATGTTTTTGAACGACCACATTGCAGGTATTGTAGAAAAATACCCAAAACGATTTGTTGGTTTAGGAACTGTTCCTTTGCAAGCTCCAGAAATGGCTATTAAAGAAATTGCAAGGTGTAAAGAAATAGGACTTAAAGGAATTGAAATTGGTTCTCATGTAAACGATTGGAATCTGAATGACGCTAACCTCTTTCCTGTTTTTCAGGCTTGTGAAGAAATGGATATGGCAGTTTTTGTTCACCCTTGGGACATGATGTCTAAAACCAAAATGGAAAAATATTGGTTGCCTTGGTTAGTAGGAATGCCTGCTGAAACGAGTTTAGCAATTTGCTCTATGATTTTCGGAGGAGTATTCGAAAGATTACCAAATCTGCGTGTAGCATTTGCCCATGGTGGAGGTTCTTTCCCAGCTACAATATCAAGAATACAACACGGGTTTGATGTTCGCCCAGATTTATGTGCGATTGATAATAATGTTTCACCTAAGGACTATTTAGGTAAATTCTGGTTAGATTCTTTGGTTCATGACGAACCAAATTTGAAATACATTATGGATTTAATAGGTTCGAACAAAGTGGCTCTTGGTTCTGATTATCCTTTTCCTTTAGGAGAATTACAACCTGGGAAACTAATTAGAGAATTTGATTTGGAACAAAAAACAAAAGAGGATTTACTTCATAAATCTGCCCTTTCTTGGTTGAGTATGAGTAAGTCAGATTTTATCTAACTAAGTTCACATGTCCTGTTAAAATCTTTTGCTTTTGGGTAAGATGACTGTAAGTTACTCTCCAAACGTAAAAATCTATTTGGCTTAAAGTTCCTTTGTAAGTTCCATCCCAATGGTTATCGATATCGTAAGATTCGAAAATCAATTCACCCCATCTATTATAGATTTCTAGATGATAAGTGACTATGTTTTCATACACAGCTCCAAACTTATCATTTACTCCATCACCATTTGGTGTAAACGTATTTGGTAACCAAATAATACCAGCAATTTCTATCGTTACAGAATCGAATGCAGCACATCCATTGGTATCAATTAACTCCATAACATATTCTGTTGTAGATTGAGGCAAAGCTTGGGTAATTCTACAAGTATCACAAGACAAAGTAGAACTTGGAGTCCAGATAATGCTTCCTTGATCACCAGTCGCATTAAGAAAGGCTGATTCTCCTAAATTTATTAACTGGTCTCTTCCTGCATCAACATATCCATCAAGATGTAAATTTACGTTTACCAATGTTGAATCTTTACATCCAAAACCGTCAGTAAAATTAAGTCTATAAGTAGTATTAGCATATGGTTGTACAGTGGTCAATACTTGGATACAATTCTCGATAAGCAACTTTAGATGTAGATCTTACTTCGGATTGCCATTTACTTTTATTATCTCCTATGAAATAATTATAATAAAAAGAAGAGGTATCTAATTTTTGGATTACAACATCTTTGTTCGCATTCAAAAATTTAGTCTTAACAGCATGAGACTTAATTACAGAAGGAACTGTAGCGTTCTTATCATCATGCAATAGTCTAATATAAAATTTTTCGAATAGAGAATAAGTAAAACCATCTTTTTCCAAGAAAAGATTACCATCAGATAATATTTGGTTGTACTCTATCCTTGAATCCCATTGCCCTTTGTTTTCAATAAAAACTTTGTTGGACTGTGAAGAAACAAGATTAGATACAAAAAGGAATAATAATAATAGTTTTTTATTCAAAAAATTCGTTCTCTGTTGTATCGCGTGTTCACGCTACAAAAGAGAGGAAGGTTTCAGAAAAACTAGAGTTTTTAACAATAAGTTGTTTACTTCTTTAAAACCCAGATAGACTTAAAATAAGTGCTCTTAATTTTAGATAAGGTTTCTTTAGCTTCTTTCCTGGAGTTAAAGCTCTGAACAGAAACACGATAAAGACGTCCTTTTTTATCTACTATCTTAGACTCATAGCCTTTATCAGACCATTTTTGAACTAATTTCTCTGCGTTATCTTTCACACTAAAACATCCTATAATTAAATGATATTCACCATTATTAATGATTTTTTTAGGCTCTACATATGTTGAATCAATTAATTCTTTATTATAGGCTACCGAATTTTCTACTACTATATTATCAACTAAAGGAGTTTGTACAAGTTCCTTTTTGATAATTGTAATAGTATCTAAAACAGATAAGTCAATTTTATTTTCTCTTGGTTGGTAGTAAGTTACACTATTTTGAGAAAAAGGATTTAAAGTAGCCAAATTCAGATTTTTTTGGTCGAAAGCATTATGCTTATTCATCACAAAAAAACATCCTGCCAAAACAGGTACCATAAGTAGAGGAACTAAATTAGCCACTCTTCTTTTCTTTCTTGGCTCTTTACTAGCAGTTGTAATTACAACTTTTTCTGGTTTTCTATCTTTTTTAACAACAGTAACTCGTTCAACTTCTTCTAATTGAATAGCAGTTTTTAATAGTGCCTTCTCAGGCGTTTTTTCAATCTTTAATTGAGACAAACCAAAAGATTCATTTAAAAAATTAGTTGAAGATTGGCGAAACTGAATATTCTTTTCTTTATCAAAAAACAATACTCCTACTTTTTCTACCTCAACTCTCCCGTCCTCATTCAGTTTTAAATAACAATCGTCTTTAAATTGAATCAATAATTGAGTTGCTTCTTCAATACTTAATTCTTGTTTTTCAGCAACTTTAGCTGCCAATAAACCATCATTAAAAACTAGGTGCTTATTAAAAAGCGTTTTTTTTGTTGCTGGATGAAATACTGAAGTAAATTTATTGTAATAAGCTGATTGTTTGCTGGTTATAAAGCCACCAAAATCAGGAACAATTACACAATCGTGACTGTGCAATAATTCTTCAATATGTTTATCAATCTTACTCATCAAAACAAAGTTAATTATTAATCCAGAATTGAAAAGCCAATCCTATTTTAATTTAAATCTTTCATTACTTTCTCCAAATCCTCTGGAGTATCAATTCCTGTTATATCTTCCTCAATTTCTGCCACTTGAATGGTAAAATGATGCGACAACCATCTTAAATTCTCTAAGCTCTCAGCTTTCTCCAACATGGCATATTCAATTTGAATAATTTCGTGAAAATCATCCATATTAAATGCATATATACCAATATGCTTATAAAAATCAGCCTTATCTAACCACTTATTCTCTTCTACTCCTCTTACAAATGGAATAGGATGACGACTAAAATACAGAGCATCTCTAGGCTCTCCATCTCCCTCATTTTCTGTCATCACGAGTTTTACTACATTCTCATTAAAAAGTTCCTCTTTAGTGGTTATTTTTTTTGCTAAAGTTCCTATCTCTGCTTGATCATCTTTCCAAAGAATCTCAACCACTTTATTAATATGATCAGGAGAAATAAACGGCTCATCTCCCTGAATATTTACTACTATATCAAAAAACTCATCCTTGTCTTCAAATTTTTCAACCACTTCTCCACATCTTTCTGTTCCAGATTGGTGTGTATCCATAGTAATCATGGCGTTCCCTCCAAAATCAAGAACATGATCGTAAATTCGTTTATCATCAGTAGCCACTACTATTTTGGTTAATCTATTAGCCTTGGCACATTGTTCGTACACTCTTTGTATCATTGATTTTCCTGCAATATCAACCAATGGTTTACCCGGAAAACGTGTAGATTCATACCTAGATGGAATTACTCCTAAAACTTTTTTCATATGACTAAACTAAATTATTTTAAACACTTTTTATACATCCCAACTGTTTTCTCTAAACCATAATATAACGAATCGGAAATTAATGCATGACCAATTGAAACTTCCAATAAACCCTCTATATTTTGCTTAAAAAAAGCCAAATTATCTAAATTTAAATCATGACCAGCATTTAATCCAACTCCCATTTCAGTAGCAATTTTTGCTGCCTCAATAAAAGGTAAAATTGCTTTTTCCTTATCAGAAAATCCAGAAGCATAAGCCTCAGTATAAAGCTCAATTCTATCTACATCAATATACTGAATTTCTTCTACTTCCTTAGCGCTTGGATTCATAAAAACAGATGTTCTTATTCCTGCTTTTTTAAACTCTCCTAATACTTCATTCAATAAACTCTTATTTCCCAAAACATTCCAACCTGCATTGGATGTTAACACGTGAGGTGGATCCGGGACTAAAGTTACTTGGTGTGGTTTTACATCAAGTACCAATTTCATGAAATTTTCATTCGGATATCCTTCAATATTCAACTCCGTATCTATAGATTTCGATAACTTATAAACATCCTTATAAGTGATATGTCTTTCATCTGGACGAGGATGAACAGTGATACCTTCGGCACCAAATTTTTCAATATCTAAAGCAACATTCAATAAATTGGGAACGTTAGTACCTCGTGCGTTCCTTAATGTTGCAATTTTATTTACGTTTACACTTAATTTTGTCATATTTTTGTAAGTATTAAGGTTCAAATTTATAGATTTACGCCAAAGTAATCGTGATTTTTAGGAATTACCTTAACAATAAATATAATTAATATTAAATGATCGCTTCTCAACTCATAGTGGACTTGTTGCCACCAATTAAACCATCTGAGTCATGCCAAAAGGCAATGCGTTGGATGAGTGAGTTTAAAGTAGCCCATTTACCTGTTGTTTCTGTCAACAAATATCTTGGAATAATTACCGAAGAAGATTTATTAGACAATAATTCTCAGGAACTTTCTATAGCAGAAAGCAAAATACACTTATCAGATATCTTTGTTTACGAATATCAACATATTTTTGAGGTTATGCGTATTATGTCTGAAAACAATCTAACTGTAATTCCTATTTTGGATGTTAAAGAAAACTATATAGGAGCTACTACTTTATCGCATTTAATGACTTTAACTGCCAACACTACTTCAATAAAAGAACCAGGTGGTGTAATAGTTTTAAGTGTAAACTCCAAAGATTACTCTTTGGCTCAAATTGCACAAATAGTAGAAAGCAATAATGCCAGAATATTAAGTTCGTATGTAACTTCATCTGATGACACAACAGAAATAGAAGTGACTATTAAAATTAATAAAATTGAATTAGGAGCAATTCTACAGACTTTTAATCGATATGACTATACTGTTATCAATACATTTCAAAGAAAAGATGATTTTGATGATTTACAAAACAGATACGATCACTTAATGGATATGCTCGATTTATAATACTTATATGAAACAACTAATTTTACTTTTTTTCATTTCACTTAGTTACTTGAGTTTTTCTCAAGCAGCTAACAATGACTGTGGATCTGCCACTGAAATATGTGATAGTCAACCTAAAACAGGATCAACTAATGGTGCTACATCAAGTGTTTGTGCTACCTGTTCAGATGGAGCTACAGTTGTTGGTTCAGCATGTTTTGATATGCATAAAACAGTTTGGTTTCAATTTACAACTACTGGGGCTGGAGCAGCCAACATAGCAGTATCTGGAATTAATTGTACAGCAGGTTTTAATGGAGTTAGTGGAATTGTGTATAATGCAACCACTCCATGTAACTCGGCTACTTACACAGCTGTCTCTAACTGTGTTGCTAACTCTACTGTAGACTTCACTTTAAATGCTGCTGGCTTAATAGCTGGAAGAACATACTACGTATTAATTGGTTCTGATGTGGTAAGTGAATGTGGATTTGATATTGAAGTAACAGGGCCTGCCGTAATGGTAGCAACTCCTACAATTGTCATTTCTAATGATGCTGGCACAACAATAGTTTGTCCAGAAGATGTAGTTAATTTTTTCGCTAACACCATAAACTGTACAAATCCAGTTGTAGATTGGTATGTAGATGGAGGATATACAGCTACAACAAGAAATGGAGACCCTTTTTCTAGAGATTATTTTGTTGATGGATCTACTGTAAATGCAATTGTAAATTGTGATTGCGGACCATTCTCTATTTCTAATATATTAACAGTTAATGTTCATCCATATATCACAGTAGATGCTGGACCATATACTAATATACCTTTTGGAGCTTCTACAAAATTATTTGGAACTGGAGGTGTAACTTACTCATGGGCTCCTATTGAGACTTTAAATGATCCTAATATTCAAAACCCTACTGCTACTCCATTATCTACCACAACATATTTCATGACTGCTACTTCACCAGAAGGTTGTAATTTTTATTCTGAAGTAATTGTAAATGTTTTGGACTCAGTTTTTATTCCTAACGTATTTACACCAAATTCTGATGGAGTAAATGATACTTGGGAAATTAAACTCATTGATTTGTATCCTAAAGCAGAAATCACAGTATTTGATAGATGGGGACAAGTTGTTTTTAAAACAATTGGATACCCAACTTCGGCAAGATGGGACGGAACATTTAACGGAAAACAATTACCTGCTTCTACTTATTACTACACAGTAAGTTTAAGTATAGACTCAGAAGCAGAAAGAATTAGGACTGGTTATGTGACCATTATATATTAAGCAATGAAAAAAATTATTCTACTTATTTTTATTACTGTTGGTTTTTGTTCTTTTTCACAACAAGTCCCTCAGTTTTCGCATTATTTATTAAATCAATTTGCGTTTAATCCTGCTGTAGCCGGAAGTAAAGATTGTTTTGATGTAACTCTTGGTCACAGAACACAATGGAGTGGTTTTGAGGGAGCACCCGTTACTACTTTTGGTAGTTTTAATACGACTCTTTCTCAAGATAAATTTGGATTAGGTTACAAACACGCAGTTGGTGTTGTTGTATTAATAGATTCGTACGGACCATTTAGTAGAGCAAAATTAAAAGCTGCTTATGCATACCATTTACCAGTGAGTAAAAAAACACTTTTATCCATGGGAATGTTTTTTGGGATAGAACAAATAAGTTTTGACGCAAGCGAATTGGAAGCAATTAACTTTAATGATGATGCGATAAATAACTCTCAAAGAGCAACTATTTTCCCTGAGTTTACTCCAGGAGTTATGCTACAATCCAAAAAATGGTTTGCTGGTGCAACATTGCAACAAACGATTGGTGGACCAAAAAAAGTAATTGGTACTGATGAAACAAGGTTCTCGAGACATGCAACACTACTTGGTGGTTTAAACCTTAATTTAACTGATGATTGGTCTTTCATCCCTTCTACTATGCTTAAGTTTACAAGAGGTACACCTTGGGCTATTGACGTTAATGCTATGTTCGATTACAAAAATAAATTCTCAGCAGGAATTGGATATAGAAATACTGATGCAGCAATGGCTTTAGTAAGTTTTAATGTTTTTGATTATTTTAAGCTTGGTTATGCTTTCGATTACACTGTATCTAAAATCAGATTCGGAAGTTCCAATACTCACGAAGTTACACTGAGCATTAATCCATGTGGATTTAATGAAGATCCAAAATACGGTTGTCCTACTTTTAACTAAGTAAGTTCCCCGGATTTCTAATCTCAGATTATTCCTTATATTTATCTTATCAATGGATTTTGGTTTCCCCAATAAAATCCCAATTAAGTTATTATGAAAAAAGGAATTCTATTCTTACTTGTTATATTTTCTTTCAGCTATTTAAACGCTCAGCAGACTCAAACGATAAGAGGAAAAATATTAGACAAAGATACTTACTCACCAATTATTGGAGCAACTGTTATTGTAATCACAGAAACTGAAAAAATGCTTGGTGCTTCAACCGATTTGGATGGTAACTACCGAATTGAAGGAGTAAGCCTTGGAAGGCACGAAGTAAAAATATCTTACATAGGTTATTACGAACAGATTATTCCGGTAATAGTAAATATTGGTAAAGAAATAATTCTGGATGTAAAAATTGAGGAGGCCTTCACTTCTATTGATGTAGTAGAAGTAACAGCTGATGAAAATGGAGGAGTGAAAAATGACATGGCTCTTGCAAGTGTAACCAGTTTCTCGGTAGAGGAAACAGATAAATATGCTGGTAGTAGAGGAGATCCTGCGCGAATGGCTTCGAACTTTGCTGGAGTGCAAGGTGCTGATGATTCTCGAAATGATATTATTGTGAGAGGAAATTCACCTTTGGGTGTTCTTTGGAGAGTTGAGGGAATTGACATTCCTAATCCAAATCACTTTGCTATTGCAGGAACCTCGGGAGGTCCAGTTTCTATTTTGAATAATAAGATGATGGCTAATTCAGATTTTTTTACTGCTGCTTTTCCTGCTGAATATGGAAACAGTACAGCAGGAATTTTTGATTTAAAATTCAGAAACGGGAACAATGAAAAACATGAGTTTACAGGGCAATTTGGTTTCCTTGGAACCGAAATAATGGCTGAAGGTCCTTTGAATAAAAAGACTGGCTCTTCTTATTTAATAGCCTATAGATATTCGACTTTAGCAATATTTGGTGGATTAGGAATTAATGTAGGAACTGATGCGATTCCATCTTATCAAGATTTATCTTTCAAACTTAATTTTCCTCAAAAAAACGGAAGCTCACTTTCGCTTTTTGCAATTTCTGGAATGAGTGATATTGACATTGTATTTAGTGATGAAGAAAAACCAAGTGAAGACATAAATATTTACGGAGAGAATGACCGTGACCAATACTTTAACACAGCTATGGCTGTTGTTGGCTTAACGTATTTGAAACCCATGAAAAACAATGCTTTTAGCAAAACCACCATTGCAGGTTCGGTTCAACAACAAACCGCTACTCACAATTACTTTACAAGAACAATTGATACGGAGGGATTGTATGATTTAACTGACATTTACACTATTTTGGATTATAAATTTAGAGAGTATAAATATTCCCTATCTACTTTTATTAATAAAAAACTAAGCAACCAAACTGTACTTAAATATGGAATAAATGCTGATTTATTTATGTACGATTTTCATGACAGTGTGTATTTAGATCAAAATACCCCAAGAGAATGGGATGTTAGATGGGATTATAATGGAACGGCACTTTTGGTTCAACCGTACATCCAATTAAAACATAAATTTAGCGAACGATTTGTTATGAATGCGGGATTACACGCACAGGCATTTACTCAATCTAAAAGTATTTCGCTTATTGAACCAAGAATTAGTGCAAGGTTTAATATTGATGAAAAACAATTATTGAATGCCGGAGTTGGACTTCATAGCCAAACACAACCTTCATACACCTACTTTTATCAAGTTCCTTCGGGGAATGATAACGAAGAGGTTTTGCATAACCAAGAAATGGATTTTACTAAAAGTTTTCATTCTGTAATTGGTTATTCTAATGCTATTTCGCAAAAGACTTCTCTGAAATCAGAAGTGTATTATCAGTACCTGTATGATATTCCTGTGGAGGTTATGCCTTCTTCTTTTTCTATGGTAAATCAAGGTTCTGGATTCTCGCGATTCTTCCCAGATTCATTACAAAATACTGGAACAGGAACAAACTATGGAATTGAATTAACAGTAAAGCATGCATTTGACAAAACATTCTTTATGATGCTAACTGGAGCTGTTTATGATAGTAAATACGAAGGTAGTGACGGTATTGAGAGAAACACTGATTACAATGGGAACTACTCAGCTAATTTATTAATTGGGAAAGAGTTTAAACTATCCCAAAAAGCAACTTTGTTAATTGGAACAAACGTAACTTGGGCTGGTGGAAGAAGATATGGATTTGTAGATACCTCAGCATCTGCAATTGCTCGTGAAGTTATTTTCTTGGATGAAGGCTATAATGAATTAAGATTTCAGGATTATTTTAGAGCAGATTTAAAAGTAAATTTCAGATTAAATACCAAGAAACTTACTCATGAAATTGGATTGGATTTAGTAAACGTTTTTGGAATAGAAAACTTATTAGCGGTAACTTACACTCCACCAACAATTGAGAATCCATCTGGACTAACAACTTCAAATCAGCTTGGGTTTTTACCTATTTTTTATTACCGTGTAGACTTTTAATATGGCAAAACCAATTCAATATAAACCTTTAGTTTATCCTGCTAAAATAATTTTGGCTTGGGGCGAAGCAATTATAGGAAATCGTGAAATTCGCGATTGGCTTGCAAAAAATGGCTATCCAGAATTGTACACTTTTGTTTTTGCATTAAACCTTAAAGATGATGCCCGTGAATGGCTTACCAAAAATAAATTTCCTCATTTACTAGCTTTAATACAAGGGGTAGAAGGAAACCCAAATGCGCTTATTTGGCTAAAAATGAATGGGTTTGAAACTCTTTGGCATATTGCCAAAGCAGGTGATGGAGATGGAGAATCGTTAGGTTGGCTGCAACTTAACCAAAGAGATTTTGCTCACCTAGCTTTAAAAATGAAAGAGCGAAAAGATCAAATTCAAATGGATAATGATGATGTGCACAAGATGAGTGCGGAATAAGGACTAGCTCCTCCTCCCAATAAACAAAATAGAATCGTCTGCTTCAAATTCTTTGTATAATTCAATTGAAAGAATTTCGAACTCATTTTGGAATAATTCTTCTACCTCTTTTATTGTGTGGTAGTTTACAAAAAGACCTTTAAACACTTCGGAGCTTTCGCCTTTCCAGAAAGAATGACAAACAACTCCATTTGGATTTAAGATTTCAGCTTGTTTATTAACAGATGAAATAAGTTGCTCATCCGTTAAGTGATGTAGCACTTTGTTGGAATATATTCCATCAAATTTTAAATCAGTTTCAAGCGTATCAGCTTCTAGCTTCTAGCTTCAAGAAATTTCCTATTGAATATTTATTCTGTAAATAAGAGATAAATTCCTCTGAGTTATCGGAACCAATAACTTTGTAATCAGGATTTTTACTCAATATTTCCAAGTCTTTTCCTGGGCCAGAACCAATTTCTAAAACTGTAGCTTTTGATGTTAAATGTTTTGTGAATTTATCAATCAATACTTTTCCATCAAATCCTTCAGCAGATTTAACATACTGCTCTACCGATTCTTTGGTTTTATAAAATTCACCCATACCCTTAGTTTATAAACTCCAGTACTCGATATCTTTTATTTCATCTTTCATTATTCCTTTTACATCCACAAAAACTCCTTTTCCTTCGTGTAAAAATCTTTTGAAATATGCCTCATCCAAATTAACGTAATCGGCATGGTTAACTGCTAAAATAATAGCGTCATATTTCCCTGTTGGCTCATCTACCAATCCAAATGCATACTCGTGCATAAGCTCTTCTGAACTTGCGTGTGGATCAACTACCTCAACATTACAAGAAAACGACTCTAACTCCCTAATAACGTCTACTACCTTCGAGTTTCTGATATCAGATACATTTTCTTTGAAGGTCGCTCCCATTACAAGTACTCTTGCATCCATAATGTTGGTTCCTTGGTTCAATATTTTCTTTACGGTTTGTTTACCAATATAGAATCCCATAGAATCATTCACGTACCTTCCTGAGTTAATTACTTTGGCGTGATAACCTGTTTTCTTTGCTTTGTGAGTTAAATAATATGGATCTACTCCAATACAATGTCCTCCAACTAGTCCTGGTTTGAAATTTAAGAAATTCCATTTTGTCCCAGCTGCTTCTAAAACATCATAGGTGTTAATTCCTACTCTATTAAATATGATTGAAAGCTCATTTATCAAAGCGATATTTACATCTCTTTGTGTGTTTTCGATAATTTTTGCTGCTTCGGCTACTTTAATTGAGGCCGCTCTATGAACTCCTGCATCTACAACTAACTCATAAGTTTTCGCTACTTCCTCCAGTGCTTCTGGGCTACAAGCTGAAGCTACTTTTACAATTGTGCTTAGCGTATGTACCTTATCTCCCGGATTAATTCTTTCTGGTGAGTAACCTACTTTAAAATCTTCTTTCCATTTTAGCCCAGAAACTTCTTCCAAAACTGGAATACAATCGTCCTCTGTACAACCAGGGTAAACAGTAGATTCGTAAACAATATAATCGCCTTTTGACATAACTTGAGCAACAGTTTTACTTGCTCCAAGTAATGGAGATAAATCTGGTAAATTACTTTCGTCAATTGGAGTTGGTACTGCAATTACATAAAATGACGCAGATTTCAAATCATCTAAATTGGCTGTAAAAGTAATATCAGCTCCTTCAAAATCAGATGCTTCTAATTCTTTACTAGGATCAATGTTATTCTTCATCAACTCTACCCTTTCGGCATTGATATCGAATCCAATTACTTTTATTTTTTTTGCAAATTCAAGTGCAATTGGCAATCCTACATATCCTAAACCTATTACAGCAAGTGTAGCTTCTTTATTTACTAGCTTATCGTATATTTTACTCATTTATTATAGTCTTTAATCCTTTATCATCGTTCTTTAGTTTTCAAATTTACACATTTTCAAACTAAACGAATTTAGTATCCTTGCTCGTCTCTTACTTTATAAATTCTTTCAATAATATCTACCACTTTCATTCCTTCAAGAGCATTAGTAGTTGTTGTAGCGTCTCCGTTTAACGTATCTACTACATTCTCTATTATGTAATTGTGATTAGCTGCCGATCCTTTGTAAGGTCCGTAATCATTGGCAGGGTTACTTGGTGGTAATACTGGCATTTCATATCCATCAATATGGCAGTATTCTACTTCATTCATGTACTGACCTCCAACTTTCACACTTCCTTTGCTTCCAATAATGGTAAGGCTACTTTCAAGGTTTTTATCCCAAACAGCTGTAGAATAATTCAATACACCCATTCCTCCTTTTATAAAATCAAAAGACACAATTCCTGAATCCTCAAAAGCTGTAGAATTCTTGTGTGTAAAGTCTTTAAAGTTTCCTTTGATATTATCAATATCTCCACACAACCAATACATAATATCGATAAAGTGAGAAAATTGAGTAAACAAAGTTCCTCCATCTAAATCTGGAGTTCCTTTCCACCCTCCTTTTTTATAATATCTATCGTCACGGTTCCAGTAGCAATTCAATTGCACCATATGGATATCACCCAACAATTTGTTTTCGACTATTTCTTTTAACCAAGCAGATGGTGGCGAGTACCTATTTTGCATTACACAGAACACTTGTTTGTTCTTTTTAAGTGCCAAGTGCATAATATCTTCGCAATCTGCCTTAGAAAGTCCCATTGGCTTTTCGCACACAATGTGTTTATTTGCCTCTAGAGCCAATAAACTGTGTGATGCGTGAATTCCATTTGGTGTACTAACAGTAAGCACATCAAACTCTACATCACTTGCTAATAATTCTTCAATAGAATTGAAAAATGGCACTTCAAAATGATCTATTGCTAAATCTTCTTTTGGTCTAACATCACACAAAGCTGCAAGTTCAGCACCTTCGTTTCTTGATATCATTTCGGCATGTCGTTTCCCGATATGTCCGTTTCCTACAACTGCAAATTTTATTTTACTCATAGTTGGTTAACTTGATTGTTTTCTAATTTATATTCTTGATTGGACTCTGGGCAAATACCTATTCCGTTTTTGTTAAAACTTAAACGGTGGCCATATTCGCTAACCCATCCTAATTGTTTTGCAGGATTCCCTACCCACAAACTGAATGCAGGAATTTCCTTGGTTACAACTGCTCCAGCTCCAATAAAAGCGTATTCGCCAATATCATTACCACAAACTATAGTTGCATTTGCTCCAATAGATGCTCCTTTTTTAACTCTTGTTTTTAAATATTCTTCCTTTCTAATTATTGCACTTCTTGGGTTTATCACATTGGTAAAAACCATTGAAGGTCCAAGAAAAACATCATCCTCACAAATTACTCCAGTGTAGATAGAAACATTGTTCTGAACCTTTACATTATTACCTAAAATAACATCAGGAGAGATAACAACATTTTGTCCAATATTACACTTCTCTCCTATTTTGCAATTAGGCATTATATGAGAAAAATGCCATATTTTGGTTCCAGTTCCAATTACAGAACCTTCATCAATCACAGCAGTTTCATGAGAAAAATAGTCGCTCATTATTTTTTTATTAGTTTAGAAACAGATCTTTTATCTCCTGCCTGTATCATCATGTAATACAATCCAGAAGAACATTCAGTAATATCTAGCTCTACTGCACTTAATCCATCTATGTTTTGGCTAAGTATCTGTTTCCCTAGTTCATCATACAAAGTTAACGATCCTTTTGCAATTGGCTCTTCAAATTTCAATTTCACTTGTCCTTCAGTTGGATTAGGATAAACTACAACTTGTAATTTATCTTCTTCTAACACCTCTAAACTTGCAGTAGGGTTAAAACGAACAGTATACTGAAACTTATATGTTACAGATGTATCGTTATTTGCATTTACAGCATAAACCTTAAAATACATTTTAGTTCCAACAGGATAATTAGGTATCGGAGAACTTGATACATAAGTACTATCCATTGTATTTACCATTCCTATTCTATTAGAAAAAGACAAGTCGTTAGCAGACCATTTAATAAAAACAGCCGTTAAAGCTGAGCTACTAGAAATAATTGAGTTTACATGTTGATCAATACTTTCTTTAGGTTGATCCAAAGTTGGTTGATCCGTAATCCAAGACTTAACAATAGCTGGATAATTTTCTCTACCTACTAAAGTATATTCCCATAAACCTCTTCCCCATATTGCTGCTCTTAATGTATTAGATCCATTCATAACTTCTAGCTCTTTAATAGTAGAGTTTGGTAGTCCTGGATTGTATAAAGTCCAAACAGTATCAGACATTTTTTTTGTAAAAACTCCTATCTCAGCTCCTAAATATAAATTAGATTCATTAGTATGATCTACAACTATATTTCTTATTGGCATATCAAAAAGATTATATGTTATATTACTCCAAGAAGAACCTCCGTCTGTTGTCATAAACACCTTATTTCCATCATTTTGATAAGTATTGTATGTAACAAAAAAGTTGTTATCATCTTTAGGATTAAAAGCAATATCAGTAATAGTTGAACTTGGTAATGGTGACGTGAATATATTTGTCCAAGTGACACCACCATCTATCGATTTTCTTATTGCTGAACCTCTTGCTATTACCATAATATCAGAATTATTTTCTGCAATGGCAGCTTCTGCGATAGTGTTTCCCGCTAAAGGGCTTCCTACAAAGCTCCAGTTACCTCCAAACTGATCACTAACATAAACGTCTTTTGCAAAATTGAATACTTGCATTTGATCATTAGGATTGTAAGCTAAAGGCGCTTCCCAAGCTCCGTTTCCAGAACCATTTTGACCAGAAGGGTGAGCAGAACCTTGAGTTAATCCACCATCAGTTGTTTTTCTTCTAGTCCCATATTGAACACTCCCCATCATGTAATCATCATTTAAAGGGTGAATGATTCCTTCCATTCCATCTGCTCCATAAAACTCAATCCATGATTCCTTATGCTTAATACTAGTACCATTATCCTGAGAACCACTAATAGTCCTGTAATGATTTGATTGACTAGCCCCTAAACTATAATTCTCCCTTATTCCTAATCCATCACTAATTACAACCCATGTTGCTCCATTATCTGAACTTTTAGCAAACAAACCATCTGTACCAACATAATAAACTCCATTTACACATTTTGCTGGGTGTAAATCTGCATGAATATAACTTCCTCCCGTATGCAATCTTGTGTCATAATTTCCTGGACCGTGATTTGAACTACCTAAACTCCACCAAGTAACTTGATTTGAAGTTCTTCCTCCATCTGTAGATGTTACTACATCTACATAACCATAAACCATTTTGGATGTATCTTGATCGTTTACAGCAAATCCAAGACATGACTCTGGTGGATTACTCATAAAAGTAAAGTCAACTCCTTTGTTTTTAGAAGTAAATATTCCGCTTGTTGAAGCAAAAAATACACAATCACTACAATCTGGACTTATAGATAAATATCCATTACTTCCATTGTTTCCGACTATCGTGTTAGAACCAGTAAAAGTTAAACCGTTATTCAAAGAATAAAAAATCTTATTTCTATTTGTAAATCCACTACCATTTGTTACATACATGATATTATTATCAGTTGGGTGAAAATCTATTTCAAATATAAGACCTGAAGAAATAACTTTTGTCCATGTAGCTAAATTATCCGAAGACCTATAAAGTCCCGAGGTTGTACCAATATAAATTAAATTCGGAATTCTTGGATGATAAGCAACTTGATAAACTCTGAAATTACTCCCTAATCCACCTAACCCAACAGTTATTGGGTTAAAATTAGAAAGACCCCAAGAGTTCCCTCCATCAACAGAACGATAAATTCCGTGAGAGTAATTATTAGCTCCATTTTGCACTCCAATTAGTATTGAATCCGCATTTGTAGGGGAAGCAGAAATAGTTCCAACTCCACTTGCAACAAGTGTATCTGTTGATCCTCCTGTCCAAGAAGTTCCTCCATTTGTAGATTTCCAGAAACCTCCACTTCGAGAACCCACATACATGATTTGAGGATTTGTTCTGTGAATGTAAGAAGTTACGATTCGTCCCAATCCTGCTGAATAATGTCCAGTAATACTATCCAAATCGTAAGGTCCTAAATCAACCCAACTTCCATTGTGTAACGATCTATTAGCCCTATTTTCTTGCTCTTTGTAAATTCTTCGGTAAGCTTTTGCCACCAAATAAGGGTCAACATTATCTCTTCTTCCTGTTGGTGCATACTTACTTTCTTCTTCGTTTTTCCATCTTTGGTATCCTTTGTAACCAGATCCTTTCCCCTTACTATGTGTTTCGAAATAAGCGTCAGCCTCTTTACAAACATCATAAAAATTGACCAAAGGGTCTTTCATCATTTCTTTATATTTCTTTTGTGCAGTAGCACTTAAAGAGATAATAAAAGTGAAAGCAATTAGAGTTAAAAATTTTGTAAAATTCATTTATTAGTTATTTAATGTATTTATCGAAGCTATAATGATCAACTTCGGAAAGTTCGTTTTTAGACAAAGATTTAAAAAAATCATAAGTAAGTTGAAGTCCTTCTTCTCTATTTACTTTTGGTTCCCAGTTTAATATCGCTTTAGCTTTTGTAATGTCTGGTCTTCTCTTTTTAGGGTCGTTTTCAGGTAAATCTTTATAAATTACCTTTTGTGATGTACCTGTAAGTTTTATAATTTCTTCTGCAAATTCGCCAATTGTAATTTCATCAGGATTACCAACATTAACTGGCTCCGCATAATCGGAATGTAATAATCTACAAATCCCTTCTACCAAATCATCTACATAACAAAAAGAACGTGTTTGGCTTCCATCACCAAAAACTGTTAAGTCTTCTCCTCTAAGTGCTTGACCAATAAAAGCAGGTAAAACTCTTCCGTCATTTAATCTCATTCTTGGACCGTAAGTATTAAAAATCCTTACAATACGAGTTTCAACTTTGTGAAATCTATGGTAAGCCATTGTGATCGCTTCCTGAAATCTTTTAGCTTCATCATATACGCCTCTTGGACCAATAGGATTAACATTCCCCCAATATTCTTCTGTTTGCGGATGCACTTCTGGATCTCCATAAACCTCAGATGTACTAGCGATAAGCATTCTGGCATTTTTTGCTTTTGCTAACCCTAGTAGATTATGAGTTCCTAGCGAACCAACTTTAAGAGTTTGGATAGGAATTTTTAAATAATCAATCGGACTTGCTGGCGAAGCAAAGTGAAGTATATAGTCCAACTCTCCAGATACGTGTATGTAATTGGAGATATCATGATTATGAAATTCAAAATGCTCTAAAGGAAATAAATGCTCTATATTCTTTAATCTTCCTGTGATTAGATTATCCATGGCTATAACATGATATCCATCTTTAATGAACCTATCACACAAGTGAGAACCTAAAAAACCTGCTGCTCCTGTTATTAAAACTCTTTTCATCTATTTTCTTTAGTTTATTGTTTCTCTACCAATACTTTGGTATCTCATTCCCAGTTTTTTCATATCTTCTAAATCATAAAGATTTCTTCCGTCAAAAATAACATTGTCATTCAATAATTCTTTTACTTTAGCAAAATCAGGAGTTCTAAATACCTGCCATTCAGTAGCAATAATCAAAAAATCAGAATTTTCTAGAGCCTCATATTGATTATTACAGAAGGTAATTTTACTTCCATAAACTGCTTCTACATTCTCCATAGCTTCTGGATCAAATGCTTTAATAGTACATCCTAGCTCCAATAAAGCATCAATGATATACAATGCTGGTGCCTCTCTGATGTCGTCTGTATCAGGTTTAAATGCTAATCCCCATAGAGCAATAGATTTTCCAGCTAAACTTTCACCATAAAAGCTTTTAATTTTATCTACTATGATAAGCTTCTGTCTTTCGTTTACTTCAATTACAGAATTAATAATCTTAAAATCATATCCATTATCTGCTCCCGACTTCAGTAGAGCTTGAACATCTTTTGGGAAACAACTCCCTCCATATCCAATTCCTGGAAATAAAAATCTATTCCCAATTCTTGCATCAGATCCAATTCCTTTTCTTACCATATCAACATCAGCACCTACGATTTCGCAAAAATTTGCAATTTCGTTCATGAATGTAATTTTGGTAGCCAAAAATGAATTAGCAGCATACTTTGTAAGCTCAGCAGATTTTTCATCCATAAAATATATTGGATTTCCCTGACGGACAAATGGCTTGTAAAGTTCTTCTAATATTTTTCTTGCTTTAGCAGATTCTGTTCCAATTACTACTCTATCTGGTTTTAAAAAATCACTTACAGCAAATCCTTCTCTTAAAAACTCTGGATTTGAAACTACATCAAAACTAACAGTAGTGTTTTTAGCTATTGCTTCTTTAACCAACTCAGCTGTACCTACTGGCACAGTACTTTTATCAATTATTACTTTATAGTCTTTAATTGTTTTTCCTAAATGATCAGCAACACCAAGAATGTATGATAAATCTGCCGAACCATCTTCTCCTGGAGGAGTTGGCAATGCTAAAAAAATGATTTCAGCATTTTCTATTGCAGAATCAATATCAGTAGAAAATTTTAATCTTCCTTGCTTTTGATTTCTTTCGAATAAAACATCTAATTGAGGCTCATAAATTGGAACTTCTCCATTTATCATCCTTTCAACTTTATTCTCGTCTATATCTACACAAACTACATTATTACCTGTTTCGGCAAAACATGTTCCTGTTACTAAACCTACATAACCAGTACCTATTACTGCTATATTCTTCATTGTATATTTATTTAAATTCTTTAACTGTTTTAGTTATATAAATCAGTTCTTCTTCTGTTAGTTCGGTATGCATTGGAAGTGAGATTACCGATTTACACAAATCAATAGTATTTTCAAAATCACTGTCCTTGTATAAACTAGCATCAGAATAAGCTTTTTGATGGTGCAATGGAACAGGATAATATATCATTGCTGGAACTCCCTTGCCTGATAAAAAGCTTCTTAGTTCATCTCTATCAACACCTTTAGTTTTTAAAGTATATTGGTGGAAAACATGAGTTGATTTAGGATCTCTGAATGGAGTTTCTAACCATTCTACATCAGAAAAAGCATTGTCATAAAAATCTGCAGCTATATTTCTGTTTTTAATATATGTGTCTAAATGAGGAAGTTTTGCTCTTAAAACGGTAGCTTGAATACTATCTAACCTAGAATTGACACCAACTTTATCGTGGTAATACTGTTTACTTTGACCATGATTAGCAATCATTTTTGCTGCTACAGCTAGCTCATCATTATTTGTGAAAATCGCTCCACCATCCCCATAACAACCAAGGTTTTTAGAAGGAAAAAACGAAGTTGTACCAAAATCTCCAATAGCACCAACAGTTTCAGTTGTTCCATCAGAAAAAGTATACTTAGCCCCTATTGCTTGTGCTGTATCTTCAATCACAAACAAATTATGCTCTTTAGCAATTTTCATCACCTCTTCCATATTAGCTGATTGTCCATACAAATGAACTGGCACAATTGCTTTAGTTCTTGGCGTAATAGCGTTTCTTATCGCATCAGGATTTATGTTAAAAGTTTTTGGATCGGCTTCGACTAATATTGGTTTAAGATTAAGTAAACCTATTACTTCGACAGTAGCCACATATGTAAAATTAGCAGTTATCACTTCATCTCCTGGCTTTAAGCCTAAGGCCATCATTGCTATTTGCAGAGCATCTGTTCCATTTGCACAAGGAATTACATGCTTCACATTTAGATATTGCTCCAATTCTTGTTTGAATGAAGCTACTTCTGGACCATTAATATACTTAGAAGAGCGAACTACTTCTAAAATAGAATTGTCTATTTGTTCTTTTATTTTTTCGTATTGACCTAAAAGATCAACCATTTGAATGTTTTCCATACAGGCAAAATTATAAGAGACAAATATACTTAATTAATTCAACATCATTTAGCTTAAAATTAGAGTGTTTAAGCTAATTTTTAACAAGAAAAAATTATTTTGATTTTTGATTTTTCTTAGATGGAAAAATCAGACTAATTGTAACTCCTACTGCAATTAATATTGCCAAGCCATGCATAACAAGGTCAAGCCAATCCATAAGTTTCATTTCAACTGCACCTCCTATAACCCAATTAATTTTACCAAATAAATGAGGCTCGTTTAAAGGAGAGAATCCTAGAAAAAATCCTGCAATTATGAATAAATATTTACTTTCCTTTTTCATTACTTTACAGAAGGAAGATTATTATTTTTCCACGCTCCAAAACCACCAAGCATATTGTACATGGTATTAAAGCCTTTACCAGTTAATTTTGACATAGCTTTTGATGAACGACCTCCAGATGCACAATGAATTAATAAGGTTTTAGATTTATTTAATTCCAGAACATCATCCATAAAATTAGTTGAGAAAAAATCGATATTAACTGCATCCTCAAGGTGTCCAGCATTGTATTCATCTGCTGTCCTTACATCTAAAATAATTGAATTTTCACTTATTAATTTTTGAAATTCTAGCACAGATATATCTTTAGCAATTTGCTCATTTACTGAAATAGTGCTGTCGACTTTTTCAACTTCTTCATTTAGTTGGCAAGACATAACTACCAAAACTAATGTAATACATACCGAAAGAGATTTAACTATTTTCATTATTTTGTTTTTTTATATTTAATAAACATGTTAGCCCAAATTATTTTAGACAAATCATAGATAAAAGGCCCCAACAAAACCATTGCAATACCAATCATCAAGATATAGATAAAGGTTGTAGGATTAGGATAGAGCCAATATGTAAGTAAAAAAACTGCAATAAACATTGCAACACCAATACCATAAGAAACATACATTGCTCCATAATAAAACCCCGGCTCCTTAGAAAAAGATACAGAACAATTAGAACATGTATCATGAATTTTTCCTGTATTCCTTAAATCGTATGGATTAGAAATGAAGAAGTCACCTTCTTGACAGGCTGGACATTTTCTTTTTAAAATGCTGTATAATTTACTTCCCTTTTTTATCATAAGTAAAAGTAACAAGAAATTTGATTTGATTATGTAACAATTACTACAAACTTATTTTTTACTTGCTATTGTCATTTCTCTTTTACCTGGTGGTCCTTGAACACATTCTACAACAAAACCAACAGATTTTAAATCTCTCTTGAATTGACCCATTGCACAATAAGTGACTAGCTTACCTCCATGGTTAATTAAACTAAACAGATTTTCAAAAATTGACCTATCCCACATCTCAATCTGAGCTCTCGGACCAAAAGCATCATAATAAACAAGATCAAAATTATGTTCACTTTGAAAGTTTTGAATCCTAATATTCTTTTTAGTAATGGAAAAACTATCATTTATTTGACTTGGTATTTCCCAATCACATTTATGAATATTCATAAATTCATCTTCAGATAAATACTTGTTTTCAGATAGATAATTAAGCTTATTTATTAAATCCATACCTAGTGGAATTGTTTCTAAACCAATATAATTTATTACAATACTATTTTCTTTAGCATAGTTATTTGTAAGAATAGCGTTCAATCCAGTACCGAAACCAACTTCTAAAATATTGATATCCGATTTATCAATTAGCTTAATACCATTATCAATAAAAACGTGATTAGCCTCCTGAACTGCTCCATGAGTTGAATGGTAAGTCTCATCTAAACTTTCATTATACAATGTGTGAGACCCATCCTTAGTTTCTTGTATTAAAATTCCTTTTTTCATATCCATAAAAAAGCCCTGATAACAATATTGTTATCAGGGCTTAATTTTTAAATTATATTAGTATTAAAAACTATTAGTACTACTGTTTTTAACGTTTCCTCCTCCAGATACAATTCTGAATTCAGTTCGTCTGTTCAACTGGTGTAATTCTTCTGAACAATCAGAATCATTAGTTGACTCACAAGGACAGTTTTTCAACAATCTTGATTCACCATAACCTCTTCCGTTAATTCTACTAGGATCAATTCCTTTTTTGATTACGTAAGCTCTTGCCGCTTTAGCTCTTCTATCAGATAGTGCAACATTGTATGCAATAGTTGCTCTACAATCTGTGTGAGATCCAATTTCAACAACAATGTCTGGATTATCTTTCATACACTGAACTAACTTATCTAATTCTACTGCTGCATCAGCTCTAATATTAGATTTGTTAAAATCATATAATATTGGATTAATTTGACAGAAATTACCTGCATCACTTAATGCAACTGCTCCACCCAAAAATGTATTTAAGTTTACAACTCCTGGTTGAATGATTGCGTGTTTGAAATCAATAGTTTTTGGGAAAAATCCATTTTTTTTAAGAGTTATTTCATAATCAAGAACTCCTCCTGGACAAGAAACATTATCTAATGGATCAACAAACTGTCCTTTAGCATCTGTTTTTACAGTTCTTACTGCACCAGTCTTTTTATCTCTGATCATTACAGATACTCCTGATAATGGCTCCCCACTTATTGCGTCAATAGCAGATCCTGAAAGACTACATTCTGGTTCTTTCAAGTATACATCAGCATCTTCAATATTTACTCCTTCAGCATCTTCTGTATCGAATTCATAATCAGAAATTTTAGTCCATTCTGGCTTCATTCCTTCAACTCTATATTTACCATAAGGTGCGTTTTCAAATTCATAACATCCTGATTGAGATAATGTTTTCTCAAATGTTTCTCCAGTTTCAGTATTTACTAACTTAACTGTAGTGCCTTGTATAACTTCTTTACCTTGAGTTTTAGCACATCCTCTGATAGTGTAAAATTTAGGTTTGAAAGGAATTAACATTTTAAATCTGTAGATATCATCATTTGATAGTTTCGAACCGTCTCCTGTTCTGTTTGAAGAAAAATAACCTTCAGTTTGTGCTTGATTAATAATTAAACCAAAATCATCATGATTTGTATTTAATGGAAACATCATGTTTTCAGGCTCATCAAAAGAAGATTCGGTCTTAGCAGTTGCTCTATAAACGTCTAATCCTCCTAAACCAGCAAATCCATCAGTAGAGAAATACAAAGTCCCATCTTTACCTATGAAAGGGAACATTTCTCTTCCTTCAGTGTTTACATCTTTTAAGTTCATTGGTTTAGACCAGTTAGAACCGTCTAATTTAGACATCCAAATATCAGTTTCACCTAAAGAACCAGGCATATCTGATGTGAAATACATAGTTTTTCCATCTTCAGTAACACTTGCTTGTCCTAAAGAATACATATCACTATTGTATGGGAAATTCATTAATTCACCCCATTTACCATTTGAATCTCTTTTTGCAATAAATAATTTAATATTATTATGTCTTGCAGAATCTAATCCTTTCTTTTTGTCAATATAATTACTTCTTGACAAATACATTACGTCACCATTGTTACTAAAAGAGATAGGTCCTTCATGATACTTAGATTTGATACCCTTATCAAATTTCTTGACACTAACATTTTCACCATCTCCACCAATATTTGCCGTGTAAACATCTAAGAAGTTTGAACCTTCCCATTGAAACTGTGGACTAAATGCTCCTGTATTCTGTGTTCTTGCTGATGCAAAAACAACTGAAGTTTGACCATCTTTAGTATAATAATTTGGAGCAAAATCAGAAGTTGGTGAGTTAACATCAAAAATTGCAATACTATACTTGTTAGGCATAGACTTTAATTCTGAAACATAATCAGCATTTTCACCATGAGAAGCAGCAATTGTATTGTTTGGCGACTTAGACTTGAAAGTTGCCATTGCTTTATTTGCTTCATTATATTTCTCATTCAACTTAAGCATTTGAGCGAAATGATAAAAATCTTCAGCTTTTACTCCTGAGTGAGTTGATAATTTTCTGTACCATTTTTCAGCACTCTCAGAATCTCCAATTCTTCTGCATGATTCGGCTGCTCTTCTTATTTGATGATCAGTCGCATCACTTTTCTTTGCTAAATCTGTATAAAGCTCGGCTGCTCTTTCGTAAGCTAACATATCGAATTGCTTATCAGCAGTTCTTTCTTTCATCCCTTGGGCTTGAGATTGAAAACCTAATGTTCCTACAAACAAAATTAGTAATAGGTTTTTGGTAAAATTCTTAATCATAATCTTCTAATTAAATATCTGAGTAAATAGTTTTTTTTGTTCGGCTTAAAATAATCTTGGTGTTCTGAATCCTTTTCCTAAGAAATCTAAATCATAATTAATCATGATTTCGTGAGATCCAGTATTGTAATCTCCTAAATCTGATAATGTATAATCATAAGCATAACCAGCTCTAAACTGAGGAGAAAAGTGGTATACAATATTTGCTATGAATGAATCATCAAATCTGTAACCTCCTCCAATCCATAATTTATCATAAAACATGAAGTTTGCATTCACATCTAAAGATAGTGGTGCATCTTCTACTGCTTTCATAACAAATGAAGGAACTAAATCTACAACACTATTTAACTTAATTGTTTTACCAGCAGTTAAAAAGAAGTGACGATTTTGAATTGATCGAATTCCATTAGTTGTTGAACCTTCAAATTGGTTTTGAATGATTTTTGGTGCTGTTAATCCTACGTAATAGCTTTCTGAGTTTAAATAAATTCCGAATCCAAAGTTTGGCATTAACTGGTTTCTGATTGGTGTTGTGTATTTTACATCACTACCATCATCAACTCTTAAAGAACCAAAGCTTGCAGAAAACATATCTAATCCCCCTTTTACTCCAAAAGCTAATTTACTGTTGGCTGAAACATTAAATCTGTAAGCAAGATCTCCGTAAAAAGATGTGTTTTTTGTAGGTCCTATTTCATCTTGGATGATAGACAACCCTAATGAGATTGCTTCGTTCTTTAGTGGAGAGTGTATCGACAATGTTGCCGTAGCTGGCGCTCCATCAATGTTTACCCATTGTTTTCTACCTAACATAGTTACACTTAAAGCTTCACGGCTTCCGGCAAATGCAGGGTTAACTGCTAATGGATTAAACATATACATTGAGTACTGAGCATCTTGCTGGGCACTAACTTCTTCAACTGAAAGGAAGGTAATTGACAACATACTAAGTGCAATTAACTTGATATTAAATACAGTTTTTTTCATAATGAGGTTAAATTATTTTGACAAATATATATCTAGTAAATGGTTTAAACAAGGATTGGTCTTTGTTTTTTACTTATATTAGGTTAAAGCCTTTTCTAAATCCTCTATTAAGTCAGAAACATCTTCTATACCAACACTTATTCTTATTAAAGAATCCACAACACCACTTTGTATTCTAATTTCTTTAGGAATAGATGTGTGAGTCATACTTGCTGGGTGACCAATTAATGATTCAACACCTCCTAGTGATTCAGCAAGTGAGAATAGTTTGGTTTTTTTAAGTATTGAATGAGCAGCTTCAATGGTGTCATTTTTTAATGAAAAAGAAATCATTCCTCCAAAACCTCTCATTTGTGATTTAGCAACTTTATGGTTTGGATGGCTTTCCAAACCTGGATAGTATACCTTATCTACTCTATCATTATCTTGTAAAAATTCAACTATTTTTTTAGCATTGTAACAATGCCTATCCATTCTTACATGTAAAGTCTTAATTCCTCTTAATGCTAAAAAACAATCTTGAGGCCCACATATCGCTCCACTACTATTCTGAATTCGATATAAATCCTTTGCAACTTCTGGATCGTTCAATACCAAAGCTCCCATAACAATATCGGAATGTCCTCCTAAAAACTTTGTAACTGAGTGCATCACTATATCTGCTCCAAAATCAATTGGGTTTTGTAAATAAGGGCTAGCAAATGTATTATCAACAGCTAATAGAATCTCATCTCCTTTAACTGCTGCAACTCCTTGAATATCTATTATGCTCATCATTGGATTTGTTGGAGTTTCTACCCAAATAAGCTTAGTCTTATGTGTAATCGTCTCTTTTACATTTGCAACATTTGTCATGTCTACAAACTTGAAAACAATACCATACTTTTGAAATATTGTTGTAAAAATTCGGTACGAACCACCATATAAATCATTAGTAGAGATTACTTCATCCCCTGGGTTCAACATTTTTATTACTGCATCAATAGCTGCTAATCCACTTCCAAAACATAATCCGAATTGAGCATTTTCAATTGCTGCTAAATTCTTTTCAAGAGCATGTCTTGTTGGGTTTTGAGTTCTAGAATATTCATAACCTTTATTTACACCCACTTCTTCTTGAACGTAAGTAGAGGTTTGATAAATAGGTGTCATTATTGCTCCAGTAGCTTGATCTGGATCAATACCTGCATGAAGTAATTTAGTTTCTATTTTCAATCAATTAGTTTTTTTTGCCTTAAATGTTACTGACCTAAAAATCCCACTTGCAAAGCCTTCTCTTGTCATTAGCAAGGTGTCATTTCTTAAAGTGTATATTAAGGTAGTAGGGAATTTATCTTGTAAATGATTTAATCTTAAATATAAATCATTAATAGAATCCTGAACAAATGTGTGCTGTTCTTCTCCAATTGAATAAGTGAAATAGTAGAGTCCATCTGTTTTTACCATAGATACATTATTAGGCTCACCTTTAATTCCTCTAGTAATGTAGTATTGATCTCCATTAAAAATATTCCCCTTTTGCTTCACCCAACTCTCTCCGTAGCTCACTTTTCTGAAAGCCATTGTATTACTATCTAACCAATCCCCTTCTATCCAATCAAGGGTATACTCTTTTGAGTTAGCACCCTCATTAACTTGAGAAGTACCATTAGTAGTAGATTCATTTTGACATGAATACGCTAATACAAGTATGAATAAAACGATAAGTTTATTAAACATCCTTAATCAATTTTAGTTTTTGTCTTATTGTTTCTATCTCCAATTTACTTTTATCAATTTTCTTTTGAATATCAGCTTTCATCTGTTCGGCTCCCTTTGAGTTACCAAAGAATCCCATATTATTTTCATACTGACCTATCTCGTTATTAAGGTTAGTCAACTTTCTTTTTAAGTAATCTCTTTCCTTAGTAATAGTGTTAGAGTTTCCTTTCTTTACCATTCCATCTAACTTGTTTTTATAGTTGATTCTGGTTTTTTGCTTTCTATCTAATTTTAAAGAATCGTAATGTTTGTCTAATGCTGATTTGTACTCTCCATAAATAATGTCCTTTTGTTTAAAAGGCACATTCCCTATTTCTAGAAATTGAGTTGAAAATTCTTTTAATTTTTGAATTGCATCATTTGAATTGTCAGGCAACTTAAATTCTGAAATCTCTTTAATTACAGCTTGTTTTTTCTCTACATTACCTGCTTCAATTGATTCTCTGTTCGCAAAGTATTCCTTTTTATTATTAAAATAGAAATCACAAGCAGAACGGAATTGCTCCCATAATTTTTGTTCTCCTCTTCCAGTATGTCCAATCTCTTTCCATTGGCCTTGAAGTTTCTTTAATTCCAAAGTTGTGTTTTTCCAATCGTCAGACATCTTCATCTCTTCGGCTTTGGCTACTATTTCTTTTTTACGATTTTGATTCTTAGAATTATCTTTCTTCAATCCTTTGAAATAGTCATTTTTCTTACCAAAAAACGCATCAAAGTTTAACCTAAATTCTTCCCAAACTTCTTTGTTTTTCTCTTTAGTTACTGGACCGGTTTTTTTCCATTCATCTTGTAATGCTAGAGCTTTCTCTGTAGCAGAATTCCAACCTTTAATTGAGTCGGCTTCCATTGTTACAAACTCTTTTGATCTTTCGATCAATTCTTGTTTTACTTCAAGATTCTTTTCTAATTTCTCGGCTTGAGCCGAATAGAAAGACCTTATTTTAGTTCTTAGCTCGTTTACAGTTCCCCAAAACTCATTTTTCAACTCTTCCCATTTTTCTTGAAAAGTAGGTCCAATTTCATCCCAGTCAGTCAAAAATTGATTCAAAGCACTTTGAGTTTTCTTGATTGATTTCTCCTCTAGTAAAGCCTTTAAATCAAATATGATTTTGTTCTTAAGAGAGTAATTTCTCTTCAAGTCATGCTCTTGAATCTCTTTATATATATTGATATTATAATTAAAGAAATCATTCAGCTTACTATACTGCGATTGAATATCCTCAAATTTATCTTTAGGAACATTTCCAAGTTCTTTCCACCTTTGTTGAATCTCCTTCTTTTTAGCAAAAGCAGCACCAATGTTTTCTTCGTTCTCTACTAAATCCTTAAACTCAGTCAAAATTGCTTTTTTAGCAATTAAGTTGGCTTTTTCTTCCTCTTCTTTCTTCTTCTTGAAAGCCTTTCTTCTATCCTTAAAATCAACAATTAACTCTTCAATTTTAGTATCAATTTTTCGGTCTTCTAAAATCTTAGCAAGCTCTTCTTCGGTTTGTTCTTCTTCGGCAGGTTTTGCAACCAATTGCTCGTCCGATAATAAACTTCTGAAACTACGAATAGCATCATTTACTCCCGTGTTAATTGCTCTTACATCTTCATTCTGAAGAAGTTCGGTTAGTTTTTCTAGTATCTCAGCTCTCATAGTAGTAGAATTTAAAACGTTATTTGTTTTTAAATTTATTAATGGCGTTTTTAGTAAAATCAGAAAGCACAAGCTCGCCACTCATAGCTGCTCTTTCTTTTAATAATTCATCCCAGTTTTCTGTTCCTTTCCAGAAAACTTGTTTCAATAATCTCATTGCTTCAGGATTGGATTTTGATAATTTAGTTACCAAAACTTCAATTCCTTCATCCATTTCTTCCACAGAATCATATACCTCTGTGTACAATCCTTTTTGTTTTGCCCAGTCAGCAGTTTGCCATTCGGTAGCATCAATTGCTAGTTGGCTCATTGCAGATGTTCCAATTTTTCTTTCTACAGCTGGCCCCACCACAAATGGTCCAATTCCTACGGCCAATTCACTTAATTTTACTGATGCAAATTTTGTTGCTACACAGTAATCGACTGCACTTGCAACTCCTACTCCACCTCCAACTGCTTTACCTTGCACTCTCCCAATTATAAATTTAGGACATTTTCTACAAGCATTAATTACATTGGCAAATCCAGAGAAAAACACTTTCCCAGTTTCAATATCATTGATAGAAATTAATTCATCAAATGAAGCACCTGCACAAAATGCTCTTTCTCCAGATGATTTTAAAACAATTATGGTTACCGAATCATTAGCACCCATTTTGGTAATAGTTTCGGCAACTTCTGCTAATAATTTTCCAGGTAACGAATTACTCAAAGGATGATAAAACTCGATAGTTGCAATTCCATTTTCGATAGAAGTTTGCACTTTTCCTTGTTCTAATATATCTGCCATAGTTAATTTTCTTTTTTTGCTTTAGGAATCATTGTATTTATTACAAGCAAAAATATAATTAATTCCCCCATTTTACAAACTATTGCGATAGGTTCTTATTTCATTCAATCGAATAATTCGGTAATTGGTTTTTCTTGAATCAAAAGTGTTCGAATCCCAAGTAAATTGGCAGATTCGATATGCTGAATTGAATCATCTACGAATAATGTTTCTTCGATAATTAGGTTATTTTCTTTCAAAATAGATAAAAAAGAATCCGAATCTGGTTTTCT
This sequence comes from Flavobacteriales bacterium, assembly GCA_018609055.1. Lineage (GTDB taxonomy): Bacteria > Bacteroidota > Bacteroidia > Flavobacteriales_D > CAJJDF01 > CAJJDF01. The sequence continues at coordinate 68,210 of JABAYJ010000004.1, forward strand.
TTTACCAAATTGATGAGAATAATAAGTCTTTTCGAAAATCGTATTAAAATCACTTTCTACTTTAGTTACGAACTCTTTATAATGAGTTTCGTTAGTGTTACTGAATAAAAACAATCGGTATTTTTTGGATAGTTTCTTCAATATATTAATTCTCTCTTTCGGCAAATCCAGCAACAAAGCATTCCAAGCATTTTTATACTCTTCGAAAGTGAAATCTTTTCCAGAAATAGTTTTTATTCCTTCGTAAAATTCCAGTTCAGTAATTCGTCCAGTTTCAAAATCATCTGATAAAGTAGATTGCTTGTATTGCGAGAATATCTCTTCAAAATCATCAATTCCTAGCTTTTTAAATGCTTCAACAGTAAGTTGATAATCAATATTTAATATTACTCCGCCAAGATCAAATATGATATTCTTTATTCCTTCTAATTCTTTCATAAACTATATTAATAACCATTGCCTGGAATATGAATCGGGAACCACATGTGAAGTAGTTCAGAGTATTCATAGTGATTTCCACTGTAAAGAAAATAATAGATTTCGCTATCTACAAAATTAACTCGCAAACTTTCATTTCCATAGGAATCATAATAAACAAAATCCCCATTTAATTCTCCTTCTTTCAAAGATGCTTCATACATTAAATTTCCATTTGGATAAAATGCTTGAAGCGAATCAATCAACCCATTTTTAAAAACAATTTTCTTCTCCAACTTATTGGAATCATTAAAGGTTTCATAAACAGTAGGCAAACCTTTGTCGATAAAAAAATTAAACTCATTTTTCTTATAGTAATTTCTGTAACTCATTCGAAACCGAACTTTTCTGTCGAATAATTGATTGTTAACTCCATTAAATCGCCCCCCAGAAGCTCTTCTACGATTGAAATAACCACATCCACAATCTCTATAAATAAGTATGTTTTCACCTTTATATTTACACATAAAACCAGATGAATACCCATATAAATGGTCTACATTAAATCGGTATTGTGGAATTTCAATTATAAGATTAGCTCGCAAATTACTATCTGCATGCCAATCTAGTGTGTCAAAAAAAGAAGCAAGAAATAATTCAGCTTCAATAGAATTACTTGATTGATAATTATACTTAGCTGAATAATGAAACAATTTTGTATTAACTTCTTTAGAAACGACCTTGTCATTAATCTTGGTAATTGTTAAATACTTTGAATACTCTTTAATGCAAGAATCAGCAATTAGATTTTCGTTTTGAGAAAAAAGAGATGAAGAAATTAGCCCCATCAATAGTATTAAAAAGAAAATCTTATTCATGTTTCGAATCTATTTCTACTAAAGAAACCAAGATTATTTGAATATGAGTTTCAATTTAACTTTTGAATAACCAATTGTAACATCAAAAACCTGCACAATACTTTTATATAGAATTTATAATGTCTAATTTTGAACTATAGATTAAAATAAAAATCAAGTTTTATGAGCAAATATGATGTAGTAGTAATAGGATCAGGTCCTGGTGGATATGTTGCAGCAATAAGATGTGCGCAATTAGGAATGAAAACTGCACTGATAGAAAAATACGATACATTAGGTGGAACTTGCCTAAATGTAGGGTGCATTCCATCTAAAGCAATGTTGGATTCTTCGCATCATTATCATGAAGCTACTCACAACTTTACTAAACACGGAATTGATGTAGAGGGTACAATTACTCCAAACATCAAACAAATGGTGGTTCGTAAACAAGAAGTTGTGGATCAAACTACTGGTGGAATTGATTTCTTGATGAATAAAAACAAGATTGATGTTCTTCACGGAATGGGATCATTTGTGGACAAAAACACAATTAAAATAACTAAAGACAAAAAAGAAGAAACGATACAAACTGATAAAGTTATTATCGCTACAGGATCTAAACCTAACTTTTTTCCAGGTATGGAACCAGATAAAAAGAGAATCATTACTTCTACGGAAGCTTTGGTATTGAAAGAAATACCTAAAAAAATGATTGTTATTGGAGGTGGAGTAATTGGACTAGAACTTGGACAAGTTTATGCTAGACTTGGAACAGAAGTTCATGTTGTTGAATTTATGGATTCGATTATTTCTACAATGGATAAGAGTTTAGGAAAAGAATTGATGAGAGCTTTGAAAAAAGAAGGATTCAAATTCCATTTTAATCATAAAGTGAAAAACGTAACAAACAAAGGAAAATCTGTTGTTGTTACTGCCGACAATAAAAAAGGGGAAGAAGTTACATTTGATGGTGATTACTGTTTAGTATCTGTAGGAAGAAAAGCTTACACTGACCAATTAGGATTGGAAAACGTAGGAATTACAACAGATAAAGCTGGAAGAGTAGAGACTGACGAACATTTACAGACTAATGTAGCAGGAATTTATGCAATTGGTGATGTGGTAAAAGGAGCTATGTTAGCTCACAAAGCAAGTGAAGAAGGTGTATTAGTTGCTGAAATCATGGCTGGACAAAAACCTCACATCAATTACAACTTAATTCCTGGTGTAGTTTATACTTGGCCAGAAGTAGCTGCTGTAGGACAAACGGAAGAGCAATTGAAAGAAGCTAGAGTAGAGTACAAAGTAGGTCAATTCCCTATGAAAGCATTAGGAAGAGCAAGAGCTAGTATGGATATTCAAGGATTTGTAAAAATATTGGCAGACAAAGAAACTGACGAAGTTTTAGGGGTTCATATGATTGGACCAAGATGTGCCGATTTAATTGCAGAAGCAGTTGTAGCAATGGAATATAGAGCAAGTGCTGAAGATTTGGCAAGATTCTCTCACGCTCACCCAACTTATGCAGAAGCAGTGAAAGAAGCTGCATTAGCTGCTACTGAAGACAGAGCTCTGCACGTTTAAAACATTAACATACAAAATATTAAAGTCGCGAATCATGAATTGATTACGCGACTTTTTTTTATCTTGTTATCAAATAAAAAAATCTATGAAAAATATACTATTACTTATTTCTTGTCTTTTCATTTTTGGATGTGGAATAAAAAAAGATTTGGCTACTGCAAATGAATCTAATACTACTTTAACTGAAAAAGTAAAAGAATTGGAACTTAAAAACCAAGAACTAGCTGCTGAAAATCAAAAGCTTAGAGGAAGAGCTTCTAGCTACAGAGCGGAAATTATGAATTTAAGAAATAAAAAAAAAGAAGTAGAAAACTCCAATCAAGAGCTAAGAAAAATTATAATAAAATTAGGTGGAGAAATTCCTGAAAATGAAGATGAAATTATTGAATTTATAGAAAGACCTAGAGCTCCAGTTATAGAAGAAATATTTACAGTAGTTGAGCAGATGCTAGAATTTCCCGTAGGAGAAGCAAAATTATTTGAGTTCATAATGAAAAATTTAAAATATCCTCAACAAGCTAAAGAAGCAAATATAAGAGGTAAAGTATACGTTCAATTTGTAGTAAGAAAGGATGGTAGTATCACAGATATAAAAACAGTTAGAGGAATTGGAAGTGGGTGTGATGATGAAGCAATGAGAGTTGTAAAATCTATGCCAAAATGGGTTCCAGTGTGGTAAACAAAGATGGGTCTTTAAGCGATATAAAAGTAATACGTGGAATTGGAGGAGGCTGTGATGAATAAGCAGTTAATGCCATAAAAAATATGCCTAACTGGAAGCCAGGAACTCAAAGAGGGAAAAATGTGAACGTAAGATTTATACTTCCCGTAAACTTTAAATTGACTGAAGTAAGAAAGAAAAAAAGAAGTAGGAAAAATTAACTAAGCACAAACGAACTTCCCGGTAAAGCTTTTACCAAACCTTTAAATTCCAGTTGCAATAAACTAACTGATATAACGCTAGTGGCAAGTTTGGTTTTGCCGCTTAATTCATCCATAGTTATCGAATTATCTGGTGATAATAAATCATAAATCAACTTTTCATCCTCTGGCAAATCAACAAACATCTGTTTTTGAATTGTCTTTGGTTTCTGAGACTTATTTAATTCCCAATTCATTAAATACACAATATCAGCAATGGAATTAAGCAAATGAGCTTTATTTATTTTGATTAAATAATTACATCCTTCGGAGTATTGATCCGTAACTCGACCGGGAACAGCAAATACATCTCGGTTGTAACTATTGGCGATTTCGGCAGTGATTAACGAACCTCCTTTTTTAGCCGATTCTATTACAATGGTTACATCAGATAATCCTGCAATAATTCTATTTCGCTTAGGGAAGTTTTCTCTGTCGGGATTTGTTCCACTCATAAACTCAGTTAACAAACCTCCTTTTGGGAGCATCTTTTTAGCAGTATCTCTATGGATTTCTGGATACAACCTATCCAGTCCGTGGGCCAAAACTCCAATTGTAGGAATATCTAATTCTACACATTTTTTATGAGCACAAATATCCACTCCGTATGCCATTCCACTTATTACTATCGGATTGTGAGGAGTTAAATCTTCTAGTAACTTTCCACAAAAATCTTTTCCTCTGGTTGTTACTTTTCGTGTACCAACTATTGCAATGGTTTTATGATTTTCAAAATCAATATTTCCCATTCCATACAATACGATAGGTGAATCTTCACATTGTTTTAAATTTAAAGGATAGTTTTTATCTGTAATTAAATAAGTAACAATGTCATTTTTCTCAATAAATTCAAGCTCTTCCTCTACTCTTTCAATAATTTCTCCTTGTTTTATTTGAGCTATAATTTTAGAAGATAATATTACTCCTACTCCTGGGATTTTTGCTAACTTTCCTTTACTGGTTTCAAATATACTTTCAAAACTATCGCAATAAGCTAGTAATTTTTTGGCATTAATATTTCCAACCCCATCTAATAGAGTTAGTGCCATCGCATATTTAAGTTCAGTTTTACTCAATCGAGAATGATTTGGTATAATTCTTAAAATTAAAGAATTTCTGTACATTTAACTAAATAACATTTTCATGAGGGAATTTCTACTCTTTTTTTTCTTGGTTTTAAGTTTTGGAGGTTTTGCTCAGCAAGGTACTGGCCAGTTAAAAGGTTCTATTGCAAATGCTAAAACTGGCGAATTAATTCCTTATACTTATTTAACTATAAGTCAAAATGATGAAATTAAAAGCTCAGCAACTACTGACAGTGAAGGAAGGTATCTCTTAAATGGAATTGAACCGGGAGAATATAGCTTAAAAGTTAAAGCTATTGGCTACAAAGATTTTGAACGAAAATGGCTGATTAGAAGTAATCACATCACTTTTTTTGATTTCAAACTCATCCCTCTTGACATTGAACTGAACGAGTTCATAGTTGTAGAAAAAAGGTATAATCAAAAAATTGAAGACGAAACAGTTTCTACTACCATTCTTGATAAAGAATTAATTCAAGAAAAGATAACTGCAAACATTGTAGATGCTGTGACTCAAATACCTGGAGTTCATACCCAAGAAGGGCAAGTGAGCATAAGAGGAGGAGCAGGATTTAGTTATGGTGCTGGAAGTAGAGTTTTACTAATGGTTGATGGAATTCCTATGCTTTCTGGTGATGCTGGCGACATAAAATGGAATTATTTACCCGTAGAAAACGTGAATCAAATTGAAGTATTGAAAGGAGCTTCTTCGGTTCTATATGGTTCATCTGCACTTAACGGAGTAATTAATATCCAAACCGAATACCCTACTATCGAACCTAAAACGAGTATTAATTTATTCTCTGGAATGTATGATTCTCCGTTTAACTCAAGAGATTTAAAATGGTGGGATGGATACAGAGGAAATCAAGGATTGAGTTTTTATCATGCTCGTCAGGTTTCAGATAATTTTGATTTAGTGATTGGTGGAAACTTTTTTAACGACCAAAGTTTTAGGATGCAAGAATCTGAAGAAAGAGGAAGGTTAAACATTAACACTCGGTTTTTATCTAAAAAAACTCAAGGGCTGTATTATGGAGTTAACGTGAACGGGCAGCTAACAAACGTAGATTTATTTTTTGTTTGGAAACACAAGGATAGCGTTCTTACTCCATCTCCTGGAACAGAAGGAATAAGTAAAAACAACAGATACAACATTACTCCTTATGTAGAGTATTTTACTAAAAAAGGAGATAAACACTCACTTAAAACACAACTTTTTAATACTACCAACAACAATCAATTACAACCAAACCAATCTTCAGTTTCTAATTTATTTTATTCAGATTATAGGTTCAGAAAAAATATAGATTCTAGCTTTACTATTACTTCTGGAGCTACTTACATCAAAACTTACGTTAGGTCAGGATTATTTGGAAATCATCAATCTAGCAACATAGCGGTATATTCCCAATTAGACAAAACAGTATTAAAAAAACTAAAACTATCAGGAGGAATTAGGTTAGAATCCTTTGAAATGGATGGAGAAAGAGAAAAGCTTAGACCAATATTCAGAACCGGGTTTAACTACAAACTTGGTAAAGCAACCTTTCTTAGAGGTTCATTTGGACAAGGATATCGATTTGCCTCTATTGCCGAAAGATATGCGAGTACAAACTTAGGTTCCTTGCGTGTGTTCCCTAACCCAGAATTGCAATCGGAAAGTGGAGTAAGCGGAGAATGGGGAATAAAACAAGGATTTAAAATAAAAGATTGGAAAGGATTTATTGATATATCAAGATTTGTAAATGAGTACAACAACATGAACGAGTACACATTTGGTTTTTTTGACACCACAACTTTTCAGCAAAAGCAAAGCGGAACAATTACTGAGTTTGGTGCATCATCAAGAAATGTAGATAAAGCAGTAATTAAAGGAATTGATGTAACAGTTGTTGCAAAAGGATACACAAAAAGATTTGGAATTACATTGCTTGGTGGATACACATTTATGAATCCTAAGCCAATTAATCCTGACTCTGCTTATCTCAATACTTTCTCCTCTTTAACTACAAATTACACTTATGACAGGAGCTTAAATTTAGCATCTGATACGGTTAGTGACAATTTAAAATATAGATTCAATCATTTACTAAAATTCGATATTCAGATAGATTACAGAAACCTTTCTGTAGGAGTAAGCTACCGATACAATAGCTTTGTTCACAATATTGATGAGTCATTTAGTATTCTTGGAATATTTAGTGGAGGAACTTTTTTGGGTGAGCTAGATAGCTACAGAAGAACTCAAAGAAAAGGAAATACTATTATTGATTTAAGAACCTCTTACCAATTAACTGAGGCAATAAGAATAACAGGAACGGTTAATAATTTATTGAATTTAGAATACCAAACAAGACCAGGCTGGGTAATGCCTCCAAGAAACTATAATCTTCGTGTTAATTTCACTTTTTAATCTGCTATATTTACCCTTGTGAGATTTTTTAAACTAATATTTTTCGTCAGCTTTGTAATGATTATTGGGCTAAGTCAAGCTTTAAGTCAAAACTATAACTTTACTAAGCTTACTAATAAGAACGGATTAATAAGTAACCAAACCACCTCAGTGGTTCAGGATAAAAAAGGATATTTATGGATTGGAACCAAAGAAGGATTATCTCGATTTGATGGAAATAATTTTTTAAACTTTGATACTTTTAGTGGTCTGAGTCAAAATTCAATAACCGATATAATAGTAGATGATTCTAATCAAATATTCGTAATTCACCCAGACGATAAAGTAACCAAAATAACAACTGAATTAGAATTCTCAATTCTCGAGAAGCTTCCTAAGCTTGACGTTAAGGAAAGTGATGATCAAATGAGATGTGAGGTAATCAATAAGTCAAAAATTAAAATTTACCATAACGACAATGCAACTCCACTATTAATTACTGGACAAAATGGACTAAAACAAAATGAGGTTAATGATGCCTTTGTAGACAGAGAAAACACTCTTTGGATAGCATCAAAAGAAAACGGATTGATGAGTTTACCTCTTCAAAACTTTCCGCTTTACCCATGGAATAATGGCAACTTATTATTCAGCTACAAGCAATCTGAAAACTCTTATCTATTAACTTTCAAAAACAATATTGTCTCTACTAATTTGAGTAACGGAAAACCTTATTACTCATTAGTTTTTACAAATAACGCCAGAGATATTAATTGTGCAATTACACAGTTTGGAACAGAATTGTTTTACGGCACAACAAATGGAATGTATCTCTATTTTAGAGAATCAGGAACAGAATATTCATTTGATGGACTGGCAGGAAAAAATGTTACCAGTATAGAAAAAATTGGAAATGGAGATTTATTAATAATTGCAGATAAAAGAGCTTTCATATACTCTGCCTATAGTGAGTCAATATATTTAGCGAAAGGATTAGAATCATTTGAAGCTACATCAATTATTAAATTAGATAGCAAAATTCTGTTATTAGGAAAAGGAAATATTTATCAGGTAAAAGGGAAATCACTATCACCCTTTTTTGAAACAGAGATTGAAACAGATAAATTAAATTTCACTTACATATCTACTAGTAATTCTGGAAAAATGTGGGTTTCTACATCAAATAATGGACTTTACTTATACGATAAAGAAAATGTATCCCTTTTCAATTTCAGTAAAAACAAAAGTATCCCATACACCTCTGTACTTAGTTGCATCCAAGAAGGAAACAATCTATGGATTTCAACAAAGGTTGGTGTGATTTGGTATAATATTGACAAAAATATTTACTCATTCTTTGGTGATAAATATTTTAACAAATCTCAATTTCTTCCTTTTGCAATGAAATATAAAAAGGATGTTTATTTCGTTTCCGAAAAAGGATTAGTTAAAACATTTGACTCTCAATTATTTCAAAACTCTGTAGCTTCTATAGATATTACTGAAATTTTAGTATCAGGAAAAGCAGTTACTAACGATTCTATTATTGAAACTCCTCATAATGGATTTCCTATCAAATTCACTTATCAATCTATAAGTTTAAAAAACAAAATATATTACCAATATTATCTCTCAGGGAAAGATGATGGATGGTCCAATCCTAGACAAAAAAACACTATCTCTTACGAGCAATTAACTCCTGGAAATTACACTTTTATGGTTAGAACTTATGATCCAATTAATGAATTAGTTCTTAAAGAAACTAAAGTAAAATTTAGAGTATTAAGGCCTTTTTGGAAAACACCATTTTTTCTTTACTTGATGATTGGGCTGATTGGTTTATTAACTTTCGCCATTGTAATTTATAGAAGTTGGAGATTGAAAAAAACTACAGCAAAATTGGAGAAAATGGTTGATGAAAAAACCTTTATCCTTACAGCTCAAAATCAAAATATAGAGCAATTCTCTTTTTCCTTATCTCATGACTTAAAAAATCCAATTAACAACATCAAGGGCTTAGTAGAGATTCTGGAAGACGCAGATGAAGATTCAAGGCCAGAAATCACTAAAATGCTAATGAATTCTGCTATTCTCTTAGAAGATAAGATCAAAGCAACTCTTGAGACTATTAGACAAATGCAAGCCAATAAAAAGAATGTTGAGCAACTCTACTTCGATACCATTTTTGAAGAGACAAAAAAATCCTTGTTAATTCTCATAAATGAAAATGATGTTAAATTCATTACCGATTTTAAAGAGAAATCATTCTATTACAATCAATCAATACTAGATAGTATATTCTATAATTTAGTTAGTAATTCAATTAAATATGGATCTGATGAAAGACAGAAAATTGTGAAAATAACCTCAGAGAAAATAGAAAACGATAGTATTCAATTGGTTTTTGAGGATAATGGAATTGGATTTGACTTAGAGAAAGATAGAGAAAAGGTTTTCTCAATTTTTGAAAGAGTTCACGACCAAGCAACAGGAACGGGAATAGGTTTATACATGGTGAAACAGATGATTGAACTTAATGGAGGAACAATAATGGTTCATAGTAAAATAAACGAAGGAACAGTCTTTAAAATCATTTTAGGAAAAATGCGTTAACAATAATAAAAATATTTTGCTAAATAAAGCAATCAAAATTTGGAAATAGGAGTAAGACCATTTAAATTCGCAGACTTTCCTAGATAAGGAAATGAATTGCAAAACACTGTTTTTGCAATTGGGCCTATAACTCAGTTGGTTAGAGTATCTGACTCATAATCAGAAAGTCCCAGGTTCGAGCCCTGGTGGGCCCACAATTAATAAAGCCATTCAAGAAATTGAGTGGCTTTTTTGTTTGTTAAAATAAGTTACCTTTTGAATTCATCTAATTTATTGTTTTAAAAAAGGACTTCGGAAACTTTGTGAAAACACTTAAAACTTTACTAAATTTAACTAGAGAAAATACTAAATGAAGTTCAAGAGATAAATTATAAAACACTATCATTCAAAAGACAATAGCAGGAAGATTAAAAATTTCTGTAGTTTCTACAGGTAAATATGTTATGCCTTATTTTCTTTAAGATTTTTTGAATAAAAACAAAGGAGTTGAGCTAATAATGGATGTAACGAAAAAAAAAAAGTAATAAAAAGCTTAGAAAAAAACGAAGATGATTTTTCATTAGTGTCTGTAATTCTATCACAATTAAATTTGAATAAAGTACAACTTATGGAAAATAAACTATATCTAGTTGGAGGAAGAAAAATAATAACCGATAAAAAAATCTCTAAAAATAAAATGTTTGAGCAGTATCCTTTAATATATCGAGAAGAAGGATCGGCAACTAGAAAAGCAATGGAGAATTTTATTAAAGAAAATAATTTACCTTCTCATAAAAAATGGAACTAACATCAAACGAAGCTTTAAAACAAGCACTTATAGCAGGATTTGGTTATTCTATTATGCCATTGATAGGTATAAAAAATGAATTGAAAAATGGAAATTTACATTTGATTCCTTTCAAAGGCTTACCATTAACTTCAAACGGGACTTAGTCTGGGTAAAATCAAAAAAGCTATCACCAACAGCAAATACTTTTTTAGAGTTTATAAAGAAAGAAAAGGAGAAAATAATTGAGAATGAATTTAATTGGATAAATAAGCTCGATATCTAACAAATAATTATGTTTTTTCAACACACAGTTTATAACTATACCAATATGAGTATTAATGTAAAACTACATTTTCTTATTTTTACTAATTCAAATATTCTAGCAACAGCTGTATGAAACAATACCACGATTTACTTCAACATATTTTAGATAACGGAGAGCAAAAAGGCGACCGAACTGGAACTGGAACAATTAGTTGTTTTGGTTACCAAATGAGGTTTGATTTAAGTAAAGGTTTCCCTATGGTTACTACCAAAAAACTCCATTTACGTTCTATAATTCATGAATTACTTTGGTTTATTAAAGGTGAGACAAACATTAAATATCTTCAGGAAAACAAAGTAAGAATATGGGATGACTGGGCAGATGAAAATGGAGACTTAGGACCTGTTTATGGTCATCAATGGAGAAACTGGAATAGTGATGGTATTGACCAGATAGAGAACGCCATTGAGCAAATAAAAAACAATCCTAACAGCAGAAGAATAATGGTATCTGCTTGGAATCCAAGCGTAATGCCAGATACTAGCGTTTCTTTTTCGGAAAACGTAGCAAATGGAAAAGCCGCTTTACCTCCATGTCATGCTTTCTTTCAGTTTTACGTTACTAACGGAAAACTTTCTTGTCAACTATACCAAAGATCAGCAGATACATTTTTAGGTGTTCCATTTAACATTGCTTCTTATGCTCTGTTTACAATGATGGTAGCTCAAGTTTGCGGTTTAGAATACGGAGATTTTATTCATACTTTTGGAGACGTTCACTTATACAACAACCACATTGAACAAACTGAACTACAACTCTCTAGAGAACCGAAAGCATTACCAACAATGAAAATAAATCCAGACGTAAAATCTATTTTTGATTTTACTTACGAAGATTTCACCTTAGAAAATTATGATCCCCACCCACATATTAAAGCTGCTGTTTCTGTGTAATGAATGAATTACAAACCTATATAAATTCCTATTTTAATATTGGCATAGATGATTTAGCTGAAGTTGAAAAGCTTTTTAAGATAACTCATTTAGCCAAAAACGAATTTATTTGTAGAGAGAATGAAAGATGTGAAACACTTAATTTCATTATCTCTGGCTATATAAGAGTATATAAATACGAAAACGGAAAAGAAATTACCCAATGGGTTTCTTCCCCTACTGAGTTCATAACAGATTTATCAAGCATAGTGTTCAACACCCAGTCAAGATGGAATATTCAAGCAATTACAGATTGCATATTTTACTCCATTTCAAAAGCTAATTATAACAAACTAAATCAACTTTTACCAGCTTGGCCTTTGCTAGAAAAGCAGTTTATCGCCAAATGCTTTTTGGTTCTAGAAGATCGCGTCTTCTCATTCCTATCTCTTTCATCTGAAGAACGATACAACCACCTTTTTAATACAAGGAAAGAACTTTTCAATCAAGTTTCTCTTCATTACCTGGCTTCAATGCTAGGAATGACTGCAGAAACATTAAGCCGAATAAGAAAGAAACAAATTTCTTGATTTATATCAAGTGATGCTATTTAGGACTGTTGTTATTTTGTATTGAATCAAAACAATAACAGTTTATGTCATTACAACTATCTACAGAAATTAGAATTAAAGTATCTTCCCAAGAAATATGGCAAGAGCTTATCGACTTTAACTCATACCCTTCTTGGAATCCATTTATCACTAAAATTGAAGGGATTCCAAAACAACACAATCAACTAAAAGCTTCTATAGGAGGCATAAAATTTAAACCAATAGTATTAGAGTCTACTCCTAATAAAAAACTTGTTTGGTTAGGAAAACTACTATTCAAAGGATTCTTTGATGGAAAGCATTCCTTTGAAATAATAGAAGAAGGTAATAAATGTGTTTTCATCCAAAGTGAAACTTTTACTGGAATACTGGATCCATTATTCAAAAAGAAACTAAAGACTGACACTAAACAAGGATTTGAAGCTATGAACGAAGCTCTAAAATTAAGAGTTGAATCAAAAAAAAGCCTTTAATGAGAATTCATTAAAGGCTTTTTTTAGGTGTGGTTCGCTTTTTATTTGCTTAGGAAAGATTTAGCTTTTTATCTAAATCCGTAATATACTTTCTAAAATGCTTATCAGTATCCTGTAAATTATTTACAGTTTTACATGCGTGTAGTACCGTAGCGTGATCCTTTCCTCCACATTGCATTCCTATACTCGCCAACGAAGACTTTGTCAATTTTTTCGAGAAGTACATAGAGATTTGTCTCGCTTGTACTATTTCTCTTTTTCTAGTTTTAGATTTCATAAGCTCTACTGGCATATTGAAATAATCCGAAACTACTTTTTGTATGTAATCTATAGAAACCTCTCTAGCTGTGTTCTTCACAAACTTATCAATCATTTGCTTAGCAAGATCAAGCGTTACAGCTTTCTTATTAAGTGATGACTGAGCAATTAAAGAAATAAGAGCACCTTCCAGTTCACGTACGTTAGTAGTGATGCTGTAAGCTAAATATTCTATAACATCACCAGGAAGTTCAATACCATCCTGATACATTTTTTTCTTTAAAATGGCAATTCTTGTTTCCAATCCTGGCGACTGCAAATCTGCAGATAATCCCCATTTGAATCTAGAAAGCAATCTCTGCTCAACTCCTTGCATATCAACTGGTGCTTTATCCGAAGTAAGGATAATTTGCTTTCCTGTTTGGTGTAAGTGGTTAAATATATGAAAGAAAACATCTTGTGTTTTTTCCTTTCCTGCTAAAAACTGAATGTCATCAATGATTAACACATCTATCATTTGATAAAAATGTACAAAATCATTTGTTTCATTATTCTTTACTGCATCAATAAATTGGTGAGTAAATCTTTCAGAAGAAACATATAAAACTATTTTTTCTGGATTGTTGTTTTTGATTTCAATTCCAATCGAGTGTGCTAAGTGAGTTTTTCCTAACCCTACTCCTCCATAAATTAATAAAGGATTAAAAGATGTTCCTCCTGGCTTACTTGCAACTGCATATCCTGCTGACCTTGCCAATCTGTTACATTCTCCTTCGATAAAGTTTTCGAAAGTGTAACTAGCATTAAGGTTGGCATCTACGTTAATTTTTTTAAGTCCTGGAATAACAAACGGATTCTTAATCGTGTTCTTATTCACGTTAAGAGGAATGTTAATCGACTTGTTTTTTAACGAGTTGTTAGTCTTAGCTGGAAAATTAACTGTGTATGGCTTCGAATTTCTTAGGTTAGTATCCATCACAATACTATACTCTAATCTTCCTTCTGCTCCAATTTCTCTTTTAATCGTTTTCTTTAATAAAGAAATATAGTGCTCCTCCAACCATTCGTAAAAAAATTGAGAAGGAACCTGTATGGTTAAAACATTACTCTTTAACTTAACCGGTACGATAGGCTCAAACCAAGTCTTGTAACCCTGCAAGCTGATATTGTCTTTGATAACACTTAGACAGTTTTCCCAGACAGTGATGTGGTTTTTTTTCATAAAAGCGTGCTATTAAATTATTCTTGTTCTTTTTGTCTGTCCTCTTGGGTATAAAATCAAACCACAATTTAGTTAAAAATTAGGTTATTTTCAAAGCTATAAACAAGCTTCCCCTTTTGGTCAAACAAATATTGACAAAAAATAGTTTAAAACAAAATCGATTTGCTATTGTTTAGTAACTTTTTTTTTAGGGTGTAGAAATATTATTTAATTTGCAAATAAGATACACCTGAAGAGGTCAAATTTACTCTTTTATTTGATTCTTTTTGAAAATAAAAGTCAATCTTACCCAAATTGATACCAGCCCACCCTACTTGGTTTACAAGTACTTTTTTACCGTCTTTGTTTTTAAATTCCTTAGCGGTTTCTAAAAAAGTATGAGTATGCCCTCCTAGTATTAAATCGATACCCGAAGTAGAAGTAGCCAAAGTGCTATCAGACAGCTTTTTTTCTTGATATGAAAAGCCTAAATGAGACAAACAAACGATTAAATCGCAAGAGTGATTTTTTTTCAAAATCGAAACCATCTCTTCTGCTTTTTTAATTGGATCTTGGTAAACTGTATCTCCATAAAGTTTTTTATCAACAAGTCCATCCAGTTTTATCCCTAATCCAAATACACCTATTTTTATTCCGCTTTTTTCAAAAACCTTGAATGGTATGGTGTGATTTTTAAGAATTGTATTCGAAAAATCGTAGTTAGAACATATAAATGGAAAATTAGCATTTGGTTTTACTTCCAAAAAACCATCCATTCCATTATCAAAATCGTGATTTCCCATTGTAGAGGCATCATACCCCATTTGACTCATAAGTTTCAACTCCAATTCACCACCAAACTCGTTAAAATAAGGTGTTCCCTGAAAAATATCACCACAATCAAAAAGTAGAATATTACTGTTTTCCTTCCTTAATTTCTGAATTAAATTAAACCGATTTTGAACTCCGCCTTTGCCAGCATAGCGTTTATGATTAGTAGGAAATGGCTCAACATGGCTGTGAACATCATTCGTATGAAGAATAGTCAATTTAGTCATACGACCTTTCTCAACCATACTCTCGGCAAAAGAATTGGTAGTAGCCAAAACTCCAGCAGCTATTAACGATTGTTGTAAAAAATCTCTTCTAGTTGACATACATTATTCTTTTATCAAGGTTAGAAGTTAAAGCCTTTCCTTTTTTAGTTTCTCGCTCACAATGAACCAACATTGCATCCCTTAACTTAATTCCTAGTTTTTCATAACTAACAGGATTTAAGAAAAAAGACATGTTATCACCACCATTTGCTAGATAATCTGACGTTATAACACGGTAATTCCTCCCTTTTAAAGGAACAGAATCTATTAATACATTAACAGGAAGTTGTTCCTTTATATATAACTCAATATTACTAGAGACAGGAACTCCTTGTTTGCGGTTTCCCTCCTTCACTGTTTTTGCTGCAATAAATCTAAATAACTCAGCTGTTTTCTCTGGAGATAAGGTAATTACAACCAACTCGTTTTCGAAAGGCATTATCTCAAATATCTTTCTCCTTGTCACTTCTCCTTCAGGTAAAAAAGTTCTTAATCCACCATTATTTAATAAACTAAAGTCAGCTTCAAATTCACTAACTTCCTTGTAATGTTCATTCCCAATTTCTAAAGATAAATCGCAAGCCCAATTACCTAACAACCCTTGTGGAGAACCTGTAGACATTTCCATATCAGAAATGGCAATCACCTCATTCATAGTTGAATCAAGAGAGTTTTTATATGGAGCAACCATATCTATTAATTCGGAATTATCAGAATCTAAATCAGTAACACCAACTGAAACCCCTTCAGATTTTTGAAGTTGATAAACTCCACAACTCACAAGCAAACTTACGAAAACTGATATTAAAAAAACCTTCTTCATATTAATATTCAATTAACTCTTTAAGAGTAGTCGCTAATTTTTCTATTGGTAAAAAATTCTGTTCCAAATCAGCTGCAAATGGCACTGGTGTGTCTAAACTTCCAACTCTTCTAATTGGTGCATCTAATTTTTCGAAACAGTTTTCATTAATTAAAGTAGTTAACTCCGCTCCTATTCCACCAGTAGTGTTTGCTTCATGCAATACAATTACTTTACCCGTTTTGTTTACAGACTTATAAATTGTTTTAGTATCTAATGGACTTAAAGTTCTTAAATCAACAATTTCTATTGAAATATTTTCATTTTGTTCCTGAAGTGTTTTTGCCCAATGTACTCCCATTCCGTAGGTAATAATTGAAACATCAGTTCCTTCTTTTACTACATTACCTTTTCCTAATTCAATAGTAAAATAATCTTCTTCTACCTCTTCATTAGTAGAACGATACAATGCTTTATGCTCAAAAAACAAAACTGGATTAGGATCTTCAAAAGCGGCCAAAAGCAATCCTTTAGCTTCTCTAGGGGAAGATGGATAAACAATTTTTAACCCGGGAGTATGAAAAAACCACCCCTCGGTACTTTGCGAGTGAAATGGCCCTGCAGCAACACCTGCTCCAGTTGGCATACGAACAACCACATCAGCATTTTGCCCCCATCTATAATGGATTTTTGCCAGGTTATTTACAATCTGATTAAATCCAACTGTTACAAAATCAGAAAACTGCATTTCCATCATAGCCTTGTAACCATTGATGCACAAACCAAGTGCAGCTCCAACAATCGCAGATTCACATAAGGGCGTATTTCTTACTCTTTCAGAACCAAATTGATCTAAAAAACCATCTGTAGCTTTAAAAACTCCGCCATAATCAGCAATATCTTGCCCCATCAACACTAGATTATCAAGCCTTTCCATTGCCAATTTCATAGCATTAGAAACAGCATCAATCAATCTCATCTCTTTAGTATTTCCTTTTGGTGGAGTAATTTCAAGTTCAAAAGGAGAAAACATATCAGCCAACTCAACTTCAGTATTAGGAATGATTTTTTCAGCTTTAGTTGCTCTTTCAAATGCCTCAGCTACTTCTTGAGTAATCGTAATTTTCATTTCTTCAGCAATCTCTTTTTCTAACTGCCCCGAATCTATTAAATACTGCTCATAAAGTTGAACTGGATCTTTTTCTTCCCATTTTTCAATTAATCCTTCTGGATAATATTTTGTTCCAGATGCTTCTTCATGCCCTCTTCTTCTAAAAGTCATGCACTCAACTAAATATGGCTGAGGATTTTCTTCTATTTTCTTTTTAATGTTAGAAATGTTCTCGTACACTTCAATTATATTATTACCATCTACTTGCACAGCTTCCATTCCGTAACCAATTCCTTTATCTATAAATTGTTTACAAGCAAATTGCTGATTAGAAGGTGTTGACAAACCCCATTGATTGTTTTCAATAACAAAAATCACTGGTAATTTCCATACTGCAGCAACATTTAATGCCTCATGAAAATCACCTTCACTAGCTCCACCATCTCCAGAAAAAACTAAAGTAGTCTTGTTATTTTTCTTTAGTAAATTACCTAAAGCAATTCCATCTGCGATTCCTAATTGTGGTCCCAAATGAGATATCATTCCCACAATATTATGCTCTTTTGAACCAAAGTGAAAAGAACGATCACGTCCTTTTGTAAACCCACCTTCTTTTCCCTGAAACTGTAAGAAAAGTTGCTCAAAAGCAATATTTCTAGAAGTAAAAACCCCTAAATTCCTGTGCATAGGAAGAATAAATTCATCTTCATCCATAGCCATGGTACAACCAACAGATATTGCTTCTTGTCCAATCCCAGAAAACCATTTAGATATTTTCCCCTGACGAAGATAAATCAGCATTTTTTCTTCAATAAGTCTCGGAGTAAGCAAAGCACGGTATAATTCGAGCTGAGTCTTTTTTGATAATCGGGTGGTGAAATCCATAGAATGTGTAATAATTATCAAAGTTAAAAGGGTTTGTGAAAAATGACCGATAATTCAAAAAAAATATTGCCAAAATTTTAAAATTACTGTACTTTTAAATGTGATGACTGAGCTAGAAAACTTTTACAACAACTTATCCGAACCCAATAAGGGCTGTTTTCTGTATATAAGAAAATTAATATTGGATCATCATCCTGTCTTTACTGAACATTGGAAATGGAAACTGCCTTTTTTCAGTTACCAAGGCAAACCTTTTTGTTATATTTGGAAAGACAAGAAAACAACAATTCCTTACCTTACATTTGTAAGAAGTTTGAATATAAACCGACCTGAATTAGAGCTAGGAACAAGAAAACAAATGAAAGCTTTAACAATAAATCCCAATGAAGACATTGACGTTTTTTTGATAAAAGAAATCATTGATGAATCATTAACTTATTTCAACTAATGAAAAAAATTGGATTAAATAAAATTCCATTATTATCTAAAATCGCTAATGACTACCTGTTTAATTCAGAGAGCTTTAGTGAGTTTATTTCTGCTACACCAGATTTATCTAGTTTTGAATCTAGAATAAAAACTAGACAATCGATTAATAGAGATGTATTAGTTGAAGAGCTTTTGATTCAGAACAAAAAAGCTCCTAAAAAAGCTATTAATAATATTGAATTATTAAGAAAAGAAACAACTTTTACGGTTACAACAGGACATCAAATTTGTTTGTTTACCGGCCCTTTGTATTCTATATATAAAATAATTTCAACTCTTAATTTAACTAAGAGTCTTAAGCAAAAATGTCCTGAACACGATTTTGTTCCAGTATTTTGGATGGCAACCGAAGATCATGATTTTGAAGAAATAAATCATGTGAATATTTTTGATAAAAAAATCACTTGGAACACAAACCAATCAGGACCTGTAGGAAGATTTTCTACTACAGATATGATTCCCTTCTTAGAAGAAATTGAAGAAACGATTGGAAGTGAATTATCTAGAACATTAATTAATTTTTATAAATCTTCTTCTAATTTAGCTATTGCACACAACAAAATGATTAACCATTTATTTGGCGAAGAAGGTGTTGTTGTAATTGATGCAGATTCTGAGAAGTTGAAAAGAGAAATGATCTCTATTTTTAAAAATGAATTGACTAAGCAAAATACTTTTGAAAAGGTAGAGGAACAAAGTGAAAAATTACTAACAAAAGGATTCGGGAAGCAAGTTACTCCAAGAGAAATAAACTTATTCTACCAAAAAGATGGATTAAGAGAACGAATTACTGAGGAAGATAAGTCTTATCAAATACTTAATACTGAACTTGTTTTTACCCAAGAAGAAATACTAGAAGAGTTAGACAAACACCCTGAAAGATTTAGTCCAAACGTAGTTATGAGGCCAATTTATCAGGAGAAAATCCTCCCTAATTTGGCTTACATTGGAGGGCCTGGAGAATTAGCTTATTGGTTCCAATTAAAATCTGCCTTTGAAGTTAACTCAATAGATTTCCCAATATTAGTATTGAGAAATATGGCTTTGATTGTTAAAGAAAATATCTCGAAGAAAATAAATCAACTTCCTTTTATGCTGGAAGACTATTTTAGACCACAGTTCGAATTAGAAAACGATTATATAAAGCAAGTATCAG
This sequence comes from Flavobacteriales bacterium, assembly GCA_018609055.1. Taxonomy (GTDB): domain Bacteria; phylum Bacteroidota; class Bacteroidia; order Flavobacteriales_D; family CAJJDF01; genus CAJJDF01. The sequence continues at coordinate 88,134 of JABAYJ010000004.1, forward strand.
AAATTTCATTTGAAGATGAAATTGCAAACCTTGAAGAAGTATTTGCAATAACTAAAGAAAAGGCAGTAGAAGTAGACTTTAGCTTAGAAAGGACTGTAATTGCTGAGCTTAAGCGAGCTCAAAACTCTATCAATAAAATAAAAAAGAAGGTAACTAAAGCCGAAAAGAAAAAGCATGAAGTTGCTATTAATAGAATCGATTCAATAAAAGAAGCTTTTTTTCCTGGAGGTACTTTTCAAGAAAGAAAACTAAATATACTAGAGTTTTATCAGCCTGATTTAATTAAAAATTTGATTCAAGATTTGAATTCATTAGAAGATAACCTTACCTTACTAGAAGTACAAAATCAATAAACTTTGAGAACCAATAAATTAGTTTTAAAATATATAGAGTTATCCAATCTTAAAGGAAACTTATTGGATAAGATTAAAGACTTATCTACTGCTGAGCTAAATCACAAATTCTCTGAAAGCGAATGGTGTATCACTCAAGTTATCGATCATTTAGTAGAGTCGGAAACTGGAATAAACAAATACATTAATTTTCGTCTTAAAAATATTAATGAGCAACCTAGTGTTGGATTAACAAACTACATTAAAAGCAAGGTTCTAAATAAAAAATTAAAGTCCGAAGAGAAATTTAAAGTTCCATCAGGATTATCTCAGCCAGAAGCAGGTGCTGACTTTGAGCAGCTAAAAGAAAAATGGGATGATTCACGAATGTTTTTAATAAAAACTGTAGAAACATTTCCAAAGGATAAAATGAACAAAGCAGTCTTTATGCACCCAAGAGCTGGACTTTTGAATATGAATCATACCATGTCATTTTTCATAAACCACCTTAAGCACCATATCCCTCAAGTAGATTCTTTACTTCTTAGGTTAGAGAATCAAAAATAAATCAGAAACTGTTCCGTTTACCCTTTTCAATAAAGGTTTATCGAAGTTAACTCCAATAAAATCCCCTTAATTGTTAATTTTGAATTCAAAATCATAGCCAAAAAAGTGAATTACATCTTAAATCCAAACATTTCTGATAACTAATGAAGAATCTATTTTTCATATTATTAGTATTGATGCCTTTTTTAGGACTTACCCAAAATGCTACAATAAAAGGTATGCTTGTTGACGAACTTGGAATTAGAGTTGCAGATGCAAACATTGTAGTAGAAGGAACAGAAATAAAATCGTTTACTGATAAAAATGGAAAATTCGATTTTTTTGTTCCGGCAAACACACCAGTAACGTTAGTTTTTAGTCATATTACTTACAAAAAGAAAAAACTTACTTATTTACTATCTGAAGGACAAGTAAAAGTCATTTATCCAGTATTTAAGTACCGAGTTCTACCTGAGTTCACTGTTACGACTAAAAGAACAGATGAAACGATAGAAACTTTGATAAATATTAAAGGGGTAGAAATCCCCTCAATAGGAAATTTCGAATCAAGATTAGGTTCAGAGATGGGAGTAACCATGAATAACGAGTTAAGTTCTGGGTATAATGTTAGAGGTGGAAACTTTGAAGAAAACCTTATTTACGTAAATGGAATAGAAATCTATAGACCATTCCTAGCTAGTTCAGGACAACAAGAAGGACTTAGTTTCATCAACTCCAATATGGTGGAGGATATTCAGTTTTCTGCTGGTGGTTTTCAAGCTCGATATGGAGATAAACTATCTTCAGTATTAGACGTTACTTATAAAAAACCAACTGAAACAGGTGGTTCAGTAACATTAAGTATGTTAGGAGCAAATCTTCATTTCGAAGGAATATCCGAGAATTTTTTATGGACTCATGTTACTGCAGCTCGTTTCCAAAGTAATAGATATGTATTTGGAGCATTAGACACAAAAGGAGAATACCAACCTCTTTTTGGTGATTTACAAACCTACCTTACTTACACACCTTCTGAACATTGGGAACATTCATTCTTGGGAAATTTCGCACTTAACAGATACCAAGTTGTACCACAAAATAGAGAAACTAGTTTTGGTTCAATTAATCAAGCATTAAGGTTCACAGTCTTTTTTGATGGTAGTGAATTAACACAATACCAAACATTTACAGGAGCATTCTCGAGTAAATACACGCCAAATGATTCTACCGAACTAAAATTTATTGCTTCTGCTTTCAACACTTACCAAGAAGAAATATTTGATGTAGAAGGACAATATTTTCTTGATGAATTGGAAAGAGATCCAGGAAAAGAAAATTTTGGTGACGTAGCATTTAACTTAGGGGTTGGTGGTTTTCTTCGTCATGCCCGAAACACTTTAGACGCAACAGTAACAACAATTGCTCACAAAGGTGTAAGAAGAAACGGAAACAAAACATTACAATGGGGTGGAAAAGCCCAATATGACATAATTAACGACAATCTTAAAGAATGGGATTTTACTGATAGCACTGGCTTTATAGCCCCAAGACCTTCAGATTCTGTTGGATACAGAGATTCTAGCACTCAGGCATATCAAAACTTAGGTTTTAATAATGTTGTAAGAGCTAAAAACAGAGTTGCAACAGGAAGACTGTCTGGATACATCCAAAATACTTGGAGAAACAACTCAAAAACAAGCTACCATCTAGCAAAAACTATCCAACTAAAAGACAAACTCATAACAATTGACACTACACTTTCTGGATACAAATCATTAATATACACTGCAGGAGTTAGAGCCAATTTTTGGACTTTTAATAACGAAGTAATAGTTAGCCCAAGGCTTTCTTTAAAATATCGTCCTTTGTTATATCACATATCGGATTCTGGAGAAATTACAAGACGAAATCTGGCATTAAGAGTAGCTACTGGGGTATATCAGCAGCCTGCTTTTTACCGAGAATACAGAAGACTTGATGGGAGTTTAAATCAAAATATCCAAGCCCAAAGGTCTATTCATTTAATATTAGGAGCAGATTATATTTTTAATAAATGGGGAAGAGATTTTAAACTTACTTCAGAAGTATATGTAAAATATATGGACAGGGTTATTCCTTATGATGTAGACAATGTAAGGATAAGATATTCTGCAAATAATGATGCGACAGCATATTCCACTGGAATTGATTTAAAATTAAACGGGAGATTTATTGAAGACTTGGAATCTTGGGGTACAATTTCTGTTATGCAAACTAGAGTTAACTTAGGAAATGATGTTTATCACACTTATTTAAATTCTGATGGAGACACAATAATCCCTGGTTTCACAAACAATAGTGTTGCTGTAGACTCACTAGCTTATTATCCTGGATTTTTACCTCGACCAACAGACCAAAGAGTTTCATTTGGATTATTTTTTCAAGACAAAATGCCAAAAACTTGGAATACCGAAAAAGTTAAATGGGATAAATTTAAAATAAACTTAAGTTTTATTTACAACACTGGTTTTTCATATTTAAAAAAATCTCAGTTAACAGATCCTGCATATCAAAACAATTCATTTATACCAAGAACACCTAGATACTTAAGAGTGGATGCTGGATTCATAAAAGACTTTATATCTGAAGATTATAAAGCCAAAGAAGGATCAAGATTCCAAAATATAGAGCAGTTCTCTATCAGTTTAGAAGTATTTAATTTGCTAGGAATTGATAATACTGTTTCCTATAATTTTGTTCAGGCAACCAATGGACGACAGTACGCAATACCAAATAGACTAACTTCCAGAGTTATAAATATAAAGCTAATAGCAATATTTTAGAATAAAGTTTTGTAACCAAACCAACTTTATTAGTTCTAGAATTAGCGAATTAAATTTTTAATAAAGAAAATTATTGCTATTTTCGTCAGTATTACTTTAAATAAATAAAAACATTTTCATGAAGAAAATTAATATCCTACTTGCCTTTTTACTAATGTTTACAGTCTCTGTAACAGCTCAAAAAGCTAAAAAAGACTTTTATAGCAAAAACACAAAACTTGCTGAAAAAGCTTTTGATGAAGACAAATATCAAGAAGCAATACTGCTGTTTGATAAAGCTTACAAAAAAGCCAAAACATCTAAAGACAAAGGGTTTATCACCTATCACTTAGCACTTTGTTATGAATATACTAGAGAAAATAAAAAGGCTAAACAATATTTTGAACGTGCTTTAAGATTAAAGTATGACGACAAACAACCAGATATTTTCACAAGACTAGCAGGAATGCAAATGCAAGATGGAGAATATAAAGACGCAAGAAAGAACTATGAATTGGCCTTGAAAAAAGATTCAAAGGATGAACTTGCAAAAAAAGGATTACAATCATGTAAAGAAGTAAATAAGATTTTAGCTAACCCTACAAAACACAAGGTAGAGGTTGTAAAAGAATTGAGCTCAGAAGAATATGATTGGTCTATGTCTCAATTTGATAAAAGAGGAACTCAATATATCTTTTCTTCTACAAGAAAAGCATCTACAGGTAGTGAAGCTGAGCCAATCATGGGACAGGAAAGAGCTGATTTGTATGTAACAACAATGGACAGACAAGGAAACTTTGGAGAACCTACTTCAGTAGGTGAATCTGTAAACACTAAACAACACGAAGCTTCTGCGGTACTCTACAATAGTGGTAATAGCATGTTTTTTACTAGATGTAATGCTGAAAAAAACAAAAATATTGGTTGTAAAATATTTACAGTAAACAAAAAGGGGAAAAAATGGTCTACTCCAGAAGAATTACCTTTAGTAGATAGTTTATTTATGACAGCTGCTCACCCTGCAACAGATAGAAAAGGAACTTTTATTATTTTCGCTTCTGATATGCCCGGAGGGCTAGGAGGTAAAGATCTTTGGATTTCCGAGTACAACAAAAGAGAAAAAAGTTGGGGAACACCAAGAAACTTAGGTTCTAAGATTAACACTGCAGGAGATGAAAAATTCCCTACAATAGGATCAGACGGTACTTTGTATTATTCTTCGGATGGACTTGTAGGATTAGGAGGATTAGACATGTATAGTGCAAAAGCTATAAAAGGTGTACTTAAAAAATGGGATACTCCAACAAATATGGGGACACCACTTAACTCATCTAAAGATGATCACGGTATTATCTTTAACTCTGCTAATCCAAACTCAGGTTATTTCTCTTCTTCTAGATTAGGGAAAAATGAAATGGATCTTTATTCTGATATCTTTTCGTTTGATTTACCTGGTTGTGCACTTACACTAAAAGGTAGAGTAAGAGATCAAGATTCTCTTACACCACTTGCAGGAGCAACAGTAACTTTAACTGGTTCTGATGGAAGTACTGCAACTATTAAAACTGATTCGGAAGGTAACTTTGAATTTGGTAAAAAAGGAAAAGGAAGATACATTAACAAAGGAGTTAACTATAACTTAGTTTTTGAAGCTGAAAACCACCTGAACAAAAAAACTAAGAGAGTAGTATCTGAAGATTATTGTAATGAAACTTTTTACGAAGACATTAAACTACTTTGCTTTAACTGTAAGCCAATTCTTATGCCCGAGGTACAATATGTATTTGGAACCGCAGAATTAACTGTAAATTCAACTATAAACTCACAAGATTCACTATTATTTTTATATAATGTAATGGTCGACAACCCTACTATTAGAGTACAATTAGAAGCTCATACAGATTGTAGAGGTAGTGATGCTGCTAACCAAGCTTTATCACAAAGAAGAGCACAAGCTTGTGTAGATTACTTAATTAGTAAAGGAATTGACAGAAGTAGATTAGTTGCAAGAGGTTTTGGAGAATCTCAATCAAGAGTAATTGAAGAAAATGGAGCAGAAAAAACTTTAAGTTGTGATATGATTACAGCACTTAAAACATCAAATCCTGCAGCTTTTGACAGATACCATCAATTAAATAGAAGAACAACTTTCTCTGTGATTGAAGATTAGATAAAATAAATTGATTTTGAAGCATCCCGAACTATAGTTTGGGATGCTTTTTTATTTATATAAACTGAGAGAAAAGGATTCCCGAATTATCCGTACTTTTGTATAGATTTAAACCACTGAACCAAGAGAATGTCAGACGTAAAATACAACCAAAGAGGAGTATCTGCATCCAAAGAAGATGTACATGCAGCAATAAAAAATATTGACAAAGGAGTATTTCCAAATGCCTTTTGTAAAGTTGTTCCTGATTATCTTGGGAATGATGAGGACTACTGTATCGTAATGCATGCAGATGGAGCAGGGACAAAATCTGCCTTAGCTTACATGTATTGGAAAGAAACTGGTGATGTTACTGTTTGGAAAGGAATTGCACAAGATGCACTAATAATGAATATTGATGATTTATTATGTATTGGAGCTACTGATAATATTTTACTTTCTTCTACAATTGGGAGAAATAAGAATTTAATAACTGGAGAAGTACTTTCTCAAATAATTAATGGAACTGAAGAATTACTTCAAGACCTGAAAAAGTGGGGAGTAAATATTTACTCTACAGGAGGAGAAACTGCTGATGTTGGTGATTTAGTTAGAACAATAATAGTTGATTCAACTGTTACTTGCCGAATGAAAAAATCGGATGTAATTGAAAACAACATACAACCAGGAAATGTAATTGTTGGTTTAAGTTCATCAGGACAGGCAAATTACGAAACTGAATACAATGGAGGAATGGGAAGTAACGGATTAACTTCTGCTCGACATGATGTATTTAACAATTATTTAGTTGAAAAATATCCTGAGAGCTTTGATCCTAAAGTACCAAGTGATTTAGTTTATGTAGGAAGTAAAAAGTTAACAGACTCTGTAGAAGGAAGTCCAATAAATGCTGGAAAACTAGTCCTATCTCCTACTCGAACTTATGCGCCAATTATTAAAAAAATATTGGATACACACAGAGGTCAGATAAATGGAATGATTCATTGCAGTGGTGGAGCACAAACCAAAGTATTGCACTTTTGTGATAACATTCATGTAGTTAAAGATAACATGTTCGAATTACCACCTTTATTTAAGCTTATACAAGCCGAATCCGGAACGACTTGGGAAGAAATGTACAAAGTGTTTAACATGGGACACAGGATGGAACTATACGTTCCTGAGGAGATTGCACAATCTATTATTGATATCTCTACTTCTTTTGGAGTTGATGCGCAAATAGTAGGAAGAGTTGAGGAATTCAATTCAAACGATAACTCAAAGCAACTGACTATACAATCAGAGTTTGGAGAATTTATTTACAATAAATAAAACATAAGTATGTCTAACATAATTGGAAAACTAGAATTAATAAAGGAAAGGTGGGAAGAGATTGGGAAGAAGATAATTGATCCTGAGATTATTTCTGACATGAAGCAGTATGTTAAGCTTACTAAGGAATATAGTGATTTGGAAGATGTAGTAAAAGCATTGGACAAATTAAAAAGCCTTAACTCTAACATTGAAGGAAACAGAGACATTATTAAAAATGAAACTGATCCTGATTTTGTTGAAATGGCAAAAGAGGAATTATCTGATTGTGAAAGCCAATTGGAAGTTTTAAATGAAGAAATTAAACTTCTTTTAATACCTAAAGATCCTGAAGACTCTAAAAACGTAGTAGTTGAAATTAGAGCTGGAGCTGGAGGAGATGAAGCAAGTATATTTGCTGGTGATTTACACAGAATGTACACTAAGTATGCTTCTACAAAAAAATGGCAAGTAGATATAGTTGATACTTCCGAAGGAACAAATGGAGGATATAAAGAAGTTATCTTTGAGATCTCTGGAGCGAATGTATATGGGGAAATGAAATATGAATCTGGAGTTCACAGGGTACAAAGAGTTCCACAAACAGAAACACAAGGAAGAGTTCATACCTCTGCAGCCTCAGTAATCGTATTGCCAGAAGCAGAAGAATTTGATATAGAAATTAAAAAAGCAGATTTAAGAGTAGATTCTTATTGTTCATCAGGACCTGGAGGGCAATCGGTAAACACAACTTATTCTGCAATACGATTAACTCACTTGCCTACAGGAGTTGTAGCACAATGTCAGGATCAAAAATCTAAACTAAAAAATTACGACAAAGCACTTTCTGTACTTCGTTCAAGAGTATATGAAATTGAGCTTCAAAAAAAATTAGCCAATGATGCTTCTACCCGTAAATCTTTAGTTTCATCAAGTGATAGATCTGCAAAAATAAGGACTTACAACTACGCTCAAGGTAGAGTTACAGATCACAGAATTAATTTAACACTATACAATCTTTCAAATATTATTGACGGAGATATTTCTGATATTTCTGAAGCTTTGAAAATGGCTGATATGGCAGAAAGAATGCAAGAAGGAGCTGAAGCTTAAAAAATCCAGAATGAACTACCCAGAATTAGTTAACCAAATCAAAAAGAAAAAATCCTTCCTCTGTGTAGGATTAGACACTGATTTGAATAAAATTCCTAAACATTTATTAGATACAGAGGATCCTATTTTTGAATTTAATAAGCAAATCATTGATGCAACAAAGGATTTTTGTGTTGCCTACAAACCAAATATTGCATTTTACGAAATGCTTGGAACAAAAGGTTGGGATAGCTTACAAAAAACAATTGATTACATCCCAAATGATATTTTCACCATTGCTGATGCAAAAAGAGGAGACATTGGTAATACAAGTTTGTACTATGCAAATACTTTTTTCGACACTTATGATTTTGACTCAGTAACAGTTGCCCCTTATATGGGAAGCGATTCGGTTACACCCTATTTACAACACAAAGATAAATGGGCAATCGTTTTGGCATTAACTTCTAATAAGGGTGCTGATGATTTTGAATTACAAAAATTAGAATCTGGCGAATATGTTTTTGAAAAAGTACTTTCCACTTCTAAAGAATGGGGAAGCGAAAAAAACATGATGTATGTTGTTGGTGCAACTCGTCCAGAAATGTTAGCTGAAATAAGAAAAATTGTTCCTAATCACTTTCTTTTAGTTCCGGGTGTTGGAGCACAAGGAGGAAGCTTAACCCAAGTGGTAAAGTATGGAATGACTAAAGATGTCGGTTTATTAGTTAATTCTTCAAGAGGAATTATCTATGCAGGTAACGGAGAAGATTTTGCTCAAAAAGCAGGAGAGAAAGCCAAGTCTATTCAAGAAGAAATGGCAAGTTTAATGTCTTAAAAAAAGTGTTATGAATATTATTTTATTTGATGGAATCTATCACAAAAATTTACTCCCTCTTACTTATACTCGTCCAGTTTGTGAGTTAAGAATAGGAATTTTAACCATTAAAGAAAAGTGGGAACATTACATTGAGAATCCTATTCAGGTTAAAACTCAGGACTACTTGTCTAAAAAATTTGGTTCTGCAACCGAAGAAAATTCAATTGGAATTAATGGTTCTATATTGCCTTCTGATGATTTAATGAGTAGTTTATTAGATTTGAAAAACAAGCAAATTCTTACTTCAAAAGGAAAAGTAATAGCTATAAATCCTTTACCTCTTAATTCAGAAAACATTGAAGAGGCATTGAGCGAATACAAAATGGTGGAAACCAAAGCTACTTTCCTTCAAGTGGAGAATGTTTGGGATTTATTCAAACTAAATGATGAAGCTATAAGAGCAGATATTGAATTGATAAAATCTGAAAAAACATTTGTAGAAGCTTCTTCTACTAATCAAATTCTTGGAGAAGACATTTACATAGAAGAAGGTGCAAAAGTTGAATGCGCGATTCTAAATACAACCTCTGGGCCAATTTACATAGCTAAAGGAGCTGAAGTTATGGAAGGAAGTATCCTAAGAGGACCAATTGCCGTTTGTGAAAACGGAGTAGTAAAAATGGGAGCAAAAATATATGGAGCAACCACTATTGGACCTTATTCTAAAGTGGGAGGTGAAGTTAATAATTGTATGATTCAAGGCTACTCCAACAAAGGACATGATGGATTTTTAGGAAATGCTGTACTTGGAGAATGGTGTAATTTGGGAGCAGATACTAATAACTCTAATCTTAAAAATAATTACCAATCTGTTGATATTTACAATTATAACGAAGAAAAATACGTAGATACAGAATTGCAATTTTGTGGATTAATAATGGGAGACCATTCAAAATCTGCAATTAACACTATGTTCAATACAGGAACTGTAATTGGTGTTAGTGCAAATATCTATGGAGCAGATTTCCCGTCTAAGTTTATTCCATCATACTCTTGGGGAGGAAGAAAACCTCTAGAATACAAATTTGACAAAGCAATGGACACTGCTAAAAGAGTGATGGACAGAAGAAGTATAGCACTTACTGAAAATGACTTAGAAATTCTTAAGCATGTATATGACGAAAGTCAAAAATTCAGAAAATAGACATTAGATTAAATCACAATCAGATGAAATTCAAGACTTTATTTCTTTCAATAGCTTTATTTCTGATTTGGTCAAACAATTTTAGTCAAGACTTTACTTCCAATTTGGAGCCATTAGCACCAATGAAAACTTCAAATAATGCAGTTTCTGGAGGTTTACTTAATGGAATTCCTCACGTTTATTCTTTTGGTGGAATTGACACTACTAAATCATTTAGCGGAATACATTTAAAATCATTTAGATACAATACTCAAACTCAAATTTGGGATACTATTCCTGATTTACCAGATACAAGAGGAAAAGTAGCAGCCGGAGCAAGTACCATAGACAGTATTATTTACATTATTGGAGGATATTATGTATTTCAAAATGGATCAGAAATTTCTTCTGATGATATCCATAGATTTAACATAAACACGAACAGCTATTTATCTGATGGAGCAACTATTCCAGTATCCACAGATGATCATGTGCAAGCAGTTTGGAATGATAGTTTGATTTATGTAATTACTGGCTGGAGTAACTCAGGAAATATACCAAACGTACAAATTTACAATCCTAAAACCGATACTTGGAGTACTGGAAACCCAGTTCCAAACAACAATCGATTTAAATCTTTTGGTGCATCAGGAACAATAGTAGGCAATACCATTTACTATTATGGAGGATCTTCTAGTGGCTTTGGCTTCCCTATTCAAAATATACTGAGAGTTGGAGTAATAAATCCTCAGAACCCAACACAGATTACTTGGAGAGACTCTACAATTAATCCTTCCACTGCATGTTATCGCTCAGCTTGTATAGGGAATTCAAGAGGAATAAACTGGCTTGGTGGATCAGAAGTTACTTATAACTACAATGGAATAGCGTATAATGGATCAGGTGGAGTTTCTGCAACTAATAGAAATATTTATTACAACACATCAGACTCTACATTGAGCTATAAATTTATTTATGGAGATTCTTTACCAATGGATTTAAGAGGAATTGCAGATTTTGGAAACACCAAATATATTGTTGGAGGAATGATAGGCAATCAAGAAGTGACAAATAAAGTATGGAAATTGGAATATGTAACTGTTTCTTTAGAAGAAAAAACTCTATTAGATGTATCTATTTATCCTAATCCTGTTGCAAACTTTGTGACACTTGAAACCTCGAACTCTGCAATTAAAAATGTTTCCCTCTATTCTAAAGAAGGAAAATTAATAGCCGAATATTCAATAAATAATACTAAAACTGAGATTGACCTGACTAATTTATCAAGTGGAATTTACTTGCTGAGAATACAAACTGGCACTAATTCAGTTACAAAAAAGATTATTAAACAATAAATGGTTCAAAAAATAGCTTAAAAAGAGTAGGATAAATAAATAATTTATATATTTGCAATCCGATAAAAAAACAAGCATTATGAAAATTAGAGTAGCAAAGAAAATAGTTAAGAATCAAGAAAACTTAAACTATAACAAAGGACAAGTAGAAAAAGCAGTAAAAGTTGTAGCTAAATACAGCAAGAACGCTCCAAAATAATTAGTTCGTTTCGAACAAGAAAAAAGCCATTAACTATAAGTTAATGGCTTTTTTTATGCACAATAATTTTAAATTTTTGGGTAATCAGAAACTGGTTTAAACAAACCATAAAGAAACATACCAACTCCACACACACAGCAAAGAAAAAAGCATAAACAGAAAGCCTTATCTCCATTTTTCTATAAGGTGCAAACTCAAGTAGAAGAAAGAAAATACCTCCTAATAATAGAAGAAAAAAACCACTTACAACAATAGATTTTTTAACTCTTCTTTCTCGACTATTTAAATTATCGTAAAATGAAATAATCCATTTTTTTATAAGGCTTCTAGAGATTCTACTATTTTGATATTGATCAATAATATTTTTGATAGGCTCTTCAAAATTAAGCTTCGCAATAACTTCTTCCCTTATAGCTCTAGTATACTTTTCTTCTACAATTGGCTGAACATTTTTAATAAAATGAGCAGGTACTTTTTCTTTAAGTAAAGCATCAATATCTTTTGTACTATCCTTCTTAAGGATTAATACAATTTCTTTGGTGTAAGCTTTTACGAGAGTACTAAAGGATTTATTAACTATTGCATCTGCTGTTACTAAACCAATATTTTCGCTTCTCAGCTCAAACACAGCCTCTTCTTTGCGAAGTCCATTTTCCATCCAAGAGATTACCTCTTCAGTCTTAGTATTTAGATACTGCGGAGTCATTAATTTATATCACTCCCAACTTCTTCCCTACTTTAGTAAACGCTTCAATCGCTTTATCCAAATGTTCCATTTCATGTCCTGCAGATATCTGAACTCTTATTCTTGCAGCTCCCTTTGGCACAACTGGATAATAGAATCCAATTACATAAATTCCTTCTTCAAGTAATTCATTACTAAAATCTTGTGATAGCTTAGCATCATACAACATAATAGGAATAATTGGCGAATCACCTTCTTTAATATCGAATCCTGCTGCTTTTATTTTAGCTTTAAAATAATCTTTATTCGATTCTAATTTGTCTCTTAAATCAGTACTTTTTGATAAAATTTCGAATACTTTATTGGATGCACCAACTATTGCTGGAGCCAATGAATTAGAAAATAAATAAGGACGAGATCTTTGTCTCAACATATCTATAATTTCTTTTTTACCAGTTGTGTATCCTCCCATTGCACCACCAAGAGCTTTCCCTAAAGTTCCAGTTACAATATCTACTTTATCCATCACACCAAAGTGTTCTGGCACTCCTCTTCCTGTTTTTCCAATAAACCCTGCTGAGTGACATTCATCTGTCATTACCAATGCATCATATTTATCAGCCAAAGCACAAATCTCATCCATTTTTGCTAAATCACCATCCATAGAGAAAACTCCATCCGTTACAATAATTCTGTGTCTTTGTTCCTGAGCCTTAATCAATTGCTCTTCCAAATCAGCCATGTCAGAGTGAGCGTATCTGTATCTAGCAGCTTTACATAATCTTACTCCATCAATAATAGATGCATGATTCAAAGCATCAGAAATAATAGCATCTTCTTTACCAAAAAGAGGTTCAAAAACACCTCCATTTGCATCAAAAGCTGCAGCATATAAAATAGTATCTTCTGTTCCGTAAAAATCAGAAATGTTCTTCTCCAATTCTTTATGAATGTCTTGAGTTCCACAAATAAAACGAACAGATGACATCCCAAATCCATGCGAATCTAAAGTATCTTTTGCTGCTTTTATCACATCAGGGTGAGAAGACAAACCAAGGTAATTGTTTGCACAAAAGTTTAGCACATTATCACCCGTACTTACTTCAATCTCTGCAGATTGAGGGTTTACAATAACTCTTTCTGATTTATATAAACCAGCATTTTTTATTTCCTCCAATTCTGTTTGAAGGTGATCTTTTAATTTTCCGTACATAATTTTTATTTAAAGGTTACTGGAATTACCATTCTTACTTTTACTTTATTTCCGTTAATTATTCCTGGTGTCCAAGGTGATGATTTTTTAAGAGCAGTTACAGCCTGCGAATCAAGTGATGAAGAAACACTTCTTACAGGTTTCATTCTCGATAACTCACCATTTTCAAACACAATCATTTCCACATAAACAGTTTGTCCATTTCCATTAGCTCCCATATCAGCTAAAGTCACATCCAAAAACTCATTTATAGATTGTTCTCCTGAATAAGCAGGCATTATTTCTGCTGAATTTACAATTACTTCACTCTGTAAATCTAATTCATCAGGATTATTTTCTAATTCTTGAACTCTACCTAATAAGAAATCTACTTCAAGCTCCTTGTCTTTTTTCAATTGTGTCAATTCACTTACTTGAGTTATTAAGTCTTTATTTTTTGTAGATAAATCAGACACTTGCTTTTTTAACCCACAACTAGACAAACCTATTGCTAGCATTATAAAAACGATAAATTTTAGTTTCATAGAAAGTTTAATTTTGTTCAAATCAAAGATATAATTTTTATCATTAACTAAAAATAATATACCTTTGTCCCAACTAAGGGGTGCCCATTTTTTTTTCGGGCTGAGATTATACCCATCGAACCTGCTATGGTAATTCATAGAAGGGATTTTAAAGGTAAGTTATGCTTACCCGTTAAATTAGGTGCACCTCTTGGAAATTTAATTAAATTATTTTAAACCAATTCCATGAGAAAAATTACCCTAATTTTCACCACAATTTTACTTTCAGTAATCTCTTACTCCCAATTCAAAATTTCGGGAACAGTTTACAATCAAGAAAAAGAACCTCTTCCTTGGGCAACAATCCAATTAGAGAATTCTAAATATGTAGCAACAACTAACGGAGATGGTTACTTTGAATTTACTAATCTAAAACCTGGTACTTACAATCTTAACTATCAATATGTAGGTTACAAACCGTTAAGATATGGAGTAATATTAAAAGACAAAGACATGCCTGCATCTGTAACATTATCAAGAAAAAGATCAATGATAAACGAAGTTACAGTGAGTAGTTCAAGAATAGAAGAAAACACTCCAACTACTTACACAACAATTACAAAAAAAGAAATTGAAAAAAACAATTTAGGTCAAGACATCCCTTACTTGCTTCAACAATCTCCATCTATGGTTGTAACATCTGATGCAGGTGCAGGAATTGGTTACACCTATATGAGAATTAGAGGAACTGATGCTTCAAGGATTAATGTAACTATTAACGGAATTCCAGTAAATGATGCTGAATCTCACGGAGTGTTTTTTGTAAATATGCCCGATTTTGCCTCATCAATCGAAAGTGTAGATATTCAAAGAGGTGCAGGTACTTCAACAAATGGAGTTGGTGCTTTTGGAGCATCAGTAAACTTATATACCGATTTCCGAAGCGAAAATCCTTATGCAGAAGTAAACAATTCTATCGGTTCTTTTGGAACAATAAGAAACACAGTGAAGTTTGGAACGGGAATTATTAATAGAAAGTTTTCATTTGAAGGAAGATTATCTAATATTCAATCGGATGGTTTTGTAGATAGAGCCTCTTCTGATTTACAATCTTATTTCTTTTCTGGGCAATATGCTTCAGGTAAAAACAACATGAAATTCATTACTTTTTCTGGTAAAGAAGTGACTTATCAAGCTTGGGGAGGTATTCCTAGAGATTCATTGGAAACTAACAGAACTTACAATACCTACACTTATGAGAACGAAGTAGATAATTACCAGCAAACTCATTACCAGCTGTTTTACGACAGAAAAATAAACAGTAAATTGTTTTTAAATACAGCTTTACATTATACCAAAGGACAAGGATACTTTGAGCAATTTAAGGGTGCAGAAGATATGGCTGATTATGGAATTGACCCAATAGTAAAATATATTAATGACAGTACAAATGTAACTATCACTACTACCGATTTAATAAGAAGAAGATGGTTAGATAATGATTATTACGGAGGAGTTTTTACTTTAAAATACACTCCAAACTCAAGAATAAAAACCATTCTTGGAGGTGGATATAACATTTATGATGGAGATCATTTTGGTGAAGTAATTTGGGCAAGATATTCAAACAACCTTGATATTAGAGACAGATATTATGAAAACAATGCTACCAAAACAGACGGAAACATCTATTCTAAAACTAATATTCAAGTTTCAAAAAAAGTGAATACATTTTTGGACTTACAAGTGAGACAAATAAATTATAATTTTTTAGGGTTTGATAATGAAAAACAAAACGTACAACAAGATGCAAGTTTCTTGTTTTTTAATCCTAAAGTTGGAGCCTCTTATTCTGTTAACTCTAGTACAAAGTTTTACACACTACTTGCAGTTGCCAACAAAGAGCCGAACAGAGATGATATGACTGAATCCACTCCTACTTCCCAACCAGAGGCTGAAACTTTGTACGACCTAGAACTAGGATTTAAAAGATCAAAATCTAAATATGCATTAAGCGTAAATGGATATTACATGCTGTACAAAAACCAATTGGTATCTACTGGAGCACTTAATGATGTGGGCGCATCTGTAAGAACAAACATTAAAGACTCCTACAGAATGGGAATTGAAATTGAAGGAGGGGTTCAAATCACTAAAGGACTAAAATGGAGTGGAAACATAACAATAAGTCAAAACAGAATCCAAAATTGGACAGAATATGTAGAAGCTTACGATTCCAATTTTGCTTATATTGGTGTAAGCGAAGGAATCGACTATGAAAATACGGCCTTAGCTTTTTCCCCTAGTATAATTGCAAGTAGTATAATTGAATTTTTTCCTTACAAACAATTTGATGGACCAAGAATGGCAAATAGAATTGATAACCTAAGCATATCACTGATAAGTAAGTATGTTGGAGAGCAATTTGTCGATAACACAGGTAGTAGTGACAGAATGTTGGATGCATATTTTGTTCATGATTTACGAATTAATTACGATATCAAATTCAGAACAGGATTGGATAAGATTACCATTTTTGGTTCTATTTATAACCTTACCAATCAATTGTATTCTGCCAATGCATGGGTATATAGATATACTTTTGATGGAAGCGATCCAATAACTGACATGGGGTTTTATCCTCAAGCAACTACTAATCTATTAATTGGATTGAATTTGAAATTCTAAGCATTTAAGGTACTTCATGTTGTAATTTTGTTTAACTTTATGCTAAATAAGTTAAACAATATGAAAAACTACTTAATTATTGGAGGTTCCTCGGGAATCGGAAAAGCATTGACAGAGCAAATGGCTCTTGAAGGAGAAGTGTATGCTACTTTCAACAAAAACGAAACTGAGAGCTCAATAGCTAGCGTAAGTTATTATCACTTGGATGTAACAGCAGATGAACTAGAATTTGAAGATTTACCAGACGAAATTCATGGAGTTGCATATTGCCCAGGAAGCATTAACCTAATGCCTTTCAAAAGAATAAAACCTGCACAATTTGCCGAGGACTTTGAACTACAAGTTAATGGAGCAGTGAAAGTGATACAAAAAGTATTGCCAAACCTAAAAGCAGCCGGAAACTCTTCTATCCTATTTTTCTCGACTGTTGCCGTACAAAACGGATTCAACTTTCATGCACAAGTTGCAGCTTCCAAAGGAGCGATTGAAGGTCTTACTCGTTCATTAGCTGCAGAGTTTGCTCCAACTATCAGAGTAAATGCTATAGCTCCTTCTTTAACCGACACACCACTTGCAGGAAAGTTATTGAGTACTGACGAAAAGAAGGAAGCAAATGCACAAAGGCACCCTTTAAAAACAATTGGTAATCCAGAAAACATTGCTCAATTAGGAGCGTTTTTATTATCAGAAAAATCGGCTTGGATTACAGGACAAATAATTCATGCAGATGGAGGAATGTCTTCAGTAAAAGGATAACAAATAAACACAACATTTAACTATGGAAGAAACAGCAGTAAACCACAGAGAGGCAATTATTACCAGCTATATGCACTATGTGCTAGAGCACGGAAAAAAGCCACATAATGTATTCAAGTTTGCGAAAGAAAATGAAATGAGCGAAAGCGACTTTTACGCTTATTTCCCAACATTTGAAGAATTAGAAAAAGAAATTTTTTGCGAGTTTTTTACGCAAACTCTTACGCTTCTTGAAAAGAATGAAGAATACCAAACGTTTGATGCTCAAAATAAATTATTGAGTTTCTACTACACGTTTTTTGAGATTCTTACTAAGAACAGAAGCTATGTGCTACAAGCAATAGCTCACGATAAAATGAAAGGATTGGGTGTAACTAAGAGATTAGGAAAACACTTTAAAGAATTCATTCATTCGATTGATATTGAAACGATAATTATCCCTGAAGATAGGATTGAAACATTTAAACAAAAAAGTATTGCTGAAGCCTATTGGGGTCAATTCGCATTTATCATAGCGTACTGGAAAAAAGATACTTCATCAAGCTTTGAAAAAACAGATGAGTTAATAGAGAAACTAGTTACAACAGGATTTCAATTACAAGATATAAAGCCACTAGAAAGTGTTCTTGATCTAGGGAAATTTCTTCTTAAAGAATTCAAAAAATAAAGAAATATGGAAACTATTGACAGCATTCCTATATCTAAAATAAGACGAGCAAGCAAACTTGTTGGAACAGGAGCAAAAGTTGGAGTGAACTATTTAAAGTATTACGGAAGTAAGCTTGTTAAAACAGAAGAAGACGCCAGAGAACAACTAAATAAGGATAATGCAGAAGATATATACAATAGCCTAAAACAACTAAAAGGAAGCGCCTTGAAAGTTGCACAAATGCTAAGTATGGAAAAATCCATAATGCCAGCTGCTTATGTCGAAAAATTCTCTCTGTCACAATTTTCAGTTCCACCACTTTCACCACCTTTGGTAATCAAAACTTTTAAAAAGTACTTTGGCAAAACACCAAATGAAGTTTTTGACGAGTTTAATTCTGAATCTACTAATGCAGCAAGCATAGGTCAAGTTCACAAAGCTAAAAAGGATGGTCAGGAATTAGCAGTAAAAATTCAATATCCAGGTGTATCCCAAAGTATAAGTTCAGATCTTAAATTAGTAAAACCAGTTGCTTTAAGAATTCTTAATATTTCAGCAAAGGACTCTACCAAGTATTTTCAGGAAGTGGAAGATAAACTAATGGAGGAAACTAATTATCTACTTGAATTAGAATCGAGTAAAGAAATTTCTGAAGCATGTAAAAATATTCCAAACCTTTTGTTTCCTAAATATTATTCTGAATTTTCTTCGGAAATGATAATAACAATGGATTGGATGACAGGAAAGCATTTGTCAGAATATACTACAACACCTGAAAGCGGAAAAAAGATAGGACAAGCCCTTTGGGATTTTTATATGTATCAAATGCATGTTTTGAAAAAAGTACATGCAGATCCGCATCCAGGAAACTTCTTAGTTTCTGAGATGGAAGAGCTAATTGCACTAGATTTTGGGTGCATGAAAATTATACCCGAAGACTTTCATGTTCCTTATTTTGAACTTATTAAGAAAGATACATTAGCTAACAAAGAACTATTTGAAGCTAAAATGTATGAATTAGAAATATTGAAAGAAACAGATACTAAGGAAGAAGTAGAATTTTTCTCACAGATGTTTCATGAATTATTGAGTTGGTTTGCTAAACCATTCCACGAAGAAACCTTTGACTTTAGTAACGAAGTGTTTTTTAATAAGATTGGGGAATTAGGAGAACAATACACTAAGAATACAGAACTGAGAAAAATGGATGCAAACAGAGGCTCCAAACATTTCATCTATGTTAACAGAACATTTTTTGGGCTTTATAGCCTAATGAATATGTTACAAGCATCTGATATTAAAATAAACAACTACAAAAACTTATAACCATGTTTGGATTATTTAAAAAGAAAACTGAAGCAGATAAACTTCAAGAGGAATACGCAAAATTGATGAAAGACGCTTTTGATTTATCGAAAACAAATAGAACAAAGAGTGACGAAAAAACTGCAGAAGCAGAAGAGGTTTTAAAGAAAATTGAAGAACTGAAAAACTAATTAATGGCATTTTACCAATACATACAAGAACAAAAAGTACCGGCAACTATGGAAGAGGTTTGGGATTTTATTTCTTCGCCAAAAAACTTGAAGGAGATTACCCCCGAATATATGGGTTTTGATATTACCTCTAAAGACAGTGATAAAAAAATGTATCCTGGTATGATTATTACTTACGTAGTAAAACCACTTTTGGGAATTAAAACTCCCTGGATGACGGAAATTACTCAAGTGCAAGACATGGAGTTTTTTATTGATGAACAAAGGGTTGGTCCATACAAAATGTGGCACCATCAGCACTTTATTGAACCAACAGAAGGAGGAGTTTTAATGAAAGATATTGTTACCTATATTCCACCCCTGGGATTTTTAGGCGCTATTGCAAACACTCTTTTTATTAAGAAAAAATTGAATGAGATTTTTGATTACAGAACAATTGCTTTGGAGAAAAAGTATGGGAAGTTTGGAGGATAGTTCACAATACATCCCTGTGAAAAGAGGGACACTTGAACTGACTAGGAATAAGAACAAAGAAAGTAGAGAATAGAACAAAGATTACAGACCTATGAATACAAAAGTCTCATAAAAAACGATGAGCGAGTGTCCGTCCGAGTAGTTTTATGAAGTAATTACGGAGTAAAAATGTATCTAAAACAGAACGACCAAGAAAAAAATCCCATTCACCAACTCCGGCTCACCAAGGGAAAGGAGTTTAGGATAAAAATAGAATCAACTTTGTAAAACTTTGCAACTCCTTTGTAAAACTTCCTAGGAATAGATATAAAAGGAGTTATTTGACAAGAATAAAATTAATGAAACACTTGTCGTTGCCTAAATCTGTGGGAGGACAAGCAACTTAATCACAAACAAATCCACCTTTACCAATTGACAAGTAAAAAACCAACTGATAAGCTAATAACAACATGAATAATATAGAATATATTGAAAATGAAATTTCTGACTTAAGAAACGAGTTGAAAAATCATCCGCTTTATAGAAACCTTGAAAACATAGATGATATCAAAGTCTTTATGGAAAACCACGTTTTTGCGGTTTGGGATTTTATGTCGCTTTTGAAAAATTTACAAATCAATTTAACAACTACAAGAACTCCTTGGACACCCCCTAAAGATTCAATTTTAGCCCGATTTATAAATGAAATTGTTCATGGGGAAGAGAGTGACATTAATGAATTAAATGAACCAAAGAGTCACTTTGAAATGTACTTGGAAGCCATGGGTCAATTGGGTGCTGATGCCCACGAAATTAATTCTTTTATTGATAAAGTTGAGTCAGGTCGGACCGTTGATCAAGCACTTAACGAAATAAATGTAGACCAGAGAGTAGCTGATTTTGTTAAGTTTACATTCTCTATAATCGACAGTAACCAACCTCATCTGGTTGCCTCCGCCTTTACATTTGGCCGAGAAGATGTAATTCCCGATATGTTTATAGAAATTCTGAAAAACTCTGACTCAAACAATAAACGGTACAACAAACTTACCTATTACTTAGAAAGACACATTGAATTAGATGGCGATGAGCATGGACCACTTTCTTTGAAAATGATCTCAGCATTGTGTGAAAATGACAAAGTAAAATGGGAAGAAACGTTACTTATAGCGAAACAATCTCTTAGTAAAAGGATAGAGCTTTGGGATGCAATTACCGAACTAATCGAAAAAAAAATTTTGTCGAACTAAACTAACAACACATCAATGAAAACAGAACTTTCGGAATTAGACATAAATAGAATAATAGAAATGGCTTGGGAGGACAGAACTCCTTTTGAAGCCATTGAATTTCAGTTTGGTACACCCGAAGGCGAAGTAATTAAAATAATGCGTAATTCACTAAAACGTAAGAGTTTTAACCTTTGGCGAAAACGAGTGAATAGCGGAGTGAGTCAAAAGCATTTGAAAAAAAGAAATCCAGACATTGACCGATTTAAATGCACCAGACAAAGAACAATTACTCATAATAAAATATCCAAAAGATAAATGAATTTCCCGACAGATTACGATTCTATACTAAAGCGTATTCAAGAGATTGAACCAGTGGCCTATTGCAAATCACGTAATTTTTTGGATGGAAAAGTCACTTATTTGTCCCCTTATATTTCTCGTGGAGTAATTTCTACTAAGCAAGTTTTTGATCATGTAATGACTTTGGGATATAAACCTTACCAGATTGAAAAAATGCTTCAAGAATTAGCTTGGAGAGACTATTGGCAACAAATTTGGATAAATAAAGGAATTGAAATTGATCAAGACTTAAGATCTGAACAAAAAGGAGCCATTCACCAATCAATTTCTATTTCATTATTGCACAGAAGAACTGGTGTAACAGCAATAGATGAAGGTATAGAAACTCTTTATGATACTGGCTATATGCACAACCACTTGAGGATGTATACTGCAGCAATAACTTGTAATATTGGCAAAAACCATTGGAGATATCCTGCTCAATGGATGTACTACCACTTACTTGATGGAGACTGGGCGAGTAATGCACTAAGCTGGCAATGGGTTGCAGGAACAAATAGTAATAAACAATACATTGCTAATCAAGAAAATATAAATAAATACTGTAAGACTGATGACAAAGACACTTTCTTGGATATTGGATATGATGAGTTAGCTAACATTGCTGTTCCAAAAGAATTAGAAGAAATAACTGATGTTGAACTAAAAACTAATCTTCCAAAAACCAGCAAAATTGTGTTGAATGAAGAAATTCCAACAGCAATTTATACTTATTACAATTTAGATCCTAATTGGAGAAAAGAACAAGAAATGAATCGAATACTATTACTTGAACCTTCATTTTTTAAGAAATATCCTGTTGGTGATAAGTGCATCCAGTTTGTAACTGACTTGATAGAAAACATAGAAAACTGCCAGGTATTTATTGGAGAGTTTTTTGACTTTGAAAGTAAATTTAAACCAATACAAGCTTATTTTAAGGAGCATCCTACCAACAATCATTTTAAAGGAATTGAGGACTCAAGAGATTGGATTTCACCTGATGTACAAGGAGATTTCAAATCTTTTTTTGGGTATTGGAAAAAAGTAAAAAAACAACTGCAGCTGTGAGTAACCCTGAGGTGAATATCGTTTGGCTAAAACGTGATTTGCGTACTCAAGATCATGTTCCTCTGAAACTTGCTGAAGATTCGGCACTGCCCTACATCATACTTTTTCTTTACGAACCTTCCCTAATCGAATATCCAGATACTTCGGATAGGCACTTGCAATTTTGTTATCATTCAGTAAAACAGATGAATGAAACCTTAACAAAAACTAATCAATCGGTTACTGAATGCCATGGAGAAGCAATTGAGATTTTTACTTATTTTACCTCTAATTATTCCGTTCAAAATGTATTTAGTTATCGCGAAAGCGGAATAAAATTGACTTGGAAAAGAGATAAAGCAATTAAGAAAATCCTAGATTCAAAAGGAATAAATTGGCAACAATCTCAAAGAGACAATGTGCTAAGAGGAATAAAAAACAGAGCCAACTGGGACAAAATATGGTACCAAACAATGAATCAAGTTGCTTTGACAAATACCTACTCTCAAAAAGAAGAGATGACGATAGATCATCCTTTTACTTTTCCTCAAGAATTTAAAAATATACTAGAAAACTATCCTAACTTTTTTCAGCCAGCTGGAGAGAAAAACGGTTGGAAATACTTACAATCATTCGTTAAAGACCGAGGAAGAAATTACAACCGACACATTTCTAAACCAACAGAAAGTCGACTTTCTTGCGGGCGAATTTCGCCTTATATTTCTTGGGGAAACCTTTCTGTAAAGCAAGCTTCACAGTTTGTGGTTTCTAACCCAAATTACCGCAGAAACAAACGCCCTTTTGATGGAATGCTCACTAGATTAAAATGGCATTGTCATTTTATTCAGAAGTTTGAAGTAGAATGTGAATACGAAACAGATTGCTTAAATCCTGGTTACGAAACAATGGGATACGCTAACAAACCTGAATTTCTTGAAGCTTGGAAAAATGCCAAAACTGGTTATCCTCTGGTGGATGCATGCATGCGAGCAGTTATCGAAACAGGTTGGATAAATTTTAGAATGCGTGCTATGCTCGTTTCCTTTCTTTGTTTTAATTTAGATAACGATTGGCGAAAAGGGGTTTATCATTTAGCTCAGCAATTTTTGGATTACGAACCAGGGATTCACTATCCTCAATTCCAGATGCAAGCTGGTACAACAGGGATAAATACGGTAAGAATGTATAATCCTATTAAGCAATCGCAAGACAATGATCCTGAGGGGATTTTTATCAAAAAATGGGTGCCAGAGTTGAGAGATTTCCCAGACAGATTTATTCACGAACCTTGGAAAGCAACTGCTATTGATTTAATTGATTGTGGAATAACTTTGGGAGAGGATTATCCTCATCCAATTGTTGACTTGAAAGAAACAGCAAAAGTAGCCAGAGCAAAAATTTGGGGACACAGAAAAACGAAAGAAGTACGCGAGAATAAACGAAGAATAGTCACTTTACACACTAGAAATAAATAAGAAATGCATCTAACTAAAAAAGACTTAGAAGAGACAGACAGAGTAAAAAAACTCAACATAATTAACTCTATATCTGGAATTAAACCTGCAAATTTAATTGGAACAGTATCTAAAGATAAATTATCTAATGTGGCCATTTTCAGCTCTATCGTTCATTTGGGAAGTAATCCTGCATTAATAGGTTTTATTGCTAGGCCAACAGGCGAAGTACCAAGAAACACCTACGATAATATTCTTGAAAACGGACATTATACAATTAATCATGTTGGAGAAGGCTTTGTCAAAAAAGCCCATTACACTTCAGCAAAGTTTGATACAGATGTATCTGAATTTGATGCATGTGGACTTACAGAAGAATATCTATTTGATTTTAAAGCACCTTTTGTAAAAGAAAGCGGAATAAAACTTGGAATGAAATACGTAGAAAGTATGCCAATAGAAATAAACGGAACTATTCTGGTAATTGGAGAAGTAGAACACGTAATCATCCCTGATGAAGCACTAAACGATAAAGGATATATTGATTTGGCAGAAGCCGAAGTTACAGGTATATCTGGTTTAAACAGCTACTACAAATTAGAAAAAATCGGTTCTTTTCCTTACGCACGAGTAAGCGAAGTTCCTGATTTTAAAAACAACTAACATTTGAAAAAGCAACATCTCCCAACAAAAATTTGCCTTGTATGCGAAAGACCATTTACTTGGCGCAAGAAATGGGAAAAGGTTTGGGATGAAGTGAAGTATTGCAGTGAAAAATGCAGAAGAAACAAACCAAAAAAGAATGAGTAAAGCAAACTTAGTTTTTCCACATCAATTACATCAAGACTTGTCTCTATTTGAAAATGGGGCTCCTATTTACTTGATTGAGGAATATTTATTTTTTAGCCAATATAAATTTCACAAGCAAAAAATTGCGTTTCATAGAGCTACTATGCAGTTTTACAAACAGCATTTGGAAGCCAATGGAATAGCTGTGAATTACATTGAAGCCAAAAGCGAATTATCCGACATTAGGAAATTAATTCCTCACTTGAACAAAGAAGGTATTGAAACTCTTTGTTATCGAAATCCTACGGATTACAACTTAGAAAAAAGACTAAACGAAGGGATAGAAAAGTTCAATTTAAAGAAAATTGAATCTCCTACATTATTGTTTATCAATTCAAAAGAGGATTTAAGCACTTTTTTTAAACCGACAAAAAAGAAGTTTTTTCAAACTAGTTTTTATAAAAGTGAGCGAACAAGGCTAAATATTTTGATGGATGAAGAAGGAGGCTACGAAGGAGGGAAATTATCCTTTGATGGTGATAACAGAAAAAAATATCCAGCTAAAAAAACTCCTCCTACTATTCACTTCCCTGAAGCAACTGAGTTCCATAAAGAAGCCTTGGGGTATGTAGAGAAGAACTTTAAAGACAACTACGGAGAAATCAATAAAGAGACTTACTATCCAGTAACTTTTGAACAAACAGAGGCTTGGCTCAATCAGTTTTTGGAAACCCGATTTCACGAGTTTGGCGATTATGAAGATGCGATTGTAAAAGAAGAAATTTTCTTGAATCACAGTATGCTTACTCCAATGCTTAATGTTGGATTTATTCAACCAAAATACATCATTGAAAAAGCCATTAACTTTGCCAAAAAGCAGAACGTTCCGTTAAATTCTTTAGAAGGATTTGTAAGACAAATAATGGGCTGGAGAGAGTTCATTAGAGGAATGTATGAAGCCAAAGGGCGAGAATCTAGAATTAAAAACTATTGGGGATTTACTCGAAAAATACCTGCTTCATTTTATGATGGAACAACTGGAATAGTTCCTGTGGATGATGCCATAAAAAAAGTGCTTAAAACTGGGTATTGCCATCACATTGAACGACTGATGATTTTGGGAAATTTTATGCTTCTTTGCGAGTTTGATCCAGACGAAGTTTACCAATGGTTTATGGAATTATTTATAGATTCCTACGATTGGGTAATGGTTCCTAATGTATATGGAATGAGCCAATTTGCAGATGGAGGTTTCTTTGCTACCAAGCCCTACATTAGCGGAAGTAATTACGTGATAAAAATGAGCAATTACAAAAAAGCAGGCGATTGGCAAGCCACTTGGGATGGATTATTCTGGAGATTTATGCACGTGCACAAAGATTTCTTTGTAAAAAACCCGAGGCTAGGAATGTTGGTTAGAAACTTTGACAACCAATCTCCCGAAAAGCGAAATGGACATTTGGAAGCGGCTGAAAAGTTTATGAAAGAGTTATAATATTTAAAAGGAAAGACTTTGAGATATCGTCCAAAGGACATAACTTTCCTATTATGAAAAAAATACTTTTATTTTCCTTAGCTGTCTTTGCTCTTATTAATTGCAAAAAAGACAAAGAATCTGAATTAGAATGTAGTACTACAACAACTACTGTTGCAACTAAACCAAACATCTTGTTAATAATTGCAGAAGATATGGGATTGGATGCTACTCCTGGTTATAATATTGGGACAGTAAAACCAAATATGCCTAATCTTCAGCAGATTATAAATACTGGAGTGAGGTATAATAACTTTTGGTCGTACCCAACTTGTACTCCCACTAGAGCTAGTATTTTAACAGGTAAATATGGGTTTAGAACTAATGTTGTAAAAGTTGACGACCCTTTATCAACTACTGAAACTTCTCTTCAATCTCATATAAGTAGCCAAACCGGAAATGCCTATGCAACTGCAGTAATTGGAAAATGGCATTTATCAAGAACGCCTTCTCACCCAACTGATATGGGTGTTGGATATTATGCAGGATTACTAACTGGAGCTGCTGGCTCATACACGAACTGGAATCTTACAGAAAATGGCGTTACTACAACTAACACAGATTACATAACAACAAAAATTACCGATTTAGCTATCGATTGGAAAGATGCTCAAACTAAGCCTTGGTTTTTGTGGTTAGCTTACACAGCTCCACACACTCCTTTTCATTTACCACCAGATAGTCTTCATTCACAAGGAATGTTACCATCTGATGCTGCAAGTATTGCTGCAAATCCACAGCCTTATTTCATGGCAATGATAGAAGCAATGGATAGCGAAATGGGACGATTCATCAACTCCATGTCACAATCAGAAAAAGACAATACGATTATTATTTTTATTGGAGATAATGGAACTACAGGTCAAGTTGTACAGCAATATGCTTCGCAAAGATCAAAAGGATCAGTGTATCAAGGTGGAATAAATACACCTTTGATAGTTTCTGGAGCTGGAGTAAATAGAATGAACGAAACGGATGATGCATTTGTAGGAACAGTAGATTTATTTGCTACGATTGCTGATTTAGCTGGAACTGGAACTTCAGAAATTAACGACAGTAAAAGTATAAAAAGAACATTTTCTGAGGCTGGTTACTTACCAAAAAACTATATTTATTCTGAGGTTGGAAATACTACAAATACCAACACAGATTATACGATTAGAAACGCTACCCACAAATACATTATGTTTGATGATGGTTCAGAGGCTTTGTATGATTTATTATCAAACCCTTTTGAAAACCCAAATTTAATGGCTCCACAAATACTTCCATTAAGCAATGCTGATAGTACTATAAAAGCTGAATTGGAAGCTGAGATTGTGAATATTAGGATGTAATATATTCTAAGTATTGACGTTAATTATTGAAATGAAAAAATTTATTCTCACCCTATTAATTCTTATTCCAATACTTTGTATTGGTCAAAACAATCCTCATTTCTTTTTAACTGAAAGTTCACTTAGGTACGAACGAGAAATTACTTACAATAAAGTAAACACAATGTTTTCGAGATTCGATAGTAATGAAAATTTAATTGCTAAAAACTATGATACTATCTTTTATAAAGATGGGAAATATGTTGAAAAGGAAAAAACACCTCGGCAAATACTTTTTGAGGAAATTTTTGGCCCTTCTTATGAAAGTCATTGTAAAGTATTAAAAACGTCTTTTAACAAAGATTCTTGTGGAGTTTGTTCTGGTAAAAAAGTCTGGGAATTATTTTATGATTCATTGAATAGAGCTACAAAGCTCACTATTATCTTTAGAGAAAAGTTGGTTTATTCAGAATATTACCGATATGATTCTTTGAATCGACTTATTTTTTCAAAAAGAACTGTTGGCGAAAAGTACGCTTGCTGTTTTCTAAATGATGATGGTTATGTAATTGCTTACAACAATTACTTTTCCTCTGGCGAATTAATTGTCATAAAACAATACTCTTACAGTAGTGACACTATAACAAGAACTTCTTTTGATTCTCTTGAAAATAAAGCTATTACAAAATTTGTTTACGACAAAAACGGCAATCTAGCTTATAAAGTAGGCTATGATTACAGGTCAAAAAAAGTAGAAAATAAAAAATGGACAATCATCTATGATACGAAAAACAATCCTACTTCAATAAGTTACTTTTTAGACGATAAAATCATTTATAAAACTGAAAAGGAATACTTTTATTAAAGCGTATTCAATATCTGTTCTTTAATTTTCTCCAACTGATCTTTCATTTCCACCACAATCTTTTGAATCTCTTGGTGGTTGGCTTTTGAACCTAAAGTGTTTACTTCTCTACCGATTTCTTGAGCGATAAATCCAAGCTTTTTCCCTTCAGAAGCATCATTTTTCATTACATCCAAAAAGTAGGATAAATGACCAGAAAGCCTTACTTTTTCCTCAGTAACGTCATATTTTTCGATAAAATAGATCAATTCTTGCTCAAATCTGTTTTGGTCAAATTGTGGACTGTCTAGCTTTTCTTCTAAATTAGATTTCAATCTAGCCTTTACAGTTTCAATTCTTTCTCCTTCGTATTTTTCTACTTCTGTAAGCAATTCTCCTATTCGGTTTATGTAACCTGAAAACTCTTTATGCAATGCTTCTCCTTCTCTATTTCTGAACTCTTGAAAGTTTACCACAGCTTCTTCAATCATTACCTCAACTGCTTTCCATTCTTCTGGATCTAGCTCTTCTTTTTCTTGCGAATACACCTCTGGCATCTTCATAGCAAGCTCCATTAATTTTGCATCATCATTTACTCCTAATGAGTTAGAAAGTGCTTTTAAATCATTGAAATAAGTGGTTACTACTTCGTGATTTACTTTTGCAGAATTGCTTTTTGGTGGCATCTCTACATAAATACCAAAATCTACTTTTCCTCTCACAATTAACTTAGATAGTTTCTTGTTCAATGTCAATTCATTTTCACGGTAAAAACCTGGCATTCTCATATTTAAATCAAAATACTTACTGTTAAGCGATTTGATTTCGATATTTATTTTCTTATCGTTATAAGTTCCGGTAGTTTTTCCGTAACCTGTCATTGATTGAATCATAGTGATTGGTTTTGTTGTTGCAAAGGTAAGGTTTATTGTTCTATTTATTTGTTGTAGTCTCTGCTCTTTCTTCTTTTTGCCTTGACGCAAAAAAAGAAACAAAAAAAAGTCAAGACTTCTTGAAATTAACTAAAAATGAATTCTTATTTCTAAAACAAAAAAGACTCGTTCGCAAGAATTAAATTAAACGATAAAACTTAATATAGAACTCAAACAGTTTTTTGTTTCTTAACGAAAGAAAAACTCATTTTCTTAACGTAAATTTCAAAAGGTCGGTTGTCTCGTCTTTTAAAATCTAAACCAACTTCTTACTCCTACTAGTCAAATAAACTCCCACAAATATAAGAAGTGTACAGGCCATTTTTGGCCAAGTGATTGCTGCTGCATAATTACTATTGGAGTTTACTAAACTTATCCCAAATCCTATTGCCATGGCAAACACGGGTTGTAAATAAATGTAGCTACTTGCAATGGTTGGCGATAGTTTTTTGACCGCAAAAATATTGAATAGATAAGTACAAAATGTAGTAAACAAAACAATGAATCCAATAGAGAATAACACCACTGGTGGAAAGCTAAAACTAAAGTCTTGAATATCTGAAATACCGAAAGGCAACACCACAAAAAACGCAAAAGTAAACATGTAACTAATTACGGTAAGTGGTTTATATTTGGCTAACAAAGGCTTTACCAACGCCAAATAAAGGGAGTAACTAGTAGCATTTGCCATGATGAACATATTCCCTTTCATGGAGGAACCTGTGTTTCCTTTTCCACTCAGGTAAATAAGACAAATTGCTCCTAAAAGCCCCAAAGAAATTCCAGCTATTTTATTTGATGTAATCTTAGTTTTTAGGATGAAAAACGACAATAGAGTAACAATTACTGGCGAAGTAACCATAATAATTGCCGAGTCAATTGGCGAAGTTATACTTAACCCTTGAAAGAATAATAATTGATTTAATGCTACTCCAAAAAATCCTACGAGTGCAATTCTCCACAGATCTTTTCTATCAACTTTTTCGCGAATGAAATAACGCAAAATCCAAAACATGATTGTTGCTCCAAATACTCTTAAAAGAATAAACGTATTAGGCTTTAAATAATCGGGCATTACTTCTTTAGCAATAAAGTGGCTACTTCCGTAAATTAAATTTACAGCCAGAAGAGCTAAATGTGCAAGTAAATTTTTAGGCACCTAATTTTGCTTTAAGTGATTCTACAGTCTTTTTTGCGTTACCGATAAATATCTCTTTATCCATTACAAAAACGGGTCTTTTAAGAAAAGTATACTCTTCCAAAATCATTGATTTTAGCTTTTCTTCGCTTAACTCTTGCCCTTTAAATTCAGATAATTTTCTAGCTCTTCTATTCAACAGACTCTCATAACTATCTGTCATGCTTCGCATTTCTTCTAGTTGCTCCAGAGTAATTTTATCCGCTTTAATGTCTTGTAATTTCCAATCAGCCGATAGGTTTAATTCTTTAATAATTCGTTTGCACGTATCACAAGTAGAAAGGTAGTAGGCTTTTTTCATTGGTTTACTTATTGAATTTCTTTCTACTGAGGAAGATCTGCACTAATGAACTTCCACAATAAATCTTTCAGTTCAGTAATTCCTTTTTGAGCTACAGATGAAATAAATATCGTTTCAATTCCTTCAGGTAATTCAGCTCTAATCTCTTCGGTTAATTCCTCATCTAGCATATCACATTTGGTGATAGCAAGTATTCTGTCTTTATCCAACAATTCGGAGTTGTAAGTACCAACTTCATTCATCAGAATATCAAATTCTTTCTTGATGTCATCACTATCTGCAGGAACCATAAAAAGTAACAGTGCATTACGCTCAATGTGACGCAAAAATCTGTGTCCTAATCCTTTCCCTTCGTTTGCTCCCTCTATAATTCCTGGAATATCTGCCATTACAAAGGATTTATGCCCTCTGTATTTTACGATTCCAAGGTTGGGAACTAAGGTTGTAAATGGATAATCAGCTATCTCTGGTTTAGCAGCAGACACAACTGAAAGTAAAGTAGATTTTCCTGCATTTGGGAAACCAACTAAACCAACATCAGCCAATACTTTTAGTTCCAGTATTTTCCATTCTTCCTTACCAGGCTCTCCCGGTTGCGAATATCTTGGCGCTTGATTTGTTGATGATTTAAAGTGATCGTTTCCTCTTCCTCCTTTTCCACCTTTGGTTAAAAGTACTTCTTGACCGTGTTCAGTTATTTCGTACAAAACCGCTTCGGTTTCTCCGTCTTTAACAAGAGTTCCCAAAGGAACTTCTATAATTTTATCTTCTCCTTCGTGCCCAGTTTGGTGCATTCCTCTTCCCACATCTCCGTGTCCTGCAATTACGTGTCTTTGAAATTTTAAGTGAAGCAAAGTCCAAAGTTGGCTGCTTCCTCTCAAGATAACGTGTCCTCCTCTTCCTCCGTCACCTCCATCGGGTCCACCTTTAGCTGTGATTTTATCACGATAAAAATGGGAACTTCCTGCTCCACCCTTTCCCGAACGGCAGCAAATTTTTACGTAATCTATGAAATTGGATTTTGACACTACTTATTTGTTTTTTACAAAAGTAAGACAATTGCTAGTCTTTTAATTAGGTTTCACCTACAATTAGAAAATAACTTAAGCTCTATTGACTAAATCAGTCGAATAAACATATCCCCACTTAGGACAAGTGTCACATTTTTTCTTTTTCTTTTTGGCTGTGCATGACGAAAAAGAAATAGCTAAAACAGCTATTACAATTATTTTTATCGCGAGTTTATTTTTCATATTCTACTTTTCTTTACTTATCAAAATACCACTTGTTATAAGTTAACGGTAAAAACCACAGTCCTATTTTGATAGATACTAAAATTAAGGTTATTTTAGTAGTCTAAATATACACTTTTTTGAATTTATTTCAGCACATAGGACGATTTACACTAATGATAAGCTTAGCTTTCAGGAAACCTGAGAAATGGAAAGTCTTGAGGCAAAATATCGTTATAGAAATTAATACGATTGGAATTAGTTCCCTTAGTATTGTGGCATTACTATCTCTATTTATGGGTGCTGTAATGGTAATTCAAACAGCTTCTAATATCGATTCAGTTTTGATTCCTGCCTATACAGTAGGTTTTGCAACTAGGCAATCGATTATTCTTGAGTTTTCGTCTACCATGATTTGTCTTATTTTGGCAGGGAAAGTAGGTTCCAATATTGCATCAGAAATTGGTACAATGAAACTTACCGAACAAATTGATGCACTTGAAGTAATGGGTGTAAATTCTATAAATCACCTTGTTCTCCCTAAGATATTGGCTTCATTATTTATCTTTCCTTTTATTGTATTAATCAGTATGGGACTTGGTTTAATTGGAGGAGGATTAATTGGAACACAAGCAGGAATTAT
Source organism: Flavobacteriales bacterium (assembly GCA_018609055.1). Classification (GTDB taxonomy): domain Bacteria; phylum Bacteroidota; class Bacteroidia; order Flavobacteriales_D; family CAJJDF01; genus CAJJDF01. The sequence goes on from JABAYJ010000004.1 coordinate 121,229, forward strand.
CACTTTAGAAAAATACATCATGGGACTCCAGTATTATTTTGTGCCCTTTAGTATTACTTATTCTCTTATCAAAACATTGTTTTTCGCCTTTTTTATTGCAACTATCCCTTCTTACTTTGGATATTATGTGAACCCAAGTGGAGGAGCATTAGAAGTAGGAAGATCAGGTACAAAATCGGTAGTAGCAAGTAGTATGGTCATATTACTTATCAATTTAATAATCACTTATTTCTTGTTGTTATAATATGAGCATAATTGTAAACGACATAAAAAAGGGGTTCAGTGGAACCGAAATTCTGAAAGGAATTAGTTTTGAATTTGAAAAAGGAAAAACGAACCTTATCATTGGGCAAAGTGGATCCGGGAAATCTGTACTTACAAAATGTATTGTAGGGCTTTACGAAGTAGATGAAGGCGAAGTGATTTATGGAGGAGAAAATTTCTCTGGCATGAGTAAATCGGAGCGTAAGCACATTCGTACTCAAATAGGAATGCTATTTCAAGGAAGTGCTTTATTTGATTCTTATAGCGTAGAGGAAAACGTAATGTTTCCACTTACCATGTTCTCGGATATGAGTAAAGAAGAAATGCTCGACAGAGTTAACTTTTGCTTGAAAAGAGTAGAACTTGAGAACAAAAATCATTTGTACCCTTCAGAAATTAGTGGTGGAATGCAAAAGAGAGTTGCTATTGCAAGAGCTATTGCTCTTAATCCTCAGTATTTATTTTGTGACGAACCAAACTCTGGACTAGATCCAAAGACCTCTATCGTTATAGATAATTTGATTTATGATCTTACCAAAGAGTACGATATTACTACTGTTGTAATTACTCATGACATGAACTCGGTAATGGAGATTGGAGAAAACATTATGTACATACACGAAGGTGAAAACTGGTGGACTGGTGACAAACAAAGCATTGTAACTACCGACAACAAAGAAATTGGAGACTTTGTTTATGCATCTTCTTTTATGAAACAGCTAAGAGGAAAACTATCTTAATTTAAGATTCTCATTAATTCTTCTTCTACTTTTAAAAGGAACAGAATAATAAAATCGTCAAAGTAATTATAACAATAAACTATGAGTATTCTTAACACTTTGTTTCTACAAGTAATTGAGCCAATGGCTTCTCCTGAATTTTTTGGTATTGAAATTTTCAATGATGACTTCTATAAGTTAATTACACTTTTTGGAATTAATTTATTTGTCACTTTAGTTATCGGAAGACTTATTTACTACCCATTTAACGGAAAAAAGAAAGAGTTTTTATTCGCTTATATTTTTATAGCATCAGTGGTATTTTTCCTTTGTTTTGCACTTAAAGCATTTAAATTTAATACAGGTGTAGCAATTGGTTTGTTTGCTCTTTTAGGAATTATTAGATTCCGTACAGATCCTATTCCTATTAAGGATATGAGTTATTTGTTTATTTTTATTGGACTATCTATGATTAATGCTTTTTCTAAAAAAATGAGTATTTATGAAATAGCTTTTATCAACCTTTTATTAATGTCTATGGCAACATTTGCAGAGATATTTTTGTACAAAAGACCTGTAGTTAAAAAAACAGCTTCTATGGAATTGGTTTATGGAAATTTACTGAATTTAAAGCCCGAGAATAGAGAGTTGCTGATATCAGACATTTCTACAAAGACAGGTATGCAAGTTGAAAACATAAAGGTTGGAAAAGTGAATCTAAAGACTCAAGAAGTTGAGATTAAGGTTACTTATTTGAAATAAAACATCTGTTTTTAAGTTAACTATCAATAACTTAAAAACTCTATTTCATGAAATACTATTTAGTAATTACATTACTTATTATTGGTTCAGTCTCTTTTGTTTCGTGCAAAAAAGAAGTCAGCAAAAAGAACATGACAGTAATAAAGAATTGCACTGGTACCTATTTACAATTCAAAGAAAAGTATTACAAGGTTTGTAACACAGATTTAACCGATTCCTTCAATAACAATGATGAAGTTAATGCATCATTCACAAAAATAGAGGAGTGCAAAGCTTTTGAGGATCTAATCATATGTGCACTAGCATTTGAATTTGAAGACATTATAGATGTCACTAAAATTGAATAAAAACAAAAATCCCCTTCCGAAACAACACGGAAGGGGATTTTTAAATTAAAACAACAATTTATTTGTTAGCCCAAAAGATGTTTTTTGACTAACATAGATATAATTTTCCCATCAGCTTTTCCTGATAGCTGTCCCATGGCAGCTCCCATTACTTTACCCATATCTGCAGGTGAAGAAGCGCCAGTTTTAGCGATTATCTCTTTCACTACTACAGCTATTTCATCTTCGCTCATTTGAGCCGGTAAATAAGCTTCAATAATGTCTGCCTGAAAAACCTCATCATGAAGTAAATCATCACGACCTTGTTCTTGATACAAAGCAGCAGCATCTTTTCTTTGCTTGTGAAGTTTCTGGAGAATTTTCATCCCAGCCTCTTCACTAACTTCTCCACTTCCGTCTTTAGTAGCTTCAAGCATCAAAGCAGATTTGATAGCACGCAAAGCAGCTAACTTTTCTTTTTCTCTTGCTTTCATTGCTTCCTTTACGTCAGCATTTATTTGTTCTGTTAATGTCATAATAGTATTTAGTATTAATCTACGTTATCATGTAAAAAAGAGTTGTTACTCTTTATCGATCCAGTAGTTTTTCCGTCCTTATTTTCTTCTTCCGACAAAGTAAATCTTGATACTTCATTTTCCGATGAATGAGGAGTATCCTCTAACTTAATCTGTCTTCTGATATAAGCTGGCTCGTTTTCTAATTCAGATAAACCAAAAGGAGTTCTTAATTTGATTGTTAAATCCTTAATCCTTTCTTCTCTTTCTGCATTAAGCTCTCTCTGGTCTTCAACAGAAATCTCTTCAGATGTAACACTTTCTTCAACAGAGTTTATTGGGTGAGAATCTAATTCTTCATCCAAATCATCAGTTAAATAATGTCTTGTAATCATTTCTTCTTGTACAGGCTCTTCTTGAATATTCAATGGAGCTATTGGCTCTTCTGGAGCTTTGTACATAGGTGAAGTTTCGAAGTTAAAAGTAGCTTGTTGCTCTTCGTGCATGATTCTTTCCAAATCATCTTCTTCTAATTCATTCTTTACTTCCTCTACTTGTTTTAAGTAAGGCATTTCTTCAGTAATTTCTAGTCTTTCGATTGGCGCTTCAAAACTTTGAGTTGGCGAAGTAATAGGCTGAGAAATCATTGTAGACTCCTCATTTCCTAAATCCAAATAAGTCTTTTTTGGCTCTTCTCTTGTTACACCAGTATCTACACTTTCATTAGAAGAAAAACCTGTAGCGATAACAGTTACACATATTCCTTCTCCTAAAGTTTCATCATACCCTTGACCCATAATCATTTCAGCAGATCCTCCAGCAGCATCTACAATAAAATCAGTGATTTCACTCATTTCATCCATAGTTAATTCAATATCACCAAAAGTAATATTCAATAACACTTGCTTAGCTCCTGTAATGTCATTATCGTTCAATAATGGAGAAGAAAGTGCTTTTTCAGCAGCAGTAATTGCTCTGTTTTCACCATCAGCAGTTGCAGTTCCCATAATGGCAACTCCACTGTCTTTCATTACTGTGTTCACATCATTTAAATCCACGTTAATGAATCCTGTTTTAGAAATTACCTCAGCAATTCCCTTTGCAGCAGATGCCAAAACTTGATCAGCTTGAGCATATGCATTACGGATTGTTAAGTTTCCGTACATGTCTCTTAATTTCTCATTATTGATAATTAGAAGAGTATCCACAGCATCACGCATTTCTTTAATTCCTGCTTCAGCTTGTTCTTTTCTCTTTTTACCTTCAAAGCTAAATGGTACTGTTACGATTCCTACAGTCAAGATTCCCATGTCCTTAGCTATTTTAGCTACAACAGGTCCTGCTCCAGTTCCAGTTCCACCACCCATTCCGGCAGTAATAAATACCATATTGGTATTATCGGATAAGTACTCTCTAATTTCATCAATGCTTTCAATAGCTGCATTCATTCCTACTTCTGGCAATGAACCTGCTCCTCTTCCTCCAGTTAAAGTTTCTCCTAACTGAATTTTGGTTGGCACGCTACTCATGTCTAAAGCTTGAATATCAGTATTGCAAACGATAAAATCTACGTCCTTAATTCCTAATTCGTACATGTGGTTTACGGCATTGCTACCTCCACCTCCAACACCTATCACTTTGATGATATTGGCTTTGTTGTTGTTTGGGATGTTAAATTCCATATCTGTTGTTTTTTGTTGTTTTATTATTGTTGTTTTACTTTATTTCTTCGTTAAAAAAGTCTTGTATTTTTTTGAAAAACACATTCGTTTTAAACAAAGATGAAGTGTCTCTTTGCACCTCCTGAACTTTTGGTTCATGTCTTTGCGAATCATACCCTTTCATTACAAGTCCAATACCAGTTGCAAAAAGTGGGCTCGTAATATCATCTTGAATTCCTTTCCCTACATGTTCGTTAGGATAACCAACTCTACTATTCATTCCTGTTACAAACTCAAATAACCTTGGTAAGTATTTTAGCTGAGAACCCCCACCAGTGATAACCACTCCACCAATTAATTTTTTCTCATAACCAGAATTCTTTATTTCAAAATGGATGTGTTCGATAATTTCTTCCATTCTTGCTTGAATAATGTTTGATAAGTTCTTTACCGAAATTTCTTTTGGCTCTCTACCTCTCAATCCAGGAATACATACAATTTCATTCTCTTGGCTTTTGCTAGCGAATGCTGTTCCGTATTTCTGTTTAAGCAATTCTGCTTGTCTTTTCATGATTGTAGTTCCTTCTTTGATGTCATCAGTAATCACATTTCCACCAAAAGGAATAACTGCAGTATGACGAATGATTCCTTCATGGAAAATCGCAATATCTGTAGTTCCACCACCAATATCTACTAAGGCAACTCCTGCTTCTTTTTCTTCCTCAGATAAAACTGATTCAGCAGATGCAAGTGGCTCCAAAATAATGTCGGCAACTTCTAATCCTGCTTTTTCAACACATCTGTAAATGTTTTTACCAGCAGCAATTTGTCCAGTAATAATATGGAAGTTAGCTTCTAACTGAACTCCTGCCATACCTATTGGCTCAATAATTCCTTGCTGACGATCGATAATGTAATCCTGAGGTAAAACATGGATAATTTCTTCCCCTGGCATCATCACCAATTTGTACATGTCATCAACCAATTCATCAATATCAGCCTGAGAAATTTCATCTTCGTGGTTGCTTCTTGTACGCATACCTCTGTGTTGTAAACTTTTGATATGCTGACCTGCAATACCTACGTTTACTACTTTAATTTCTACTCCTGATTTTAGCTCAGCTTGTTCCACTGCGGCTTTAATTGATTGAACAGTTTTTTCAATGTTAGCAACCACTCCTCTTGTAACTCCAAGAGATTCTGATTTACCAACACCTATTACTTCAATCTTTCCGTGTTCATTTTTACGACCTACGATACAAGCAATTTTGGTTGTACCAATGTCTAATCCTACTACGATTTCTGATGTTTCTTCCATGTTATTGATTTTTTTTGCAAACTATTTGGTTATCGAACTTCAAGTTTATGGTTTTGTATAAGTTTAAATTATTGGGGTTTATTCCTTTTGTATAAAACAAGACTAGCTTGTCAAATTTCTTTTTTATATCTTCTGCTTTACCAAAAATTATCTCTTGGTCTCCCACTTTGGGGATAAGCGTTATTTCTTTATTTCTTTCTATATATATCTGCTCAATCTGAGCTTTTAAGAACGCATCATTGCTAATGTAAGTAGCTAGCTCATATAACTCATCTAGCATTGTTAATCCCATTAAAGAATCGTTTCCTTGAATAAGAGCTAGTTCTTCTCCCGACTTTATATTAACATAGCCGTTAATTGTCATTACTCGAGCAGTATAATACTCCGAGGTTTGCATTGTTTTTCCTTTATTATCTATATAAACAGAATATCCATTTCTGCTAAACACTCTTGCTATAGGCTGCCTTTGGGCTATATTTAACTCCAAGGTTCCGTCTATGTTTTTAAACACCTCTACATCCTGAACGCTTGATAGTGCTAAAATCTTTTTTTCTACTTTCTTAGCGTCAATATCTGCGAACTTATCCTCTCCTTTTTTCAGCCCAATATTTTTCAAAATCCCTTCTACCCTTTCTTTATTCACAAAGTGATTTCCAGAAAAAGAATCTACATTTATCTCCCAGTTATCACATACACTATTGTTCTTCTTGCTTTGCGCAAAACTAAGTAGAGCTAGTGTTCCCAAAATGAACAAAATCCAAATCGATATGTTTAATACCTTTTTCATTGTTGGATTAATTTCTTTTTAATTGGTTCTATTAATGTGCTAATATCTCCTGCTCCTATTGTAAGTATTACTTCTAACTCACTTTTATTTATTGTTTCTACAACTGTTGCCTTGGTTTCTTTTCTTTTAGAAATTCCGTTCATTTTATTCAACAGAAAATCAGCATCTATTCCTTCCATTGGCAATTCACGAGCCGGATAAATATCCAACACAATTACTTCATCCATTTGAGACAATTCATTCGCAAACTCATCTCCAAAATTCTTAGTCCTAGAAAATAAATGAGGCTGAAAAACTCCTGTTATTTTCTTTCCAGGATATAACCTTCTTACTGAACTAACTAAAGCTTTAATCTCTGTAGGATGATGCGCATAATCATCAATAAAAATCAAGTCCTTTTCTTTCAAAATGTACTCAAACCTTCTCTTTACTCCTTTGTAATTTTCCAATCCATTTTTAATGGTTTGGTTATCTATTCCTATCTCTTGACAAACTGCAATTGTTGCCAAGGCATTCTCGATATTGTGCAGGCCGTTAATCCCAATTTTAATACACTCAATACAATGGAAGGGAGTAACGACATCAAACACAAAATCACCATTTACAACTGAGATATTCTCAGCATAATATTTTGAACTCTTATTATCTAGCGAGTAAGTCTCGGTATTACCAAAGCTCAATTTCACTTCTTCTTGTAAAAACACTTTTCCAGTAGGATTTACTTTATTTACAAAATCTTGAAAAGACTTGTCCATTGAATCTGAATCTCCATATACATCCAAATGATCCGAATCTGTAGAAGTAACTACAGCCACATTAGGAACCAAAGTCAAGAAAGAACGGTCGTATTCATCTGCTTCCACAACTACCCAATCAGAAGAATCATCTAATACTAAATTAGAGTTGTAGTTTGTTGCTATTCCTCCTAAAAAGGCATTACACTTCAGTTCGGACTCGCTCATTACCACAGCAATCATTGAAGACGTAGTAGTTTTACCATGAGTTCCTGCTACCGCAATAGTTTTGTACTGCTCAGTAATCATTCCTAATACCTCTGCACGTTTTTTAAGCGTATAGTTTTCTTCTTGGAAATAATTCCAAATAGTATTTGAAGAAGGAATTGCAGGTGTATAAATAACTAACGTAGTTTCTTTATTAGCTTTAATACTAGCGTCAATTTCATCTACCTTATCTATATAAGTAATCGACATTCCATTCGATTCCATTTCCTTAGTTAAGGAAGTTGAAGTAAGATCATAACCGAACACAGGAATAGCTTTGGAGTTGAAATAGCGTGCCAAGGCACTCATTCCAATTCCACCGATTCCAATGAAAAATACGCTATGTATTTGGTTTAGGTTCACTATTTATTTATTATCAATTTAATTACTTCGTTCGCTATAGTTTCGGCAGCATTTGGTCTTCCGAAACCTATTATATTCACACTTAACTTTGTCAGTTTATCGTTATCGTTTATTAACTCTACAACTTCATTCCCTAATACTTCTGGCGCATCAACATCTTTAACCAACTTAGCTGCTTTATGATTCACCAATGCCATTGCATTTTTAGTTTGATGATCTTCACTTACATTAGGTGAAGGCACCAAAATAGTTGGCTTACCAACCAAACACAATTCTGATATAGAAAGCGCTCCTGCTCTACTCACAACCAAATCAGCACTTGCATAGGCTAAGTCCATTTCATATATAAAATCATGAACTTTAATGTTCGTCATCTTATTTTCTTCTACAAAAGACTTCATGTCTTCGAAGTAATATTTCCCTGTTTGCCACAATACTTGAATATTGTTTTCCTCCAATTGCTTAGCAGCATTTTTTATACTATTGTTAATCGTTCTTGCTCCTAAGCTTCCTCCTATAACCAACAGTGTTTTTTTATCACTATCTAGTTTAAAATGAGACAGTGCTCTATCTCTTTTACCTTTAATATTTAATATCTCCTTACGTACTGGGTTTCCAGTAAATACAATCTTTTTGGCATCAAAAAATCGTTCCATCTTGTCATAAGCCACACAAATTTTAAGAGCCTTTTTGGCTAATAATTTATTTGTGATTCCTGGATACGAATTTTGTTCTTGCAGTAAAGTTGGAACCCCAGCCTTTCCAGCTTGTCTTAATAATGGACCACTTGCATAACCTCCAACTCCAATAGCAATATCGGGGTTAAAGTCTTTCACAATTTGCTTCGCCTTCTTTAAACTTTTAATCAGCTTAAAAGGAAAAGAAAGGTTTTTAAGAGTTAACTTTCTTTGTAATCCTGCAATATCTAATCCTACAATTTCATAGCCAGCTTTTGGCACTTTCTCCATTTCCATTTTACCATTGGCACCAACAAATAGAATCTCAGCATTTGGCTGTTTTTCTTTTATGGCATTAGCAATGGCAATGGCCGGATAAATATGTCCGCCAGTTCCTCCTCCTGATATGATAATTCGACTAGCTTTCATTGGCCAAGTTTTTATCGTTAAACACATCTTTACTCACACTTAGAATAAGTGCGAACGCAATAGAAGTGAACAAAATAGATGTTCCTCCCATACTTATCATTGGTAGCGGCTGTCCAGTAACGGGTAGTAAATTTACGCTTACACCCATATTCAAAAATGCCTGAAACACAATACTAAATCCTAGTCCAAAAGCGAGGTAAGAACCAAAATCACTCTTAGAGTTTTTTGCTATTATAATGACTCGATAAAGTATAATTAAATACAATAATATCAATGTCAATCCTCCTAAAATAGATCCATATTCCTCGATAAAAATCGCGAAAATAAAATCTGCCCATGCAGACGGTAATAAGTTTTTGACTCTACTTTTACTAGGTCCTGTTCCTTGTAAACCTCCATTTGCAATTCCTGCTTTTGCAATGTCGGTTTGATAATTTTTATCTGCTGCATTCTCCGCTTCATCTCCTCCAGCAAAGGCTGCTATTCTTGATTTCCATGTACTTACTCTTGGCAATAAGTTTGGCAGTGCCGTACCTAATAAAAGCAATAAACAAAACCCAATAATTGCTGAACCTAAAATTGCACCAATATGGGTTAAAGACACACTTGATATAAACACCAAGACCATGCTTATTGCAAACAACATAAGTGCTGTAGATAAATCGGCTGGCAAAATAAGACCACAGATAAGAGCTATTGGAAGCATTATTTTTATTGCTATTACCTTGAAACTCTTTAACTGATCTTTGTAAACAGAAAGTTGTCTTGCTAAGTAAACTATCAATGATATTTTTGCAATATCAGAAGGCTGAAATCCAAATAACCATCTCTGCGCATCTTTCTCAGAAGGAAGTAATAACACTAGAAGAAGTAGTATTACTGAAACGACAATCCCTATTTGAGATAAGCGTGAGAAATAGTTTATTTTGAACTTATGTACATACACCATAATCAGAAATCCTGCCCCCAGAATTAGTGCATGTTTTAAAATATAAGCCTCTGTATTACCACCTCTAAACTTATAAGAAAGTTGCGAAGTTGAACTGTACACGATTAGCAATGAAAAGAGAGACAACAGTATTGTTATCACCCAAATCACCTTATCTCCGGTTAGATATTTACTAAAAATGTTGTTCATTTTATTCTATAATTCTCTTACTGCTTTTCTAAATTCTAATCCTCTTTCTTCGTAGTTATCATACAAATCGAAACTTGCACATGCTGGAGATAGTAATACTAATTCCTCTTTTGATGCAAGCTTATAACTTAACTTAACTGCTTCTCTTGCTGATGATGTTTCATACACATCAACCACATCTCCAAAAGCCTCAACAAGCTTTGAATTATCAACTCCCATACACACTAAAGCTTTTACTTTATGCTTAACTAGCTCAAGTAATTCTTCGTAGTCGTTTCCTTTGTCAACTCCTCCTGCAATCCATACAATTGGTTTATTGATACTCTCAAGCGCATACCAAACGGCATTCACATTGGTAGCTTTAGAATCGTTTATAAATTCGATTCCGTTTACATAGCAAATATGTTCTAGTCTGTGTGCTACGTTTTGAAAATCAGTAAGACTTTCTCTTACAATTTCTTTTCTCAAATCCAATACCTTAGAAGCAATTCCTGCTGCCATTGAGTTGTAAATGTTATGCTTTCCGTTTAATGCTAAATCGTGTATTGACATAGTTTGGGGGTGGTTTATATGATTAAATACTATTTCTTCGTTACTGTTTAAATATGCTCCTTCTTCCAATAATTCTTTAATGGAGAATGGGATCTGCTTTGCTCTTATTTTCTTATTTGGAAGAATTGTTGAAATGGCTTCATCATCTTTACAAAAGATGAAAACATCTTCTTCCGTTTGGTTCATTGTTATTCTAAATTTGGAATCGATATAGTTTTCGAATTTGTATTCATATCTATCCAAATGATCAGGTGTTATGTTTAATAAAATAGAAACATCAGTCCTGAAATCTTTTATCCCATCCAACTGGAAGCTACTTAGCTCCAGCACATAATATTCGTAATCTTTAGTAGCCACTTGGTAAGCAAAACTATCGCCTACATTTCCTGCTACACCTACATTTAATCCTGCTTTTTTAAGGATGTGGTAAGTCAACATTGTAGTAGTTGTTTTCCCATTAGAACCAGTTATTCCAATCAAAGTCGCATTGGTGTATCTTCCTGCAAACTCTATTTCGGAGATTACTGGAATTGACTTTTCCTGAGCTTGTTTTACTATTTCAACTGTATCAGGTATTCCTGGGCTTTTTACTATTTCAGTAGCTCCTAAAACTCTATCAAAAGTGTGAGTTCCTTCCTCCCACTCTATTTTTTCAGCTTCTAATACTGCTTTGTACTTTTCTTTTATTTTTCCGAAATCGGACACAAACACGCTAAAGCCTTGCTTTTTAGCAAGCACAGCTGCTCCAACCCCGCTTTCGCCAGCTCCAAGTATTGCTATGTTTTTAGTTGTGCTCATTATTATCTTATCTCAATTTGAGTGTTACAATCGTTATTATCGCAAGGAAAATCCCTACTATCCAGAACCTAGAAACTATCTTAGATTCGTGCATTCCTTTCTTTTGGTAATGGTGATGAAGTGGAGCCATTAAAAACACTCTTTTTCCATCTCCGGTTTTCTTCTTTGTGTATTTGAAATAGGCAACCTGTATCATAACAGATAAATTCTCTGCTAAGAAGATTCCACATAAAACAGGAATCAGTAATTCCTTTCGGATAGAAATGGCAAACACTGCTATAATTCCTCCAATTGCTAAACTCCCTGTATCTCCCATAAACACTTGTGCCGGATACGAATTGTACCACAAGAAACCAATACACGCTCCCACAAATGCACTAATGAAAATCACCAGCTCTCCAGAATTGGGTATAAACATTACATTGAGGTAATCAGAGAAAATTATGTTTCCAGAGACATAAGCAAAAGTCGCTAACGTAACCCCCACAATTGCCGAAGTTCCTGTGGCTAGCCCATCAATCCCATCGGTCATATTCGCTCCGTTTGAAACAGCTGTGACAATTACAATTACGGCAGGAATAAAGATTAACCAAACCCATTTTGCTCTTCCATCATTATCCATCCAACCCAAAAACCATTGATAGTTGAATTCATTATTTTTAAAGAATGGCAAAGTAGTTTTTGTAGATTGGTGCTCTACCCATGAATAAGTTGCACTAGTATCTCTTGCAGCTGTTACGGTAACTGGACCTTCTGTTCCAAGTTTAGCTACAAATCCTTCCAACACTTCATTCTGAACTTTTTCTTTAATAGTAACATTGTCATTAAACATTAACATACAAGCTACTAAAAGCCCTATTCCTATCTGACCAACTATTTTAAACTTACCTGATAAACCAGCTTTATTCTTTTTAAATACTTTGATGTAATCATCTATAAAACCAATTGCTCCTAATCCAACAGTGGTAATCAACATGATGATGATGTAGATATTATCTAGCTTTGCGAAAAGCAATGTTGGTATTAAAATAGCTGTAATAATTATTAGCCCTCCCATTGTTGGAGTTCCTTCTTTTTCTTTTTGTCCTTCTAAACCTAAATCACGCACAGATTCCCCAACTTGTAGATTTCTTAATTTTTGGATTAGTTTTTTTCCAAAAAGTAAAGAAACCGCCAAAGAAGTAAGGATAGCCAAAGCAGCTCTGAAAGAGATATAATCGAACAATCCAGCTCCTGGAAAATCAATTTCTTGTAGGTATGAGAATAAATAGTACAACATTATTTGTCAAGGATTTTAAGGGTTTCAGAAAGTATTTCTAGATCATCAAAATAGGATCGCTCTCCGTTAATTTCTTGGTAGTTTTCGTGTCCTTTTCCAGCAACTAGTATAATGTCATTAGGTTCTGCCAAGGACGAGGCAGTTTTTATAGCTTCTTTTCTATCAGATATTGTTAGTGTCTTTTTATAATCTATTGACTCCACTCCTTTTTGCATTTCTTCCAAAATGGTAGTTGGGTCTTCGGTTCTTGGATTATCAGAAGTAAGAATTACTTTATCACTCAACTTACATGCAATATTTGCCATAAGTGGGCGCTTAGTTTTATCTCTATCACCTCCACAACCAATTACAGTAATTACTTTTTCGTTCCCTGTTCGGATATTTCCAATAGTTTGCAGCACATTTTTAAGTGCATCTGGTGTGTGAGCATAATCCACAATGCCTATTACATTATTTGTAGTTCTTATGTATTCAAATCTTCCTTCTACATTATCAAGTGAACTTATTTGAGTTAAAATCTCTAGTTCATCATCATGCAATTGCAAAGCAGCTGTGTACACAGAAAGTATGTTGTAAGCATTGAAATCTCCAATCAACTTTACCCACAATTCTTTTCCATTGATATTTAATTGCAACCCAGAAAATTGATTCTCAATTACTTTTGCTCTATAATCAGCATCTGATTTAATAGCTAAGGTAATCACCTCAGCCTTGGTGTTTTGCATCATTACCATCCCGTTTTTATCATCCGTATTAGTAATTGCAAAAGCTGTTGAAGGCAAACCATCAAAAAATGCTTTTTTTACATTAATGTATTCTTTAAATGTGTTATGGTAATCTAAATGATCGTGAGTAATATTTGTAAATACTCCACCCGCAAATTCAATTCCTTCTATTCTTCCTTGGTGAATTGCGTGCGAACTCACTTCCATAAAACACATATCACATTCTTCCTCTACCATTTGGCTAAACAACTCGTTTAATCTAATTGCATCTGGTGTTGTGTGAGTAGATTTAATTTCTTTTTCGCCAATTTTATATAGAATGGTAGAAACCAATCCTACTTTGTAACCAAGCTTAGTAAACAGATCATACAACAATGAAGTTGTAGTAGTTTTTCCATTTGTTCCTGTAACCCCAATCAACTTAAGTTTAGTTGATGGATTTTGGTAAAAGTTCGAAGCAATTAACCCTAATGACTTTGCTGAGTCTTCTACCTGAATATAAGTAACACCTGAAATAATATCATCTGGCATTTTTTGGCAAACTATAGCTTTTGCTCCAGTTTCAATAGCTTTAGCAATAAAATCATGACCATCAGAAGCTGTTCCCTTTATGGCAATAAAAAGACTGTTTCGTTCCACTTTACGCGAATCGAGAGCAATTGCAGTTACTGATGCATTGGTAGAACCAATAACTCCAGTAAGCTTTACTTTGTACAATATGTCTTTTAATAATTTCATTTATTCTTATCCTAAATTCAATACAATTACTTTTTTATTCCCCTCTAATTGAGTTTGAGTTTTTACAACTCCTTTTCCATTTACTCTTACAGCAAACCCTTTATTCTCTAATAAAAAAACAGCATCCTTAAGACCCATACCAATAGTATTTGGCAATTCAGACTCAGCCTTTTTATTAAAATCAACTTTATCTTTTTTAGCAGAAGTCGCTATCCATTTTGAGTCACCATTGTTATTTTTAACAGGAACATTAAGCGCTTTAAATATCAAAGTCAAATCGTCTAAGTTTCCACCTTTTGAAGCTGGCATATTTAGTTTTTCTAACTGGTCATTTGTTCTTGCCATTTCGATATCCGTAGCGTAAACTTTCTCGGCAATTTCTTTAAAAACTGTTCCAGATACTACATTTCCATAAATACTCTTGGTTGGAGCAGCAACTACCACAATGCAAGAATACTTTGGATTATCTGCAGGGAAGTACCCGCAAAAAGATGCTTGATGCCTTACTCTAGAGCTAGCTTCAGAATCAGACTTTCCGTAACCAACTTGTGTTGTTCCTGTTTTACCGGCAATTTTAAAGTCTAAATTTTTGAGGTTACTTGCAGTTCCTTCAGAAACAACTTTCTCTAGTAAAAATCTTGCATCCTTAATTGTCTTATTAGAACATATACTTCTATTTAGAACCTCAACTTTAGACTTGTAAACTACTCTGCTACCATCTCTTATTTCCTTTACAAATTGTGGCTTTACCATTACACCATTATTGGCAACAGCATTGTAAAAAGTTAATATTTGAAGTGGAGTAAATCTCGTTTCATACCCAATAGACATCCATGGAATAGAAATACCAGACCAAGTAGAATCAGCTGTAGTTTTTACATAAGGCTTTCCTTCTCCTTTTATTTCTACACCAGTAATATCTCCTAATCCCAATCTTTTAATTCCTCTTAAAAAGTTAGACTGCTTCTTTTTATAATTATCATTTATAATATTTGAAATACCAACATTACTTGATAATGCAAAAGCTTTCCAAACCGGAATAACTCCATCCCCACCTTCGTGAGCATCTCGCATAACTCTATCATAGTATTTTACAGTCCCATCTCTTGTATCAACCAAATCATTGATATCTACTTTCCCATCTTCCAAAGCAACCATTACAGATGCTAATTTGAATGTTGAACCTGGTTCCGAAGAAGTTCCAATTGCATGATTATAAATCTCTCTGTAATTTCCCTTTCTGTCTTTTGAGATATTTGCAATAGCCTTAATATGACCGGTTTTCACTTCCATTAATACAGCACAACCATGCTGAGCATTTTGAGAAACCAATTGTTCCATCAAAGCTTTTTCTGCTACATCTTGCAGGTTTACATCTATTGTAGTATAAATGTCTTTTCCATTTTCTGGCTTAACTAAATAATCATCTGTCAAAGGAATTTTATTTCCTCCTCCTACATTCTTCATGTATTGCAATCCTTGCGCACCTTTAAGCCTTTCTTGGTAAGCAGCTTCTAAACCAACTCCATTTCCTTCAGCATTTATATAGCCCACGGTTCTCTCAGCTAACATTCCAAAAGGCTTTTCTCTTTTGTTTTGCTTCAACACTATTCTACCTCCTCTAAACTGTCCTTTTCTTAAAATTGGAGCATTTATTATCTCAACCATTTCATTGTAAGAGACTTTCTTTTGTAATAGATGATACCTTCTTTTGTTTCGCTTAGCATCATTTAACTCTCTTCTGTATTGACCTTCAGATTTATCTTTAAAAACTTGTGATAATCGAAGAGCCAATGAATCAACTTTTGACTTAAATAGTTCTGATTTAACAGAAACTAAATCCATTCTTATCTCATAAATTGGAACTGATATTGCTAAAGCACTTTTCTCTTTATCATCAGCAAAAATATTCCCTCTTGATGCTGCAATCTCAACTTCACTAATACTAGAAATGTATGCGTTATTATCAGGATTCACAGTCATTTGAATAGAGAAAATCTTATAAACAAGCGCAAGCGAAAACACGAATACAGCAATGTATACGAAGTAAATTCTAACTGATATGTTTTTAGTTTCGCTCACTAATTCACTTCTGTTTCTTTTATAATAATTGGCGCTTGCTTAAGCTCCACAATACCTTTTCCTTCTGTTAACTTCAGCACATTAGACTGAAGACTTATTTGGTTTAATTCTTTAGTTGCAGAATTATCTTTAGAGTTTAATTCCTCCATGTTTTCGAGTTCTGCAACTCGTTTCATTTGTTTATCTGCATAGTATCCATAACCGATATACAACATCACCAAAAAAGTTAGATACACTACAAACCCCATATTTTTCTGAACAAACTCTTTCCCAAAAAAATTCCCCGATAGTAAATCGGTAATGGGTTTTAATATGTTTATTCTCTTATCTGACATTTTATAACTTCTCTGCTATTCTCATTTTTGCACTTCGTGCTCTTGAGTTCAATTCTATTTCTTCTTCGTTAGGCACAATTGCCTTTCTCGACACATCTTTCATTTGTACCAGTGGGTTTCCGTAAAAATCCTTTTCTATTTCTCCTTCAAACTTTCCTTTCTTGATGAAATTCTTAACCAACCTATCTTCTAGAGAGTGATAAGAAATCACCACCAATCTTCCTCCAGGTTTTAAAACATCCTGAGCAGCTACTAAAAACTTTTTTAGCACTTCTAACTCTTGGTTTACTTCAATTCGTATTGCTTGAAATATCTGAGCCAAAAACTGATTTTCTTTTTTGAAAGTGGTAAGCAACTTCACGATATCAATTAACTGAGTAGTTGTTTTGATTTCGTTTACTTCTCTTGCTTCCACAATTTTTCGAGCTACAAGTCTGGCGTTTCGGATATCCGCATAGGCTTTGAAAATAAATTCAAGTCTATCTTCTTCGTAATCATTCACAACTTGCTTTGCAGTAAGTTCCTGATCTTGATTCATTCGCATATCTAAATCTCCTTCGTAACGAATAGAGAAACCTCTTTCGCCAGAATCGAATTGATGAGAAGAAACTCCTAAATCCGCTAGTATTCCATCAACTTGGGCAATTCCGTGAAAAGCCAAGTAGTTTTGGATAAAAGCAAAGTTTTGATCTATCAGAGTAAATCGAGAATCGTCTAAGGAATTTTCGTGAGCTTCGGCATCTTGATCAAAAGCGAAAAGTTTTCCTTTTTCATCAAGCGATTCAAGAATTTTTCTTGAATGACCTCCACCACCAAAAGTTACATCTACGTATACGCCATTTGGTACAATGTTCAATCCTTCGACTGAACTATTTAAAAGAACTGGGACATGATAACCTCTATCGTTTTTCATCATCTTTGCTGTCACTCATAACCTGTTCGGCAAGTGCTGCAAAGTCCCCCATTTCTTCATTCATTAATTCATCATACTTCGTTTTGTCCCACATTTCAATTCGGTCGGCATACGCAAAAAGGACAACCTCTTTGGTAATTCCAGCATACTCTAGTAGGTCTTTAGGAAGATTAACTCTTCCGTTTCCGTCCATATCTAATTGAGTAGCTCCGTTCTGAAATTTTCGAACAAACGCTCGGTTTTTAGTGATGAATAAATTCAAATCATTGAGCTTATTCGCAACAACTTCCCAGTCTTTGTGAGGATACAGACCAAGACAACCTTCGAACCCACGGTTCAAGACAAACCCTTCCTTCCCTTCATTGTCTAATTGTTTTTTTAGACCTGATGGAACAGTGAGTCGCCCTTTGGCATCCAGTTTACATATGTATTCTCCTAGATAAGACATAGTTATTGTTAATAAGCAAAGATATTTAATATATCCCACATTTCTCCACATTATACCACTATGTGAATAACTTTATAACGAAACTAAACATAAAAAGTTTCATTACAAACAAAAAGTATTGATTTTAAAGGGTTTTACTTAAAAAAAGTGTTGATAAATAGGGTGGGAGAGATTTCCATTCTATTAACAATCGGATGTTGAATACTGATTAAATTCGATGGCAAAAATAGACCCTTTTAGAAAAGTGGATTATTGTGGGGAAGGAATTTTTTCTTCTATCTTTGCAAATAATCATCCCAATAAAAATGAAAGTAAAAACAGCAGAATTTGTAATTAGTAACACACGTGTAGACATGTGTCCTAAACCATCAATACCTGAATATGCTTTTATAGGAAGATCAAATGTTGGGAAATCGAGTTTAATAAACTCAATGTGTAACAACAAAAAGCTAGCAAAAACCTCTTCTACTCCTGGAAAAACACAATTGATAAATCACTTCATTATCAATAATGATTGGTACTTAGTGGATTTACCTGGATATGGTTTTACTAAAACTCCTGTTCACTTAAAACAGAAGTGGATGAATTTTACAAGAAATTATTTGAGACATAGAGAAAACCTAATGTGCGTATTTGTATTATTAGACTCTCGACACAATGTACAAAAGGTGGATGATGAATTTATGGAATGGCTTGGTGATAACGGAATACCGTTTGTAATGGTGTTTACCAAAATGGATAAGCTAGACCCAAGAGATATTGAAGGAAACATTCAAGCTTACCAAGATAAAATGAGTGAAAAGTGGAGCTTTTTGCCACAGCATTTTCTTACATCCTCTGAAAAGAAAGAAGGTAATGAAGAGATTCTTAAATTTATTGAAGAAACTAGCAAAGGTTTTGTGAAGCCAGTTGATGATAGGTTTTAATTGTTACTCATCACTCCTCAACATAAGCTATCTCCACAAAAAAAGCAGCCACAAACTGCGACTGCTTTTCTAACTAATTAAATTTAATTTATTCTTTAGCCTCTGCTTCAACCTCTACATCAAATTTTATTGATGCTGAAACTACTTGAGTTTCATCTTGATCGGCAGTATAATCAATATCCAAAGTAACATAAATCACATCTTGATTTAAATATTCCGCAATTTCTGTATCGTCTAAGATATCCAAAGTCAATTCTTTATCAGCTCCAGTAATGTCATTCTTGTTAGCTACTGCAACCATTGGCAAGTCGTCTGAAGAGAAAGAAAGCTTTGCTCCACGAACAGCAGACAAACCAGCTGAATCAGTTTTAGAAATTGTAACAGAAGACAAAATAGCTTCTTCCATTTTTTCTTTAGTAATCATTGGATTAGACTCCAATAATTCTTTAATGTTTAGTTCTTGAGTTGCAGAGTTACCTCCTCCTTCAAAAATATCAGAAATGTCAAAAGTTTGTGCAGGAGTTTCTAAGCTAACAGTTTCTGTAACTACTGAACAAGAAAACAAAGTGGCTGCTAATGCCAATGAAGTAAAAGCAATTTTAAAAGAAGTTAATTTCATAATAGGTATTGTATTTAAGTTAAATTTTGAATAAAGATATGAAATAGATTTAAAACCTATAACATTAAATTAATCTAGGTGGTATAATATTTTTTTCTGAAAAGATAAATGATTGAACCTCCTCTAAAAATATTCCAAGTTACGAATGATATCCAAACTCCATAAAGTTTAAAATCGTACCAGTCGAGCAAATAAGAAAGCGGCCAAAACACCAAAAATGTTGCTAGTACAAGTGTATTTCTGAGGTAAGCTGTTTCACCAAGCCCTTTAAAAATACCATCAAAAGTAAAAGTAACTCCACTAATAAATTGAGCTACAATAATTATCCAAAAAACTGAATAAAATATAGATACAACCTCCTCATTATTACTAAACAAACTACCCAAGACAGGATATAGAGCTACAAAAATTAATGCTAAAACTCCTGCTACAATTAGGTTGTATTTTACTAAGTCTTTGGAAAGAATTGACAATGCTTTGAAGTCTTTTTTACCCAATAACTTTCCAGAAATGGCATTACCTGCATTTGAAAACCCATCAATAAAAAAGAAAGAGAACACCCAGATATTAATCAGAATTGAATGAGCTGCCAAATAGTTTTCTCCATAAGAAATAGAATATCTGTTGGCTAAATAAAAAGTGAAATTAAGTGCGATTGTCCTAATTAGCATATTCGCAGACATGATTAACATGGTTTTAAACTCTGGATTGGGTTTAAAAACTCTTGGAAATAAATCAAAAATAGTTTTTCTCTTGGCGATTATCGTTACAATAACTAACATTATAACTTGTGCAAATACACTTGCCCATGCCACTCCTTCGATTCCCATATTTGGTTGAAAATCACCAATACCAAATACCAGAATATAATCGAGAATCATATTGACTATTGCTCCAGAAATACTGGCATACATAATCCATACGGTATTTTGCATTCCTCTAAAAACTCCAAAAACAGTATACACTATCATAGAAATTGGCAGACCAATAATTCGAATATTAAAATAAGATATCGATTTACTTAGCAATTCTCTTTGCTCAGGTTTTACTCCGTAAAAATCTAAAAATATACTCTCTGTAAAAAGGAAAGAAAGTCCCCCAACTATAACTCCCAACATTGCACCAAACAAAATAGTTTGCGGAACCAATGATTTAATATCGCTCAATTTTTCTGCTCCCATGTATTTGGAAACTATAGAAGAAATTGAGGTTCTTATTTGCGATAAACACCACAACAGTAGAGTATAGAACCCTGCTCCCAAACCTACTGCAGATTGAGAAATATTAGAGGTTTCACCCAAATTTCCAATAATGGCAGTATCCACCAAACCAATTATTGGCTCGGCAATTCCGGCAAAAATTGCAGGGATTGCGAGTATCCTAATCTCTTTAAAACTTATTTTGGTTGAATTCACGGCATAAAGATAGACTTTATAACATTGAATTCAAGTCCTAAAAAGTAAAGTTTAACTATGAAATAGTAGCCAAGTTTAATGCTGTTTTATTTCATAATAATGGGCATTTTTGCTATTTTCGACAAACAAAAATTAAAAGGCAAAATGCACGTAGCAATTTCAGGAAATATAGGAGCAGGAAAAACGACACTAACTAATCTGCTAGCAAAGCATTACAAATGGGATACTCATTTTGAAGATGTAGAAAACAATCCTTACCTAAATGACTTTTATGAAGACATGCAGAGATGGTCATTTAACCTTCAAATATTTTATTTGAACAGCCGATTTACTCAAATTCAAGAGATTAAGAATAGTCAGAAAACGGTAATTCAAGATAGGACCATTTATGAAGACGCCTACATTTTTGCACCTAACTTGCATAAAATGGGATTAATGTCTACTAAGGATTTCGAAAACTATTTTTCTCTTTTTAACTTGATGGAAAAATTTATTTCGGCTCCAGACCTTTTGATTCACCTTAGAGCAAGTGTACCAACATTGGTAAATCAAATTTCGCAAAGAGGAAGAGAATATGAAGAAAGCATTAGGATTGATTACCTAAAAAAACTAAACGAAAGATATGAAGCTTGGATTAGCACATACTCAAGCGGAAAAGTTATTATTGTAGATGTAGACAACAATAATTTTAAAGAAAACCCTGAAGATTTAGGAAAAATCATCACTGATATTGATGCAGAAATAAACGGATTGTTTTAATCCAACACAATAATTTTATCCAGCAAACTGATTAAAAAGTAAGTATCTTTATTGCTGTTCGTTTTTATACACTTACACTATTACTTATGAAAAAATTAATACTATTACCAGTTCTTTTCTTAGGACTAATGTCTTTCTCTCAGAAGAAATCTGATAGAATTTCGAGTATATTATCTGAAGCCAGATTAGAAAATTTAAAAGAAAATTCAACTATTCCTGGGTTCATTCAATTTAACAAAGGGTTGGAGCCAAATATTTCAGAAATTCAGGAATTACTGAATACTTTTTCTAAAACGAAATTTACTTTAAAAGAAGTTTCAAGAACTGACGATCAATTAGGGTTCACTCACATTAAATACCAACAAGTAATTAATGGAACTCCCTTAGAATTATCTTTTGCTGCTATTCACTTAAAAAATGGAAGAGTAGTTGCTTTAAGTGGAAACCTTTATAGCGGAAGAGTATCCTCTTCGTATATTAGTCTTTCTGAAAAAGCTGCATTAGAGAGTGCTTTAAAATCAATAAATGCTGAACAATACAAATGGCAAATAGCTGAGGAAGAATTATTCATCAAAAAAGAAATGAATGATAACAATGCCACATTTTATCCTGAAGGAGAGTTAACGTTATTGGAAACAAAAGCTGGTTTAAGATTAACATATAAATTCAGTATTTATGCTCACAAACCAGTAAGCAAAGCAGAATACTATGTTGATGCTGTAAATGGAAAAGTATTATTTAAAAATGCAATTATTCATCATGCTGATGCTACAGGAATAGGAAGCACTGGTTATAGTGGAGCAAGAGTAATTGTTACTGATTCGTTTTCTTCAACTCCTACTAATTACAGATTACGTGAGTCTGGAAGAGGAAATGGAATTGAGACTTATGATATGAATACTGGTACAACTTACGGAAATGCAGTTGACTTTACTGATAGTGATAACAACTGGACTTCCACTACAAATGATGATCAATATGCTTTAGATGCGCATTGGGGAGCAGAAATGACTTATGATTATTTTTGGACAGTACATTCAAGAAATAGTATTGATGGAAGTGGGTTTGCCTTGAAAAGTTACATTCATTATGATGCCAATTATGTGAATGCCTTTTGGGATGGACAAAGAATGACCTACGGTGATGGAAACGGAACTACAACCTCTCCTCTAACAACAATGGCAATTGCAGGACATGAAATTACTCACGGATTAATTTCTCGAACTGCTAACTTGGTATACAGCTACGAATCTGGAGCATTAAACGAATCTTTTGCAGATATTTTTGGAGTTTGTATCGATTTTTGGTCAAGACCAACATTAGCAAACTGGTTAATGGGAGATGAAATTTACATTACTGGAAATAGTTATTTCCGTTCAATGTCTAACCCAAATGCAAGAAACGATCCGGACACATATTTAGGAACTAACTGGTATGCTGGAACTGGAGACAATGGTGGAGTTCACACAAATAGTGGAGTACAAAACTTTTGGTTCTATACTTTGGTTACCGGAGGAAGTGGAACAAATGATTTAGGAAACGCCTATAATGTTTCTGCATTAGGAATGGATACTGCCTCAAGAATTGCTTTTAGAGCATTAACAACTCCTGGTTATTTATCAAGAAACTCACAATATTCTGACGCACGTTTTTACTCAATAAAATCTGCTACTGATTTATACGGAGCATGTTCACCAGCAGTAATTGCTACAACAAATGCTTGGTATGCTGTAGGAGTTGGCGGACCTTATGTTGCAGGAGTTCAAAGTATTTTTGCAACTGGTGATAGTGTAGGTTGTAAAATCCCTCACACTGTTTCGTTCACAAACAACAGTAATAATGCAACTGCTTTTATCTGGGATTTTGGAGATGGAAGTACAAGTACAGCTGTTAATCCAACTCATACATATTATGGTTTTGGACCATATTCAGTTGAACTATATGCAAATGGTGGAACTTGTGGAGATGATACTTTAATTAAAGTAGCCAATGTAAGAATTGACACTTCTTTACCATGTCCAGTTATTTTAGCAAGAAATGGTACGGGTTCATCTAATGAATGTTCAGGAACATTGTATGATGATGGAGGAGCATCTGGTGACTATAGCGCTAATCAAGTTTCTTACTTTACAATAGCACCTACAAATGCTGTTAACGTAACATTGAATTTTTCATTTTTTGATGTAGAATTAGGAGATATAGGAACTTCATGTAATTATGATTACCTAGAAGTATATGATGGAAACTCTACAGCAGCTCCTTTACTTGGAAGATACTGTAACAACAATCTTCCACCAGCTTCATTAACTTCCTCTGGAGGAACTATGTTAATTAAATTTAGAGTGGATGGTGGACAAGAAGAAGCAGGATTTAAATTAGATTGGAATTGCTTACAACACACTTCTCCTTTACCACTGGCATTAATGACTACTGGTGATACAAATATTTGTAAAAATGAAACGGTAGCATTTACAAATACTAGTTACAACTTTACAAGTCACACATGGAGTTTCCCTGGAGGAACACCAGCTACCTCAACATCAGCTAATCCAATAGTAACTTACAATACAGGTGGAACTTATAACGCAAGGCTTATTGCTACTAACTCTAACGGTTCAGATACTACTTACCAAACTATTGTTGTAAAGTCTGTTTGTCCTGTAACTATGACTCCTAACGGAACAATCACTTTAGTTTCATGTGATGGACAATTAATTGATGATGGTGGACTTACAGGTGATTATTCGCCAAATCAAACATCTTATGCAACTATATCTCCTACAGGAGCTCAGAACGTAGTACTTAACTTTAATTCGTTTGATGTAGAAGCAGATAACTGTATCTATGATTACATGAAAATTTATGATGGTGCTTCAACTTCATCTCCACTAATTGGAAAATATTGTAACTCTACTTTACCTCCAAATCCTCTTGTATCAACTGGTGGTTCATTAACTATTGAGTTTTATGCAGATGCTGGATTAGAATTAGATGGATATAATATTGGATGGCACTGTTCATTAGTAGGAATTAGTGAATTAGATAAAATTGAAAAAGTATCTATTTACCCTAACCCAACAACTAACCAAGTTACATTAGAAGTAGACTTTAACCAAGCCACTTCTTTAAATGTAAAGATTATTGATTTACTTGGTAAAGTTCATTACCAAAGCACAACAGAAGATCAAGCACTTCAGTTTACTGATAAAATTGATGTATCAAATTTAGCTAGCGGAACATATATTATCTATGTAAATGACCAAGCACACAAATTGATAAAGCAATAATTTTAAACTAAATACAAATTTCAAAGACAAAGTTGTTTCGGCAACTTTGTCTTTTTTTTTGCGTATTGTAGATATAATTAAAAAACAAATTGCCCTTTTATTTTTCTTATTGTTCTCTACCATTGTAAATTCTCAATGCAATACTATTTATGTAACGCCAACAGGCTCAGGAATTGGAAGTAAACTTAGTCCAACAAATTTATCTAATGCCTTAATTATTGCATCACCAGGAGATCATCTTAAACTATCTACTGGGTTATTTTTTACCAATACTATTCTTTCAATACCCAATAACATTATTATTGAAGGTGGATATTTAATTGGTTCAAATTGGACAAAAACCAGCTTAGCATATAGTTATTAGTGCTGGAGTTTCTTTTGCTTCAGTAAAAATTGGATACTCTTATGATATCACGATAAGTAAATTGAGAGGCAACTTAGGAAACACTCATGAAGTAATAATTGGGTTCAACATAACAAAGAAGAACTTTGACTGGTACACTTCAAATAAAAGAAAAAGAAGACTATAATTTCATTTCAGGAATATCTCCTTCAATAATTAAATCACCTTCCGTAGCTTGTTGAATTTCTTCTACAGAAACTCCTGGAGCTCTTTCTATTAATTTAAAACCTTCTTTTACCACCTCTAAAACAGCAAGATTGGTAACAATCTTCTTTACACAGCCAACACCAGTTAATGGTAGCGAACAATTTTTAAGTATTTTGGATGCACCAGCTCTATTGGTATGCATCATTGCAACAATAATATTATCTGCAGAAGCAACTAAATCCATAGCTCCTCCCATTCCTTTCACCATTTTTCCAGGAATTTTCCAGTTAGCAATATCACCATTTTGAGAAACCTCCATAGCTCCCAAAACAGTTAACTGAACATGTTGTCCTCTTATCATAGCAAAGCTAGTAGCAGAATCGAAAAACACTGCTCCTGGCAATGCTGTAATCGTTTGCTTACCCGCATTAATTAAATCAGCATCTTCTGTTCCTTCAACAGGGAAAGGTCCCATTCCAAGGATTCCATTTTCTGATTGAAACTCAACATCAATTCCTTCAGGAATATAGTTAGCAACCAAGGTAGGAATTCCTATTCCTAAGTTAACGTACCAACCGTTTTGAAGCTCTTGAGCTATTCTTTGTGCAATTTGTGATTTACTTAGCATAACTCTTTAGTTTTTTGGTCTAACGGTTCTTTGTTCAATTCTCTTTTCATACCCTTTTCCTTGAAAAATTCTTTGAACGAAAATTCCAGCAGTATGAATTTCATTTGGATTTAATTCACCAGGCTCAACTAACTCTTCCACCTCAGCAATAGTTATTTTACCAGCCATTGCCATCATTGGATTAAAGTTCCTTGCCGTTCCTTTAAAAACTAAGTTCCCTGCAGTATCGCCTTTCCAAGCTTTTACAATTGCAAAATCTGCAGTTAAAGCCGACTCTAAAATATGTGGTTTCCCATTAAATTCTCTCACCTCTTTTCCTTCAGCTACTTCAGTTCCATATCCAGCTGGAGTATAAAATGCAGGAATTCCTGCTCCCCCTGCTCTACATCTTTCTGCTAATGACCCTTGAGGTATTAAATCAACCTCCAATTCTCCACTTAACATTTGTCTTTCAAACTCATCATTCTCACCTACGTAAGAAGAAATCATTTTCTTGATTTGCTTTTTCTGTAGTAACAATCCTAATCCAAAGTCATCAACACCTGCATTATTAGAAATACATGTTAGTCCTGTTACATTTAAATTGACTAATTCAGAAATTGAATTTTCTGGAATTCCACACAATCCAAATCCACCTAACATAAGTGTCATTCCACTTTCAATCCCTTGACAAGCTTCTTCTACGTTTGCTACTTTTTTATTCATGTTATTTACTTATTAATCAATTCCGCTATTTGCAAAATTATCGTAATCTATATCAGGTTGTTCAGTTGTTGGCTGATTATTACAGTTGGTATAATCGTCTACATAATTGTCAGGAATAACAAATTTTCCTTTTGAAATATCTATCGATTCATCAGCATATACCTTGTTCATGTAATATCCAAAAATTGGTAAAGCCATTGTTGCTCCTTGCCCTAAACCAGTATTTCTAAATCTAACTCCAGGATCTTCTCCTCCAGTCCAAACTCCCGAAACCAGTTCTGGAGTAATTCCAATAAACCAACCATCCGAGTTACTTTGTGTTGTTCCTGTTTTTCCTCCAATTGGGTTTCTTAATTTCCCATAAGCTCTTCCTGAACGCAACCTCATTGAAGTTCCATTAGTTTTTTTCTTATAAGGATCAGTAACACCATCCACAACTCCTTGCATCATTTTAACCATAGTAGCTGAAAGATTAGCATCAAAAACTTGTTCAGTCTCTGGCATTGCCTCATAAATTACAGCCCCATTCTTGTCTTCAATTCTGGTAATTATCATTGGTTTAATAAAAAACCCATCATTTACAAATGTGCTTATTGCACCTACCATTTCAAATATTGTTAAATCACATGTACCAAGAGCTATTGATGGAAATTCAGGAACATACTTTGGATTTACTCCCATTTTCACTACATTTTCTTTCACTTTTTTAGCCCCAATTCGAGCCATTAGAGCTGCAGTAATGTTGTTCATTGATCCAGCTAAACCAAATTTTACTGAAACTTTTCCTCCATCCATTCCTCCTCCTGAATTTTTAGGGCACCAAGGTTGAGTTGGTCTATCTGGTACTGGAACACAATGTTCTATATCCAATATTCCTTCGCAAGGAGTTGCTAAACCAGCATCTATTGCTGAAGCGTAGACAAATGGCTTAAAGGTAGAACCTACTTGTCTTCTTCCTGTTCTAACCATGTCATACTGAAAATACTTGAAATTAGGTCCTCCAACCCATGCTTTTACAAATCCTGTTCTTGGATCCATAGACATCATTCCCGATCTCAAAATACTCTTTAAGTATCTTATTTTATTCATTGGAGAAATAACTGTATCCCTTTCGTAACCTTTTGATTTCCAATCAAAAACTTGAGTCGCTACAGGTGTGTTAAAAATAGTATCAATTTCAGCATCAGTGAATTTTGGGTTTACATGCTCTTTGTTGTAATTACAAATATATTTCCCTTTCTTCTCTTTTGTTCCAGGACGTTCACACTCTTTACATGAAGCACCTGTTAAGGTTTTATAGAGCATTGTTTGCTTTTTAGCTCTATTCAAAATTCCTTCAGCTTCCTTTTCATTAACCGCCCTTGCAAAGGGATATCTAGGGTAATTATATTTGCTTTTAAGTTTTTTATCAAGTTGTTCTTGAAGGTAACCACCCAAATGTTCTTCTACAGATGCTTCAGCATATTTCTGCATTCTAGAATCAATAGTTGTGTATATTTTAAGTCCATCTTTACGAATGTTATAAGGCTTTCCAGTTTCTTTATTCATGTAAATAAAGTCACCATCATAATTCTTTTCCTCCATCATTTTATTAAGCTCAGCTCTTAAGCTTTCTCTAAAATAAGGAGCAACTCCTTCTTTATGATCTACAGAAGTCAAATTTAAACCAAGAGGTAAAACTCTAATCGAATCATATTGTTTACGAGTCAAAAAACTATTATTTAGCATTTGTTTCAATACAACTTCTCTTCTTTTTACCGCATTTTCAGGAAATCTTTTAGGATTGTATTTGTTTGGATTTTTTACCATCCCCACCAATATTGCAGCCTCTTGTATATTTAGATCCGCAGGTGATTTACTAAAGTATATTTTAGATGCAGAATGTATACCTACTCCTTGATTCAAAAAGTCAACCTTATTAAAATACATTGTCATGATTTCCTCTTTGGTATATCTTTTTTCAAGCTTAGCAGCAATAATCCATTCGCCAAATTTTTGTTTTACTCTACCAAAAAAGCTTCCTGCTCTACTCCCGTATAAATTAAGCGCCAATTGCTGAGACAAAGTACTTCCTCCACCATCTTTCCCCATTCCTTTTATTGCTCTTGCAAGTGCTTCTGCATCAATTCCTGAGTGAGAGTAAAAACGTTCATCTTCAGTCGCAACTAGTGCATTTACTAAGTTTTTACTTATTTCATGATAATCTACGTGAGTTCTGTTTTGTAAATAATATTCCCCTAGCACTACTCCATCCGAAGTTATTACTTGAGATGCCAAGTTACTTTTAGGATTGTCTAAATCACTTATGTCTGGCATTTCTCCAAAATAAGCCAATAATAACATAATAAATAGTCCGAAAAACGGCCCTAAAAATGCCAACCAAACTAGCCTAATCAACAGTTTTTTCTTCTTAGGTTTTTCTTTACTTTTTTTGCTCATTATACCTAGTTATTTTAAGTCCAACATCTTTAATATTCGCTAATTTCGATTCTCTCATACCTTGGGTAAAAGTGAAAGTATATGTTCCCTTTGTTGGTAATTTCTTTCTAAGAAAAAACATATTATTCTCTATTACAGTCCCACTAGCAGTATTCCCTAACCATTGCCCACTTGGCTTAGCTAAAATAAACTCACTTGTATCGGTTTTTATTCTACCATCAGGAGATTTTAATTCCCAAAAAGAGAAATAATTACTGTATCCGTAATCGTTTCCTATTCTTAAATTCAAGAAAAAAACATAGATTTCGTTCGTATCCAAAATTTCGAAATCAAATGAAACAGGCTCGTCTTTATCCCAGGACGAATCAGCTATAGTTTCAAATTTTTGAAAATATACATCCTCTTCTTTGCAGGCTTGTAACAAAACCAACATAGATACTAGCGCAAAAAATATGGTTCTATTTTTTATCATTAGGCTTATTTGTGTTCTTGTTAGGATTACTCTTGTTGTTAGAAGGACCTTTGGTGTTAACAGTACTTTTAGCGTTAGTAGGATTCTTATCTCTGGTATTAGGATTCCTGTTCTTGTTTCTGTTGTTTGGCTTACGCTTTTTCTTACTGAAATTACTATCAAAACGCGTTAAACTATCTTGCGCATCTACAGCAGCATATTTTTCTTCCTCAACAGGAACAAACTCAACAAATTCTTTTAGACTAACTGGCTTTTTACCAGCTTTATTCATCTCAATAATTTCTTTTACTCTATCTACAGTAAGTCCTATGAAATCATTGTTTCTATCTTTAGATTCAACAGTAAACCACATTGTTTTGGAGAAAACATCCGTTTTCATGTGACGAGCTTTCCCTCCTTCAGTTTGTAAAGTTGTATTTGCTTTTGGGAACGTTTTCATTAGTTCCATGTAGGCATCTAACTCAAAATTAAGGCAACATTTAAGTTTACCACATTGCCCAGCTAACTTCTGTGGATTAAGCGATAATTGTTGGTAACGAGCTGCCGAAGTATTAACCGACCTAAAATCAGTTAACCAAGTAGAACAACAAAGCTCACGACCACATGATCCAATTCCACCAAGTTTCCCAGCTTCTTGTCTCATTCCTATCTGCTTCATTTCAATTCGCACCTTGAATTCCGAAGAGAATTTTTTAATCAATTCTCTAAAATCAACTCTTTGTTCAGCCGTGTAATAAAACGTAGCCTTTTTCATATCTCCCTGAAACTCAATATCACTGATTTTCATTTTGAGCTTTTCCTCAATTGCAAAAGTTCGTGCAAGAGGCATAATTCTTTTTTCTTCTTCTCTTGAAGAGTGCCAAATTTTAATGTCTTCGTCAGTTGCTTTTCTTAAGATTGAAGGCAAAACTTTAATGTCAGTAATTTTCTTTTTACTTAACTGTAGTTTTACTAATTCTCCCATAAGCGAAACTACTCCCACATCATATCCAGATGCAGCTTCCACTGCAATTATATCTGTTTGGTAAAGTGATAAACCACTATCGTTTCGGAAGTATTCTTTTCGGTCATTTTTAAAACGAACTTCTACAATTGTAAAAGGTTTTTGACCTGATGGTAACTGCATATTTTCGAGCCAATCGAAAACTGACATTTTATCGCAACCACCTGTACCGCATGAACCATTGCTTTTACAGCCATTTGGTACTCCGGATTTATTATTTGAGCATGATGAACATCCCATTTGTAAAAATATTATTTAGAAAAACCAGCTATCACTGGCTTTTGAAGGTTATTAAAAAATCTATTGCGTTAATTTTGGTCACACCAAAACGCAAGACTAACAAAGATAAACGATTATTCACTCGTTTAAAAATAAAAAACTGAGTTATTTTTTAATCAGTTTAAACAAGGTAAACGAAAGATCTAGGAATAATATTTTGGAGTTTGCATTTCTATCGATATGATAGTGTGCTTCGGACATTTCGGTATGCAAAGATTCAATGTTTCTTTCATGAATATACGGCATGAATTTTTGGATAAAATCTTTGTACGTTTCTGATGTTTTTACTGCATCCATTCCTAAATGGCTTCCAACTAAACTCTTTTGGAAAATATTAAGAACAAAAAGTAAAAATGCTTTTTGCTTTTCTTTACCCAATTTTTGAGCATCAGCCGAAAATGAAACTGCTCCTGCTACATCTTTTTTAAAGCACAACCTCATCCACTGAACAAACATATCAAAAAAGACATTTGCACTTTCTTTTTTTGCTATTTCGTTAAGAGCAAGCGAATAATCACCATTTACATAACTGGCTATTTCTATTGCTTTATCCTGAGTCACTTCATTAGTTCGAACCATTGTTTCTACCATTTCTTTTTCGGAAAGAGTATTGAATTTTACAACTTGAGTTCTAGAAAGAATAGTTGGTAATATCTGCTGAATATCTTCGGCTACCAAAAAAAGAAGTGTTCTATCTGGTGGTTCCTCAATGAGTTTAAGTAGTTTATTAGCACTTGGAGTATTCATATTTTCTGCCAACCAAAAAATGCAAATTTTATATCCACCCTCGTAGGATTTCATATTGAGTTTCTTGAAAACGCTTTCGCTTTCTTTTACTCCAATAATCCCCTTTTTATTCTCATTATCATTCTTAGCGTACCAATCCTGTTCGTTAGAATAAGGATTTGCAAGAATCATTTCTCTCCAAAGAGCAATAAAATCATCAGCAGTTTCTCTGTTTTTTAATAACTGAACTGGGAATGAAAAGTGTAAATCGGGATGAGTTAACGAATTAATTTTAAGGCAAGAAGGACATGTTCCACAAGAATCTGTTTTGGTTTTAGAACTACAAAAAACAAATCTTGATAGAGCTAAAGCCATTGCAAACGTTCCTGCTCCTAGCTTTCCATGGAATAATTGAGCATGCGATATTCTATCATTCAATACTGTATGAATAATTTTTTCTTTGATAGAATTTTGGCCGATTACTTCTTGAAATAGCATGGGTCAAATGTAGGAAATTTAGTGAATAGTGGAGTAATATTACTTGATAGATTTACTGAATTAAAAGAGGTATAAGCCAAATTCTTTGTTTCTTTGTAGAATAATTAAATAATAATGGCACACAAAGCAGGTTTTGTAAATATTGTAGGAAGTCCTAATGTCGGTAAATCGACTTTGATGAATGGATTGGTAGGGGCAAAAATGTCTATCATAACATCTAAACATCAAACGACTAGACACAGAATAAGAGGAATTGTAAACGGAAATGATTTTCAGATTGTGTACTCGGATACGCCTGGTGTACTGGAGCCTGTGTACAAATTACACGAAAAAATGATGAACTTTGTGAGCGAATCGCTTCGTGATGCAGACATCATTCTTTTAGTTACTGATATTTTTGAAGATTCTATGAATCACAAAGCGACTTTGGCTAAAATACAAGACATGGAAGTGCCTAAGTTTGTTTTGATTAACAAAATTGATCTTGCTAAAGACATGACTATTGTAGAGGAAAAAGTACAACTTTGGTCGGAATTAATGCCTGGAGCTCAAATATTACCGATATCTGCTTTAGAAAAAGTGAATACTGATTTTGTGATAAATAAGATAAGAGAACTACTTCCAGCTTCTCCTCCATTTTTCCCAAAAGATGAATTGACGGATAAGCCAATGAGGTTTTTTATCTCTGAAATTATTAGAGAAAAAATATTTACTACTTACAACAAGGAAGTCCCATACTCTTGTGAAGTAGTTGTTGAAGAATATAAAGAAGATGTGCCTACAGAAGGAAAGTCGAAGAAGACGATTACTAAAATTAGAGCTTTGATTATTGTAAACCGTGAGACTCAAAAAGGAATTATTATTGGGCATCAAGGAAGTAAATTAACTATCGTAGGAACAGAAGCAAGAAAAGATATTGAAGAGTTTATTGGTAAAAAAGTATTTTTGGATTTGTACGTAAAAGTGGACAAAGACTGGAAAGAAAAAGACAATAAACTGAATCAATATGGATATGATGGATAGCATTAAATGAATTTAGCTTCACTCATACCTAAAGATTGGAAAACGATTTTATCTAAAGATATTGATGTAGATTATTTTGCTGAGTTATCTGGTTTTGTAACTGAAGAGTATGAGAATGGAATTTGTTTTCCACCAGAGAAATTTATCTTTAAAGCTTTTGAAAGTTGCTCATTAAAAAACCTTAAAGTTGTAATCCTAGGTCAAGATCCTTACCATGGAGATGGACAAGCGCATGGCTTAAGTTTTTCAGTTCCAATGGGAATTAAATTCCCTCCATCATTACGAAATGTTTACAAAGAATTAAGTTCCGATTTATCAATTCAGGTTCCTTTTCAGGGAGATTTAACCGGCTGGGCAGAGCAAGGTGTTCTTTTATTAAACGCTACTTTATCTGTCCGTAAATCTAGGCCTGGAAGCCATCAAAAACAAGGTTGGGAAGAATTTACGGATTCTGTAATAAAAACCATTTCTGATAAAAAAGAATCAATTGTTTTTGTGCTTTGGGGAAAATTTGCTGAGCAAAAGTCGGAGTTGATTGATGAATCAAAACACCACATAATTACTTCGTCTCATCCTTCACCTTTTTCGGCACACAGAGGTTTTTTGGGATCGAAACCTTTTAGCAAAACGAATGAGTTTTTAGTAAAAAAAGGGATTAAGCCAATTGATTGGGAGTTGTAATTTTTTTATATTAGCTAATTGAAATTTGTAGCTAGAAAAACTCTATTTTTATAAAAAACCCATCATTGGAATACGCCATAGTTGACATAGAAACCACAGGAGGAACTCCTGCAAATAGCAAAATAACAGAGATTGCTATTATTATAACTGATGGAGTAAAAATACTAGACAAGTACGAAACTCTAGTAAATCCTGAACAAAAAATTCCTTATAACATTACCCGAATAACTGGAATTGATGATGCAATGGTTGCTAACTCACCCAGGTTTTTTGAGGTTGGAAAAACTATTCTCGAATACCTAAAAGGGAGAACATTTGTGGCGCACAATGTGAATTTTGATTACGGGCAAATTAAAAGAGAATATCAAGATTTAGGGTTTGAGTTTGAAGCCAGCAAGCTTTGTACAGTGCGTATGTCAAGAAAGGTATTTCCTGGATTGCCTTCGTACAGCCTTGGTAAACTAAGTAAATCATTAGGAGTAGAACTAACTCAGCATCACAGAGCAATGGCCGATACGGCTGCTACTACCGAGATTTTTCATATGATTTTGGAGAAGGACAAAGAGGCACAAGAGGTGGATTTGCTATCAATGAAACTGGGAGTGGATAAACTACCCAACAAACCTGGAGTTTATTATTTTTTCGATTTTGAAGGAAACATCATTTACATTGGTAAGAGTATTTGTATCAGAAAAAGGGTGCAAAGCCACATGAATAATTACAAAACTCCCAAAGGTTTAAAAATTATTGAAAACATACACACCATTGATTTTGAAATCACTGGGAATGAAACAATGGCTTTGCTATATGAAAATATGGCTATAAAAACTCACAAACCAAAGCACAACAGAAGGCAAATGAAAACCAAATTTCCTTTTGGGATTCAGATAAATAGAGAGTCAGATTATCATTTTTTAGAAGTTGTTTCTGTAGATCAGGATTCGGAAACTGTACTAGATTTTAGTTCGCACAGAGATGCTATTGGTTTCATGAAAAAATCGATTGACAATTACGAATTGTGTCAAAAAATTAATGGATTAGAAAACCATAACCGAGTTGGCTCTTGTTTTCGTCATCAAATGCACAATTGCCATGGCGCTTGCATTGAAGAAGAAAGCACGGACGATTACAACCTAAGAATTGAAAATTTTGAGGAGAAATATGGTTCTCCAAATGAAGATGGAATATTTATAGGAAGAGGAAGAAAATCCACTGAAAAATCTTTTGTGATTCTAGAGAATGGAACTTTAACTGGCTTTGGATTTATCTCTAAAAAAGCAAGTTTTAATCTTGGTTCGCTAAAACTAATGTCTGAAGTATTTAATCCAGATAGAGATTACCAAAGTGTAGTAAAAACTATGAGAAGGAATGGGAACTTTGAGAAGGTAGGATAATTACAACTCCTCATTGAAATACACTTTGTAGAAGTGCATTTTCTTTTCTTCGTCATATCCTCTTTCCATATTATCTTTTACTGTGTCTATTTCGTCCACATCTATTTTTATTTGGATACGAGTATCCAATAGGATTTCAGATTTTATTTTCTTCTTTTCTTTTTTAAGAGTGGCTTGCTCGATATTAAAACTTTCTTCTAACTCAACTTGGTTAGCTACTTTGTAGTTTTCTTTGTATTCTTCAAACTTATCCGATACTTCAAAAGGGGCTAGCAATTCCTCTTCAATAATTTCTTTATTGATGAATTCATTCTCATTGAATACACGAATCGTTTGATTCAAGAAATCTTTTTGAGCATACGAATCATTCTCTTCCAATAAATTAGCCGAAAAATCCTTAATCAAATTCAAATAATGTTTCGTTTGGTACGAATCATTTTTCACCTCATCCAATCCCAAAAAGGATTGTTTCCAGTAAGCTGCATCATAAGAGTTATTGTCTACTGATAACACTCTGAATCCCGTGTCCTTTTCTGAGTTTAGTACCAAACAACCTTTATCAATTTTTTGAAGCTTCACCCCTTTCTCTATAATGAAATCTACTCCATCAGCTCTGTGATTAAAGTTCAAGTATTCCATTTTGTTCTCAATCTTAAATATCCCTATTCCTTTACATTTGATATCATTGAATTCTAAATCGTGAAATTCTACTACAAATAGCTCTCCCGTTTTTATCTGTGGGTGATTGGAGTTCTCGTATAAATGCTGAATAATGGCGTTAGAAAATGGAACAAAATCCTGTAATCCTTCAAAATACTTGTTGCATAAATCATACACTGTATTGTATTCCAACCCAATGTGATGCCCAAACTGCTGAAGCTCTTGTGTTGCTTTTATCGAGCTCAAAAACAAACTCTTAAGTGCTTTTTCCTCCGCTTCAGAGATTGCCTGTTCTTGCTTTGCAAGTACATTAATTTCTTCACGAAGTTTACTTCCTACTTTCTGTAGAGTTACTTTTTCTATAAAAGTTCTTTTGGTGTTTAACATTGAATTCGATTAATTGAAAGCGAATTTAAGATAATGGATTATTTATCGATTACTAAAATCAAGTTTATCTTTCAGAATTAGGATTAATTCATTTTGATTTTAACTCAGTTGCAATGCTTCCTAATATATTTGACTTTACATTTGTTTCTGTAGAAATAAATGTAGTGGTTTTAATTAGTCCCTATAAATGTTATATATTTATAAGCTTATGTCCTTTAAACCTAAACATGGAATACACTGATATTATAATAAGTTTAAGAAAAGTTATAAGATCTATAAATCTTGAAAACAAAAAAATAGAAAAGAAATATGGGGTTAGCACGCCTCAGATACTTATTCTTAATTTTTTAAAAGAAAAGGAGGATTGTCAATCTACAGCTACTGAATTGAAAAAATTTTTAAACTTGAATGCTAGTACAGTTACAGGTATAATTTCTAGATTAGAATCAAAAAGACTAATAGCAAGGATTCCCAATAATAAAGATAAAAGAGTGGTGAAAATTAGTTTAACTATTGAAGGAATTGGGTTAATTAATAAAATACCAGTAGTACTTCATGAAAAATTTGCTGAACGTCTAAAAAAACTAGATCCTAAATCAATTGTAGCTATACAAAAATCAATCGAAATCCTTGTTTCTTTGCTTGATGCTGAAGATATAGATGCTTCGCCTGTACTCTCTTCAATAGAAAACCTTAGTGACGAATCTAAAACATAAGAGATTTCTAATTATTTTTCATATATTTACTTTCTAACGAAAGTAAATATATGAAAAAAGAAGATATCCCAAGTTTTATCTCTTCATTCTTTAAAAAGGAATATAAAGAAGAAATATTAATTAAACCTGATGAAGTTAAAAGATATAGCTACCCAAAATCAAATAAGTACTATTCCCCTGATATTGAAGTGAAACACAGCCGAGGGACAGATTTTATATGTATTGAAAAAAAGTTTAAAAAAAGTGATATTCAGGGTATTATACAGAAATGGATTTTAATCAGCAATGAGGCTAGAAAACAACAGGGAAAACTTTGGGTATTTACAAAGAGTTCTGAAGAGAATAAGTTTCAAGGAATAATTGACAAGCTTGGTTTTCAGGCTGATTTGCAGGTGTATTGAAAGCTTATACTTTTGCTAGGTTACAGTTTTCACAATCCTTTATTTTTCCAAAGTATGTTTCTCTATACTCGTATACCTTTGAATATTTTATCCCAAAAATTGTTTTATAAATAGAAATAACGGGAACAGTTAAACTCCCCATTTTATAATGATGGTAGGTTTTTCTAATCGTTTCTCTTTTCAGTCTAATCACATATAAAGGTAATCAATATTTTCTATAGAAAGAATTTATTGTTAGATCTCTATAACATTCTTGCATTGTCATTAATAAAAACAACATGCATACGTTTTTATTAATGACAATAATTCCGAATATTCATTATAACTAAATCAAAAACAAACTCTTAATGTCTTTTCCTCAGTCTTATAAATTGCTTGTTCTTGCTTAGCAAGTACACTAATTTCTTCGCGAAGTTTACTTCCTACTTTTTTTTAGGGTTACTTTTTCTATAAAAGTTCTTTTGGTGTTTAGCATTGAATGCGATTAATTGAAAGCGAATTTAAGATAATGGATTATTTATCGTTTGCTAAAATCCAATTTATCTTTCAACAACTGAATCTAATCCTCCTTAATCTGAGTCTTATACAACCTCAACTCTTCATAAGTGAATTTATCACCCGAAATTTGTTTTAAGTCCGAAAGCGATTCGTCCGTGTAATTTTCAAAGACCTCGGCTAATTCCATTATTCTATCTTGCGGCAATACCTCCTTTAACTCTATGTAATTCTGATTAATGAGTTTAATCAAATGACTAAATATAGTTGATTCAGTTAATTTTCTGGCTTTAGCCGTTTCGGCAACCGATTGGTTGGCTTGCCAAAGTTCCAGAGTAACTTCGATACTCGGCTTTTTCTTGCTTTTTCCTTTTTTGGATTTAGGCTCTTCGTACAAAGATTCTGCTTCTTCTACTCCTCCAGATTTTTCGGCAATGAGCTTCCTTATTTTCTTGCGCTTGGTGGTTTTGTACAAGATAATTTCTTCTGAAGTAAGGTTCTCTTTGGTAATTTCTTCACCAGAAACAATAATTTTTACCAATAATTTTGCTTTCATCAATCGAGTTGCTGTATTGATTTGCAACTCTTCTATCTCCAATAGTTCACTGTAAAGTGTCTTTACTTTTTTGATGCGTTTTACTTCTTCTATTTTCGTCATCAACTCCTCTACCAAACCATCTATATCTTTGAAAAAATAGTCGTAAGCAGCTTCAAATCGTTCCTTGATAAAATTAATATCAAAGGGTTCTTTTCCAAATAAGTGATTTAATTGTTTGATAAAATTTTGTGCCAGAACCATCAAATCTTCCATTTTACTGGATTGTGTTTCTGCCCAAAGTGCAAATTTTGCCTTAGGTGATTTAGATTCTTCATCCTTATAACTATATCTGTGGTTTCGCCATTCCTGAGCTATATGTTTCCAATCAAACGTAGAATAAAGGTATTGAAATAGATAGTTTTTGGTTTCTTGTTGCAATGCCGATTTTATACGATCTTCACTTGCTTTCTGTTCGGAATAGCGCATTACATCCACATCATTTTTTAGCCCGTTCATTTGCAAAGGAGCTAATAAAACCAATCCTTTTAAAGAACGCAAACGCGATAAAGCCACATAAGCTTGCCCCGGTTGAAACACCTTAGAAACATCTAAAGCTGCTTTGTCAAAAGTAAGTCCTTGGCTTTTGTGAACCGTTATTGCCCAAGCTAATTTTAAAGGAAAATGCGTGTACGTACCCAGTACTTGTTCTTCAATTTCTTTGGTAGTTGGGTTTAATTTGTACCTAATGTTTTGCCAAACGTAATTTTCTACATCAATTGTTTTGTCTTCTTCAGGGAAATGAACCAGAATTTCTTTTTCGCCAAGGTGAGAAATCACTCCCATTTTACCATTGTAGTAGTTTTTCTCGAAGGATAATTCGTTTTTAATAAACATTACCTGCGCCCCTACTTTTAAGACCAATTTTTCATCTACCGGGAAAATCCTATCAGGAAAATCGTCTATAATTTGAGCTTGGTAAGTAAAACTTTCTCCTTCCAATTCTTTTAAAGCCTTGAAATTAATTTCATCTGCACTTTTGTTATGAGTTGTTAAAGTAATAAAACCAGGATTTTTTTTATAATCAAAATCTGGATTAACAAATTGATTTAGAATACTTAAATCAGTATTAGTGATTGTGTTATTCCTGAGGTTATTAAGCACTTCAATAAATTGGTTATCAGTTTGTCTGAAAATTTTATCGAGCTCAATATACAAAGGTGGATTTTGAGTAATTACATGCGAATGAAAGAAATATTTACCTCGATAATATTTGCTCAAAAAGTTCCATTCTTGAGGCTTTACAATAGGTGGTAACTGTAATAAATCTCCTATAAACAGTACTTGTACTCCTCCAAAAGGCCTTCTGTTTTTCCTTACAGATTGTAACATAAAATCTATGGAATCCATTAAATCGGCTCGGAGCATACTGACTTCGTCAATAATTAAAAGCTCCATACTTTTGATTACGTTCTTTTTAGTTGCACTCATTTTAAAATGACGACCAAGTGTGCTTTTGGATTCTAATTTAATAGAACCTGCAAATTGCGGATCTACATTATCTGGAATAAATCCCCCAAAAGGAAGTTGAAAAAGCGAGTGAATAGTTACTCCACCAGCATTAAGAGCAGCAATTCCTGTAGGCGCTACAACTACAGTATTTTTGTGGGTTGTTGCAATAATTTCTTTGAGTAAAGTAGTTTTCCCTGTCCCTGCTTTCCCCGTTAAAAAAACCGACTTATTAGTTTGGTTAATAAACTTGATGGTGTAGGCTGCAGCTGGAGAAATTGAGCTCATTAAGATTTCATTTTAAGAATATAAAAATAAGAAAAAAAGAGTAGTTAACTTATTTTAAAAGGGATAAAGGAGCTAAGGTTTATAACAAATCAGAAATGAAATTTTTCTTCCAACACCTCAATCAATTCCTTTTGGTTGTATTTATAAATGTCTTTAATACGAAGAATATTAATCTTGTTTCTGAATTCTCTATCAGAAAATTGATTTACAAAATCAGCATGTTTCTTTTCCATTACAAAAATAGAATCTGCCCAATCTAATTGAGCCAAATCAATAAAATTTGTTCCTAATTGAAAACAGATTCTCTGATTTGTTCCTGCTGAATCAAAATTTAACTCTGGATATATTTCAGAAAAATAATCCTCAGCCGTTTTTGAGCGGTCTTTGTTTGCTGAACAGATGAAGAGGATGTTTTGCATACTACATCAAACCCCCATTAACAGCCTCCACAGCTGTTGGTAAATCTGTTTCGCCAAGCATTTCTCTCATGTCAATTTCTATAACTCGACAAAGGTTTAGCATAGGAATATCGTTCGCCATTCCTTGAAATGGATTCTCGGTATAATCTCCTACAATTTCCATCATTACATATACCCAACCAATTAAAACTGCTACAGGAATTGAAAGCCAAACTCCCCAATCTCCTAAGCTATGAATTTCTGGAATTATGCTCAATGGAATTAACGAAATGAATATCCCTAAAAATATCGACTCAGATTTGCATATTGACGAGGAAGAGGAAACTTTTTAATTCGTTTGTTTTTTCCCTGAAGGGTATAAAAACTCTTTAATAAATTAGCCAATTCCATGTGACGAAAATCTTCAATTAATCCATCTTCTCTTAACTGTTTTAAATCAAGGGATTGCTCATTAATTATTTAGTAGCTGTGTTTACATTTCCCACCAATCTATCGTGTTCTTCTGGCGGTAAAAAACTCTTTAACTCAGAACGAGTAACGAGTAACGAGTAACGTCATCATCAATCATTCCTACTCCAAATTTTTCTTGATAAATTTTAGCTGTTCTTCCTACATGTCCTCCTTGACTAGCATGCTCCCAAGGAGTTGGCACTAAAAACTGACTTCTATGAGCATACAACCAACCAATATGCCTATAAATTAATCTTTGTTTTACCACTTTTATTTCCTCTTCCGAAACTTTTTTATCTACAAACAGACTTGTAATAAATCCATCAACCATCATTCGCCATGAACGGGAATCATTTACAATTCCTCCCCAAATTTACGAGCTTCCCACATTCTATCGTAAGCCTGATTGTTCTTAAATCCCATGTAAAATGCTACCGCAGTTCCAATTATTGACAAGGAAAATAAAGGAATCGAAAATTCTATATAATCATAATGATAAAGTGCTGCAAAACCTCCCATTAGTAAGGTAAGCCACACAATGTATGGTAAAGTCCATGCTACTAATTTAACAACACTAATTCCTTTGGTTACCATCATAATTTTCTGATTTTTTTTAAACCTTATTTCTTTTTAAATACTCCTGCAGTTTCAATTTGTTCGAAAAACTCATTCACAGTTTTATCAATTGGTCTAAACTCCATGTTGAGTTCTCTCTTGATTTTAGAGTTATCGGCTTTCCATGGGAAACCTACATTATCTCTAATAAATTGTCTTGGTATTCCTGCTAATGGTCCCACCAACATCATTAACCATTTTGGTAAAGTCTTTTTTGGTAAAGGATATTTCTCCCCATAATTTGGTCTAAGCATATCTGCCAATTTCATAAAACTTAAATTCTCTGCCGAACAAATATGTCTTCCTCTTGCCTCTGGGGTAAAACCAGCTCTGTAATGAGCTTCAGCAACATCACGCACATCTACACAGCCAATATTTAATGCTGGGGCTCCCATTTTAAATGATCCATCACCCATTTGTTTCAAAATACTAAAACTTTCGCCAGTTCCATGAGGATTAACTCCGGGACCTAAAATAAAAGAAGGATTAATAACATTCAAATCAAATCTCTCCTGATTTTCAGTCATTTCCAAAGCTTTTTTCTCTGCCAATGTTTTAGAGTAACTATATGGAGTTTGTTTTAATGATGAAGTAGTATTCCATAAATCTTCTGTCATTGTTTGGTTAGGATAGTCTAATGTATCTTTTCCGTCTCCATAAATTGCAGCACAGCTACTAGTAAGCACTACTCTCTTAACAGAATCAGTTTTCTGAACAGTTTTAAATACGTTTTCAGTTCCATTTAATGCTGGGTCTATCAAGTCTTTTTGTGGATTCTTGGTATTTATAATAAAAGGAGAGGCGGAATGTATTACCAATTCACATCCTTTCATAGCTTCCACATAACTCCCTTCCTGAAGTAAATCTGCTTTAAAATATTTAATCTCTCCTTTAGAGTTATTAGCTACTTCATCCAAAGATTTAGTCTTATCTTTGTTTTCTGGATTTCTGATTGGTGCATGAACTGTATGTCCATTTTCCAATAAGTTTTTTGCAATATGTCCTCCTAGGTATCCAGTTGCGCCAGTCAACATTACTGGTTTTGACTTATCTATATTCTTCATAATTTTTATTTAGTAAAAGATACCTGTGAAATAAATGGTCCTTTGCACACATATTAATAATATAACACTAAATTAATAAAACAAATTGGAGTAATGTTCTACAAGTTGATTATATAAACTATATCTAAAAATAATTATCAAATAAAAAAGAGTCTTAATATAAATCCAATCCCTACGGATATAAATTAGTCAATAAAAATATTTTAGATCACTCAGGATTAATTGTATATTTGATAGGATAACACAACACTTACAAATTATGCAACCAAGCTTCAAAGACAAATTAAAATATAGATTTGAAAAGTACCTTAATAAAGGAGGAGCATCCATATTCGTAAGTCTATTTGTGGTGTTCTTGGTCTTGTTTCTATTTATGATTTTTATTAGATGGGTAATTATCACAGTTTGGCCCGACTTAGCTTTTAGTGATAATTTTTGGGATGACATTTGGTCTACTTGGCTTCAAATGACAGATCCTGGAAATATGAGTCAGGATAATGCATCACCTACTTGGCTTAAGATTACCACCATTTTATCTGGAATATTTGGTGTAATCATATTGTCTATGCTTATTGCATTTATTACAACTACTTTGGAGCAAGTTTTTTATAATTTCAGAAAAGGAAGAGGAAAAGTTATCGAAGAAAACCACACTCTTATCTTAGGGTGGAACGAACGTGTAATTGACATTATTAGAGAGTTAATATTGGCAAACGAAAGTGAGAAATATGGTTCTGTAGTTATTCTTTCCAATGA
This sequence comes from Flavobacteriales bacterium, assembly GCA_018609055.1. GTDB lineage: Bacteria > Bacteroidota > Bacteroidia > Flavobacteriales_D > CAJJDF01 > CAJJDF01. Next base: position 164,758 of record JABAYJ010000004.1, read on the forward strand.
GGACAAAGAAGAAATGGACGATTTACTATCCAAAAGAATTCCAAATAGAATATCGACCAGTATTATTACTACAACTGGTGATTTTGCAAATATCAATGAATTAAAACGAGTAGGAGTAGAAAGTGCAAAATCTATTATTCTACTTGCCAATTGTTCTGAAAGTGCTTCTTATGAAGATAAAATCAGTTCTGACATTCAGTCTATAAAATCTATTATGGCAATTATATCGTGTCAGAATGGAAAAAATGAACTTCCAATAATTACAGAAATTTTTAGTGAAGAGAAACGTCAATTAATCAGTTATTTTGATGATGACAATATCATAGCACTAGATTCTTGGGACATTATGGGGAAGCTCTTGGTTCAAACTTCATTGTCGAGTGGATTGGAAGTGGTGTATAATGAGATTTTATCATTTGATGGGTGCGAAGTGTATTTTCATGAAGATGAATGGAATGGAATTACTTTTGGAGAATTACCTTTTTATTTCAAAGATGGGATCCCATTAGGAATTTACAATGAAGAAGAAGGGATGAAACTTCGCCCTGGGAAAAAGTATGTGATGAAAAAAGAGGATCAAATAATAATATTGGCCGAAGATGATTCTATGATTGTATTAGAAGACAATTCTATACATAAAAGTACCCCAATACAATTAGTAAATAAAAAACTAGAACAGACCAAAAAAAATATTCTAATATTAGGATGGCATAATGTAGCAGATATATTTATCAATGAATCGTTCGATTACCTTTCGTCAGGCTCTAAATTTGATATTCATTATAATTCCCCGACTTCAGAATTTGAAGAACACATTGATTTATTAAAACAAAAATATCCGGATTTTGAAATTAACATAGTGGATTCCGATCCTCTACAAATGGATAATTTAAACCAAGCAAATCCTTTTGAGTATGATAACATCATTATTCTTTCTCAAAATTTAACTGAAGAAGATGCTGATAAAATTGACTCAGACACATTGATAATCCTATTGTTGTTGAGAAAAATAAAATCAACTATCAATAATGCTAGTGCAAAAATAATTACACAAGTACTAAATTCTGACAACCAAGAAATAATAACTCAAACAGAAGTAGATGACTTTATTATCAGTAATAAATTAATCACAATGATTTTAGCTCAATTGAGCGAAGAACCTTTAATTCATAAGTTTTATACCGATATTTTCTCTGAAGATGGCAGTGAAATTTATGTAAAGTCAATTCAACTTTACACCAATAATTTTCCTTTAGAAACCACTTTTGGAGATTTAATTGGACTCGCAGACCAAAGAGAAGAAGTCTGTTTAGGAATAAGAAAAGGCGATAAAAGTAAAAACCCGAATGAAAACTTTGGAGTTACACTTAACCTAGATAAAAATGAAAAGGTAACATTAAATGAAAATGATTTTTTAGTGGTGTTATCGGAAGACGAATTGTAACGAGTTTAAATTATCTCATGATAATAATCTTTTTTCTCACGGATAAAGATTTATTTGTTAGAACCAAAGTGTAAGAACCCCTTTCAAAAGAATTAACAGGTATACTAAATGTAACCCCTTTTGGCATTTCATTTTTGAAATAAACCAATCGCCCTAATTCATCAACTATTGATAAAGAAATAGCCTCTTTAAATTCTTTATTCAAAACCTCAACAGTAAGCATCTCATTTGCAGGGTTTGGATACACTTTTACATCAAAAATATCTTGATAGAAATTCTCTACACCAACTGAATTAATAGAATAGCAAGCTGTTGTATCAACACAACCTTCTGGTGTAGTTATTATACAAGCATAGTTTCCATTAACTGAAGCTGTAAAAATTCGGCTTGTACCACTAGGCTGGAATGAATAATTACTGTCACAATTTACCCATTGATAAAGAACTCCTGTTGAAGCTATAGTTAAAGTTGCTCCAAGTGTTGTAACTGGTCCAGCTGGTGGCACAATATATATAGTGGTTGTTTTAATTAATGAATCTTGACCAAAAGAATTGGTAGCATTTAATTTTACCGTGTAGATCCCAGCATTCGGAAAATAAACTTCGGGTTGAAAAGAAGTACTGTTGGTATTGTTTTGGTAGTTAAAAATGGCAGGGCTAATCCTCCATTTATAAGAAGTAGCATGCGCAGTAGTATTGGTGAAGATAGTATTTTGATTAAGACAAAGTATTGTGTCGTTTGTAGTAAAAGAAACCACAGGAAAACGATTTACAGAAATATCGTCTATTGCTAAATCTCCTGTAAAACCATTACCAGTTTTACCTCTGAATCTTACTACAATTTTTTGTCCAACATAAGAAGAAAGATCTACTGATTTTTGAAACCATGAATTTCCTTGGTCACCAATTATTGGTGAAGAGATATCATTAATCCATTCTCCGTTTGATAAAACATCTATATGTAAACTTCCAATTGTATTTCCATACAAATGATACCAAAATTTAAGAGTAGCATAAGAAGAAGTTGTTAAATCAATACATGGGGAATTCACCAAAGCATCTTTATTTGGACATGGTGTAGAAGTTTCTAGGTAAAGATATTTTCCGCTTCCAGAAGTATGATCAGAGGGAGGGCCAGTGTTTGGTGTAGCAGTTCCACTATGATCTGTTCTCCAATCTATACTGTCGCCTACTAAAGAAGGAGTGTTTGGTGTATTATACCATCCATCCATAAGGTTACAGGAAATACCTGAACAACCCCAAGCAGTAGAACAATCTGTGAAAGAATCGAAATCTTGAGAATAAGGAAGATAAACTGTTGCACAAGAATAAGAAACCAGAATTAACAAAGCACTATCGTTAGAACTTAAAACATCATTTGGTTTCTCGGACCAAATCTGGACACTATCAACTCCAATACTGAGTAAAATACTATCCTTAAAAGTATAGACTAAAACACTGCCAATTGGTATACTAGCAAAAACCGTATCAGAAAATATGAGTCCATTATTTTGCTGGTACTTAACTACAATACTATCCATTGCTTTGGTACCAGTATTTCTTAGCTTTATTTTTATTGGGAATTCTCCATCATAAACACAATTAGGAATATGGCTGTTATCTATAACAGTTTCTAGTGCTACATCTTTTCCAACACAATTGAAATCAGTTATTGGAATTTCTACTGCTATTATTCTTCTACTAATTGCGCCATTTGGACCATGAGCCTGAATACTTAGCCAATCTGTGTGAGTAGAACTCAATCCTGTTACCAATACAAAATTATTGTTTGTAGTAGTTAATGAGTCCATGTATTTATTTCCTAGTTTTGAAACTGTATAACTAGATGCTGAATTCATATTATCCCACTGAAACAAAGCCGAATCGCCACACCTCCAAAGCATAGAAAAGTTTTGAACTAAAGGCATAATATTGAAGGATTCTATACTCTTGCTACTTAATGAACCTCTATTTAATTTAACTAGAACTTTGCCGCTCATTTCATTAGGTACTGTCCAAGCATATCCTCTTAAAGTATCATTTATCCCAGTAGCAATGGTATTCCAATTAGCTCCACTATCGGCAGAATATTCTAAATCAAAACTACCTTGAGAGCCATAAGAATCCCATTGAATGTATTCTGTTTCACCAGGAACAAAGTACTCTCTACCAATTGGGTAAGTCAACAACACTTCTTCATATAGAAATTCATAAGTAAGGTAATATTTTTGAGGTCCTTGAGGTATTAAAGTACCATTAATAGATACAGTATAGTTTCCAGCAACTGGATTTGATATTGTAATTTGTTCTACGTTATTTAAGTCATCTACCCCTCGAACTGCAGGCTTTCCTAAGCTATCAAGATGTGGAGCAGGATTTAGAACCCATGGTAAATAAACAGTACTACCTGGACTAGTTAGTGTCATGTCTAAATTGTTCACCAATGCCTTTATAGGAATTGAGGTAGAAGCAGGGTAATCTGCCCAATGAACCAAAACTCGTATTTCTTTTACATTGGATGGAACGGCAATGGTATGAGTATTACTTCCTCCATTTGATATGCTCGCTTCTAAAAATCTATTTTCTTGAAACACTGAAAAAGCACGCCTAACATTAACTCGACCAAATCCAGTACGGAAATCTGGACCTGGATTTTCTAAGTCATCACACGTGTTTAAGAGAACAGTTTTTATCAGAGATAAATGAGGATTACTTCCTGGATTCTCAGATTTGTAACCTTGAACCAATTGTCCTACTACTCCAGAAATTTTTGGAGCTGCATGAGATGTCCCTCCTGCTCCTTCAATTACTAAGTCAGGTTTTATTCTCCCATCATAAGCAGGCCCTTTTGAACTAAAACCTGATCTTTGATCAAGACTATTACAAGAACCTACAGTGAAAATATTTTTAGCTTGTTTTATCCCTCCTGTTAAATTTGCATATCCACTAATCCCAACATACGGCCCATAAGTGCTTGCGTTATTGCTTTGATTTCCAGAAGACCAACTATGCAAAGGGCCTATACTGTCTCGTATATCCCGGTCTCTTATTGTACCTGCCGACCATGCAGTCATTCCTATTCCATAACCATAAGAATGGTTAACTGAAACAAGACCAACTGTTGAAAAATAAGTGTTATTTGAATTATTATTATTCAATGATAAAACGTTTGCTCCAGAAGCAATTCCCTCATTAATTGGATTTAAATTCCCTGCACCAGCCATTCTATAAATAACTCCCCTTTTATGTCCAGAAATAGTCCCTGATCCATATTCTGTAAGCCTTCCTTCTATTTCTATTCTATTATCATTGGTGTCATAAATTCCTCCTTCTTCAACAGCCACAGTTACTCCTGCACCATCAATGTTTAATCCATTTACTGGATTATTTAACCAATTTGTTCGCCCTGATGTATTAAAAATTGTACTCTCCAAAGTTGGATTAGGGTTAATCGATTCAATAAATTTTATTTCTTGAATAGCAATCAACTCTTTTAATTTAGAGATTGGGATTTGTATTTCGAAATTGTGATCTTGAGCAGAGTAGTTTAATATATTTCCGATTTTGGATATTTTTTCTCTTACTAAATTGTTACTCACTAGATAAACAGCAAATACTCTTATATATTCCCCATCAAGGATGTGTTCAGGATATTGTTTTTTATATAATTCAGGACTTAATTTAAATCGATCATCAAGATTAAATACAGCACGAACTTTAACAGTATTAAAAACATTTAAACTCCTGTTTTTATCGAAAGTAGCTATGTACGAGTAATTAGGAATATAATCATTCAACTCTATCCCTGAGTTTTTAAGCAACAGTCTATCCTCGGCTGTTGGAATATCATAAAATTGAATAATTTTACTTAAAAATCCTTCTTGAGTATATAATTCTGAAATAATGGATTGATGATTCTCTTCTGGCAGTATAGTTCCATTTAATAACTGAATAGTATAATTTTTGTTTTGAGAAAACGAGACAGCTACTGTCAAATAGAACAAACAAAAAAGACTTAATTTATTGATTTGAAAAGAAAAAGTCATTATTTCTTATTTTAATTACTGGTTAATGATGGAATGAAGATACTATTTCCCATTGTAAAAAGTAATACTAAGCATTAGTTTCATTTAATTGAGAATATTGATATTGAATACTTGAACCAAATTATTATTAAATTTAAAAACTATTACTTTGATTCACGACCTCTTTTTATCTCAACATGAAAAATATTATTTCTTTTATTTCGCTAGTTTTATTTACTGTTTTCACATTAAAAACTCAAGTTTCTGGTAGTCCTCAGACATCTGAAAATTCAGGAGATGCACTTGAATGTGGATTTATTGCTACACAAAGTCAGCTCGATAATTTGGAGAACAACCCAGAATATCAAAGCAACAAAATCAATTTTATTGACGAGTATAAAGCAAAAACATTTAATAGAAGTTCTGGTCAAATGGCTTTATCTCAAATTGACTGGGTACCAATTAAAGCTCATATAACTAGAACAAGTACTGGAACTGGAGGACTAACAACTACTCAATTAACTGCAGCAATTGACAGCATGAACAATTACTATATAAATGCGAATATGCAGTTTTATTTATGTGGTGGAATAAATTATATTGACAATAACACTTATTATAACTTTAATTCTTCAGATGAGACAGTAATGCATGCTGCTCATGGTCAAGCCAATTTGATTAATATTTATTTCTGTAATACAGTTTCTTCAGGAACAAGTAACCTTTGTGGATATGCATACTATCCGGGTGGACCTGATGTTATTTTGATGGCAAACAGTTGTGCTATCAATGGAAGTACACTTGCCCATGAGATGGGTCATTTTTATTCACTTCGTCATACTCATGGTGGAAGTAATGGAACTCTTACATCCGAATTGGTGAATGGCTCGAACTGTTCTTCAGCTGGAGACTTTGTTTGTGATACTGATGCTGATCCGCAATTGGGAAATTCAAATGTAAGTTCTTCTTGTGTGTATAATGGTACAGCTCCTTATACTGGTGGAGTAGCAACTGATGCAAACGGAACTGCATTCACTCCAAATCCAAATAACATCATGTCTTACTCCCGAAAGAGTTGTCGTGATTTTTTCTCTGTGGGACAGTTTGCACGTATTAATGCAGCTCATAAAACAAGTCGAAATTACTTTACTTGCGCGACCTTTAATGTAGATTTCTCTGCAACACTTACTACTTCATGTGTTACTCCTTTAACTGTTAGTTTTACAGATAATAGTACTGGTGCAACCTCATGGCAATGGGATGTAGATGGAGATAGTGTAATTGATTATACTACTCAAAACCCTTCGCATACATACACAACTGCTGGTAGTTATGATGTGAGCTTAACAATATCCAATGGAACGACTGTGATAACCAAAACAAAAATTGGTTTTATTATAGCTGGAGCAAAAAGCATCCCTTATAACCAAGACTTTGAAACTTTTATCACTGCAACTAATGCTACAGGTTTATTAGAAGGATGGACAACTAATCCTGTGAATACGACAACTGCTTATAGATGGAATGTTGATGATGGTGGAACGGTAACTGGTTCAACAGGACCATTTGTAGACAACACTTTGGCTACGTCTGCTGGTCATTACATGCATATAGAAGCATCTCAAGGAAGTCAAAATGATGTAGCAGAATTGATTTCTCCTTGCATAAGTTTGAATGCAGGATCGCCAGAACTTAGCTTTGCTTACCACATGCATGGGAGCTCAATGGGTGAGTTACATCTAGATATTTTTTCGGGAGGAGTTTGGACAAATGATATTATGACTGCCTTAGTTGGTCAACAAACCATTAACCAAAGTGATGCTTTTTCTATCAAAACAGTTGATCTTTCAACTTGGGCTGGAGAAGTTATTGAACTTCGATTTAGAGGTATTAGAAATAGCTCATTTAGGGGAGACATAGCAATTGATGACATTAACATCAAATGTATTCCTGGAACAAATCCAAATCCATCAGCTAATTTCACTTCTTCAACAACTAATACTTTCACAGGTGATCCTGTCATGTTTTCTGATGCATCATCTGATGCTATTGCTTGGAAGTGGAATTTTGGAACAGGCGCATCACCTACAATTGCATCAGGAGCTGGCCCTCACAATGTAACCTATTCATCAACTGGACTTAAGACAGTATCGTTAATTGCATTTGGTGACTGTTCTTCAGATACAACCAATACTAGTTTAAACATTGGTCTAGTTGGAGTTACAGAAAATGAGTTTTTAACTTATTTTACTGTTTATCCTAATCCAGTTAATTCTTCATTATCTATTAAGACTAATATCATTTACTCTCGAGTTCAAATAATTAATGTTGTGGGACAAATAGTTATTGAATCTAACGGAAATTCAACTATTGATGTGTCGGAATTAGAATCAGGTAATTATATAATTCAGCTTATTGGAGAAGAATCGCAAATTATACGTAGCGAGAAGTTTACTAAGAATTAGAGAAAGTAAATTACTTACCGATACAAAATTTACTGAAGATATTTCCAAGTAGCTCATCAGTAGATATTTCAC